>NZ_CP048670.1:0-3317492 GCF_015218525.1 Acinetobacter sp. YH12138 | reverse complement strand
GTGAAACCCCTATTTCAGTCCATTGTACGTAAAAAAATAATTCAACCCCGCCTAAGCGGGCAGCCATTCTAACCATCTTATCCACATCTGTCATGAACAAATCAGTCGAAATCGATCAAAAAAACGCAAATTGAGTTTAAATTTAAATTTAAATCACGTGTGGATAAGTTTATCCGCAAGCTGTGGATAAATTGTAGCACAAAGTTATCCACAAACTATCAAACTTATAAAAACATCGTTATCCACAATGTAACCATTTGTTTTTTAAATCTAAAAATACGTTTTCCACAGAAAATATCAACACTAATAATAATAAATTTAAATTTTAAAATTTGAATTTATTTATAAGATCGACCCATTCTGGGGATAACTTGATGGTTGGTTTAAATTCAAATTTAAATTCATAAAAACCAATTTCACAAATTTGAGGTTGTGGATAAATCTGTGAGTAAACTTGAAGATAACTTAAATAATTAATATATACAATGATTTAGTTTGTGAATATTTTAATTTAAAACTTTCTGACTGATTTCTAATCCTTATATTATCTTGATATATCACAGCCTAGATTTTGAAAGAAAGCGTGTTTTTCATTGACAGCTCAAGCAATGAGCACTAAAATCGCGAACCTTTACTGAAAGATCATTTGTGGAGTTTCGATATGAAACGTACTTTCCAACCTTCTGAGTTGAAACGTAAACGCGTTCATGGTTTCCGTGCTCGCATGGCTACTAAAGCTGGCCGTCAAGTATTAGCGCGTCGTCGTGCAAAAGGTCGTCACAGCTTAACTGTTTAATTTCAGTTAAGACTGTCAAGACTTGGGTGTTATGACAACACTTTACGGCTTTAGCACAGATGTGCGAATACACTGTGCTGCCGATTATAAAAGTGTGTTCGATGGTGCGCTTTTTAAAGTGCATCAACCCCATTTCTTATTTCTAGCAAAAATCTCCGAACAGCCGAATAGCCGTTTGGGTATTGTTGTTGCTAAGAAAAAAGTGCGCCGCGCACATGAAAGAAATCGAGTAAAACGACTTGCACGCGAAAGTTTTCGCCTGCATCAACAGCAGTCTAATGTATTAGATATTGTCGTTATGCCAAAAATGGGCATAGAGGCGGTACCGAATGCAGAGTTGCATCAGCAATTACAATTTGCTTGGCAAAAATTGCAGCGCCTTGCAAATAAGCATAAAAAAATAGCTACCTCCCCACAAGCGTAGAGATGACCAATGGTTCGTTTACTGCATTGGCTCATTCGTTTCTATCAGATTGCGATTAGTCCTTTATTGGGACCACGCTGTCGTTATATTCCAACATGTTCTCAATATTCTTTGGAAGCAGTCCATCAACATGGTGCTGTACGTGGAGTGTGTCTAGCTGTTCAGCGTATTTGCCGTTGTCATCCTTGGGGCGGTTCAGGCTATGATCCTGTTCCATCAAAAGCAATTCGTTTTATTTCATTTCAGCAAATAGATTCTCAAACGCTTCACGTTGCTGTACCCTTTCGTGAACGTTTATTGAACCAAAATCACTCTAACCACTTGGGGTAATACCTATGCAACAATGGGCCAGGATTGCAATTCTAGGGGCCATGTTTGTTGTCGCATATTTGCTCATTTTGGCTTGGCAGAAAGATTATGGAAATGCGGAACAAAAACCTCAGCAAAATGCTGCGGTGGTAACGCATGAAGTATCTGCCGATTTGCCAAATGGCCAGACAGCTACGGCTGCTACTGATGTGCCGCAAGCAAATAATGCTGCTACACAACAAACAACAGATGCCACTGCACCTGTTAGTCAACAGTTAATTTCAGTACAAACTGACCTTTACCATCTTTGGATTAATCCAAAGGGTGGCGATATTGTTCGTATTGAATTACTCAATCATGACAAAAATAAAGACAGCGACGAACCGTTTGTAATGCTTGAAAGCGATGCGAAACGGACTTATGTTGCTCAGTCTGGCTTAATTGGTCTTAATGGCCCTGACAGCAATCCGAAAGGACGTCCAACCTATGAGATTGAAAAATCTTCATATACGTTGAATGACGCAAAAGCTGTGAAGGGTAAAGATGGCCAAACAGCAAAAGTTTTGTCAGTACCAATGGTTTATAAAACAGCAGATGGTGTAGAGGTTATTAAAACCTTTAACTTCACTGAAGGTGAATACCCTGTTGTCGTGAATCATAAAATCGTGAACCGCAGTGCTCAGAACTGGCAAGGTCAGATGTTTGGTCAGCTTAAACGCGACAACTCTGAAGATCCAGGTAAATCTGATCAAGGTATTTTCACTTTAGGTACATTCCTTGGTGGTGCATGGGGTTCGCCTGAAGAACATTACAACAAACTTAAATTTGCTAACTTCAATGAAGAAAAATTGAATGTTGAAGCAACTGGCGGTTGGGTTGCAATGGTTCAGCATTACTTCGTGAGTGCGTGGATTCCTGGACAGATCAAATTAACGCAAGCCAATGGTCAACCTTATGCTGCGAAACTTGAGTCACGTAAATCTACCGATGATATGAACATTATTCAGTTCACTTCACCTGCAATCAATGTTCCTGCAGGAACTGTGGCAGAAGTAGATGCAACGTTCTATTCAGGTCCAAAAATCCAATCTGAATTAAAAGAATTGGCGGTTGGTTTAAACCAAACTGTAGACTACGGTTGGTTATGGCCTATTGCGAAATTATTGTTTGTCGGTCTTGAGTTTTTCCACGGTTTAGTGGGTAACTGGGGGTGGTCAATTATTCTATTGACGATTCTGGTGAAACTGATCTTGTGGCCATTGTCGTCGAAGAGCTACCGCTCTATGGCGAAAATGCGTGTGATTGCACCTGAAATGCAACGCATGAAAGAAGAGTTCGGTGAAGACCGTATGCGCTTCTCGCAAGAAATGATGGCATTGTATAAACGTGAACAAGTAAACCCACTGTCAGGTTGCTTGCCGTTATTGCTCCAAATGCCGATCTTCCTTGCTTTGTACTGGGTGTTGATGGAGTCCGTTGAACTACGTCATGCGCCGTGGTTAGGTTGGATTCAAGATTTATCTGCGATGGATCCATGGTTTATTTTGCCGCTATTAATGGGCTTAACCATGTTTATTCAGCAAAGTTTGAACCCACAACCGGCTGATCCAATGCAGGCGAAAGTCTTCAAAATCATGCCAGTGATTTTTACGGTATTTATGTTGTTCTTCCCTGCGGGCCTTGTGCTTTACTGGATCTGTAACAACAGTATTACTATTCTTCAACAAGGTTTGATTAACAAATCTGTTGAAAAAGACCGTTTAAAACGTGAAGCGGCTGACTCAGCAAACTAAGCATTGCTGATGGGCTGAATAAATCCGCTTAAGATGGTAATCTTAGGCGGATTTTTCTTTATCTGTCGTTTGAAAATTTTTAGGTGAATTTTATGTTAAACCGAACCACCATCGCAGCAATTGCCACACCGCCGGGTCGTGGTGGTGTCGGCGTGATTCGCCTGTCTGGTCCCAAATCTTATGCCATTGCAGAAGCATTAACGCAGCAATCCCTACCTCAAGCTCGTTTTGCTGGTTTCCGTAAGTTTTATGATGCATCGAATGAAATCATGGATGAAGGTTTGGTGATTTGCTTTCCAAATCCGCACTCTTTTACGGGCGAGGATGTGGTGGAGCTTCAAGGTCATGGCGGCCCCGTTATTCAAAATGCATTATTGGCACGGTTACTTGAATTGGGTGCTATTGCTGCAAAAGCGGGCGAATTTTCAATGCGCGCCTTTGAAAATGGCAAAATGGACTTGGTGCAAGCCGAGGCGATTGCCGACCTGATTGATGCCACCTCACAAGCAGCGGCACGTTCTGCGGTACGTTCATTACAAGGTGCCTTTTCGAGCAAGGTTAATACGGTGCTAGAAAAACTTATCCATTTGCGTTTGCATGTGGAAGCAGCGATTGATTTTCCTGAAGAAGAAATCGACTTTTTGGCGGATGGTAAGATTTTGGGCTTATTGGATGAAGTGGCAAGCTCGGTCCATGCTGTACAGCAGTCTGCTCGTCAAGGTCAGTTACTACGTGAGGGTTTACAAGTGGTGATTGCCGGTAAACCTAATGCAGGTAAGTCATCTCTACTCAATGCTTTGGCGGGTGTGGAACGTGCGATTGTGACGGATATTGCAGGTACGACACGTGATGTTTTACATGAAAAAATAAGCCTCAATGGTTTGCCGATTACTTTGACCGATACCGCTGGTTTACGTGAAACCGGTGATATCGTCGAAAAAGAAGGGATTCGCCGCGCAATTAAAGAAATTGAGCAAGCTGACTTGTTACTTTTGGTCTATGACTTAAGTCAGGGCGAAGATCCACTGCAATTGGCTCAAGCGTACTTCGCGGATCATATTGAACCGAAGCGTTTGATGCTGATTGGTAATAAATGCGATTTGACGGGATCTACCGCAGAAATTACCGATTTAAACGGTTTTCGACATATTCGTGTTTCGGCTAAACAAGAAACCGGCGTTCAAGCGCTTATTGATGCGATTACAGCGCATGCAGGCTTTCAACCAGAGGAAGATACCTTTATTGCTCGAACACGTCATTTAGATGCAATGAAGCGCACTCAGCGCTATCTTGCAGAAGCACGTGAGCAGTTGGTGGTTTATCATGCGGGTGAGTTGGTAGCCGAGTCTCTACGTTTGGCGCAAAATGCCTTAGGTGAAATTACGGGTGATTTCAGTGCAGATGATTTACTCGGGAAGATTTTTGGATCGTTCTGTATCGGAAAGTAATAAAACGATTGAGCTCCTCATTTCACCTATGGATAGATCCATCCAAAGCACGATGTTCGAAAACATCGTGCTTTTTTTACATCGTTTAGCGAGGGTTTGAGCCCAAAATGATTTTAAAGATCGTTCTCAGCACATCTTTCATTTTCATCCCATAAAAAGGATTGATTGCTGCTCTTTTCGATGCGGCTTCAACTTTGACTTTGAGTGTTGCATAGTCTGGAAATTGTTGCTGTTGCGAAGATTTTTCGACCGCTGACAAAATATCAATTAAAAAAGCACGATTGATTTTTGAACTTAATGGAATGGATTGATACCACTGTTTTTCAAAGCGACGATCTAAAAAGATATCGGGAATTTCGGGGCTAGTGGCATAAAACATGGCTTTGGTGCGCATACATTTGCTGCATTGACCACAATTTTTAGGTCGAGCCGTATAGTTCACACAGATCGACAGGGTTTGTAAATCTAAGTTCGATTGGCTTAAAAATGCGGTTTTTTGTGATCGCGTGACATCATCGTCGAGGGTGATTAAGACCCCCAGATCGGTTCTTCATCAATCGGTTGGATGCCGTATTTGAGCCATAGGGATGAACGAATAATTGTTGATCTAAACGGTAATCGGCTGAAATTCGATATTGCTGGTAATGTTCAAAAATCGAAGCGCAGGAAAACAGCGAAAAGATATGTGTGACATGCGAACCTTTAGGGTTACAGCCATATTTACTGTACAGCGCGTAAGCATCAGTTTTTACCACGCGACTTTGCTTAAAAACTTGGCTTCTAAAACTATGGGTCTGATCCATTAAGGCCTGAAATTTTTCATGGTCATCAAATTTATAATCCATTCCATGCACAGTGAGACAATCAGAGTCTTGTCCATTTTCAAGAAAAGCTTTGTATGTACTATATGTGGAGTCAATCCCACCGCTAAAAAAGCTTAAATTTTGAGTGGGTTGGTTTGCTGGTGGTGTTTGAATGATTGATGCAGCACTGAGCATGACTGGTTGATATAAATCAGGTAACCAAGCGGCCCAGACCGTTGAAACCTCACGTGCGGAGTGGAGGGTTTGTATTGAAATAGGTCCTTCTACATGCAGCGGGATGCCAAGGCGCATAGCAATGGGTAAAAAGCCCCAAACGATAAAATCATAGGTTTCTAATTGCGGTAAGGATTCAAAGGGTAAAATATAGTGAATATTCCCGTATTCGCTGTTGGCGATGATTTGATTTTCTGCAGTGTTAATTTGACATTGAATTTTTAGCATTTTTTAAAATTTTTGAATCACATCACACAAGATCTTAATTTAATTTGATTGATTTTTATAGGGTTTCTTAATTGTTTTTGGGTTTAAGAAGCACCCAATACAAGATGCTTCTTGAATAAGTTTAGTGGTTAATTGGTGTTCAGACTGCGGTGCCAAAGCAATAAGCCGATACACAATAAACCTACGCCAATACAAAAACCTAAAACACCGACCATCAAGCCAAAATGATCAGATAAATAACCGGCCGCAATAATTGGAATAATGGTGCCTAGATATCCAATAAATAAATAGGTCGAGATCACCGCAGCACGGTTTTGATTGTTGGTCATTTGATGAACTAAGCCAAATGCGCCTAAAAGCCCCAGACCATGACCGACACCCACTAAAATATCGCTAATAAAAAACAATGCACTCCAGTGTTGGGTCATACATAGGGCAAGAAGTGCATAGCTCAGTATTAACACCATTAAGCCGGCATTGACACATTTTTCAGAAGGAATCGATTTCGCCATAAATTGCACGACAGCGGAAACCAGCAAGATACTTGCAATGGCACTACCACTGACCAAAGGGCCATGCCATGGGATCGCATCTTTGACGAAAGAGGGTGCGAGTGATGCAAATAAGCTAAAAGAGCCAAAGGCACAAAAGGCAGTCAGTCCGGCGATATAAAATCGTGAATGATCACGCTTTTCAGGCAATTCCAAATGTGGTGCCACTGAAAAAGGCTGTGGCTCAAAGTTCGGTGTGCGAATAAAAAACAACCCAATTAGACATGCCAAACCCCCAAAGATCACAGGGATATAAGGGGTGACTAAAGGCTGTTCCGAAAATTGGGCAATCACCCCACCAATAAATGGGCCAAGACCAAAACCAATCACGGTAATGATTGAACTCAGCTGCGGTGCATTATTTTTATGCTGTTCAGGAATGGTATAGACCAAGCCAAGTATGGCTGAGGTGCTAATTAAACCCGAGGCAATCCCGATAATAAAGCGCCCGATAGATAACCACAGTGCATTACTGGCAAACACTGATAAGCTTAAACCTAAGATGATGCACGCCATACCGATTTGCAGGGTTCTTAAAAAACCAAAACTGTTACTGGTACGACCTAAAAACAGCAAGGTCGCTAGGCAACCAAACATGTAGGCAACAAAGATATAGGTGATATGACTCGGCAGCAGTCCCCAAAGTTGTTGATAAATGGGATACAGAGGACTAGCTAGCGCTGTACCAATAGTGCCCATACAGAGTGCAAGGCTCACCATGATAAACGGTCGCCAAGAGGGAGATGTGGTCATTTTAAAGTCGCAGAGGTACAGCCAATAGGGTCAATATTGTGCTGTATGAGAAAGAAGAATATATGGACTCAGTTTAATGCCGATTGTTTTCCATGGTCAAATCACAGTTGTAACGTTATCCATAGCGTTTAAGCAGTTTTACAAATTCTTCCAGTTCTGCTTCATTGATTTCAACATCTTGAGGCAATAC
Organism: Acinetobacter sp. YH12138; assembly: GCF_015218525.1. Classification (NCBI taxonomy): domain Bacteria; kingdom Pseudomonadati; phylum Pseudomonadota; class Gammaproteobacteria; order Moraxellales; family Moraxellaceae; genus Acinetobacter; species Acinetobacter sp. YH12138. Next base: position 3,309,963 of record NZ_CP048670.1, on the reverse strand, counting down.
ATGATGGCGTAAATGTGCTTCGATTAATTCATTCATTAATCCATTTACAGCACCTTTGATGGCCGCAACCTGTTGTAATACCTCAATACACCCTGCTTCGGGTTGCTGTAAAGCCAGTTCAACCGCATTGACCTGACCTTGTAGACGTTTAACCCGATTTAAAATCTTTTTGTCCTGATGTAAATGACTCAACACTTTCTCCCGAAAATAAATATACTAAGGGGGAGTATATTTAAGCATAGAACCTAATGAAAACTTCCCCATCCATCCGAATTCATCATCATCAATTTGATGAAGGTAATCCACTCGCACAAAAACGGATCTTAATTGCCACTATTTTAACGGCAGTCATGATGTTGTTAGAAGTCATTGGCGGTTGGATTTTTAATTCGATGGCATTATTGGCAGATGGCTGGCATATGAGTTCACATATGTTGGCATTAGGCTTGGCCTATTTTGCCTATCGTGCGGCACGCCACTATGCTCAAGACGCTCGTTTTAGCTTTGGAACTTGGAAAATTGAAATTTTAGCGGGCTATAGCAGCGCGATATTATTGATGGTTGTTGCTGCATTTATGGCTTTTCATTCGGTGGAACGCTTATTCAACCCGGTCCAAATTCATTATAACGAAGCAATCCCTATTGCGATTTTAGGTCTGGTGGTGAACTTGATCTGTGCTTGGTTATTGCATGATGACCATCACCATCACCATCACCATCACCATCACCATCACCATCATGAGCATAGCCATGAGGAGCAGCATGATCATCATCACGATCTCAATCAGAAAGCAGCCTTCATGCATGTGGTTGCTGATGCGGTGACTTCGGTGTTGGCGATTGTGGCTTTATTTGCCGGAAAATGGATGGGCTGGGGATTTTTAGATGCGCTATTGGGGATTGTTGGTGCAGTGCTGGTCGGTAAGTGGGCCATTGGCTTGATGAAAGAAACAGGACAAACATTACTGGATGCGGAAATGGATCACCCTGTCGTTGATGAGATCCGAGAGGTTTTAATGCAATTGCCTGTCGACGTCGATGTGACCGATTTACATGTGTGGAAAGTGGGTAAAGGTCAGTTTTCATGTATTGTGGCTTTAGAAACCAGTCAGGCATTGAGCGCAGATGAAGTGCGTCAAGCGCTGTCGATTCATGAAGAAATTGTACATGTGTCTGTTGAAATTAATTCACCTGATGCAGCTTAATATGTTCCACGTGAAACGGCATGTAGCTATTGCGTAATGAACTGAAAAAAGCCCAAGACTTTCACGTGTTAAGGCTTAGAATGCTGAATCAATTAAATGTTGAAGTTCGGTCTATGTTGAAAAAAATATGTGCGTTGGCGTTGAGTACCACCCTTTCGACTTTTGCTTTGGCAGATGCGGCACACGTTCAAAAGCTCTTGGCAGAAAAGCACCCCGGTTTAAAAATTGAGAATATTCAAAGTACCGAAATGCCGGGCATATATAGTGGCTTTGTTGAAGATCAAGTTTTGTATTTGAGTGAAAATGCGGATTATGTGATCGCAGGTTCTATGATTCGTTTAAAAGATCAAAAAAATCTGACCAAACAATTGATCCTCAGTCAGCAAAAAACTGAGTGGAATAAACTTCCATTACAAGATGCGATTAAAACAGTCAGGGGGAATGGGAAGCGCCAAATCGCGATCTTTTCTGACCCAAATTGCCCATATTGTAAGAAGCTTGAAGTAGAACTGGCAAAACTCAATGATGTGACCATTTATACTTTTGTCACAGCGATAAAACCACAGTCGTTGGCGCCATCGAAGCAGATTTTTTGTGAGTCAAACCCTGCTATGGCCTGGAATAATTTAATCAATAAGGGAATTCAACCGAAGTCAGCGAAAAGCTGTGCAAACCCGATTGAGCGAAATTTAAAATTAGCAAAAAGCTTAAAATTAAATGGTACACCGGGAATTGTGTTTGCTAATGGTTCGATTTTAACAGGTGCATACCCGACTGCTGAATTAGAATCAATTTTAAAAGAGATTAAATAATTTCAAGCTGTACGATGAATAAAGTACAATTAAAAAAATACCCGTCTATAGGCGGGTATTTTAATGGCGTTATAAAAAAAACTAGACACGGGTTTTTTTCGTAACGAGATTATAGATAAACAACACGATAATCGCACCAATAACGGATGCGATAAATCCAGCGGCAGAATTTTCTCCATATAGACCTAATAAACGTCCGCCATAGGTCGCAAGTAAGGAACCTGCTATCCCGAGAAGGGTGGTCATAATGAAACCCGCTTTGTCATCTCCAGGATGGATCGCACGTGCAATTAAACCAGCAATAAAACCAACAACAATCGCAACAATGAGTGACCACATAGTAACTCTCCTTTTGTTATCATGTATTTGTTTTTTACGACATGTTCAATCTTTATCTTTAATCAAAACTAAGCTGAGCTACAGCCTAAACATGCAAAAAACTGTTGTTTTTTTGTTCTGAAATAGCCAGAAAAGTAAAAAAAAAGTGGCCTTAGGCCACTCTTAAGTATCTGATCTTGCTTAGAGACCAATTTCGCCAATAAATGGAATGTGACGATATTTTTGATCATAGTCCAGACCATAACCTACGATAAATTTATCTTCGACTTCAAAACCTAAAAATTTCACTTCGAGTTCAATCTCACGACGTGAAGGCTTGCTAACCAAAGTACAAAGCTCGATTGAATTTGGATTGCGCGTCTGTAAAATTTCTAAAACTTTGCTTAAGGTATTTCCTGAATCGATAATATCTTCAACCACCAAGACATCTTTATCTTTAATGTCGCCGTCTAAGTCTTTTAAGATTTTTACATCACGAGTAGATACGGTCCCACCGCCATAACTTGAAACGGTCATGAAGTCGAGTTCATGCGGTTTTGAAATTGCGCGGCAAAGGTCAGCCATAAAAATAACAGAACCGCGTAAAAGACCGATTAACACCAACTCTTTGTCGCTGTTAGCATAGTGTGCATCAATTTTTGCGCCAAGCTCTTTCACTTTAGCTTGAATTTCTTCAGTGGAAATCAGTACGCTCATTTGAACAGACATGGGTAGATACCTAAAAAAGCAAATCAAAAAAATAAAAAAGGTGTTGACTTGCAACACCTCTAAAGATGAACCAATTTTAATACATCTGGCTCGCAGATGCATCTTTTTTGCCGTTGAAAATGTAATCAGTTTTTCTTGGAAGTGCTGTCACGCTTGAGTAAGCACAGACAAGCGACGGTAATCAGTCCAATTTTCAACGCTGTTTTTCGTCTCGGTCGAGCCGTTTTATGCTTTGACATACGCACATTGTCCAAACACATAGGTGGCATGGATATTACGATCATCACCCATCAGCATGAGGGCAAATAAAGCATCTTCCAGATTTTTGGCACGTTGTTGACGTAAGGCTTGTAAAGCCGTGGCATTTAAATCGAGCACCACAAAATCTGCTTCTTTGCCCAAATCAAAGTTTCCAAGTTTGTCCTCTAGATCTAAGGCTTTTGCTCCCCCTAAAGTGGCATGGTACAGCGCTTCAAATGCGGACAGTTTATCGCCTTGAAGTTGTTGAACTTTGTAGGCTTCATTGATGGTTTGTAGTTGGTTAAATGAGGTGCCTGCGCCAATGTCTGTGCCTAAGCCGACTTTCACCTGTTTTTCCCATGTTTTCTTTAATGGAAATAAACCACTGCCTAGGAACAAGTTCGAGGTTGGACAAAACGCGATTGCAGAGTTGGTCTGATGCATACACTCCCACTCGGCATCTTCCAAATGCACGCAGTGCGCAAACACGGAACGTGATCCGGTCAGACCATAATGATGATAAACGTCCAAATAGCCGTTTTGCTCAGGGAATAATGATTTGACCCACGCGATTTCATTTTTATTTTCACTTAAATGCGTATGTACATAGACATCAGGATACTCGGCTTTTAGCTCCCCTGCCCGTGCCAATTGTTCAGGCGTTGAGGTTGGGGCAAAGCGAGGCGTGATGGCATACAGGTTACGGCCCTTGCCATGCCACTTTTTGATGAGTGCTTTGGAGTCGTTATAGCCACTCTCTGCAGTGTCACATAATGCTTCAGGGGCATGTCGATCCATCATGACCTTACCGGCAATTAAGCGCATCTGATGCTGTTCTGCAGCTTTAAATAAAGCATCGACCGATTGTGGATGAACGGTACAAAAAACAAGAGCTGTTGTAGTTCCGTTTTTGAGTAACTCGTTTACAAAGAACTGTGCAATTTGCTCTGCATAAGCCGGATCTTCAAATTGGATTTCAGTTGGAAAGGTATAGGTATCGAGCCATTCCAATAGCTGTTCACCATAAGCCCCCATCATTTCCGTTTGTGGATAATGAATATGGGTATCGATGAAACCCGGAACAATCAATTGATCAGGATAATGCTGTACTTCAACCTGATCTGGGAGATGGTGTTGGCCCTCAGACCATGGACCGAACCATTGAATTTTTCCGGCTTGCGTAATTAGCAAACCATCTTCGAAATAGCGCACTTGGTCGTGAATTTCACGTGCTTGGGCAACTGTATTCTGAATATCTAGAAAGCGACCACGGATCGCTGTAGATGCGATAACAGAAGACATGACATACCTGCAGTTTAGAATTTTTTCGGTTGATTGTAGCCCAATTTGGTTCAAAATACCGTTAGAGTATTTGTGAAAATGTGTTCTAAAAAATAGAACAGTTGTTTATAAGTGATTCTGTTTTTTTGTTCATTGTATTTGATTTGAATAATACAAAAGCATTGAGCTGTATACATTACATCGATGAATGAATAAAGACCATGAGTCGCAACGCTTGCTATATTGATCTCAAGAGCGCCCTTTAAAAAACGATAATGAACCCTTTAGTGAACATGAGCTATTCAGACCAATTAAAGCATAACCTGCTTCAGCATCAAGGCATCATGCAGATTTTACATGCCCTGTATGCCATAGATACACAGGCTTATTTGGCCGCAGGCGTGGTTCGTAATTTGATTTGGTCACAGCGACATCAACAACTCTATGTACTGGAAGGCACAGAAGTGGATGTGATTTATTATGCTGAAAATGATGATGGAACACAGGGTCACAAGATCCAACAACAGATGCAGTTGAATTTTCCTCACATTCATTGGGATGTTACCAACCAAGCGACAGTACACCAGTGGTATCGCTTGGAAAATGGTGAGCCGATACAGGCGCTCAAGTCGATTGAGCATGCCCTTTCTTTGTGGGTTGAAACTGCAACGGCTGTTGCAGTCCGTTTAAATGAGCTTGATCAAGTAGAAATCGTGGCACCATTTGGACTAGCTGATTTATTTGAATTAAAACTGCGTTGGAATTCAACCTTAGTTAGTCGAGCGACTTTTTTGCAACGTATAGAAGCGAAAAAATTTTTACAACGCTGGCCGAAACTCAAACTCTTGATGACGCCTGAAGCTTAGCTGATGGCTTTGTTACAGAATAAAAAAAGCCTTCTCGAAAGAAGGCTTTTATTTATCTAAGCGTTTTATAACGTGGTTTGATGGTACTTCTTACTGTGTCGGATCGATAACCACGCGGTGATGGTTAAGGTCACCACAATAAAGCCGAGTGAAATCCAAATTGGCATGTGGAAAACATCGAGCAATAGCATCTTAGCGCCAATAAACACCAGGATAATGCCTAGACCATATGGTAAGTAATGCATTTTTGATGCAGCACCTGACAAGAGGAAGAACATAGCACGTAGACCTAAAATCGCCATTAAGTTTGCCGTCAATACAATGAACGGGTCAGAGGTAACCGCAAAGATCGCTGGGATTGAGTCCACCGCAAAAATGACGTCCGATGCTTCAACCAAGATCAATACTAAAAAAAGCGGCGTTGCCCATAAGACACCATTTTGACGAACAAAGAATTTATCTTCATGCATCTGAGGGGTAATACGCATGTGTTTACGTAGCCACTTCAAAATCGCCATATCTTCGATATCTTTATCTTCTTCGTCTTGGCCTTTAAGGAATTTAAAGCCGGTATACACCAAGAACGCACCGAAGAAGTACAGCACCCAAGAGAATTCTTGAACGAACCATGCCCCAATAAAAATAAAGATGGTACGCAGTACAATTGCGCCGAGGACACCGTAGAGCAACAGTTTACGCTGCAAAGCAGGTGGAATGGCAAAGGCAGCAAAGATCATGAGCCAGACAAAAACGTTATCAATTGCAAGTGATTTTTCGAGCAGATAACCAGCGAAATATTCCATGACTTTGGTGTTTGCAACAGCGACACCAGCGGTTTGCTGTAAGTAGAGCCACAATGCACCACCGAATAAGGTAGCCACAGAGACCCATGCAATACTCCAATAGGCAGCGGTTTTGACTTTGATTTCTTGGCCTTTGTTATTTTTAAAGCCTAAAAAGTCGATGAGTAGCATGATGGTGACTAAACCGAAAAATGCCAGATATAGCCATAAAGAGCCAATCGTTTCCATGTGTATTCTCCACATCTAACAACCAGCCATAAAAAAACCTCGACCAGTTGCCAGACGAAATAAAACGCCTGAGACAACATGATCAAGGTCTTGCCTACATCGTACTGTAATGATTTTCAGCAGCGATGCTCAGATACCGACTTTTTGCAAAGTGTAATGACGATATTCTGACACGTAAAACAAGGTTTACGTTTGGAGGAGGCTACTCCCCTTGTTCAAATTTTGTTTTGGACACTGTCCAAATATGCGGCAAAGCATGACAGTTTTTAGTTCAAAGTGCAATCAGCAATTTACGAATTCATTTAATGTGCCACAGGAGGGTTAAAATCACCACGGTGTACCAACGCTAAGGCTAAAAGTGTGCCGATCACCGCGATGATTCCTCCGATCACGCCAATATAACTCAAACCGAAATGTACGCTGACCATGCCGCCCAAGAGTGCGCCACCGCCAATCCCAACATTATAAAGTCCTGAATAGATAGCCATGGCGACATCGGTGGCATCGGATGCGAGAAGCAGCGTTTTTGACTGTAATGCGAGACTAAATCCAATGATACTCATGCCCCACAATAAGCACACTGCACTTACACCTGCAAAACTCAAAGAAACAGGAAGCAACAGCAGCATCGATAAAGCCAGTGTGGCTGTACTTAAAGGAATCGCAACTTTGGGATATTTCCCACCAAATTTTCCAAAGAGATAAGAACCTAGAAAGCCTGCTGCACCAAAGATTAATAACAACGTGGTGGTTTGCATGGAGCTGAATGCAGCAATGTTGAGCGAAAACGGTTCGATATAGCTATATGCGGTAAATTGCGCGCTAATGACGATAATGGTTAATGCAAAGACCATTATTAAGCTTGGACGGCGAATAAACTGTTTTAGGCTGCTCAGCGAACCTGAGTTCAAACTCGGCAGTATTGGCAGCGTTTTGGCTAAAATCAGGCAAACGATACTGGCGCCAATGCCAATCAGAGCAAATGTATTTCGCCAACCATAGGCTTCTCCGACCATACGCCCAAACGGAATACCGAGAACCATCGCCAAAGCTGTGCCTGTGGCTAAAAGCCCCAAGGCTTGAAATTCTTTGCCTTTCGGTGCAACACGAACTGCCAGCGACGCAGTAATTGACCAAAAAAGTGCATGCGAGAAAGCAATGCCAATTCGACTGAGCAATAAAGTATTAAAGCTCCATGCGAAATACGACAGAACATGGCTGATAATAAACACCATAAATAAGCAAATCAGGAGTGATCGACGTTCAATATTTTTGGTCAATAACATGATCGGCAAAGAAATCGGCGCAACCACCCATGCATACAGCGTAATCATGATGCCGACATCGGTCGCGGCTAAGCTAAATGTTTTGCCAATATCGCTGAGCAACGCGACAGGTACAAATTCAGTGGTATTAAAAATAAATGCTGCGAAAGCCAAAGCAATCACAGCCGTCCAAGAGCCAGAAGAAGCCGTTTCGGAGGGAGAGGCAGACATGAGTGTCTTCAAATAAATAAAGTGGCTTATTTTACTATGCTCTATACACAAGCAGGAACCGATTTAAGCCCTGTGCATGCGCTTTAAATTAATACAAAAACAACAGAGTTGACCTGCATTACATGCCAATTTATAAAAAAATGGAGGAAATTTAAGATGTTTGTACAACAAGATGATGATCAAAAAAAAGGAGCTTTCTTTGTTGAGCAAGATGGGGAGCGTTTGGCAGAGATGACTTACTCATGGGCAGGCGATGATAAATTTATTATTGATCATACCGATGTCAGTGATAGCTTGCGAGGCCAAGGTGTTGGACGACATCTCCTCGATGCAGCAGTGAATTTTGCTCGGGAAAAGAACGTGAAAATTATTCCACTCTGCCCTTTTGCAAAATCTGTATTTGATAAGGATGAATCGATTCGTGATGTTCTACGCTAAATTGTACAGCGTGAGGTAGATTAATCATTTGGATAAATAAAAACAGCCTAATGGTATGGCGATCAGGCTGTTTTTATTTGAACTCTAGCTATGAAATTAAGATCGTGATTTATACAGCGATACAACCAAGCATGCTGCAGCAATCAGTAATACAAAGATGGCGATGATATAAAGGTCCATAATAAAAATATCCGGCAAATGTGATTTAATTGTTTTTTAATTAATGTGAAAGGTGTACGGATTTATTATCACATACAGTTGAATATAGGTCGTTTAAGTTCTGTACCAATCACTTTCTCGTTTGTTACACGGTGTATTTTTTCATAAAAAGGAAGAAAAAACAGTGACTATGCAACATCAAGATAATGGTCAAAAAGGTGAATTTTTTCAATTAAATGCTGAGGGTGAACGGCTCGCAGAAATGAGTTATCTATGGCGTGATGAACACAGCATTGTGGCAAATCATACATGGGTAGATGATTCCTTACGTGGGCAAGGGGTTGCTCGTGTGTTATTGGATCATTTGGTGGAATTCGCTCGTGAGAAACACTTAAAGATTATTCCAACCTGTTCTTATGTTGATGTGATGTTTCGTAGAGATAAAACCCTTGCCGATGTTCAAGCCTAAAAAAGCCCGCGATGCGGGCGTTTTATCAGTATGAAAATTTAAAAACTGCTTTGTGCTCAATTGAGCTTGAGTTTCAATAGCGTTGATGGTGTTTTGACGATATGTGGCCACAATTGTAACAAAATCGAGCAGATCAATATTCCTAAAACCAAGCTTAAACACATGATATTTAATAAAGCAAAATCATTCAGCACGAAATAAATACTGCCAATGGTCATCATCATTAGTAAATAAATAAGATAGTGAGGAATCACGGTGCGCAGTGTTATTCCTAAGATAAGCGAGCAAATCACGACATTAAAAAAATCTGAAACGCCAAAATTATTCAGTATGATCAAGGCAGCAAAATATACACAAGTGATCGATAAAAAAATGAGTAAATTTTTAAGCATGGTCGGCCTCTTTATTCATCTTCAAATGGAAATAATTTCATTGTTTTAATATGTATAAGTTTAAAAAAATGAAGGTGATATCGGTATACGTGATCTTGGTTTTCTGTTGTAAGTTAAAAAGCACATTTGATTAAAAAATATACAAATATTTACTCATCCTGTAGAACTTTCTACGTTAAAATCGTGCAAATACTTTAAGAATAAACACAATGATACAACTCTGTTATGCCAGTACACGTGTAGAACAACAATTTGATTTAATACAAGATTTAAGTGATATTTTGGTGAGAGCCCGCAGCTTCAATACCGAACAGCGTATTTTTGGCGTGCTGTACTATGCCGAAGGCCGGTTCTTCCAATGCTTGCAAGGTGAGCAAGCGGCTCTCGAACAGCTTTTTCAGCATATTGCGAAAGATACTCGCCATCGGGATATTGTGCGTTATCCTGATCAAACTATTGATCAAATCGATTTTTCAAAATGGTCGATGAAATATGTCAACCGACATAGTGAAATTGCTAGTTTGTTTCAGCGCTTTGGACATTCAAGCTTTCAACCGGACGTGCTCAATCTAGAACAAATTCAGGCGTTTTTAACGACATTGTTAAGATTAGAGAATGTTGAACAGCCGGTTAAGCTGGATTTAGGCTATAAAAACCGAGGCTATCAGCATTATTTTTAAGCTGAGTGTGAATAAAAAAAAAGCCCGCGCAGCGGGCTTTTTTTATTTTATCTAGTGGGTTTAGGCTTTTAATGCACTGATCAACTTCTGATGTAAACCACCAAAACCGCCATTCGACATAATCACCACAGCATCGCCCTCGCCTGCCTCGCTTACGATGGTTTGAATGATCTCATCCAGTGAACGAGCCACCACAGCTTTATTCGCAGCAGCTTCAATCACAGGTTGTAAATCCCAATCCAAACCTTCAGGTTGATACCAAATCACTTCATCTGCTAAGCGTGCAGAATGTGCAAGCCCATCTTTATGGCTACCCATGCGCATGGTATTAGAACGTGGCTCGATTACCGCCCAAAGCTTACGTTCACCCAAGCGCTTACGTGCACCTTCCAGTGTGGTATCAATTGCAGTTGGGTGATGTGCAAAGTCGTCATAAACTTCAACGCCACGTACAGTACCCAAAAGCTCCATACGACGTTTTACACCGCCAAAGTTCGAAAGCGCTTCACACGCTGCTTCAATCGAAACACCGACATGTTCAGCCGCAGCAATGGTTGCTAAAGCATTGGCTACGCTGTGTTGCCCAGTCATGTTCCATTTGACTTCGCCTTTTACCACACCGTGTTGTAATACTTTGAAGTGAGAACCATCGTTCGATAGTTGTTCTGCGTACAGTTCAGACTTTTCATTGGCATCTAAAGATGTACGCACTACAGGTGTCCAGCAGCCCATTTCCAAGACTTCATCAATATTTGTTTCAGTGATGGGCGCAATGATACGGCCTTCACTTGGAATAGTACGCACTAGATGATGGAATTGCTTTTGAATCGCAGCCAAGTCTTCGAAGATATCGGCATGGTCAAATTCAAGGTTATTTAAAATCGCTGTTTTAGGATGGTAATGCACAAACTTAGAACGTTTGTCGAAAAATGCCGAATCATATTCATCGGCTTCTACACAGAAATATTCACCACCGCCTAAACGTGCACTTTCACTAAAGCCTAAAGGTACGCCGCCAATCAAGAAGCCTGGATTTAAACCTGCTTGATCGAGCACCCATGCTAGCATGGTTGTGGTTGTGGTTTTACCATGTGTGCCTGCAACACCTAAGACATGTTTGCCTTGTAGGACGTGGTCTGCAAGGAACTGTGGGCCAGAAATATAAGGCAGGCCTTCGTTCAACATGTATTCCACAGCATCAATACCACGTTTCATGGCATTGCCGACAATCACGAGATCTGGATGTGGTTGAAGATGGCTACGGTCATAGCCTTGCATTAAGGTAATGCCTGCATTTTCCAATTGGGTAGACATTGGTGGGTAAACGTTTTGGTCTGAACCCGTGACCTTATGTCCTAAATCGCGCGCCAAGAGCGCCAATGAACCCATAAAGGTGCCACAAATACCCAAGATATGCAGATGCATTCGTTCTAACTCCACTGCTTTTACCGACACATCACTTTGTTATTGTGGTGTTGTCATTATAGATTTGGTTGAAAAAGTTAATTTCATTTGAGAGCAACCATAGCAAGGGTCTTAGCGAAAAGATAGATTTTTTTGTATGAGATCGTACAAAAAGATTGAGCTCGTAACTGATCAAATGTGTGTGATTTTCTTAATGATAAAAACACGGAAAATAGGCGCGAAATTGTGATGAAAAACGTACAATAAGCGCAATTTTTTGCGATCTTGATTGCTTATGTCACTTGCCCTGTTTTTATTGATTATTTCCAACTGTTTTATGACTTTGGCCTGGTATGGGCATTTGAAGTTTTTACATGATGCGCCGCTTTGGCAAGCGATTTTATTTGGATGGGCGATCGCGTTACTCGAATATAGTTTTATGATCCCAGCAACGCGATTGTTGGCCAAACATGGGTGGTCTTTGGGTCAAATGAAAATCACACAAGAAGTCGTGACGCTATTGGTCTTCGTTCCATTTATGATTTTCCTTTTTAAACAGCCCTTTAAATTGGACTATTTGTGGGCAGGTTTATGCCTTTTTGGGTGTGTCTATTTCGTGTTTCGCAGTGCTTAACTGATCCGATGCCGCATGGGTCCGATCATTTAAGTGAGGCGTGTTTGCAGGCATTTTTGAGGACTTTACTAAACTCACGGTCTCTTGGAGTGGGATCTTCATAGTCAAAGGCATAATCACTCTCACTGGTCAGTACAGTCATTTGACCGTCTGCTTCAAAGTTCATGAGTGCAAAAACATAGCTACACGATATTCTGAAATTGAATACATTTTATCACGGCCATCATCTGCTTTGTAATAGCCTGTCATCTTGACCGACTCACGTTCATCAATGATCGATTTGCCAGTGACTAAAAATTTTTCGTGGATGTAGCCATTACTCTTAATCTGGCTGTTATAGCCTTTTTGTTTCTGTAAGAGGTTAAATTCTATTTCAAATTGGCTGGTATTGAGTTGAACCAGTTGGGCAAAACTCTGAGAGCTTAAGGCTAAAGTGAGCAGGATGAAGATCTGTTTCATCTTTAAAGTGTCTTATAAATATTGATTTAATAAAAGTTTTTATAAAATTGAAAAAAATAAAAATAATTTTATAAAAATATTATGGAGTTTTCTCTTTAAAGACAACCGTTAAATTTTATCAAATGGAGCGTAAAACTCTGTCCTTCAGGTCAGAGATATAAGCGACACGACCTGAAGTGTCGTTTGATTTAACTAAGGACTATTTTCCTTGAGTTTTGATTGTTAATATAAGTACATGAAAACCCTTAAATTACGTATAAAAGACAAACATTGCAAGGTGTTAGACCAACTAGCATCAGAAGTGAACTTCGTCTGGAATTATGTCAATGATTTAGGGTTTAGGCATTTGAAGCGGAAAGGTGAATTTCTCTCTGCTTTTGATATTGCCAAATATATGAAAGGCACATCCAAAGAATGTAATTTACATAGTCAAACCATTCAGGCTGTAACTGAAGAATTAGTCACCCGAAGAAAGCAATTTAAAAAGGCAAAGCTGAAATGGCGTGTCAGCAATAAAAAATCAGCAAGGCGCTCTTTGGGATGGGTTCCCTTTAAAAAGGTGGCTATCAAATATGCCAATGGATATGTCCAGTATGGAAAACACCAATTTAAGCTTTGGGATAGCTACGGTTTAAGCAAATACACGTTAAAAACAGGTTCATTTGTAGAGGATAGCCGTGGGCGTTGGTATGTATGTCTTGTTGTTGAATCGCCTAAGCAAGATAAATCGACAGCAACCAAAGCGATTGGTATTGATCTAGGCTTAAAAGATATTGCCACCTGTTCTGATGGCACTGTAATTTCAAATCCAAAATTCTATCGAAAATATGAGCAGAAATTAGGTATTGCTCAGAGAGCCAGGAATAAGAAGCGTGTTCGTGCATTACACGCCAAGATTGCAAATAGTCGAAAAGATCATTTGCATAAAGCAAGCACCAAGCTTGTGAATGAAAATGCATTGATTATTGTAGGTGACTTGAGTGCTAAAAAATTAGTAAAAACCAAAATGGCAAAATCTGTTTTGGATACAGGATTTTCTGCACTAAAAACAATGCTCAAGTATAAATGCGAGAACGCAGGCGTATTGTTTGAAGAAGTCCAAGAAGCCTATACCACCCAAATCTGTTCGTGCTGCGGTGAGATCACCTCAAGTAGTCCAAAAGGTAAGACAGATCTTGGAATAAGAGAATGGGAGTGCATGAGCTGTGGTACAGCTCATGATCGAGATATAAACTCAGCTCTAAACATTCTTGCGCTTGGGCATAAGCGTCTAGCTGTAGGAATCACCCTCTTTTAAGGGGGGGAGGATGTCAATGAGATGAATTTTCAGTCTATAATACGGGGCTCTTATTAAAGCTTGGCTCTAGTCGAGATTTACTCTCTCTTACTTTAATCTCTGGAAACATTGCAATGAATGCGGCCGCTTCACAAGACACTCCTCTCGTTGGAATTATCATGGGTTCTCAATCGGATTGGGCAACGCTAGAAAACACTGCCAATATGCTCAAACAGCTTGGCGTCCCATTTGAAGCGGAAGTAGTATCTGCACACCGAACTCCAGATCGATTATTCGAATATGCCGAAACCGCACGTGATCGTGGTATTCAAGTGATTATTGCCGGTGCTGGCGGTGCTGCACATTTGCCAGGCATGTGCGCAGCGAAGACTGACCTGCCTGTACTTGGTGTACCGGTAAAATCATCGATTTTAAACGGCGTGGATTCATTGCTGTCTATCGTGCAAATGCCAGCAGGTATTGCAGTTGGTACTTTGGCGATTGGCCCAGCGGGTGCAACCAATGCAGCGATCATGGCGGCACAAATTTTAGGTTTAACGCGTCCTGATATCGCAAAAAATGTTGCAGATTTCCGCGCTGCGCAAACCGATAAAGTGGCGAGTAAAAATATTCCGGGTCAAGCTTAATTAAGGGGCATTTCTCATGGATAAAACCATTGGTATTTTTGGTGGTGGCCAGCTTGGTCGTATGATGGCGCAAGCGGCATTACCTTTAAACATTCAATGCACCTTCTTTGAAGCGAGTACCGACTGCCCTTCTGCAGCCCTAGGTCCAGTGATTTCGACCCAAGCTGAAAATGGCTTGCAAGATTTCATTCAGAGTGCAGATGTTTTCAGCTTAGAGTTTGAAAATACCCCGTTAGCAGATGTTGATGTGTTGACCAAGAACAAAGCACTGCACCCGCCGCGTCAAGCTTTAGCGATTGCACAGCATCGTTTGTCTGAAAAAGCCTTGTTTGATGAATTAGCTATTCCAGTTGCACCCTATAAGGCTGTGACGTCTTTAGAGAGTTTGGAAGCCGCTGTTGCTGAGCTGGGTTTACCCATCGTACTGAAAACATCGCGTGGCGGTTATGATGGTAAAGGCCAATTCGTGCTACGTAGCGCTGAGCAAATGGATCAAGCATGGGCTGAACTGGGCCCTGCTGGTGAATTGATTGCGGAAAGCTTTGTAACCTTCTCACGTGAAGTCTCAATTATTGCGGTGCGTGGTCAAGACGGTGATGTGAAAACATGGCCATTGGCGGAAAACCACCACCACAACGGCATTTTGTCGCATTCGATTGTGCCTGCGCCAAACAGCGCAGACTTACAACCAGTTGCGCAAGACTACATTACTCGCCTGCTCAATCATTTGAATTATGTCGGTGTTTTGACGCTAGAGCTGTTTGTGACAGATAAAGGCTTATATGCCAATGAGATGGCGCCACGTGTGCATAACTCTGGGCATTGGTCGATTGAAGGCGCAGTGTGTTCACAGTTTGAAAACCACATTCGTGCTGTAGCAGGTCTACCTTTGGGTTCGACTGAAGTTGTTCGTCCAACGGTCATGGTAAACATCATTGGTCAACATCCGAAATCTGAAGATGTATTGGCACTGAATGGCGCGCATTTGCATCTGTATAACAAAACAGAGCGTGAAGGTCGCAAAATTGGTCACATCACTTTAATGCCGAACGATACCGCTGAATTAACAGCTTTATGTCGTGCTTTGGCGAAAATTTTGCCGAATCCATTGGCACTTAGCGAAGATATGACCATTTAAACCTGAGTTTGAATGATAAAAAAGCGGTCATGCACATGGCCGCTTTTTTTATTGCTGTAGTTCGGGCATCATTGCGCCTCTTTGCAAAATCACACCGTTTATCGGTGAAACGATAAGAAACTATTGATCATAAAGTGTTCGTTCGTTTATAAATATTCTGCGCTAATCTTCGTATGGTTTTTTCTGTATCAATGGCCTGCGATGTATGTGAATCAAAATCAAAAATAACCAATGCGTTTTGAATTCAAACTGTGTTTTTAAATTTAAACTATGAATTTGAATTCAAAAAATCCTATGCCAAAAACAATGAATTCAAAGTTTATGAATTTAAATTTCAAAAAATGAATTCATTTCGCTGTGTTTAAATTTAAAAAATTTGAATTTAAAAGTTGATCAGACTTATTGGATCTGTAGAAAGTGCTTTTAAAATCTATAATATTTTGATTATTAAAAATAAAAATGAATTATCACGCTATTTTGAATTTGTGGATAACTTTTTCTACATGCAGTTTATTTTTAAATTTAAAAGTTTTGAATTTAAATTTAAACCGCTGTTTGGTTTGTAGTGAATTTAAAACTGGGTTGTGGATAACTGCTTTTGAATTCAAATTTCAAAAATGAATTTAAATAAGTAGAAATTATGAATTTAAATTTACGTTTTGAACCTTTAACTTTTGCTTTGAGCTGCTATTGTTAAAGCAACAATTTAAATTCAAAAAAAGATCAAGGGTATGAAGCATCACTTAGGATTTGTTTTCGGGACTGCTTTTTTGGCAATAACTCAGGCAAATGCCGAGTTGATTATTAATGGTCAGTCTGTCAATGCGTCGAGCATGCCTGCAACGAGCAGCATTTCACCACAAAATAACTTTCAAGGCTGCTTAGCTAATTTGCGCTCGCAAGCAATGAATGCTGGTGTGAGTGCGTCCACTTATGATCGCTATACACAAAATTTAACACCAGATTATTCTGTGATTGAAAAGCTCAACTATCAGCCTGAGTTTTCAACACCGATTTGGGACTATTTGTCAGGACTGGTGGATGAAGAGCGTGTACAACTGGGTCGGCAGAAATTGGCGCAGCATCGTGAGGTTTTAAACCGTGTCACGGCGGCTTATGGTGTGCCTGCTGAAACCGTGGTTGCGGTTTGGGGTGTGGAGAGTAATTTTGGTGATATTGCGGGCAGCTATCCTTTATTGCAGTCATTGGGCACTTTAAGTTGTGAAGGGCGCCGCCAAAGCTATTTCCGTGGTGAGTTTTTTGCAGCCATGCGGATTTTGCAGCGTGGTGATTTAAATGAATCACAATTGAAAGGTTCGTGGGCAGGTGCATTTGGTCATACCCAATTTATGCCGAGTACTTATGAAGAACTGGCCGTGGATTTTGATGGTGATGGCCGCCGTGATTTGGTGTCGAGCACCACAGATGCTTTGGCGTCTACAGCCAACTTCCTGAAAAAGCGTGGTTGGCAAACTGGTCAGCCGTGGGGCTTTGAAGTAAAAATTCCCGAAGGTATGTCGATCAGTGGTGAAAGTCGCCGTAATAAAAAGTCATTAGATAGCTGGATGAATCGTGGTTTGCAGCGTGCCGATGGCACGCCGTTAATTCAAGGCAACCTTTCTGGATCGAGCCAAGCAGGTTTAATGGCACCGGCTGGGGCAAGTGGGCCTGTGTTCTTGGTGTTTAAAAATTTCGATGCAATCTATAGCTACAATGCGGCAGAGAGTTATGCATTAGCGATTGCGCATTTATCCGATCGCTTGCAAGGCAAGGGCGGCTTTAGTACGACATGGCCAACCGATGATCCTGGCACTTCACGTGCGGAACGACGTGAGATTCAACAATTTTTACTCAACCGTGGCTATGACATTGGTAAAGTGGATGGATTAATTGGAGATAAAACCCGTCAAGCCATACGACAAGAGCAAAATCGACTGGGTTTAAGCCCAACAGGTCGGGCAGGACAGCAGATTTTACGGGCTTTCCGTAATGAACATGCCAAGGCAATGATGAATTAAGTTTGAGCTATGCTTTTATATAGTAGTCAATCTATATAAAAGCTTGTCTATATAAAAAAGGTCTGCAATTGCAGACCTTTTTTATATGTTTTTGACTCTTAAACCGCAGTGATTGTACCTAAGATACGATAGCCAGCAGCACCCGTCACACTTGGTAAATTTGCACTGAGCTGATTGACAAAGCGCATCGCTAACCATGCAAAGGCTGTCGCTTCCACCCAAGTTGGGCTTAAGCCTAAATCTGCGGTACTTTGCACCGTCCATTCATGTTTACGTAGACGCCAACGCAGTTGCTCTAAAAGGTGCGAATTGTATGCACCACCACCACAGACATAGACTTCACCAGTATCCATATCAGAACGATAAATGGCTTTTTTAATGGCACGTGTGGTGAGTTTCATTAAGGTTGCTTGAATGTTTTCTGGCGTATCTTCGAGTTCGTCATATTCGAGATCTCCACGCCAATCGAGAATCTGTTCATCTAACCATTCTAGATTGAAGTCTTCACGACCTGTACTTTTTGGCGGTTCCTTAGAGAAAAACTCATGCGCTTGTAAGCGGTCGAGCAGGCTGCGAATAGGCTGACCATAAGCCGCCCAGTTGCCATTTTCATCATACGGCTGACCAGTATAACGTTCGCACCAAGCATCCATTAAAATGTTGGCAGGGCCTGTATCAAAGCCATAGACATCTTCAGGTTTACCCGCAGGTAACATGCTGACATTGGCAATGCCACCCAAATTTAAAATCACACGGTGAATGGTGTCATGTTGGAAAAGCGCTTGATGGAACGCAGGAACTAAAGGTGCGCCTTGACCACCCGCAGCCATATCGCGGCGGCGAAAGTCTGAAATCACAGGGATTTTAGTGAGTTCGGTAATAATATTGGGGTCGCCAATTTGCAGGGTAAAACCATGTTCAGGACGGTGGCGGATGGTTTGTCCATGTGAGCCAATCGCCTTGATTTGACTACGATCTAGCTTATTTTTCTCGATCAATTCATTGATGCCCTGACCGATCATTTGAGCTAAAGCAACGTCTGCCTTACCCATGCGATCAATTTCGTTATCATCAGGCAAGGTGAGGGCCATCAGTTCATCACGAAGGTCTGGGTCAAAGGGAAGTGTGAGCGTCGCATGAATCTCTAAAGGATCAAAAGAAGCAGCAACAATATCGACACCATCCATGCTTGTGCCGGTCATTACCCCAATGTAGATCGCTGTCATGATGATTCTTAAGCCTGCAATGTGCTGAAAAAGTGTTAGTATATCGCACAAATTGTATAACTGATCTATTTGGATTTTGTGATGTCAAATTTCCTGCCGGCTGAAGAACAACTTGCCCTCATCCAACGAGGCACACATGAGATTATTTCTGAAGAAGATCTTCTTAAGAAATTAAAGCAGAATCGCCCATTAAAAATTAAAGCGGGTTTTGACCCGACTGCACCTGATTTACATTTAGGTCATACGGTTCTGATTAATAAATTAAAAGTTTTCCAAGATTTAGGTCATGAAGTTTACTTCCTGATTGGTGACTATACAGCCATGATCGGTGACCCAACGGGTAAGAGCGCTACACGTCCACCGTTGTCACGTGAAAAAGTTTTAGAAAATGCGAAAACTTATCAAGAACAAGTGTTTAAGATTCTTGACCCTGCGAAAACTAAAGTTGTGTTCAACTCAGAGTGGTTTGGTCAAAAAACTGCTGCTGACTTGATTCAGTTGGCTTCACAGCAAACTGTGGCACGTATGTTGGAACGTGATGACTTCACTAAACGTTATAACAGCCATCAACCGATTGCGATTCACGAGTTTTTATATCCATTGGTGCAAGGTTATGACTCAGTTGCGCTAGAAGCGGATGTAGAGTTGGGTGGTACAGACCAAACCTTTAACTTGCTGATGGGTCGTACATTACAAAGCCGTTATGACCAAGAGTCTCAAGTGTGCATTACTGTGCCAATTCTTGAAGGTTTAGACGGCGTAAATAAAATGTCTAAATCTTTGGGTAACTATATTGCTGTATTTGATGCACCGGGTGCGATGTACCAAAAAGTGCTGTCAATGCCAGATGATTTGATCGAACGTTACTTTGACTTATTGAGCTTTAAATCGATTGAAGAAATTCAACAGTTGCTCAAAGAAGTGGCTGAAGGTCGTAACCCACAAGAAGTGAAGAAAATTCTTGCACTTGAATTGGTTGAGCGTTTCCATGGCGCAGAAGCTGCGGCAAATGCGCACAAAGGCGCAGGTAACTTGATTACTGAAGGTGAACTTCCAGAAGGTACACCAGAAGTGACTATTTCTCGTGGCGCATTTGGTGGTGAGATTTTCATTACTTCTATTTTGCGTGAAGCGGGTTTGACTAAAAATGCTGCTCAAGCAAAAGATGCGATTGGTCGTGGTGCAGTGAAAGTGGATTGGGAAGTGGTTGATGCAGGTTATGCTGTGTCAGAAAACAAAACTTTGATCATCCAAGCGAGCAAAAAAGCGATCGCAAAAGTAACTTTTACCGACTAATAAATTCTTGAATTTTTAGTTAAGTTATTGAATTAAAAGCAGGCTTAGGTCTGCTTTTTTTTACCAATTAATATATTAATAATATAAATAAGCAAATTCAAAAAAAACCTTATAAAAACAACACTTAAATTTTGCCAAATGTGTTGCATTTCTTGAATTTTATGTATAAGATTTATTCATCTAGAGATATATATATACCATCTAGAGGGTACATAACGATAACTCCACTTTTTATAAGTCTCTTCCCCAAGGGACTCTTTTTTTAGTGAGTTAACAAATAACTATAATAACTACACGATGGATCGACTAAAGATTCAATTCTAAGGGAAAGATTTTGGGAGAGATCTTTCCCTTTTTTATTTGTAAAATTGAGCTATTCCTTTCAAAAATCACACTCATTTCTGTATTAAAGATTTTAATCGCGCCAGAAAAAAAGCCCGATTCAATCGAGCTTTAAAATGTCTCTCTACTAAGACCGATGTTCATGGAGTTTTGTTTTAGGGCTTAGAGCCAAATTGAATGAAGCTTAATTTAGGTAAGATCCGCTTGACTAAAGTCCCGACTAAAAGTGCGGTAATAATGGTGCCTTCACGGACTCCGATGACTTGATGTAAGACTAGCCCGCTACTGATAACTGCAATACTGACCAAGAGGATGTCGCCATAGGTTTTACAGTTGCCAAAATCAAGGCGATAACGAACAGCAATGGCTTGATAGAGGCCTTCTGCGGCCAAGAGGACTAGACTGGCTTTGACCACTAAGCTCACACCTAAAGCGGTAATCAGGCAACTTGCCAAGCAGGCCAAGATTTGAAGTGGGTAACTTTCTATGCTCCAGCCTTGGGTCAGCCACATTAAACCGTCAATAAATGCACCAAATAAGATTCCCACAGGTAATTGCAACCACTGTATCCACTGAAAGCGTGATTTTAAGATCAGCATTTGCAACAGTATCATGACGATGTGCATTAATACCGTTAATGTGCCGACGGTGAGTGGAAAGATATAGCTAAAGCTGTAGGGCACCGAGGAAATAGGGGATGTCCCTAAATTTGAATGTATAGAGAGTACGACACCAAAAGCCAATAATCCTAATCCGCTTAATAGTAAGAATAAGCGTGGAAAAAACTGTGTTGGCATCCTGCACCTAAAAAATAAAAAGAGTGTACGTAAAACGCAGCCTGCGCTCTATGCGTCTAAAGCCCAAAAATAGTGGCTTTTTATGACTGTGATCGTTAATAGTGATTATTCAAATAAAATAGGCTGTATTTTTATCAGCAAAAATGACTAAGCATGTAATTAAAATGATTTTTGCAAAAACAGGCCTTATGGAACAATGGTCAAAAATCAAAAAAGAGCAACAACATGGCGTATTACAATACCGATAATCATGATGAACAGATTGATCGAATCTTGAGATATTTATTTGATCACCAAACCACACAGTATAAGCGAGCATTATTTTGTGAGGCGCAGCAACAATTACATGATTTGGATATCGCAGCACAGTACCAACTATTTGCATTGGTACGAGAACAACTCCCTCGACGTGCCAAGCTGCTATTTTCTGCCGAGGATTTCCGTGGAAAGCAACAAGTCATCTTGGAAGTCATGCAACATTTAGCATTTGAACGTTAAAAAATGCTTGGAAATATAAAAATGCACGCAAAAAAATGTCTATAAAGCTTGAATAGGTGTGATGACAGAAAAAAATGATGTGCTTTGAGGAAGAAAAGTAGACTAATGATCAATAAATAATCAAAGCTACTTTTATTAGATTTAAAAGCGCTGAAAAAGATTTGCTAGATATAAGAAATTTACTTAATTAAATATCGACTATTTGCTAAAAATTTATAAAAAATGCCTCTGTACACGACAAATTTCATAGGATCCTTGTCCTATCAGGCTTTTTCTTTCTTAAAATTGCTAGCACTTTCTTAAATTCTTCTTTTTTTCCAAAACCAATCAAACGTAGAATAGCCATTTGAACATAGTCCAAACCGTAGCGAAATAAACTTACTGAAAGTCGTCCATGCTTCTTTATTTTTATCGCTTTTTTCCGATCATGTTGCCATTCACCTGTTAAATAGCACCAACAGAAACCGATAGCTAGCACTGCTATCAATTTCTTGACTCGTCTAGGGTCTGTTAAACGAGTATTTTCAAGATTGAATCCACGTCCTTTGAGACAACTAAATAACGTTTCGATTTCCCAGCGTAATGCATAATCACGAATAGCAGAAGCATTAAACATAGGAGAAACAACAAGTAAAAGTTCTCCATCTTCTAATCGTAGCGCACTAATATACAGTTTCACTCGACCAACCCAAATACGTCGTTTACGACATTCAGTTTGACCAACTTGAAGATGACGAAATAAATCACTAATTTTATGATTCTTGGCTAAGTGATTGGTCAAAATAAAGTTTTTTTAACACGTATACAGAAGTTAATGTCATTTTCAATTAACTATGTAAACCATTTCTCACCGATAAATTCTCTGTTTGCAAACACATTCACAATACGATCTTTACCAAAAATGGAGATAAAGCGTTGAATCAAAGCAATACGCTCTTTTGTATCTGAATTTCCACGTTTATTGAGCAATGTCCAAACAATAGGTATCGCTATTCCACGATAGACGATGGCTAACATCAAGATATTAATATCTCGTTTTCCCCATTTCCAATTAGTTCTATCCAAAGTTAATTGGACTTTATCGAATGAAAATATATTGAAAATTAACTGAGAAATTTGACGATAATCGAAATACTGATCTGCAAAGAAGCGTTGTATACGTCGGTAAAATGATTGTGGTAAGCACTTGATGGGTAAGGCTTTAGATGCAGAAGAAAGATTACATGTCTGTTTTACAATTAATGCAAGCATAATCAGTGTAAAACATTTTGCATGTGACTTGTTCCACTTTAGATATTTGTTTAAGATGAGATGTAACTCATTGAAATGTGTCATCATATTCGTCGTCAGAAAACAAGTATTATGCGATTATTTCAATGAGTTATCTTTTTTTGTCGTGTACAAAGATATTTTTTAATGATAAATAAAAAGCCTATTTTTAAAGAAATTTAGCATACGGCATAGTGAAAACAACAATAGAGCAATTACTCAACAATAAACATTAACATCAATTATTTAGATCATATTCAATTTTAATAAAAAGACAAATGTGTATTAAAAATAGCCATCATACGTCTATTTTTGATTACAAAATATAATGAGGGGATTGCTTCCCATTTCATACATTTTTCATATATAAAAAGACATACTATTTTTAAGGTTTTTCTAAACCAATTTTTTTACTTCATAATTTTTAACATCATAATTAAAGGTGAACCATGCAAAATAAGAAGCGCACCCCATTAGACGCGCAACAGTCCCATCTTTGGATTATTGGTGGTGGTATCGCAGGTATGGCTGCTGCTGCATTTGCAATCCGTGATGCCAAAGTCCCTGCCAAAAATATCCATATTTTAGAAGAACTCGATATTTCAGGTGGTTCGATGGATGGTGGACATACACCGCATGCCGCGCAAGCTTGGGTAACACGTGGTGGACGAATGCTGACCGATGAAACTTATTTGTGCCTATGGGACTTATTTTCCAGTATTCCATCTTTGGAAAATCCAGACATTTCGGTGCGTGAAGAATGTCGTGAGTTTAATGAAAAAGTGAAAACCCACGCCAATGCACGGTTGATTGATGCCGAACATGTCATTGCGGATGCAGCAAAGCTTGGTCTGAATACGCTACATCGTGCACAGATGCTGCGCCTATTAGCTTCAAAAGAAGAAAAAATTGGCAGTCGCCGCATTGATGAGTTTTTTGATGAAACCTTTTTTGAAACCAATTTCTGGCGCATGTGGCGCACGACTTTCGCTTTTCAAAAATGGCACAGTGCAGCAGAGTTAAGACGCTATTTCTTGCGTTTTATTCAAGAATTGCCACGCATTCATACCTTAGCGGGTGTGAAACGTACCAAGTACAACCAATATGACTCGATGATTCTGCCCCTACAGCGTTGGTTAGTCGCACAAGGCGTCGATGTGCGTTTTGGACACTATGTCACAGATGCAGACTTCATTACCAATGCTGAAACTCAAGAACGCTACGCTTCACGCCTATATGTACAATTGCCTGAAGGCTCAGAGCAAATTAATCTGAAAGCCAATGATTTAGCTATTTTCACTTTAGGCTCTATTACAGCAGACTCACGTTATGGCGGTAATCATGACGTGCCTGCCCTTATTCGTCATCGAGAAGATCATGGCTGGACGCTTTGGGAAACGCTGGCACAAAAAGCCCCAGACTTTGGCCGTCCAATGACTTTTTATGGCAATGTCGATGAACATAAGTGGGAGTCTTTCACTCTGACCATGAAAGATGACGTGCTACTTAAACGTATTATTGACTATACAGGCAATGAACCAGGCACAGGCGCACTCATGACTTGGTATGAGTCGGGTTGGCATTTATCCATCGTGGTTCCTGCACAGCCACACTTTGCCGACTTACCTGAAGGTTTATATACCTTATGGGGCTACGGTTTCCAAATTGACCATATAGGCGATTACATCAAAAAACCAATGTCCGAAGCCACGGGGCAAGAAATCCTAACAGAACTGATTAAACAGCTCGGTTTTGACGACATTTTAGATCATGTTTTGGCAACGACTGATGTTACTACCGCCATGATGCCATACGCCTCTGCCCTATTCGCCTGCCGTAAACCGGGGGATCGTCCACAGGTAATTCCACAAGGCTCACAAAACTTTGCTTTCCTTGGACAGTTTGTGGAAATTGAAGATGACGTGGTCTTTACTGTGGAATATTCAGTTCGTGGGGCGATGCTTGCCATTTATGAATTTTTTGGGGTGGAACGTGAAATCCCTGAAATTTACAACGGTCTACTTGATCCCAAAGTGGGTTTAAAAGCTTTAGAAACAGTGTTCCACTAAGTTTTTAATATAACCCGAATCCCGCTTAAGCCAATGATTCCATAATTTGAATTGTTGGTTTATTTTGATGATTAAGTTGATATGCACATAACGATGCGTAAATCCCACTCAGAAATCCATGAATACTACGAGCTTTACTCGTCACTAAATTGTATTGCCCTTTCAATAAGCTGAATAACGTTTCTATCTTATTTCGTTGTCTTAAGTGATATTCATCTGATGCAGATAGTTGGATGGATTGCATGTTTTTTCGATGGTAAGTAATCAAATCAATACCTTGATCTTTTAACCTGCTTTTTAGTTCCTGGCTGATATAACCACGATCTCCATATAGCTTTGCTTCTAAGCCGTCAGCCAATTGCTCAACCATTTTTATGTCAGCTATATGCCCATTTGATAAAGCAGAACAAGCGATTTCACCAAATGGGTTCATCGCAATATGTAGCTTACAGCCATAAAACCAGCCCATTGAGCTTTTACCACGAGATGCTATTTGAGCTAATGATTTATGGCGTTGAATACGTTGATTTTTACAGACTGGCAAAGTCGTTGAATCAATCCACAAATATTGGGTATTTTGACCTTTCATCAGAGCCACATGTAAAGCATGTATTGCTAATTGGTGCATATTGATCAGATGAATCATCCGTTGGTAACATGGTAAGCTTTTAAACAAATGTCTTTTATCTTCTTTTAACCATGTGAAAAAGGCTTTGAAATTGCTGAAATAAGAACATTTATACCAAATGGCAATAAAGCAGATTTCTGAGATCGTCAGATGAGCACGTCTGATTCTTAAAGAATGGTTATTTTGTTTGAGAAAGTTCCAATAAGTTGCTTCAAATTTAAGAAAGAAATCATCAATTACGCAGAATAATTCGGTACTATTGAACATTAGGACTAGAGTTGTGAGTTTTGTGTGGTAACTCAACTGATGGCTCTAGTCTTCTTATTTTCAAGTTTATTTCTTATCCGCGATTCGGGTTAATATATAGCGATAAGAGCACCTTTATGTCGCCACTATTACATAGTTTAATTTAAGCAACGTTTGGATACACGAGTGTGGCAGGGATGCCACACGTTATCCATCATAATAGGGATGTTATGTATGGGTAACAAAGGCTTTTGCTTTCTTTTGGCTTATCAAAAGTAAGGGTATTGCCTACACAAACACCTTTTATACTTTATTGAAAGTTGAGGCCGTGTACGCACCTAATTTTAAATTGGATAAAAAGAAAAATTAGATAAAACTTTATACCTCATTCGTAAATAAATTGACTAATCAACATAGGAAAAACATCTCCACGTTTTAAATACTCCGAAACTGACTAAGTGCTTTTCTATCTTTTTCTCATGATTTTAGATTTCATAAAAATTACCTCTGTACACGACAAATTTCATAGGATCCTTGTCCTATCAGGCTTTTTCTTTCTTAAAATTGCTAGCACTTTCTTAAATTCTTCTTTTTTTCCAAAACCAATCAAACGTAGAATAGCCATTTGAACATAGTCCAAACCGTAGCGAAATAAACTTACTGAAAGTCGTCCATGCTTCTTTATTTTTATCGCTTTTTTCCGATCATGTTGCCATTCACCTGTTAAATAGCACCAACAGAAACCGATAGCTAGCACTGCTATCAATTTCTTGACTCGTCTAGGGTCTGTTAAACGAGTATTTTCAAGATTGAATCCACGTCCTTTGAGACAACTAAATAACGTTTCGATTTCCCAGCGTAATGCATAATCACGAATAGCAGAAGCATTAAACATAGGAGAAACAACAAGTAAAAGTTCTCCATCTTCTAATCGTAGCGCACTAATATACAGTTTCACTCGACCAACCCAAATACGTCGTTTACGACATTCAGTTTGACCAACTTGAAGATGACGAAATAAATCACTAATTTTATGATTCTTGGCTAAGTGATTGGTCAAAATAAAGTTTTTTTAACACGTATACAGAAGTTAATGTCATTTTCAATTAACTATGTAAACCATTTCTCACCGATAAATTCTCTGTTTGCAAACACATTCACAATACGATCTTTACCAAAAATGGAGATAAAGCGTTGAATCAAAGCAATACGCTCTTTTGTATCTGAATTTCCACGTTTATTGAGCAATGTCCAAACAATAGGTATCGCTATTCCACGATAGACGATGGCTAACATCAAGATATTAATATCTCGTTTTCCCCATTTCCAATTAGTTCTATCCAAAGTTAATTGGACTTTATCGAATGAAAATATATTGAAAATTAACTGAGAAATTTGACGATAATCGAAATACTGATCTGCAAAGAAGCGTTGTATACGTCGGTAAAATGATTGTGGTAAGCACTTGATGGGTAAGGCTTTAGATGCAGAAGAAAGATTACATGTCTGTTTTACAATTAATGCAAGCATAATCAGTGTAAAACATTTTGCATGTGACTTGTTCCACTTTAGATATTTGTTTAAGATGAGATGTAACTCATTGAAATGTGTCATCATATTCGTCGTCAGAAAACAAGTACTATGCCATTATTTCAATAAGTTATCTTTTTTGTCGTGTACAAAGAAAAAATGCTTAAAAAATAGGTAAAAGTGCAATTTTTTTAGCAAAAACGTTTATAAAAAACACATACGTGAAAAATATAGTGAATTGGGGGTTGCAATGATTCTGAAATGCTCTAGAATGCACACCATACCGACGAGATAGACGGAAACGAACGAAACGCGAAGCGTTGAGTTGTTGAGTTTGTCTAAGTCCAGCTTCTAGCACTGACGAGGTGTTAGAAAGATCATTAAGAGATTATGAAGAACAACTTGTGTGGATTTTTACTGATTGATCGATCGAAATTATTTTCATTGATTAATGGTAGAAATTACTCGAAGTTTATTTGAGCAAATTTTTGTCAGTAATTGATGAGCCAAGATTGGTGCCCTTTAAGGTACTATTGATTTTAAACTGAAGAGTTTGATCATGGCTCAGATTGAACGCTGGCGGCAGGCTTAACACATGCAAGTCGAGCGGGGGAAGGTAGCTTGCTACTGGACCTAGCGGCGGACGGGTGAGTAATGCTTAGGAATCTGCCTATTAGTGGGGGACAACATTTCGAAAGGGATGCTAATACCGCATACGTCCTACGGGAGAAAGCAGGGGATCTTCGGACCTTGCGCTAATAGATGAGCCTAAGTCGGATTAGCTAGTTGGTGGGGTAAAGGCCTACCAAGGCGACGATCTGTAGCGGGTCTGAGAGGATGATCCGCCACACTGGGACTGAGACACGGCCCAGACTCCTACGGGAGGCAGCAGTGGGGAATATTGGACAATGGGGGGAACCCTGATCCAGCCATGCCGCGTGTGTGAAGAAGGCCTTTTGGTTGTAAAGCACTTTAAGCGAGGAGGAGGCTACTTTGGTTAATACCTAGAGATAGTGGACGTTACTCGCAGAATAAGCACCGGCTAACTCTGTGCCAGCAGCCGCGGTAATACAGAGGGTGCGAGCGTTAATCGGATTTACTGGGCGTAAAGCGTGCGTAGGCGGCTTTTTAAGTCGGATGTGAAATCCCCGAGCTTAACTTGGGAATTGCATTCGATACTGGGAAGCTAGAGTATGGGAGAGGATGGTAGAATTCCAGGTGTAGCGGTGAAATGCGTAGAGATCTGGAGGAATACCGATGGCGAAGGCAGCCATCTGGCCTAATACTGACGCTGAGGCACGAAAGCATGGGGAGCAAACAGGATTAGATACCCTGGTAGTCCATGCCGTAAACGATGTCTACTAGCCGTTGGGGCCTTTGAGGCTTTAGTGGCGCAGCTAACGCGATAAGTAGACCGCCTGGGGAGTACGGTCGCAAGACTAAAACTCAAATGAATTGACGGGGGCCCGCACAAGCGGTGGAGCATGTGGTTTAATTCGATGCAACGCGAAGAACCTTACCTGGTCTTGACATAGTAAGAACTTTCCAGAGATGGATTGGTGCCTTCGGGAACTTACATACAGGTGCTGCATGGCTGTCGTCAGCTCGTGTCGTGAGATGTTGGGTTAAGTCCCGCAACGAGCGCAACCCTTTTCCTTATTTGCCATCGGGTTAAGCCGGGAACTTTAAGGATACTGCCAGTGACAAACTGGAGGAAGGCGGGGACGACGTCAAGTCATCATGGCCCTTACGACCAGGGCTACACACGTGCTACAATGGTCGGTACAAAGGGTTGCTACTCCGCGAGGAGATGCTAATCTCAAAAAGCCGATCGTAGTCCGGATTGGAGTCTGCAACTCGACTCCATGAAGTCGGAATCGCTAGTAATCGCGGATCAGAATGCCGCGGTGAATACGTTCCCGGGCCTTGTACACACCGCCCGTCACACCATGGGAGTTTGTTGCACCAGAAGTAGGTAGTCTAACCGTAAGGAGGACGCTTACCACGGTGTGGCCGATGACTGGGGTGAAGTCGTAACAAGGTAGCCGTAGGGGAACCTGCGGCTGGATCACCTCCTTAACGAAAGATTGACGATTGGTAAGAATCCACAACAAGTTGTTCTTCATGACGATGTATCTGAGGGTCTGTAGCTCAGTTGGTTAGAGCACACGCTTGATAAGCGTGGGGTCACAAGTTCAAGTCTTGTCAGACCCACCATTCTGACTAACGAAGTATTTGAATAAAATACGGAAGCAAACAGAAAAACAGAAACATTGACTTATTGATAAGCTGGGGACTTAGCTTAGTTGGTAGAGCGCCTGCTTTGCACGCAGGAGGTCAGGAGTTCGACTCTCCTAGTCTCCACCAAATTTCAAGATAAGAAAAACAACGTTTTTCCTTGAAATTTAAGCAAGAAGCTACGCTTCGCGCAGGCTTTAATCAAACGAAGCTTGAGCTGAGTGTTAAACACCCAGATAAGTGTTTAGATCCTAGAGATTAACAAGTACAAGCGTTATGATACGCGGACTTGATAATCTCTGTGATTTATCACAGTTTCCTGACCTGACGAAGGCTGGAAAAATCATTAACAGAATATATTTGAGTTGAAATAATTTGTTCATACTCGTTTGATTTAACCTAACAAGCAATTGTGAAATTTAAATGAAATGAGTTACTAGCGAAATTAACTGAATCAAGCGTTTTGGTATATGAATCTAATTGAAGCTGTACAGTGATTAAATTCACGAAGCTCTAAACTGTAATGTTGGTTGATCTACTTGTAGGATCAAACGACTGTTTGGGGTTGTATAGTCAAGTAATTAAGTGCATGTGGTGGATGCCTTGGCAGTCAGAGGCGATGAAAGACGTAATAGCCTGCGATAAGCTCCGGGGAGGCGGCAAATATCCTGTGATCCGGAGATTTCTGAATGGGGAAACCCACCCGCTATAAGGCGGGTATCATAAACTGAATACATAGGTTTATGAGGCGAACGAGGGGAAGTGAAACATCTCAGTACCCTTAGGAAAAGAAATCAATTGAGATTCCCTCAGTAGCGGCGAGCGAACGGGGAAAAGCCCATTAAGTTATCTAAGCTTTAGTGGAACGCTCTGGGAAGTGCGACCATAGTAGGTGATAGTCCTGTACACGAAAGGGCTTAGATAATGATGTCGAGTAGGGCGAGGCACGTGAAACCTTGTCTGAATATGGGGGGACCATCCTCCAAGGCTAAATACTCCTGACTGACCGATAGTGAACCAGTACCGTGAGGGAAAGGCGAAAAGAACCCCTGTGAGGGGAGTGAAATAGATCCTGAAACCGCATGCATACAAGCAGTGGGAGCCAACTTGTTTGGTGACTGCGTACCTTTTGTATAATGGGTCAGCGACTTACATTCAGTAGCAAGGTTAACCGATTAGGGGAGCCGTAGAGAAATCGAGTCTTAATAGGGCGTTTAGTTGCTGGGTGTAGACCCGAAACCGGGTGATCTATCCATGAGCAGGTTGAAGGTTGGGTAACACTAACTGGAGGACCGAACCCACTGTCGTTGAAAAGCCAGGGGATGACTTGTGGATAGGGGTGAAAGGCTAATCAAACTCGGTGATAGCTGGTTCTCCCCGAAAGCTATTTAGGTAGCGCCTCGGACGAATACCATTGGGGGTAGAGCACTGTTTCGGCTAGGGGGTCATCCCGACTTACCAAACCGATGCAAACTCCGAATACCAATGAGTACTATCCGGGAGACAGACTGCGGGTGCTAACGTCCGTAGTCAAGAGGAAAACAATCCAGACCGCCAGCTAAGGCCCCAAAATTATAGTTAAGTGGGAAACGATGTGGGAAGGCATAGACAGCTAGGAGGTTGGCTTAGAAGCAGCCACCCTTTAAAGAAAGCGTAATAGCTCACTAGTCGAGTCGGCCTGCGCGGAAGATGTAACGGGGCTAAAACTATATGCCGAAGCTGCGGATTTACACATTAGTGTAAGTGGTAGGGGAGCGTTCTGTAAGCCGATGAAGGTGGATTGAGAAGTCTGCTGGAGGTATCAGAAGTGCGAATGCTGACGTGAGTAACGACAAAACGGGTGAAAAACCCGTTCGCTGAAAGACCAAGGGTTCCAGTCCAACGTTAATCGGGGCTGGGTGAGTCGACCCCTAAGGCGAGGCCGAGAGGCGTAGTCGATGGGAAATTGGTTAATATTCCAATACTTCAGTGTAATGCGATGAGAGGACGGAGAAGGTTAAGTCAGCCTGGCGTTGGTTGTCCAGGTGAAAGGAAGTAGGCATGTATCTTAGGCAAATCCGGGGTACTCTATGCTGAGATCTGACAGCAAGCTGTACTTGTACAGTGAAGTGGCTGATACCATACTTCCAGGAAAAGTCTCTAAGCTTCAGTTACACTGGAATCGTACCCGAAACCGACACAGGTGGTCAGGTCGAGTAGACCAAAGCGCTTGAGAGAACTCTGCTGAAGGAACTAGGCAAAATGGTACCGTAACTTCGGGAGAAGGTACGCTGCTTTTGGTGATGGAACTTGCTTCCTGAGCTGAGAGCAGCCACAGAAACCAGGCCCCTGCAACTGTTTATTAAAAACATAGCACTCTGCAAACACGAAAGTGGACGTATAGGGTGTGATGCCTGCCCGGTGCTGGAAGGTTAATTGATGGGGTTAGCGTAAGCGAAGCTCTTGATCGAAGCCCCAGTAAACGGCGGCCGTAACTATAACGGTCCTAAGGTAGCGAAATTCCTTGTCGGGTAAGTTCCGACCTGCACGAATGGCATAATGATGGGGGCGCTGTCTCCAGCAGAGGCTCAGTGAAATCGAAATCGCCGTGAAGATGCGGTGTACCCGCGGCTAGACGGAAAGACCCCGTGAACCTTTACTGCAGCTTGACATTGAACTTTGATCTTACTTGTGTAGGATAGGTGGGAGGCTTTGAAACCGAGACGCTAGTTTCGGTGGAGCCAATCTTGAAATACCACCCTGGTAATATTGAGGTTCTAACTCTGTCCCGTTATCCGGGACGAGGACCATGTCTGGTGGGTAGTTTGACTGGGGCGGTCTCCTCCTAAAGAGTAACGGAGGAGTACGAAGGTGCGCTCAGCGTGGTCGGAAATCACGCGTAGAGTATAAAGGCAAAAGCGCGCTTAACTGCGAGACCCACAAGTCGAGCAGGTACGAAAGTAGGTCTTAGTGATCCGGTGGTTCTGTATGGAAGGGCCATCGCTCAACGGATAAAAGGTACTCTGGGGATAACAGGCTGATACCGCCCAAGAGTTCATATCGACGGCGGTGTTTGGCACCTCGATGTCGGCTCATCTCATCCTGGGGCTGAAGCAGGTCCCAAGGGTATGGCTGTTCGCCATTTAAAGAGGTACGCGAGCTGGGTTTAGAACGTCGTGAGACAGTTCGGTCCCTATCTACCGTGGGCGCTGGAAATTTGAGAGGATCTGCTCCTAGTACGAGAGGACCAGAGTGGACGAACCTCTGGTGTACCGGTTGTGACGCCAGTCGCATCGCCGGGTAGCTATGTTCGGAAGGGATAACCGCTGAAAGCATCTAAGCGGGAAGCCTACCTCAAGATAAGATTTCCCTTGGACTTTATGTCCACTAAAGAGCCGTTGAAGACTACGACGTTGATAGGTTGGATGTGGAAGTGCGGTGACGCATGAAGCTGACCAATACTAATTGCTCGTGAGGCTTGACTATACAACACCCAAACAGTTGTTGTATCAAGCATCAATTGATTCACATATAATCAATCAAACTTGATTTAGTTAACGCTTAAGAACAAAATACTGCAACTCAGATATAATCTGTTAATAACTCATTTGGTAGAAAACTTAGCACGAAGAGCACTGCTCTGAGATTAGACTAAGCAAGTATCCATAACAGTTGTGCTGGCGACAATAGCAAGAGTGAACCACCTGATCCCTTCCCGAACTCAGAAGTGAAACCTCTTAGCGCTGATGGTAGTGTGGGGTTACCCATGTGAGAGTAAGTCATCGCCAGCTCATTATTCGAAACACCCCCTGACTAGTGCAGGGGGTGTTTTTTTATGTGTGGAGAAAAGGGGAAAAGAAGATAAGCAGAAGCATAAAACAGGGAGATGATAAAAATATTGATAGATTGTGGCTTGAATTATTTAAACATGGATGATTATTAGACAATAAACGCATTTAAAAATCATCAATTGAAGGAATTCTCAGCTTAAAAATGTCGGAAAACCTGAATGTAAGTCAGCTAAAACAACAGTTTAAATGCCTAATTATCGACTTAAGTGATGGCTGATGCCTTATGATTTAGAAATCTACGACCTAGATCGTAGAGTCTGGTTTTTTTCTATAAAATTTGAGTTTTATTCTGACAATTTTCATATCAAATAATCTATCGTCTGATTGTGATTTAGCTTCTAGTAACACATTGAAAATTAATCATTATAAAAACTAGACCCACAGTCCATCGACTTTTTTATGTATAAATATTTCAAAAATATCCGAGTTTTTATGACATTTTATTCCCAAACAACATGGATATATCTGAAAGGTATGGGTCTATACCTTTGTAATTTTGGACAATTTACAGTCAAAAACGGCATTGTAGCGAAAAATAAAACTCACAATTGGAGGTGAGGTTCAATGTCTACAAGCACAATGAATGTGAATAGCGTTGTCGATAACGCTAAGTTCACAAAATCGCATTTCAGCATCATGATGTGGTGTCTAATTCTTATTTTATTTGATGGTTACGACTTAGCGATCAATGGTGTTGCGCTGCCTTTATTGATGAAAGATTGGGGATTAACAGCTGTTCAGGCAGGTATGCTAGCGAGTACAGCACTTGCAGGGATGATGTTTGGTGCCATGATGTTTGGTACTTTGGCTGATAGGATTGGCCGTAAAAAAGTTATCATGATTTGTGTATTTTTATTCAGTACATTCACATTTTTAGGCGGTTTTGCATCAAATCCAACGGAATTTGGCGCGTTACGTTTTATTGCTGGACTTGGCATTGGTGGGGTATTACCGAACCTTGTGGCATTGACATCTGAATATGCACCTAAGCATCTACGCAGTACTTTAGTGACCACCATGTTCAGTGGTTATGCAATGGGTGGCATCATGGCGGCTCTCTTTGGTTCATGGTTTACTGCGGATTATGGTTGGCAAATCATGTTCTTCATTGCGGGTATTCCACTGTTACTGTTGCCATTTGCTTGGAAATTTTTACCTGAATCGCTCACATTTTTGGTGAAGGTGAATCGTCATGATGAAGCACGTCGTATGATTCAAACCATTGCACCTGAACAAACCGTGACTGCAAATACTCAACTGGAACTGACTGAAGTTGCGGTTCCGGGTGGAACGTCTGTTAAAGCGTTGTATAAGCAAGGTCGTGGCGTAAGTACGATGTTGTTTTGGCTGTGTTTCTTTATGTGTCTATTAACCCTTTATGCATTAGGCAGTTGGTTACCAAAACTAATGATGGCCGCAGGTTATTCATTAGGTAGCAGTTTGACGTTCCTATTGGCGATGAATATTGGTGCGGTGATTGGTACGATTGGCGGCGGTATTTTAGCTGACAAATTCCATTTAAAACCGGTGATCATTACATTATGTCTCGCAGGTGCTGTGGCACTATCGTTACTCGGCTTTAATTCACCACAGCCTGTGATCTATCTTTTGGTTGCAGTCGCAGGTGCATCGGCAATTGGTTCACAAATCTTGCTGTATAGCTATGTTGCACAGTACTATCCGTTGTCTGTACGTTCGACAGGTATTGGTTGGGCTTCTGCAGTTGGTCGTACAGGTGCGATTGTTGGCCCTATTCTGATCGGCTATTTATTATCACAAGAATTGCCACATCAAATTAACTTTATGGCCGTAGGAATTCCAGTAGTCATCGCAGCGATTGCAGTGTTCTTTATTCGCAAAGCGCAAACGGATGAAGAGGTTGCCGCTTTAGAAAATGTGAATAAGGCTTCAGTGAAAACACAGCGTTCGTATAGCTAAAACATAGATTTAAAAAGCCCGTCATTTGATGGGCTTTTTTTATGTTGTACTCATAATTCTTATCATTGAATTGGGGCTGAATGATTTATTAAAACATATTGATAAATAATGAGATTTAATATTTTAAATAGCTTTTCTAATTTAATTTCATCGTTATATAGAGACTCGATCATACGTTTTTCAGTACAAGCAGAGGTCTGAAAATAGGGGATGAAGTTCAGGGCGTATAAGTAATCAAGTTTGAGGCTTGAGGTTCATTTTGTTACTTAAATATAGTGAACTCTGTGCTCAGTCAGCGCATGATAGAGGCATAGATTTATTCACATTTATCAATAATGTCTCAAGATCATGGAAATATCGTCATGTCCAAAGCCGTACAAGATATAAAAGATTATCCGCTCTATGTTGCAGGTAAAGCAGCGACTACCGATCAGTGGTTAGAAGTGAATCAAAAATATACCCAAGACGTATATGCACGCGTTGCACTCGCAGATGCTGCAACCATTGAAAAAGCCATTGATTCAGCGGTTAAATCTAGCGCTGCAATGGCGGCATTGGAACCTTTTCAAAAACAAAAAATCTTACTGCACTGTGTTAAACGTTTTAATGAAATGCGTGCAGAATTGACTGAAATTTTAATTGCGGAAGGTGGAAAACCGTGTAAAGCCGCAGCTGCTGAAGTTGAACGTTTAATTAATACCTTTCAAATTGCTGCCGATGCTGTCACACAGATGGATGATGGTCGCATGATCCCATTGGCGGTTACTGCAGCGGCATCTGGCTATCAAGGCATGGTCAAACATGTGCCGATAGGCCCTGTATCCTTGATCAGCCCATTTAATTTTCCGATCAATCTGACTGCGCATAAAATTGCACCTGCCATTGCCGCAGGCTGTCCATTTGTTTTGAAGCCTGCAAGTTTGACGCCTATTTCAGCTTTAAAAATTGCGGAAGTTTTGGCAGAAACGGATTTACCTAAAGGTGCTTTTTCAGTTTTACCTTGTCCACGTGAACATGCAGATGTCTTGGTAACAGATGACCGATTTAAACTGCTCAGCTTTACCGGTTCCGATGTTGTCGGCTGGGATATGAAAGCGCGTGCGGGGCGTAAAAAAGTGACTTTGGAACTCGGTGGCAACGCTGCTGTATTGGTTGAGCCTGATACTGAAATTTCAGCGGCATTTATTGAACGCTTAGTCGGTGGGGCGTATAACCATGCAGGGCAGGTGTGTATTAGTGTTCAACGCATCTTGGTGCATGCCGATATCTATGCCGATGTGAAGAAAAAACTCGTGGCGAGAATGAAGCAGCTTAAAGCGGATGATCCACAGTTGGAAAGCACCATGGTCGGTCCAATGATTAAGGAAGCAGAAGCAACACGCGTGCATAAATGGGTCGATAAAGCAGTCAAAAAAGGAGCTAAAGCTTTGGTTCGTGGTGAACATCAGGGGGCTTTGCTCGATCCAATTTTACTAGAAAATGTCGATGAATCGCTAGAAGTGTATAAAGATGAAATCTTTGGCCCTGTAGCGATTTTAGAGAAATACAAAAACTTTGAAAAAGGTATCGCCAAAATTAATAGCAGCCGTTTTGGTTTACAGGCGGGCATCTATACGCAAAATTTGAATAAAATGTTGTATGCGTGGAATCACTTAGAGGTCGGTGGAGTGATTATTAATGACATTCCATCTTTCCGTGTTGATAACATGCCATATGGTGGCGTAAAAGATTCTGGCTTAGGTCGTGAAGGGATTCAGTCTGCCATTCGAGATATGCAAGAAGAACGCGTATTGGCGATAAAACTGTAGCAGTTTAAACTTGGGCTTGGTTCAGTATGGATCTGTTCGAAGCCCAGTTTTTGAATCATTTCAAAAAATCTAAAGTGAATAAGAAAAATGAAACGAATTTTATTATTGGTCAGTTTGATGACCGTGAATATGGCTGTCTTTGCCTTTAACGCCACTCAAATGGTGACGGATGCACGCAGTCAAATTGGGAAAACCTTATATTATGATCCTGCGTATACTGCACTGCGTTATCCAATGGGAGATGTCCCTTTAATCAAGGGTGTTTGTACCGACGTGGTAATTCGTGCATTACGACAGCAAGGGATTGATTTACAACAAACCATTCATGAAGATATGAAAGCCAATTTTAAGCAGTATCCACAAAAATGGGGCTTAAAAAGTACTGATAAAAATATTGATCATCGGCGTGTTCCCAATATTCAAACCTGGATGCAACGCCAGGGCTATGTAGTCAAAGATAAGCAGTATTTGGCAGGTGATATTGTCACTTGGGACTTAGGGCGTGGTTTAGTGCATATCGGTGTGGTTTCAGATCGTAAAATGAAAGGTAGCGGGGTTCCGCTGATCATCCATAATATAGGAGAGGGCACACAGGAAGAAGATCTTTTGCATGCCTATCAAATTACCGGACATTATCGAGTGAAATAACTTTAAAAATTTAATTGGAAATAAAATATTCCTAAAAGTTATATTATTAATAACTTAAATTGTATGAAAAATAAGCTGATTAAATGAACATTTAAGCCTAAACACATTATAAAAATGGAATATTTGCCGTAGAAATTACAGAAAAACTTAAAAAAAGTGAGTATTGTTAATTCATACAAAGGGAAAGTTATTTGTGGTGTTTTTAACCAAAATGCGCATGTGATTTTTCTGTTTGCAATTTGGTATAGACGCTCACAAGGTATCTCACCAGATCAAACACCCAGAATTTTATTTTTATGGTTCTTTTTTTGCTCGCGATATAACCATAACAAGCAGCAGTTAAAGATGCCTGAGGTTTAGGTGTTCTATGTCAGATAATCGTGAAAACTGGTCGGCACGATCAGGATTTATCATTGCCGCTATTGGTTCCGCTGTAGGTTTGGGAAACATTTGGCGTTTCCCTTACGTGGCGTATGAAAATGGTGGCGGTGCATTTTTAATTCCCTATTTAATTGCAATTTTTGCAGCGGGTTTGCCTTTATTGTTCTTAGATTATGCAGTGGGGCATAAATTCCGAAAAGCACCGCCAACTGC
This sequence comes from Acinetobacter sp. YH12138, assembly GCF_015218525.1. NCBI lineage: Bacteria > Pseudomonadati > Pseudomonadota > Gammaproteobacteria > Moraxellales > Moraxellaceae > Acinetobacter > Acinetobacter sp. YH12138. The sequence continues at coordinate 3,271,314 of NZ_CP048670.1, read as the reverse complement.
ATATAAAAAACTTATGAACAGTGAGGCATTAGGCTGGTGGCAAGTGATGGTGACACTCATCATCGGGATCTACTATGCCAGCGTATTGTCATGGGCCGGTAGTTACATGTATTACGCCATTGGACAACAATGGGGCTCAGATACGGAAAGCTTTTTCTTTAAAACCTATCTACAAAATGGTGATGGCTTAACATTTGGTTTTGTTCCGACTTTATTTGTTGGTTTAGTCATTGTTTGGGCTGTGGTGATGTTCATTCTCTATGGCGGTGTACGTCGTGGTGTAGAACTTGCCAATAAAATTTTTATGCCGTTATTGATCGTGTTATTTAGCATTTTAGTCATTCAAGCATTGCGTCTACCGGGTGCGGCAGAAGGCTTAAATGCATTCTTTACGCCAAACTGGGAAGCGATGACCGACTATAAAGTATGGTTAGCAGCCTTCGGTCATATCTTCTTCTCGTTATCGATTGGTTTCGGGATCATGTTGACCTATGCGTCTTACTTAAAAGCAAAAACCAACTTAACCGGTTCAGGTGTAGTCGTTGCATTAGCCAACTCATCATTTGAAATCTTAGCGGGTATTGGCGTCTTTGCAGCACTTGGTTTCATGGCACAAAGTTCAGGTGTACCTGTAAAAGAAGTAGTATCTGGTGGTATTGGTTTAGCCTTTATTGCCTTCCCGAAAATCATTTCGAGTATGGGGGCAGGCGGTGATTTGTTTGGCTTCTTGTTCTTTGCTTCGTTGGTGGTTGCAGGGATTACCTCTATGGTGAGTATCTTGCAAGTGCCAATTGCAGCGTTTCAAGACAAATTGGGTTGGTCAAAAAATAAAGCTGTAACGATTGTTGCGGGCGGTTCAGCAATCGTATCTACACTTTTATTCTCTACACAAAGTGCCATTACTTTTGTTGATATCATTGACTACTTTGCCAATAACATTGGGATCGTGGGTGGTGGTTTACTCTCTATTATTTTGGTGTCGTGGTTCCATCGTCCATTGATGAAACAATTACAAGAGCATGCAAATCAATACTCAAGTATCAAGTTGGGTCAAGGTTGGAATTTCTTATTGACCGTGATCACCCCAATTTCATTATTGGTTGCACTTGTATTGACGATTAAGGCTGTCGCAACTGAAGGTTATGGCGGTTATCCTGCAACGACACTTTGGTTGGTGGGTGGTTCGGTATTGGCCTTCTTTGTATTGGGTTCTGTTCTATTAAGCTTGTGTAAAGACAAAGGTCCAGAGGAGAATTAATATGAATACATCTGCAATGATCATGATGATTTTATCAATTGTTTTGCTATGGGGTGGTTTACTTTTAGCGACGATTCATTTGGTGAAAAATCCTGACGAAGCTGAAGATTAAATTTAGAATGACGAAAAAAATGCCCGATGAAATCATCGGGCATTTTTTATGATTGTTTACATCTAAAAAGGTGTTTATTGATTTAGGCCGTTTTTACTATACGGCAATAATAGAAGCCATCGCCATAACCCACTTTCGGGAAAAGTTGACGACCATGGATTTGTTCAACTCCCCAATCTGCTTCAATTTTAATTTCTTGGGCATCGGCATGATTGGCAAAGAACTCAACCATTTGCTGTTCATTTTCAGCTTTTAAAATCGAGCAAGTGATGTAAAGCAGCGTACCGCCAACTTTAAGTTGCTTCCACATGTTTTCCAAAATTTGCTTTTGTAATACTACTGTTTTCGCAATGTCGCCCGATTGACGTAGTAAACGAATGTCAGGATGACGACGCATTACACCGACAGCAGTACATGGCGCATCGAGCACGATACAATCAGCAAGCTCAGGAACAGTGTAAGTGATGGCATCGGCAGTTTGGATTTCGACATGTTTACCATCGAGAACCAAACGATCAAGGTTTTCAACTACACGTTTCAGGCGCTTTTCATCTTGGTCGAGTGCGATGAGTTTCTTCGGTTGGAAGGTCTCTAAAATGTGTGCAGTTTTACCACCGGGCGCAGCACAAGCATCAATCACAAATTTACCATCGAGATTTGGTAAGAGTGTTGCACACAGCTGAGCATGTTCATCCTGTACCGAAAAACCACCTGCTTCAAAGCCCGGCAAACTTGGAATATGTAGACTTTCATCCATCACAATACCGACATTAGAGAGTTCACAACGATGTGCATCGATGCCTTCATCTTCCAGAATATCAAGGTATTCATCACGGCTCACTTGGCGTGTATTGACACGTAAAGTCAGTGGCGCAATTTGTTTAAGCTCATAGCTGAGCTCGTCAAATTGTTCACCCCAGTCTTTTTTCAGACGTTTGGTTAACCAACTTGGTAAATTGGTGGCTTGTTCAAGTACGTCGTAGAACTGTTCTGTTTCACGTGTTGCACGGCGCAAAATTGCGTTGATTAAGCCACTTAGACTTCCCATACCCAATTGTTTTGCAGCTTCTACCGTTTCAGAAATTGCAGCATGAGCTGCGACACGGGTACACAATAATTGGTACAAACCAAGGTATAAACAGGTTTCAACCACTTGGTTATCTACCGGTTTAGACAGAAGCGGTAAAGTCAGTTGTTTCAATGCATACCATTGACGTAAACAACCGAGCACCAATTCGTGGAATAAAGCACGGTCTTTATCTGACACGATATTCATTTGCTGCGCGAGGACAGATTGCAGCGATTGACCATTTTGGACAGCCAATAACGTCTTCACTACCTGAGCACGTAAATTAAGGTCTCGGGTCGAGGCGTTGGGAGATTGCTTCATTATAAAATTTGTCCAATAGTCAATTTTTGGGTTTGTAAAATTTGTACAGGGTTGAGTGGTTTAGCACCCGGCCATTGCAAAGAAGTCAAAATAATCACGCTGCCATTGGCGCAAGCAACGTGTATGCCTTTTTTGTCGATGGCGATGATTTCACCTGCTTGAGCATTCGGTGCAGATGCATTTGAAAGTTCAGAATGCCAAACACGTAAATTGTTTTGTTCATCCAACTGAATAAATGCCACCGGCCATGGATTAAAGGCGCGAATGTTACGATCGATTTGTACAGCATCGATGGACCAATCAATTTTTGCTTCAGCTTTTGATAGCTTATGTGCATAAACTGTTAACGCTTCGTCTTGAACTTCACGGCTGTCTAAATATTGCTGCAATGTTTGTTCAGTATCTAAAACGGCAGCAATTGCGGTTGCACCTTGCTCTGCAAGTTTGTCATGCAAAGTTGCAGAGGTATCCGTTGCTTCAATCGGGCAGATGGTTTTATACATCATGTCGCCAGTATCAAGTCCAGCTGCCATTTTCATAATGGTGACGCCCGTTTCTGTATCACCTGTAGCGATGGCACGTTGAATCGGTGCTGCACCACGCCAACGTGGCAGCAATGAGCCATGAATATTCAGGCAGCCATATTTCGGGGTATCTAGCACCACTTGCGGCAAGATCAAACCATAGGCTGCAACCACCATAACATCGGCATTTAAGGCTTTTAATTCCGCTTGTGCGGCTAAACCTTCTTCAGTCGATGATTTGAAATGAAGGGGTTGGTAAACAGGAATATGGTGCTCTAAAGCCAATTGCTTTACGGCAGAAGCTGTGAGTTTTTGTCCACGTCCAGCTTTGCGGTCAGGTTGAGTGTATACCGCAACAATTTCATGTTGTGTGTTGAGCAATGCAGCTAGTGCTGTTGCGGCAAATTCTGGCGTACCGGCAAAGATGATTTTCAAAATGAATGAACCGAATCTGTGTTTAATATGTGGATTATAGCAAATGATTAATGCGTAATTTAGAACATTAGAAATTGATTTTTGCAACTTTGAAGCTGTCCAAGCTCAATGATTTCATAACCCAAAATCGCAAATTTGCAATTTTTAAATAAATTATATTTATATAAAATTTAAAAATTATTCATGAAAGTTTTGTATTGTGCAGCCATTGATGGCGGTATAGTAGATTTCAGTTAAAAGATTTTTGTCGTCAAATCACTCGTTTTTATTGATAGACCCATCTGCCCAAATCTCAGCTTAAAAAGCCATCTTTAAAAACAATGGCTTGGTGTATGATAGGTTTAAAATTCGACTGATTTTACATCATTGTCAGTATGATTTAGCCAGAGTGAATCTGTAGGATTCATTTCAAGCTCAAACTTTGTTGGAAATATAAAATGCCTGACTATCGTTCAAAAACATCGACACACGGAAGAAATATGGCGGGTGCGCGCGGCTTATGGCGCGCAACTGGTATGAAAGATGAAGACTTCGGTAAACCAATTATTGCCGTCGTGAACTCATTTACTCAATTTGTACCGGGTCACGTTCATCTTAAAGACCTTGGTCAACTCGTGGCGCGTCAAATTGAGCAAGCAGGCGGTGTAGCTAAAGAGTTCAATACCATTGCAGTCGATGACGGTATTGCGATGGGCCATGACGGTATGCTGTATTCATTGCCTTCACGTGACTTGATTGCAGACTCAGTAGAATACATGGTGAGCGCGCACTGTGCCGATGCCATGGTATGTATTTCCAACTGTGACAAAATTACCCCAGGGATGTTGATGGCGGCAATGCGCTTGAACATTCCAGTGGTATTTGTCTCGGGCGGTCCAATGGAAGCGGGTAAAGTTAAAATCCGTGGCAACGACAAAGCGATCGACTTAATTGATGCCATGATTGTAGCTGCAGATGACAACTATACCGATGAAGAAGTTGCTGAATACGAACGTTCTGCATGCCCAACTTGCGGTTCATGCTCAGGTATGTTCACCGCAAACTCAATGAACTGCTTAACAGAAGCATTGGGTCTGTCTTTACCGGGTAACGGTTCTACACTGGCAACACATGCAAACCGTAAAAAATTATTCGAACGCGCAGGCTCTTTAATTGTTGAATTGGCTAAACGTCATTATGAACAAGATGATTACAGCGTATTGCCACGTGAAATGGTAACCAAAGCATCGTATGAAAATGCCATGACTTTAGACATCGCGATGGGTGGTTCAACCAATACCGTTTTACACTTGTTGGCTGCAGCCAATGAAGCTGGCGTTGATTTCACGATGGACGACATTGACCGTTTGTCTCGCAAAGTGCCTGTACTCTGTAAAGTTGCACCTGCGAAAAACGACGTACATATGGAAGATGTACACCGTGCTGGCGGTATCATGTCCATTCTCGGTGAATTAGACCGTGCAGGCTTATTGGACACATCTGTGGGTACTGTTCACGAAGCAAGCTTAAAAGATGCTTTAGATAAATGGGACATTATCCGTACTGAAAATGAAGACGTTTACCAATTCTTCCGTTCAGCGCCGGGCGGTGTACCAACGCAAACTGCATTCTCACAAGATCGATATTACCAACGACTAGATGGTGACCGTGAAAATGGCGTGATCCGTAATGCTGAACATGCGTTCTCGAAAGATGGTGGCTTAGCTGTGCTTTACGGCAACATTGCGCTCGATGGTTGTATCGTAAAAACTGCGGGTGTAGATGATTCAATCTTGAAATTCAACGGTACTGCACGTGTGTTTGAAAGCCAAGATTCAGCAGTAGAGGCGATCTTGGGTAATGAAATCAAAGCCGGTGATGTGGTTGTGATTCGCTATGAAGGCCCACGTGGTGGTCCGGGTATGCAAGAAATGTTGTACCCAACCAGCTACCTGAAATCGAAAGGTCTAGGCAAAGAATGTGCGTTATTGACTGACGGTCGTTTCTCTGGCGGTTCGTCAGGCCTGTCTATTGGTCACGTTTCACCTGAAGCAGCAGAAGGTGGTGCAATTGGTTTGGTGGAAGATGGCGATTTAATCGAAATTGATATTCCAAACCGTACCATCAACTTAGCTGTTGATGAAGCAACCATGGCCGCTCGCCGTGCAGCGCAAGAAGCAAAAGGCTGGCATCCAGTTGAAGAGCGTCCGCGTAAAATTTCGAAAGCATTGAAAGCGTATGCAATGCATACCACAAGTGCAGCGAAAGGCGCAGTACGTGAAATCTAAGCTTTAGATTTTTAAATAAAAAGCACTCCAAATGGGGTGCTTTTTAAATTTGCATCTACATAACTTGCAATGGATACGAGGAAACGTCATCCGCAACTGTTTGAGGCAAACGGTAATTTAAAAGTGAATGTTTCTGCGATCATTTTTTTAGTTGCAATCAGTTGCCGAGTTTTGCGGATGACAAATGGTTTTGGTTACTTTTGCCAAAACAAAAGTAACATACGAGCTCCGAAAATTTGCTTTGATAGAGATAAGACTCCGTTATAACCAGCTTTTTAATGAAATAATGAGCAATTATTATTTATTTTAAAACTCTTGATCTGATTGAAAATAGAACCAAAGATCACAGCCTTGGATAGTAGCTGTAAAATATATGGCTTTTTGTAGGCATTCCCTTACTTTTTAAAGGAGAGGGCTAGGGAGAGGATTCAAGTGAAAATCCTCCCTTTATTCAAATCTTCTCATACGCCTTATATAGCTTTGCCATGTGATTGAAAAGTGTTGAATACACTAAAAACTTTTTTTGAGATCTAATTTCTTTTACATGCTGAGCGCTTTCTATACAATAAATTTAAAAGAATCCGCCAAGGCTGAAGCCAAAATCAGCCATCGCCAAGGAAGAACAATGAGTAAAAATAATATTCGCGAACATTCCGCTCCTGTTTATGAAGGTATCGAAAATGCGCCTGCACGTTCCATGATGCGTGCAACAGGCTTCCAAGATGCCGACTTTAAGCGCCCATTTATAGGTATTGCCTCGACTTGGGCCAATGTCACGCCGTGTAATATGCATATTGATGGATTGGCGCGTGAAGCTGAAAACGGGGTCAATGCTGCAGGTGGAAAAGGTATTATTTTCAATACCATTACTATTTCTGACGGCATTTCCAACGGTACAGAAGGCATGAAATATTCTCTGCTGTCGCGGGAAATCATTGCCGACTCTATAGAAGCTGTGGTGGGCTGTCAGGCCTATGATGGGGTGATTGCTATAGGCGGCTGCGACAAGAACATGCCGGGCTGCATTATGGGCTTGGCACGTTTAAATCGTCCGGGCCTATTTATTTATGGCGGCACCATTAAACCCGGAGCAGGTCATACCGACATGATCTCGGTATTTGAGGCGGTAGGCCAGCATGCCAAAGGCGAGATTAATGAAATTCAAGTGAAGCAGATTGAAGAAGTCGCGCTGCCGGGGCCGGGTTCGTGCGGCGGTATGTATACGGCCAATTCGATGGCTTCAGCGATTGAAGCCTTAGGCATGAGCTTGCCAGGTTCATCGGCGCAGGAAGCAGTTTCAGCAGATAAAATTGAAGATTGCCAACGCGCAGGTGAAGCCGTGATGAACCTGCTGCGTCTCGATATTAAGCCGCGCGACATTATGACCAAAGCCGCTTTTGAAAACTCGATTAAAGTGCTGATTGCTTTAGGCGGGTCAACCAATGGCGTACTGCATTTGATTGCTATGGCGCATACCGCAGGTGTGGAACTGTCTTTGGACGATTTTGTGCGCATTGGCAAAGACATACCTGTGGTGGCCGATGTGCGTCCATCGGGTCAATATTTAATGTCGGAACTGATTGCCATTGGCGGCATTCAACCGCTAATGAAGCGCATGCTGGATGCAGGTATGCTCGATGGCTCTTGCCTGACCGTTACGGGTAAAACTTTGGCGGAAAACTTAGCCGAGGTAGAGGATTATCCTGAAGGTCAGCAAATTATTCTGCCATTTGATGCACCGATCAAAAAGGATTCGCACTTAGTGGTGCTAAAAGGCAATCTGTCACCGACAGGTGCAGTGGCTAAAATTACCGGTAAAGAAGGGCTGTATTTTGAAGGGCCTGCGCGGGTATTTGAGGGTGAGCAGGGTGCCATGCGTGGTATTTTAGATGGCGAAGTACAAGAAGGTGAAGTGGTGGTGATCCGCGGTGTTGGGCCGAAAGGCGGGCCGGGTATGCCGGAAATGTTAAAACCGACTTCAGCGATTATTGGTAAAGGTCTAGGCCAATCTGTTGCACTGTTGACTGATGGGCGTTTCTCGGGCGGCAGCCATGGTTTTGTGATTGGGCATGTGACACCAGAAGCCTATGAAGGCGGCCCAATTGGCTTGGTTAAAAACGGCGATAAAATTTCAATTAACGCTGAAACCCGTGAAATGACTTGGCATGTGGCTGAGGATGAAATTGCTGCACGTCGCGCGGCCTGGGTCAAACCGAAACCCAACTATACCCACGGCGCTTTGGCTAAATTTGCCAAGTTGACCTCTGGTGCGGAAAAAGGTGCGGTGACTGACCTAAATCTAGACGTCTAATCCATTGTTAAACATTGAACATTCAGCCCTGACTTGATATAAGTTTTGCACAAGGCTTATATCTCATTTAAAACAGCTTCATAATAGAAGTTGACTTTAAGTATGTGCTGGCAGTGCTCAGTACAATTCATCATTTTGAGGCAAAAACGCATGTCACTGTTACGCCGTTGGTTCGATCCAATCCGATCGAGTTGGTTTTATCAGAAACCGACCCGACAAGCGGTGTTACCCACGGAACAAGGTCTGAGTGTTTATCTTCGACTGGATGATGTCTATAGCTATTTGGCTGCGCAGCAACTGCCTCAATTAGAAGAAATTCTCAGTGATGAAATTAAACCACTGAAAGTGATTATTTGTCGTCAGAGTGCTGAACCTCCAAATCAAATGTCATCGATAGAATGGCAACAATATTGTCTGAATGATGCCCAAATTTTAGCGCGGCAGCATCGTTTTAGTTTTCATGAAACACCTGAACAACCGACCGCTGAAGCTTTAGAACAAGCCGAAATTATTCTAAAAAATACCCCATTACGCGGCCAAGACTTTCTTTATTTACTTGAAGATGTGTTCCACATGTTGTGGCAAAAGCAGTATGGCAAGCTGAGAACACTGTACGCGATGGCCAGCCGTCATCATAAAGCGCAAGATTTTCCAGAACGGATCTTTTCTGACTTACCAATTTTGACGGGGTATTTTGAGTTTGGCGAACGTAAGTACCATGCTGTAGATGATTTACTGCGTTTAACACGCCGTTTAAAACAACAAAAACTCCTGACAGATAACCCGATCTTTATGATCAATCATATTGAATGGCGTGAGCACCTGATCAGTGATGCAGAAGAGTTGAATGAAATTCAGGGACTCGATCCTGAGCTTGATCTCTACATCGCGATGGAAGATCCGATTTCATGGTTACTGTTGGCTTATATTCGTGAGGAATTGGCGGACTATTATAATATTCAGCTGAATGTGTATCCATTGTCGTATCACGGTCGTGATCTGTTTGACTGGAGTTTGGCAACACGTCTGTCTAAACGGACCGAAGTTAAGTTCACGCCATTTTGCCGGCCTACAGAAGCTGCGACATTAGCTATGTCACAGCTTTACTACAGTGCGCCCGAAGAGCAGCGTATTGAGGTGATGTATCGCATTTTGGAGGCCGTATGGACCAAAGGGCGTGATTTATCCTTTAAAGCACATTTTCAGGCTTTACAGTATGAGTTAGAGATTTCTGAACTGACTACTGACGATATTGCTGAAAAATTAAAAGAAAATGATATGCACTGTGAGATGAAGTCACAGCCGGATTTTCCCGTCTTGGAATTACGTATTGCAGGTCAAAGCTATGTATTTAATAGCTTATACCGCGTATGGATGATTGAAAGTATTTTCAGTAATGTGTTAGAAGAGAAGTATAAAAGTGAAAACACCGCTGAAAGTGAAGCCAGAGAATATGAAGAAAGAAAAAGTTGAGTCATTAGAGCAAGCCCGCGCACAGATTGATGTGATTGATCAGGGGATTATTGAGCTCATTGCTGCACGTCAGTTTTATGTCGATCAAGCGGTGCGTTTTAAGCGTTCAGTACAGGATGTTCAATCACCAGAACGTGTCGAAGCGGTGATAAGTAAAATTCGTCTACAAGCCACAGAGCACGGTGTAAATGCAGATATTGTGGAACGTTTATACCGCGATATGATTCAGCATTTTATTCAACGTGAGTTGAAAGAGATTCGACCGTAATTTTTAGTTTTTGAGATTAGATCAAATTTATTAATGTTCTTTTTTAATATCACCAACTGAAAAATAATGATTTGATTTACATTTTGAAATTTTATTAATTTTTTTATTTGTTATTCTTTATCCAATTAGGCTTTGTTGCACAAAGATTTCATAACTATATGATTTTAAAGGTTTTGATTATTTTTTGATCCAAAATTAAATTTATTTAAATCAGATGCTTACATATTTATGCAACAAAGCCAGTTACCTCTAAAAAACAAATTAGGATATATTGGCGTAAATGGTATTCTTTCAGATCCTGATACTAAATTAGATGCGAATGGAAAATTCTTTATTCCTGCTAAAACTGAAAAATACTATTTAAAGAAACCTCCAGTAGATTATGCTAATAGTACAGGAGATTTATTTTTTTCATTCCCTAATTATCAAACAAAAAGAATTGAATATGCTGACCTCTATGTAGATCAAGTTCCCGAAGATAGGGCAGGCTTTGACCATCTTAATAAAATTGATGTGGGAATTATCTACTTAGATCCTGAATAAATAGATAGTCGTTTGATCCTAGACAAAATAATGGGCACATATTCCCTCTAAAGATAAAGTAAGGTTAACTTTAGAGATATAAAAATAGCTAAACGCTGTAGTCTAAAAATATACAACAAGCTAATTATTATGCGCTTTCAAACTCACACGAGTCTGTAGTTTCAATCGCCCATAAATTAGGTGTAGGGTATCAACCTTAGATAACTGGATTCGCTAAGCTAATCTAGTTGGTTCAAGCAAACGTCAACTTTCACCAGAACAACAGCGTATTCTAGACTTAGAAAAAGATGTCAAGCAGCTCAGGGAAGCCAATGCTGTCTTGTTTGAATATATTGAAATTTACTACAATCGAATCAGAAAGCATTCTGCAATTGGCAGGTTAAGTCCTGAAGCCTTTGAACAGAAATATTTGGTGGTGTTTCAAAAAGTATGCTGAAACAAAGCAGGTTGAATTTTGATAAAATAGAGAAATGCGAATAACTCTAGAAATCAAATGTCCAACCTGCCTCAGTGACAGTATAAAGAAAAATGGCATCAAAGTAGATGGGAAACAAAACTATCAGTGCAAAGACTGTAAACGTCAGTTTATTGGTGACCATGCTCTGAGCTATCTAGGATGTCATTCAGGCATTACTCGAAAAATATTACAGTTGATGGTCAGAGGTAGTGGTATACGAGATATCGCTGAAGTTGAGCGAATCAGTATCGGTAAAGTTTTACGTACTTTAACCGAATCGACCTACCAAATTCAGCCTAAACAAAGTCATTATGAGTCTCTTGAAGTTGATGAGTTTTGGACTTTTGTGGGAAATAAAAATAATAAACAATGGCTTATTTACGCCTACCATCGAGAAACAGGTGAGATTGTTGCTTATGTTTGGGGTAAAAGAGACTTAGCTACAGTTCAACGATTGAAGGCAAAGCTTAAACAATTAGGTATTCACTACACCCGAATTGCAAGTGATCATTGGGACAGTTTCATAACTGCTTTTAAAAACTGCAAGCAAAGTATTGGTAAATTTTTTACTGTAGGTATTGAAGGTAATAATTGCAAAATAAGGCATCAAATTAGGCGCGGTTTTAGAAGGAGTTGTAATTTTTCAAAAAAGATTGAAAACCATTTTAAAGCTTTCGACTTAACCTTTTTTTACATCAATAATGGCTTCATTTAATGTCAGCATACTTTTTGAAACACCACCAAATATTTTAATAATTTAGAGGGATCTGTTGTCCACGATACTGTCTAGGATCATTTCTTAGCTTTAAAACTCATACCTTTACCTTAAACTCCGCAGCGAGAGAAGTATGATGAAGCATTTTTTTATTTTCTTAACCTTATTTTTTATATTTGGTAGTACTGCTTGCTCGTCTGAGAAAATTAGTTTGAATCAGAATGAAGTTAAAGAAGCTCAAAAAAAAGAATCAATTTCAACGCTGTCTAAAGAAGATACAGCTATAATAAATGATTATAAAAATACTATTAATAAACTTAATCTGAGAGATAAAGAAAACGCAGATAAAGTAATGAAAGATAGTTTGTCTGAAATAAAAAAGATCACGAATGATCAAGAACGACAAAAGATTGAAATGCAAATCTACTTAGCAACAGGCATGTATGAAGAGGCTTATAATCTTAATAATAAAATGTTAAAGGACTCTTTCAGTCAGGAACTTTTAGTGACTCAGTGTGAGTTAAGCTATTATGCTAAAAGATCGAAAGATGAATATGAAAAATGTTATTCCGATTTAGCATTGATTTTAAAAGAAGAATTAAGGAAAGTATCAAAAAATGACCCTCAGTATATTTATGGTGAGTGGGGCTATTTGCTATCAATGTATAAATCAGGGAACGTTGAATATAAAAATAAAATAAAAAAATTTATTGATTCGATTCAAGATGAAACGGTGAAATATCAATTCGAAAGTTCTTATGGTTTAGCTGAAGAGCAAAAGAGTAGTTATGAGAGTAATTAAAATAAATAAGTTGTAATTCCTTTTTTATTGAATCCAACTACCTTGTCTATAGCTGATTTCAAGCACAGCCTCAACTTTTTATTGAGGCTCTATTCCAAAAACACTGATTTTTCAAAGTGTCTGAATTGCATAGCATAGAACCAATTCTTCAGCGAGTTTTGCCATGATTTGGTTCGTCATCACAGTTTTTGCAATCGCAGGTCTAATTAAAGGCACGATTGGGTTAGGCCTGCCTGCGGTATCGATGGGCTTACTCACCATGGTGATCAGTCCATTTCAGGCAGCGACGTTATTAATCATTCCATCCATGGTAACCAACTTTTGGCAACTATTTGCCGAAGGGCAGGTGCTGCGACTAATTCAACGCTTTTGGCCCTTGTTACTTGGGATTATCGTCGGTTCAATTTGGAGTATTTTTCCAACTTTAGGACATGGTGAATTTAAAAGTGAAGCTTTACTGGGGGGCATGTTGGCACTATACGGACTGTATGGGCTTTGTGCCAAAAGCTTGCCGAACTTTGCACCACATGAAAAATGGCTATCTCCAATGATCGGTTATCTCGGTGGAGCGCTGACTGTTGCGACCGGTGTGGTGGTGATTCCTGTGGTGCCATATTTGCAAGGTTTGCAGCTCAAACGTGATGACCTCGTACAGTCACTCGGTTTGGCCTTTACCACGTCAACTATTTGTTTGGCAGTGTTCTTGCAGCAAAATCCCATGAAAGATCTTCCGATTGATTATGCCATGTCAGCCATGGCACTGATTCCTGCGCTCATTGGTATGTGGGCAGGGAAAAAAATCCGTTACCGCATTCCAGAACAAAAATTCCGTAAGGTGTTTTTTATCGGGTTGATTGCCCTCGGTGGCTATATGATGCTGCACCAGTTTGGCGTGATTTAAAGCCTAGACTTGGCCATCTAAAGTAGATTTTTCTGACAGTAGAAACTGACTAAAATGCTGATAATTTAAGGGTAAATCATCAAAATTACGTGCGGTTAGGAGCAGTTTTCGATTGGCCCATTCACCGCTGAGCTCAACTTGGGCAAAGGCATACAAACTGATTAATCGTCCGGCCGCACGTTTTGGCATGATGGCAATGCCCACACCATTCGCCACCACTTGCGCGATCGCGGCAAAGTTCGGCAAACGCAGCCGATACTGAATTTCACAGCCGAATAATTTGGCTTGAGCCTCGATCGATTGTTGCAAGGAATGATATTGCATCAAACCGACAAAGGGATAATTCAAAATCTCTGCGGGTTTGACGCTAGATATCGAGGCCAATTCATGAGTTATAGGACAAATCAGTACCAAAGGATCATTTGCAAACTCAAGTGTTTGTAACTTTTCGGATTTAAAGAAACCCGAAATTAGACCTAGTTGTGCATTGCCTTGTTCAATCGCTGCAATGATGTCTTTAGACTCGGCTTCATGCAGCTCAATTTGTGTGTTGGGATTTTCTAGCAAATAACGTGGTAGCAAGACCGGTAAATATTCACTTTGTGCAGATGAATTACACCATAAGGTCATATTGGAATTCAGCCCGTGAGCAAAGGGCAGCATAGCGTGTTCTAATTGTTGCCCCTCACGCAAGATGCGCTGCGCATGTTCAACCAAGGTTTGACCGGCAAGGGTCAGTTTGACTCCTTTGGCTTGGCGAGTGAACAGGGCCGTGCGGTAATGCTGTTCGAGTTTTTTAATCCGTTCACTGGCTGCTTGTAGTGAGATAGCAGAGCGTGCAGCGCCTTTGGTCAGACTGCCGCTGTCTACAATGTGCAGCACCAATTGGAGGTCGAACAAATCCAGTCGCATACGGTGTATTCCTTGGCTAATGCCTTATCTTACCGAAAGAGTAGCTATAAAAAAAAGCGACCTTTCGGCCGCTTTTCAAATGAATGTTGTATTCTTTTTTAAATGCTTTGGAGGCTTATTCTGATTTATCGCCTAAGCTAAAGAACCAGTTCAAAATCAACGCTGCAAATGTAGCAGTACCAATACCACCTAGGTTGAAGTTACCAAATTGAAGTGCAAAGTCACCTGTACCTAAAATAATCGTGACTGCTGCCACCATCAGGTTTTTATTTTTTGAGAAATCGACTTTATTTTCAATCCAGATTTTCGCACCGGCAATGGTAATTAGACCAAATACAACAATCGATGCACCTGTCAAAATGGCTTGCGGAATGGTATGAATAATCGCACCAAACTTTGGAGAAAGACCAAGGAAGATGGCGAATACACCTGCAAATACAAACACGATGGTCGAGTAAACACGCGTTACTGCCATCACACCAATATTTTCGCCATAGGTGGTCATACCCGGACCGCCGACACCGCCTGAAAGTGTGGTCGCAACACCATCTGCAACGAAGGCTTTACCAATGTGTGGATCGAGGTTTTCACCTGTCATCGCGCCCACAGCTTTGATGTGACCAAGGTTTTCTGCAACCAAAATCAACGCAATCGGTGCAATGATGAGCATGGCATTGAAGTCAAAGACGGGTGAATGGAAGTGCGGAACACCAAACCAAGCAGCTTCTTGTACGGGAACGAAGTTGATTGGTGTGCCATGACCCATGACATTGGAAATGATGTAATACACCAAATATGCCAGTAATAGACCGACCAACAGCAATAAGCGTTGTAACAAGCCCTTCGTGAACACCGCAATCGAACCCATACATAGTACAGTGACTAGTGCCATCCACATATTAAAATTGTTGCCTGCAACCCCTTTAATGGTGACTGGGGCTAGGTTCAGACCAATAATCATCACCACTGCACCTGTAACGACAGGTGGCATGAGTTTTTCAATCCAACGTGTACCCGTTGCCATCACGATAAAACCAAAAATGGCATATAAGATACCGCAGGCCATGATTCCGCCTGCCGCCATTGCGATATTGGCATTTGGCGCGCCAGTACCTGATGCTGCATAACCGGTTGCCGCGATCACCACACCAATAAAGGCAAAACTAGAGCCTAAATAACTTGGTACACGACCACCTGTCATAAAGAAGAACAGGATGGTACAGATCCCCGACATTAAAATCGCAAGGTTGGCATCAAAGCCCATCAAAAATGGCGCAAGGACAGTTGCACCAAACATTGCAAAGGCATGTTGTATCCCCAATACCACACTTTGCACTGGAGGTAGGTACTCATTTGTACCTACAGGACGTGCATCAATATTGCCTTCGTACGGGCGCCATTTGGGAAACCAATTGGACATAAAATGAGCACTCAATAGATAAATTGTGCACATCATACTCTTGTTTTTTAGAAGATTTAATCTCTTTTAAAAATATTTTGTTCAAACTAATTACATGACTTTACATGTAAATTTACCAAATGGTAAAAGTTTTAAAGGTGTAAAAAAGGCATTAAATCATGCAATTAATCAAATAGGCTTGGAGCCAATTCTTCATAAATTTTTCTTATTTTATATATTCCAAAATAAATTAAAACCAATATGACTGGTCAAAAAAAAAGCACACAGTTCTGTGTGCTTTTTGAAAACTTGGAAGATTTAGCCAGTGTTACGCAAACCTGCCGCAATACCCGCGATGCTAACCATCAACGCATGGTCGACTGGGGTATTTTCAGCTTGACGCTCGGCAAGGTATGCACGGCGGCGTTTCATCAGTTCGGCTTGTAGTAAATGTAGCGGCAATAAATAAGGCTTACGCACCTTCATGGATTGGTCGAGCACATCGTTACTGCTGAGTAATTTCGATTCACCTTTGAGTGCTAATAGCGTTTGTACCGCATCACGTAAACGCTGACGTAACTCTTCGCCCAACTGTTTGAGGTCTGCGTCATCCGTCAGATGAGACTCATAATAAAGCGCCACATGACCATCGGCTTTGGACAAGACCATTTCCAACATATCAATCAGGGTTTGGAAATACGGCCATTGCTCTAACATTTCTTCGAGTGTCTGCTTTTGACCTTGATCAATCACTTGATTAATCGCAGCACCTGTACCAAGCCAAGCAGGTAGCATCAAACGGATTTGCGTCCATGCGAACACCCAAGGAATCGCACGTAAAGACTCAATCCCACCGCTAACTTTACGTTTGGCTGGGCGTGAGCCGAGCGGTAACATTTGTAGTTCCAGTTCTGGCGTTACAGTCCGTAGGTATTTTACAAAATGCGGATTTTCACGCACGGTTTGACGATACACCTGTACCGACAGATCCGTCATGCTGTGCATGAGCTGACGCCATTCCTGTTTAGGTTCAGGCGGTGGCAATAAGGTCGCTTCTAAGGTCGCAGCGGTGTAAATTTCTAAGTTTTGTAAGGCAATGCCTTCTAATCCAAACTTGAAGCGAATCATTTCCCCTTGTTCAGTGACACGAATCGCTCCTGAAATCGAGCCCGGTGGCTGTGAAAACAGCGCTTGCTGTGTCGGCGCACCACCACGGCTGATTGAACCGCCACGGCCATGGAATAATGTCAGTTGTACATCATGCTTTTTCGCAACTGCGGTTAATTCTTCCTGTGCACGATACTGCGCCCAGTTTGCCGACATAAAGCCCGCATCTTTGGCTGAGTCTGAATAGCCAATCATCACCTCGTGTTTACCCTGAATATGCTGTTTATACCAATGCATATTGAATAGGGTATTCATGGTACGAGCTGCACCATCCAAATCTTTTAAAGTTTCAAACAGTGGCACGACACGTAGCGCTTGTTTGATGCCCGCTTCTTTTTGCAGTAACAATACGGCCAAGACATCACTCGGATGTTCTGCCATGGAAATAATATAAGCCCCTAAACTTTCAGGTGGTTGCTCTGCCAAAGTGCGCATGGTTGCAAAGACTTCTTGCACATCTGGATGTTCAATCAGGCTTTGTTTTGGCTCATTTAAAAACTTCGGTAGCAGTGGTCGTTTGCTTTGCAGTTCCTGAATCAAGAAGTTTTGACGGGCTTGCTCCGTCCATGTTTCAAAATTACCTAAACCTAAATATTCAGTAATGGCTGAAATGGCTTGGCGATGACGTGTGGATTCCTGACGAATATCGAGTTTGAGTAATTCGATACCGAAACAATTCACCCGATGAATAAAGTCGAGTAACTGACCATTGGCAATTTCAGGTAAACCGCTGTCGATCAGTGAACGGTAGCAAACCAACAGTGGATCAAGCAGCTCATGGCGGCTTTTAATGACTTGGCTATCGTCAGCATCTTCACCACGAAGTTTCAGTGCCAACCAGTGACGAGTGGCTTTAAGGCGTTCACGTGCATCACGGAGATATTCACGATAGGGTTCAGGGTGGAAATGACCCAAAGCGTCACTGAGTTCTTTACTGCATTCTTGAATAGAGAGTTCCCAACGCAGGTCTTCGATATCGCGTAAATACAGGTCGGCAGCTTTCCAACGTGAAAGCCAAAGCACTTCTTGAGTAATATTATGGGTGACGTTTGGGTTACCATCACGGTCACCGCCCATCCATGACGCAAAGCGCACAGGGGCAACATTTAAAGGCAAGGTCTTGCAACAATGATCTTGGACCATGCCATCCAATTCACGCATGAATTTGGGTACAGCATTCCACAAGGTCTGTTCAATGGTCGTGAAGCCCCATTTTGCTTCGTCGACAGGCGTCGGGCGATGTTGACGAATTTCATCCGTTTGCCATGCCGAGCAAATCAGTTGTTTTAAATCATCCAGTACGGCTTTGCGTTCGCGTGGCGTAAGTTTTTGTTGATCCATTTTAAACAGGCAATCATTAATACCATCATATTTTTGGATCAAGGTACGGCGGCTGACTTCGGTTGGATGTGCAGTCAGGACCAATTCAATTTTTAATTCACAAATTTGTTGGAACAGTTGGTCCGCACTGATGTTATTGCTTTTAAATTTTTCAAATAAATGATCGAGTGGATTCGGTGATGGTGCTTGCTCATCAAACTCACTTTGGCGACGGCTGCGCACCACATTGTATTGTTCGGCAATATTGGCAAAGTTGAGAAAGTGCGTAAATGCACGGGTCAGAGGCAGAATTTCTTCATCTTTTAAATTTAAAAATAATTGTTCTAACTGTTTTTCAGCTTCAACTTGTCCATCGCGCGCGCCTTTAGATAAGGCACGAATTTGCTCTACCTGATTAAACAAATCTTGTCCTGCATGCTGCTTTAGGGTTTCACCTAATAAATTGCCCAGTAAGCGCACGTCTTCACGTAATGGAGCATCAATTTGTTGAATCATTTGTTATTTCTCCGCGTATTCCTGTCTCGACTATACCCCGAAAGTGCCGTGGCAAAAGGGGGTACAGACAAAAGTCGGATGACTTTTCTAGCTAAATGAGCAATAGCTATGCCATTTGTTTCAGTTTAGCGTTGAAATATTTCAGAAAATGCTTAGCTCTGCGTGCTGAGTTGATATTTCAGCATAAAGATGTCGATGGCAGAGTGAATAATGGCCTGTCGCTCTGCTGCTTCAGGTACTGGGCGCATGCCCAATAAGACTTCTTGATGGCGTAGTCCCATCAGTAGCGACACAATCAGTTCAGTTTGTCGGGCAGGATTATCCTGCTGAATGAAATTTAAAGCTGCTGCGTCTTGAAAGAAATTTTCCCAGACTTGGCGCATTTTTAAATGTGAGGCACGGAAAAACTGTTCGACCAACGGACTGTGTTCGGCAGCCAACTCCAAAAGTAATAAATCCAGTTTAATGGCTTCAGGCAAATTCATGATGTTCAGCCCCAACTCACAAATTTCAACGAAAGCCTGCATAAAATGACTTTCGCTGTGCAGATGTCGCGGGCGGGTATTCAAAATATATTCACAGGTGTCTTCAATCGCACTGGTAAATAAGGTGGCTTTGTCCTGAAAATGGTTATAGACCGTCAGTTTGGTGACCGCTGCATGTTGGGCAATCTGATTCATGCTGCAACCGTGATAGCCCATTTCTAAAAATAATTGTTTTGCAGACTCTAAAATCCGTTGTCGTTTTTCTAAGTCTTTCGGGCGGCCGACATTCATTTGCTGAAAAAATTCCAAAAAAGGCGAAAAGGTCATTGATTTCGGATAATTAATCTAATTAATGTACCGCATGGTTTATTAATTAAAAAACAACCAAATTAATTGAATAATATTCTGCCCTAAAAAAGACTTTTTATTAAGAGCGAACTTCATGAGTACGATTAAGACCACAGTTGTCAGCATGATTATCGTTTGCAGTGTGACCTTATGGGGATGCAGCAAGGATAAAGCCCAAACGGAACAGGAAGTGCCATTTGTGATGGTGACTCAGCCGGGTGCCACACATTTTGAACAGAAAAGTTATGCGGGTGATGTACAAGCACGCCAGCAAACGGCTTTGGCGTTTCGGGTCGGCGGTCAAATCACTGAGCGCTATGTCGATGTTGGAGACCAAGTCCGAGTCGGGCAAGTCTTGGCAAAATTAGACGTCAAAGATGCACAGTTGCAACTGAATGCAGCACAAGCACAGCTTGAAAGTGCGCGTTCCGCTGCACAGATTGCTGAAGATGAACTAAAACGCTTTAAGCAATTATTGCCAGTCAATGCTGTGAGTCGTTCGCAGTACGATGCGGTGGAAAACCAATATAAAGCGGCACAGTCGAACTTAAAGCAAGCTCAATCAAATTATGATGTGAGTCGTAATCAGACCGGTTATAACCAATTAATTGCCAATAAAAATGGGGTCATTACTGAACGTAATATTGAGATTGGTCAAGTGATTGCAGCAGGACAACCAGCTTTTCAATTGGCGATTGCAGGTGAACGTGACGTGGTCATTGGTGTGCCTGAACAGGCTGTTGCTGAAATTAAAACAGGGCAGGATGCATGGGTTACCTTGTGGTCGAAACCACAGGAAAAATTTGCAGGCTATGTACGTGAAATTAGTCCTGCTGCCGATCAGTCTCGTACTTATAGTGTCAAAGTGGCATTACGTGAAGGCAATAGCGCCATTCAACTGGGGCAAAGTGCACGGGTATTTTTAACCAAAGCACAGCAGAATGTTTTGCATGTGCCGTTATCGAGTGTGTCTGCGAGTGGTCAGCAGGCGTATGTGATGGTGGTCAATGCAGATAATACGGTACGTAAAGTTCCAGTAAGTTTAGGCGAATATGGACGTGATAGCGTGCCCGTACTCAGTGGTTTGCAAGCAGGGGATTTTGTGGTGGTTGGCGGCGTGCATTTACTCCGCGAAAAACAAAAAATACAACCCGTTGATCGTGAAAATCGTGCGGTACACATTCAGACAGGAGTTAAATAATGAATTTTAACTTGTCTGAGTGGGCACTGAAAAATAAAGGTTTAATCCTTTATTTTATGATTCTGCTGGGCATCGTTGGGATATTTTCCTATTCCAAATTGTCGCAGAGTGAAGACCCGCCATTTACCTTTAAAGTCATGGTGATTCAAACCTATTGGCCTGGTGCAACAGCCAAAGAAGTTTCGCTACAGGTCACCGATCGAATTGAAAAAGAACTGATGACTACGGGGCAGTATGAACGCATCATGGCGTATTCACGTCCGGGTGAATCCATGGTGACCTTTGTGGCCAAGGACAGTCTACGTTCGCAGCAAGTCCCCGATGTTTGGTACACCGTGCGTAAAAAGGTCAATGATGTTCGCCATCAATTACCATCTGGGGTGCAAGGTCCTTTCTTTAATGATGAGTTTGGTGACACCTTCGGTAATATCTATGTGCTGACCGGCAAAGACTTTGACTATGCCACCATGAAGGAATATGCCGACCGTTTACAGCTCCAGTTACAAAGAGTCAAAGACGTTGCGAAAGTGGATTTGATTGGTCTACAAGATCAAAAAGTTTGGATTGAAATTTCCAACACCAAAGCCACGCAAATGGGCATACCTGTGACGGCGATTCAACAAGCCTTGCAGCAGCAAAACACAGTTGCCAGTGCTGGCTTTTTTGAAACCAATTCAGACCGGATTCAAGTGCGTGTCAGCGGCAATTTACAAAACATTGATGAACTACGTCAGATGCCCTTATTGGTGAATGGACGAACCATTCAGTTGGGGGATGTGGCAGATGTGCATCGGGGCTTTAGTGATCCACCGCAGCCGCGTATGCGTTTTATGGGCGAAAATGGTTTAGGCATTGCCGTGTCGATGCGTAAAGGAGGCGACATTCTGGCTTTGGGTAAAAACCTTGAAACAGAATTTGCCCGCCTGCAAAAAACCTTGCCCTTGGGTATGGAACTAAAAAAAGTTTCTGATCAGCCTGTAGCCGTGAAGCGCAGCGTCAATGAGTTTATGAAAGTCCTCGCTGAGGCGGTGATTATCGTTCTGTTGGTGAGCTTCTTCTCCTTGGGTTTCCGTACAGGTCTTGTCGTTGCATTTTCCATTCCCTTGGTCTTGGCCATGACTTTTGCTGGCATGCAGATGTTTGATGTCGGGTTGCACAAGATTTCTTTGGGGGCCTTGATTCTCGCACTCGGTTTATTGGTGGATGATGCGATTATTGCTGTCGAAATGATGGCGATTAAAATGGAGCAGGGCTATAGCCGATTACAAGCCGCCGGACATGCATGGCGGACCACTGCATTTCCAATGCTGACAGGAACATTGATTACTGCGGCCGGCTTTTTGCCGATTGCCACAGCCGCATCGAGCACAGGCGAATATACCCGCTCGATTTTCCAAGTGGTCACTATTGCATTGGTGGTGTCATGGTTTGCAGCAGTACTGTTTGTTCCCTATTTGGGAGATAAATTACTACCCGACTTCAACAAAGATTTGGTACAAAAAGCCCCATGGTATCAGCGCCTGTGGGCACGTTTGCGCAAACAACCTGAACCTCAGCCGATGGTGCATCATGCCGGCGAACATCATGATCCTTATCAGTCTCCGTTTTATCAACGTTTCCGTGGTTGGGTCGACACTTGTGTGACCTATCGCAAGACGGTGATTGCCGCGACGGTTGGCATTTTTGTGTTATCGATTTTAATGTTTAAAACCGTACCACAGCAGTTCTTCCCACCGTCAAACCGTGCTGAAATTTTAGTGGATTTAAAGCTTGAGGAAGGCGCCTCACTGAAGGCCACAGAAGCGGCCGTAAAAAAAGTCGAAGCGTTCTTGTCAAAAAAACAGGGCATTGATAATTTTGTGGCTTATGTGGGGACAGGTTCGCCGCGGTTTTATTTACCTCTAGATCAACAGCTACCTCAAGCCAGTTTTGCTCAGTTTGTGGTGTTGGCTTCATCTTTAGATGATCGCAATGAAATCCGTCAGTCATTAGCAGAAGAAATCCGTAAGCTCTTACCTGAAGTACGTACTCGCGTTTCACTTTTAGAAAATGGTCCACCCGTGGGTTATCCATTGCAGTTCCGCGTGTCAGGTGAAGATCTGAGCTTGGTGCGTGAGTGGGCACAACGGGTGTCTGCAAAAGTCAGTGAAAACCCGAACACCACCAATGTGCATTTGGATTGGGGTGAACCAAGCAAAGTCATTAAACTGGACATCGACCAAGATCGCGCACGTCAAATGGGGGTCTCCAGTCTAGATCTGTCCAATTTCCTGAATAGTTCAATCAGTGGTGCAGTGATTAATCAGTATCGTGAGAAACGAGAGCTGATTGAAATTCGGATGCGTGGTGATCAAGCCGAGCGATTGGATGTCGGTTCTCTCAGCAGTTTGGCTGTACCGACCAGCAATGGTGGTTCAGTGCCATTGGCGCAGATTGCGAAAATTGAGTATAGCTTTGAAGAAGGTTTGATTTGGCATCGTAACCGTTTACCGACCATTACTGTGCGCGCGGATATTCGCAGTAAATTGCAACCTGCAACGGTGGTGGGTGAGTTAAAAGATTCATTTGATCAGTTACGTGCAGAGATGCCGAATGGATATCTCCTCGAAGTAGGCGGTACTGTGGAAGAGTCAGCACGTGGTCAAACTTCTGTAAATGCGGGCATGCCATTATTCCTCGCAGTTGTCATGACTTTGTTGATGATTCAATTACGCAGCATGTCACGGGCGATGATCGTATTTTTAACTGCACCTTTGGGCATTATTGGCGTGGTGTTATTCCTGTTATTGTTCAATAAACCCTTTGGTTTTGTGGCAATGCTCGGCACGATTGCACTGTCAGGAATGATTATGCGCAATTCACTGATTTTGATTGATCAGATTGAACAAGATATTCAGTCTGGGGAGTCGGCTTGGGATGCGATTATCAATGCGACGGTACGTCGTTGCCGTCCAATTGTGCTGACTGCATTGGCCGCTGTATTGGCGATGATTCCACTTTCTCGCAGTATTTTCTTCGGTCCAATGGCCGTGGCGATTATGGGTGGATTGATCGTGGCGACCCTGCTGACCTTGTTCTTTTTACCTGCGTTATATGCACAGTGGTTTAAAGTGAAAAAAACTCAGCAGAATCCTTAAAAGTGCCATAATATTGGGTGCGAAATATTGAATTTTTCTCTATAGTAGCACCTGATCTACAAAGACATTTTTAAAAAGTAAAACAACCACAAGTGCAGCGCGGCATATTGTGGTGTACGGGGTTGAATCACAGATGACAGCAGAGAGTTTAGCTAAGTATCGCCGTTATGTTGCGATTTCTTATGTCTTCATGTTTTTCGCTTTATTTACCCTGATTAGTGGTGTATTTGCCTACGGCTTTGCACGCAAAGTGACTCAAATCGATTCTGCAGAAGTTTGGCTCCAAGCCCAAGCGCTTTGGGTCATGCGCACCGTCGTGATTTATTCCATGATGGCCATTTTTGCCGCACTGTGGTTTATTCCTTTATTTTTCTATTATTGGGACACCTATCTTTGGGTGACTGCATGCACGGTAATTGGTGTGGTCTTTGCTGCGATTGCCTTTTTGTATTTATTAAATGCATGGATCCAAGGTCTATCCAAATTCGTTAAAAATAAGGCTGTTTTCTAAGTCGATTTATTTTTTTCCTGCCTACCCCTTGAAAAAATGGTTTGATTCCCCAATTTCAGACCACAGTTAAGTATTAAATTAAATTCCGTGAGGAGCATCGCCAGACATGGCTAAACGTGATTATTATGAGGTTTTAGGTGTATCTAAAACCGCAAGTGATGATGAAATTAAAAAAGCCTACCGTAAGTTGGCGATGAAGTATCACCCTGACCGTAATCCAGATAACCCAGAAGCTGAAGAAAAATTCAAAGAAGCTGCAGAAGCATATGAAGTTTTATCGGACAGCGAAAAACGTAGTATGTATGACCGTATGGGACATCAAGCTTTTGAAGGCGGCATGGGCGGCGGCGGTGGCTTCGGTGGCGGATTTGGCGCAGAAGATATCTTTAGTCAGTTTGGCGACATTTTCGGTGGCGCATTTGGCGGTGGTGGCCGTGGTGGTCAGCAACGCGCACGCCGTGGTTCAGACTTACGCTATGTCATGGAGCTTACCCTTGAGGAAGCTGTGAAGGGCGTGAAAAAAACCATTACCTTTACTGCGCCAGCGCCATGTGATGCCTGTGATGGTAAAGGATCTAAAAATCCGAATGACGTTGAAACCTGTAAAACCTGTCATGGTGCCGGTCAAGTGCGTATGCAACAGGGCTTCTTCTCTGTGCAGCAAACCTGTAGCACCTGTCGTGGTCAAGGTAAAATCATTAAGAACCCATGTAATAAATGTCATGGTTCAGGGGTTTCTGACCGTCAGCAAACTTTAGAAGTGACCATTCCTGCAGGTGTGGACAATGGCGACCGCGTACGTTTAAGTGGCAAAGGTGAGGCTATCCGTGATGGCCAAGCAGGCGACTTATATGTAGAAGTAGTGGTACGTGAACACGAAATCTTCCAACGTGATGGCGCTGACCTATATATGGATGTGCCTGTAAGCATTGCGGATGCTGCATTGGGTAAAGAAATTCAAATTCCGACACTCGATGGTCGTGTGAGCTTGAAAGTACCTGAAGGGACTCAAACTGGTAAATTGTTCCGCTTACGTGGTAAAGGTGTGAAGCCTGTACGTACCAGCATGACCGGTGATTTACTCTGCCGTATCGTGGTGGAAACGCCAGTGAACTTAACGGCTCGTCAACGTGAGTTGTTAAAAGAGTTACAAGACACGATGGATGGCGATGATAATAAATCATCTCCGAAGAAAAAATCATTCTTCGACCGTTTGTTTGATTAATTGATACGATTTGCTTGAGTTCGCTGTGAAGTGAACTCAGCTATAAAAAAGCCTGCATAATTGCAGGCTTTTTTTATTGAGCGTTTTAAGGTTTCGGCTGTGCTGTAGGCGGTAATAAACTCTCATAGCTCATGTCGAGCCTATAGATATTTTTAAGACGCTGTAGCTGATGACGTGCTTCAGCCTCACGACCATTAAATGCCAATAAACGTGCATATTTAATGATGTGGTATTTCGCTGGATAGCTGCGAACCAATTTTTCAGTATCCTGAATGGTTTGTTCAGAAACGATGGAATATGGATTTAAACGAATAATCGCTACCCGATGTCTAAATTCCGTGAGTAAATAGATCGGCTCATGGTTGGTGATTTTCTCCGGTGTTTTTTCATATTTTGATGCCTGACCCAGCTGAATCGCTGCATTGGCATAATCACGATAAATCACCGTAATCAGCACGGCGCCAATCACGAAAACAATGCGGATAAACCACGGAGACAGGCTCAAAGTAGCCGTCTGTGGCTTCGCTGCTTGAAGAATCCCGATAATAAAACCCGCAGGCAGTAAGAAATATGCGTAGTTTTGCGGAAACTCCAACATGGCATGAATAACGAAGACACCGACCATCAATAGGCCAATCACAGATAATGCAGACTTGGCTAACTTCTGTAATTGGATGCCCCAATAAGCGAAATAGGCCAAGAACGGCACACCAATAATGGCGCCATTCCACAATAAGAAATCCAAAATAAAATTGTGTGAGCTACGAATCCATACAGGCCCTTGTACCGTGTCAGAGATCGAGACAAAAGCGCTACTGGTTTGATGCCAACCATAGCCAAACCAAGGCTGTGCAGCTACGGCATGCGCCATTTGTTGCCAAATGGCTAAACGAGACATATCGCCACCAGCACGTTTGACCACGTCACGACTTTCTTGAATATTCATGTCGGACATTTGGCTCATGATTTGACTTAATTTTGGCATCAATACAATCAGTGCCACAAAGCCGATAAACCATGCCAAGCTGTAAAACCAGCGAAGACGGATATAATCTTTGTACTGTGCATAAGCCAAATAGATTAGGACGCAGATACTTGCCACCCAAGAGGTGCGAGATTGGCTGAGCGCGACCCCAATTAAAATAGGAATTGCACAAGCGACCAAATAGCGGGTTTTAACTTTTTGCTGTTCATAAACATATAAGCAGGCTAACAAGGACATGAGCAGAAACGTGGCCATGTTATTTGGCTGAGCAAAGTTTGCAAATGGGCGCGTAGTTCCACTAATTTTCATCACAAAAGGAAGAAACGAGTCGAAATCTAACCACTGACATATTGCGATGAGCCCTGTCATGACCCCAGAAGCAACAAAGGTATAGCTCAGGAATAGGAAGGTTCTTTCGCGTTTTTCCGTACCTTGAGATAGGCTAAAACCAAGATTGATACATAGCCAGAAGCTGAACACAAACAGCATACAGAGTAAGGCAATACTAAAATAATACACCTGCCCAAAAGCCAATTGGACGAAGGGAATCAGCGCTAAGAGCAACAGGGGCAAGGAAATTTTTGCCACCATGAGCTTTTCTTTAAAGAACGTTGCCGCTAAAGCAAACAGGGCAAAGAAGGTATAAAGCTCACCGGTATATGTGGCCCAAGGTCGGTAATGAATCGGAATCAGCCATGCCAGTGCAATACAGACTGCCGCACAAAGATACAATAGGGTTTTCATGAATATTCAAGATCAATAGAACGCGCCTATCATACCGTGAAAATGCTCAAACTTGGTGAGGGAATAGTCAGCGTCTGTCGTAGAGCTTGATTTGCAAAAGTCCTTCGGAAAATACAGGATTTTTTTGTTTGTAACTTAGCCTGCGCATGGAGTTTTGATATAGTAAGACCAATTTCGAATCAACATTAGGAAAATGTTATGTCAGCAGCTCCACGTATTGGTATCTTGGGCGCAGGCGGTCGTATGGGACGCATCTTAATTCAGGCGGTTCAGCAAGCTGGTTATCAATTGGCTGCTGCGGTAGAACGTCCTGAAAGTAGCTTGGTCGGTGCAGATGCCGGTGAACTTGCAGGGATTGGCGCGGTTGGCGTAAAGGTTGTCGGTAACCTAGCTGAGGTTTTAAAAGATTGTGATGTCGTGATCGATTTTACTGCACCTGCAGCAACGGCACAGCATCTTAAACTTTGCCGTGAAGCCGGCGTTGCGATTGTCATTGGTACCACAGGTATGAATGATGAGCAAAAAGCTTATCTCGATGAAACAGCAACAGAAACCCCAGTAGTCTATGCAGCGAACTATTCTGTCGGTGTAAACGTTTCAATCAAACTTCTTGAATTGGCATCAAAAGTGTTTGGCGATACTGTAGATATTGAAGTGATTGAAGCCCATCATCGCCATAAAGTTGATGCACCATCAGGTACAGCGCTAATGTGGGGCGAAGCCATTGCCGGTGCTTTAGGACGTGACTTAAAACAAGATGCTGTATATTGCCGTGAAGGTCATACGGGTCCACGTGAACGTCAAACCATTGGCTTCCAAACGATTCGTGGTGGTGACATTGTCGGTGAACATACTGTGATGTTTATTGCGGATGGCGAACGTGTTGAAATTACCCATAAAGCAACCAACCGTATGAACTTTGCTTCTGGTGCAGTACGTGCAGCTGCATGGGTAGTCGGTCGTGAAGCACGTAAGTACGATATGAAAGATGTATTGGGTTTTAACGATATTGACGTATAAAAGCGCGTTAAAATCCGTTATAACAACAGCATAAAATTAAAATAAGACGATCAATGGAATGAAAAAAGTCATCTTTATGGCCTGTGCTGTCGCATTCACTGCGGCAGTACAAGCGAAAACTATGGATAATGCCAAACTCACGATTAATAAAAATAATATTAAAGTTTGGACCTACCAAAATGCTCAAAATCCTGTCTTTCAATACAAAGCTGAAACCAGTTTTGATGTACCCATTGAAAAAGCGGTTTCCCTGATTTTAGATGTGGAAAATGCAGTGAATTGGGTCCCTTATATGGGCAGTGTCAAAGTCTTATCCCGCGATGACCAGAAAGGTGAATTCAGTTTATATATGGTGTTGGATTTTCCTTTTCCCTTAAAAGACCGTGATTTGGTGGTACAAGGCAAAATGCGTAAAGATGCACAGGGCATTATTAGCATCCAAAATAAAGCGGTGAAAAAAGGTTATCCGATCAATCCCAATTATGTACGCCTCACCGACTATGAGGGCGATTGGACCTTCCAGCGTTTAGGCAATCAAAAAGTCAAAGTGTCGACCTATGGCTATGCTAATCCGGAAGGCTCCATTCCGCTCAGTTTCGTGAATATGTTTGTGCAGCAACAGCCTTATCAAATGCTACAAAAAATGAAAGTGCAGCTGGGTAAAAGCAAAACTGTTGCGACCGTTCCCGAAATTTTAAAATAAGCCTTAGTAATGATTCAGTTCAATATGAACGATCAATGACTTTGCATCTCAGGCAGGCGAAATGCAGTCAACTGCTGCATGTGCTGTGTTTCTGGAAGTTCGATGCTGAGTAAGGTCTGTTCTGGAAATTGATGCGGATGTAACTTGATTTGAAATTGCCGCGCGGTCATTTGTTCACAGGCAAAGCGAAGTTTGGCTTGCTGCGGCATGATATTCATGCCGTTTTCAGACTTGGCTTTATAGATATATAGCTGCTGATGTAACCCGCCGCTGGTGATCGGTTGGATCTGCTCAAGTTCATATTGCGTCAGTTTTTGGGCACTCAAAAAACCTTGAATTAAAGATTTACAGATAAAATTTTGCTGGCTTTGAGCTTGAGTGTGCTGTTCGGGTTGGCACGCCATAAGCGTGAGTGTGCTGAAGATGATTAGACCCGCTCGAAGCTGCGTGAAGTCATTCATGTATTTGTCCCCCTATCGTTATTTTTGAGATATCAACCTGATGCCATCAGCTTAAATCTGTTAACTTAATGGGTACAGATACAAGAATGATTAAAAAAAGGGTACAGATGGCTTTTCAATATCAGCAGCTTGCGCAGCAGTTGGCACAGAAAATTTATAGTGGTGAATTGGCCGCAGGGCAGCGTCTGTATGCGCTACGTCAATTTTCACAGCAGCATCAGATCAGTTTAAATACCGCGAAACGCTGCTATGAATTACTTGAAGCCAAAGGCCTGATTTATGTCAAAGAAAAGTCTGGTTATTTTGTGCAATCCTCACAGAAAGCCCAGCAAATTGCCGTGCCGAATCATCCTGATTTTGATTCCCGACCTCGTGAAATTTCGAATTTAGAATTGCAAATTCAGATCCATGAAGCCTCTGCAAATAGTCGCCTGATTCATTTGGGTTCAATTCAGTTGTCCCCCCAATTTTGTTCCTGTTGAAGCACTCAGACGTTCAATCCAAAGGGCATTAAAGCATTGTAAACCAGAAGATTTTTTATATAACAATCGGCAAGGTCATCCACAATTGCATGAAGCTTTGTCGGCACATTGGGCTGAAGATGGTTTTTACATGCCTAAGGATGATATTTACATAAGCAATGGTTGTATGCCTGCTTTGTCAGTGATGTTGCAAAATCTGAGTGCGGAAGGGGAGAGTGTCATTGTCCCGACGCCGAACTATAATGGGCAATTGCAATTATTGGCTTTATTGAAGCGGAAAATTGTTGAAATTCCTGCCAATACGGAAGGTTTTGATTTAGATCGTTTAGAGCAGGCGATGCGGGATTCAGGCGCGAAAGTATGCTTATTGACTGCAAATTTTCAAAATCCTTTGGGTTTTTGTTTAAGTAATGAAGATAAGGAACGAATTGCACAACTCGCTGAAAAATATCAATGTTATGTGATTGAAGATGATATTTATCAAATGGAGCGTAAAACTCTGTCCTTCAGGTCAGAGATATAAGCGACACGACATGAAGTGTCGTTTGATTTAACTAAGGACTATTTTCCTTGAGTTTTGATTGTTAATATAAGTACATGAAAACCCTTAAATTACGTATAAAAGACAAACATTGCAAGGTGTTAGACCAACTAGCATCAGAAGTGAACTTCGTCTGGAATTATGTCAATGATTTAGGGTTTAGGCATTTGAAGCGGAAAGGTGAATTTCTCTCTGCTTTTGATATTGCCAAATATACGAAAGGCACATCCAAAGAATGTAATTTACATAGTCAAACCATTCAGGCTGTAACTGAAGAATTAGTCACCCGAAGAAAGCAATTTAAAAAGGCAAAGCTGAAATGGCGTGTCAGCAATAAAAAATCAGCAAGGCGCTCTTTGGGATGGGTTCCCTTTAAAAAGGTGGCTATCAAATATGCCAATGGATATGTCCAGTATGGAAAACACCAATTTAAGCTTTGGGATAGCTACGGTTTAAGCAAATACACGTTAAAAACAGGTTCATTTGTAGAGGATAGCCGTGGGCGTTGGTATGTATGTCTTGTTGTTGAATCGCCTAAGCAAGATAAATCGACAGCAACCAAAGCGATTGGTATTGATCTAGGCTTAAAAGATATTGCCACCTGTTCTGATGGCACTGTAATTTCAAATCCAAAATTCTATCGAAAATATGAGCAGAAATTAGGTATTGCTCAGAGAGCCAGGAATAAGAAGCGTGTTCGTGCATTACACGCCAAGATTGCAAATAGTCGAAAAGATCATTTGCATAAAGCAAGCACCAAGCTTGTGAATGAAAATGCATTGATTATTGTAGGTGACTTGAGTGCTAAAAAATTAGTAAAAACCAAAATGGCAAAATCTGTTTTGGATACAGGATTTTCTGCACTAAAAACAATGCTCAAGTATAAATGCGAGAACGCAGGCGTATTGTTTGAAGAAGTCCAAGAAGCCTATACCACCCAAATCTGTTCGTGCTGCGGTGAGATCACCTCAAGTAGTCCAAAAGGTAAGACAGATCTTGGAATAAGAGAATGGGAGTGCATGAGCTGTGGTACAGCTCATGATCGAGATATAAACTCAGCTCTAAACATTCTTGCGCTTGGGCATAAGCGTCTAGCTGTAGGAATCACCCTCTTTTAAGGGGGTGAGGATGTCAAGCTGAGTGTAGTTTCAATGCAAAGCGACCATTGCCTATCAAATATTGGGACCGGGCGGGCTATGTGATCTATTGTGCGTCGATTTCAAAATCTTTATCGCCTTCTTATCGGGTGGGGTGGTTTTGTCTTCCACCACATTTGCAACATTTGCGTCCCAAATTACTTTTGCAAAATAATTCGGTGAATACGCCTTTGCAGTTAGGACTTGCCGATTTGATTTTTAGTCGTGCGTATCGCCAACATCTTGCTGAATTGCGTCCTAAATTAATGGTGCAAGTCGAGCAGTATCGTCAGTATATTTACGATGCTTTTCAAGGGGTTGATATCCGTCTAAATCGGCCTCAAGGCAGTTATGCACTGTGGTTGCAGATGCCTGAACAAATAGACAGTTTGGCGCTGTATTACCATGCGCAAAAACATGGCATCAATATTGTGCCAGGTTTAATTTTTGGTGAGGACAATCGTTATAACAACTGTATTCGTCTAAATGCCGGGCATGAGTTGTCTGTAGATATTCAGCAGGCCATTTTATTGCTTGCAGATTGGGTGCGTAAGGAATGCAGAAACACAAATGTCATCTAGATTAATGAGTCCATAAAGCATACAAAAAAAGCCTGCATGCGGCAGGCTTTCTTGGCTTAGATTTTTGCCGTTAAAAATCAGCCTTCAGCACAATCCGATAACGCACGTTTCCTGAATGCAAACGTTCAATCGCTTCATTCACCTGAGACATGGGATACATTTCAATTTGAGGTGCAATATTTTGACGTGCAGCGAATCGAAGTAATTCACGCAGTGCCGCAGGAGAGCCAGTTGATGAGCCTGTAACTGATTTAGCACCACTGATCAGCATACCTGCGGGAATTTGCATCGGCTCAAGTGCTAGGCCAAGCATGTGAACGCTTCCATTCGGTGCCAAAGTTGAAAGATAGGCTTGCCAATCCAACGTCACATTGACCGTGCTTAAAATCAAATTGAACTTCCCACGCTGAGCTTTAATTGCAGCAAGATCACGACTATTCACCACATGGTCAGCCCCCATGGCTTTAAGTTCATCGGTTTTATCTAAGTTTGAGCTGAACGCAGTAATTTCACAGCCCCAAGCCTTGAGCAGTTTAATCGCCATATGACCTAATCCACCAATGCCGATCACGGCAACATGGTGAATGGCCTGAATTTGGTGCTGTAAAATGGGATCAAATACCGTAATCCCACCGCAGAGCAGAGGGCCAGCACTGGTTGGGTCGAGATCATCTGGAAGGGGAATAACCCATTGCCAGCCAGCACGGACTTTGTCGGCAAAGCCACCTGCATGACCGACGATCGTCGCTGTCTTGGTTCCGGTACATTGCACTTGGCGACCATCGATACACGGGTCACAGTGTTGACAACTTTCTGCTGTCCAGCCAATGCCTACACGCTGTCCGATTTTCAGTCCTTTGGCTTCGCTGCCGAGTTGGGTAATGGTTCCTATCACTTCATGCCCAGGGACTACAGGATAAACCGAAGATTTCCAATCATTTTGGATAATAGAAATATCTGAGTGACAAAGACCGCAATACTCGACTTTGACTTCAACCTGATGGGCTTGTAATTCACCTGCATCAAATTGATAGGGAACAAGGGCTTCACCACTGTTCATTGCTGCATAGGCGTGGATTGTATTGTCACTCATTATTCTATCCTTTCTGTTTTTGAGGTCATTCTGCGTGCGTGTATTTAAAGTCACAGTGATTTTCATGATCATTTACCATACCGATAGCTTGCATCAGAGCATAGCAAGTCGTTGGGCCGACAAATTTAAAGCCATGCTTTTTTAATGCTTTGGACATGGCCTGACTTTGAGCGGTTTGTGCAGGGGCGCTACGATATTCAACGACATCATTATTGGCAATGTGTCCTTCGACAAAACTCCAAAGAAATTCCACAGGATGAATCCCTTGGGCTTTTAACTGTTGCCATGCTTTGGCATTATCTCGAATGGCAGTGAGTTTGCCGATATGGCGAATCAAACCTGAATCTTGTAATTTTTCTTGTAATTGTAGGTCACTCAACGCTGCAATTTCGGCAATGGGATATTGAAAAAAATGCTGCTGATAACAGGCCCGTTTTTTCAGCACAGTGATCCAAGACAGCCCCGCTTGTTGTCCTTCAAGACACAGCATTTCAAAGAGATGCTGCTCATCAAAACTAGGTTTCGCCCACTCAGTGTCGTGGTAGGAAATATACAAAGGATCTTCGGAGCACCAAGCACAGCGTTGTGTCGTCATGTTAAATGCTCCTTTTGACTTAAATTTTAAAAGCTGTCCATTGATCGTTTTTATTGTCCCAATACAAGAGTTCCGCTTGATCGAGATCGGCAAATTGAATCCATACATCGTTACCCGATTTGTCTGCGTAGCCGGTGCTGATGAGTAATGCTTCTTCAGTGATCTCCATGATCCAGCCCTGATAAGACTGGCCATTGAGGCTGATTTTTTGTTGATTACCAGATTCTGCAAATTCCACCAGACGATTGATCAACGCTTCTGACATGTATGTTTCCTAAAATTAACGTAAATACGGATAGGGGTTAACAGCATTGCGACCTTTACCACCCAAGTAAATGCCATAATGCAAATGTGGTGCAGTATGTCGGGCATTGCCAGTATTACCTACATAGCCAATGACATCACCTTTTTTGACATAGTCGCCGACGTTTAAGCCGCGTTTATGAGCATCAAGATGCGCATAATAATGCCAAGAACCTGCGGGCCCCATAATCCATATCACTTTACCACCCAAATTGTTATTACGTAAGTCAGCAACTAAACCTTCTGTAGCACTGAGAACTTTTGTTCCACGTGGAACAATAATATCAATGCCTTCGTGGCTTCGTCCTTGGCTACGCGCTGCGCCCCAAGTATCCTTGAGGGCACTTCGTTTGACTTGATGAACAGGAACAGGCAATTGATTGGATAAACGCATGTTTTGTAATTTTTTCACTTCATGAGCAGGCAATGTACTGCTAGATGGTTTGGGTGGAGTCGACGTACAGGCGCTGAGTAAAAGCAAAATAAAACCAATACCGCCAAACAACCCTTTGCGAAGCTGAAAAAATCCTTGAGTCACATTTGTCCCTATACAATTGATGAGCAGTCCAAAACTATGGCATAGAATAGCTTTCGAGTTCTAGCGTAGAAATAAGTTTTTTCATGGCGGTTGGAATACCGAGTGAAGTGGCTTGTATCGGTGTAAACCACTGTGCGTTGCATTCAATCGCTAAATGCTCTTTTTGATCTGCGGTAACGGTAAATACAGTAGCTTCTAAAAGCCAAGTGAAATGAGTAAAGCTATGTGATATCTGCACTTGAGTGGTGGTAGGTTTCAGACCAAGCTGCTGAGTGTGGGATTGAAACTCATGGGGTTGATCAAAAATAGGTAAACACCACAGACCGCCCCATAGACCGCTATTCGGACGTT
This sequence comes from Acinetobacter sp. YH12138, assembly GCF_015218525.1. Taxonomy (NCBI): domain Bacteria; kingdom Pseudomonadati; phylum Pseudomonadota; class Gammaproteobacteria; order Moraxellales; family Moraxellaceae; genus Acinetobacter; species Acinetobacter sp. YH12138. The sequence goes on along the minus strand of NZ_CP048670.1, from coordinate 3,236,104 downwards.
GTATCCACAGCCATTCTCCTGCAGATTGAATCAGCATGACTTGAGCCTCTCTCACTGGAACAGGCTTTTTAGGCTTTTTATAAGGTAATTCAGTCTCTAAACCTTGTGCATGTGCTTTGCAGTGCTGTTGCATGGGACAATATAAACAGAGCGGTTTTTTCGGCGTGCAAACGGTTGCACCCAGATCCATAATCGCTTGGGTATAATCGTGGTTGCGTTCAGTGGGGCAGAGCTCTGTCGCCAGTTGCCACATGGCCCGTTCATGTACAGGTTTCGATAAATCATCTTCAATAGCAAAGAAACGAGACAATACACGCTTGACGTTGCCGTCCATAATCACGCCATATTGTCTTAAACCTAAAGACATCAGCGCACCCGCGGTAGACGGGCCGATACCCGGTAGTTCCATCCACTGCTCAAGATTGCTTGGAAAATGTCCCTGACGTGCAACAATGCCTGCGGCTTTGTGTAAGTTCCGAGCCCGTGCATAGTAGCCTAAGCCAGCCCAATAGGGTGCCACATCATCCCAAGAGGCATGGCCTAAATCTTCAACAGTCGGAAACCGTTGAATAAATCGATCAAAATATTGTAAGACGGTTTTGACTTGAGTCTGTTGTAGCATAATTTCTGAAACCCATACTTTGTAAGGGTCATCCTTCACTTGCCACGGTAAGTCATGACGACCATGGACATCAAACCAGTCGAGAAGGGCATCAGAAAAGTTAAACATGCAATACAGTCAAAATTGAAAAAACCTGCCTAGTATACATCTTTCAATAGGCATTCTTTTTGTTCAAAACGAAATCTGTATATCAGGGGAAATGCAAAAATAGTGGCCATCAAAAAAGGAGCCGAGGCTCCTTAGTGAGTGTCAATTTTTAAATTTTAGCTTTTAAAGCCCCAGCGGGTATCAAGCGCCAATGTTTGGTTTTCATAACGTGGAATAATGTGAATATGCACATGTTCAGTGGCTTCGCCAAAAACTTGTCCATCATTAAACCCAATATGAAAGCCAGTGGGTTGATAGCGTAAATTTAATTCATTACGCGCTTGTTCAAGTAAGGACATTAAACTTTTACGTTCTTTATCAGTAATTTCAAAAAATGAACCAACATGACGTAGCGGGACAATGACAGCATGCCCTTTAGACAGTGTATGTGGTTCAGGAAGTACAACACCAAAATCATTTTTTGCAATCACGTCATATTCGTCAAAATTGCAATATGGACAATTGAGTTCTGTCATTGTGCTCTCCTCATTTTTATAAATTAAATATTGGTATTGGTTCTTAGCGCTTTAAGAACTAAGCTGGCGTGCTAACAAGGCATACATGGCTGCTAAGCTTTGTTGTTCTGCAGCAGCGTTATAAGCTAAATCTACGCCGTTGGCTTTGGCACGTTCATCCGCCATCGGGTTGCTAAAGCCGTGTTTTGCGCCTTCAAAAATATTGATTTGATACTGCACTTGGGCAGCATCCATTTCATTTCTAAAGGTCGCAACATCTTCTAAGCTCACCATCGAGTCGAGCTCACCATGTTGCACTAAAATCTCTGCTTGGACTTGTCCTGTTTGTGCAGGAGTCGCTGTAGCAAGTGTTGCATGGAAGGTCACCACTGCTTTTAATTCAGCACCTGAACGAGCTAAATCCAGCACGACTTTTCCGCCATAGCAAAAGCCTATAGCTGCGAGTTTATCTGCATTTACTTCTTTTTGCTGTGCCAAAGTGTTTAATGCAGCAGACGCACGGGTCACAATGGTGTCGGCATGATCAAAAGTCTGCATCATCCATTCATAAGCTTGCTTGGCATCTGTGGTGACTTTTTTGTCACCATACATATCCAAAGCGAAAGCAGCATAGCCTTGTTCAGCCAATTCGCGCGCACGTTGTTCGGTATATTCATTGCGTCCCCACCATTCCGGGGCAACTAACACACCTGCGACTGCAGTGTCTGACTCTGGTGCGGCAAAATAGCCAAAAAGTTGAGTTCCATCAGCTGCTGTATATTGAATTTCGCGAGTCTTAATTTTAACGGTCATGGTCAAATCCTTATGTGCGGCTACGCAGTTGATGAAGACTTAAGATAAAGGGAAATTGGTTTTTGTGAAATAAATATAAGATATCAATGTGAATTTTAAGTCAAATCAATAAAAAAAATTGTAAAAGAAAATAATGGAAAGAAGAAATATTGAGGAGCACCGAGATTTGTCGATGCTCCTAAAGAGAGTATTGTTATTTCGGGAGAACTTCAATGAGCTCTACATCAAAAATCAGCGTGCTATTTGGCTCAATGACGTCTGCTGAACCAATTTGACCATAGCCCAAATTGGCAGGAATGAAGAAGCGATATTTTGCACCTTCTTTCATCAACTGTAGACCTTCTGTCCAACCCTGAATGACTTGGCTCACTTGGAACATCGCAGGTTGGTTGCGTGCAATTGAACTATCAAAAACAGTGCCATCAATTAAGCGACCTTCATAGTGAACTTTCACTGTTGAATTGGCTTTAGGTGACTTACCTTTGCCGGCTTGAATGACTTGATATTGCAGGCCAGATTTCGTGACCTGAATGCCCGGTTTTTTGGCATTTTCAGCAAGGAAAGCTGAACCAATGGTGGCATTCGCATCCGCTTTTTGCTTCAGTTCAATCAGTTGTTTCGCTTCGGTTTGCTTTTTATATTGAGTTAAGGCACGGGTCATTTCTTCATCTGTTAGTGACGAAGCTTGACCTTTAGATGCTGCCTTTAAACCCGCAACAAATGCATCAATATCTAAGTCCTTAATCGATTCAGCATTACTGCGTCCCATTAAATAACCAAAACTATAACCGACTTGTTCTGCAGCACTACTTTTATTACTGACATCTTTGGCAAATACAGTGCTTGAGCAGAGTGCCAAACACAACATACTGATCTGTAATTTCATGACCGAGTCTCAAAATAAAGCAGGAGAGCGAAAAGCTCTCCTGTACCGGTTTTATTATTTAACTTCAATGAGTTCTACATCAAAAATTAAAGTACTGTTCGGTGGAATCGTTCCTGGAACACCTTGAGCACCATAACCTAGGTTTGAAGGAATATACAAAGTGGCTTTGCCGCCTTCTTTCATTAACTGTAGACCTTCAGTCCAACCTGGAATTACTTGGTTCAATGGGAATTCAATTGGCTCGCCACGTTGTACTGAACTATCAAATACTGTGCCATCCACTAACTTACCTGTGTAGTGAACTTTAACAACTGATGTGGCTTGCGGTTGTTTACCTGTACCTTCTTTCGTTGTTAGGTACTGTAAACCAGAAGCAGTGGTTTTAACCCCAGCTTTGCTTTTGTTTTCTGTTAAGAAATTATCGCTGCTACTTTGTGCTTGCTTATTGCTTTCGAGCTGCTTGTTTTGCATTTCTTGCTGGAACTCAGCATATGCTTTTTGTAATTCTTCTTCAGTATATGCTGGTTTTGCACGCGCATGACCCGCACGAACGCCAGTGACAAAGCTATCAATATCTAATTCTGGAGGCGTTTGATGGGCAACTTCATAACCAAGTGCATAACTAATTTTAGCGACAGCAGAAGCATTTGCAGCTGGTTGAGTTGATGTTGCTGATTGCGTAGCAGGCGTTTTAGTTGCATAGTAAACAGGAACAAGTGCGGCACCGCCGAGTAATACAGCGACAGCGATAGGTAGGGCCTTACTCATATATTTTCCCACAATTATTTTATATGTAAAAAGTTGCTGAAATTCTAGCAGACTTTTCCTGTTCAACGCTTACCTATCTCTATGATCAGGTAAGGTGCAGGAAAGATCATCATAGTCATGTTCTTATTTTTATACTATAACGGTATGAATATATAAAACATTTTTTATACAGAAAGATGCATGCAACATAAATTTCGCAAATAAAAAAAGCCACCGTATTCGGTGGCTTTTTTGAATAGGCTTGAATTAGTCTTGGTCTTTTGAAGCTTTATAACCATAAGAATAGTTATAGCCATAACCATAACCAGCTGAGCTACGTTGAATGTCGTTTAGAATAATACCATTGACCTTCACACCCACTTGTTCAAAGCGGTTCACGGTTAACTCTAGTTCTTTCAACTGAGTTTTCGCATAACGAGCAATCACCAAATTCACACCAGCATATTGCGAAATAATGATACCGTCTGTCACCGCAAGTACAGGAGGGGTATCAATGATCACATGATCAAACATCGGTGAAATCAAATCTAAGAATTCTTTGAATTTACCAGAACTTAAAAGCTCAGATGGATTAGAAGGGCTTTTACCACGAGTAATCACACTCAAATTTGGAATTTCAGTGGTTTTAATGATACTGTCTAGATCACGCTGACCATTTAAATACTCAGAAAGGCCTGGTTGGTTATCATGATTGAAGTATTTGTTTAAATAACCACGACGTAAATCGGCATCAATAATTAAAACGCGTTTATCACTTTGCGCAAGAATCGTAGCTAAGTTGGTAGAAATAAATGATTTACCGACTTCAGGCGCAGGCCCTGAAATCATAATCAGGTTATTTTTTGCAGATGTCAGTGCAAAGTGAATGGCTGTACGCATGCTACGCAAACTTTCAATCGCAATATCATCGCTATTTTTAACTGCAAGAACTGGAATTGTTTTCTTCTTCTTCAAGAGTTTAATACGGCTTTCTTGAACAGGCGAACGTGGGACGGTGGCATAGACAGGAAGATCCAGAGTGTTTTCAATTTCTGAAGAATCTTTAATTCCCGAACGAAGCATGTTACGTAGTAGTGCAAGTAATGTACCGAGGAAACCACCGAGGAAAATTGAAAGTATCAAGATTTGTAGTTTTTTTGGTGCAATCGGTTGAATTGGCTCTACAGCAGTATCCACAATACGCACATTGCCAATTTCACCAGCTTTGGCAATACGAAGCTGTTGGTAAGAATTCAACAACGCTGTATAAAGTTGTTGTTTCACTTCAACTTCACGATAGAGCTGTAAATAACGACGTTGTAAGTCTGGTAATTTTTTTAAGGTAGTATTCAGTTCACCAATTTTGCTATTGATTGCACCTAATTGGGCATTCATTTGCTGCATCACTGGATGTTCACTAGTGTACTTCGCAGAAGCTTCAGCAACTTTTTGCTCTAATTCAGCTTTTTGAGTTTCAAGAGTGACGCTTTGAGTTAAATATAGTTCAGATTCTTTGGTTACATCGACGGTATTAAACTCTTGACGGAATTTGTTAAATTCGCGTTCCGCAACATCCAGTTGTTGTTTTAGTTCAGGTAGTTGCTCATCCAAAAACTTTAAGGTCTGCGCGCTTTCAGCTGAACGGCGTTCAATATTTTGATGACTGTAAGCTGCTAAAATGGCATTTAGAACCTGTGTAATATGTTCTTTATCTTGGCCTTGATAGTTAAGGCCAAGCACGCCCGTCATTTTACCTTTTTCAGCAACAGAATAATTTGCCAAAATACTGTCAACGGCAGCAGGCAGAGACTGCTTTTGAATTAAATAGTGATCTTTAAATTGATCATTACTATAAATTGAGATTTCCCAAGGGCCATCTGCTGTACGTAAAGAATTTTTTTGGTTCAATGGTGCTGTTAAAATTGCTTGCTCAGTTTGCAGATCAATTAAAGAAAGTTTATTTTCTTGAAACTGTAGGCCAATATCTTTGTCACGATATTGTGTAGGGATATCAAATTGGCGAATTTCAAAACTTTTTTCATTATCTTTAAAAGTTACTGATTTATTTTTATATTCTGTGACATATTCATGCGGGGAAAATAGGCGATCAATAAATGAATTCTCTGTACCCGAAACTTTAAGATCAAGATGCAAATTTTGAATCACAGTACCTAGAACTAAGCGTGATTTTAAAATTTCAATTTCTGCTTGAGCCGGTTGCTTTTGATCAATCATGCTTGATAGATCACCCAAGAGTGCTGCTGAAGTTCCTTTACTTTCCTCAACCTGTACCAGTGCATTTACTGCGTAGGTATCAGGCGTGGTTCTTAAATAAAGCAGGGCACAAACGAGACTTAAAATTACACATAGAGCAATTAACTTCCACTGTGCAATCAGAGAGAAAAATAATTCTTTTAAATCAATTGTATCTTCTGTATTGATATTTTGGCTCATAATCGTACATCAAAAGTTAAATTTGTTTAGTCCAATCTGCAACGCAAGATTGGATCAGTTCTGAGGTCTGGTCAAAAAAAGCTTGATCGTGCTGATATGGGTCAGGCACATTTTTACCTTGCCAATGACCTAAACGAAAAGTCTTTCCCTTTGCAAATGGCCATGTCTGTTCAATATGCTTTTGTTGATTTGAACTCATGACCAAAATTAAATCTGATTTTTTGATCAGTTCAGCATTTAATTTTTGGGCAATATGTCCACTCATATCGATGCCAATTTTTTGCATACAGTATTGAGCTTTTTCATCTGCTGCATGTCCAATCATACCTGAGATTCCAGCTGAATAAATATTCAGGTCGGGATGATCTTTTTTTAGGAGATACTCCGCCATAGGACTTCGGCAAATATTACCTACACACACCACCAAAATATTTTTAAATAACATTATTGGCCCAATCTGTCCAAGTTATAGATGATATTTGAGAAAGGAATCACTTGATTGATTACACGCTGCCAGCGAGCTAAACCAGATGCATCAACATAGACAATATCATTGCTGCGCATTTTGAACTGGTTAGCGAGCCCAAAGTCACCGATACTGGTTAAATCTAAATGGTAAATTTCAGTCATCGGGCTATTTACATCGCTACGCACTACGTAGATTTTACCTCGACTTGCTGAAAGTGAGTTAATCCCTAGACTTTCACCGAGGACATCACTGAGGCTCATGCCTTGTTCACGCATTGGTAACGATTGGTTTTTGCCAGACTCTCCCATCACATAAATTTTTTGGTTTTCACGTGAGTTGACATAAATTGTGTCATTTGGTTTGATGAGTAAGTTGTGTAAAGAATATCCAGCTTTTTCAAGTTCAATACTATTGAGTACATAACTTTGACCATTTCTAACTAAGGTTAAAGATGCATTGTCACCAAATTGACTATTTACTCCGCCCGCCATACCTAATGCAGTATAAATACTAGTTGGTTGGTCGGTTAAATTAAACTGACCACCTTTCATCACGTTACCTTGAACAGAAAAACGTTGGCCTTGGTAGGAAAGTACCCGAACAATCACATCTGGGGTTTTTAAGTAACGAGCAAGTTGACTGCGTAATTCCTGATTGACTTGTGTCAGCGATTTTCCGGCAGCTTTATATCGGCCAATAATAGGGAATTGGATATAGCCACTTTGATCAATTTGGTAACCATTTGATTTAATCGCTTCTGCATTGCTTATTGTATTTGTGGGTGGTGTAATTTCAGGATATGCCCATAAATAAATAGATAAAATATCACCCGGATTTAAACGATAACTTTTTTGTTGTTGATTGAATAGATGGGCAAAATTTTGCTGATTTACTTGGGCGGGTTGAACAGCAACTAAATTTTCTTGAGTTAGTTTAATAACATTGACTGTCGAGCCTAAATCAGTCTGAAATGTACCTTCCTTAGGAAGGTCATAGGTTTGTAAGCCTGAAGTAATGGCACAACCCGTCATACTCAGACTCAAAGCTAACATACAGCTATAACGATAGTAACTCACTCGAATACAAATCCTATTTATAAAATTTTTGAATCATTGAAATACGGGTTTAAGTACCCAAATTACTCATTTTAGAATGTTAAGTTTATACTATTCACCTCGTAGAATATAGCTTTACATTTGTTTTAAATCGTAAGTTTAATCAAGGCTTGCATGGATAAATATCTTTATAAAGATCTTGTTGTTATTTGAATTTTTTTAAATATACAAAGTTGGTTTTATAGGGGGATTGTTTAATCCTATAAATATTCTTGATTAAAATTACAGTCGTCATAGAACATCATTACACAATCGAAATTTGATTTTCTGATATAATTTAACGCTATTTACAACATAACGATGATTGATGATTCATCGATGACATAGGCTTCAGTATGTTACAACTCTCCGAATTAAAAATTGCCATAATCGGATTAGGTTATGTCGGTTTACCGCTAGCTGTTGAGTTTGGAAAAAAAGTTCCCGTGGTGGGCTTTGATATTCATCAGAAGCGTATTGATGAATTACGTAGCGGACGTGATCATACCCTAGAAGTTTCTCCTGAAGAATTAGCACAATCAGCTCAATTAAGTTACAGCGCAAATTTAGAAGATTTAAAAGACTGTAATTTCTTTATTGTTACAGTGCCAACCCCGATTGATGAATATAAGCAGCCAGATCTAACGCCATTAGTGAAAGCCTCAGAAAGCATTGCAAAAGTGTTGAAAAAAGGTGATGTGGTTGTTTATGAATCGACCGTTTATCCGGGTGCAACAGAAGAAGTCTGTATTCCTGTTTTAGAGAAAAATTCAGGCTTAATATTCAATCAGGATTTTTATGCAGGCTATAGCCCTGAACGAATTAATCCGGGTGATAAATTACACCGGGTAACCAATATTTTAAAAATCACTTCGGGTTCAACACCAGAAGTGGCTGATTATGTTGATGAAGTCTATAACCTGATTATTGAAGCGGGTACTCATAAAGCAGCTAGCATTAAGGTTGCAGAAGCAGCGAAAGTGATTGAAAACACTCAGCGTGATGTGAATATTGCCTTAATTAATGAATTGGCATTGATTTTCAATAAAATGGGTATTGATACCGAAGCGGTATTACACGCAGCGGGAACAAAATGGAACTTCCTTCCATTCCGTCCGGGTTTAGTCGGTGGTCACTGCATCGGTGTTGACCCGTACTATTTAACGCATAAAGCCCAAGCGATTGGCTACAACCCTGAAATTATTTTAGCGGGTCGTCGTTTAAATGATGGTATGGGCGCTTACGTTGTGACTCAGCTAGTGAAAGCCATGCTGAAAAAACGCATTCAAGTGGAAGATGCCAAAGTCCTCATTTTAGGTTTAAGCTTTAAAGAAAACTGTCCAGATATCCGTAATACCCGCATCATTGATATTGTGAAAGAATTGAAAGAATATCATATTGATGCTGATGTCTATGATCCTTGGGTCGATGGAGCTGAGGCGGAACATGAGTACGGTATTAGCCCTGTGCAGGCGCTGGAAAATGGCAAATATGATGCAGTAATTTTAGCGGTTGCGCATCACCAGTTTAAAGACATGGGTGTAGAGGCGATCCGTGCTTTGGGTAAAGCTGATCATGTGCTGTATGACTTGAAATACGTGTTATCTCAAGCTGAATCTGATCTACGTTTGTAAGGAGCATACCATCATGAATCAATATCAACAGGTATGTGAAAACCTTAAAACAGCGCCTAAAACATGGCTGGTCACAGGTGTTGCGGGCTTTATTGGCTCGAATCTTCTCGAAACATTGCTCAAGCTCAACCAAACCGTAGTGGGTTTAGATAACTTTGCCACAGGTCATCAGTACAATCTTGATGAAGTACAAAGCTTAGTGACGGCTGAACAATGGGCGAAATTCAGTTTCATTGAAGGTGATATCCGCAAATTAGAAGATTGCCAAAAAGCCTGTGCAGGCGTGGATTATGTCCTGCATGAAGCAGCTTTAGGTTCTGTACCGCGTTCGATTGCCGATCCAATTTTGACAAACAGTGCAAATATCACTGGTTTTTTGAACATGATGGTCGCTGCGCGCGATGCAGGTGTATCAAGTTTTACTTATGCAGCCAGCAGTTCAACCTATGGTGATCATCCTGCATTGCCAAAAGTTGAGGAAAACATCGGTAAGCCATTATCTCCATATGCAGTAACGAAGTACGTCAATGAATTATACGCAGACGTATTTGCAAAAACGTATGGCTTTAAAACGATTGGCTTGCGTTACTTTAATGTCTTTGGTCAGCGCCAAGATCCGAAAGGGGCTTATGCGGCGGTGATTCCAAAATGGACTTCATCGATGATTGCTGGTGAAGACGTGTTTATTAATGGTGATGGTGAAACCAGCCGTGATTTCTGTTTTATTCAAAATGTTGTGCAAGCGAATATTTTAGCTGCGACAACGCAAAGCGATGAAGCAAAAAATCAGGTCTATAATGTTGCATTAGGTGACCGCACGACTTTGAATGAGTTGTACCGTGCCATTCAGGCAGCGCTTGCAACTAATGATGTGAACTTTGAGCGTGATCCTGTTTACCGTGAGTTCCGTGCAGGTGATGTACGTCATTCACAAGCGAGCATTGCCAAAATTGAGCAACATTTGGGTTATGCACCGCAGTATAAAATTGCCGAAGGCATTCAATTGGCCATGCGTTGGTACGTCAATAACTTAAAATGATCTTGAGCAGATGATTGCGAAACTGTTTGCAAAATATCAGTCCATTGGACTGATTACACTCAGTTTACTGGTCGGTGCGATAATGACATTTATCGCACTTCCTGTTTTAACACGCCTATATTCTGTTGCTGACTTTGGGGCTTACGGGATTGCATTGGCGATAGTCAGTGTTATATCGACGGTGGCGAATTTACGTCTTGATCAAGCTTTATTGGTTGCCGAAGAAGGTGATAAAAAAAGCCTGATCTTTGAAGGGGCTATATTCTCAACAGTAATCGCTGTGATGAGTGGCATCGTTATCAGCGTGATTTTAAATGTTGAAATGGCGTTTGCTGTGGCAACGGGTGTGCTTGCCAATACCCTGATTCAAAGCCTATATAATTATCAATTTTCCGCACATAAAGAATATTTTTGTGCAGGTTTAAATATTTTTAGAAGTGCCATTGTCGTGTTGGTGCAACTCTCGTTGCCATTCGTGATGCAGATCAGCTTGGTGAATAGTTATAACGTCAGCTCGATTATCATGATTGTGGCGGTGCTGATTTATTTACTAAAGAATCAACTGTATCAAGTGAGTTGGCAAGCATTTAAACATTACAAAGATTTTATTTATGCCAATACACCTCATGCCTTGCTGAATAGTTTTTCGCATAATTTGCCTTACTATGTGGTGTCGCATTTTGTCGGTGTGCAGGCGATGGGCTTCTATGCCATTGTCGAAAGGACTTTGCGTGTTCCGATTAATTTGATTTCGCAAACTTTGCGTCAGTTCTTTATTCGCAAATTTAAAACCACGGATTCCAATCAAAGTGCTTTAAAGGCGAGTGTACTACTCAGTCTGGTTTCACTGCCATTATTTGCTTTGGTCTTTGTATTGCCTGAATCTTTATATTTATGGGTTTTTGGCAGTGAATGGGTGGGTATTTCGAGCTATTTCCAAATTTTAGCTTTGGGCTATTGGGCGATTTTCTGTAATCCGCCAAGCTCAGCTTTTCTGATTGCTAAGCGCAATAGCCAAGTGCTGTTTAAGTTGCAAATCGTAGAACTCATGATTAAGTTCGCTTTATTTGCAGGCTTCTATGCAGTCTTTGCTGATAAAGTATATATGTTGCTTGCGGTGCCTGTAGCACTGATCATTTATAACTTTGCCATTTTGTATGTGGTGTGGAGAAACAAAAGCTGATGTTTTTTAAACTGTTAAAACTGATGAATTGGTTCACTGCACAATGCCGTCAGCAATTTTATAACCTGGCTTTTGGCACGAAATTTCGTTATTTCGGTAAAGCTTGTACGGTCGAAATTAGTGGACAAGTGAAGATTGGTCAGAATGTTTATATTGGCGATCATGTCAGTTTAATTGTCGAGCAAGGCGCAAGCTTAGAAATCGCGGATAACAGTTTTATTGGTGAAAGTTGTTACATCAAGTGCTTTGGTGGCAAGGTGTCGATTGGCAAAGATGTCAGTATTAACTCTAAGTCATTTATCAATGGCTGTGGCGGTGTGAGCATTGGCGATAACACCCGTATTGGTACGCAAAGTATCATCATTGCCAGCAATCATAAATTTGGTGAACCTGATGTGTTGGTGAAAGATGCGATTACCAAACAAGGGGTCAGTTTAGGCGAAAATATTTGGCTGGGTGCGCGGGTGACGGTACTTGATGGTGTGAAAATTCCAAATGATTCGGTGATTGGCGCGTGCAGCCTTGTGTCGAAACCTTTGGACGAATCAGGTGTCTATGTCGGTAGTCCTGCCAAAAAAATCAAATCGCTCTGATCTTATTTTTCATCCTGCATCGTGACTGCGGTTTCCATATCCTAAAGTGGATTTTCAGCGTAAAATAGCTGACTTATTTTCCTCCTTTTAAGTTGCCTCGCCTCATTCAGGTATTGTGTATGTCATTTATGGTTTCTGCTTTTCGACAGCTGTTTGATTTGGCTTATTTTATGGCAAAAGGCAGTGTGGCTTATGCACGTAAGAAAGGTGTGACAGTCGGGGAAAACTGCCGAATCTATATTAAAAGTTGGGGCTCGGAACCGTTCTTGGTCAGTATTGGCGATCATGTGACGGTCACTTCAGGAGTGAAATTTATTACCCATGATGGCAGTACCTGTTTAGTCAAAGATGCGCAAGGTAAACGCTACCAACGCTTTGCACCAATTCAAGTGGGATCGCATGTGTTTATTGGGGTCAATACTATTGTAATGCCGGGTGTAAGCATTGGCTCCAACGTGGTGATTGGCGCAGGCTCGGTGGTGACCAAAGACATTCCTGATCACAGTGTGGCGATTGGCGTACCTGCCAAAGTGGTATCCAGTTTTGTCGACTATCAAGCCAAAATTCAAAGCACCTGTGCCAGTGATAGTGAGCTGGCAGGTATCACGGATTATCGTGAGCGTGTTGAGCGTGCCATGGCGATTCAAGCCTCAAAAACACCGCATTAATATTCTCCCATTTTAAAATTTAGGTTTGATTATGTTGAATAAAGTCATGTTCTTTTTGCCAAGCTTGGGCGGTGGCGGTGCAGAACGTACAGTCATTCAACTCGCCAATAGCTTTGCAGAACAAGGTCTGAATATTCATTTGGGCGTGTGTGATGTCACAGGTGATAAAGCTAAACTTTTTCCTGAAGTCAGCCCGAAAATTGAGTTGGTCAATTTTAATTGCGGTCGGGTGATGAATAGCATCACGCCTTTAAAAATAAAAATGAAAGCTGAGCAATACGACTGCTTAGTCGCAACGCAAACCCACACCAATATTGTGGCAGGTATTGCGAAAAAACTCGCAGGTGTTAAAACGCGATTAATCTTCCGTGAAGTATCTACGCCGTCCAAAAACTTAAAATTGCAAGGTCTTGCCAAATTTTTGCTGAAAACTTTGGTGAATTGGACTTATCCCATGGCACAGCAAGTGGTCTGTGTTTCCAAAGGGGTTGAAGCCGATTTTCGTGAATATTATGGCTATAAAAATAATAATCTGAGCACGATTTATAACCCTGTATTGGATGATGCCTATTTTGAAAAACTCAAAGCGCCAGTCACACACAAATTTTTAAATGATGACCATAAAGTGATTTTGGCAGTGGGGCGTCTCACTGAAGCAAAGAACTTTGGTTTTCTGATCCGCTCCTTTAAAGCCTTGCATGATCAGCATCCTGAAACCCGATTATTGATTTTAGGTGAGGGCGAACTGCGTGCAGAGTTTGAGGCTTTAGTTGCTGAATTGGGTTTAAAAGACGTGGTGGATTTGCCGGGCTTTGATGCCAATCCATACGCTTATTTTAAATATGCATCGCTATTTGTTTTAAGCTCGAATTGGGAAGGCTTGCCGGGTGTACTTATTCAAGCCTTAGCCTCTAAAGTGAAAGTGGTGAGTACCAACTGTCCAAGTGGACCAATGGAAATTCTAGAAAACTCTAAGTTTGGTTTATTGGTTGAATGTAATGATCAGGCAGGTTTAACCCAAGCGATGCAGCAAGCGATATTTGCAGATTATGTGCAATATCAAGATGCTGATTTTGAATCACATATTCAGCAGTTTCATAAGCAAACCGTGCTCAAGCAGTATTTGCGAATGATGGAGTCGGCGGCATGAGCAAACCCTTGATGGTACATGTGATCACCAACTTTGCAGGCGTGGGGGGTGCCGAAATGATGTTGGCACGCTTAATTCAGCAAACTGAACATGACTATCAGCACGTGATCATTGCACTGATGAAAACTTCCGAGGTGTATCAAAGTACTTTAGAGCGTTGTCAGTCGCATTATGCGCTCGGTTGGAATGGTTTAAATACGCTGAGTACGGTGAGTCAGCTGCGCGCATTACTCAAAAAGCTACAGCCCGCAACGGTGCAATGCTGGATGTACCATGCCAATGCATTGACCAGTATGAGTGTTATTGGTTTAGCGAAAAAACCAAAGGTCGTATGGGGTATTCATCATTCTCTTGCTTCTCCTAAAGATGAATCAATCAGCACCAAGATTGCCTTGGGCATAAGTAAAATACTATCACAGCAACCTAGTGCTATTATTTATTGTGCGCATTCGTCTATGCAGCAGCATCAGGCCTTCGGCTTTAAAAATGGCAATAGCCAAGTGATTGCCAATGGCGTGTTTCTCGATAAATTTCAGCCTAATCCCCAATTGCATGAACCAATCGTGATTGGTTTTGCAGGGCGTTATCACACGGCCAAAGGCTACCCCTATTTATTTGAAACCATGGGCTTACTCAAGGATCAAGACATCATCTTTAAAATTGCAGGTAGCGGAGCGAGTTTAGAGAATCCTGAAGTAAAGGCTTTATTCGATCAATATCAATTGGATAGTCAAAAAGTCCATTTATTGGATCAAATCTCAGATATGCCTGCTTTTTATCAATCGATTGATGCATTCCTCATGACTTCAATTACCGAAGGTTTTCCGAATGTGTTGGTGGAAGCAATGGCATCGGGTTTGCCTTGTATTAGTACCGATGTTGGTGATGCGCAATATATTGTGCAAGAGCTTGGCGAAATTGTACCGCCGCGCAATTCGGCTGTATTGGTGCAAGCAATTTTAAATTATGTGCAGCAAAGCAATGATGAAAAATTGCAGTTGAAACAAGCCGTGCGTGAGCGCGTAGAAGCACATTTCAGTATTGAGAAAGTGAGTCAGCAATATATGCAAGTTTGGGAGCAAAGCCGTTGAAATTTCTGATGATCAGCAGTTTTTTGCCTTCTGTTTTAAATTTCCGCGGGAAACTGTTGGAAGCTATTCATGCACAAGGCTACGAAATTCATATTATGGCGCCTGAATTCGCATCATTCCCTGAAGAACAGCAAAAACTGCAAGCCCTTGGCTATTATCTGCATGAAATTCCCATGCAGCGCACAGGCACCAATCCGCTGTCGGATTTAAAACTGTTAAAACATCTCTATCAGAATATCCGTCAAATTCAGCCTGACTACGTACTGTCCTATACGATTAAGCCTGTGATTTATGGCACGCTCGCGTCATGGCTGGCGAAAGTGCCGCATCGTTTTGCTTTAATTACTGGTCTGGGTTATGCCTTTCAAAATGTAGAAGCGGGTAAGCGCAGTCTATTTCAAAAACTGGTGCATGGCTTATATGCGCAAGCGCTCAAACGTAGCGACAAAGTTTTTTTCCAAAACCCAGACGATTTAAAGCTGTTCCAAGACATGCACTTACTGGATGCTAGTAAGCCGACGGTGGTGGTGAATGGTTCAGGGGTGAATGTGCAAGACTTTGATGTCTTGCCCTTACCGCAAAATGATGTGGGGACAGTTAAAGCCTCATTTTTACTTATTGCACGGCTTTTGGGTGATAAAGGTGTGCGCGAATACGCTGAATCGGCGCGCATCATCAAAGCACAATATCCTGAATCGGAATTTCATTTGGTCGGTTGGATTGATGACAATCCATCTGCCATTTCGCAAGTAGAACTCGATACGTGGATTGCCGATGGTCGCCTCAAATATTGGGGGAAACTCAGTGATGTCAGACCGGCTATTGCCCAAAGTTCAGTATATGTATTGCCATCCTACCGTGAAGGCACGCCACGTACGGTATTAGAGGCGATGGCTATGGGACGGGCTATTATTACCACCGATGCACCAGGTTGTCGTGAAACGGTATCGCACGGTGTGAATGGTTATTTGGTCGGAGTGAAGTCTGTAGATGATTTGGTGCAATGCATGCAATACTTTATTGAAGATCCAAAACTGATTGAGTATATGGGACAGCGTTCGCGAGAAATTGCGCTGAATAAATATGATGTGCATCAAGTGAATAAGCACATGATGGCTGAAATGGATATTCATTAAAGGCGATTTACCCAATTTAAGAGGCGATCCAGATGACCTTAAAATATATAAAAAGTGATTTATACCGTTATACGGGCAATCTTGGTTTTAAATCATTTTTAAAAACTTATTTATTTAATCGCGGCTTTAATTTTTCATTTTGGCTGCGTTTGGCCAGTGCAAAATCGTTTTGGGCGAAGTTGGCTTATCCCATTTATTATTATAAAAAAAAGCATTACCGCATAGATATTCATACCACAACTCAAATTGGATATGGTCTGTTTATTGGTCATGGCGGGCCGCTAGTTGTTAACCCTACGACTGTGCTTGGCAATAATGTAAATTTATCGCAATTTACAACGATTGGTGCCAATGGCGGCCGTCAAGCTGCAGAAATTGGTGACAATGTTTATATTGGGCCGAATGTTTGCATCATTGAGCATGTCAAAATTGGCAATAATGCCACTATCGGTGCGGGCAGCGTTGTGACGAAAGACATTCCTGAAAATGCAACTGCGGTAGGAAACTACGCGAAAGTTATCAGCATGAATAACCCAGGTCATGCAGTCAATCGTCGTTGGACCGATCTCTAAACGACTATATTTTCGGGATCTTTTGGAATGGGCACTACTTGAGTCCCTTTGACGGTTGAAATATTTTACAAATCTGATGGTCTCGAACAGGGTATAATCATTGCTAGAAATGGATACCATTCCCCCATCTTCATCTAATCTTAAGAGTGAACCATGTTAAAGCGCTTATTGGATATTGTGATCGCATCATCTGCGCTGGTGCTGCTGTCTCCTGTTTATGCTTTAGTGGCTTATAAGGTGAAAAAGAATTTAGGTTCACCTGTTTTATTCCGTCAGGTGCGTCCGGGTCTGCATGGCAAGCCGTTTGAAATGGTAAAGTTCCGCACCATGAAAGATGCACTTGATGCGCAGGGCAATCCATTACCTGACAGTGAGCGTCTGACGCCATTCGGAAAAATGCTCCGTGCCACCAGTTTGGATGAAATGCCTGAACTGTGGAATGTGATTAAAGGCGATATGAGTATTGTCGGACCACGACCACTGTTGATGGAATATTTACCGCTCTATAATCGTGAGCAAGCCAAGCGTCATAACGTGCGTCCGGGCATCACAGGACATGCTCAAGTGAATGGTCGCAATGCCATTTCATGGGAAAAAAAGTTTGAACTCGATACTTGGTATGTGGAAAATCAGTCTTTATGGCTCGATTTTAAAATCATGCTAAAAACCGTGAAAAAAGTGATCGCCAAAGATGATATCAGTGCTGAAGGCGAGGCAACCATGACAAAATTTACCGGCACACCGGAACAAAAAAAATGACAACACTCTATGCGATTTACGGAGCTTCAGGTTGTGGGCGTAGCCTGATGCCTGTCGCGCGTCAGCAATTGGCACGTCAAGGTGATGCGTCTGAAATGATCTTTATCGATGATGCTTTAACAGACATTGCTTCGGTCAATGGTCATCGTGCCATGAATTACCAAGCGTTTCTCAATGAATTTTCTTCTGAAAAATACGTGCAAATTGCGATTGCCAATAGTCGTGTGCGTGAAAAAATTGCTCAGCGTTTAGAAGCGGATGGCATTCAGCTTTGGTCGATCACTGCTGACCATGTGGTTTTAATGGATCAAATTGAATTCGCTGAAGGTTCTGCTTTGAGTCCTTTTGTCAGCATTGGCTCCAATGTCAAAATCGGCAAGTGTTTTCATGCCAATTTATACAGTTATGTCGAGCATGATTGTGTGATTGGGGATTTCGTTACTTTCGCGCCAGGCGTAAAATGCAACGGCAATATTCATATACATGCGCATGCCTATATTGGCGCGGGTGCGATGATTAAGCAGGGCACACCTGATCAGCCTTTAGTGATTGGTGCGGGTGCGATTGTGGGTATGGGTGCTGTCGTGACCAAAAGTGTACCCGCAGGCGTCACCGTGGTGGGTAATCCTGCCCGAATTGTGACTACAAAATAGATTTTTAAACTCGATTTTTAGACTGGGAAAATTCCATGTTAAACAGTGCATTTGAGCCTTGGCCAAGTTTCACCTCAGCTGAAGCAGATGCGGTGTCAAAGGTCCTTTTATCCAATAAAGTCAATTATTGGACAGGACAAGAGTGCCGTGAGTTTGAAAAAGAATTTGCAGCATTTGCACAGACGCAGTATGCCGTCGCTGTAGCGAATGGCACAGTCGCACTGGATTTGGCCTTAAAAGCCCTTGGCATTGGCACAGGCGATGATGTGATCGTCACGTCACGGACATTTCTTGCATCTGCCAGTTCAATTGTGACGGCTGGTGCCAATCCTGTTTTTGCCGATGTTGAATTGGATTCACAGAATATTTCACGCAGTACCATTGAAGCTGTGCTTACTCCGAAAACCAAAGCCATTATTTGTGTGCATTTGGCGGGTTGGATGTGTGATATGGATCCGATCATGCGGTTGGCTGAGGAAAAAGGCTTTTTTGTGATTGAGGATTGTGCCCAAGCGCATGGTGCAATGTACAAAGGAAAATCAGCTGGTTCCATCGGTCATATAGGCGCATGGTCTTTCTGCCAAGACAAAATCATGACCACGGGCGGTGAAGGTGGCATGGTCACTACCAATGACGAAAGTCTGTGGAAAAAAATGTGGTCATATAAAGATCACGGTAAAAACTTTGATAGCGTGTATAACAAGCAACATCCACCGGGCTTCCGCTGGCTGCATGACTCATTTGGCACCAACTGGCGCATGATGGAAATGCAGGCGGTGATTGGCCGTTTACAGCTCAAACAAATGCCAGAATGGACTGCAAAACGTAATGCCAATATGGTGCGTATCCAAGCGGCGTTTGATAATAGTCCGTATTTTACTGTAGCAAAACCATCTGTTGAATATGTGCATGCAGCCTATAAATGCTATGTTCAAGTCAATGTCGATGCATTACCCAACGGCTGGTCGCGTGATCGAATCATGGCAGAAATCAATGCATTGAATGTGCCTTGTTTTAGCGGCTCGTGTTCAGAAGTGTATTTAGAAAAAGCATTTGATGGTACGCCTTGGCGTCCTGCGCAGTCTTTACCGCAAGCTAAACAGCTCGGTACAACAAGTTTAATGTTCCTTGTACACCCAACATTGTCTGAGCATAGCCTGCAAAAAACCGTGGATGCGATTCAAGCAGTGATCGCAAAAATCTTAACCTGAAAAGCGCGTATAATATTCGTTCTCATCCGCTTTATTGACCCCATTTGAGCATCTTGTGAAAGACTTTATCCGTTCTATAGCATCATTACCGCGTCGCCAAAAACAAATCGTTTTGGTGCTGATGGATATCTGTGTTTTACCGTTAATGATGTGGCTGGCATATGCCATACGTTTGGCACGTCCTAATGTTCAGGTCATGCAAGGACTGGATGCTTGGTATATTTATGTCGGTGTAGTTGGCATTCTGATTTTTGCATTGCTCGGTATTTACCGTGCAATTGTGCGTTCATTTAATGAAGATTATTTGCTGCGAATTTTAGTTGGAACATTTATTCAAATCGTGGCGCTGTACACGATTAAAAAACTCAATGTCGCTTTTATTCCCATGAGTATTCCGCTCATGTATGGCTTTATGCTGTTTTCATACATGTGGTGGAGCCGTGCCGTCATTCGCTACGCTACTCTTAAAACTTTTGCCAAAAAACAGACCCGTAAGCGTGTGGCAATTTATGGCGCAGGGCTGGCAGGACAACAAATTGCAGCAGCTTTAAACCGCTCAGATGATTATTTACCGGTGTGTTTTATTGACGATAAGCGCTCCTTACAAGGTCAGTCACTGAGTGGTTTAAAAATTTATTCACCCAAAAAAGCGCAAGCAAAACTTGGAAAATTTGGCATTGAAGAAGTTTTGCTGGCAATGCCTTCTGTCGGTCGAACCCGTAAAAAAGAGATCATTGAATCGTTTGATTCAGCAGATGTCAAAATTATGGAGTTGCCGGGTGTAACCCAGTTGGTCGATGGTCAAGTCCAAGTCTCTGATATTCGTGAAGTGGATATTATTGACTTACTTGGTCGTGATCCTGTACCGCCAAAGCCTGAGCTGTTAGAAAAAAATATTAAACATAAAGTGGTGATGGTGACAGGGGCAGGGGGCTCCATTGGCTCTGAGCTGTGCCGTCAGATCGTCAAGCACCAGCCGAAAATGCTGGTGCTGTTTGAGATGTCTGAATTTGCTTTGTATTCAATCGACCGCGAATTGCAGGCTTCTGATATACAAATTATTCCAGTGCTAGGTTCTGTCACCAATCAGCAAAAATTAGAACGTATTATTCAAGAGTACAAAGTGCAGACGGTTTATCACGCTGCAGCTTATAAACATGTACCACTTGTTGAAGCAAACCCATTTGAAGGTATTTATAATACTTCCATTGGTACACAGCGTAGTGTAGATGCAGCGGTAAAACAAAATGTTGAAACTTTTGTTTTAATTTCAACCGATAAAGCCGTACGCCCGACCAATGTCATGGGTGCATCCAAACGGATGGCGGAACTCTACTGTCAGGGTTTGGCATCGACACATCCAAACACCCAAATCAGTATTGTGCGTTTTGGTAATGTACTGGGTTCGTCAGGTTCTGTCGTCCCTTTGTTTAAAAAGCAGATTGCTCAAGGCGGGCCTGTTACAGTAACGCACCCAGAAGTTACGCGTTATTTTATGACCATTCCTGAAGCTGCGCAGTTGGTGATTCAAGCAGGGGCAATGGGTACTGGCGGTGATGTGTTCTTATTGGATATGGGTGAACCGGTTAAAATTGTGGATTTGGCCAAACAAATGATTCGTTTGAGTGGTTTTCGAGCAATAGATGAAAATGGTATAGGTGATATTGAGATACAATTTACCGGTTTACGGCCGGGTGAAAAATTGTATGAAGAGTTGTTAATTGATTCTGAAAATGTTGAAAAAACTGGTCATGAAAGGATTTTAAAGTCTTATGAAATTTTTTATGATTTTGGTGATATTTCTTCCGTATTTAATAGTTTAGATGGTTTTGAAGATTGTACAGATGATTATGTTAAATTATTGAATATATTTGTTAAGTATGTTGATGGGTATAAGAAATCAATTTAAATTAACTATTGATTAATGCTTTATAAAATTGTCAATAATGTAACTTTTTATAATTTTTTTATTTTTAGAGATGGTAAACTTATCCACTAATGAAATACTATGATTAGTAGTATTTAAATGATAATGGAATTGAAGTAAAGATAAATTTATATGCATATTTTAGTTGTAATTCCTGCAAGAGGTGGGTCTAAAGGTATTCCTCGTAAAAATTTAAGATACCTTGCTGGTAAGCCTTTATTATTTTATGTTGCTTCCATGTTAAAAAAATCCAAATTTAAATTAGATGCTTATTTATCAAGTGAAGATCAAGAAATTCTTGGTTTAGGTAAGAAATTAGGATTAAAGATTCATAAGCGAGATTTGGAAATTGCTGGGGATGCAGTAACTTTGGATCCAGTAGTATATAGTTGTTTACAATATGCTGAAAAAAAAGAAAGTAAAAAGTATGACTTAGTCATAACAATGCAGCCTACTTCTCCTTTATTGAAGGTAGAGAGTTTAGATAATGCTTTAACCGAAATTATTAATAATTCTGAAATAGAGACCATTTTATCGGCATCTGATGCAACAGCACTTTCTTGGACTAAAAAGGAAAACACCTATACACCTTTATATGAAAAAAGATTAAATCGACAGTATTTGAAACCGACTTATAACGAAACGGGTGGATTTTTTATTAGTAGAAGAAATATTGTTACTGAAAATAATAGAATTGGTTCAAAAGTAAGTTTATATCTTTTAGATGATAGTGAAAGTATAGATATTGATACATTTCAAGACTGGGCTATTTGTGAGTATTTATTAAAAAAGAAGAAAATCCTTTTTGTAGTAACTGGAAATAGTATTGTTGGCTTGGGACATGTCTACAATTCACTTTTAATTGCTAACGATATTCTTAATCATGAAATTCAATTTTTAGTTGATAGCGATAGTAATTTGGCAGCTGAAGTATTAGCAAAATATAATTATAAAGTGGCTATCCAGAAAAATTTAGATATTCTTGATGATATTAAAGAATTAAGTCCTGACATAGTGATTAATGATCGGCTTGATACCGATGAAAAATATATTTTTAGTTTAAAAAAAATTTGCTCTAAAGTTATAAATTTTGAGGACTTAGGAGCTGGTGCAGTAGTTTCAGATTTAGTATTTAATGCAATATATCCTGAAAATAAAGAATATGAACATCATTACTATGGAGCAGATTATTTTTTATTAAGAGATGAGTTTTTACTGTCAAAAACTAAGGTGATTACAGATAAAATTGAAAAAGTATTATTAACTTTTGGTGGTGTTGATCCTTTAAATAATACTTTGCATGTTTTACGTTCTATTTATGAATATTGTATTCAAAATAATATTGAAATAAAAATAATAGCAGGAATAGGGTACGATAAATTTAACACACTGGAAAGCTTTTCTAATGTGACTATACTTCGAGATGTAAAAAACATTTCTGACCATATGTTAGATGCCGATATCATTTTTACATCAGCAGGAAGAACTGTTTATGAGGTCGCTTCACTGGGTATTCCATGTATAGTTTTAGCTCAAAACTCAAGAGAGTTGACGCATTATTTTGCCTCTTTCAGTAATGGGTTTATCAATATGGGCTTAGGATCTGATCAAAATGATAATGAAATTCTAGATACATTTAAAAATTTAGCTGTTGATTTTAAACAGAGAAAACAATTGTCAGCATTGATGAGGAAAACAGATTTTATGAATGGTCGTAAAACTGTTATTAATTTAATTAAAAATGAGATTGAGAAAATATGAAGATTCTAGATTTATTTGCTAAAAAAGATTTTGCACCAGTAGAACGCCCATACATCATTGCCGAAGCTGGCGTTAACCATGAGGGAAGTATGGAGATTGCAAAACGCTTAGTGACTGAAGCAAAAGAAGGGGGCGCACATGCTATTAAATTTCAGACATATAAAGCAGAAACTATTGCTTCAAAAGATTCTCCTGCATACTGGGATACAACTAAAGAACCAACAAAATCTCAATTTGAACTTTTTACCAAGCATGATAAGTTTTGGAAAAAAGAGATGGAAGAGCTTAAAACATATTGTGACCAAGTTGGCATAGAGTTTATGAGTACTCCATTTGATATAGAGTCATCAAATTTTCTAAATGATTTGATGGACGTTTATAAGATTTCCTCATCAGATTTAACAAATAAACCTTTTATTCAGCATATTTGTCAATTCAATAAGCCTATTATTTTATCTACAGGGGCAAGTCATCATCATGAAATTATTGAAGCTGTGAGTTGGATTAATGAATATAAAAACCCATTAGCATTGCTACATTGCGTATTAAATTATCCTACGCCAGATGAAAATGCTAATTTGGGTATGATCTCAAGTTTAGCAAAAGCTTTCCCAAATAATATTATAGGCTATAGTGATCATACTTTGCCTAAAGATATGCGTAGTTGTGAAATTGCAACATTATTGGGCTCTAAAATTATCGAAAAACATTTTACTCATGATAAAACTTTACCAGGTAATGATCATTATCATGCAATGGATAAAAAAGATTTAAAGCTTTTTAATAATAATTTAGATCGAGTGTTTAGTTTACTAGGTGATTTTGATCTTACGGCATTAAATGAAGAAGAACCTGCTCGTAGAAATGCAAGAAGAAGTTTGGTTGCAAGTAAAAATATTCAAGCTGGTCAAATGATCACTGCAGAAGATTTAACATTTAAACGGCCTGCACATGGAATTAGTCCAAAATTTATTGATGATTTAATAGGTAAAAAAGCATTGATTGATATTCAAGAAGATACAGTATTGCAGTGGAACTTGTTTAGTGCTTAACAAAAGTATTTTTAAAGATAGTTTTGTTTATTTAATAGGAGAGCTTCTTGCGAGGAGCTTACCCTTTTTAATGCTACCTTATTTAACTAGAAAATTAGGTACAGAGGGATTTGGTGAACTTTCTTATTATTTAATCTGGTTAGCTTTATTTGGTATTTTTATTGGATTGAGCCAAGAAGGTGCGATCGCTAGATATTATTATTTTTATGGTAAGAGAGCATTAAATACAGTTGTTCAGGTTGGATATTTATACATTATTTTAATATCATTAATTTTATTATTTTTATGCTGGATCTTGAAAGCTGAAATAATGGGATATATTGTGCTTGCTGCTATGTTTCAATCATTTGTAAACGTACAGTTAGCATTAAGACAATGTCAGAAGCAACCTTATAAATATACTGTAATTCAATTAATTTTATCTTTAACAAATGTTATATTCACAATTTTAGCTTTAGAACTTTTCATTAATGAACCTGTTAAATTTAGAATTTTAGCAATAGTAGTTGCTAATTTTCTAACTTTCATTATTGCAGGTATGGTATTGGGAAAATTATTCTCAGATAAAAATAAGATTACTAAAAATCGGTTAAAATTAGGATTATTATATATTTTTTCTTTCGGATTACCATTAATTTTACATCAATTAAGTTTTTTTGTAAAAGGACAAATTGATAGAGTAGTAATATATAAATCTTTCTCTTTGCATGAGTTGGGGGTCTATTCTGCTGCAATACAAGTATCTGCAATTTTGCCAGTAATATTAATGGCTATTAATAAAGCAATATTGCCATATTATTATGAAAAGTTAAAAAATAATGATTTTTCATTAGAAAAAATAAAAAAATATTCTATTTATAGTTTCGCTATAGTATTTATTCCAGGTATTTTTGCTGCAACAATACCGGAGAATTTATATTCTATTTTTTTGGGTAATAGTTTCATTGGTGTAAAAAATATAATTATTTTATATCTAATTGGATATGGTTTAATTATACCATATTTAATAATTGTAAATTATTATTTTTATATATCTAAAAATAAATATATTGCTAAATATAATCTAATATCTACAGGTTTTTATTTTATTTTTTTGATTGTTTTTAGTAATTTTTCATTAAATTATATACCTTTTGCACTGATTTTAAGTAATTTTATACTATATTTGTTATTGTTTAAAAATATTAGGAGGTAATATTTTGATTAATTGTGTATTTATGTGTGTTACGCCATTACAAATAGTTATAGCACTAAAGATTATTGAGGTGAATAAATTGGAAAATCCAATTTTTGTTATAACGGGTCATGATAATAATAAATTTAATTTTTATATTAATGCATTGCGTTCAAAAAAATACAGATGTTATTTTTTTAATACTGGTTCAGTAAGTAAAATAAATACTTATTTTACTTACTTGAAATACTATTTTTTTTTAAACAATAGCAAAGAATTAGTTGGTTGTGTGGGATATTTGGCAAGTATGGATTCATTATTTTTTCAATCATTTATATCGAAAAAAAAAATAAATGAAATTTATACATTTGATGATGGATTTGCAAATATTTTCCCCGAATCTTATTATTACAAGGAAGAAAATAAATATGGATACAAACGTAAACTATTGAACTTTATTTTTCATAATAATTTAACCATGAATGATCTTAAGAAAAAAACAATTAAACATTACACTATTTATGAAAAATTTAGAAATATTGTAAAAAATACTCAATTTTTAGATGTTTTTAACTTTAGTAAAAAAGAATTAATTTCAAGTGAAAAAGTTACAAAGTTTTTTTTAGGCCAACCCATTTCTATTGAAGAAAGTTCTATGTGCAAAATTTTATATGATTTGAAAATAGATTACTATTATAAGCACCCTAGAGAAATAAATACATATAAAAACGTTAATTACATGAATTCAGATTTAATATTTGAAGAATTTATTATTAATTATATCAAAAAATCTAATACAAAAATTGTTTTATATAGTTTTTTTAGTACAGCTTGCCTTAATTTAATTGGATGTGATAATATCGAAATAATTTTTGTGAAAAGTAGTAGTGTTTTTGGGGATTATGATAAAATATATGATTTCTTGGCACAAAATAAAATGAAAATACTGGATGTATAATGAAATTAACAATTTTTACACCAACATATAACCGCGAAATGACATTAAAAAGGCTTTATAAAAGTCTTAAATCACAAAAATTTAAAGACTTTGAATGGCTTATTATAGATGATGGTTCTGATGATCAAACAGAAAGCTTAATTAATGATTTTATTGGAGAAAATATTTTAGATATAAAGTATCATAAACAAAATAATTTGGGTAAACAAGCATGTTGGAATAAAGCTCTAGATCTTTCTCAAGGTAAGTTATTTTGTGGTGTGGATTCAGATGATATTCTTTATGGAAGCTCGAATCTTTATAATATATTGCATAAATATTCTGATTTATTAGAGAAAGATGAATTTTTAATTGGTATACGTTGCAATAGTATCAATTCTGTAACTCAGAAAGTAGATGGAATTTCTTTAACTAAAAATATAGGTATTTTTAGTTATTTTGATGAACTATTAAAAAAAGATTTTCAGGCTGAAAGAATTGATATATTTAAAAAGGATATATTATTAAAATTTAAATACCCAATCTCAGGTGAAATAAAATTTATACCTGAAAATTGGTTTTATATAGAAGTTACTAAAAACAAATATAAATTTCTATATATTAATGAGATTTTAGGTTTCTATTTTGATGATGAAAATCAAAATAGATTAAGTAAATCTAATTATTTGAAACACGCAAAAGGGCATCTTATTTCTAGTAAGTCGGTTATATCAACATTAACCTGGAAAAATTTTTTTTTACGCCCTGATTTGTATTTTAAAAATTTATTAAAATATTCATTTATCAAAATATATTTAATTTTTAGGAGCTAATCTTGAAAAAAGTATGCTTTTTTGTAAGCAAAATTGAAAATTCTGGGGGGACAGAAAAATCATCTATTAATTTAGGTAATCATTTAGTCAAAAATGGTTATGAGGTTTTTTTCTTTAATTTAATTGGGAGTCCTAATGCATTTTTTGAAATTGATAAAAATATAAAAATATATAGTTTGAATTTAAAAAATAATTCTACTCGTAAAAATTTTTTTAAAATTATTTTGGAATTAAGAAATTTTCTAAAAAATAATGAAATTGATATATTAATTGATGTTGACAGTATTTTAACTTTTTTTAGCATATTTTCAAAAATAGGTTTAAATATTAAGCATATTAGTTGGGAGCATTTTAATTTTAATATTGATTTAGGTGTTAAATTTAGAAGAATTGGAAGATGGTTTGCTGCAAAATATTGTGATTATATTGTTGTTCTAACTAATAAAGATAAAAAATTATGGAAGAAAAATTTAAAAATTAATTCTGAAATTATTAATATTCCTAACTCTATTAATTCAAAAAATAATTTTTCAAAAAGGGAAAAAATTATCTTATCAATAGGTCGTCCAGCTTATGTGAAAGGTTATGATTTATTATTGAATATTTGGAGTAAAATATACAAATCAAATATAGAGTGGAAATTAAAAATAATTGGTTGCGATGAAGAGTATGATTTTTTAAACAAAAAAATTAATGAATTAGGATTAAATAATGTTGAATTAGTAAATGCAACTAAAACTATTGATTTTTTTTATAAGGAAGCTTCTATCTATTGTATGACTTCACGTTTTGAGGGATTGCCTATGGTATTATTGGAGGCTCAGTCATATGGTTTACCTATTGTAGCTTTTGATTGTAATACTGGACCCGATGAAATAATTATTAATGGAAGTAATGGTTTTTTAATAGAAATTAATGATATAGATAATTTTTGTGATAAATTACAGTATCTAATGAATAATGAGATCCTTTATCAGGACATGGTGGAAAAATCATATAAAAATATTAAAAGGTTTGATAATTCTGCTATACTTAGCGAATGGATGAAAATATTGTAATTTTTATGGCTGTGTTATGAAAATCAAAAAAAAAAATTTATTTGATTTTATCTCTATACTATTTTTTTCTTTGCTTGTCTTAGCTATTCCCTGGGCTTCGTTTAATGACGGTTACGAAAATTTAGATACTTTTCGTTATATTGAATCTTTAGAAAATGGAGATTTATATTTTCAACTTAAGTGGAACTACAACTCATTATCAGATTATATTTTTAATGAATGGTTGTGGTTAAAGATTCAAGAAATTCTATCAGTTTTTTTCTCTCCTAATTTTATTTTTTTATGGTTAATTCCCTTTTTAAACTTTTATTTCCTATCTTTATTTGTTTTTAAATATGTAAGTTATAGATATATATATTATTTTTTTACTCCTATATTTTTATTATTTTTTACTAATCAAGTTAGATTAGCTCTAGCTGCATCTATTTTCTTTCTTCTATGGTTTGTTTTTACATCTAGTAACAAAGTTTTTAAGGTTGTTGTTAGTATTATACTTAGTTCAATACATGCCTCTATGTTAATGTTTATGCTTGCTGTATATTTACTTTATTTAATTTCTATTATAAAAATTAAAGAATATTTTAAAATATTCTTTTCAGTAATTTTTGCTTTAATTTTTGTTGTAATGAATAGTAGTTTTTTATCTAATTTTCTTTCTTATTTTGGTAGTAATCGAGGTGATTACTATAAAAATTTTAATAATAATTTTAGCTTACTTACTACAATATATTTTTCATTTATTCTTTTTTTGTTGATTACTCTTCTTTTGAAAAAAAGGATAGAGTTAAGTTTGTATCAAATTATTGCGATTTTTGTATTTGCTGTAGTTGTTTTTAGTTATTTTTTTGATGGAACATATCCTGGTCGTTATTTTTCATTTTTTTTCCCTTTTATAATTATATCAATGTATCAAACAAAGAGTATACTTTATACTTTATTCTTTAGTATTTGGGTAGTATATAGTATATTTATTGATTTTAACATTCTTTCATTTATTTGAGATTTTTATGAACATTGGATTTGTTGTCCCAGAGTTTTATAATTGTGGTCCAGTCAATGTAGTTTTGAGCCTATCCAAATATTTAAAAAAAAATAATCATCAAATAAAACTAATTTGCCTAAGGGATAGTAACTTAGATGAAAATTTTTTATTACAACATAAAAAAATATTTTCACTTGGATTTTTTGTTTTAAATAAGTCTGATGATTATATCAATATTTTTTCTGATTTAGATGTGGTTCATTCTCATGGTTATTACCCTGATTTTTTTGTAAAAAATTTAATGTTTAAGGGGAAAAAAATAACAACAATTCATTGTATGTTTTTCAAAGATTATATGGCTCAATATGGCCTAATAAAAGGTTTTTTAGGGTCTATAGCGCACTTTTTTTGTTTGTATAATTCGAATTTTGATCATATTGTAGGGTGTTCTAAATCAATTGATAATTACATCAAGAGATTTTTGTTTAGAAAATCTATAACATATATTAATAATGGTGTTGATCATGAAGTTTTTTATCCTTTGTCTAAGGGGAGAAAAAAAATTATAAAGAAAAACATGGGTTTTTCTTTGGATTCAAGAATTTTCGTTTATTCTGGAAAGTTAATAAAGAGAAAAAGGGTTCCTGAACTTATAGAATTTTTTAATAAAACTTCTTTATCTAATGATATTTTATTAATATTAGGTGACGGAGATGAAATGGATTTATGTAAAAAAAAATCTATTAAGAATAAAAATATTTTTTTAGGATCAGTAGATAATCCACAAAATTATTATCAAATATCTGACTTTGTAATATCAAACTCTTCAGCAGAAGGATATCCTATGAGTATTATAGAAGCTGTTTCCTGTGGTTGTTATGCTATACTTTCTGAAATCGAACCTCATTTAGAATTTATTGAAAATAATAATAATAGGTCATGCTTAATCGGAAGATTTGAATTTAATTCTAATATATTAAATAGTGACTTACAATTTAATAGTTTATCTGCCCAATACATGGCTGAAAAATATATTAAAATTTATAAGGATTAATTTATGAATTTTTCTATTTTACTTTCTTTATATATTAAAGAAAATCCTACATTTTTAAACCAATGCTTTCAAAGTATATGGTTGAATCAAAGTATCAAACCTTATGAAATAGTTTTAGTTTGTGATGGACCACTTAATAATGAATTAGAAAATTTACTATATAAATGGAAAAAAGAGATAGGAGGCATATTGAAAATAGTAAGGCTTAAAAAAAATGTAGGCTTAGGTAAAGCTTTAAATGAAGGTTTAAAACATTGCACTAGCGAATGGGTTTTTCGCATGGATACAGATGATATATGCAAACCAGATAGATTTAGCAAGCAAATAAAATACATTATAAATAATCCTGATGTTGTTCTATTTAGTGGACAAATTTTAGAGTTTAATGAAATTCCTTCTGATTCTTCAGTTATTAAAACAGTACCAATTCATCATGATACCATTTTAAAATATGCTCAAAAACGCAGTCCTTTTAATCATATGACCGTAGCTTATAGGAAATCTGTGATTGAATCTGTAGGTGGATATAAACACCACTTATATATGGAAGATTACAACTTATGGCTTCGCGTTATTGCTGCTGGTTATAAGGTTGGAAACCATCCTGATATACTATTATACGCACGTGTTGGAAATGGTATGCATGCACGACGTAAAGGTCTACAATATATTAAAAGTGAAAAACAGCTTCTTGATTTAAAAAATGAACTCAAGTTACAAAATCCTTTATATGCTAATATGATGTTTCTAGTAAGATCAGTATTTAGACTAATGCCGACTACAGTATTAGAGAAATTTTATAATTCGTTCTTACGAAAAAAAAATTGATTTAAAAATGGTAAAGAGCAGTGAAACGACTAATTGATATAATTATTTCTTTAATGGCCTTAATCATTTTATCGCCTATCTTTATTTTGGTGGCTTTAAAAGTTAGAAAAAATCTTGGTTCGCCCATCTTTTTTTATCAAGAACGTCCTGGTAAAGATGCCAAAATTTTTAAAATGATCAAGTTTCGTTCTATGAAGGATGCCTTTGATAAAGCAGGGAATCCTTTACCCGATGAAAAAAGAATAACACCCTTCGGTCATAAACTTCGTTCTACCACGCTAGATGAAATGCCACAGCTTATAAATGTATTAAAAGGCGATATGAGTATTGTGGGTCCACGTCCTCAAATGAAAGATTTCTTAGAGCATTATACTCCGCACCAAATGCGTCGTCATGAGGTTAAGCCGGGTATGACAGGACTCGCACAAGTCAGTGGTCGCAACAATTTGTCGTGGGAAGAAAAGTTTGAACTAGATGTGCAATACGTAGAAACTAAATCTATTTGGTTAGATTTTAAAATTATGTTTAAAACCGTGAAGGTTATGCTCACTAAAGAGGGTATAAATGCACCAGATCAAGAGGTCGGTGCTGCTCGGTTTTCAAGTAAAGAATCTTCTAGTGTTAAAACTAGTTCTAAGTAATATTTAATCTATTAGTAGTCTATCTCATGATCAAAAAAGCCATTCTCCCTGTCGCAGGTTTAGGTACACGTTTTTTACCTGCAAGTAAATCCATTCCCAAAGAAATGGTCACAGTGGTTGACCGTCCAGCGATTGAATATGTAGTTAAAGAAGCAGTTGCTGCTGGCATTGAACAGATTATTCTTGTTACCCATTCCTCAAAAGCATCCATTGAAAACTATTTTGATCGTAACTTTGAGCTGGAAACCACTCTAGAACATAAAAAGAAATTTGATTTACTCAAAGAAATTACCGAGATTTTACCTCCCCATGTGAGTGTAATCAGTGTGCGTCAACCACAACCACTTGGTTTAGGCCATGCTGTACTGTGTGCAAAAGCTGTAGTAGGTGATGATGATTTTGCTGTGCTATTACCAGATGTTTTAGTCAAAGATCCATCTGAAAATAATGATCTAAGTCTCATGATTCAACGTTTTGATGAAACCAATGCATCACAGATTATGGTCGAAGCTGTACCTGATCATTTGGTCGATCAATATGGCATTGTCGATGTTGCATCCACACCTGCAGAAGGGCATAGCATCGTCATGCAAGGTATTGTCGAAAAACCTGCAGTCGGTTCAGCACCGTCAAATTTATCAGTCGTTGGTCGTTATATTTTACCTGCCAAAATTATGCAACTTTTAGAGCAAACTCCGAAAGGTGCAGGCAATGAAATCCAACTGACCGATGCGATTGCCATGCTACAACAAACCGATACAGTTGAAGCGTATCGTATGAAAGGTCAAACGTTTGACTGTGGTAGCAAGTTGGGTTATTTAAAAGCTGTACTTCATTATGGAGTAGACCATCCCAAATTGGGTGAAGAGTTTAAAACTCTTATTCAAGAACTCAAATTGTAATTGAGGAATTTTGATGAAAGTTGCAGTCTTTGGTCAGACGCTTTTTTCGGGCGTGTTCGCCGCTTTGCTGGCAGAATGTGGACATCAGGTTTTTTGGTGTAAGTTGCTCAAAAAACCTGATAGTGAACAGGTATATATGCAAGATGAAGCGGTCAAAAACCTACTCAATAAACAGCAAAGCAGTTTCTTAACATACTGCAATTTTCATGATCTTCCATTAGATATAGATACCTATTTCTTCAGTTTTAACCCTGCCGAAGAAAAGCAATGTATTGAAATTCTTCAAAACATCAAACAACGTCCCATTATTCACCCTAAACTGATGATCAATGCGTCCACGTTAGGACTACATGGGACAGAAAAATTTGCAAAAATTTTGCATGAAGATGAGTGGGTCTATTTACCCGACATGATTCAGGAAGGAAACGCGTTACAAAGCTTTGCCCAAGCCAAGCAGTTGATTGTTGGGGCTGCATCGGATGTTGCTCAAGTTAAAATTAAGGAACTCTTACGCCCTTTATTCCCACGTCAGCAGCAGTATCTTTTTATGCCCATTTTAGATGCTGAATTTACCAAGTTGAGTATCTCTGGCATGTTGGCGACACGAATTAGTTATATCAATGACTTGGCAATGGTTGCTGAGAAATTAGGCATTGATATTGAGTCAGTTCGTCAGGGGATGGCTGCGGATAATCGTATTGGAGGATCTTATCTCTATCCGGGTGCAGGCTTTGGTGGAGAAAACTTTTCACATGATATTCAGACCCTAACGCATACGGTGTCAGGTGTGGGCGCAAATAGCCAATTACTAGCTCAAGTGTGGGAAATTAATGAGCAGCAAAAAGAAGTTTTATTTCGCAAATTATGGAATTATTATCATGGTGATTTAAAAGGGAAAACTGTTGCAATATGGGGCGCTGCATTTAAAGAAAAAACCTCCAGTACGCGACAATCTCCTATTCATGCCATGTTGGCAGCACTATGGGCTCAAGGTGTAAAAGTTAAATTACACGACCCTCAAGCCTTGGAAGAAATTAAAAAAATATATGGTGAGCGACCTGATCTTATATATTGCACAGAGCAATATGAGGCAGTGCAAGATGCACATGCTTTGTGTTTATTGACCGCATGGAAACAATATTGGAGTCCAAATTATACCGAATTGCTTAAAACCATGCAGCATCCGCTTATTTTGGATGGGCGCAATATTTATGATCCAGCATATGTGAAGTCTCAAGGTTTTGCATATATGGGGGTAGGACGTTAATGGCTATGAAAACTCAACCCTATACGGTCGAACATTTAGATTCAGTTTTAGGCAGTCTTCATAGTTTGAAAACTGAATTTGAAAATAAGCATTTAACAGAACTCTTTGCTGAAGACCCTCAGCGATTCGAAAAATTCTCTGTGACTTTAGAGCCGGTGGTTTTTGATTTTAGTAAACATAGAGTCAATCAGCCCGTTGTCAAAAATCTAGTCCAGTGGGCACAGACACAAGATTTAACGTCGTGGATGAAACGTTTATTTTCTACTGAACAAATTAACTATACCGAACAGCGTGCAGCCATGCATTGGGCGCTACGGTTACCTAAAGATGATCAGTCTCATCCTGAATTAGCAGAACAAGTGCATACACAACTTGAGCGTATGTATGCTTTGGTAGAAAAAATTCATGCTGGCCAGTGCCGCGGCGTAACGGGTGAAGTCATTCAAGACGTGGTGAATATTGGGGTCGGAGGGTCAGACTTAGGACCACTGATGGTGAGTCATGCCTTATCTGATTTCAAAAAATCCACACATAAGCCACTCAATGTGCATTTTGTGTCGACGATAGATGGTAGCCAGCTTTCAGATTTATTGCATCAACTTCGCCCCGAAACCACGCTATTTATTATTTCTTCAAAATCGTTCGGGACCATTGATACCTTATCTAATGCGCAAACAGTGCGTTTATGGCTTGAAAAAGCACTTGGGCAAGAATCACAAATTTTAAAGCATCATTTTGTTGGCGTATCTACCAAAGCAGATAAAATGACAGAATGGGGTATTGCAGCCGAAAACCAATTTTTGCTCTGGGATTGGGTTGGCGGTCGCTATTCACTTTGGTCATGTATTGGTTTACCGATTGCACTGACGATTGGAGTTGATGGCTTTAAACAACTGTTAGCTGGCGCATATGCGGTAGACCAGCATTTTCAGACGGCACCTTTCGAACAAAATCTTCCTGTATTAATGGGCTTATTGGGTGCGTGGAATAATAATTTCCTTGATATTCATACTCATGCAGTACTGCCCTATGATGGGCGTTTGAAATATTTCGCCTCTTATTTGCAGCAGTTAGAAATGGAATCGAATGGTAAATCGATTCAACGCGATGGGAAAAAAGTAGATCTAGACACTTGTCCGATTATATGGGGGGAAGTGGGACCAAATGCGCAGCATGCTTTTTATCAATTGCTGCATCAAGGTAGTCAAGCAGTGAGTTGTGATTTTATTGCGCCAGTGCAGCGCTATCAGGCACAACAATTTACCTATGTCGATAATGCAGAGGCGCTGGTGGAACAGCATCATTTGGCCTTATCCAATTGTTTGGCTCAATCGCGCTTACTGGCATTTGGTAATCAAGCTTTAAATCAACAAGAAGTACAAGATTTGCCGGAATATAAACAATATGAAGGCAATCAACCAAGTTCAACCATTTTATTGCAAGAGCTAAATCCATATAGTTTGGGCATGTTGATTGCAATGTATGAACATAAAGTTTTTGTACAGTCGGTGCTTTGGAACATTAACCCGTTTGATCAATGGGGTGTAGAAAAAGGTAAGGAAATTGCCAATCAGTTACTGCCTATTTTGAATGGGGAACAGAATGATCTTTCTGCGCTAGACGCCTCAACACAAGGTTTATTGCAGATACTATTAGGAAAGAATAATGGCTAAAATTTTAGTAACAGGTGGTGCAGGTTATATTGGTTCACATACTTGTATTCAACTTTTGAGCGCAGGGCATGACGTTGTTGTACTGGATAATTTGTCCAACAGTTCTGTCGAATCCTTAGCACGTGTTCAAGCGTTGGCAGCTAAAACATTAGATTTTGTTGAAGGTGATATTCTCGATCAGCAAATTTTAGATCAAATTTTTCAGCATCACTCTATTGATGCAGTGATTCACTTTGCAGGTTTAAAAGCTGTGGGTGAAAGCCAAAAAGAGCCGCTAAAATATTTTGAAAATAATATCTCGGGTTCAATAAGCTTAGTTAAAGCAATGGAACGTGCTCAAGTATTTAAGTTAGTGTTTAGTTCATCTGCTACCGTTTACGATGAAGCCAATATTTCGCCTTTAAATGAAACTATGCCTACTGGTATGCCAAGCAATAACTATGGCTATACCAAACTGATTGTTGAGCAATTACTAGAGAAATTATCGGCTGCAGATGAGCGCTGGTCAATTGCATTGCTGCGTTATTTTAACCCTGTAGGCGCACATAAAAGTGGCCAAATGGGTGAAGACCCACAAGGAATTCCAAATAATTTGATGCCTTATGTCACACAGGTTGCAGTCGGCCGTCGTGATAAGTTGTCAATTTTTGGCAATGATTATGACACGGTAGATGGTACAGGTGTGCGTGATTATATTCACGTGGTCGATTTGGCCAATGCACATTTATGCGCATTGAATCATCGTTTAAAAACGAAAGGATGCCGCGCTTGGAATATTGGTACAGGCAATGGGATTTCAGTAAAACAAATTCGAGATACTTTTGAGAGGGTAAATGGTGTTGAGATACCCTTTGAATATGTACCTCGTCGAGAAGGTGATGTTGCAACTTCATTTGCTGATAATGCCCGTGCTGTCGCAGAGTTAGATTGGCAGCCTCAATATGGTTTAGAAGATATGTTGAAGGATAGCTGGAACTGGCAAAAGCAAAATCCAAATGGATACAACTAAGATTTAAATTTAGTTGTAAATTCATTAAAGACAGTATGGCAAATTTTGTATTTGTCATACTTCTAACTATTTAACTTAAGTATTGAATCATGTATTGATTGTGCAAAAATGATGATAGATCTTATCTTTTGTTTGAAAAAAATCGTTATCATATGTGAAAGATAAATTAACTGAAATAATATATGAAATATCAATCTCTTAGGGTTTTATCATTTGCCATTTTTTCTTCTCTAGCTCTGCCGGTTTACGCTCAAGGGATCATTTTGAATAATAATGATCTACGTACAGATCTAAATTGGCTGAATCAGCAAGGTGTGATCCAAATCAGCACTTCGACTTGGCCATTGAGTGGTGAAGAAATTCAGCGTGCATTATCTACTGCCAAAATTGAAAATAATGCTCAGCAGAAAGTTATCAATTCGGTTAAAGCAAGTTTAGATGCAGAAAATACTCCAATTAAGCTGGCTTTATTTGCTGAAACAGATCCACAAAACATTCCACAAAAATTTGCAGATGAGCAAAAATCGCAATATCAAGCCGCACTTGAATTGAATGCAGGTGGAAAGCAGTGGGATGCAAGACTGCGAGTCAATGCTGAAAAAGATCCAATCATTGACCATGGACATGATGTCAATTTAGAAGGTTCTTATATTGCAGGAAAATTGTGGAATCAATGGTTGATTGCGGGACAAATCCCAACCTATTGGGGACCTGGACATGAGGGTAGCTTAATTCGTGGTGATGCGAGTCGCCCTGTTTATGGTTTGACCATGCAGCGTGCTGAACAACAGGCCTTTGAAACAAAGTGGCTGTCATGGATTGGTCCTTGGCAATATCAAGCTTTTGCTGGCCGATTAGATGATTATAAAGCCGTTCCTGATACGAATTTATTAGGCCTACGCTTAACTGCACAGCCATTGCCTTATCTTGAGCTCGGTGCCTCAAGAACTTTTCAAATTGATGGTCAAGGGCAACCAGGTAGCTTAAAAGCATATTGGAATGCTTTTGTTGGGAAAGATAATGGATGTAATGATGGTGTATGTGTTGGTGAAGACAATGCATCGAATCAAATAGCAGGTTTTGATGCGCGCTTGAATCTGAATCATTTTACAGGCATCCCCATGAGTATGTATGCTCAATATGTGGGTGAGGATGAGGCAGGACTTCTACCTTCTAAGAAAATGTATTTGGCTGGAGTTGATTATTCCTCTCAACTGAATAGCATGCCTTATCAAATTTATGCAGAGTGGGCAGATACACGAACCAATGGTGATGCACTTGGTATTTCTTACGATCATCATATATATACAGATGGCTATTACCAACACGGCTTCCCGTTAGGGCATGCCATGGGCGGGGATGGTCAAATGCTAAGTCTTGGTGGAGATATTCGCTTTGATGTTATGAATCGCTTAAATGGACGAGTAGTGATGGCCAAAGTGAATCAGTCAAATTCAATGACTAATCATGCATTTGCGCAAAAAGATGAAATTAAAGCTTTAGATCTTACTTGGACACATTACTTAAAACCAAATGCGCCATTGAAGCTGAATGGATGGGTGAGTGATTCTGATGTCTATGGTCAAGATGCGGGAGTGTCTATCGGGGTCGAAATTCCATTGGATCGTTCACTATTTTAATCAGTCGTCAGCTTGGATAGAATTTCTTTTGAGTTAAGCTAAAAATAAACCATTCAACTTATTGAATAAGTTGAATGGTTTTTTATTAGCATGCAGAAAAATTTACCCTTGAATCAACTGTGTTAATTCATCGACATAATCTTGCATTGGTTTTGGATTTTGATCTTTTCGACTCTCAATATTTAAGCGCAATAATGGCTCTGTATTTGATGCTCGAACATTGAAGCGCCATGCACCAAAATTTAGACTGACACCATCCGTTTCATCAATCGCAGGATTTTGATCGGCAAAGTGATCAAAAATCTTTTGAATAGTGGCTTGAGTATCCGCAACTTTAAAATTGATTTCACCCGAACAAGGGAACTCTTCAATCATTTCTTCAACCAGTGAAGACAATGTTTGCTGGGTTTCTGAGAGTACAGAAATTGCCAATAACCAAGGAATCATACCGCTATCACAATAAGAGAAATCACGGAAGTAATGATGTGCTGACATTTCACCGCCATACACTGCATTGTGCTCACGCATTTTTTCTTTAATGTATGAATGCCCTGATTTAGACTGAATCGCTTCACCTTGGTACTGTTCAATGACATCAAAGGTATTCCAAACCAGACGAGGGTCATGCACAATTTTCTCACCAGATTGTTTCAGTAAGAATGCTTGTGCCAATAGACCGACAATATAATAGCCTTCAATGAATTGGCCTTTCTCATCAAATAAGAAGCAGCGGTCAAAGTCGCCATCCCAAGCGATACCCATATCTGCATGATGTTCAATCACCGCATTACGGGTGCTGTCACGGTTTTCAACAAGAATAGGGTTGGGAATACCATTCGGGAAAGTACCATCAGCATCATTATGAATTTTAATCAATTCTACTGGGAGGTTAAGTTGTTTGAACTTTGCTTCAATGGCATCAACCACATGACCAGCAGCGCCGTTGCCCGCATTCATGACTAATTTGAGTGGGCGAATTTTAGCAGGATTAATATAAGACATTAAATGATCAATATATTCAGGCAGAATATTGTACTTTTCAGTTAAGCCTTTGGCTGTAATTGCATTAAAGTTGCCTGATTCAGCCAGTAAGCGAATTTCTTTTAGACCTGAATCTGCTCCAATGGGGCGTGCATTTTCGCGGACCAATTTCATGCCGTTATAGTCCATTGGATTATGACTTGCGGTAATTTCGATGCCACCTTGTACATCAAGATGAAAAGCGCCGAAATAGACTTCTTCAGTCCCAGTCATACCTAAATCTAAAACATCAACACCCGCATCATTCAGACCTTTGATGGTGGCTTGCTTTAAAGCTTCACTGCTTAGGCGGATGTCGCAGCCAACCACAATTTTTTTAGGTTGATAAATTTGCCCATAAGCGCGACCGATTTTATAAGCAATCTCTTCATTGAGTTCTGTACCGAGTTTGCCGCGAATGTCATAGGCTTTAAAACAAGTAAGTTGTGTCATCTAAATTCTCGAAATAATTCCTGCGAAGTAAGGAAGGTATGATTATAGAAGGAAAATCGCTCCTATATGCCAAGATACTGTTTAACCTTTATATTGATTTTACCTTTGCTAAGATTCGTTGAGCCCAGTCAACATAATAATTTACATCGTCTAGTTGTTCCTTTTTTGAAGGATGATTAATTGTAGTAAAGGCGGTAATACCTCTTACTTCAGATATAAACTTTTTAGGCCAACTGAGTGATTGAGAAAGTATTGAATTGTTTAATTTTTCGAAATCTATCTCAATTAATAATTGAGTTTTTTCTTCATATCGGAGTAATAGTGTAGAGATGTTCTTTTTTCCATCTGATGTATCAATTTCACATAGATAGAATTGTTCATCATTTTTTGTGTTTATAATTCTATAGACATAAAAGTATCGTAGTTGATTGGCGTTAGAAAACTTGTGGCCTCGGAAACGTTTATATTTTTTAAACGGTGAATTCTTAATTTCTTTGATTTCATATCCTTTTTGTTCAATTTTGTCCAATACCTTAATCAAGTCTTTATGAGTGACTCGCTCTAGTTGAATATCTGATTCTGTTGTAACTCCAGGCAGAGTACCCTCTATATCTCCTTCTCCGCCAGCAAATCCTTCTTCTTGATTTTGGTCTTTATCCATCTGCTTTCGTCTTTGCCGTATGGTAGTTTCGGAAGGGGGCGTCTCTAAAGAAATTTTTAATTCTTCTATCGTATAAATTTTTCCTGGGAGGTTTCTTAGTTTGGCTATTAGTTTATCGATATCTGCATCAGCTTTTTGATTTAATTTTTCTCTAGGTGGACATGTTGGTGTTGACTGCTTGGGATTTTGTCCTTGAGCATTTTTTATTTGTTGTATAATCTTTTTTGAAGTGAAATGAAATTGAATAGGGCGGTTGATAGCTGTATCAAGATTTTTGAAAGACGTGATGCGCTCAATTCTGTAAATACCTGTTTTTTTATTAAAAATACCCTCTACTGTTAGGTTAATATTTTTGATATTAGGAGCTTCCATATCAAAATTAAAGCTTTTAACACCTTTTTGATCAACAATTGTTTTTTGATAAATACTAAGGAAGGCCTTATTTAAGTCCGGCTGTAATAAAATTAAAGCTAGCTTCTTTAAAAAATGAGGATCAGAGATATCAGCTCTCATAATTTTTTTGTTTTGCGCAATATTAATATGTATAGCATTTTCATCATTCATATCCACTAAAATATCTGTTGAATAATTTTCTGCAAAAAGTGCTGCACGTAAAAGATAGGGGTGTGAAAAAAATAGATCCCGAGCAAGAATAAGCTTAGGTAAAAGAATTGTCATATTTTTCTTTAATATGGGTGAATCATAATTAAACTCAAAGTATAACTGACCGTTATGCGTTTTTTGATAATTGTTCTTGGATAAATCTAAAACGTTGAGCGCTGAAAAATCCACTGATTTCAGGGTGTGGTTAAATAATTTCTGTGGATCAGGATTGGCAATTGGAGTTTTATGGTAATAAAGAAGAATACTTTCAATTGGCAATTTAAGATGAATATACCGTTTAATAAGAGGGTTAAATAAACAAGTATCAATATCAAACCGAGTTTGACCATGTCGACTAATTTTTTTCGCAGTATAATAAATCATATCTTTCGGTAAATATTCGATCAGACAATCACTCATTTTTAATTTCACCCCCAAATACTATTAAAAAATCTACGAGCTTCTGGCGTTAATCGTTCAGGGCTTAATCCGGATAGTCGAAGAAAAACACTCGGTGGATAGAACTGATTTTCAGTGTATTGGCGAATAAATGTTCGTGTAAGACGGCGTATTTGATAACAATCTGCAGACTCAGCGTAACGCTCTAGAAAGGCGGTGGTGAGTGGTAAAAACCTCCAGTTTTTTTCAATCATACTTACCGAGCCAAGTTGCTTAATAAAAAACTTTTTTGTCCATTGTGGAGAGTCGAGATCTTCTAATAATTGATCCCGGATTTTGATGAGTTGTTTAATCAATTGTTGATCTCGCTTTTTCCAATCTACACGTGGCTTGGGAATGGCTGAAGGTAATACCACAGCAGATTTATTTGTCAGTAATAGCCAGTTCTTATGATTACGATATAACCGAGCGTAAAGTGCAGGATCACATTGACGTGCCTGCTTAACAGAATTTTTCTGAATTAATTTTGTCCATTGTTTTTGATCTTCAGATAATATCA
Organism: Acinetobacter sp. YH12138; assembly: GCF_015218525.1. Taxonomy (NCBI): domain Bacteria; kingdom Pseudomonadati; phylum Pseudomonadota; class Gammaproteobacteria; order Moraxellales; family Moraxellaceae; genus Acinetobacter; species Acinetobacter sp. YH12138. Next base: position 3,194,295 of record NZ_CP048670.1, on the reverse strand, counting down.
TATCTATTTTATTATTAACCCATACAGGGGGAGCTTCGTGCTGCTGATCTAAGTTTGTTTTTTCTATAGATGCTAAGCTAACATATTGCTTATATGTTTCAATTGGTTTTTGCTCTGGAACCAGCGATTTTAATACAATGCAATGCTCAAGATAAGAAAATGCTTTACGATGTTTCCTGCACATATTTTTGAGCCAGCAGTTCTCAGAAAGAAGATCATCTAAATGATAGTATTTAAGAAAGCTTTCGCCCCAGTAATCTAAGACAAGGTGACGAATTTTTTCGTAGTTGATATTTTTTTGACCTGACAGTAAGCCTCTGTCTTTCAATAGATTGAAGTAGGCATTTGATAAAATCGAAACATCTTGTACTGCAATATGGCTAGATTGAATAAGTAGATCCTCGATTATTTTTGCTAACTCTAGATGACGCTTTAAGTCTTGTGAATTAATAAAAAGTTGTGAGGAGTCAATAAGGACATTTAAATGAGCATTATAAAATCTTCGGTCTAGCCCATTGCAAGGAACAGAGCTGACAAAAAGGGCAGATTCATGCTTTATGCAATATTCATATCCTGTAATCTGCCAGCTGCGTTTCCAGTAAACTTCACCATATTGCTCCATCTGTTCTTGCCAGCAATGAGGGCAGAACCGAAAAAAATTTACAGATTTGATTCGTGACGCATTTTTTCCCAACTTGGTATGTAATGATTGATACTGTTCACCCTGTAATACATGTACAGCATAACGCATCACTGTATCAGGTTGAAATGGTTGATAAATTGGTAATAAGGTGTGGTGGTTGATTAAATAGAGTGCATCATAGCAATCGGGTAAATAACTAGCCAATTTTCCTATATGAGATGGTAAATCGTAAGTTGGCGTCAAATTTCTATTATTGAATAATTCTTCAGTAAGGTATTTGGGACTTAAAATTCCATTGTGAATAGCATAACGTGCAATCACGCTGTAAATTAACTCATCTGGATATGGTATTGGAAAATTTGAAATCATAATACACTTACTCTCTATTTTTTGTTTAATGCAACACAGGAGAGGTGGGATCAAACAAATAGTGAGATGATTTTAATAGCTCATAAACATCTACTTCCTTTTCTTGTGCTTGACTGAAAAAATTCCGTAAGTCATTGGCTTCAGTGCTCTTCCATTCTTCTGCTTTCATGACTTTGCGTGATGTTCTTGGTTTTCTTACCGAAGTTGTGGTCTGAGGCTGGTCCAATTTATCTTTTGCTACAGAGCCGTCTAATACTTCCAGAATATGCTGGAGTAGTACCTGTAAGTTCTCGTTTGGATATTTTTTTAATGCAGAAGTGACATGCAGATCTATTGTAGCAGCGGGGTGACCTAAGGCCGTTAGCATACCTATAAGTGTGGAATAATGTGGTCCTAGATCTTTATGCTGTTTTTCCGTTTTTAATGCAGCTTTGAAACGGTGTTGTTCAACATATTCCTCAATTTGAACTTGAGGGATAGTTAAGTCAGAATACCGTGCAATACGTGTGGGGTTGCCTGAGCGGAGTGCATCCAAAATATCGTGGACTGGCTGTAATTGTTCTTCGTAGACTTTTTTAAAAAGTTCAGATGTGATTTTTTCCAGACCAATGGTGATTGCATGAATCTGCACCAAGCAGAACAGTTTAACCACTAAATCTGGAATGCCCTGCGTATAATAATACCAAGTGTTTCTTAATTCATCGGTCAGTTCAGCTGGTTGTTGAACCCATTGATATTGCCACAGCTTGTTGGTAAAAGCATACCATTCGGAAATGATCATTTGATCAGGGGTGCTAGGATCGGGAGTGGGTGCTTCATTGCGCATAGGTTCCCAGATTAAAGAGCCTAATCCCGCACTGCGTCTAGCTGATCTTAAGTCTTCTTGCAGAATTTCATTGGCTTTGGGTGTCCCAATCATCACAATTGGAATGGATGCCACATTCACAAGTGTGACAAAGAAATTAAGAATGATTTCAGCCCCGCCAGATTTTTTTGTATTCAAATGCTGGATTTCATCAATGATTAAAAGTCCAATAGAATAATTATTTGCGATAATTTTCATCTGCTGCAGCATGGCATTCACATTTAAGCGACTTCTGGTGAAACGATGCTCGAAGTTTGTATCTCCTAATGCTAAATCTACTGCTCTAAAAAAGTTTGAGCATAAGTTTTTTAAAGAGCTGTCATGCGGACAATCAATTTTAAGGTAAACAATTTGTTTTAATCCCAGCTCTCTATGTTCAATCACTTGCGGGTAATAACGCAAAATTTTGTTCATTGTCGTTGTTTTACCGCTTCCCGAACATCCTATAATTGACATGCTGGTTGCAGTCGACTCTGGAGGTGCATAGCGGTAAGAGCTTTCATTTGATGGTTCTAGTTGCTGAAAAGCAGCGTGTAAATGTCGATGTCTATCCCCATTAGTGATGTTTCTACTCACATAACCTTGCCGAATCATAATAGAAATTTTTTGCTCAAGGGATAGATGTTTGGTCAGTGGTTGAAAAAAATCATGAGGCAATTGAGCAATCAGATGGATTCTTTCGGGTTGGGGCAAGAAACGCTGCTCTGGAATAAATTTCAGTTTCCCTCGTAGGTGTTTAATGACCGACTTAGTGTCAAGGATAGGCGGTAATTGAGTAATAAGAGGATTATCCCCATAGATGTCTTCTATTGATGTATTGAGCGCGAGTTCATTATTATTCATTCTTCATCGTCCTCTTCGAATAATTGTCTCATTAAATCTGGCTGACTGGTCAAATCCAGATTGCTATTTTGAGATGGGGGTGTTTGAGTATTATTTTGGTTGGGATGGATAGTTCGGATAGAATTAACAGGCCTGTTTTGGAGGTGTTCCGCACGTTCCACTTGAATCGCTTCTTGTTTGTTCTGGCGGATATCTCTAGTACGTTGTGCTTTAGAAAGTTGATGCACTCCTGCTTGGGTCTGTCGACTTTGTGCAGTTTGGATGATTTTGTCAGTAAAATCCTGTAATTCACTGACAGCTACAGACTTCAGTTGTGAATGTTGTTTTTCAACAATTTTAATTGCCTTATAGATTTGTTCAGCTTCCCACCAAGTTAAATGCTGATATTGACGTGAAGCATCACTTAAATGTGCTTCCCAGTATTCCAATTTATTTTCATCAAAGAAAACATATATAGTATTTACTGAATATGGGTCAAAACCAATCTGTAGTTTTTTGGGGCGAGATTTTGCAGTGTTTCGAATAAACCAGCCCTGTTTATGCATTTCCACACATTGATAGACTAATCCTTTGACTTTAAGCCCGTGGTCACTTAATGAAGCATCGATCCTAGGTAGCAAGCCAACAGATAGTGATTTACTATCCACTTGTCTCAACATCCCAGTACGGTGCTGTAGACCCCACTGCCAGAGCTTAAGGGGGATAGAAGGTAGGTCAGTCGGCATATCGGCACTACGATCATATTTTGTCAAAATATCAAAATTATTGCGTAACAAGACGCAGCTTAATATGATTTTTCTGAACTCTTCCAGAGTTAGACAAGCTTCTAGTCGATAATCATGTCCGCCTTTCTTTTTTTCCTTGAATCCAGAAACAACACCAATATTCTCGTAGGATTTAAAGCGTGACTGAATGATTCCGAAAGCTCTCTCCACAATACCTTTGGCATCGCTTCGATAGGGTGGCGCATTTTCAATACGAACAGAAAAGTTTTTTTCAAGAAGTTCTATTTGATAGCCAATTAGTTCACCGCGGTCTGCAAGTATGGCATTAGGTAAACCATAAATAGGCCAGTCTTCCGGTTGTATTTGCAAGCCATAACTCTGACAGAATGTAACTTTATCTTGGATTGCGACGCTGAGGCATTGTATAGCTGTGTTAAATGAACTATTTTCCATACCGACATAAAGTCCAGTAATCATCCGGCTAAATACATCGATAACAATATATACGGTAGGTCTGCCAATAATTTGTGATGGATCTCGTGATGATACAAGGTAGATATCAGCAACTGTTGAATCTATCTCATAACGTGCACCTGGACCATTTGCTTGCTTTGTTGCTGTTGAAGTCAGAGGTTTGTGATCTTTCAGGGTTTTCTGATTCTTCAGAATTTCCTTGGAATTGTTCTTATTTCTATATCGCGTATTATAAAAGTAGTAGAATTGAGCATACGTTGGAATATCTCCAGCTTGCACTTGATGAAAGTGCTTGGAAAATAAATTTTTAAACCGAAGATAAGTTTCGTTAATGGATTGTTTTTTGACAGGAACTAAATACTCTTCGATGGCTTTCTTAAAATATAATTCAACCTGTTCAGTAACATTCTTACCTTCATTTGATTCATAGATGCGTGGTCTGCCAATTTTTTTATCACCTATCGTTCTTTTTTGGCCTTTTCCACCTGAGTTTTCATAGTCCGGTACCAAAGCATTTATCGTTTGACCACGCTGCCAGTAGCGTCTTAGGAGTCGTAGAATTTTATTAATTGATACTTCTTTCTCTAGATGTAGAGTTTTAATTTTTGCAGTCCTGATTTTTGCATTGATAAGAACTTGTTCATCATTAATTAAATCTTGAATAATTAAAAAGTTTTCATCTCTTTTTTTGAGTTGAATAGAATCTTCACTCAAGTTTAATCGTTTTAAGTATTCATAAGGATCTTGCGCTGGTATCAGGCTTTGATCATCTGAGAGAGTTTGAAGTTCCTTAGACAAAATGAGTTCAGGAAAAGCATTTTTATTATCAATCGCAATCCATACCGTATACTGCGGTAAGAATTTGAGTATTCGGTATTGTGTTGAATTCAAGATGTAAACTGAATTAATTAGTTGCATGGACTGTATTCTCATTCTGGAGCAAATTACTTGCATGAATATCAGAGAGTTTAAGCTCCAAGTACGAAATTTCTAGATTAAATTGAAGTATTCGCAGTGCAAATAATTTTCTAAACAATGCGAGCGTCGCTCCGATACCCATTTTTTGAGTTTGGTCAAAATGCTTACAAAATTGGATTAATGAGCTTTGAGGGTACTGGCTAATTTCTTCCATAAAATAAACTGCTAGATCGATCATGTGATTTGTTATTTCAAGGTCATTTTTTTCTACATACAACCATTTAATGTTCTCTAGTACCGTAGCAGGAATGTCTTTTTCAGTAATCAACTTGAACGGCGTATTGTGCTCTTCTTCCCAATAGCGACGTTTAATTTCTAATGACTCAATAACATGAGCTTTATTCAGATCTTTGCTGTAAAGAGTGTCAAGGGCTATAGAAAACTTACCAAAATCAACTAAAAAATCTGAAGATAGGGTAAAAGGTATATAGTCAATCGACACTTTTTTCATTCGGAAACGAGAACAGATGGAGTTAAGATCATAGATATCCAAAGGATAATGCTCGCGAATATCTGTAACGTTCTGATTCCAGTCAAGCAGTAAAAAGGTAGATAGCTCTAGATCAGAAAATAAGTGATGAAGACGTTTACTGACACGGCCTTGTACTCTGTGAGAGCGACCAATTGAACTGAAGTTTTGAACAGTTTTACAAGGTTTATAATCGCGTCCATGGCCCTGGCCATACCCTTCTGTTACTAGTTCTTCATAGTTTTTTATAATTTTTGCCATACAGAAGACCTGTGGGTTTTGGTGGATAATTAATCATATCTGAAGCGGGTTAATTTTGTATTTAGCAAAAACATACAAACTTAAATATATTTATATACAAACAAAATTTTATAATTTTTATTTAATTATTTATTTAATTCAGCAACTTAATAATTAATATGGTATTTTAATACTCAATTAATGAGTTTAAAAAAACGTTGATGATAGGCAAAAGTATTCAAATTACATCTTAGTAAACATCGTTGCATATTCTTATGTAAACCAATTGCATATTCAGACTCAAACCCGACCATTCATTCTGGTTCATAGTAAAATGCTTATTTTCTATTCCAAATATTTTAGAACAAAATATGTAAATTTGGATCTTAAAGTACTACCTTAATCTGCTATAATTTGTACATCATTATGATGTACAAATTGGTGGAAAATATGGCTAACTTAGCAACAGAACGAATCAATGTTCGTTCAACCGTAGATGCAAAGAATGTAATTGAGCAAGCTGCGAATTTATTGGGTCTTAGTGTGAGTTCCTTTATGATCCAATCCTCATTTGAACGAGCAAAAGAATTACTTAAATCTAATCACGAGTTAAAAGTAAATAATGCTGATCGTGATATGTTAATGAATTTGCTTGAAAATCCACGCCCTGCAAATGATGAGATGAAAAATTTAATGAGTTTATTGGATGAAAATTGAGGTTTTACAAGCCCATCATCAGAAAAAATCATTTAATTGTGGGCAAGATGATTTAAATAAGTTCATAAAACAATACGCATCCCAACATCAGAAATCAGGAACAAGTAAAACCTATGTTGCTATTGATGATGCACAGGTGAGGGGATTTTATTGTCTATCAAGTACCTCTATAGGATTTGATGGGGTTGATGCTGTTCTCACTAAACGATTACCTCGTTATCCCTTACCTTGTGTGGTTGTGGGTCGCTTTGCCGTTGATCAAGCAGCACAGGGGCAAGGAGTTGGAAAAGTACTTTTAGCACATGCTCTTAAACAAGTTTCAAAAGTTGCTCAAATTATTGGCGTAAATTTTGTTGTAATACATGCTAAGGATCAAAAAGCTATGGAGTTTTATCAGCGGTTTGGCTTTATCTCATTAACATCAAATCCATTAACATTAATATATCCAGTGAATGAAATACCTCATTTTAAATAAGGTGGGCTGCTAGTAACAGGAATAGCTAATAGACTTATTCAGAGTTTGCACATAGTTCCTTATCCCTTATTTTGCTTTATGACCAAATACTGCGTCTAATTATGGTAATTTAATTAAGTTTGTTTTATTTTTTATCTTAAGTTGTTGATATATCTTATTCATTGTTTTTTGTTTTTAAAATTAAGTTTGTATTAATATTTACTATCTTTAATTCTAGATGAAATTAAGTTTGCATAATATTCTTCCGCATTTAAAATGCGAATTCTTGCGCAGAAAGGCGAAGCATACTTTAAATAAAAATGAAATTTTTTCAAGGTGAGGTCAAAAAGGAATGCTTTTTGAATCTAGGGTGAGATTTTTATATGTCTATCTAATTGAATATATTAGTAATAATTTTATATTTCTGGTTTGACTCTAATTTGAATTTAATTATATTAAAAACCCTGTAGACTTGGTGAAGAATCACTGGGTCTACAGGGTGGGGTTATTCGTTTACTTCATTAATATCCAAACTTAAATAATTAAATCTAAACTTAATTATTTGGTACAAACTTAATTATACGAACACACAAATCACCTGACTTATTGTCAGAAACTTATTCCACCGTCACGGATTTTGCCAAGTTACGTGGCTGATCGACATCAGTACCACGCAACACCGCAACATGGTATGACAAAAGTTGAACTGGAATGCTATACACAATCGGCGCCAAGATTTCATTCACACTTGGCACATACACAACATGTTGACGATCTTTAGTTTTAATGCCGCTATTCTCATCGGCAAAGACAAACAGCTCACCGCCACGTGCTTGTACTTCTTCCATGTTCGATTTGAGTTTGTCCAACATGTCATCTTGTGGAGCTAGAATCACCACAGGCATATCATTATCAACCAGTGCCAATGGACCATGTTTTAATTCACCAGCCGCGTAGCCTTCTGCATGGATGTATGAAATCTCTTTAAGTTTTAAAGCACCTTCAAGGGCGATAGGGAACTCAGTTCCACGACCCAAGAATAGACAGTGATTTTTTTCAACAAATAATTCTGATAGACGTAGAATCTCAGCATTATTTTGTAAAGTATCTAAAATCACTTTCGGTGTATGCCAAAGCGCTGCAATAATTTCAGAGATACGGTCATTTGAAATGCTTTGCTTAATTTGACCAATTTTCAATACCAATAGCATCAATGCCGCAAGCTGTGTGGTAAATGCTTTAGTCGAAGCAACACCAATTTCAGGGCCTGCGAGTGTTAACAAACTGTAGTTGGTTTCACGTACCATTGACGAAGTTGCGACGTTGCAAATGGTCATGGTGGTGATATTCAAGCTTTTCGCTGCTGCACGTTTTTGCGTATCACGCAGTGCAGCTAAAGTATCGGCTGTTTCACCTGATTGAGAAATACAAACATACAGTGTGTTATTCACAATCACAGGCGAGCGATAACGGAATTCACTGGCAATTTCGACTTGGCAAGGCACGTCAATCAGTTGTTCAAACCAATATTTGGCAATCATGCCGGCATGGTAGCTGGTACCACATGCGATGATTTGCACTTGTTGAATTTGGCTGAAGTCTTGAGCTGCATTGGCAAGAAAATCATCACGAAGCGCATTACCATTTAAGGCTTGAGAAATCGTTTGTTTAATCGCTTCAGGCTGCTCATAAATTTCTTTGAGCATATAGTGTTTATATTCACCTTTTGAAGCATTGCTGACAGTCGCATCAAGCTCTTTGATTGGACGATTCACTAATTTACCATCGACGAATACTTCAATGGTATTACGAGTTAAACGTGCAATATCACCTTCTTCAAGGTAGATAAAACGGTTGGTAATTGGTAAAAGTGCCAATTGATCCGAGCTAATAAAGTTCTCGCCAATACCGACACCAATCACGAGAGGTGAACCTTCACGCACCGTGATTAATTCATCAGGATGGTCTGTATGTACGATACCCAGTGCATAAGCACCTTTGAGTTGAGGCACCACACTTTTAACCGCTTCTAAAAGACTCGGGGTGCTTTTTAAAGCGTCATTGACTAAATGTGCGACAACTTCTGTATCTGTTTGTGATGTAAAGACATAACCAAGCGCTTCAAGATCATCTTTAAGCTCTTGATAGTTTTCAATAATACCGTTATGAACAACAGCCACATTGCCTGAAATATGCGGATGGGCATTATTTTCAGTCGGTTTACCATGGGTTGCCCAGCGCGTATGTGCAATACCGACCGAACCTGCGATATCTGCTTCTTCAACGGCTTGTTCAAGATTTGCAACTTTACCTACGCGACGTTCACGTAGAACATGGCCTTTATTAATCAGCGCTAAACCCGCAGAGTCATATCCACGATATTCAAGACGCTTTAAGCCTTCAATTAAAATATTGGTAATACTACGTTCTGCAACGCCACCGACAATACCGCACATAATTTAATCCTCTTATTTCTTCAATTTTTGGGGACGTTGATAGTTTTCTTTGGCAAATTGCTTCGAACGTTCTACCGCAAGGCTATTGTCTGCCACGTCACGTGTAATGGTTGAGCCAGCACCCACTGTTGCACCATGACCAATGGTGACAGGAGCGACTAATGAGCTATTTGAGCCGATAAAGGCTGAGTCACCGATAATGGTTTTAAATTTGTTGGCGCCATCATAGTTGCAGGTAATGGTGCCTGCACCAATGTTTGAACCTGCACCGACTTCGGCATCGCCTAAATAGGTAAAATGGTTGGCTTTAGAGCCGACGCCAATGCTTGAATTTTTGACTTCAACAAAGTTTCCAATATGTACTTCATTGGCCAAGTTTGCGCCTGGGCGTAAACGTGCAAATGGACCGATTTGAGCGTATTCACCAACAATGGCGTTGTCAAAAACGCTATATGGTTGAACTTTAGTGCCTGCTGCAATCTTGGTGTCTTTAATCACACAACCTGCACCAATTTCAACGTTATCACCGAGTTCAACATCACCTTCAATAATCACGTTGATATCGATACGGACATCTTGACCAACAGTCAATGTGCCACGTAAGTCGAAACGTGCAGGATCAATCAGGTGAACGCCTTGTTGCATCAGTTGTTTAGCTTGGAATACTTGAAATTCACGTTCAAGGGCTGCCAATTGTACGCGGTCATTGACACCTTCCACTTCGAAAGCACGTTCTGGTTCAACAGATGCCACTTCGAGACCGTCTGCAATCGCCATGGCAACGATATCGGTCAGGTAATATTCACCTTGCGCATTATTATTGCTTAATTTTGGCAACCATTCGTGCAATTTAGCATTACTTACGGCATAAATACCGGTATTAAATTCTTTGATCTTACGTTGTTCTTCAGAGGCATCTTTGTGTTCAACAATGGCTTGAATTTTGCCATTTTCACGTACAATACGACCATAACCTGTCGCATCATTAACCGTTAAAGTTACTAAGCCAATACCTGTTTGAGCAGATGCATCTAATAGTTTTTGTAATGTTGATTCAGTGATACAAGGCACATCACCTGAGAGAATCAAAGAAATCCCGGTTTTTGCTAGGACAGGCAGAGTCACTTTGACTGCATGGCCTGTACCCAATTGTTCTGCTTGTTCAACCCATTTGACATTTTCATGTGCAAACGCGTTTTGAACCAATTCGCCGCCATGCCCATAAATGGTAATTATTTCTTCTGCATTTAATTTTTTCGCAGTGTTGATGACATGGCCAAGTAGGGGTTGTCCTGCGAGTGGTTGTAATACTTTGGGTAAACGAGAACGCATACGTGTCCCTTTACCTGCAGCAAGAATAATAACGCTAGTAGACATGTTTAATCCTAGGTGTTTCTATTACATAGACAAAATATAAAAATAAATACAGATGCAAAGCGCGGCCCAAAGACCTGCAATAATGTCGTCGAACATGATGCCAAAGCCACCACCGACTTGACGGTCAATGACACGAATAGGCCACGGTTTCCAGACATCAAATAAACGGAATAAAGCAAAACCAATCAATGCCCAAGTCCAGCTCATTTGCCCAAGATATAAAATTGGGAGGAAGGTAATGGACTGACCGGCAAATTCATCCCATACGATGCGGCCATCATCATGAACACCCATGACTTTGGCGGTTTGACCGCAAATATAGATCCCAATAATCGACATGATGATCATGACTATAATGGAGTTGAAAAAGCCGATTGCAAGCCAACCTGGAATAAACAATAAAGCAAAAGCAGAGCCAAAGGTGCCCGGTGCTTTGGGTGCAAGACCCGAGCCAAATCCCACGCCACAAAAGGCGATGACTCGGTTAAACCAAGACATGGATTTAAAGTTAATGGCTGGCTTATGCAAAATGCTGGTATCCCTTAAATTTTATGACTTGGTCCACACCGTGGTTGTTATAACGGATTCCCAAATTTGGGGTGATTTGACCGATTTTATGAATGTTTACATCTAATTTTAGTTGCAGAAGTTTTTGATAATTCTGCGGGCTTATTGTAAAGCATAACTCATAGTCATCTCCACCCGCGAGGGCGTATTGCCACTGCTTTTCTTGTTGTAATTGTTTTACATCGTGATCGATAGGAAGTTGATCTAATTCAATTTCTGCACCGACGTGTGAAGCAGCGAGGATATGTCCTAAATCTTGTGCGAGCCCATCAGAGACATCAATCATACTGTTGGCTAAGCCTTTGAGCTGTTGACCAAGTTGGCAACGTGGTGTTGGATAATCTAAACGCTTTTGCAGTGGGTGTCCTAAATGCTGTAATCCATACGCAGCATCGCCAACTTGACCGCTGACACATATGAAATCACCAACTTGAGCGCCTGAGCGGGTTACTGCTTTGCCTATATCGACCCAGCCGAGGGCTGTAACTGAAATCGTCAGATGTGGACTTTGAGTGGTATCCCCACCGATTAAACTCACACCAAATTGATCGCAACAATCATATAAACCCTGACTAAAGCCTTTGAGCCATTCATGATCAATTTGGGGTAGGCTTAATGCCAGTAAAATACTATGCGGTTTGGCACCCATTGCAGCAATGTCAGAAAGGTTGACGGCTACAGATTTCCAGCCAATAGCATGTGGGTTGGTGTCGAGAGGAAAATGACGTCCAGCAACGAGAGTATCGGTACAGATGACCAATTGTTGCTGTGGAGGAGGGGTGAGCAAGGCTGAGTCATCACCGACTCCTAAATCGACAGCACTACTGCTGTGACGATTAAAATAGGTATCAATGATAGAGAACTCAGCCATACAACATACTACTTAATAAATTAATTAGCTTGTTGCTTTTCTGCTGCACGCAATGTAGTCGCTAAACGATCCAATACACCATTGATGTACTTATGGCTGTCTGCACCGCCAAAATGTTTAGCTAACTCGATCGCTTCATCGAGTACGACACGGTAAGGAATCTCAAGGTGTTCTTTGAGTTCATACGAGCCTAAACGAAGGGTTGCAAGTTCAACGCCATCTAAGGCTTCAACTTCGCGATCGAGTACAGGGATTAAAAGCGCATCCAATGCTTCATGATTGGCAACAACCTCGGTCAATAACTCGTGGTAATAGCCGAGATCGACCTTGTGCATGGCATTTTCCACACGCGTACGTGCTTCAATCTCATGCACAGGATTGCGGCTCATTTGCCATTCATAAATTCCTTGTACAGCAAAGCGACGTGCTTTACGTTTTGCTGCATAAGTTGCTTGAAGTGTTTGCGACATAGCGTTAAATAGCCTTTAACAAGTTAACCATTTCAATAGCAGTTAAGGCAGCTTCACTACCTTTATTACCTGCTTTTGTACCCGAGCGTTCAATCGCTTGTTCAATACTATCCGTAGTCAATACACCATTAATTACTGGTAAGCCAGTGTCTAGACCAACAACGCCTAAACCTTTGGCACATTCGCCAGCAACAAAATCGAAGTGAGGCGTGCTACCACGAATCACTGCGCCAAGCGCGATGATGGCATCGAAACGATCTGAAGCTGCAAGTTTCTTTGCAACCACTGGAAGTTCCCAAGCACCCGGTGCATGAACAATAGTGATATTATCCTCTGATACGCCATGACGTTTCAATGTATCAACGGCACCTTCTAGCAAATGTTCAACAACAAAGCTATTAAAACGACCAACTAAAATCGCATAACGGTCTTCGTTCGCGAGATGTAACATACCTTCAATACGGCGAACTGCCATAGCAACCTCGATTATTTCTCTGATGTTTGATTTGCGGTGATGTATTCCACCACTTCTAAGTTAAAACCTGATAATGCATTAAAGCGTAATGGCGAGCTAAGAAGCTTCATTTTTTCCACGCCTAAATCACGTAAAATTTGTGCGCCGACACCAATGGTTTGATACTGCTGTGACAGTGCTGCATTGGATTTAACATTTTTCGGTGCAGTTAAATTTTCTAAAGCAGGACCTAAGTCCTGTAAATGACGCTGACCAATCCACACTAAAACACCACGATCGCTGGATGCGATTTCTTTGAGTGCTTTATCGAGATTCCACGCCGGAGCGCCATCTTGTTTATTCAGTTTTAATAAGTCACGAACTGGGCTGAAACCGTGTACACGTACAGTGGTCACGCCTTGCTTTGGTTCGCCTTTCACAAGGGCTAAATGAATGTCTGGATTACCAATTTCACGGTAACGGAACAATTCAAATGTACCGTATTCTGTATCTAGTGTTTGCTGGTCTAGACGTTCAACCGTTTGTTCATTGGTCATGCGGTAGTGAATCAAATCTGCAATGGTTCCCATTTTTAAGCCATGCTTTTCAGCAAACACTTCAAGGTCTGGGCGACGTGCCATGGTGCCGTCTTCATTGATGATTTCACAAATCACAGATGCGGGTTCTAGGCCAGCTAAACGAGATAAGTCACAACCGGCTTCAGTATGACCGGCACGGTGAAGGACACCACCAGGCTGCGCCATCAGCGGGAAAATGTGGCCTGGCTGTACGATGTCAGCTGGTTTTGCATGTGCTGCAACAGCAGTTTGAATGGTATGTGCACGTTCAGCAGGAGAAATACCTGTTGAAATGCCATTTGCTGCTTCAATAGACAAGGTAAAGTTGGTACCGTGCTGTGCACCGTTTGCATCGACCATTAAAGGTAAATTTAACTGCTGGCAACGCTCTTTGCTGAGCGTTAAGCACACAAGACCACGCGCATGCGTAATCATGAAGTTGATATCTTCAGGGCGTACGTGGGTCGCAGCGATAACAAGGTCGCCTTCATTTTCACGATCTTCATCATCCATGAGGATGACCATTTTACCTGCACGAATATCAGCTACGAGCTCTTCAACAGTATTGAGCGGCATCAATCTTCACCTTTTTGTTTGTCTCGAATGACATTTACTTGCATTGATTGTTGCATAGTCTAACGTTTTTTTGCGTTCTTTGCCTATGCTTATCATTTTCCTTTAATGGCTCATTGTTATACACAGTCGTCAGAACCTTGAAAAGAGGACTTTATTTGAATTGTGCCATTTATGCCCAATCTTTAAGCGATTGAAAAGCATAAAAATTGGCAACCTTATACGGATATTGAATAATTAAGCCATAGGGAGCTGACAGTTTATCGGAAGCATTTAATCGCATAACTACATGAAGGATCACATAAAATAATCGTCACTTATGCAGCTGGGTGTGCGGCCAAATAATCTTGAATGATCATTTTATTGGCCTGCAAAATGCTTTTTTGTAATTCGGGATCATGCATTGCCCGTGCAATTAAAACCGCACCGACCAATTGGGACATCATGGCCCAAGCTTTTTCTTCACTCGCCAAATGTGCGCTAAATAAAGCATGACCGCGCAGTAATTCCTTTTCATAGGCCTGTTTAATCGTGTCATCTGCACGAGCTACTTCGGTCGCAAGTGTCGGCAAAACACAGCCTTGTTCAGGATGTTCAAGGTGGGAAGGGGTTAAGTAACGGTCTAATTCAAAATTAATCCAGTCGGCTGCATTATGATGCGGGTTGCTTTGCCACATGTTAAAGCTTTGTTGCAATTCATATTCAACCAATGCTTTGAGTAAATCCTGTTTTGACGAAAAATGTGAATAGAATGCGCCACTAGTTACACCTGCAGCTTTCATTAATCCGTCAACACCTGTTGCAGCAAAGCCATTTTTTTTCGCAATTTGCCCCGTAATGTTGAGTAATTCTTGTCGTTTTTGTTGTTTGTATTCGGGTTTGTAGCGCATCTGCAACCCCCTTGAAAATAATATTGACGATAAATTAACCATAACATAGTATTCGTTATAGTAACGATCGTTATTTAATAATGTGTGGTTTAAAACCGACGCGTAAATAAAATGAGCGTGGAATAAAAATAAAACAGCAATGGAGTGAGACTATGCAACAACTCAATCGGATTTCGTCGAAAGTCGCTTTAGTGATTGGTGCAGGTGATGCAACTGGTGGTGAAATAGCCAAACGTTTTGCCCGGGAGGGTTATATTGCTTGTATGACACGACGAAATGCAGACAAATTAAAGCCTTTAATTGCTGAAATTCAAACACAGGGAGGGACTGCTTTTGGGTTTGGTTCTGATGCTCGAAAAGAAGAGCAAGTGATTGAACTCATCGAGCATATCGAATCAAACATTGGCCCGATTGAGGTGATGGTCTTTAATATTGGTGCCAACGTCCCTTGTAGTATTTTGGAAGAAACCGCACGTAAATATTTCAAAATATGGGAGATGGCATGTTTCTCGGCTTTTTTAACTGGTCGGGAAGTGGCAAAACGCATGGTGACACGTGAACGAGGCACGATTATTTTTACTGGCGCAACAGCAGGTGTGCGCGGTGCGGCTGGCTTTGCCGCTTTTGCTGGAGCAAAACATGCGCTTCGTGCCTTGGCACAAAGCATGGCACGTGAACTAGGGCCAAGAAATATTCATGTGGCGCATGTGGTGGTTGATGGTGCAATTGATACCGATTTTATTAAAGATACGTTCCCTGATCTTTATGCTAAAAAAGAGCAAGATGGTATTTTAAATCCAGTACATATTGCAGAAAATTATTGGCATCTCTCACAGCAACCACGAGATGCATGGACGCATGAATTAGATCTGCGACCATGGATGGAACATTGGTAAGCACTGATTTAAGAATATTAGGAAAATAAGCAAAAAAGGACGAAAAAAATGAAAGTCATTGAATTTTATTTTGATGTCGGCAGCCCATATAGCTATATCGGTTTTCATCGCATTCAACAGATTGCGCAGCAGTATCAAGCCGAGCTGATTTGGAAGCCGATGCTACTCGGTGGAGTGTTTAAAGCCACAGGCAATAGTAGCCCAATGGCGGTACCTGCGAAGGCACGTTATTCCATGATTGATCTTCAACGTTGGGGAAAGTTATGGCAGATACCCGTACAGATGAATCCGTATTTTCCGATCAATACTTTGCAGTTGATGCGTTTGATAACCTCAGTCCAATTATTTCAGCCTGAAGTATTTCTCAATGTACTGACGGGTATTTTTAACGCAATGTTTGGTCAGCCACGCAATTTAAATGATCTCAATGAATTAATTCAATTGATGCAGGAGCTTGGATTGGATGTAGAGCAAGTTAAATCATGGCTTGAAGATGAAAAAGTAAAGTCTGAGCTTAAAGTTATTACCGAAGAAGCCATTGAACGGGGTGTTTTTGGCGCGCCAAGTTGGTTTGTCGATGATGAATTGTATTGGGGTGTCGATCATTTACATTTTGTTGAGGCGGCTTTACAGGCTTCATCACGATCAGCCTAATTGGACGAATACTTGAGTGAATGCTACTGAATATGAGCACCAGTTTTAGGACGGGAATGCAGAAGTCATTGTAGATGTAAGTAAAATTATAGAATGGATCATGGCTGATTGTCTTACTTACATCTACTTTTACTCAGCTTTCATTTGTATTGAGTCTTATTTTTGGCGTACTAACTTAAAAAACTTAAGCTTTATTCCGTATATAAATAATGCTGACATTTGGTGCAATTTACGGTGCTTGAATCGCTTGCATAAATACCTTTACGAAAGAATCGTTTATTGCCGCAAAAGATACAGATAAATTCATCTTTATGATTTTTAGCGCTTGGTAGCTCTTGGTAAACGAGTCTTAATCCATTGTCTTTATAACGATAATTTCGACCATAAATTTGTTTAGCAAGCCAATAGTCCAAACTTGTAAATTTTATGGCAATACAACTGATGATACAAAAAGGAAATAGCCATATAGATTCAAATGCTTTGGAAACAGACGCCCAACCTGAAAATACACTTGTGAAAGTAAAAAACATGACCGCGAAAGCACCAAAGAAGAAAAGATAGAATACTTTGCTTTGGAAAGAGCTTAATTTGTTTAAGTATTTGAGATGATGTTCATAGGTCGAAATATCATCTTGGTTGGGCACAAATGCGGGATAACGTGCTTGCTTAGGTTTGTCTGACACTTGATCACCAAATGAATGACCACAGGCACTACAAAAGTGATGTTGTACTAATGCTTTTTCTCCACAGGAGACACAATATTTCATAGCTATTTAAATATTTTTAATTAATAAAGTTATTTGTTTAGCAAGCATAAGAAAATTTGCAGCTTTTTAAAAGAAATTTTAATGAATTCATTGAAGAGGCTTCTAACAAAAAAGCGAACCGAAGTTCGCTTTTTATCTCATGTATTGTTCAACGCTGCTTAGAAGAAGCCCATCGGCTTGGTGTCATAGCTCACCAATAGGTTTTTGGTTTGTTGATAATGATCAAGCATCATTTTGTGATTTTCACGGCCGATCCCTGATTTTTTGTAGCCGCCGAATGCAGCGTGTGCAGGGTAGATGTGATAACAGTTGGTCCATACACGACCTGCCTGAATGGCACGACCCGCACGATATGAAGTATGTGCTGAACGCGACCAAACCCCGGCACCTAGACCATAAATCGTGTCATTGGCAATTTTAATGGCATCATCAAAGTCTTTAAAGGTTGCTACTGAAAGCACAGGACCAAAGATTTCCTCTTGGAAAATCTTCATGTCATTGGTGCCTTTAAAAATCGTTGGCTCAATATAGAAACCAGTACCGACTTCATTACGTGGATCACCACCAGTAATGAGCTGTGCACCTTCATTTTTACCTGTAGCGATACAGCCTAAAATTTTGTCTTGCTGCTCTTGCGATGCCTGTGCACCAATCATGGTATCGGTATCGAGTGGATGACCCGTCTTAATACGTTTCACACGTTCTACTGCCATTTCCAAGAATCGATCTGCAATGCTTTCTTGTACCAATGCACGTGATGGACATGTGCAAATTTCACCTTGGTTGAGCGCAAACATGGCAAAACCTTCGAGTGTTTTATCTAAGAACTCATCGTCTTTGTCCATGATGTCTTCAAAGAAGATATTTGGTGATTTTCCACCAAGTTCTAAAGTCACAGGAATGATATTTTCAGTCGCATATTGCATGATCATTTGACCGACAGCGGTTGAACCTGTGAAGGCGATTTTTGAGATGCGTGGATTGGTCGCCAATGGACGACCGACTTCAACACCATAACCATTCACAATATTCAGCACGCCCGGTGGGAGTAGGTCTTGAATGAGTTCAGCCAAGACCAAGATGCTGACAGGTGTTTGCTCCGCAGGTTTCAACACGATGCAGTTTCCCGCAGCTAATGCTGGAGCAAGTTTCCAAGCCGCCATCAAGATTGGGAAATTCCACGGAATAATTTGACCGACCACACCAAGTGGTTCATGGAAATGGTAAGCAATAGTATTTTCATCAATTTCAGAAATGCCGCCTTCTTGGGCACGGATACAGCCGGCAAAATAACGGAAATGATCAATACACAGTGGAATATCAGCGGCTAAGGTTTCACGAATCGGTTTACCGTTGTCCCAGGTTTCTGCGACCGCAAGGAGCTCTAGGTTTTCTTCAAGTCGATCGGCAATTTTTAATAAAATATTTGAGCGTGTGGTTGGGGAAGAGGCGTTCCATTGGGCTTTGGCTTTATGCGCTGCATCCAAAGCCAATTCAATATCTTCAGCAGAAGAACGTGGCACTTTGGTAAAAACTTTACCGTCTACAGGGGAGATATTTTCAAAGTATTCACCTTTCACTGGCGCGACCCATTGGCCACCAATCAGGTTTTCATACTGAGCTTTAAACTGAACTTTTGAACCGGGTTGATTAGGATCGACATAACGCATATGAATTTTCCTTTGCTTGTTTATTATGATCTTGTTGGGCTGCCCATCTGTGGCAATCTACAGCTTTGGTATAAGGTACTTTTGTACATTATTTGATTAGCATAGCCTGTATAAGGTTGGAAAAAGGTTGGAGACAAGAAGGTTTACAATATTTTTTTCAGCCCTTAAAACAAAAGCCGTTAAAACGGATTTTCAGTCATGAATTGTTGTGAGAATAATGAATGATGATGCAGCAGGATTTATTAGAAAAACGACAGAATATTGAACGGTTAAGGCAGCGAACTAGTCTGTCTAAGCAGCAAAATTCGCAGCTCAATGAAAGTATTGCGAGTTCTTGGCAACGCTCTGCACAGGCGGAAATTCCGGAAAACCGGAGTGCTGCGCCTTTGGTAAATTTAAGCCCTCAAAGTCAACAACAGTCGGCATTGCATCATGCGTTGCAACATTGTGCTGAAGATTTAAAACACATTGCCGAACAGTCGTCGATGGTACTTGCCGTGGGCGATGTAGGTAGCACGATTATTTGGAGTGCGTCGAGTCGGCAAATGCAAAGTGCTGCGGAAAGTGTGCATTTTATTGCAGGTGGGCAATGGCGCGAAGAATTGGTCGGCACCAATGCATTAGCGTTGTCTTTAAAAACCCAACAGTCGAGTTGTGTGTTTTCAAATGAACATTACATGCCATCAGTACATGAATGGGTCTGCTATGCAGCACCGATTATCGATCCACATACGCAGCAAATTTTGGGCGTGGTTGATTTATCCACCGTGTGGAAAAACCACAATAGTTTAGGGCTACTTGCGGCTGAACGCTGCGCTTCGATTATTCAATCGGCTTTACTCGATTTTCAAAAACAGCATTTGTATATTCGGGCCTTTGCTGTGCCGCAAGTGTTATTTAATGGCAAAGTGATGGTGCTGACCCCGCGGCAAATAGAAATTTTGACCATCTTGGCGCTATGTCCGCAAGGCATGACCTTAGATACTTTGCATCAAGCCTTATATGGTGAACGTAAGGTGAGTGTTGGGACTTTAAAAGCGGAAATGTCGCAGCTACGCGATATTTTGGGTGGCATGTTAGGCTCAAGACCCTATCGCTTATTGGCACAAGTCGAAGCCGATTTTTTGCAAGCCGAGCAAGCTTTAGATGCAGGTTATCTCGATTCGGCCTTAAAACTGTGTTCAGGGGTTTTCTTGGCTAAAACCGAAAGTCCTTTTTTAGGGGCATGGCGTGATTGTCTTGAGTCACGATTAAGCCAAGCGATTTTTAATGCCAAGGAAACAGATGTTCTGCTCAAGCATGTCGCGCGTTTTCCTGAAGCCATTGATGCGGTTGAACGCCTGATTGAGCTGATGCCGAGATCGCATCCCGTACATCAGACCTTGTTGAAATTAAAACAGTAAGTTGCAATGTAATTCAGGCTATTAAAGACCTTTATTGGCCAGCCATTCAAAGAGCTGGGTATAGACTTGTTCTCGCGCGGTTTTTTCCGAAAGTACTAAATCATGCAAGCCATTGTGAATGCTTTGAATGGTGACATCGCCTTGAATTTTCTTGGCATATTTTTGGATATCTTTTACACCCAAAATCACATCGCTGGTCTGCGCTGCTTTACCCCATTTTTTGGGATTTTTAGTTTGATGTGAATGCATCACTAATACCGGTACATCTAGGCTGACACCTCGGTGGATCTCCTTTTGAGCCTCATAAATTGTCCGTACAAAACTTAAATACACCATTGGATAGCGGGTCTTTTTCCAGTCTAAATTGAAGTCCCATTCACCCTTGAGTTCACGGTGTAAGCTGGCGGTGTACCATTTATTTAGTTCACTTGGGAATTTTAGATTTGGAAAAGTCTTTGCCAATTTACTCAGCTGTGGAATACCCAGTGCGCGTTTCACTGGATTCATGTTGAAATCATAAAATGGGCTGTTAACCCAAAGGGCTTGAATTAAAGGATGATTTTGATGATGCGCCGCATACAAAGTGGTGGTTAAGCCACCGGTAGAATGACCACAGAGCAGCAAGGCATCATGACCTTCATCAGCAATGATCATTAGAGCCTGATCTATTTCAGCATCATATTCAGACAGTGCATGCACATTATAATATTTTTGATGGGGTAGAATTGATCGTCCATACTTTCTTAAATCTAGTGCGTAAAAGTCGAAACCGTGCTGATTGAAGCGTTCCGCCATTTCGGTTTGGAAAAAATAATCGATAAAACCATGGATATAGAGCACCGCTTTGGAGGTAGGAGCCGTGGCTTTTTTGCGAACCAGTGTGGCAACCACTGGGCCTTCATAATCATCCGGGAAGGTCAGCGTGGCTTGTTCATAGCCTGCGCCCAAAATGTCAGGCTGATACTGAATATGTGAATGGCTCATTATTATACTCATCAATATTATTGGACATTATGCTTTATCCTTGATGAGCCATAAGCTTTTGTCAAATGAATAATCGATGCTTTTTTACGGACTAAAAAAGAGTGACCTCAGTATGAAAGCGACCAATCTATAGTCGCTTTCCTGAAATAAAAGGTGAAATGGATTCAGTTGAGCCTACATCACCAGACTCAAAGGATAATGTAGGCACTTAGGTCACTTAAACATGAAGACCTTTAAGGGCTTAACTTAAACGGCCGCTTTGAAGTCGACCACAGAGGTATTGGCTTTAAGCGCTGCCTTGAAAATATCAACCACTTGAGCATGAGTCGCTTTACGTGGGTTGGTGAGCATACAGGCATCTTTTTGCGCATTTTCAGACATGATGCTGAGGTCTTGTTCTTTCACACCGAGTTCAGAAAGGCTCGATGGAATGCCAATCGAAGCAGACAGTTCACGGATTGCTGCAATCGCTGCATAAGCCGCTTCAGTCACCGTTAAACCATCGGTTGGCACACCCATGAGCTGTGCGATACGTGCATAGCGGTCAGGGCAGGCAATCAGGTTAAATTCGCAAACGTGTGGTAGCAGCACGGCATTACATACGCCATGTGGCAAGTTGTAGAAGCCGCCGAGTTGGTGCGCCATCGCGTGGACATAACCTAAAGAGGCATTGTTAAATGCCATCCCTGCTAAGTACTGTGCATAGCTCATCGCATCACGAGCTTCTAGGTTTTCGCCATTGGCGACGGCAGGGCTGAGCCATTCACTGATCATTGAAATGGCTTTTTCAGCACAAGCATCGGTAATAGGATTGGCTGCTGTAGAAACATAAGCTTCGACCGCATGTGTTAATGCATCCATACCGGTTGCTGCAGTGAGCGCTGCAGGTTTCGCAATCATCAGTTTCGGGTCATCAATAGCGATAAGTGGGGTACAACGCCAATCGACAATTGCCATTTTAACGTGGGTGTCAGTATTGGTAATAATACAGAAACGGGTCATTTCTGATGCCGTACCTGCGGTGGTATTAATCGCAATGAGTGGAGTCATTGGGACTGTACTTTTATCAATACCTTCATAGTCACGAATATGGCCACCACCCGCAGTCACTAAGCCAATGCCTTTGGCACAGTCATGAGAAGAGCCGCCGCCGAGAGAGACAATAAAGTCACAGCCATTGTCATTGTAGGCATCTACACCGCTATGTACGTTGGTGTCAGTTGGGTTGGGTTCTGCGCCCGGGAATATATGACTTTCTACGCCAGCTTCAGTTAAATATGCGGCAATGGTGTCTGCCACACCAAATTTGTATAGACCGGCATCGGTCACGATAAGCGCTTTCTTTGCGCCAAGATTTTGCGCCTTTGCACCAATTTCTTTAGCACAGCCGGGGCCAAAAAGTGAAACACAAGGGATGTAAAAACCGTTTGTTTGATCTGCAATATTTTTAAAAGCCATGGTGCGATTCCTTCTACCATTCATTGTCATTTGTTATGGGTGATACTCACCTAAACTGAGTATTGCGAGGGATGTTTTAAATTCACACCTACCAAAGACCTACCAAATTTAGGGCTTTGTATTGAACTTATTTAATTGATTGAAATTTAATCATTAATTATTTTTGCTATTTTCTGAGATTCGCTAAAAGTCGTATACATTTAAGCCAAAATAGGCGTTGCTGTGACTAGATGTATGATCGAGTTATCAGATTATAAAATCTAACTAAAACTACTATCAATTTACTAAATGCCCCAAAGCGCTCGAATCAGGATAGGCTATAACAAATAACGAGATAGTCACTTTTGTGCATTTCGCTTTTTGCAGTGCGAAACAAAAGATTAATTAAACGAGTTAAATAATGCCTAGTGAAAATTTGAAAACGAAACGTCCTTTATATATTCCTTATGCCGGAAATACACTTTTAGAACTCCCACTTTTAAATAAAGGCTCTGCGTTTAATGAAGATGAACGTAAGAGCTTTAATTTGCACGGTTTAATTCCACACGTCACGGAAAGTATTGAAGAGCAAAGTCAGCGTTCTTATCAGCAATATTGTGCATTTAATAGTGATATCAATAAGCATATCTACCTGCGTAATATTCAAGACACCAACGAGACGCTGTTCTATCACTTAATTGAAAACCACCTCAGTGAGATGATGCCGATCATCTATACACCAACAGTGGGTGAAGCTTGTCAGCGCTTCTCGGACATTTATCGTCGTCATCGTGGTATCTTTATTTCATATCCTGACCGTGATCATATTGACCAAATTATTCATAACGTGAATAAAAAGAACGTGAAAGTGATCGTGATTACGGACGGTGAACGTATTCTTGGCCTTGGTGATCAAGGCATTGGCGGGATGGGGATTCCAATTGGTAAGTTGTCGCTCTACACCGCATGTGGTGGGATCAGTCCAGCTTATACATTGCCGATTACTTTAGATGTCGGAACCAATAACCAACAGCTGTTGAATGACCCGATTTATATGGGATGGAGTCAGCCTCGTATCAGCGGTGAAGAATATTATCAATTTGTCGATGACGTGATTAAAGCCATTCAACAACGTTGGCCAAAAGCGCTGATTCAATTTGAAGACTTTGCACAAAAAAATGCGATGCCTTTATTGGAAAAATATCGCGATAAAATTTGCTGCTTTAATGATGATATTCAAGGAACAGCAGCGGTGTCTGTCGGAAGTTTAATTGCGGCATCACGTGCAGCAGGCAAGCAGCTCAAAGATCAAATCGTCACATTCTTAGGGGCAGGTTCAGCAGGTTGCGGGATTGCAGAGCAGATTATCAAGCAAATGGTGGCGGAAGGTTTAACCGATGCTCAAGCGCGTGCGCGGGTGTTTATGGTCGATCGCTTTGGTTTAATTACTGAAAATCAGCCGAATCTTTTAGATTTCCAACGCAAACTTGCGCAAGCACCGGATAACGTTGCTCATTGGGCAAATGCAGATTCAGTCATTTCGCTATTGGATGTAGTTACACATGCTAAACCGACTGTATTGATTGGCGTTTCGGGACAACCGGGACTGTTTAGCCAAGAGGTCATTGAAACGATGGCTGCGAATTGTGAACAGCCTATTGTGTTGCCACTGTCTAATCCAACATCGCGTGTCGAAGCGGTGCCTGCAGATATTATAGAGTGGACCAAAGGTAAGGCCCTGATTGCGACTGGCAGTCCATTTGCACCAGTGAATTATCATGGCATGATTCATCAGATTTCACAGTGTAATAACTCCTATATTTTCCCGGGGATTGGTCTCGGTGTGATTGCATCTGGGGCGAAACGTGTGACTGAAAATATGCTGATGGCATCGAGTACGGCGTTGGCAGACTGTTCACCAAAATTGGTAGATCCAAATGCCGATTTATTGCCAAGTTTGGATTATTTACAGGATATTTCGAAGAAAATCGCATTGAAAGTGGCATTAGCTGCGATTGCTGATGGTGTTGCGCCAAATGTCAGCATTGAAGTACTAGAACAGGCCATTGAAGAGAATTTCTGGAAACCTGAATATCGTGATTATGTCCGTGTGACTTATTAATTTGGTCTAAAGATGCTGATTGAACAGAATCGATTTTGCATCTAATCGAAAAATACCCTAATCCAGATTAGGGTATTTTTTTATGTATAGAGGCATATTTTTTTAAAGAAATACGAAAAATTATCGAGCGGGGGCGCTTTAAATCTTTAAATTTTGCGTTTATCCAATTGGTTGGAAATGTGATCTCCACAGGCTTGAACCAGCATCACGATCGCGACCAAGACCACTATCACTGCCAGCATGATTTGCATATCAAAGCGTTGATAACCGTACCGATAAGCAATATCCCCCAAACCACCTGCACCGATCGCTCCTGCAATGGCAGAAGAATTAATCATGGTCACCAAAGTCACAGTAAAGCCCGCGACGATGCCAGGAAGCGCTTCAGGGAGCAGCACATGGCAAATGATTTGTTTGCGATTACAGCCGATGGCTTGAGCGGCCTCAATCAGACCTTGATCGACTTCACGTAAACTCACTTCTGCAATGCGTGCAAAAAAAGGCGTGGCCGCAAGGGTTAAAGGCACGACGGCAGCCCAAACGCCATAACTGGTGCCCACGATAAAGCGCGTGAGCGGAATGAGCGCCACCATTAAAATCAGAAAAGGCACCGAACGGGTAATATTGACCAGCCAACCTAGGGTGTGGTTTAGGCTTTTTGAAGGATAAATCCCGTGTTCAGCACTACACACCAATACGACCGCTAAAGGCAGGCCGATCAGAAAGGCCACAAAGGCTGAAACGCCGACCATCAGTAAAGTATCAATGGTTCCACTAATCAGTAAATCAATGAGTTGGTCGTGCATAGCCGAGTACCTCAATCTGTGCGATATGGTGTTTAAGTTGTTCAGATAAGGCGTTGATCTCTAAATGGCTGTGGTCTACAGCAACAATCAACGAGCCAATTAAATGCCCTTGAATACTATCGATATGACTTTGATACAGATGTACTGGCGCCTGAAATTGATCAAAAATAAACTTTAAGTCAGGCGACTGTTGTAGTGTCGATTCATATCGTAATTTTAAAATGATTTGATCATTTGAATCTGACGGTTGTGGCTGAATGTCGCTTGGTAAATCAAGTTGTTCAAGGTTGAGTAACTCTTGTGTGATCTGCTGTTGAGGCGTAGAAAACACTTTCCAAACCTGTCCTGCTTCTACAATTTCGCCTTGATCGATCACTACAACCTGATCGCAAATCTCGCGAATGACCTGCATTTCATGGGTAATCAACACAATGGTAATACCGAGCTTTTGATTAATTTCTTTAAGCAAAGACAGCACAACAGAGGTACTTTCTGGATCGAGTGCAGAAGTCGCTTCATCACAGAGTAAAATTTCTGGATGATGAACTAACGCTCGTGCAATCCCGACACGTTGTTTTTGCCCACCGGAAAGCTGAGAAGGGTAGTGTTCTGCTTTATTTTCAAGACCTACCAACTTCAGCACTTCATTCACTCGCTGAGCGATATCGGCTTGACTGAAATTGGCGATTTTAAGGGGCAGCGCGATATTGTCATACACGGTTTTGGCAGACATCAAATTAAAATGCTGAAAAATCATCCCAATACGCTGACGCAGGGCAATCAACTCTGCGTGATTTAAGCTTGATAATTCCTGTTGATGGATGTGAATACTGCCATCACTGATTTGTTCTAAGCCATTCAGCGTTCGAATCAGCGAAGATTTACCCGCGCCACTTTTCCCAATAATGCCGAATATTTTGCCTTGTGGAATATTCAGATTGATATCTTTTAAGGCATGAACCTGCTGTCCTTGCACATCATAAAATTTATTTAAATTTTTGATTTGGATATGGGGGACGGCAAATTCAACCGATGAACCGAAACTCACCATGAGCGACTCCTTATTTCCAACCAGGGAACCAAAGTTTTGCACCAAAATCTGCGTCCAATGCCTGTTTAACTTTAGGTGAGTTTTGATAAATATCGACAAATTTACGCAGTTTATCATCACGATCGACATAGTCATCACGTACGGCAAATAAGATGGCAAAACGCTTGTCAGTATTGGAGTCAAATAACAATGCATTTTCAGGATCGGCAGTTTTTGCTAAACGTAAATAATGTGGATAGCCAAAAGCCAGATCGACATCATCAATTGCACGTGCCGTTTGAGGGCCTTCCACCTCAATAAATTGAAGCTGTTTAGGATTAGCTGCAATGTCATTTAAAGTCGATAAAAAGTTATCTGGTTGTTTCAGTTCAATGAGCTTGGCTTGCTGTAGCAGTTGTAAGGCACGGCCCTGATTGACCGGATCATTTGGAACCACCACTTTGGCTTTATGGGGTAAATCAGCAAAGTTTTTATACTTTTTTGAATACAGTCCGACATGGGTAGCAGCACCGACATCAAAGGCTTTAATTTTAAAATCCGTTTCTTTTTTTGCATTGTCTAAAAACGGCTGATGTTGAAAAAAGTTTGCATCAATATCACCATGATTTAAGGTGATATTTGGGGTATTCCAGTCCGAAAATTCCACCAATTTCACGTTCAGTCCTTGCTGCTTGGCTTCATCTGCGGCGACTTGTAAGGGTTTAGCAAAAGATGGGCTAATCCCAATCACCAATTCACTTTGATGACTTTTCTTTTGTTGATTCCAAATAACTAAGCCAATCACCAATATGGCCACGATTACACCAATCAGTGTGAATTTAGATTTTGCTGTTTGTGCCATGGCACACCTCTATATTTCCAAATAATTAAATTTTTTGTCTAACATGTTGTTTTATAAATGTAGCTTATGCTGTTTCAACGTTTTTAAGGGTTGTCTGAGAAGATGTTTCGGAAGTGGGACATCGGTAGCGATGAGCAGGATGTGTCATTGCTAAATGGTCACCTTGTTGAAACAGTTTTTGCCGTAGACTACCGGTGTCATACGCAGTTTTATAGCGACCACGTTGCTGTAATTCAGGAATAACCAAACGGATAAAATCTTGATGTGACTCAGGTGCAACGGTGCGAGTCAGATTAAATCCATCGATGCCAGTTTCATCCAAATAATCAATCAACTGTTCTGCAACGTTGGCACCACTCCCAACAAAGAGCGGATAACGCCCACCTAGAACGTGCTGAGCACGCAAATCTTGGCGCGTAATTTTTTGCTCTTTAAATTTTTGATTGACCGATGCGATGCTATTGGTCTGCTGATATGGAATGGCTTCATCTTCTGCAAAGTTGGCGAGGTTCATCCCAATCGAGCTGGAAAAGTGTGCTAGTCCCGCTTCAGGGTTGGCATAGCGAATGTATTCAGCCAATTTCTCTTGGGCGAGTTCATCGGTCTCTGCAGTCACTACCGTAATGCCTACAAAGAGTTTCACAGCTTGTGGGTCACGACCTTGCGCTGCAGTTTGGCTGCGAATTTTTTGTACTTGATTTTTAACTTTTTCTGCGCTGTCTGCACCGATAAACATGCCTTCTGCATGTTGCGTAGCAAAAGCTAAACCACGTGGTGAAGCACCGGCCTGATACAACACAGGGGTGCGCTGAATCGATGGAGAAACTTGAAATACCCCTTGGCTTTGATAGAACTTCCCTTGGTGTTGAATGGCATGTACTTTTTTGGGGTCACTAAAGATGCGATTTGCTTTATCTTTTTGAACCGCATCATTTTCCCAAGAGCCTTCCCAAAACTTATAGCAAAGCTGCAAAAACTCTTCAGCTTGTTCATAGCGTAGGTCATGATCTTTCAGGCCTTTTTGCCCAATGAGGCGTTCTGCACTATCTAAATATCCAGTCACGATATTCCAGCCGATTCGACCTTGGGTCAGGTGGTCTAGGCTGGCAAATCGACGTGCAAATTGATAAGGCGTTTCATAGCTCAAATTGACTGTTACACCAAAACCTAAGTTTTCAGTGACCGCAGCCATTGCAGAAATCAGGGTGCTGGGGTCATGGCTCGGCAGTTGGATCGACTCTTTAAGTGTGAGATCGATATTGTCTTCATAAACATCATAGACCCCGGTGATATCCGCAATAAATAGCCCGTCAAACAGCCCTTGCTCCAAGGTTTTGGCAAGATCCGTCCAATAGCTCAGTTCGTTAAAGCGGTGTGACTCATCGCGTGGATGAGTCCATAAGCCATGATTGATATGCCCTACACAGTTCATGTCGAAGGCATTCAGTAAAATTTTCTTGGCTGTATGTAATCGGGTATCTGCCGTCGTAATTTGGCTCATTACAAGGTCCCTCGACGTGGGGGCAATACGCCATTCAGGAGGTAATTGGCAATGAAAAAATATTTCCAACGCCCTGCATCATGCAAGGTGTGGACACGTGCATTCCGCCAAAATCGATCTAGGCCATCTTCACGCTGACTGCCACGGCTGCCTGCAAGCTCAATCAATTTTGAAGCCGCTTTCAGTGCAGTTTCAGTACTATGCGCACGCACTTTCGCGACATCTAGAGAAGCTTTTGCGATGTTTTCGGCATTGGGCTGTGGGCGAGCAGCATCGATGGAGCGAGCAGCTTGTTTCAGCAAGACCTCACTGGCGCGAACATCTGCGGCAATGCGACCGAGTTCATATTTGGTTAAAGGATCTTCGCTTGCAAGATCAAGACCTGAATCAATCCATGGTCGAGCTTGGTGTACGCGGCTCAAACTTTCTTCAAAGGCTGCGCGGGCTATACCGACTTCAATCGCAGCATGCATAATTTGCGCAAATGGCCCAACCAATGTCGGCTCCGTAAATGCCCGATCAAAGGGAATGACATCTATGGCAGGAACTGCAACTTGGTGAAATTTTACAGAGCCGCTACCCGTGGTGCGCTGTCCAAACCCTGTCCAATCATCGCTCAGCTCTAAACCTGTACTTTCACGTGCAATAAAGGCTAAATATTCACGACCATCTTGGTCTTTTACCAATGTGGGAATACGATGTGCAAATAAACTGCCGGTGCAATAAAACTTTTCACCATTCACCACAAAACCATTGTCATGAGGGCGAATCGACGTTTGTTTTTGCGCAGCGGTTTTGGTTTTAAACTCGGCTAAGGCATTGCCAAAACGAGCGCCAGCAAGTACTTCGGCATAAAGCTTTTGCTTTTGTTCAGTTGTGCCGGTGTTACGTAATACTTCTAGTGCATAAAAATGGTTTTGTGGAATTTGCCCAATTGAGCCATCTACACCACTCATAAGCGCAATCACTTGCGCCACGGTATAACTTGAAACTTCGGCACCGCCAAATGCCTTGGGAACCGTGATTGCCCAGAGACCAGATTGACTATAGGCCTCGATTTCATCAAACGGCAGTATGCGTTCGGCATCACGTTGCACGGCATTTTTTCTAAATTGTTCGGCTAATTGTTTTGCAATTTCAAGTGCTTCTGCATCGGACTGAATAATATGCGCAGGTGTTGTTGATGCGGCCTGTAGCGAATTAATATTTGGAAATGAGGTCATCAGAATTCTCCTTAAATCCACGCATGGCGTGCAGGTAATTTATGATTTAAGTAATAGTCGCCTAAGGTATGCAGCTTCCAGCGCACAGGATCATGTAAGGTGTGTACTCTGGCATTGCGCCAGTGTTGATCAAGGTTATGGGCACTCAAACTTGCACGGCTGCCGCCTAATTCAAGGAGTTTTTCAGAGATCTGTAAGGCTGCATCATTGGCATAGATTTTAGCTTCAGCGACACGAATCGAAGCTAGAGCGGCTTGTTGTTCACTCACCTGATCAAGCTGATCTAATTCATCGAGGTAATCTGCGGCTTCATCTAAAAGTAAAATCGCAGCATCCAATAAAACTGCAGATTTCCCCATTTCTTGTAGGGTGTAGGGCTCAAAACTGGCTTTCTCAACTTGTGCATCCACAATCGGACGGGCTTTTTGTACCGCAGAAAGGGTGTCTGCAAAGGCAGCTTCTGCAATCCCGACATCGATCGCGACTTGCATCAATTGTGAAAAGGCGCCGCGATACGTTGGCCTTGCAGAAAGCTTACGTTCATCAAAAATTAATAGGGGGTCTACTGCCACATGGTTTAGTTTGACGGTGCCACTAGACGTTGTACGCTGACCAAAACCATTCCAGTTATCAATCACTTCTACGCCTGTAGCGTGTCGATCAATGATGGTCAGGACAACATGACCTTCAGGGTGAACGGCTTTAATCGCCAACCAATCTGCAAAACTACTGCCGGTTGAATAGAACTTTTCACCATTAACAACATACTTTCCATTTTCAATGCGCAGCGTTGTGTTTAAGGTTTTAGTGTCTTTGGTGTTGCGCTCTGGCCCACCATTAGCTAAACGTTTTCCCTGTAAAATTTCATTAAAAATAAAGGCTTTTTGCTCATCCGTTCCCATGAGGTCAATCATATACAGCAAGGCAATTTGGTTTTGTGGAATTTGGCCCACGCTAGAATCTGCTTTATTGATAATGCGAAAAACCTGCGCCAGTGCCTTGTTGGACACGTAGGCACCGCCAAATTTTTTGGGAATACGAATGCCACCTAAACCTTTTTGACTGAATAAGTCGATTTCTGCAAATGGGAGTAGGCGGTTCTGATCACGTTCATTTCGACCTTCCAAAGCAAAATCGGCAACGTGATACGCTGCATGGATTGCTTCTAAGTCATTTTCAATAACATGAATATTTTCAGAGATTAAATGAGACATAATGACACCTTTAATAGATATCAAAACGCTACTCGTAAATCCGTGATTCTTTAAATGATGGATTATTCTTAACTTAGCAAAATGTCTGTTTAGCATTTAATCTGCATAAAAAATATGCAAATTTGATAAAATAAGTGTTTGATTTAAAACAATAGATGTAGGAAAAACAACAAGAGGATTGATGATGAAAATCTGGTGTTAGCAACTTTGTAGATATTCAACTTTAAAAATAATATATCTAAGACAGGGGCTTAGCTGTTTTTTTAATACTTTTTATTAATGGTGATCAATCAGCTTGAACTCCAATAGATGCTCAATATCATAGAGCTATGCAAAGATTAAAAAAGGGCTATAAATTGATTCAAATGTTTTTCAATCTGCAATAAAAAAGCCCCCATCTTTCGATGAGGGCTTTTTGAATTTGGAGCGGGAAAGGAGACTCGAACTCCCGACCCCAACCTTGGCAAGGTCACCGAGATTTATTACATTAAATGGCGTTAATAGTAAGTATATGATTTTATTTGTTTTGTTTTATTTTTTGTGTGGTAAAATTTCGATCAATTTATATCATTTAATGTCATTTTGGTCACTTTATTCTATACATTTTAGTTTTTAAAAGCTACCTATGTTTTGATGCTGATTTTCATGAGAAATAATAACATTATATTGTTTAATATAATGTTGTTAATAATTTATAAATAGACTACAACATGTAGTAGCGAAGATGCTCAACATGCACTTACTACGTAACATCATTAAATAAAAGTCTTCCACAAACCAGGTACGGTTCATGATCGAGGCATGCCAAAGAATGTGATTCATCATTCCGACAGAGGTGTGCAATATCTTTCCATTCGATATACCAATCGTTTAGAAGCAGCAAATTTACGAGCATCAGTCGGTACAACTGGTGATTCATACGATAATGCTCTGGCTGAAACGGTGAATGGCTTATACAAAACAGAGGTGATTGAATATCTAAAAGCAGATTGGCAAGGTTTAGCAGATGTACAACTTGCGACACTAAACTGGGTAGATTGGTTCAATAAAAAGCGTGTACACAGTGCACTGGGTTATGTATCGCCTTTTGAGTTTGAAGCAATGTACTATGATAAGATTAACCCGTTAGGTCAGGTGGCCTAACTTAAATAAAAAAGTCTCCGACAAACCCGGTACGGTTCAGTGAATTTCCACAGGGTGCCTTTACAGCTGGCAATCACTTTATGGCTGTCTTCATCTTTCTCTGCCAGTTCCAGATAGTAATGCCCGCCTTTGATGCTGAGATTACGGATCTCGGCTTTGACCCATACCGCTTCATCGAAAGTCAGCTGGATGACTTCCTGTACGGTGGTCAGGTATTCACTGAGACTGAGTTGGGTTTCTGACATGAAAGAAAATACGGAATGCGGTCATTTGATCCTACAAAATAACAGCTTTCATTTCAAAGCATAGAATTGTTTGGAAAATCTGGAGCATTGCCATGTATGTCCACAATGTGCTGAAAGCCTCTCATCAAGATTTGACTATTTTGCGCTGAGGATAAACGGGTCAGACTTCAATTTTTATCCAGTAAGCTTATCAAGTGCTCTCATTTCGCATGTTCTTTATAGTACTGGTTTTTCCGTTTGGAATTGTGCTTCCAACTTTTGGAAAATTTATAGACATAAGTCGGGAAATCATCCCAAACATAGGGCAAACCACTACCACGGGCAACACGTATTTTGAGCGGATAGTCTTTATATTCAATGCAATGCATGAAATAAAAACTTCTTTCTTGTTGCGTACTGAACTTTTTAAAATAAACACTTCTCAGATTAGGATATTTTTTCCAAAAATAATCATGAGGATGTGCTTTGATAGACTGTTGGTACTGATATTTCAGTTTTTTCATGATTCCTCCTAGGTAACATTACCTAGAAGGGATCCTGTGCAAAGTAATTCATCATAGTTAATCTCTTTGTCTTTCTATAATTGAGTATTGATTTGATAACGTGTGTTACGTCCACCACCTTCTAATTTGACTATACATGCTTTTTCAAGCAAGTCAGATAAGTGGCGGGTAGCTGTTGCCTTACTGACTTTAGCAACCTTTTGATATTGTGAGGCACTAATGCCATGTTCAAAGCCATTTTCCCCGCCATCCAATAAACGGTTTAAAACCTTTCGTTGCCCTTCATGCAGGTCTAAACTAGAATATTTATGCCAAAACTGACTTTTAAATAAAGTTCGATTGATCCGCTTTAAGGTTGTTTCAAGGCTGTCATTCAAGGTATCTAAAAACCAGACCAGCCAATCTGTGATACTGGAATCATTTTTTTGGGTTTGCTCCAAGATGTCATAGTAACTTTTGCGTTTGTTTAATATCGCAGGAGATATGGCATACAAACGAATGCTCTGTTCATCCATTTGAGCCAGGGCAAGATCTGTCAGTGTACGTGTAATACGACCATTACCATCATCAAAAGGATGTAGCGTCACAAACCATAAATGAGTAATGCCTGCGCGTAAAAGGGGGTCAAGCAAGGAATCGGTCAGACTATGGTTAAACCACTCGATAAAGGCATTTAAGCGACTTTCTAGCCCCTCTCTAGGAGGAGCTTCAAAATGTACCGTAGGATAATCCAATCGACCTGAAACGACCTGCATAGGTTCTGAGCCTCTGAGTTGACCAATGCGTAAACGTTGCATTGTCCAATCCGGGTCATTGAAAAGCCAACGATGCCATTGCATGAGGCGTTCAACTGTGAGCGGTTGCTTCACATTGTTAAGCGCATCGAGCATGATATTCGCTAGACCTTCTGATCTGTCTGAGCTTGGATAAGGTTGTTCAAGAGTAACGCCCAAACGTCGAGCTAGAGATGATCGCAATGAAAAAACATTTAGAGTTTCATTTTCAATCGCTGATGAAGCAACTAGATTGGCAAGTAGAGTATCTAAAGTAAATTGTTCTTTCGCTAAATCATGCTGACTTTGCCCAAGAAGAATTCCTATTTTTTGATGTATTTGTCTAGTTTTAGGCAGGATGATTTCATCTTGCCATGTGAAGTTTGTCCAGTTTTCTGTTTGCCAAATCCATTCCTGCATCTTCAATCTATAACTCGAATCGTTCCAAGATGAGTTAAATATAGCATATATTCGGCTCACAATATGAGCTGAATATAATGTTTAATTAGCTCATCTATTTGTCAGAATTTGCATCAGCCGACTTATTTTAACGTCGAATTGTTGGTGTCTTTGTGGTTATTTTAAATTTTCAGAAAATCTGAAACTTTTAAAGCCAAAATTTCGTGTTCGTCTTGTGATTCCACAATATCAACCATAAGATCATCAAGCTCAGTATCATCTTTAATTGAAACACCTTGAATATTTTCTGATCCTTACTTCAGGTATGATGATATTGCTATCACTACATTTAAAAATCATTATGAAACACTTAGGATTTGTAGGAAAAAGTACAGTACATATTGGATATACCCATGTTGAAATTATTAACAGCGCTCTTCGACTGTCCTTCAACGTGCCCTTAAAGAATAATCCAGAGGGAGTCTTTAGAAAAATCGTAGAAAACAACTATGATTTATTGATATCGACTTCAGCAGAAATCTCATTTGAATTAGATAGCGAAACGATTACAAAGGCTGAAAACTTAATTAAAGAGCAAGGTATTGAGTTAGAAGAATTTATTCAGAATACGCTGATTGAATTTATCAATCAGAACCAATTAGATACCACTAACTAATTACCATAGTTAGACAATAAAAAACCCCGACATATCGGGGTTTTTCGTGTTTGGCTGCTAGGTAGGCTGCTGTTCTACCTCACGTCCTGGTGCTTGAACTTATCATTATTGTTGTATGTTTCGGAACTTCCTGTTCCTGTATGACTTCATCATAAGCAAAAAACTACAGATCCCCTAGCCGCAAAATCCCTAAATGTTTGTGCGCCAGGGCGTACAAATCTGGCTAAAAGTTGTCCCGGCTTTATCCGCAGAAATTGGGGATAATTTTTGCCCTGGACACCTGATAGAATCAGGAAAAACCGCAAAAAAAGACTATTTTTTAAACAAATTGATTGGCGAAAGATGCCAGGATCGAATAGAAAAAAGCCGACTTGTTTCCAAATCGACTTTTTGGGTTTGCGCCCCCGATTTTTTATATCATAAATTATTGATAAATAATACTATTTTCCATAAATTTCGAATAATGCCCATTATGTTAAATGGCCGGGTATTTAGATGAATAATAATGCTTTCAATTGGGTAAAGCTTGCAGAATCCTGCTGAATTTGTAATCCTTGCGCCCAAGGGTGTCTAGCTAAGCTGAGGCAGGTGTTTGTTGTAGTCGGGCCGCTACAATATTGATAAAGAGCGCCTGTATGTTTAATTTCAAGATTTTTAATAAAGTCTCTACGGAAGTATTGACGATAAAAAATGACCTCGAGCTTAATTCCGAAATCCAATTAATTAATAAATATAAAACGGCTATTTCTGAAGATTATAAACAGGCTATTGTTTTGATCTTTAAAGAACGTGGCTATACACGTTTGGAAATAGGTCAATTACTTGGGGAGCTAAAAGCTTCATAAAATACCGATTAAACAAAGCTTGGATATAACATCCAGGCTTTATAAAAAAGTACCTAGCTGTTACCCTTGTCCTGATTTTTTTTTACTCTAAAAAGTTCCTTCATCTTATGACACTTACGCCACCTTAAGTTTATTTACCGTCTTAAATCTGTAAATAACTCATCACTGTCTAGTGATGTGGTGTAGTCGCTTGTGTGTTGTATATATCACATCACTAGCCTATCTGAAAAATTAAAAAACAGGCTATGTTTATGTTATCTAATGTCCGAGAACAGTGGTTCTCTAACATCCGTGGGGATGTACTTGCCGGATTAGTCGTCGGTCTTGCACTCATCCCTGAAGCCATCGCATTTTCAATTATTGCAGGTGTAGATCCTAAAGTCGGTCTATATGCATCCTTTTGTATTGCCGTCGTGATTTCTTTCGTAGGTGGTCGTCCTGCCATGATTTCAGCTGCCACCGGGGCTATGGCACTGCTTATGATCACATTGGTCAAAGAGCATGGGCTTGAATATCTGCTGGCAGCAACAATTTTGACAGGCGTGATTCAAATATTGGCAGGCTATTTAAAGCTTGCCAAGTTAATGCGGTTCGTATCTAAATCTGTGGTTATTGGATTCGTAAATGCGTTAGCGATCTTAATTTTTATGGCTCAGTTGCCTGAACTGATTAATGTGACCTGGCATGTATATGCTCTAGTTGCTTTAGGTTTGGCGATTATTTATCTCTTCCCTCTGGTTCCCAAATTAGGAAAATTACTCCCTTCTCCACTAGTCTGCATCATTGCAATCACATTATTGGCAATCGCTTTAGGAATTGATGTACGGACCGTGGGCGATATGGGGTCTTTACCTGACACACTTCCAATGTTCTTGATTCCAAATATTCCTTTGAATATTGAAACATTGATGATTATTTTGCCTTATTCAGTCGCACTGGCGGCTGTAGGTTTACTTGAATCGATGATGACAGCAACCATCGTGGATGAAATGACAGATACACCAAGTGATAAATTCCAAGAATGTAAAGGACAAGGTATCGCGAATATTGCTTCTGGCTTTATGGGGGGGATGGCCGGTTGTGCCATGATTGGTCAATCCATGATTAACGTGAAATCGGGTGGTCTTACACGCTTATCAACATTCTCTGCGGGTATTTTTCTTCTTATTCTGGTTGTATTTATCAGCGATTGGCTCAAAGTGATTCCAATGGCTGCATTGGTAGCGGTAATGATCATGGTCTCTATCAGTACCTTTGAATGGAGTTCTGTCACTCAGTTAAAAGATAATCCTAAGAGCAGTAATATCGTCATGATTGCGACTGTGATTGTAGTTGTTGCTACGCATAACCTGGCTTTGGGTGTGTTAACAGGCGTATTACTTTCAGCTTTGTTCCTAGCGAATAAACTTGAAAATGATATCCAAGTAATAGCATCTTTTGAAGGAACAGCCCGTTTATATGATTTGAGAGGTCAGATCTTCTTTAGTTCTTCTGAAAAATTCATGCAAGGGTTTGACTTTAAAGAGGATGTAAAGGATGTGATTATTGATTTGACCCATTCTCACATTTGGGATGTAACATCAGTCGCCATGCTTGATTCTGTTGTAAATAAATTCCAAAAGAATAATGTGAATGTCACTGTGCGTGGCTTAAATGAAGCCAGCTCTATCATGATTGATAAGTATGGAACACATGCCAGAATCTAAGTGCAGGAGATTTTACGTTTATGTAGAATCTCTAAAATTAACATAATACACCTTATACGTAATGCTTGATATTTCTCTTTAAATATCATTATATTAAAGCAAGCCGTTCTGGAATATAGGGCACCAGAGCGGCTTTTTATTGATTATTCATGTTCCACGCTTAAAATTCGAACAGTGTTTCATGATTTTTATAAGTTAAACTAAATTTAGTTGCTAATCCCAATAAGCTATTCACTAACTTGTAAATATCGGTATACCGCCTGACGACTAATCCCAAAAGCTTTCCCTAATGCCATTTTCGATGGATACTTCCCCTCCTTCCATGCTTGTCGTAAAGCTTCAGCTTGGTCAGGCTTTAGTTTATGCACCCGACCTTTGTACTTCCCCTGAGCAGAGGCGAGTTTTATGGCACTGTTGCAAATAGAGATTTGAGTCGATGATGTTCCCTTTAAAAAGTACTTAGAGACCGAAAACCCTGTTGATTAGACACACTTCACCCTGAGGCTGACCATAATAAAATGACGATGCTTGTCCTTTACGTAGTGCACGCATGACTTCAATACCTTTAATTGTGGCATAAGCCGTCTTCATAGATTTGAATCCTAATGTGGCCCTGATGATCCGCTTTAGCTTGCCATGATCACATTCAATCACGTTATTTTTATACTTAATCTGCCTGTGCTCAAGGTCTGGTGGACATTTACCTTCCCGTTTTAACCGTGATAAAGCACGTCCATATGTGGGTACTTTATCCGTGTTGATCACTTGTGGAATTTGCCACTTCTTCACATTATTTAAAATTTTTCCAAGAAAACAATATGCTGATTTGGTATTACGTCTAGAAGAAAGATAAAAATCAATGGTATCGCCACGTTGATCGACTGCACGATACAGATAAGACCATCGTCCATTCACTTTTACATAGGTTTCATCAATATGCCACGAGCTCAGATCTGTAGGATTACGCCAATACCAGCGTAAACGTTTTTCTATTTCAGGAGCATAACGTTGAACCCAACGGTAAATAGTCGTGTGATCAACATTCACACCCCGTTCGGCCAGCATTTCCTGCAGTTCACGATAGCTAATGCCATATTTACAATACCAGCGCACAGCCCAAAGAATGATTTCGCCCTGAAAATGCCGACCATGGAAAGGATTCATATGCTGCACCTTTAGCTAAAACAGTCTTCAGCTTACCATTCGTGGTTATTTGCAACAGTGCCGCTGACGCACACCATCGCCCACCGGGTGGGTCGCTATCTGGAACGGCAAGGCCTGCTGGAACGGGATGTCGAAAACAGCTATCTGGCCTCGGATGCGGTGGATGACGACCCGATGACACCCCTGCTGGGGCACTCGATCACTTACCGTA
This sequence comes from Acinetobacter sp. YH12138, assembly GCF_015218525.1. Lineage (NCBI taxonomy): Bacteria > Pseudomonadati > Pseudomonadota > Gammaproteobacteria > Moraxellales > Moraxellaceae > Acinetobacter > Acinetobacter sp. YH12138. The sequence goes on along the minus strand of NZ_CP048670.1, from coordinate 3,155,048 downwards.
TCGCTGTCGGTTCACAGGCGGGGCGAAAGGTGTTCACTTTGCAAACTCTGCCGACCAGTGGTGATCCGTTCGGTGACGGGATTGGCAAGGTAGCCGGGTTCAGCCTGCACGCCGGCGTGGCGGCCAGGGCCGATGAACGCAAGAAGCTCGAACGGCTGTGCCGGTACATCAGCCGCCCGGCGGTATCCGAGAAGCGGCTGTCGTTAACACGAGGCGGCAACGTGCGCTACCAGCTCAAGACGCCGTACCGGGACGGCACCACGCACGTCATTTTCGAACCATTGGATTTCATTGCAAGGCTGGCCGCCCTGGTACCGAAGCCCAGAGTCAACCTAACCCGCTTCCACGGGGTGTTCGCACCCAACAGTCGGCACCGGGCGTTGGTCACGCCGGCAAAACGGGGCAGGGGCAACAAGGTCAGGGTGGCTGATGAACCGGCAACACCAGCACAACGGCGAGCGTCGATGACATGGGCGCAACGGCTCAAGCGTGTTTTCAATATCGACATCGAGACCTGCAGCGGCTGCGGCGGCGCCATGAAAGTCATCGCCTGCATTGAAGACCCTATAGTGATCAAGCAGATCCTTGATCACCTGAAGCACAAAGCCGAAACCAGCGGGACCAGGGCGTTACCCGAAAGCCGGGCGCCACCGGCTGAGCTGCTCCTGGGTCTGTTTGACTGACGAGCCTGAAGGCCAACGATACCAATCAAAATGCTGCGTTCACAGCGCCGCGGCAGGGATCCGCCGTGCTGGTTGTCGGAAAAGGAGCCGCTAGTGGGAAAGAGGAGGGTAAATTTTCAGCGTTGCTGGCTCCCCGTCAGCCGGATTGGGTTGCATCGCAGGGGTGTCGAAAGAGTCAACTGCGGTCCAAAGCTGTTGGACTTGGGTGAAAAGGGCGTTTATTCTTCCTATACGTATAGGAAACCTTTATTATACGGTTATAGTAAAAAGGGGGAGAGGAATCTTCCTCTTTTTTATTTTAAAGGGAGATCTCCCATGACACTTCGTAGAAAAGGGTACATCAATGAATTTGATGGCTTATTTGTGATACCAACAATCGGATTAATCCTGTTGAAATTTTATATTTCTATATTTAGAGCATAGGCAGATTGCCTGTGCTCTTTATTTTGTTTGTTTTAAATTGGTATTGAATGATACCAATATTACATGATTAATGGAGGAGATTATTTATGACATTTAATAACAATGAAAATACACGTGTGTGGTTTATTACAGGTGCAAGCAGTGGACTAGGATACGAATTCACAAAAAAAGCATTGGAGTCAGGAGAGAAGGTTGTTGGTGTTGCTAGAAATATTGAAAAACTGAATGAGTTAAAATGCCAGTTTGAAGGAATGTTACTTCCTTTAAGTCTTGATGTTACTGATAGAAGTGCTGTTTCGACTACAGTGGAAACTGCCATTAAACATTTTGGAAGACTCGATATTGTCATTAACAATGCAGGGAATATGGTAATGGGAATGATTGAAGAATTTAGTGAAGATGAAGTTAGAAGCCAAATGGAAACTAATTTCTTCGGTACAGTATGGGTAAGTCAAGCTGTTATGCCGTACTTGCGGGCACAAGAATCAGGTCATATTATCCAGATATCTAGTATTGGTGGACTGATTAGTGGTCCAATGTCGGGAATCTATAGCGCTAGTAAATTTGCTTTAGAAGGATTTAGCGAGGCTTTAGCACAAGAAGCTGCACATTTTGGTATAAAAGTATCTATCGTAGAACCTGGAGGTTACTGGACGAATCTATACTTAAAAATGAGTTTTACTACACAGAAAAAAGAGTATGATTCATTACGTGAAAAGTTGGCCCAACAATATTCAAACGAATCGGTGGATAGTGATCCTAAGTTAGCCGCCGAAGCTATAATGAAACTGGTTAATAGTGAGAATCCGCCTCTCCGATTAGTTCTGGGAAGCCTTGTATATGATTTAGCTGTTGAAAATGCAGAAAAACGTATATTTACATGGAAAGAGTGGGAATCAGTCAGTCGTTCTTCGGAACATGGGATTCCTGCACCAGAAGGATACGGAATAATTGAGGAATAGAAACCCTAAGAAATAAACTCTCTAAACTACAAAAACTAATTAATGATTTAATATGTTTATTAACTTAATCGCCGGGCGCAACGGCTTTCGTCATTGCGTCTCTGGGAGCAGCTTGGTCTTCAACTGCACCGGCCTTTGTCGCTTTCCGTCTACTTCAAGCAGTGGGCGCGTCGGCCATGCTGGTGGCGACGTTCGCGACGGTTCGCGACGTTTATGCCAACCGTCCTGAGGGTGTCGTCATCTACGGCCTTTTCAGTTCGATGCTGGCGTTCGTGCCTGCGCTCGGCCCTATCGCCGGAGCATTGATCGGCGAGTTCTTGGGATGGCAGGCGATATTCATTACTTTGGCTATACTGGCGATGCTCGCACTCCTAAATGCGGGTTTCAGGTGGTACGAAACCCGCCCTCTGGATCAAGTCAAGACGCGCCGATCTGTCTTGCCGATCTTCGCGAGTCCGGCTTTTTGGGTTTACACTGTCGGCTTTAGCGCCGGTATGGGCACCTTCTTCGTCTTCTTCTCGACGGCTCCCCGTGTGCTCATAGGCCAAGCGGAATATTCCGAGATCGGATTCAGCTTTGCCTTCGCCACTGTCGCGCTTGTAATGATCGTGACAACCCGTTTCGCGAAGTCCTTTGTCGCCAGATGGGGCATCGCAGGATGCGTGGCGCGTGGGATGGCGTTGCTTGTTTGCGGAGCGGTCCTGTTGGGGATCGGCGAACTTTACGGCTCGCCGTCATTCCTCACCTTCATCCTACCGATGTGGGTTGTCGCGGTCGGTATTGTCTTCACGGTGTCCGTTACCGCGAACGGCGCTTTGGCAGAGTTCGACGACATCGCGGGATCAGCGGTCGCGTTCTACTTCTGCGTTCAAAGCCTGATAGTCAGCATTGTCGGGACATTGGCGGTGGCACTTTTAAACGGTGACACAGCGTGGCCCGTGATCTGTTACGCCACGGCGATGGCGGTACTGGTTTCGTTGGGGCTGGTGCTCCTTCGGCTCCGTGGGGCTGCCACCGAGAAGTCGCCAGTCGTCTAACCGACGACTGGTAGCAGGCCCGCTCCGATGCGGCGCACTAACCATCGAAACCTCGTGAATGTCGGTATCCTGTCTGGCAGGATACCGCTCATTTCCCTTGTTCAGTTCATCGCCGTCGCCGAGCATCTGAATTTTCGGCATGCGGCCAAGGCACTTGGTATCAGCCAGTCGAGCGTCAGCGCGCGTGTGAAAGCGCTGGAGGATAACCTTGGTGTCCTGCTATTTGAGCGCCATGCGCGGGGCGTTCGGCTAACAGACGCAGGCAGGCACTTCATGGAGCGTGTCACGGCGGGTGTCGATCAACTCGATCACGCAGTGAAGACCGCGGAGTGACGGGCACTGGCTGGCAATGTCTAGCAACGGCAGGCATTTCGGCTGAGGGTAAAAGAACTTTCCGCTAAGCGATAGACTGTATGTAAACACAGTATTGCAAGGACGCGGAACATGCCTCATGTGGCGGCCAGGACGGCCAGCCGGGATCGGGATACTGGTCGTTACCAGAGCCACCGACCCGAGCAAACCCTTCTCTATCAGATCGTTGACGAGTATTACCCGGCATTCGCTGCGCTTATGGCAGAGCAGGGAAAGGAATTGCCGGGCTATGTGCAACGGGAATTTGAAGAATTTCTCCAATGCGGGCGGCTGGAGCATGGCTTTCTACGGGTTCGCTGCGAGTCTTGCCACGCCGAGCACCTGGTCGCTTTCAGCTGTAAGCGTCGCGGTTTCTGCCCGAGCTGTGGGGCGCGGCGGATGGCCGAAAGTGCCGCCTTGCTGGTTGATGAAGTACTGCCTGAACAACCCATGCGTCAGTGGGTGTTGAGCTTCCCGTTTCAGCTGCGTTTCCTGTTTGCCAGCCGGCCCGAGATCATGGGGTGGGTGCTGGGCATCGTTTACCGCGTCATTGCCACGCACCTGGTCAAGAAAGCGGGCCATACCCACCAAGTGGCCAAGACGGGCGCGGTCACCCTGATCCAGCGTTTTGGATCGGCGCTCAATCTGAATGTTCACTTCCACATGCTGTTTCTCGACGGTGTGTATGTCGAGCAATCCCACGGCTCAGCGCGTTTCCGCTGGGTCAAGGCGCCGACCAGCCCAGAGCTCACCCAGCTGACGCACACCATCGCCCACCGGGTGGGTCGCTATCTGGAACGGCAAGGCCTGCTGGAACGGGATGTCGAAAACAGCTATCTGGCCTCGGATGCGGTGGATGACGACCCGATGACACCCCTGCTGGGGCACTCGATCACTTACCGTATCGCTGTCGGTTCACAGGCGGGGCGAAAGGTGTTCACTTTGCAAACTCTGCCGACCAGTGGTGATCCGTTCGGTGACGGGATTGGCAAGGTAGCCGGGTTCAGCCTGCACGCCGGCGTGGCGGCCAGGGCCGATGAACGCAAGAAGCTCGAACGGCTGTGCCGGTACATCAGCCGCCCGGCGGTATCCGAGAAGCGGCTGTCGTTAACACGAGGCGGCAACGTGCGCTACCAGCTCAAGACGCCGTACCGGGACGGCACCACGCACGTCATTTTCGAACCATTGGATTTCATTGCAAGGCTGGCCGCCCTGGTACCGAAGCCCAGAGTCAACCTAACCCGCTTCCACGGGGTGTTCGCACCCAACAGTCGGCACCGGGCGTTGGTCACGCCGGCAAAACGGGGCAGGGGCAACAAGGTCAGGGTGGCTGATGAACCGGCAACACCAGCACAACGGCGAGCGTCGATGACATGGGCGCAACGGCTCAAGCGTGTTTTCAATATCGACATCGAGACCTGCAGCGGCTGCGGCGGCGCCATGAAAGTCATCGCCTGCATTGAAGACCCTATAGTGATCAAGCAGATCCTTGATCACCTGAAGCACAAAGCCGAAACCAGCGGGACCAGGGCGTTACCCGAAAGCCGGGCGCCACCGGCTGAGCTGCTCCTGGGTCTGTTTGACTGACGAGCCTGAAGGCCAACGATACCAATCAAAATGCTGCGTTCACAGCGCCGCGGCAGGGATCCGCCGTGCTGGTTGTCGGAAAAGGAGCCGCTAGTGGGAAAGAGGAGGGTAAATTTTCAGCGTTGCTGGCTCCCCGTCAGCCGGATTGGGTTGCATCGCAGGGGTGTCGAAAGAGTCAACTGCGGTCCAAAGCTGTTGGACTTGGGTGAAAAGGGCGTTTATTCTTCCTATACGTTGTTCAGAATAACATTGTTCCGCCAACAATCAATTCGGTAGATATTGAACCTGAATATAGGGATATATTTAACTTGACGTTACACCAATCACAACAACGGCAAGTGAATTACGCAATGAGTAATACTTTTGGTTTTGGCGGACACATTGCCACAAGTATTTTTAAAAAATATGCTGAATAGAGAGTAGGTGCTAACTTCGGTTTGCTCGTGTTGGCGCTAAATCGAAAGTTCAAGTATCCCAACATGTTCCTTCGTATAGAAGTTAAAAGTTGGCAATTATCGTAGAACAACCTACAGACAACACCAATATGTAACCGATAAATAATTACAAAATATGACCGACAGAGTAAACATCATCAATAACTACATCGATGGATACAACCAATTTGATATCAAAAAAATGGTTGCAGACCTTGACGATAATATTGTTTTTGAAAACATTCAAAATAATGATATAAGTTTATCGCTGAAAGGGTTAACAGCGTTTAAACAACAGGCAGAAACAGCAAAAACATACTTTGCAAAGAGAACACAGACAGTTAAATCGTTTAGGCATTTTGACAACAGCACTGAAATAGAAATTGATTATACAGCAATTTTAGCAATTGACTTTCCGAACGGCTTAAAAAAAGGGCAAAAGCTAAAGTTATCAGGAAAATCCGTGTTTGAATTTAAAAAAAACAAAGTGATTAAATTGACAGACATTAGTTGACATTAAAACCAGCGAACAAGAATATGACTTTACTAAAACATAAAAAAATTACAATAATTGGTGCCGGGCCTGTTGGATTAACAATGGCGAGATTGTTACAGCAAAACGGCGTGGACATTACAGTTTACGAGAGAGACAAAGACCAAGATGCAAGGATTTTTGGTGGGACACTTGATCTGCACAGGGATTCGGGACAGGAAGCAATGAAAAGAGCGGGATTGTTACAAACTTATTATGACTTAGCTTTACCAATGGGTGTAAATATTGTTGATGAAAAGGGCAATATTTTAACCACAAAAAATGTAAGACCCGAAAATCGTTTTGACAATCCTGAAATAAACAGAAATGACTTAAGGACTATCCTATTAAATAGTTTACAAAATGATACCGTCATTTGGGATAGAAAACTTGTTACCCTTGAACCTGATAAGGAGAAGTGGATACTAACTTTTGAGGATAAATCGAGTGAAACAGCAGATCTGGTTATTATTGCCAATGGTGGAATGTCTAAAGTAAGAAAATTTGTTACCGACACGGAAGTTGAAGAAACAGGTACTTTCAATATACAAGCCGATATTCATCAACCGGAGGTGAACTGTCCTGGATTTTTTCAGCTTTGCAATGGAAACCGGCTAATGGCTGCTCATCAAGGTAATTTATTATTTGCGAATCCTAATAATAATGGTGCATTGCATTTTGGAATAAGTTTTAAAACACCTGATGAATGGAAAAGCAAAACGCGGGTAGATTTTCAAGACAGAAATAGTGTCGTTGATTTTCTCCTGAAAAAATTTTCCGATTGGGACGAACGCTACAAAGAACTGATTCGTTTGACATCATCTTTTGTAGGGTTAGCGACACGAATATTTCCCTTAGATAAGTCTTGGAAAAGTAAGCGTCCATTACCCATAACGATGATTGGAGATGCTGCTCATTTGATGCCTCCTTTTGCAGGACAAGGCGTAAACAGTGGGTTGATGGATGCCTTGATATTGTCGGATAATCTGACCAATGGGAAATTTAACAGCATTGAAGAGGCTATTGAAAATTATGAACAGCAAATGTTTGCTTATGGAAGAGAAGCACAGGCAGAATCAATAATAAACGAAACGGAAATGTTCAGCCTCGACTTTTCTTTCCAAAAACTAATGAATCTATAAAACAGAAAGGCGAGGAAATGAAAGAGAAAATAGTTAAAAAAAACGGAATAAGACTTTTTACCGAAAGTTTTGGATGTGAAAAAGATCCGGCAATACTCTTGATTGCGGGAGCAACGGTATCCATGTTGTATTGGGATGCTGAATTTTGCCAGAAACTATCTGAAAAGGGATTTTTTGTTATTCGCTACGACAATAGGGACGTAGGAAAATCTACTAATTACGAACCGGGTTCAACCCCCTATGATATTGTTGACTTAACCCATGATGCTATTTCAATTTTGGACGGCTATAAAATAGTCAAAGCCAATTTTGTGGGAATTTCACTGGGCGGACTGATTTCTCAAATAGCATCAATAAAATATGCCGACAGGGTAAGTTCAATAACACTAATCTCATCAGGTCCTTGGGGCGACTCAGACCCCACAATTCCTGAAATGGATACGCGTATTTTAGATTTTCACGGAAAAGCTGAAACCGTAGATTGGACAAATGAAGACAGTGTGGCAAATTATTTAATTCAAGGTGCTGAATTGATGAGCGGCAGGAAACAATTTGACAAACAAAGAAGTGAAAAACTGATTAGAGCCGAATTTAAAAGAGCTAATAACTATATAAGTATGTTCAATCATGCGGCACTGCAAGGTGGTGAAGAATACTGGAACAGATTGAGCGAAATCAATCAACCAACCTTAATTGTACACGGAACGGACGATAAAATATGGCATTTTAAGAATTCAGCAGTTTTACTTGAAAAGATAAACGGCTCAAAACTAATAACGCTTGATGGAACCGGACACGAACTACATTTCGAAGATTGGAATAAAATTATTGATGGAATAACGCAACATACAACAAATAACAAAAGAATGAACAAATAGGGTATTATGTATTTCCAAATCAACGGTTTAGAGATTGAAGCTAATATCAATGTGTTATGACGCTCAAGCTGGTGGAGCCGCTGCGCGAGCTGTTTAAAGATGAGGTGCGCAAGATCGGTATGGAGTTAGGTCTGCCCTACGACATGGTTTACCGTCATCCCTTCCCTGGCCCTGGCTTGGGTGTGCGTATTCTTGGCGAAGTAAAAAAAGAATATGCCGACAGGTTGCGCTTGGCTGATGCCATCTTTATCGAAGAGCTGTATGCCGCTGACCTGTATCACAAAACCAGCCAAGCCTTCGCTGTATTCTTGCCAGTGAAGTCGGTTGGCGTAGTGGGCGATGCCCGCCGCTATGAGTATGTGGTGGCATTGCGCGCAGTAGAAACTATCGATTTTATGACAGCGCGCTGGGCACACTTGCCGTATGAGTTTTTAGAAACGGTTTCTAGCCGCATCATTAATGAGATTCCCGGTATTTCGCGGGTAACCTACGATGTTTCCTCAAAGCCGCCGGCAACTATTGAGTGGGAGTGACGGGCACTGGCTGGCAATGTCTAGCAACGGCAGGCATTTCGGCTGAGGGTAAAAGAACTTTCCGCTAAGCGATAGACTGTATGTAAACACAGTATTGCAAGGACGCGGAACATGCCTCATGTGGCGGCCAGGACGGCCAGCCGGGATCGGGATACTGGTCGTTACCAGAGCCACCGACCCGAGCAAACCCTTCTCTATCAGATCGTTGACGAGTATTACCCGGCATTCGCTGCGCTTATGGCAGAGCAGGGAAAGGAATTGCCGGGCTATGTGCAACGGGAATTTGAAGAATTTCTCCAATGCGGGCGGCTGGAGCATGGCTTTCTACGGGTTCGCTGCGAGTCTTGCCACGCCGAGCACCTGGTCGCTTTCAGCTGTAAGCGTCGCGGTTTCTGCCCGAGCTGTGGGGCGCGGCGGATGGCCGAAAGTGCCGCCTTGCTGGTTGATGAAGTACTGCCTGAACGGCACTGTTGCAAATAGTCGGTGGTGATAAACTTATCATCCCCTTTTGCTGATGGAGCTGCACATGAACCCATTCAAAGGCCGGCATTTTCAGCGTGACATCATTCTGTGGGCCGTACGCTGGTACTGCAAATACGGCATCAGTTACCGTGAGCTGCAGGAGATGCTGGCTGAACGCGGAGTGAATGTCGATCACTCCACGATTTACCGCTGGGTTCAGCGTTATGCGCCTGAAATGGAAAAACGGCTGCGCTGGTACTGGCGTAACCCTTCCGATCTTTGCCCGTGGCACATGGATGAAACCTACGTGAAGGTCAATGGCCGCTGGGCGTATCTGTACCGGGCCGTCGACAGCCGGGGCCGCACTGTCGATTTTTATCTCTCCTCCCGTCGTAACAGCAAAGCTGCATACCGGTTTCTGGGTAAAATCCTCAACAACGTGAAGAAGTGGCAGATCCCGCGATTCATCAACACGGATAAAGCGCCCGCCTATGGTCGCGCGCTTGCTCTGCTCAAACGCGAAGGCCGGTGCCCGTCTGACGTTGAACACCGACAGATTAAGTACCGGAACAACGTGATTGAATGCGATCATGGCAAACTGAAACGGATAATCGGCGCCACGCTGGGATTTAAATCCATGAAGACGGCTTACGCCACCATCAAAGGTATTGAGGTGATGCGTGCACTACGCAAAGGCCAGGCCTCAGCATTTTATTATGGTGATCCCCTGGGCGAAATGCGCCTGGTAAGCAGAGTTTTTGAAATGTAAGGCCTTTGAATAAGACAAAAGGCTGCCTCATCGCTAACTTTGCAACAGTGCCATTTTAAGCGTTATGCTAAGCCCAGGAAGCCGCAGGATCTTTTGAACCACAACTGCATTAACGTCCGCTATTCTGATACGAGTGGATTGTACGCCTGGGAATTCGAGAAAGATGCTCAGAAATTCAGTCTGAAAGTCAAAGGGCAATATATTGCGAACAGCACGATTCATCAGCTCGATGCAGCATTAGACGGGCTGGGGATTGCCTATATTCCCGAGTATGTTGCAGATGGATATATCAAAAGCGGCAAGCTGATTGCTGTTCTGACCGAGTGGTGTCCATATTTTGACGGCTACCATATTTATTATCCTCACCGCCGACAGGATTCTCCTGCGTTTATGGCTTTTCTGCAAGTTTTGCGTGACAGGTACAATAATGGAATAAGATAAATTTATGAGTAAAGGATTATGTCCACGATAAGCACCTGGGTCGATTCCTGGGAGGCGGCCATGAGGGTAGGGAAGCGCCGTCCCGTCAAGTCAGCGTAATGCTCTGCCAGTGTTACAACCAATTAACCAATTCTGATTAGAAAAACTCATCGAGCATCAAATGAAACTGCAATTTATTCATATCAGGATTATCAATACCATATTTTTGAAAAAGCCGTTTCTGTAATGAAGGAGAAAACTCACCGAGGCAGTTCCATAGGATGGCAAGATCCTGGTATCGGTCTGCGATTCCGACTCGTCCAACATCAATACAACCTATTAATTTCCCCTCGTCAAAAATAAGGTTATCAAGTGAGAAATCACCATGAGTGACGACTGAATCCGGTGAGAATGGCAAAAGCTTATGCATTTCTTTCCAGACTTGTTCAACAGGCCAGCCATTACGCTCGTCATCAAAATCACTCGCATCAACCAAACCGTTATTCATTCGTGATTGCGCCTGAGCGAGACGAAATGCGCGATCGCTGTTAAAAGGACAATTACAAACAGGAATCGAATGCAACCGGCGCAGGAACGCTGCCAGCGCATCAACAATATTTTCACCTGAATCAGGATATTCTTCTAATACCTGGAATGCTGTTTTCCCGGGGATCGCAGTGGTGAGTAACCATGCATCATCAGGAGTACGGATAAAATGCTTGATGGTCGGAAGAGGCATAAATGCCGTCAGCCAGTTTAGTCTGACCATCTCATCTGTAACATCATTGGCAACGCTACCTTTGCCATGTTTCAGAAACAACTCTGGCGCATCGGGCTTCCCATACAATCGATAGATTGTCGCACCTGATTGCCCGACATTATCGCGAGCCCATCTATACCCATATAAATCAGCATCCAGGTTGGAATTTAATCGCGGCCTCGAGCAAGACGTTTCCCGTTGAATATGGCTCATAACACCCCTTGTATTACTGTTTATGTAAGCAGACAGTTTTATTGTTCATGATGATATATTTTTATCGGCACTGTTGCAAATAGTCGGTGGTGATAAACTTATCATCCCCTTTTGCTGATGGAGCTGCACATGAACCCATTCAAAGGCCGGCATTTTCAGCGTGACATCATTCTGTGGGCCGTACGCTGGTACTGCAAATACGGCATCAGTTACCGTGAGCTGCAGGAGATGCTGGCTGAACGCGGAGTGAATGTCGATCACTCCACGATTTACCGCTGGGTTCAGCGTTATGCGCCTGAAATGGAAAAACGGCTGCGCTGGTACTGGCGTAACCCTTCCGATCTTTGCCCGTGGCACATGGATGAAACCTACGTGAAGGTCAATGGCCGCTGGGCGTATCTGTACCGGGCCGTCGACAGCCGGGGCCGCACTGTCGATTTTTATCTCTCCTCCCGTCGTAACAGCAAAGCTGCATACCGGTTTCTGGGTAAAATCCTCAACAACGTGAAGAAGTGGCAGATCCCGCGATTCATCAACACGGATAAAGCGCCCGCCTATGGTCGCGCGCTTGCTCTGCTCAAACGCGAAGGCCGGTGCCCGTCTGACGTTGAACACCGACAGATTAAGTACCGGAACAACGTGATTGAATGCGATCATGGCAAACTGAAACGGATAATCGGCGCCACGCTGGGATTTAAATCCATGAAGACGGCTTACGCCACCATCAAAGGTATTGAGGTGATGCGTGCACTACGCAAAGGCCAGGCCTCAGCATTTTATTATGGTGATCCCCTGGGCGAAATGCGCCTGGTAAGCAGAGTTTTTGAAATGTAAGGCCTTTGAATAAGACAAAAGGCTGCCTCATCGCTAACTTTGCAACAGTGCCAGTTTTATTACGAACGTGTTTTGGGTGGACAACGGAAAACATATTTCATCGAAAGACCAAAAAAAGAAAAAACACTTCCTGTTGTGATGAGTGAAGAAGAAACCATTCGGGTACTACGCGCTATTGAAAACGTGAAACACAAGGCTATTCTGATGACTATTTATTCGGCAGGTTTGCGCATTTCTGAATGTATAAACCTGAAAATAAAAGACATTGACTCCAAGCGCATGCAAATTCGTATAGAACAGTCAAAAGGAAAAAGAGATCGTTATACCATTTTATCTGAGAAAACATTAATTATTTTAAGAACATACTTTATGGAATATAAACCAAAAGATTATTTATTTGAAGGTCAAAAAGGTGGCGCATACTCAAGCCGAAGTATTCAAAACATTTTTAAAGCAGCTGTTTTAAAAGCAAAGATTCAAAAGGAAGTTACTGTACATACCTTACGACATAGCTTTGCAACGCATTTGCTTGAGAATGGTACGAGTTTACGTTATATTCAATCGTTGTTAGGTCATTCAAGCAGTAAAACAACTGAGGTTTATACACATATTACCACCAAGGGAATGGAACAATTAAAAAGTCCGATGGATTTGTTAGATATATAGAAAGGATTTGTATATTTGAGCAAAACTTAACAAAAAGCACTATGAATATAAATCCTTTTGAGAGAGTAGAAACGAACGGTAAACGGTTGAAAACGGATTTGTCACTGATAATGAAAGGTTTAGCAAAATAAGATATAGTGGATATATACGCCATTTGGCGTATAGCCACTTGTTATGTGCCATTTTTGAATGACAATGCGAATAGATACAGACAAACAAATGAATTTACTTAGTGATAAGAACGTTGCAATAATTGGTGGTGGACCCGTTGGACTGACTATGGCAAAATTATTACAGCAAAACGGCATAGACGTTTCAGTTTACGAAAGAGACAACGACCGAGAGGCAAGAATTTTTGGTGGAACCCTTGACCTACACAAAGGTTCAGGTCAGGAAGCAATGAAAAAAGCGGGATTGTTACAAACTTATTATGACTTAGCCTTACCAATGGGTGTAAATATTGCTGATGAAAAAGGCAATATTTTATCCACAAAAAATGTAAAGCCCGAAAATCGATTTGACAATCCTGAAATAAACAGAAATGACTTAAGGGCTATCTTGTTGAATAGTTTAGAAAACGACACGGTTATTTGGGATAGAAAACTTGTTATGCTTGAACCTGGTAAGAAGAAGTGGACACTAACTTTTGAGAATAAACCGAGTGAAACAGCAGATTTGGTTATTCTTGCCAATGGTGGAATGTCGAAAATAAGGAGCTTTGTTACCGACACGCAAGTTGAAGAAACCGGTACTTTCAACATCCAAGCTGATATTCTTCAACCGGAAATAAACTGTCCCGGATTTTTTCAGCTATGCAACGGCAACCGATTAATGGCGGGACATCAGGGCATTTTATTGTTTGCCAATCCCAATAATAATGGTGCATTGTATTTAGGAATTAGTTTTAAAACGCCCGATGAATGGAAAAATAAAATTCCCTTAGATTTTCAGGACAGAAACAGCGTTGCCGATTTTTTATTGAAAAGATTTTCCAAATGGAGTGAAGTTTACAAACAATTAATACGTTCGGTATCAACATTTCAATGCTTGCCCACAAGGAAATTTCCTTTGAACAATGATTGGAAAAGTAACCGTCCATTACCCATAACAATGATTGGCGATGCTGCTCATTTGATGTCGCCTTTTGCAGGACAGGGTGTAAATACGGGATTATTGGATGCTTTGATATTGTCTGAAAACCTTACAAACGGAGAATTTACAAGTATTGAAAATGCCATCGAAAACTACGAACAACAAATGTTTGTTTATGCAAAAGATACGCAGGACGAATCGACAGAAAACGAAACCGAAATGTTTAGTCCCAATTTTTCGTTTCAAAAATTATTGAATCTATAAACAGTAAGAAAAAACGGCTACTAACAAGCAGTTTTGCAATAGTGGGGCAGAAGTGCAAAATTGAACTTGTGTGCTTCTATCAACTTTTGTACATTAGCTGCCAGTTTAAGATGGGTGCATTTGAGTATGCCCAAAGGAGCCCGCAAGTATGCGCAGGACGAAGCCAGTAGCCGCGCCGATGGTGGCGCGGGTCTATCTGCGCGTCAGCACCGACGCGCAGGACTTGGAACGCCAAGAGGCGATCACTACGGCCGCGAAGGCCGCCGGCTACTACGTCGCCGGCATCTACCGTGAGAAGGCATCCGGCGCACGCGCCGACCGGCCTGAGCTGCTGCGCATGATCGGCGACCTACAGCCCGGCGAGGTGGTCATTGCCGAGAAGATCGACCGCATCAGCCGCCTACCTTTGCCCGAGGCCGAGCGCCTGGTGGCCTCGATACAGGCCAAAGGCGCACGCCTGGCCGTCCCTGGCGTGGTCGATCTATCCGACCTGGCGGCCGAGGCCCAGGGCGTCGCCAAGATCGTGCTGGAAGCCGTGCAGATCATGCTTTTTCGCCTGGCCTTGCAGATGGCCCGCGACGACTACGAGGACAGGCGCGAACGCCAGCGCCAAGGCATTGAGTTGGCCCGCCAGGCCGGGCGGTACAAGGGCCGCCGTGCTGATCCGAAGCGCCGCGCCCAAGTTGTCGCGCTGCGCAAGTCCGGCTACAGCATCAACAAGACCGCCGAGCTGGCCGGGTACAGTGCGACCCAGGTGAAACGGATATGGGCCGAGGTCAGCCAGGCCGAAGCGAAGCAGCACGGCGCGTTCGTGGAGGACGCATTGACGGAAGCCGATGCCCTGGCCGCTGTCGGCCAGGATGAGCGCCAGGAGGAAAGGGCATGAAGAAGCCGAACCAAGACGACGAGCCGTTTTTCATCACCGAGGAGATTGCGGCCGAAATGATCGCCGGCGGCTATGAGTTCGAGCTGCCGCCCATTCCTTGCACCATCCGCCTACGCGACGTGCTGGAGCGCATGACCGATGCTGAGCTAGCATTGCAGCCGGGCGAGATCGCCGACCAGGAGCGTGAACGCTGCCGGCGCAAGCCGTGTTCAACCTCATGATCTGGTCATGGTATTTTTCATGGCACTGAGCCTGATAGTTCTTGCAAATTGTTGTCACTAAAGGGTTTTGTGTGCTTGTTTACAATCGAGTGGGAGTGACGGGCACTGGCTGGCAATGTCTAGCAACGGCAGGCATTTCGGCTGAGGGTAAAAGAACTTTCCGCTAAGCGATAGACTGTATGTAAACACAGTATTGCAAGGACGCGGAACATGCCTCATGTGGCGGCCAGGACGGCCAGCCGGGATCGGGATACTGGTCGTTACCAGAGCCACCGACCCGAGCAAACCCTTCTCTATCAGATCGTTGACGAGTATTACCCGGCATTCGCTGCGCTTATGGCAGAGCAGGGAAAGGAATTGCCGGGCTATGTGCAACGGGAATTTGAAGAATTTCTCCAATGCGGGCGGCTGGAGCATGGCTTTCTACGGGTTCGCTGCGAGTCTTGCCACGCCGAGCACCTGGTCGCTTTCAGCTGTAAGCGTCGCGGTTTCTGCCCGAGCTGTGGGGCGCGGCGGATGGCCGAAAGTGCCGCCTTGCTGGTTGATGAAGTACTGCCTGAACAACCCATGCGTCAGTGGGTGTTGAGCTTCCCGTTTCAGCTGCGTTTCCTGTTTGCCAGCCGGCCCGAGATCATGGGGTGGGTGCTGGGCATCGTTTACCGCGTCATTGCCACGCACCTGGTCAAGAAAGCGGGCCATACCCACCAAGTGGCCAAGACGGGCGCGGTCACCCTGATCCAGCGTTTTGGATCGGCGCTCAATCTGAATGTTCACTTCCACATGCTGTTTCTCGACGGTGTGTATGTCGAGCAATCCCACGGCTCAGCGCGTTTCCGCTGGGTCAAGGCGCCGACCAGCCCAGAGCTCACCCAGCTGACGCACACCATCGCCCACCGGGTGGGTCGCTATCTGGAACGGCAAGGCCTGCTGGAACGGGATGTCGAAAACAGCTATCTGGCCTCGGATGCGGTGGATGACGACCCGATGACACCCCTGCTGGGGCACTCGATCACTTACCGTATCGCTGTCGGTTCACAGGCGGGGCGAAAGGTGTTCACTTTGCAAACTCTGCCGACCAGTGGTGATCCGTTCGGTGACGGGATTGGCAAGGTAGCCGGGTTCAGCCTGCACGCCGGCGTGGCGGCCAGGGCCGATGAACGCAAGAAGCTCGAACGGCTGTGCCGGTACATCAGCCGCCCGGCGGTATCCGAGAAGCGGCTGTCGTTAACACGAGGCGGCAACGTGCGCTACCAGCTCAAGACGCCGTACCGGGACGGCACCACGCACGTCATTTTCGAACCATTGGATTTCATTGCAAGGCTGGCCGCCCTGGTACCGAAGCCCAGAGTCAACCTAACCCGCTTCCACGGGGTGTTCGCACCCAACAGTCGGCACCGGGCGTTGGTCACGCCGGCAAAACGGGGCAGGGGCAACAAGGTCAGGGTGGCTGATGAACCGGCAACACCAGCACAACGGCGAGCGTCGATGACATGGGCGCAACGGCTCAAGCGTGTTTTCAATATCGACATCGAGACCTGCAGCGGCTGCGGCGGCGCCATGAAAGTCATCGCCTGCATTGAAGACCCTATAGTGATCAAGCAGATCCTTGATCACCTGAAGCACAAAGCCGAAACCAGCGGGACCAGGGCGTTACCCGAAAGCCGGGCGCCACCGGCTGAGCTGCTCCTGGGTCTGTTTGACTGACGAGCCTGAAGGCCAACGATACCAATCAAAATGCTGCGTTCACAGCGCCGCGGCAGGGATCCGCCGTGCTGGTTGTCGGAAAAGGAGCCGCTAGTGGGAAAGAGGAGGGTAAATTTTCAGCGTTGCTGGCTCCCCGTCAGCCGGATTGGGTTGCATCGCAGGGGTGTCGAAAGAGTCAACTGCGGTCCAAAGCTGTTGGACTTGGGTGAAAAGGGCGTTTATTCTTCCTATACGTTGTCGGCAGCGGGCCAAAAAGGAATACGTCCATGCCCATCGAGGTGAAACCGGCTGTGAGCGCGGGTTCAAGCATATAGCCCGACAGGCGCGTATCCTTGCCGATCACGACACGATGGCGGTGGTCACCGCGACGAAAGACACGGCCAGCCGCCATGCCGACGCGCAAGGCGGTTTCCGCCGTCATCGCGCCTTCGTTGGCTTTGCCACGAATACCGTCTGTGCCGAAATATTTGCGCACCATAAGGTCGATTATCCTGTCGTCGGGTCGCCCTCAAAGGGGACATGCCTGCTGAACCGCGAATATAGAGAAATATCCCGAATGTGCAGTTAACGAATTCTTGCGGTTTCTTTCAGCGCCGCCAATACCGCCAGCCCGTCGCGCAAGGGGCGCGGCTCGTGTGTGCGGATGAAGTCAGCTCCACCTGCGGCGGCGGCAAGCTCTGCAGCGAGTGTCGCGGCCCCGACATCCCCCGGACCACGGCCTGTGAGCGCGCGCAGAAAGGATTTGCGCGAAACAGACAGAAGCACCGGCAAATCGAAGCGCAGCCGCAATTCATCGAACCGCGCCAGCACCGAGAGCGAGGTTTCGGGAGCAGCCCCCAGAAAAAACCCCATGCCGGGATCAAGGACAAGGCGGTTGCGTTTGATACCGGCACCCGTCAGCGCCGCGATGCGCGCGTCAAAGAACGCCGCAATGTGATCCATGATGTCGCCAGCGGGTGCCTCGCGCCGATCTGCCTGCCCGTCTTGCACCGAATGCATAACGACGAGTTTGGCAGATGATTTCGCCAATTGCGGATAGAACGCAGCGTCTGGAAAACCGCGAATATCATTGAGATAGGCCACACCACGCGACAAGGCATAGGCTTGCGTCGCGGGTTGATAACTGTCGAGCGAGACGGGAATGCCATCTGCCTTGAGCGCGTCCAGCACCGGCGCGATACGCGCGATTTCTGTGTCGGACGAAACAGGCGCGGCGTCGGGATTGCTGGATGCCGGACCGAGGTCGATCACATCTGCCCCCTCGGCCATCAGCTTACGCGCCTGCGCAATGGCTGCGTCTGGCGCCAGATACCGGCCTCCATCGGAGAAACTGTCCGAGGTTATGTTGACGATGCCGAAAATGATGAGCGATTTATTCATGGGGGCTTCTATAATAATCTCTGTACACGACAAAAATAGATAACTCATTGAAATAATGTCACAATAATTGTTTTCTAACGACGAATACTATGACACATCTCAATGAGTTATATCTTATCTTAAACAAATCTCTAAAATGGAACAAGTCACATTTAAAGTGCTTTGCGCTCATCATGCTTGTGATTATTTTAAAGCAAACATGTAATCTTTCTTCTGCATCTAAAGCCTTGCCCATCAAGTGTTTACCACAATCATTTTATCGACGTATGCAGCGCTTCTTTGCAGGTCAGTATTTTGATTATCGTCAAATTTCTCAGTTGATTTTCAATATGTTTTCATTCGACCAAGTGCAACTGACTTTAGATAGAACCAATTGGAAATGGGGAAAACGAAATATTAATATCCTGATGCTCGCAATCGTTTATCGTGGAATAGCGATACCTATCCTTTGGACATTGCTTAATAAACGTGGAAATTCAGATACGAAAGAGCGTATTGCTTTGATTCAACGCTTTATAGCCATTTTTGGTAAAGACCGTATTGTGAATGTGTTCGCAGACAGAGAGTTTATCGGTGAGCAGTGGTTTACATGGTTAATTGAACAAGACATCAACTTCTGCATTCGTGTTAAAAAAACTTCATTGTCACCAATCATTTAGGAAAGAATCATAAAATTAGTGATTTATTTCGCCATCTTAAAGTTGGTCAAATTGAATGTCGTAAACGACGGATTTTGGTTGGTCGGGTGAAACTATATATAAGTGCACTACAGTTAGAAAATGGAGAGCTTTTACTCGTCGTTTCTCCTCAGTTTAATGCCAATGCTATTCAGGATTATGCATTACGCTGGGAAATTGAAACCTTATTCAGTTGTCTCAAAGGACGCGGGTTTAATCTTGAAAATACGCGCTTGACAGACCCTAGACGAGTGAAAAAATTGATTGCGGTGTTAGCTATAAGCTTCTGTTGGTGTTACTTAACGGGTGAATGGCAACATAATCAAAAAAAAGCGATAAAAATAAAGAAGCATGGACGACTCTCAATGAGTTTATTTCGCTATGGTTTAGACTATGTTCAAATGGCGATTCAGCGTTTAATTGGTTTTGGGAAAAAAGAAGAGTTTAAGGAAATTTTGGCAATTTTAAGAAAGCAGAATCCTGATAGGATAAGGGTTCTGTGAAATTTGTCGTGTACAGAGAAAATTTTTAATATATTGATCTATATGTGATGGTTGCAGGGCACGTTTAGGTCACTTTTGGTCACGTAAGCCCACTCTTAACTGATCTAACTTAACTTTTTACTCGCGTTGAAGCTGATAGCTTTATAGACTGAAAGAAAAAATATTATTTAAAATCAATAATAAAAAAGCCCCCATCTTTCGATGAGGGCTTTTAGAATTTGGAGCGGGAAACGAGACTCGAACTCGCGACCCCAACCTTGGCAAGGTTATGCTCTACCAACTGAGCTATTCCCGCGGAGTCTATCCTGTTTTTTTACTAAAAAACTGAATCGAAAAAAATTTGGAGCGGGAAAGGAGACTCGAACTCCCGACCCCAACCTTGGCAAGGTTATGCTCTACCAACTGAGCTATTCCCGCGGAGTCTATCCAATTTTTTAAATAAAAAACCGAATGAAAAAATTTTGAGCGGGAAAGGAGACTCGAACTCCCGACCCCAACCTTGGCAAGGTTATGCTCTACCAACTGAGCTATTCCCGCATAGCCACGTATAATACATTAAGGATTTTTCAGGTCAATAACTTTATGAAAAACTGTGCATCGTTTGCATAAAATAAAAACAATTTGTTTGAAAATTGGAATATTTTTGCAGGTCGAAGGCTTCCATTTTGATGAAATCATGCAATTCAGATGGTTTCAGCAACTTTGCGACACAAGAACTTGAACAAATACAGGCTATACTAAGACCAGTTGAACCTTTTTTTGAATTTGGGAGAGCCGTTTTGAGTTTAGAACAGCAATTAATTGAGCGTCTACAGACATTAGCGCCTACACATCTTGAAGTGGTGAATGAGTCCGCAGGTCATGGAGGTTATTTCCCAGGTAAAGAGTCGCATTTTAAAGCAGTGATCGTGAGTGAGGCATTTGCAGGTTTGCGTTTGGTGCAACGTCATCAAAAAGTCTATGCCGCAGCCGGTGATTTACTTAGTCCGGGGCAAATTCATGCCTTGGCCATTCATGCGTTTTTACCCGAAGAATGGAAAGGTCAAGACACCACTAGCCCTGAATGTGCGCATGCACCTAAGTCATCTTAAGGTGAGCCATGGAAACGCAATTAATCATTAAAATCATTCATATGTGTGGTGTGGCTTTAGGCTGTGCTGCCATTTTCATTCGTGCTTTTACGCTGTTTAAAGGGACGCAGGGCAATTTACCGAATCCATCAGGTCGTAAGTTTTTTGTTGCTTTGCAACATGGCTCAATGACATTAATTGCTGTGACAGGAATTATCTTATTGTTTATGAAGAACTTTGATGTGCAGCCATGGTTCTATGCCAAAGTTGTACTATTTCTAGCGTTGCTGTCTTCTTTATCTAAAGCGTATAAAAAAGATGACAGTGTTTTATTGGTTCAGCGCCGTGCGGGCTTATTTATTGCAGCTGTTGCACTTATTTTCATCATTACATTGGTTATAATTAAACCAGTTTTTGGATAAATGGCTTATCCACATGGCCGATTTCAAGGCTTGAGTAAAAAAACAAAGATTAGAGGGTTTTGAATGCGTACGCGTGTGGTATTTAACCAAAAAGGTGGTGTGGGGAAATCGAGTATTACGGTTAATTTAGCTGCGATAAGCGCGCACCAAGGTTTAAAAACTTTGGTGATTGACCTCGACCCTCAAGCCAATTCAAGCCAATATTTGTTGGGGGATGATGCGACGTATTCGGCAGATAAGCCTGCACTTGAACCCAATATTGAAAATTATTTTGATGAAGTCTTGGGGACACAACAAAGTAAAGGATTGTTGGGAAATGCCATCGGTTCGATTTTAAAAAATCGTACTAAAGGTCTAGAAAGCTATGTACATCAATCACCGTTTAAAAATTTAGATGTAATTCCTGCCAGTCCAAATTTAGGCGCCTTGGCACATGCCTTAGAATCTAAGCATAAAATTTACAAACTGCGTGATGCTTTGCAGCAGATGAGCGGTCAATATGATCGAGTGTTTATTGATACACCGCCTGCCTTTAACTTTTTTACTTTATCTGCGTTGATTGCGGCAGATCGCGTGCTGATTCCATTTGACTGTGACGTGTTTTCAAAACGAGCTTTACAGACCCTGATCGAAAATGTGTTGGAAACGCAGGATGATCATAATGATCATTTGGAAATTGAAGGCATTGTGGTCAATCAATTTCAGGCACAGGCGAAGTTGCCGCGCGAAGTTGTACAACAACTCAAAGATGAAGGTCTGCCTGTATTGGACAGCATGTTGCCGCCTTCGGTGCTGATGAAAGAATCTCATCATAAAAATCAACCTTTAATCCATTTGGCTGCAGATCATAAATTGACGCAAGCCTATCAATCATTGTTCAATGAAATTGAACAAAAGTAGTATCGAGAAAAGTATGAATGCACTTAAATGTGGTCTAGTTGCTTTCACTGCTGTTGTATTGGGTGCATGTGCAAGTACGCCTAAACCAAGCTATGTTTCACCTACACAGTATCAGTCTTTGAGTTGCCAACAATTGCAAAGCGAATACAACCGAATCCACGACTATATTCAAAATGGTGTAGAAACACCGAAGCGCACAGGCGTTGGTGTCGGTGTTGGCCTCGGTGGTGGCTGGGGCAGCCGTGGAGGTTGGGGAATTGGTCCGAGTATTTCGGTCAATATGGGACAATCTTCGAATACTAAACGTACCGAACTTTCACGCGTTCTAGGTGAGCAAGAAGCGATTGTACAGGCAGCAAAATTTAAAGGTTGTCCGATTATCGTTCGCGCAAATTCGGCTACCGCAGCAAAATCATAAACGGATCATGAGCAGGGGCTCAGGCCTGTGCTATGAGAAAAGTGTAATAAAATTTGTCAGTAGGCGAGGCGTCTACTGGCATTTTTTTTGAGTCAAATAAAATGCACTATTTAGAGCCAATAAAATATTTAAATCTATGAAAAAATTAAATTAAATATCATTCGTAAATTTTAACACCTCCTTCTAGTCTTGAACATTCAGCGTGAGTGCATTGACTTGTACAAGGATAAAACTGACCTAGCGCGTACTTGTTTTTTTAAATTCATTTCGGCTAAGGTGTGCGCTTTGAAACATTGTCTGGGTATTTATGATTGAGAGTTGGCTTTTTGTATTGGCAATGATTGCGGTGATGATGACGCCGGGACCTAGCAATGCACTAATGGCAAGCTCTGCACATCAAAAAGGCATTGCAAAGACGTGCATGCTGATTCCTGCAGAATTATTGGGCTATTTCTATGCTATTAATTTGTGGGCGTTGATTATTCATTTAAGCGCTCCAGTGTGGCCGAATTTAATTCACTTGCTGCATTTTCTTAGTATTGCTTATGTTTTATGGTTGGCTTTTCATTTGTGGAAATCGACGCATTTACATCAGTACAATCAAAAACATCCTTCAATTCAACCACGTGAATTATTTATTTCCTCATTAAAAAATCCGAAAGCCTTGCTTTTTGCTGCAGGTATTTTCCCGATTGAAACTTGGGCAAGCCCATTAAATTTTATTTTGGTTTTCGCTGTATTTAGTGTGGTTTTGCTGCCTG
Source organism: Acinetobacter sp. YH12138 (assembly GCF_015218525.1). NCBI lineage: Bacteria > Pseudomonadati > Pseudomonadota > Gammaproteobacteria > Moraxellales > Moraxellaceae > Acinetobacter > Acinetobacter sp. YH12138. The sequence continues at coordinate 3,132,064 of NZ_CP048670.1, read as the reverse complement.
TTGCGTTGTTTTGGATGTCATTTGGACGGACGATTTTGGCCGGTAAGACCCAAAAAATTAAGGCCGATCTTCTGTATAAAGGATCGGCCCTGATGCTGATTTTATGTATGTTCCCTGTGGTTTTACGCTTTTTTGCTTAAAGGCGTTCACCAGATCGGTTTATTTCTTTAATTTTGCTCGAATAAAACCAATTACACCCGGTAAAACACTAATAATAATGATGCCGAAGATCAGATGGGTGAAGTTATCTTTCACGATTGGCATATTGCCAAATAAATAGCCCAAAGTGATAAATGAGCCAACCCAACAAATCGCACCAATCATGTTAAAAGTCAGGAAGTACTTGTAGTTCATGCTGCCTGCACCTGCGACAAAAGGCGCGAAGGTTCGTGCAAAAGGAATAAAGCGGGCAAAAATAATGGTTTTACCACCGTGTTTTTCAAAGAATTTTTGCGTATTCACCAAATGTTGACGGTTAATGAAGCGTGATTCAATTTCAAAGACACGTGGGCCAATATATTTACCAATATGGTAGTTCAGCGTGTCGCCCAAGACTGCCGCGATAAACAGCAAAATCACCAAAACCCACGGATCCATGGCACCTGTTGACGCAGCGAGCGCGCCTGCTGCAAACAGAAGACTGTCACCCGGTAAAAAGGGCATGACCACCAAACCGGTTTCAACAAAAATAATCAGGAACAGAATTGCATAAATCCATACGCCATAATTGGTAATGAACTCGAGTAAATGGTCATCAACATGTAGTATAAAATCAATCAGTTCCATGGGGCTTATATGCGTAAAATAGTGGTCTGATGCTATCAGTCTGGGGCAGTAAAGTCAGTATTAAAACGTAATTAATTATCAGTAAAATCGTTCTATATATGGAATGATGAGTATTATAAAAGCATATTTAAAGAGAATAAGAAACGACCTAATCTAAGCACATCTTTTGAACAGTATTAAGAATAGGTTTCAGTATGCTTAACCCAAATTTGATGGTGAAAAATCTGAGTCAACAGCCTCAAATCAATGCAGTGATCAGTCTCGTTGCACGTATATTAATGGCTTATATTTTTATTGTGGCAGGTTGGGGCAAAATTACGGCTTACACTGCAACCGCAGGTTATATGGAGTCAATGGGTGTACCGGCAGGGCTACTTCCTATCACCATTTTAGTTGAGTTGGGTGGCGGCTTAGCTTTATTGTTTGGTTTTCAAGCACGTTTTGCGGCATTGGGTCTAACCGTATTTAGTTTAATCACTGCATTTTTATTCCATGGTGGTGCTGAAGATGGCATTAACTTTATGAAAAACTTGGCGATGTCTGGCGGCTTATTATTTCTTATGTTACATGGTGCAGGTAAATTCAGTTTGGATCATTGGATTGAAAAATCAAAATAAAGCGGTTATGAGTCCGAGCATCCATCAAAGCGGCGTTCTGCCGCTTTTTTCATGTCTATCGCTGATTGAAAGCGGATGGGTAAAGTCCTGAAATGTGTTGTAAAAAACATCGTTTGGCTTGTGGTTTTTGTCCCTGTCCGAATAGTGTGCGAAAGTCCAAGAAAAATGTTAGAATACGGCGCTTATATTCGTTGCCTGCATAGTTGTTTGCCATGACTACCAATACCCAAATTACTGAAGACCGTATCCTGATTTTGGATTTCGGTTCTCAATATAGTCAGCTTATTGCACGTCGTGTACGTGAAGCTGGTGTTTATTCAGAAATGTACGCATTTGATATGTCTGAAGAAGACATTCGTGCATTTAACCCAAACGGGATCATTCTTTCAGGTGGTCCAGAAAGTGTTCATGAAGAAGGTAGTCCGCGCGCACCACAAGTTGTATTTGAACTTGGTGTACCTGTTTTAGGTATTTGCTATGGTCTACAAACTATGTCAGAACAGCTTGGCGGTAAAGTTGAGCCAGGTACTGTGCATGAATTTGGTTATGCAGAAGTTGATATTAAAGTCCGTGATGCTTTAATTGGTGATCTTGAAGATACCAAAGACCAATTAAAAGTGTGGATGAGTCATGGCGATAAAGTGACTCAAATTCCTGAAGGTTTCCAAATCACTGCTAGCACACCAAGCTGCCCAGTGGCGATGGTTTCTGATGAAAAACGTCGTTTCTATGGTATCCAATTCCACCCAGAAGTGACACACACTGCAAAAGGTGCTGAGTTATTGTCTAACTTCGTACATGGCGTATGTGGTTGCCGTAACTTGTGGAACTCAGAAAACATTATCGATCTTCGCGTAGAACAACTTCGTGAGCAAATTGGTGATCAAAAAGTTCTATTGGGTCTTTCAGGTGGCGTCGATTCATCTGTTGTAGCTGCACTTTTACACCGTGCGATTGGCGACCAATTGACTTGCGTATTTGTAGATAACGGTTTACTTCGTTTGAACGAAGGCGAGCAAGTGATGGACATGTTTGCGAAAAACATGGGTATCCGCGTGATTCGTGCCGACGCTGAAAATCGCTTCTTAACAGCGCTTGCTGGTGAAGTTGATCCAGAGAAAAAACGTAAAATCATCGGTCGTGAATTCATTGAAGTTTTTGCTGAAGAAGCACGTAAGCTTGACGGTGTGAACTTCCTTGCTCAAGGTACTATTTACCCAGACGTAATTGAATCTGCGGCAAGCAAACAAGGTAAAGCGCACGTGATTAAATCACACCACAACGTGGGTGGTTTACCAGAAGATTTAGCATTCGAATTGGTTGAGCCAATCCGTGATTTGTTCAAAGATGAAGTTCGCCGTTTAGGTACAACACTTGGTCTTCCATTTGAAATGCTTTACCGTCATCCATTCCCAGGCCCAGGTCTAGGTGTACGTATCCTTGGTGAAGTGAAAAAAGAATATGCTGACATCCTTCGTCTAGCAGATGACATCTTCATGCAAGAACTTCGCGCAAGCGGCTGGTATGACAAAACTGCACAAGCATTTGCCGTATTCCAACCTGTGAAATCTGTGGGTGTCGTAGGTGATGGCCGTCGTTATGCATGGGTAATCGCGCTTCGTGCTGTAGAAACTGTGGACTTTATGACTGCACGTTTTGCACACCTTCCTTATGATCTTGTAGACAAGATTTCTACACGTATCATGAACGAGATTGCTGAAGTTTCTCGTGTTGTTTATGACGTATCGTCTAAACCACCTGCTACGATTGAATGGGAGTAATTTAGGGATTTCAAGAAGCGAAGCTTCTTGCCTAAATTACGCCAAGAGCTATGCTCGCGGCAGTTTTGGATTTCAAGAAGCGAAGCTTCTTGCCTAAATTACGCCGAAAGCTATGCTTGAGGCTATTTAGGGAAACCTAGATAATTCTAATAAAAAGGACGCCTCGGCGTCCTTTTTTATATCTCAACATTCTATTTATAAACAATTGACCAACTACTATCGCTTTCATTATTCGGTTCAGCTTTAGGCTTTACTTTATGGGTAAAGCTTTGCCAAGACTTCGTCGATTTACGTTCGGGTTTCATGCTTGAATCATATCGCTCTACACGGTTACGGCCATTTTCTTTTGCCTGATACAGGGCAATATCAGCTTGCTTAATCAGTTCAGTTAAATTTTGTTTATGTGATTTAAGCTGTGAAACACCAATGGAGACGGTAAATTGGATCGGGTGATTTGCGACATTCAGCAATGATTGATTTTGAAGCGTTAAACGAATACGTTCTGCGATTAACATTGCATCCTGTATTTGCGTTTCCGACAGCAGCACAATAAATTCTTCACCACCAAAGCGAGCCAAGACATCTTTTTGGCGCATTTCTTTGCGGGTGGTTTCAGCGATACATTGCAGTACTTGGTCACCAACATCATGCCCGTAATTATCATTAATATGTTTAAAATGATCGACATCAAACATCAATAAGCAAGTACTTGCAGGCGTTGGCCATTCATGAATACGGTGCTCAGCCAACTGAACAAACTGACGACGGTTGTATAACTGGGTGAGCTCATCTGTATGCGCTAAATTTTTCAGTGTATGCATATTCCAGTCATCAAGCAGGGTACGTAAAAAATGACGACGTGCATTGAGTGTATTGTTCCAACTCATATGCAGGCTGATCATCCAAACAGGAATAGACACCACCACAAAAATCAGTGCTTCTTGCCATGATAAAAGCTGACTCACCGCAAAAAATACCAATAGCGAAATGAGACCCGAACAATACAAGGCTGGCTTAAATTGTGTTTGTACGCAGACATTGGCAATTAATATAAAGATCGCTGCACCATAGATATAGGACGAGACCATTGGGCTATTTGAAGCCAGTAATAAGCCAATCCAAATCGCGGTGCTACAGACCGTCCCAATCGGTAAGATCATGTCGAGCACACGAATATCTTTTTTGTATTTAAACAGATAAAAGCTGACCAATAGGGCAGCAATAATCATGGCCACTCGAGAAAGACCTGACCAAAAGAACATGTCTGGGATAATAAAAATGTCAGCAAAGAAATAAAGGAGAAACGTAATCTGCGCCATGTAGTTCACTTGACGTAAATAAGGTAACTGATGGGCATACTGATGTTGTAGAAAATAGTTTCTAAACTGCGTAGGAATACGTGCAAAAGGATCTGCAATGGCTTGTTCAATCTCGGCACGATTGGCAAGATCACACTCAGAAAGTTTCAAAGTATGATTATGATTTTTACGAACTTCCTGAGCAGACGAATTAGTCCGAGAACTCATTCGTACATCAACAGACATGTCCCTTCTCCATAAATGGCTTAGGAAAATTATGAATAAAAAATATACAAAAATATCTACCTGAAACTAGGGATTTTTCGAATGAATGATAAAAAATCGTCTGTTGAATGTTACAAAATATATTATTAACTTGCTGTTTTATAAGTTGAAATTTGATTGCGTCCTGCAGATTTTGCTTGATAAAGTGCCTGATCGGCCATGCGAATTACACTTTGTAAATCTCGGTTTTTTTGACCAAATTCGGCAACACCAATAGAAACGGTAAATTTAAGTTTTTGTAGTGTATCAAGTTCTAAATAATCATCGGCTATTGCCCGTCGCAGACGTTCGGCAATATCTTGAGCCTGACGCAGGTGTGTCTGCGGTAAAAGGATAATAAATTCTTCACCACCGAAGCGGGCAATGATGTCTTGACTACGTAAGGTATGTCGGCACGTTTCGGCAATTTGTTGTAAAACATGATCACCAATATAGTGCCCAAACTGATCATTAATATTTTTAAATTTGTCGACATCAAAAATCAGTAATGAAAGCGGCTGTAACGGTTCGGACTGATGATGAATATGATAATTGGCAAGTTGAATAAATTGACGTCGATTGTTTAAGCCAGTCAGCACATCGGTATGCGCCATAATATTGAGCGCTTCACGGTTCAACTGATCGAGTTTACTGTGTAAAAATACAATTCTAGATTTTTGCGTTGAATTCCAACTGATATACAAACTAAATAACAACACGGGCGAATAGATCAAGATAAACAGTTGCAGTTGATGGATATTGCCAGAAATGGCGAAATACACCCCAATCAGTATAATTAGACTGATACATAGAGAAATGAGCACAGCAGCCTTAAAGCGGATTTGCACACATAAATTGGCTAACACAATAAAAACCAAAGATGCATATAAATAGATCGGCACATCGGGGCTATTGGATAAATTGAGTAGGCTAAACCACAGCGCAGAAGCACCAACGATCGATAGGGGAAGCATCAAGTCAAAGAGTAAAATGCTCTTACTATATGTATAAATGCCCCATGTGATGCCCATCATCAGTAAGGTATAGGCCGTTTTTAAGCCTATCGCGAGCAAACCCACATCGGGCAACATAAACCAATCCGCTATGGCATAAGAGAGATAGGCCAATTGTGCAACGATGTTGACTTGGAAAAAGAATTTAAAAAGTTGATGACGATGATAGTGGAAAAATTCTTGACGAAATTGAGCAGGAACGCGAACAAAGGTTCCTTTCAAGGCTTTTTGGATCAGTGCACGTGATTCTTTCTTATACTCATTGATCATGCAAGATTACCGACGGGTGAGCATGGTTTGTATGTAAGTTTATGTAACTAAAATAATCTATATCATTTTTATTTAAAATTAAACACGTTATTTCAATGATTTGTGAATTATTTGGTATTGTTTGGTCAAAAGTGAGTGTTAATTTGTGTTACTTAAATTTACATTTCACGTGATTTGAGCAAGTAATTTCGCATTGGGTGTTGTCTAAATAAGCATCAATAACTGTTATGCTGTATGTCATATTAGGCAACAAAAAAAAGATTGTCCTATCTCTGTGATTCAGCGTATTAATGACAGCTGAAGAAGATTGAGTTAATGCAGATATAATGGAAAAAATGCATAGCTCTAGCCGATAGTCCTTGCATCGGCTTAGCCAAATTTAGGGTAAGAATATGACCAATACTAATTACACAGAAATATCTCATTCCGACGATTGTGAAAAATACGTCAATCAGTTCATTCAAGAATTTCCACTGCGCCGTGCTGAAATTGGTCAAGGCACATTGATAAAACGTGCTTTACCGAGTCGGCATAAACGGATGATTGGGGCATGGTGTTTCCTTGACCATGCCGGTCCAGTGCATTTTCCGCAAGGTGATGGCTTAGATGTTGGGCCGCATCCACATATTGGTTTGCAAACGTTTACCTGGATGATTGATGGTACCATGATGCATACCGACAGTTTGGGCACACATCAGTTAATTCAGCCCAAACAAGTCAATCTCATGACGGCGGGTTATGGTATTTCGCATACTGAGGTTGCTCCAGAATCTGAAACGCAAATGCATGCTGCGCAACTTTGGATTGCATTGCCAGATGACAAAATCAATATGGCGCCCCAGTTTGACCATTACCCAGAGTTGCCTGTGGTGACACAAGACGGGATTGAATTGACGGTATTGGTGGGTGAATTTTTACAGACTAAATCGCCGGTAAAAGTACATAGTGAATTATTGGGTGTCGATCTGCGTAGTTCGGAAAGTCAAAGTACCGTCCTGCCGCTCAATCCAAAATTTGAATATGGCTTTATGGCCCTCGAAGGGACTGCCAGTATCAATGGTCACGAGCTAAATGAAGACAATATGGTGGTACTTGAGCCGGGCTTAACCCAAGTCAAAATTGACCTACATGCAGGTGGCCGTGTTTTATTATTAGGAGGTGAACCTTTTGAATCACCGATTCTGCTGTGGTGGAATTTTGTGGGGCGCACACAAGAAGAATTGAATATTGCCCGTGAGCAGTGGATTAATCAGGACGAACGCTTTGGCTCTATTCCAGACTATGATGGTCCACGACTAGAAGCACCGGCTTTCCCTGATAAAATGCGTCCATCACGTTAACTTAAAAATAAAAATGAACAGCCGTACCTGTGGTGAAAATGGTGCGGCATAACCATGAGGGAGTCATTATGGGTATCGTCGCAACGGCAACAGTAAACACTTTAGAAGCACCGTGGTCAGGTGAAATTCAGAGTGGAAAACATCAACTTATTACCGATAAGCCCGAATCATTTGGCGGCGGGGATTTAGGTTTAGCACCGTATGATTTACTGTGCGCATCTTTAATCTCATGCACAATGATTACCTTGCGCATGTATGCAGCACATAAACAAATCCAATTGGGTGAGTTTCGTGTCGAGGCAGACTTTTGTGCGAACCGTGAAGGAGCTGAATGGGTTGAGCGACGCCTGCATTTTCAAACGCCCTTGGATGCAGAATTAGAGCAAAAAATCTTGTCCATTTGTGAAAAAACCCCTGTGACAAAAACTTTATTGCGCAGTATAGACATTAAAACCACTCTAGTTTAATTTAAATGCAGGTCGCTGCTGTACTGTACAAAATTTAGTTTTGATATAGCCCTAAGCAGTGATCTGACACTTTTTATGATTTAACTACTTCAAAATAATAATGGCTTGCCAGAAATAAGAAAATTTTAGACTTCATATAGGAGATGAACCCATGCGGGTGCTACATCATCTAGAAAAATCTCGTTCATTTCGTATTTTATGGGCAATGCAGGAATTAGGACTGGATTATCAGGTTCAGTTTTATCTGCGCCAGCCAAATTTGTCTGCTCCCCCTGAGCTTAAAGCCATCCATCCTTTAGGGAAGTCGCCCATATTGCAGGATGATGGACTGGTCTTGGTAGAATCTGCAGCGATCTTGGAGTATTTACAAGAGAAGTATGATCGGCATGATTTTTTTGCAGCCAAGGCGGAACATTCAAAACAACAATATCGCTTTTGGATGCATTATGCCGAAGGTTCTCTAATGCCGTTGTTGGTGATGCAGTTGGTCATGAGCAATGTGCCACGCCATGTACCTTGGGTCATCAAACCCGTAGCTAATCGCATTTGTGATGGGGTCAAAAAAGGTTTTGTACGACCTCGCTTAAAAGAACATATCGAGTTTTTAGAAAACCATTTAGCGGAAAATGAATATTTTGCGGGACCGTTTAGCTTTGCGGATATTCAGATGACGTTTCCATTAGAAGCCGTCATGACCAGAACTCAAGGGCGATATCCACAAATTCAGGCTTTCTTACAACGGATGCAACAGCGTCCTGCATATCGCCGTGCCAAACAACAAGAACAACAGTTGGAAGCACAGCAAGACCGGCAGGATGATTCTGCTTAGCTCACATGATACAAGCGTTCTTTAGGGAAGACGACTTTAAACAGCGAACCACGGTTTTCTTTGGACTCAATTTCAAGGTGTGCCTGATGTTGCATCAAAACGTGTTTCACGATGGCAAGACCTAAACCTGTTCCTCCCGTTTGGCGACTACGTGCGCTGTCCACACGGTAAAACCGTTCCGTTAAACGGGGTAAGTGTTTCGGGTCAATCCCGATACCCGTATCTTCAACGGTAAAATAACCATGCGTACCATCATCATGCCAACCAATGGTCACAGTACCGCCTTTCGGGGTGTATTTAATTGCATTGGTGATGAGGTTACTAAAGGCACTCGCCAATTCCATATCTGATCCGATCAGGTCACAGTGACTATCAATCTCGAGATTCAGTGTATGTCCATAATCCACATTGTAAGCATGTGCATCGTCATATAGTTGGTTCATTAGGCTGGGCATTTCAATGATTTGATTTTTAGCAACTTTTTTATCATTTTCCAGACGAGATAATAATAACAAGTCATTAACCAAAGCATTCATACGGCGGGTTTGAGACTGCATTTGATCGAATGCGCGTTTCCAGCGTGGATTTAAATCTTCCTGATCGGTAAAGGTTTCGATATAACCACTTAAAACCGTGAGCGGTGTGCGTAACTCATGTGAAATATTATCGACAAAGTCTTTACGCATCTGCTCAAGGTTATGCATGCGCGTGACGTCATAAGCCACCAATAAACGACTTTCGCGACCAAAACGGGTCAATTTGACTTGCACATAATGGTCTTCGAGCACTGATGATTTCATTTTTAAACCATCGGGGGCTAAATCGATATTGGTAAAGTATTCGATAAAACTAGGCTGTCTTAAAATACTTAAAATATTGCGCCCTTGATCGAGCTGTTGAATCCCCAAAAGCTTTTCTGCGGCAGGGTTCCACCATTCGATTTGGTGTAATTCATCAATCAATACCACAGCTTCAGCAAGTGCTACCAAGGAAGATTGAGCGCGGTCAATTAGGCCGACCATTTCAGCTTGTACGATGCGTTCTTGGCGCTGGGCACGGTATACATTAAAGAGCAAAGCCCCCCAAATGCCGTCTAAATTCGGCGGGACATCATAAGGACGGTTTGAAATCCATTCGTTGACCAAGTACAGCGAACGCATTTGCAATGCAAAGAACACTGCAAAGGCAATTAAGATGCAGATCCATAAGTACCCGGTACCAAAGCCGATGAGTGCAGCAATGAGTAGGAAAAATGCCAGCAGTCTCAAATCCTGCTTGGCAAAAGTCCATAAACTGCTGTAACGGAATTTTTTATGTTCACTGGCAAGTTCAGGGACGGGATACGGTTCATACATATAAAATTAAAGACCTAAAATGACTAACCCATTACAGCGTCTGCACGGGTAGAGAAACGGTAACCTGTACCACGAACAGTTTGGACATAACGATCGGCTTGGAAAGGTTCAAGAACTTTACGCAAACGACGAATATGAACGTCAATGGTACGGTCCTCAATATACACGTTTCCACCCCAAACCTGATCTAATAATTGAGCACGGGTATAGGCACGTTCAGGATGAGTCATGAAAAAGGCCAATAGACGATATTCAGTCGGTCCCATATCTAAAATGGTGTTGCCAAAGCTGACACGTTGGCTGACTGGATCGAGGATTAAGCCATTGGCATCAATGGTTTTTTCACCACCCAATGCATTTGAGCGACGCAGCACCGCTTTAATGCGTGACACCAACTCACGGGTGGAAAAGGGTTTGGTCATGTAGTCATCTGCACCCGCGTCCAGACCTTGGACTTTATGGTCTTCTTCGCCGCGCGCAGTGAGCATGATGACTGGAATTTCTGACAAATTTTCATCGCGTTTTAAACGACGACATAGGTCTACACCACTCACGCCGCCAGGCATCATCCAATCTAATAAAATCAGTGCAGGACGCTGATCCACAATCATTTGGTGCGCTTGTTTGGCATCTTCAGCTTGCTGACATTGAAAACCAGCCATATCCAGTGAAGTATGGATCATTTCCCGAATCGGGAGTTCGTCGTCGACGATTAAAATATAGTCATCTTTCACAGCGCAATACCCTATTTTATGTAAACGGTAGACCGTTTTATATTTATGACAGGCTTATTACAAAGATTAATTATGACAGTATCATTGCAAAAATGATCTTTCATTGGGGTTTAGAAAGAAATTGTGACAATTTAAATCCTGAAATATTCAACAACATGGGCTTTGCATCATGCTGTTGTCACAAAAAAATCATTCAAAAAATTGTAAAGATCAGTGTTGAGGACAAAATTTATTTCCTGGGTTTTTCAGAAAAAGCATCCAACAAGGCCAAAAAGACCACGCTACATGACGATAAAACTTCATCAATCGGCTGTTTATAACCACTCATGACCCAGCGAATCGCGATTTGGGTGACATAACCATTGAGACCGGTTGCGACCATTGAAATTTCGCGTTCTGAACGATCAATATTCGGCATCATCAGCATGACAAAGGCATGAATCATACGGTCAAAGCGCATCATGGTTTCATGAATCGTGGCTTGGTTATGTAGCTCTTGTACCAACATAGCATCGATGTAAATGATGCGCGCCATGCGAGGATTATTTTTTAAGGTTAACAATAGGGCGGTTAAGCCCGCTTCAATCATTTTTTTAGAATCGGTAGATGCTTGCATGATGGCTTGCATCACATTTTGTTGCAGTTCATCGATTAATTTTAAAAAGATGGTCTGGAACAGTTGCTCACTTTTCTTAAATGATTCATAAAAATAGCGTTCGGTCAGCTTGGCTTCCAAACAAATATCTTTCACAGTCACTGAAAAAAAGCCATGTGTTCCATAGGCTTCTATACCGGCTTCAATCAGTTTTTCACGTCGCGCTTGCTTACGTTCACTGAGAGAAAGCCCTTTAAATTGACGTTCCTTCACATTTTTTGCCTGTTGTTGTTCTGTGTGATTTGTTGCATCTGTCATGAAAATATACGCTGAACTAAAGCAGAATTTTGTCTTATTTTAGCAATAATTTCAGTTTAAACCTATGTTTAAGCATTGGCGATTTCAACAGCTTAGCACGTCCTAAGATGACATTGACAATATGTATTGTCAAAACTATATTAAGTTGACGAACTGCACACATTGGCAAATGAGATCACGCTGTGATAAAGCCAAGCGGCAGCATAAAGGAATAAGGAATCACAATGAAAAACTTCAAAAATAAAGTGGCTGCCATTACAGGTGCAGGTTCAGGTATTGGTCAGCAATTGGCAGTGCTTTTGGCGAAACAAGGCTGTCATCTGTCTTTAAGCGATGTGAATGAACAGGGTCTAGCGGCAACCGTTGAATTGGTGAAAGCCAGCAATGTACGTGTAACCACGCAAAAACTCGATGTGTCAGACCTTGCAGCAATGAAAGCATGGGCAGCACAGACCGTTAAAGATCATGGTTCCGTGAATATGATTTTTAACAATGCGGGTGTGGCTTTGGGCACGACCGTTGAAGGCGCAAGCTACGAAGAGCTGGAGTGGATTGTCAATATTAACTTCTGGGGTGTGGTTTATGGCACCAAAGAATTTTTACCCTATATCAAGCAAAGTGGTGAAGGTCATATCATCAATATTTCCAGCTTGTTTGGTCTAACTGCACAGCCAACACAGTCGGCATATAATGCCACTAAATTTGCAGTACGTGGCTTTACCGAATCTTTACGCCAAGAATTGGATATTGAAAACTGTGGCGTGAGTGCGCTATGTGTACATCCGGGCGGGATTCGTACCAATATTGCCAATGCCGCAAAAATGAATGACAGCTTGAAAAGTTTAGGCATGAACCCACAAAAATCGGCACAGTCGTTTAATAAATTCTTGCGTTGTCCACCTGAAGAAGCGGCTCGTCAAATCATTGCAGCAGTACAAAAAGATAAGCGCCGTTTATTGATTGGTAATGATGCAAAAGCGATTGATTTAATTCAACGTTTGCTACCGACGGGTTATCAAAAATTAACTGCCATGGCGACTAAATTTGGTCAATAAGCGGTAATTAAAATCAATTGAAAAGAGCCCACGTCAGTGGGTTTTTTTATGCTCTAGTAATATCAGAAGCGCAATTTGATCCAAATAAAAGAACGATACGCGGTAGTGTCATCCGCAATTGTTTGAGACAAGAAGACTTTTAATCAAAAATGTTTTTGCGATCCTTTGAATCATTTGATGGTATTGAACGAGTTTTGTCGGTGAGGTGTATTGCACCGCAAGATGGTTTCCTTGCGAAGCACGCTTCTCATTTTGTCGAATGAGAAACAACGTTTCGTAAGAGTACCTCCAGCCGAAGGCTAATCCCGTTATTCAATCCCTAGATGTAAGACTCCATCGAATAGATTTAAAAATCATTTTAAAAATCCGAAATTACTTTTACAGGCGTAACATCAGTTATTAAAAGCCCAAAGCGTATTTCTTATTTCATAAAATAAGATATAAAAATGGAAATAACTGATGATTTGAAATAAGCAACTGTTGAATAACCAACATTTTTTTGGCGTTAAAACCAACAGAATTTATCAGATTTAAATAATAAAACTTTAAAAAATAAATACTTAAAATGTTGGCACAGTTGTTGCCATATTAGAGTGAACAAAACTCACCACTGTATGGAACATTTATGAGTACTTTTACGCATCGATATCTTTCTGCTTTTCGTGTCCTACAACAGGCATGTTGTTGTGCTATGACACTCGCGATGATGCGCGCTTAAATTCTAAAAGCTGTCTTCGAGTTTCGGTCGTGCATAAGTTGAATAAAACCTACGACCACTCAGATTAATTTTTAAAAAAACCCACGCAGTACATTCACTTCATGCACCTTGCATGGGGTTGGGGGATTTTGCGCTTTGGGAAAAATGTTAGTGAAACCAAATCATGAAAAAAACCACATTAACCGTTGCGGTCGGACTGATTTTATCCGCAACCAGTCAGCTGAGTTTTGCATCCGATGAAGCACTTCAGCAAGAACTGAGCAGCTTAAAACAACAAATTGAGAGTTTGCAAAAACGCTTAAATGCCGTGGAATCTGGTGCGACGAAAAGCCAAGTCGTCGAAACGGCCGCGGTGACGACAGACGATACGAGCAACGCCGCTGATATTGAAGGTGAAACGCAGGTTGCAGAAGTAACCACAGCAACATCCGAAGATATCGACGGCTTACGTGCAGATATTGAAAACTATAAGTACGATCAGTCACGTCAATATGAACGTCAAACCACCAAATCGACCCGTGACACAACCCTGTATGGCACGGTTCAACTACGTGCCAGTGCGCTCGATGAAACGGGTGTGTTGGGTGCAACCAAATCGACATTTGATATTGGGACTGCGCTAATTGGTGTGCGCGGGAATTTATTCCGGGATTATAACGAAGGCAAAAACCTCGATTATCAATTGTCCTTTGGTTATGGCAAACGCAATGATGGCACCAATAACAGTAACTTTAACTTACTAGATGCCTTTGTTCGCTATAACGCTTTTGCCACCAATGCGGGCCCTGAAACTGCCAAACTGAACTTTACGCTCGGTCAGCAGTTATTGCCCTTTGGTCTAGATGTGCAGTCTCCTGAAGATTTGCGTCCGACCATTAGTACCGCTGCAGCTTCGACCTTTTTAGGACTGTTTAATCGTCAAAATGGATTTATCGTCCGTGGAGATGCCAAACCTTTTGTCGACTTTGCATCGAACTACCGTGCGCCGCTATTTGAGTATGCCTTAGGGGTAACCAATGGGAACGCCAGCAATAAGGCAGATGACAACAATGGCAAAGATTATATCGGTCGTGTGGCTTTTACCTTGCCAGTGGACTACGCCAGCATTTTCCGTGAGTTGAAGTTCGGTGCCTCTTATATCAAAGGCGAATCGAAAATTTCAGCCGGCGGAATCACTGACGATGCTGCAAAACGTGATCGTTTGGGTTTCGATATTTATTATAACCACGCCCCATTTGGCGTGACCTATGAATATCTGCAAGGCAAGACCGATTATGTCGACACTGTAGCCCAAGACATCAAAGAAGCCAAAGCGGAAGGACATACTTTTACCGCTTTTTACACCTTGGGCGATCAGTTCTACAACAGTATTAAATCCAATGCCAAATTTGATGATTTCTGGCCAAAGTCAGTCCAAGGCTATTACCGTTTTGACCGCTATAACCCGAATAAAAACAACGCAAGCTATCTCGACACCGCGAGCGGTCGTATTGGTGAATATGACATTCACTCTTTGGGCTTAAATCTGTTTTTTGCGCAAACCACAAAATTCCAATTACAGCTGAATCACTACCTGTTTGATGTCGAAACGGCAAATCAAAAAGACACCAATGAGCTGCAAGCTCAAGTTCAGTACACCTTTTAATTCAAATATTTAAACCATTAAGGAACATTTAAAATGAAAATTATCTCTAAAAAAATCGCAGCCACATTCTTGGCACTTTCAGCACTTGGTCTAAGCGTTCAATTGCATGCTGCCAATCCCAAAGAAATTCGCATTTCTGTATCAGGCGCGGGTGAGGGGGGTAAACCCAAAGTGGGCGGTAGTTTTGTAGCTACAGCACATTTACGAGGTGTGCTCGAACAAGAATTTAAAAAAGATGGCATTAAGGTGAATTGGCTATTCTTCCCAGGAGCAGGCCCTGCAACCAATGAAGCTTTAGCCAATGGCAAAGTTGACTTTGCATTGCATGGTGATTTGCCCTCATTGGTTGGACGTTCAACGGGATTAAAAACCAAAGTCTTGTTTTCAACAGGGCGTTTTGGCCCAACTTATGTGGTGGTGCCTGCCGGCTCTAATGCCAAATCCTTTGCAGATCTCAAAGGCAAAAAATTCTCCGTCTTTAAAGGCACCAATGGTCAGATCGTCTTTAACCGTGTATTAGCAAAATACAATTTAACTGAGCGCGATTTACGAGTGATTTCGCAAGATGCCTATTCGGCGCGTACTGCGTTAGCGACAGGTGATATTGATGCCACGATTACTTCACCGTTTAGTTTGCAAGCGCGTGGTGTGGCGAAAACATTATTGGAAATTAAAGATCCCAAAGTTGCACCGATTGCGCACTTTTGGGTGACAGAAAGTTTTGAAAAACAATATCCAGAGGTAGTGCAACGTGTCGTGACGACACTGATTAAACAGGCGCAGTGGAGTTCTCAAGAAGCCAACCGTAGTGCGCAATATAAACTCTGGGCTCAAAGTGGCATTCCATTGGTGGATTATCAAAAAACTTGGGATGGTTGGAATTTAAAGGACCGTACTACACCGCTACTAGACGAGTTCCATCGTTCACAAATTGATAGTGCTTTAAAAATTGCCAAAGATGCACGCTTAATCCGTCGTGATGTGGATACCAAAACGTGGTATGAGCCGAAGTATCTAAATAATGCCTTGAAAGAGCTGAAGTTAGAGGGTTACTGGCGCCAATTTAATGCTCAAGGTCAACCGAAGTAAGTCGCAGCCATGAGTCGTCCGATTGAAAGCAATGTAATTGCCAGTCCATTAACCACCAAATTTATGAGCAGTTTTGTGCTGCTCACGATTTTGGCTGGACTAGGGGTAGGCGTAGCACGGGTATTAATTTCCTTGTATGCCGTGCATTTAGAAGCCACCGAATTGCAATTGGGGCTAATTTCTGCAGCGCAAAATTTTGGCATTTTGATCATGGCATTGCCGATTGGCGTGTTGGTACAGCGCTTTGGGTCTTTGAAAATATTCTGCATCGGCAGTGTGTTGGGCGCTGTGATCTATAGCTTAACGCCACTCAAAGCCGGTGCATGGTATTTGTTTGCGGTGACAGCCTTGGTGAGTTTTGTCTTACCCATGCGTTTTGTTTCGATCAATACCGTTTTTCTGAGCAATTTAAAGCGTTTAGGTCCAGCCCGTGCGGGTTGGTTTCGCGGTTCGCACATGATGGGATATTTCCTGATTGCACCTGCATTGAGCGTGTTGTTGATCGAGCATTTCGGCTATGGCGGAAGTTTTTATGTGGTGTCTTTGCTTTTTTTAGGCACCTTGCTGTTGGCTCCGTGGTGCTTTCAACGTAGCACTCCGCAAGCGACGAATCACCCGCATTTTCAATGGCGAGATATTGTGGCGCCATTGGCACTGATCAAAACTCATGCCTCATTACGGATTATTTGCATATTGGAATTTTTGAGCAGCGTGGCAAATAACTACTTTGGCTTTTTCATTGTGGTGATTGCTATCCAAAGTTTTGCACTTTCAGAACCAATGGCGGTGATGCTGCTGACCGTACAAGGCATCGTCTTTGTGGGATCGCTATTTAGCATGGGCGGTTTAGCTGAGCTGATGGGTTATCAAAAGTTTTATTTGATTGGCCTAAGCCTGATGGCAACGGCATTACTGATTTTAGCCTTAACCAAAATCACGCTGTTGATGTGGCCTGCTTCGGTCATGTTTGGACTTGGACTCGGTATGTTGCATATCGCCAATTTTATGTCTTTCGCCCGAGTGGGTGAGCAAACCGCGATGGCTAAGATTTCTCCAATTTTAGCCCTCGTCGGACCTTCGGGTGGACTGTTGGGTGGCTTGATAGGCGCCGTATTTGGCGCACAGGTTGGACTACAAAATTTATTTTTACCAATCGGGCTGGTGTTTATTGGTCTGATTATTTTGATCAGCAAAAATCAGGAATTTATTCAATTTTTAAAACCTGATGTCTCAGAACAGAGCGTAAAAGGACAAGAATTATGAGCCTTACGGATGTATCTGCACATTCGGTTCCCTTGCAAAGTGACCGAAGTGCGTTGGATTTTTTTAAGACCTATTTAAAACTAACTTTGCAAGTGGCGTGTGGACTCCTGATGCCAGTTTTGTTGTTCGGTCTATGGTATGTGGCAACACTTAAACAGTGGTTGCCTGAGCAGATTTTACCTGCACCGAGTCTGGTGTGGCAAAGCACAGTCGAATTATGGCAAAGCGGTGAATTGAGTTTTCATTTTGCCATCAGTGCCAAACGTATTTTATGGAGTGTCTTGCTTGGTGCCAGTGTCGGGATTTTGCTTGGTACTGTGTTGGGATTGGCCAAACGTAGTCGGGACTTTATTTTTCCGACGGTGAATCTTGTTGCGCAATTTCCCATAGTTGGCTGGATTCCATTATTGATGATTTTCTTAGGCATCGATGAGGCTTTGAAGATTGCCGCTATTTCATTGGCTGTTTTACCACCGGTGTTGATTGCAACCTATAAGGGCATTACTCATGTGCCGAATAGTTTGATGGAAGTGGCAGAGGTTTACCAATACAGCAATTGGCAGAAACTCAAAGAAGTGATTTTCCCAGCTGCACTACCCAGTGTGATCAGTGGTTTACGTCAAGGCATTATGCAGGCGTGGTTGGCATTGGTTTTTGTCGAGTTATTAGCGAGTAGTGAAGGAATTGGTTATCTCATGGTGTGGGGACGTCAGCTAATGCAGATGGACTTGATCTTCATGGCGATCATTGTGATTGGTATTACGGGCTATGTCTTAGATACCTTGCTGGCTTGGTTAGAAAAAACTGCGCGCTTTCACGCAACCCGAGTAGGAGGGAACTCATGAGCATTCTTTCATTACACGGGGCAGCGCGCCAAGTCTTAGTTAAAGCAGCAAAAGCACTCGTTCTACCTGTGGCATTTATCGCACTGTGGGCAGTGGCCTCACAGCAAAATTGGGTTGATCCAAAGTTGATTCCTAGTCCATGGCTCGTGCTGCAAAAAGCAGTAACCGTGCTCCAACAACCGAGCTTTTTGACAGGCTTTGGCGAAAGTTTGGCACGAAATTTTATCGGCTATGGCATAGGTGCGATAGCGGGTGTGCTGTTTGGCATCTTGATCGCGAGTTCACGCCTTTCGAATTGGTTATTTGCACCGAGCTTTCATGTATTGCGTCAAATTTCGCTGTTTGCATGGTTGCCACTAATTTCGACCTTTTTAGGTGAGGGACATGGCGCCAAAGTGCTGTTTATTACCTTATCGGTGTTTTATCCCGTGGCGCTACACACCTTTGAAGGTGTGAGCAGTATTTCGCATAAGTATCGTGAAGTGGCCGAAGTTTACCAATTTCCCAAGACATACGCGTTTCGTAAATTGATATTACCCGGTGCTTCGGCGCAGATTTTTGTCGGTTTACAACTTGGGCTGATTTTCGCATGGCTTGCCACCATCGGCTCTGAATTTTTATTGGCGAACTATGGCAATGGTCTGGGCAATATCGTGATTCAAGGGCGTCAGGCTTTTGATGTCGAACTGATTATTTTTGGCATGTTGCTGATAGGAATTGTGGGCGTGTTGCTCAATACGGTACTGACTTGGGTTGAGCGTAAAGTTTTAGCTTGGCAGCAGGTTGGATAGGAGAACATAACAATGAAAAAAATGACAATCCATAACACTCCTCAACTCTGGCGCAATATGTTCCTTGCAGCATTGGTCGGTGGCACAGCCTTGGTTGGTTGCAGCACGCAGCGAGTGGATGAACCTCAGCAAGTGGCTTTAAAAGAACTACGCTATCAAAGCTATCCGGGACTGGTGTCCTTACCTGAATTGGCACAAGACTTGGGCTATTTAGGCGACGTTAAACTCAGTTATGTCGGCACGGTACAAGGTGGGCCACAAGATTTACTCACTTTGGTGGCCGGTGATGTTGATTTTGCTGGCGCCTTTAATGGTGCTGTGGTGAAGGTCATCGCTGCGGGTCTAGATGTCGTTCCCGTAGTGGCTTCTTATGGCAGTGATGCTGAACAAAACGTGGGTTTTTATGTGCTAGAAAATAGTTCTATCCGTAGCCCACGAGACTTTATTGGCAAGAAAGTCGCAGTGAATGCCTATGGGGCACATTATGACTTTGTGGTGAAAGATTATTTGGCTCGCCATGGATTAACCGATGATGAAATCCGTCAAGTTGAGCTGATTATGTTGCCACCGGTGAGCTCAGAACAAGCCTTAAGGAATGGGCAAATTGATATTGCAGTGTTCTCTGGCATTTTGGAAAAACGTGCCTTAAAAAATGGTGGTGTACGCAGCATCTTTAAAGATATTGATTTATACGGCCCCTTTACCGCAGGGAGTTTTTCGATGCGCGGAGATTTTATTCAAGCGCATCCCGAGTTGGCTCGCACCTTTGTCAGTGGCGTGGCCAAAGCTCAAGAATGGCTACACAACACGCCGAAAGAGCAAATCATTGCCCGTATGGAAAGTATTATCGAAAAACGTCAACGCAATGAAAATACAGCACTGATTCCATATTACACAGGCACAGGTGTTCACGAAGTCGGTGGCGTGCAAAAAGATCAGGATTTTGCACCATGGGTGAGTGCCTTAGAAAAAGAACACAAATTAAAACCAAATCAAATTGAGGTCATTCGCATCTATAGCAATGAATTTAATCCCTATGCGCAAGACCAAAAATCAAAAGGAATATAACAATGACCAGTGCATTACATTTAGATCACGTGCGTAAGGTATTTCCTGCACAGAACCATGTCGGCAGTAAAAACTATAAGCCTGAATTTGTCGCTGTAGAAAATGTCACTTTGGATATTCAGCCGGGTGAATTTGTTTCAATCGTGGGGCCAAGTGGCTGTGGAAAATCTACATTATTAGACTTAATTGCGGGTTTAACCAAACCGTCTGCAGGGCAGATTTTACTGAGTGGTAAGCAGATTACTCAACCGGGTTTAGACCGTGGCATTGTGTTTCAGCAATATGCGCTCTATCCATGGTTAACCGCACTGGAAAATATCGAATTTGGTCTAGAAGCCAAAGGCGTAGCAAAAAAAGAACGCCGTGAAAAAGCCGAATACTATTTGCAGCTTGTGGGTCTCAGTGGCTTTGAAAAGCATTATCCGAATGAGCTTTCCGGCGGGATGAAACAGCGGGTTGCGATTGCCCGAAGTTTGGCTTATGAACCAGAAATTTTATTAATGGATGAGCCCTTTGCTGCCCTAGATGCGCAAACCCGAGAAACCTTACAAGCCGAGCTGATCAATATCTGGAAAAGCTCGAAAAAAACCATTGTTTTTATTACTCACAGTATTGATGAAGCAATTTATCTGAGTCAGCGCGTGGCGATTATGACCTCAAGACCGGGGCGAATTAAGGAAGTGATTGAAATTCCGCAAAGCCTGCGCAGCTCCAGTGAAGATGTCCGTTCATTGCCTGAATATGGCCGAATTCGCCATAAAATTTGGTCATTGCTCAGTGAAGAAGTGATTAAAGCGCAAGCCCTCGAAAAACATAAACAGCTTGCACATAACTAAAATATTCAGAGGATTTATTTATGTCATCGACTAAACAAGCCATCAGTTATACGCAATCGTATAACGACATTAAACCCAGACTACAATTCACTTGGTTAAACACGGTCTTTAAACGCACCATTGCCATTGTAACTTTTTTCTTGCTGTGGGAGATTCTGCCGCGGAGTGGTGTGGTCAATCCGGCTTTTTTACCGCCGTTATCTGTAGTGTTGGAAACCACATGGCAGCTATATCAAAGCGGTCAATTAGGCATCCATTTCTTGGCCAGTATAAAGCGTTCAATTATTGGTTTCATTTTGGCCCTAGCGATCGCTATTCCTTTAGGTCTCATCATTGGTTGGTACAAGCTCGTGGCTGAAACCTTAAATCCATTGTTAGAATTGTTTCGAAATACCACAGCATTGGCATTAATGCCGCTGTTCATCTTATTTTTAGGTATTGGTGAAACTTCAAAAATCAGCCTGTTGGTGTATGCATGCACATGGCCGATTTTATTGAACACCATTACAGGCGTACAAACAGTCGATCCTTTACTGATTAAATCGGCACGAACCATGGGCCTAAAACCCTATCAATTGTTCCGAAAAGTGATTCTGCCTGCGTCGGTTCCGACGATTTTTGTCGGTATCCGTCTGGCAGGGGCAATTTCTATTTTGGCCTTAGTTGCAGTAGAAATGTTTGGTGCCAAAGCAGGTCTGGGATATCTGATTATTTATTCGCAATTTAGCTTTGAAATTCCACAAATGTTTGTAGGCATATTAGTCATTACCCTCGTAGGCTTATCCTTTAACTATTTCTTGATTGGACTAGAAAAATACTTTACAGCGTGGAAACGAAACCCCGTGGAATAATCTAGACAAAATGGAAAAATAAATAAAAACCTCGGGATATACCGAGGTTTTTTATTACTGATTTTTTATACTTAAAATAATGCAATGAATAAAGAATAATGTAGATGAATATTTATGTATCAGTTTTTGGGATTATTATTTTAATGTGGAGTAAATAAAAATATGTCTTATTTATAATAAGCCATATTTAATTAGGCGAGTGCGAATCACGTTCCTTGTCACTCCAAGCAAACGAGCCGTATGCACTTGATTGTATTGACAGTGCTGATACGCACTTCGGATAAATTTTTCTTCAATCAGCTCATTAATATTGTCATGCTTAAGTTGATTTGCGGCTTGAAAAATTTGTAAAAAGGTCTGCTCAAGTAACTGTCCAGCATCTTGAATATCTTTGATGTTGGCTACAGCAGAGGTGGCATTTTGTAAGTTAAAAGGTTCTGCACGCGAAAACGACGATGCACTTTGAATACTCGAAAAACTAATATCTTCTGGTTCAATCACACCTTTTTCACTGACTAAAATCGCATGTTGAATGGTATTTTCTAATTCGCGAATATTGCCCGGCCAACTATGTAA
The DNA here is from genome assembly GCF_015218525.1 of Acinetobacter sp. YH12138. Lineage (NCBI taxonomy): Bacteria > Pseudomonadati > Pseudomonadota > Gammaproteobacteria > Moraxellales > Moraxellaceae > Acinetobacter > Acinetobacter sp. YH12138. The sequence goes on along the minus strand of NZ_CP048670.1, from coordinate 3,109,660 downwards.
ACTGAGTTTTTTGAGAGCCAGTTGGCTGAGGCGTAATGGTGTGTCATGTGGGTTGGTTTGATAGACCTGAATGAAGTGTTTGACCAAAGGCAAAATGTCGCCACGACGCTCTGCGAGACGTGGAATGCGCAGCAAAGCCACATGTAAGCGGTAGAATAAATCTTCCCTGAAACGCCCGTCTTGTACGGCATGCTCTAAATCGACATTGGTTGCGGCTATGATCCGAACATTAATCGGAATGGATTTGAGGGAGCCGACTCGAACGATCTCTCTTTCTTGTAAAACACGGAGTAATTTGACTTGCATCGGCAAGGACAGATCACCAATTTCATCTAAAAATAAGGTGCCATTATGGGCTGCTTCAAACCAACCGACACGGTTGTTAATAGCCCCTGTAAACGCTCCTTTTTCATGTCCAAATAGTTCGCTTTCGACCAAGGATTCGGTAAAGGCGCCACAGTTCACCGCGATAAAAGGACCTTTGGCACGATGGCTCAATTGATGAATTTGGCGTGCAACCAACTCTTTACCTGTGCCCGTATCACCAATGATGAGTGCATTGGCCTCACTTGGTGCAATTTGTTCAATTCGAGACAACAACGCTTGCGATAACGGGTCTGCAAAGACCGTCGCTGTTGCCCGTTTATGTTTCAGTGCAGAGGGCACCGCAGGGTGGGTCAAAATAGACATATCGTTTCTTATAGTTGTTGAAAATGCAGATCATGATGAAAGATTTAAAAATAAAAGATAAATAATAATTCGATATTTAAATATCAGTTTCACCGATAAATTCATGTATGGATTATTTATCTGATTTTAAGATAAATAAAATCGGGATAACTAAAGGATAAATCAAGATATAGCAAGTGATTGAACTGTTTTATAGTAAAGCTCTCTTAATAACAAAAGGCATAATTAAAATGGCGATTACTTCAGTAAATGTGCGAAACCAATTCAAAGGCGTGATTAATGAAATCGTAGAAGGTCCAGTGGTTTCAGAAATTGATGTGGAAACCAAAGCAGGCTTTTTTACGTCCGTGATCACGACGCGTTCGGTGAAGGATTTAGACTTAAAAGTAGGTTCAGAGGTGGTGGTGTTAATTAAATCGACGGAAGTGTCACTGGCTAAACTCTAAGGTTTAGTCCAGCAAAGTTTGTCAGCACAAATAGAGAATAATGATATGAGCTTAGAACAAGCTGGTTCGGTTTCTATTCAGCAGCTAACGAAACATTATCCCACACAAAAGCAAGAAGACCTAACCGTACTTGAGGACATTAATCTGAATATTCAGCCGGGTGAGTTCATCAGTATTGTGGGAAGTAGTGGCTGCGGAAAATCCACACTATTACGGTTATTGGTTGGTCTAGAGCGTCAGTTTCAGGGCCAAATTTTGGTTGATGGTCAGCCTATACAGGGCACGAGTTTGGAACGCGGCATCGTGTTTCAAGATCATCGCCTGTTTCCATGGTTGACGGTACGGGAAAATGTACGGATTGCATTACATAAAAGTCAGTTTAGCCGTGCAGAAGAAGATGTATTGATTGATGAACATTTAGAGTTGGTCAAATTAACCCAATTTAAAGATGCTTATCCTTCGCAGTTGTCTGGTGGGATGAATCAACGTGTGGCGATTGCCCGGAGTTTGGTGAATCGACCACAGATTTTACTGCTCGATGAACCCTTTGGCGCACTTGATGCGTTGACGCGGCAAAATTTACAGGATGAATTACAGCGAATCTGGCAAAGTGAAAAAATCACCATGATCATTGTCACCCATGATGTCGAAGAAGCGGTATTTTTGGGTGATCGGGTGGTGGTCATGCAGCCACATCCGGGACGAATTAAACGTATTGTAGATATTCATTTAGCCCATCCGCGTAAACGCGAAGATGTCCGTCTGACCAATATTAAAAATGACATTTTGACTGACTTTAGTGATCCAGTAAAAGATCAGTTGCTTGAACCTTTATCTCATCGATTTGCCGATTATAAATTTGCATGGTAAGTCTGAATTGACCATCACCTAGACAATGTAAAAGCCCTGAATTCAGGGCTTTTTTTAGGCTTATCAAATATAGATCAGTATGATCATCGCTTAAGTTGGATTAATATCAGTCCATAAAAATGCCCCAGTTGGGGCATTTGTTTTTCAGTTTTATTAAACGTTGGTTTATGAGGCTTGGGAGGTATGTCTTTTTTCTAAAACATATTGGTTTTCAGGTCGTTTTAAACCTAAGTTTTCTCGTAAGGTCTTGCCTTCATAAGCCGTTCGGAATAGACCGCGACGTTGCAGTTCAGGAACGATGAGATCGACAAAATCATTTAACCCCGCAGGTGTTGTTGGCGGTAGGACATTAAAACCATCGGCAGCGTCATTCTCAAACCATTCTTGCAGTTGATCTACGACTTGTTCAGGCGTGCCAATCAAGGTCCAATGTCCACGGGCTGAAGCGATATATTGATAGAGCTGACGAATACTAAAATTGTGCTTCCGGGCAATATCAATCATCATTTGCTGACGACTGGAGAAATTAATGTCTGCATCTTCTATTTTCGGGAAAGGGGCATCTAGATCAAATTTGGCCAGATTAATGCCACCTGCCAAAGCAGACAATAAACTTAAACCCACTTCTGGGTGAATTAAACTATTTAAAAAGTCATATTTTTCTTGGGCTTCTTGCTCTGTCTTGGCAACAAAAATCGAAACCCCCGGCATAATTTTCAGGTCATCTGCATGGCGGCCATATTTCACTAAGCGGTTTTTGACATCACGATAAAAGGCTTGCGCATCTGCTAAGTTCTGCTGTGCTGTAAAAATCACTTCGGCATATTTACCGGCTAGTTCACGACCATCTTCAGATTGCCCAGCTTGAACAATCACCGGATAGCCTTGCGGTGGGCGAGAGACGTTGAGAGCACCCAGTACCTGATAGTATTGGCCCTGATGATTGGGCTGATGTTGTTTTCGGGCATCAAAAAATTGCCCAGTTTCTTTGTTGTAATGGAAGGTATCATCCTCCCATGAGTCCCAAAGTTTTTGAGTCACCTCAATAAATTCATCGGCACGTTCGTAACGCTCTTTGGGTTCAGGGTGCTGCTGAATGTTAAAGTTTTTTGCGGCATCGGCAGAGGCTGTCGTTACCACATTCCACGCAGCACGACCTTTAGAAATATGATCTAAAGAAGCAAATTTACGCGCCAAAATGTAAGGGTCTTCATAAGTCGTGGATGCTGTGGCAATAAAGCCTATATTTTGCGTCACAGCCGACAGTGCAGCAAACAATGTAACAGGTTCAAAGCCGACGCCTTTATCGCCCAAACCTTTCTCACCTTCGACAGCAGAACTCCAACGGACAGACAGACCATCGGCAAGAAAGTAGGCATCGAATAGACCACGTTCTGCGGTTTTTGCCAGTTCAATTGCATAATCAATATTGAGATGATCTTGTGGGCGAGATTCGGGATGACGCCAACCCGCGACATGCTGTGAGGTGGTTGGAATAAAAGCCCCAAGCTTTATTTGACGTTTAGACATAAAAAATTTCTCATCCCAATTATTCTTAAAAGATAAAAGGGATAAGAACAAAATCTATGCCAAACCGTAATTGTTTGAAAATATGCAATTTTTAATTTTAATTGGTTCTAGGTGTAGATAAATCAACAGGATATAAAACCAAATGTTGAAAAATAAACAGCAGTTTAACGGCAAACTTTATGCATGGATCCGTACAAGATTTTCCATATTGAGATGCAAAGCTGCGGATTGGCATTGAACGCTATTAGCGAGCCTTATAGCAATACTTTGATGGCTTTTCGTCTCCATACCAGTTGGTAATACAGCCCTTGTAAAATACATAAGCTGACAAAGGCCAAGGCATAGGCATACCAAATGCCTTTTAAGCCCCACCATTCACTGAATAGGTAGGCACACGGCACTTCAATGCAAATAATCGCCATAATATTAATAATCATCGGCACGGTCACCGTTCCACTGGCCCGCATAATGGAAGCAAAAATCGCACTGGCACCAAAAAATAAAATCGACCAAAGCACAATGAACAGCAATTCTTGACCGAGAACCACAACTTCAGGATCTGTAATAAACAGCGCCATTAAATATTTAGAGAACAAATAGCCCAATGCCACCAAGATACCAGTAATAATGAAATTCATCCCGATGGCCGTACGTTTCACGCGATTAATTAGTTCAGATTGACCTGAACCGATGGCTTGTGCTGCAAAAATAGAAGCCGCAATCGCGATGGACAAGGCCGGGAATTGGATATAGTTCAAAACCTGATTGACCGCGCCATATGCAGCAGTAGCATCAGCACCATGGCGGTTAACTAAACCGACAATCACGAGACCAGCCACAGAGGTCGTGACCATCTGAATACCCGTAGGAATGCCTAGTTTTAAGATAATTTTGCTGAGATCATGTTGATGGCGAATATGACGAATCAACTCGAAGTCGAGTTTGAGCGGGTGATCTTTCTTTTTTAAGTAGAAATATAAAAATACCAAGGCAATTAAAAAGCCGATATGACTGGCAATGGCAGGGGCAATAATACCTAAACTTGGAAATCCAAATTTTCCTGCAATTAGTACTGGTGTAATGATCAGCCCTGAACCAATGGTCATACCTGACGCAATCAGCGGTGTTGTACTGTCACCGACCCCACGCAAAATCGAGGTGTAAATAATATAAATAAAGAGTAGTGGACTACCCGCAAGCATCCATTGCACATAAGGCAAAGATAAATGCATCACGTCTGGGGCTGTGCCTAAAGCCAATAAAATGGGCTTGGCAAATATAACCCCTAAAAAGGCAATAATGCTGCCACCAATCAAGGTCATAAAAAGGGTGGAACCCACCACAGTACGAACTTTTTCAAGATTCTGCGCGCCCCAAGCTTGCCCCACCAACACGGTTGCACCTGCCGAGAGTCCAATCACAAAAGCCATTAAACAGAACAAGATCGGGAAAAATACCGCAACGGCTGCAATGGCATGCACCCCAAGCATCTGACCGACAAAAACGGTGTTAATGGTCCCAGATAAATTCTGCAAAATATTGGTGGCGATCAAAGGCACCAGAAAAACTAAAAACGTTTTCCATAAATTTTGCTGAGTAACGAGGGACTGTTGTTTTGACATGCTCAGGTCCTAGACGCGGCTTTTTATGATTTTAAGTTACTGATAACACTATCATGTTGGCATTCAAAAAAGCCTTAGTTTTTGAGTAACCAAGGCTTCATTATTTCTACATGTCTGTTTTAAAAAAACGTTTGGGCAGATACGGCTTTAAACCGCGGAGAGAATCTCTGTAGCTCGATCTAAGGTGGCATCTTGTTTGGCAAAACAGAAGCGTAATAATCGTAAATTTTCCGGCGGTTTTTGATAGAATACCGAGACAGGAATCGCCACGATTTTATGTTGTTCTGCTAACAACTGACACATTTCCACATCGCTTAAATCTGGGCGTATGCCACTGTAATCTAGGTTTTGGAAATAGGTGCCTGCGGACGGAATCAACTCAAATCTAGAGTAGCTTAAGCCCGCATTGAAACGGTCACGCTTGGCTTGGTAAAAATCGGCCAATTCAGCAATGTGCTCAGGATGTTCTGCCATAAAGTTAGCCAATGCCATTTGTACGGGCGTAACTCCACAGAAATTGGCAAATTGATAGATTTGGCGAAACACTTGCATCAAGGCTGGCGCTACAATGCAATAACCGGTTTTCCAACCTGTGACGTGAAAGGTTTTACCAAATGAGCCCACGACAAAACTGCGTTCACGCAGCTCAGGAAATGACAAAGCAGATAGATGCTGACGACCATCAAAAATTAAATGCTCATAGACCTCATCCGACAGCACAATAATATTTTTATCTCGAATCAGTTCGATCAAGTTGAGCCAGTCCTCACGCCCCCAAACAGCACCTGTTGGATTATGCGGTGTATTGACAATAATCATCCGGGTTTTATCGTTAATCGCAGCGGCAACACGATTCCAATCCACAGTAAAATGGGGCGTCTCTAAGGCAATGTGAATGGGATGAGCCCCAACCAATTTTACACTGGGCGCATAACTGTCATAGCTCGGATCAAAAATAATCACTTCGTCACCCGCATGAACCACAGCTTGAATGGCACTAAAAATACCAATGGTTGCACCCGGGGTAATGGTGACTTCGGTGTGAGGGTCAATATTTAATTGGTCTCGATGAGCAAACAGTTGGACCAATTGCTCACGCAAATGCATCAGTCCATCGCCGGGTGCATATTGGTTAAAACCATGTTGCGTCGCATCACTTAGCGCATTTAACAGTGCTGGAGGTGCAGGAAAATCAGGAAAACCTTGAGATAAGTTCAGTGCATTTAGACGCTGCGCCATTGCACTCATAACGCTAAAAATAGTCACACCTTGGGCAGGCAGTTTGGATTCAATTGTGATCATGGAGCTTAAAATTTTTTATAGATTGCATTTTGAGTGTAGCAGCATCTCAGCGACTGCGAAAAGTTAGATCCGTAAAATTGATCCTGCATTGATGATCCTATTCACTTGAATACTAAAGTGTTGCAAAAGCCAAAAAGAAGAATTCAACAAATTATTTGCAAAATGGGGTAGACGAAAAAATAATCATTTCCTAAAATGCCGTCATTAAAAAAATTAAATACATAATAACAATGCTTAAAAATATTCACGCCATGGTGGAAAACTTTGGCTTTAGCGTACAGAAACGTGCGCTACACATTCATTTCTCAAATGAACACCTAAATTCTGAAGTTTTTATTCAACGGATTGAAGGTCAACACCGTATCAATCAAGGCTTTCGTGCGGAAATTATTTGTCTCTCGACCAATGCTCATCTTGCTTTAAAGCAGTTTATCGGTGGCCGAGTGGCTGTCGATCAAGTGACAGATTTGGGACAACTCAGTCGCCTGACTGGGGTGATTACCGGCGCAAGCCAAGGTCAAAGTGATGGTGCATTGACGGTTTATAAGCTGGTGATTGAGGATGCCACAGCACTCTGGCATAAGCGTCGTAACAGCCGTGTCTTTATGAATAAATCGGTAGGGGAGATGACCGAGATTATTTTTAGTGAATGGCAGAAAAAAAGTGCGTTGTTTGCTGCCAGTTTAAGCTTGAACTTAGAGGGGCTGGCACGTACTTATGATGTACGTCCATTCACCATGCAGGCGAATGAAAGTGATTATGCATTTTTGACTCGCCTTTGGCGCAGTGAAGGGATCAATTGGTTAATTGATGAAGCTGAGTTATTTGTCGCATTTTCGGCTGCACCAATGCAAGCACAGCGGCTGCGTTTAATTGATACGAATCAGGCTTATAGTGCTTTAGAGCGGAAAAAAATTCGCTTTCATCGGAGTCATGCCACGGAACGTTTAGACACGATCACCAGTTTTGTGGCAGAACGCTTTTTACAATCGACCACGATTCAAACGCAGCGTTGGCAAGCTCAACATTTGGCACAAGACCAAAGTAATCCGCTCTTAAGCGCCCATGCACAAAGTGAGCAACAGCACAATGAAACCTTAAGTTTAGAGCAGGCGTGGACCATGAGTTCGGCTTGGACAACCGACCTCAAAGGTGCAGATCAGGCGACCACTTCAAATACACAGCAATTGGATCAGTTGAATCGGCAACTCAATCAATATCAGGAATTACAAGCCAAATATTTTACCGCCAGCAGTAGCGTAAGGGATGCACAAGTTGGGTATTGGTTTGAATTAGAAAATCATCCTGAAATCGATCAACATCAAACGACAGATCGTGAATTTCTCATACTAGGCAAAGCATTTTATAACCAAAATAATTTACCCAAAGACATTTTGGTTCAATTAGAAAAGTTACTTGCTGCGAGCCGTTGGCTATCTTTAGGGGATGAACGGCAGGCCAACGAGCTGTATGTGGTCCGTCGGCAAATTTCTGTTGTTCCTGAATATGATCCTTTATTACACCGGCCACCTGCGTTTCCACAGCGGGCTAAAGTGGTCGGTCCAGAAGGTGAAAGTATTTATGTCGATGCTTGGGGGCGTATCAAAGTTCGGTTTACGTTCACCCGCAGTGATGACCACAGTCATGATGGTGGAGCAGGGAGTAATGATAATGACAGTGACTCAGCTTGGGTCGATGTACTGACCCCATGGGCGGGTGACGGTTATGGGGTACGTTTCCATCCTCGTATTGGCGAGATTGTGGTCATTGACTTTTTTGAGGGCGATGTGGATCGACCCTTTGTAGTAGGACGAATACATGAAGCTGAGCGATCTCAGACCATGTTTGACCTCAAAGGTCAGCTTCCTGAAACCAAAAAACTCAGTGGTATTCGCTCGCAAGAAGTTGCGGGAGCAGGCTTTAACCAACTGCGCTTTGATGACACAACGGGGCAGATCAGTACCCAATTACAGAGTAGTCATGCAGCGACACAACTGAATTTAGGTAATCTCAGCCATCCTAAAGAACAAGACAGTAGCCATGGCCGTGGAGAGGGGTTTGAGCTGCGAACGGATGCTTGGGGGGCAATGCGTGCAGGTAAAGGTTTACTCATTAGTACCTATGCACAGGATCAAGCAGTTGCCGATCATCTTGCTGCTGCTGAAGCTCAGTCGCTTTTAAATCAAGGGCATCAGAGCATGAATATGCTGAGTGGCTTAGCCGTAAAACAGCAGAGCGATGCATTAAATGTGATTAATCGTTTGCCGAAGTTAATAAACTCTTTAGAAATCAAAAGTACTGCTGAAGCTGTCAAAGCGACTTTAAATTTGTTCAAGGAGGAGCTAAGTCGAGACCCATTGGCAGCGTTAAAAAACTGCAAAAGTTTTGTCAAAGAAATGGGCTCAATCGCACATGATGTCAAAAGTACAGTAAAAGAATTTAAAGCATTTTTTAATGATGCTGAAGATGCCTTTGATAACTTAAAGTCTGTCATAGATCATATTGAAGAAAATGGTAAAGATGTGATTCAAGGGCGGGTCGCAAGTCTGAAAAGCAACCTAAAAGAAGATCCATTAAAAGCATTAAAAGATGTGGGCAAATTGATCGAAGACATCAAATTTAACCCTGATGATTTATTGAATAATGGTGGTTTTGGTTTGCCACCAGCGATGACACCCATAAAAGCATTAGAAAAAGTACAAGGCTTTATGGAAGGTTATGCGCAAGGTTTAGAAAAATCCAATACAGCGGCAAAACAAGAACAAGGCAAATTATTCCGCCAAGCGTTGATGTTGCTTGCATCACCTAATGGTATTGCACTCACTACACCGGAAGATATTGTTTTACAAGCATCGCAGGATATTGCAGAAAGTGCGCAAGGTTCGATTAATTTCAGTGCTCAAAAGAATATTGTCGGTCATGCACAAGACAAAATCAGTCTGTTTGCGGCTCAAAAGGGCCTGAGTGCTTATGCCGCAAAAGGGAAAGTTGAATTACAAGCCCAAGATGATGCTATTGAAGCAATTGCACGAAAGGTGATTAAGCTCATTTCAACAGAAGATAAAATTGAAATTACCAGTCCTAAAGAAATTGTGCTGACTGCAGGAGGTTCACAGCTGAAAATTAATGGCAGTGGAATATTTACCACGACAGGTGGCAAGTTTGAGAGTAAGGCGGGGCAGCATAGTTTTGTGGGAGGAGGAATGGTTGACTATTTAATTCCTGAATTACCTAAATCTGGCCCCTATGCTGTCGATTTTCTATTTTCAAGTCTAGCAGGACTTGGAATAGAAAATGCAAAAATTCAAATGTTTGATTCGAAAAATAAAGATATTTTATGGGAAGGAGTTACTGATAAAAAAGGTAAAAGTAAATTATCGATAAAGGATGAAAACATACAATATAGTGCATTAATAGGGTTTGATGATTGGTCAGGAGTATTTGAGGATGAAGCTCAATTCGAAGAACAAAATGAAGATGATTTTGATATAGGAGATCATGGGTTACAAATAGAATTAAATAATAATGAGGAATATTAGATTATGTCAAACATACATATTGTTAAGGCAGGTGATACACTTTGGGGAATTTCAAAAAAAAATGGAACGACTGTAAGTCAATTAGCAAAAATAAATAATTTACAAGGAAAAAGTATTCATAATATTAAAATTGGTGAAAAAATTTTATTGAATCATGACGATAAAGAGGACTCTTATGAAACAAAAATCAAAATAATTATTTTGGATTTAAGGTTTAACCCTATTCTAAATGCCACACTTCAACTTGAGTTTGATGGTCGGAAAATAATAAGAAAGACAGAAAATGGAATTTTTGAAAATATTTTTATAGATGATCATTCAAAGGGGTTAAAAGTCTATTATAAAAATATTAAAGGGGTATTTGATTTAATAGCCGATCATAAAAAATTACCAATTGGCAAGAAGGTATTAAAACTAACTTCTAGAAAAATAAAAGTAGTAGGAAGTCATCATGCTCAAAGTGGTCAAACCCAGAATACAACTCAAAGTATTCTTAATGACTTAAAAAAAATGGGTAAGCCAATCGTTGATGGTGTAGGAGATTTGATTGGAATTAATAATGCAAAAGAAGATATAAAAATACCTAGTGAACGAATAGAGCAAAAAAGAACGGATAATGGCAATAGTACACATATTGTTGCTGCACAATTCACCGAAGATAATTTTCTGTTGAAGCCAATTAATAATAAATATAGACCATACATCATTAGTGCTGCTAAAAGACATGGTTTTACACCACATGCTTTAGCTGCTGTAATAGATGCTGAAGCAGCTAAGCTTAAAAAAACAGGTGAATGGGATGTTAATAGTAAGGCTAATTCAAGTTCAGCTGCGGGCTTAACGCAGTTTCTAGACGCAACATGGATAGAGATGTGCAAAAATCAAAACTCTTTGGTTGGACAATATGTACAAAAGAATCCTAAGTTAACGACAATACAAAAATTAAATTTAAGATTTAATGCAGAGATGGCCATTGATGCTGCTGCAGCATACGCGATAAATAATTTTAAAGCTTCTGGACTACCCTACCAAAATTTGACAGAGCCAAGTTCCATGGCAAAATTTGCATATCTATTACATCATGAGGGATCTTCTGGAGGGAAAAAATTTGTTTTAAATAATTTAACAGAAGATAGAGCTCATAAACTATTGTTTATACAATTCGGAAAGAATGGGGAAAAACAAGCAACAAGTTTTCTTAGAAGGTATAAAAATGCAAAACAAGCTTATGGAGCGTGGTTAAGAAACTACATTGATGGTCATATTAATATATATCAATATGTTGTAGATAAAAGTAAAACCTCTGGTATTAATTTAAGCATGGATGAAACTATAAAATTATTAAATGGTGCTCCTATTTCATCACCTGAGCCTAAAATTACTCCAGATAAAAAAGAAGAATCTATTGGTGATCTAAATTCCAAAAAAAATGAACAAGCTTCAGTTGGAGGTGCTGAAGGTTGGCATGATCCATTAGCTGTATGTAAATTAAGAACTGCTGGCTTAGCAAATGCAAAAGGAGCAACTTTTGGTAAAGTTAGGAATAATGGAACTAAAAATCATCAAGGCGTGGATTTACAGGCTAATCCTGGTACGAGCATTTACGCTGTTAGTAGTGGAATAATAGTTGCAGCTATGGATACAGGAGGGGCTTATGGTAGAGTAATTGTTTTGAAAGTAGATATCGATGATTTACCGGATAAACAAAAAAAATATGCTAAAAAAAATATAGCAGGAAGTAAGTATGTGTACTTTTTTTATGCACATTTGTCAGCTATTAATGTAGATAAAAATGATCCTGTAGATGTTGGAGAAGTCATTGGAAAGTCGGGTGCTACTGGTAATGCTAATAAGATGACAACGATAGCAAATGGTGCCCATTTACATTTTGAAGCAAGGAGTGCTCCATTATTAGGGATTGGTTTAACCGGGAGAATTGATCCAATACCTTTTATTAATGCAAATTTACCTTATTAGTTCGACTAACCCCTAAAAGGCATAATATGAAATATATAAAAACAATTTCCTTATTTTTAATTATTAATTCTTTTTTTGGATGTGGATATGCAAAAATAAATAATAGTTGGAATGATCCAACTCAAGAAGCTATACAAATAAAATCACCTATCGATTTTATAGATAAATATGGAACATATAGTATAGTTTCTACTAATAAAAAAATAAGATTAATTGATTTTGGTGATGTTGATAAAAATAAAAATGGGAGAAAGTACACATTGAAAAAATTTGGAGTACAAATTTTTAATCAAAATAAAGTCTTCGATGTTTATAAGTCAACAGTTCCATTAAAATCTAATGTTGATATAAATATCTTATATCGTGATAAAAATATTGTGGCATTTCGTGTTCGAGAGGATTTTAATATTGATTATGTAAAAACGCCTTTTAGAAGCTTTATTGTTAATACTTTCGTTTATAATTTTAATAGCAACAATTTCTTAACAATTCCTGTTTTAGCTTCAGAAGATAACAATGCTGATGGTAAAGGGGTGGATTTGTTGCAAGGAGATCAATTTACGTTTAATTCTAAAAAAGGAATTTTTACATATTTAGCAAATATAAAATATGCACAAGGTGGTAAATCGAGTGTCTTTAAAGTTGATTTAAGTAATACGTTAAAATGTGTTTCAGCTACGCAGGGGTGTGAAAATATTGGTCTTTCCACTGCAGAATTAAGTACTATGAATAAATAAATTTTGTTGCAAAGAGTAGGAAAATCTACTCTTTGCATTTTCAAAATTTACCCTTCTAAAATTTCTTCCAACAACTCTTCACTCGGCGCAAAGTAATACGCTCCGTCCATTGGCGTTACAAAATGTAGTAAGCGGTCGTGAATGCCGTCACCGCTAGTACCGAACATGCGAACCAGCATGCTGTCGATAATACTGAGGTCATTGGTATAAGCAATAAAGAACAAACCTTGGTCACCGCGGCCATCGCCATAAGGCAATGAATGACGCAAAATTGCGAGTTCTTCACCCTCACCATCTTCAACAACGGTACGTGATATATGTGAGTTTTCAGGTTGTTCGTCTTCATCCAACTCAATCGATTCAAGTTTGGTACGCCCAATGACATGTTCCTGAGCATCTACCTTTAACTTTTTCCATTTATCTAAGTTATGTGCATAACGCTGTGCAAAGACAAAAGAACCATCAGCAAAAATACCCGCATCTTCTGCTAATAATGCTGTTTCAGCACGGTCATCTGGAAATTGAGGGTTTTCAGTACCATCAATAAAACCAGTTAAGTCACGGCCATCGAAATTACGGAAGCAAACACGCTCATCTAAAACCTCAACTTTATCTTGAATGCCATCAAAGAAAGCTTGGCTTAAAGCAAAGCAAATATCTGTACGCTGTGCTGCAATGTGAATCAGTACATCTGCTGGGGCTACAGGCATGTTAAATGAACCTTGAATTGGATCAAGTTGTTTAAAGCCTGCCGGAGCTTGACTGTAAAGTTGTGCCCAAAGTTCAGGTCCAAAAGCCACAGCTGTTTTAATCTGTGCATTAGGATGTTGGGTAATCAGACGATCACGAGTATTCAATAAGTCTTCAAGTTGTTCTTTTAATTCGCTAATCGTTAAATCTTTTAAACGTAAAACAATAAAACGAGCATGATCTGAGGGTAATGGCAAAATTACAGATTGAGCAGACATTCATGGCTCCTAAAAATTATAATTTCTGAGTGGCTGTGTATATTGTGCCTTAAGCAGCGCTGAGAGTGTAGCCTTCATTTGGCCTTTTGGCGTGCATTATTGTCATGAAAATAGAGTAAATGTCATATAATACAGACCCATTTCAAACTTGAGCTAATGATGTCCTATCAAATCTGGATTGCATATATGTTGGCATGTTGGGTAATTAGTGTTTCCCCAGGTGCAGGTGCAATTGCGTCTATGTCGAGTGGTTTGAATTATGGGTTTAAGCATGGGTATTGGAATGCAGTCGGCCTGCAATTGGCACTTTTGGTTCAGATCGCCATTGTTGCAGCTGGGGCAGGGGTCTTATTTGCGACGACACCATGGGCTTTTCTGATCGTGAAATGGTTTGGAGTGGTCTATTTATTGTATTTGGCTTATTTACAGTGGACAGCGCCAATTGAGTCAATTGAAATCCAACAAAATTTACCAAATAAATCACGTTCAAAATTAATTTTACATGGCTTTTTGGTCAATATGAGCAATCCTAAAGCGATTGTATTTTTGTTGGCAGTTTTGCCGCAGTTTTTAGATTTATCCAAACCGCAATGGATTCAATATGTCATCATGGCTGCAACGATGATTAGCATCGATCTGATTGTCATGGCGGGGTATACCGGTCTCGCTGCAAAAGTACTGCGATTATTAAAATCACCCAAACAACAAAAATATTTGAATCGAACCTTTGCGGTATTATTTGCTTGTGCGGCGAGCTTATTGAGTTTGGTGCATCAATAAATCCAGTTAGATGATTCTGAGCATCGTATTTGACGTGCAAAAAAAGCCATGCAGTTGCATGGCTTTTTCATTTTGATATGTCGCGAATTGAACAATGAACGGTGCTACTCAAGCGACTTTCTTAAATTTTTGCATAATAAAAATTAGGGCAAAGAGCAGCGCCATGGTTAATACAATAGTCAGTCCTGTAGAGGTGTTTAAACCAGCACTTGACCATAACCCCACGGTCACACCGACTTGGGCAATGATGAAAGACCACAGCACCATTTGTTTCGGGGAATTTGCCAATAAACGAGCGGTTAATGCAGGAATCACTAACAATGCACCCATCAGCAATGAGCCGACAGCACGTAAAGCCAATACGGTAAATAATGCCAGTAATAACATAAAAATCAGACGTTGCCATTTGGCACTGACACCTTCACTGACCGCAATATCGGGGTCAATGGCAATCTGAATTTGAGATTGCCAACTTTTATACAGCACGGTCAGTGCCACAATGATCACCACTGCAAAGACAGGCAAATCTGACCAAGAAATGGTGAGTAAATCACCAAATAAATAGCTGAGTAATTCAGGTCTTAAGCTGGGCAAATGTTGTATGAAGAGTAAGCCAGAGCACAGGAGTGTTGCTGAACATAGCGCGAGCAAGGCGTCATTGGGCAAGCGAGGGTCGTGTAACACCCATAAGATTGCAACCAATAAGAGCGCAATCAATGTAACGCCTGTCCAAAGCGGTAGACTCATTGCACCGGCAATGGCGACACCGAGTAAAGTGCCATGTGCCATGGTATCCGCAAAAAAAGACATGCGACGCCATAGCATCAAACAGCCGAGGGGTGCAGTTAGGAACACCAGCAAAGTGCCCATGATCCATGCTGGCAAAAGGAGTTGTAGCCATTCCATCATGGATTATGCTTCCGGTTCAGGGTGAATATGGGGACGAGAGTCGTGCTGGCAAGGCGTTGCACTATCGCCATGCGCACAGTGATCATGATGGTGTTGATAGAACACACGATTTGTTCCAAAGATCGCTTGATATTCAGGATGTTGCTGCACATTTTCAGGCAAGCCACTGCAACAAATATGTTTGTTCAGGCAAACCACACGATGTGTTCCTTGCATGACCCACTGTAAGTCATGAGAAACCATCAAAACTGCACAGCCATATTTTTCTGGCAAGCTACGCACGTAGTCATACAGTTCTGCTTCAGACTGGATATCCAGACCTTGCATGGGTTCATCCAAAACCAATACATTCGGTTGGCGCAATAAAGCCCGTGCAATCAATACACGTTGACGTTCGCCGCCCGACAATTGCTGAACTTTAGATTGTTGTAACTTGGCAATGCCTGTATCACGAATAATTTCTTGCTTGATATTGGAATCACATTTTTCTAGGGCCAATAAATCACACACACGTAGCGGTAAGCTGTGTGATGGATTAAATTTTTGTGGCACATATGAGAATTTTAATTTTTGTGTGCTGATCACTTTGCCAGATACAGGTTTTACAATACCCAACAACACTTTGATTAGCGTGGATTTGCCTGCACCATTGGGACCAATCAATGTGACAATTTCTTTTTCGTGTAAGGCGAAATCTACATTTTTTAAAATGTCACGTTCATCGATTCGGACATGAACATGCTCTAAAGCCACAATGGGCTTCATATTTAGTGTTTGCTGCGGCACTGCTGACAGATCCCTGAAATTTCAATAATACTGTGATGTGCAGTAAAGCCATCGGATGCAGACAATTCATCGAGTTGCGCCATCAAGCCTTGAGCAGATGCTTCTTTGACTATTTTACAGTCTGTGCAAATCAGAAATGCTGCTTGATGTCCTTCGCGCGGATGGCAACACGGGATGTACGCATTAATCGAAGTCAGACGGTGAATAAAACCTTTTTCAAGCAGAAAATCCAGCGTACGGTACACTGTCGGCGGCGCTGCAGGTCGGTCAGACTCACTTTTGATTTTAGCCAAAAGGTCATAAGCGCCCATTGGTCCTGTTGCATTTAAGATTAGTTCCAATACTTCTTTACGCAAGGGCGTAAGTCGAGCACCCGTCGCACTACAGAGACTCTCAGCTTCAGCAAGGCGCTGTTCGACATTATGATGATCGTGTACACCATGCAAAGCATTATGATGTTCGTGTGAACATGCGCTCATAGCCAACCTCGAGTACGAAACTGTATAAAGAAAAAGACTTTAAATCTTAACATGAAGCGTAAGGACTTACGAACAGACGTAGGTTTTTTTACGATTTTGTTATATTATAACACTATTCATTTTATGGTGCTCTCTCCCCATGTCCCGTGTAATTCTTTTTTGTAGTTTGGCTTTATTTAGTGTGATGAGCTGGGCGCAAGGCCTCGTTGTTTCTACACAACCGATTTATCTAATCGCGAAGGATGTACTCAAGGGTGTAGAGCAGCCAAAACTATTGCTTGACCATCAATCTGGACATGATGTGAGTTTGACGCCTGCGCACCGTAAAACCGTGCAAGATGCCAATCTCGTTTTATGGTTAGGCCATGCACACGAAGCACCTTTAGCAAAAATGTTAGGTGAAAGTGGCAAAAGTATCGCTATTTTAGACTCAGGCATTATCAGTGCTTTGCCATTACGGGATGTTCGTGGCAATGCATTAAAAGGCACAATCGATACACATGTCTGGCTTGAACCTAACAATGCAGTTCGAATCGGCTTTTTTATTGCTGCTTTACGTTCACAACAGTTTCCAGAACATCGTGAAAAATATTGGGCTAATGCGCGTGCATTTGCGCAGAAACTCTTGATCACAGCCCAAAAAACAGATGTGTCGAGCCGTGCTCAGCCTTACTGGTCCTACCACGATGCCTATCAATATCTTGAGCGATCACTGAATTTGAAATTTACCGGTGCGTTGACAGATGATCCACATGTCGCGCCGACATTGGCACAAATCAAATACCTGAAAGACCATCGTGCACAGCCAAAAGTATGCTTACTTGCAGAAGCACATGCCAGTCAAAATCAGTATCAAAAGCTCGGTGGTATCATCTTTCAACCTGTTGACGAAACCATGAGTGGGGCAGGGGATTTTGTAACAGCATGGAAGAAGTTGGCTGATAAAACCCTTAAGTGCACACTAAATGCGCGAAAGTAATGTAAAAAACAAACAACTATTGATTAGTTTGAAAGCAGTTTACCAATTTAAAAAAACACGACTAAGGTCGGGAAAAGATTGCAAGTTAAGGGGTGTAACTCTATAATGCCTGCGATTAAAAATAATCATCAGTTAAACTTGTCAAGCAGAATTGCTGTGAGTGAACAAAAATGAGTCGAACTAGTCGCATGATTGATCGACGATTAGCGAAAGCTTTAGTCATCTTACAAGCAGTAATGATTCCTGTTTCAGCCCTGATTGGTTGGGTCCTTAAAGACACAATCACAGCATATAGTGCAGCTTTGGGTGCGTTGGTATGCTGGCTAGCAAGTAGCTACTTTTCATGGCAGTCGTTTCGTGCGGCTGGTGCCCGTGCCTCTAAACAGGTGCTGTCAAACATGTATCGTGGCTTAATGGGCAAGTTTGCAATCGTGATTGTTGGATTCATTTTGATTTTGATCAATGTCAAACCGTTGTCAGCGGTGGCATTGTTTTGTGGTTTTATGCTCGTACAAAGTATGTCGTGGGTCGCTCCTTTTTGGGCAACACGCTTAAAAAAACGAGTATAAACACAACAAAAAATTGAAAAGTTTTTTGGAGAGTAACGAGATATCAGGCAGCACGCGATATTCGTTTTCTCTATTAGTTTTGACATTGACCAGGTGTGATTTATGGCTGCTGAAGAACATGCCCTTACTTCGACCGAGTACATTCAGCATCACTTGACTAACATGACCTATGGCAAAATGCCAGATGGTACTTGGAAGTTAGCTGAGACTGCTAAAGAAGCTCAAGAGATGGGGTTCACTGCTATTCACTTGGATTCAATGGGTTGGTCTATCGGCCTTGGTATTGTTTTCTGTTTGTTGTTCTGGGTTGTAGCGAAAGCTGCAAACTCTGGTGTTCCGACCAAGTTCCAGTCTGCAATCGAAATGATTATCGAGTTCGTTGACTCAAGTGTCCGTGACACTTTCCATGGCAAATCGCGCTTAATCGCGCCGTTAGCGCTGACCATCTTCGTGTGGATTTTCCTCATGAACTTGATGGACTTGATCCCTGTTGACTGGATTCCTTATACAGCTCAATTGATCGGTGCTAACGTGTTTGGTATGGATCCTCACCACGTTTACTTCAAAATCGTTCCATCTACTGATCCTAACATTACCCTTGGTATGGCATTGTCAGTATTTGCGTTAACTATTTTCTATAGTATCCGTGAGAAAGGTCTTGTCGGATTCGGTGCAGAATTTGCACTTAACCCATTTAACCCAAGTAACCCAGTTTTAAAAGCATTACTTATTCCAGTAAACATTATTCTTGAATTAGTAACTTTTATTGCACGTCCAATCTCATTGGCTCTACGACTGTTCGGTAACATGTATGCGGGTGAGTTGATCTTCATCTTGATCGCATTACTACCGTTCTGGATCCAGTGGGCGTTGTCTGTGCCTTGGGCGATCTTCCATATTCTTGTTATTACGTTACAAGCATTCATTTTCATGATGTTGACTATCGTATATATGAGTATGGCTAGCGAAAAGCATTAATGGTATTGCTCAACTGTCAAAGGGTGGTTGGGCACACAATTTTTTAACTTAATTTGGTATAAACCTAACCTCTGAGGAATTATCATGGAACTCACTTTAGGTCTAGTTGCAATTGCATCTGCTATCTTGATCGCTTTTGGTGCTTTAGGTACTGCGATTGGTTTTGGTCTTCTAGGCGGCCGTTTCTTAGAAGCTGTTGCTCGTCAACCAGAATTGGCTCCACAACTTCAAACTCGTATGTTCTTAATCGCGGGTCTTCTTGATGCTGTGCCTATGATCGGTGTTGGTATTGGCTTGTTCTTCATCTTCGCTAATCCATTTGTAGGTTAATCAGCTTAATTCCTAAATTAAACTATTGAGGAATAGCAATGAATATCAACCTCACATTGATTGGCCAAGCGATTGCTTTTGCGATTTTTGTCGCATTCTGCATGAAATTTGTTTGGCCACCACTAATCAATGCGATTAGTGAGCGTCAGCGTAAAATCGCTGATGGCTTAAACGCTGCTGAAAAAGCGAAAGCTGACCTTGCGGATGCGCAAGCACAAGTGAAAGCTGAATTAGATGCGGCTAAAGCACAAGCGGCTCAATTGATCGAACAAGCGAACCGTCGTGGTGCGCAATTGGTAGAAGAAGCGCGTACTCAAGCTGCGGCTGAAGGTGAGCGTATTCGTCAACAAGCTAAAGAAGCTGTTGATACTGAAATCAATGCTGCTCGCGAAGAATTACGTCAACAAGTTGCTGCTCTTGCAGTTACTGGCGCAGAAAAAATTCTGAACCAGCAAGTTGACGCAGAAGCTCACAATGCCATGCTGACTCAGCTGGCTGCTAAACTTTAAGAGAGGCGGATTATGGCTGAACTCTTGACGTTGGCACGCCCATACGCTAAAGCAGCATTTGCTTACGCTTCTGAGCAAAATGCAACTGACGCTTGGTCAAATGCATTAAACTTGCTCAGTGCTGCGGTGCAAGACGAAGCATTTTCAGCTTATCTAAATCGCCCTGAGCTTACTCCTGCTGAGCAGGTAAGTGTTTTCGCAAAAGTTTTAGGTGAAGACCAGACTGCAGCAGTGTCAAACTTTTTGACATTGCTTGCTGATAATGACCGTCTGGCACTTCTTCCTGAAATTTCAGAAGAATACGAACAGCTCAAATCACAGAATAACAATACTGTGGATGTAGTGATTGAATCTGCATTCCCATTGACTTCTGTACAAGAACAATTACTTGCGCATGCATTAGAGAAAAAATTCGAAGCTGCCGTAAATGTTTCAGTAGAAGTTAACCCAGCGTTAATCGCGGGTGTAGTTATTCGTGCAGGCGACCAAGTGATAGATGATTCTGCGCTTAACAAGCTTGAAAAAATGCGGACTCGTCTTCTTGCTTAACAGCTTGAAGACTGAACTTTAAAAAGATTGAGGTATAGCGCAATGCAACAACTGAATCCATCCGAGATCAGTGCGCTCATTAAACAGCGTATCGGCGATCTGGACACCAGCGCGACCGCTAAGAACGAAGGGACCATTGTTATGGTTTCCGACGGTATTGTGCGCATTCACGGCCTTGCTGATGCAATGTACGGTGAAATGATCGAATTCGACGGCGGCTTATTTGGTATGGCACTGAACCTAGAACAGGATTCAGTGGGTGCCGTTGTCTTAGGTAACTACTTAAGCCTTCAAGAAGGTCAAAAAGCTCGTTGCACAGGTCGTGTATTAGAAGTTCCGGTTGGTCCAGAACTTTTAGGCCGTGTAGTAGATGCTTTGGGTAACCCAATTGATGGTAAAGGCCCTATTGACGCAAAACTTACTGATGCTGTTGAAAAAGTAGCACCAGGCGTAATTTGGCGTCAATCAGTGGATCAACCTGTACAAACTGGTTATAAATCAGTAGATACAATGATCCCTGTTGGTCGTGGTCAACGTGAGTTGATCATCGGTGACCGTCAAACTGGTAAAACAGCTATGGCGATCGATGCGATCATCGCTCAGAAAAACTCTGGCATTAAATGTATCTACGTAGCAATTGGTCAAAAACAATCGACTATCGCTAACGTTGTGCGCAAGCTAGAAGAAACTGGCGCTATGGCGTACACAACTGTTGTAGCAGCTGCTGCAGCTGATCCTGCAGCGATGCAGTATCTTGCTCCGTATGCTGGTTGTACAATGGGTGAGTACTTCCGTGACCGCGGTGAAGACGCGCTTATCATTTATGATGACTTGTCTAAACAAGCTGTTGCTTACCGTCAAATTTCATTGCTTCTACGTCGTCCACCAGGTCGTGAAGCATATCCTGGTGACGTATTCTATCTACACTCACGTTTACTTGAACGTGCTTCACGTGTATCTGCTGACTACGTTGAGAAATTCACTAACGGTGAAGTTAAAGGCCAAACTGGTTCATTAACTGCATTACCGATTATTGAAACTCAAGCCGGTGACGTATCTGCATTCGTACCTACAAACGTAATTTCGATTACTGACGGTCAGATCTTCTTAGAAACATCATTATTCAACGCAGGTATTCGTCCTGCTGTGAACGCGGGTATCTCTGTATCACGTGTTGGTGGTTCTGCTCAGACTAAGATCATCAAAAAATTGTCAGGTGGTATCCGTACCGCTCTTGCGCAATACCGTGAATTAGCTGCGTTTGCTCAGTTCGCTTCTGACCTTGACGAAGCAACTCGTAAACAGCTTGAACATGGTCAACGTGTAACTGAGCTTATGAAGCAAAAACAATATGCTCCATACTCAATTGCTGACCAAGCTGTTTCAATTTATGCATCTAACGAAGGCTATATGGCTGACGTAGAAGTGAAGAAAATCGTTGCATTTGATGCTGCGTTGATCTCTTACTTCCGTTCAGAACATGCTGCGTTAATGCAAAAAATTGACGAGACTGGTGCTTACGATAAAGAAATCGAAGCAGCAATCAAAGCAGGTATTGAAAGCTTTAAAGCGACTCAAACTTACTAAGATTCAACGATGTTGAATCTGGTTCTGGTTTGGTTCACGGATCAACCTTCGAAAGCTCGAAAGGGCTTTCGAATACTAGGTTAAGCGTATGGCAAATTTAAAAGAAATTCGCGCCAAAGTAGCTAGTATCAAAAGCACGCAGAAAATTACTCGCGCGATGCAGATGGTAGCAGCTTCTAAGATGCGTCGTGCGCAAGAGCGCATGGCTCAAGGCCGTCCGTATGCCGAAAATATGCACCGTGTAATTGCTCATTTGGTACAAGCGAACCCTGAATACAAACACCGTTATATGGTTGAACGTCCTGTCAAGCGCGTTGGCTATATCATTGTTTCTTCAGATCGCGGCCTTGCTGGTGGTTTGAACATTAACTTGTTCAAAAAAGTGGTCAAACACGTACAACAGCAACAAGAGCAGTCAATTGAAGTTCAATTTGCTTTAATTGGTCAAAAAGCGGTTTCGTTTTTTAAAAACTACGGCGGTAAAGTTCTTGGTGCAACTACAAACGTAGGTGATGCTCCGAGTCTTGAACAGTTAACTGGTTCTGTACAGGTGATGTTAGACGCGTTTGATAAAGGCGAGTTAGATCGTATTTATCTAGTGTCAAACGGCTTTGTCAACGCCATGACTCAAAACCAAAAAATCGAACAGCTTGTTCCTTTAGCAGCTGCTGAGGAAAGCGAAGGCCTAAATCGTCAATACGGTTGGGACTATATCTATGAACCAGAAGCTGAAGAGCTTCTAAATGGTTTATTGGTTCGTTACATTGAGTCTATGGTTTATCAAGGTGTGATTGAAAACATCGCATGTGAACAGTCTGCTCGTATGGTTGCAATGAAAGCTGCAACTGATAACGCGGGTGAATTGATCAAGAGCCTACAACTTATTTATAACAAGCTGCGTCAAGCCGCGATTACTCAGGAAATCTCTGAGATCGTTGGTGGTGCCGCTGCCGTTTAACATTATTAGTTTGAATTGAGGAGACAGCAATGAGTAGCGGTCGTATCATTCAGATCATCGGCGCGGTTATCGACGTCGAGTTTGAACGTAACAGCGTTCCTAAGATCTATGACGCTCTCCATGTTGATGGTACTGAAACTACATTAGAAGTTCAGCAGCAACTTGGTGATGGCGTAGTTCGTACTATTGCAATGGGTTCTACTGAAGGCCTTAAGCGTGGTCTTACTGTAACTAACACTGGCGCGCCTATCTCTGTACCTGTAGGTACTGCATGTTTAGGTCGTATCATGGACGTTCTTGGTCGCCCTATCGACGAAGCTGGTCCTGTTGGTACTGAAGCTCGTTTACCAATTCACCGTCAAGCGCCTTCTTATGCAGAACAAGCGGCTTCTACTGACCTTTTAGAAACTGGTATTAAAGTCATTGACTTACTTTGCCCGTTCGCTAAAGGTGGTAAAGTTGGTCTGTTCGGTGGTGCCGGTGTTGGTAAAACTGTAAACATGATGGAGTTGATCAACAACATCGCTAAAGCTCACTCAGGTTTATCTGTGTTTGCTGGTGTTGGTGAACGTACTCGTGAAGGTAATGACTTCTATCACGAAATGAAAGACTCAAACGTTCTAGACAAAGTAGCAATGGTCTACGGTCAGATGAATGAGCCACCAGGTAACCGTTTACGTGTAGCGTTGACTGGTTTGACTATGGCTGAGTACTTCCGTGACGAAAAAGACGAAAACGGTAAAGGCCGTGACGTTCTATTGTTCGTCGACAACATCTATCGTTATACACTAGCGGGTACTGAAGTATCAGCACTTCTAGGTCGTATGCCATCTGCAGTAGGTTACCAACCGACTCTTGCAGAAGAGATGGGTGTTCTTCAAGAACGTATTACGTCTACTAAGTCTGGTTCTATTACGTCAATCCAAGCGGTATACGTACCTGCCGATGACTTAACAGATCCATCGCCTGCGACTACCTTCGCTCACTTGGACGCGACTGTTGTATTGAGCCGTGACATCGCATCTTCTGGTATTTACCCAGCGATCGATCCACTTGACTCTACTTCACGTCAGTTAGATCCACTTGTAGTGGGTACTGAGCATTACGAAATCGCTCGTTCAGTTCAAAACGTTCTTCAACGTTACAAAGAATTGAAAGACATTATCGCAATTCTTGGTATGGACGAATTGGCAGAAGAAGACAAACTTACTGTATACCGTGCACGTAAGATCCAACGTTTCTTCTCTCAACCGTTCCACGTAGCTGAAGTGTTTACTGGTGCTCCTGGTAAACTTGTACCGCTTAAAGAAACAATTCGTGGCTTTAAAGGTCTTCTAGCTGGTGAATACGACCACATTCCAGAACAAGCGTTCTACATGGTTGGTGGTATTGACGAAGTTATTGCTAAAGCTGAGAAACTTTAATTAGTTCCCTAATTTAGGAGATTCTCATGGCGACTATGCAATGTGACGTTGTAAGTGTTAAAGAGTCTTTGTACTCTGGCGCTGTAACTATGCTAATTGCTAAAGGTGCTGGTGGTGAGTTAGGTATTATGCCTGGCCATGCGCCACTAGTAACTTTGCTCAAGCCGGGCGCAATCCGCGTTCTGCTTGAAAATGGTACAGAAGAATTAATCTATGTATCAGGTGGTGTACTTGAAGTTCAACCGCACGTTGTTACTGTACTTGCAGATACTGCAGTACGTGCTGACAACCTTGATGAAGCAGCAATTATTGAAGCTCGTAAACAAGCTGAACAATTGTTAGCAAATCAAAAGAGCGACTTGGACTCAGCTGCTGCTTTGGCTGCTCTTGCAGAAACTGCTGCTCAGTTGGAAACCATCCGCAAAATCAAAAACCGCGCTCAATAAGACGCAGTTTGAGATTGAAAGAGCCACCCGAAAGGGTGGTTTTTTTATGCCTGAATAATAAATAAATTTGACTATATTTTGATTAATTTTTAATTTTCATATGCTTAAAATATGTCAATGGAATTAATGATGTCTAATAAAATCTTTTTTACATTAGTATTATCTTTGGGATTTGTCGGGTGTGCGTCCGTACCTAAAGCAGATCAAAATGCTTCAGCACTAGTCGAATAATTTAATTCCCCCACAAGAAGTCAATGCAGGAATTTACGTATATCGCTCAGCTTCTGTGAAAGGCCCTGCCTTAAAGAAAGATGTATGGGTAGATGGGGAATGTTTAGGTGAAACCTCTCGTGGAGTATTTTTTTATAAAGAAGTAGTTGGTAATCAAAAACATACAATGTCGACTGAATCAGAATTTTCACCTAACCATTTGGATATTGAAACTGCGGCAGGTAAACAATATTTTGTTCAGCAATTTATTAAAATGGGCGCATTTGTAGCTGGGGCAAATTTAAAATTGGTTGATGAGCAAACAGGAAAAAAGGCCATTAGCGAATATGCATTTGCACAAGGCGGTAATTGCAGCAAAGTCACCATCGCATTGAAATAAAGGTTCATATGTAGATAAGAAGCTACTCGAAAGGGTAGTTTTTTATCCCTAAATTAGTTGAAATTGATCAATCTAAAGTTGAATATATTTTATTCAATACAATCTTTATGGTGATTAAATTCAATCAGCTAGCATTGCACCATGAACCTTATCGCCTATGAGCCGCATTTTTGGGAACTTTATCAAGACTTTGATCAATATTATTTGAGCATTGCGGTTGATCTCAGTTCTGTCGTGTCATGTTGGGATGTTGAACTCACCCATGAAGAAGTCCAGCAATATGAACACCGTGGGCGCGTGAGTATTCAAGAACTGGCAAAATCGATGGTCGCTGCTGCTTATAAAGGTGATTTTGCTTCATTAGAAAGTCGTTTAGTGAAACCATATGAGCGTCAGGCCATGCAATCGGCTTTTAAAAAATGGCAAGATAGCCAAAAAACAGGTTAATGGTTGTTATTCATGCATGGGTAAAATTGAAAACTCGCCGTGACTGATAATTTTAATTGTAAAAATTTGATCAAAGCCTTCATCTTGTGACGGGACTTGAAGCTTGCGATAAGTCGCACACACGCCAACTTCTGGAATATGGGCTTTGCCTTCACGAAAACTGTTACGCTTTAAGGTACTGTCCAAATCGGTTTCAAAATAATAAGCAATCACTTCAAACCCTGCATCAACTGCACGTTGGATATAGCGAGCACGAGCTTCCCGATCTGGATTTGTATTATCAATCACCATTTTTGTTTTGGATGCCAAACCAGCTTCAAAGATCATATTTTCCCGATGTCGGGTTTTCAACATATCCAAATTAATACGTAAATGGCTATGATATAAATTCAACATGTAAAAGGTGGATTTGCCAGAGGCTTGAACGCCTGTAAAAATAATCAGCTGCATAGCATTTGCAATGAAAGCACGGAATGAATAGTAGAGTATTAAATCAGCAACCCAGTTTTGCTACAATCTCTGCAAAATAAATAAGAACAAGTTGCAAAGGTCCGTATGCACAAATTTTTCAACAGTTTATCGCTGTGTCTTTGTTATAGTTTGCTCGTTGCATGTCAAAGCCAATACGTCACGACACCCAATCTTCCCACTGAAGCTGCACTTGTCGCTGAATCGGTTGATAATGGCATCAGTACGGAGCTTAAAATCCCATATATGACCGCCTTTCGAAATCTGCGACAAGCCTATAATCACTGTGTTGCGTTTACCGCGAACAATCGATACGTCTATACCGATAATCGTTTAGAAGAGCATTTGGAGCAGGGGACATTGATGGCACGAACTGAGCATGGGGCGTATTTGCATAAAATGTTGGTTGAAAGTTTAGATCCACAGACGACACGTATTACCTTATTTTTACCGAAGCAATATACCTTTGCCCAAGCACGTTTTAAACAAGATGTTCAGCGCGCACTTGGACAAGATAAAAACTGTAATACCTTTGAATTTGCTCAATCCAACTAATTGAACTTTAAGACGCTTGTGAGCTTTCCTGCTCTGGGTGCTCTACACGTTTACCGCCTTCATAACTGGCAAATCGAGCCTGATCACGTTTGAAGACCGGTGCGGGTGTTGGCCAAGGCCAATCTCCAAAATGGGTTTCACGATAGCGTTTAAAAGCCGCATCGAGTTCTTCCGTGGTATTGAGCACAAATGGACCGCGCATCGCCACGGGTTCATTAATCGGTTCACCTTCTAACCACAGAATCCGTGCTTCTAATCCACCTGCTTTGAGATGGACGTTGGCATCTGATTGGAGTTCAACCAAATGCTTCATTTGAATGGTTTGACCTTCTATTTCTAATGTATTGCCTTGATAGAAATAAGCAAAACGGTTGGAGCTACTTGTTGTTGCGGGAATCACCAACTCTGCACCTGCTTGCATGGTGATTAAATAAATGTTGACCTTATTTTCTGCGGCAGCCGCCCATGAGTGTGGCGGTCGGGAAATAGCATCAGTGGATTTGAACTGCCCTGAAATCACGCGAATATCCGATTTTTTTCCTTCATTATCCGTTTCAAAGACGTGAGGAATCTCTTCACGCCAAAACATTTTATAGTCAGCATCATGGGTTTTCTGTTCAGCTGATGAATTAAACCAAATTTGGAAAAGTTCAAAAGGATTGGCTTTATCTTCATGCAGTAGGGGGAACATTTCACAGTGTTCAACGCCATTGCCTGTAGACAGCCATTGCACATCACCCGCAGCATAGCGTCCGCCATTGCCTAATGAGTCAAAGTGATCGACATAGCCTTGTTCAACCAAGGTAATGGTTTCAAAGCCAGTGTGTGGATGCTCTGGGAAACCTGAAACCACATCGCCATAGTACATATTGAATTCATCATTCTCTGCGGCTGTTTTTGGCCCCATGTCTGCATTTGCAGCAGGAAAATGATCAATATGATGAGCAGTAAATAAGAAAGGATCTTTTAAATCTAAACGAAAGGTAATGGGTGTAATGTTATAAATCACAGCGTTTGACATAACTGTTCCATCATTGGCTTTATTATTCAGCATTAATCTAAAAGGAAAAACAGTCGTGTTCTATAGCGGAACTGTAAGAAAAAAGCGTTAGCTCAAGGTCTAACGCTTTTTTGATTTACAACAGGTGGAATGCAATGGAAATACTAAATTTCGCTACTTATTCAGTTTTAGTGGTTGCATTAGATGAGCTTTTAGCTGCTTGGTCTTGGATCAACATACCTGCCAATTTCAGCATTTCCGCTTGAATATTTCCCATTTGATTTTGGATTTTCTGAAAATCAACTTTGCTTAAATCGACTTGTCCATTGAGAAAAGGTGAGGCCAATACTTGCTGATTCGCTGCCTGTAGATTGCTGCGAATATCATTAATCTCAGTGCTTTTTAGATTTAAATCATTCAATGCTTGATTGAAACCTTTGAGCTGCTGTTGCAGCTGGGTTGCCGCTTTTTGCAATTGGAGATGATCTTGGTTGCTGACTGCGGCTTCTAAATCGACCTGCGTTTGTTTGAGTTGTTCAACATAATTGCCGGCTTTAAGTTGCATATCCGCAACATCGCGAACGATATAAAACATATTGCCGCTTTTTAATTGGCTTTGATCGATCGCCTGACTTTGTGTCGCAGATTGATCTTCGTTTGTTGATGTTGTTGCAGGGCGATCATTTTCTGCTGCGATTTCTTGTTCCTGTTGCGGTGCTGTGGCAGGTTCACAGCCAATCAGCACCAAAACACCACTAAAAATGGCAAAAGGGAGAAGGGCATTCTGCACAAGCTTTTTCATTCAATCATCACTATGTGTTAAGTCTATGCTTTGAATATAGGGGCAGAATGTGGATAAAAAATAGATTGTTGCAAAGCAATAACAAAATAATCGCTCGAACAAAAAAAGAGGGCATTTGCCCTCTTTTGATGTTTTGATGGGTTTAACCCGCAATGATTTTGATCATGGCGTGGCTGACGGCATTCATTAAAATGTAGTCGCCATTCACTTTAATCCATTGTTGGTTTTTGCCTGGTTTAGACAATTTTTTGTATTTAATGTGGTCACCTTTGTAGCGATGACCACGGTATTCAGAAGGTACATTTTGTCCAGAACGCCAATCATGTGAAGGATTTACAGCTTTCTTCTTGTTCTGGCTTTGGTTTTTTACCCGTGTGTATTGTTTAGTGTGCTGTTGGGTTTTCGTCTTTTGAGGATTTTGCCGTGCATCTATTGTTAGCGCAGATACACGTGCTGTCAAAAAATACATAAAACGATAGCTTTCATTAATGTATTCATAAGTTCACCTGTTTACTGCTGGATATGAATTGATAAGATTCATCATAATGAGTATTTACAGGGAAACTTTGAACAATGTGTATGTGAAATATTAAAATAATGAATAAATTATTTAAATTGTCATCATATGATAATTAATGGCTATTATTGTTATAATTTAAAATGATAAATCTCAGTTAAAATCATAATAATCTTAACTGAGATATTGAGATATTGAGATATTGAGATATTGAGATATTGTCGAATTATTTGGCTAATTCAGCGTTAATGGCATCGACAATACGAGCATCATCTGCCTTGATATCAGGCGCAAATCGAGCCACAACTTCGCCTTGTTTATTCACGAGGAATTTTTCAAAATTCCATAAAACTTCAGGCTTAGGATTTGGAGTTAAACCGTATTCAACTAAATCATCCCACCATGGGCCTTCACCAATGCGTTCAGGGATGGCTTGGGTTAAGGTTTGATAGAGTGGGTGTTTATCCGCGCCTGCCACAGAAATTTTTGCAAAAAGTGGGAAATCAACCTTGTAGTTGATTGAGCAAAATTCTTGAATTTCAGCTTCAGAACCAGGTTCTTGTTCTAAAAAGTTATTGGCAGGAAAACCTAAGACTTCAAAACCTTGTGATTTCTTCTCTGTATAGAGTTTTTCTAGGCCTTCATATTGCGGTGTTAGCCCACATTTAGAGGCTACATTGACCAATAATAAAACCTTGCCTTGGTATTGATTGAGTGTGGTGTCATCACCTTGGATCGTTTTTACTGGGATATCGTAAACTGAAGCTGACATATTCGTTCCTAATTGAAGTTGTGCCTTTCATCCTTGTTTTAAAGGGAAATCTGGTGAACAGCAAGCTTTTATCGATAGGCTTTTCGCATAATTTTTGTAGTAGTTTGCAGAATTCGAGCTGAGGCTTGCTTGAGTGCTTGACGTTTAACTAGTGGCGCGGTGTTGGTTTGGGGTTTTTCCTGTATAGCGTTTAAAAAACTCAATAAAGCTTGAGCTGTGTTGATAGCCCAATTCATAGCTGAGAGCTTTAATTGACTGACCAGCGCGGAGCTGTTGAATGGCATAAATAATTTTTGCACGGTTTCTCCATTCAGAAAGGCTCATTTGCAGTTCGTTATGACTCAGCCGCAGTAACTGACGCTCACTCAAACCGACATTGGATAAGCATCGCTGTAGGCTCAAGCTAAAATGATCTACATCTGCGAGCTGTGCCAAGATCGGCTTTAACACTGCATCATGGCTTTGCGGTAAATAATGTTGATGTTTGGGCGCTGCTTTTAACTGGTCGAATAAGACCTGTAGTAGGTGTCGATAGGGTGGTGTGGTATGTTGCTCTGTAGGAAAGGCCAAAATTTCTTGCACCAACAAACGAAAGAAAGGCTGGATGCTAAATACTTCCGTCTGCTTGGGGAAATTTATGCAGAGATCTGGTGCTAGTCGGATTGCCACATAATGAATGGGTTGCTCATCAATCGCGACTGAGCAATGTTCTGTCTGTGGGGGAATCCACACCCCATAACTGGCAGGTGAGAGATGATGTTGCCCTTGTATCTCATATTCGAAAATACCATCGAGACAAAAATTAAAATCACCCCAAAGACAACTGTGCGGGTAGACCGTATCTAATGCTGTGTAGTGTGCTTCAAAAAGTTCGATCTGTTGTTCAATTGGTGGTGATGTCATATAAGCCTAAGAGTCAATGTCGGAACTACAATATAAATGTCTGAAATCATGTATTTCAATTAAAACAGACATCACTCAAAATACCTAGACCAATCTTTGCACGATATATTGAGGAGTCAGACATGTTGCTTCAAGCGCGTTGGGCGAAATTTGCAATTTGTTTGCCTCTGATCGCGGTATTTATATGGTCGTTAAATATTACCGTCACCCGCTATGTAACTGATTATATTTCACCGGTCAGTATCAGTTTTTATCGATGGTTTATTGCATTTTTGATCTTAACCCCCTTTATGCTGAAAACCGTTTGGCAGCAAAGACAGCTTATCGGGCAGCATTGGCAGCAATTGGCTGTGCTGAGTGCTTTTGGCATGGTGTTATATCAAGGTTTGGGCTATACCGCTGCGCATTATACGACGGCGACCAATATGGGCATCATTAATGCCTTTATCCCTGTTTTTACGATTGCCGTTGCATTTTTCATACTTAAAGATGTACCCAATCGCTATGCCATCTTGGGCTGTGCGATCTCATTTACAGGGCTATTGTTTGTCATTGCACAAGGCGATTTCAGTCAATTACTGAATATGGGCGGACATTTCGGCGATATCCTGATGATCTTCGCAGTGTTCTTTTATGCCTTTTATGGGGTGTTTTTAAAAAAATGGCAATTGAAACTTCCGCTACTGTTGAGCTTATATGTACAAATTTTCTTTGCCGTTTTATATCACTTGCCATTCGTGTTGTATTTAGGCATTGACGCGATTAATCCTACAAATGCACCAAGTGTATTTTATGCGGCAATTTTTCCATCATTGATTGCACCGTTGGTATGGATGTTGGCTGTGCAACATCTCGGGCCGAATCGCACCAGTATTTTTATGAATTTGATGCCGGTATTTACCGCGATTATTGCCTATTTCTGGTTGGCTGAGCAGTGGATGTTTTATCATACCGTCGGCACAGTGATGGCGATTACTGGGGTGATCTTGGCGCAGCGTAAGTAAATCTAGTAAAAAGTTGAAAATTTACGAGAAGTTCTGATTAAAAAACAGGCAAACAAACTTATTTTTTATAGAGCAAATCTTTTGAAAATGGATTTTTGAGTGTAAAACTGAATTAAAAAAACAAATTCTCGTCTTAAAAATCAATCAAAAATAGATACATATTTTGACTAAGTAGTTATAAAATCACAAATAAAGTGCTTATCAGTAGTTTTATTTATATAAAAAATATATTTGTTAAATTTAAAAAAATATTACATAATACTTTCATCGTAAATGATGAAGTAATTCTTAATAATTACTTGATATTTACCCAGAGATTGCAAGACCCTCTGGATGTGATTTTATACACATCCTTTTTTATGCTCAGCCATCCCTATATGGCTGAGCTTTTTTTTGTTTGTATTTTCTAAAAGGCAGGTATAGACAGGCATCCGAGCTTATGCACGGATGATGTCACCTGTTTCAGCATCAATAATTTTGCTTGGTTCTTGGCTTAGGCCGAGATCACCATTTAAGTAATTTAGTTCATTGGCAAAATACTGATTGGCTTCTTGTAAGGAACGTGCAGGGGTTAATCCCGCAGGATTGGCGCTGGTAGACACAATAAAGCCATTAAAAGCTTGGCATAAAGCCACACATA
Organism: Acinetobacter sp. YH12138; assembly: GCF_015218525.1. Lineage (NCBI taxonomy): Bacteria > Pseudomonadati > Pseudomonadota > Gammaproteobacteria > Moraxellales > Moraxellaceae > Acinetobacter > Acinetobacter sp. YH12138. The sequence goes on along the minus strand of NZ_CP048670.1, from coordinate 3,076,978 downwards.
AAGAGTGGGTAGTCACACGGACTGCGACTTTTGGATGATTGCCTTTAATCCATGTTGGGATATGGTCGCCAGCCGGTAATAACCATGTGGTTGCACGTTCATTGGGTTTACGGTTGGTCCATGTCGCAACGACTTGCTGACGCATATCATCTGTTAAGCCTTGAAGCAGGTGTTCAACTTGAGCGACATTGGCCGCCAACAAAATCACACCTTTTTCAATGGGACGTTGTTTTAAGCGCAAAATTTCAAGAAAGGCTTGCTCATTGTAGGGATCACAGCCCAATCCCCAAACAGCCTCTGTAGGATATGCGAGAACCTGACCTTTTTTAAGACAGGAAGCTGCTTCTGCAACAGAGGTGGTAATCATTTCTATAGACCTTATCTGATTCGACAAAGGACTATTGTGAACCTAATTTACCCATTCGACAACGTAAGTAGTGTCCGGCTTGTTGTGCGGCATAGCCCATTAACTCTAATTCCATCAGTTGACTGGTCAATGTCGCGGTATCAATTTTGAGTTGAATGGACAATTGATCAAGGCTTTGGCCGACCCAATCAAGCTGCCGATACAGCGCAATTAAATGTTCTGGTATAAGTTCGGGTGGAGGGGTGTCTGGTGTTGCTGTTTTGGGTGTCTCGATTTCGGTGGTTGTTAAGGTTTCGGCAGCCTGCGATTGCCATTGTGTAGCCAATGCCAAGTCTTCAATAACCTGTTGTGGATGATCAATCAAAATTGCACCTTCGCGTATGAGTTGATGGCAACCTTGATGCGACTCACTATAAATATGGCCTGGAATGGCAAAAATAGATTTGCCTTGTTCGGCAGCGCGTTGAGCCGTGATCAGTGAACCACTTTTTAATGCCGCTTCCGCCACGATGACACCAAGGCTGAGCCCACTGACGATACGATTTCGATGTGGAAAATGGTGTTGCAGGGGTGGGGTATGTGGTAGAAACTCACTAATCACGGTGCCGCCATGTTGGATAATCTCTTGTCTTAAACGCTGATGTGCGGTCGGATAAGTTTGATCTAAACCTGTGCCCATCACGGCAATGGTTCTGTGGTGTTGTATGGCAGCGCGATGTGCCGCTTCATCAATTCCTTGTGCTAAACCGCTATTGATATAGAATCCTTGCTCACTCAGATAATAAGCAAAATCATAGGCAATTTGTCGACCTTGTGGGCTGGGTTTGCGGCTACCAACGATTGCAATCTGGGGTTGCATCAAGGCTTGGGCATTACCTTGCCCAAATAGAATGGGCGGCTTGTCGCTATAAGGTAACAGCTGTTGTGGATAGTTTAGGTCTTCAGGAATCAGTACAAAGTCACTGTATTGTTCAATATCCTTGAGACATTTTTCAAAGCTAAGCTGTCCACTTGGGCTGTGAAATTCCTCAAAGCGCTTTAAATGATTTTTATGCAGTCCTAATTTTTGCCATGTGGTGATTTGATTAGGCTTAAGGGCGTAGTGTAGGGCAGGATAGTGCTGCTGAATTTTATAGAAACTACGAAGTGAGTGTTGCACCACAAACCACAGGCGAATGTAATCTAAATGCAAGTCAGTCAATGAGTTGAGCATAATGAGACCTTTGAATATGTCTTCTTTTTATGGGTTAAAATTATTAGTGATATCGTTGTTGGATAATAAAAAATGAGGCTGAATACAGCCTCATTTTTATGGATTTGGTCTTAGTCATCCATCAGTGGTGGCTGAATCGTTGCACCCACTTTGATTGGTAATTCGCTCTCAAGTACATAAGCATAGCTTAAGTTATCAAACGTTTTGAATACCATGATGTTGCCAATACGTTGTCCTGGAAGTTGAACACGTTCTTTGGTTTTCGGATCAGTCACGATTTCACCTTTTTGGTTCACGCTAAAGACTTGACCAGATTGAACGCCTTGCAAGCTACCACGGTCGATTGTCACAACACTGTGAACCGCTGCAGTACCAATCGAGCCCATGACACGAACAATACTACCGCCAGCAGTGACATTTTCAGCATTGGTTGGATAGAACAGCGTTGGTAGCATTGGGTCATATTCAGGAAGAACACGATCGCCACGACGAACTTCGGCATTATAAGTATCGGTCAGTTCTAAAGTGGTAATGTCATTTTCACCACGAACGGCAACACCTGAAGCGACTTGAGTCAGTTCTAAACCTGCGTTGTATTTTTTGCCGTTTGCATCGGTAAAGATGTACGGTTCGCCTTCACGGTAAACAGCATAACGTTGACCGACTTGCATACCTTGGCCGCGTGCATAAACTGTTTGACCTTTGGCAGCTAATACGCGTTGATCAGCTGTACCTAAAATGTAAGGTGTGCCTTCCACAGAATCAGCTGCAACAATCATGCTGCGCTCAAGCCATTGCTTAATATATTCTAATGGGATAACCGGAATCGCACTGTTGAGGGATTCAACACGAACTTGTGGTTGAAGTTTAGTGCCACCTGTATAGCGACGAATAATACCTTCACAGCCATCACCTTCATCCTTACCGATGATTGGGCGGCCATTGTAGGTACACATTAATAGGCGGTCACCTGGGAAAATCCAGTGCGGATTTTTCACGTGTTTATTGCTCGCCCAGATTTCAGGCCAGCGCACGGGATTTTTTAAGAAACGCTTGGAAATATCCCACAACGTATCGCCTTTTTTCACCACATAAACTTGAGGCGCACCTGCCTTCAATGATGGTGGATTGACGTTACGAGCAGGGGCAGCTTCTGCAACACTGACCATTCCCATCCCCACACTTACACAGACTGTAAGTGCCAATAATTGTTTTTTAAACCCCAAGGCACTAAAAGTTGGCATGCCCTTCAAAACCTTTTTCATTATCATAATTCCTAAAATTATGTATGCAACTGCGTTATAATAACGATATTACACACAATTTTTTGATGAAGCATTCCTTCATTTTGTTTTTTGATCAATGGCATAAGTGAGGACGTCGTATGGCCTTATTACCTATTTTAAGTTTCCCCGATCCCCGTCTTCGTACCATTGCAAAACCAGTCGAAGAAGTTACTGATGAAATTCGTCAGTTAGCAGCCGACATGTTTGAAACTATGTATGAAGCACCGGGAATTGGCCTGGCAGCAACACAGGTAGATCACCATATTCAGCTGATAGTCATGGATTTATCTGAAGAAAAAGATCAACCCATGGTGTTTATTAACCCCAAAATTACGCCATTGACGCAAGAGACGCAGCCCTATGAAGAAGGCTGTTTATCAGTGCCTCAAATATACGATAAAGTTGAGCGCCCGTCACGTGTAAAAATTGAGGCAATTAACCTTGAAGGTCAATCATTTGAAGTGGAAGCGGACGGACTTCTCGCAGTTTGTATCCAACATGAAATGGATCACTTAAATGGTAAGTTATTCGTCGACTATCTTTCACCTTTGAAACGTCAACGTGCACGTGACAAAGTGGAAAAATTGGTTCGCCAACGCCAAAAAGATAAAGTCGCAGTTAAACGTTAATTGATCGCGGTTAAAAAATACCTGAGACAAGCCCAATTTTGATTGGGCTTTGTTATACTTGGGGCAGACAAATGTTAGGGTTTGCCTGTATTGTTTCGTAGTGGAGTGCTGCTGTCCTTTGCAGCCGTTTTTTTGCAGATTGCTGTTTTTTTACAGCCATTGTTGCCCAAGCAATATCAAGTTGCTCCGGTCTGCGAAACCATTACGCGTGCACTTTTACTTCCCAATGTTCATACTGAACATACCGCACATTCACACCATTCATCTTCCGCTCATGTAGAGCAAGTTCAAGTCGATCATACTGCCCATGAACATGATGCCAGTCATCAATGTCAGTATTGTACGGTCTATGGCAATTTGGTTTTGCCCCCTGAACTTGATGTGAAAGAAGTGCTTGATCGAATTCAAGTTCGTTTAATTGCTTTTCAAAAAGCTTTCAAGCATGTCTGGTTTGTTCTTCAACAACTCTTTTTACTTCCGCAAGGTCGAGCCCCACCACTCGCTGCATAAATCCGACGTTTTTTAAACTTGGGTCTTTGAGGACTCAGGTACGCCTTTATTTATGTATTTTGTGAGATAAACATGGCTCAGCCTAAATTTTTTCAACAGCCTCTTGCGGCTGCAATTTGTATTGCCTGCTATTCAACTTCTGTGATGGCTGACGAGATGCCCGTAGAGATGACGGAAACCAATGCAGTACAGACTTTGGCACCGATTGTGGTGACATCACATCAAGGGAATGATGCCAATGGTTTAATTGTCCGTGCCAATCCAAAACAGCCGATTCAACCGATACCTGCCAGTGATGGGGCCGATTATTTAAAAAGCATTGTGGGTTTTAGTGCAGTGAAAAGTGGCGCAGGAACCAATGGCGATGTCACCTTCCGTGGCATGTTTGGTTCACGCATTAAAATTTTAACCGATGGCACAGAAAATCTAGGGGCGTGTCCAAGTCGTATGGATTCGCCGACGTCTTATATTTCACCTGAAAGCTATGATCGTATTTCAGTGATTAAAGGACCTCAAACGGTTCAATATGCCAATACAGGTTCTGCTGCAACAGTCTTGTTTGAACGCAAACCGGAACAGTTGGATGCTGATAAAAATTACCGTGGTCAAGTCAGTGTGATGATCGGCTCTTATGGTCGTTTAGATCATAATGTCGAAGCGGCCGTGGGGGATGAGCATAAATATGTCCGTTTAAATGCTAGCCGTTCTGTTGCAGACAGCTACCAAGATGGAGATGGTAATACTGTGCCGTCAGACTGGGAGCGTTGGAATACAGATTTGGCACTCGGTTGGACGCCAAACGAAGATACATGGGTAGAACTTACTGGAGGTAAAGCCGATGGTGAGGCGGTGTACGCGGGCCGAATGATGGATGGTTCACAATTTGCCCGCGAAAGCTTGGGGCTTCGAGTCGAGAAAAAGAATGTCACTGAGGTGATTAAGAAAATTGAAGCACAAGTGAACTATAGCTTTAATGATCATGTCATGGATAACTATAGTTTACGTCCTGAACCAATGATGAAAATGGCGACTAATGTTGCTCGTAAAACATTAAACGCTCGTATGGCCGTAACCCATGAATGGGATAGTCTTCAATTTATTACGGGTATCGACAGCCAAAATAACCAACATAGTATTCGTAAAACAGATTCAAAAAATCATATTGTTTATCAAGACCAGCTACGTATGACAGACATGAAATATCAGTCTTATGGTGGTTTTGGTGAATTAACCTATCATTTTGATGATCAAAACAGTTTGGTTTCAGGTGTTCGGTTTGATCAAGTCGATGTGAAAGATGAACGACAAGATTCAATTGATCAAGGTTATAACCGTAAATTGGATAAAACCTTAACAAGTGGCTTTATCCGTTTTGAAAATACACATCCTGAACATGATGATGGTAAAACCTATATTGGTTTAGGCTATGTAGAACGTATGCCAGATTATTGGGAATTATTTAGCCCAAAATCAGGAAATGGTGATATCAATACATTCAATCATATTGATACGGAAAAAACGCTTCAGTTAGATATGGGCTATCAACATCAACATGGTGCTTTGAATTCTTGGGTGTCGGCTTATGCTGGTTTGGTGAATGATTATATTTTAACGAGTTATAAGCCTGGAACAGGAATGATGGGAGGTATGGAAGCGCATAGTCGAAATATCGATGCAACCATTGCAGGTGCAGAAGCTGGGATTGGCTATCAATTTACAGATGCGATCCAAGCAGATGTCAGCGCAATGTATGCGTGGGGGGAAAACACCACGGATAATACGCCATTACCACAAATCTCACCTTTAGAAGCTCGGGTAAATTTACGTTACATTCAGGATAATTATACTTTGGGTGCGTTATGGCGTGTTGTTGATGGTCAAAATCGTATCAGTGCGTACCAAGGCAATATCGTGGGTTATGACCTGAAAGAAAGTACAGGTTTTGGCACACTGTCTTTAAATGGTACTTATCATATTAATGAGGGTGTAGATGTATCTATCGGTGTGGATAATCTCTTGAATAAAACCTATACCGAACATCTGAATAAACTGGGTGATGCAGGGACAGGTTTAGCGACCGATCAACAGTTTAATAATATCGGCCGCAATTATTGGGCACGTATTTCGATGAAATTCTAAATCTTGATATTTGTCATCCAAAAAGCAGAGCCATCGCTCTGCTTTTTTTATTGGTGCATACTCGCCAGTTGTTTGGCTTTACTTTGATACAGTGCTAAACCGAGTTTTTGAATTGCACGGCCTTTTTGCTGTAACTTTTGATTTAAACTCGGAACATGCTTAGCACCTGAATATAGGACGAGATTTCTAGCCAATAAATAATAGGCAAACCATGCGGCGGATTGGGGTTTGAGCCCTAATTTATGCATGCGTTTTTTGCAAATAAAAAATTGTGTCAGCTCCAGATGTTGTCGATAAGCTAGTTTTTGCTGAAATGGTCGGAGGTATTTGTATTGTCTTTCAAAAGGTTCTTTAGAGAGAGTGGCGCCGAGAGCCATACTGCTTGCATCAGATTGGGGGCATACAAATTGCATCCAATACAGCAGTTTCCAACCGTCAGATTCTTTTTCAATTAACCATTTTTCATCAATACCCATCAACCAGCCGACATAGCGCCAAAAATGCAAAAAGCTTTCAGTTTCTTGTTTTGATGGGAAAATCCCTAAAGCGCGAATGCCCAAAAGTACCACACTGCTAAAGGCAAGATTGGTCATCGCTAAGTCAAATTGATTGATCGGCACCCCCCACGTTGCAAAATCCCAGTCTTTACCTTTTTGGAGTTGATGCCGTACCAAAGCATGAATAAAACGCACATAAATCGTCGATGTAAATCCCGCATGCAAACGTTCGAGTCCGCGTTCTTCAGTGATATCTACCCACCATTTGGTGGTTTCAGCCAGACGTGTACCGGCTTGTTTATTTAAAGCACCCGTCAGCATGAGCGGTTGATTGAAACCGGGGAAGAGATAACCCACCATCATTTACTTATTTTAATCACATTAATTCACGGACCAATGCTATTCGGACTGCTCTTATCTTTAGTGCAGCCCATTATTGATTTGGTTTATTGCAAATCATTAATCACGAATTTGTTTCTTTGGACTGGCTTTCTTGCCTTAAATGTATTTTGGTGTGCGATACAGCGTAAAGCTTTGAGCGGTGGAGAAGGGTATCACTATCTAGCGCTATTGCCCATCACACTCAAAAGTCGCTTTGCAGTGGAAATCAAATTTTTAGGCAGTTTAAGCTTTTTGCTGATACTGCCATTTGTTTTAGCGCTTCTATATGTTTGGGTTGAGTATGAACTCTTGGCTTCCCTTGGCATCAGTGTATTGATGCTACTTTGGATCTTTAATTTATTAATTATACAAATGCTGTTTTTACAACAGAATCAATATTGGGTTTTAGTCTGTCTTTTGACATATTTGCCCATTTTGAGTCTAGCGATATTGGACGCTCAACTCGTTGCGGTGTTGTTATCTACTTTCATCTGTATAACAGCAATAAAATTTTGGCTGCTCGGTAGGAAATCAAAACCAATTAAGCTGCAAATACCTAGCGTATTTCTGATACAGAAATATAGCCCACTCTGGCTCAATCAAAATAAACTCATTATTCGTCAGGCATTTCATAAAAGATTTCTAACCCACCGTATTGTCAGTATCGGTATTTCGGTTACAGCGGTCGTGATTTTGTATTGGTTCGCCACACAGGTGAACACTTGGAACATCATGAGCCTTGATTTCACTGCTTCACAATTATTCCAATTGATGTGTGCCATCTATATTGCACTGAGTTTATTCAATCTAGGCGTGATAAAAATGGACTTAAAATCAAATTTTGAATGTGCAGAACAATTCTGGGTCATTCAAGGGTTCACACTTTGGCAGCTCAGGAAATACGAATACTGTGTTTTATTGATAATTGGCTTGTTGATGAGTGTGCCAGTTTTGGTCTGGCTACTACTGAAAGGTGGATTCGTTGATGTGCTATTGATGGCGACATTATTTGGTATCGCCATTCCATTTATTTAGTAGTTGTATAGAAAACCTGAAGAAGTGCACGGTGTTATGCCAGTTTTAATGTTTATCTTATGGGTGCCTCTGGCATATTGCATGCTTTCTGTACGCTAAAAACACTTTTTTAAGTAAAAAACGCTGATTTAGTAGAATAAATAAACAAACGTAATGAAAAATTAAAAATAAATGGAAAAGGGTGTTGCGTTGGATCAGAAATGCTGTAGAATGCACATCCATCGGCGGTGATGAAGATTAAAACTTCTGATAAAACAATGACTTGGTTGAATTGATTAAGTTGGGTTTTGTTTTTTAAGTTTAAAAATAATTTGAATTACTAGTTGACTCTTTAGAAATAAAGAGTAATATAGCCGACCTAGCTTGATGGTGACGAACCAACAAGAAGATCATTAAGAGATTATGAAGAACAACTTGTGTGGATTTTTACTGATTGATTGATCGAAATTATTTTCATTGATTAATGGTAGAAATTACTCGAAGTTTATTTGAGCAAATTTTTGTCAGTAATTGATGAGCCAAGATTGGTACACTATATGTACTATTGATTTTAAACTGAAGAGTTTGATCATGGCTCAGATTGAACGCTGGCGGCAGGCTTAACACATGCAAGTCGAGCGGGAATAGGTAGCTTGCTACCGATTTCTAGCGGCGGACGGGTGAGTAATGCTTAGGAATCTGCCTATTAGTGGGGGACAACATTTCGAAAGGGATGCTAATACCGCATACGTCCTACGGGAGAAAGCAGGGGATCTTCGGACCTTGCGCTAATAGATGAGCCTAAGTCGGATTAGCTAGTTGGTGGGGTAAAGGCCTACCAAGGCGACGATCTGTAGCGGGTCTGAGAGGATGATCCGCCACACTGGGACTGAGACACGGCCCAGACTCCTACGGGAGGCAGCAGTGGGGAATATTGGACAATGGGGGGAACCCTGATCCAGCCATGCCGCGTGTGTGAAGAAGGCCTTTTGGTTGTAAAGCACTTTAAGCGAGGAGGAGGCTACTTTGGTTAATACCTAGAGATAGTGGACGTTACTCGCAGAATAAGCACCGGCTAACTCTGTGCCAGCAGCCGCGGTAATACAGAGGGTGCGAGCGTTAATCGGATTTACTGGGCGTAAAGCGTGCGTAGGCGGCTTTTTAAGTCGGATGTGAAATCCCCGAGCTTAACTTGGGAATTGCATTCGATACTGGGAAGCTAGAGTATGGGAGAGGATGGTAGAATTCCAGGTGTAGCGGTGAAATGCGTAGAGATCTGGAGGAATACCGATGGCGAAGGCAGCCATCTGGCCTAATACTGACGCTGAGGCACGAAAGCATGGGGAGCAAACAGGATTAGATACCCTGGTAGTCCATGCCGTAAACGATGTCTACTAGCCGTTGGGGCCTTTGAGGCTTTAGTGGCGCAGCTAACGCGATAAGTAGACCGCCTGGGGAGTACGGTCGCAAGACTAAAACTCAAATGAATTGACGGGGGCCCGCACAAGCGGTGGAGCATGTGGTTTAATTCGATGCAACGCGAAGAACCTTACCTGGTCTTGACATAGTAAGAACTTTCCAGAGATGGATTGGTGCCTTCGGGAACTTACATACAGGTGCTGCATGGCTGTCGTCAGCTCGTGTCGTGAGATGTTGGGTTAAGTCCCGCAACGAGCGCAACCCTTTTCCTTATTTGCCATCGGGTTAAGCCGGGAACTTTAAGGATACTGCCAGTGACAAACTGGAGGAAGGCGGGGACGACGTCAAGTCATCATGGCCCTTACGACCAGGGCTACACACGTGCTACAATGGTCGGTACAAAGGGTTGCTACTCCGCGAGGAGATGCTAATCTCAAAAAGCCGATCGTAGTCCGGATTGGAGTCTGCAACTCGACTCCATGAAGTCGGAATCGCTAGTAATCGCGGATCAGAATGCCGCGGTGAATACGTTCCCGGGCCTTGTACACACCGCCCGTCACACCATGGGAGTTTGTTGCACCAGAAGTAGGTAGTCTAACCGTAAGGAGGACGCTTACCACGGTGTGGCCGATGACTGGGGTGAAGTCGTAACAAGGTAGCCGTAGGGGAACCTGCGGCTGGATCACCTCCTTAACGAAAGATTGACGATTGGTAAGAATCCACAACAAGTTGTTCTTCATGACGATGTATCTGAGGGTCTGTAGCTCAGTTGGTTAGAGCACACGCTTGATAAGCGTGGGGTCACAAGTTCAAGTCTTGTCAGACCCACCACTACTGACAAAGTACGGAAAATCAGAACATTGACTTATTGATAAGCTGGGGACTTAGCTTAGTTGGTAGAGCGCCTGCTTTGCACGCAGGAGGTCAGGAGTTCGACTCTCCTAGTCTCCACCATACATTCCTTCGGAATGTATAAAGAACGAAGCTAAAATAAACAATCAAACGATTGTTAGCTTAGTCCTTAAGCGATCAAGTGTTTAGGTTATAGAGCTTAGCAACAAAGTGGCGTATGATTCGCTCCATTGTTATTAAGCTCTGTGATTTATCACAGTTTCCTGACCTGACGAAGGCTGGAAAAAATCATTAACAGAATATATTTGAGTTGAAATAATTTGTTCATACTCGTTTGATTTAACCTAACAAGCAATTGTGAAAGTTGAATGAAATGAGTTACTAGCGAAATTAACTGAATCAAGCGTTTTGGTATATGAATCTAATTGAAGCTGTACAGTGCTTAAGTGCACGGAACAACGAACTGTGAGAGAAGCCAGTTTACTGGTGGATCTTGTTGCTACACTGACTTGTAGGTGTAACGACTGTTTGGGGTTGTATAGTCAAGTAATTAAGTGCATGTGGTGGATGCCTTGGCAGTCAGAGGCGATGAAAGACGTAATAGCCTGCGATAAGCTCCGGGGAGGCGGCAAATATCCTGTGATCCGGAGATTTCTGAATGGGGAAACCCACCCGCTATAAGGCGGGTATCATAAACTGAATACATAGGTTTATGAGGCGAACGAGGGGAAGTGAAACATCTCAGTACCCTTAGGAAAAGAAATCAATTGAGATTCCCTCAGTAGCGGCGAGCGAACGGGGAAAAGCCCATTAAGTTATCTAAGCTTTAGTGGAACGCTCTGGGAAGTGCGACCATAGTAGGTGATAGTCCTGTACACGAAAGGGCTTAGATAATGATGTCGAGTAGGGCGAGGCACGTGAAACCTTGTCTGAATATGGGGGGACCATCCTCCAAGGCTAAATACTCCTGACTGACCGATAGTGAACCAGTACCGTGAGGGAAAGGCGAAAAGAACCCCTGTGAGGGGAGTGAAATAGATCCTGAAACCGCATGCATACAAGCAGTGGGAGCCAACTTGTTTGGTGACTGCGTACCTTTTGTATAATGGGTCAGCGACTTACATTCAGTAGCAAGGTTAACCGATTAGGGGAGCCGTAGAGAAATCGAGTCTTAATAGGGCGTTTAGTTGCTGGGTGTAGACCCGAAACCGGGTGATCTATCCATGAGCAGGTTGAAGGTTGGGTAACACTAACTGGAGGACCGAACCCACTGTCGTTGAAAAGCCAGGGGATGACTTGTGGATAGGGGTGAAAGGCTAATCAAACTCGGTGATAGCTGGTTCTCCCCGAAAGCTATTTAGGTAGCGCCTCGGACGAATACCATTGGGGGTAGAGCACTGTTTCGGCTAGGGGGTCATCCCGACTTACCAAACCGATGCAAACTCCGAATACCAATGAGTACTATCCGGGAGACAGACTGCGGGTGCTAACGTCCGTAGTCAAGAGGAAAACAATCCAGACCGCCAGCTAAGGCCCCAAAATTATAGTTAAGTGGGAAACGATGTGGGAAGGCATAGACAGCTAGGAGGTTGGCTTAGAAGCAGCCACCCTTTAAAGAAAGCGTAATAGCTCACTAGTCGAGTCGGCCTGCGCGGAAGATGTAACGGGGCTAAAACTATATGCCGAAGCTGCGGATTTACACATTAGTGTAAGTGGTAGGGGAGCGTTCTGTAAGCCGATGAAGGTGGATTGAGAAGTCTGCTGGAGGTATCAGAAGTGCGAATGCTGACGTGAGTAACGACAAAACGGGTGAAAAACCCGTTCGCTGAAAGACCAAGGGTTCCAGTCCAACGTTAATCGGGGCTGGGTGAGTCGACCCCTAAGGCGAGGCCGAGAGGCGTAGTCGATGGGAAATTGGTTAATATTCCAATACTTCAGTGTAATGCGATGAGAGGACGGAGAAGGTTAAGTCAGCCTGGCGTTGGTTGTCCAGGTGAAAGGAAGTAGGCATGTATCTTAGGCAAATCCGGGGTACTCTATGCTGAGATCTGACAGCAAGCTGTACTTGTACAGTGAAGTGGCTGATACCATACTTCCAGGAAAAGTCTCTAAGCTTCAGTTACACTGGAATCGTACCCGAAACCGACACAGGTGGTCAGGTCGAGTAGACCAAAGCGCTTGAGAGAACTCTGCTGAAGGAACTAGGCAAAATGGTACCGTAACTTCGGGAGAAGGTACGCTGCTTTTGGTGATGGAACTTGCTTCCTGAGCTGAGAGCAGCCACAGAAACCAGGCCCCTGCAACTGTTTATTAAAAACATAGCACTCTGCAAACACGAAAGTGGACGTATAGGGTGTGATGCCTGCCCGGTGCTGGAAGGTTAATTGATGGGGTTAGCGTAAGCGAAGCTCTTGATCGAAGCCCCAGTAAACGGCGGCCGTAACTATAACGGTCCTAAGGTAGCGAAATTCCTTGTCGGGTAAGTTCCGACCTGCACGAATGGCATAATGATGGGGGCGCTGTCTCCAGCAGAGGCTCAGTGAAATCGAAATCGCCGTGAAGATGCGGTGTACCCGCGGCTAGACGGAAAGACCCCGTGAACCTTTACTGCAGCTTGACATTGAACTTTGATCTTACTTGTGTAGGATAGGTGGGAGGCTTTGAAACCGAGACGCTAGTTTCGGTGGAGCCAATCTTGAAATACCACCCTGGTAATATTGAGGTTCTAACTCTGTCCCGTTATCCGGGACGAGGACCATGTCTGGTGGGTAGTTTGACTGGGGCGGTCTCCTCCTAAAGAGTAACGGAGGAGTACGAAGGTGCGCTCAGCGTGGTCGGAAATCACGCGTAGAGTATAAAGGCAAAAGCGCGCTTAACTGCGAGACCCACAAGTCGAGCAGGTACGAAAGTAGGTCTTAGTGATCCGGTGGTTCTGTATGGAAGGGCCATCGCTCAACGGATAAAAGGTACTCTGGGGATAACAGGCTGATACCGCCCAAGAGTTCATATCGACGGCGGTGTTTGGCACCTCGATGTCGGCTCATCTCATCCTGGGGCTGAAGCAGGTCCCAAGGGTATGGCTGTTCGCCATTTAAAGAGGTACGCGAGCTGGGTTTAGAACGTCGTGAGACAGTTCGGTCCCTATCTACCGTGGGCGCTGGAAATTTGAGAGGATCTGCTCCTAGTACGAGAGGACCAGAGTGGACGAACCTCTGGTGTACCGGTTGTGACGCCAGTCGCATCGCCGGGTAGCTATGTTCGGAAGGGATAACCGCTGAAAGCATCTAAGCGGGAAGCCTACCTCAAGATAAGATTTCCCTTGGACTTTATGTCCACTAAAGAGCCGTTGAAGACTACGACGTTGATAGGTTGGATGTGGAAGTGCGGTGACGCATGAAGCTGACCAATACTAATTGCTCGTGAGGCTTGACTATACAACACCCAAACAGTTGTATATATAGCATCAATTGATTCACATATAATCAATCAAACTTGATTTAGTTGAAAAGCTAGATACAATGAACACCTTAAATTAACTCAAGTACTTCTGTTAATAACTCATTTGGTAGAAAACTTAGCACGAAGAGCACTGCTCTGAGATTAGACTAAGCGAGTATCCATAAACAGTTGTGCTGGCGACAATAGCAAGAGTGAACCACCTGATCCCTTCCCGAACTCAGAAGTGAAACCTCTTAGCGCTGATGGTAGTGTGGGGTTACCCATGTGAGAGTAAGTCATCGCCAGCTCATTATTCGAAAACACCCCCTGCACTAGTCAGGGGGTGTTTTTTTATGTGGGGAGAAAAGGGGCGAAGAAAACAAAGAATTCTTCATTCATTTTTATGTGATTTTTAAATTAAAGGCTGAAAGGCGTATACTATCCGTGTCATTGATGGAAAGCTCATGTCTGATTTAGCTTCAAACGCTCATTATATTGAATACGGCACACGACCATTTCTTGCCATTTTATTTTCTTTATTTTTAGCGGGCTTCGCAATTTTTTCATCGTTGTATTGTGTACAACCGATGATGCCCATTTTTGCGGATTTCTTTCATATCAGTCCGACACATAGCAGTTTCCCTTTATCTTTTTCTACTATTGCTTTAGCAATAGGACTACTTTTCACCGGTTTGATTTCAGATCGATTCGGTCGTAAGCCTGTGATGGTCATCGCTTTATTTTTGGCAGCATCACTTTCAATTATCAGTTCTATATTTCCCCTTTGGGAAATATTTTTACTGAATCGCGTGCTGATCGGATTAAGTGTTAGCGGTGTTGCTGCTGTTGCAATGACTTATATTGGAGAGGAAATTGCGCAAAAAGATATAGGCTTTGCAATGGGCCTGTATATTTCAGGGACCGCAATTGGCGGAATGGGGGGGCGTCTCATTGCTGGGGTATTGATTGATTATATTAGTTGGCAAAATGCCATGATGATTATCGGCATCATTAATCTATGTATAGCAACAGCGTTCTTTTTATTACTTCCGGCATCTCAACATTTTCAAGCTTATCCCATTCGTTTCAACCGATTTTATGAATCTTTCGTTAAAAATTTAGTAGATCCTAAGCTTAGAATCTTATTCCTTCAAGGTTTTATCCTCATGGGATGTTTTGTCTCTATATTTAATTATATGAGCTACCACCTATTAGAAGAACCTTATCAACTTTCTCAAACTTGGATTGGGCTAATTTCCATAGCTTATTTGGCAGGAATATATAGTTCACCTCGGGCTGCAAGTTGGGGGAAACGCTTTGGGCGTGAAAAAGTTTTACCTGCAATGCTGATCATGATGTTGTTGGGGCTGTTGATTATACTCATTCCGGCATTTTGGTCAGTCATTTTGGGGCTGATTGTATTCACTTTCGCTTTTTTTGCAGCGCATTCCACTGCAAGTAGTTGGGTTTCGGTTCAATCCCTGCAGTACCGTGCCGTAGGTTCATCGCTGTATTTATTTTGCTACTATTTAGGTTCTAGTATCTTGGGTAGTAGTAGTGGTTTGGTTTGGGAAATGTCTGGTTGGATGGGTTTGACGAGTTTTATTGCTGTTATTTTGATGATCGGTTTATTTTTAGCAATACAATTGAATAAATTAAAATAGAAATATGTGAATAAGCTATTATTTAATATTCGTTTTACATCTATTTTTTAATATAAATAACACTATAAAAATGGCTGAATTTACTATTTTTATGATTATACAACTTTGGTCTAATATTTCTTTTAAAAGGTGCCTCATAATAATGAAATACATCACAATATAATAAATAAAATATTTTTGGTTATCATTTTTTAAAATATAATATATTTTCAAGTTTTTGATATTTATCATTTATATGTATTTTTCGTATTTTTTTTCATTTATTTTTAGTTGGAATTATATATAGATCATCATTGGTTTTAAACTGAAGGTGATTATGAGAAATATAACTATTTTAATGATGGCTTTGGTTTTTATCTTAATCTCAGCTTATGCAAATACCACGAATTTAGGGACAGCAGGTGCAGAGCGTAAACAGTTTTTTATCGTTCCTCAAAAGTTATTAACTAAACAGGCGGATAGATCGTATCAACAATTTATTCATCAAGCGAAAGACAAACAACTTTTGATCATTGATCCGAAATTGGATCAGGTTTTAAATAAACTCAAAAAAAATGCGGAGTTTTACCGTCAAGGTTCGAGTCAATGGGATTGGCAAGTCAGTGGGAATTTAAATAAAGATTTAAATGCACATGGTTTTCCAAGTGGGAAAATTGTCATTAACACGGGTTTGTATTGGAGTTTAAAGCTGAATGAAGATGAATTGGCATTTGTGATGGCGCATGAAATGGCACATGCATTGCGTGATCATCATCGTGAGAAGATTTCCCTGCTGTTTGCAAGTCAGGTGGCGATGATTTCTTCAACTGCGGGTATCGGTGCGCTTGTTACTGCGGCCAGTAGTGTGACTGGGCAAGCTGTTTTTTGCCTAAAGTTTCAAAATTTGAACTGGAAGCAGATGTCCTTGCACTTGATCTGATGTCGAAAGCGGGCTTTGACCCAAATGCAGCATTGAGTTTTTGGCAAAAATATCAGCAGGAAACGACACGCCGTCAAATGCTTGATGTAAAACCTTTGATGACTCAAGACAGTATAGATAAGCGTAAGATTTATAGTGAAAAATATTTACCTGAAATGCACATCAAATTTCAACAGGCACAGGCTGTAATGTTGAATAAAAATGCGATAACTCATGGCACATTCTAGATTGATTTAAACTAAAGCAAAGTTACAAATGATGTATTTAAATCTAGTTTTATAGTCATGCAACAGTACTATTAAATCTGATGTCTATATAAAACAATTCAATGAGTCTCTAGCCATTGTATAAATTATAATCAAGCATGATGAAGGGAATTCATGGTAAAATGATCGGCTTTCATCTTCTTTGATCTTTTTTCAGATCATTCCATCTGCCAGCCGAGAATTGCTAGCCATGTCTACTGCTTATACTATGCAGACTGCGCCAAAAGCGTTGTTTGATTACGACAAATATTGGGCGTCTTGTTTTGACCCTGCGCCATTTTTGCCGATGTCACGCGAAGAAATGGATCAACTCGGTTGGGACAGCTGCGACTTTATTTTGGTTTGTGGCGATGCGTATATCGATCATCCATCATTCTGCTCAGGCATTATCGGCCGTACCCTTGAAGCGCAAGGCTTCCGTGTCGGGATTATTGCTCAGCCAGACTGGACCAATGTAGAAGCGTTCCGTGTATTGGGTAAACCGAATATTGCTTGGGGCGTGACTGCCGGCAACATGGATTCGATGATCAACCGTTATACAGCTGACCGTAAAATCCGTTCAGATGATGCCTATTCTCCGGATAATCAACCGAATAAACGTCCAGACCGTGCAGCAACGGTATATTGCCAACGTGTGCGTGAAGCTTATCCAGATGTGCCTGTATTATTGGGCGGTATTGAAGCCTCGCTGCGCCGTATTGCACATTATGATTATTGGTCAGACAAAGTCCGCCGTTCAGTATTGATGGACTCGAAAGCCGATCTATTGATGTATGGTAATGGTGAACGTTCAATCACGGAAATCATGCATCGTTTGGCTCGCGGTGAAAAAATCCAAGAGATTACGGATGTCCGCGGTACTGCATTTATTGTGAATAAAAATAACCGGGCTTCAAAAGCGAAGTTTGTTGAAATCGCATCAAATGATGTCGATGCGATTGGCCGTGTCGATCCGATCATTAACCCGTACGTGATGACTGAAGACCTTGAAGGCTGTGAAATCGAGAAAGGCAAAGACAGCGTTACGCAATATCAGGGCTTCCAAAAAGAGGCGGTAGCAAATCCGATTGTTCGTGAAGGCGATAATTTAGACGCCGACACGCAAATCGTGCAGCTGCAACCTGCATCAAAAGCCATTAAGCATAAATTGCCGCCGCGTGAATTGGCGGTGATTCGTTTGCCTGCCTATGAAGATGTGGCGAATGATCCTGTGCTGTATGCACATGCCAACCGTATTTTGCATTTGGAAACCAATCCGGGCAATGCGCGCGCGATGGTGCAAAAGCATGGTGAACGTGATGTTTGGCTGAATGCGCCGCCGATTCCCTTGACTACAGAAGAAATGGATTATGTGTTTGACTTGCCGTATGCACGTCTGCCACATCCTGCGTATGGTGAAGCGCGTTTTCCTGCCTTTGACATGATTAAGTTCTCTGTGAACATTATGCGCGGCTGTTTTGGCGGCTGTACCTTCTGCTCAATTACAGAGCATGAAGGGCGTATCATCCAAAACCGTTCTGAAGAATCGATTTTGCGTGAAGTTGAAAAAATTCGTGATACCGCACCGGGTTTTACTGGGATCATTTCTGACTTAGGCGGTCCAACGGCCAATATGTACCGTTTGGCATGTAAAGATCCTGAGATTGAAAAGAACTGCCGTAAGCCGTCGTGTGTATTCCCGGGTGTATGTCAAAACTTACATACCGATCATGCGCCTTTAACCCAGTTATACCGTAAAGCGCGTTCATTGCCGGGGATTAAAAAGATTCTGATCGGTTCTGGTTTACGCTATGACCTTGCGGTATTAAACCCAGAATATGTCAAAGAATTGGTGACACATCACGTCGGCGGTTACTTGAAGATTGCGCCTGAACATACCGAAAAAGGTCCATTATCGAAGATGATGAAACCGGGGATCGGGACCTATGACCGTTTCAAACAAATGTTTGATCGTTTCAGTAAGGAAGCAGGGAAAGAGCAGTATCTCATTCCTTACTTTATTGCAGCGCATCCGGGTACGACGGACTATGACATGATGAACTTGGCGATTTGGCTGAAGAAGAATGGTTTCCGTGCCGATCAGGTGCAAACCTTCTATCCATCACCAATGGCGACCGCAACAACCATGTACTACACCGGTAAAAACCCGCTGGCTAAAGTGGCGCGTTATACCGAAAATGTCGATATCGTGAAAGGTGAAAAACGCCGCCGTTTGCATAAAGCCTTCTTGCGTTATCATGATCCAAACAACTGGCCATTGCTACGTGAAGCGCTCAAAGAAATGGGGCGTCAGGATCTGATCGGGAACTCCAAACAGCATTTGATTCCGACGTATCAGCCTGCGGGTAGTGCTGAGGGCCAATACCAATCTGCACGTAAAAAGAACTCAAGCATTGCGGGTGATTCACAAAAACGTACAGGCGAACAAGGTAATCGGACTAAGGCTGCTCAATCGCGTCCTTCAAATACCAAGAAGCGTCCTGAGCGCGGTCAAATCTTGACGCAGCATACTGGTCTGCCGCCGCGTGAAACGGGTGATGCGAAAAAACCTTTTGGCGGTCCGAAACCCAAAGGAAAATCGAAGCCTAAATCACGCGCTTAAAATGATTAAATAAAAAAAGACACTTCGGTGTCTTTTTTTATGGGTGTTATGCTCGGCAGCATAAGACAGTTTGTATTTTTATATGCTGTTACAAGCTCAATGCCATATGTGTGTCGGTTATCTCAATGAAATACGAGCAAAATTTGACAGCTTATCGGAATTGTCTGACAGTGAGAGGAAATGCACTTGCTGTCGTTTTAGCGAATGATCTAAAGTATTTGTATATAGCAATGGATGCTATTACTCTGAACGAAGTGGCATGTGATGTTTAACGCTTTAAGTTTGCAACTTTTTGTCAGTTTAAATACGTATTGTGTGAAAGTTAGAGTTATTTTTTTTAATAGGAAATTAAAAAAATAATACTGGTTGTATACTTCGTCTTCATAAGAAGTATGTCAAAAACCAAAAATATAAGAAATATAAAGGATTATGAGATGACTATATACATAGTAATAGGGAGTATTTTACTCTTCTGTGTGCTCATAATGGCTTGGAAAAGTTTAGAAGGTGATTCTAAGCAACAAGATAGCGCATTGAAACAACGTGCTATTTTCAACATTAATGAGCAATTAACCTACACGCGTTTAAAAGAAATTTTGCCTAAGCATACGATCCTTGCGCATGTGTCTTTTGATGCACTGTTGACCACGAAATACTATCGTACGCGGAATAAGTATCGAAATATGGTGGCGGACTTTGTCGTCCTAGATGAACAGCATCAGATCTTGGCGATCGTCGCTTTAGATGATCCAATGGTGCTAAAACGGATGCAGCAGTCGCAATATCAAGATGCTTTGCTCGCTTTGGCAGGCTATCGGGTCATTCGTTATGATGATGTGCCTGAGTACGTTCAATTACGCGAAGATTTCTTGAATGAGCAGCGTGTACAAGCGCCATTTGTGCCGGTTAATGATCTGAAAAAATATCATTTATATTCAGATTTGGAACGTAAAAAGATCAAAATTATTGGATCTTAGGGATTCAAAGAGCAAAATCTTTTACAAAAAAAAGCATGTATTCAGACATGCTTTTTTTGTAATTCAGGCTTAATGGTTATTCAGGCTTAATGGCTACGACGGTTAATTCTACCAGTACACGCGGGTCGTATAATTTGGCTTCAACACAAGTTCTGGGTAATGCTTCAATGTCTGACACCCACGTATCCCATACCTCATTGAATGCGGCATAATCCTGTTCAATATCTTTAAGATAAATGGTCACTGACATAATGTGGCTTTTATCTGTACCGGCATCTGCAAGAAATTGATCAATGATCTCAAATGTTTGCTGTGTTTGTCCTTTGATGTCTAAATCAAGGTCTGTTGCCAATTGACCTGCCAAATGGATCAATTGACCAGAAATAGCGATTTCGGAAAAGCGTTTTGAAACATGCAGGCGTTGGATGGTCATGCGGAATATCCTGAAAGCAAAAAGAGCACTTAATCTTGAGTTTTAGGCATCGTAGCTGCAACTAAGGCCGTCAATAAACAGCCGACAGCAAGGTAGATTGCCACATAATGCCATGAACCATCACCCCAAATCACCAAAGCTGCTGCAATCATTGGGGTAAAGCCACCACCGATAATGCTAGCCACTTGATAGCCGACACCTGCGCCACTGTAGCGATAGGCGGTACCAAACAGTGAGGTGAAAATCGGTTGGTGTACACTCACCACCATATCATGGGCAATATTGGCAAGGAAAATTGCACCGACAATAATCAGCCAAGTATTTTGTGCATCAAGGGCCATGAAGAAGGGAAAGGCAGAAAGCGCACCAATCAATCCACCCAGAACACACATTTTACGATGATCAAATCGATCTGCTAGCCACGCAAAGAGCGGAATGCTGAAGCAGCTAATGGCACCAACCATTAAGGTGATATTGAGGAAGAACTGTTTGTCCATGCCCAATTGAGCGGTGGAATAATTCAGTGCAAAGTTCGTCACCAAATACATGGTGAGTAACTCGGTCAAGCGCAGCGCAATAATGTAGAAAAAGGCTTTGGGGTGTTGGCTAATCGCTTGCAGAATCGGTAATTTTTGTGGCGTTTGTTGAGCTTTGACCACATGGTCGACAAATTCTTGAGATTCGTCTTGATCACGTCGGATCCACATTGCGATAGCCAGCAAGACAATACTGGCAATAAAGGGAATTCGCCACGCCCAATCGGCAAAAGCATCTTCACCCAAAGTAGCAATAATCAAAGACACAGCGCCTGTTGCCAGAACGAGTCCGACGCCATAGCCAATTTGTACACCACTACTGTAAAAGGCTTTTTTGCCTTTCGGGGCATTTTCTACAGCCATCAGGGCAGCGCCGCCCCATTCACCACCGACAGCAAAACCCTGTATTGCCCGAAGTGTCACGAGCAGGATCGGGGCCCACCAACCGATGGCCGCAAAATTGGGTAATAAACCAATGCCGACCGTCGAAATCCCCATCAGGATGACGGTGAGCACCAACATTTTCTTACGACCCAGCTTGTCACCAAAATGTCCAAACACAATGCCGCCTAAGGGGCGGAACAAGAAGCCAACGCCAAAGGTCGCTAAAGCAGCAAGTGTGCCCATATTGTTGCCAATACTGGGGAAAAACTGATCTTTGAAAATGAGTGCGGCAACAATGCCATAAAGTAAAAAATCGTACCAATCGACTACGGCACCAATGAAGCTACTTAATGCGGCTTTACGAGCGCGTTGTTCTTGATTTTGTGAAATATTTTGAGGGTTTAGAGCAGATTTTGCAGAAGGCATACAGCGGGGTATTCCATGATTGACAACAGAGTTGCCCTGTAATATTCGGATTTGATCGTCACGCCAATCACAGGACAGCATGCTGAAAGTAAAGGTGATTTTCAGCATCTCAGCGCATACACGGATAATGTAGTGCGCTGATAGAGTACTCTAATTTTAGGCTTTGTGAATAGCAAATTGCTTTAATTTTGTTCTTCTGCCTAAATCTTAAGCAAATACGATCTTCTTGAAGTTTTTAGAGCAGCGAAAGTTGTGCTTCTTGGTTTTGCGCACTTAATTGATAGACACCTACGCCAATCAGACGAAATTGATCGTCCTCAGAAATATGCATTTCATGCAGTAATTGCTGCAACACCTGCGCAAGGTCTTCACGATGATTCAGTGACGATTTAAAACTCTTACTGTGCTGTAGCACTTGGAAATTCTTCAGTTTTAATTTGGCCGATACACCGCGCGCGCTTAACTGCTTTTTTTCTAAACTAGACCAAACTTGGTCAATCAGTTTGGGCCAATAGGGCTGACATTGGTTCAGGGTGAGATCATCATCAAAAGTGGTTTCTTTGGAAATCTGCTGACGCTCGCGGCTAGATTGGACCGGTCGTTCATCAATCCCTTGTGCATACAGATAGAGTTGTCGGCCATATTTACCGAAATGATGAATCAGAACGGCTTCTTCAATTTGTTGTAAATCACCCAATGTATTGAGTTGCATGGCTTTTAATTTTTCTTGAGTCACTTTTCCCACACCAGGAATTTTTTTCAGTGCCAAGTCATGGATGAAATGCAGAACTTGTGAAGGTTTGATAATACAAATGCCATTGGGTTTGTTCCAATCAGAAGCGACTTTAGCCAAAAATTTATTGGGCGCGACACCTGCGGAGGCAGTTAAACCAGTGCTTTGTAAAATCTCTGCCTGAATTCGCATAGCGACTTCGGTGGCGCTCGGAATGTGTTGTAAATTTTCTGTGACGTCCAAATAAGCTTCGTCTAAAGATAGCGGCTCAATCAGAGACGTATAGCGTTGAAAAATGGCATGAATTTGCGCCGAAACAGCACGATATTTTTCAAAATTAGGTTCGATCACCACGACCTGTGGGCAGAGTTTACGGGCCTGTGCCATCGACATTGCTGAGCGTAAACCAAACTCACGTGCAGGATAGGATGCGGCACAGATGACTGCACGAGGGTGATGTGAAGACACAACAACAGGAAGCTGCTTGAGTTCTGGACGTTCCCGCAGCTCTACTGATGCAAAGAATGCATCCATGTCGATATGTATGATTTTCCTCATACCTAGTTAGATCAGTGCCTAAAAATTGAATTTCAGTATCGCACAGTCAATCCAGCACTTTTCTGAATTTTTTAACTCAAACGACACAGGTTGACTGAGTAAAACCACCTTGGTGTTTTGAGCTGCTGCTGACTGTATCAATAGATTTAGGCTTTGATGGGTGTCATCGGCAAAGCGAGGCAAAAATTCGAGCTCTGGATTCAGTGGTTTGAAAAAATTATCCCAATGAATTGGAATCACGGTGCTGGGTTGAAGAGTCGCTAAGGTTTCTTTGAAATATTGCTGTTGAAACGCTGCCGTTTGCTTGGAAAGTTGGGCGATGCCTAGAAATAAGGTATCGACTTTTAGTTTTTGCAATTGCTTGGGCACAGCACCAGTACTGGCTTTGACTAAACTGTAATGCGGCCCATATTGGATGAGATAGTCATATGATCCACCTTCTTTAAACGCACTAAAATGTGCAGGGAGTTGTAGTGGCTGCGAAATTTCTTCTCCCAAATCATCATTCACGGCCGTTGGCGGTGTATGTTGCGAGGGGATGGCAGTAATGGTGAATTTACCGATTTGCATCGGCTGCCAAGCTTGAACTTCGTGTAATTGTGATTCAGCGATTGGCATCGCCCGTGCGATATTTAAGGTACTTTTAGAGCCGATAATCATGGCCTTGGGGAGCTGGTGGGCCAACATTGGAATATCGAGCGCATGATCATAATGTGAATGAGTCACGAAAATAGCACGTGTGCGTTTTAAGTCGTATTGGTCGATATAGCTGTGTAATAAAGGCTGATCACTTTGAATCTGAGTGAATATGGTCTGACTAAGCGATGGCCGACTAAAGAAGCCATCGATGAGGATTTGCTCTTGGCCATCGTCAAACAGTAAAGTCGAAACACCAAAGAATTTGACGTGATACGGCGCCGCTGAGCGAGTATCTGCAGTGCTTTGTGCGGGATGTTGATAATGCCACGTTTTAAACACTGCCAAGGTCCCTGAAGGTTGGATAAAGTAAGCCAATATCCCGATGGCGAGGATTATAAAGACTGAAAATATAATAAGAAAAATTTTTAAAATACGCATCCTGCGACTCAGTTTTCATGGATTATTTGCTTCGATGTTGTCCTGAGTCGGTGAATAAATCAACGGGGTTTGAGCGGCGAAACGCCATTTTTGTCTAAAAACTCAGTCCATGCCTTGGCATCACCTGAAAATACATTTAAATCGACAGTGGTCGAGATGCCTTGAATTTGTCCTTGATTGGTATGTTGCCAAATCAGCCATTTCGGATTGTTTTTTAGATCGGGTGGGCCTTTATATTCACGGACCCACAGCGGCGTCTGTTTAAACTCGCCTGCTAAGACAATATTATAAAAAGACTTCGAAGTATAAAAAATCGGTTGTTTGCCATAATGGCGGTGCAAGCGATCATGCATATAAGTGATTTCTTTGAGTAACTGCTCTTTGCTGTAGGTGTTAATGCAGTTGGTGTCATATTCCAAATCAATCACGGGAGGAAGGGCATCGGCTTTTTTCGGCACGGAAGCAATAAAATTTTCCGCCTGAATCTTGCCATCACGGCACAGACGGTAAAAATGATAGGCCCCAACTAAAAAGCCGTTTTCCCGTGCTTGCAGCCAGTTATCTTGAAATTTTCGATCTTTAAAATCACCACCTTCTGTGGCTTTGAGATAAACGAATTGGTATTTTTTAGGTGAAATTTTTGACCATTGAATATCTTTTTGATGATGGGAAACATCAAAACCTTGGACGGGATATTCTTCTGCAGATGCAGGGCGATGCGGCATCACGGCTAAATAACCTAATCCAGCCACCACCATGACGCCGCTGATAGCGCTGAGTGCAATAATCGGGCTGTATTTTTTGAGTGAACTTTTAGAGGTACGTGATTTGGCTTTTTTAGGCATGAAAATGTATCCAAGTATCCCTTTTATCATAACCTTTTAAGGGTTGATCTGTCATAGATTTGCCTGATGACACAGGTTTAGATATCCACATGTTTAGGAATCTGCCAAAAAATCGCTGCGGTAATCAGGTTAATGCAGCCGAGTAAAATCAAGGTGCTATGGAATGCTGTTTCGATTTGTGCAGGACCATAATAGGCCGTAAACACGTTGACTAAAGTCCCTGCCAAAGCCACACCGATACTCATCGAAACCATCATAATCATAGACAAGAAACTGTTGCCACTGCTGGCATCTTGTTGGGGTAAATCTTTGAGGGTTAAGGTATTCATCGAAACGAATTGCAGCGAGTTTAAAATACCAAAAATAAAAAAGTGTAAGGCACGTAACCAAGTGGGGGTTTCAGCCGTAGAGAGTGCAAAACTGCAAATACAGGCACCGACCAAGAAGGTATTTACCAATAACACTTTGCGATAGCCAAAGCGTTGAATAATTTGACGAATAATCGGTTTTGATGCCAATGAACCGAGTACAGTCGGTATCATCAATAACCCTGTGATAAAGGGCTCAAAGCCAAAAGCCACTTGTAGCATTAAGGGAATCAAAAATGGCATGGCATTGCCGCCAAGGCGGGCAAAGAAGTTGCCGATAATGCCAATGGCATAGATCCGATTTTGAAATAATTTACTGCGAAACAGCGCATTGGCATGGGTATGTGCATGAAAGGCATAGATCAAACTAGCGATGATCCCCGCAGTGACCAAAAGTAGGCTCCACCATAGCGGCAGATGCGGGCTAGCAAAGTTTTCAATGCCTAACGATAAACCCACCATGGCGACGACCAATAAGAAAAAACCCATAAAGTCGAAGCGTTGTACGCTCGGTTCGGTCACATTGGGCATGGCTTTAAAGGTAATAAGTACCCCTAGCAGTCCCATTGGAATGTTAATTAAAAAGATCCAATGCCATGTTGCGACTTCCACCATCCAACCGCCAAGGGTAGGGCCTATTAAGGGGCCCATCAAACCGGCAAGGCTCATCAGACTCATGGCCGATAAAAACTGTGTCCGAGGAATCACTTTGAGCATCGCCAAACGCCCAACAGGCAGCAGTAATGCGCCACCTATGCCTTGAATTACCCGATAAACCAACAGCTCATTCAGGCTATTGGCCATACCGCAGCCTAGCGATGCTAACGTAAAAATAATGATGGCTGTGAAATAAGTATTTCGTACGCCAAAACGATCGGCCAACCAACCACTTAAGGGAATACACGCCGCAACGGACAAGACATAGGCCACGACCACACTATGCATTTGAAGTGGGTCTTCACCTAGACTTCTCGCCATCGCTGGGATTGCGGTATTGACGATGGTCGTATCCAGGCCTTGCATAAAAAAGCCAATAGAGACCAATAGCACTAGAAGTCTAAATTCGGGTTGTAAAGCCTGATGCGTTGGCGTGCTATTCATAAGTCAATAAAGCTGAGATTTTTAAACAGTTTAAATGAATATTGCCATTTGGATGTAGTAAAAGCTTTGCATAATTGAGCCAAAAAATTGCAAGAAAAATGCAATGAAAGTTTAATCTCTATGCAACCTAATGTTTATAACTTGGTCATATTAAAATAAAAGATGAATGAAAACATGGAACTACAAGTTTCGGCACTGATGTGGTTAAACAAGGCGATGTGGGACCTGAAGGTCTGATTTTTATTGCGGCCAAGGATTCGCCCAATGCCCAACTTTGTTGGTGGTTGGAAATGAAGTGAACGGTAGCACTGCGGTTTATCAGATTAAATTGAAATAATTTAATTTTAAATTGTTGTTTTATATAAAATTTTTATTTTAATGTCGAGAAAAGCACGGCACAAAATTGTATGAACGCCAGATAAACTGTCATAATGCGCTCAAGTCCTTCATTTATTGGAGGGCTTTTTCTTTATGGCAAAGGTGTTTTGTTTTCATGACAATCGAAATTCTGATGGTCATAGGCTTCTGTCTCGCGGCCTATTCTATTGTCGGTAATGATGTGCCACAGACATTGGGAACCTTTATTTCATCCAATGCGCATCGCCCTTGGTGGCTGTTGTGGATCTATGTCAGCAGTATTCTAGCCATTGTATTGGTTTATGGTTGGTACAGTTCTGGCGTGGGGGATGCATCTTATGGTCGTTTAGAAACGATTCCATTTCCCGCAGAAGGGGTCACGTGGCTCTATATTGTGCCACCGATCTTACTGATCATTTTGACTCGCTACGGTATTCCAGTCAGTACCACATTCTTAGTGTTGACGATTTTCTCTCCGAGTAGTCTCGGTTCGATGTTAACCAAGTCGATGATGGGTTACGCGGTTGCTTTTGTTGTCGCGATTATTATTTACCGTTTTGTGATTAAAGGCATTTCGGTTTATTTCAGTAAAACACGTGATGAAACACCCTCGAATATTTGGATTGGACTACAGTGGGTTTCGACTGCATTTTTATGGAGTCAGTGGCTGATTCAGGATTTGGCCAATATTTTTGTCTACGTCCCTCGTCAGGTGCCGCTGGAGTTCCTGATTTTTGCAATTGTGGTATTTATCGTACTGCTTGGGATCATTTTGTACCAACGTGGTGGGGCGATTCAGGGCATTATCGACACCAAAACGGGTGTGGCTGATATCCGCTCGGCAACCATTATCGACTTTATGTATGCCTTGATTTTATTGGTGTTCAAAGAGTGGAGTAATATTCCAATGAGTACCACTTGGGTATTCTTGGGCTTACTTGCAGGACGTGAAT
The DNA here is from genome assembly GCF_015218525.1 of Acinetobacter sp. YH12138. Classification (NCBI taxonomy): domain Bacteria; kingdom Pseudomonadati; phylum Pseudomonadota; class Gammaproteobacteria; order Moraxellales; family Moraxellaceae; genus Acinetobacter; species Acinetobacter sp. YH12138. Next base: position 3,049,034 of record NZ_CP048670.1, on the reverse strand, counting down.
TTGCCATGTCCATGCATTTACATGAAGTGAATAAATATCGAACTTCACGAAATGTCAGCAAAGATGCGATGAAATTGATGCTTGGTTTATTGATGAGTATTTTCTTAGCGACAACATTGCCATGGTTCTATCGTGTGGTGTCAGGTTAAGTCGGCACGATCTTGATTTGAAGTAGGACATCGAGCAATAAAAAAAGGGGAATACTTTATTCCCCTTTTTGACATCTAAAATACAGTTAGACCACGAAATTTTTCGGGCAATCTAAATTTTTCAGTGCGCTAAAGATCTGCTTCGAAGAATTACATACGATCAGTTTGGCACGATGCTGCGGCGGCAAGAAACCTTCAGCGACCGCATGGTCTAATTGTGCAATTAGTGCATCATAGAAGCCATTGACGTTATAAAGCATCATCGGTTTTTGGTGTTGATTCAACTGTCCCCAAGTGGCGATTTCTAAAATTTCTTCGAATGTACCGAGACCACCGGGCAGAGCAACAAAGGCACTTGCACGTTCTGCCATCATGGCTTTACGCTCATGCATACTGCGCACGACGTGTAGTTCAGTCAAATGATTATGTGCAATTTCATAATCCAACATAAACTCAGGAATCACACCCACGGCTTCGCCGCCATGATCGACCACAGCGTCAGCAACTTGACCCATCAGGCCAATACTGGCGCCACCATAGACCAGACCAAAACCATGTTCAGCCAAGCCTTGCGCTAATGCGATGGCTTTTTCTTGATAAATTGGATTGTTACCAGAGCGGGAGCCGCAATACAGTGCGATTAAAGGTTGTGTTGTAGCAGGAGAAGGATTACCACGTTTTTCTGTCATTTTTAATCCGCTATTCATTACGTTTTAATTTTACCTTAGCATGTTATTTTTTATGACACTACATTGGCAGCTAAATATGACAATTTAATGTCATCATTGGGTTTAAATTCTTCCATACAGAGATTGTACTTTGGTAAAAAAGGGTGAATTTTTACCTTAACTTGCTATACTTAAAACTTCATTTCAAGCTAAAGAACCGTCATGGGTAGTGGTTGTTGTCACTCAGCACACATTAAAATATTAGAAAGAACGCTATTAAAAGCGTTTGCGCATGTCCAATGCATTTCATCTTCAAATCAGCATGATCTACGTGTGAATAACATTCAGGAGATACAATTATGATCTTTGAATGGATGTCCGACCCATCTGCATGGGTGGGTTTATTGACACTGGTGGTGCTTGAGATTGTTTTAGGTATCGATAACCTGGTATTTATTGCGATTCTTGCGGAAAAATTACCGCCAGAACAGCGTAATACTGCACGGATTGTCGGCTTATTGCTTGCACTGTGTATGCGATTGATCTTACTGGCCTCGATTGCATGGGTGGTGACTCTAACCAATCCACTGTTCCATATTTTCGACCATCCATTTTCCGGTCGAGACCTGATTTTACTGTTTGGTGGGGTGTTCTTACTGTTTAAAGGCACCATGGAACTGCGTGAACGTCTTGAAAACAAGCCGATGCTAAAGGAAGAAAATCCTGTGCATGCGACGTTTTGGATGGTGATTGTGCAGATTGTGGTGCTCGATGCCGTGTTCTCGCTCGACAGCGTGATTACCGCTGTCGGGATGGTGAAACACCTTTCTGTCATGATGATTGCGGTCATTATTGCTGTCGGCATTATGCTGTGGGCATCTAAACCACTGATGAACTTCGTGAACCGTCACCCAACGGTGGTGATTCTGTGCCTGTGTTTCTTGATGATGATCGGTTTCTCGCTCTTAGTCGAAGGCTTTGGTTTTCATATTCCAAAAGGTTACTTATACGCGGCCATTGGTTTCTCTGTCATGATTGAGTTCTTGAACCAAACCATGCGTCATAATCAGGAAAAAATGGTGACAACCACAGACTTACGTTATCGCACAGCCTCAGCTGTGATGCGTATGCTCGGTGGGAAAAATGTTGCAGACAATCAAAATGAAAATGAAGATGTGCTTGCAACACGTGCTTTTGCTGATGAAGTCTTTGATGAAGACAACGGGGTTTACCACAGTGTCATGGTACAAGGGGTACTGGGTTTATCTGAGCGTCCAGTAAAGTCCGTGATGACACCTCGTCCTGAACTGGAATGGATTGATTTAGATGAAGAACCTGAGGCGATTCGTGCTCAATTACTCAGTACCACGCATTCACGTTTAATTGTGGCACATGGTGAGCTTGACAATATTGCGGGTGCGGTACTGACTCATAAAGTCATGAATGACTATATTGAAACGGGCGTACTCGATTTCGAAAAACATCTCCGTGAGCCAGTGGTGGTGCATGAAAATGCTCAAGTTTTGATGGTGATGGAACAATTGCGTCAAGCGCCGTTACAAATGGCTTTGGTGTTGAACGAATACGGTTCAATTGAAGGGATTGCAACACCGATTGATGTCTTAGAAGCGATTGCTGGTGAGTTCCCTGATGAAGATGAACCAGAGACGGCAGCAGAAAGTCTCGATGATGGTTCATTGTTACTCGATGGCTCAACCGACATTCGTCATGTGTCTTTATTGTTGGGTCGTGACTTGGTGGATGATGCTGAACAGTATTCGACATTGTCCGGATATATCTTATTTCATTTGGGCCGTTTACCAGCCAATGGTGAAAAATTCAAAGCGGATGAACACATCTTTGAAGTGGTCACAATGGATGGCCATAAGATCGAAAAAGTGCATGTCATTCCCATCCCAACTGAAGATTAAACTGATGCCAAGAGAACATTCAGCTTAATCTATATAGATCAGTATGGATTCACATACTGCCGATGAAAATTGTGTGGAAAGATCCGTTAAAATAGCCTGCATTGTCAGGCTATTTTTTTTATGGAAACAAACATGTCACAAGTCCAGTGTCCATGTGGCAAAGGTGAGTATGCTAGCTGTTGTCAGCCCTTACATGCGGGGCGTGAAAATGCACAAACTGCAGAGCAATTGATGCGTTCACGTTATAGTGCATTTGCACAACATGAGATTGATTATATTGTACAAACAACTGCAATTGGACAGCAGCAAGCCTTGGATGTGAGTGCCATTGCAGCGTGGAGTCAGGCCAATCAGTGGTTAAAACTTGAGGTGGTACAAGCCCAAGAAAAGCTCGATAAAAACCATGCTCAAGTTGAATTTAAAGCGCATTATCACGATGGGCATCAAGCGCAGGTACATCATGAAATTTCACACTTTGTGAAGTTCGAGCAGCGCTGGTATTTCCTTGATCCGACCACAGAGATGCAAATCACCATGAAGCAGCCGTGTATTTGTGGTTCTGGACGAAAATTTAAACAATGTTGTGCGCAATTTTTATAACATTTGAGCAGATTTAGCTTAGAATAGCGCGCATCTCAACCCTCAGTGGAAGAAGGGCGATGTTACTTACCGTTATTTATATTATCGCAATTACGGCAGAAGCAATGACAGGTGCATTGTCTGCGGGTCGGCGGAGTATGGACTGGTTTGGGGTAACATTGATTGCCTGTGTCACGGCACTGGGGGGCGGTTCGGTTCGTGATGTGCTACTTGGGCACTATCCACTGACATGGGTTAAGCATCCAGAATATCTCATGCTGACCTGCTTTGCTGCATTTGTCACCATCCTGATTGCAAAGTGGATGCGTCATCTTCGTAATATCTTCTTGGTTCTCGATGCCCTTGGTCTCATAGGTTTTACCATTATTGGCTGTCAAATTGCTTTAGAAATGGGCCATGGTTTTGTCGTCTCTGCAGTAGCAGGAGTGCTAACAGGTGTTTCTGGCGGTATTCTACGAGATATTCTATGTAACGATGTGCCGCTGGTGTTCCGCCGTGAACTTTATGCCAGTATTTCTTTTGTGTCCGTGATTTGTTATTGGCTCTGCATTGAGATTGGCTTATCGCTAGAATTGACCGTCATTGCGACGCTCATTTTCGGTTTCACCTTACGTCTGATCGCCATTTACTTTGGCTTAGAAATGCCTAAATTTATTTATAAAGATGATGATGATCAGTCAGTATCTTCAAAAGATTTGTCGTAGCTGCATTGCTATAACATCACATTAAAATGCTAAAAAGACGGATCAATGGTCGGTCTTTTGCATGGATCTATACTAAAAAACGCAAAATCATACATCCTGTTGGGAAAGCAGTGTTCATCCTTCCACCAGTTCAGAGATCTTGTTATGGACTTAGTCTCACGTATACAACGCTTACCCATCGGTAAGTTTCACTACACTTTACTTTGGGTTATTGGCCTTGGCTGGATGTTTGATGCCATGGATACGGGGCTCATTTCCTTTATCTTAGCGAAAATGGTTGAAGATTGGGCCATGACGCCAAATGATAAAAGTTGGGTGGTCTCGATTGGTTTTGTTGGGATGGCGATTGGCGCGGTGTTTTCTGGAGGACTGGCAGATCGCTTCGGTCGAAAAACAATCTTTGCATGGACATTGGTGATTTATAGCTTAGCCACTGCTGCATGTGCGTTTGCACCTAATCTAACTTGGTTATTGGTATTTCGTTTTATTGTCGGCTTAGGTTTAGGTGGACAACTCCCAGTCGCGGTGACTTTGGTCAGTGAATATATTCCAGCGCATGTACGTGGACGTTTTATTGTCTTACTAGAAAGTTTTTGGGGACTGGGCTGGTTGGTTGCTGCATTGGTATCACGCTTTATTATTCCGGATTTTGGTTGGCATGCGGCTTTCCTGATTGGCGGTATTCCTGCGTTATATGCGATCGTGATTTGGAAAATGGTGCCCGAATCGGTGCCTTATTTAATCAACCGTGGACGTTTTGATGAAGCACACGCATTGGTGAAAAAGATTGAAGCCAAATGTGGTGTAGAAGTTGTTGAAATCTTTGAAGTCAAACCGGTTGCAGAAAAGCACAACATCAGTTTTTCACAGTTGTGGTCAGGGATTTTTGCACGTCGTACTTTAATGCTGTGGCTCATTTGGTTCGGTATCGTCTTTTCTTATTACGGTATTTTTACATGGTTACCAAGCTTATTGGTCAAAGAAGGCTACACCATTGTTCAATCCTTTGAATATGTTTTGGTCATGATTTTGGCACAATTACCGGGTTATATTGCAGCGGCATGGTTGGTCGAAAAATTAGGTCGTAAAGCTACGTTGGCGGGCTTCATTGGGATGTGTGCCATTTCGGCATATTTCTTCGGTCAGTCTGGCAGTGTGACAGAGATTGTGATTTGGGGCTGTTTAATGTCCTTCTTTAATCTCGGTGCTTGGGGCGTACTTTACACCTATACACCAGAACAATACCCGGCCAATATTCGTGCCTTTGGTTCGGGCTGGGCGGGTGCCATTGGTCGGATCGGGGGCATTGCCGCGCCTTTTGCTGTGACACATATGATGGATATGGATCATGGTTTTAGCTATGTCTTTATGATGTTTACAGCAGTCTTAATTGCCGTTGCCGTGGTGATTTTGGTTTTAGGTGAAGAAACCAAAGGCAAAACTTTAGAATCCATTGGTCTATAAAGACTGTTGAATTTTTAGTTGCTCATGGTGAATAAAATGGATATTTTTACGCCATAAGACACAATTTGTCGCAGAGTGTTAGATCATCCCCTTGTATAGGGGGCACCTGCGACATAGCATAAGAACCCAATAAAGAACGAACAATTTAGGATTACAGGTTGTTATGACAAGCCTTGCGCATCATGCGACAGAAAACCGTTCCGTAGCAGAATTTACCGAACAAGCATATCTCAACTACGCCATGTACGTGATTATGGATCGTGCATTGCCACATATCAGTGATGGTCTAAAACCCGTTCAGCGTCGTATCGTCTATGCGATGAGTGAACTCGGGTTAAAGCCAACGGGTAAGCCAAAAAAATCTGCACGTACGGTTGGTGATGTACTGGGTAAATACCATCCTCACGGTGACTCAGCTTGTTATGAAGCTATGGTCCTCATGGCGCAGCCGTTTAGTTATCGCTATCCATTTATTGAAGGTCAGGGAAACTGGGGCTCACCAGATGATCCGAAATCCTTCGCAGCGATGCGATATACCGAAGCAAAACTGTCTGCTTATAGTGATTTATTATTGTCTGAGTTAGGACAAGGAACCTGTGATTGGCAGGATAACTTTGATGGTTCGATGAAAGAGCCAGTGAATTTACCGGCACGTGTTCCAAATATTTTACTCAACGGCACAACGGGTATTGCTGTGGGTATGGCAACGGATATTCCACCGCATAACTTACGTGAAGTGGTGAAGGGCACCATCGCCTTAATTCGCAATCCAAATTTAACCGATGAGAAAGTCGCAGAATATATTCCTGCGCCTGATTTGCCGACACGTGCGGAAATTATTACTTCTCCAGAAGAATTACTCAAAATTCAAACCACGGGTCGCGGTAGTTATCGAACTCGTGCAGTGTACAGCATTGAGAAAAATGAAATCGTGATTACGGAGCTGCCGTATCAGGTTTCAGGCTCAAAAGTGATCACGCAGATTGCAGATCAAATGCAGGCGAAGAAGTTGCCATTGGTCACGGACTTACGTGATGAGTCAGATCATAAAAACCCAACACGTTTAGTGATTGTCCTGCGCTCGAATCGTATTGATGCTGAATCGGTGATGAGTCATCTATTTGCAACCACAGACTTAGAGTCGAGTTATCGTGTCAATATGAACATGATTGGCGCCGATGGTCGTCCGCAAGTGAAATCGATCCGCCGTATTTTGTTGGAATGGATCGAAATCCGTAAAAATACCGTGACACGTCGTTTGACTTATCATCTGAATAAAATTGAAAAACGATTACACATACTTGCAGGCTTGATCATTGCCTATCTGAATATTGATGAAGTGATTCGTATTATTCGAGAAGAAGATCAGCCTAAACCGGTGTTGATGACGCATTTTAATATCGATGAAATTCAAGCCGAAGCCATTTTAGAACTCAAGTTACGTCATTTGGCAAAACTTGAAGAAATGGAAATGCGCCGTGAACAAGAAGAACTGGAAGCCAAAGCTGCCATTATTCGTGAACAATTGGCGAATCCTGAATCATTAAAAGCCTTGATCATTAATGAACTGAAAGAAGATGCGAAGACATTTGGTGATGACCGCCGTTCTCCAATTGTGAAACGTGCAGAAGCCCATGCGATTAATGAACAAGATATGCTTCCGGCAGATCCTGTGACTGTGGTGTTGTCTGAAGCGGGTTGGATTCGCTCGGCGAAAGGTCATGAAGTCGATGCTGAGAACTTAAATTTCCGTGCAGGTGACCAATATCTCAGCCATGCGCAAGGTAAATCGAATCAACGTGTGTATGTATTAGATGATGCCGGTCGTAGCTATGCTTTGGGCATCAATACTTTACCATCCGCGCGTGGTTTAGGTGAGCCTCTGAGTTCTAAACTTGCACCTGCAAGTGGTGTCGGCTTTAAACAAGTATTTATTGCTGAAGATGAAACAGAAGTCTTGGCGATGAGTAGTAAAGGCTATGGCTTTAAAACCCAAGCCAAAAACCTCGATACCAATGCAAAAGCAGGTAAAGCCTTCCTTACCTTATCTGAAGGCGCGGCGGTCATGAATTTAACGGCGATTGAGAATGCAACACATCTTGCACTCCTCAGTTCTGCGGGGCGTTTGCTGTTGGTTGAACTTGATGAATTACCAGTATTGAATAAGGGTAAAGGTAATAAATTGATACAACTTGAAGCAAAAGATCAAATAGTATCCATGACAACTTTGAATTTAGATGAAATAATTCAAGTGCTTGCAGGAAATCAACAATTAAAGCTTAAAGGCGACGATCTGCAAAAATATGTGGGTAAACGTGCATCGAAAGGCGTGTTGTTACCACGTGGATATCAAAAAGCAAATAAACTGTTCATTCAAAGATAATACTAGCATCCATGGAACGAAATACGTTATATATGCTGTTATTCGTGAAATGGATGCAATATTAAGCACAAACAAGTTAAATAATGACCGCTTAATATTGAAAAAAAACAGTTGGATTATTAAGGATTACGACAGGAGAATTGGGCGTTATGGAAAAGATTTGGTTCGCTGAATACCAAAAGACAGGGATTCCAGAAACTGTAGAATTACCCGCAGAAAATACCTCATTGGTCGATATTTTTGAGCGTAATTTTCAGAAGTTTGGCTCAAGAGATGCCTTTATCTTCATGGATAAGGTCTTAACTTTTAAAGAACTTGATGAAGCAAGCCGTAAATTTGCAACCTATTTGCAAAGTTTAGGTTTGGCACAAGGTTCACGCGTTGCAGTTATGATGCCTAACGTTCTTCAATATCCTGTTGTTGCATTAGGTGTATTCCGTGCTGGACTGGTATTGGTCAACGTGAATCCATTGTATACCTCTCGTGAGCTTGAACATCAATTAAATGACTCTGGTTCAGAGGCATTGGTTATCATTGAAAACTTTGCATCTGTTTACCAAGCGATTATTGGTAAAACCCCAGTAAAACATGTGATCGTGGCATCTGTGGGTGACATGCTCGGTACACTGAAAGGTACATTGGTTAACTTTGTATTACGTTCAGTGCGTAAACAAATTCCAGCTTGGAACATTCCAGGTCATATTCGCTTTAATGCAGCAATGTCTAAAGTGAGTGCAAACAATTACAAACGTCCAAACTTAACTCTAAGTGATACTGCAGTACTTCAATATACTGGTGGTACAACTGGCGTATCTAAAGGCGCAGAATTGACACATCGTAACCTTGTGTCAAACATGTTGCAGTGTGATGGTATTTTCCAAAGTAAATTTGGTCAGCAAGATGGTCAGCCAGATGATCGTATCTTCTGTGCATTACCGCTGTATCACATCTTTGCATTTATGGTGTGTGCACTTTACGGCATGTACAAAGGTCAGGCGAACGTATTGATTCCTAACCCGCGTGACCTACCTGCGGTAATGAAAGAATTACGTAAATACCAACCTTCATTCTTTCCAGCAGTGAACACTTTGTTTAATGCTTTGGTGAACAATGAAGAGTTCAAGCAACTTGACCACAGCAAGCTAAAAATGGCGATGGGTGGTGGTATGGCAGTACTTCCTTCGACTGCAGAAGCGTGGAAGAAAGTTACCGGTACCAATATCATCGAAGGTTATGGCTTATCAGAAACTTCACCTGTTGCAACTGCAAACCCTCCAGCATCAATGGAATTCAGCGGTACGATTGGTATTCCATTGCCACTGACTGAAGTTGCTATTTTAGATGATGATGGCAATGAAGTTGCTCAAGGTGAGCAAGGTGAAATTTCGATTCGTGGTCCTCAAGTCATGAAAGGCTATTGGAACCGTCCAGATGAAACTGCCAAAGTAATGACGGCGGACGGTTTCTTCCGTACTGGTGACATTGGTGTCATGGATCCACGCGGTTATGTGAAGATTGTAGACCGTAAAAAAGACATGATTTTGGTATCGGGTTTCAACGTTTATCCTTCTGAAATTGAAGAAGTTGTTGCAAAACATCCAAAAGTACTAGAAGTTGCTGCGATTGGTGTTCCTGATGAAAAATCAGGTGAAGTACCTAAATTATTCGTTGTGAAAAAAGATCCATCTTTAACGACTGAAGAAGTTTTGGCATTCGCAAAAGAAAACTTAACTGGCTATAAACGCCCACGTTATGTTGAATTTATGGATGAATTACCAAAATCGAATGTTGGTAAGATTCTACGTAAAGATTTGCGTAAAACAGCATAATATGATGCATAAAAAAAGCGCCTTCGGGCGCTTTTTTTATCGCTTTTAATTTAGATCATTAAAGATTACCTTTATTCATCGACCAGCGATCAAAGTAGCGACGTCCTACTCCAAAAACACCTAAGAAGATAAACATCGCGCCGAACTGACGACTAAAGCCAGATTGGTTATAGCTGCCATAGGTTAAAATATTGTCGACTAAACAATATAGTGCAATGACAATGACCCAATGCCAAAGGGGAAGTTGCTTGATGGAAACTGCATAGAATGCAATCCACATTATGACAAAGCTGAAAACAGTCGACCATACATTTAAGTTGGCACAGATCACAGCAAGTAAAAATGCAGTCACAGGAATGACAATTTTTAAAACACGATCGACGCGAAGCTGATGGCGTTTTTGCTCTTCAAGAACTTCAAATAATTGATCTTGATCAGAAGTACTCATAGAGGATCCTTTCATCTGCCGATTATAAAAACACTATATTTAACAAAAATTATTCACGAAATGCCATGGTATTATAGCAGCCATAAAAATCTTCCTGAGAAAAAACACATGCACAGCATCAGTGGGATCATCTATCTCATTTTGGCCGCTTGTTTACTGCCATATGTATTTACATTTATTGCGAAGCGAGCTGCAGGTTTTAAGTCGAGTGATAATCAAAATCCACGTGAAGTTTTAGCGCGCTCTACAGGGTTGGCGAGCCGCGCACATGCAGTGCAGCAAAATAGTTTTGAAAGTTTACCTTTATTTATTGCGGCTATATTAATGGCTGAATATATGGTGATTCATCAACAATACATCATGACCTTTGGGATTGCCTATCTCGTTTTACGCGTCATTTATGGGCTATGTTATTTAGCCAATTGGGCAACTTTACGTTCAATCATTTGGACCTTGTCGATGTTATGCCCGATTTGCCTGATGTTATTGGTTATTAAATTAAGCTAAATGTTCTGCTTGATGATTAAATTATCAGCATGATCGCTAAAATCACAAAAAAAGCGATAAAACCGTTATAATTGTGCCGGATTAAAAGATTTAACTTTGTTTAAAGAGTGATGCTATGAGCTACAGCAATATCCCAGCGGGTAAAGATGCACCAAACGACATCTATGTCATTATTGAAATTCCTGCAAATGCAGCACCAATCAAATACGAAATCGATAAAGATTCTGATGCGTTATTTGTAGACCGTTTCATGGGTACTGCAATGTTCTACCCAGCGAACTATGGTTATGTTCCAAATACATTATCTTTGGATGGTGACCCACTAGACGTACTTGTGGTAACTCCACATCCAGTAGAACCAGGTTCTGTAATTCGTTGCCGTCCTGTTGGTAAATTGAACATGGAAGATGACGGTGGTGTTGACGCAAAACTCGTTGCGGTTCCACACGACAAATTGACTCCGCTTTATAAAGATGTTCAAGAATATACAGATCTTCCTGCGTTATTGATCAATCAAATTGAACATTTCTTCCAACACTACAAAGACTTAGAGCCTGGTAAATGGGTTAAGTTAAGTGGTTGGGAAGGTGCTGATGTTGCTAAACAAGAAGTACTTAGCTCAATTGAAGCTTACAAAGCTGCGAACAAATAATATTGTTTTAAGCTGAGCATCGTTTTTATATAAAAACGATGCTCATAAAAAAACCTGCACAGTGTGCAGGTTTTTTTTTCGCTATCTTAGAGGAGCTGTGAAATTAAAATAATTTCACAGGGATGTCTAAGAATAAACGCCATTCGTTTGTATCGCCGATATAAGCATTTGTTTGGTAATCATCGCTAGCACGGTAGTATGAGTGACGAACACGTAAGCTTGCATCTTTGGCAAAACCAGATTGAACAGTATATTTCACTTGGTTAAAGAATTCGCGTTCTTGTGCATCGTCAGTTAAGCCAGCAACTTTGATGTCCCAGCCATATACAAATGCAGTTGTCCAAGTTAAACCAGGAACATTCATACCCGCAAAGTTATATGTGTATTGAACCTGAGCAGATTTTTCATCATTACCGATGAAGTCAGATAGATAAGAGTTTGGTAGGTAGATACTTTGACCGCCATCAGCATTTTCGCCATAGTCATAACCAGTGTTGCCACTGTTTTGTTGGTAAGCCAACATTACGTTATGGTTACCCGTGTTATACGTACCTGAAACCGCCCAAATCGAGTTTTGACGATCTGAGTCATCTGCAAGGATTTGTGAATAAGTACTACCTTCTTTGTCCCATTCAGTATGGTAACCACTAAAGTCAAAAGTTAATGTATCTTTGTTTGCTAATGGATAGGTATAGTTCACATTTGCATAATGGCGCTCAAGCGCTTCTTTGCTGTCTAAACCGTAGTATGACGCATTAAGCTGATCATTAAATTTGTATTTAGCACCCCAAACAATTGCGCGGTCTAATTTACGACCATCAGTATCAATTTGATCTGAGTATTGGTTTTTAGTGAATTTACCAGCTGTCAGTTCTAAGCCATTAATTTCACGGCTTGTTGCTAACACACCTTCAAAATATTCAGGAACCAAACGAGCTGTGTTACTTGCAAGTACAGGTAGATCTAGAACTTGAGTACCATAAGTCACAGTTGTATTTGAAATACGTGCTTTTACGTTCGCGCCACCACGAGCCCAATGATCATAAGTATCACCAGAGTTTTCTTTGCCATTCAACGTTTCACGAGGAATCATGTTGTTGCCGGCATTGTTGTTGTCACCGATTTTAAATGAACCATCACCAACAACACCTACACCAAAGCCAACAACACCTTGAGTGAAGCCTGAATCTAATTTCACAATCGCAGTTTGTGCCAGTGAGCTAGTGTCATCTACACCATTTTTCTTATCTCGCTTAATGTAACCTGTACGGAACAATACAGAGCCTTCGGCATCTTCCACAAAGCCTTTAGATTCACTTTGTTCGCTAGCAAAAGCAGTAGAAATAAGAGCAGCGTTTACTAAGACTGCAAGTGTTAGTTGTTGAGCTTTAAGCATTGGGAGAGAGCCTCATGCAAATTTGGTTAATATGTAGTGCGATTGTATATTTTTTCTTAAAAAAATCACTATTTTTAATGCGCTTATTACACTAAAGTTAGAAAATGGCCAGATCATTGGTCAATCTGTAATAAGCAAATGTTTCGTATGTTATTGTTGTTTAACAAATAGTTTATTTAAATTGAATATATATCAATCTAAAGAGAAGTTTATTCATTACTTATCATAAAAAAATATAAAAAATGGTAAAAACTTTCATTTAACTTGCTGATTTATCATCATTCTTCGCGAAAAATTGTGCTGAATCTAAATTCGTATTTTGATCAAAAAGTATAACAATGGCTGAGGTGCATGGCATCACTGTTCAGGCACAGTAAGCACTGTTGGCGTGTTTTTTGTAAAGAGAGAATGACTTTTAGCGAAGTCGTCAGAAATTTTTCCTTAAAAAAACAGTTCAATAAAAGATGATAATATTCGTGATAAATACATATAAATGAATGCATTAAATCATTGTTAAAGACTGGAACACGATAAAAGATATTTTATGAATCAATAGCTTATTTTTTACTATTTTATATAATCTTACCTTTGTTTTTAAATGATTTAATTGATCAAAATAAGAAAAAGGGGCTATACAGTGCGGTAAAATCGATTAAAATCGGCGCTAAATTTTACTCAACCCAATCCACGATCGATCCGATGTGGGGACTAAACATGATTCAATTTTATAAAAAAGCCATTTTAAGTATTTTAGTGACCCTAGGTACAGTCCCTGCATTTGCAGAACAAACTGAACAAGCCACAACTGCACAAGGGAATTGGTCTGGAAGTTTAGGCGTGGTAAACAAATATGTGTACCGTGCGAGTGAAGAAAATGATCAAGCGGCATTACAAGCCGGACTTGAATATGCACACAACAGTGGGCTGTTCGCGGGCTATTGGGGGTCTACACTCAACTATGACCCTACGGACGAAAGTCAGTCACATGGTTTTGAACATGATTTCTATGTTGGATATGGACGTGAACTGAATGAAGATTGGAGCTATAAGTCACAAGTGATGGCTTATGTCTATCAAGGTGGCGGTTCAGTTTATAACGATGACCGCTCTGAAAAGCGTCGCACAACGGGCGTCGAATTTATTCAGGACATAAGCTATAAAGATTTAACTGCAAGCATGGCTGTATTGTTGTCTGATGTTAATTATGGCAACGCAGGCGATGTATATCTGAATGCTGCTTATAGCTATGCATTACCTTATGATGTTTCATTAAATTCATCGCTTGGTGTTTCTGTTTTTAATGACAGTCGTGATGACAGCCTATTAACAACCACAGAAGATGTGGTGTTCACTGAAGCACGTTTAGGCTTGAGTAAACCGATTGCGGATACTGGATTTGAAATTGCTGCTGACTATGTATGGGGCGGTAAAGATCGTGAAGGCGAGCAATTAGACGATAACGTTGTGGTTGGATTGACCTATTCTTTCTAACATTAACGAGTTGACTGTATTTGGTCATATTCTTGAAAGTGCATAATGGTGATTGTGCACTTTTTTTATGCATTTTTGAGATCGGTGTTGAAAAAATATACTCAAAAAAGCGCATTTTTAAAATCCTGTTACAACTATCAACCCGAAGATTTAAATAATCTGAATAGTTAACAATCGGCATTCTAAAAAAAATCGTAGAGAAAAATCGTTAAATATAAATATTAAAAAATAGTAAATAAAAACAATATTATATTAATTTTTATTAAGCCAAAATGGTGACTTTTATAAAAAAAATATGCGCTTATTTTTAAACATGGCACAGCGCTTGCTAATACCTCATTGAGTTCAACGAAATAACCAAAAAATACGTCGTCGCACGATGTGGGGGAACAAACCATGAAATTTGCACTTAAAGCTTTATCAATCGCTGTACTTGGAGCAGCATCGACGTTTACATTTGCTGAAGCACCTGCTTCAGAGCATTCTGTATCTGGAAATATCGGCGTACTATCTAGCTATAATTTACGTGGTATTACCAATGTGCCTGAAAATAAAGATGCGACAATCCAAGGTGGTTTGGATTATAGCCATGCATCAGGCTTCTATGCGGGTTGGTGGGGTTCAACATTAAACTATGGTGATGACCTACCGAATGGTTTTGAAAATGATTTTTATGCGGGCTATAACGGTTCAATTAATGATGATCTTGGTTACACAGCAGGTCTAACTTACTACTATTACTATGATATTGATACAAGTGATGCAAACGGTTTAGAAACAATGCTTGGGCTAAGCTATAAAGATTTTGGCTTAACAGCGCAAACTTTGCTTGAAGATGTTTCATGGGGTAATGCAGGTGATACTTATATCAAAGCATCATATAGCTATGCACTTCCTAAAGACTTCAGTCTAGATACCGCGCTTGGTTTATATGCATATCAAGATTCAGGTGATTTTGAAGATAATTTAGGAACAACAGAAAGCTTTGGTTTCCGTCACTTTGATATTGGTCTAAGCAAGCCTTTAGCAGATACAGGTGTTACCGCAAGCATGAATTACACAGTTGGTGGTTATGACCGTGCGGATGAAAAACAAAAGAATAAAGTCGTATTTGGTTTGAAATACGAATTCTAATGTTAAAAAGCATTAAAAATGGCGACCTAGGGTCGCCATTTTTTTAAGTATTGAGCTGGCTTCGATAGGACAGTGCTTCAGAAACGTGCTGAGCTTGAATGTGTTCACTTTGAGCTAAGTCGGCAATGGTTCTGGCAACACGTAACACCCGATGATAGGCACGCGCAGATAAATTCATTCGTTGCTGTGCTAACTGTAAAATATTCTGCGCAGTAGCATCCAAAACCGCTTGTTGCTCCAATTGCGTCGGCGTGAGCGCCATATTGGATTTTTGCTGACGCTCTATTTGTAACTCATAAGCTTGAATGACACGATGCCTAACTGTACTTGAACTTTCAACCTCTTGCGAACTTTGTAATTCATGCGCTGCCAGTGGCGGGACATCTATATGTAAATCAATACGATCTAATAATGGACCTGAAATACGGTTTTGATAGCGTTTAATACTTTCAGCACTACATTGACAGCGGCTGTCTTGGTTAAAGGCATAGCCACATGGGCAAGGATTCATTGCTGCGATCAATTGAAAATTCGCAGGGAAGGTGATTTGACGAGAAGCCCGTGAAATCACAATTTCTTTGGATTCGAGTGGTTGCCGTAATACCTCCAACACCTTTCGATCAAATTCAGGCAGCTCATCTAAAAATAAAACCCCTAAATGTGCCAAGGTGATTTCACCCGGTTTAGGATTTGATCCTCCACCGACGAGGGCAATCGCAGATGCCGTATGGTGTGGCGCACGAAATGGACGTTGCCCAAAATGATGATTTGCACCTGCAATGGAATAAATACTCGCGACTTGCAAATTTTCTTGCATATCTAAGGGCGGAAGAATGCTGGCTAAACGCGAGGCGAGTAGAGTTTTACCTGTGCCTGGAGGGCCACGAAATAGCAGGGAATGACCGCCAGCCGCCGCAATTTCTAAAGCACGACGTGGTCTCAGTTGACCTTTCACATCAGATAAATCAAAAGGGTAACTGTGTTGATTAGCTGACGATGTTGAAGGGTGGCTGCTGATTAAGGCTGAACGACTCAAATGTTCACATACATCCTTAAGATGCTGAGCAGGAAAGACTTGGAACTCCGGCAGTTGCGCCGCTTCATCGGCATTGAGTGCCGGTAGAATCAGATGATGCCCGATATGCTGACAGGCAATGGCTATACTTAAGATGCCACTGACAGGTCGTAAATAACCATCAAGTGCCAATTCTCCAATAAATTCAAAACCATCTGCTGCATTTTCAGGAAGTTGTCCCGACGCGATCAGAATCCCTAAAGCAATGGCGAGATCTAAACGTGAACCATCTTTGGGTAAATCTGCGGGTGCAAGATTGATGGTCAGACGTTTGGTCGGAAACTGAAAGCCGCTATTAATAATCGCAGAGCGGACACGGTCTTTACTTTCACGGACGGCGGCCTCAGGTAGGCCCACAATGGTCAATGAAGGCAGGCCTTGGCTGACATGAACTTCAACTTCAATTTGGGGTGCATTTAAGCCGAGCAAACCCCGAGTATAGATTTTGGCAAAAGACATATTATTGTTCCGTTATGGTGCATTATTTTTAATCGTTATGCGTCTTTTGTTGCACTAAAAAGGTGCTTATTTTTTGTTCTGAATTTTTTGTTCGAGTTCTTCGACGTGTTTCAACAATTCATTTAAACGTAAATTGGCATTATTCAGTGCAGTACGTTGGCGTTCGATTTCTTCTTTAGATACGAGATCCATTTTGCTCACAGCTTCATTGAGTAAGCTGCGAAGATTATGTTCGACGTCTTTTTTCGGCTGATCGATTTGTTCTAATATCGCTTGTAATAAGGTTTCAATCATTGTTTTGACCATCCTCAGTGAATTGGTGGCAGCAGTTTAACATCGCCACATTCATGACCATAGTGCTTTTATTTAAATATGCGTTTAATCGATCAGTAAAATCGTAATTCTTCTAGTAAAAACGTCTATTTTTATAAGCATACGCAAGATTATCCGTATAAAATAGGTTATAAAGAAATCTCATGCTGGGCTGACTATTTTCCCCCGACTGTAGTCATATTGGCATGAAAATTGAACATAAAACCTTACAGGTGAAATAAGCCGAAGGAAAACAAAACATGAAGCTCGTAACTGCAATTGTAAAACCTTTTAAATTAGATGACGTGCGTGAAGCACTCTCTGAAAATGGTGTTCAAGGGATCACTGTCACTGAAGTTAAAGGCTTCGGTCGCCAGAAAGGTCACACTGAACTTTATCGTGGTGCTGAATATGTGGTTGATTTCTTACCAAAAGTAAAAATCGAAATCGCAATCAGTGATGAAATGGTCGATACCGTAATTGAATCAATTACTCGTGTTGCAAGCACAGGAAAAATTGGCGACGGTAAAATTTTTGTAAGCAATCTGGAACAAGTCATCCGTATCCGTACTGGTGAAACAGGTGCAGATGCCGTTTAAAAAATTGGCATGAAGTTTGCTGAGTAGCTAATAACTCAGAAAATCAGGTCGGGGGATACGAATGAAAAAAATGCTAATTGCACTCGGCTTGTCCAGTGCACTTTTAGGTGGTTCTGTTGCGTGGGCTGAAGAAAGCGCAACAGCACCTACAGAAGAAGTCACAGTAGTTGATACTGCAAATACAACAACGCTAAATACAACAGAAGCTGCAGTTCCAGTTGAAGCAGCGCCAGCACCTGCGGAACCAGCACCTACAGAAGAAGAACCTAAGCTCGATACAGGTGATACAGCATGGATTTTAGTATCCACTGCACTTGTTCTACTTATGACAATTCCCGGTTTAGCATTGTTTTACGGCGGTATGGTCCGTAAGAAAAATGTACTCAGCACCATGGCACACAGTTTTGTTGCTGCGGGTGTCGTGAGTTTAACGTGGGTGATTGTGGGTTATACCTTAGCATTTGGTGAAGGCAATGCCTTTATCGGTAGCTTAGACAAATTTATGTTGTCGGGTATCACTACAGAAGCGTTGACGGGTACGATTCCAGAGATTCTTTTTGTTATTTTCCAAATGACATTTGCCATCATTACCGTTGCCATTATTAGTGGTTCGATTGCAGAACGTATGAAATTCGGTGCTTTTGTTGCTTTTATCGCAATTTGGAGTGTCGTGGTTTATGCACCAATTACTCACTGGGTATGGGGTGGTGGTTGGTTAGGTAACGACGGTGCGCTTGATTTTGCGGGTGGTACAGTAGTTCACATCAACTCAGGTGTTGCGGGTCTCGTTGCAGCGTACATGCTTGGCAAACGTATGGGGCTTGGCCGTGAATCTATGGCACCACATAACCTAACTTTAACCGTCATCGGTGCAAGCCTTGTGTGGGTAGGTTGGTTCGGTTTCAACGGTGGTTCTGCACTGGGTGCAAATGGTTCGGCTGGTTATGCATTGGTGGTAACACAAGTTGCAGCAGCGGCAGCAGCAGTGGCATGGTTAATTACTGAAAAAGTAGTTCGTGGTAAAGCGTCTGTCTTGGGTGGTGCTTCTGGTGCGGTAGCAGGTCTTGTGGTGATTACACCTGCGGCTGGTTTTGTAACAGTTGGCGGCGCTCTAGCGATGGGTCTGATTGGTGGTGTGGTTTGCTTCTGGGGTATTACTGCACTGAAACGTGCGTTGAAAGCGGATGACTCTTTGGATGCGTTTGGTCTACATGGTGTCGGTGGTATCGTGGGTGCGATCCTTACAGCATTCTTTGCCAGCGAATTCATCATGGGTGACAATGCACCGAGTAACTTAATGCATCAATTATGGGTTCAAGTCGAAGGTGTAATAGCGACAATTGCTTACTCAGCTGTGATGACATTCATTATCTTGAAAGTGATTGATCTGGTGATTGGCATCCGTGTTGAAGCTGATGACGAACGTATGGGTCTAGACTTAAGTCAACATGGCGAACGTGTAGAATAATAAGATCACAGTAAATCAATATATTGTGTAAAACAGCCCGAAAGGGCTGTTTTTTTTCCATATCTAGCGTAAAGCTCTACAAATTTCAAAATTTTTGCTACACTCTAAATCCATTCGGATTTGTTCAATTTAACCGCTATGCATTGTCCATTTTGCAACGCTGAAGACAGTAAAGTGATTGACTCACGTCTTGCTGCTGAAGGCTGTCAGATACGCCGCCGCCGTGAATGTATTAGTTGCGGTGAACGTTTTACAACTTTTGAAAGCTATGAAGTGGTGATGCCGCGTGTCATCAAGTCTGATTCAAAGAGCGAACCTTTTGATGAAGCCAAGTTACGCCGCTCGCTCATGCATGCCTTGCAAAAGCGTCCAGTAACGCAAGAGCAAATTGAAACGGTACTCAGTGATATTCAATTGCAAATTCGCCGTTTGGGTGAACGTGATGTGAAATCACGCACCATTGGTGAAATTGTCATGCAGTCATTGTTTGCTTTAGATCATGTGGCTTATGTACGTTTTGCTTCTGTGTACCAAGACTTCCAAGATGTAGAAGCTTTTCGTCGTCAAATTGAACAAATGCAGCAGCGTGAGCACTAATGCACATCTGCTTCCATTTTTATCATGAGTGATTACATGTCTGAGTTAGATCAAGTGACTTTGCAGCAGCATCAACAGTGGATGCGGCGTGCAATTGCATTGGCACAGCAGGGGCAATACAGCACTCGTCCCAATCCCAATGTGGGCTGTGTGATTGTCAAAGACGGTCAATTGGTTGGTGAAGGCTTTCATCCCAAAGCGGGTCAACCACATGCTGAAGTCTTTGCAATGCGTGATGCAGGTGAGGCCGCACGTGGCGCAACCGCTTATGTGACTTTAGAGCCTTGCGCACACTATGGACGTACGCCACCTTGTGCCAAAGGTTTGGTAGAAGCAGGTGTTGCTCAAGTCGTTGTAGCATGTCCCGATCCGAATCCATTGGTTGCGGGTAAAGGTGTACAAATCCTACGTGATGCTGGCATTGAAGTGATCACAGGTATTTGTGAAGCAGAAGCGCATCAATTGAACTTGGGCTTTTTAAAAGCCATGGCGACGGGCATGCCTTATGTCCGGCTCAAAGTCGCATCGAGCCTGGATGGGCGTACTGCCATGGCCTCGGGTGAGTCTAAATGGATTACCGGTGCAATGGCGCGACAAGATGTACAGCATTGGCGTGCGATATCAGGTGCTGTGATTACTGGGATGGAAACAGTATTAGCAGATGATTGCTTACTCAACGTACGTCAACTCGATGATGCTGTTGATATGCGAAGCGTGGTTCAGCCGAAACGTATCGTGCTAGATCGCCAAGGCCGCTTGCCATTAAGCGCAAAAATATTGCAGCAACCTGAAACCGTGATGGTCATGGGGCCATATCGTCAGGAACTTGCTGACTTGGGCGTGGTACAATTTGAAATTCAGCCTTTGGCCGATCTGTTAGCAGCATGCGTTCAACAGTTCCAAATTTATGATGTCCTTGTGGAAGCCGGTGCGACACTTTCGACCGCTTTCTTACAAGAACATTTGATCGATGAAATGATCAGTTATGTTGCACCGACCTTGTTGGGTCAGTCAGCACGTGCGATGTTTAATGCGGAATTTGACCGCATGGCAGAGCAGCTTCGATTTAAGCTGAAAGATGTCACTCAATTGGGTGATGACATTCGCTTAAGGTTAATCCCTTCTCAAGAGACGCTATGAATTCAGAGTCTACGGTTTATCACAAACGTCGTCATGCGGCTCGTACCACAGACGAATATCTTTTCCATCAGTTGGTTCCTTATTTGGGAAACAAACGCCGCCTATTACATCTGATTTTAGAAGCACTTGAGCAAACGGGAACCTTAAAACGCGAAGATGGTCGTGCGCCGATATTTGCAGACTTTTTTGCAGGTTCGGGTGTGGTATCACGGTTGGCTCGTCAAAACGGCTATCGTGTTATTGCCAATGACTGGGAACCCTACAGCCATGCCTTGAACAGCGCGATTCTCTCTTGCGTTGAAGCACCTGCTTTTAAAGAGTTGGGTGGCTATCAGAAAGCGATTGATTATCTGAACCGTTTGCCAGAAGTTAAAGGTTGGGTGACCCATAACTTGTGTCCACGTAATGATGAAATCTACGATCCGGCACGTGACCGTTTATTCTTTAAACGTCGTAATGGTATGCGTATCGATGCGATTCGTCAGCAAATTGCAACTTGGCAGGCTCAAGGCGCGATTGATGATGTGGAAATGAGTGCTTTGTTGGCACCGTTATTGTATTCAGCAAGTTTTGTCAGCAATACCAGCGGTGTATTTAAAAGCTTTCATCATGGTTGGGGTGGTAAAACCCAAGCAGCCTTAGATCGTATCGGTTCATTGTTATGGCTGACCCCAAGTCGTTTTTGTGAAATTGGTGATCCGAAAAAACCCGCCGCGGAAATGTGGTGTGTCGACGCACAGCATTTGGCTAATCAAATGAGTGGCTTTGAAGTAGATGTGGCTTATCTCGATCCACCATATAACCAGCACGCTTACAGCAGTAACTACCATGTGTTGAATGCCTTAACGTTATGGGATCAGGTGGATTTACCAACACCAGACACCAAAGGCTTTAAGAGCGGAATCGACCGTGCATGGCGTAAAGAACGTCCAAGTCCATATAATTCTTCGAAGCATGCGAAAGAAGCTTATGAAAAATTATTAGAAACCATCAATGCACGTTACATCCTGACGAGCTATTCAACCGATGGTAATATCAGCGCCACAGATTTGTTACAAGCCAATTTAAAACGTGGCCGAGTAAGCTTATTGACGCAAGATGTACCACGTTACCGCGTGAGTAAGCAGCGTCAGTCTGAACGTGCACGCGTACTAGAGTTTATTGTCATCACGGATACGCATGCCAAATCAGGTCCACCGATCCGTCAGTTGTTGAGTCAATTGCACCATTTTGCAGAATTGGGTGGTGTCGATACCTCTGGTGTGAGTACGCAACTTGATTTGTGGTAAAAATCATCGCCCCATATTTTTCAGGGATTGAACATGTTTACAGGCATTATTGAAAGTCTAGGTAAAGTTGAAAGCATTCAAAACGTGGGTGGCGATGTCCGCTTACGTATCCAGACAGATTTAGACATGTCGGATGTGCATTTGGGGGATTCTATTGCCACCAATGGCATTTGCTTAACCGTGATTGACTTTGGCAGTAATTGGTATGCAGCCGATGTTTCACGTGAAAGTTTAAATCGGACCACCTTGGAGCACTGGAAAGCAGGGCAGGCGGTGAATGTGGAAAAAGCCATGTTGCCGACTACGCGTTTTGGTGGACATATTGTCAGTGGTCATGTCGATGCCGTGGGTGAAATCACTCAAGTTCGTTCAGATGCGCGTTCTATTTATTTTGAAGTGACCGCACCGAAAGAAATTGCACGCTATTTAGCGGAAAAAGGCTCTGTGACCGTGGATGGTATTAGCCTGACAATTAACCATTTACGTGGCAATGTGCTGAGCTTAAATTTAATTCCGCACACGGCTGAACGAACCAATATCGGTACGTGGAAGGCTGGGGCTAAAGTGAACTTAGAAGTGGATGTTTTAGCACGTTATATTGAGCGTTTATTGCTTGGTGATAAAGCCGCTGAGACCACAGCGCAATCTAAAATTAGCTTAGATTTTCTCGCTGAAAATGGCTTCTTGAAATAAGTTGATACCGAAGAAAACCAAACAGTCTGATTGAAAAATTAGACTGTTTTTTTATTTTTGGTGATAATGCGTCGCGGAATGACATATATGATGAATAATCAGACAGGTGATAATGATTGATTTCTTACTGAATCTGGAACAGTGGTTACCCATGTTATTGGAAAATTATGGTGTGTGGATTTATGCCATTTTATTTCTGGTGATATTTTCAGAAACGGGTTCAGTATTTATGTTCTTCCTGCCGGGAGACAGCCTATTGCTTGCCATCGGCGCATTATGCTCAACGACGGAAGTGGTGCATTTACACACTATGGGGCTGATGTTATTTGTCGCATCGGTCTTGGGCTACTGCGTCAATTACTATACGGGCAGCGTGTTAGGCATTAAGTACTTTAATAAGCACACACGTTACTTTAAGCCCGAATATATGGTCAAAACCAATAAATATTTTATGAAGCATGGCGGTAAAACGATTTTAGTCGCACGCTTTGTACCTTTTGTACGTTCTTTTGCGCCTTTTGCCGCTGGGTCTGCGCGCATGAGCCTCGGTACATTTATGTTCTATAACGTGCTGGGTGGTTTCATCTGGATTGGATTACTACTCGGTATCGGTTATTTCCTAGGACATACTGTTTCTGCAGTTGCAGATTTGGTCTAAGCTAAACTTAGACATAAAAAAAGCCCACAGTTGTGGGCATTTTTTATGGAGTCGATGACGATTTAGTGTTTTGTAACGGTCACCACATCAAGGGTTTGAAAAAGCGAGCTGCGGGGCAGGTGCTGAATGCTAAAACCGCCTTTTTCTGATTCTCGGCTGAGATAAACCGAAATACTGTGAAAGTCTGAATGACTCAGCCAAAGATCTTTGGCACGAATGTCCCATTGTTCTCCAGCAGATAGAGAGGATATTTTCTGGGTAATCTGGTGAATGATGTCCATATTGAATTCCCATCTGGATGCATGATTATATTTTTAGGATGCCTGAAGCATTGTATTTTGAGGGACAATGCTTCAGCCATATGAACATCATGTTGCAAATACATGTCAGTTTAATGACAGTGACCAGATTTCGATCGACAGCTTAAGATGCTTGGGACGATGTAGATTCTGTCGAAAAATTAGAGTTTTCTAAGATATAGTCAATTTCTTCTTGTGCGGCTGCTTTCAATTTTGCACGGAAATCACTGACGGCCATCTCGATTTGCGTTTCTGCTTCAAGTTCCAAACGCACGCGTACACTTTCGAGTTCTGACAACATCTGTCCTTCGCTGACCGATAAGCTTTGACTTAATCCCGCTAAACTCGTTTCAGGGTTTTTATGATAGCGAGCGGCATAGTGTTGTACTTCACGATCAAGATTATGCTGCATCATGGTGAGCGCTTGCGTTTGTGCAGCAAAGCGTAACTCTTCGTCGCGTCTCAGTTGTTCTGCATAGGCTTGTTCAGCTTCACGTTTTTCTTCTAAGGCTTTTTCTAAAGCCAATTGTTTGCGAATACGAGCATCTTCAATCAGCTGTGCTTTCAAATCTTCATAAGCAGACTCAATTTTGTCAAAAGACACTTGCTGTTGCTGTTGGTCATTGACCAGCCATTGTTGAATGTCTGTACTGGGATTGAGTACATCGCAAACGCGACCAAGGTCATCAATAAAGGTCTGACGAATAGCTTCAGGTACTTTTAACCAGCGCTGTTTAAAGTCTGGACCGACATTCAATGCCATGGTGCATCTCCTTGCAAATAGGGTAAAACCAATATCACGTTAAAGTTTATGGGTCTGTGGTTGAACGCCCAAACGTCGATATTGTTTATATTTTTCACGCCCGATAATTTTAGCGGGTTCGTTATTTTCAATAATTTCGATAATGTGACTAAAACTCGCGAACTGTTCAAGTGCTTGATCGTTAAAATTAAACACAATCCAGTCGGCTTGCTCAGGCAATTGGGCAGAAATACAGACCGTTGCCTCGGCTTGATCGATACCATGGGGAATGAAACCTGTGTGATCGAAACTCCACAGGCGTTCATCAAGTTGTTGCTGTAAGTCTGGGTCAGCACAATGTAGCCAAATACGTACAGGCTGACGCAGGATCTTACGGCATAAACGACAAGTGCTTTCGACTTGTCGTTCAGGACTTTTTTCAAATAAATAAAAGCTAACTTTAGCCATTCGCTTGAGCACGATTCGCTAAGAATTGCATTAATAATGGCACAGGACGACCTGTTGCGCCTTTATTTGCACCTGAGTTCCATGCAGTACCAGCAATGTCTAAATGCGCCCAACGATATTCACGCGTAAAGCGTTGAAGGAAACATGCAGCTGTTACAGAACCTGCTTTTGGACCACCAATGTTGGCAATATCTGCAAATGGAGAATCAAGTTGTTCTTGATAATCTTCAATTACGGGCATGCGCCATACGCGGTCAAAGCTATGTTGACCTGCAGCAGTCAATTCAGCCGCAAGTTCATCATCCGGAGTGAACATACCAGTAAGGACTGAACCCAATGCCACAACACATGCACCAGTGAGGGTTGCAATATCAATCACCAGTGCAGGGTTAAAGCGTTTTACATAGGTCAAGGTATCGCACAGAACCAAACGACCTTCGGCATCGGTATTTAAAATTTCAACGGTTTGACCGCTCATGGTTGTCACGATGTCACCCGGGCGAGTGGCATGACCAGACGGCATGTTTTCTGCAGCAGCAATTGCGCCGACAACATGAATTGGTAATTTCGCTTCACACAGCGCACGGATGGTACCCAAAACTGATGCAGAACCGCACATGTCGAATTTCATTTCGTCCATGCCAGCACCCGGTTTAAGTGAGATACCACCCGTATCAAAAGTCACGCCTTTACCAACAAGCACCACAGGTGCTTCTTCACGGTTTGAAAGGTATTCGATGGTAATAATACGGCCTGGACGGTCAGAACCTTTGCTCACAGCAAGGAAAGCACCCATACCGAGATCAGCCATTTGCTGTTCATCGAGTACAGTCACTTTGAGTTGATCCGGAAATTCAGCTGCAAGCGCTTGAGCTTGTTCGGCTAAATATTCAGGGAAACAGATATTGCCCGGACGGTTACCTAGGTCACGGGTAAAACTTTGACCTGATTGTACTGCAGAAATTAAGTCAAGCTGTGCAGTGGTTAATGGACTTTCAGCAGCGATTAAATGGATCTGCTCCAAAACAAATTCATTTTTCTTAGACTTGTATTCATCAAAGGCATAAGCCGCTTGCGTCAGGCTAAGTGCAAATAAATAATGTTGTTCTTGTGGTAGGGCAGAGATATCGACACTGATCTGTTTGAATTTTTTTTGTGACGCTTTAATAATGGTTTGTGCAATTTTTGCAAATTTATTGACCTGTAATTCAGCAACTTTGCCGAGGCCTAAAAGTGCGCTATTGCGACAAGCGGCAATGTTCGCCACCAAAGGCAGGCTTTCATTGAGTGCCGCTTTAAATTGAGTCGCGTCAATTAAATTATCTAAATCATTGATTTGATATGAAGTAGCTGCATTTTTAACGTACTCAGAATCTACTAATATCAATAAATATTGGCTGGACGCATTCGCTTGGAATGACGTATTAATAGAAAGTTTCATGTGCGGTATTTATGCCTTTTTAAATTTATAAACCATTAAACCATTGAAACATTTATATGAATAGAGTTTCAATGAGCAACAAGGGTATAGGTTTTATATTTTCTACATTCGGGTAAACTAACGCTAGTTTTTATTGGCCCTATTTTTGGAAGAATTAATTTGATTATTCGGCGTTATCTGGTCAAGCAAGTGGTGTCGACATCACTGGTTGTGATTGCCTTATTGACCTTGATCATGATGGGTGGTCGTTTGATCAAGTACTTTGGTGTGGCGGCTCAGGGCCGTTTAGATGCAAGTATTTTATTTAGCATCATTGGCTACCGTTTGCCTGAATTTTTAACCTTAATTCTTCCGCTCGGTTTCTTTATTGGTCTGATGTTGGTCTTTGGTCGTCTGTATGTCGATCATGAAATGGCTGTGCTCAATGGTAGTGGTGTCAGTCGTAATCAATTGTCACGTTTATTGGTGCCGATGACCGTGGTCTTTATGGCTGTTCAAGCATTTTTGATGCTGTGGGCGTCACCTTGGGGCATCCGTCAGTTTGAAGCATTAACGACTTCACAAGCTGTACGAACTGGCTTTGATTTGGTTCGACCGAAAGAGTTTATTTCCTCTGGGCCCTATACCATTTATGCAGGGGACTTGTCAGAAGACCGTAAAAACTTAAAAGATATTTTCTTCTATCAGCGTGCAGAAAAAGAGGGCAAGCCTGATGTCATTATTTTGGCAAAAGAAGCGACCCGCGTCGAAGTGCCCGATGACAATGCCAATGTGGTTGATTTAGTTGAAGGCCGCCGTTACGAAATCTATCCGGGGCAACCGCGTTATTCTCAAGCTGAATTCCAAAGTTATCGTTTACGTTTAGAAAATGATAAAGAAGCAAAATTTGAAAGTACCGAAGTAGAAGCTTTACCAACCTCGAAGTTATGGGATAACCGTCATGATCCTGTGGTTGCCAGTGAACTTGGTTGGCGAATCTTTGTGCCGTTCGCTATTTTGGTGGCGTTATTGCTTGCCACTGCTTTGTCTGAGGTAAGTCCTCGTCAAGGGCGTTACCTAAAACTGTTCCCAGCCTTACTTATTTTTGCCAGTTTAATCGTAGCTTTAATGGCGATCAAAACGCGAATCAGTAAAGATGAAATGGGGATTTGGGCTTATCCACTGGTCTTAGTGATTTACGGTATTGCAGCAGCATTGTTCTCGCGTAAACAAAAATTAGCGCCCAAAATTAAGAAACAAATTCAGCGAGTGAGGTCTTAAAATGTTGGCACGTCGTATAGTTGCAAAACATGTGACCAAAACTACTGCTTTAGCCATGCTTGGTGCGACCGCGGTATTGGCTGGCTTACAAGTGCTTTTTACTTATTTAGGTGAATTGGGCTCGCTGAAAGAAGGCTATAACGCATGGAATGCTTTGCAGTATGTGTTATGGAGTTCACCGAATTATTTATATGAAATTTTACCAATTTCAGCCTTGATTGGAGCGGTACTGGGTTTAGGGACTCTAGCTTCAAACAGTGAATTGATTGTGATGCGTTCGGTCGGCATCAGCCTTTGGCGGATTGTGGGCTGGGTGATTCGTTCGGCACTCATTTTGGTGGTTTTATCCTTTGCATTAAGCGAATGGGTCATTCCCTATACCAATGAACAAGCCAAAAGCGTCAAAAGTCACCGCACTGCGGCTGAACTGGGCGAAGTCAAAGGCTATTGGTCACGTGAAGGCCAGCGCTTTATTTATATTGACTATGCCAATTCACAAGGTCAAATTAAAGATGTTCAGGTTGTTGATTTTGATGAAAAATATCGTTTGCGAGGCACTTTGGATGCGGAGCAAGGGAATTTTGTCAAAAATGGCTCTTGGTCGCTGCAAAATTCAACCCAAGTCGATCTCTTAGCGACGGGTGATGCCGTGGCGAAGCAAAATGCTGAACAGCCGCTTTCATTGGCCTTGCAACCCAAATATGTGCATATGGTTACCATTGATCCTGAAGACCTATCACCGAGTCAATTGGTGAGCTTTATGAGCTATATGCATGAATATAGCCAAGTCCCGAAGACTTACCAATTGGCGTTTTGGCAAAAGTTTGGTTCACCCTTTGCTTTAATTGCCTTGGTGGTGATCGCGTGTTCTTTTATTTTTGGACCTTTACGTCAACAGTCGATGGGTTTCCGCTTGGTGATTGCCTTATTTGCTGGACTGGGCTTTTACTACTTACAAGATTTCTTAGGTTATGCAAGTTTGGTGTACGCACCATCGCCTGCATGGTTCGTCTTTATACCAATTATTTTGATGTTTGTAGCGGGTGGCTATCTGCTGCACCGCGCACGTTAAGTGCATGCAAGATTGAGTAAAACAATGTTGATGACCTAGATAAACCATGGTTGTCACATAGAGTCTTCACCGAAAATTCGGTAAGATAGTATGATTAATTTATAAACGAAAGAGTGTTCATTATGACGGATGCAACTGCTGGCAAAATCCCACACGTATTGGTAATTATGGATGGTGTGGGTCATCGCGAAGCGGTCGAGGACAATGCCTTTTTAGCAGCAAAACGACCTAACTTGACTGCAATGCAGGAAAAGCATCCGCATGGATTGATTTCAGGCTCTGGCGAAGACGTTGGTTTACCTGATGGACAAATGGGTAACTCTGAAGTGGGCCACATGAACCTTGGTGCAGGACGTGTGCTGTATCAAGACTTTACTCGTATTACCAAAGATATTCGTACCGGTGCATTCTTTGAACATGATGTTTTAGTTGATGCGGTTGAAAAAGCCAAAGCTGCCAATGGTGCAGTGCACATCATGGGCTTATTGTCTGAAGGTGGCGTGCATTCACATGAAGATCACATTGTGGCGATGGCTGAATTGGCATTAAAACGCGGTGCAAAAGTTTATCTTCATGCATTCCTTGATGGTCGTGATACACCGCCAAAAAGTGCACAACCTTCGCTTGAAAAATTAGATGCACTGTTTGCTCAGTATCCGGGTCAAGGTCGTATTGCCACCATGATTGGTCGCTACTTTGCAATGGATCGTGACAACCGTTGGGATCGTGTTGAGCAAGCCTATCGTCTTTTAACTGAAGGTGAAGCAGTGCGTACAGCAGCGACTGCTGTTGAAGGTCTAGAGCAGGCTTATGCTGCTGAAGAATCAGATGAATTTGTGAAAGCGACGCGTATTGGTGATTTAGCACCGATCCAAGATGGTGATAGCGTTGTCTTCATGAACTTCCGTGCTGACCGTGCGCGTGAAATTACCAAAGCTTTTGTGGAAAAAGATTTTGCAGGTTTTGAACGTAAAGTGGTTCCCGCTTTATCAAAATTTGTCATGTTGACACGTTACCAAGCAACAATTGATGCACCTGTGGCTTATATGCCAGAAGCGTTGCATAACTCGATTGGTGAATACCTGTCTAATTTGGGTAAAACACAACTGCGTATTGCTGAAACTGAAAAATATGCACACGTTACTTTCTTCTTCAGTGGTGGTCGTGAAGATGAATATCCGGGTGAAAAACGTATTTTAATTCCATCACCAAACGTTGCGACTTATGACTTAAAACCAGAAATGAGTGCTTATGAAGTCACTGATGAGTTGGTTGCCGCAATTAACTCAGGTGAGTACGACTTACTCGTGGTGAACTATGCCAATGGTGATATGGTTGGTCATACTGGTGTGTTTGATGCAGCAGTCAAAGCAGTTGAGGCCGTAGACACGTGCTTAGGTCGTGTATATGAAGCTGTGATGGCAAATAAAGGTCACATGTTAGTGACCGCCGATCATGGTAACGTAGAGCAAATGCAAGATTACCAAAGTGGTCAGGTGCATACTCAACATACCACTGAACTTGTGCCGTTTATCTATGTTGGCCCGACCAATGCAACAATTGCAGAAGGTGGTGTTTTGGCTGACGTAGCACCGACACTTTTAACGCTTATGCACATTCCTGTACCAACAGAAATGCAAGGTCGTAACTTGATTACTCTTGAAGCTTAAAATGTAAGGAAGCATGAATGACTAAAGCACACTGGACGTCAGTTGTAAGCCTTACAGCCTTGCTGCTGTGTTCTAGTCATTCGACATGGGGAGCCGATAAAGCAAAGTCGGCTTTCGATGAGTTTGATGGCAGCTATGAACAAAGTTATGCCGAAGTACCTGTCGAATCGATCCAACAATTTGTTCAAATCTATGGCATTGTCAAAGAAAATTATGTAGTTGAAAAAAATGACGATGCATTATTCCAACAAGCCATCAAAGGCATGGTCAGTGGTTTAGACCGTTATTCACGATATCTTTCACCTGAAGACTATAAGCAGCTTTTGCAATACACCGAAGGGGATATTGCGAGTGTCGATTTCAATTTGCGCTTTGATGTAGGTTTACAGCAATGGGTCATCACCAATTTAAAGCCTGATGCCGATTCAGCGAAGCTAGGTCTGAAAAATGGCGCAGCGGTGTTTAAAATTGATGATCAAGAACTCAAAAAACTCAATCAAGATCAAGTGCGACACCTGCTTACCGGCAGTATCGGCTCGACGCTGAATCTACAGTTGATAACTGCAAGTCAACCGATCAATTTGGTCAGAAACACTAAAGTTGAAACAGATATAGAATCTAAATTATTAAATAATCAGGTTTTAGTTTTACACGTTAAAGTTTTTCAACAAGATACAGCCAATGAAATAAAGCGTTTGATTGAAAGTCATGGTTCGCGTGTCAAAGCGGTATTGTTTGATTTAAGAAATAACCCTGGGGGGTTACTGTCCGCAGCAGTAGAGTCTGCCGATTTATTTTTGAATCAGGGCATTATTGTGTCGACACGAAGTCGATCTGAGGGTGACCAACAATTTCAGGCTTTACCAAGTTTTGAATTTCAAAATATGAAAGTCGGCATCTTAATCAACAATCGTTCTGCTTCTGCCGCAGAGGTCTTTACCGCAGCCTTAAAAGAGCATAAACGTGCATGGGTAGCGGGTGAGAAAAGTTATGGTAAAGGTGTGGTTCAAAAGCTATTTCCATTGAGTAATGGTGCAGCCTTACAGATGACCGTATCACAATATCTGACGCCGAATGGCAAAATGATTGAAGGAATTGGGGTGCAGCCAGACTATAACTATCCGCTGCAACATGATGCACGTGAAGACCACTATGTCGATCATGTTGCAGAGTTATTGCTGAATCAAAAATAAACAGCAATACGCTGGAAAGCTTTTACTCTTCGTCTTCGGTATCTAAGCCGAATTTTTTCAAACGATAGCGCAATGAGCGGAATGACATGCCTAATTTTTTGGCGGCAAGTGTTCTGTTCCAGTGGGTGAGATTCAACGCATTCATGAGCACTTCTTTTTCGATATTTTCTAAAAAGAGTTCTAAACCTTCTTCAGGCAGTTTGCGAGGGACCACACTCTGTTCGTTGCTGTTTGCACCCAACTGAGCAGAATCATTCATTGTTGGATAGGAATTGAACTGAGCACTCGGTTGTCTTAATGGCGCACTTTGCAGATGTTGAAGATCAATTTGCTCATCATCGCAGAGGGTCATAGCACGTTCGATAATATTGCGGAGTTCGCGAACATTACCTGGATAATATTGGCTGAGCAGGAAACTCTTCGCACGTTCAGTTAGAGGCTTGGTAGCAATTTCCCATTCATGGCTAATTTTTTGAATAAAATGTTGCGCCAATAAGAGGATATCGTCGCCACGTTCACGTAAGGCAGGCAGCACTAAATCCATCACATGGATGCGGAAGAATAAGTCTTGGCGGAAGCGACCTTGTTGTACGAGTGCTTCTAAGTCCTGATGGCTGGCACTGATCACACGGAAGTCGACATCAATTTCACAGTCTGAACCCACAGGACGTATCCGTTTTTCCTGTACAGCGCGTAGCAGTTTAACTTGCATGGCTAAAGGTAATTCGGCAATTTCATCCAGAAATAAGCTACCGCCATGTGCAGATTGAATCAGACCTTGTTTGTCTTGGGTGGCACCACTAAAGCTGCCTTTTTTATGGCCAAAAAGTTCACTTTCCATTAACTCTGTGGGAATTGCCCCGCAGTTAATGGCAATAAAAGGCCCTTCATTACGGTTGCTTAAACGGTGAACCAGATTGGCCACGACCTCTTTACCCGTACCAGATTCACCCGTAATAAAAACAGGTGCTTGCGAACGTGCAATTTTCTTTAAGGTTCGACGCAATTGCTGGATTGGAAATGATTCACCAATCAACATTTTATGTTCTAAAGCATCTTGCGAAGTAATGTCTTCGGCCAAAGGCTTATTCAGGGCTTTTTGTAGCAGTTGTTCAAGATGTTTGGGATTGATCGGTTTGCTGACAAAATCGAATGCTCCCGCCTTTAATGCGGCAATGGCAATGTCCATGTTGCCATAGGCTGTTAGCACAGCAACGGGCAGGGTAGGACAGTGTTCATTCATCCAATCTAAGAGCTGTAGACCATTACCATCGGGTAAGTTGAGATCGGTTAGGCAGGCATCGTAGCTATAGGTAGACAAGGCTTTTTTAGCTTCGTCGAGGCGATGTGCAACATGCGTTTTAACCCCCATCCTTGATAAAGACATTTGCATTAGCATACATAAGTCTTCTTCGTCATCAACTAATAATACCAGTGGTTGTGAATCCACAGTTTCCCCCTAAAAACAATTAAATAACAGCTTGTAAGCACTCAATCCTAAAGCAAGCTCCCTGTTTTTGTTCTACATAGGAAAGCTGTGCTTGATTCGCTTCACAGAAGCTATGAGCAAGATATAATCCTAAACCAGTTCCAGTGATTTCGGTACTAAAAAATGGCTGAAATAACTGTGCGCGGTTTTGTAAAGCAACCCCATGACCGAAATCTCGGACATCGATCTGGACTTTTTTCTGATCCGTACGCGCCACCACTTCGATATACGACATGTCCGGATTGTTATGGCGAATCGCATTACGAATTAGGTTGATTAAAATTTGTCTGAACTGTGCCTCATCAAAATCGATCAAAGTTTTGGCTTGTACATTGAGCCGAATGTTCTGTTGAATATCTGCCAGATCTTCTTGCAGGAACAACGGTAAAAATTTTTCTAGATTCAGACGAGTCGGATGGGTTTCCTTATTGCGCACCATATTTAGGGTGTCTTGAATAATCCGGTCAATCCGCACCGCTTGACGTGAAATCATATGATTCAACATGTGCTGTTGTTCGGTATCACTTTGCGGATATAAATCATTGGCATGCACAATTGCCGCTAAAGGATTACGAATTTCGTGAGCAATACTGGCGGAGAGTTGCCCTAAAGCGGCTAATTTTAGTTGTTGCACTTGCTGATTGAGTTTTTGTGCATCTTGTAAAATCAGCAAGGTCAGCATTTGATGCGGCACAACGAGTTTTTGTACGAGTACCTGAATGTGGTATTGGCTTTGTTGGGATTCAAATTGGAATTTTTCACCGCTTTTTAAATCTTCAAATTTGAGTAATTCAAATAAATCTGGCTGCGTGGTATACAGCGGATATTGGTCATGATGATAAGAATTTGGCATGCCGAGTAAATGGCAAGCAGCAGGATTACTCAGCACCACATGACAGTTTTCATCCAACACCAAATAGCCCGTATCAATCTGCTCCAAGATATAGCGGTTAATGTTTTGTAGTCGATGGAGCTCTAAGGATTGCGAAAAATTCAGATTTTCTAGTAATTGGAAACGTTTCACGGCAATTTGCGCACTGCCATACACCACACAAAATAAAAAAGCCAAAATCGCACTGTTGGTTAAATTTTTGAGTGAGGTAAATTCAAGAATTGAACCTAAAAACAGTTGATACACCACGCAAATCACAGCGATGAGGGTGATGACCAAAGCTTTTTGGGCATCTAATAACAGGGATGCTGCAAAAATCGTAATCACAAACAGCAAACTCAAATGTAAATTAGGTCCATCGATGGCTAAGGTCAGTAAGCTCAGCGAAATGACATCTACAATGAATAACAGTAGTAACTGGTTTGGGATCCGGACTTTGAAACGTCCAAGTGACATGAATTGAATGCTGGTAAACAGCAAATAAATCGTCAATACATATAGGTATAAACGTGGGTATTCATAATCTGAACTGAATTGAGTGTAGGTCAGTAAAAAGACCAGTAACAGACAGGCACTGATGATAAAGCGATAAGCACTGTACCAAAGGCCCAAATGATACTGGTTCAATTCACTATGGATTGAACGCTGTGTCATAAGTAACAGGATGTACGTTGTGTTAAGGTTTGATTAACCCGTAGCGAATCGCCAAGTGAGTTAGTTTGACATCACTATCAATATTCAGTTTTTCAAAAATGCGGTAACGGTAGGTGTTCACTGTTTTAACGCTAACGAATAATTTATCGGAAATTTCTTGTGCGCTAATACAATTGACCACCATCATGGCAACTTGCATTTCACGCTCAGACAGGGCGTCAAAAGGTGATTGTTGTGTATCAGACAAATATGAGCTAGCCAGTTGTTCCGCAATGTCTGCACTGAAATATTTGCCACCTTGCATCACTTTATTAATCGCACGGACCATTTCAGTAACTGGTGCACCTTTGGTGATATAGCCTTTGGCACCTGCTTTTAACAATAAAGACGGGTAGGGTTCTTCAGCAAGTCCACTGACTGCGAGGACTTTTGTATCTGGCGCTGTTTGAAGTAGGCGACGTGTGGTTTCTACACCTCCGATCCCCGGCATATTGACATCTAATAGAACGACATTTGGATGGTGTTGGCGAACAAGTGTAATCGCATCTTCACCCGATTCGGCTTGTCCAATGACTTGGACATCTGCATGGTCTTCGAGCATACGGCAAATACCAGTACGGACTAATTCATGGTCATCTACCACCAAAACTGTGATCACCTACACTCTCCCTCAAATCAAAATCTGTTTTTTTTGTTACATAAAGCAAAATAAGCTTGCAATGAAACGACAAAATTAGCAATCCTATTCTTATATGAAATGAAAAACTTCATACACAATGTGTGAGCAAAAAATGTTCGTAGTTGTGACCAATGTACGGCATATTGCTGGTCTTGCGCAAATGTTTAGTATCCTGAGTTGAGTGAGCAATGGTGAAAAAATTAAATAAATCCTTCATGCACGTTTTGGGCATGTCAATTTTATTCAGTATGAGCAGTTTCAGTTCTGCTGAAATTGTGATGAATAGTGCTGCAAATCAGCAGTCAAATATTAGCTGGTCATCTGAAGATGCAAACCAGTTACTCAACGGTGACGTGTCTTATAGCGCTGAAGAGCCATCTCCTCAAGGGTCAACGAAAGTGACTACTTCTGTACGTAGTACAGGCGGTGTGGTACAGACAGCACCATCGAAAACGGTCCGTATTATTGATACCAATCAATACGCAGGACAGCCCTCTGTAAATGCGCGTGCAGCACTGGTTATGGATGGTCAAACTGGTGAAGTGCTATATAGCAAAAATAGCAATACCGCTTTACCGATTGCATCGATTACTAAACTCATGACAGCAGTAGTGATTTCAGATGCCCGATTAAACATGTCTGAAAAGATTACCTTACAACAGTCTGATTTCTCATGTTCAGGTTGTAAAAGCTCAAGTTCAACACTTCGTGCTGGCGACAGTATGAACCGCGCAGAAGCATTGCTGTTTGCTTTAATGAAGTCTGAAAATCCAGCGGCTTCGGCATTAGCACGTACTTATCCAGGTGGTCGTTCTGCATTTATTGCAGCGATGAATGCGAAAGCACGCTCATTAGGGATGAACTCGACTCATTATGTAGAATCGACTGGCTTGCACCCAGGCAATGTCGCTTCGGCACGTGACTTAGGTATTTTGGTGAATACCGCTTCGCAGTATGGTTTGATTCGTCAATTTTCAACCACACCAAGTTATGACTTTAATTTGGGCTACCGCGTGTTGAAATCAAACAATACTAATGCTTTAGTGCGTAATGGTGGTTGGAATATTAATATTTCAAAAACTGGATTTATTAATGAAGCAGGGCGCTGTGTAGTGATGCATACCACATTGAATAACCGTCCAGCGGTAGTGGTGTTATTGGGTGCGGATTCTTCAGTTGCACGAACCAATGATGCGACACGTTTAATGAATTGGGCGAGCCAGTTACCAAAACGTATTTAATAAGATTTCAGATTTTTCATTCTTTCAGTATTTGGATTTACTCAACGTTTAAATGCTGAAGTGAATGCAAGATATAAAAAGCCCTGCAAGAGCAGGGCTTTTTTATTTAGTCAGCATATGAATTACATATTTGACAGAATTGAATCGCGAACTTGATCCATAGTTGCATCAATCGACAACATTACTGCATCTTGGCATTGCTTGATGGCAGTGTCAGGATCTTTTAAACCGTTACCTGTCACAGTACATACGATCACAGAACCTTCAGCAATTTTACCTGCTTTAATGTCACGAATCGCACCACCGATAGACGCTGCAGAAGCAGGTTCTACGAATACACCTTCGTACATAGACAGTAGACGCTGTGCTTCTAAGATTTCAGCATCTTGGAGTTCATCGAACCAGCCTTCTGAATCGCGGACTACTGCTTTAGCATGGTTCCAGCTTTGTGGGTTACCGATACGGATTGCAGTTGCTACTGTTTCAGGGTTTTCTACAGGTGCACCGCGTAGGAATGGTGCCGCGCCAGCAGCTTGGTAACCCACCATTGTTGGTAGACCCGCAGGTTTTGGACCTGTGAATTGATCAGTTTCAGGATCATAAACGACTTGTACAAATTCTTCTTTAGGCTGATTCGCCACAGCTTCGGTATAACCCATCCAGTGTGCTGTAATGTTACCCGCATTACCTACAGGTAAGCAGTGGTAATCTGGCGCACGACCTAATTCGTCAACGATTTCGTAAGCAATGGTTTTTTGACCTTGCAGACGATATGGGTTGATTGAGTTTACAATCGTAACTGGTGCTTGATCTGCAACTTCTTTTACAAGACGCATACCGTCATCGAAGTTACCGTGAATTTGCATTGTTACCGCGCCATACATCATCGCTTGTGCCATTTTACCCATGGCAATTTTGCCTTCTGGGATGAGCACAAATGCTTTAATGCCTGCACGTGAAGCATAAGCAGCCGCTGCAGCAGATGTATTACCTGTAGATGCACAGATAATTGCTTTAGAGCCTTCTTCAACTGCTTTTGTTACAGCCATGGTCATACCACGGTCTTTAAATGAACCAGTCGGGTTTAAGCCCTCGTACTTCACATAAATTTCAACATTTTTGCCAATAATGCGTGGAATGTTCTCAAGCTTAATCAGTGGCGTATTACCTTCGCCCAAAGAAATTGCGCGAGTAGTTGCAGATACGGGTAAACGGTCGCGATAGCGGTCAACTAAACCAGTATAACGATTGGCATTAGACATGATGATGTTCCAATTGTGTGTAGAGCTTGGCGAGAGGAACTGAAATATTCCCCTCGACCCGATTAATTATCAAGCGATTCTAAACGAATTCGTACAATTTCGCCATGAATGACAGGCAATGCTTGAATTTGTTGAAGGGCTTCATCCATTTTAGATTCTTTAACTGGATCAGTCAGAATCACGATAGGAATAAGGTCTTTTAAGCGCGGCTGTTGCATGATCGCATCAATGCTGATTCCTGCACGGCTTAAAATAGTCGTCACATCAGCAAGAACGCCAGTTTGATCTTCGGCATTAATACGGATGTAGTATCCAGTAGTCATTTCTTCACGTGGAAGAATTGGTAAATCAGTTAGGGCTTCAAACGCAAGCTGTGGAATTGTGCCAGCACCATCTTCAGTATATGAGATGTCACGGACAATATCGACAACATCAGCAACCACCGCTGATGCGGTCGGGCCTGCACCTGCGCCTGCGCCATAGTAAAGCGTTGGACCAACGGCATTGGCTTGAACCAATACGGCATTTTTAACGCCATTTACATTGGCAATCAGTTGGTCTTCAGGGATCAGCGTTGGATGTACACGAAGCTCAATGCCTGTTGCAGCACGACGTGCAATACCTAAATGTTTAATACGGAAACCAAGGTCCTCAGCATATTTGACATCTTGCGCAGTAACTTTGCTGATGCCTTCAGTGAAGACTTTGTCAAATTGGAGTGGGATACCAAAAGCAATAGAAGCCAGCAATGTTAACTTGTGCGCCGCATCGATCCCTTCGACGTCGAATGTTGGATCTGCTTCTGCATAACCGAGTTCTTGCGCTTCTTTGAGAACGTCTGCAAAGGCACGACCTTTTTCACGCATTTCAGTCAGGATAAAGTTACCGGTACCGTTAATGATACCTGCAAGCCAGTCAATTTTATTGGCTGCCAAACCCTCACGGAGGACTTTAATAATTGGGATACCACCTGCGACAGCTGCTTCATAAGCAATCTGAACGTGATGATCATCGGCCAATTTAAATAATTCATTACCGTGTTCAGCTAATAAAGCTTTGTTGGCTGTGACCACTTGTTTGCCATGAACGATTGCTTCACGAATCACTTCATACGCAGGGTGAATGCCGCCCATAACTTCAACTACAACGTCTACATCGGGTTGACGGACGATATCCAATAAATCAGCACTTTGCTTCACTGAAGCAGGCAGTTCTAAATCAGGACGAGGGCGACGCGTACCCACATGGGTAATTTCAATTTCACGACCGGTGCGACGTTTAATCTCAGCAGCATTTTCTTTTAGTAGTTTAAGGGCACCACCACCCACAGTACCAAGACCGAGGATTGCCAGACGAACTGGTTTCACGTCACACTCCATTTATTTCATCATTGCTTTAAGTGAGTTTAGATCATAGCTAAAAAAACGTTCGGACTCTAGGGTAGAAATCACTTTATTCCTACCCATAAAAAACATTCATTTAGCCTATAAAAATTAGTTATTTAAGCGCACTTTCAAGTTCGGAAACCGACATGTAAGCACCGATGTGTTTGCCTTCTGCGTTATAGATCGCTGGCGTACCATTCACACCAATATTTAGACCCATTTCATACATGCTGCGCACAGGGTTTTGACATGATGCAGGCTCGATTTGCTCACCGGCAATGGCTTTATCAAATGCGGCACGACGGTCTTTGCTACACCAGATAGTTTCCATCATTGGCATGTGTTGTTCACCACGTGGCCAAGCGATATAACGGACTTCAATGCCACGGGCATTAATATCATCCATTTGTTCATGTAATTTATGGCAATAAGGACAGCTAACATCGGTAAACACATAAACCACGTGTTTGGTTTTACCTTTGGCTTTATAGATCAGTAGGTCTTCAGTTTTTAATTGATCAAATAATTTTTTGTTGGCTTCTGCTTGTAGGGTATCGCCTACATTAAAGAGTTGCTTTTCACCTAAACGAACCACGTCGCCTTGGAAAATGTATTTACCATCAGCTGTAGCATAGACCGCAGGCATGCCTTCAAAGCTTACCCAAAACAAATTAGGAACTTCAGTCGCTTTCACCCCAGTGACTTTGGCATTGATATTGGCTTTTTGCAGATTGGATTGCAAAGTATCAATTAAACGCTGCTGAGCATTACGTTCAGATAAATTCGAAGCTTCACCAGTTGCAGGCGTACTTGCCGTTAATGTCGCATCTTTCTTTTCGTCATTATTTGAATTAGAACAAGCCACTAACGCCATACTGGCAACAAGTGTCGATGCGAGAAAAATTTTTGAACGGGTAAATAACATAAACAACCCTTTTCTTTTAGCTTTATCAAACAGGTGAGTAAGCATAGCAAAAAATATCGGGCACAATAGAACTTCTTGGTCTGATATTTCCTGCCGTTAAGCTCTCGGATGATAGTCTGCATGTAATTTTTGCATACGAATCTGCGCGACATGGGTATAAATTTGCGTGGTAGACAAGTCACTGTGGCCGAGCAGCATCTGCACGACACGTAAGTCGGCACCGTGGTTGAGCAAATGCGTGGCAAAGGCGTGGCGTAAGGTATGTGGTGATAATTCGGCTTGAATGCCTGCAATGAGCGCATAGCGTTTAATCGCGTACCAAAAGTTTTGGCGACTCATCATTCCACCGAGTTGAGTGAGAAATAAAGCATCGGTTGCGCTTTTGTATAAGACGGGACGTGCTTCAGCTAAATACTTCTCGATCCATTCCACCGCCATTTGACCTAAAGGAACTAAGCGTTCTTTATTGCCTTTACCGGTAATTCGTAAATAGCCTTGTTTAAGATTGATCAGTTCTAATCTTAAATTTAATAACTCAGAGACACGTAAACCACAGGCATACAGCACTTCGAGCATGGCACGATCACGTAGACCCAATGCGGTGTTGAGGTCTGGGGCATTAATCAGGGCTTCAACATCTGCTTCAGATAAATCCTTTGGTAGGGCACGACCCAATTTGGGTGTTTTATGGATTGCAACAGGATTGTCGCTGCGTATTTTTTGTTCACGCAAGAACTTGAAAAATGAACGCAGTGCAGAAAGTGAGCGGGCGATCGAGCGAGGGCTTTTTCCTTGTTTCGTCAGGCTAAGCAAGACATCTGAAATGTCGTCACTGCTCCAATCAGTCATGACATGCGTATGACACTCACTGCATTGAATTAAATCAGATAAATATGCATTTCGTGTATGTGGACTGACGGTTTGAGCTATTAAATCATCACGATATCCGTGTAAAAAACTGAGTGATTCTGGAATTTGGACTGGGGTTGGAATACGTGGTTTTTTATTTAACATGTGCCGCTCATTTTCGAAATTAAACCAAGAAATCACAATGGTTTAATGCAATGTAATTTAAAAAAATAGTCGTGTCGATGCTAGATTGTTAAATGAGAATTGAAATCGAATCCGATTTGTTAATTATTCTCATTTGTTTGTATAATGTTCAAAATTTTTTAGGGTTAGTTGCGTGCGATTATCTGATTTGAAAGTGAAACAAAGCGCAGTCATTCATAAGGTACATCGTAACCAGAATGGCAACAATGCTCCGGCTGATTTAGTCGCTAGCCGTTTAGAGACTTTGGGTTTTGTTCCTGGAACAAAAGTACAGGTGATTACCAAAGGTATTTTTGGTGGTGACCCGATTTTAATTCAAGTTGGGTTTACTCGTTTCGCACTGCGAAAAGTAGAAGCTGAAAAAGTGGAAATAGCAATGGAAGGGGCATCAGCATGAGTGATGCGTTACGTATTGCCCTCGTTGGTAATCCAAACTGTGGTAAAACTTCATTATTCAATCATTTAACGGGCACACGTCAGAAAGTTGCAAACTATGCTGGTGTAACGGTTGAGCGTAAAGTTGGTCAATTTACTTTGCCATCGGGTAAATCTGTTCGAGTTTTGGATTTGCCGGGGACATATAGCTTAGAAGCGACGAGTCCTGATGAAGCCATTACGCGTGATGTCGTGCAAGGTAAAATTGCAGAAGAAGGGCATCAAGATGTCTTTTTATGTGTAGTTGATGCGACAAACTTAAAATTGCACCTCGGTTTGGTCATGGAAATGATCGATTTGGGTCGTCCAATTTTACTTGTCCTCAACATGATGGATGAAGCACGTCGTCGTGGCATGCAAATCAATACCCAAAAGCTGTCTCAGCGTTTGGGTGTGCCTGTCGTAGAAACCGTTGCTGTACGTAATGCGGGTATTGAAAACTTAATGGGTGCTTTGGATGCTGAAGGTTTCAGAAAACCAGATGCGTCATTAAGTGATACCAATCTTTCTGGGACTAACCACGAAAAAATTGAACAAATTTTAAAAGACGTGGTGGTGTTTGTTGATCATGAAGATAAACGCTCAGACTTTCTCGATAAAATTTTTCTACATCCAGTCTTTGGTTTAATTACCTTAGCGGTGATGATGTTTATTATCTTCCAAGCGGTGTTTGCGTGGGCTGCGCCGTTTATGGATGGTATTGAAACCTTCTTCGGTTGGTTCGGTGAATTGGTCGGTGAACACATTTCACATCCACTCCTGAACAGCTTGGTGGTTGATGGGATCATTGCGGGTGCAGGCGGTGTAGTGGTGTTCTTGCCGCAGATTTTAATTTTATTCTTCTTTATTTTGGTTTTAGAAGAATCAGGTTATTTACCACGTGCAGCATTCTTGCTAGATAAGCTGATGTTTAAAGCCGGACTGAGTGGACGAGCTTTTATTCCTCTGCTATCGAGCTTTGCCTGTGCTGTACCGGGCATCATGGCAACTCGGAGTATTCAAGACCCCCGAGATCGTCTGGTAACGATTTTAGTTGCGCCATTGATGACCTGTTCGGCACGTTTACCGGTTTATGCCTTGCTGATCTCAGCATTTATTCCACAGCAAATGGTCTGGGGCGTCTTTAACTTACAAGGCTTGGTGTTATTTGCATTATATGCAGCAGGGATTGTGAGTGCCTTAATTGTGGCAACAGTGCTGAAATTCTTCCAAAAAGATAAATCACAGCATGCCTTATTGATGGAACTTCCAAGCTACCGTTTCCCAGATATTAAGAGTGTTTGGATTGGTTTACTGGACCGTGCCAAGATCTTCTTGAAACGTGTCGGTGGCATCATCTTTGCTTTATCGATTTTGTTATGGTTCTTGTGTACTTTCCCGCAACCGCCAGAAGGCGCAACCTTGCCGGATATTGATTATTCATTGGCAGGTATGCTTGGGCATGTGCTACAACCGATTTTTGCACCATTAGGTTTTAACTGGCAGATATGTATTGCCTTAATTCCAGCGATGGCGGCACGTGAAGTTGTTGTAGCGGCATTGGGTACGGTGTATGCCTTGTCTGCAACAGATGAGGATGCCATGTCTCAAGGTCTGGCAAATTTAATTAGTAGCGATGGGTCATTGGGTTGGTCATTGGCAACCGGTCTATCATTATTGGTGTGGTTTATTTATGCGCCACATTGCTTGGCGACACTGGCGACAGTTAAACGTGAAACTGGCTCCTTGAAAACGGTGAGTTTCATGACTATCTATTTATTTGGTTTGGCTTATCTAATGGCATTCATCACGTATCAAATTGCAACACGCTATTTTGGATAGTGAATCTTGAATGGCAAAAGCTGAACAAAGGAGAGAGACATGCTTGAATCAATAATTATTGCGGTATTGGTGATTTGGAGTGCTGTCGTGGTGTTTAAGAAGGTATTTCCAAAAACATCGAACTCAGTCTTCACAACTTTATCTGGGCACTGTGCAAACCGTGGTTGGAACAGTTTAGCCAAATGGTTAAAGCCCAAAATGGTCGCAGGCTGTGCAGGCGGTTGTGGATGTTCAGCTTCGGATAATTCATCTGCAAAAAAAGCTGAAGTACAAGCGGTGAAGTGGAAATAAGCTCACCGCCCGTTGCGTGAAGAAACCGCCCAAGATGGGCGGTTTTTTTACGAGCAGACACAAAAAAACTGCGAGAAAGTGAAAACATAAAAAGCATTCAAAACAGCAAAGTGCTAACATTTTGTCAGATTTAAAAACCGACCAAAAAATGGGGCGAAAATGTTAATACAGCGTGGTGGATTGAAGGTTGTTGCCGGATTAGGGATTTCTGGTGTTTCCGCAGTGAATTTCTTACATAGCCATGGCTACCGCGTTGCAGTCACCGATTCACGAGCAGTCCCACCGGGTCATGATCAAATTCCAAATGATGTACAAACTAGTTTCGGTCAGTTGGATCAAGATTTATTACTCCAAGCAGAAGAAATTATTATCAGCCCGGGGCTAGATCCAAAATTACCGCAAATTCAGGCGGCCATTGCAGCCAACATTCCTGTGGTTTCAGAAATTCAAATTTTACGTCGTGCGACGGATAAGCCAATTGTCGCGATTACAGGTTCGAATGCGAAAAGTACCGTAACGACTTTATTTGGTCTTATGGCAGCAGATGCAGGCAAAAAAGTGGCAGTGGGTGGCAACTTGGGTCGTCCGGCTTTGGATCTCACCAAAGATGATCCTGAGCTTTATGTTTTAGAGCTTTCAAGTTTTCAATTAGAAACCACATCAAACTTGGCCGCAGAAGTGGCTGTTGTGTTGAACATGAGTGAAGACCATTTGGACCGTCATGGCGATATGATGGGCTATCACACTGCGAAGCATCGTATTTTCCAAGCGGTGAAAAAAGTGGTGTATAACCGTGATGACTCATTAACACGTCCATTGGTTCCAGATATTACTCCAATGCAAAGCTTTGGCCTAAATGCACCAGATATGAATCAGTTCGGTATTTTACGTGATACTGATGGCACAATTTGGTTGGCACG
Organism: Acinetobacter sp. YH12138; assembly: GCF_015218525.1. Classification (NCBI taxonomy): domain Bacteria; kingdom Pseudomonadati; phylum Pseudomonadota; class Gammaproteobacteria; order Moraxellales; family Moraxellaceae; genus Acinetobacter; species Acinetobacter sp. YH12138. Next base: position 3,004,196 of record NZ_CP048670.1, on the reverse strand, counting down.
TGGTCGTGAGCGGTTACTGAAAAGTGCAGATATGTATATCCAAGGGACACATAATGTGGCAAACGCCTTGGCATGTTTAGCTTTGGGTGAAGCGATTGGTTTGCCACTCGAAGGCATGTTGGAAACCTTGAAAACCTTTAAAGGTTTAGAACACCGCTGTGAATTTGTGAAAGAAGTGCATGGTGTTCGTTATTATAACGACTCTAAAGGCACCAATATTGGTGCGACTTTAGCTGCGATTGATGGTCTAGGTGCTGCGATTGAAGCCAAAGGCGGTAAAGTGGCGATTATTTTAGGTGGTCAAGGCAAAGGGCAGGACTTTACTGCGCTGCGTGATTCACTTTCAAAATATGCCAAAGTTGCGGTATTGATTGGTGAAGATCGTCCAATTATTGAAAAAGCGGTTGAAGGGACAACCACGCTGATTCATGCTGAAAGTTTGAAACAAGCGGTTGAGTTGTGCCAACAAAATGCGGTAGCCAATGATGTGGTGTTATTGTCTCCAGCGTGCGCAAGTTTTGATATGTTTAAAGGCTACAGTGAGCGTGGACACCAATTTGTTGATTGTGTGAATGCACTCGTTTAAAAGAACGATAAGGAAAGTTGTATGGCTGGGTTGGCTCAGACGACCATAAATAGAATAAATGAAGTTGTAGAGCGTTGGCTTCCTCGGTTACCTGCCGAGGTCAACGTGCGCAATGTTCTGGTGTTCTGTGTTTTGGCATTGTTGTGTATTGGTTCGATCATGGTGGCATCTGCATCGATGCCTTATGCAGAACGCATGCATGAAAATGCCTTTCATTACATTTCACGACACGGTATTTCGATTGCCGCTGCCGCCGCCGCCGCCTATATCGCCTATAAAGTGCCGTTGAATGTTTGGTTTAATAACACCTTCTTTTTATGGATTATCACGATTATCTTATTGGCTGCTGTATTGGCTGTCGGGACAGAGGTCAATGGTTCTAAACGTTGGATTCGTATTGCTGGTTTCACCTTACAGGCTTCGGAGGTCGCCAAAGTCATGATGGCGATATTTACCGCGGACTATGTGGTACGACGTGCTGAAGAAGTCCGCAATAACATCAAGGGCTTGGTACGATTGGCAGTGATTATGGCTGCAACTGTCGGTTTAGTCATGGCAGAGCCCGATTTAGGGGCGACGGTGGTGATTGCCTTAACTATGCTAGGGGTATTCTTCCTCGCAGGTGCACCGTTGATTCAGTTCGCAATTGCCTTTGGTGCGATCATCATGGCCTTTGTGTTCTTGATTTTATTTGAACCTTATCGTTTAGAACGTTTGATGTCCTTCTCAAATCCATGGAATGATCCATTAGGCGCAGGCTACCAGTTGTCGAATGCATTAATGGCTTTTGGTCGCGGTGAATGGTTTGGTGTCGGCTTGGGTCATAGTATTCAAAAAATGTCGTATTTACCTGAGGCTCATACCGACTTCATGTTGGCGGTTTTGGGCGAAGAATTTGGCTTCTTTGGAATTTTGACCGTATTGACGCTGTCATTTGTGATGTTGATCTGCTGTATTCGCATTGGTCATCGTGCTTTACGTCATCAATACTTACGTGCAGGCTACTTGGCTTATGGCATTAGTATTATCTTCTTGCTGCAAATTTTGGTGAATGCCGGCATGAACATGGGCATGCTTCCTACCAAGGGTTTGACCTTACCGTTTATTAGTTATGGGGGGTCTTCTCTGATTATCTGTGCGGTTATGGTGAGTCTGATCTTAAAGATCGATGCGACGACCAAAGAAGTAAACCCAAGTAAAGAAGAATCAAGCTTCTAAATTGGTATCTCGTTGCGGATCGGGAGATGCATGGTGGAGGACACTGGCTGGCATCTCCGTTCCACAATGGAGACATTTGACCAAGCTCGCCTTGGCTTTAGAAAGGGGAATCAATGGGATAAAAAATAAAGAAAAATAATTACGTTGCTGTTTTAACTCATACTGAGTTCTGCTGCGGCAGACAGGGCAAGTAAATTGGCTCTTTTCAATGACTTTGGTTTTCGGACCAACTCCAAAAATAAAAAACATTAGGCTCTCCAATGGTCGATTGATCACTTTATTAAAGCATAATTCAATTGAAAATCGAGTGATTGGCTTAGATCAATATTTGGGTTTATTGATAGATTTGAGGCAATGCTGTGCCATGGGGAATTTGTTGAATATCCCACTGCGCAATCGCCTGTTGTAGCATAATACGTGGCGTATCCAAGTCGACTGGCGGTTGGTGTAGGGCTTGCAATGCTTGTTGTAATAAAGGTGCCGCTTGGCTTAAATCAAGAGCTTGAGCCATATTCTGTTTTGACAGTTTTTGTCCCTGATTATTCATTGCCAATGGCAAGTGCATGTATTCAAGGCGTGGATAACCCAAAACCTGTCCGAGCCAAATTTGACGTTCGGTATTGTCCAAAAGATCAGCCCCACGTACAACATGGGTCATCCCTTGTAGGTAGTCATCAACCACGACAGCAAGTTGATAATTGATAATGCCATCACGGCGTTTTAAGACAAAGTCACCCAAATCCTGTTGCAGATTCGAGCAATGCGTCCCTTGTAAGCGGTCGGTAAAACAAATCTTCTGTGCATCGACTTTGATTCGAATAGCCTGATCCTGAAGGGGAAGGCCAAGATTACGACATGTGCCTTGATAGATATGATTTGAACCGAGCATTTTTCGGGTGCATTGACAAGCATAGACCAAGTCTTGGGCATGCAAATGCGCAATGACTTGCTCATAAATTTCGAGGCGGTCTTTTTGGAAAATGATCTCGGCATCTGGTTCGAATTGAAATGCATCAATACAACGTAAGATGTGTTCTTCGCTGCCGGGAAATATACGTGGAATGTCGGTATCTTCGATACGAACGACCCATTGCCCCTGATGGGCACGGGCATCGCAGTAGCTTGCGACTGCTGTAATTAAAGAGCCAAAATGCAAAGGGCCGGTTGGCGATGGCGCAAACCGACCCACGTAATGCTCTGCAGCTTTTCCTCCCTTATCTAAAGGGAGGGCTAGAGAGGAATTACTCAACACAGAATTAACCGTTATTTTGCTTCTCTTTGATCTCTGCAAGTGTTTTGCAGTCGATACATAAAGTCGCTGTTGGACGCGCTTCTAGGCGACGTAAGCCAATTTCGATACCACACGTTTCACAGAAGCCGTAGTCATCATTTTTGATCGCTTCAATTGATTGTTCAATTTTACGGATCAGTTTACGTTCACGGTCACGTGTACGAAGTTCAATCGCAAATTCTTCTTCTTGCGTTGCACGGTCGTTCACATCTGGAAGCGCAGTATTTTCGTCTTGCATGGTATTCAAAGTACGGTCTACTTCAGACATTAACTCAGCTTTCCACGCCAATAAGATGTGACGGAAATGCTCAAGTTGCCCTTCAGACATGTATTCTTCATTCTTTTTAGGCTGATAAGGTTCAATACCAAATAAGCTTGCAGTAGAACCACCTTCAGTCGCCTTTGGCTTTGATTTGCGCACGCGTTTGGTAGACTTTTCGTCTACTACATCAGTTTGTTCGTCTAAGACTTGATTTTGGTTGTCATTCGCCATGTAGGGCATTCCTCATCATATGCATATATCTATACGCAAAAAATATGGTGATATGCAAGTTTTTTATCCACCCAACACAGAGTTTCCTTCTGTGGGGGTCGTCATCATATAGACTTTTTCTGCTTATTGATAGTCTTTGATGTTTGGATTCTAACTATCACTTTTCCTTTAGAAGCCATAAAGTAAAGCAAAAAAATCAAATTGAAAAGTTAATAACCTGAAATTTCAACATTAATTTGAGGTTGTTTTAATTTGACCCGAACAACTTCAGTTTTAAATTCACCATTATCATTCAGATAGAGTGCACGATACCCTGGTAAAGCCTCATCTAAGGCAAAATTTTCACTATGCGGTTTGAACTGAACACTGGTCGAAGGCGTCGATAAAAACTGAATATTGCGCCATTGATTAGACGAGTCTTGATGTACGTGTCCGCATAGTACAATTTTGACATTGTCATGGCGTGAAAGCACATCTATGAGATGTTCAGCGTTCTTTAGTTTATGCTGATCTATCCAATGCGATTGCATGGCAAAAGGGTGGTGGTGGCATGCCACAATGATGTGTTGCTGTGGGTGTGCTGTGAGTAACTGATCTAATTGTTCCAACTGCTGTTGTGATACCCAACCATCCACTTTTCCTTTAACCGCACTGTTCAGTAAAATCAGACACCAATTGCCTAATGCGATGCAGTGAGCACGATCTTCCTGTTGATGAAATGGGAAGCAAGACGCTTCGTCATGGTTCCCCGGAATCTGATAAAACGGAAACGGCTGCTGTTGCATATATTCGAGATAACGCGCATAGGTACGCTCTACCGGCACTTGTGCAAGATCGCCAGTATGGACAAGCGTATCGATGTGATGATGGTTCAACTGAATTTGTTGAATCACATCGTGAAAACTCTGCTCTGGATTCATGCGGACAAATTCAAGATCTTCCTGATCCATTAAATGTGTGTCCGAGATCTGGATCAGTGTCCAGTCGTATTGTGGTGTATCCCTTAAAGTCATGTCCTTCCCCTTAGACATTCCTTGTAGTATGTATTTGTTGTTGTAACCATTGCAAGGCCATAATGACAGGTGCGTTTTTTAGCCGACCATTGGTTAATAATTCAGGAATATCAGCATAATCTAAGATATGCAATTGAATATTCTCTCCTTCATCAGGCATGCCAAAGACTCCGCCATGTTCAGGAAGTTCAGCTTCAGCACTATAAAGGTGGAATAATTCCGCGCAGGCACCCGCAGAGGGATAAAAACTAAATAAATGCTGTAGTGCATCTAATTCACAGCCTGATTCTTCCAAACTTTCACGGCGGATGCAGCTTTCAGCAGATTCATCACCATCGAGCACGCCGGCAATAATCTCTAGTTGCCATGGCGAAGTTTCATCATCAATCGCCCCAATGCGGAATTGTTCAATTAAGGCAAATTTTTGTTGTTGATGACTATAGATCAGCACACCTGCTGCTTCAGGACGATGAATCAATTCACGCTGAATGGTTGGAATCATGCTGTCTTGATGGAATAAGCGGTGTCGAAGCTGAACTTTTTCAACTTGAATAAAGCCTTTATAAAGATGTTCACGCCCTTCAATGCTGTAATCTTTTTTGTTATATGTGGCCTGTTTAATAATATTCATAAGCGCTAATTAGGATGAAATCTTCCATTTCATCCTAACCGAGATTTTGTTGAATACAAAAGATTTTTTTAAGCTTTACACTTTATGGTACAACTTTTGACCATGTTCATGATAGGCCGCTTTCATGCTTTGTAAACCTGTCTCAATTTCAGGATTAGATTCTGAAGAAAGCTGCATATCTTGCTGATTTTTTGCATAATCTCTCACATTTTGTGTGATTTTCATCGAGCAAAATTTAGGTCCACACATTGAACAAAAATGGGCTGATTTATGTGCTTCTTTCGGCATAGTTTCATCATGCATGCTACGCGCTGTATCAGGGTCTAAGCTCAGATTAAATTGGTCTTCCCAGCGGAATTCAAAGCGTGCTTTGGATAATGCATTATCACGAGCCTGCGCACCGGGATGACCTTTGGCAAGGTCTGCGGCATGGGCTGCAATTTTGTAGGTGATAATGCCGTCTTTGACGTCTTTTTTATCTGGTAGACCAAGGTGCTCTTTCGGGGTCACATAACACAGCATGGCGGTGCCATACCAACCAATCATTGCCGCACCAATGGCAGAGGTAATGTGATCATAGCCCGGTGCAATATCAGTGGTGAGCGGCCCAAGGGTATAAAAAGGTGCTTCTTTGCAAACCTCGAGTTGTAGATCCATATTTTCTTTGATCATGTGCATAGGGACATGGCCCGGGCCTTCAATCATGACTTGTACATCATGTTCCCATGCACGGTGAGTCAATTCACCTAAGGTGCGTAATTCACTAAATTGGGCTTCATCGTTGGCATCTTGAATACACCCCGGACGTAAACCATCACCTAAACTGAATGACACATCATAGGCTTTCATGATTTCGCAGATTTCATCAAAATGCGTATACAGGAAGTTTTCTTCATGATGCGCTAAGCACCACTGCGCCATGATCGATCCGCCACGTGACACAATCCCTGTTAAACGGTTGGCTGTGAGTGGAACATAACGAAGCAGCACGCCTGCGTGAATCGTAAAGTAATCGACACCTTGCTCGGCTTGTTCAATCAGTGTGTCTTTGAAAATTTCCCAGGTTAAGTCCTCTGCGACACCATCAACTTTTTCTAAAGCTTGGTAAATCGGCACGGTGCCAATCGGTACAGGGGAGTTGCGAATAATCCATTCGCGGGTTTCATGGATATTTTTACCTGTCGATAAATCCATGATGGTGTCAGCGCCCCAACGAGTTGCCCAAGTCATTTTTGCCACTTCTTCATCGATGCTTGAACCAAGTGCTGAGTTACCAATGTTGGCATTGATTTTCACCAAGAAGTTACGACCAATAATCATCGGTTCACATTCAGGGTGGTTAATGTTGGCAGGGATAATGGCACGACCTTCAGCCACTTCTTGACGTACAAATTCTGGGGTGATTTCAGTTAAATTGCGTGCGCCAAAATTTTGACCGGCATGTTGGCGCATATCAACACCTTCACGCTGGCGCTGATTTTCACGAATCGCAATGTATTCCATTTCAGGAGTGATGATGCCTTGTTTGGCATAGTGCATTTGAGACACATTGTGTCCACGACGAGCGCGACGCGGTTTTGAAATATGCGCAAAACGAATCTCTGCAGTACGAATATCTCGAAGACGCTCTTGTCCAAATTTTGAAGTTAAGGTATCGAGTATTTCCGTATCATTTCGAGACTCAATCCAAGATTCACGGACATTAGGTAGACCTTGATTCAGGTCAATTTGAATATTGGGGTCTGTATAAGCACCAGAGGTGTCATAGACCATAATCGGTAGATTTTTTTCTCCACCCAGACCTGTAGGCGTATCTGTAAGGCTAATCTCACGCATCGGCACGCGAATATCTGGACGTGAACCTTGGATATAGACTTTCTTTGACGCAGGGAGAATACGAGTGAGATCTTTAGCATCTTGTTCATGTTGAGCAGCGCGATCTGAAGCGGTGAGATTCGTTAATTGGTTCATTGCAATGATCCTTATGAATGACATCAACGAATCAAGCACGACCAAAAACGTGGCAGTTTATCTGATGGATTCACCTGAAAATAAAGGCGTAAAACCAAGAGATAAGAAGGGCTTAAGTTTTTAGATGGCTTGATTCCTACGCAGGTATTAACCTGATCAGGTTCAACGGTACTCATCCTTAAATTTAGCGAACTAAATTTAGATGATCTCAGCAGGAAATTACCTGCGCTCCGTCAAGCTTTGTGCGGATATTAGCATGAAGGCTGTTTTAAAACAGTGTTATTTTTCATCGATTTTGCAGTGCAGAATTTTGGCTAGGTCCGTGTGCAATTGAACTTGCATTGGCTAAGTAGAGGACTGATTTACACAGATGGCGTCACTAAAACAGTCTTTCTTATAATGCGGATCAGGATTACGGACACCAATTAAATTCAACAGCTGCGCTTCTGATCGCTGATTAGATGCAGCAGTATTTTGATCTAATAATTTTAAAAATAAACGCGCCTGATCTGCCAATGTGGAGTTTTTTAATTGAGCCAAACGTTCAATTTCTTCTAAAGAACTGGCTTGAATACTGAGGCGGTCTGAAAAATCATTAGAAACTGGGCTATGCGCTGAACCAATAAATAACAACTGGCTATATTGATATAGCAATTGTTGTGCATCTTTTTTGTATGGGCTATCTGGATATTGTTTCAGATAGTCTTCCCAAAAAATTGCACGTGTTGCAATCTCTTGCGGCTCAATGGTTAAACTTTGTTGCAGCAAGGCAGGTTGTGCATTTTGTTCAGCCAGTTTTTCAATAAAGACTTGCTCAGATTCTTCCATATAAGGCGCAAAAATTTTGGCTAAATATTCAGGACTGCGGCGATAGCGTAATTGTCCTTCACCTGCATCGAACAACTCCACATAAGCTTGGCCTTTATGTTTCAGTAAATACTGATCTCGGGCAGTGAGCTGCTCATAATGATTTTGTTGAATGGTGGGATGCTGAGCCATATCAAAGGCAAATTGTTCGAACGCCATTTGCTGTTGAGCTGTACGTTCAACATGTAAAAAGTTGCGATACATTTGATTGGACAAACGCAGTAATTTTTTTTGTTCGTCCGCTTTTAATAGCGGTAAGCAGACTTTGAGATCTTGGTTGATTTGTTCTAAAGCGAAAGTTGTTCGTTGATCGTCTATTTCCAGCATGTTTTTTTCAAGTTTTTTGCACAGCAAAGACAAATCGACTGCTTCTTTTTGAACAGTCTTATTGTTGGGAAACTCTGGTGCAGGTTGAGGTTCAGGCTGTTGTTGGCATCCATTCAACATACTGAAACATAAAAACATTGCACTAAACTTTGCAGGCAGCTGAAAAAATTTTGACACAGGAACTCGATGCGCTATAGAAGTGGTATTGTCCGATGGAATGTCGACTATTTTATAGATGAAACACGTGCAATATGTGTACTATTGTACAGTTCTTTGTTATAGCGTTGTGAGTAGTGTCTGAAAACGACTGAAATTATCCGGTTTTGTCGCATTTGATATAAAAAATTAATAAAAATCATACGGAAATTTGCAAGGATATGATTAGTATCTGCTTAGTTTTAGGCTTGAATATTCAATCTCGGGTATTTGAATATTAGGAATTTACAAAAAAAATGAACAAAAAAGTTGTGGTGGGTCTTTGTTTGCTTTTCACGAGTCAATGGGCGTGTGCGCTAGATCTTGTGCAAGCTTATGAACGTGCAAAACAAGAAGACCCCAATTGGCAAGCCAATAAACTACAATATGAAGCGGATAAATTGAATTTGGGGATTGCCAATGGGAACTTACTCCCGACGGTAACAATCTCCGGAAATGTGACCCGAAAAAATCAAAATTCCAACCAAAGCGGCGCTCAAGCCGGGCTGATCATGCCAGACAGCACCACAACAAGACAAATTGCGCTTACTGCTCGTCAGCCCATTTTTCGTTGGGATGCATGGGAAGGGCTGAAGCAAGTCAAGACCTCGATTAATTTAAGTGAAATTAATCTGCGGATTCAAAAACAAGATCATATTTTAAATGTCTCTGAAGCTTATTTTAATGTCCTACGTCAGCAAGCATTGACGGTTGCCAACTTACAAGAAGAACAGGCGCTATCGGAACAGCTGCGCATGATGAATGCTAAATTAAAAGAAGGTTTGGTGGCAAAAAGTGATGTCAGTGAAGCCAATGCACAATATCAAAATGCTCGGGCCAACCGCATGGCGACTAATGTTCAATTGGTTTTGGCGCAGGAACAATTACAACAGTTGATTGGGCCATATCGAGAAAATTTGGCGGTGTTACGTGAAGATTTTCAGTTTGAAAAACCGATTCCAAACAATGTACAAGCGTGGGAAGAACTGGCTCAGGAGCAGAACCTAGGCATTTTACAAGCGCGTATGCAACAACGTTATGCGGAAGATGGCAAACGCATCGAAAAAGCTGCTTTATATCCTCAGATTGAAGCGGTAGGGACCTATGGTTATAACAAGCAAAGTCCACAATCCATCATGTCGCAAGATGGTCAATTTGATCAGGTGGGGATTGAAATGAACTGGAATGTGTTTAATGGTGGACGGACACAGAAATCCATTAAGCAAGCGGCGATCAATGTTGAAAAAAGCCAAGCACAGGTGGATGCAGCAATTCGAAAAGCACAAACCGATGTAAAAAAATCTTATATGCAAGTCGAAACGGATCAAAGTAAATTACAGGCACGTAAAGCTGCAATGGATTCTTCCGCGCAAGTGTCTTTGGCCTCACAAGCTCAGTACCAAGAAGGTCTGAAAACCATGGTTGATGTGCTGCTGGCACAGCGTAATGCCTTTTCAGCCCGTCAAGATTATCTGAATTCTAAGTACGATTATTTAATTCATGTTCTACAACTTAAAGCCTCAGTTGGGAAATTAACGGAAGCTGATTTAGTGGAAATGAATGCGTGGTTGGTCGATCAGAAAAATCAGCCATCGATCTTACTAAAGAAATAGGCCATGGTCATAAAAGTTTCACAATCAATATGCTTTAATATGGCACTAAAATCTGCCGATTCACGTTGTAGTGGAGACTCGCTTTGCCTAATAATCCTGTTTTAAACCATCATATTTCTTCGCAATTCAATGAAGAATTGCAGGATGTGCATACCAAATTTATGACCATGGGTGGTTTGGTGGAGCAGCAGGTTGCAAATGCCATTCATGCCTTATTGGATACGGATGCAACGATGGCGATCGATGTTCAATTTCAAGACAATACGGTGAACCGTATGGAAACTGAAATTGATGAAGCGCTTACCCTGATTTTGGCGCGCCGTCATCCTGCTGCGATTGATCTACGCATGGTGATTGCGATGTCGAAAGCCAACACCGATTTAGAACGGATTGGTGATGAAGCGGCAAAAATTGCCCGTATTGCACAAAGCTTGTGTGAAGAGGGTGGTTCACCGCGTGGTTATATGGAAACACGTCATATTGGCAACCAAGTCCGCGTGATGATTCATGATGCGCTTGATGCCTTTGCACGTTTGGATGTAGATCAGGCTTTACGTGTCCTTTTGGCCGATGCTGATATTGACCGCGAGTACCAATCGGCAACCCGTACCCTCATGACGTATATGATAGAAGATCCACGTCACATTACTCGGGTCATGAATGTACTTTGGGTGCTGCGTTCACTTGAACGTATTGGTGACCATGCTCGAAATATCTCTGAACAAGTGATTTATATGGTGAAAGGTCTAGATGTCCGTCACACCAGTGTTGAAGAAATTGAGCAAAAAGTTCAGCGTTAATTGAATAAAACAAATATGAACGAAGCCCATCAAACGATGGGCTTTTTTCGGTCTAAAATTAACTATGTGTTTCTTCGTCTTCCTCAAAAGTCCGGGCAATTTTGTCAATATTCAAACTTTTTGCCATCGCATCGAAGATTTGCTTATAAGCACCTTCTTGATGGTACAAATCATGATGCTCCCCGTGTTCTACGATTTGTCCGTCTTTCATCACATAGGTGTAATCAGCATCGATAATTTGCGACAAACTATGCGAAATCATGATGACGGTACGCCCTTGCTTAATTTGATCCAGACTATTTTTAATTTGTTCAGCAGCGATCGCATCTAAACTAGCCGTCGGTTCGTCCAAGAAAATAATCGGCGGATTTTTCAAGAACATGCGTGCCAAGGCAATGCGCTGTTGCTGTCCACCTGAGAGCAGTAAAGCATCGGCTTCATAGGCATGCGGCAGTTTTAAGATCTGATCATGGATCGAGGCTTTCCGTGCTGCATCGAAGACTTCTTGCTCTGTAGCTGTACTTTTGCCATAGCGAATATTTTCAAAAATTGAACCTGGGAAAATATGATTTTTTTGCAATACCAAACCAATATTTTCACGTAAATACTGTGTATCAATCTGTTCTAAATCGATGCCATCGAGTTTGATATTGCCCGCTTGAGGATGATAAAACTTATCCAGTAAGCTAATTAATGTCGATTTTCCAGCGCCAGATAAACCAACCAAGGCGGTAATTTTATTTGGTTGGATGGTCATATTGATACGGTGCAATGCCTGAAAACCATTGGGATAGCTAAAGTCGACATTGCTTAATTCAAACTGACCTTGAATCGGAGGTTGAGCAGTGCCACTGGTTTCAATTTCATGATCCGCTTCTAAGATGTTAAAGAAGCTTTCCGAATAAATCATCGCAGAGTTAATTTCATCATAGATACGATGCAGCGAGCGAATCGGGGCAGAGACATTATTAAATAACAACACGTGATACATAATCATCCCGATACTCATTTGCCCATCCAAAACAAAATAGGCCGTCAGAATGATGATCAGCACTACACCGACCTGTTCAATAAAGGTTTTGAGTCCGTCAAAGATATAACTGGTTTGCCGTGTCTGCATCTGGTTTTCAGTCAGCGACTTTTGCAGATTTAATTGCTTTTTCGATTCGACGGCTTCTTTGTTAAAAGATTTAATGACCGTTATCGAGTTGATAATACTCAGAATACCCTGATTTTTCTTTTCAAAATTATCGCGTAGGGCACGGCGTTTGCCTGCCAGTTTTTGTGATTGTTTGAAAGTTAGCCAAAAATAAATCGGCACAATAATTGTGGCCACCACGCCAACCCAAACATTGGCATAATACATTAAGCCCAGTGCAATAATCGCACTGGTAAAAAGCGGTAAAATATCAATAAAAAAGATTTGAACTAGTCGTGTGAGCGAGCTGACACCCCGATCAATTCGAGTTTGGAGCTTACCTGCTTGGTTGTCTTGTTGATCGAAGAATGCCAATCGATAGGTGATAAATTTTTCAATAATGCCTTGGGACAAATCCTGAGAAATTAAAATACGTAACTTTTCACCAAACGATTTTTGTCCAAATTGCACGATGGCATTGATGACTTCTTTTCCCAGTAAAACTACGGTGATGGTGATTAATATATGCCAACCATTGGCTAGACCGAGGCCTTGCTGTAAAAGCTGATTGATGCTGTCTACGGCATATTTGAGTGTCAGGGCATTCACCTGTGCCGTGAGTGAGCCAATTAAGGTCAAGATCAGCGTCACGACCACCAGCCAGCGGTATGGCTGTACGAATGGACGTAATTTTTGGAAAAGCTGCCACAGGTTCATAAGCAATTATTTTTATTGTGAATATGAGCTTTAGTCTAAGACTGAAAATTCTATGCGACAAGTAATGGCAATGTTTTGATTTGTGACGAGAGTTTTTCGGCTAAGATATTTTTTAAATGTGCTCACGACATCAGCATCACGCTGCTGTGCCAAACAGTGTTGAGTTGAACGGATGAATTTTGAATTATTTACGCCTGAACCGCATGCAAATCTGTTGCCCTATAATGGTGAAGTTGAAGATTATGGATTGATCTTCAATGCTGAAGACAGTGAAAAATATTTACGCTATTTCCTCACGCAGTTGGCTTGGCAGCATGATGAAGTCATTTTGCATGGACAGTATTTTCAAACGGAACGAAAAGTGGTTTGGTATGGAGATGCTCATTATGAGTATCACTATTCAGGCATGCAAAAGCAGGCATTGATCTGGAATCCAGCTTTACTGCGCTTAAAGAAATATATTGAGCAACGGGTGGGTCAGACGTTTAATTCCTGTTTGGCCAATTTATACGAAAATGGTACGCAAGCGGTGGGGTGGCATAGTGATGATGAGCCATCTTTGCTTTCACCCACACAGCAGGTGGTGATCGCATCTTTGAGTTTTGGCGCAAGCCGAAAGTTTTGCTTTAAACATAAAAGCACTCAAGAGAAAGTACAGCTTTTACTGCAAAGTGGACAGTTGATTGTGATGCGTGGGCAAACCCAACGGTATTGGAAACATGCCCTAATGAAGTCGATGAAAGTGACCGAGCCGAGGGTGAATTTAACCTTTCGTTATTTCTATGATCAACAGCCGTAAAAAAAGCCCATATCTAGATGAGCTTTTTTCTTTCTCTGAGGAAGAGTATAGCGACAATCAACTGAAATCATGGAACACATGGTTGAGATGACTGCTAAAGAACAATAATCATATTATGATAATTTATCTAATATTTATAATTAATAAATTCAATTAATAATATAAATTTATCAGATTAATTAAATATCATCTTTACAACATTGCATCAGTTGTGTGCAAACTGATCAGATTTAAATGGCGTCCGATTCTTCCATCATACTGCTGTATTTTTTCTCAATACGCGCTGTACAGTCTTGCATCATTTCTACGACTTTTTGAAAATTCATAAATTCAAAACGATTTTTAGACGCCAATAGGGTCAAAGCAAGCGGGGGTTCTTTACTGGAAAATTTAATCGGAATCGATAGGCTCGACATATTCGGGTCAACTTCACCATTGGAAAAATAATAACCCTGCTTTTTAATCTTTTTCATTTGCTGCATAAATTCTTCTTCATTATGCGCAAAACCAACTTGAGATAATTCGTCCGCAAAACGGTGGTAATAATCTAAAATCCGTTGCTTAGGTAACTGCGACAAAATCACTTTAGATGATGAGCCTTTGTACATTGGACGTGGGCTACCTCGACCATATGCCAAGGCAGTATAGTCCTTATACAGTTCATGATGTACATCAATACATGAGTCGATATTCAGATGCGTCAATAAGCAACAAGACTCTGTGCGTTCCACAATTTCTTTCATGAAGGGAATGCTAATTTGCACCAATGGATCGGTGGTGCGAGAAATAAAATCAAGCACAGCAATTTTTGAACCCAGTGTGTAATCGCCAGAAGTCCCACTGAGGCGCTGCAATAATTCAGCAGAAACCAGTTCTTTTAAATAGCGATAGCTCGTTGGTTTAGATAAGCCTAATTCTTCACTAATAATGTCGACATTGATGATGGGACGAGCAACTGAAAATAAGTCGAGTACGGTGAGAATTTTACCAAAACTGGAAAGCGCCATAAGAACCTGCTTGGTCACAATAAAAATGAATCGTTAAGTTACTTTATAACAAATTGCTTGGCCTGATGTTGCGCTTTTCTACACTGGAAATGAAACAAATCTGAAATATCACAGGGTTTCTTGGGTTATTCTGATAAAAGCATAATAAAAAATTGAAATACGCATTTAAAATATAGGTCAATTATCAAAATAAGATATTAATATTGACTTTAATTTGTTTTTTTAGCAAAATTGTTTTGAAAATATCTTATATTGAATAAATATTGCCCATTCTTTCGATGCGCAGGCAATGTTGCACACTACTTTTTGTATTCAAATGGTTTGAAACACGATTTGAATCGCTTCTTTACTTATTGAAATTTCTAGTCATTCCTGTGCCGTGATACAGGTTGTGCTGTCGAATGTTTAAGCATTCGATACGAGGCCGTTTTCACTAAAAAGAAGCAAACCGACGAGATCAATCATGCTGCTGACGATACAAATACTCGCTTTTCGGCCCAATAAAATGGACTGGATTTTTGCGACCAAAACGTTCATCGCGGGCATGTTGGCATTGTATGTGGCCTTTGTACTGAATTTGGCTTATCCGATTTGGGCAATTGGCACCGTTTTCGTGATCGCGAATCCATATTCAGGGATGACATCTTCAAAAAGTTTGTATCGTGTATTAGGGACGTTCTTAGGGGCGGCCGTGTCGGTGGTGGCACTGCCACATCTTATTCATATGCCTGTACTGTTTACGGTTTTTTTGGCGGTTTGGGTTGGGTTTTGCCTGTATTTGTCACTGCTAGACCGTACGCCTCGTAGTTATGTTTCCATGTTGGCGGGTTATACCACGGTCATTATCTGTTTTAACGTGGTGTATTTTATTGATACTGCTTCGATTTTCGATATGGCCTTGGGGCGTTTTCTCGAAATTACGGTGGGTGTGGTGTGTAGTGCCATCGTGACCACGACATTATTTCCAATGCATATTGGTCCTGCAGTCGAAACACGGGTGAGTAAAACCTTTGCCGATACCAAAGAAATTTTTGATCAGATTTTATTAGAGCCCGCCGAACTAGAAAATTATTCAAAAAACCTCGGCAATATTGCACGAGATATCGCGGATATACATGTCATGGCGGTGCATTTGTCTTATGAAAAATCCACCTTAAAAGGTATGACACGTCCATTGCAGGAAATCTTGCATCAGTTGAGTTTGTTGGTCAGTAACTTGGTGGCCATGTCTGAGCGGATGAAACAATTAGACGGTCTGGACACACATTATCGGACGGCACTCAAGCAAGCCCATGAACATATTGCCGCGTTTTTATTAGATCAACATCAGATTGAGGAAAGTGAACTCAATCAGTTGCCTGAACAGTTTGAGCAAGATTTTCAACACATTCAGGTACAGGCATTGCCATCACAGCAGGTAATTTTGGGTAGTCTAAAAATGGATATTCGCCATTTTATTCAGAATATTCGTGCGATTCGCTTGCTTTGGCAGCGGGTGCAGCAAGGCGACTCCACTTTACCAGCCACACTGACCGCCTTGGGCAATAGTCATTATCCGACTTTGCACCGAGATGCGGGGGTTGCTATTCGTGGAGGAGTGTCTGCGTGTCTGATTATTTTAATTTCCACGGGTTTTTGGATCGTTAGTGGTTGGAAAGCTGGATTTATGATGGCTGAAATGGCTGCGATCAGTGCCTGTATTTTAACGGCAATGGATAACCCTGTTCCTGCATTGAAAATGTTTATTCGCGCGAATATGTATGCAGCGGTCGTGGTCTTTATCTACGCCTATGGCATTTTCCCGCATGTGACCGCCTTTTGGCAGTTGATCGTGGTGTTAGCACCGTTTGTGATGTTCTGTCTGATGCTGTTTTTACATCCACCTTTGATAGGAATTAGCTTGCCATTACTGATGGGGGCGATTATGGGGCTGAATATTCAAAACCGCTTTAGCCTCGATCAGGTGTTTTTCTTTGACGCATCGATTGGGACGATTTTGGGACCCATTATTTCGGTGTTTATTATTCATCTAGTGCGTGCAATGTCACCAGATATGACGGCCCAACGCATCCTTTCTCAGCACTATAAGGCACTGCGTCAGGCTTTATATCTGCCGTATGGCTTACCGTTTCGGGTGCATTTACGCAGTATGTTGGACCGAATCGGCATCCTAAACAGCAAAATGGTGCAATCAGGGAACTTGAAACAACAGATCGAGTGGGCTTTGGTGGAAGCCAGTGCGGTGATTGATTTGACCCGCTTGCAAGAACTCATGAATAAACTCGATCCGAATGAAGCACTGGTCAGCGAACTCGAAGAGTTACAACAAGATTTAGATGACTATTTTCGGGCCATGGAACAAGGGCAAAAGAATGTGTATATGAGCTTGAAACAGCAAATTGTAGAGCGAATTCAACGATTGAATCAGGCCGTTCAGGGTGTTGAAAACGACGATGTTATGCATCGAATTCAGTATTCACTGAACAATATTCAAAGCAGTTTGTGTCATGTCCTAACACAGCAAACACCAGATAATTTACAGGTCGAGGCACAACATGGGTGAGCTAAATGTGTATGGCGTCTATGTGCCCATTCTATTGATTCAAGCGGTATTGGCCTATCTGTTATTACGGGTCATCATGCGTTTGCTTGACCGATGGATGGCGCCAGATTGGGTGCCGATGCCCAATATTTTTTATTTGGGTGTATTTGTGATGTTGCTTTGGCTGGTGCATGAAATCTTTATTTTCTGCCAGTTCTAAGCCCCTAAAAAATGAAATGATTGAGGTAATCGTATGACCCATTTGAATGTCCGAAAATATGTTCGGCCTGTATTGTTGATAATCGTGCTATGTGGCGCATTACTTGCGCTGAAACATATTTGGGACTACTACAATTCGGAACCATGGACGCGTGATGGACGGGTACGTGGTGACGTGATTCAAGTGTCATCGGATGTTTCAGGTTTGGTCACAGACGTTTTAGTTCAAGACAACCAACAAGTGAAAAAAGGCCAAGTGCTGTTTCGTATAGATGTGGCACGTCAAGCTTTGGATGTTGAGCAAGCCAAATCTGACTTGGCGAAAGCCAAAGCAGGACTGGCAGGGGCTGAAGCGCAGCTTGCTGAAGCTAAAGCCAATCTAGTGAAGTCACAAGCCAATATTAATCTTGCAGATAAAAATGCAAATCGTTATGCAAGTTTGATGGACGGTGCGATTTCAAAACAAGAACAAGATCAAATGTTTGCAGTGCGTGATCAATCACATGCAGAGCATGAGCAAACTCAGGCAGCGATTGAACAAGCCAAAGCCAGTGTGGTGCAGCAAAAAGCCCTAATTGAAGCAGCGAATAGCAGTTTGCATTTGGCTGAGTTGAATTTAAAACGTTCGGAAGTGGTTGCACCAACAGATGGAACTTTGTCTAACTTTGAACTCAAAGCAGGGAATTACGTCAAAGTAGGCCAAGCCGTAGCGGCTTTAATTGATCGTCAACAATTGTATGTTGTGGGATATTTTGAAGAAACCAAACTGGATAAAATCTATGTTGGCGCACCTGCAACAATCCAACTGATGGGAAGTTCTGAAGTTTATAAAGGCCATGTACAAGGCGTTGCCACAGGGATTGAAGACCGTGAACGTACGTCGACTGATGGTTTGCTTGCTAATGTTAATCCAACCTTTAGTTGGGTCCGTTTGGCACAGCGTGTACCAGTGAAAATTGTACTGGATGAAGTGCCGCATGATCAGTTGGCTTTTGTCGCGGGTCGAACCACTACGATTCATATTGTGGATAAAAACTAAGTTATCCCCAATCATTTCATTTGCGCAGCATTGAGTGATCAATCTTGCGCATAAAAAAGCATCCTCTTTTGGATGCTTTTTTATTTGCCTGTTTGTTGAAAGCGCTTAAGGTTTTAGCCCGACTGGATTTCGATACCAACTTTCAATAAACAATGCTGCAGCAAGGCTGTCGGCAGAAAGATTCTTCGCACGGCCTTGGGCTTGATAATGATCTAATTCATCACGCGCTTCACGTGTCGTTAAGCGTTCATCGACCATCAAGGTTTCAATATTGGTTTGGTGGCGAAGGCGTCGTGCAAATTTACGCGCACGTGTGGAGAGTTCAGATTCGCTATCATCCATATTGAGCGGTAGACCTACGATGAACAAATCCGGCTGATACTGTTTCACAATCTTGAGTAGATTATCCCAATTGGGAATGCCATCTTTCATGGGAAAGAGTGGTAGGGGATTTGCACTTTCAATCAAGGCTTGTCCCACAGCTATTCCTGTTTTTTGTGTGCCAAAGTCAAAGGCCATAATCATTTGATATTGTGGTAAATCAGGCATGTCCAATCTCAGATGATAACCACGTGCGGTCTACGCCCATTTTTTTATAGGCAGCGTCCCAGCGGTCGTCATAAGGTAAGTTAAATATTAAATCCATGTCTGAGTCACAAATGAGCCAATCACCCCGAGCAATTTCTTCTTCTAATTGGCTTTTACCCCAACTGGCATAGCCTAGAGCCACCTGATAACGACCAACACCTTCATTGTGTGCAATCGCATCTAAAATATCTTTAGACGTGGTAATGCAGACATTTTCACCTACAGCAATAGACGAATGCCATGTCGGTTGACCTGTATGAAGAACAAAACCTGCCTCTGGGCGCAAAGGACCACCTTGCAACACTTCATGAGGATGCACATTATCTGCCTCAATTTCCAAATCATTCAAGAGTTCTTTGATCTGCAAGCCCGAAGGACGATTAATAATGATGCCTTGAGCGCCATCTTCATCATGTCGCGCTAAATAAATCACCGTATTGGCAAAGAATTCATCGTTCATTTCGGGTGGAGCAATCAGGCAGCGGTGTGTGAGGTATTGTTTAGTCACCTAATGGCTTCTCCTTATTGGGGTAAGTTTGATTCTTGGGGGGAATTGCATTCGAATAACGTTGTATTTATCAACATACTAGACTCACAAGTTTTCAACAATGAGTTTTTCTGCAAATTCAATATTTGTCATGCTCGACCAGTGAGGGACATGCTAAAAATCTTCATCGTTCAGGCGGGTCTGCAATGTGGTGAATTGTGAAGCGATGATTGGTGATTTGAACAACAGCAATACAAAAGTGAGGAGAAGATATACGTGATGGATGATAAGGATTGCTTAAAATAGCAGGATAAACTGAGGGTAAAACAATGACACATTTTTCAAAAATAATAGGGATGGCACTCTGTGCAAGCCTACCTATTTCAGGCTTTGCAGGAAGCGCTGACTTACAAAAACATGAATCTCAGCTGATTAAAAAATATAAAAACTTAAATTTTTATGAGGTCAATGAAGCGATAGAACGTGAAATTGTGGATGTCATTGCGGCAGATCCGAGCAGTTTTCACTACGGATTTACGCAACTCGAAAAGCAAGGTTTTGTTCATGTGCAATATTCGCCAGATAAAAAACTTAAATTTTATAGTTTTGATGTGTCTGGCGGAGGCACCATGGGGGAGTGGAGCAGCTATGTGCAATATGCAACGGGAAAAACGCAACATTTAGATCAATTTGACTCAGGCTATATCAATCAAATTTTGCCGGTCAACATCCAAAATAAAACCGTATATTTGGTGAAGAGTTATTATAAAGGTGATAATTGTAGTGGACTGCATCATCTAAGAGCTGTTGAAGTTGGGCCAAAGCAATTACTAAAATCCTATGTATTTAAAACCAAGCAAAAAAACCTGCATGAAATTTCAGTCGATTATGATTGCCACTACGATCAAGACAGAAGCTCCAGTCAAAACTATTTAAAAGTTGGTCCTAAACATGTGGATGTGATGTTATTAAATGAAAACTATCAGCCACAACAGAAGTACTTACGTTATAGCTTGGGCTCAAAAGGCTTTGTCTATCAAGGCATTATTAAATAGAAGTCGTAATTAAATAGAAGTTGTATCACAAGTGATAAAAAAAGCCTTAGTCAAAGTGAACTAAGGCTTTTTTATTTAAGACATTTACGGTGATTTAGCTGTGCTGAAACTTTAATTGTCGTAATTGTTTTGCGTGTTGTAAGGTCGTTTGACTAATCTCCACACCACCGGTCATTCGAGCCAGCTCTTGAATCCGATCATCTTCTTCTAATTCGATAATGGTACTGCTTGCAGGATCCGTTTGACGTTTTTTCACCAAGAGATGTTGGTCAGATTGGGCAGCGACTTGGGCTTGGTGAGTAATACATAAAATTTGAACATGCTGCGCAAGGTCTGCCAATAAACGCCCCACAATTTCCGCTGTACCCCCACTGATCCCAACATCAATTTCATCAAAGACCAAGACTTCCGATTCAGTTTTTTCAGCATTCATCACTTGCATGACTAAGGCAATACGAGATAATTCACCACCCGATGCCACGCGTGCTAGAGGCTGAGCAGGAATCCCTTTGTTGGCTGTGAATAACAGCTGAATAAAGCTTAAACCTTCACTCGAAACATGTTCAAGCGGTTCAAATTTAAATTCAAAATGCGCTTCAGGCAGAGCCAGTTGTTTGACTTGTTCAGTTAATTGTTTAGCCAATGGCGTAGCAGCATCTCGGCGTATTTGATCCAAGTGCTCGGCTTTGGAAATGAAGTCTTGATGAGACACTTCCACTTGTTCTGCCAACGTTTCAGGATCTTCCAGCTGATGCAGTTGCTCTAACTCAAGTTGCCACGCTTCGTATTCTTGTTTTAAATCTTCAGGCTGAGTACGATATTTACGCGCTAAGCGATGAAAAACTTCCAGTTTGGTATTTAATTCGTCCATACGTTCAGGATCGAAACTTTGACGATCAATAAACTGACGTAAATTTGCGGTGGCATCTTCAATTTCACTTTGAGCGTTCAGTAGCGACGTATAAATTTCAGAAAGTTGTTCACTACGTCCTGCATGTGATTCAATTCGACGAATGATCGCGCCCATTTCTTGATTGATATTTTGCTCGGCGTCATCGAGGGCATTTAGACCATAGCTACAATCCTGCATGATATGTTCATGATGACTGAGACGGTCAAATTCTTGCTCGATTTCTTTGTAGTCCGTTTGCACAAGGTCTTCAAGTTCTTCCAATTGAAGTTCAAGCGTTTCTATCCGTTGCTTACGTGTGGCTTGGGCGTCGAGTGCTGCTTGGTGCTGTCGAATGTCCTTTTGCCACTTGCTATAGGCATCACGAACGGCTTGAGCCGGCTGATAAAAATTGTAATAGCGATCTAGCCAATGTTTTGGATAGGGCGGTTCTAAGAGTTGTTGTTGGCTGTGTTGGCTATAGAGTTGTACCAATAAGCGGCCAATTTCTTTTAACTCAGATAAGCTGCTCGGACGTCCATTAATCCATGCTTTGCTGCGACCTGTTGCAAAAATCACGCGACGTAAATGAATTTCTCCAGACTCATCATCCAGCTCATGTTCTTTGAGCCACAGTGCTTCAGGACTGTACTCTTGGTAGCTAAAGGTCGCTGTCACATCGGCTTTGTCTGATCCATAGCGCACATAGTTGGTGTCTGTTCGTTCACCTAAACATGCTGATAGTGCGTCTAGCAGCAAAGATTTACCAGCACCTGTTTCACCCGTCAGGACGTTAAAGCCTTGTTCAATGTCGATGGCTAAATGGTCGGCTAATGCAAAATTGATCAGAGTTAAATGTGTCAGCATAAACGCATCCGAGCTGCGAAAAGTTCTAGTTAAAGATAATTAAGTTTTGTTTTGGTCACAAGATAAGTTTTATTTTAAGATGACGAAAAACCTCATAATTCTATCCTAAATTTCAGTTTAATAAGAAATTAGTTTCGTATCTGCCGTAAGCACGCAGTGTAGTGATGCAAAGAGTAAATGATCTTGCATAACGTGAGCTTAAACCATCCAACATTTTGCTAAGTTCTCACAAAACACGTTTGTGTATGTATTCTTGTATCTAATCTAAAGTGTTATTGCCTTAAAACGTCATGATTTGGTCTCTTAAATCCGTCCATATAATTCATTATCCATGTATATCTGTGAAATGATTTTGCAGCGTTTCTATAGACCCTAACTAGGACTTTAGTGGATGAAACAAAAAAAGTATTTTGTACAAAAGTACAGTTTGTTTTAGATTCTCAATGTCAAGATAGTGAGATGGTATTGGGACATATCCACTTCTCAGATTTTTGTAATTATCTATCTCAAAATTTTCAACACTGATTGATTAGTTTTTGCAGCACAATTAAACTACTTCGATCAAAATATTATAAATATGCTTTATCTGGAGAAAACGCATGTCAGCACAGTTTGATCATGTATCAGTCATCAAAAAATCAAATGTTTATTTTGGCGGTCTATGTATCAGCCACACTGTGCAATTTGAAGATGGAACCAAGAAAACACTGGGTGTGTTGCTTCCAACTGAACAAGCGCTGACTTTTGAAACCCATGTACCTGAACGTATGGAAATTATTTCAGGTGAATGTCGTGTTCAAATTGCTGATAGCGAAGAAAGCGAACTATTCCGTGCGGGTCAATCATTCTACGTGCCAGGTAATAGCCGTTTTAAAATTGAAACAGATGAAGTCTTGGATTATGTGTGCCACTTAGAAGGCTAATAATTCAATCCATTTAGGCACAGTTTTTTAACTTCAAATCGGTTAAACTATGTGTCATAGCATAAATCCTGTAAAGCTTGCTTTGCAGGATTTTTCTTTTTGATAACCTAAGCTGTGCGCTGGGTGATCATACCCTGTTTAAAAGTTTATCGAAGTTTGCAAATTAGAGGTCGTTCATGGCGAAACCGGAATATTATTATGGCGTTCATTCAGTGGAGTCATTACTGGAACTTGAGCCAGAACGCGTATTAACTTTATTTGCGTTAAAAGGACGTGATGATCAGCGTTTAAAACGTATTTTTGAGTTGGCAGAACCGTTTGGTGTCAGCATTCAAAAAGCTAGCCGTGATAGTTTGGAAAAACTTGCGGGACAACCGTTCCATCAAGGTGTGGTCGCGGCTGTACGCCCCCATCCAGTCTTAAACGAAAAAGATTTAGAGGCTTTATTACAAGCCAATCCCAATGCGTTGCTATTGGCTTTAGATCATATTACAGACCCACATAACCTTGGTGCATGTATCCGTACAGCGGCAGCTATGGGCGTTGAAGCCGTGATTGCACCGCGTGATCGTTCAGCGACGCTTACCCCAACAGCCCGTAAAGTTGCTGCTGGTGGTGCTGAAAAAGTGAAGTTTATTCAGGTGACCAACTTGGCGCGTACATTGGCTCAAATCAAAGACGACTTTAATGTACGCGTGGTCGGCACCATGCTAGATGAAAAAGCTTTGCCGATTCAAAAATTTGACTTCACTGGTACGGGTGTATGTGTGGTGATGGGCGCTGAAGATACAGGTTTGCGTCCTATTACGCAGGCGCAATGTGATCAAACTGTTTACATTCCAATGGCTGGTAACTTGCAAAGCTTAAATGTCAGTGTCGCAACCGGTATGGCATTGTATGAAGCATGTCGTCAACGTAACAATGAATTGAAATAGAAGTGATGATGTCTCCCCAAAAGCAAGGTTATTTATATGTTTTCATTACCATGTGTATTTGGGGTGGATTCACCTTAACGGCGCGTTTAAGCGCCAATTGGGGAATCAGTGCTTGGGACATTACCGCACTTCGGTTTGCTTTGGCATTTTGCATCTTAATGCCAATTTTGATTTATAAAAAAGATACGGCTTTTTTATGGAAGAAAGAGCCTTTTATCCTCGCCATGCTCGGCGGGGTGACCTATTGTTTAACAGCCTATAGCGCATTTCATTATGCTCCTGCGGCCCATGCTGCAATTTTTCTCAATGGTTGTATTCCCTTATGTACAGCCATAGCCGCGTTTCTGATCTTCAAACAGCCGATCGATAAGCATACGTGGATCAGTGTGGTGATTATGGTCTCTGCCATTAGCTTAATGAGCTATTTAATGTACGTCGAGACTGGTGTGGCATTTGGTTTAGGTGATTTGCTATTTTTTATCAGTGCCATTTGGTGGGGGATATTTACGGTATTGCTAAAGCAATGGAGGCTCTCTGCTTGGCATGCCATGGCGGGGGTTGCGGTTTGGTCTGCCGTGGTATTCGTGCCTATTTATCTACTATTTTTCCCTAAACATTGGTCTGACCCAGAGCCATTGCAACTCATTGGACAAGTTATCTTTCACGGTATTTTTGTGGTGATTATTGCGACTTTAACGTATGTAGAGGCGATCAAGCGTCTGGGTGCATTTAAAGCCGGAAGTATCGTAACTTTGGCACCTTTTATTGCTGCAATTTTAGCGGTACCGCTGCTGAATGAACCCTTAAGTTTTGCAATTGTGTGTGGATTGGTCGGGATGGGGATTGGAGCGATTCAACCGTGGAAATGGTTGGGACGAAAGGACAGTCTAGAGCAGCAACTCGAACAACAAAAAAAGCAGTCTGAGTAAGACTGCTTTTTTATTTAGCTTTTTTCAGCGTGCGCTAAGTACTTGAGATGCAATGGCCGAAGCTGTGCATAAAGATGATCTAAATGACCATCATTCAGCACGATATCATCTGCAATTTTTTGCTTTTCCTGACGCGACATTTGCACTTGAATGATTTTTTGGATTTGCTCGATAGTTTGACCATCACGCTGTGATGCACGCTGAATTTGCAATTGTTCCGTGGCATCAATCAGCAAGGTGTGATTGGTTAATTCATGTTGATTGGTTTCAAATAACAGCGGCGAAACCAAGATGACATAGGGGCTGGTGGCTTCATTTAACTGTTGGGTAATGGACTGACGTATTGCAGGATGGGTAATGGCTTCAAGTGTTTGACGTGCTGTGGGATCTTTAAAGATATGTTCACGTAAAGCGCGTCGATTTAACTCACCATTTGCAAGTAAAACCCAATCACCAAATTGTTGCTGAATTTGATTCAGTGCGGGTTGCCCCGGTTCGACAACCTCGCGAGCAACGATATCAGCATCGACGACTTGAATGCCTTGGAGTTCAAACCAATTGCTTGCAGCAGATTTTCCGCTACCGATACCACCTGTTAAACCCAAGACAAATGTCATACAACGACCTTACTGACCCAAATAAATTTTCATAATTTGATCACCCCATAAAAAGGCGATCCATCCAGCGATGGCAATATAGGGACCAAATGCAAAAGGTTGGTTTTCTTTACGAACTTTGAGCAAAATAATGCCAATGATTGCACCTACCAGTGAAGAGAGTAATACAATCAGTGGGAGCAGGAAAGGGCCCATCCATGCACCCAACGCAGCTAAAAGTTTAAAGTCACCATAGCCCATGCCTTCTTTGCCAGTGATGATTTTAAATAAATAGTAAACAATCCATAGGCATAAGAACCCGATGATATACCCCCAAATGGCTGAGGTTGCAGAGGTATAAATGGCATAGCTATTCACGCCAAGCCCGAGTGCAGCCAAAGGAAGGGTATAGCGGTCAGGTAAAAGTTGGGTGTCAAAGTCAATAAATGTTAAGGCAATCAATACATAAGTCAGCACTAGACCAAACAGCATTTGGATAGTTGGACCAAAAACTGCAACAACAATCAGCGCACAGATCATGGTGAGTAATTCGATCAGTGGATAACGGCTACTGATTGGATTTTGGCAACTTCCACATTTTCCGCGTAAAACGATCCAACTGATAACCGGAATGTTTTGATACCAACGAATGGGCATTTTGCATTTTGGGCAGGTTGAAGCAGGTGTGCTCAGTGTGATCTTTGTTTCGTCAATAATCGGTTGATCCGGATGTAAAAACAGTTGGCAATCCGTACGCCATTCTTGTTCCATCATCTTTGGTGTGCGGTAAATTACCACATTCAAAAAACTACCGATGCAAAGACTAAAAATCCCAACTGCGATATATAACGCAATTGGGGTATTAATTAAATATGTTATTAATTCTTGCATTAAACCACAGAACCCATTTGGAAGATTGGAAGATACATTGCAATCACAAGACCACCAACGAGGACACCTAGTACCGCCATAATCAAGGGTTCCATCATCGAAGTTAAGCCATCTACGGCATTATCCACTTCATTTTCATAATGGGTTGCCACTTTGTCTAGCATAGCATCCAAGGCACCGGATTCTTCACCAATAGCCACCATTTGAATCGCCATAGATGGGAATTTATCAGTGACACGCATCGCAAACTGCAGCTGTTGACCAGTCGCCACATCTTCACGAATTTTCATGACTGCTGTTTCATAGACCACGTTGTTGGTTGCACCTGCAGTTGATTCGAGCGCATCGATTAAGGGTACACCCGCGGCAAATGTGGTTGCCAAGGTACGGCTATAGCGGGCAATAATTGCTTTATAAACCAAATCACCAAAAATCGGTGCTTTGAGTGCAGCTTTGTCTAAGAAGTCTCTGAAAGCTTTGCTACGTTTTTTTGCTTCCATGAAACCGGCAATCACAGCGCCAATTCCAATGATGAGGAAGAACCAATATTTTTGCATCCATTCCGACATGTTCACTACCATTTTGGTAAAGGCAGGTAGGTCTGCACCAAACGATGAAAACAAGTCTTGGAATACGGGAACTACTTTCACCATCAAAATGATCGTCACAATAACAGCGACAACAATTACCGCAGCTGGGTATTTCATGGCTTTTTTAATTTTTTGCTTAAGCAATTCACTTTTTTCTTTGTAAATTGCAACACGGTCTAACATGGTTTCAAGTGCACCCGACTGTTCACCTGATTCAACCAAGGAGCAAAATAGGTTGTCGAAATACTGCGGATATTTACGGAGTGCACCAGCAAATGTATTGCCACCTTCAACTTCACCTTTGATCCCCAGGACCACTTCACGCATGGCTGGGTTTTCTAGGCCTTCCGCCACGATTTCGAACCCCTGAACGAGCGGTACACCGGCTTTCATCATGGTTGCAAGTTGGCGCGTGAATACCGTGATATCCAAAGTGGATACTTTCTTTTTCATCAAGCCTTCGAGAATGTTTTTACGTTTTTCTCGAATGGTTTTAATGGTGATGCCTTGCTTACGTAAAGTGACTTTAGCTAAAGCCATATTACGCGAAGGCATTTCCCCTTTGATTTTCGCCCCTTTGCGATCCACGCCTTCATAACTGAAGGTTGGCATCATCTGCGCTTTTTTTACAGCCATGAATTTATCCTTATTTTTAAATACTAATTCACTTACTCACTGGTCACACGATTGACTTCTTGAAGTGAAGTCACCCCCTGCATGACCTTAATTAAGCCTGAACGGCGTAAATTGTTAAAACCTGCTTGATTGGAAGCTTCGGCAATTTGTAAGGCATTGCCGTCTTCCATAATAATTCTTGAAATTTCAGGTGTCACTTTCATGACTTCGTAAATACCCACACGACCTTTATAGCCTTCACGGCATTCGGCACAACCCACAGGCTGGTATATTTGGAATTCTGGTGTATTTAAATCATCTTCGGTAAAACCAAGCTCCAATAGACTTTGTTTTGGTACGTCTACTGTTTCTTTACATTGTGAACATAGGCGACGTGCAAGTCGCTGCGCAATGACAAGGTTCACGGATGTCGCGATGTTAAATGAAGGCACGCCCATATTGCGTAAGCGTGTCAGTGTTTCAGGTGCACTATTGGTATGCAGTGTAGACATCACCATGTGACCTGTTTGAGCTGCTTTAATGGCAATTTCAGCCGTTTCTAAATCTCGAATCTCACCGACCATCACAATATCAGGGTCTTGACGTAAGAATGATTTTAAGGCTGCAGAGAATGTGAGGCCGACTTTATTATTTACGTTGACCTGATTGATCCCTTCTAAGTTAATTTCCACAGGGTCTTCGGCCGTTGAAATGTTGGTATCTTCACGGTTAAGAATGTTTAAACCTGTATATAGAGATACGGTTTTACCAGAACCCGTTGGACCGGTAATGAGTAGCATGCCTTGTGGTTTTTCTAAAGCCTGCATGAACAGTTCTTTTTGATCCGGTTCATAACCCAACGCATCAATCCCTAGCATCGCACTAGATGGATCAAGGATACGTAGAACAAGTTTTTCACCAAACAATGTCGGTAAAGAGTTCACACGGAAGTCGATAGCTTTGTTCTTTGACAGCTTTAACTTGATACGACCGTCTTGAGGTATACGCTTTTCCGAGATGTCCATTTGTGACATGACTTTTAAACGTGAAGCGAGTCGTGTAGCGAGCTGCAAGGGCGGATTTGTAATTGTTCTTAACACGCCATCGACACGGTAGCGGACGCGATAGGTTTTTTCGTAGGGTTCAAAATGTAAGTCAGATGCACCCATACGAATTGCGTCGACTAGCAGCTTATTGATGTATTTAACAATCGGAGCTTCATCCCCCGTTGCCTCATCTTCATCTTCTTTCGCTGGATCAATAGTTTCCTGTTCTAAATCAAGATCAAAGTCATCATCAAAGTCAAAAGTACTTTCTTCAGCAAAGTTCTGTTCAATTAACTTTTCAAGTTTGTCATGTTCAACAATAATTGTTTCAGTATTCAGCTTACTACCAAATCGAATGGCATCCACTGCTTCAATATTGGTGGGGTTACTGATCGCAACGAATAATAAATTGCCATGTTTAAAAATAGGCAAAATACGATGCTTGGTAATGAGTTTATCTTCAAATTCATCACGTATAATTAAAGACGTATCATAAGTTGAAATATCAAAAACCGGTTCACCGAACTCTATCGAGATGGTTTCTGCGATCAGGCGTGCTGAAAGGTGATATTCCTGAATCAAATGCGGCACGATATCTTGATGGGCCTTTTTTGAATTTTGCAGCGCTGCTTGCATTTTTTCGGCAGACAGATGCCCTTCGTCAACTAAGCGACGAATAAACCCCGTAAATCTTGAAGAACCTTGAACTGCTGTCATGCTTTTACTTGCCTATGCTTCAGTCTGTTTATAATTGGTATAGCAAAATTATACTTTTGTTGCACAAAAATACCATATCTTAAAGTGTTGTCACTAGCTAAGAATTGGTAAAAAGCATGAACCAGTCCTTAAATCTGCTTAATTTTTTTACAGAAAAGTGAAGGTATTGGAATGACTGGTGTGCTTCGAAGATGCAAATGTGTTGAAATTTATCTTCAAAATTATGAATTACGTGTAGAATGTGCCCGATTTCATCTTTGTCATGTGGGATAAATATGTCGGGTTCGACGATTACGCCTTGGGTAGTGGGTAACTGGAAAATGAACCCATTGCAAGCCGATGCTGGCGCACTTCTTAAGAATTTTAAGCAATTATTAGATGAACAAAATATTGCTGAAGCGGCATGTCATATTGGGGTTGCACCAACAGCTATTGCTCTGACCACGGTGCAAAATGAATTAGCACAAGCAAGCCGTAACATCATAACCGTTGCACAAGACGTTTCTCGCGTCGCGGGTACAGGCGCATATACGGGTGAGCTCAGTGCTGAGCTATTAAAAGATTATGGTGTTGAATTTGTACTGATTGGTCATTCGGAACGCCGTGAAATATTCGCTGATCAACCGCATATCATTAATGAAAAAGTAAAAAATGCATTAAACGCAGGTTTGACTGTGATTTATTGTGTGGGTGAAAGCTTGGAACAACGTGAAAGCGGCCAAGCAGAACAGATTGTGTTACAACAAATATGTGATATTGCTGCTGTTGTACAAGCAGAGCAGTGGAAACAAATTGTGGTAGCTTATGAGCCAATTTGGGCCATTGGCACAGGTAAAACAGCGTCACCTGAAGATGCGCAAGCGATGCACGCTAAAATTCGTGAAGGTTTAAGCCAAATCACCCCAATGGGACTTCATACTGCGATTCTTTATGGTGGTAGTGTAAAACCTGAAAATGCAGTAGAGTTGGCAGCCTGTCCGGATATCAATGGTGCGCTGGTCGGTGGTGCATCATTAAATGCAGAGTCGTTTTATAAAATTGCTCAAGCATTTGCAAATACAAAATAATTAGGAGTTCAGCATGCATACGTTTGTGCTGGTGGTACATATTATCTTAGCGATTTTAATGATCGTGCTGATTTTAGTTCAGCATGGTAAAGGCGCAGATGCGGGTGCATCTTTTGGTGGCGGCGGTGCTGCAACTGTATTTGGTGCATCGGGTTCGGGTAACTTTATGACCCGTTTGACTGCGATTTTAACGGCTTTGTTCTTCGTTACGAGCTTGACACTTGCTGTGTTTGCAAAGAAACAAACGACAAATGCTTATAGTCTGAATGCGATTTCTTCAGTACCGACTGCGCCTGCAAAATCGGCTGAAACTTCGCCAACTGCACCAAAAAGCGCTGAATAATTTATTTAGCACTTTCTTTTTTGACGTGTTGCGACTAGAATGCGTCACAGCTGCGGTGGTGGTGGAATTGGTAGACACGCTACCTTGAGGTGGTAGTGCTTTCGGGCGTGGGGGTTCAAGTCCCCCCTTCCGCACCAACTTATAATCCAGAACATAAGTTGGTGTATGCAGCAAAACTCTGTTGATGCGGGATGGAGCAGTCTGGTAGCTCGTCGGGCTCATAACCCGAAGGTCGTTGGTTCAAATCCAGCTCCCGCTACCAATCAATTCTATTTTTAAGATGCAAACTTTTAAATGGACAGCTTTTAAAGCTGAGAAAACTATTTGCATATTGATGCGGGGTGGAGCAGTCTGGTAGCTCGTCGGGCTCATAACCCGAAGGTCGTTGGTTCAAATCCAGCCCCCGCTACCAATCTTATATAGCACACAATCTATATAAGCAGTTTATCTGAAAGTCATTGTGATGTTGATGCGGGATGGAGCAGTCTGGTAGCTCGTCGGGCTCATAACCCGAAGGTCGTTGGTTCAAATCCAGCTCCCGCTACCAATCCTCTGAGATGCAACTCAGTAGGGCAATTCTTCAGGTTGTTTTAGATTGAAAATGACCAAGAAATTGTATATAATTTTTGCATGTTGATGCGGGATGGAGCAGTCTGGTAGCTCGTCGGGCTCATAACCCGAAGGTCGTTGGTTCAAATCCAGCTCCCGCTACCAAGTTTCTAAAAGAGGCTCACAACTAGGTGGGCCTTTTTGCACAGTGGACTATGGTTTTCTGTGTAATAATGGGGCGATTTACGCCCTTTTTTATTGGCTATCGTGTAGTGTCGACAGTATTTTGGTCAAACCGTCATGTTTCACTACTACTATAGTTTCGCATTGGTCTGTAGTGGTCATTTCGACCATCGAATCGCACAAATTTGACGAGAGTAAATGAAGCTATCAAATAAAACTCAAGCACTTCAGGACTTAATTGCCCCAGCGGTGCAAGCATGTGATGTAGAACTTTGGGGGATTGATTTCCAACCTCAAGGAAAACGTTCACTGTTACGTATTTATATCGACCGTGAAGTTGATGAAAATGCAGAACCTGTCATCAATGAAGATGGCGAAGTTGAGCAAGGCCGTGGTATCGGCGTGCAGGACTGTGTTCGTGTCACTCAGCAAGTGGGTGCGATGTTGGATGTACATGATCCAATTTCAGGCGAATATGCATTGGAAGTGTCATCTCCAGGTTGGGATCGTCAGTTCTTTAAATTGGAACAAATGACGGCATACATTGGTCAGCAAGTCGCTTTGCGTTTGATCAGTGCTGTAGATAATCGTCGTAAATTCCAAGCTAAACTTGTAAACGTAGACCTTGAGAACGAAATGATTCAGGTTGAAGTTGAAAAGCAACAAGTGTTGGATATTGACAGCCACAATATTGATAAAGCAAATCTGGTTTTCCAAGATTAATTTAATAAATAAGAATCTGAACGAATAGGTGACTTATGGCTCGTGAAATTCTTACCGTAGTAGAAACGGTTAGTAACGAAAAAGGTGTAAGTCGTGATGCAATTTTTGAAGCGCTTGAACAAGCTTTAGTTGCAGCGACTAAGAAGAAATTCTACGAGGGAACTCACTCGGAAGAAGCTCGTCTACGTGTAGAAATCGACCGTCGTACTGGTGATTACCGTACTTTCCGTCAATGGGAAGTGGTTGCCGACGAAGATCACGAAATGCCAGCATGCCAAGATGCGATCTCTGATGTAGATCCTGCAAAATGGGCAATTGGGGATATCCGTGAACTTGAAGTTGAATCGATTGATTTCGGTCGTATTGCGGCACAAATTGCGAAACAAGTGATTGTTCAAAAAATTCGTGAAGCAGAGCGTGCGCTAATTGCAGATGCTTACGAATCTAAAGTTGGTGAACTCATCTACGGTGAAGTGAAAAAACAAACCAAAGATGGCTTTATCATTGATTTAGGTGACAATGCAGAAGCATATCTTGCGCGTGAAGAAATGATCGCTAAAGAAATTCTACGTCCTAAACAACGTGTAAACGCGATTTTGTTTAACGTAAACCGTGAAGGCCGTGGTGCTCAGTTATTGCTTTCTCGTTCTAAACCAGAAATGCTAATCGCATTGATGAAGAAAGAAATTCCTGAAATTGCTGAAGAAATCATTGAGATTAAGGCAGCTGCACGCCAACCTGGCGTTCGTGCTAAAATCGCTGTGAAAACAAACGATCACCGTATTGATCCTGTAGGTGCATGTATTGGTATGCGTGGTACACGTATCCAAGCGGTTCAGTCAGAGTTAAATGGTGAGCGTATTGATGTAGTCGTTTGGTCGGATGACGCGGCACAGTACATTGCAAGTGCTTTAGAGCCTGCTGATGTATCAGGTATCGTGATTGATGAAGAAGAACGTACTGCAGATATTATTTTTGCAACGAGTGATCAGTTAGCACGTGCAATTGGCTCTCAAGGTCAAAACGTACGCTTAGCATCTGAATTGACTGGTTACAAGCTCAATATGATGCTTGAAGAAGAATATCACGCACGCCAACAAAACGAAGCGCAACAATATTTAGATATGTTTGTTACACGTCTAGATATTGATGAAGACTTAGCGATGGCGTTAGTTGAAATGGGTTTCACATCATTAGAAGAAATCGCGTATGTTCCTGCGGAAACATTCGATGAGATCGAACTTGATGCTGAAACTGTTGAAATGCTACAAGGTCGTGCAAAAGAAATTGCATTGGCTGATGCATTGAAGCAACAAGAAAACATCCAAGAGCCAAGCGAAGAGCTTGCTGCAATGGAAGGCGTGACTAAAGAAATCGCATATGCGCTTGCCGCTCGCGGTGTGGTAACTGTAGATGATCTTGCAGATCAAGCCACTGACGATATCTCTGATATCGAAGGTTTAGGTGCTGAAAAAGCAGGTCAACTTATTATGAAAGCGCGCGAATCATGGTTTAACTAGGAGGTAATATATGACGGACAAGTCGATTAAGGAGTTAGCTCTCAGCGTGGGTCGTCCAGTTGAGAAGCTACTGGAACAGGTTCGTGATGCGGGTTTACCACAAACTAAACCTGACGATATTATCTCCACTGAACAACAAAATGCCCTCGTTAACCATTTGAAAAAAGTTCATGGTCAGGATGCGGGCAATGCAGGACAAATCACGTTGAAACGTAAAACTACCAGTACTGCTAAAGTGGCGAGTACATCGGGCAAGGCAAAAACGATTAATGTAGAAGTTCGTAAGAAACATACATTTGTTAAACCGGATCCTGAGCAAATTAAAGCTGAAGCATTAGCGAAAGCACAAGCTGACCAACAAGCACGTAAACAGGAACCTAAGGTTGAAGCGAAAGCTGAAGAACCGAAGCAACAACCAGTATCTAAAGCGAAACAAGCTTTAGAAGCAATGCGCGCTGCTGCGAAGCAAGAACATGCGAAGCAAGAAACACCGAAAGCTGCGGTTGTTGTAAAACGTAAGTCAAACAACAAGCCAATTACAAAACCTGTTGAAACTCTAGAACAGAAAAAAGCACGTGAAGCTCAAGCAGCACAATTGAAAGCTGTAGAAGAAGCGGCGCGTCGTAAAGCAGCTGAAGAAGCGCAACAACGTACACTTGAACAAATGCGTCAAATGGCGTCTAAGTATTCTAACGAAGACACTACTGCGACCATTCGTGTTGTAGATGATTCTCCGCTTGCTGCCGGCCTTGTAGGTCAGGCATATGAAGATTCATTTGCGAAAGAAGACCGTGAAATTAAACGTGGTACCAATACCAACAATTCACGTTCACCTAAAAAAGGTGGTCGTCGTGGCGAAGAGCAGTCTTTCCGTGATAACTCACATAAACGTGGTTTAAAAACAAGTCAAGCGAACAAGCATGGCTTTGAAAAACCAGTTAAAAAACAAGTTTATGATGTTGAAATTGGTGAAACGATTGTTGTTGCTGACTTGGCTGCGAAAATGGCGGTTAAAGTTCGCGAAGTTATCAAATCACTCATGAAAATGGGGGAATTGGTTACTCAAAACCAAGCGATTGATCAAGAAATTGCAGCACTTGTTGTTGAAGAAAT
Source organism: Acinetobacter sp. YH12138 (assembly GCF_015218525.1). Classification (NCBI taxonomy): domain Bacteria; kingdom Pseudomonadati; phylum Pseudomonadota; class Gammaproteobacteria; order Moraxellales; family Moraxellaceae; genus Acinetobacter; species Acinetobacter sp. YH12138. The sequence goes on along the minus strand of NZ_CP048670.1, from coordinate 2,969,104 downwards.
GGGTCACAATCCAGTACTTGTTTCGGATACACAAGCAGAAGACAACTTACTTGAAGCAGCTGAAGAAGCGCGTGGTGTCCAAACCACTCGTCCGCCAGTTGTGACAATTATGGGTCACGTTGACCATGGTAAAACATCACTTCTTGACCGTATTCGTCGCTCTAAAGTGGCTGCAGGTGAAGCAGGTGGTATCACACAGCATATTGGTGCTTACCATGTGAAAACTGAAAAAGGTATTATTACTTTCTTAGATACACCGGGACACGCAGCATTTACTGCAATGCGTTCACGTGGTGCGAAATCTACAGATATCGTAGTGTTGGTTGTTGCAGCAGATGATGGTGTTATGCCACAAACTGCGGAAGCGATTGACCATGCACGTGCAGCAGGTACGCCAATTATTGTTGCTATCAACAAAATGGATAAAGAGTCTGCTGATCCAGATCGCGTATTGAATGAGTTGACGACGAAAGAAATTGTACCTGAGCAATGGGGCGGTGACGTTCCAGTGGCAATGGTTTCTGCGCACACCGGTGCAGGTATCGACGAACTTCTTGACTTGATCTCAATTCAAGCCGAACTTCTTGAGCTTAAAGCATCTGAAGAGGGTGCGGCACAAGGTGTTGTAATTGAAGCACGTGTAGACAAAGGGCGTGGTGCGGTAACATCGATTCTTGTTCAAAACGGTACATTGAAAGTGGGTGACCTTGTTCTTGCAGGTTCGTCATACGGTCGTGTACGTGCGATGACAGATGAAAATGGTCAACGTATTAAATCTGCTGGTCCTTCGATTCCTGTGGAAATCTTGGGTCTACCAGAAGCGCCAATGGCAGGTGATGAAGTTCTTGTTGTAAATGACGAGAAAAAAGCACGTGAAGTTGCTGATGCGCGTATGGATCGTGAACGTCAAAAACGTCTTGAACGTCAATCTGCGATGCGTCTTGAAAATATCATGGCGTCTATGGGCAAGAAAGATGTGCCTATTGTCAACGTGGTATTGAAAACAGACGTACGTGGTACTTTGGAAGCATTACACGTTGCACTTGCTGAACTTGCAACTGATGAAGTGAAAGTACGTATTATTGGTTCAGGTGTTGGTGCGATCACTGAGTCTGACGTAACACTTGCTGAATCATCAGAAGCGGTTCTTCTCGGCTTTAACGTACGTGCTGATAATACTGCACGTCAAAAAGCTGATGCTGATGGTATCGACATTCGTTACTACTCGATCATCTATCAATTAATTGATGATGTGAAAGATGCGATGAGCGGTAAATTGGCGCCTGAACACCGTGAAACAATTCTGGGTGTGGCTGAAGTACGTGAAGTGTTCCACTCAAGTAAATTCGGTGCTGCTGCAGGTTGTATGGTACTTGAAGGTACATTACACCGTAATAAACCGATTCGCGTATTACGTGATGACGTGGTGGTATTCCAAGGTGAGCTTGAATCTCTTCGTCGCTACAAAGATGTGGTTGAAGAAGTTCGTGCCGGTATGGAATGTGGTCTTGCGGTGAAAGGTTATAAAGACATCAAAGCACAAGATAAGATTGAAGTGTACGATGTTCAATTAATTAAACGGAGTCTTTAATGGCGGGTAGTCAACGTCTGAAGCGTATGGCGGATACAGTACAACGTGAGTTGTCAGAACTGATCCGTCAGGAGCTGAAAGATCCACGCTTAGGTGGTCTCGTGACCATCTCTGCCGTGAAGGTGAGCCCAGACTTAGGATATGCCGAAGTTTATGTGACTGTAATGGGTCGTGAGCTAGGCGATGAGCAAAGTGAAGCCGCAAATAAAGAAACTTTAGATGTCTTGAATAAAGCATCTGGTTTCTTGCGTCATGAACTAAGCCGTCGTATCAAAACACGTATTACGCCACGTTTGCGTTTCCATTACGACAAAACAAATGCTTATGGCAACTATATGTTTGGTCTAATTGCGGAAGCGGTCAAGGACTTACCTCCTGCTGACGAAGCAAAAAAAGATGATGAATAATTCAGTTCGCTGAATGAAAAAAGCCACCTTTGGGTGGCTTTTTTATGTTTGAATAACGGTAATTTAAAAAATTCAATCACTTTAAAATTATAATATGCCAATGAAAGACAGGTCGAACATGATATTTAATCCGCCAATCTGTAAAAATAATGAATTGAAAAAAATAATCCTTTTGAGTAGCGCATTATTTATTACTATGCCAAGTTGGGCATGTTTAAATACCTATGTAGAAGATTTTTATACATCTGATTCACAAAAAGAAAATCAACGCGAAGAACATCATGACGAGAAATTGAATAACTTTGTATCAAGGTATCCTAGCCCAATAGACTATCAGGCAGAAAATGATTATGCCGTACATCAGATTTATGCAGGTAAATACGATTTAGCCATTATGGTTTTAAATGAAATTGAAAAAGAGCATCCAGGTTTACCAAAGACTGCAGTGAATTTAGGTACTGCATATGAGTTGATTGGCAATATTCCACAGGCCAAAAGATGGATTGCTGAAGGTATGAAACGTGATCCAACGATTCACCTTGGAAGTGAATGGATTCATCTGAATATTTTAGAAGCCAAAACCAAGCGCGCGACACCAAAATATTTTCATGAATATCCATTGTTAAATGTACATTATGGAACAGGCTATGTTCCTGATGGACATTGGAGTGATCAGCGCAAACCCACAACAGCGGAATACGATGCTATACGAGAACAGGTCAGCTTACAAATCAGTGAGCGGAAGAATTTTGTTTCAAGACAGGATGCCGTGATGGCACAGCTGTTTTATGAATTGGCGAATCTTGAGATGAGCCAGAATCAGCCTGGCTGGTATAACAATTTTCAAAGTAGTTTTGAGACTAACTTACTGATTGATTTAGCTAGGCAGTATGGTTTAAAAAAAACACCTTATAACCAAAAACGTTTGCAATATATGGCTCAAGGGAATGTAATTGAGAAATTATGGATGAAAATTAAAGATTTTTGGGCTATAAGGGATAATCAAACTGGATCTAGATTTAATCCAGATCCTCCGGTTTTGAATGGCGTTTAGAGTGAAATGCACGGCGCCGAGTTCGCTGCCAAGGAAGAGGGCGATTAAGCGCTTCTGGTGCATCACCACTCATCGAGCGCAGTCGTAAATGTAATGCGGCTTGTGCCATGAGGTTTGCAGAAACCGGTGCAGTGATAAAAGCAAAAAGCGTGATCAGGATTTCTGCAAATCCAAAACGCCCTTGAAATGCTGCATAAATAATTGCAGCAATTAGAAAACTTCCTAAACCTAAGGTGCTTGATTTAGTCGGTGCGTGTAGACGCATAAATAAGTCGGGTAGGCGAACCATGCCAATACCGCCGACCAACATGAAGAAAGCACCAATCACCAAAAAAATCGAGACCAAAATTTCCATGACTAATTGCATATTAAAGGACTCCTAGTCGATGACGTGGCCAGTAGTGAAATAACGCGCTAAAGCAGCTGTAGATACAAACCCCAGCATGGCAACCAATAAAGCCCCTTCAAACATTGATGTACTTGCCCAATAAATACCTAAAATGACGATTAAGCAGGTGGCATTTAAGAACAAAGTATCTAAAGCAAGTAGTCGGTCCACAACTGAGGGTCCCATCACCAAGCGGATGAGGCACAGTAACATCGAGATCGTCACCGCAACTAAACAAATGCCAAGCGCATAAGGTAAAATTGTCATGCAGACTCTCCTGTATCAGCGCCAAAAATAAGGATGAGAGGGCGCTCATAGCGCTCTTTAATGGTTTGAATTTCTGCTTCAGGATCATCCGTGCTCAGCGCATGGACCAAAATATCACCACGGTCTTGGTCAATTCCGGCAGACACCGTACCGGGTGTCGTGGTGATGATCATCGCAAGCAGAGAATTGACTTCTTCATGCTGTGTATCGAGAGGAACACGGAACCATTTCGGATGCAATTTATGTGTCGGACCAAGGACGAGTTTTGCAACATGGATATTGCTGACAATAATATCCCATAACACCACAAAGAATAATTTACATGCTGCCAGCCAGTTGATATTCGGTGTTCGATCAATAAAAGGGCGAACCATTCGCGGAATAACAATGGCTAAAATCAAGGCCATGCAGAGTGTGGCCGCATCTAAACTGTGCGCTAACATCACCCAGCTCAGACCAACCATGACTGATACCAATGGATGCGGAAACCAGCGATTAAATAAAGATATTGTCGCCATATTAAGGTACCTCCATCGGTTTCAGCTGGGTCTCTTCAGGCAATTTTTCTTCTTGTTGCTGTCCCTGAATTTGGCGTTGCTTATATTCAGAAATATGTTCGCCATTTAGGGTTTCAGGCGCAATCAATGCAGGGATGAGGTGTGCATTTGGATCCGCTGATTCGCCACCATATTTGGTTTCAGGTAAATTTTCAGGATCATAAGGTTGAACACTGATAATTTGATCTTCTTTATCCTTTTTCAATAGCAACGATTCATATAATGGGTTGTCTTGAATTTGCTGCGCAGTCTTGTAGGTATAGTCATAGATTGGTGCAGCAAAGACCATATATCCCACAAGCGCTGTTAATAGTAGATAAATGGTCTTGTCATTGCGTAGCGGAGCCTTATTCGGCAAAGCCTGATAACGTTGATATTCTTCAGTATCAATATCATCTTCTGGACGAGATGAACGCCAGAAAAGTACAAAACCAACGCGGGTAAATGCCATGATACTGAGTAAACTCACCAACAAAACAATTAAAATAATCATGATTTGGTAAGGTGAATTGGCTGTGGCTTGTAAGATAAATACTTTACCCAAAAAGCCGCTAAAGGGTGGTAGACCAGCCATCATCAACGCAATGATGAAATAGCAGACAGCAACTGTATTATGCTGTTTCATACGGGGCGCAATTTTAAAATGATCTTTAAATTCGCCGCGTTGTGAGGTAATCCAACCCGATAGAATATAAAAAGCAGCACCAATAATGGTACTGTGAATCAGGTAATAAAGTCCTGCAGCCCATGCATCCGTATTAAAGAGTGAAATCGCAACCAATATTGTGCCGATAGAAGACAAAATCATAAAACCGACAAAACGACGTAAACGATCCGTTCCGATTGCACCATAAGCACCATAGAGCGACGTCACTAAACCAATCGGTAATAGCCACTGCTGTAAGATTTCACGGCTAATCCCATCGTCAAACACAGTGCCATTAACACGGAGAATGGCATAGATGCCGACCTTGGTCATAATGGTGAACAAGGCTGCAACGGGAGTGGTTGCCACAGCATAGGTCTTTGGTAACCAGAACCCTACAGGCAGCATTGCTGCCTTGATGCCAAAGACGGTAAACAGTAACAATGCACCAGCTACAGCAATACGATGTTGATCCGCTTCAAGCAAAGGCATCAGTCGTGCAACATCTGCCATATTTAAGCTACCTACACTGCCATAAATCATCCCGAGTCCGATCAGGAAGAGGGCAGAGGCAAATAGGTTAATGGTGACGTAATGAATCCCCAATTGAAAACGTGCTTTGCCTTGGCCGTGTAAGAGCAAAACGTACGATGCCATCAACAGGATTTCAAAGAACACAAATAGGTTAAATAAATCGCCTGTCAGGAACGCACCACACAAACCCATCAGTAAGAAATGGCACATGGCATGGAAATAACGACCACGCTCATCCCATTCTTTGCTTGCAAACCACATCACTGGCACAGCAAGACCATAAGTCAACACCAACATGAATGCTGAGAGTCGATCTAGAACTAAGACAATACCAAACGGTGCGGCCCATTCACTCAGGTTATAAACCAAGACTTGGCCAGAGCTGGCGATCATCAAATAACTGATAGATGTGATCAGCCCAAGGATGCCAGAAACATAGCTGATTCCACGCCGCCAAGGTTGTCGCCAGTCATCTGCCAACGAGCCAGAGCCGGGGTTGCCCAACAGGACTAAAATAAATGCAGTAATTGCAGGAATTAAAATACTGAAAATCGGGCTGTGGGTAGTCCAAAATTGGATGAAGTCATGCATTATGGCTCATCCTCCCGCGGGTCAATTTGCGGTATTTCTTCTTTGGAGTCCACATGATCTGTTCCGGTTTCATAGCGGCTACGCAGAGCCAATTGTACGATAAACGCAGTGGTCGCAAAGCCAATCACAATGGCGGTCAGGACCAAGGCTTGCGGTAAAGGATCGGTTGCTTTGGTGGTTTCAGTTAACACAGCTGGTGCGTTGACATGAATACGCCCCATGACAAATAAAAATAAGTTGACGGCATAGCCAATCATGGCTAAACCCAGCACGACAGGAAAGGTACGTGCCCGCAAAATCAGGTATACCCCTGTTGCGGTCAGTAAGCCAATGGCTGAAGCGAGTAAAAATTCTAAACTAATCATCTTATTCGCCTCTTGGAACTGGACCAGACATACTCGAGTGACGCGAGTCGCCTAAGACGGAAATCATTAACATCGTCGCGCCCACAACAGTGATGTAGACACCTGTGTCGAATAGGGCAGCGGAGGCAAGGTGCATTTCACCTAAAATGGGTGGTGAGACATAGATATGGGCACTGGTTAGGAATGGACGGCCCCATAGCCAAGCAGCAATCCCTGTCAGACCTGCAATGGTTAAACCAATACCAATCCACACTTCATATAAGCGACCTGATTTTGCACCAATCAATTGTTCAGCACGGTCTTGACCGAGCGCGATATATTGAATCACTAAGGCTAAAGAGGTAATTAAACCTGCAATAAAGCCACCGCCTGGTAAGTTGTGACCTCGTAGGAAAATATACAGACTGACCACCAAGGCCAAAGGCAAAATCCAAGATGAGGTAATACGGAACATCAGTGGCGACGGATTAAAACGATAGGTCAGACCTTGCGTAATGGTGGTGCCATGAGCACGCATACCATCCATCATGCATAGCGTACCAATTGCAGCAATTCCCAGTACGGTAATTTCACCAAAGGTATCGAAACCACGGAAGTCCACCAAGATCACGTTGACCACATTAGTACCACCACCAAGTGGGATAGACTGCTGCATGAAGAACCATGAAATGGAATTGTGATCACGGGTCATGATCAACCATGAAATCCATGCAATCCCTAGACCTACAATAATCGCAATTATTGCATCTCGCCAACGACGTGACACGCTCGACTCATAAGGGGTGAGCTGTGGTAATAACGATAAGCTCATGAGTAAGAGCACGGTGGTCACCACGTCAACAGTAATCTGTGTTAACGCCAAATCGGGAGCGGAGAAACAGATAAACACCATGGTCACAACTAGACCGACTGCACCACTGATGAGGACGGCTTTAATACGTTCATGGTGGAACCAAAGCATCATCCAACATGCAGAGAATAATAATAGCCACAGAACGATCGCGATGACCGGTGCATGTACCAGTTCACGACTGCCTGTCCCGATGCCTTGCAGCCAAAATGGAACGATGACGATGGCTACACTAAAAATTAAAATCCACAATACATAGCTTTGTAATTTGCCGTTTTCAGTAAAGCGACGAAATTTTCTTGAGCTGAGTAAAAGATATTTTAAAAATAAGTCGAACAGCACTTTACCTTGCAAACGACCCAAAAATGGATCTAAGTCGATCCGGCGTAATTTGCCGCCCTTTGCCAATGCGAAGTAGAAAATTAAACCACCCAATAGTGCTATTACACTCATCAAAAGCGGTGCATTTAAACCATGCCAAAGCGCTAAATGTGTACCTTCAAACGCAGGGTTTTGAATACTCGCACGTGCTGTGCTGTTGACTATATGCTCAACCAATAGGGCAGGGAATAATCCAACTAAAATACATAAAGCAGCCAGTAATGTTGCTGGTGCGCGCATACCAAACGGTGGTTCATGTGCTTCTTTATTGGGAATTTCTTTCCCCAGTGGACCATCAAAAAACACCCCGTGAACTAAACGTACTGAATACGCGACAGCAAAGATACCGGCAAAGGTGGCAATGATGGCTGATACGATCATCATAGGCCCAGTCAGATTGGCTAAAAGCTCAGTAAAGAACATCTCTTTAGAGAGGAAACCATTGGTTAATGGGACACCTGCCATAGAGGCTGCAGTGATCATGGTTAGCGTTGCGGTAAACGGAAGTAATTGCCATAAACCAGAGAGTTTTCGTAAATCACGTGTGCCTGATTCGTGGTCAATAATCCCCGCGATCATAAATAGGGCTGCTTTGAAGGTCGCATGATTAATGATATGGAAAATGGCAGCCGCAACTGCGAGGGGAGAACCGATCCCCAGTAAGCAAACGATCAGACCTAAATGGCTGATGGTGGAATAGGCCAAAAGCCCTTTTAAATCTTCTTTGAAAATGGCAAAGAATGCTGCCATACATAAGGTAAATAAGCCAATAAAGGTGACCAAGTTGTGATACAACGTAGCGCCTGCAAAAATCGGTAATAAGCGTGCAAGCAGGAAAATTCCGGCTTTCACCATCGTGGCAGAATGTAAATAGGCCGAGACGGGGGTCGGTGCCGCCATAGCATTTGGCAACCAAAAATGGAAAGGGAACTGCGCACTTTTAGTAAATGCTCCCATTAATATTAATAGCAGTGTGGGTACAAAAAGCGAGTGCTGCTGAATTTGGCTACTCATGGTTAGGATTTGATCAATCTGATAGGTGCCCGTGATTTGCGCCAACAGAACAAAACCACCCAGCATACATAAACCACCCATACCTGTAATGGTCAAAGCCATTCGAGAGCCACGCTGAGCTGCGTCGTAATTACTCCAATAACCAACCAAAAGGAAAGATGAAATGCTGGTAAGTTCCCAGAAAATAAGCAATAAAATTAAATTATTAGACAATGAAATGCCGAGCATGGCAGCCATGAACAGCATCAATAAAACATATAGTTTACTGAGCGAATTCTTTGGACTTAAATAATAGTAGGCATAGATATAAATTAAGGTGCCGATCCCGGTAATGAGCAGGGAAAACAATAAGCCCAGTGCATCGAGGCGGAAACTGAAATCAATGCCAACTTGAGTGAGCCATGGCCATGTTTGAATGACGGTTTTGCCATTAAATACATTTTGAGCCTGACTCAATAATAAAACTAAACTGCTGAGGCTGACGCCAATCGCCCCTAAAGCTGTTACCCCGCGAGAGAATTGCTTCAACCACGAGACAAGTGTTGTGCCTAGTATTAACGGTAACAATATAATAATCGGTAGCACACTCGTATCCATTGTCATGATTAGGCGGTGAAACCTAGGTGTATTTCATCTTTCAAGGATTACAGGACAGCAAAGAGCAGTCCAAAAATTCAATCTTGAAAGCCATGTGTGTCAAAAAAAATTAAAAACAAGCTGTGTTGCGCAACTCGTGAAGCGATAGCAATTTCCGATGTTACTATGAAAATTGCAAATAAAACCGATCATATTACATGCGTAAAACAACATCAATCTTTTTTATGAACCACTTACATATTATACGCCTGACGAAACTGTCTAGACATCTATTGCGGCCTTGTTGCTGAATATTTAAACATCGAGTCGGTGTATTATACTCAGCCAATCAGCCTCAGTATTTTTAACTCAGTGGTTGGATTGTAACGTCCTGATCACCTCGCTGTGATAAAGCCCTAACCAATTCTTGTTGCTGTTGCTCGGTCAGTTGTGTCTGAATTAATTGCAACATGTGCTGGATGGTATCCGGATGGTTCAGCGGCTCATTTAATTCAGTCTCTTCAGTTTTAGGTGGAAGCGATGGTTTAGATCCGAGTTGCAACTGCTGATAAATTTGATCATAGGTTTCTTGTAGTTTTTCAGGCTGAATCTCACTGAGCTTTTTATTCTGTAATTGTAAGCACTGAAAGCGAGAAGCTTGTTCCATCAGTTCAGGACGGTTGCCGCTGGCAATGATTTGGAGTCGTGGAAACGCTTGATTTAAACGGGTCAAAATCACTTGAGTCATGTTTTGATCGAGTTGGTGGTCTATGGCGTCGATTAATAAAATACCGTCACCTTCTTGGCAAGGATATAAGCTATGAGGATTGAGCAGACAGAGGCGACGCACAATATCACCAATTAAGGCCACAAGGTTGCGCACACTATTTGACAGCTGTTGAAATAACATGTCTTTGCCTTGATAGCAGACCATTAACTGTAATTTGGGGTGATATTGCAGATAAATATTGCTCACATCGGGCAACACGGTCTCTAAGGCTTGTTTTAATGATCTGAGTGACGGCGCGTGTAGATCGGCCTGAGCTTGCGCCAGTTTTTGTCCAAAAAGTGGCGTGTCAGATGCGTTGGGTATATCGGCTTGGGTTTTAGGATGTAATAAATTTTGAATTAATTCGGCACTTTGCGCATTTTCAATGTCGGATATTTCTCGAAACCATTCAAAAAAACGAATAAACGTGGTAAAGGGAATGGCCGATATTTCATAAGCATGCGAAGGCTGAAAAATAGCAGGATTATTTTTATTGAGAATATTCACATCGTTGACGAAACGTTCAGCAGGGTAATAAGCAATGAGTGGCAACCCTTGTAACGGATCGGCTTTGAGGGCTTTTTGATACAGCGCAACCATCGATTCTAATTGCTGTGTTTCGGCCTTACTGAGGCCGACGCCTTGACTGTTTAAGGTTTTGTACAATTGCCATGAACAACATTGTGGGTCTTGGTCTTGTTGATCACTTGAAAGCTGAAATGAGCCAATGTCTTCGGGAAAACTGACTTGAATATCAAGTTTCGATTGCAGGCGATTTAACATGATGTCTTGATCGAGCATTACCACGCCTGCGGTGCGTAAATCTTTATAACGTGCAGCGAACCAAGTGAGGGCCTGATAACTAAAGCGTAGTAGGGAGGTTTTTCCAGAACTTTGATCACCCAAAATTAAGGTGATCGGCAGATCGTGGTAATTAAAATTGAGGGTGATATCAGTAAAATGAAGGGTGTGCTTGAGTTGGATCGATTGTAATTTCATGGTGCACCTTTTACTGATTTATTGTTTATTCACCTTTTTCATCATACTAGCTGACCGCTTGTGCCAAAGATTTGGGCATTTGACGTTTTAAGTGCTGCATCAAGTCATAAATATGATGGATATTTAAACTTACTTTAGCACGTGTGCAAGCCACGTAAAGTAACCGTAACTCTTCGTCACTAATTTTATAATCTTTATCGTTGAGCTTAAATTGGTAGTCATCTTCAATATGTACCCGATCCCATTCTAAACCTTTGGCTTTATGGGCGGTCGAGATGATGTAGTCGGCTTGATCAATCGGGGTGATTTTCGCCAGCGCCTTTTTCAGTGGGTCAGTACCGTGGTCATCGACCAACTTCACTAGCGGTTTAATATCGCTGCCGTCATTGGTTTCACAATATTCATGCACATCATGCCATGAGTTAAACCACGCAAGCTCTGGGACATCGACTACGCGTTTGCCTTGCTTGAGCATGGCTGCAGCATCGACAAAACGATTGAGTCGCGCATGATCTGCTTGCAGGCTAACTTTTTCGCCCTTAACCAAACCCGCCAATAACAGTTCCATCGCACGTGCATTGGTACGACATAAAATGGCATCGCGCATCTTGGTATGTGGTTTATTGACCACTTTAGAGTTGAGCTGCGGATTACCCAATAACGGCACGGTTTCGTTCAATGCGCCCAGTAGAGCATTGGCATTCAAGGCAATTTCTTCACCAAAACGGAATGACGTGGTTAAACGGGATTCAGGTAAAGGGAGTTGCTGCATGGCATTGACTGCGCCACGCCATGCATAAATTTGTTGATGCGCATCGCCAACATAGATGACTTGAGTATTCCGCTGTTTCAGTAAAATCCCTAGCATTAGCGGGTCAGCATCTTGAGCTTCATCGAACAGCACATAATCCGCAGGAATATTCGGTTCAGACAAAGCCCAAAGTTTTAAATAAATATCGTGTCCAATCCCTGCTGCATGGTTCGGATCAATCGACTCTAACCAACGACGTTCAATGGCAGGATACAAATGCTTTTGTAAGCTTTCGATATCGTCCGGATGCAGCCAACTCGGTGCTTGTAGATGTCGTGGGGCAGGGTATTGCGAACTGGTCGAACAGAAATAACTGACAGCGTTTGCCACCAGACTTGCCAAACGCGAAGGCATGAGTACATATTTTTCATAACGACCGCCCATCATACGACGTAAGGTGATCGGTTCTAGTCGATATTCTTTGGCAATAAAGCTCGGACTTAAACGTGGTAGACGCAGTTTGTCAGTCACTCCACGTGGAACACTACGATAAGCCAATGAGTGGAAGGTTCGACAGTCGACATTTTGATGAAAACGATTCTGTGCTTCGGTGGCAATGGCTTTGTTAAAGGCCAAGTACATGCCACGCCGCTGAGGCATGGCATCACTGATCATTTGCAGTGTGGTTGTTTTACCTGTGCCAGCATAGGCAATCACTTTAAATGATTTACCAAGACGTGCGTTATCTATGGCAGTGGCCTGCTCATAGGTCGCGGTCGGTTTTTTAAGATCTGGCACGGTTGCGTCTTAGTGCTGACGGTTGGCTTTTTCAACCAAACCGGAAAGGCCTTGACGACGAGCGAGTTCGTTAAGTACCAATTGAGGATCAATATCGAAATAACCCAACATCACAATGGTATGGAACCAAAGGTCTGCTACTTCGTAAATCAAATCGTTTTTGTTGTCTTCATTGGCTTCGATTTTGAAATCTTTAGCGGCAATGATGGTTTCAACACTTTCTTCACCGATTTTTTCTAAGATTTTATTCAGGCCTTTATGGTAAAGCTTTGCCACATAAGAGGACTCAGGATCAGCTTGTTTGCGTTCAGCCATCATTTTACCTAAGTAGTCGAGTACTTCGACTTGCTCAGATTGCGCATTGGATGCATTCATCGCAAGAGTATGTGGATTTGCTGATTTTGCACCATAAATTGCAGCCGGATCTTTCAATTGCGCATCGACAATTTCCCAGCCATTGGCAGTAAGCTTGCGGTAGAAGCATGACTCACGGCCGGTATGGCAGGCAATGCCGCCATGCTGTTCAATTTGTAGCACAATCACGTCAGCATCACAGTCCAAGCGGATTTCATGTACGGTTTGGAAATGGCCAGATTCTTCACCTTTGTGCCATAGCTTATTGCGTGAACGTGAAAAGTACACCGCCTGATTTTTTTCTGCAGTTTGCGCCAAGGCTTCACGGTTCATCCATGCCACCATCAATACGCGCCCGCTTTGATGATGCTGTGCAATAGCAGGCACTAAGCCTTGTTCGTTAAATTTTACTTCATCGAGCCATTGCAGGTTGTTCATGAGGATTTCACCAATTCAAAAATCAAAAAATAAATGCCGCAGCATTTGAGCAGCACTATAGTGTAAGCCATCAAGAGAATGATGGGGAGTTAATTCTTAATCAAATTTTAAATTGCGCAGTTCAGCCGCAGAATCATCTGCAGGCTTTCGGGCAATGTCAGCATAATTCATGTGCCCAAATGCACCCGTTTTTAAGCCGGAAATCGTAATCGCCATTTCTTTGCGGAAAAACGGCAGCTGATACATAGCACGAAATGAAAAATCACGGAGCGGTGCTGTCCAGCGATGATGTGATTGATAAAAAGGAGTCAGCAAGCGACTAAAAAATTGGTAAAATCGCACGGAGGACAACCGTAGCTGATGATACTCCTGCCAGAGGTTTTGCAGTGAGGAGTCCTGTTGATATTGAAGCAGAGCTTGACTGATGGCCCATGCATCGAGCAAAGCCATATTGGCGCCTTGTCCAAGCTGTGGACTCATGGCATGAGCAGCATCGCCTAATATGCCGATACGACCTTCACCAAGTTTGCTCAGCACCACATCACGATAATTGGCAGATAGCCATTGCTGCGGATCATCTGGATGTAGAATCACATGCGCTAACCATTCTGCAACACTCGGCCAGCGTTTTGAAACTTCAAGCAACCATTGCTGCTGTGCGTTCTTGGTTTTTAAGAATCCCTCTAAATCTTCTGTAGGCAAACTCCAGAAAATGCTCGAAAGGCGCTGTTCAGGCTGCGTTGGAATTGCTCCCGTTGGCATCACACCCATCATGATATTGGAACGGTCATAGAACTGATGCAAGATCTGCGGATTGAGTACTTCGCATTCAGGCACGATGATCCACTTCGCCCCCCCAAGGATAGGCTTGGTTGAGCTTTTCCCATGCATTAGGGCGTAAATGGCTGCGTGCACCATTGGCGATCAGCACGAGATCAAACTGACGTTGAAAAGATTGATCTGCGGACTGCCCAATTACGTTTATACCCTCACTGGATTCTTGAAGTTCATGCACTTCATGCGCCATACACCACTCAACGTGTTGAGGATATTCACCGACTTTGGATGCGAGGACATGACAGAGCGTGGCACGGTGAATGCCGAGTCCATATGAACGTTCATCGGCTTGTCGATAATGACTGTTTATCAGCAAGTCGCCGCCAGCCAGTTGACCTTCCAGACCTGTTACCACAGCACCTAGGCTTAAGGCATGTTCCAAAATGCCTAAATGTTCGAAAACCGCCAGCCCGGCGGGTTGTAATAATAATCCCGCGCCCACAGGTTCAAGTTGTGAGACTTTTTCATATAAGCAGATTTGATGGCCTTGATTAGCAAGCATTGCTGCAGCAGCCAATCCTGCCGTACCTGCACCGATGATGGCAATATTTTGAGTTTTCATTGTTATAAAAGTTGATTTTATCTCAGCCCAATGTAGCAACGATGCTGCATAAAACCCAATAAAAAAGCCCTCAAAAGGGCTTTTTAAAGGGTGAGTCAGGTCTTACCAGTGTTCACCAGGGAATAGGCGAGCATATGCTTTTTGTACCCAATTGAGTTTTTCTTGCTTACCAATAGACGCTGAAGAGCTTGGGAACAGGTTATAACCAATCGACATGAGTTTGTTATTAATGTCAGGAGCAATGGAGTAGGTGATCGAAGCCAAACGGCCCAAATTGGTCGCCACTTTCTTCGGACGTTTCACGATGGCATAGGCAATCAGGTCAGTTGCTTGTTCTGGAGAAAGGGTTGGTACGTATTTATAAATTTTGGTTGGGGCGATCATTGGTGTGCGCACCAATGGCATATATACCGACGTGATGGCAATATTATGCGAGTGAACTTCAGCACTTAGGCAACGACTGAAAGCATCTAATGCGGCTTTAGATGCAACATACGCAGAGAAGCGCGTTGCATTGGCCAATACACCAATCGAGCTGATATTAATGATATGACCTTCACGACGAATCATCATTTTTGGCAACAGGTTCATCACCAAACGTACCGCGCCAAAATAGTTAAGCTGCATGGTGCGTTCAAAATCATGGAAACGATCAGTTGATTCATGCACGGCACGGCGAATAGAACGGCCAGCGTTATTAATTAAGATGTCAATATGATCGACGGAAGCGAGGATTCGTTGTGCCACAGCATCAATGGATTCCATATCATTGAGGTCACATGGGAAAACATCAGCTTTACCGCCAGTGGCTTCAATTTCAGCTTTTACGGCATCAAGCGTTTCTTTGGTACGTGCAACCAATAGAACATGTGCGCCTGCGTTGGCAAGGCGATGCGCTGTGGTTAAACCGATACCACTTGATGCACCGGTGATTAAAATGGTCTTGCCGTTGACACGGTCAACGAAACGTTTCTCAAGTCTTGAATTCACGATGAGGTTCCCTGTTAAATCAGTTTTATTGTATTCATTTATCGGCCCGACAATGCTATGTGCAGGGCTGTTTTAAGTCAGCGGTATGATAGCGTTTTATTAAAAAAAAGCCATATGATAAGTAATTGATAATAAAATAATATTTAGAGTTTTTACTCTAAATTAAAATCCCTATTTACTCATTTTTTAACACATAAATATGTGAAAGAGAAGTGCTTTTATCCACATCGTTGCAACGTAAAAAAGTCGATTTTCAAGATAAATAAAATTGTAAATAAATATAGAAGCAGGGCCATAGATGCGCAAAATTGAAAGGCGGATAATGTGGGGGTGGTTATTTAATTGAAATGGAAATAAAAACAGGCCTTAAAAATAAGACCTGTGGATTGTGCACTTGTGGTTTAAACAGCAGCTAAGGCTTGCTCTAAGTCGGCAATCAAGTCATCTGCATGCTCGATCCCAATCGATAAACGAACCATATCAATGCTGACTCCGGCTGCTTTGAGTTCATCTTCATTGAGCTGACGATGTGTCGTGGTCGCAGGATGGCAAGCTAAACTTTTGGCATCACCAATATTCACAAGGCGAGTAAATAACTGCAACGCATCGATGAAACGCGTGCCGCCTGCAAGGCCATCTTGAACTCCAAATGAAAGAATCGCAGATGGTTTGCCTTTGACATATTTTTGCGCCAAAGCATGCTGAGGATGGTCTTTTAGGCCAGCGTAGTTGACCCATTTTACTTTTGGATGCGCTTGTAAATATTCCGCCACTTTTTGCGCATTTTCAGTATGACGCTCCATGCGCAGGCTTAAGGTTTCCAAACCTTGTAAGATTAAAAATACACTATGCGGGCTGATCGCAGCGCCTGTATTACGCAGCGGGACCACGCGCGCACGGGCGATGTAGGCTGCGTCACCTAAGGCTTCGACATAATTGACCCCGTGGTAGCTTGGATCAGGGGTGTTGAGTGATTTAAAGCGTTCAGGGTATTTGCCCCAAGGAAATTTGCCGCTATCGACGATGATGCCACCGATCGAATTACCATGACCGCCAATATATTTTGTGAGTGAGTGCACCACGATGTCGGCACCAAATTCAAATGATTTTTGCAGAACAGGTGTGGCCACAGTATTGTCTACGACTACAGGTATGCCAAATTCATGCGCAATTTTCGAAATTGCTTCGAGGTCAATAATATTGCCCAATGGGTTACCAATAGATTCGACAAAGACCAATTTAGTTTTTTCATCGATGAGGCTACGCAGCGCTTCAGGGTTTTGATAATCAAAGAAGCGAACTTCAATGCCTTGTTTCGGCAGGGTGTGGGCAAACAGGTTATATGTGCCGCCGTACAGGGTCGAAACTGAAGCGATATTGTCGCCTGCTTCAGCAATGGTTTGAATCGCATATGTAATGGCCGCCATACCAGAGGCTAAGGCCAAAGCGCCTATACCGCCTTCGAGCGCTGCAACACGCTGTTCAAGTACCGCGGTAGTTGGATTCATAATGCGGGTATAAATATTACCCTGAACTTTTAAGTCAAATAAATCAGCACCATGCTGCGTGTTATCAAACGAATATGATGTTGTTTGATAGATCGGAACTGCAACAGCTTTGGTGGTTGCTTCCGGGGTATACCCCGCGTGAATTGCTAAAGTTTCGTCTTTATATGTCATGATTACATCATCTAAGTGAGCTAATTTTTTAAATAGTCTATCACTTATATATATGAATAAAAGTGCTTTATTTATAAAATGAATATCATAATTATTCATATTATTGAAAAATTTTCAGCTAAAGATGAGCGAAATTATGCTTAAAAACGCATGTTTAAATTTTGTTCGCCATTAAACTTGTAACAATGCATTGAAGGCGTGTGCGAAACCTTATTTTTTCACGACTTTATGCGTATAATAGCCGATTATTTTTTCGCTCAATTGAGCAGGGGCAACTTTGTGTTGTTCCGTATATGTTTTGACTATTGAGGAGTCCTAAGTGGCCCAATATATTTACACGATGAACCGTGTGTCGAAGATGGTTCCGCCTAAGCGCGAAATCCTGAAAGACATCTCTTTATCATTTTTCCCAGGCGCAAAAATTGGTGTGCTTGGTCTAAACGGTGCAGGTAAATCTACCTTGCTTCGTATTATGGCGGGCGTAGATAAAGATTTCTCAGGTGAAGCACGTGCTCAACCGGGTATCAAAATTGGTTACCTTGAACAAGAGCCGCCATTGGATGAAAGCAAAGACGTTCGTGGTAACGTTGAAGACGGTTTACGTGAGCCGTTAGATGCTTTGGCGCGTCTTGATGAAGTGTTTGCAGAATATGCAGCAGAAGATGCTGACTTTGATGCACTTGCAAAAGAACAAGAGAAGTTAGAAGCCATTATCCATTCATGGGATGCACATAATATTGTGAACCAAATGGATCAGGCTGCTGCAGCGTTGAACCTTCCAGCTTGGGATGCAGATGTATCTAAGTTGTCTGGTGGTGAGCGCCGTCGTGTTGCACTTTGCCGTTTGTTATTGTCTAAACCAGACATGTTACTTCTAGATGAACCAACGAACCATTTGGATGCTTCATCAGTATCATGGTTGGAACGTTTCTTGAAAGACTTCCCTGGTACGATCGTTGCGATTACCCATGACCGTTACTTCTTGGATAATGTGGCAGAGTGGATTCTTGAGCTTGACCGCGGCATGGGTATTCCATACCAAGGCAACTACTCTTCTTGGTTAGAGCAGAAAAATGCCCGTTTAGAGCAAGAGCAGAAGCAAGAAGAATCTTTTGCTAAAGCATTGAAAAAAGAACTTGAATGGGTTCGTTCAAATGCTAAAGGTCAGCAAAAGAAAAACAAAGCGCGTATGGAGCGTTTTGAAGAGCTTAACTCACGCGAATTCCAACAGCGTAATGAAACGTCTGAAATATATATTCCACCTGGTCCACGTCTAGGTAATAAAGTTGTAGAAGTTGAAGGTATTAGTAAATCCTTTGGTGACCGTACACTTTATAAAGATTTATCGTTCGTTGTACCACCTGCTGCAATTGTAGGTATCGTGGGCGAAAACGGTGCGGGTAAAACCACATTATTCCGTATGATGACAGGCGAACAACAACCAGATACAGGTACAGTTACACTGGGTGAGTCTGTTAAAGTGGCTTATGTTGGTCAGATTCGTGACACCTTAGATGACAACAAAACTGTTTGGGAAGAAGTTTCTGGCGGTTTAGATATCTTGAAAATTGGTGAATACGAAATTGCATCTCGTGCGTATATCGGTCGCTTTAACTTCAAAGGTCAAGATCAGCAAAAACGTGTAGGTCAATTGTCAGGTGGTGAACGTAACCGTTTACAACTTGCGAAAATCCTGCAAATGGGTGCAAACGTCATCTTACTCGATGAACCGTCAAACGACTTGGATATTGAAACTTTACGTGCGCTTGAAGATGCCATTTTAGTATTCCCGGGTACAGTCATGGTGATCTCGCATGACCGTTGGTTCCTTGACCGTATTGCTACGCACATCTTGTCATTTGAAGGTGAAACACCTGAATTCTTTACAGGTAACTACCATGAATTTGAAGAATACCGTCGTAAACGTGATGGTGATGACCTTGTTGCAAAGCGTCAAAAATACCGCAAAATTGGCAACTAAGTTCCAGTTTTAAAATAAAAAAAACCAGCCTGCGGGCTGGTTTTTTATTGCTTGGGATGAAATGACTATACGACAATGTCTTCATAGGCATGATGTAAGACGTAGTCTGCATGTTCATGGCCTTGTGCAGCAGCTTTACTGAGCCAAAGTTCTGCAAGTTCATAATTACGGTCCAAGCCGAGTTCTCCACGTAAATAACCGAGACCTAAGCGATATTGGGCATCTTTATGACCTTTTAATGCGGCACTTAAAAAATTCCACATAGCATTGCGATAGTCAGTAGGGGATTGGTCTGCTGAATCCATAGTATGGTGACTGAGAAAGTCTTGATGGTGTTGAGCCGCAAGAATTTCAAAATAAGTCCCTTGGGCGTAATCACCCTCGGCTTCTGGAATCGAAAGGTGCATTCCTTGCAACTTTGGATTCATCTGTTGTGACAACAGTGCATAGATTTTTTTCAGAGCTTGTATCATCATTGTTAAACTCCTTGTTGCTAAATATAACCACTTGATTAATAAAAATATTAATTGCAGTCATTCGTGCGCTGCGATGAATGATTTAATTGTTTTAAACAGATCACACTTAAGATGAAAATTAGCATGCTTGTCATGATATGTGAATAGGTATTGAAAAATATTTATAAGTAATTTCAGTCATCTAGATTGCGAAAAATTATTTTTAATAAATTGAAAGTAGATGCTGAAAAAGCAGTTTAAAGTTTGAGAGTAAAACGCAATGCTGCTGGCTGAATGATGTAATTTTATTACGTTTGCTGCACCTGTTAAGCTCATGACTGAAGAACATATAATTTATAAAGGTCAGAAAATAATGAGCGAGCATCATGGGCATGACCACAGCCATGCCGTTGTCACAGAAGGGAATGTCAAAAAATTAAGTTTTGCCTTAGCACTGACCACGACATTTTTGATTGTTGAAGTCATTGCTGGATTTATGACGCAAAGTTTGGCGCTATTGTCAGATGCGGCACATATGTTCACCGATGCTGCAGCCCTTGCCATAGCATTGGTCGCGATCAAAATTGGCAAGCTTCCCGCTGACAACAAACGCACCTTTGGCTATCAGCGTTTTGAGATTTTGGCTGCCTTGTTTAATGCCTTGATGCTATTTGTGGTGGCGATTTATATTTTGTATGAGGCCTATCAGCGCTTTTCAACGCCGCCGGAAATTCAAAGTATGGGCATGATGATTGTGGCGGTTATTGGTTTGATCATTAATTTAATCTCGATGCGAATTTTATTTTCCAGTTCACAAGAAAGCTTGAATGTGAAAGGGGCGTATCTAGAGGTGTTAAGTGATGCCTTAGGTTCGGTCGGTGTGATTATTGGCGCAGCGATTATTTATTTTACCGGCTGGATGTGGGTCGATACGCTTATTGCGGTGCTCATTGGCTTTTGGGTCTTACCAAGGACTTGGATTTTACTCAAACAAAGTATCAATATTTTATTGGAAGGCGTGCCTGAAGAAATCGACATAGAAAAATTACGCAATGATTTATTGGCACTCAATGGGGTAGAGAGTATTCACCAGTTAAAGGTCTGGGCAATAACATCAAAGAATGTGCATTTGACAGTTCATCTCTTTGCACCTGAAGCCGATCGTAATGCCTTGTATTTTGAGGCGATTGAGATGTTGCAACATGAACATGGAATCACGGAGATGACATTACAAATCGAAGAAGATGAATGTGTGGTACACCAACATACCCAAAATTCTGATTATGCACATGGGCATCATCAAGATGATCACGCGCATTCTCATGATGAATCACATCAGCACTAACGCTGATGTAATTTAAATGGCCGGCTTAGATTTCCCACTCATGATTACATTCGCGGCATTTCCATTTTTTCTGTGATTGCATAAAACCTTGCATTGAAATTTTGAAATCTGGCAAGTCGCGATAGAACATGAAGCCAGCAATCAAGCAAGCAATAAATACAACAACAGTCGCAGTTTGTAATGTAGTACCTGCACCGTCACCAAAAATCCACATTGCGATGCTGATAATCACCAACAGTAAAAGAATAAATACCGCAGGGATGAGGATAATCAGGCTTTTAGGCACGACAGGACGAGCAACAGGCTGGCCTGCTTGCGCAAGGGGCATAATTTTAGGGCTTTGACATTTAGGGCAACGGTATTGCATTGCAACTCCATAATTTTAATCTATGGTTTATTTTAATCAGAATGACGCAGAAAGCAAAAATACCGTAAATTTAAATCAGATAAAATTTAGGCAATAAAAAACCCAAGTCATAATGCTTGGGCTTTTTATAAGATGATTTGCATCACCTTGAATATGGCGTCCCTACGGGGATTCGAACCCCGGTTACCGCCGTGAAAGGGCGATGTCCTAGGCCTCTAGACGATAGGGACAATTTGAGGCAACTTAGAGTGGGTTGACACCATCTCTCGGTATGGGCGCTATATTAGGGGGATAACGCCCATCCGTCAACTAAAAAGTCAATTAAGCTTCATCAACTGCATCATTTTTCGGCAGTTTTAAGCTTTCATTGAGTTTTTCCCATGCTTTTGTTTCTTTTTTACTCGGGCTGCCCACAATTTCAAGTGCATGACGTAAGCGAGCAAAGGTTAAATCAGGACCAATGGTTACCATTGATTGCATAACCGGTGTCGAAGATGTTGAACCTGCAATAGCAATAAAGAAGGTTGGCATGAAGTCACGAAGTTTAATGTTCATTTGGTTCGCCAAATCCATAAGCGTTTGGCTGACGGTGTCATTGTTCCAAGTGAACATGCTTTCTAGACGCCAGATGGCAAATTGAAGGCTTTGACGCACTTGTTCTTCAGTCAACTTTTTGCTTTCAAACTGTTCTTTGCTGAGTGTTGGGAATTGGTTGAAATAAAAACCTGCCCAATTCACTGCTTCAGATAATAAATTAATACGCGGTTGAATCGCAGCAGCAATTTCTTCCAAGGTATTACGATCTGATTTCCAAGCCAGCAGGGTGTCGAGCAATTGACCCGGTGTTAAACCTTTAATCCATTGACCATTTAACCAGTTTAGCTTTTCAACATCAAAGATTGGACCGCCTAGTGATACACGTTGAATGTCAAAGTGTTCAATCATTTCAGCCAAAGTGAATTTTTCACTTTCATCCGGCATTGACCAGCCCATACGGCCTAAATAGTTCAATAATGCTTCAGGTAAAACGCCGATGTCTTTGTAGTAGTTAATTGACGTTGGGTTTTTACGTTTAGACAGTTTTGATTTATCTGGGTTACGTAACAACGGCATGTGGCATAGCACTGGCATGTCCCAGCCAAAATATTTGTACAACAATTGGTGTTTAGGCGCAGATGGAATCCATTCTTCACCACGAATCACGTGAGTGATTTCCATTAAATGGTCATCAACCACGTTTGCCAAGTGATACGTCGGTAAACCATCGGTTTTCAGTAGAATTTGCATGTCGACTTGCGCCCAAGGAATTTCGACTTCACCACGTAGTAAGTCGTTAAATTTACAAATCCCTTCTTCAGGCACTTTCATACGAATGACATGCGGTTCACCAGCAGCCAAACGCTGTGCAACTTCTTCTGCAGTGTGTTTTAAGCCACGACCGTCATAACGCGGTGATTCACCACGTGCTTGTTGTTCCGCACGCATTTGATCGAGTTCTTCTGCTGTTGCGAAGCAGTAGAATGCATGACCTTTTTCAACCAGTTCCAAAGCATATTGTTTATAAATGTCCATACGTTCAGATTGACGGTATGGCGCATGAGGGCCACCTACATCTGGACCTTCTGACCAGTTCAAACCTAACCAACGCAATGAATCTAAAATCATTTTCTCAGATTCTGGGGTAGAGCGCAGTTGGTCTGTATCTTCAATACGAAGAATAAATTCACCGCCATGTTGCTTCGCAAAACATAAGTTAAACAATGCAATATAAGCAGTCCCAACATGCGGGAAACCAGTAGGAGAAGGTGCGATACGAGTACGAACAGTCATAATCAGCTTTTAATCAGAATGTAAATTGGGATCTATTATAACGAAAAAGCCTGATCACTTAATGCTTAATTCAACATTGAATGATCAGGCATTTTTAAGTATTGTTTTAGACGACAGTAGGGGAACTCGTCTAAAACAATATCTTGGATAACATGAGTATGCTGTTGTCGTTATGAGCTGCTACCAGAAAAAATAGCTTGAACAAAACGAGAAAAACTTTGGTTTTGTGATGCAAAGAAACTTTGAGTCGGTGCAGCTTTAATAGACGTAAGTACTTTTAAATTATCGTCTGTACGGCCTTTACCTTCAGATTTTTGCTGATTAATCGCTTTTTCGATCAATGAGGTACGTTCAGCAGGCATCGTAAGTTTGTTATTCGATGCGGTGCTGGTTGCAGCACAAAATCCAGTCTGTGCAGTCACACTTAAACTTAAGCCTAGGCATAGTGCGTATGAAAATTTCATGTCCAAATCTCCCCCTAGTTTTGGTGATGGAACTTTTTATTTGCAAAATAGTTTTAATATTTAGACTACGATTTAACCATCTTTCGTAATTAAAAAGTAGAACTACGTCACAATTTTTACAAAAAAACTAAAAAAGTCTGTACTAGGATTACCTAAATAGACTGTTTTCTCCAGATTTTCGGATGTTTTAGCAAACAACTATGAAGATAGCATGGAGATCGCTTCTGATTGTTGCTGCATTAGCAGAATTAAAGCTTTAAATACGTTATTTTTAGATATCTTTAAAACAGAAATAGATTTGAATTAATATTATAGATAGCTGATTGTTAAAGTTATTTTTGATTTATATAGTGCTCTCAAGATCAATTTGAGTTTGAGCAGATGAAAAAAATAATAGCATCGGGCATTTTCGCATTGTTGGGTGGGGTGGCGGTACAGGTGTATGCCGCAAAAGATTTCTTAAATGTCTCATATGATCCAACACGTGAGTTTTATCAGGAATATAACCAAGAATTTGGACAATATTGGAAAAAACGTACAGGACAAGAGATTAATTTTAAACAATCTCACGGTGGCTCTGGCAAACAAGCTCGTGCAGTGGCAACAGGTTTGCAAGCAGACGTTGTCACTTTGGCATTGGCTAATGATATTGATGAAATTGTGGCGACTGGACAAATCAATAAAAATTGGCAAAAACAATTTCCACATAATTCTGCACCGTATACCTCAACTATCGTATTTTTGGTGCGTAAGGGCAACCCGAAAAAAATTAAAGATTGGAATGACCTGACCAAACCGGGTGTTGAAATTATTACGCCAAATCCAAAAACAGGTGGGGCACCGCGTTGGATCTATTTATCAGCTTGGGGATATGCATTAAAACAGCCGGGTGGAAATGAGGCTAAAGCCAAAGAATTGGTGAAAAAACTCTATAGCAATGTCAAAGTATTGGATTCTGGTGCACGTGGTTCGCTCACGACCTTTGCTGAGCGTGGCATTGGAGATGTCTTATTGTCTTGGGAAAATGAGGCACTGTTAGCAACTCAGGGCTTAGGCAAAGATAAATATGACATTGTTTATCCGTCTATTTCAATTTTAGCTGAACCTTCAGTAGCTGTAGTAGATAAAACTGTCGACAAAAATGGTAATCGAAATTTGGCGAAGGGTTATTTGAACTATCTATATTCACCTAATGGCCAAGAGCTGGCAGGTAAATATTTCTTCCGCCCTCGCGATGCAAAAGCCACTGCAAAATATGCTGCTCAGTTCCCGAAAGTTCAAACCTTTACCATTGATAAAGTGTTTGGCGGTTGGGCTAAAGCGCAAAAGACACATTTTGTGAATGGTGCGATTTTTGATCAAATCTATAGTGAAAAGAATAAAGAGTAAAACGACCCACTATAATGTGCGCTGTAAAAACGGATAATCTAGATTATCCGTTTTTTGCATATGTAATGCATAAAAATCTATATATAGGCAATAAGTAGATTGTTTTTGTGTATTTTAATATGAAAAACAGACAATTAAATTCGCTGCGTTAGCTGTATTCAGCAAAAGGGTCTAAACTTGCTGCAATTGCGATTTATGACTTTATTTCATATATTTAGCAGTATTGAATATAACTTTATGCTGGCTGTTATGAAAACTCAATTTAAGGCGTGGCTCAGTGCCGCGTTGCTTGCCACTGGTGTTGCTTTCTCAGCGTCTGCTCAGGCCGCTGATCGTGAATTTTTAAACGTTTCTTATGATGCAACGCGTGAATTTTATGACGAATTTAATAAGTCATTTGGTGCATATTGGAAAGAGCGTACCGGTAAAACGGTTGCATTTAAACAATCACATGGTGGTTCAGGTAAACAAGCCCGATCCGTGGTTGATGGTTTAAAAGGTGATGTCGTGACTTTGGCCTTGGCCAATGACATCGAAGAAATTGTAAAGTCTGGTCAGATTCAGCCGGGTTGGCAAAAAGAGTTTCCACATAACTCAGCACCATATACTTCAACGATTGTCTTCATGGTGCGTAAGGGCAACCCGAAACATATTAAAGATTGGTCTGATTTAACCAAACCGGGCGTACAAATTATTACCCCAAACCCGAAAACTGGCGGTCTCCCACGTTGGGTTTACTTGTCAGCTTGGGGTTATGCTTTGAAACAGCCGGGTGGTAATGAAGCGAAAGCCAAAGATTTCGTGGGTAAGATGTACCATAACGTAAAAGTAATGGACTCTGCGGCACGTGCATCGATGACTACATTTGCAGAACGTGGTATTGGTGATGTGTTATTGACTTGGGAAAACGAAGCTTTAGTTACTCAAAAAACTTTGGGTAAAAACAAATTTGATATCGTGTATCCATCGATGTCGATTTTGACTGAGCCTTCAGTGGCGATCGTGGACAAAACTGTTGAAAAAAATGGTAATAAATGGTTAGCTCAAGGCTATATCAATTATCTTTATTCTCCATTAGGTCAAGAGATGGCTGCTCGTCATTTCTATCGTCCACGTAATGCAGCAGTTTTAGCAAAATATAAAACTCAGTTCCCACCTTTAAAAACTTTTACTATTGATGAAGTCTTTGGTGGCTGGGCAAAAGCACAACAAACACATTTTGTGAATGGTGCGATCTTCGATCAGATCTACAATAACAAGCGTTAATACATCGAAATCTATGATTTGAGATGTACAAAGACCTCCTTCGGGAGGTTTTTTAATGAATGCCAAAAAATAAAAACGGTTTTCTCTATGGAAAGTAATATTTCTGTACAAAAAGACGTTTGGAGCTTTGCTAAAACAAGGTAATAATGTGCAGTTACATTTTTAGCTGTGTTGAACGAACCCTTATGTCGCATATTTCTGTATTACTTCATGAAACTGTTGATGCTTTACTGGCAGATCGCAATACAGGAATTTTCGTAGATGGTACATTTGGGCGTGGTGGTCATACGCGTTTATTACTGTCTAAATTAGATGAAAATGCACGTGTTTATGCCTTTGATAAAGACCCGCAAGCATTGGCTGTTGCAGCAGAATTAGAACAAGAAGATGCGCGTTTTAAAATCATTCACGCCAGTTTTGCCGATTTAAAAGAGGAACTGCGTAGTCGTGGTATCGATTTGGTCGACGGTATTATGGCGGATTTAGGGGTGTCATCTCCACAGCTAGATCAAGCCGAGCGTGGCTTTAGCTTTATGAAAGATGGCCCACTCGATATGCGTATGGATAACTCACAAGGTCCAACAGCCGCAGAGTGGTTAGTTGATATTGAAGAAGAAGATTTGGCCAATATTATTTTTAAATATGGTGAAGAGCGTTATAGCCGTCGTATTGCTAAAGCAATTAAAGCGGCAGGTTATATTGATACCACAGCTCAATTGGCTGAAATCGTGAAAGTTGCCCACCCGAAATGGGAAAAAAATAAACATGCAGCGACACGAACTTTCCAAGCAATTCGTATTGCTATTAACAAAGAACTCGACGATATTGATATCTTCTTACCTCAAGCGGTGGATATGCTGAAACCTGAAGGCACTCTTGCAGTGATCAGTTTCCACTCTTTAGAGGATCGTTTAATTAAACAATTTATTCAAAAAGAATCTACACTTGCAGAAGACACAGGCTGGGGGTTGCCACAAAAACGCGAAGATACCCGCCGCTTAAAAAAAGTGTCACGAATTAAAGCAAGTGAAGAAGAAGTTAAAGCCAATCCACGATCTCGTAGTGCTTGGCTTCGTGTGGCAGAGCGTTTAGCTTAAAAGGCAAAGAATGAAAACCGAAGCAATCGAAAAAAACTCTGATCAATCGCAGTCTAAGAAAATCATTACATACAGCATTTTATTGCTCTTGGTTTTTGTGAGTGCGATTATGGTGGTGTTTCAAGTCTTTGAATATCGCCAAGATTATCGTCAATTGAGTACCTATATGCGTGAAAGGGATGACCTCAATGCAGAATGGGGACGTTTGCTGATCGAACAACAAACTTTTGGTGCAACAGCCCAAATTGGGACACGTGCAGTTACCCAATTACGGATGTATTCGCCTCCTATTGCACAAACCGTTGTTATTTCATTGCCACAAACTCCTGAACAGAAAAAATAGGCTGCCGGTCACATGGTTGAAAAGAGAAACAAACAAACTCCGCGTAAAAAACAGCAGTCTGTTACTGGTCGTACAGCCATTTCGGTGGAGATGTGGCGCTATCACTTGATGTGGGCGGTGGTTTTACTGTGCTTTATTGCATTGGTCGGGCGGGCTTTTTATGTACAAATCATCAATAAAGACTTTTTACAAAATAAAGCCAATGCCAAAATTTTAAGAACTGAAACCTTAAAAGCCATGCGCGGTGTAATCTATGACCGTCACGGCGTTCCTTTAGCCATTAGTACTCCGATCATGAAAATCGTGATCGATCCACGTGATTATTTTGACAATAAAAAACTCTTTGAAGAAATTACGGCCGAATTGGCTAAAGATCCAAACAATCGTAAGTTAAAACGTCAATTACCAGATAAAAATCTGAATTTAGATGAACTCGCTGATGCTGTAGGGATGGATCGTGCCGAACTGAGACGCAAAATGAATGAGCGTCCACGTTCACGTTATTTAGTTTTAAAGAAAGAAGTGCCACCACAACAAGCTGAATTGATCATGAAACGTGACTTTCAGGGGGTATATACCGAGAAAAACTATAAGCGCTACTATCCACAGCCTCAGCCAAACTCACAAATTATTGGTTTAACCAATAGTGAGGGTATGGGCATCGAAGGTTTAGAGATGCAATTGAATGAACGTCTTGCAGGCGTAGATGGTGCGCAGCAAATTGTCCGAGATAAAAAAGGCAACCGCGTTAAAGACCCTGAGATCGTGAAAGAAGTTGAGTCGGGTGAAAATATCACACTGAGTATTGATTCACGTTTGCAGTACATTATGTATCGTGAGTTGACTGCAGCCGGGGTAGCCAATAACGCACGTTCTGCCACAGCGATTGCTGTCGATGTCAAAACGGGTGAAATTTTAGCGATGACCTCTTGGCCGTCTTACAACCCAAATGATAAAAAAGGTGTCTTAAATAAAGATGCCATGCGTAACCGTGGTGCAATTGACTCATTTGAGCCGGGTTCAACTATGAAGCCAATGACCGTGGCAATGGCATTGGAAAGCGGTAAATACACGGCAAATACGGTGGTAAATACTACACCGGGTTCTATGCGCGTTGGCAATCATACTATTCGAGACACGCATAACTATGGTCCTCTGACTTTGGGCGGCATTATTCAAAAATCGTCTAACGTCGGTGTGGCAAAAATCGCTTTATCTCTCCCTTATGAAACATTACCGACCTTCTATCAACGCCTGGGCTTTGGTCAACGTTCAGCGGTGAAATTCCCCGGCGAAAGTGCTGGTCTGATTTTGCCGAAGAGCAAATGGAATGTATCAGAAGTAGCAACCATGGCTTATGGTTATGGTTTGAACGCTACGGTACTCCAACTGGCTGATGCATATGCCATGATTGCCAACAAGGGCGTCAAAATGCCACTGAGCTTGTACAAGCTTGAGGAAAAGCCGAAAGGTGAGCAGATGGTTGACCCTAAAATTGCTGATCAAGTGCTTTTAATGATGGAAGCGGTGACCTTACCGGGTGGTACGGCACGTCAAGCCAATATTCCGGGTTATCGCGTGGCGGGTAAAACTGGTACAGCACATAAATTACGTGCAGACCGTAAAGGCTATTCGACTTCAGAATATCGAGCACTCTTTGCCGGTGTTGCACCAGTGAGTGATCCACGTTTGGCCATGATTGTTGTAGTGGAAAACCCGACAGGTCAGTATTACGGTGGTCTGGTGGCTGCACCAGTTTTCGCTCGTGTAATGCAAGAATCTTTACGTTTAATGAACGTACCATTAGATAAACCTTTAGACACTCCTAAGATCCAGTAATAGGTGATGAATGAAAATTACGTTTCAAGATCTATACACCGTTGAACAGCCCGCTGAATGGATGTTGCAATCCTTTCAGGGCTTCAATCTGGATAGTCGCAAAGTTACAGCAGGGCAAATATTTATTGCCCTGACTTCGTTTTCGCAACCTGAAAAAACAGCACAATTTGCACGTGCAGCGTTAGAGAATGGCGCGTTGGCTGTCATTTCAGAAACTGATTTGGGCTTGGATCAAAGTGTCGTGATCGCGGATGTGCGTCAATTGATGGGGCAGTGGCAAAAGCAATATTTACAGGCAACTCAACCAGCTCAAGCTGCACGAATTTTGGCAGTGACGGGTACCAATGGTAAAACCACGATCTCTCGTTTAATCGCTGAATTACTCATGCTGCAAGGCAAAAAATGTGCAGTGATGGGAACCACTGGTAACGGAATTTTACCGAATTTAGAAGCCTCTTCTCACACCACTTTAGATGCGTTACATATGCAAAATGCGTTGCATACCTATGCACTTGAAGGTGCAGAGTTTGCTGCCATTGAGGCAAGTTCGCATGGCTTAGAACAAGGTCGATTAAATGGCTGTGCAATTGAAATTGCCGCTTATAGCAATTTAAGTCGTGACCATTTGGATTATCATAAAACCCTTGAAGCCTATGCTGAAGCGAAATCACGTTTGTTTCAGTTTCCATCGCTCAAAGTTGCAGTCATCAATCTCGATGATGAACATGCAGAAGTGATGCTGAATGTCGCACGCCAAAACCCGGCTCAGCCTAAAATTTTGACTTATTCAACGCGTCAGGCTGCGGATTATCAAGTGACGGATATTCAATACAGCTTAACGGGCGCACAATTTAAATTGCGTACTGCTCAAGCTGAATTTGTGGTGCAAAGTCCATTATTGGGACACTTCAATATTGAAAATATTGTGGCGAGCTTAATTTCAGCGGAGCAAGCGGGTTTTGACTTATCTGCCTTGATCGCAACTGCGCCCGAGTTAAAAGGTGCACCGGGTCGTATGCAAGTGATTCGTGATGATGAACGCCTGTTTGTGGTGGATTATGCACATACACCAGATGCTTTAGTTCAAGTGTTACAGACCTTAAAACGTCATGTATCGCAACAGTTATGGGCGGTGTTTGGCTGTGGTGGTGATCGTGACCGTGGTAAGCGTCCATTGATGACACAAGCGGCATTAAACCATGCAGATGTTGCGTTGATTACCTCGGATAATCCACGTACTGAAAACCCAGAACAAATTTTTGCAGATATGAAGGCTGGTATTGATTTTACTGGAAAAACTGTCCATGAAATCCATGACCGCCGTGAAGCGATTAAATTCGCAGTCAACCATGCCCAAGCGGGTGATATTGTGGTGATTGCTGGTAAAGGCCATGAAAACTATCAAGAAATTGATGGTGTTCGACATTGGTTTGATGATGTGGTGGAAGTGAAATCAGCGATTGATTCACAACATCACAACACTGACTCGGCTTATCCAGCGCAATAGGAAACAGATATGCATACTTCAACGACCAGTACGGTTCCGTTAGAACCATGGACTGCCGAACAGTTGGTTCAAGCGACACAAGGTCACTGGCATAACAATCAAGCGCCGACAGGTTCTGTAAAACGAATTTTGACCGACTCACGTCATGCAGAGCAAGGTGACGCTTTTCTTGCCCTGAAAGGTGAACGCTTTGATGCGCATGACTTCCTTGCTCAAGTGGCTGAAAAGGGGTGTGAAATTGCCATTGTCAGTCATCCGGTCGATGTGGATATTTATCAGTTGGTGGTTGCAGATACACGTTTGGCGCTTGGACATTTGGGTGCATTTCGTCGTGCCCAAAACCCAGCTTTAAAAGTCATTGCCTTGACAGGAAGCAGTGGTAAAACCACAACCAAAGAGATGCTCGGGAGTATCCTTTCTCGTCTTGCACCAACATTAATTACGCGCGGTAATTTAAATAATGACCTTGGCGTACCGATGATGTTACTTGAGTTGCGTCCAGAACATCAGTATGCCGTGATGGAGCTTGGTGCCAGTCATAAGGGTGAAATTGATTACACCTCAAATTTGGTACAGCCTCAGGTTGCCGGTATTTTAAATATTGGTACTGCTCATATGGGTGAATTTGGTGGGCGTGATGGCATTTGTCGTGCCAAGTCTGAAATTTATGCACATATAGCGAAAACAGGAACATCGATTGTGCCTGCGGCAGATGATTTTACAGATGCCATTCGTCTAGCGGTGCAAACTGAGCAATTAATGAGTTTTGGTCAGGGCGGGGATGTCTTTGCGACTGAGACGGAGCTTCAGGCTCAATCTTCACGTTTTATCTTAAATACGCCGCAAGGTGCACGGCCTGTTCAACTGCCATTTGCTGGTGAACATAATGTGCAAAATGCCACTGCAGCCGCAGCTTTCGCGTTGTCGATTGGTGTGAGTTTAGATGACATCGTTGTGGGTCTTGAACATGCGACAGGTGCCAAAGGCCGTCTAAACTTTATTCAACATAAAGATTATTTGTTTATTGATGATACTTACAATGCAAATCCAACCTCAATGCGTGCTGCTGCTGATGTACTTGCGCAGCAAGATGGCATCAAAGTCATGGTCATTGGGGATATTGGTGAGTTAGGTTCATCTGCTGCACAGCAGCACTACATGTTGGGACGTGATCTTGTATCACACTCTGGTCTTCAATTTGTCGTTGCTGTCGGTGAGTTTTCACCTGCTGTGCAAGAAGGCGCGCGCAGTACACAATATGGTAAAAAATTACAAGCCTTTCTTACTCAAGAACAGGCTTTACCGTTATTAATTAGTCTAGTCAAAACACATCAGCCTCAGTCCATGAGTTTCCTGTTTAAAGGTTCTCGTTATACCCACATGGAAACTTTGATGGCTGAATTGATGGAGAAACTTTAATGCTGTTATGGTTATTTGAGCAGCTTGCGGGTTATCACAGCTCGTTTCAGGTTGTTCGTTATTTAACGCTTCGTTCGCTACTCAGTGTCTTAACGGCATTGGCCATTGGTCTGTTACTTGGACCTGTGATGATTCGCAAATTGCAAGCTCTCAAATATGGTCAGGCAGTCAGTTCATTTGCGCCTGAAAATCATGCCAAAAAAATGGGCACACCAACTATGGGTGGTGTGTTGATTTTACTGTCTATTGGGATTTCAACCTTACTTTGGGCCGATCTTTCAAACCCTTATGTATGGATTGTACTTGGGGTGATGGTGATCTTTGGCGCTGTGGGTTGGGCAGATGACTGGATTAAAATCCGTTATAAAGACAATGCCGGTCTGCCTGCGAAGAAGAAATTCTTTTGGACTTCTGTAGCATCGTTAGGCGCCGGTATTGCGCTCTATGTGATTGCGACACAGCAAGCAAACCCAGTACATACCTCAAATATGTTGGATCTGCTGATTCCATTCTTTAAAGAAATTAGCATTCCAT
Organism: Acinetobacter sp. YH12138; assembly: GCF_015218525.1. Lineage (NCBI taxonomy): Bacteria > Pseudomonadati > Pseudomonadota > Gammaproteobacteria > Moraxellales > Moraxellaceae > Acinetobacter > Acinetobacter sp. YH12138. The sequence goes on along the minus strand of NZ_CP048670.1, from coordinate 2,935,870 downwards.
TGTCTATTATTCCACTCGGTATTGGCTTTATTGTCTTTACTTATTTGGTGATTAACGGCGCATCTAATGCTGTGAACTTAACGGATGGTTTGGACGGTCTGGCGATTATGCCAATCGTTCTGGTTGCCGCTGGTTTAGGTGTGTTTGCTTATCTGGCTGGTGATGTTCGTTTTGCTGATTATTTACATATCCCTTATGTGAAATACGCATCTGAACTTGTCGTGATCTGTGCGGCAATGATCGGTGCTGGTTTGGCATTCTTATGGTTTAATGCGCATCCTGCTCAAGTGTTTATGGGTGATGTCGGTGCCTTATCTCTAGGTGCGATGCTCGGTACGATCGCAGTCATGGTTCGTCAAGAAATCGTTTTTGCCATTATGGGCGGTGTCTTTGTGGTTGAAGCTATTTCTGTTTTCTTGCAAATTGGCTCACTGCGTATGCGGAACAAGCGTGTATTCTTAATGGCACCGCTGCACCATCACTATGAGAAAAAGGGATGGCGTGAAACTCAGGTGGTGATTCGTTTTTGGATTATCACAATTATGCTGGTAGTTTTGGGTCTAATGACTTTAAAATTACGTTAAGCAAATAAATAAACGAAACCGGCATTTGCTCCCACAGATGCCGGTTTTTTTATTTCAAAAATATAGTGGAGTAAATGATGAACCTGTTGATGTGTCCTGTATGCCGTGAAGCATTGAAACTCACAGAGCGGACATGGCGCTGTGAAAATAATCATAGCTATGATGTTGCAAAACAAGGCTATGTCAATTTACATGTGGTTCAGCATAAACACAGTAAAAACCCGGGCGATACGCCTGAATCTGTACAGGCGCGTCGAGCATTTTTAAGTGCAGGTCACTATGCACCTTTGCAACAGACAGTAGTGGCTTTGATTCAAAAGTTACGTGTTGAAAACTTATTGGATATTGGCTGTGGTGAAGGCTATTACACCAATGCGATGCAAGCTGAAGTATTACAGTGTGTGGGTGTCGATATCGCTAAAAATGCAGTACAAGTGGCCGCTAAACTGAATAAAGAGGTGACTTGGGTGGTTGGGACAGGGGCAACCTTACCTGTATTAGATCATTCGATTGACTTGTGTACGAGTTTATTTAGTCCTATTCCTCAAGAAGAAATCCTTCGTGTGTTAAAGCCTGAGGGGCACTTGATGGTGGTTACACCTGCGCCAGAGCATCTTTATGCAATGCGTGAAGCCCTGTTTGAAGAAGTAAAACTACATGAACCGCATAAATTTGTGGAACAACTGGCGAATGATTTTGAATTGGAAAGTGAGCAAGTGGTACAAGCGAAAATGTCACTTTCTCAGCAGGATCTCAAAAACTTAATTGCAATGACGCCTTATGCCTATAAAGTGAAAGCTGAGCGTCGAGAAGCTCTAGAAAAAAATGAACAATTTGAGTTGCAAGCGCAGTATCAAATTTATCTCTTTAAAAAGAAATAATGCATTGGAAGTGATAAAAAAAGCCCTCGTTTGAGGGCTTTTTTTATGCAGCTTATTTACTGAACTTGATCGATGAGATGATCAAGTGCGTCAGTTTTATGCTCTGTACCTTGTGGTTTAGGCTGCATTGGTGGTGGCGCAGTCCGAGTAGGTGCAAGATTGGTTTCAGCAGACCGTGGAAGATCTTCAAAATCATTTTGCGTAGCCTGTGGTTTTGGTACAACAGGAGCAGGACGATACAGCGGTTGAGCCATCGGCGGCGTTGCTGCACGATCTTGTTCAGGTTGACCTTGAGTCGCTTTAGCTGAATTGCGATTGATTGGATTCTTGGCATGAGTATCTAAACGCACCCAAGCTTCAGGTGTGCCTTTGAGTGATTTCGCCATAAAATCTGACCAAATCGGCAGAGCTGCTACACCACCATATTCACGACGACCTAAGGTAGAGGGTTGGTCAAAACCGACCCAAGCCACAGTGACTAATTTTCCATTAAATCCAGCAAACCACGCGTCTTTTGCATCATTGGTTGTACCGGTTTTACCGCCTAAATCTCCGCGACCAATTTTTAATGCCGCACGACCTGTACCGTGTTGGATCACGTCACGCAAGATGTTCGCCATATCAAAGGCCGAACTTGACTTCAAAATTCGCTGAGCTTGTTTATAGTTTGCTGCTTCAGTATCTGAAATTTTCGATTCAGCAGGTTTATTATCCTGATTAGTGACTTCAATCACTTCATCATCTGGCGTGGTCGGATCTGCAGATTCAACTTCGTCCTTTTGATTGATACATTGAATACATGCATATTCAGGATTGGCTTGATAAATCACTTTGCCATAAGCATCTTCAATACGACTAATAAAGTGCGGTTGAATACGATATCCACCGTTGGCAAATGTCGCATAACCTGTCGCCATTTGAATCGGCAATACCTGTGGGGTACCTAAAGCAATGGTGTAGTTACGTGGAATTTGGTTTTCTTGCAAACCAAAATCCATAAATAATTGGCGAGTACGTTCAATCCCGACCACTTGTAATAAGCGAACTGAAACTGTGTTACGTGATAAATAGAGGGCACGGCGTAGAGGTATCATCCCTAAATAGCGACCGTCAGAGTTTTTAGGCGTCCACTTGCCAATCGTAATTGGATTGTCATTGACCATGGAATACGGAGTCATGCCACGTTCAAGTGCTAAAGCATAAACAAAGGGTTTAATGGTTGAACCCGGCTGACGCCAGCCTTGTAAGGCACGGTTAAATTTAGATTGATAAAAATTATAACCACCGACAATGGCTTCAATACCACCATTGTTGGGATTAAGGGCAATCAATTGACCTTGTGCTTTTGGAATTTGTACCAAAGCCCATGAGCTTTTATCAGCATTTGGACGTAGGCGAATAATATCTTTTACTTTTACAATTTGTGAGGCTTTGCTTGGCGCATTACCTACACTATTGGCATTGCGATAGGGGCGTGCCCAAGACAGACCTGACCATGGAACAGTCACACTACTGCCATCTTGCATCAACACTTCGATACTGGTGTTGTTGACTTTAGTGACTTCGGCAGGATAAGTGTTAGCATATGGAATAAAGTTTTTTAATGGCTCATCATGTGCTTCTGCACCACGCCAACCATGTCGTCTATCGTAAGCTTCAAGACCATCTTGCACAGCTTGCTCAGCATAGGCTTGGCGTTGGCTGTTGATGGTGGTATAGACTTTATAGCCAGAATCTGTCGCTTGTTCGCCAAACTTTTCTACGAGCTCAGAGCGAACCATTTCCCCGACATAGGGGAATTTGTTGCTAACTCCGCGGTCAGGCATATCGAGATTAATTGGTTCAGCAATTGCTTTTTGATATTCCGATTGATTGATATAACCCAATTGCAACATACGTCCTAAAATCCAATTACGACGCTCTAAAGCACGTTTTGGATTGGCTACAGGATTATATTTTGATGGTGCTTTGGGTAGGCCTGAAATCATTGCCATTTGAGCCAAGCTCAAATCTTGCAAGCTCTTGTTATAATAAATTTTTGCAGCTGCTGCGATCCCGTATGCATTTTTGCCCAAAAAGATTTTGTTAACATACAGCGTTAAAATTTCTTCCTTACTTAGATTTTGTTCAATTTTTCGAGCAAGGAAAACTTCGGTTAGTTTACGTTTTAAAGTACGCTCTGGAGTCAGATAATAGTTTTTTGCAACCTGCATGGTAATGGTTGAACCACCCGTTTGCACATCTGAGCCTGTAATACTTTCACTGACGGCACGCCCCAATCCTTTGAAACTAATTCCGCTGTGTTCAAAGAACGAAGAATCTTCCGCAGCTAAAAAGCCATGAATGAAATGAGACGGGATTTGGTCGTACTCTACAGGAACCGAAAGTTTGCCACCATATTCTGCAATCAGCTCATTATCAGCACTATAAACTTGCAATGGTTTTAATAATGGAGCCTTTTTTAAGATGGACATTTCAGGCAAAGACGGGGCAATATAGAGATACATGCCATAGAAACCCATTGGAATTGCGACCAAAATAATAATAATGGCCAAAAAAAATGGATGAACAAGGCCTGAACAAGATAGCTTTTTCATAACAAGTAAGTTTTAATAAGAGCTAATGGCAAACTAATTGGTGGTCAGTATATCCTTTCGATATACGGATTGTTAGATGAGTTATTGTATCTGTATAAAATTATAGACCAATGCTAATTAGTGGGTTAATTTTTTTGGGGATAAAAAAATAATAGGAATTATATTGTGCTCAGGTTATATCGTAAGCCAAATAAGGGGTTAATAGGAGTAGATATTAGTTCGACTTCTGTTAAGGTTTTGGAACTTTCTGTAAAGAGTGGGCGGTATTGGGTAGAAAGCTATGCTTTGGTGCCATTACCAGAAGGAAGTGTTGTTGAAAAGAACATATTGAATCCGGAAGCTGTCGGTGACTGTTTAGAGCGCGCAATTAATTTGGCCAATACTCAGACCACTAATGCAGCTTTGGCGGTTCCAACGTCGATGGTGATTACAAAAATCATCGAAATGGACGCAGATATGAACGATGATGAACGTGAAATTCAGATTCGTGATGATGCTGAGCAATATATTCCGTTCCCACTTGATGAAGCGAGCCTTGATTTTGAAGTCTTGCCAGATCGTCTGTCCAACCCAAATCGTGTCAATGTTTTGCTTGTCGCTACGCGTATTGAAAATGTCGAAGCGCGTGCGGAAGTCATTCAGCTTGCTGGTCTTACACCAAAAATTGGCGATGTAGAAAGCTTTGCAATTGAAAATGCGTTTAAAGTTTTCTCAGATACTTTGCCAATGGGTGTGAATACCGTGGGTATTTTAGATATTGGTCATAGTATGACGACCTTATCTGTCATGCAGAATAACAAAGTGATTTATACCCGTGAGCAAGTGTTTGGTGGCAAACAATTGACACAGGAAATTCAAAATCGCTATGCATTGTCTTTCGAAGAAGCAGGTCGAGCGAAAAAAACACGTGCCTTGCCAGATGATTATGATATCGAAGTCTTAGAACCCTTCTTAGAAGCTGTCGTTCAACAAGCAGCACGTTCTTTACAGTTCTTTTTCTCATCTTCACAGTTCAACGAAATTGACCATATTTTATTGGCAGGGGGGAATGCCAATATTCCGGGGCTTGCAAAATTACTTCAACAAAAATTGGGTTACCGCGTCACGATTGCCAATCCATTCTTACAAATGGGTTTTTCACCTCAAATTGATATTAAAAAAATTGAAAATGATGCCTCATCACTCATGGTGGCATGCGGTCTAGCATTGAGGAGTTTTGATTAATGGCAAAAATTAACTTGCTCCCTTGGCGTGATGAGCTAAGAGAGAAACGAAAAAAAGAATTTATTGCACTTTGTATTGGGGCTTTCTTAATTGGGGTAATTGGGGTTGGTTTAACATGGTTGTACTTTGATCACAAATTAAAAGATCAAGAACAAGCGAACCAATTGATTATCAGTCATAACCAAAACTTAGATGTTCAATTAAAGTCTTTGGATGGTTTACAAGAACAGCGTAATGCCATTATTGAACGAATGAAGTTGATTCAAGGCTTACAAGGTCAACGTCCAATCGCTGTACATCTTGTAGATGAATTGGTTCGTGTGACACCTGCCAATATGTACATCACAAAATTTGAACGTAATGGCGACAAATTTATGATCGAAGGGCGTGCGGAAAGTCCAAACACTGTTGCAGATCTACTGCGTAATTTGGAAGCATCACCTTGGTATCGTAATGCCTTCATGAGCTCATTCCTTGTGGCGGAAGAGAAAAAAGACAAAGCACCGACGTCAGTGGTTCCTCGCGTAGAAGAATCTTATGGTGCATTTACTGTGACTGCTGATTTGGAGCAAATTGCGCAGCCGACCATTAATGATCCAGCAGCAAATGCAGGACAGTCAGCTTCATCGGCGCAAACATCTGACGCACAAACTGCAGCAACACCAACTCCGGAGGCTGCAAAATGAGTCGTGATGAATTTGAACAATTGAATCAAGATGCTGTGGTCATTCCGAAAAAGAAAATGACTTTTGATAAGTTTGTACAGCAGTTCAATACGCTAGATCCGAATAACTATGGTAGTTGGCCAATTTCAGTCAAAATTACATGTTGGATTTTTATCATTATCCTTGTGGCAATTTTGGGCTATTTCTTGGCGATTAAAGGCAAGATTGAAGCTATTTCAAGTGCCAATGCGCAAGAACAAAATTTGTTAAATGAGTTTCGTGAAAAAGATTCAAAACTACGTAATTTGCAACAATATCAGCTGCAGTTGCAGGATATGGAAGCACGTTTTAATCAACAATTAGAACAATTGCCGAAAGAAACTGAAATTCCAGATTTAGTTGATGATATTAATATAACTGGTGTGAATTCTGGACTGAAATTTAAAATTATTCGCCTTGAGCCTGAAGTGAAGCAAGAGTTCTTTACGGAACAGCCAATTCATATTGAGGCAACAGGTGATTACCACGCCTTTGGTTCATTTGTAAGTGGTATTGCGGGGCTCTCACGGATTGTGACTTTGCATAATTTAACGATTACAGCAACTGAAAATAAAGAAAAGAACTCAGATATTCCAAAAATTGACTATGTGATTTCTGCAAAAACATATCGTTATGAAGGGAATACTGAAAGTGCTGCGAAAGCTGCAGATTCAGCAAGCACACAGGAGGCTCCAAAATGAAAATGAATAAATTGGCACTTTCTGTGATGGTTGGATTTGTATTGGCTGGTTGTGAATCACGTATTGATGTGGTCAATCAAGAGATGGCAAATATACGCAATCAAGCTCCACTAGCGATTGAACCTGCGCCAGATTTTGTACCTGTCGAAACTTTTAATTATGCGGCGCACTCTTTAAAAAGTCCGTTCTTGCCAAGTTCATTGGCAGCAGAACTTAAAATCATGGCAGGTAAGCGTGTTTATCCAAACTTGAGCCGTCAGCCTCAACCTTTGGAGAGTTATGCACTCGAAACCCTGAATATGAAGGGTAGTATGCGTAACCAATCTGGGCAAATATTAGCCTTGATTCAGACACCTGATGGTGAAGTTGAGCGTATTCAACGTGGAAGTTATATGGGGCTCAATCATGGTCGAGTGGTAAATATTACCCCGACTCAAATTGATTTGATTGAGATTATTCCGGATGGGCGAGAAGGATATGTAGAGCGTCCTAGAAGTCTCATATTAATTGGACCAGCACCTTAAGCTTAAAGGAATAAAAATGAAGAATAGTGTACAAGATTTTATTTTTGGGGATGGCAATACAATGAATCATGTGTTTCGTCAGTTTTCGATGGGGGCTGTTGCAATGGCGATGATGCAAGTTGCCAATGCTCAGGTGAGTGTAACCAATGTGGTACCAATGCAAATTCCAGGTCAAGGGACTGAAATTCGCGTGATGTTTAATGGCTTGCCGCCGCAACCACAAGCTTATCAACTCGATCAACCATCACGACTAGTTTTAGACTTTGATAAAGCACAGCAAAATTTAAAACAAAGTTCAATTCCTGTTGCAACGGCTGAAGCGAGCACTGTGGATGTGAGTTCGGATGCGCAACGTGCGCGCTTAACTGTGAATTTAGCCAATGCTGGCGCTTTTACCACGCGTGTTGAAGGTAATACCTTTATTTTAAAAATCAACTCTGCACAAGCTGCAAATTATGTACAGCCTGTAGCACAACGTCAGCAACAGGGCATCTCAAATATTGGTTTCCACCGTGGTTCTAATGGTGAAGGTCAAGTTGTTGTTGATTTATTGGGTGGAAATACCCCCGTTGATGTTCAACAGCAAGGCAGTAAAGTGGTGATCCGTACTTTAGGCAATAAAGTACCTGCACATTTGACTCGCCGTTTAAATGTCAATGATTTTGCAACACCTGTTGCAACGGTAGATGCACATAATGATGGCGGTAATGGTGTGATTACCATTCAGTCGACGGGCAGCTATGAATATATGGCGTACCAAACTGATAATAAATTAACGGTAAGTTTGAAACGTCCGGAAGATAAGAATCCATTACGTCCTAAAGCTGCCAATCATTATATCGGTAAGAAGATTTCATTAGACTTCCAAGATATTGAAGTACGTCGTGTACTGCAACTTTTGGCTGATTTCACTGAAATCAATATGGTTGCTGCTGATACGGTTCAAGGAAATATTACACTTCGCTTAAAAGATGTGCCTTGGGATCAAGCACTAGATATCATATTGAAAACCAAGAATTTGGACAAACGTCGTAATGGTAATGTGATTTGGATTGCGCCTGTATCTGAGTTGATTAAAGCGGAAGAAGAAGAAGCAAAAGCCTTACGTCAAAGTATGAAGTTGGCACCATTACAGACTGAATATTTAACGTTAAGCTATGCAAAAGCTGCTGAGATAGAGAAGCTGATTACGCAGTCTAAAACTGCGGGTAATAGCGGTTCGTCAAATAATAGTAATAATGCTGATGATGATCGGGGTAATTTGTTAAGTCCACGCGGAACGATTTCTGCAGATACGCGTACAAATACACTGATTATTAATGATACTGCGCAAAACATTGATCAGATTCGTAAGATGGTGGATTTGCTTGATGTATCAGTCAAGCAGGTCATGGTCGAAGCACGTATTGTAAAAGCATCTACTGACTTTACCAAAGAAATGGGTGTGAAATGGGGTCTCTTGTCTCAAGGGATTAACCAAAATGACCATTTATTGGTGGGTGGTAGTGATACTACGCTTTGGGACTTAAAAACGCCGGATGATGATGGGAAATATACGATTCAACGTCCAAGTAACTTAAACGTGGACTTAGGGGTGACTACTGCAGGTGCCAGTCGAATTGCGTTTGGCTTAATTAGTCTTTCTGATTTTATGTTGGATTTAGAGCTTTCTGCTTTACAAGCGGATGGTTATGGTGAAGTCATTTCTACACCAAAAGTACTGACAGCGGATAAACAACCCGCCAAAGTTGCATCAGGTCAAGAAATTCCGTATCAAACCACAACGGGTACAGGTTCAAATGCGACTTCTTCTACCGAGTTTAAAGAAGCTTTATTAAGTTTGGATGTCACGCCTAGCATTACTCCAGATGGTAAAGTGCAAATGAAGCTGAATATCAAGAGCGACTCACCAGCAGGATATGCACAAAATGGTGAAATCATCCTGAATAAAAATGAAATTAATACCGATGTCTTAGTCAACAATGGTGAAACTGTTGTGCTCGGCGGTATTTTTAATCAGGAAACGCAAAGTAAGCAAACTAAAGTACCGTTCTTAGGTGATATTCCTTATGTGGGTCGCTTATTCCGTAAAGATATGAAAAGCGATGCAAAAAATGAGTTGCTGATTTTTGTTACTCCGCGAATTGTTAATGACAGTGTTACCAGAAATCATTAATATATTTTCAATTTAACAAAAGAAATAGGTGACTCCTTGCCAAGCAAAGAGTTTGAAACCCTACCAAATATCTATTTGGTAGGGCCAATGGGGGCAGGAAAAACAACCGTAGGGCGACATTTAGCAGAATTGTTAGGACGTGAATTTCTAGACAGTGATCATGAAATTGAACGTAAAACAGGTGCGACCATTCCTTGGATTTTTGAAAAGGAAGGGGAAAAAGGCTTTAGAAGTCGTGAAACGAATGTCATTGATGAGTTAACTGCAAAGAAACAACTGGTCTTGGCGACTGGCGGTGGTGCTGTGACTCAGCCCCCAAATCGTGAATTTTTAAAACAACGTGGTATTGTTGTTTATCTATATACTCCGGTGGAAATTCAGTTACAACGAACCTACCGCGACAAAAATCGCCCACTTCTTCAAGTGGAAAATCCAGAGCAAAAGCTACGAGATTTATTGGCTGCCCGTGATCCGCTTTATCGTGAAGTCGCGCACTATATTATTGAAACCAATCAAGGTGCTGCGAGAGATCTTGCGCAAAAAATTTTTAATTTAATTGTTTCACAAAATATATCTCGTTAGAAAAGGTTAAATTCATGCAAACCTTACATGTTGAACTCGGTGATCGTCGCTACCCTATTTTTATTGGGAGTGACCTTAATCCACAAACTTTACTTGAGCCTTATATTCAGGGTAAACAAGTGATGATTGTCTCTAATACCACAGTTGCCCCGCTCTATTTAAAACATTATGTAGAAGCAATTGAGGCAGTAGGGAAAACTGTTGCGACATGTATTTTGCCTGATGGTGAAAAGTATAAAAATTTAGACCATTTGAATTTAATTTTTGATGCCTTGCTCGAAGCAGGCTTTAACCGCGATTGTACGGTTTTGGCATTAGGTGGTGGTGTTATTGGAGATATGACCGGTTTTGCCTCTGCATGCTATCAACGCGGTGTGTATTTTATTCAAGTGCCGACGACTTTACTTTCTCAAGTGGATTCAAGTGTTGGTGGCAAAACAGGGATTAACCATCCACTAGGTAAAAACATGATTGGTGCCTTTCAGCAACCCCAAGTGGTCCTTGCGGATATGGCGCAATTAAAAACTTTGCCAGCGCGTGAACTTTCTGCAGGTTTGGCTGAAGTGATCAAATATGCCTTGTTGGGTGATGTTGAATTCTTAGCTTGGCTTGAACAGCATATGGATGCTTTAGTTGCAGGTGATGCAACTTTGTTGGCTGAAGCAGTATATCGTTCATGCGCTCATAAAGCGCGTATTGTGGCCAATGATGAAAAAGAACAAGGTGAGCGTGCGTTATTAAACTTGGGTCATACCTTTGGCCATGCGATTGAATCGTACTTGGGATATGGTGAATGGTTACATGGCGAAGCCGTTGCAACAGGGATGGTGATGGCTGCAGATTTGTCCCATCGTATGGGCTGGATCACAGTTGAAGATTTAGAGCGTACAAAAAAAATCATTTTACGTGCACAATTACCGATAGTTTGCCCTAAAATTCCGCTAGAGGAATTTTTGGCGTATATGTCCCATGATAAAAAAGTATTGAATGGGCAATTACGACTTATTTTACTGAAATCATTAGGTCAGGCCATCATCACCAAAGAGTTTGATGTCGAATTAATGAAACAGGCAATTTTGGCAAATCAGGCAGAGTAGGTACATCATGGCAGCGCGGCAGTCTCAATGGCAAAAAGTTCATCACTACACATGGTTGGTGGGTGGAGCTGTGTGTCTGTTCGCTGCATTGGTTTTCTGGGCGATTACAGATACCAAAGAATTGGTTGAAGTTGAAAAACAAGCGGAAACCGAAGTGGATTTGCAAATTCAGTCAGAGAAAGTGGCAGCAATGTCCCATCTTGGTGCATTAAATGAAGAAGTACGTCCGCTGGATATGACGACCCGTGTGGTTGCTACAGCTCAACATGAGCCAGAATTTCGCGGCACTAAATTTATCAAGGATTCTGCCAAGCTTTATGGTGTTGAATTATTTCGGGTTTCTGAAGAAGATATTTTAAAAAGCTTCTTACGCAAGCAGCCTGAGCGTCACAAATTTATTTATCTACGTCTTTCTGGTGAAGACCATCCTGAGCAATACGTCATTTTAACAGGACCATATTCGTCTCAAAATGATGCGAAAACTGCAATGTCGAGCCTCAATATTGCTTTGCCTGCATCAATTAAACCTAAGGTTGTGGAATTTAAACAATATCAAGCATATGTGAATGACTTAGGCGCGGAAGAAATGTCGTCGAGTCAAAAGTTATATGCTGTTAAATTAAAGTCTGTGCCTTTACCGAAAATTGATGAAGCTCAAATCGCAGCACGAAAAGCAGCGGCTGCAGCGACAGTAACAACTCCAGCTAATGCAACAACAAGTACTACGGTGACTCGCCGTGATACTGAAGGGAATGTGATTGATGTGCAAAAATCACAAAGTAGTGTAGATGCACCACGTCCAAAACCTACACCGGTAGAGCAAGAAGTAACCGATCCATTCAATTAGTTCTAAAATAGCGCAAGATGTCTTAGAAAAAGTCTAAACTGCACAGAAAAAGTGCATAAAATTATAAAAGAACAATTTAAATTATTTGTTATAACCAAAAAATGTTTGTAATCAGCCATCTTAGGAGAAAACGCATCAAGTTGGCATGTAAATTGCTTAATTGGTGCGTAAATTGAACTTTTCTCCCTGTTTTGGCGCGAAAATGATTCGATAAAAGTGCGAAGTCATTAATCCAGTCGTTATCCCTGATCTGAACTGCAAAAGCAGAAAATTTGACTTTTATTCATGCATCTAAGATGAATTCGGTTTATCTTAAGGGTGTGAATAAGAAATAATTTTGCTCGACAGAACAATTCATGTGAGTAAGTTAAGACGAATCGCAACAAGAAATTAGTTTGTTAAGTGCTCGAAAGAGCTGTAAAGAAAAGAAGGGTACGCTATGCACATGCCATCGCCTAATACTGTAGCTCCCGCTCAAGGTTTATACCAACCGGATGAGTTTAAAGATAACTGTGGTTTCGGTTTAATCGCCCATATGCAGGGTGATGCAAGCCATGATCTCGTCAAAACCGCAATGCATAGTTTAAGTTGTATGACCCACCGTGGTGGTATTGCCGCAGATGGTAAAACCGGTGACGGCTGCGGTCTACTCCTTGCTATGCCCAAAGAATTTTTCCGTGAAGAAGCGAAAAAACTCAGTGACATTACATTGAGTGAAATCTTTGCTGTGGGTACGGTATTTCTAAACCTAGACCCTGCATTAGCCGCACATGCAAAACAAATTTTAACCAAAGAAATCGAAGACGAAGGTTGTAAAGTCATCGCTTGGCGTGTTGTGCCAACCAATAACGATGCGTTGGGTTCAATCGCGATGCAGTCATTGCCTGCATTTGAACAAATTATCGTGAATTGCCCAATGGGTGTTTCAGAGGTTGAATTCAACCGTAAGTTGGTGATGGCACGTCGTCGTGCAGAACAACAGCTGACTGCTGACCCATACTTCTATGTAACCACTTTATGCTCAACTGTGATCAGCTATAAAGGTTTGATGATGCCAGCAGCCATTGCTGACTTCTATACCGATCTTGCTGATGAGCGTTTAAAGTCACACATTGTTGTATTTCATCAGCGTTTCTCAACTAATACTTTGCCTCGTTGGCCATTGGCTCAGCCGTTCCGTTACTTAGCACACAATGGTGAGATCAATACCATTACTGCTAACCGTAACTGGGCAATGGCACGTACACCAAAATTTGAAAACCCATTGTTGCCAGGTTTAACTGAGCTAAATCCAATTGTAAACCGTACAGGCTCGGATTCTTCAAGTTTAGATAATATGCTGGAAATCCTTGTCGGCGGCGGTATGGACTTGTTCCGTGCGCTGCGCATGTTGGTTCCACCAGCTTGGCAAAACGTTGAAACTTTAGATGCGGACTTACGTGCATTCTACGAATTCAACTCGAAACATATGGAAGCATGGGATGGTCCAGCAGGTCTGGTAATTCAAGATGGTCGTCATGCGATTTGTATGCTTGACCGTAATGGTTTACGTCCAGCACGTTGGGTAATTACCAAAAATGGTTACATCACATTGGCATCAGAAATTGGTGTTTGGGGTTATGAACCTGAAGACGTTGTATCTAAAGGTCGTGTCGGTCCGGGTCAAATCTTGGTGATCGATACCTTTACCGGCAAAATGCTCGATACTCAAGATGTGAGTAATCACCTCAAACGTATGCGTCCGTACCGTCAGTGGTTACGTGAAAACTCAGTACGTGTGCAAGGTAGTCCAGAGCTAGAAGAATATTTATGTGATCAAGGCTTAAAAGGTGATGACCTGAAAGCTTCACAAAAAATGTTCATGGTGACATTTGAAGAACGTGACCAATTGCTTCGTCCAATCGCTGAAAGTGGTCAGGAAGCCGTGGGCTCAATGGGTGATGATACGCCAATGGCAGTATTGTCTCGTCAGGTGCGCCATGTGTCTGACTACTTCCGTCAGCAGTTCGCTCAGGTTACGAATCCGCCAATCGATCCATTACGTGAATCGATCGTAATGTCGTTAGAGACATGCCTCGGCCGTGAACAAAATGTATTTGAACAAGGTCCAGAGCATGCAGATCGTCTGATCATTTCAAGCCCAGTACTATCAAATTCGAAAATGCATCAAATCCGTACCCTTGGTCGTAAAGGTTACGAGATTGCAGATATCGACCTGAACTATGCAGAAGATGAAGGCTTAGAAGCTGCTATCGCGCGTATTTGTGAAGAATCTGCACAAGCGATTCGCGATGGAAAAACATTACTTGTATTGTCTGATAAGAAAATCCGTCAAGGTTTTTTACCTGCAAATGCATTGATGGCAACTGGTGCGGTTCACCACTATTTAATCAATGTGGGTCTGCGTACAGATGCCAACATCATTGTCGAAACTGGTTTGGCGCGTGATGCGCATCAGTTTGCGGTGATTCTTGGTTTCGGTGCGACTGCGATTTATCCGTACCTAGCTTATGACGTGATCAATGACTTGATCGCGAAAGGCGAGTTGTTGGGTGACCCAATCCATGCGCAAGCGAACTTCCGTAAAGGCATTGAGAAAGGCTTATTAAAAGTCCTTTCTAAGATGGGTATTTCTACTGTTGCCTCTTACCGTGGCGGTCAGTTGTTTGAAGCGGTCGGCCTCTCTGATGAAGTGGTTGCAAAATGCTTTACTGACGTACCGAGCCGTATTAAAGGCGCAACATTCTCTGATCTAGAAAATGACTTGAAAAAATTGGCAGATTTGGCGTGGAAATCACGTAAGCCAATCGATCAAGGCGGTATGCTGAAATTTGTATTCGGTAAGGAATATCACGCATTTAACCCAGATGTGATCAATGCGCTGCATAAATCTGTGCGTTCTGGTAATTATGCGGACTTTAAAGAATACGCAGAGCTAGTGAATAACCGTCCAATCGCGACGATTCGTGACTTATTCAAACTTAAAACTGATAATTCAATTGCGCTTGATCAAGTTGAATCCGTAGAAGAAATTCTGCCGCGTTTTGACTCGGCTGGGATGTCTTTAGGTGCATTATCACCTGAAGCGCACGAAGCTATTGCAATCGCTATGAATACCATTGGTGGTCGTTCAAACTCTGGTGAGGGCGGTGAAGACCCTGCGCGTTACGGTACCATTCGTAACTCGAAAATCAAACAAATTGCATCTGGCCGTTTTGGTGTGACCCCTGCATATCTAACTTCTGCAGAAGTCCTTCAAATTAAAGTGGCACAAGGTGCAAAACCAGGTGAAGGTGGTCAGTTGCCGGGCGGTAAAGTGAATGGCTTAATTGCACGTTTACGTTACTCAGTACCGGGTGTGACATTAATTTCTCCGCCACCGCATCACGACATCTACTCAATCGAAGATTTATCACAGTTAATTTTCGATTTAAAACAGGTTAACCCACAGGCGATGGTGTCAGTTAAGCTGGTTTCTGAGCCAGGTGTTGGTACGATTGCGGCAGGTGTAGCGAAAGCTTACGCAGACTTCATTACCATTTCTGGTTATGACGGTGGTACAGCGGCTTCTCCACTTTCTTCAATTCACCATGCAGGTTCTCCATGGGAGCTTGGTCTATCTGAGGCGCATCAGGCGCTTCGTGTGAATGACCTGCGTGGTAAAGTCCGTGTACAAACTGATGGCGGCTTGAAAACGGGTCTAGATGTTGTGAAAGCTGCGATTCTAGGAGCTGAAAGTTTTGGTTTCGGTTCTACACCGATGATCGCATTGGGTTGTAAATACCTACGTATTTGCCATTTAAACAACTGTGCGACCGGTGTTGCAACACAACAAGATCATTTACGTCAGGAACACTATATCGGTGAGCCTGAAATGCTGATCAACTTCTTCCACTTTATTGCGGAAGAAACACGTGAATGGTTAGCAGCGCTAGGCGTTGCAAGTCTGAAAGATTTGATTGGCCGTACAGATTTACTGGAAATGCTTCCAGGTGAAACTGAAAAACATGCACACCTTGATTTGAGCGCATTACTCCAATCGCATCCTGCGGCTGAAGGCAAAGCACAGTACTGTGAAGTACAAGGTAATGCACCATTCGATAAAGGTTTATTGGCTGAGAAAATGGTAGCTGAAATGCTGCCAGCGATTGAAGCAGGCACAGGCGGTGAATATGGTTTTACTATTGGTAACTGTGACCGTTCAATTGGCGCGCGTATTTCGGGTGAGATTGCAAAACGTTATGGCAACCTCAGCATGGAAGCGCATCCTGTTAGAGTTAAATTAACAGGGACTGCAGGTCAGTCATTGGGTGTTTGGAACGCAGGTGGGTTACATATCAGCCTAGAAGGCGATGCGAATGACTACGTGGGTAAAGGTATGGCTGGTGGTCGTATCTCGATCTTCCCACCGAAAGGTTCACCGTTCCAAACGCAAAATACTGCGATTATTGGTAACACCTGTTTGTATGGTGCAACAGGCGGTAAATTGTTTGCTGCAGGTACAGCAGGCGAGCGTTTTGCTGTGCGTAACTCAGGTGCGTTTGCCGTGATTGAAGGCGCAGGCGACCACTGCTGTGAATACATGACGGGTGGTATCGTGACTGTATTGGGTAAAGTGGGTCATAACTTTGGTGCGGGTATGACAGGCGGTTTCGCTTATGTGCTCGACCTCGACAATGACTTTGTTGACCATTACAACCACGAATTAATTGAATTGAACCGTATCTCTACAGAATCGATGGAAGAACACAAAGAGTTCTTGTGCCGTATCTTAGATGAACATATTAAAGAAACAGGTAGTGCTTGGGCGTATAAGATCCGCAACGAGTTTGACTTCTATAGCCGCAAATTCTGGCTTGTGAAACCAAAAGCTGCTAATTTGCAGACTTTGTTGAAAACAACTCAAGCTGATCCACAATAATTCCACTACTGCAGATTTGATAGGCAGGTGTAAGTCCAAACATGCTTACACCTACCCACGGAGAGAGACATGGCAGAGCGCCTAAATAATGACTTTCAGTTCCTGGATGTAGCACGCCAAGATCCAGAGAAAAAAGATCTAGTTGTCCGCAAAGCAGAATTTGTGGAAATCTATAAACCGTTTACAGCTGAAGTTGCAAAAAACCAAACACACCGCTGCTTAGGTTGCGGTAACCCGTATTGTGAATGGAAATGTCCAGTACATAACTACATTCCAAACTGGTTAAAACTGATTGCAGAAGGTCGCATTTTCCAAGCGGCAGAATTGTGTCATCAAACCAACACCTTGCCTGAAGTTTGTGGTCGTGTGTGCCCGCAAGACCGTTTATGTGAAGGCGCGTGTACGCTAAATGACGGCTTTGGTGCAGTCACCATTGGAAATGCTGAAAAATATATTAACGATACGGCTTTTGCATTGGGCTGGCGTCCAGATATGTCACACGTTAAGTGGACAGACAAGAAAGTTGCGATTATTGGTGCAGGTCCTGCTGGCCTTGGCTGTGCAGATATTCTTGTACGTAATGGTGTGAAGCCAGTTGTATTCGACAAACGCCCTGAAATTGGTGGTTTGCTGACATTTGGTATTCCAGAATTCAAAATGGAAAAAGATGTGATGAAACGTCGCCGTGAGATTTTCTCTGGCATGGGAGTTGAATTCCGTCTAAATACTGAAATTGGTACAGATGTGACGATTGATCAGCTTTTGGCTGATTACGACGCTGTATTCATGGGTATGGGAACCTATACTTACATGAAGGGTGGTTTTGCGGGTGAAGATCTTGTTGGTGTTCATGATGCACTGGATTTCTTGATTGCCAATGTCAACCGTACGCAAGGATGGGAAAAAGATCCATCTGAATACATCAGCATGGAAGGCAAAAAAGTGATTGTTCTGGGTGGTGGTGATACCGCGATGGACTGTAACCGTACCTCGATCCGTCAAGGTGCCGAATCCGTTGTCTGTGCCTACCGTCGTGATGAAGAAAACATGCCGGGTTCACGTCGTGAAGTGAAAAATGCGCGTGAAGAAGGTGTGGATTTCCAATTTAATCGCCAGCCAATTGAAATTGTGGGTGAAAATGGCAAAGTGACAGGTGTTAAAGTTGTGACTACACAGCTAGGTGCACCTGATAGTCGCGGTCGTCGTAGCCCTGAGCCAGTTCCGGGTTCAGAAGAAATTTTACCAGCAGATGCAGTATTGCTTGCCTTCGGTTTCCGTACCAGCCCTGCAGATTGGTTTACTACATCAAACATCAGTATGGATGGTTCAGGCCGTGTCATTGCTGCTGAACAGCAAGAATTTAAGTTCCAAACATCGAATCCGAAAATTTTCGCCGGTGGTGATATGGTACGTGGATCTGACCTTGTGGTAACCGCAATCTGGGAAGGTCGCCAAGCTGCAGAAGGTATTCTTGACTACTTAGATGTTTAAGTCATGACACGCCCAGTGCTTACACTGGATTCATTCAAAAAACCCGCTTCGGCGGGTTTTTTATTTTTTGGAATTTACCTCAAATGACAAGTGAATGGATTTTGCAGATAAATACACTGCAAAGTTGTCAGACAGCGCTTTAGAATGGTGAATTATGCAAGTGTGCTAGCACATTTTGCCATGTGTGAAAGTACATCGGAATTACATACTGCGATCATGATCTAAATCTTAGGAAGCGACCATGACGCAAGTGACGACACAAAAAACATATCTGAATCGTCCTAAAGCCATTGGCATTACGGTACGTCGAGCACAATTCAATCCTAAAGCGATTCGTCGGCATTATTTTGCCAACTCACCGGTGATGTCGCATTTGTTGACGGCATTGTCATCGACCTTTCCCATTGGTGAGCAATTCTTTGTGCATAGCGTGCGTAATGTACGCGATAAAGTCAGTGATGAAAAATTGCAAGCTGAGATCGCGGCATTCATTGGGCAAGAAGCGATGCACTCCAAAGCCCACGCTGAATTTAACGATGCTTGGCGCAGTGAAACCTATAATTTAGATCGTTTCCAGGCATGGCTGGCACGTAAAGACAGCTATGTAAAAAACTTACATCCAAAAATACAGTTGGCAATTACCTGTGCATTTGAACATTTTACCGCGTTGCTTGGTGGCTATATTTTAAGACATCCTGAAGTACTGAGTACTTTAGATGATGATGCAGTGAAACTTTGGGTTTGGCATGCGATTGAAGAAATTGAGCATCGCGCAGTGGCATTTGATGTATATCAACATGTGTATGGTGATGACAAAATACGCCGCATGATTATGCGCAGTGTGACCACGGGTTTTGCAAGTCTTACGTTTTATTCTACAACGAAGCTATTTATGCAGGATAAGAAAAAAAGTTTGCCGAAGGTTGGTGGAAATATATTCGGGGCGTATTTATTGGCAAAAATGTTTATTCAATTGACGCCAGAATATTTGTCATATTACAAAGCAGAATTCCATCCGAGCGAAATTGATTACAGTCAGATCGTGAAATATTGGAAAGAACGCCTTGCTGATGAATATCAAATGGAAAGTTTTCAGACTGAAATTACACCGCAATTGTATAATTAATTCAAAATGTTAAAAAAGCCCGAGTTGTGGGCTTTTTTTAATGCTAAATATTTTTCGAGTAGATCAGTTTAATCACAAAGAAAATACATAATTCATTCGAAAAATAAGGTTAGAATGAATTTATTTAAACAATTACAAATAAATACTTGAGGTTAAGGGTTATGAATTCAATGAAAAAAAGCATGCTCGCAATCGCATTAGTCAGTACGTTGACCCTCAGTGGTTGTGGCTATAACACATTACAAGTCAAAGACGAGGCCGTTACAGCAGCATGGTCTGAGGTGCAAAACCAATATCAACGTCGTGCAGATTTGGTACCTAACCTTGTCAATGTGGTGAAAGGCTACGCGAAACATGAGGAACAAGTGTTGACCGAAGTGACTCAAGCACGTGCCAATGTTGCGGGCTTAAAAGTGGATAAGGAAGTTTTGGAAGATCCAGCACTGTTCCAAAAATATCAAGAAGCGCAAGCGCAGATGACCAGCGCACTTTCACGTTTAATTGCTGTTTCGGAAAATTATCCAGACTTAAAAGCCAATGAGCAATTTCGTGACTTACAGGTTCAGTTAGAAGGCACTGAAAACCGGATCGCTGTCGCACGTAATCGCTACATTACTACGGTACAAGACTTTAACGGCTATGCACGCCAGTTCCCGCAAGTGATGACAGCTAAAGTCATCGGCATGGATACTAAGCCTAACTTTAGCGCAGAGCAAAGTGCACAAACTGCACCGAAAGTTGATTTTAATTAATTGGCATCACTGCATTGTGAGGTGGGCTGATGGTGGATTTTGAGCTAAAATATACAGGTTTGTTGTGGTTGCAGCGCATGGTTTTAGCATGCTTATTGTGTGTGGTGGGTTTCACACATGCAGAAACTGCCACCGCTACAGATGTAGATGCTGAAACAGTTGTTGTCGGTAAAATATTAAAAGATCAGCAGTCAGCTACGCAAAAAGAAACAACAGCACAGCCTGAAATCAAAATTCAGCAGCCGAATATCGCCAATGATATGGCAGATGGCGAGTCGATTCGTGGCTTGCCGACGCTAAATGAACCGGTAGTTGATCAGGCAAATTTACTTTCGGCTGCTGAAAAGCAAGCCATTAGTCAGAAAATTCTACAGTTGCACGAACAAGGCAAGGCACAAGTTGGTATCGTGATTGTACCAACCACAGGTCAAGAAGATATTTTTGATTACGCCATGCGTGTTGCAGAAAAATGGCAACTCGGTTCAGCAAAACGTGACAACGGGATATTGATGGCGATTGCTGTGAATGATCACAGAATTCAAATCCTGACGGGTTATGGGCTGGAAGGAATCATGCCTGATATCATCGTTAGTCGCATTATTCGTAATCAAATCACTCCGTATTTTAAACAAGCACAGTATGCTCAAGGCATTGATGCTGGCTTAACGGAAATAACACGTATTTTAAATCAAGACCCTGAAGTTGCCGCTCAAGCAGCCCAAGAGCTGAAAGAACGTCAGGAACAAGCCTTACACGAGCAGCAAGCCAAAGAGAAAACGTTTACAACGGTTCTCATCATTTTGGTGATTGGTATTTTTGCATCATTTATAGTGGGTAAGCGCTTAAGTGCGTCAACTGCTGCTGTTGCAGGTACCGTTGCGGGTTTGGTCAATGGTGCAGGTCTACTCACCAGTCTGTTGATGGGTGGAGCAATTTTCTTTTTACTGATTACGGCTATTGCTCAAACCATTTTTCAAATGTTTTTTGCTGGTGGTGGGGGCGGTGGAGGCCGTAGCGGAGGTGGTGGCTTTGGTGGCGGCGGCTATAGCGGAGGCGGTGGTGGCTTTGGCGGTGGGGGAGCATCAGGTTCATGGTAACGAAAACAGAAACAACAGAAATTGTCACCTGTCCTAAAACACAGGAAATACAGCAACCAAGTTTTAAACGCTGGTTGAAGCACTTCTTTTATATGCCTGCAGCAAACCGGTTTTTTAATAAGCAAGATCAGCAGGCCATTGCGCAAGCGGTGACAAAAGCTGAGCATGGCCATGTGGGAGAAATACAGGTGGTGATCGAAGGGCATATTCCTTCGAACCAAGCCTATTATCAAAATACCCGTGCACGTGCTGAACAGCTCTTTGCTGAACTGGGTGTGTGGGATACAGAATTTAATAGTGGTGTTTTGCTTTATTTAAACTTATGTGAACGTCAGGTTGAAATTGTCATTGATCGTGGGATGAGGCAGGCGACAGATGCTCAAGTGTGGCAGGCTATTTGCGCGCGAATTATCCAACACATGCAAAATAAACAATACCGAATAGCTTTGACGGCAGGCGTAAAAGAGATTGGTGAAGTGATGGATCACTTTTATGATGGAAAGTCTGTAGATAGAACGAATGAAATTGCAAATGCGCCCATTATTTTGCGCTAAAAAACGGTGATAAAGTGACACAAATCGTCACTTTTAAACACAAAAAGAGACGTAATGATTACAAAAAATAAAAATATTTTTTTAAAGTGCTGTTTTTTCTGTCATTTTCACTATAATAAATCTTGGCACGCTCTGTGCTATTTATAAAACAAGCTACATAGCTTTATTAAATAATTAAATTAAAAAACATTTGTGGAGAATGTTATGAAATCAGTTCAAAAGGGTTTTACCCTTATCGATACTCCATAAGTGTCCATATAAAATGAACAATCCATAAGTAAGTCAATATGGACATAAAAATAATAAATTTGATATGAAGAATCACTATTATCTTTTTCTACTTTTTTCAATCTCCGTTTTTACTCATGCTCAAGAACTAGACTTCATTCAATATTCAGATATTTCATCAATTCCTCAAATTGTTTTGAATCCAAAAATCCAAACAGGACTTCAAACATTGTTAAAGCATGATTATCTAAAATTTCAATCTAATTTTGACAATTACTCAGCGCCATATTTACTGAAAACAGATGAGGCGCTGTATTATGAAGGTCGGTCTGTAAGCAGTTTAGATGCTTCATCCGCGATTGTGTTTAAAGATGGGCGATTGTTTGCTGCAATATATTTTTCCAATACCAAGACTTTAAAATACTTTAGCAACGATGCCAGTTGCTCAGAACAGTTACATCCTGCGATTCAAGTTTTTGCTCAGCAGCGTGAAATTCAAGGTATTGAATATGCAACAGCTCGAGCCAATACCGCTTTAAAATATAATTTTGGCCCCGCTTCAAAATGTGAAACCTATTTTAAAAAGATAGGAAGATAGCTGTGTTAGCGGCAGTGTAAAAATGCCCCCCCTTGGTTAATATAGTGGTCGATTTATTGTTCGTGTTCCATCATTGTTCATCAAAAACTTGCCTTGGAAGCAGCATGGCGTGGTGTAAGTATGAATCATCAGGTGTCGGCAAAATTAGCTTATGTGACTATTTCTGGTCGTCTAACAAGTAAGAATAACCGGTATGCTACGAACAGGAATAGGTGATTGTTTTATCTAGAAATTTGTATGATATTGTTAGATTTAAGGCTTGATCAGTAAAATTAGAGCTTGAGGTGATGCTATGACGTTATTGGAACAGCAGGTAGTACCAGCAGCTGTATTGGGAAAGTCAGTACTTAGGGCTGCTAAACTACTTTCCCTTAGTCAGTCTCAGCTCGCAATAGTGCTAGATATGGATGTTGAGGCAATCACTCAATTGCAAAACCAACCTGAATTAGATCCAAATTCTAAACAGGGGAAATTAGCACTGTTGCTGATTCGTCTATACCAGGCTTTACATGCTTTGACAGGTGGTGATCAGGCTGCGATGAAGATTTTTTTAACGTCCGAAAATAGAGTCACTAGCGGTATCCCAATTCATCAAATAGAAACGATGAGTGGCTTGATTTCTGTTCTTAATTTTGTTGAAGCCCTTGAGTGACAATATACTCCTATGGACTAACTTACAATCAACTTTCACAAATTATGTTGTGTAACGCATGTAACAAGTTGGAATTATTTAAAAAAGGATAACTAAAAATGCAACCGACTGAATTAAAACAATTACCAGACTGGCTATTAGAACAGTTACCCCAAATAACTGAACCAGCAATTTTATCACTGCGAGATACGAAACTTGTCGTCACTTACCCTGATCGTATGGAAGCAATTCATGAAAGCTTAAAAGACGTACAACACCAGATCCATCATGTCAAACCTACAGATTTACAGATTCTACCAGAGGTTTATCAATATTTTGGTGAGAATAAAGAGAGTGGTTGCCTATTTTTTAAAACCTCTGAGCATCTTTCTAGTAGTTTGTTTTCCTACACCGATAAAAATAAATTTGAGCATTTACAATCTGCTTTACAGACTGCCTTTGAAAATGAGCAAGCATATCTCGCAAATCCAACAGACTTTTTAACTGCCTATCATTTTATTGATACACACCCAGCTTTTTGGACGGTTATTGGTGATGTACCATCATGGCACTGGAATACATGGGGGCACTGCCAAAATGTTTATCACGGTGCATATAATGATGAAGATAATGGGCAATTAGTGATTTATTTAGAAACTGGCTCACATCTCAATAAAGTAGAAGATGGTGGTAAATTATACCAAGAGCATTATCATGATTATCGTTTAGATGTTTGGGCAAATACGTTTGAACAGGCGTTTATCAAGTTGGCGGCAAAGGTGTATAAGTTTTTTGACCATCAAGGTGTTGAGCGCCTAAATGTGCCACATATAAAACCAGCATGGACGAGGGAGCTTGAAGAACGAATTGCAGAATTTAAAAAATGGAAAGATGAGGAGCTGTGAGTATTCACTATTAGGTGGCGTCCACGAGTTGTTAAAGTATGTCGCTTAAAACTTCTGCCAATGTTTGACCATTTTGACGATTGATCAATCTAGCAGACATACCAAATGCTGTCGGCCCTGTAAAATCTGCAAGTGCTGTATCCCCAATAAATAGGACTTCTGAAGCTTGGCAACCTAGTTGGTTAATGAGTGACTGATAGATTTTCGACTCAGGTTTAATTGCAGCAACTTCATAACTCCGAGCATAAGCATCAAGGGGCGGTAATAATGGAGAAACAATTTTTCCATATGGCATAGCTAAATTTGAGCATAATGCCAATTCAATCCCTAATTTCTTTAATTCTTCCAAAGTTGATAAGGTATCTTCATACAGTGTAATAGAGCGTAACTCTTTATCTAAATCATGCTCAAGTTCTTGCAAAATTGGTCTGGAATATTTACTGCTAATCGCTTTGCAAGCTCTGCCAAATTTAAATTGTGGGACATAATAAATTTGGCATCATCAGGTTTTGGTTGTCGTCCATGTTCTTTTAGCCATTTCATTAATTTTCTATATGGGGAACGTCTTTCCCCTATTTTTACAAGTGTACCAAACACGTCAAAAGCAATGACCGATGGCTCAATATGACTTGCTTTTATCGATGAATCCATATTTTTACAACCAATTAAATTAAGTTTCACTTTTAATCGAGATTACAATAAGAAGGTCCGTTAAAAATTAAGAGAGATATTTGATATCTCCCTTTGTTTATTTTATTCACTAAAGTTTGTAAACATAATTTTAGGAAAATTTTTCATAAAGTGGCGTCTAACAAGATTGAAATCACTGATATCATGTTGATTTTTTTCAAAATAGTTCACCCACGCTAAAGTCGCATCTTGGTCATTTAAGTTGGGATTAACATTCAGAAACAAAGCTAAATCAAATGTACGGTCAATATTAAACTCTTTGATTAGTGCAACAGCAGTTGAACGAACTTCCTCAGAAACAGAGAATTTTGGAGAAAAGTAGTTATTCATAGCTGAACTTCCTTAAAAAACTATATAATGAAATTTAGAACGGCTAATTTGTTTTTAATAAGACAATATAACCTGCTGTAGGTTAAATTAGCATAGTAAAAGTTATTCATCAAGTTAAATTAACCTTCTGTAGGTTAATTTTTTTAATTTAAAGGTTGTTATGATTAGATGTAGGTTGTCAAATTTGATGGGTGAGCGAAAAATTTTAAAGCTAAGTGAGGTGGCTCAAGCGACTGGTATCAATCGTAATACGCTAACAAGTCTTTACTATGATCGTGCAGTACGAATTGAACTTTCAGTCGCTGATACCTTATGTAAATATTTTAATTGTAATATGCAAGATTTATTTGAATATACCAATGAGTCTAGAAAAAGGGATGGCACTTAGTAAAATGTCATCCCTTTTTTAAAACTCAATAGGATGCTTTAAATACAACTCAGGATCATTCCAAATTTCCTGAATGTATTCTTTCGCTGCAAAGTCTCGTAGTATTCTTGCTCTTAACGTATCAAAACCATCCCAATAATCTAAATTTTTATTTGGGAGTCTATCCGCTAAATCATCAATCCAAGGAATATGATGTAATTTTTCTGCAATTGTTAAGGGATGAACTGTTCCAGTCAAAATAAGTTTAAACTGCTCTTCTGAAAGCAGATGACTATATACATTCACCTTAGATTTATAATATCGCAACAGTACTTTGGTCAATAAACAAAAATATAACAATGAGTTATATCCACCAACACCATTTACGTCACTGATATGATATGGGGGATAAAAAGTCTCAACTGCGTAATTTTCATAAATTTTAAGAATAATTAACTGCCCTGTTTCTGATAATTCGCGAATAAATTTTATTTCTTTCACTTTTGATGCAGATAAATATTCATTACTAGGGTCTGAAACTAAAAGCAGCTTTATATCTTGATCTAAATATTCATTTAAACGTATGTGCTGAATATCATATGGAGTCTGTTTACCAAAGAGTAACCAGTTTGGATTCACTGAAGTATGTTGCGCTATTTTTTCCAATTGTCCGAAGGTGGGTTCTAATTCTGCTCTAAACCATGCTTCAGCCTCATCAGCCGTATCTTCATTGATCTCAAAAGCTAATTCAGCAATTGTAAATTCATTGAAATGATAAATTTTTTTCAATTCACTTAATACAAAATTTAAACGTTCAGCTACCACTTTTTTTCGCTCTGTCGGAGATCGAGCTCGAAGAAAGTTTTCAACGATTTTTGCTGCTTCAACTTGAATATTGTCATTCATGACGAATGAATCGTAAAGTCGAGAGGTCGCTTCTGCATTGATAGAGCGTTGATTCGCTTTCGCTGCAGCATCAATTTTGGCTTTTAGCTCTTCAGGAATACGAAGATTAAATTGGATATCTTTCTTACTCATACATTTTTAAGTCGGTAAAAAATAGCACTAGCATTATGCTATAAAAAAAGAGTTGACATAAGTGTTAGCATATTGCTATGTTAGCAATATGCTAACAATTGGTGTGATGCACATGAAACAGACGAATCTTCGTTTACCCATAGATTTAGTTTTTTGGGTCAAACAAATGGCAAAGCAAAGACATCAGTCAATGAATGCTTTTTTTATTACGGAATTGGAACGATTAAGAAAAGAGGAACAGAGAGAATTGACAAAAAAGTAATTATTTTCATTCGGCAAAAAGTATAAAAGCCCATGTGGGAACATGAGCTTTTATGAATGTCTTGATTGGCGTCCAGACACTTCGATTTTGATGGATAGGGGCATTTTTGTCAATCCTATCTTAAGATCACTTTTTGCCTGTTTTTTAATAAACAGGAGGCTCAAAATGAGCACTAAACTTAAAAATGGTCAGTCACGCTACCAATCAAAAGCCAAAGTTGTGACCATTAAAAAATTTCAGTTATCGACGTTGAGAAAGGCAACTGATCGTTTAAATGATGCAGTGTTCGAAAAACATGGTGATGCGTATCTCGAATTCCCTGTGATTATCCATGGAGATGGTAGCCCTTCTGACGTTTTTAATCTGTATTTGCTGAAAAAACTTGAGCAAGCAATACAGTATGATTTTAAAACATTTGCATCTATTGCCAATCAGCTTGTTGATTTTCAGCGGTTTCTTGAAGATGAACAGCTTGACTGTTTAAAGTTTCATAAATTGAAACAACAAAACGCAATTTTTAAATATCGTACGCGTCTTATTGAACAAGCCAATGCAGGCCTAATTTCAGCCAGTTCTGCACGTGGTCGAATTAATGCAGTGGTGAATTTTTATCGATTTCTTGTCACAAAAGACTTGGTTGACCATCAACGCTATGGACTGCCATTTCAAGATGTGTACAAATATATTGCGGTAGACAATGAGTTTGGCGCACGTCGAAAAATGGCAATTAAGTCGCATGACCTTGCGATTCATGTTCCTGCTAAAGCTCATAACCCTGAGGCGATTAAGGATGGTGGTGAATTAAGTCCACTCAGCGTTGAAGAGCAAGCTATTATCTTAAAAGCATTGAAAAAATCATCACGTGAATATCAGTTGATGTTTTATCTTGCATTGTTTACAGGTGCTCGTTTACAAACGATTTGTACTTTACGAATCAAAAACTTAATTGGTTGTGAGCTTGATAGTCATGGCTTTATTCGTCTGCCCGTTGGAGCGGGTACAGGTGTGGACACTAAATTTCAAAAGCCAATGACATTGTTAATTCCAAATTGGTTAGCACAAGATCTTAAAATCTATATCAATAGTGAGCAAGCACGCCAGCGTAGAAACAAGTCCAATTATGGCGATTCGGATGAAAATTATGTGTTTCTCACCAAGCTTGGCACACCATTTTATACAAGCAAAGCCGAACAGCAAGAACTAACTGAGCAGATCAAAGCCTCTGACTCATTTGGGGCGAGGCTGAAACTGTATGAGGGTGAAGCGGTACGTAGTTATTTAAAAGTCGTGCTATTACCCGAAATTCGCTTGATTGATCCACAATTTAAAAGTTTCAAATTCCATGACTTACGTGCCAGTTTTGGGATGAATCTGCTTGAAAGTCAGTTACAGCATTTGCCAGATGGTCATTCTGCTATGACCGCTGTTGAGTATGTGCAATCTCGGATGGGACATCGCAATATCAGCACGACTTTACAGTATTTGAACTATAAATCGAGACTAGAGTGGCGCAGTAAAATTCAGCATGAGTATGAATCAAGCTTGATGAAATACGTGATGTCTTCTGTTAATTCAGCAGGAGATTTGTCATGAATTTCACACGCACTCCATTGTTTGTTCATATCACCGATATTAATAAACAGATCACTGAGCATGAACGCTTAATACTTGTAATCAAAGATAAAAAAAACTCATTTTCTTTTAGAACGTTAGACATTGGTACATTCTTTTTTCGCCAAAGAGAATGTTGTGAGACGCTGTCAAATGATGAAGTTTCTGGCTCTTTTGATGAAAAAAGACGTTATTTTTTAAAATGTTTTACAGATTATCTACTGCAAATGGATGGATCGAACCTATCAAAAGGGTTGTTCTATTCCATCATCAAGATGTTTTTGGATTGGATTGATCAACAAAAGAAAATTTTTGATTTATCCGATAAGGACAGCATGATCGATGCCTATCGTCGCTATAGTAAATCTCTGGTTGATCGGACTTTGCTTGCGGACACTGATGAAGATAACTTGGCTGCGCATACCGCAAAGCAGTATCAGCGTTATGTTGCCAAACTGATTGCATATGTATTTGATTGTCATGAAATTGATATTTCTAGTCAAGCGATGCAAGTACAGTCTCAGCGTTATGATATGCCTATTTTACCGATTGCAGAACAAGATCATCAAAAAACTTATGCAACTTTGTTAAATGTCTTTCTTGAAATTCATCATATTGTTGTACAAGAAAATGACTTTCCTGCGCATTTTCAATCTGTAGATGACGAAGTTTTTAATTTCTATTCTGGATTTCATCATCAAGTTGAAAAACAGCATATTCAGTTCGATATGCAGAGGTATCTAGCTAAATATACGGCTATTCCATCTTTGTCAAAAATGCTAGCTGATTTTGAGTTAGAAGAAGATAGTGAGCATCGAAAGCGTATACGTGAAAACCGCAATCAAGCGATCCGTAAACTTGAAGAACGCAACAAAAATAAGCGGCATTTAGAGCGTGAAAGACTTGCATCCTACGGCCTGACCATCGGCATGCTGTTATTTATTGCACAAACTGGAGCAAATCTAGACACTGCTCAACAGTTACACCTTGATACGATGGAAATCCTACCGAGTACACAAGGCCGACGCTTTTCAGGAACGAAAAGCCGTGCAAGAGGCAAGACAGTACGGCCAGAGTTTGGAGTTAAATTTGAGCCGATTTTTAGAAAAATTTTGGAACTTCGTGAATGGTATATTCAAGATGAACCTTGTGATTTCGTCTTTCCATTACGCAACGAAATTCAACAGTTGAGACCTGTTAGCTACAACAGATTACAATTAATGAAAAAGCTTTTTCAGCGTATTTTCCCAAAAATGGTTTGGATTACGCCGCAACAGTGGCGTAAGCATAAAAGCAGTCAAACTGTTGAGTTTAGCGATGGTGATCTACTGCTTGAAGCTGAGGTTATGGGTCATTCACTCGATACCACAAGAAATAATTATGCACGTACTTCATTCAAAGATGCAGCCCAACAAATTTCACGGTTTTTTAATGAATTGCGAGAGGTTGCCGTCGCAAAAGCACGAACAGTTGAACGTATTACAGTGCAAATGCTAGATGAAACAGTTGAAACTCAGGCCTCACCTGTCGGTGCTTGTACGACTACCAATCTACAGCCCGAAAAAGCAATGGGTTTTACTCCACAAGCCCCAACACCCGACTGTCAGCAATTTGAACACTGCCTTTTTTGTCAGCATTATGCAGTTCATGCCGATGATGAAGATGTACGTAAACTTTTGTCCTTAAAAAGTTTATTGGGTTACATCAAGCAAAAAGCTACAGATTTGATTAAATGGGAATCGCAATTTGGTGTGGTTCTACATCGGATTGATGAAGTACTCACAGAATTATCAAATGCTTATATCGACCTACGTGAGCGTATTGTCGCTATCCAAGATGAAGTGGAAAGTGGAGATTTAGATGCCTATTGGCTGAATCATTTTGAGCTGCTAATTGATTTGGGGTGGATATCATGAGTTCATTTAATTCATATCTATATTCATTGGGTATTGCTGAGCAGTTTTTACCTGATGAATATAATTTAAAGAATAATCAACTGACTGTTCCAGGTACTTTTGTATTATCGCGAATGAAGAGTGGTGAGATATTGTCAGTTTATTCAGACAATATCTGGGATCTTTCTCCATATTTACCGAAGTGTGATTGTCGCCTGAATTTTGATAGTTGGCTTGAAAATGCCCGAGAAAATGACTTTCTTTACTGTCAAATTCGGGCAGAAATGAAAAAAATCAGTTTTGCTTTGCTTTATATAAAATCTGGTAAGTCGATTATTAAAAGTATCGAACAGCGGCATACGGTTTTACGCCAGTTTGCAGCAATTGCATATAAAAATGGCTGTACATTACAACAATTATTTAGCGATGTTGCTTATATGTCAAAAGTAAATGATGCTTATGTTGGTGTGAGCTATCAAAAAGCCATTCACATTAAAGCATTTTTAACTGATTGTTTTGCCTTACAACAGCAATACCCATTGCTCATTCCTGCGTTTAGTACATATAAGCCAATAGAGCATTTAGCAAAGTTGGCTGCTCAACTCAGGTTGCAGTCAGGCAAAGTAGGCCCACAAACCAAAGTTGTTCCTTCACGGCTTTATATAGCCTTAATTAATGCTTTAGCAGATAAATTGAATGAATTTAATCAAAATGCATCAGCACTTCTGAAATGGTTTCAGCGCAAGCAGCAGGATGCAAATTTTGCTTTGATGCCGACAGAATTTAAGCGTGAAAAAAATGCGGTAAGTTTTGCTGATGCTCGAGATTTGCTCGGTTTAACGGCACTGTTTGAAAATAATCAGATTCAAAAACATGCTAACCTCACCCGTTATATGACGTTGATTCAAGGCATGGCCAAGTTGTGGATTCATCTGTTTACAGGGATGCGTGATAATGAAGTGAATCAGCTGTCATCTGATTGCTATCAAACTATTCAAAGTAATGAGCATCTTGTGCATGTCATTATGGGTTATACCTCCAAGTTGCATGGTGGTGGAAATAAATCGACGTATTGGATCACGTTTGAAGACATTCAAATAGGCGTACATGCAGCACAAAGTATTGGTGAAATATACGCCCTGCTCAACCCACATTATGATATGTCTAATCCTGCTGAATACCCATTATTTCCAACGCTATACTCGCAAAAGCATCGAAATAAAAATAACCGCAATATTGAGCATGAAACGGATTTTATCTCTAATTTTGAGGGTGCTCCGACTCGAACACAGTCTAATTTTAATCAGTATTTAAGCCGTATTTCTGTCTTGCTTGGAGAGGGGGTGAAAATCACAGAAAGTGATATCGCCGAGCTTGAAGCTTTTGATGGTTTCCGCAATTGGCGAGAAGAAAAAGACTGCCAAGTTGGTGAGTACTGGAATATCTGTACCCATCAATTTAGACGTTCGCTTGCAGTTTATGGCGCTCGTTCAGGCATGATCGGACTTGGCGCTTTGTCAGTCCAATTTAAGCATCTAACAGAGTCTATGACGTTGTATTACCGTAATAATGCGGTATTTGCACCAAATATTTTAGTGAGTGACAGTCAAAAAGAGTTTATTCAAGAACTGGAATATCAGCGCTTGGTACATTCTTATGCTCAGTTTGAAGATGGTGTAATTAATAGTGCTGGCCGTTTACTTGGTGGGGCAGGAACCTATTTGCAGCTACAAAAAGACCGCGAGCAATTACTCACAGTATTTCCAAACCGTGATGAAACCATCAAGCGTATGAAAAAAGGGGAAATTGCTTGCAAGACTAGCCTGTTTGGTGCTTGTACTAATCCTGATTCTTGCGAAAAAATTTCATTTACTGCGATTACCAGTTGTTTGAGTTGTGCCCATGCTGTGTTTGACGCAACAAGTGCTGAAAAAATGCAAAAAGCGGTTCAGCAACTACAACGGCAGCGAGATATGCAAGTACAGAACAGTCTGCTATACGCGCAAATGGACAATGAGATTTTGGCTTTAAACAAAATGATTCAAAAAATTAAAACGATTAATATTGAGGTGTAAAATATGAGTTCACTTAATGATTATTACGCTGCTTTAGAGCGATTAAAAGCCAACAAACCGATTGTTCTACCGAAAGGCTCTGCCATTAATAACGATACGGTTGCAATGGAGGCTGGACGTAAACGAGGCTCGATTAAAAAGAGCCGTCATGCTGCATTAATTGAGGCAATTGAGCAAGCTGCACAGCAAGCAGGGCAAAATGTACTTTCACCTACGCAACGGATTGAGCAAGCGAAAACTAAGACCAAAGCGGTGAAAAGTGATTATGAGCAGTTAAAAGAAGATTATGAAAAATTATTGGAAAAGATAAATTCTTTATTGTTAGAAAATTTTGAGTTAAAACAAAAAACGCATCTATAAAGATGCGTTTTAATTCTACTATTAAAGACCTTCACAAGCTTTAGGTAAGTACTTCTGTGGCATTCCTTTATCACCTTTGCTAGTACAAGTAAAGTTAAAAGAGTTACCCGCTGCTGCTAAATCAGCAGGTGGTGTTAAAACAATTTCTTTGCCTGCAACTTTAGCATTTACAGTTCCAACTGCTTTCATGGTTACTGTAATTACACCTGTTGAAGCTGTTACTGCAGAATCAGCATATGTTCCTCCGACTGCCAGATCTGCAACTGCTGGCTTAGTATCAGCAGTAGGGTAAGCACCATTATTTTGTGCATATTCAGCAATTGCAGTTTTTTGTGCTGAAGTGATTGCAAATGCTTCTGATACTTGGGAGCGAGCAATATAATCTTGATAAGCAGGAATCGCAATTGCAGCCAAAATACCAATAATAGCGACAACAATCATCAACTCGATGAGCGTAAAGCCTTTTTGAGCGTTCATAACATTCTCCACAAATGTTTTGTTAATTTAATTATAAGCTTTGTAAGCTAGTTTATAGTTTGCACAAAGTGTGCCAAAACATATTACTCAATTATTTCTTGTTAAATCAATACATTGTTCAATATATTAAAAATCTTAGTATGCACATAAGTAAGTTTATGTAACTAAGTGACGAAAAATGTCAGTTTTGTTGGTTTTGAGGAATATAAATATGGAAGTTGTTGGTAGTAGGAATAACTAAATTATTGGCAGCTAAGCAGATGTGTGCTTGTTAGTTGAATTGTTTTGCTTATTTGCTTACTAATTCACTTTGAAATTGAAAAATACTGTCCTATGCTGAATACTTCATATATAGGGAATAATAGAGTGAAACGGCTAAAAGACTTCAAAACTACCGAGCGAATACCTCGTCCAGCTGTAAAAGTTTTTCCCATACAATTTGGTGATGACGAAGAGAGTAGACGTATTGTTCTGCATCATGCAAGACGTGTGATTCTTCAGCATAAAGAAGAAATACAGAAGTTGGCTTATAAATGAGTCTGGATTTTTTACTCTATTTTTAGCTTATCAAAATTTTAAAATATCTCACGACTAGTCTGCTTTTACAAAAAATCATCCTATCACACCAAGTAAAAGCTATTTTCTAATATGGACAAATTGGGAAAATTTGTCTTTTTAAAAGCATGTCTATATGGACAAGATGGATAATAAAGTAAAACAAGGTAATTCAATAACTTAATATGTGTCCATATAAAATGACTTATGGAATGTATTAAATTAATGATTGTTGTTGCAATTATCGGTATTCTTGCTGCTGTCGCTCTTCCTGCGTATCAAGATTATACAGCGCGTGCAAAAGTTTCAGAAGTGGTTCTAGCTGCTTCAACATGCCGTACAGCAATTTCTGAAGCATCACAAACTGGTTTTGCTGCAGCACCAGCAGCAGCAAATAGTTTTGGATGCGGTGAAGGTGCAACAACTTCACAGTATGTATCAGCTGTTGGTACAGATGAAAATGGCGTGATTACTGTTACAGCTCAAAATATTTCTCAATTAGGTGCTAAAAATCAGTTGCGTTTAGTACCTTATTCAAATGCAGGCTTGACTACTCCTTCAGTAGCTGCTGATTTTGCTCGCGCAACTTTAAAGCCGGTTTTAGGTTGGAAGTGTGAAACTGGTGCTACAGCTGCATCAGCTATGGAGTCAAAGTACTTACCATCTTCTTGCCGTTAATATTTGGTATTTAAAAGAACAGTCTTCGGACTGTTTTTTTATGCTTTTAAAAAGGTATTTGAACGTGAATATGCTAATTAAAGATAAGCTTAAAGCTGCTGCAATACATCTTTTGCTAAGTAGTGTTTTGGCATTACTCTGCTTTATGCTAGTTTTTTTTATGATTTACCCATCACCATTGGCTCAAGCAACTGGTGTCAGTGGGTTATTTCTTATTATGTTGGGTGTGGATGTAGTGTTAGGGCCAGCACTGACATTTATTGTGTATAAGAAAAATAAGAAAACTTTAAAAATGGATTTACTTGTAATTGTACTGATACAGTTAAGCGCATTATGTTATGGCATGTATTCTATGTATCAAGGCCGACCTGTTTGGATTGCATATACTGTAGACCGCTTCGAGCTTGTTCGTGCGAATGATATTATAGGTGCCAATCAAAAATATCCAACACCTTGGCTTGGAACAAAATATATTTCTGTTGAAACACGTGTGAAAACTGCAAATGAGCAATTGGAAATGATGTTAGAAGAATCTCAGTCAGGTATAAGTCCCGCGCAACAATCTAAATATTATCGACCATTTGTTCTAACAAAATTTGAAATTGAAACTAGATCAAAATCCTTAGAGCTTTTGAAGCAATTTAATGACAATCATTTAGTTGAAAAAATATTAAAACAAAATCCCAAAGCGGATGTTTATTTTCCATTAAAAGCCAATGCAGTAGATATGACAGTGCTGTTCAATAAACAGACAGGTAGAGTTGTGAAAATCGTTGACCTTCGCCCTTGGTAGTAATTTATGAAAAAAAACCCGCAGATGCGGGTTTTTTAATAAGTTTAAATCTGACTTTGAATATAATTTTCTATACCCATAGACTCAACAAGGTCTAGCTGAGTGGTTGTCCAATCCAACCATTCTTCTTCTTTTTCTAAAATCTCTTGAACTAGATCTCGAGTGACATAGTCTAACTGTTCTTCCGCTAGCTTAACCGCTACTTGAATGGCTTCGATGTTCTCTTTGACTTTACGTACATCGCAGTTTAAAACTTCAACGGTATGCTGACCGATATAGAGTTTACCGAGGTGCTGTAAATTTGGTAAACCTTCTAAAAACAAAATTCGCTCAATAATTTTATCAGCATGCTTCATTTGACGAATTGATTCTTTATATTCCGCCGAACCCAGTTGCTCAATACCCCAATCGTTGAACATCCGTGAATGAAGAAAATATTGGTTAATTGCAGTTAAATGATGATAAAGCACCTGATTTAACTGATTAATTACATCACGATTGCCTTTCATGTCTGACTCCTTAACTGCAATAAAGCTCGAACTAAGCAATATAAATTCGATATTAGAATAGAAATATCTTAAACAACAAAGTGTAATTTAGCGAGTGTTTTATAGAACAGCAAATGAAAATCACAATCAAAATAAGGCGCTAATTTTCAGGGCTTTAATAAATAAAAACCCGCTTAGAGTCAGAAGCGGGGGAGGAGGAATGGTCTGAGACCATTGGTTTTATAATTATGATTGTTGAGAAAATTTAAAAGCTTGGTTTATGCAGCAATTGCGATCCGAGCTGCAATTTGTGCAACTTCATCACTGATGATCATACGAGCTTCAGGAGCACAGCGACCACAACAGGTGCCTAAATCAAGCATATCGCGAACTTCACGATAGCTCTCTGCGCCATTGGCAATTGCATCTTTAATGTCTTGATCAGTAATACCACGGCACAAACAAACGTACATGAAATCAAACCAAGTGAATAAATGGGATAAGTAATATTATTGATAATTATTATTGTTTGTCAATAAAAATCATTTAAAAATGCTTTTAAAGCGATTGAGTTTTTGAATAAAAACTGTCATTTAAGCGGAAATCTGAGTAATGCTCAGATTTCCATGTGAGGCTTTTTGTTCTTTTGGAATGTGATATTTAGTGAATGACTTAAGCAACGTTTACTAACTTATTGATTAATAATCACCACGCCATCCATTTCTACTAAAGCACCTTTTGGTAGGCTAGCTACACCGAGTGCTGCGCGTGCTGGGTAAGGTTGAGCAAAGTATTCGCCCATAATTTGGTTGACCAATTGGAAGTTAGAAAGGTCAGTGAGGAAAATATTCAGCTTAGCGATATCGGCTAGCGTACCACCTGCAGCTTCACATACTGCTTTTAAGTTGTCGAATACACGGCGAATTTGAGCTTCAATGCCTTCTACCAGCTCCATGCTATATGGATCTAAGCCAATTTGACCTGATAAATACAAAGTGTCGCCCACTAAAATGGCTTGTGAGTAAGTACCAATTGCAGCGGGTGCATTTTCAGTATGGATTACCTGGCGGGACATCTATTTCTCCTATTATCATCACAGACACAACATATATAAATAAGCGGTGTCAGGTTAGCTGGCAACTTTCGCAGGTTCAGCAATGGCAACAGGTTGTGCCAAACGACTGATGCGTGGGAAGCCAAAATGCATTCTTAAATTACGGATAATTTCGGCAATTTGTTTACGATTGTGTACAACAATATTCACATAGGTTTTTTCTTCATGTGAACGGACAGTTTCTACACCGACTTTTTCTTTACGGCATAGATAGATCAGCTCTGAAATTTGTTCATCATTTAACAGCATGTTTAAGCATAAATAGGCTGTAAAACTAATGTCCTCACTGTCTTCTGTAGTCCAGTGTAAAGGCATGATATTTTCAGGATGTAAATGTTGTTCATGCAATAAATTATGACAACGTGAACGGTGCACAATCAAACCACGACGTGATAAATGCCCTTGTATTGGATCACCTAAAACGGGGTTACAGCAGTGCGCATATTTAACGTCGACACCGTCAGTACCTAAGATTAAGCGTGCAGAGTTTGAAGTCTGGATGGTGTCTTGAGCATATAAATGATTAGCAACCAATTGAGGCAGTAAGTCTCCCACGGCAATCTGTTCAAATAATTTTTCTTTATCATTTAAATGACGCCAATTCAGCACATTTTCCCAATCCGCTAATGTTAAATCACTTACAGAACGGTTAAAGAGTTTTAATGCGCGATTTAAAGCTTGCTGACCAACTAAACGTTGTTCATCTTGGTCTTGGTCACGGAGGATATTTTGTAATGCGCGGCGGGCTTTTTGGGTATTAATAAAGCTTAGCCAGTCAGGGTTTGGTGTTGCAAGAACATCAGTAATAATTTCAATCACTTGACCACTCAGTAGTGGTGTTGAAAGGGGCTTGGTTTCCCCATCAATTTTCGCACCAACGGCATGGTTGCCCAAAAATAAGCTTGCTGAATAAGCGAAATCAACAGCTGTGGCACCCTGAGGGAGTTCATGCAAATGACCGTGTGGGGTGTAGACCCAAATTTTTTCTTGATGTAGATAATCCAGTAATTCACTAAATGTGGTCTTTGCACATGCGCCATCGACTAACACGTTTAAATTTTGCATGGAGGCTTGGATCGCTGAACGACAAGCTTGTGGTGCATTTTCACCGAGGACCACACCAAATCGCGCTGCTTTACGCATCAACTCTGTTTGGATGGTCAGAGATAAAATAGTCTTTTCGCCTTTTAAGCGCATCATCAGTGACTGGTTACCACCAGGGAGTGGGCGACGAATATGATCGGCGTAATTTAAAACTTTAAAGCTTTCTTTGAGGATGTCTGCAAGTCGGTCACAGTCTGCGATGCTTTGTAAAATAATTTCAAAGGCATGACTATGGGTGAGCTCTTGCAGATCGATATCGTTTTTTACAAAGTGACGAAGTAATTCAATATTATTATTTTTCTTTTTAATTCGACCTGAAATATGGTGTTGTTCTAGTAAGGAGGTGAGGTTATTTTCCCACTTGGTTTGGTATTCGCAGCGTTTCGGTTTGGTTTGTAATAAAGCTTCTTGAACATTGTTATACATATCTAAGTCGAGATTTTGATAACACAAATGTTCAAGGTTGTCGGCCATTTCATTCATACCGACAAGGCGTGCCATAGGCACAAAAATTTCAAAGGTTTCTTGGGCAATACGAGCACGTTTGTCAGGGCGTAAAGCACCTAGTGTGGTCATATTGTGATAACGATCTGCTAGTTTAATAATAATGACACGTGGGTCTTGTAGGGTGGCTTGCAGAATTTTACGGAAGGATGCGGCTTTATTATATTCTTTATCACTAGAGTGGCTGAGTTTAGTGACGCCGTCGACGAGTTCAGCAACGGTCAGACCAAATTTTTCAGTAATATCTTGTTTTGTAAATTCGGTATCTTCAATGACATCATGTAGTAAAGCGGCCATTAAAGTTTCCGCATCAAGACGCATATGCGCCAAAATACAGCTCACCGCAATTGGGTGAAGGATGTAGGGTTCGCCACTTTTACGTGTAATGCCATCATGGGCAATATCCGCATAGTCGCAAGCTTCAAGCACGCGTTCGACATCACTTACTGAAAGGTAAGCGTCGATAATCACATTTAACTGTTGCTTGGCTTGGCTGACCATTGGGCCTGGCATAGAACACCCTTTTACTACTAATTTACAAATGAAACGGTTAATACTTTAATGAAATGCATATCGCATGACTTGTCAATTTTTTAGTTTAAAAAAATGAAAATCTTTTTTGCTTGCTTTGCACTTCTTAAGCTTATGTTATAACTGTTCTGAGTAAAATATTAAAGAGAATCCATAAAAAAAGCCTAGTTAAAAACTAGGCTTTTAAGGTCAGGTTTATCTTATTGGAAAGAAAAACCGTCTAAGTTTAGGTTATTTGCAGAAAGTGCAAGGTCTAAACTTGAAGTTTGGTAGTCTTGTTCACGTTGTTTCAAAATGTCTTTAGAAACGTGACCCGCTGCGATTTCACGAAGAGCAACAACGGTTGGTTTGTCATTGTCCCACTCAACAGTAGGTTCGATACCTTGACGTGCCAATTGACGCGCGCGTTTGCTTGCCACTAGTACAAGCTCAAAGCGGTTGTCTACATGGTCTAAACAATCTTCAACGGTTACGCGTGCCATAAGAATTCTCGTTTGAATATAAATTTTTAACAGACTGTGCAGTATAAGGCGCTTTGCCTATAGACTCAAGTTTTAATCACTGTTCCGTAGGGGTGATTAATTTCTCAATCAATTTTTCGTGACGCATGGCCTGTTGTTTTAAAACAAGACGATTGGCAATAATAACGGACTCTAAGTCATGCAGTGCTTTATTAAAGTCATCATTAATAATGATATAGTCAAAATTAACGTATTGCTGCATATCTTCTACGGCACAGCTAAGACGATGTTCAATTACTTCAACAGAGTCTGTACCACGATTGGATAAACGTTGACGTAAATCGAACTGACTCGGAGGAAGAATAAAAATTTGTCTAGATTCAGGAAAAAGTTTACGAACCTGTTCAGCACCTTGCCAGTCAATTTCAAGTAAAACGTCATGACCTTTAGCCAATTGTTCTTTTACTGTGCGCTGTGCAGTACCGTAATAATTACCAAAAACTTCTGCATATTCAATGAAGCCGCCTTCATTCACCAAAGATAGAAAATCTTCTTTTTTAGCAAAATGGTAATGTACGCCGTCTAATTCGCCAGGACGCTGACCACGAGTGGTATGAGAAACAGAGACATGTAAATTGTTTACACGTTCAAGCAGGGCTTTAACGAGGGATGTTTTGCCCGTTCCCGAAGCAGCAGAAACGACAAACAAGAGACCCGACATGATATTTTTCCTGATATGATAAAATATCTTCTCTATTTTAGAGTAGACGCGCGCCAAACAAAATAGTCAGACGTCTATTGTTTACATTTATTTCAAGTGATACCCGTAAAATTGAGTGGGCATTGAGGATTCTATGGAAATTGTTTTAGCTAATCCACGCGGTTTCTGTGCAGGTGTTGATCGCGCCATCGCGATTGTGAACCGTGCATTGGAATGCTTTAACCCACCCATTTATGTACGTCACGAAGTAGTACACAATAAATTTGTGGTGGACGACTTGCGTCAACGCGGTGCGATATTTGTGGATGAACTGGATGAAGTGCCAGATGACAATATCGTGATTTTCAGTGCGCATGGTGTATCTAAAGCGGTACAACAAGAAGCTGAGCGCCGTGGGCTAAAAGTTTTTGATGCGACCTGCCCTTTGGTGACCAAGGTGCATATAGAAGTGACCAAGTACGCACGTGAAGGTGTGGAAGCGATTTTGATTGGTCATGAAGGTCACCCAGAAGTTGAAGGGACGATGGGCCAATATGACACCAAAAATGGTGGTTCGATTTATTTGGTTGAAGATGAACAAGATGTTGCTGATCTAAAAGTGGTGCATCCTGAAAAAGTAGCGTTTGTAACTCAGACAACGCTTTCTATAGATGACACAGCAAAAGTCATTGATGCCCTACGTCAGAAGTTCCCTGAAATTCAGGGGCCGCGTAAAGATGATATTTGTTATGCCACTCAAAACCGCCAAGATGCCGTACGTGATCTTGCCGAGCAATGT
Source organism: Acinetobacter sp. YH12138 (assembly GCF_015218525.1). Lineage (NCBI taxonomy): Bacteria > Pseudomonadati > Pseudomonadota > Gammaproteobacteria > Moraxellales > Moraxellaceae > Acinetobacter > Acinetobacter sp. YH12138. Next base: position 2,894,818 of record NZ_CP048670.1, on the reverse strand, counting down.
GATGTTGTACTGGTTGTGGGTTCACCGAACTCTTCGAACTCGAACCGATTACGTGAATTGGCTGAACGGATGGGTAAGCATGCGTATTTGGTAGATAATGCAGATCAGTTGCAACAAGAGTGGTTTGATGAACACACTAAAATTGGTGTAACTGCAGGAGCATCGGCACCTGAAATTTTAATTAAACAAGTAATTCAGCGCTTACAAGATTGGGGAGCAAAAGCGCCGCAAGAATTGGATGGTCGTGAAGAAAATATTACATTTAGTTTGCCAAAAGAGTTACGTATTCCTGTAACTCAGGCATAAAGTGTTAATGACTTAACATTCTGAATTTTTTTAAGAATTGACAGATAATTGCTTTTTGGCAATTATCTGTTTTTTTATGCCTTTTATCCTTATTCGTGTTTGTTTTGTAATTTAATTAGATATTATTTTTAATAGGGTAAAGTTTGGCGCGCCTTGGGGGGAGTATGCAGAAAAATAATGGATTTACGTTAATTGAGCTGATTGTGACAATTGCTGTTATGGCGATTATTGCGACTTTAGCTGCGCCTTCGTTTGGGAATTTAATTGAAAAAAGAAAATTAGATGCTGAAACAAGAGAGTTATCTTTTGTGTTAAGTGAAGCTCGTGCTCAAGCAACAACATTGAGGTCCAATGTCACCCTTAAATTTCAACATGGCCAAAATACTTCAATTCTAAAGTATTGGGCTCCAAAATCAGAAAATATCATATTAGATAATACTGCAAATGATGTTGATTTTTCAGATGTCGTATTTACACCTATTGGACAACCGTTACAGCGGACAAAAACTATTATTGATCCAGCAGATTCATCTACTAAGGTCGTGAGAATTCCGTTGAAATTTTCATTATGTAATCCTGAAATAAAACAAAGTAGAACGATTTCTGTATCGATGAATGGCACTGTGACAAGTATAGAGTCGGGGCAATGCTAATGAGTTCAAAACATATAAAATCACAACATGGCGTGGGTCTGATTGAAGTACTTGTAGCCTTGCTTTTGATTGCAATTGGTATTTTAGGTTTTTCTGCCTTGCAATTAAGAGCAATGGATGCAGCAAATGAAGCGGCTGATAGAACCTTCGCCATTAATATCGCACGTGATTTATCTGAGCGAATGAGAGCAAATAAATCAGGTTTTGATCAATATAAAACTTCTATTAATTCGAATAAAATCAATGAGACAGGTTGTATAGGTACTACAAGTTCATATGCTCCAAACTGTAATGCTGAAAAAATGGCTAACTTTGATGCTTCTGAAATAAATAAGAAGGCTACTGCCAATGGACATATCGTAAGAATAGATGCTTGTCGTGGTTCTACATTAAGCTGTGTTTATGTAGCGTGGGGCGATACAGATATAAAAACATCTATTGATCAATGTGTTTCTACAAGTGGAAGTTATGTTGCTAATGCTCAATGTTTAGTTATGGAGTCTTACTAATGAATAGAGGTCTTCAAAACGCTAATAAAGGCTTTACTTTACTTGAATTAATGATTGCCTTAACACTTGGTCTAATTGTTAGTGCAATAGCAATTCAATTGACCTTAACGGCCCAAAAAGGTGTTTCAAGTCAGCAAGCTATGTCTAATTTACAAAATGATGCTTTGTTTGGTTTGGAGGCGGTTGTTAGGGATATTCGCCTCGCAAATTTAAATGCTTCAGATGTCGTTATAAATGACAGCGTTCTGCATGGTGGTATTGTACTTGATGCGAAAAATTATACTTCAAAAAGAACGGGTGCAGGACTGGGTGATGTCGAGCTTGTAGATGCTTTATCACTAGGTAATATAGAAAATACATCTAATTTGTCGGGTGTAAAAAGTGATCAATTGGTCATTCAATATAAAAATATGATGGAAGATCAGTTTGATTGCGAGGGTGCAAAAATCCCAATAAATACCTTCGTGGTTCAAAAGTATTTTATTCGTAAAGACAGTGCTAAAAATGAACCTAATGAACCTTTTTCTTTGGCATGTAAAGCATTTACTTATACGGGTGATGAGCCAGCAAAAATCGATTTAAGTGGAAATGGCGAAGTTATCATTCCTCGAGTGGATTATTTTGGGGTTATGTTAGGCGTTGCTAAGGATAAATGCGTTGATACAGAAACCGCAGATGCCTTGATGAGCTGTTTTGGTTATATCTCAATAAATGACTATATGGCATTAACAACGAAGCCGCAAATTGTAATGTTAAAAGTGGGGATGTTAGTACGTTCAACGAATTCTACAGGTAGTAATGATTTATTTAATGAAGATAAATTGTATGAAATATTAAATGTAAATTCTAAATTGAAACCTAATACTAAAAATGACCAATATATGCGCAGCATTGTGACTCAGACTATTGCTCTAAGAAATGGTTTTGGCATAGAGAAGCAGGAATAGGAGTTGCGCCATGAAAAGTATTAATAATTTAAAAAATCAGTCTGGTGCAGTTCTTATTGTTGTACTGATCATGCTGGTTATTATCGCCATTGCGGGAACGTGGGCTATTCGCTCAAGTATTACTTCACTCAATATTTCTACTAACGCGCAAGCTCAATCTTTGCTTATGCAAAACAGTGACTCAGTGTTTTATACCATCGAAAATAAAACGAGTGATGATTTGAAATTTGCTCAAATGCGGATTGGTGATGGCATGTTGGCTTATGTACTGAGACCTGAAAACAAAGGTAAAGAGTTGGTCTTCTGTATTCGTGGGGCTGTGACTGATAATTTTTCGGGTAGTCGTATTGCGAGCTCAGTTTATTGGGTAGGTAATTCAATTATGAATACTGAGTTGGGTGTTAATGGTTTTTGTAAGGTTGAACGTGGTGATTTTATTAGTGGTCGCCAAGCTGTGATGACACAGGTTTCTATTCGTGCAGCAGATGCCTCTCGTGATTGGGAACACATGATGGAAGGTGATGATAAGGAAAGTTCAAAAAGTACAGGTATTCAAAAAGTAGCGATTACATCGACATCCATATTGCCAAATTTAGGAAATGCAAGTCTTAAACAGGTGAGCGGATGTTTGTCAAATTACACGAGCTTTGTAGATCCTCTTGTTAAAAATGAAACAGTTACCGACTGTCTATCCCAATTAAATGTCCCATATAGCACTCAAGAAATGGAATATAGTCTGCGCTCGCTGAAAGCTAGCTCGTAGGAGATGAAAAGATGAAAAAATTAATTGTTCAAAACCATCCTCTACAGGGTGAAGCTAAAGTGGTACAAAAGCTTAAAGTTTCTGTATTAGCGGCATCGATTACATTATTGATTGCGCAAAGTACTAATACGTATGCAAGTGATATTGAAATTTATACAAAACCTTCCGCATCTGCGAGTTCTGGTGTGGTTGTGATGATGTTAGATACTTCGGGTAGTATGGATGTATCTAATGTTGGAACAAATGCTTGTGATATTCCTGAAGGTGCAACAAATATAAAATATGATAAAAATAGTAATTCTTATAAGGAAGACTTGCCTGCGCCTGCAAGTTATTCAAGAAGATTTTGTACAGCTGATATACGGACTTATTACTATAGGCAAGTCCCTAAGAAAGTTTGTGATTGGTGGCAATCGTGGTGTACACCAGTCCCAACAGAACAATGGTATTCATGTGGAGTAGGAGGTGCTTTTAATACAAATCTCTGTACAACATTATTAAGTAGTAAACCATCTATAGATGGTTTTACTAAGAATAGTGATAACTATTACTACCTCGAAGAGAAAAATAAAAAAATATACGATCGGATGAGTCGTTTAAAAGATGCTTTGTACACTCTCGCTACAATGCCTGTATATAATGAAACTACAAAAAGTGGTATTAAGTCCGATGTGAAAATTGGCATTGGCACTTTTCCATATGTGGCAAGTGGCGAAAATAATCTTAGGGGGTATATTCGAATTCCTGCAGCAGCGTGGGGTGCTGTGGGTTCCCCACAACGTGAGAAAGTATTAGCATTAATTAGAAATACTAATTTTAAAGGTACAGGTGGTACTCCTACTTCTGCTGCTTATGCTGAAGCTGCTGCTTATCTGCTGGGTACAACCACTGGTGGTGGTACATACAGCGGTATAAATTTATCAAAAACAGCAGATGCAGCTCTAGTTTCAGGATCTAATTATGTTTCTCCATTGGATAAATCTGCAGGTGCTGCAGAATGTAGTGGTCAGGGCATTTACTTTTTAACAGATGGTCAGCCTCAATCACCCAAGGATACCGATAATAGTGAATTAATGGGGAAGGCATTAAGATTATCTTCTTATCCCTCTACTTCTGATTTGTCGGGGGGAGCGAATAATACTGGTGATTACTACAGATCATTTTGGAATAAAATAGGTGCATTTTCAAAATCTTTAAATGATCCAAACGTAATTAAACAAGCACTCAATGTTTCTGAGGCTAAGCGTGAAGTTTTAACTGCAGTTGTTGGTTTTGGGAGTGTATTTGATGGTGCTTATTCAACAATGAATAAAGACGCTCAAAATGCATATGACTGGGGTTTGGCTGCCGAAGATGGGGGAGCGTATGGAGAAGGGGGATTTATTGCCGCTAGAGAGTCAGAAGAAATAGTGCGTAGTTTAAATGACTTTATTGGTAAAGTAGGTGGAGCTATCCCAAGTATTAGTACCGGCTCTTCGACAATTCCCTTAGATGCTCTGAATCCTGAAATTATTCAGCCTTATTCATACTTTCCGCAGTTTGAGCCAAAAGTAGACGATGATGCAAAACAACAATTATGGTTTGGTAACTTAAAAAAATTCCATGTTGTTAATAATGGGGTGTTTGCAGATGATGCCGGAACAAAGAGAGTTGTCGTTGAAGTAAATAAAAAAAGTAGTTTACAAGATGTACGAGATATTTGGGCGTCTGGTGATGCTCAAGAGGGTCTTGCTATTTATGCAAAATTTGGTGCTTTAGCTAAGCTGCCATTAGGTACTTCGATTGCTACGGATTCCACTATTACAGGGCGTAATTTACTTACAGATTATGAATTTGATAGCGCAGAAAGTGCAGGTAATCAAATTAAGCAGAATTTAGGACTAGTACGAATTACACATCAATATACAACTGATGCAAAAACCAAGACTGATGATGCCAATCGTATTAAAGGACTCATGGGGCTGCTGGGATATAATATTTCTGATGCCAACCAAGATTTATCTTCTGTACCTGCTGAAATGCGTCAGATGGGAAGTCTACTGCATTCTTTACCTGTTTTACTCACTCAAGAAGGTGAAGCTGTAGCGAAACTAAATGCCGATAAGAAGGTTATAATTGATACAGAAGGCCGTAAAGATTACGTACTCTTTGGTACGACACAAGGCTTATTACATGTAGTTGATGCAGAGTCAGGTGTGGAAAAATTTAGCTTTTTACCTAAAGAAATGGCAGAAAAGCAATATGAATTATTTAAATATGGTGCAGGCACTTGGAATCATGGTAAAGATGGGCTGTATTATGGAGTAGATGGCGAATGGACTGCTCATACTGTTTACGTAAGTAAGGACGATGGTACTTTAACCGTCGACGGTGTGGCTCGAAATGTTGTCGGTGGTGATGAAGGCGAAAAAGAAAACCTAAAGGGTAAGCAATGGGTTTATGGTGGTCTGCGTATGGGGGGCAGAAGTTACTATTCGCTGGATTTAACAGGTTTGAGTGGCTCCAACTCATTTGTACCCAAAATTAAATTTCATATTGATCCTAATACTGGCACGGTAAAACGTCAGAGCGTAAAAACAAATGGCGAAAAAGAGCTAGTTGTAAAGCATTATCCTGCTGTTGAAAAAATGGGACAAAGCTGGTCAAAACCAAAACTTGATTATGTAAATTGGAATGGTCAACGTAAATTAGTGATGTTTGTAGGTGGTGGCTATGATGCAGGTGGTGCAAATGGTGATGGACTACGTGATGTAAATGGTGTGCGTACAGGGTATGAGGGTTACGAAAAATATGATTACCAACAAAAAAATGAAATTGGCGCTGGCGTTTATATGTTTGATGCCGACAATGGTGATCTACTTTGGTATTCGAGTAAGACGAAAGCTACAGCAGTTGACACGGATGACATAAAATACAGCCAACCAGATAAATATACTCAAGATGATAACTTGCAATATAGTGTTGTAAGTGAAATTAAAACAGTTGATCGTAATAATGATGGTATTGTTGATCATCTATATTTTGGTGATCTTGCAGGTCAAGCTTTCCGTGTAGATCTTAATAGACCTACCGATCATGGATATACATTTGAGCCTCAAATTACCCGCATTTTAAACTTAAATAATAGCAACGGGAAAAGTCCTAGATTTTATTTACAACCTGTGTTTACAGCGCACCACAGCACGAGTAAAACAGAGGGTGGTAATATTGTAATGGCTACCTTTATTTCAGGGAATAAAAGTTCGCCATTACTGGGTACAAGTGAATCCCCGCAAAAAGATGCAACTGGTTTAACTATGGATGCTGTATATGGTATTTATCAATACGATATTCTGCCTACTGGTGAGTATTATCCAGATAATACTTCGTCTGAAAGTAAAAATAAGGATAAAACGCTTTCAACTGATTCTGTAACGGCTGACCTTAAAAAACTTATGCCGTTAAGTACGATTGTAAATGATAAGACGGCAAAGACTATGCTGGGTGCAAAAATTAGCCCAACCAATGGTTGGGGTGGCTGGTATTATCAGTTGAATAAAAATTTCGATGAAGGTGCTGAGGTTGCTGGTGTTGTAAAAGGAATTACACCTTTGGTTGCGATGGAAGGAAATCTATATGTAACACTTTATGATTCATCAGAAGCCGGTTCTACTGAAACTTGTGGGGCAGGTGTAAAAGGACAAAGTTTTACCCAAAGATTATGTCTACCTACTGGTGTGTGCCAAGAAAAAGCAAATTTTAAATATAATTTAGGTTCAGGCATTGTGAGTTTGAATGTTGGCCCAATGTCAAGCAACAAGGGTAATAAAGGTATTATTATCCCTGATCCAACTAGAGCAGAGAATATTAAGTGTGAAGGTGTAGATTGTCCAACAGCTGGTAATCGATTTATACCTGCAGGTGGCGCTTTGAGATTTATTCCACATCGTTGGTATGAACGTTATTCAACGAAGGGGCAATAAAATGAAAAATGATTCGTTGTTGTCATCGAAGAATACTAAAGGTTTTACTTTAATAGAATTAATGATTGTTGTTGTGATTGTCGCAGTGCTTGCGGCAATTGCACTACCTTCATACCAGCTTTATATTCGTAAGGGAAATTTAGCTCAAGCGCAGCAAGAAATGCAAAAACTAGCTGAGCAACTTGAACGGCATAAAGCCAAAAACTTTAGCTATAAGGGATTTGATGCGGCTTATCTTTATAAGGATAAGGCTGGAACCTTAAGTAGTAACTTTGATGTTGCTGCTCAAGAAGTTCAACTCCCATTGGATACAGCCAATCCTAGATATAAAATATCAATAATTGGTTTTTATGCAGTAAATGAGTATTCAAAAGATGAAGAAGGAAAAATTACTGGAGTAAAGGAAACAGAAATTAAATTTGATAAATTAAACAAAGTAATAAATTTTGATAAAGCAACGCAATCGGATATGTTTGTCATTGGTAGCAATTGGGCAATTCAGGCAGAAAGTCTAGATAATCAAAATTATAAACTATTGCTTAATAGTAGGGGGACGAAGTGTATGAATAAAAAAGATTATACAAAAGTCACCTATCTTACATGCGGTACAGAAGATGAGGGAGCTCAGTCATGGTAAAACAAGGATTTACATTGATTGAAATTATGGTTGTTGTAGCAATTATTGCGATTTTAGCAGCGATAGCATATCCGTCTTATACTGCCTATACAATTAGAACAAATAGAGCTGATGCTCAGTCTGAATTAATGTTCATTGCGCAAAGAATGACGGAGTATAAAGGCGTAAATGGTTCCTTTAATGGGGCAACTGTTCAAAAGTTATATGGTCAAACAACTATTCCCAGAACCAAAGCCTTATATGATGTGTCGTTTGAGCCTTCAGCAGTTGAAGCAACGAAATGGACTTTAGTTGCTAAGCCAAAGGTGTCAACAATGCAAAAAGATAATGGATGGTTGTGTTTGAATTATAAGTCGCAACGTTATTGGGAAAAAGGCATAAATAATTGTAACGGTCTTTCTGCCACCTCTAACTGGGACGGCAAATAACCTCAAATTCAAAATTGTGGATAAACACTTTTTGATCTTTCATTCAGGGCAAATTTCACGTAAAATATTGCCCTCTATGAAAGGGGTTTGAAATGTATCGATGGTCGGTACAGGGATAATCCGTAAAAACTATAAGGTTCTATCATGGTTGTTATTCGTCTTGCACGCGGTGGTGCTAAAAAACGTCCGTTCTATCAAATCATTGTGACTGATAGCCGTAATGCACGTGACGGTCGTTTCATCGAACGTATCGGTTTCTTCAACCCTACAGCTCAAGGTAAAGCAGAAAAACTTCGTTTAGATGCTGACCGTTTTGCTCACTGGGTTTCACAAGGTGCTCAACCTTCAGAACGTGTTGCTTCTTTAGCTGCTGAAGCTAAGAAAGCTGCAGCTACTGCTTAATTAGTAGTAGGTTACCCATGACACCAACACAGAATGTTCCCGAAGATCGTATTCAGATTGGACAGCTACGTTCAGCATATGGATTAAATGGGTGGCTCTGGGTCTATTCCAATACAGAACCTATGAGCAATATTTTTGACTACCTCCCTTGGTACATTGAGACCAAAGCAGGTTGGCAAACAGTAGATGTAAAACGTTGGAAACCACATGGCAAAGGCTTGGTTGTTTCGCTAAAAGGTGTGAGTGATCGTACCGCGGCAGATAACTTGGTTGGCGCAAATATCTGGATTTCTAAATCGCAACTGCCTCAAGCAGGCGTGGACGAGTACTACTGGTCAGATTTGAAGGGCTTAACAGTGTTAGGTCTTGGAGAAGATGAACAAGAAGTCAACCTCGGTCAAATCCACGAATTGTTTGAAACAGGTGCTAACGACGTGATGGTAGTTCGCGCTACTGCTGACAGCGTCGATAGCGAAGAGCGAATGATTCCATGGCATAAAGATGTGGTACAGCGTGTTGATCTCGAAGCTGGTCGTATCTACGTAAATTGGGGCGTAGATTATTAATCCTTTAAGGATTGACGCAGCAGGAAAATAGAGGAGTCTGCGATGTTTTTTGCAGTCATTACGCTTTTTCCTGAAATGTTTGAAGCGATTACAGCCTACGGTATTAGCGGGCGCGCAGCAAAACGTGACATTGTGCAAGTTCATTGTATCAATCCACGCGAATTTGCTGAGGGCAATTACAAAAGAGTGGATGAACGTCCATTTGGTGGTGGTCCAGGTATGGTGATGATGGCTGAGCCATTAGCGAAAGCAATTCATCGTGCCAAAGAGCTTGCCAAGCAAGCGGGTGCTGTTCATGTCCCTGTGGTGTATATGTCGCCGCAAGGAAAAACCTTAAATGAACCTGCGGTACAAGATTTCGTCAAATATGATGGTTTGATTGTATTGTGTGGTCGTTATGAAGGTGTAGATGAGCGTTTGATCCAACAATATGTTGATCAGGAATGGTCAATAGGAGATTACGTTTTGTCTGGTGGTGAACTCCCTGCGATGGTTTTATTGGATAGTGTGATTCGGAGACTTCCGGGTGCAATGTCTGATGAGCAATCACATGTGCAAGACTCATTTGTGGATGGTCTTTTAGATTGCCCACAATATACCAAGCCAGACCATTTTGAAGGTTTAGATGTTCCTGAAGTATTAAAATCGGGACATCATGCCAATATTGAGAAATGGCGGTTTTTGCAGCGATATCAACGCACTTTAGAGCGCCGACCTGAGTTGGTTGAAAAAGTTGAATTGACCAAGCAGCAAAAGAAATGGCTAAAAGATTCCAAGGTTTAAATTTTTTAAATCTTATATTAGGCTCTTTATGCATTGAAGCGGTCAAGCATAAAGGGAAAGTCAATCGGGTCTATGCGCTTTAGCCTCTAGCCCCAGCGATGATTAGACCTCTTCTAACTCGCATAATCGGAGATACCCCATGAGCGGTAAACATCCTTTAGTACAAGCTGTTGAAAATGCACAGTTAAAACAAGACATCCCTGCTTTTGCTCCTGGTGACACAGTAGTTGTTCAAGTAAAAGTAAAAGAAGGTGAGCGTGAACGTCTTCAGGCATTTGAAGGTGTTGTAATTGCTAAGAAAAACCGTGGTTTGAACTCTGCGTTCACAGTACGTAAAATTTCTAGCGGTTTCGGTGTTGAGCGTGTATTCCAAACTCACTCACCAATCGTTGCTGGTATCGAAGTGAAACGTCGTGGTGACGTTCGTCGTGCTAAACTTTACTACCTACGTGAATTGTCTGGTAAAGCTGCACGTATTCGTGAAAAATTACCAGCTCGTAAAGCAAAATAATTTGTTTTACAACGCTGTAAAAAATGCGCCTTTTGGCGCATTTTTTTATGCATGAAAGAAAGTTATAAACCTTGAAGTTTCAAACGATTGGCATGTTGACGGTAGACTGAAACAGGGTCTGGTGCAAATAGTCCCTTCAAGCCCAATACTTGATTGACTTCATCGAAATGGTTCCATTTGTAATTATCACGGACGGTTTTACCTAATTTACTGCTGCATTGGCTCACTAAGCCATCGTTCGGTTGTCCGCTAAATGCAATTGGCCCCATTGCGGTAAAGATCGTGTCTGGATCAAGTAGGTTGGTGGTGTTGGAAATACCTGTCCATGAATAGAAGCTAATGCCATTGGCAACACTTGGGCCATCAGCACATTTAGTTGCAGGCATACCGAGTGGAAATTTTGCATTAAAGGCTTTCACACCCGGTTGAGACATACTGTAGATCGAAGCTTTAAAATTTGAAGGCAGATTGGACTGCTGGGCGAAATTAATCACTGGGGTCATTAATGCATCCATAACAGTCGCTAATACGCCATTTAAAATCGGTACGCTCTGTACTAAATCCGCCACAGGTGAACCGTCATTAGTGCCTGCGACTGTACTGACAGAGGCAACCAAATCAGGTCGTACGCCAGCAATATATCGAGCCGTAGGGCCACCATGTGAGTGACCAATTAAATTCACTTTGGGTTTGCCAGTAATGGCAACTACTTGTTCAACTTGGTCTAACAGTTGTTCTCCACGAACTTCAATGGATTCCAACGGGGAGATTTGTGTAGCAAAGGCCGTAGCTTTATGGCTTGCCAAATCGGGAAGAACTTGATACCAATAATCTAGACCAAAAACGGCATCGCCTAAGCGATTAAAACCAAACATCCCGTGTACAAAAACTAGGGGGTATTGGGTTTCAGCATAATTGTCGATGACTTTTTTAGTGGTCGCTTGCTGTATACCCAATGCAGCATGCGTTTGGGTCACTGCCATACTTGCAAGGAGCGTGGCGCAGAGCAATTTTCCTTTCATTTTTTCATTCCTTTCTTTTTGTTTTGGTTTTTAAACTGCGATTCAGTTCAGTTTGGAAATAGACAAACGCGTCTATTTGACAATTTTTATTGTCATTAAGGATTATAAGAAAAGGAAAGTAAAATGTGCGAACTAATCGATGGAATGAAGATGATTTTGTGAATTGATTAATGAAAATATCATTAAACCCTGAATTTACAGGGTTTAATGTATAGCTTTACTAAATTATAAACCTTGAGATTTTAGCCGGTTTGCATGTTGACGATAGACATCGACAGGATCGGGTGCAAATAGCGCTTTGAGACCAAGCACTTGGTTGACTTCATCTAAATGGTTCCAGTTGTAGTTATCACGAATGGTTTTACCAAACTTGGCACTACAGCGTGATACGAGGCCATCATTGTCTTTTCCGCCATCGATCAGTAATGCGGTCACTTTTAGGGCTGAGTCTAAATCTAAAATATTGGTGATTTGGCCCACACCTGTAAATGAATAGTTATAAATGCCTTTTTCCACGCTATTGCCATCAGCACAATTGGATTTAGGCAAGCCCAGAGGGAATGCGGCATTGTACTTTGCAGAACCCGCTAGCGTTAAACTTGAACCACCTGCCAATGCATCATGAGGGTAAGTCTTTGGATCTAGACCTTGCGCCCAAACGATGGCTTTAGAGACAAAATTCACAGCTCCAACCAAGGGTGCTTCGACAGCGGTGCCTTCAGCTTTTAAAATTAAGTCTGCAACAGGGGATCCTTGATGAGGTCCTGCAACACTGGTTAATGAAGCCACCACATCTGGGCGAACACCGGCAACATAACGAATCGTTGGTCCACCATGACTATGTCCAATTAAATTCACTTTATCCGCACCTGTGAGTGCTTGGATTTCAAGAACTTGTTGTAGAAGCTGTTCGCCACGCACTTCGGTAGAGTTAAAAGGCGATACGCGAGTTGCCCAAACATTTGCACCATTTCGGGCAAGATCAGGAAGGATTTGATACCAATAGTCGAGTCCAAATGAGTCCGTACCAACGGTAATAAAACCACCCATACCATGGTTGAATACGATTGGATATTTGGTCTTTGCATAGCTGGAACTAGCTTTGGCAGTGACTTGGGTTGCTTGCGATGCAGATACATTACTGATGAACGTAGCTGCAATTAAACCTGCTAAAAATGATCCGTATTTCATGAGCGATCCTCAATGTATTATTGTTTTATGACAATATTTATTGTCACTTCTAATAAAGCAATAAAGATCACCTGTTGCAAATTGAAAAAGATTAACTGTGACGCTAAATGTAACAAAATAAAAGATCACGAATTTTCAGATTGATAAAAGCAAATAAGAGGGCCGAAGCCCCCTTATTGCATTTAAATTTCAACGATAAGAATTAAAGTCCTTGCAGTTTTAAACGGTTTGCATGTTGACGGTACAGCGCCACAGGATCTTGTGCAAATAGCCCTGTTAAGCCAAACATCATATTGGCTAAATCGGTATGGTTAAGTTTGTAGCTATCGTTAATGACTTTACCGATATAAGCACTACAACGTGCAACCATACCGTCATTGTCTTTATTGCCATAAGACAATGGCCCGAGTTGCATTAGGATCGTGTCGATATCAAGTAAATTCGTGGTTTGCGCAACACCGGTCCATGAATAGTACTGAATGCCTTTGCTGTCGACTTGCTTTAAGTTTTTGCTGCAATTTTCTGAAGATGCCAAAACACCGTCAGCTACAGCAGATTTTGCAACCGTACTGTTAAATGCAGCAGAACCTTTTTGTGATAATGATTTCATTGAAGCATCGAAATCAATTTCAAGTTCAGGTTTTGCCTGACCTAAAGCAATCAGTGGGCCGACAATATAATCGCCTAAAATATTGAAGGCAGTACGAGAAAGTGAATTGCCTTGAATATCATCCGCTACTTTAGAACCGTGATAGGTCCCTGCAACACCTGTAATAGACGCAATGTACTGTGGTTTCGTTTGAGCAACATACAATACAGTTGGGCCACCATGAGAGTGGCCGATTAAGTTAAGTTTTGGCTTCCCTGTAATAGCCAAAACATCTTCAACTTGTGCAATTAACTGCTCACCACGATGTGCTGTAGTATTTGCAGGAGATAATTGCGCTGCGAATACGGTTGAGCCATTTCGTGCCATATCTGGCAAGATTTGGTACCAATAATCCAGTCCAATGGTGTCGGTACCGATACGTGACCAACCGAGCCAACCATGCACCATTAAAATTGGATATTTGGTTTTTGCGTAGTCAGATTTTGCCGTTTCCTTCACCTGGAGGACGCTAGGCGCAGCTTGAGTGCTTGCCGATATACTCATCGCTAAGCCTGCAACTGCAGCTACAGAGGCCATCTTGGCCGTGTTTACTAAAGATCGCATAAATGTTCCTTGATCTGATGTTGTTTTTATTACTTTTTAATAATGAAAATACTCTCTGTTTTTAAGCAACATCTTTGTGATTGGTCAGGCCATATCTTTGATTTTAGAGAGTTTGAATAGACAAAGATGCCTTGTCATTTTTTCATGCTCGGTTTGAAATTCCATGTCATTTTAGGACATGGACGGCATTGAGGTGATAAGTACATTTATATACATTCGTCTTTTATTTTTGCTATTTATTTTAGTTGTTATGATTTAATAACTTATTGAATTAATTTATTTAATGCTTACAAGTAAGAAAATTGTAAATAAAAAAGGACGTCCAAAGACGTCCTGTTCACTACTTAAAGGGAACTAACTTTTGAGTTAAAGTCCCTGTAACTTTAAACGATTGGCATGTTGGCGATAGAGCGCAACTGGGTCAGGTGAAAATAGGCTGCGTAGGCCAAAGATCATATTCACTTCATCTAAGTGGTTGTGATTGTAGTCATCACGGATCACTTGTCCGATGTGGGTGCTACAGCGTCCAACCAAACCGTCATTGTCACGATTTCCATAGGCCAAAGGGGCAAGCTGACTAATCACTGTATCTAGTACATCTAATACATTTGTGGTTTGCGCTGTACCTGTCCATGAGTAGTAATACACGCCATTGTCGACTTTGGCACCCGACTGATTGCAGTTCGCAGCCAGTGCTGCGGTTGGAAATTTTGCATTAAATTCAGCAGAACCTTTTTCACTGATCGCGGTAAGTGATGCATCAACACTGTTGGGTAGACTCGAGTTGCCTTCAGCCCAAGTAATAATCGGTGCTAAGAGTTGATCGCCAAGGACCCCAAAGACTGAGTTAATAGTTTTATTCGCTTGGATTTTATCTGCGACTAGAGAGCCACGATAAGTGCCTGCAACCCCAGTCACCGAAGCCACATATTCAGGTTTGATCGCTGCAATGTAGCGAGTTGTCGGTCCACCATGTGAATGACCAATGAGGTTCACTTTGGGTTGGCCGGTCAGAGCAAGAACTTCTTCGACTTGAGAGAGCAATTGCTCACCACGGACTTCTGTCGACTCTAGCGGTGAAACTTGGGCAGCAAAGGTATTGGCCCCATTACGAGCTAAATCTGGCAAAATTTGATAAAAATAATCCATGCCAAAGCTGTCAAAACCAATGCGAGTAAACCCGAACATACCATGGGTAAACACAATCGGATATTTGGTCTTGGCATAGTTTGCCGAGCTGTTGGTGGTGACATGTTGGAGTCCTGCCGCCGCTTGGGATTGTGTGCTGGCGATCACTGCTGATGCAGCGATGATTGCGCATAAAAGAGCTTGTGGTTTTTTCATCATTTCATCCTGAAATTGAAGTTGTTTTTAAATTGTTGTTTGCAGTTATTCTGCGAAAGGTAATTTTCCACCTTGATCATGCACAGATTCAAAGGTACTGACGCGGAGCTGATCTTCCTTCGATTTAAAATGTTGATTACGGAGTTGCTGCATCGCTTGTTGTTTCGCACTGTCACTCATATTGCTTTTCATAATGCTGTCACGCTCTGTGAGGTATTGATTTACGCTAGATTTCCAAGAGCTGCGCTGGCTGTCTAGATTTTCAAGGCGCTGAGTAGCTTCTGGACCCACTAAATTTAACCGCATTTGATGGATTTCTTCGCTTGAACCACCACGGGCTTTAATGTCTGCTGTGAGCTTGCGTAAATCTTCAAGTTTATTGATTTGTTCCAGATTTTCTTTCCAATCTTCTGGGAGTTCATCAAACAGGGCTTTTAGTTTTTTGGCTTTTTCTGATTCAGACAGTTTTTTGTCATTTACTACTTCCATCCGTTTCAGCGTGTATTCGTGATAAGTATTTTCCTTGCCAAATAAACCTTCAATTTCATAATCAGAAAAGAACTGTTTTCTTAAATTCTGGGTGCTGCTGTAGATCGAGCGATAGTATTGTGGTGATTCTTTGTCATCGCTTGGTGGCTGTAAATGACCTAACTGTTCACGATATTTCATATAACGATCCCACAAATCATAAATTTGGGACAGCGCCGGCTCTTTATGACCTTGAGCAATGTAGGCTTTAAAGTCCTTTTTAATTTGATCTATCGACTTTTCACCATACTGAGTAATGAAATATTCAAAGCAATTCCGTGTTTGTTCATTCACGATCAAACGGTTTGAACCATCCATACTGATTTGACAGTTAACTTCCGTGTCTTGTTGACTTGGACTGAGCAGCGAAGAACCGCTTGTTGCTTGAGCCGTAGCGGTCTCGCCCTGAGCTAAAGGCGTATTTTGTTGTTGAATCGATTGATCTGAAGGATCATTTTGTGATGCTTTTGGCGCAAGCCAATATATGAATGCAGCAACTGCGATAACGACCAAGGCTATGATGAGCCAAAGTTTATTTTTTTGCATATCCCAATGCACCTTTATTCCGTTTTTAATTGTTCTAGAGTTCTAAATGCGAACTCAATATGACATAAAATGCAGATAAAAACATAGAAAAGTTGTAAACGCTTAGCATGGATTGATACCATGGCGCAGTTCTCTTTTTGCCCTATTTTAGTCATGAAAAAAGCCTCTCCTAAGATCCAACGTCGTCCTGTACATGGTGTATTTCTTTTGAATAAGCCATTAGGTATTAGCTCGAATGCAGCCTTACAGAAGGTTCGTTGGCTGTTTCGTGCGCAAAAAGCAGGGCATACTGGTGCGCTTGATCCACTGGCTTCAGGTTTATTGCCAATTTGTTTGGGTGAAGCGACGAAGTTTTCACATTTCTTGCTCGACTCGACCAAGCGTTATCAAACCACCGTCTTTTTAGGACACAGCACCACGACGGGTGATGTGGAAGGTGAGGTATTGATGGAACAAGCTGTACCTGTTTTGACCGAGGCATCTATTCAGCAGGTACTGGCACAGTTCGTGGGAGATATCCAACAAATTCCACCGATGTATTCTGCGCTGAAAAAAGAAGGTCGCCCGCTGTACGAGTTGGCGCGTAAAGGCATAGAAATAGAGCGTGAAGCACGTCCAATTTCGATTTATGCCATCGAGTTATTATCATTTAATGAGAATAGTATTACACTCGACATCACCTGTTCCAAAGGCACATATATTCGTGTTTTAGGCGAAGATATTGCCAAAGCATTGGGTACTTACGGACATTTAACCTATCTACACCGTATTCAAACGGGTCATTTTGATCTTAACCCCAGCTTTACCATTGAATATTTAGAGAGTCTGTCTGAAGCTGAGCGTGAAGCATTATTGCTGCCGGTGTATTCACCTGTCGATCATTTCTGCAAAGTGCAAGCGCCGGAAGGTCGAGCTGAATATTTTAGTCGTGGAATGGAAAGTAATATTGAGCATGCTGCGGAAGCGCAGGTTTTGGTATTTGATGGGGAACGTTGCTTAGGTCTAGCGGAAATTACCGATCGTAAGCGCTTAGTACCAAAACGTGTATTAAATCTTGAATAGTCATCAACAGCCACTGAAGCCAAATTATGGAAATTGAAATCATCTTAAGCCTCTTATTTTTTGCATTTTTTGCCGGTGCAATTGATGCAGCAGTGGGGGGCGGAGGATTAATTCAAATTCCAGCCATTATGAATGCCATGCCGCACTTATCTCCGGCGACGGTGTTTGGCACCAATAAGTTGTCTTCGATTTTTGGTACGGCTTCGGCGTCCTATTCTTTTTTACGCCAAGTCAAACTCCGTTGGAAATTACTTGCGGTCATTGCAAGCTGTGCATTTGTTGCCTCCTTTGTGGGAGCAGCCTGTGTATCAATGATTCCAAAAGAAGTCTTACGTCCTTTCGTTTTGGTCATGTTGATCGTGATTGCGATTTATACCTTTGCCAAAAAACAATTTGGTCAGGTGCATGTACGCCAAGAACTGACTCCTAAAATCCTCGGTTTTGCCGCTATTGGTAGTCTGGTGATTGGCTTTTATGACGGCATCTTTGGACCTGGCACTGGCAGTTTCTTTATTTTCTTTTTTATTCGTTATCTACAAGCAGACTTTTTACATGCCTCTGCTTTGTCAAAAGTCGCCAACTTAACCACCAACCTTGCAGCACTGAGTTTTTTTGCGCCCACTGGCCATGTGTTATTTGCGATAGGCTTAATGATGGCTGTAGCAAATATTTTAGGCTCGATCGTTGGTGTACGTGCGGCAATTAAATACGGTAGTGGCTTTATTCGAATTCTATTTTTGATTTTGGTGAGTATTTTGATTGTACGGTTGGGTTATCAAACCTTTACGGGACAAGCTTAAAACAAATCTTAACAGTGCGTTGCTGAATTCTGTCGCTGAAATGATTAGTATGAAAATAAGCGACTCGTTTGAGTTGTGGATAATAATTAAATTTCATAATACACAATTAGCTAAGCATCAGAGGTCATCACTACAATGAATATATTTGAAGCTTTACGCCAAAGTCATGAAAAGCAACGTGAACTTGCTGAAAAACTCATTCAAACATCAGGGGATACACCTGAGCGTCGAGATTTATTTGAGCTGCTCAAAAATGAGTTATTTGCTCATGCTGTTGGCGAAGATCGTTATTTTTACATCCCGTTAATGATGACTGATTCAGGCCTAAACATCACCCGTCATGCATTGGCGGAACATCATGAGATGGATGAATTATTAGAGCAACTGACGGAAACTGAATTTAGTAATCCAGGTTGGTTGGCAATTGCGAAAAAGTTATCTGAAACGGTACATCATCATTTGCAGGAAGAAGAGCACGGCTTTTTTCAGCAAGCAGGTAAAATCTTAGATGAAAAACAAAAGGAAAGTTTAGCCAAACAATATTTGGCGGAATATAAGAAATACAAGAAAGCAGATAAAGACAGTTTGACGGGCTAAACGCAAGTGAAGCCTGAAGACGAATGCAAAATCAAAAAAAAGACGGCAGAGGCCGTCTTTTTGTTTCAACTATAAATATAAAAATTTAGTCTGATACGCTGCTCGGAGTATTGCGAGAGGAACGTAAAGTCACCCCGACGGACGCCAACATAATGCAGACTAAGGCCACCCATTGCCACGTCCCAATATTTTCGCCAAGCAGAACCATACCTGTAATGGCAGCTAATGCAGGCGACAAACTCGATAAAGTCCCATAACTAAGTTTACTGAGGATTTTTAACGCTTTTAAATCCAGTGCATAAGGTATGGCCGTGGCTAAAATCGCAATTAATAAGGCTTTCGGCCAATATTGGGTATCGAGTAGGGCGGGTGCATTGTTATATAGTCCAATCGGGAGCAAGGTCAGTGCGGACAGTGTGATGGCAATCGTTAGCGCATGCATACCAATATTTTGGTGTACGACTTTTTGCCCGAAATAAATATAGAATGCCCAACAGAGTCCCGCTGCTAAGGCACAGGCTGCCCCAAGTATTGAGAAATTACCATCATGAGCTTGTCCCCAAGGCACCATCAAGGTAATGCCTAAGATTGCTAAAAAGACCCAAATATAATCACTGCTGTTTTTAATGGACAACAATGCCAAACCCAAAGGGCCGATAAACTCTAAACCCACGGCAATGCCTTGTGGCAATTTACCCAGTGACATATAGAACAACACATTCATCAAACAGAGTGCCGCGCTATAGCAGAGCAGATCCCACCATTTTAAAAAAGACAGCCGTTTTAAAATGTGCCATGAACGAAACATTAAGCAGATAATAATTGAAGCAAAACAGAGTCGTAAAATGGTCACACTGAGTGGATCAAGCACCAAAAATAATTGCTTGGCGAATGATGCACTGATCTGATAGGAGATCATGGAAAGTATCATGAAAACGACTGCTAATAATTGTGAGTTTGGCATGCGGCACGCTGTGGTGGGGGGAACAAAGTACCCCAATTTTTAATTCTGCTCAGTATAGCGGTTAATATTGAATTATTGATGACTTTTCAGAGGCAGAAATGCAATTTGCAGGTTTTGAATTTAAAAAAATTGAATATAAAAAATCGTCTTTAAATCGCCACCATTTTTAAATTCAAAATAAAAAAATGGAGATATTTTCAAAAGATTAAGGCGGTTTGAATTTAAATTGATTTGGCCTTTT
This sequence comes from Acinetobacter sp. YH12138, assembly GCF_015218525.1. NCBI lineage: Bacteria > Pseudomonadati > Pseudomonadota > Gammaproteobacteria > Moraxellales > Moraxellaceae > Acinetobacter > Acinetobacter sp. YH12138. Next base: position 2,874,843 of record NZ_CP048670.1, on the reverse strand, counting down.
GCGTGGTATAAGTACAGCCAATCGAAGCACTGATTATCACTGCCAATGCCAACCATTGTGTCCATAACAATTGTTCATGCAAAAAGATAAAACCCGAGAGAGCGGCAACAGCGGGTTCCAAACTCATGAGTGTACCGAAACTCAGCGCAGTCATGTTACGTAGCGCAATCATTTCTAGAGTAAAAGGTAAAGCACTGGCTAAGGTCGCAAGTGCAATAAAATACAGCAGACTACTTGGCTCAAACGCCTGTGCCGGCATACCTGCAAAGATTGCGATGGGCATCAGAACACACATGCCGACGAACATGCCTAAGCAAACGGTATGATTGCCTGAGACCCCTGATGGTTTTTGACCTGCCACGATATAGAGTGCCCAACATGCACCTGCACCGAGGGCAAGCAAGATCCCAATTGGGTCAAGACGTTGTGCTGCTTGATCAAATGGAAACAGCAAAATTAGGCCTAGAATTGCAAGGCCGACCCAGACGAAGTCGAATTTTCGTCTTGCTGCCAATAGTGCAACACTTAAAGGGCCAATAAATTCAAAAGACACGGCAATGCCGAGAGGTAGGCGATCAATGGACAAGTAAAACAGCATATTCATGCCTGCAAGCGCACAGCCATAGCTGATAATTGCAGACCATTTGACTTGTTTAAAATTGATTTGCCAAATTTTAAAGATGATCGCCAAGATTAATGCACCGAGCAGTAAACGCATCGCGGACACGGTCAGGATGGGAAACTGACCAAACAGGTATTTGGCGAAAGAACCACTGCTTTGCATACTGATCATTGCAATAAGCAAGATCAGTGGTGCTTGTAGGGCAGGGGTAATTTTAAAATTTGGCATAGACTAAATTTGTTTCGATGACTCGAATAGCGGGAGATTGGCAAAAGCCAGATTTTAAAAGTCTACTACAATAAAAAAACCACAGCCCGAAGGCTGTGGCTTCAGTGTCTAATTAAATTAGAACAATACGCGAACGCGGATGGTACCTTCCACTTCGTGAAGAGTATCCAAAGCTTCTTTAGATGCAGTTGCATCAACGTCCATCACAAGATAACCCACATCACCTTTAGTCATTAAAGACTGACCAGAAATGTTGATACCGTGTTCAGCAAACAAGTTGTTGATTTTTGAAAGCACGCCTGGCACGTTTTTGTGGATATGAAGTAAACGGTGTTTGCCTTCAGTCAACGGTAACGCGATTTCTGGGAAGTTCACTGCAGATAAAGTCATACCTTTATCAGAGTAAGCAACGAATTTTTCAGCAACTTCAAGACCGATGTTCGCTTGTGCTTCCATGGTTGAACCACCCACGTGAGGAGTCAAAATCACGTTGTCTAAGCCACGAAGTGGAGAAACGAATTCTTCACCGTTTGCTTTCGGTTCTTTAGGGAATACGTCTACAGCAGCACCAGCAATATGACCAGATTTGATCGCATCTGCAAGGTCTTCAATGATGACACATGTACCACGTGCAGCATTGAGGAAGATTGCGCCTTCTTTCATTTGAGCAAATTGCTCTTTACCGAAGAAGTTACGTGTAGATGGAACGTCAGGAACGTGTAAAGAAACCACGTCTGCATTGGCAAGAAGTTCACCCATAGAACCGACTTGACGTGCATTACCCATTGGAAGTTTAGTTACAGCATCGTAATAAATTACGTGCATACCTAAACTTTCAGCAAGTACAGAAAGTTGCGAGCCAATCGAACCGTAACCAACAATACCTAAAGTTTTACCACGAGTTTCAAATGAACCGACTGCAGACTTGTTCCAACCACCACGGTGAGTTGAAGCAGATTTTGCAGGAACACCACGAAGTAATAGAATCGCTTCAGCAAGTACTAGTTCAGCAACTGAACGCGTATTTGAGTATGGTGCGTTAAATACTGGAATACCGCGAATCATTGCAGCATTTAAGTTCACTTGGTTTGTACCGATACAGAAACAACCCACAGCAATCAGTTTGTTCGCCGCTTCAAAAACTTCTTCAGTTAATTGAGTACGTGAACGAATACCAATGAAGTGAGCATCTTTAACCGCTTTTTTCAACGCTTCACCCTCAAGCGCAGTTTTACGGTAGTCAATGTTGGTGTATCCAGCAGCATTTAGAGTGTCGATTGCGTTTTGGTGAACGCCTTCTAACAACAAGAAACGAATTTTATCTTTAGGTAAAGAAAGATGTTGGCTCATTACGGCTCCGCTACAAAGGCCAAATTTAGTGCGCATATAATAGCATAGGAAGTCGCCTGATATACATTTCCTTTATGACCGACGTCATGGCTATTTTGGCGAATGATGAGTCAATTTTTTTAGATTTGGTCTAATTAACTTGGTCATATTCCTCGTGACATTTTGAAATCACGTTTTTCTTTGGGTTTTGTCAAAAAAAGCCCAGTTATAGCTTATAATGGTGCCGCTCAAAATCATCATGACCAATTCCCTGACATTTTGATGCGCTCTGTTTCAGGCTTTTTCCCTTGAAATATGCGTTACCGCAGTTTTGACTGAATGAAGTCTGGACCTTTAAAAAAACTTGTTTACTTCTTGCAAGGTCTGAAAACGATGAATGCTCCAGTCGCTTTAACCCCAGAGTTATTGACCCAATTGACCGCTATTGTTGGCGAAAGCCGAATTAAAACCGATGCGGATAGTCTCCAAAATTGGGGTCGTGACCATACTAAGCACTTCGATCCAAACCCGTCGGTCGTCGTTTTCCCTTCAAGCACAGAGCAAGTTCAACAAATTGTTAAGCTGGCAAACCAATTTAATGTCGCGATTACCCCAAGTGGCGGTCGTACAGGTTTATCAGCAGGTGCTGTGGCTGCTAACGGTGAAATCGTGGTGAGCATGGACAAGATGAATCAAATCTTGGAATTCTTCCCAGCTGACCGTATGGTTCGCGTACAAGCAGGTGTAGTGACTGAACAACTTCAGAACTATGCTGAAGAACAAGGCATGTACTACCCAGTTGATTTTGCATCTTCAGGTTCATCACAAATTGGCGGTAACATCGGTACCAATGCCGGCGGTATTAAAGTGATTAAATACGGCATGACTCGTAACTGGGTGTTGGGCATGACCGTGGTTACAGGTAAAGGTGACATCCTGCGCTTGAATAAAGGCATGATCAAAAACGCGACGGGTTATGCACTTCAACACTTATTTATTGGTGGTGAAGGTACGCTAGGTTTAGTGACTGAAGCTGAAATCAAACTTGAACGTCAACCCCATGACTTACAAGTGTTGGTTCTCGGTGTGCCTGATTTTGATGCGATTATGCCTGTTCTACATGCCTTCCAAAAGAAAATCGACCTGACTGCATTTGAGTTCTTTGGTGAGCTTGCAATGCAAAAAGTATTGGATAATGGTCATGTACAACGTCCGTTTGAAACACCATGTCCGTTCTATGTATTACTTGAGTTTGAAGCACCATTTGAACCGATCATGGATGCGGCAATGGAAATCTTTGAACATTGCATGGAACAAGGTTGGGTACTGGATGGCGTGATGAGCCAAAGCTTAGACCAAGTACACAGCTTATGGCGTTTACGTGAAGACATTTCAGAGTCAATCGCACCGTTCACACCATACAAAAATGACATCTCAGTTCTAATTACACATGTGCCTGCATTTATTAAAGAAATTGATGCAATTGTGGAAGAGAACTACCCAGACTTTGAAATTTGCTGGTTCGGTCATATTGGTGACGGTAACTTGCACTTAAATATTTTGAAACCTGCGGATTTAAGTAAAGATGAATTCTTTGCAAAATGCCAAGTGGTAAATAAATACGTATTTGAAACCGTGAAAAAATATGACGGTTCAATTTCTGCAGAACATGGCGTGGGTATGACTAAGAAGCCTTACCTCGATTACACACGTTCAGCAGAAGAAATCGAATATATGAAAGCATTGAAAAAAGTATTCGATCCAAATGCAATTATGAACCCAGGTAAATTGTTCGATCTTTAATTTTTTAAAGACGATTGAAAACGCATCTTCGGATGCGTTTTTTTTGGCTATAGCACGCCTTTTTAGCCGCGTATGGATGAGAGACCACACATTGATTTTTGGAATGGGGTACTTCTTTTACATTGGTTAAATAGTGTTTTGGACAAATGTTCGGCATGATAGGTCTGAATAATAAATTTGAGTTGCTTCTATGTATCGTTTAATTGCTGTGTCTGCATTGTGTGTGGGGATGTTGGCGGGTTGTGCGACAACGCAGAAAATTGTGTCTAAAGTCGGTTCTTCTGCTACGCCACTCGATCAGGTATTAAAAGAACGTCCTGATTTGCGTAAAGAGCTGTCGACTGTGGAAATTCGTCAGTACTTTAACCGTGTCGAGTCGCCAAATGCGGGGCAGGTGAAAGTGACTGAAACTGGTTTGATGGATGATTCGGTGAAATCAATTCGTACTATTTATAGTTTTAGATTGGTGGATGGTGACTGGGAGCGTGTAAATACGCAAAAGGAATATCAGTGCCAACGTGGTAAAAATACTAAGACTTTCCAATCGGCGAAGTGTCCTTAATAAATCTTTGATTTATGGTTGAAATTTAGGCATTTGTGCCTCATAAAAAGCGTATCGATTGATCCGCTTTTTTATTGGGGTAAATAAGAACAATGAATATTTTGATTGTGGGTAACGGTTTTGATTTATCACATTACTTGCCGACGAAGTATGACCATTTTATGGATGTGATGAGAGCAATTATTAAAAAAGATTTAGGAAAACCAATACAAGATGTTTTTAATAATTCAGTTGATACATTTCCAGAGTTAATATCTAAAGTTTTGGATATAAAAAGTGCATTAGATGAAAAAAGTTATCAAATGAATTTTAATGAACTTTTTTTTAAATCAAGAGATATTAAATTTATTAATAAGACTAAACAAATCTATGATACAGCGGCTATTGTTGTTGATTTTGAAGATTTAGTGGAATTTCAGTATAAGTTGAAACAAAACTGTTGGTTTCAGTATTTTAATAATCATGTAGAAAAAATTAAAACATGGATTGATTTTGAAATAAAAATTGAAGAGGTTTTGGGCTCTTTTGGAAAATTAATTAATAGTATAGATAGCAATAATTTAGATTTTAATAATCTTGATCTTAATCTATATGATTTTTTAGATAAAAATTGTATTAAAGTGTTGGAGCATTTTCCTATTTTTAAAGAAGTTGGTGGTGTTTATAAAGTTAATGGGAAAAATTTTGCTATGCCGAAACAATTATATTTAAATTCAAAATTTTGTCATGGTGAAGCTGTTACTAATGGATTTTCATCTTCATCATTTTTAGAGTATTTAATAAGGCAGTTAGACGATTTTATTGAGATTTTTAATTCATATTTGGAATTAATTATAGATAAATTAAAACCTTTAAAAAAATTAGAACTTTTCATGGAATCTAAATCATTGTTAGAACTAGGCGAAAACTGCTGGATGGAACCGAATGTAATTTATTCTTTTAATTATACAAATACATATCAACGCCTCCATAACTTGGTAAGAACTGAATATTTACATGGAAGTCATGGCGAAAATCAAAACATTGTTTTAGGTATCTCTGATTTAGACGATGATACTCTAAAAAAAATTAAAGCATTTGGTTTTACTAAATATCATCAAAAATTATTTAAAGATACAGATTATTTATTTTTAGATACCTATAAGAAAAAAATTAAACAGCATAATTTAAAGATTGAATATTTTGAAAAAGATTTTGGGGATAGTGATCCAACAGCGAAGAAATTAGCAAGACAAAATTTAATGGATGTTGATAGTAAATTAAATTTAAACGTTCAAGTTTGGGGACATTCGCTAGATGTTTCTGATAAAGATTATATTATTGATTTATTTAGTTTGAATGATGATATGGACCGAAATGTCCGAGTAATAATTTTTTATTTTGATAAGCAAGCAAAATTTTCACTACTCAATAATCTACTCGCCATTTTAGGTAAAGACAAAGTAGAACAATGGATGAAAAATAAATGGCTAGAGTTTAAGCCTAATCCCGAAGTGAAATTCGAAGTTGACTCAAACTTAGAAGAAGCGTCCTAAAACTGCGATACTGAAAACCATTTAGCCTATCGAATCAGCTATCTTTGGTAGGCTAAGATCAAACAATCCTAAATATACCTAAAACAATATGAAAACCCTCGCTTTTATTCATGTTAATGACTCAGGTTCACCCGTGGGTGACTTTGCACCAGTGACTTCAGTATTTTCCCATTATGAGTTGGGCAATACCGTTTCGCCGTTTTTATTGCTCGACCATTTAGGGCCTGGGGTGCTGAAACCAACCCAACTGAAAAAAGGCGTGCTGGAACATCCACATCGAGGGTTCGAAACCGTCACCTTAGTGTTTAAAGGCGAGCTTGAACATCATGATACGACTGGCGGCGGTGGCGTCATTGGAGAGGGCGATGTGCAGTGGATGACTGCTGCTTCAGGCATTCAACACGAAGAAGTCTTTAGCCAAGCCTTTGCACAGCAGGGCGGAGCATTTGAAATATTGCAACTTTGGGTCAATCTGCCTGCCAAAGATAAAATGAATCCTGCACGTTATCAGAGCTTAGCCAAAGCCAGTATTCCTGTAGTGGATTTAGCAGATAATGCAGGTTATGTACGGATCATTGCAGGGCATTATTTAACAGCCCACGGCCCCGCAGAAACACATACACCTATGCAGGTATTTGATGTCTTTGTCAGAGCCAATCAAAGCATCACCCTGCCTGCACAGGAAGGGGATACCACGCTTGTGTATTTACGCTCAGGCAAGCTGAAATTTACTGAAACAGATGAACCGTTAAATGCACAGCATATGGCAGTTATGTCGAGCCAAGGTGAAAATGTCGAATTGACGGCAGTCGAAGATAGCCACATGTTGTATTTATCGGCGCAGCCTTTAAATGAACCCATCTATGGGCGAGGTTATTTTGTGATGAATCATTTTGCAGAAGTCATGCAAGCCTATGAAGACCTAAAACAAGGTCGCTTTATCCAAAAAGCAGACAATGAAAAACCATAAAAGCGGTAGTTTAAAAAGACCAATACAACGCCAGCAAACACTGTTAAAATAGTCGGACTCAAACCGACAGATCGGTTCGTTGAAGTTCATTTTATCTCTATCTAGCGTCTTGTGAATACGACGCACATATGGCGGATACGCCGAAAATTCATTTTTAAAATTAATATTACAGTGCTCGTCATTGGGCTGAAGTGTCTCTCCCTATTTGTCATTTCAAGCTCGACAGCACACATTTGATATGTAGATAACAATGCAAAACGTACAAACCACAAAATTAAGTCGTGCCACCTTAATGTTTCCCTTGGCACTGGTTTTATTTGAATTTTCTGTCTATATCGGCAACGACTTAGTCCAACCCGCCATGCTTGCGATTACCCAAGAGTTTGGCGTGAGTAGTGCATGGGCACCCTCGTCGATGTCATTTTACTTATTGGGAGGTGCTTGTGTCGCTGCGATATTAGGACCTTTGTCAGACCGATTAGGCCGTAAAAAAGTCCTGTTGGGTGGTGTGGCATTCTTTAGCTTATGCTGTTTAGCGATATTGCTCACGCATAATATCGAAAGCTTTTTAACATTGCGTTTTTTACAAGGTTTCGGTTTATCGGTTATTTCTGCCGTGGGCTATGCCGCTGTTCAGGAAACTTTTGAAGAGCGAGATGCCATCAAAGTCATGGCGATCATGGCCAATATTTCACTACTGGCGCCACTGATCGGACCCGTCCTCGGTGCCTTTATGATTGATCATGTGTCATGGCATTGGGGCTTTATTGGAATCGCATTTCTATCTTTTTTGAGTTGGTTTGGTTTAAAGGCCAAGATGCCGACTCAGCACATCAGCATTCCAAAGCAACCGGTGGGTTATATTATCGATGACTTTAAACAGGTGTTCAAAAACAAACGCTTTTTGGCGTTGACACTGGGCCTACCGATGGTGGCAATGCCACTGATGCTCTGGATTGCGCTATCTCCGGTCATATTGGTGGAGCAGCTAGGACTGAGTAGCATGCAATACGGCATGGCGCAGTTTCCCGTTTTGGGCGGTCTGATCCTCGGTAATATTGTCCTGATTAAAATCATCGACAAACTGCCTCTAGGTCAGTCTGTGATGATCGGGCTACCGCTGATGTTACTCGGGACGAGCCTCGTGGTGATTGGGACGATGACTGAAAGTTATTTTCTGACCTTTCTCATTCTCGGCATGAGTTTGGTCAGTTTTGGTGAAGGGATTAGCTTTTCTGTGCTCTATCGTTTTGCCTTAATGTCGTCTGAAATGTCGAAGGGCACAGTGGCTGCGGCAGTGTCTGTAATCATGATGCTGACGTTCTTTGCCGTGATCGAAATTGTTCGCGTGCTGTATGAAAACTTCGGCCTTTGGGCCTATAGTTTGGCAGGCTTTACCCTCATTATCTTGTGGTTCAGCCTACCACGCTTGGTGGTGCGAGATATTATGCGACAACGTAAATTGACGGGTGAATTTTAAATTCGAGTTCATGCCATCATAGAAAAAGCCCAATGCTGTGTAGAACAAAATTGGGCTTTTTTATTTTCTTTAAACAGTCTTAATTTGATGTTGCCGGTTGTTCTGCATTTTTTAATTTGCGATCGAAAATGAACGGGCCAAAAGGCAAAATTGATGCAATCAGGCCCATTAGAAATACACTGAGTGACCATTTTTGCTTTTCACAGACCACAAATAGCACCACCAAGAAGGCAATAAACAAGACGCCATGTCCCATACCGACGTATTTGACCAATATTGGATTATCCATCAGGTACTTCATTGGCATAGCAATGAACAACAATAATAAAAAGGAGATGCCTTCGAGTAGGCCCACAAAGCGTAAGGTCTTGATATTCATGCGAAGTTTAAATTCAAAGTGATTTCAGCCTTGAGTGTACCTGAAAGCACAGCAGGAACGAAGCGTTCATGTTGAAATAATTGATTCGCATATTGAATCTAAGTAAATGTTTTTTAAGTTAATTCTGAGTTATCTGCTCGGATTAATCTTCTAGATCCGCTAAGGCGTCTTCAATCGAACCTTGATCAAATTCATAGTTACAGCCGAATAAAATCATCGGGCTTTTTCCGGTCATTTCAGACAGGCTTAGTTTGTGATTGATCGCATGCAGATCATCCGTTTCAGCTTCCGTACGTAGGATTTTTTCACCACGGAAAAACGGCATATTGGCAAACATCGGATGCTGTTCAATACCATATTTTTGGGCAAGTTTTTTCACATCGGCTTGGCGATAGATCGCGAATACGGCATTGGAAGACAGGCCAATTTCTTGGGTCGGCATGCCAAAAAATTCAACAGGCTGCTTATTTTTATAGATATAAATAAACGGTTGATGTGGGTCATCATGGCGTTTCCAGCCCAATTGCCCCAGAGCCTTTTCATAATCGAGCAAAGTGTCATGATAAGTGTCGTAATCGGCCTGACATTCCAAAATACGCTTCAAATCTTGTGCTGTCGGTGCTGCAAAAACAGAAGACGCAGCTAAACATGAGGTCGCCACAATCGTAGGTAATATGAGGCGTCTAAAACCTAAACTAAGCATTTTCATCATGAGTCTCGAATGATTTTATTTAATTTCCGCCTGAATCAGCTGTGTTCGAAGCTGAATCAGTTCGGCTAATGTTTCTAATAATAAACTGATTTGCTTGAGCACAAGTTGTAGGTGATTAGACCGCATTTCTTCAGTGCTGAGTGTTTGAATTTCGAAAAGTTTTTGCTGAATTTTCTCAGGATTGAGCGGTTTTTGCTGAATTAAGACGTCGTCTAAGGTGCTTTGACACCATTTCAGCAGTTCAAGGACTTGTTGGTCTTGTACCTGTTCACGGTGGCTCCCCAATGCCGAAATATAACTGAGCTGACTATGGCTATAGACCAAATAGCGAAAAGCATGTTGAATCAAAGTTTGGTTGGGTTCAGGCTCGGTACTTAAACTTGAAATCATGCTCGATAGTTCAGTCTGAGCATTATGGGCTGAACGACGGGCACGCCGATACTCAATGCTATTGGTTTTACCATGGAGATATTGCTCAACTACGGCATCAAAATAATGCAGGGTCGCAGCAGAGCTTTTTTGAATGGTCTTGGAAATATTGCGAAAGTCCCAATCTGGCCAGATGACATTGACTGCGAACCATGCAATAAAACAGCCGAGTAGGGTATCAACGATACGCGGTAAAATAACCGCATAACCTGCGCCTTTTAAATTAAAAATCAGCAAGACCATTAAGGTTGCCATGAGGGTCGCCATGGCATATTTTTTGGCACTCAGATAGAAAAAGCATACGCCAAAAATAATTGTCAGTAGCAATTGACCTTCGACACTTGGCACAAAATACAAAATAGGAATGCCAAGTAAGACCCCTAATATGGTTCCCAAAGTCCGCATTTTTAAACGACTTTTGGTCGCAAAATAGCGCATCTGACAGACAAATAAACTGGTCAATAATATCCAGTAGCCATTTTTGGCAAAGGGCAGTAGTGAAATGGCATAACCCATAGCAAAGACAAAAGCGATGCGAACAGCATGGCGAAATAAGGCAGATTCTGGACTCAAATGCTGTTTCAATTTGAGCCATAAATCATGCAAACCGTGAATGTCGTCGTCGAGTAAATTGAGGTTGTCGATATGCTGCTGATAGGCCTGTTGCTGTGAATGATCTAAATCCTGCACATGCGAAAAGCGTTCTTGCACACTGTCCAAATTACTCAAGATCAGCTGTAGATTTTTCACTTCTATGTTTTGCGGATTATTGGCCATCCACTCCTGCAAAGAGGCATGCAAATGTGCCAGTGCTTGCGCGGTAATGGGATCAGGCTGATAGGGCTGCCGATGCAAAATACAATAGGCCAACTGTTGGCAAGCCTGTGCTTGTAATCGAATATTTTTTTGAAAACGGAAAATTAAATCGGTACGGCTAAAATTTTGATGAATTTGTTCGTAGTGTAAATAATTCGCACTAGCCTGTTCGTGAATATCTTGTGCCAAGAAATATAAATTCAGCCAGTAGATGGTGTTTTTATTGGCTCTTGAAGCTTTTAAACGGGTGAGTAAAGAAGCTTTAGTAGTGTTTAAACTTGGGATGACATCACTGTTTTTGAGTGATAATTTATACAGTAAGTGTTCCACATTGTCGACATTATCTGGGTCAAATAAGCGAGCTTTTGCATTCAGTACTTCGGCGATTTGTAAAAAACAACGCGAGAGATTGTCTTGTACGGGTAGAGTGGGTTTAATCAAGTAAAAGAGAATCGAGGTGAAGCCATACCATAAAGCCCCTAGAACAAAGCAACTAGGTTGAAAATACCAGGTCTCATATTCGCCCAAGCCGAACATGGTATAAATCGATAGTAAAATCGTACCAAAAGATATCGTGGCATAGCGTTGCCCCAAAGCCCCCAATAAAATAAATCCTGCACTGGAAAGTGAAAGATACAAGATAAACAGCAGCTTATAGGGATAGAGAAAATCTAAAATACTACTGACACTAAAGAAGAGTACGCAGACATAGAGCAAATTACGCAGTCGGATGCTGAGTCGGTCATCAAAGTCGGTGAGTGCAGTGGCAATCGCACCTAAGGTGACGGGCACAATAAAACTATGAAAACCGAGAAAATATAATCCGAGCGTGGTGCCACTCAAAACAATACAAATTTGCAGGCAATACATAATGATTGCACTGGATTGAAACTGTTGAAACCAAGAGAGTCGCGTGTTCACAGAGTTATGAAGTATTCGAATGATTTTGTAAATTAGACTGAGCTTTTTTCTGTGAACTGTCAATTTTTATTCAATAGAAAAGCGGACTTAAAGTCCGCTTATTCAAATCTATGTGCAAGGTCGATTATTGAATCACACCACAGGCAATACGGTCACCGCCACCGCCTAGAGGTTTAGGGTCGTCAGAGTAATTATCACCACCAGCATGGATCATGATGGCTAAGCCTTGTACATCCGCCAATTTCAAACGTGGTGCAATTAAATTCACTTTTGCTGTGCCATCGGTTTGAACTTGAAGGATCGGTAAGTCACCCAAGTGACCTGTTAGCGGCGTACCGTGGTGAGGTGCAGCTTTAGGGTTAAAGTGACCACCTGCAGCAAGAGCAGCACCCGCTTTTCCATCTTTTTCAGCTGGGGCACAAGAGCCTTTTTCATGAATATGGAAACCGTGTGGACCCGGAGGAAGCTGGGTTAAATTGGTATGAATAACCAAGCCAGCAGGGCTATCAACCAAGTTAATTTGACCGATGCTTTGACCAATACCTTGAGCAGTCACGGCATTGACCGTCACGGTTTTTGCATTCAGACCTGTTGAAGTCGAGGTACTCGCACAGCCTGTAAACATCAGGGCACTGACCGCAGCAAGCGCACCGAATTTAAATAGTGAAGACATGTTTGGCATCCTGTCTGTTTTTATGGAGTTTCAACCATTGAAACAGATGCGGATACAGGATGACAGATAATTTAAGTATTTGATTGTAATATTTGTTTAATGAATTCAAGCCTGAATTAAGGTTGTTCAGGCTTATCATCTATATTGTCTAAGTTATGTGCCAATGTTGCTTTGGGCATCATGACGGGTTCAATTTGGGTTTCATGCAACCATTCACGCCAAATGGCTAACAATACAGCTAAGATCACTGGCCCGATAAATAAACCAACAAGACCGAAACTGGCGATCCCACCCAAAACACCAAACATGATTAATAAGAATGGAATCTGCGTTGCCCCTGAAATCACTAAAGGACGAATCACGTTATCGGCTGTACTCACCACACAAACACCCCAAGCCATGACGCCAATGGCTTCAATGGTTTGACCTTGTGAAAATAACCACAACGACACAGCGGTATATGAAATTGGTGGTCCAAACGGAATCAGTGCCAACATGAAGGTAATGATGGTTAATAACATCGGGTTAGGCACATCGGCGACAAAATAGCTGAGACCGGCAAGTAAAGCTTGGGCAATGGCGGTGAGGCCGATGCCATACACTACGGCACGTGTAGTATCCGAAATAGTGGCAAGATAATGATGAATACGTGGCCCAATCACCATTTCGAGGGCTTTACTGACCTGACTTAAAATGGTTTGACCATCACGATAGAAGAAAAATAAAGACATCACGGCAAAACATAGCTTAAAGATATTTTTACTGACTTCGCCGACCAAAACTTTACCGTAGTTCAAATGCCCCTGAATCCAAATTTGTACCGATTGAATAATACTGTTCGGGTCATTGTTCAGCTCATGCAGGGTACGACTGACTTCTTTACCAATAAACGGCAGTTGGCGAATAAAATCAGGCACATTGACATGACCAGAGAAAACTTGCTTTTGTAATTCAAAATACAAGTTACGGCCTTCATGTTGTAGCAAGAAAATCGCAAAAATCACCGGCAGACCCACCACGAGTACCACCAGTAAGATCATCAGCGCCGCACTTAGATTTGCACGATTGCCACAAAAACGATGCACCGATTGATACAGCGGCCAAGTCATATAGGCAATAATCGCTGCCCAAACAACGGGCACAATAAAGTATTTGAGTACGCTAAAGCTCAAAAAAATCAGGATAAAAAATAATCCGAACAATAAGACTTTTTGTAATGTAGGTGCGAACGTTGGCAATGCGTGCTCTGATTTTTTCATCATGTTGTGTTCAATCTTAACCGAAAAAAAAGCTCCCGAAAACGAGAGCTTGTTAACTTATGGTGAATATCTTTCAGGCTAGATCCTTGCAAGATTGGCCTTTATATCAACAAAATGTGGAATGATGGGTTAAAACCACTCGGCTTCGTCTTCAATAATGGCATTGAGCACAGGTTGCCATTGTTGTTGCATACCGAGGTACAATTTTTGCGTTTTGTCAAAAACCGAAAGACCTTGCATGGCAAGTTGACCATAAGCGGTACGTTCAGAAATCCAAGCAACGGGCTGTTGTTCAACTTTATTGAAAAAATCTTGAATTTCTTTGGAATGAGCAGAATTGGGTTTTACACGATTGGCCAGCAATAAGATTTGGACTTTACCTTTACGAATCCGCTTAATTTCTTGCAAATGCTTTAAAAAACGACGGGTCGAGTCGATGTCGAAGAAAGATGGTTGTAGCGGGGTAATGATGGCATGGGCTTCACTCACCAACTGATCTGCATGTTCACCCGATAACGCACCCGGAGCATCGATAATTAGATATTCAATCCCTTTCGGCACATCACCAATTGATTTTTCATGACGCCAATCTAGGCTCTGAATTGGGGCTGCAGTCTCTGGGCGCTGTTTGAGCCATTGACGTGCAGACTTTTGATTGTCAGCATCTGCCAAGGCCACTTTATAACCTTTTTGCGCAAGTGCAGAGGCTAAACTGATTGCTGTGATGGTTTTGCCACAACCACCTTTTTGATTGGCAATTAATATCGTTTTCATCGACCTAAATAGATTTTATTCTGCTCATCCCTAGCATATCATTGTTTAATGCGGAGAATATGACAAAGAACCAAAGTCTAAGTTTTTCCTATAGGTTTCGCTGTAATGTATTAAAAAGATTAGGAATTTTAAATGTCTGTCTGGATGGCCATGCTCATTGGCGCGTGTATTGGGATTGTACTGACCACCTTAATTTTAAGTGGCAGTCGCAATGGAAGGATTAAGGCAGAATACGAGCAATATATTGCAGAACTAGAATTGGAACATCAGCAGGCATTGGCCCACGCACAAAAACGCAGTGTAAATACCAGTCGTGCTGTTTTAAAAGGCAAAATGGCCGAACAAATGGCGCCGATCATGCCCGAATTTCAATATTTACCTAGCGATGCAAAGTTTCTCGGTGACCCGATCGATTATGTGGTTTTTGATGGCTATACCGACTTTCGTGATGGTGATGGACTCGCTGAAGACATCGAAGTGGTGCTGATTGATATTAAAAGTGGCGGGGCACGCTTGACCAAAGGGCAACAAGCGATTGCTCAAGCCATTGCCGAAGGGCGAGTGCGTTTTGAAACCATCCGAATTGATTTTGAGCATATTTAAGCTCGCTTGATTCAGGCTCAGAACCGTCGAAAAGTAATAAGGACAGAATATCCACATGGAAAAACTCTTAGCGACTGCAGCCATTTTTGCGCTCATGCTGTGGATATGGTCTGAATATTTTCGTGCCATTCCACATTTAGAGCAAACTGGTGTGCTGAAAAATTTTCAGGTCACAGCGACTCAGGCATTTTCCGGTGAATATTTGCTGTTGGATAAACGCTACTACAGTGCGAGTAGTCGTACATTACATCCGGCCGCACCGACCGTGGTGGGCGGCTTTCAAGACTTGGCCTATGTCAGCAATATTGATCTGCTACTGAGTTCAGGCGCAAATAATATCCAGTCTTTAAAATATCATCTTGAGTGGTCTCAGCAGAACCGCTGTTTTAGCGTGCAAGCGAAAGACGTGCCCTCGACACAAATTGAAAAGCTCAAGTCTGAATTGCAAAATGTCAGTGTGATTGCTCAATCCGAAGACGTCGCAAATCGTATTCGGCGTTTAAAATCAGGGGATCGCGTGGAGATTTTGGGTGAATGGGTGGATGTGCATTCCATCAAAACAGGGAAGTCGTATAGCACCTTTAATGTGTTGAATAAAAAGCCCTGTCATATCCTAAAAATTAATGCCATTCGATTAATCAAAGACTAGGTATTTTTATTTAGATTTGATTGTGCTTAAACATGGCCTTGGACGCTTTAACTCAACTTCCGTGCGCGGGCGAGCAACATGCGCTGACCAATTTTTGGAATGCCTTCAGCATCAAAATACTGCGTTTCAAAACATTCAAACTGGGCATCTTCAAGCAACTTTTGCATATGACGATCCAGATGACAGCCATCCGCGACTTTCTTTTGAATGGGCGTCAGTAGGTGTTGTAACTGCTTAATTTTCCCATTTTCATTGTGTTGTACGTGCTCAACCAAATGAAATGTCCCTGTTGGTTTAAGGACGCGGTAGATTTCTTCAAGCGCAGTTTCAATATCGGCAATGCTGCATAAGGTCCATGTACTCACGACATGATCTAGACTTTCATCTGCAAAGGGTAATTTTTCAGCACCGGCTAAAATATGCTGTACCTCAAAGGGCGCGGCATGTACACGTTCAGCAGCTAAATGAAAAATATCGGGATTGGGCTCAAGGGCAAAAACCGTATCGACATTTTGATAAAACGCTAAATTCAAACCTGTACCAAAGCCAATTTCGAGCACCTCACCAGATACGGCTAACAGGAGTTCGCGTCGTTTATCCATCAAGCTTGGTACTTGCATGACTTGATTTAAAAGATGCGGAAAAATGTGTTGTTGATAAAATTTATAAATCATAGCGGGCATTATTGTTGGCTTTTTTTAAAGTGTAAATCATGTCGTGGAGCATGAATATGGGCCAATTGACTGAATAACAGCATTTTGTTACCAAGTTCATAAGGTTTATGCAGACTGTGTGCGTAATATAGAGTTACAACTAGTGAAAACGACATTCATCAGGCTCAACCTACGCGATTTTAAGCTCATGTTCAGGTTGGGGCATTATGAATAGATGAAGTCGGCTCAATTGCAGAATTAAAATTGAGTAATGTGAAGTATTACAGGGTAAGAGGATAACGCGATGATCAAGCGAATTGCATTAAGTACTGTGCTTGCAGGCTTTTTATTGAATGTCGGTGTCCAAGCGTCTTCAGATTATAATATTGCCAAAGGCTTAGCACCTGCTGCCAAAGGCCAGTCGATTTCTACCTTGAAAGAATTTAAAGGTGATTTCCGAATTTTAGGTTCAAAAACCTATCAAACAGATGAACAAGCAAAATTTTCTCCGATTGATTATGCAGTCAGTTGGGGCTTATTTGCAGAGCCAGAAATTGCTCGTACGATTTCAGTCAATCAATATGACCGTTTCTTAAATTGGAAAATGGATCGTGTTCCTGTACCGCAAAAGCAAGCCATGATGATGGTGTCGAATATGCACATCATTCCTGCAAACCCGCAAATTGCTAAACAAATTACTCAAGTAAAACGTGGCGATCTTGTGCGTTTAAAAGGGGATTTGGTTGAGGTGAAAGACAAAGATTTGGTTTGGACTTCATCTTTGACCCCAACAGATACGGGTGATGGGGCTTGTGAAGTTTTTCGTGTAAGTTCGATTCAGTGGATTGAAAAAGTCAAAGGCTAAACTTCGATTACATCGAGATCGTATTGAAATCGGTGTGCATTAGATTCAAGGTAAAATAATTTGATGATGAAAATGATGATAAAGAAACAGCTTATTTTGAGTCTAATGTTGGCGAGTGGTTTGGCGCTTGGTGGATGTACCAGTATGAGTTCAACTGTAGATGGGAAAACCCATGTATTTACTGAACAGCAAAGTTGTCCGACCTTGCTTGAGATGGATCGTGGACAAACTTTAGAAGTACTGTTAAACGAAAATCCAAGTACCGGATATGTATGGTCTTTGGCTGAGCAACCGAAACTTTTTAAAGTTGAAGAAGTGTTTCAATCAGCTCAACAACAACAAGCTGCTGCTGCAGATGCGACACCAGTGCTTGGTGTCGGTGGTCAAAAAACTTATCGTTTTACCGCAACGACTGCGGGTGAAGAATTACTACATTTGAAGCATGCACGAGCTTGGGAAAAAACCGCGATGGCTAAATGGACTTGCAGAGTTCGAGTATCTTGATTTGAACCAATGATGAAAAGATAAAAAAGCCAGTATTTATACTGGCTTTTTTATTGCAGATGAACTGATTTAAAACGTCCACGTATGCATTATTTCGCGCTCAGCGCTTGACCGTCAAATTGAATACCTTCCCAACCATTTTGCATAAATTGGCGAATGTTTTGGTGGTCAGTTGCGTCTGGTGTCGCCAAAACAGCAGCATAATGTTCAGCAAAAAGACTTAAGGTTTCAGCTTGGTTTAGACCATTCAATTGGGCAAAAGAAAATACTTTGGCACTGCCTTGGTTTTCAGTCGCTGCATTGGCTTGTTTGCCATTGGTAAAAGCAGTTGGTGTGTGGTTATAACGCGCTTCAATAAATGCAATCACATCTGAAAATTTCGCAGTCCCTGCTTGAAGTTGATCTAATAATTCCTGAGCCATAATGTCCTCTTTCAATAAAAAATACCGCAAAGTGTTGCAGACTATAGCAAGCTTTGGCCCAAACATTTAACACTATTTGCGTAAATTAAATGCGTGTATATTGAAGGGCGACCTTAGGCAGTCTGTTGCCTAAATTGTAGATAACAATTATGTTGAAGTAGGACAACTATGAACTGGCTTTTGGTCGCATGTGGCGGCGCAATTGGGGCAACACTTCGCTATGCAGCAGGACTGTTATTGGCCAAGCCAACCGTGCTCTTTCCGTGGGCTACATGGTGGGTGAATATTTTAGGTTGCTTTTGTGCAGGTGTGTTCTTTGCATTTAGCCAAAAATATCCCGTTCTACAAAATGAAGCACGCTTATTGCTTATGGTTGGAATCTTAGGTGGCTTTACCACCTTTTCCAGTTTCGGCTTAGAAACCTTTCAACTGCTCAGACAAGGGCAAAGTGGGCTGGCATTTAGTTATGCCATTTCCAGTGTGGTGATTGGTATCATCGTATTGGGGCTGGGATATTACTTATTTCAGTCGATTTTAAAAATAGATGTTTAAAACAACGCTTGAAATCCACAAAATTTTAGACATAAAAAAAGAAGTTCAGGCTGGAGGAGGGGAACCCTGAACTTCTTTAATGTTTTAATTTTAAAAGCAAAAACTTAATCGAAACAGAACTTATTGTGAGCGTTTGAAACGCGCAAAGCGTTTATTAAAGTTCGCAATACGTCCTTCATTATTCACTTGACGTTGTTCACCTGTATAAAAAGGGTGTGATGCACTTGAAATATCGAGCGTCACATATGGATAAGTTTTGCCCTCAAACTCTTTGGTTTGATTAGTACTTAAAGTACTGCCAATCACAAAAAAGGCATTGGCATTGGTGTCATGAAAGAGCACTTCACGGTATTCGGGATGGATGTTGGCACGCATTCTTCTGTTCCTTAAATTTATTGATTAAAGAAATGTTATAACATAACAATTAAAAATGCAAATATTGCCCGAAATTCATCGGGCAATCATCAGCGCTTTACGCTCCCTTAAGCGCTAGGTGGGACCAACTCATCAAAGAGATCATTGAGATTGTCATTCACTTTCAAATGAATCAAATTCCAATAATGCCCTGAAACAGTCCGGTTCACCATCAGGGTGTCTGGCGACGGTTTAAACACATCCCAGTATTTAAGAGATGGCTTAATTAATTCTACCCCGTCATGGTGCGCTGAATTTTCAGCAAAGTCGTATTGTGTGGTCAGCGGACGCATCAGTACTTCAAGCCATTGCTCATACAACTCTGTAGGGAATTTACCGAGTTCATTGAGTGAATGTAGGGCATCCAGTTGCTGTTCCATCAGTGGAATATCGTGCTTGCGTGCAGCATTAATCAATTGCTTAAAGTGCGACACGATTTCAGGAGACAGGGTTTTCACACCGCCGTAGTCATATACGATGACTGAACCATCTTCACGAAAGGCGAAGTTGCCCGGATGCGGGTCACAGTGGAAACGTTTAAGGAAGAAAATTTCACGGCCTATGGCACGGAATAAGCGTCTTCCCAAGGCATTTCGGGTTTCTTGTGACCATGTGCTGGCAGTTTCTATACTGTCGCCAAGCTCTAGACTTAGAGTCAAAATATGACGTGAAGAATAATCTTTATAGACCTGTGGAATAATGATTTTGTCATCCAGCGCACTATGAAAAGCACGGGCCACATCTAAGTTTTGCGCTTCAATTTCATAGTTCAATTCGTTGTCTAAACTGTCCTGAATTTCACGAAATAGCTTGTCTTGTAACTTCCGATCAATTTTCAATACGCCCATCAAACGAAGTGCAAGCCGAACTTGTTTTAAGTCACTGTCACAGGCTTCTTCGACACCCGGATATTGCACTTTCACCACTACCTGCTGACCATTGGGTAACACGGCTTTATGCACCTGCCCAATGGATGCAGCGGCAAAAGGTTGTTCTTCAAAACTTTTAAAAATCTGCGCGAGGGGTTTGCCGAGTTCTTGTTCTACTTGGGCCTTAATTTCAGCAAAAGGCATGGCTGGCGCTTGGCGTTGTAATTTACTGATCGCTTTTGCGACTTCAGGTGGAAAAATGTCTTTGTACTGCGAGGCAATTTGTCCGACTTTCATCACCGCACCTTTCATTTCACCCAAAGTGTCTGCAATTTGCAGACCGATGTCCTGAAAAAGTTTACTGCGAGATGCATTTTTCTGTTCTTCATCGGCAGTGATATTGCGGATGGAATTGGAAACGGTTTTAGTAGCAATGCTTGCCGTCATACTGGCAAGTTTCATAAAGCGACGACCCGGTGTGCTAGCCGTTTTTGCCATGTGATGTTCCTCAAGATCATCATTTATTATCTAATACCGATCATAGGCGACAAAACACAAACTGCCTACTTTAAATTGTTAAGACTTTATTTGCATTGATAAAATGATGGGCAAAAATGTAAATACTGAAAATAATTCAGGCAAATTTAAGCCACGTGCTGAATGGTTTAAAATATCGCGTCGCTAGAAGAGAACTGAACGATGAAAGTGTATCGCTATTTAACCGGTAAAGATGATGTCAATTTCTGTGCCCGTGTGACCAAAGCTTTAAATGAAGGCTATGAATTGTATGGATCACCGACCATGAGTTTTAATGGGACAGAGGTGATTGTCGGGCAGGCGATCGTGAAAGACGTAGAGGACGACAGCCAAGTGCCACAAGGTTTAAAAAATGCCATCGAGGCGCTTAATTAGTTGGTTTTGGTGCTTTGCTTGCTTCACTGATGTTATGCATGTAAAAGTATTTACGCATTTAAAAAAAGATTTTCAATTCTATTCTGTAGAGTCTTTCATCCAGGGATTGAATAAAGGGATTAGCCTTCAGCTGGAGGTACTCTTACGAAACGTTGTTTCTCATTCGGCAAAATGAGAAGCGTGCTTCGCAAGGAAACCATCTTGCGGTGCAATGCACCTCACCGACAAAACTCGTTCGCTAGCGTCTAATTATTTAAAGTATCGCAAAAACATTTTTGATTAGAGGTAGTCCTGTCTCAAACAATTGCAGATGACTTTTTCGTGTATCGTTCTTTTTTTGAATCAAATTGAGCAACTGATGTCACTCCGTAACATCAGTTGCTTCAGTTTTTTCGAGTTCTAAATGTGGACTGAGATATTTGCTGCATTGATTATGGTGTAAATTTTCATTCAAGGTGATAAGGTTTTGCGTCACGATAAAATCCTGATCATCCGCAGAGACAAACTTTTGATTGGCCTTGATGAAGTCCTGATAGGTGTATGCCATACCAGTCTGCTGACAACTTAATTTTAAACGTGTGGTATATGAGTCCGCTTGTTGTTCATGATAAAAGCGAAAGGCTGTCCAAAGTGCTTGATTGATGTAATCAAATTCGGGTTGTGATTGGACTTTGATGGGTGCGTGATATAAAGGAAATTCATGTCGGTTGATCGTTTGTTCAGCTTGTAGTGACATGGAGAAGCCCAAGCTCAGACAGAGACTCATCGAGCGAAATACATGGGACATGTTTATCTTCCTCTTCTTCGTATTTTTATTTATGGCATACGCTATGCAGCGTGTTAATTTGCATTAATCTTCTGCATAGCGTAGCCGTCTTTTTAAGTAATGTTTTAGATGCTTTTTTAGGGCTTATCCCGCTTGAGCTAAACGTTTATTCATCATAAATAAACGTGTAAGTAGCAGTATACAGGCGACAGTCAGACCCACAATTAGGCCAATCCAAACGCCTGCAGCACCAGTCGTGGTGAAGCGTGCAAGATAGATCCCGACAGGGAAGGCAATGATCCAATACGCGATCATGGTGATCCACATCGGCCCTTTAGTGTCTTGCATGCCGCGTAAACACCCTGCGGCACTGACTTGCCATGCGTCCATCAACTGATAGGCAATCGCGAACAAGACCAAATATACTGCAAGCTGAGTCACATCATAGTCATTAGTATACAGTGACACAATTTCATTACGTAAAAGCCAAAGCAGTAGCATGGTAGTCAGGGCAAATATTGTCCCTGTCAACATCCCAACTTTTTGGACTTTTCGCATAGCCAGCCAGTTCTTTTCCCCATAATAGGTACCAACTCGAATGGTCAGCGCAATCGCCAGTGACATGGGAATCATAAACAATTGCGAGGTAATCGAAATGGCGACTTGATGCGCGGCAATGGTGACTTCGCCCAAAGGACTCAAAACAATAGCGGCTGTACTAAAAATACTGACTTCAAAGAAAATGGCTAAGCCAATGGGAAAGCCAAGTTTTAAGATGCGTTTGATCCATTCACTGTTCATTTTTTCAAAAGCAGCGAAAGGTTGGGTTTTTTGATAGGCCGATCCTTTGAAAACGTACATCGCCAAAGCAAAGAACATTAACCATTGCAAAATCGCGGTGGCAAAACCACATCCTGCAGAACCTAATTCAGGGACTGGGCCTAAACCATACATAAAAATAAAGTTCAGTGGAATTAACACCAATAAGGCCAATAGACTCAGCACAGTGACTGGACGTGGATGCCCCAATGCTTCTGAGTAACCACGTAAAGCTGCGTACATGGTGACAGCAGGCATACCTAAACTAATGGCGTGTAAGAATAAACTGGCCTTCGGAAGTAATGCTTCAGGGACACCCAATAACGGTAAAAGCAGCGGCATAGCTTGTAAGACTAATGCGGCAATGATCCCTAAAAATAATGCGACCCATAACGACTGACGGGCGATGGTGGCAATTTTTTCAGGCGTGCGAGCACCATTGGCTTCGGCCACCAATGGGGTGGTTGCAATCATAATGCCGCTGAACAGCAGCATGACCGGTATCCATAAACCGACCCCGACCGCAATGGCTGCAAGGTCATTGGCGGACATGTGTCCAGCCATGATGGTATCAATGAGACCAAATCCCGCTTGCGCAAACTGCGTAATCAATATCGGAATCATTAAATGAAACAGTTGTTTTAATTCATACTTGCTGCTTGTTACAGCCGTGACAGTAGACACAGAATGTACTCATTTCTTGTGAGGTGCTTAGGAATGAGGTCTTAGCGTTGGAAAGTGAGAAGCACACCAATAAAAATCACCACGCCACCCAATAAGCGTTGCCAGTTAATCGGGGTTTTTTCAGTGCCGAGCAAGCCAAAATGGTCAAATACCATCGACATTAAGATCTGTCCAAAAATAATCAGACCGGAGAGGGATAAAAAACCCAGTTTCGGTGCGGTATAAATACTGATACTGATGGCATAAACACCCAAACATCCCCCCAGCCATAAATACCAAGGGATTTGAGCAAAACTTGCAAAGTCCGGTTTTTCGGCCGATTGAAAAAACACCATAAAGGCGAGGACTATTGTACCAATCAAAAAAGAAAAAAGGGCAGCTTGCAGCGGCGAATATAAATATTCACGCAATTGGCTGTTGATCGCTGTTTGAATGGTCATAGCGATACCAACACCCATCGCGAGCGGCAGTAAGTACAATAAATGGCTGCTTATTTTCATCTTCTAATCATCTAATTCTTCTTAAATTTATTAGTCTACTGTATTGTGGATGAGATTTCATAAGCGCTCTGATGCAGTCATGTTAAAATGCGCTTACTTCTTTTGTTCCTTTTGAGCATTTTCCTTGGTTGAATTAAATCCTGCAGTTGTTCCGTTATCTTTATACATTCACATGCCGTGGTGTGTGCGCAAATGTCCATACTGTGACTTTAATTCGCATGCAGTGCCGAATGGTGAATTGTCTTTAGACTTAGAACAAGAATATTTACAGGCGTTGGTTGAAGACTTTAAAACGCAAGTCGATTTTGCTCAGGGTCGCCTGATTCATAGTGTATTTATTGGTGGGGGTACACCATCGCTCATTTCATCCAAAGGCTATCAATGGTTATTTGCTCAACTCAAAGCGTTAGTGCCATTTGAAGCGGACTGTGAAATTACCTTGGAAGCCAATCCGGGCACGGTTGAGCACGATCCTTTTGCCGGTTATTTAGATGCAGGGATTAATCGTCTATCTATCGGTGTGCAAAGTTTTAATACCGACCAGCTGAAAAAGCTGGGGCGGATTCATTCGAATGATGATGCGATTTCTGCCATTCAGCATGCGCGAGAAGCAGGCTTTGAACGAGTGAATGTTGACTTGATGCATGGCCTTCCTGAGCAAAGTCTAGAACAAGCACTGTTGGATTTAAAACTTGCTGTTGAAAATGGCGCAACGCATGTGTCGTGGTATCAGTTGACCATTGAACCTAATACGGTTTTCTTCCGCACAAAACCGATTTTACCTGTCGATGATGTGCTTGAAGATATTCAAGAACAGGGCGAAGCCTATTTAACAGCGCAAGGCTTTATCAATTATGAAGTATCGGCATGGCGTAAAGAAAAGCCGTCGGCACATAATTTAAATTATTGGCAGTTTGGCGATTATTTGGCGATTGGCGCAGGCGCACATGGTAAAGTGACCATGCCAGACGGGGTGTATCGTTTCCAAAAAACCCGATTGCCAAAAGACTATTTAGCCAAAGTACCTGCTGAACATCTTCAGTTTAAGCGTATCGAAGCAGCCGACATGCCTTTTGAATTTATGATGAATGCACTTCGTTTAAATCATGGGGTGGAAGCCAAGCTATATAGCGAGCGTACAGGGGAAAGTTTAGAGCCGATTGCCGAGTTATTGAACTCATTACGTGAACGTAAATTGATGGTCAATGATCCAACACGTTTGTCTTGTACCGAGCAGGGGCATATCTTTTTAAATTCCGTATTGGAAGAATTCCTGTAATGAAAGCTATGTCAAACTTGTTTTAAAATTTGAGCGACAAGTAATTTTTCATATTTCGAATGTAATTTGCAGAATGTGTATGAAATTATTCAGTTGATAATTGAATTTACATGGCATAAAGGAACTTCAGAAAATGAAATATATTTTAACTGCGACGTTATTAACTATAGCTTTGGTGGGTTGCACCGATAAAAAAGCACCATCAGAACAAAATGTTGCAACAGAGGCAACGGCCACAACTGCACAAACAAACGATGTTGCAGTAGCTCAAGATGAGCAAGTGATTCACTTTACAGGGCCACAAGATCTAAGCCTTGAGTTAAAAACCAAAGATAATTTTGAAACCGCACAATTGACTGATAATTCTGATCGTGTGTATGAATTGAAACGAGGAGTTTCAGGAAGTGGTGTACGACTTGCCAACGACCAAGGTGTTTCAATTCACTTTAAGAACTTTAATGGTGTGAATGAAGGCACAGTTGAGTTGGTAAAAGATAAACCCATAGAGATTAAAGAATTTATTGCTGATAAAGCAAAGTAAATATTAAAAAAAGACCGCATGAGCGGTCTTTTTTTAATTTAGCTTAACGATGTTTCGGTGGCATTGGCGGTAATTTATGCTGCGAAACAGATTTGTGTTGATTGCCTTTAAAAGCTACTGCCTTATGATTTTGTTTGGCAAATTTTGCATGAGCTTGTTGATGCTCTTTTTTCACCATTTGCGGCCCAGCAGGTTTGTGATGTGTTGCTTTAGGCGGTACAGGTTTTTTTATCGAAGTGTGCAGCAGGTGGTGGATTTTTATGATTGAATGCAGGCACTGCCATTGCAGACATTGTCGCAGTTGTTGCAATCAGACCAATCATTAATGAAGACATCAATTTTTTCATGGTTACGCTCTTTATGAATCAATGAAGTCATCATAGGGGGAGGCTATGTAGAAGATATGAAGTTGTATGAGATACAAATGTAAAGCTAAAATCATCGAGTGAAATTTACTTTAAGTATTTAATATTTATTAAATAAAATTATTTTTTTGAAAAATACAACAATATTTCTCCATATAAAGTTCATCTTTATACATTGTTATTACCTCATGAAGAAATTAAGAATGCTGCTCATTATCGCTATAGATGAAAATTAAAAGAGAAGACAAAAAGACCGCCGAAGCGGTCTTTTTATAGAGTCATTTAACTCGGTTTAAAGCTTAGTAGTCAAAGCTAAAGTGTTCAGGAGCCAAAGAAGTCATGGTCTTCGATGGGTTAACCATTGCTTCAGCGTGACCTTGTGAGCGTGGTAATAGACGTTCAAAGTAGAAGTCAGCCACTTTGATTTTTGCTTTATAGAACTCAGGAACTTCTGCACCATTGCCTTCTGCTAGTTTTTCAGAAGCTACAGCGGCTTGTTGTGCCCAGAAGTAAGCCATCATCACGTAGCCAGAGAACATCAAGAAATCTACAGATGCAGAAGATACGATGTCACGGTCTTTACGTGCAGCAAGCATGATACGAACAGTTAATGCATTCCACTGTGCGCAAAGCTTCGTTAAGTCCCACGCAAAACGACGCATGTATTTGTTACGTGCATGTTGACCACAGAACTTCAAGATTTCTGCTGTGTAGTCACGAATCACTTTACCTTTAGAGGTCAACAGAACTTTACGACCAATCAAGTCTAGTGCTTGAACACCGGTTGTGCCTTCGTAGAGAGTAGAGATACGTGAGTCACGAACGATTTGTTCCATGCCCCATTCTTTAATATAACCATGACCACCGTATACTTGCATACCATGGTTTGCAGCTTCATAACCCATTTCGGTTAAGAAACCTTTGAGAATCGGTGTGTAGAAGCCTAAGTGGTCATCATGTGCTTCAAACGCTGCTGTATCACCGCGGGTTAAAGCATCAGTCATTTTGTCCGCAATTTGAGCTGCATAGTAAATCATTGAACGGCCGCCTTCAGCGATCGCTTTTTGAGTTAAAAGCATACGACGTACGTCTGCATGGTGAATAATCGCATCGGCCACTTTTTCAGGATCTTTTTTACCTGAAAGTGCACGCATAGACATACGTTCTTTGGCGTATGGAAGTGCGCCTTGGAATGCCAATTCAGCATGTGCAATACCTTGAATTGCTGTACCAATACGTGCAGTGTTCATGAAGGTGAACATTGCATGTAGGCCTTTGTGTTTTTCACCGATCAAGTAACCAATGGCATTGTCAAAGTTCAGCACAGCTGTTGCCGAAGCACGGATCCCCATTTTGTGTTCAATCGAACCACAAGTCACTGGGTTGCGTTCGCCTACTGAACCGTCTGCTTTCACAAGGAATTTTGGAACGATGAACAATGAAATGCCTTTGGTGCCTGCAGGAGCATCTGGAAGACGAGCAAGTACGATATGCACGATGTTATCTGTTAAATCATGCTCACCCGCAGAGATGAAGATTTTTGTACCAGAAATTGAATAGCTACCGTCAGCTTGAGGTTCCGCTTTGGTTTTAACCTGACCTAAGTCGGTACCGCATTGAGGTTCAGTTAAGCACATGGTGCCTGACCAAGTTCCAGCAACAAGGTTCGGTAAATATTGGTTTTTCTGTTCTTCTGAACCAAATTGAAGAATGGTGTTGATACAACCTACGCTGAGACCTGGATACATTTGGAATGACCAGTTCGCTGTACCCATCATTTCAGATTTGATGAGATTCAACGACTGTGGCAAGTTTTGACCGCCGAATTCTTCAGGGAAAGACAGACCTTGCCAGCCACCCTGTACAAATTGGTCATAGGCTTCTTTAAACCCTTTTGGTGTTTTCACATCACCATTTTCAAAATGACAGCCTTCTTCATCACCCGTTTGGTTTAAAGGTGAAAGGATGTTTTCACAAAAATCCGCTGCACCTTCTAAAATCATGTCGACAGTATCTGCATCAGCAGCTTCACCATTAGACAAAGTTTTGTAGTGTGCTGGGTAATCGAGCACTTCATTCATTAAGAAACGAATATCGTGTAAAGGCGCTTTATATGCAGGCATAGTCTTAATCCTAATATCTAAATTTTTTTGGATTATCTGTATTGATGATTTGATTATTCATAATTTCATCCAAAAAACATTGATGAATACGCCCTTAAAAAATGTCAGAAAGGCGAATTGTAATATTTAACCAACATGTGAAAAGTAAACTTCTGATAGACTGGATGTTGATCTTTTGATCATTTTTTTCTTTTAATAAATCATAAAGAACTTAGGTCTTTCGTACAATTATGCGATTAAAATATATAACACTTTGTTTACTGGGTTTGAGTATTACTGGGTGTGCTCAACATGTCATAAAAACCAATTCAACGGATCAGTCTCTCGGGCAACAAGCCACTCAAGGCTTAAACGCAATGTTTGAAAATGCCAGTTATGACATGAAAGGGCAATTTTCAATTCAGACCGATATTCAGTTTGATGAAAAAAAGCCTGAAACCAAGTCAAAGCCTGCAACTATTACACAGCCAGAGCTGGATCCTAAACTTAAAAAACAACTGGATCAGTTGATTAAAACCCAAAATATTCCATTTAGCCAAAAAGAAAAGAAACAGCTCTATCAAGCTATTGCCAATGAATCGATCCCACCATCAGCGCGCTATAGCGATGAAGATGATGGCGTTTCTCCGCAATCTAAAATTGCTCAATCACTGCTGAATGTGTTGAATGATTTACAGTTTAGCTATAGCGGTTCAGTACATTTTAGAGAACAACTTGCTGCCTTAACCTTGCAATTGAGTTATCAAAAACCGACTTTGCAGGTGAATGCACAGTTGCCGATGATCATTGATTTTAATCAGCATAAATTTTATACCAACTACTTTGCGTTTATGCCATTTATGGTAAATCGTGAAAGCCAAAACAGCTTGGCTTATGTGGATTTTTCAAAACATAAAGACACGATTGCTCAGTACGATTTGAAAAAATTTGCTGACTATTTAAAACAAATGAATGCTTTGCCTTATGTCTTGGCAGAGCCGAATCAAGTGCAAAATATTGCTTTAACACGTGATGAAAAAAATGCAGGGCTGACTAAAAAAATCCGCTATGTGGGTGATCTTGATGCGCTATACACCCAGCTTGAACTTTTTGATTTTGTGAACGCCAACTATTACACCACGCAAATCAAAGGTCAGCGCAATAGTGACGCTGAGCAAGATGAATCTGTGGATGCAGCTGTGCATCTCAGTGCTTCCGAAGAGGCGATGGCTGCGGCTGAAGCGGCGGGAGGTGCAGTAGCGGCAGCAGCTGAGGATGAAGACTATGATGCGGCTTATGCATCTGTAGAACGTGTGAATGAGCTGCTCAATGCGAAAATGCATGGCCTGATGTATCACCAACATGAAACGGAAGAAGAACAAACGTCTTCTGCCGCTGAATCTGCTGAATACGCGATTGATACTGCAAGTGCATATGCGGAGGCGACCGCGGGTGATGACGAAGAAGCCTATAGTTCGGATACTGAAGTAACCGAAGCTTATGCGGCTTCCGAAGAAGATGACGAAACAGCGAACTTATCTGAGGAAACCTGTCAGGCCTTGATGAACACCAAACAGGTGCCGATTGGTAAAGTCACGCTGTGTCAGGATTATCAAGATGTTCGGGTGATACCGCTGCAAGAAGATTCTGTACCATCGGCCTCTGCTGCGGACGCATCCTATACAGATTCTGAGATTGCGGACGCTGTTGAGCAGTTAAAGCCGGTATTCCAGCAATATCAAAGTGAACAACTTATCGATGTAAAACAATTCCAGCAATTATGGCAAAAGCATCAAGCTGAAATTGCGCAGGTGCTGAATGCACAGGATAAATCATCTTCGAATGTTGTGATGGATGTAGGCCTAGATCACAAAGGCCGCGTCCAAGTAATGGACTATCAATTGGCCTTTAATGAGCCACGTTTAGGTCAATTAAAGCTGAAAAGTAGCAACCAAATCTTGAATTATGGCAATGCGACTAAAATTGATCGTCAAGCCATGAAACAGGCAAAATCCATTGAGGAAGTCAGTAAAGATTCACTCTTTGAAAATATGTTGAAAGGTCTGCTTGCACCAATCACGGGAAATGATCCTCTGCTTGTTGAAGCAGAAACTGCATCGGTCGATGATGTCCGTGCTGCAAATGAAGAAATCGAACTTCCTGAATATCTCAGTACTGTGGCTTTGCAAAGTTATAAACGTCATCAATCTGAAGTGAAAGCCTATCAAGCGGCATTTGTCGTGGCATTTGCTAACTATCGCGCTCAGTATGTGCGTTATTACTCAGCCAATGATTTGAATGAAATTGCAGAAGTTTATGCATATCGATTTGTTGATGGCTTAAAAGAGCCAACAGGCAATGCGCTGAAACGTTTAAATCAATTACGTGATAAGCATGCTTTGCATCGCTATCAAGACTTTGATGACTTAGGTTCTTCGGTCAATCATTATGTGCAGTCGGGGATTGGTGAGTACAAAGCTCAGGTTGAGTGGAAACAATTGCAAAAAAACTATAAGACTGATCAGGCGATATTTGCACATTTATATCAACAAAACTTTTTAGCCAGTTATGAACTGGAAGGAACTGAAAAAGCGCATTTGGTGAAAGCATCAAAAATCTATGCGCAAGCCTTTGCTGATGATATCAAAGGAAAATTATCAGAAGCGTCATTGCAAGGCCTAGCAGCAGAACACGAAGAGTTGTTCAGCCAATCGGCTTATTATGAGACCTATAAGGCCATTCAAAAACACAAGAACTAAGTTGGATAAAAAAAGAACCTCAATCGAGGTTCTTTTTTTAGGTGTTTCGACTGCTTTGAAAGTAAATTGAGCAAATCATTTTGAATTATAGAAAGTCTTTTAGATCAGGTTTGACGCCATTCCAAATGGAAAAAGATTCAATCGCTTGACCAACCAACATGCCAAAACCTTCTGAGGTTGGAACGTGGCGTGCTTTGGCTTGATCCAAAAATGTCGATGGTTTGCCATAGGCCATTTCATAGGCGTGGGTGAATTGTAAAGCTTCAGGCAAAATTAGCGGATCACCCGTTAAGCTGGCCGATGTGGCATTAATCACCAGATCAAATTGACCAGCTAAGTCGGTGAGGGCAATGGCTGCAAGTTCGGCATTGGGGACGGCAGTTTTTAAATCAGCGACCAATTGCTCAGCACGTGCTAAAGTACGGTTGGCAATGACGATTTTTTTGGCCCCGGCTTGTACCAGTGGGTAAATCACGCCACGTGTCGCACCACCTGCACCAATAATTAAAATATCGGTCTGTTCTAAATTCCAATCTAAGGCACGGATGGCATCGACTAGGCCTTGTCCATCGGTATTATCACCATGGAGTGTGCCATCTTGCATCCATAATGTATTGACCGCACCTGCAATTTTGGCACGTTCAGTAAGCACGGCACATTGTGCATAGGCTTGTTCTTTAAATGGAACAGTGACATTCATACCGATGCCACCTTCGGCAAAGAAGGATTCGACACTGTGCTGAAAACCATCGAGTGGCGCAAGTCGTTTGCTGTACTGAATGTCGAGGCCTGTTTTTTCAGCGAAGGCATGATGAAGTTCAGGTGAGCGTGATTGTTCAATCGGGTTGCCAATCACGGCAAATTGTTTGCTCATTGCACAGCGTCCATGTAGATGTGAAAGAGCAGACAATATACGCCAAATGTGATGATGGCTAAAGTTCGGGCAGTCTCAAAATCGTGAAATAAAGGCGGAAAATTAAGGATTACAAATATCTAAGACGCTTTGAATCAAGATGCTGGAAGCACTGATGACTAAACCAATCAAGGCAACCACCATGAAGCCAATAGCCAAATTATCATTCAAAGACGTTTCGGAAAAAATATTAGTACTGATAGCGCTGATCAGCACAACAGCAAAGCTCCAAAACACCAAGGCAGTAAGACTGACTGCTTTTTTATTGAGTGTTTGATGTGTCATGTGCGTTGTACTCCGTACAAGAAAGTTACAGCCATGAGTTTATTGACACATTGTGCAATGACATAGCGTAAAGCTGTTTAAAAGATGTGTCATTGTTGAGCAATCTGATTACAAAGTAAATGCTTAAAAAATTTATTTATGCATCAAGATATTACCTAGAAATACAAATACTTTAATTAAAAGGCAATGAAAAGCCCCTGATGGACAGAGGCAAATACACGTTTATCCGTTTTATTTCAGCGTATTCAGCCAATCTTGCGGTTTTAAATAAAAGTCGGTGAGCTTTTTCTCTGGAGAATTTTCTTCCCATTCAGGACGATATGACCAGCCCGCCAAAGGTGGCATACTTACTAAAATGGATTCAATACGCCCACCAGTTTGTAAACCAAATAAGGTGCCACGGTCATACACTAGGTTATATTCAACGTAACGACCACGACGGTAAAGTTGGAAGTCTCGTTGTGCTTCGGTATAGGCTTTGTCTTGGTTTCTTTGGAAGATTGGTAAAATTGCCTCTAAATAACCATTACCCACGGCCTGCATATATTTGAAACAGGTTTCAAAGTCCCATTGGTTGAGGTCGTCAAAGAATAAACCACCGACACCACGTTGTTCATCACGGTGTTTGAGATAGAAATAGTCATCACACCATTTTTTATGTTCATCATAGAGCGTATCGCTAAATGGGGCACAAAGATCATGGGCAGTTTGATGCCAGGACAAGACATCTTCATCATTTGGATAAAAAGGAGTGAGGTCAAAACCACCGCCAAACCACCAAATCGGATCTTGTCCTTCTTTTTCCGCGACAAATAAACGCACATTGGCATGTGAGGTTGGGACGTTGGGGTTTTTCGGGTGAATTACCAACGACACGCCCATGGCTTGCGCTTTTGCACCTGCAATAGCGGGATGGCGTTCAGTCGCAGAGGCGGGTAATTTTGAAATATTGATGTGCGAGAACATCACACCGCCTTTTTCAATCACCGTTCCATTTTGAAGAACACGTGAGCGACCACCACCACCTTCAGGGCGTTCCCAGTCATCGATCGCAAATTCGGCACTTCCGCCACCAGCACGTTCTTGCTGTTCCAATGCGGCACAAATCCGTGCCTGTAAATCGCGAAGGAATTCATCTACACGTTGAATATCGGCTGAAGTTGGATTCTGCATGGTGACCTTTATTAAAATAATTTAAAGATAAGTGTCATCAAAGCATAAATTACGTGAAAACTTAAGGCATTTTTCCCGATACTCAGCATCGGATCTTTGCTTTAAATCTGGAAATCTAGTGATTAAACCAAAAGATCATGCAAAGTTAGCAGCAATTGCTCCGGCTGAAATTGTGCCTATTCCGACAAATTTGCTAGGTTGAATTCACTTCTGAAGCTCAGCACAATAATCATAAGGTAGATTTAAATTGAATCTCATTGATTGAAATGGTGCATCGATGTCTCAGCAGGCGAGTTCTTTAATTCAAAAATATAATGTACCAGGTCCACGCTATACCAGTTATCCAACCGTGCCGTATTGGGAGGAAGCTGAGTTTTCATTACAACAGTGGAAACAGGGCTTGAAGCGATCTTTTAATGAGAGCAATCACCTCGAAGGCATCAGTCTGTACATCCATCTACCATTTTGTGAAAGCTTATGTACGTTTTGTGGTTGCCATAAAAAAGTCACGAAAAAACATGAGATGGAGCTGCCTTATATTCAGGCGGTGCTGAAAGAATGGGACTTATATTGTCAGCTCTTGGTTGACCGGCCAATAATTAAAGAAATTCATTTGGGCGGGGGAACGCCTACTTTCTTTTCTCCTGAGCATCTTACCCAGTTGATTCAAGGCATTCTAGTGCATGCTGATATTGCCGATACACATGAATTTAGCTTTGAAGGGCATCCGAACAATACCACACGTGAGCATTTACAAGCTTTGTATGATGTTGGCTTTCGACGCGTAAGTTATGGAGTGCAGGATTATAATGAGAAGGTGCAAAAAGCCATCCACCGTATTCAGCCCTTTGCACATGTTGAACAAGTGACACAGTGGGCACGTGATATTGGCTATACCTCTATTTCGCATGACTTGGTTTTTGGTTTGCCATTTCAGGATTTAAACGACGTGTTGCATACCATTGAACAGACCAATCGTTTGATGCCAGATCGTTTAGCCTTTTATAGCTATGCGCATGTGCCGTGGATTAAGGGCAATGGTCAGCGTGGTTTTAAAGATGCCGATGTCCCGAAAGATGATTTAAAGCGTCAATGCTATGAAGAAGGTAAAAAACAGCTACTGGCGCAAGGCTATCATGAAATTGGAATGGATCATTTTGCATTAACCCAAGATCCAATGTATCAAGCTTTTCAGCAGGGCAGTTTGCACCGAAATTTTATGGGCTATACCGCATCGAAAACCCAAGTAATGATTGGACTCGGCTTATCTTCGATCAGTGATAGTTGGTACAGCTTTGCACAAAATGAAAAGAAAATTGAAGACTATTATTCACGTTTAGAGCAAAACCAAATTCCTGTTTATCGAGGTCATGTGCTGACAGATGAGGACTTAATCATTCGTAAACATATTCTGAATTTGATGTGTACATTCCATACTTCGTGGGCAAATACAGACATGCAATTTCCAGAAATTGATGAAGTGGTTGCACAATTAACAGAAATGCAAGCGGATGGATTATTAGAGTTGGGTGATCAGAGCATCCAAATTACCGAAAAAGGCAAACCTTTTGTACGTAATATCTGCATGGCTTTTGACTTAAGGTTAAAACGCCGTGTGCCGGAAAATCGTATTTTTTCGATGACGATTTGAATTTCCCCTAACCCCTCTTTTAAAGAGGGGAAAGCCTCCCTTTTGTAAAGGGAGGTTTGGAGGGATTTATAGATGGAGAATTTAAAGGACTTTTAAAAATCGTCCTTTTGATACATATGCGACATACGATCATGTTTGGTTTTTAAATATTGTTCGTTAAAGGGATTTAAACCCACAGTCAGCGGAACACGATCAACGACATTCACGCCTTGCTCTTGGAGCGCTTCAATTTTTAATGGGTTATTGGTAATGAGACGCACAGCCGTAATGTTGAGATGATTCAACATGATAGGGCACATATCATAACGACGTGCATCGGCAGGAAGATCCAATAATAAATTGGCATCCACTGTGTCATGGCCTTGGTCTTGTAGGGCGTAAGCACGAATTTTATTGGTTAAACCAATACCGCGACCTTCTTGACGTAAATATAAAATCACCCCTTGACCCGCTTCATTAATTAATTTTTGGGTGGCTTGAAGTTGTGGGCCGCAGTCACATTTGAGTGAAGCGAAGGCATCACCGGTGAGGCATTCGGAGTGGATACGAACTAAAACAGGTTCAGTGGGAGCTTGTTCTAGTCCTTTAGAGAGTGCGACATGTTCTTCACCGGTTTCAGGATCCTGAAAAACCGTAATATTGAATTCACCAAAAGCGGTCGGTAATCTTGACGTTGCGACAAATTCTATAGGCACTGCTTAACCCGTTTATTCGATTATAAATTGGCTAAAGTATAGCGTAATGCTTGGACATTGGTAGAATTGCAACGACGAATTTATGCAGAACATTTTCTTTTTTGTATAAAGCGAACGATAATAGTTGATAAATAGGAAGATTATTCAGGATAATCTGACTCATTCAAAATCTCCCCAACGAGATCATTGCTAAAAATTACATCGCTACAAGTTTGGCTGATTGTAAGGTGATACAATTCGACGATATGATCGAGTTACCCATTTAGACCGAGCTTAGGAATTTGCCAGGCTTTAGAAGGCTTTGCCACATTATGCTGTATAAAGAAATACCATTTCAACGCCCTGTAACACCGTTGCTGGATACGATTAACCATCCTCAACAACTTCGTTTACTCGAGCGCAGCCAATTAGAGCAAGTGGCGGATGAGTTACGTCAATTTATTTTGTATGCGGCCGGACAAAGTGGTGGGCATTTTGGTGCCAATCTTGGGGTGATTGAATTAACCGTGGCATTACATTACTGTTTTGATACGCCACGTGATCGTCTGATTTGGGATGTGGGTCATCAAGCCTACCCGCATAAAGCCTTAACTGGTCGTCGTGAACAATTAGTGACGATTCGTGCCAAAGATGGTTTGGCTGCGTTTCCTGCCCGTGAAGAATCTGAATTTGACACCTTTGGCGTAGGCCATTCATCAACAGCGATTTCTGCTGGCCTTGGAATGTCATTAGCACGTCGCTTCAAGCAAGATCCCTGTCATGTGGTGGCAATCGTGGGTGATGGCGCGATGACAGCGGGCATGGCTTTTGAAGCAATGAACGATGCGGTGGCACACAATGCTGACCTTATGGTGGTATTGAACGACAACGATATGTCGATCTCATGCAGTACCGGTGGTTTTGCTAAGCATTTGGCTGCGATATGGGAAAGTGGTCAATCGGTGAATATTTCTGAAAATGGCGAAGCTTATATTCAACCTCATCCTGAATGGGCGTATAACTCACGCCTACATTGTGCTGCGACCGATGCTGCAGACAACCTATTTAAAGCCATTGGCTTTGACTACTTTGGTCCTTTTGATGGGCACGATGTTGAACAATTAACACACGTGTTTGAAGCCTTAAAAAAACGCAAAGGCCCACGTTTAATGCATGTCTATACCAAAAAAGGTAAAGGCTTTGCACCTGCCGAAGCAGATCAAATTAAATACCATGCCATCAGTAAACTGAATGCACCTGCTGCTGTGGCAACTGCACCGAAATATTCAGATGTTTTTGGTCAGTGGTTATGTGATGAAGCTGTACAGGATGATCGTTTATTAGCGATTACTCCTGCGATGTGTGAAGGCTCAGGCATGGTGCAATTTGCAAAGCAGTTCCCTGAGCGTTTTTTTGATGTTGCCATTGCAGAACAACATGCGGTGACTTTGGCTGCGGGTATGGCCTGTGAAGGGGTAAAACCGGTTGTTGCAATCTATTCAACCTTTTTACAACGTGGTTATGACCAACTGATTCATGACGTCGCTTTGCAAAATCTTGATGTCACATTTGGTATCGACCGTGCAGGTTTGGTTGGTGAAGATGGCCCAACGCATGCCGGTGCATATGATTATGCCTTTATGCGTACCGTGCCGAACATGGTGATCATGGCGCCGAAAGACGAAAATGAATGTCGTCAAATGTTGCATACGGCTTATTTGTATAAAGGCCCAGCGGCAGTACGTTACCCACGAGGTAATGGACTAGGTGTTGAGATTCAGCAAGAGATGACCGAGCTTGAAATTGGCCGTGGTGAAGTTCTTATAAGCTTTAATGATCAGCAAGATGCAACAATTTCGATTTTAGCATTTGGTAGCCGTGTTCAGGCAGCGGTTGAGGCGGCTGAAGTATTGGCTGAAAAACTGGATGTTGCAGTTCGTGTGCTAAATATGCGTTTTGTAAAACCATTAGATACACAGTTGATCGATCAAATCGCGGCAAGCACGCAATTATTTGTGACAGTTGAAGAGCATGCAGTGATGGCGGGTGCGGGTAGTGCGGTAAATGAATATTTAGCGCAAGCTAGTATTGTTAAACCGATGCTGAATTTAGGTTTGTCAGATGAATTTATGCATCAGGCGACACATGCTCAAATGCTACAACAAGCTGGACTAGATGCTGAAGGCATTATCACTTCTGTGACACAAAGCTGGACAAAGCATAAGTCAACTGTAGTTTGCTGAATTTCTAATTTTTAGAAACATTTTTTCCCTAAAAGCCCTTATATTTGATAAGATATAAGGGCTTTTATGCATTATTCTTTATCAGTATCTTCAAATTTGTAGTGGGTGTTCAATGGAACCTATGGTGGTTATGGCTGCGCGTGCGGCTCAATTAGTTGGTCAAGAGCTTTTAAAAGCGCATCAAAATCGTCATAAACTCGATCTACAAGTCGAAGAAAAAGGAATTGATGGTCCAGTAACGCGTGTTGACCGTTATTTGGAACAATTGACTATCGATACCCTACGTAAAAGCTATAAAAATCACAGTTTCCTAGGCGAAGAGTTTGGTCTTCAAGAAGGCAAAGGTCACGACGCTGATTGGTGTTGGATCATCGACCCACTTGATGGCACATTAAACTTCGTTAATGGTGTTCCGCATTTCTGTATCTCTATCGCAGTTCAACATAAAGGTGTAACTCAACACGGTGTTATTTATGACCCTGTGAAAGATGAGTTGTTCTCTGCAAGCCGTGGTCGCGGTGCGATGATGAACCAACGCCGTATTCGTGTAAATGTAAAAGACAGCTTAGAAAACACTTTCCTTTCAGTGGGGCATGCGTATCGTAAAATTCGTAATGGCGAAGTGGTTTCTTATGCGAAAAACCATTTCAACTCATTGTTAAATGTGACTGAAGCCGGTGCTCAATACCGTCGTTCAGGTTCTGCTGCTCTTGATCTAGCATATGTTGCTGCCGGTCGTTTCGATGGTTATTTCGAACTTGGTTTGAAACCTTGGGACATCGCTGCGGGTGAACTTATTGTGAAAGAAGCGGGTGGTACTGTGGTTGATGCTCGTGGTGGTAACGACTCAATGGACAATGGTCAAGTACTTGCATGTTCTATGAAAATGCTTAAACCACTTATGCAAGCTGTTGTTCCAGCTTGGGGTGAAGCTGCTAAATAATAGAACGCTTAGTTCGAGTTTATTGACAGAATAATGAAATAAAGCCCTCTTTATGAGGGCTTTATTTTTGTCTAATCGGTCAAAAATAAAGGCTTAAACACCTATAATTTAAAGCTTCTTACAAAAAACATTCTGAAGTTGACTAAAACAGGTGACATTTAAAAACTTTCTGCTATAATCCCCGCACGCACTAAATTTCGTTCATTACCTGAACATTCTCTTCTATCATTGTGTATGCGCGTTCCGGTCCAAAGAGAGGACGATATTTCGCGCCCCACCCAATCGCTAAGCGATTCCTTCAGGTTGCGGCTGTAATCATGTGTGCGTTATACACATCGTCGTTCTCGGATCGCCGCTGATTCTATATTTTCAGCGTTTTTTGCTGTGCCGCTTTTTGCCGATGTCCATCTGAATTTATATTTTTA
The DNA here is from genome assembly GCF_015218525.1 of Acinetobacter sp. YH12138. Classification (NCBI taxonomy): domain Bacteria; kingdom Pseudomonadati; phylum Pseudomonadota; class Gammaproteobacteria; order Moraxellales; family Moraxellaceae; genus Acinetobacter; species Acinetobacter sp. YH12138. Next base: position 2,835,786 of record NZ_CP048670.1, on the reverse strand, counting down.
ATGGAGCACCCATTTTTGGGGTGAAATACTCTATGAGCAAAACTTTTGCTGATTTTCCTTTACATGAGTCGTTACAACTAGCATTACAAGGTCTAGGTTTTACTACTCCGACTCCAGTGCAAGAACAATCAATTCCAGCTGCATTAGAAGGTAAAGACCTTCTTGTATCAAGCCAAACTGGTTCTGGTAAAACTGCTGCATTCTTACTCCCAACTGTGAATGCTTTGGCTGGTCAAGACACTTTGATGTCTTTCAAAGAGCGCATGAAAGCGGTAACTGCACCGTCTATTCTTGTACTTTGCCCTACACGTGAATTGGCTCAACAGGTTAGCCAAGACGCAATTGCTTTAGTACGTCATATGAAAGGTGTTCGTATTGCTGCAATTATGGGTGGTATGCCTTTCGGTAAACAAATTCAACAGCTTAAAGGTGCACAAGTTGTCGTAGCGACTCCAGGTCGTTTACTTGACTTGGTGAACCGTCGTCAAATTAAATTAGACAACGTTGATGCGTTAATCGTTGACGAAGCTGACCGTATGCTTGACTTAGGTTTCTCTGAAGACCTAGAAGCGATCAGCGACTTGGCTGCTAACCGTAAACAAACATTAATGTTCTCTGCAACATTTGCGCCGCGTATCATTACACTTGCAGAACGCATGATGAATGATCCACAGCGTATTGCGATTGAAACTGGTCACTCTACAAATACTGACATTACTCAGACTCTTCACTGGACTGACGGTTTCGAACACAAGAAAAAACTTTTGACTCACTGGTTATCGGATGAGTCTGTAGATCAAGCAGTTGTATTCGCATCTACTCAAGAAGATACAGATATGTTGGCTGAAGAACTTGCAGAAGCAGGTCACTCAGTTGTCGCTCTTCACGGTGCAATGCCACAAACTGTACGTAACCGTCGTTTACGTAGCATTCGTGAAGGTCGTGCAAAAATCTTAGTTGCGACTGACGTTGCTGCACGTGGTCTAGACGTACCAACTATTTCACACGTAATTAACTTCGGTCTTCCAATGAAGAACGAAGACTATGTACACCGTATCGGTCGTACAGGTCGTGCAGGCCGTACTGGTAACGCGATTACTTTAGCGACTTACCGTGAACGCGGTAAAATCCGTGCTTTAGAAGACTTCTTAGATGCACGTTTAAATGTGTCTGAAATTGAAGGTCTTGAGCCATCTCCACCTCCTGCACGCGGTAGCCGTGATGGCGGTCGTGGTCGTCGTGATGGTGGTCGCGGTGGTCGTGGTGGTTTCGGTGGCGGTCGTCGTTTTGAAGGTGAATCAAACTTCAAACGTCGTGAAGGCAACCGTGATGGCGAACGTCGTTCATTCGGTGGCGAAGATCGTCCACGTCGCGAATACAACAACGATCGTCCACGTCGTGAAGGTGGTTTCGAAGATCGTCCACGTCGCGAATTTAACAACGATCGTCCACGTCGTGAAGGCGGTTTCGAAGATCGTCCACGTCGTGAATTTAACAACGATCGTCCACGTCGTGAAGGCGGTTTTGAAGATCGTCCACGTCGCGAATTTAACAGCGATCGTCCACGTCGTGAAGGTGGTTTTGACCGTCGTTCTAACGATGACAACCGTGGTAACCGTGTAGATTACAAACCAGCTCGTGAAGGTTATGGCGATCGTCCAAAACGTTCATTTGGTGAAGATCGTCCACGTCGTGAATTCAACGGTGACCGTCCTCAACGTTCATTTGGTGAAGATCGTCCAAAACGTTTCGGCGATGACCGTCCAAAACGTTTCGGTGATGATAAACCACGTGGCGAACGCACTTTCGGTGAAGATCGTCCACGTCGTAAATTCAATGACTAATTGAATTTCGAAAGAAATATCGAAAAAACCGGTGGAAACACCGGTTTTTTTTATGGATTTAAATTAGCTTTTTAATCAGAAAAATGTATACTTGATCAAACTTTATGTGTTTAATGATAATTAATATGAACGGAAACGCGTTGGCAAATATGCGTACAGTGATGATCGAGGTACTTATGCCTTATATCGGTTTGACACTCTTATTGTGTAATATCGTTTACTATATATACAATTATTTTAACTAAATTCTTCTATTGGGTTGAAATCACCCTCTATAAAATCGCATTAATAATAAAAAACAATTTACCTGATGTAATGCAGGGATATGCGCCCATGCAATGGTAACATTTTAAACTTCAATCCTTTATAGTATGCATGCTGAAAAAAATGCAGGAAAATCCTCAGCTATGAATAATCAAACGTCTTCTCAGACTCAGGCACTGATCGAAGTGAAAAACCTGAGTTTTAAGCGAGGAGAGCGCGTCATTTATGACAATGTCAGTTTAAAAATTCGTCGTGGTCAGATCACTGCAATTATGGGTCCATCTGGTACAGGTAAAACGACTTTACTCCGTTTAATTGGTGGTCAATTGACTCCCGATAATGGAGAAGTGTTGCTTGATGGGCAGGACATTGCACAGATGTCACGTCAGGAGCTCTTCGCTGCGCGTGCACGTATGGGGATGTTGTTCCAGAGCGGCGCATTATTTACCGATATGTCGGTATACGAAAACGTAGCCTTTCCGATTCGTGCGCATACCAAGTTGCCAGAGCATTTGATCGCTGAAATTGTTGCGTTGAAATTAGAGTCGGTTGGTTTACGTGGTGCAGAACAAATGATGCCCTCTGAACTATCGGGTGGTATGAATCGTCGTGTGGCTTTGGCCCGTGCAATTGCACTGGATCCTGAGTTAATCATGTATGACGAACCTTTTGCAGGGCAAGACCCGATTGTGATGGGGGTTTTAACCCGCTTGATTCGTTCGCTACGTGAAGCTTTAGATTTAACCACGATTATTGTTTCGCATGATGTAGCTGAAACTTTATCAATTGCAGATTACATCTACGTCGTGGCTGAAGGGAAAGTGCAGGGCGAGGGAACACCTGAGCAGTTAAGAGCACATGCTTCGCCTTTTGTGAAGCAGTTCTTGACGGGTTCGGTAGAAGGTCCGGTCGATTATCAATTCAGTCATCAGCCCTATTTAAATCATGAGGTTCGTTCATGAATGCTATTGCCGCATTAGGTAGACGCGTCATTGAACGTGTTCGAGGAATCGGCGTAGCAACCATTATGTTGCTGCAGATTCTTTTTTCCATGCCGACTTTACTTGGCGTGAAATTGTTTATTTATCAGATGTACCGTGTTGGTGTGCTCTCATTACTGATTATTGTGGTATCTGGCTTATTTATTGGCTCGGTACTGGGTTTGCAGATGTATAGCATTCTGTCGACCTTTGGTAGCGAAGCGATGCTCGGCACCGCCGTTGCACTGACGTTACTGCGTGAACTTGCACCTGTGGTTGCGGCTTTACTCTTTGCAGGTCGTGCAGGTTCAGCTTTAACAGCTGAAATTGGTTTGATGAAAGCCACTGAGCAGTTGTCGAGTATGGAAATGATCGGGGTCGATCCCTTAAAACGGGTGATCTCGCCACGACTTTGGGCCGGTATTTTTAGCTTGCCAATGTTGTCGGTGATTTTCGCTGCGGTCGGCATCATGGGCGGTAAATTGGTGGGTGTTGATTTTCTGGGTGCAGATGAAGGCTCTTATTGGAGTGGCATCGAGAACAGTGTGCAATTCTTTAAAGACGTCTTTAATGGCACCATCATCAAAAGTTTTGTTTTTGCATTAATTTGTACTTGGATTGCGGTCTATCAGGGTTATGCCTGTGTCCCAACTTCAGAAGGTATTGCAACGTCGACCACACGTACTGTCGTGTATTCTTCGTTGTGTGTTTTAGGTTCAGATTTCGTGTTGACTGCGGTCATGTTCGGAGGTATTTAATGAAATCACGTACGAGTGAACTGGCCGTCGGTTTTTTTGTCATTCTGTTTGCTATCGCTATTTTCTTCTTGGCTATGCGTGTGAGTGGTTTGGTCGGCAATAACATCGAAGACAGTTATGAATTGACCGCGACATTTGAAAATGTAAACGGGATTAAACCCCGTGCTAAAGTTACCTTAAGTGGTGTTAAAGTTGGTCAAGTAGAATCGTTGAAACTCGATCCTGTGACGCGTTTAGTGACAGCACATCTGATTATGGATGGTTCATTAACCTCTTACAACGCAGAACAATTAAAAGAAGTGCAAAAGAATGCACTCGAAGAACTGCGTTACACATCAGACTATGAAGCAGCGACACCTGCGAAACAAAAAGAAATGGAACAGCAACTGATTGCTAACATGAAATCCATCACCAATATCGATGAAGATGCTTACATTATGGTGGCAACCAATGGTTTATTGGGCGAGAAATATTTGAAAATTGTACCGGGTGGTGGTGTCAACTTCTTAAAACGTGGTGACCAAATTGGTAATACCCAAGGTACGATGGAAATCGAAGATTTGGTGTCTAAATTTGTGACCGGTGGTGCAGGGAACAAATCTGACAGCACAGCAGAAGCTGAACAAAAAACAGAAGCTGCTGACACAACAACGGCAGAAGAACCTGCATTTGTTGAATAATTTTTAGGAGAAATTAAGTGAACACATTGTTAAAACATACGCTTACAGCAAGTATCTTATCAACTATGATGGCAGGTACAGCTTTTGCTGCTCCAAGCGAAGCACCACCTGCATTTGTAAAAAAAGTGGCTGATGGCCTCATTACACGTTTAAAAGCAGACCACGCAAAACTACAAAATAACCCTGCGGCTGTGAAAACGATTGTTCGTCAAAATTTAGATCCGTATATCGATTCACAAGCGTTCACACGTATCGTTATGGGTACGTATGCAACGAATCAATACAGCTCAGCGGCTCAACGTGCGCAGTTTGAACGTAACTTCCGTGCAACACTGATCGAAAACTATGGTTCAGCTTTTGCCAAGTTTAGTAACCAAACGTATAGCATGCGTCCATATAAAGCGTCGAACAGTAAGAACCCTGTTGTAACGATTGATTTCCATAACAACGGTGAAAAAATTCCAGTTTCTTTCCAGTTGGCGGATAAAGGTTCACAATGGAAAATCCGTAATATCAACGTTTCGGGTATCGACCTAGGCCTACAATTCCGTAATCAGTTTGCGGCCACTGTAAAACGTAATGGCGGTAACATAGATAAAGCAATTGCGAACTTCAAACCTGATGCTGATGCAGCATTAGACAAGAAAAAATAAGATAGGTGATGTGTGATTAAACTTCATCAACAAGAATTGATGGTTTCAGGCAAAATCGATTACAACAATGCCGAATTGTATTATCAAGACGGCTTGAAATTGATTCAACAACAGCAAGCTTTTCCCTTAGTGGTCAATCTTGCTGAGCTTGAGCATGGCAGTACTTTAGCTTTAGCTGTTTTGGTTCGTTGGTTACGTCAAACGCCAAAAGCGCAAGGTTTACAGTTTAAAGCAGTCCCTGAAAAAATGATGAAGATTATTCAAGCCTGTCATCTTGAGCATGACTTGCAATTGATCTAAATAAAAAAAAGCACCTTACGGTGCTTTTTTTTATTTTAGCGGGATAAGAAACTCTCGCAAGTCTACGCAATAGGAACGGATTAAATCCATTTCTTCCAGCGGAAATACATCAATGGGCCAATAAAGAATGCCACGATGATTAAGCTGACCACGATAAAACTGGTTGTACCATGCGCGAAGGGCAGTACATCGGTGTTCATCCCATAGACGCTAGCTACTAACATCGGTGGCGCAAGCATACTTGGTAAAATCGAGAATCGACGAATCGTATCGTTCTGTTCGGTGTTAATGAACCCAGAAGTGGTATCCAGTAAGAATCGAACCTTTTGGAACAAGAAGGCATCATGCTCAACAAGAGAGCGCACGTCTTCACTGAGTTCTCGGATGTCGGCATCATAAATATGACTGCCCAAGGCGCGAGGACGTGATAGGAAGGTGAGAACACGACGTAAATCGATCAGACACAGCTGAGCTTTCCCGAGCATATCTTCTAAATGCGCAAGTCGGGTAATCATGTCATCTAAGTCTAAAATCATTTCACGATGACGGTTATTCAGCACTTCTGTGGAATACTTTTCTAAATCCTTGTGGATATCTTCCAAGATATCCGCAAGCTCATCGAGTTTGGCTTCTAAAAGGCCCAATAAAATCCAAGTTGGATCTTTATAGTCAATTTCATAGTCATTACGACGCGCGCGGGCACGAAAGGCACGGAAAGCTACCAGCTTTTCACCCCGTAAAGTGAATAAGCGTTCTTTATGTAAAATAAAGGCAACTGTTTGTACGGTAGCTAAGGTGCTAGCATTTTCTTCGGGTTCACCATCGACCTGAAAATTTTTATTTTTCGTTAAAAAATAGGTGCTGATGTGCAAAATACCATCGTCATCACGGTAGAATCGTGCACTCGACGAAATATCTTCTAATGATTTTAATGTGGGTAAATTTTGATCATAGGCATCCATAATCCATTGCTGCTCTTCCTGAGACGGGGCAATGAGATCGAGCCAGACTAAATCCTGATGTAAATCGAAGTCACCATTGATGGTGACATCTTCTAAGCTACCGCGCTCTGTCGCGTAAAAGGCTTCAAGCATGTTGTCTTTTCCCCTTACGCAGTAAGTTAAAAATGAATGGGTGTATTTTAGACAAGGATTTGCTTAAAAACACTGTTCTAATGATTATTTTATGAAAAAATCTGTTTAAAGTTGATTTTTCCAGCATAGTACTCCTGATCTGATGGTGATTATAAATGAAATCTATCGCAATTTTCTGTGGTTCCGCCCTTGGTAACAATCCTATCTATTTACAGGTGGCTGAAAAAGTCGGTCGTCATTTAGCGGCCCAAGGTATTACATTAGTCTATGGTGGTGGCCGTTCAGGTTTGATGGGTGTCGTGGCAGATAGTGCTTTGCGTGCAGGTGGGCAAGTCGTTGGGGTGATTCCAAAAGTCTTGGTCGATAAAGAATTGGCACATCCAGATTTAACTGAATTGCATGTGGTAGAAAATATGCAACAACGGAAAACCAAAATGTCTGAACTCTCGGATGGATTTGTAGCGATTCCAGGTGGAGCAGGGACTTTAGAGGAAATTTTTGAGCAGTGGACGTGGGCTCAATTGGGCATTCATTTAAAGCCATGTGCCTTTCTCAATGTAGATGGTTTTTATGACGATTTATTGAATTTTCTAAAAACAACTGCAGAAAAAGGCTTTACCCATCCGCGTTTTATCGAAGGCTTAATTGCAGAAGATAATATTGAAACGATTGTTGAGCAGTTTCAACATTTCACTGCGCCAGAGCCGAAATGGGGCATGGTTGAACGTACAGCCTTTATTGCGGATTTGGAACAAGATAGATGAAAATTATCACTGTTGCCGCAGCCATTATTTTAAATGAACAGCATGAACTTTTAGTGGTTCGTAAAAAACACACGGCATTCTTTATGCAAGTAGGTGGCAAGTTAGAACCCAATGAAGCTCCTGAAATCACCATGCTACGTGAAATTCAGGAAGAAATTGGCTGCGCTGCGCAGATTGAACAATTCATTGGCCGTTTTGAAACGGCCGCTGCGAACGAAGCAGATCATCTACTGGTGAGTTATGTCTATCTGGTCCAGTTGCAAGGTGAACCGAAAATTGATGCGGAAATTGCAGCGATGCAATGGGTCAGCTTGGATGATACACAAACAAAACTCGCCCCTTTAACACGTGAGGTGGTGATTCCTTGGGTGAAGCAGCAGACTCGATCTCTTGCTGAAAGCTAAACCGCTTCGCTTGTTCATTTTCTTTAGAGGTTGATGTTTGAAACTAAGGCTGTGCCGCAGCAATGCATGCGGCATATACCTGCGTGCAATGTAGCTGATGTAACAGCTTGCTTAATGCATGGATTGAACTTCCCGTGGTCACCACATCATCAATGATGAGGACTTTACGGAAACGGTGTTTTTCAGTTGGGTTGATAATAAATTGTTGTTCGATATTTTCTAGGCGTTCTAGCCGACTCAAGCCTTTTTGAGCGTGCTGTGCTTGACGAATCACGGGTTGCCAAACAGGGATGCATAATTGCTTTGCCATCATGTGTGCAACGAGTAGCATTTGGTTGTACCCACGGTCTTTGAGGCGTTCTACTGAAATAGGCATGGGGACGATGGCTTGAACTCTAGCTAAGCGCAAGCTTAAAAGGCTCTGTGCCAGTAAATTGTGATAGTGCAATTGTTGCTCATACTTATAGCTTTGGATGATGCGATCTATTGGAAAATCATAGTGAAAGGCACAAGAGATGCTGTGTTCATGGCGATTAACCATTTGTTTAAACCAAGGCAGTTGTTCCCAGCAGTCAATACAAAGCGAATGATGTTGTTGTCGATCGATACCACAAAGCAGGCAAGGGGAAATGCTCTGCATTCCTTTTTGGATGAAGTGTTGGATAGATTGGAGCATATTTTTATTCTAATCATTCTTTTTTGAGTATTCTGCACAGTTTGTGGTGAAGTGCAATCACAACACCACAGAAACCTTTTCGACAAGCTTATTGGTTAAAGCCAATCTGTATTTTAGGATGATCGATCTGTCATCCTAATTATACATAGGCATAACGAGGTGCTTCAGGCAGCCATCGTTTTAAAAGGGCTTGAGCCTGTGCAGGATAATCATTTAGGACTTGTTGAGCCACATAGTGTGCCTGATTGAGTAAATGGTCATCTCGCTCCAATTTGGCTACACGAAAGCCCATATCTCCCGTTTGTTTGGTGCCGAGAAGTTCACCGGGGCCGCGAATTTCCAAATCTTTTTCAGCAATAATAAAGCCGTCATTGGTTTCACGCATGATGCGTAAACGCTCTTGCCCATTTTGCGATAAAGGATTTTTATACAGCAAAGCACAGAAACTGGCTTTGGCACCACGCCCTACACGACCACGTAGCTGATGTAATTGTGAAAGCCCTAAGCGTTCTGCATTTTCAATTACCATGATTGAGGCATTTGGGACGTCAACACCGACTTCAATCACTGTGGTTGCAATCAGTAATTGCAATTCATTATTTTTAAATTGCTGCATCACTGCTTGTTTTTCATCGGCCTTCATTTTGCCGTGAACAAGACCAATATTGAGGTCTGGAAAGCGTTCTTTAATTTCATTAAAAGTCGCTTCAGCGGCCTGAGCATCTAAAGTTTCTGATTGTTCAACTAAGGTACAGACCCAATAGGCTTGTTTACCTTCAGCACAATTGCTGGCAATCCGCTGTAGCACTTCTTCACGACGGTCAAGTGGAATAGTGACTGTTTGAATCGGTGTACGACCGGGCGGCAGTTCATCAATGACGGAGGTATCTAAGTCGCCATAAGCCGACATGGCCAAGGTACGAGGAATAGGGGTTGCCGTCATCACAAGTTGATGCGGTGTCATGCCATTGAGACCTTTGTTTCGTAGCGCCAAACGCTGATCGACGCCAAAACGGTGTTGTTCATCAATAATCACTAAACCCAATTTGGCAAATTGTACATTGTCCTGAAATAAAGCATGCGTGCCGACCACTAAATTGGCTGAACCATCTTGAATACATTGTTCTGCCGCAGCTCGAGCCTTACCTTTTTGTTTACCGGAAAGCCAAGACACGGTCAGTCCCATAGGCTCAAACCATTTTTTGAAATTTAGATAATGTTGTTCGGCCAAAATTTCTGTCGGCGCCATCATGGCCACTTGCCAACCTTCCTCAAGAGCATGACAGGCTGCAACGCCTGCAACCAAAGTTTTACCTGCACCTACATCGCCTTGTACGAGTCGAAGCATAGGTTTGTTCTTTTTCAGATCGACCGCAATTTCTTTGGACACGCGTTTTTGTGCGCCGGTCATTTCAAATGGCAGCGTACTTAAAAGTTGTTTGGTGAAGTTCTTGCTTGCAGAGAAAGACGGTGCTTCGATTTGTTGAATATAGGCACGGCGGCTGAGTAAACTGACCTGATGGGCAACCAATTCTTCGAAAATTAAACGTTGCTGTGCAGGATGAGAACCTTGGCTCAGTTGCAACATATTGGCATCGACAGGGGGATGATGAATATAGTCCAAAGCCTGTTTTAGTGCATAGCCATTGGTGAATTTTTCTGGCAGTAATTCAGGTAAGTCATCACTATATAACTGTAGTGCTTGTTTGACGTATTCACGTAGTTTGGGCTGTGTTAAGCCTTCGGTTGCAGGGTAAATCGCAGTGAGTTGGGTTTGTGGTAAAGGCGTGTGTTCAGTAATTACCTGTAGTTCAGGATGATACATTTCTAAGCCACGAGCACCAACACGGACTTCACCAAAAATCCGTAAACGATTGCCCGGTTTTACCCGATCAGTAATGCCTTTGTAGATATGGTAAAAACGTAAAGTAACTTTGCCACAGTCGTCATCCAGTAGGGCGGCCATCGATTTACGCTTACCGGGTGGGAAGTCGATACTTTTGACCGTGCCTTCTAGTAAATAACTTCGACCCACGGTCAATTGGTTCATGGGGATGATCGTGCTACGATCTTCATAGTCGCGTGGCAGATGAAACAAAAGATCATCTGTCGTGAAAATATTTAGTTTTTCAAGTAAAGCAGCGGCGGCATTGCCAACCCCTTGCAATTGATGGACGTAAGCCATGTCCCCTCAACTTCGGTTTATATGATCTAAATGGATCAGTTCTGAGAATAGGTCGTTTGATGCATATTCTATTTATCGGTTATGGTAAAACATCGCAACGTGTTGCTAAACAATTATTTCAGCAAGGTCACCAAATTACCACAGTGAGTCGTAGTGCGAAAGAGGATGATTTTGCAGAACATTTAATCCAAGATGTTCACCAACTGGATTTATCGCAGGTTCAACCGATTGATGCTGTCTATGTTCTTTTGGCTCCTGCACGTCATGCTCAATTCAATGCTGTGGATGCTTATCGATACACTTATGTCGATTCTGTACAGCCGATTGTTCAAGCATTAGCAAGTCATCCAATACAACGTTTAATCGTGGTGTCGTCCACTCGTGTCTATGGTGAACATGCGGGGGAGCGCATTGATGATGACACTGTGCCACAACCGATCGATGAGCAGGGGATGTTGTTACTTGAAATGGAGCATCACTACTCACAAGCATTTCCTACCGAATGCGTGATCGTACGTCCATCTGGGATTTATGGCACATCGACAACACGAATGCAGAAACTGGCAGAAACGACTCATCACTATCCCAATATCCATTGGTCAAATCGAATACATATCGATGATTTGGCAAAATTTCTGTGTCATCTACTTCACGTGGAACATCATGAAAAATCATATATTTGTACTAATAATCAACCTCAACCTTTGCATGAGCGAATCTTGGAATTGCAAAGAGCTATGCATTTACCCGAATTGGTTTTAGAGTGCGAAGCAGAAACAGGGAAAAAGCTTTATGCAACGCGGATGATGGAGAGTGGTTTTAAGTTGGCGCACGATTGATTGTGATGTGTAGTGTAAAATTGGTGTGACGTATAAATTTCAGTGCAGCTTGGTGAGTATTAAAAAAATTCTATAAATGAATAAGATAGGTCTTTTACAACATGGATTGTTCAAATTTTCGAATGGATCTCAAAGGCTAAAAATTAAATAATGACAAAATCATTTGCTGAACTTACTCAGAATCTACCCCATAGACCGATTTTGGAAAAAGCTTTGAGTTATTTTGAGAATTTACCAAAGATCGCGATTGATTGTGGTTGTGGTGCAGGAAATGAATCATCATTTCTACTCCGTCATCATTTTAAAGTATATGCATTTGATCCGTCTGTTGACGCTAAAAATATCTGTCTAATTAAATTTAAAGACAATAAGAATTTTTTATTTTCTAATCAGGCCTTTGAAGACTATAGCTTTCCTGAAGCTAGTTTAATTATTGCTTTATTCAGTTTATTTTTTGTTCAACGGATTCGCTTGAAAGTGTTTTAAAGAAAATGCAGGAATCCTTAAGTGAGCAAGGCATCTTACTCATACAACTGTTAGGGAAAGATGATGATTGGGTAAATAATTTTTCTGAAAAATTTATAGGTTTTAACAGGAAGAGCTTAAACAATTGTTTGATGCGGACTTTGATATTATTTATATCGATGAATTTAAAGGCAATAAACCGCTAGCCAATGGAAATCCAAAATTTTGGAATGTACATACCTTAATTTTAAAAAAGAAAATATTAAATACTTTTGTATAGTCCAAAAAATAGAGACAAGCTTTTTACAACTTGTCCCTAATTTTGCTCAAATTCTTTTGCTTTTATAGTGAAAAAAATCAGAACCGTTTATTTTTTCTTACGTTTCAAGCGCTTTTTAGCTTGTTCCGCAGCAACTTTATCAAGTGCTTCTTTTAACTCTTCATCACTAAAGGTCGTAATGTGCTGCAACATTTGCAGGGTCACATCATCCAAAACGAGGTTGGCATATTGCGCAACATTTTGGAAATTTTCATCAAACACAATGGCGTTGTTTTCATTGGTGCTGATATAACCTTGTTGTGTTAAGACTTTAATAAAGCTTTGGAATAAGGCCTTATCAAAGAACTCAGGCGAGTTAAATTCATACAACACAGATAGACGTTGACCAACCAAGTGACTGAGTTCTTCAACCTGACGCGTCGAGATATTGCCTGAACCACGTTGTGTGATTAAAGCCAAAGTCATGTAGTAACGCTCAAGACTTTGCATCACAGGTGCAGCTAAGACCACTAACTGATTGTGCTGCTCTGAGTTAGGCGCAGGGGAGATCAGGTTGCCTTCTGCATCTTCAGAAATCAGCTTGGCTTTGATCAGCACTTCAGCATACGCACAGATCTGATCTTTAAGCTCTTCATTATTCCATTTGAGGAATAACTCAGCTTTTAAGAACGGATACAGTGTACGAATGACATTAATCAAATCACCACGGCGAATTGAACCATTATGTTCAACCAAAGCGGCAATGAGTGATGGCAAAATAAATGCGTGCAGGATGTTGTTACGGAAGTAGGTTAACAGCACCGCTTGATTATCAGCAATGGCAATAATATCGCCAAGGACATGATTAACACGTTTGATCAGCTTGAGTTTTAAACCATAAGCAATGATTTCTTTACCTGACAGCGGTGTTACTTGCATGCGCTCATCGTAAGGTAAGGCATTTAAAAGATCGCGATAGGTATCTAACTGCTTAATGCAAATCTCTTCATCTAAAGTATGTTTAGATGTCGCCAATAAAATCAGTGAAAGCAATGAAACCGGGTTCACCACTGCTGCACGGTTAATATTTTCTAAAATCACGTGTGCAGAACTGTTAATGGCATCCGAAACTTCTGGCGGAATTGGGTCGTCATTTTTCTCGATTTTGATGTTGCTTGCATTATGCTGTTTCAACATATCATCAAGGAAAACCGGCTCACCAAAGTTCAAATGAACTTTACCGAAAATACGTTCGATCTTACGCAGTGTTTTCATAATCCCGATGATTGATTCGCCTTCTTTTGGCTTACCATTCATTTCGCCAACGTAGGTCGCACCTTCCATTAAACGCTCATAACCAATATAGGTCGGTAAGAACACGATCGGTTTGGCTGGATTACGTAAATGACCATGGACAGTCATCGCGAGCATGCCAGTCTTCGGTGGTAATAAGCGACCAGTACGTGAACGACCCCCTTCGATGAAGTATTCAAGTGGTGTATTGCGCGCCAAAATACTATAGAGGTATTCTTTAAATACGGTGGTATAGAGACCATTGCCACGGAATGAACGACGAATAAAGAACGCACCGCCGCCACGTAAAATTTGCCCGACAAATGGCATGTTCAAGTTATCGCCCGCAGCAATGTACGGCACCATCAAACCACGCTTATAGATCACATATGACAATAATAAATAGTCGATATGACTACGATGGCATGGGGTGTAAATGATCTCGTAGTCTTTGGCCAGTTCACGAACGGTACTGAAGTTATGCACTTCGACGCCATCATAAAGCTGTGTCCACAGACGAGTCAGGGCTAAGTCAGCAAAACGTACTGTTGATGCAGAATAGTCAGAAACGATTTCATTTAAATAACCAATCGCACGACGTTCAGCTTCAACCATGCTGATTTTACTGCGAATGCTTTCACGACGAATCGCATCTTGCACATCCGTAGATTTGATCAGGCCATGCATCACATTACGACGGTCAGATAAATCCGGACCCAAAACCACTTCACGCTGCACATCTAAATAATCATTCAGTGTGCTAACAATATAAGTCGCAGGTGACAAGTTTGGATGTGTAGTTTTGGCATATTCAACCAAACGACGCAAAGACTGTGGCTCATGGAATTCAAGGTACGATTGACGACCGTGCAAACCAATATTGACCAGCTGCTTCACTTTGCTTGGTGTAGACCATGTATCGGTAAATAATAATTTAAACCAAGAATCTTCTTTATCGGGTTCACGGCCCCACAGCACGGTTACAGGAACGAGCTCAACATCCGCATTAGGATTTTTTTCCAAAACCTCAATTAAACGTAATAAACGAGGTGGAAAGGCATGTGGCGGTGGATTGAGTAAGTTGTCTTCATCATGATGTTGTAAAAACACCACAGAGGCTTTTTCTGTTTGCGTACCCACAGTCATTGGGTCGAGTGCAGGGTGTAGCTTTAAACGACGGGTTTCACCATCGACAATTAAAGCATTACTCCGTGAATGATTTTGCAGAACGTAGCAGGTAATTTTCGTTGTCTGTACGCCGGTATCTGTATCGGTTTCAGTCACTACAGGTTCTACAGGGACTTCACCTAAAACATGCGGTGTTACCACAAGGTCAAGCAGTTTACTCGAAAGCTTTCGATACATCTGACCAAAGCCGCTCTTGGACATACAAACTCCTACTTTTCATGACCAAACCACAGAGATTCTGAGGGGAATCTATTCTGCGTAATTGTACTTAAAAACTGTATGTCATTTTCTGACAAATTGCATAGATATTGTAAGATTTTATCGTTAAAAAACGTATTTTTAGCAGTTATATTGCATCAGCAAGGTGACAGATCAGTCAGCGAATCTTTAGGGTTTTAGTCTGGATTTATGGCAAAATGGAAAATATATTTAAACATCTGTTGATGTTGCCTGCATTAGCTTAATCCCGAATGATAGATAGGTTTGTTATGAATGCCTTAACACAAGAGTTGGTTGATTTACTCAGTCTTGAAAAATTAGAAGAAAATATTTTTCGTGGGCAAAGCCGAAATTTGGTCGGGAAACGTGTCTTTGGTGGACAGGTTTTAGGTCAGGCGCTACGTGCGGCATCTTATACAACAGATCGACCTGCCCATTCCTTACATGCCTATTTCTTATTCGGCGGTGATATCAATGCACCGATCATTTATGAAGTGGATCGTATTCGCGATGGACGCAGTTTTGTGAGTCGTCAGGTTCGTGCGATTCAACATGGTAAAACCATTTTTATGTGTATGGTGTCATTTGCAGAGCAAGAAGAAGGGTTGAACTACCAAGTTGCAGAGCCAGAATATCCAGCCGTGGAAGATTTAAAATCTGAAGCTGAGCTGAAAAGAATGATGGTGGAATTTGTCCCTGAAAACGTCCGTGCATCTTTTATGCGCGACCGCCATGTGGAAATTCGCCCGATTGATCCGCAAAACCCGTACCAACCGCAGCCTGCTGCGCCATCGTATGCACACTATATTCGTACCCATGACAAAATTGCTGCTGACGTTGATGATATCTCATTACATCAGGCTATTGCGGCATTCTATTCAGACTTTACGCTGATGACGACTGCACTACGCCCACATGGTTTAAGTTATTTATCACCAAGTTTGCAGTGTGCGAGTATTGATCATGCCATGTATTTCCATAAGCCATTCCGTGTGGATGAATGGATGCTTTATGACATGGATGCCACAGTCAGTGCCAGTTCACGTGGTCTAAATTTCGGTCGCATGTGGCAAAACGGTGAATTGGTCTGTAGTACGACACAAGAAGGCTTGATCCGTTTACGCGAAATTGAAACCCAATAAGCTTTGAACAAGATGTGTTAAGTAGTAAAAGCTGAATACTGAAAAAACCGAATCAGAAGATTCGGTTTTTTATTAGCTTTATTTATCTGTATGAGCCTACTCGTAGATTTGATCTATCTCGTTAGTGTCTTTCGGCATAGGTTAAATTAAGCTGAATTCGTGCTTTGCAGAAATGCAGTAGTACATGTGACAAAAAATTCCTCGATTCACAGAGGGTCACATGGCATAGTGCCTGAATAAAGGATGATAAATGCAAGGCACAATGAGCTTAAATACGCAGATTTTAATTGCCGCAATATTGGGTGTGGCATTTGGCTTTTTATTAATTCAGTTTCCAGAGACGCAGTTTTTATCCGCCAGTCTGTATGGCTTGGGGATTGCCAGTAGTATTTTTATTGGCTTGCTGAAAATGATCTTGGTTCCGTTGATCTTTAGTTCGATTGTGGTGGGGGTATCGAATTTACAAGCGGGTGGTCAGCTGAGTCGAACGTGGAAAATTACCTTAGCGTGCTGTGTCACTACCACAACTTTGGCACTGATCTTGGGTCTAGCATGCGCGCATATTTTTAAAGTCGGGCAGGGCGTGGACATCGTCATGTTCCAAGATGCAATGCAACAGCATCAAAGTCCTGACACCCTCACAGCAGGTTCATTCTTTACCAATTTTATTCAAAATACACTGATTAATCCGTTTAAAGCCTTTAGTGATGGCAATGTACTCGCTGTCGTGGTGTTTTCACTATTTCTAGGTGTGGCCTTGGTCAAAGGCGGTGAAAAGTTCCGAAGCGTGAGAAAGCTCAGTCAGCAATTTTTCGACATCATGATGATGATCATCGGCTGGGTGATGAAGCTTGCACCGATTGGTATTTTTGCATTATTGGCTAAATTGATTGCTACAGAAGATATTTCGGTGTTGAGTCGCCTCGCGGAGTTTGCTGCCGTAGTCACAGGGACGACGATTTTCCATGGGGCAGTGGTGTTACCTCTGCTGCTATGGATTTTTGGGAAAATGAGCCCACTGACTTTCTTTAGAGGAACACGAGCTGCCTTAATCACTGCTTTTGCAACCAGTTCAAGTTCAGCAACGATGCCACTGTCGATGAAATGTGCGCAGGAAAATTTAGGTGTACGTCCTCAAATGGCAGGCTTTGTAATTCCATTGGGCACGCAGTTGAATATGGATGGTACAGCGCTATATGAAGCTGCCGCGGCATTATTTATTGCCAACTTGATGGGCTTAGATTTAACCTTGGGGCAGCAGTTAATTGTCTGTGCAACCGCCATGATTGCGTCACTCGGCGCACCGGGTATTCCAAGCGCTGGAATGGTGACGATGATTATGGTTTTACAATCAGTCGGACTCCCTGCAGAAGCGATTGCGATTTTACTGCCGATAGATCGACTCTTAGATACAGTACGGACTGTGGTGAACGTACAGGGCGATATGATGATTAGTGTAGTGGTGGATCGTCATACGCGAGATGTAGATGAACCAGCGTTGTCGAATTAAGCAGATAAAGAACTAAAATGTGGGGTGTAGACGATCTCCCACAGATGTCCATCTAAGTCTTGAAAATAGCCTGCATAACCACCGTAAAACGTAGGCTGTGCGGGCTTAATAGTTTTTGCACCTGCGCGTTGGGCTTGGTGCATGATTTGATCGACGGCTGCGGGACTGTTGACGTTATGACCAAGAGACATTTGAGTTGGACAAAATACTGATGTATTGATGTCTGTGTCATGACTAAGGCTATCTTGCGGCCAGAGTACGAGCTTTAAACCGTGTTGTAAATCAAAAAATGCCACAGCGCCATGTTCAAATTCAGTCCCAATAATCCCTGCGCTATTTAGACCTAAACCCTCTTGATCAAACGCGAATGCAGCATGTAAATCTTTCACGGCCAGTGTAATGACGGAGATGTGAGCGTGCATGGAGATGCTCCTGAATGGCTTATTTTTATTTTAGGATGAGACTGAGTATAAATACATTTTAAAGAGAATAGGGAACTCGGAAGAACTGTACTTTAAACCTCGAACTTATGACGACCCTATTCATCTTAAGTTTGTTGATTGCTCAATAAAAAAAATAAAGCGTAATGGATGTGAGCACTAAAAAGCAGGGCGAACCCTGCTTAATACAGATTTTAAAGTGGTGTTTAAGCGACTTTCAGTGCGGCACGTTTTGCAGCAGGAGAATTATCGAGGTAAGCAATCGCATCTTCCGTTTTTGCTTCATGCACAGGATCGTACCAAGGCATTAAATACCCCAATTGCTGCGACACTAACCAAAGTGGATGTGGCAATAAGCGATTGTCTTTTTGCGCGATACGCGCCCATTCACGCCAAATCCACGGTTTATATACGGCAGGTTTAATCGATGCATAGCGCGAGTCTTGCTGCATGATATGTGCTGCACCATCGACCCATAGACCAAGTACGGCTGCAATTACGATCACACTTTGATAATAGCGAGAAATATAGCCCCCACCAAGATGACGATACAAATCAAAAGCCACGGTACGATGTTCTATTTCCTCTGCACCATGCCATTTTACTAGATCGAGCATATTCGGATCAGCGCCGAGGCGTTCCCACTCTTTGTTATATAAAGCATATTTACCTAGTACACAGGTCATGTGCTCAACCGTTGCAATCACCCCTAAACGAAAGAGATCCCATTGATGATCCAAAGCTTTAGGTACGTTGAGCCCTAGAGGTTGGTCCGCAAGCAGTTTGCCAAAGAGAAAGTCCATGATTTCGAGGTTGCGTTGAATACTGATATTGCGCTGAGACAGATATTCTTTATTGGCAGAGTTATGTGCTTGAGCATGCATGGCTTCTTGGCGGATGAATGCTTTAACGTCCTCTGCTAATTTTTCATCTCTAATTTGTGGCAATACTTTGTTATACAAACGGCAAAACCAAAACTCACCTGCAGGTAAGATCATATTAATTTCATTAATAAAATAGCTAACAAAAGGTTGGTTGGGCACCCAGTCAACTTGAGTATCTTGCCACTCAAATTTCACTTTACGTGGTTTAATTTTATATTCGATTGATGATCCAAATTTTGTGTTTCTCAAGCGGGAGAGTAATTTCATGACCTATCCTTGTTTTTATGTGATCGAGTGCACATCTGATGTATTCAGTATCCAAAAAAAATCCTGCATTGTGATTAGCAATACAGGACATTTCATTATCTTCAGAAGATACTTTTTGTCAGACAATCATTCTTGCGCTGACTTTAAAATTACTCGATTAGTGGTCTGATTTTTTGTCTTCAGCTTGGGGTAAATCTTCAGATGTAGTGTGGAAGTCATTGAATGCTTCCGCGTCCACATCGATTTCAATATCATCTTCCGATGCTTCAGGTATGCTGTCGAGATCAAACTCTGTGGATTGCTCTAGAGTGAAGTTTAGACGACCCGCCATGACACTCGCTAACTCTTCTAAACCTTGTTTATTCAATGATGAGAACAATTGGATAGAGAAGTTAAGCTTCATTTTTTTCAATGCCGCTTTCACTTCTTGTAGTGCTTTAGAGGCTGGGCCACGGTTTAATTTATCTGATTTGGTGAGCAGTACATGCACGAACAATTTACGTGAATGTGCCCATTCCAACATCATGACGTCAAAATGTTGTAGTGGATGACGGATATCCATCAACAGCACAAGACCTTGTAAACTTTCACGGTGTATCAGATAGTTTTCTAACTCTTTTTGCCACACGATTTTCATCGCTTCAGGTACAGCGGCATAGCCATAACCCGGTAAGTCGACCAAACGCTGATCAGGATTTCCTAAACTGAAAAAGTTGATCATTTGGGTACGACCCGGTTTTTTCGATGCACGAGCCAATTGTTTTTGGTTGGTGAGCGCATTAATGGCACTCGACTTACCCGCATTTGAGCGGCCAGCAAAGGCAATTTCATAGCCGGTATCTTCAACGCAGAGGTTGAGTTTAGGCGCACTCATTAAGAACTCAGCTTTGCGTAGCCAGTTGAGCGAGCGCACAGCATATTCAGTAATCGCAGAGTCTACTTTTTTCTCGTAAGTAATCTTTTGCTTCGGCGCATTGGCCGCTTTACTGTTTCGTGATTTTCCTCTGTGCTGATGCATAACCCAACTTCAATAACTGATTTAACAACACGTATTATAAAGGAAGTCGGGCAGGCAAGCGAATTTTGTCGCAAGCAAAGTGAAATTAGAGATTGATCAGTTGAATCGGAGATTGTGTTGTAAATTTAGATGCGCTGCTTGGTTGTAAAACATCGGCAAGTTTGTACTGATCGAGACTTTGATAAAACTGTTCTAAAGCTTGGTCTAAGAGGCTTTTTAAACCACACTGACTGCGTAGTACGCAGGGTGGGTCATTGCATTCTACTATCTGGTGATGGCCTTGCAGAATTCGTACGATTTGACCGAGCTGAGCGTCAAGTGCTTCAGGGTTTAAGCGAATGCCGCCACCTTTGCCGCGGCTGGTGATTAACCAGTTTTGTTTTGCCATAAAATGCACAATTTTCACCAAGTGATTACGCGAAACATGCAGGTCTTCTGCAATTTCAGCAATGTTATAAGGCACATCACGAGGGCGTGCGATATAGAGCAAAATGCGTAATGCATAATCGGTGAATTTATTGAGTTGCATGATAATACTGTGAGTCTGAGAGAAATAAATAAGGGCTAGTCTAGCATAACTAAACTAACCCTTTGTATTTCAGGTGAATAGCTTAGTTAGTGTTTTACACCACCAGTGCCGAAAGCTTCGCTGTGAATATTGCTAGCAGGAATACCACGAGCAATTAAAGCTTTCTGTTGTTCAGCCATAAATGGCATTGGACCGCAAAGGTAATAATCCGCATTGATCGGTAACAGTGCAGTATCCATGCTGCCTAAGTCTAGACGACCAGCAGCATCATAATCTTCACCTAATTTATCATTAGCATGAGGGAACTCATACGCTGTAAAAGTGCTAAGACGTGGGTATTTTGCTTCCAAATCCTGAATGTGTTTATGCATTGCATGCACTTGTTTGCTACGGCAGGCATGGATAAAGGTTACAGGTTGTGGCATGTCTAAAGTCACCAATTGATTCAGCATCGCAATCATTGGTGTTAGACCTACACCACCACTGATAAAGACATTGCGTTTTTGTGAATCAATCAGGAAGAAATTACCTGTTGGTGCAGACACTTCGATTTCTGAACCGATCTCCAAGCCATGCAGTGTATTCGATACCCAACCTGGAACCAAGTCACCTTTCTGATCTTCACGTTTTACAGAGATACGTAAGTAGTTGTCTTGCGGGCTGGTCGACAGTGTATATTGACGTGGCTGTTTTAGACCCAGCTCATCGACCAATACACGTACAGAAATGTACTGACCTGCTTCATATTTTGGTAAATCACCACCATCAGAAGGCTCAAGGTAGAATGAGGTGATTTCATCACTTTCAGCCACTTTTTTCGCGATTTTGAAATTACGCCAACCTAACCAACTGCCTTTAGTTTGCTGATGTTGCTCATAAATCGCTTTTTCAGTGCTGATAAACAAGTCTGCCAATTGTCCATATGCTGCTGCCCAAGCGGCAATCAGTGGATCTTCCATTGAAATGCTTAATACTTCACTGATCGAGTGCAGCAAATTTTCGCCGACAATATTATAGTCTGGCGCTTGAATGTTAAGACTCACATGTTTATGCGCAATTAATTCTACAACTGGTAAAAGTACAGATGGGTCCTCAATATTTTCAGCATAAGCCAATACAGCACCCGCCAAAGCTTGTGCCTGAGCACCGCTGCGCTGATGTCCCATGTTAAAGGTTTCTTTGAGGTCAGGGTTATTGCCCAACATACGATTATAGAAGTAACCAGTCAGCGCGACACCATTTTCACGTAGAACAGGAACAGTAGCTTTTACTAGGTCAATTTGCTGCGGAGTCATAGCTGATCTCTCATGGCTGTTATTTATAAGATGTATTTAAAATACATTTTTAAATACATCCGCGCAATACATGTTTTAGTAAAAACCATAAAAAAAATATGGGATATTAAAATATCCCATAAATTCAGCATAGATAATCGTAATGGCGAATTATTTTTTACCAAACAGTGAACCTAGCAAACCGCGTACGATTTTCTGACCTGTCGACCCGCCCAAGCTGCGTGCAGCACTTTTTGCAAAAGTTCCTACCGTGTCTTGAATCAGTTTTTCACGTTGTTTGGCTGAACGCTCAGCTTCTTTTTGTTGTTCGCGCGCAAGGCGTTCTTGTTCACGCGCTTGCTGTTTAGCGAGTGCATCTGCATCTTTGGCTTGTTGTTTGGCTAACGCTTCTTGTTCTTTGGCTTGTATTTTATCTTGTTCCGCTTGGATGGCTTGTTGTTGGCGCTCCGCCACTTTATTTTGCAAAAGTTCATAGGCACTTTCACGGTCTGCTTCGGTGTCATACACACCTGCGACAACACTATTTGCCATCAGAGCTTTGCGTTCTTCTGTAGCAATTGGGCTAAATGAAGAGTAAGGAGGCATCACCCAAGCACGTTCAACGATTTGAGGTGTGCCTTGTTCATCTAGACAGCTAATCAGTGCTTCACCTACAGCCAGTTCCGTAATCACTTGATCGACTTTAAACGCAGGATTGGCTCGGAAAGTATCTGCTGCAGTTTTAACTGCTTTCTGATCTTTCGGAGTAAATGAACGTAGCGCATGTTGAACACGGTTACCCAGTTGTCCTAAAACACTCTCGGGTAGGTCAAGTGGGTTTTGCGTTACAAAGTAAATGCCGACGCCTTTAGAGCGAATCAGACGAACCACTTGTTCAATTTTTTCTTGTAAAGCAGAGCTGGCATTATCAAACAATAAATGCGCCTCATCAAAGAAAAACACAAGTTTGGGTTTATCCATATCTCCAACTTCGGGCAATTGTTCAAATAGTTCTGATAGCATCCAAAGTAAGAAAGTCGCATAGAGCTTAGGGGTATTCATTAACTTGTCGGCTGCGAGTAGGTTGATGTTGCCACGACCTTGCTCATCCGTTTGAATGAAATCCATGATATTGAGCGCAGGCTCACCAAAAAACTTGTCACCACCTTGATCTGCCAATGCGAGCAAATTACGTTGAATTGCACCTAAGCTTGCAGGTGATAAATTGCCATATTCATTTTTAAATTCTGCTGCATGTTCACTGACGTAGCTGATCATGGCTTTTAAGTCTTTAAAGTCGATGAGCAATAAGCCCTGATCATCGGCAATACGAAAGACCGCAGATAACACACCTTCTTGCGTGTCGTTTAAATTCAGAATTCGGGCAAGGAGCAGTGGACCAATTTCAGAAATGGTGGTGCGAATGGGATGTCCTTGTTCACCAAACAAATCCCAAAACACCACAGGGGAGGCAGCAAAAGGAATGCTCTCGATATTTAAACTTTTAATTCGTTCGTCAAACTTAGGATTGCTT
Organism: Acinetobacter sp. YH12138; assembly: GCF_015218525.1. Taxonomy (NCBI): domain Bacteria; kingdom Pseudomonadati; phylum Pseudomonadota; class Gammaproteobacteria; order Moraxellales; family Moraxellaceae; genus Acinetobacter; species Acinetobacter sp. YH12138. The sequence goes on along the minus strand of NZ_CP048670.1, from coordinate 2,812,323 downwards.
TCACCTGCTTTGGCAAGGCTAGAAACATCCCCTTTGGCATCGGCTAAAAATACGGGTACACCCAGCCGAGAAAAACTTTCTGCCAACACCTTCAACGTCACCGTCTTACCAGTACCTGTAGCCCCAGCGATCAAACCATGGCGGTTCGCAAATTGTGAATGAAGCACCACATCTTGTGTAGTGTCTTGTGTTTTTTTGCCAATAACAATTGGTGTACCCATAGATGTTCCTGTATTTATTCGAGTTGCTGTTTATTTAAATGTTGTAGTGCGTTTTCTATATCTTGTATTAAATCTGCAGGATGTTCTAGTCCTATACAAAAGCGAACCAGTAAGCCGGTTTGAATATGTGAATGTTCGAGTACACGCATATCTTTTAAGTTATATAACATGACTAAACTGACTGGGCCACCCCAGCTAAAACCGAGTTTAAATAGTTTCAGCGCATCGCAAAAACGGCGTACATCTTGCAAGCTATATTTTTCATTAAATACCACGCTGACCAAGCCGGCACTGTGTTGTTCTGTACAAATTTCTTTCCAATACTGATGTCCTGCGGAAGCTTCATCAGCAGGATGTAAAACCTGTACAAAGGCTGGCTGTTGTTTTAGCCAATTTAATAAAGTTAAAGCACTTTGTGACTGGTGTTCATAGCGCAGGCGCATTGAAGGCAGACTGCGTTGTACTTGCGCGGCATCATCACCAGAGATACTAATGCCTTGAATGGCGTGGGCACGAAACAGTTGGTGATGAAGCTTTTTATCTCGTGTAATTACCGAGCCCATTAAAATATCGCCACCACCACTTGGGTATTTGGTTAAGGCATGCACACTGATATCGACACTCAGATGTTCAGCGCTAAAATCAAAAGCATTAAAGGCAAGTCCTGCGCCCCATGTATTGTCCAGTGCAGTGAGTATGTTATGTGCTTGGGCTTTTTTGACCAAGCCGACTAAATCTGGAAACTCTAAAGTGACAGAACCTGCTGCTTCTAACCAGATGAGCTTGGCTTGCGCTGAAGGTGTGAATGAGTTCACATCAATCGGGTTATAAACCTTGACCACGATGCCATAGCGGGTTTCTAGGTTACGCAGATGTTCCATATTTGGGCCATAGATATTATCTGCGACCCACACTTCATCCCCTTGACTTAAAAAACATGAATTGACCAAATTAATTGCAGATAAACCGCTTGGTGCGAGTAAGTGATACAAGCCACCTTCAATCTGAGCAATCTGATCGCCTAGGGTAAATGTAGTGGGTGTACCATGTGTGCCATAGCTATAGTCATAATCATCAGTCCAATGGCGATTAAATAGCGCATCTGTATTTTCGAAAATTATAGTGGATGCACGAAACAGGGGAGGTTGAACACTATTGATGTATTGCGGTGCCTTTCTTGGTGCATGAATGAGTTCGGTTTGAGGATTCTTTTTCACGTGGCGCTCTGAAATGATCAAAATAATAATGAATGTTCAAAAGAATACGACTAAAACGCATGGATTTACGATGCTTTTGTATAGAAAATTAAGTGAAAAGCAAAGTTGGCTTCATTCTTGCAAAACCGATATCAGAGCAACAACAATAGGTTTAGCGCATGAAGTCGCATTTAAAAGTACATTATTTTCAGCATATTGCTGGCGAAGGGTTCGGCAGTTGTTATGAATTTTTAAAACAGCATCAGGCCAAAATTACGGCCACAGAATTCTTTGCATTACCTGTCGATCAAGCCTTAGATCTCGAGGCTTTGCCGCATGTTGAAGATGTCGATTTACTTATCATTATGGGTGGGACCATGAGTGTGAATGATGAGGCCAATTTCCCATGGTTAAAAATAGAAAAACGATGGCTGCGACGCTATTTAGCCCTCGGCAAACCCGCAATCGGGCTTTGTTTAGGTGGGCAATTGATTGCCAATGCTTTGGGCGGTGCAGTGAGTCGAAATGCACAACAAGAATTGGGTTGGACGACCATCCGTAAGGTCGCTAACGTACCGCATGACTGTTTTAAACTACCTGAAGAGTTTAAAGTCATGCAGTGGCACAGTGAAACATTTGAAATTCCCAAAGGAGCGGTATTACTGGCGGAAAATGATGCATGTCGTAATCAAATGTATCAAATTGGACAAAATGTTTTGGGCTTTCAATTTCATCCTGAAATTACCCCTGAAGTACTCGATTTATTTTTGGAAAATGATGAAGAGGTGGCATTTTTTTCAGGAACACATGTACAGCCAGTACATGATCTGCGGAAAAGCGCAAAAAACAAATTTATTGAGGGAAATCAAATACTAAACCAAGCAATAGAGTATGTATTAAGAAAAAATGCCAGTTGATTAAAAGTTAAGCAATTGATCTTGCATAAAAAATGAAAAATATAAGAAAAACAGCAAAAGGGATTTGCTTATGCATTAAACAATAGCTATAATAAGCGACCCTTTGATGAAGGGGGTTAGCTACGAATAAAGTAGTTAACATCGTGACAGTCACGGCATCGATCGTGACCTTAGTGATATTTCACTGCTCTTGACACTTGCCTCTTTTAAAAGTGGGGTGAGATGCGTCAAGGGTGATTCTTTATATATTTGGCTTGGAGTTAACTGGTATGTCTAACCAGAGAATTCGTATCCGTCTTAAGTCTTTTGATCACCGTTTAATTGATCAATCAGCTCAAGAAATCGTAGAAACAGCAAAACGTACTGGTGCACAAGTTTGTGGTCCAATCCCGATGCCTACACGTATCGAACGTTTTAACGTTTTAACATCACCACACGTTAACAAAGATGCGCGTGACCAATACGAGATCCGCACTTACAAACGTTTGATCGACATCGTTCAACCTACAGATAAAACTGTTGATGCATTGATGAAGTTAGATCTTGCAGCTGGTGTTGATGTTCAGATCGCTTTGGGTTAAGGCTTTCGGTTAATTAACGCTCTAAGTTAATTAGGCCGCTTTTTTAGAGGTTTATGCACATGGCTATTGGTTTAGTCGGTCGCAAGTGCGGTATGACACGTATCTTTACAGATGCTGGTGTTTCTGTACCTGTAACAGTGATTGAGGTTGATCCTAACCGCATCACACAAATCAAAACGCTTGAAACTGATGGTTATCAAGCGATTCAAATCACTACTGGTGAACGTCGCGAATCTCGCGTAACTAACGCTCAGAAAGGTCACTTTGCGAAAGCTGGTGTTGCTGCTGGTCGTCTAGTTCAAGAATTCCGCGCTACAGAAGCTGATCTTGAAGGTCGTGAAGTTGGCGGAACTATCGGTGTAGATGTGTTCACAGTGGGTCAAATCGTTGACGTTACTGGTACATCTAAAGGTAAAGGTTTCCAAGGTGGTGTTAAGCGTTGGAACTTCCGTACTCAAGACGCTACACATGGTAACTCTGTATCTCACCGTGTTATCGGTTCTACAGGTCAAAACCAGACTCCTGGTCGCGTGTTCAAAGGCAAAAAAATGCCTGGTCACTTAGGTGCTGAACGTGTAACTACACAGGGTCTTGAAATCGTTGCTATCGACGCAGAACGTTCAGTTCTAGTTGTTAAAGGCGCGGTTCCTGGTGCTACTGGTGGCGACGTTACTGTTCGTCCTACTATCAAGGCCTGAGGGGAAATAACGTGAATTTAAATACTGTTTCCGGCTCTGCTGTTGAGTTATCTGAAGTTGCGTTTGGTCGTGATTTTAACGAAGCTCTTGTACACCAAGTTGTTACAGCTTACTTAGCTGGTGGTCGTCAAGGTTCTAAAGCGCAAAAATCACGTGCTGACGTTTCTGGCGGTGGTAAAAAACCTTTCCGTCAAAAAGGTACTGGCCGCGCTCGTGCTGGTTCTATTCGTAGCCCAATCTGGGTTGGCGGTGGTAAAACTTTTGCTGCTCGTCCACAAGACTGGTCTCAAAAAGTAAACCGTAAAATGTATCGCGGTGCTATGCAATGCATCCTGGCTGAGCTTGTTCGTCAAGATCGCCTTGTTTTAGTTGAAGAGATTGCTGTTGCAGCTCCAAAAACTAAAGAATTGCTTGCAAAACTTAACGACTTGAATGCACCTCGTGCATTAATCGTTACAGATGCTGTTGATGAGAACTTGTATCTTGCTGCTCGCAACATTCCACACGTTGATGTGGTTGATGCTGCTGCAATCGATCCTGTTAGCTTGATCGCGTTCGATAAAGTTGTTATGTCTGTTGCTGCTGCTAAGAAAATTGAGGTAGAACTCGGATGAACAACGAACGTATCTATCAAGTCCTACAAGGACCTGTATTCTCAGAAAAAGCACAAGTTTTAGGCGAAACTGCTGGTGTTCAAGTGTTCAAAGTTGCACTAGATGCAAACAAACTTGAAATCAAAAAAGCCGTTGAGCAACTATTTGGTGTTCAAGTTGTTAAAGTTAACACAACGATCACTAAAGGTAAGACTAAACGCTTTGGTAAAACATTAGGACGTCGTTCTGATGTTAAAAAAGCATACGTCACCCTGAAAGCTGGCCAAGATGTTGAAATGGCTGACTTGGGCGATACCGCTGAAAACGCAGCGGAATAAGGACGAAAATTATGCCGATTCAAAAATGTAAGCCAACGTCTCCAGGACGTCGCTTTGTAGAGAAAGTGGTTCATAACCACCTTCACAAAGGCGCGCCATATGCTCCGTTGGTTGAAGCTAAAAAACGTACTGGCGGTCGTAATAACAACGGTCACATTACAACTCGTCACGTTGGTGGTGGTCATAAACAGCACTACCGTATCGTAGACTTCAAACGTAACAAAGACAGCATCCCTGCTGTAGTTGAGCGTATTGAATACGATCCAAACCGTACAGCTCATATTGCTTTATTGAAATATGCTGACGGTGAACGTCGCTATATTATTGCACCTAAAGGCCTTCGCGCTGGTGATCAAGTTCAGTCTGGTAACGATGCTCCAATCCGTCCAGGTAACTGCTTGCCACTTCGCAACATGCCTATCGGTTCTACTCTTCACAACATCGAGCTTAAAATCGGTAAAGGCGCACAATTAGTACGTTCTGCTGGTACATCTGCTCAATTGTTGGGTCGTGACGGTTCTTACGCTATCATTCGTCTTCGTTCAGGCGAAATGCGTAAAGTACACGTTGAATGCCGTGCTGTGTTAGGTGAAGTTTCTAACTCAGAAAGCAACCTTCGTTCACTTGGTAAAGCAGGTGCATCACGCTGGCGTGGCGTTCGTCCTACCGTACGTGGTATGGCGATGAACCCAGTAGACCATCCACATGGTGGTGGTGAAGGACGTAACAAGGGTATTCAACCTGTAAGTCCATGGGGTCAAAAAGCTAAAGGGTACAAAACACGTACCAACAAGCGTACGACTAAGATGATCATTCGCGACCGTCGCGTTAAGTAACAAGTAAAGGAATCTGACAATGCCTCGTTCTCTGAAAAAAGGCCCATTCGTCGATGCGCACTTGTTCGCTAAGGTTGAAGCGGCTATCGCGGCTAATAACCGTAAGCCGATCAAAACTTGGTCGCGTCGTTCGATGATCTTACCGGATTTTGTTGGTCTAACAATTTCTGTACACAATGGCCGTAACCATGTTCCAGTGATTGTATCTGAGCATATGGTTGGTCATAAATTAGGTGAATTCGCGCCAACTCGTACCTATCGTGGTCACGGTGTTGACAAGAAGTCTAAACGTTAATAGGTGCTATGATGGAAGTAACTGCTAAATTACGCGGTGCCGCTATCTCGGCACAAAAAGCACGTTTGGTTGCAGACCTAATTCGCGGCAAATCTGTTGCGCATGCTTTGAATATCTTAAACTTCAGCAACAAAAAAGCTGCAGTTTTAGTTAAAAAAGCATTGGAATCTGCGATTGCAAACGCTGAACATAATAACAGTTTAGATGTAGACGACCTTAAAGTTTCTACGATCTACGTTGATGAAGGCATGAGCCTGAAACGTATTTTGCCACGTGCTAAAGGCCGTGCAGATCGTATTACTAAGCGTACTTGTCACATTACCGTTAAGGTAGGGGTTTGATATGGGTCAGAAGGTTCATCCAATCGGTATCCGCCTAGGTGTTGTGAAACGTCATAACGCTAACTGGTATGCGAATCCGAAACAATATGCTGAATATTTGCTAAAAGATCTTCAAGTTCGTGAGTTTTTAACTAAAAAACTTAAGAATGCGATGGTGAGCAATATTCTTATCGAACGCCCTACAGGCGCAGCTAAAGTAACTATTAGCACTGCACGTCCTGGTATCGTGATCGGTAAAAAAGGCGAAGACATTGAGAAATTACAACGCGAATTAACAGCCATTATGGGTGTTCCTGCGCAAGTAAGTATCAACGAAATCGATCGCCCAGATTTAGACGCTCGTTTAGTTGCTGAAGCAATCGCTTCTCAATTAGAAAAACGTGTAATGTTCCGTCGTGCTATGAAGCGTGCGGTTCAAAACTCTATGCGTGCTGGTGCTAAAGGTATCAAAGTGGAAGTTTCAGGCCGTCTAGGTGGTGCTGAGATTGCGCGTACTGAATGGTATCGTGAAGGTCGTGTACCTCTTCATACTCTTCGTGCTGACATCGACTATGCTACTATGCGTGCTGAGACTACTTACGGTACGATCGGCGTTAAAGTATGGATCTTCCGTGGTGAGATCTTGGGCGGCATGAAACAAGTCATGAACCCAGCTCCAGCTGAAGAACGTCCAGCTAAACGTGGCCGTGGTCGTGGTGAAGGTCAAGAGCGTCGTGGTCGTCGCAATGATCGTTCTGCTGAAAAAGGAGAATAATCCATGTTACAACCTAAACGTACTAAATTCCGTAAAGTGCAAAAAGGCCGTAACACTGGTCTAGCACATCGCGGTAGCTCAGTATCTTTTGGTACTATTGCACTTAAATCAGTTGAACGTGGTCAAATGACAGCACGTCAAATTGAAGCAGCGCGTCGTACAATCAGCCGTCGTATTAAACGTGGTGGTAAGATCTTTATCCGTGTTTTCCCAGACAAACCAATTACTGAAAAACCATTAGAAGTTCGTATGGGTAAAGGTAAAGGTTCTGTGGAATACTGGGTTTGCCAAATCAAACCAGGTAAAGTCTTGTACGAAATTGATGGTGTTAACGAAGAACTTGCTCGCGAAGCGTTTACGCTTGCTGCTGCAAAACTTCCGTTTAAAACCACTATCGTGACTCGGACGGTAATGTAATGAAAACTAATGATCTACGTGAAAAGTCGGTAGAAGAGTTGACAGCTTTGCTTGATGAGCAACAGCTTAACCAATTCCGTCTTCGTATGGCGAAAGCAACTGGTCAATTGGGTAAATCGCACGAAGTTGCGCTTACTCGTAAGACAATTGCTCGTATTAAGACCCTCCTTACCGAAAAACAGGGGAACGGACAATGAGTGAACAAACAGTTCGCACGTTAACCGGTAAAGTAGTTAGCGACAAGATGGACAAGTCTATCGTTGTTCTTATCGAACGCCGCGTTCAACACCCGTTGTATGGCAAATTAATCCGCCGTTCAACTAAATTACACGCTCATGATGAAAACAATGTTGCTAAAGTTGGCGACGTAGTAAGCATCAAAGAAAGCCGCCCAATGTCTAAAACTAAGTCTTGGACTTTAGTTGAAGTTGTTGAAGCTGCTGCTGAGTAATTAAACGTTCTTGCATCATCGGTCAATTTCGAGTACTCTTTGAGCCTTTCGAAATTGCGACCGGTGATGCTCGGTTTTGGAGTAGGGCAATGATTCAAACCGAAAGTATGCTCGACGTAGCAGACAACAGTGGTGCTCGCCGCGTACAATGTATTAAAGTACTTGGTGGTTCACATCGTCGTTATGCTTCTGTTGGCGACATTATTAAAGTTACTGTAAAAGAAGCTATTCCACGCGCACGTGTTAAAAAAGGTGACGTGATGAATGCTGTAGTTGTACGTACAAAATTCGGCATCCGTCGTGCAGATGGTTCAGTTATTCGTTTCGACGATAACGCAGCTGTTATTTTGAACAACAACAAAGCGCCGATTGCAACTCGTATTTTCGGACCAGTGACTCGTGAACTTCGTACTGAACAGTTCATGAAAATTATTTCATTGGCTCCTGAAGTTCTATAAGAGGCACTCATGGCTAAGATTAAAAAGGGCGATCAAGTAATTGTGATCGCAGGTAAAGAAAAAGGCAAACAAGGTACTGTTTTGTCTGTTTCAAATGACCGTGTTAAGGTTGAAGGCCTTAACTTGGTAACGAAGCATCAAAAGCCTAACCGAGCTACTGGCGCTGAAGGCGGCATCGTAACTCAAGAAGCTGAGCTTCATATCTCTAACGTGGCAATTTTTAATGCTACAACCCAAAAGGCTGACCGTGTTGGTTACCAAGTGATTGAAGGCGTGAAAACTCGCGTATTCAAATCTAATGGTGAATCAGTGGCGGTAGCGAAGTAATAGGTTGACTAGGCAATGGCCAGACTTAAAACGCGTTACAACGACGAACTTAAGGCTCAATTAAAAGAAACATTGGGCGTTAAGAATGTGATGGATATCCCTCGCATTACAAAAATTACCATCAACATGGGTGTTGGTGCTGCATCAGCTGACAAGAAATTGTTAGATGGCGCTCTTTCTGATATGCAAGCAATTGCTGGTCAAAAACCAGTACTTACTTTAGCTCGTAAATCTATCGCTGGTTTCAAAATCCGTGATGGTTGGCCGATCGGCTGTAAAGTTACTTTACGTGGCGAACGTATGTACGAATTCTTAGACCGTTTGATCTCTATCGCGATCCCTCGTATCCGTGACTTCCGTGGTTTCTCTGCGAAATCATTTGATGGTCGTGGTAACTACTCAATGGGTCTTAAGGAACAAATCATGTTCCCTGAAATCGATTTTGATAAGATTGATCGTATTCGTGGTATGGACATTACCATCACTACGACTGCTCGCACCGATGACGAAGGCCGTGCGCTTATGCGTGCATTCGGCTTCCCGTTCAAATAAGAGGTCGATATGGCTAAGAAAGGTATGATTAATCGCGAATTGAAACGCGAAGCTACTGTTGCTAAATACGCTGCGAAACGTGCTGAATTAAAAGCAATTATCGCAAACGTAAATGCATCAGACGAAGAACGTTTCGAAGCGATGATGAAATTTCAAGCATTACCACGTAATGCGTCTCCAGTACGTCTACGTAACCGTTGTGGTTTAACTGGTCGTCCTCATGGTTACTTCCGTAAGTTCGGTTTAAGCCGTAACAAATTACGTGAAACAGTAATGCAAGGTGATGTACCGGGCGTTGTTAAGGCAAGCTGGTAAGGAGCACTATAAATGAGTATGCAAGATACCGTTGCCGACATGCTAACACGTGTTCGTAACGCACAAATGGCAAAGAAACAAACTGTTTCTATGCCAAACTCAAAGTTGAAAGTTGCGATTGCTAACGTACTTCAACAAGAAGGTTATATCGCTGATGTAGCTGTTGCTGACAATGAAGGCAAAGCGACTTTAACGATTACTTTAAAATATTTCGAAGGCAAACCAGTTATCGATACTGTGAAACGCGTAAGCCGTCCTGGTCTACGTCAATATCGCGGTAAAGATGCACTTCCTAGCGTTAAGCAAGGTTTAGGTATTGCAATTGTTTCTACAAGCAAAGGCATCATGACTGATCGCGCTGCACGTGCTGCAGGTATCGGTGGTGAAGTTATTGCTTTTGTTTCTTAATAGGTGATTCCTCATGTCTCGTGTGGCTAAAGCCCCAGTAACTGTACCTAACGGTGTTACAGTTACTCAGAACGGCCGGCAGGTCGAAGTGAAAGGCAGCAAAGGTACATTGTCTTTCAACCTGCATGCGCTGGTCGAGCTAAAACAGGAAGACGGTACTCTAGTTATTGCTCCTAAAGCTGAATCTAAAGATGCTTGGATGCAAGCTGGTACTGCTCGCGCTGTGCTTAACAACCTTGTAAAAGGTGTTAACGAAGGTTTCGAACGTAAGTTACAGCTTATCGGTGTTGGTTATAAAGCTGCGGTTAAAGGTAACATTGTTAACCTTAACCTTGGTTTCTCTCACCCGATCGACTACAACCTTCCTGAAGGTGTAACTGCAGAAACTCCTACTGCAACTGAAATTGTACTTAAATCAGCTGATAAAGCTAAATTAGGTCAAGTTGCTGCAGAAATCCGTGGTTACCGTCCGCCAGAGCCTTATAAAGGTAAAGGTGTTCGTTATTCTGACGAAGTTGTACTTCGTAAAGAAGCTAAGAAGAAATAAGGCGCGAGGTTCTTATGAACGAAAAGAAACAATCCCGTTTGCGTCGTGCGAAAAGCACACGCTTGCACATCCGTGCATTGGGTGCGACTCGTTTGTGTGTAAACCGCACTCCGCGTCACATCTATGCTCAAGTTATCTCTGCAGATGGTGGCAAAGTATTAGCGCAAGCTTCTACTTTAGACGCTACTCTACGTGCTGGTACTACTGGTAACGTTGAATCGGCTCAGAAAGTTGGTGCTTTAATTGCAGAACGTGCTAAAGCGGCTGGTGTAACTAAAGTTGCATTTGACCGTTCTGGTTTCAAATATCATGGTCGTATCAAAGCCTTGGCTGATGCTGCTCGTGAAAACGGCTTGGAGTTCTAATCATGGCTAAAGTTGAACAAAACGAAGGTCTTGTTGAAAAGCTGGTTGCCGTTGATCGTGTAGCCAAAGTTGTTAAGGGTGGTCGTATCTTCTCTTTCACAGCATTAACTGTTGTGGGTGATGGTAATGGTCGCGTAGGTTTTGGTCGTGGTAAAGCACGTGAAGTTCCAGCTGCTATTTCTAAAGCACTTGAAGCTGCTCGTCGCAACATGATTACTGTTGACCTTGTTGACGGTACTGTTCAGCACCCTATCAATGCTCGTCACGGTGCAAGCCGCGTTTACATGCAACCTGCTTCTGAAGGTACTGGTGTAATTGCTGGTGGCGCTATGCGTGCAGTTTTAGAAGCTGTAGGTGTACGTAACGTATTAACTAAGTGTTATGGTTCTACTAACGCTGCTAACGTAGTAAACGCAACTTTTAACGGTTTGCGTGATATGACTTCTCCTGAGAAAGTTGCTGCGAAACGTGGTTTATCAGTAGCACAAATTCAAGGGTAATCAATCATGAAAACGATTAAAGTTACCCAGACTAAATCTTCATCGCATCGCTTGAAAAATCACAAGCTTAGCCTTAAAGGTTTAGGTCTGCGTCGTATTGGTCATACAGTTGAAGTGCAAGATACGCCTTCTAACCGTGGTATGATCAACCAAGTTTACTATATGGTTAGTGTAGAGGAATAAGCCATGACTCTGCGTTTAAATACAATTGCACCTGCAGAAGGTGCTAAGCGTGACAACTTACGTTTAGGCCGTGGTATCGGTTCTGGCGTTGGTAAGACTGGTGGCCGTGGTGTCAAAGGTCAAAACTCACGTAAGAGCGGTGGTACACGTCCTGGTTTCGAAGGTGGTCAAACTGCGTTATATCGTCGTTTACCTAAATTCGGTTTCACTAGCCAAATGGCTTTGAAAACTGCTGAAGTACGTTTATCAGAACTCGCTAAAGTTGAAGGCGACATCGTGTCTCTTGAAACTTTAAAAGCTGCTAACGTTGTGCGTAAAGATATGTTACGTGCACGTATCGTACTTTCTGGTGAAATTACTCGTGCGTTCACTGTTCAAGGTGTTGCATTGACTAAAGGCGCTAAAGCTGCTGTTGAAGCTGCTGGCGGTAAAGTCGAGGAGTAATCCCCAGTGTCTATGACTCCTAGTTCGACAGGTCATGTTAACATGATGAAAGGCCAGCCTTTTCATGTGAAATATCGTGAAATTATCCGCCGTATGATGTTCCTCATCGGGGCGTTGTTGGTTTTTCGACTGGGAGCACATATTCCAGTACCGGGCATTAACAATGCCGCACTAGAGAATCTGTTTAATGCAAACCAAGGTACGATCCTTGGTTTGTTTAACATGTTCTCAGGTGGTGCATTAGAGCGTATGTCAATTCTTGCTCTTGGGATTATGCCGTATATCTCTGCATCGATTATTGTGCAGTTAATGTCTACGGTTGTTCCTTCGCTGGAAGCTTTAAAGAAAGAAGGCGAACAAGGTAAGCGTAAGATCAATCAATATACGCGACAAGGCACATTGTTTCTTGCACTTGTGCAAGCTGTTGGGATGTGTGCAGGTCTGATTAGTCAAAATATTACTTTGACTAGTGGACTTGCTTTTTACGTTCCTGCTGTAACTTCTTTAGTTGCAGGTACAATGTTCCTGATGTGGTTAGGTGAGCAAATTACAGAGCGTGGAGTAGGGAATGGTATTTCCATGATCATCTTCGCTGGTATTGTTGCTGGTTTGCCGAACTTGGTTCTGCAATCTTTAACCTCAGTAGATAATGGCCAATCAAGTTTAATTGGTCTTGCAATTTTTGCATTGCTGTCTGTTGCAGTGTTAGCAGCAATTGTGTTTATTGAGAAGGCGCAGCGTCGTATTCCGGTAAACTATGCTCAAAAACAACAAGGTCGTCGTGTATTTACTGCCCAGCAAACACATTTGCCATTAAAAATTAATATGGCGGGTGTGATTCCTGCAATTTTTGCGAGTTCATTGCTATTGTTCCCAGCGAGCTTAGGGCAATGGGTAGGCAGCGCAGATCCAAATGCTGGCGTGATTAAACGTGGCCTACAAGATTTGGCACTCGTATTGTCGCCGGGTCAACCGATGTATTTGGTGCTATTTGGCGCATTAATTATCTTCTTCTGTTACTTCTATACTGCGCTAGTATTTAGCCCGAAAGAAGTGTCAGAGAATTTAAAACGTAGTGGTGCTTATGTGCCGGGTATTCGTCCTGGTGAGCAAACTGCACGCTATTTAGATCATATTTTGAATCGTTTGACTTTTATTGGCGCGGTTTATATCACAATCATCTGTTTAATGCCGATGATTCTACAAAGTTCATTTGGTATTCCATTTAGCTTAGGTGGTACGTCTTTACTGATCGTAGTGGTGGTGGTGATGGACTTTATGGCTCAGCTTCAAGCTCATCTCACATCGCATCAATATGACAATCAATCGTTAATGCGTAAAACGACTGCTCATCCGAAAGGATAAGCGCACTTAGAGGTTTCATTATGAAAGTTCAAGCTTCTGTAAAGAAAATTTGTGGTAGCTGTAAAGTTATCCGTCGTAATGGGGTTATTCGCGTAATTTGCAGCGCAGAACCTCGTCATAAGCAGCGTCAAGGTTAATCTGATCAAGACCTGTTGATTTCAGTAGGCTAATTAGGTTATTATCCGCCCCTCAAAGATTTTGTCGGGCGGTTGATTATCTTAACTGCCTTTTTGGAGAAAATTGAATGGCTCGTATTGCCGGTGTAAACATTCCGGATAACAAGCATGCTGTTATCTCTCTAACGTACATTTTTGGTATTGGTCGCCACACTGCAAAAGCTATCTTAGCTGCTGCTGGTATTGCACCAACAACTAAAATTCGTGAATTAGATGACGCTCAGCTTGATGCGATTCGTGCAGAAGTTACTAAGGTTCCTACCGAAGGTGATTTACGTCGCGAAATTTCCATGAACATTAAACGTTTAATGGATTTAGGCTGCTACCGCGGTCTTCGTCATCGTCGCAGCTTGCCTGTCCGTGGTCAACGCACCAAAACTAACGCACGTACCCGTAAAGGTCCGCGCAAACCTATTAAGAAATAAGATTTCTGGAAGCTAAAAGATGGCTAAAGATACTCGCACACGCAAGAAGGTCACTCGTACCGTCTCTGAAGGTGTTGCACACATTCACGCTTCTTTTAATAACACCATTGTGACTATTACCGATCGTCAAGGTAATGCACTGGCTTGGGCTACCTCTGGTGGACAAGGCTTCCGTGGATCACGTAAATCAACTCCGTTTGCTGCTCAGGTAGCTGCTGAAGTTGCTGGTAAAGCTGCTTTAGATTACGGTTTGAAAAACTTGGATGTCCTTGTAAAAGGTCCTGGTCCAGGTCGTGAATCTGCGGTTCGTGCTTTAGGTGCAGTGGGTTATAAAATTAACAGCATTACCGATGTGACGCCAATCCCGCACAACGGTTGCCGTCCACCTAAAAAACGTCGCGTGTAAGGAGAAACATTCATGGCTCGTTATATTGGTCCAAAATGCAAACTCTCTCGCCGCGAAGGGACAGACCTGCAATTAAAATCTGGCGTTAAACCATTTGACGTCAAAACAAAAAAAGCTGCTAAAGCACCTGGCCAACATGGTGGCGCTCGTGGCGGCAAACAATCTGAGTACTCACTACAATTACGTGAAAAACAAAAAGTACGTCGTATGTACGGTGTTTTAGAGCGTCAATTTAGTAACTACTACAAAGAAGCTGCTCGTGTTAAAGGCGCAACAGGTGAAAACTTGTTGAAACTTCTTGAAAGCCGTCTAGATAACGTTGTTTATCGCATGGGTTTTGGTTCTACACGTGCAGAAGCTCGTCAGCTTGTATCTCACCGTTCAATCACTTTAAATGGTCGTCGTGTTAACATCGCGTCTATCCAAGTTAAAGCTGGTGACGTTGTTGCGGTTCACGAAGGTGCTAAACAACAATTGCGTATTAAAAACGCAGTTGAGTTAGCGACTCAACGTGGCATTCCATCTTGGATTGAAATTGATCATTCTAAATTGGAAGGTACATTCAAAGCTGCACCAGATCGCTCTGATTTACCTGCTGAAATCAACGAAAGCTTGATTGTAGAATTGTATTCTAAATAATCCTTGAGGTAGCAATAATGACGCGTACTGCAAATGAGTTTCTAACTCCGCAAGCGATTAAGGTCGAAGCGGCAAGCGGGACCTCGGCAAAAGTTATTCTAGAACCATTAGAGCGTGGCTTTGGTCATACTCTTGGTAATGCTTTACGTCGTATCCTTTTGTCTTCTTTACCTGGCGCAGCCGTGGTTGAAGTAGAGATTGAAGGTGTCGAGCACGAGTACAGTACTTTGGAAGGCTTGCAGCAGGACATCGTCGAGCTCTTGCTGAACCTAAAAGGATTGTCTATTAAGCTGTTCGATCAAAATGAAGCTTATCTGACATTGGAAAAACAAGGTCCTGGCGACGTTACTGCCGCTGACCTTCGTTTACCACACAATGTTGAAGTGGTTAACCCTGAACATTTGATCGGTACTTTAAGTGCTTCTGGCTCATTAAAAATGCGCCTGAAAGTTTCTCAAGGTCGTGGTTATGAGACTTCTGATTCACGCTTCCCTGAGGGCGAAACTCGTCCAGTGGGTCGTTTGCAATTAGATGCTTCTTACAGCCCAATCAAACGTGTGTCTTACACAGTGGAAAACGCTCGTGTAGAACAACGTACTGACCTTGATAAATTGATCATTGATCTTGAAACCAACGGTACTGTTGATCCTGAAGAAGCAATCCGCAAAGCGGCAACAATCTTGCAACAACAAATTGCAATTTTTGTTGATCTTCAGAAAGATCAAGCACCAGTTGCTCAAGAGCCTCGTGAAGAAGTTGATCCGATTTTGCTTCGTCCAGTAGATGATCTAGAGCTTACTGTTCGTTCTGCTAACTGTTTGAAAGCAGAAAATATTTACTACATTGGCGATCTTGTTCAACGTACTGAAGTTGAGTTGCTTAAAACTCCTAACTTAGGTAAAAAATCGTTGACTGAGATTAAAGATGTTCTGGCATCGAAAGGCTTGCAATTGGGCATGCGTTTAGAGAACTGGCCACCGGCTAGCCTCCGTATGGACGATCGCTTTGCTTATCGTAGCCGTTAATTAAGTAGGACTATCACCATGCGTCATCGTAATAGTGGTGTGAAATTAGGCCGTACAAGCAGTCATCGTAAAGCGATGTTCCAAAACATGGCTAATTCTTTGTTCGAACACGAGTTAATTAAAACTACTGTTCCTAAAGCAAAAGAATTGCGTCGTGTTGCTGAGCCTTTAATCACTTTAGCTAAAGTCGATTCTGTAGCAAACCGCCGTTTAGCGTTTGCTCGTACTCGTTCAGCTGCAACTGTTGGTAAATTATTTACCGTTCTTGGCCCTCGTTACAAAGAACGTAACGGCGGTTATCTACGTGTTCTTAAAGCGGGCTTCCGTGCAGGTGATGCTGCACCGATGGCTTACGTTGAGCTAGTAGATCGCGAAGTTAACTAATTTCGTGAAGAGCAGCGTACGTTGTTCTAAAAAAGGTCGGTTTTTAACCGACCTTTTTTAATGCCTGCAGTTTTGTGGTGGCTATATATTGTTAGACAATAATTCAATTTGTCCTTAAAAGATAAAAATAAAACGCCTTTTGCTTAAACTTGACATTGTGCATTGTCAAAAATGTGATTTAATAAATATAAATCTAAGATAGGTTAAAAGAACAACATGGAAAAACAAGTTGATATTCTCATTGTAGGTGCAGGGATCTCCGGTGTAGGTTTGGCTGCTCATCTTTCAAAAAATTGTCCTAATCGTTCATTTGAAATTATTGAACGTCGTGAAAGTTTCGGTGGTACATGGGATCTTTTTAAATATCCTGGTATTCGTTCTGATTCGGACATGTCAACTTTTGGCTTTAATTTTAAGCCGTGGAAAAAATCTAGTGTGCTTGCAGACGGTCCTTCGATCAAAGGCTATCTTTCTGAAGTGATTGACGAATATAAGATCAAAGAAAAAATTCATTTTCAACATCGTGTTGTGAGTGCAAATTACGACTCACAAACTCGTAAATGGTCTGTTGTTATTGAAGATGCGAAGAAGAAACAACAAACCTGGATTGCAAATTTTGTCTTTGGCTGTACGGGTTATTATAATTATGACCAAGGGTTCCAACCTGAGTTTAAAGGGCAGGAAAACTTTAAAGGTACCTTCATTCATCCACAACATTGGCCTGAAAATTTTAATTATGCAGGCAAAAAAGTGGTGATTATTGGCAGTGGAGCAACAGCGATTACATTGGTACCAGCTATGGCAAAAGGCGGTGCCGGGCATGTGACCATGCTACAGCGTTCTCCAACCTATATTGCCTCAGTACCTTCTATTGACATCATTTACGACAAAATGCGTAAAGTATTACCTGAAGATGTTGCTTATAAACTTACCCGTGCACGAAATATCGGTGTCCAACGGGCTGTTTATGCTGTTGCACAAAAGCAACCTAAATTACTCCGTAAGTTTTTATTAAAATCAATTGAGTTGCAATTGAAAGGTAAAGTGGATATGAAGCACTTTACCCCAGATTACAATCCTTGGGATCAGCGCCTTTGTGTGGTGCCAGATGGTGATTTGTTTAGAATTTTACGTGAAGGCCGTGCATCTGTTGAAACTGATCAAATTGAAAGTTTTACTGAAAATGGCATTCAATTGAAATCAGGTAAACATCTTGATGCAGATGTAGTAATTTCTGCTACAGGTCTCAACATTCAAATTTTAGGCGGCATTAGTGCCACAATCGATGGACAGCCACTGAATACCTCAAAACATATGTTATATCGTGGTGTTATGGTCAGTGATGTACCCAATATGGCGATGATTATTGGCTATATTAATGCTTCATGGACTTTAAAAGTCGATATTGCTTCTGAATACATCTGTAAATTGATTAACTATATGGATCAAAATGGTTATAACCAAGTGATTCCACAAGGCGATGCGACCGAGTTGTTAGAAGATACCGTAATGGGCAGTTTGACTTCAGGCTATATTGCACGTGCAGCAGATGTGATGCCAAAACAGGGTAAACATGCACCGTGGAAAGTCAGCAATAACTATTTGGCAGATCGTAAAGAATTAAAGCATGCTTCATTTGAAGATGGAGTGCTGAAATTTGAAAAAAAGTCAGATCAAGTGGCGGCTAAACCCAGATTAGTTTCTTAAGGCAGTTATAGAAAAAGGAGCATCATGCTCCTTTTTTTTTGCTTTAGATGAGTGACTTTAGGGTTTTATTTGATGCGCTTTATTTGTTGAAAAATATATCATGTTGAAAATAAGGAAAAGCACACAGGGTTAATGTGAATATTCAAGAACATTCAGAATTTATAAAATTAAATGATTATGAGCTATATACCCAAGCTTGGCAGCCTGAAACAGCAGATAAAGATGTAACTTTGGCCCCGATTATATTGATGCATGATTCACTGGGGAGTGTGGATTTGTGGCGTGATTTTCCTGCGCAATAGGCTTCTGTGTCTGGCAGAAAGGTCATTGCTTATGATCGATTGGGTTTTGGTCGTTCGTCAGCAAACCCTGATGTATTAAGTACGGATTTTGTCTATGCCGAAGCACAGCAGGGCTTTAAGCTGCTACTTCAACATTATTCTATTCAACAATTTATCGTGATGGGGCATAGTGTTGGCGGAGGAATGTCTGTCGTGATTGCCAGTGAATATACTGAACAATGTCGAGGTCTGATCTCCATAGCAGCACAGTATGAAGTGGAAGAACTGACATTATCGGGTATACGTGAAGCCAAAATAGGGTTTGCGCAGCTGGGACAACTTGAACGCTTGGCTAAATATCATGGGGATAAAGCCCAATGGGTTTTGGATGCTTGGACTGAAACTTGGCTCTCACCGAGTTTTCGTCAATGGAACCTCGAGCATTATGTTGGAAAAGTACAGTGTCCAAGCTTGATCATTCATGGAGAACTGGATGAATACGGGACGACAGCACAAGCTCAGAAACTTTTTTCGGGTATACAAGGCGATACCGAGCTAGAGATTTTGGAAGGGCTTCATCACATGCCGCATAAAGAGCAACCCGCATTGGTCACTGCACTGATCTGTGATTTTGTGAATGATTTAAGTTGATATCGAAAGAATGAAAAAAGCCCATCAGATGATGGGCTTTGTTGTTATAAAGAGCGGGAAATCAGCTCTTTCATAATTTCATTGGTACCTGCATAAATACGATTGGCTCGATTGTCGATATAAGCCCGTGCAATTGGATATTCAAGCATATAGCCATAGCCACCATGCAACTGCAGACACTCATCCACAACTTTGGAAAACATTTCTGAAATTTTGTATTTAGCAGCGGCTGCAGCGTCAATACCGAGCTGTTCCTCAAGTTGTAGTTCCATACAGCGATCTAAATAAGCTCTACAAAAATCGATCTCAGTACGTAGTTCTGCCAATTTAAAACGGGTGTTTTGGAAACTTGATACGGTCTTGCCAAATGCCTTACGTTCTTTGGTGTATTGAACTGTGTGCGCAAAGGCTGCTTCTGCACCTGCTTGGCAAATAATCGCAACCAACATGCGCTCCCAAGCTAATTCCTTCATCAGCATCATAAAGCCCATACCTTGCATGCCGAGTAAGTTGCTTTTAGGGACGCGGACATTATCAAAGAACAGTTCACAGGTATCCTGACCTTTCATGCCAATTTTGTTTAAAGGTTTGCCTTTACTAAAACCGACGCGATCTGCCTCGACGATAATTAGCGATAAATTGGCTGAACCTTTTTCACTATTGCCTGTCTTGCAGACCACAATCGCCATGTCACATAAATAGCCATTGGTGATAAAAATTTTTGACCCATTAATAATATAGTCATCACCATCTTCTGTAACAGTTGTGCGTACGGCTTGTAGGTCTGAACCTGTGCCCGGTTCGGTCATTGCAATGGCAGTCACGGTTTCGCCAGAAGCCATTTTCGGCAGCCAATGCAGCTTTTGTTCTTCATTGCCAAAGTTATGAATATAATTGGCCACGATGTCGGAGTGCAGTGAAAAGCCGGTAGAGGAGTCCATAGCATAGGCCTGCTCTTCAATCAGAATCATGCTATAGAGTCGGTCTACACCATAGCCGCCATAAGCTTCGGGCATGGTCGGGCAAAGCAAGCCCATGGCACCGGCTTTATTCCATAAGTCACGGTCTACATGTTGTTGTTTTTCATACTTTTCGATATTGGGCACAACTTCTTTTTCATAAAATTTTCGTACTGTTTCACGAAATGCATCATGTTCTGCATTAAATAATTGACGTGGCAGCATGTTGTTGAGTGGGCGAATCGCTCCAGATTGCATTTTGAATATCCTATTCATTTTTATGGCTTTGTCTCAACTTATAAGATGCAGCGTGTGACTACAATGTGCAGAACATTCAAAAGCAAGAATTGCGATGAAGGATTCGGTCAATCTTTGAAAACACTCCACTTCAATGGGGTGGATGAGTTACACTAGACGGGTTCAACGATTGGGGAAGACAATGACTGATGAAATCAGCTTAGAAGAGCGTAAAGTGATCTACCGTGCACGTCGTGGTTTAAAAGAGATTGATGTTTATTTTGATCCCTACGTCAAAAATTACTATTTACAAGCCGATGCAGCTGAAAAAGACATGTTTGCAGAACTCGTTGCTGCAGAAGATCCAGATTTGTTGGATTGGTTTATGGAAGTTAGTGAACCGCCACGTCCTGAATTAAAAACGTTTATTCAAAAATTAAAACATTACGTTCATGGATAATCGGCAATTCAAACTGAAACGCAGTTTTTTATCGCATGCGTTTCAGTTTTTTATTTTTGCGGTATTGATGACGCTGCTTTATCAGTTACTAACACCCATGCTTTGGGGGATATTTTTTCTCATTGGACTGGTGGTTTATGTTCTGTTTTTCCGTAAGCATTTACACGTCACCAGTCTAGAATATTTGGATGGAACTGATTGGTCTTTGCAACGACTGAACCGTCCGGTGCAACGCGTTCAAATAAGCCATATTTTGGATCATCAAATGTATATCGTGGTGTATTTTATGCATGCGCGTGCAAAACCGGTGATTATTTGGCGCGATCAATTGTCATTGAAACAGTGGAAATCACTCAAAGTATTGGCCAAAATGATCTAATTGTTAGACAGCCTTATTTTTTAAAATTCAATAAAATGCAAATAATTCATTATCTTATCTTGTAGGTAAAATAATCTTGTCTGACAGGATTGGATTTTATTGGCAAAATATTTAAATTGTCAGACAATTTTAAGCTGTGCGGTGATTCTCTGCCTATATATTAGCCTTACCAACAGCCGTTAAAGGAAATCATCATGATGATGCCAACTTGGATGTTTCTGGTAATAGCGATTGTGTTAGCAATTGTTATAGGACGACTAGGAACAGTGCTGAAGGAACAGTTAACTCAAAAATAAGCAGTCAAACGCTTTCACAGTTAATAAGTAGCATGTGCCGAACCGTCGCTATGCTACTTTTTTTTGCCTAAAATTTAGTCTTTGTAAAAAATCAGTCAATTGCATTCAGCGTGATTCGTGGCACAGTGTGTCGTTCAAATTAGAGCAAATACTCTTTTATTCATTTTTTGCTTCTGATATGTTTGTCGTGATGGACATAAACACAATTATAGAGGACAGGAAAATGTCGAGCGTCCAAAAAATATGCCAGGGTGTGGCAGTTGTAGCAATAACAAGTACATTATTCGCGGGTTGTTCGCAGGTTGTAAAAACCGGTGCTAATGTTGCACTCGGATTTACCGAAAAACATATTGTGCCACCAATTTTAGCCATGGAAGATGCTGAAATGGTGTGTAATTCAGGTAATTCATTAACTCCAGCCATTATGGCCACCAAAGATATGGGCGCAGACCCAACACGTGTGGCTGTGTTGATGTATTCAGCAGCAGGGATTTGTGCAGAACAAAAAGCCTTGGATGCAGAGTTACGCTATTTACGTGCATCTAAAGCTAACCAAGTATCCGAAGCACAGGATGCTCGTGTTGAGCAAAAGCGTTGGGCGGCACTTGCTGCACAGCGTCAATATACCGGCTATCAATTATTTCAAGATCGTTTTGAAAAGAAGTATAAGAAAAGTCTAGGTGAAGGCTGTCCAAAAATGAACAGCGACATTGACCAAACAGTGTATATGTTGGGAATGTTAAGTGGCTTACAGGCCATGACCAATGATATTAACTCAGGTGGGGCGGTAAACGTTCCGAAAGACATTGCTGCGATTGTTGAACGCGGTATGGTGTGTCTGAATAATGAAAAATTCTGGGGCGCACCAAATGCAACCCGCGCTGTGATCTGGACGTTATTGCCGGGTGCAGGAGATGGAAAACCTGATCCATACCAAACCTTAAAACAATCGGCGCAAATTGGTGAGCAAAAAGGCGTAAGACTGTCACATGCGTTATATGCAGTTGCTGCACAAGCCAGTGGCGATGATGCGAAAATCCGTGATGCCTTACGTACTTTTGCACAGGCGCGTAGCGATGAAAAACCAGTTAACCCGCAATTTAAGCTCATCGATAGTATGGCTGAAAGCATGGTGAAAGGGATTTCAGATCGTTATTGGACTGAACATACAGGCGTTCGTACCGGCGATGATGGTATGGAACATTTCTGGGATGAAAGTGCCAATAGTTCAGAACTCGATGATTTGTTTAGTGGAGATGCTGAAAGCAGTGGTGCTACAGAAACGAGTGGCGCTGCAACAAATTAATAAAGCATGTAGTCCAAATGTGAGGTACAGGAGGAGCGAAAATGAAAACACAATTTTTAATTCCGAAAATTGTCTTTCTTGCCGTATTCGTTTCGATCTGTGCCTCGCTACAGGTATTTAAAGACTATTTTATCTACTGGCAAGATGATTTATTTCATGACTTTTGGCGCTTATGGACGGCCCATTGGGTTCATGTTGGTTGGATTCATTTTGCTTTAAATATGTTGGCCTTTATCTGCTTACCGTTTATTTTTCCAAGAGTTTCAATATGGCACTTTGTTGCCATCTTATTGATTTTATCCCCTTTAATCAGTCTGAGTTTTTATTTTTTCCTCCCTGATATTGAAGCCTATGCAGGATTATCTGGTGTCTTGCATGGCGCTTATGTTGCAGTCGCTTGCGTACATTTAATGTATAAACGGGAGCGAAATTTTGCAGCCTTTGTTCTCTTGCTGATTTTGGCAAAATTGGTCTGGGAAAATACCGTGGGGAACACCGGAACGGCTGAATTAATAGGAAGCCCCGTTTTAGTCGAAGCCCATTTATTGGGGGTGATTTGGGGCATTGTCATCGCCGTGTTTTATCTTATTGGTAATTATTTCTGGGATCGCTAACGCACTTTAGGTGATTGGGTTGACAAAAAAAACCGAAAAGAAAATACATATTGTCATTTTAATGTTTTGAATATTGATGCAAATTTAAACGTAATAATAAAACAGTTAGGTCAGGGAAAGGAACTTCTCGAGCCGATAAGGAAAAGGATGCTTAGCCCCGCTAGGCTCCAAAATAAAAAATAGGAAGACTCATGCAAAATGATACACAAAACAGATCCGGCATCGTCGGGCTGTTAAGGTATGTCTGGACAGAATGGATTTCGACTCTAGTCGTGTTGATCTTGCTTCTGCTTACATTGATTATCGGGACAGGGGAGATGATTCATGGTCAGCTTCTGCGTACTGGTGAGCGTTTGTATGGTAATGAAAGCATTGGGATGCAGTATTCATTTTTACGTGCAGAACCGACCAAGCCAGATTGTGACCGCCACCCAGATGTAGAAAAAATGGTGCAAACGCAAATGAAAGCCAATGCGGCTGACGAATTTGCTGACATTTTTGGTACAGCATCTGAATCCGATGTACGTGCATCGGTCATGGCAGGTGTACAGCAATGTGAAGAAAAATTCCAATTTTATGACAAAGCAAAAGCTTATTTAGATGAGCATCCAAGTATTCGTACTTATCGTGCGATTGAAACGACATTCTTTGGCATCTTTAAATTTGGTTCCGAAAACCGTGTATTGATTCTTTTACTGATGGTCTTGGTGTCTGCCATTACTGCTTCAGTGAAGTTCCATCATATTGGTCTACGTGCGCCAACAACACGCTTGGATTATAAAGTCTATGCTTTATTCATGGCGATTGGGAATGGCCTATTAACCTTCTCGGTATATAGTCAGTTTAATTCAGTCCTAAATTCTGGGGTGAAATCGACCACAGAAACCTTGGCGGTATATTGGTTGTGGCTAGCCCTGTTTGGTATTGTCACCCTCATCAGTATTTATCAGTTCTTTAAACCACCTGCGGCGAAAGAGCCGGGTCCGGGGAATATTGGTTTTGCACTATTGAGTGTACCGCTGTATGCCTTTATGGCGATTATTACGGGTGTGGCGTTTACCTTCTTTATGGACTATCCAATGGGTCAGGGGATTTACCTTGGGCAGTTGGTTGAGTTCTCTGGGATTTTCCTAAACCTTGCACTGTTTATTTGGGCCGGAATGTTATTGACCCAAACGCGCGTAATGGATTTGTTCTTAGGAATTTTACGTCCATGGAACTTAGCACCTGAGACCTTGACGTGGTTAATTCTGATTGCCGCGGCGATTCCAACCGCTTATACCGGTGCTTCAGGGATTTTCGTTGTGGCAGCCGGTGCAATTATTTATAAAGAAGTGTGGAACTCTGGCTCTCGTCGACAGTTCGCACTCGCTGTATCTGCAATGTCAGGTTCCTTAGGTGTGGTCATTCGTCCGTGTCTATTGATTATCTTGATCTCGATGCTTGATAGCCGCCATGTCACGTCAGATGAACTATTTGATCACGGTATCTATGTGTTCTGGCTCACAGCATTCTTGTTCTTAGGTATTTCACTGTTCTTGGCAGAAACACGTTTCCGTGTGGCATCGCCGAAAGTGGCTATTCCGGGCATGCTGAAAGCGTTCATTCCTGTGATTCCGTATATCGTACTGACCTTGCTTGTCATTGCTTTCTACAAGTACGGTTTAGATACACAAATGGATGAGTTCACCGCACCTGTGGTTCTACCGATTATTCTGATTGTTTACATTATGTTTGACCGTTGGTTTGCAGATCGTTTTACTTCGCAAACTGTAGATGCACATGAACAACTCAGCTTACAACATGAGCAAAGTTCTGAGTTCATGCGTGAACATGGTGGACATGGGGCTAACCGTCGTGGTTTCGGTAGTTCAATTTGGTTTGCTTCTTCAGAAACGGTTGGACACATTGGCGCATTAATTATCTTAATGGCCTTGTCGGCAAGTGTCGGCGGTTTGATTGAACGGACAGAAATCGTTGAATTATTACCAACGCATTTGGGCAATATCTATATTTCATTGGCTTTTATCGCATTGTTATTGGCGATTATTGGTATGACGACAGATCCATTCGGGGCAGTAATTTTGGTTGCAGCAACGATTGCACCAGTAGCCTACGAAAATGGTATCCATCCGATTCACTTCTGGATGATCGTTTTGGTTGCCTTTGAGCTCGGTTATGTTTCGCCACCTGTAGCGCTGAATCACTTGCTGACACGACTCTCCGTCGGGGATGAAGAGGTACGGGCAGCAGATGCAGAAGCAAAAGCCCAATACACCAATTTCTATTATCGCTATGAACGTTGGATTTTACCGATCCTTGTATTGTTCCCAGCTTTGGTGATCGTGACTTATGCTCCTTATATTCTGAAACTGTTTGGTTGGTACCAATAAGTTCGCAGTGAGCCATTAAAAAAGCACCTTCGGGTGCTTTTTTTATTGAATAAGGGGCTGTGCGTTTGAAGGTAAATGAATGGATATTTATGACTTTTTAAACTTATTTTGTAGGATCGGACTACAAAGCAAAATCGCTAAAAATATAAAAGCAAAGCCGAATAGGCTGTAAATGTCTGGCAATTCTTGCCACAGGGCAAAGCCCCAAAGACCGGCAAAAATAATCGCTATATAGTTGACGGGACCAATTTGACCTGCGGGTGCAAGCTTATAGGCATTGGACATAAAAATTTGACTGATATTGGCCAAAAGCCCCGCTGTAATCAGAAAAGCAAACTCCTTGAAACTATAAGGACGCCAGAGCCAGAACATCGGGATCATGGAAATGAGCGTGCCAAAAAAGCAGAAATAAAACACAATGCGTTCAGGCGGCTCGGTTGCTGTAAGGGCACGGACAGTGACAAATGCCATGGCTGCCAAGAAGCTTGCGGTCAGTCCGATCAGTGATAACTGATTAAACATTCCTGCATCGGGCTTTGCGACGAAGAGCACGCCGATTAAACCAATGACTGCGGCAATGAGCATACTCAGCGTCATTTTTTCTTTTAAAAATAACCATGCAATTAAGGGGATGAAGATCGGCGAGGAATAGGTGAAGACCATGGCATTGGAGAGTTTTAAGTGGGCAATGGCATAAAAAAAGCCATACATTGCCACCAAGCCTACGATTGAACGCCAGGTATGCATCCACAATTTTTCAGTTCTAAAAAATGTGCTGCCCTTTTGTAGGATCAAAGGTAGAAAGATCAATAAGCCAACCGCATTGCGAAAAAATACGATGGTGGCATTATCTACTGTGTGGGATGCGTAGCGTATACAAACCCCCATGATGGAAAAAAGCAGCGCTGACAGCATGAGAAAGCCAATTGCTTTGGGGATATTTTGTGGCGTTGTAGTAGTGGACATAACAAAAAGGCTAGAAAATCTGATGATATTCTAGCCTATAAGTACGCATGGTGTAGCAGAAGTCAGTTATTTTGCTTGTTGCGCTAACTGTGCTTCGAGTAATTTAATTTGTTCTTCTTTCAGTTTAATCAGCTCATCTGCATCTGAATGTTGCTGTTTTAAGCTTTGCTCCTGATCATTCAATTGTTGTTGAATGTCATCTAATTTGGCAATTTCCTCTTTGGCTAAAGAGGCATTTTCAGGCACAGCTGCATCTAAAATGTCTTCTTCGACCAATTTAATGGTTTCAGTCTCTGCGGTAGGGACTGATGCTTCAGTTTCAGATTGGACAGGGGTTGCAACAGGCGGTTTAGCCGGTGCAGCGACCAGTTCTTCTTGAAGTGCAGATTTATCTGCTGTACTGCTGCTTAACCATTGATATGCAAAAAAGATAGCAATCAATAACGTTAAGCCCCCAATGATTCCAACTAACAATTTTGGATTATGTCTTTGATCTTCTGTCATTGCTTGACCTTAATTTTTATTTAGGCTGACGTGGCTTAAATTGGATCACACCGATATCGTCTGGCACGGCGGGTTGTTCAGGTTGATCGACATGAGTCGGTCGATTTTCACTGTAACCACAATCAATGCATTCGATCCATTCGTCTTCGCCAGAGGTCAGCATGACAACCCGGTCCATCGCTTGGCATTTTGGACATTTTGCACCTGCAATGAAGCGTCGTTTAATGGTCATCATACTTACCTTGAATCTAACTAAGGTCCCTAGTTTAAGCGTTTTTAGATGCGTTCGTCCAACCTTGATGACGCAGCAAAGCATCTATTTTTGGCTCGCGTCCGCGGAAATTGATAAATGCGTCAAGTGCCGTATCTTTTCCGCCAACTGCTAGAATAAATTGTCTAAACGACTTGCCAGTCGAAGTATTAAAAATTCCTTCATTTTCGAATCGGTCGAAGGCATCACTTGCCAAAACCTCTGCCCATTTGTATGAATAATAGCCAGCAGCGTAACCACCTGCGAAGATATGACTGAAACCATGTTGGAAACGGTTGTACGAAGTGGTGGGTGCAACTGCATATTTTTGACGAATATCATCTAAGGTTTTTTGGATGCCTGCAGCGTCCAAAGCAGGGTTGACCTTATGGATATTTAAGTCAAACATGGCAAATTCAATTTGACGTAAAGTTTGCATCCCAGACTGGAAGAAACGTGCATCTTGCAGTGCTTTTAGCAGATCGGCTGGTAAAGTTTGTTTTGATTCGATATGTTCACTGAGTAAATCTAAACTTTCTTGATCCCAAGTCCAAAATTCCATGAATTGACTTGGTAGCTCTACTGCATCCCACGCCACGCCATGTGTACCAGCCACAGCAATATTATCGACTTCAGTGAGCATGTGATGTAAGCCATGACCAAATTCGTGGAACAACGTCGTTACTTCATCATGGGTAAGTAAAGCAGCTTGCTCACCGACAGGTGGGGTAAAGTTGCAGACCATGTAGCAAATTGGTTTTTGCAGACCATTTTCAGTTTGCATGCGTGAACGGAAGCCGCTCATCCATGCGCCGCCACGTTTACCGCTTCGTGCATACAGGTCAAAGTAAAAACCGCCAATCACGCTGCCTTGATCTTCAAGTTCAAAATAACGTGCATCAGGATGCCAAACAGGCGCTTCACGCTCGATTACATTGATGCCATAGAGACGATTTACAATGCTGAACAAGCCTTGAATAATTTTAGGTGCAGGGAAATAGGGCTTCAGGTCTTCTTGTGACAAATTAAACTGTTGAACTTTGAGTTTTTCTGAATAGAAAGTGGCATCCCACGGTTGTAACTCAGTGATACCGTCTTGCGCTGCAATGGCTTTCAGTTCAGCGATTTCTTTCTCTGCTGGCGCACGCGCATGTTCTGCCAGTTTAATCAGGAACTGATCTACAGTTGCCACATCGGGTGCCATTTTGCTTGCTAAAGACAATTCGGCGTAGTTGTTAAAACCAAGCAGGCTAGCCATTTCCTGACGTAGTTTCAAGATTTCTTCCATGACCGCTGTATTATCAAATTCAGCAGAGTCTGCCTGATCAGAAGCACGTGTGGTATAGGCTTTATAGAGTGCTTCACGCACTTCGCGGTCTTCTGCATAGGTCATAATGGCAATATAAGACGGGAAGTCGAGTGTGGCTACAGCCTGTTCGAGTTCGCGTTGCTGACCATATTGTTTCAGAAGTTCAATACTGCCTTGAGGTAGTCCTTTGAGCTGCGCTTCAGTTAATGGTTTGAAGTAGGCTTGGGTGGCATCCAATACGTGGTTGGAAAAGTCGGATGATAACTGTGAAAGGCGTGCAGAGATTTCTGCATAGCGTTTTTTCGCTTCACCTTCTAAGGCTACGCCTGAAAGTTTAAAATCTCGTAACGCAAGTTTAATCGCGCTTTGCTGTGCTGCAGGAAGCGTGTCGAATACACTGTTGTCATGTACATGCTGATACGTTTGATACAACACTGTATGTTGACCTAGCTGCGTATAGTACTCACTCAGGCTGGGTAATAAAGATTGGTAGAGCTCTCGAGTTTCAGCATTATTCATCACGGCGTTCAGATGCGACAGCACGCCCCAAGCTTCACTCATATTATTTTCAAGGTCATCGACCTGTTCTAAAGTATTCAGTTGTTTTTGTACCGAATCTGGAACAACCGTCAGTTCATTTAGAAATTGTTGACCGTGTTGAATCGCATTTTGAATTTTTTCTTTGAGTTGATCTAAAGTGATTTGATCAAATTGAGGAACGGGCAAAGTTGCCTTTTCTAAAGTCATATTTTCTACTTCATATAAATCCTGAGTTATTTATAGATGTAGGGTTTGTTGCAGGTTAAATCAAGACTAAATCAGGAATTATTCATCTTCTGCAGAGGTCGCGAAGTCTTCATTGACATTAAGAATCAAAAAGAGCGCCGAAGCGCTCTTGATTTAAAACTTAATCCGCAGATGATTTTGCATTGGATTTTTTCTTTTTCGGTTTAGATTTTTTCTTCACTTTATCTTTAGCCTTCGCTTCAGATTTGCTTGCAGATTTTTTAGCAGGCTTTTTACCGAATGAACTGGGCTTAGATTTTGACTTTTTGCGTCGTATGGGCTGTTCTCCATCTTCAGCAACGTTGGTTTTACGTTCTGAAAAGACTTCTTCTTTGGCTGTAGGTTTTGCAACACGAGGGGCACGTGCGCGAATAGCGCGACCTGCATGGCTCAATTGTTGAATCAATTCAAAGTCAATTTTGCGCTCTTCTAGGTTTACACCAGCGACTTTAATTTTCACTTCATCGCCTAGACTGAAAACTTGACCGCGAGATTGACCAATTAAGCTCTGACTTGGTTGGTCATAGACAAAGAAGTCATCACCCAATTGGCTGACGTGGATCATGCCATCAACATATAAGTCTTTGAGCGTTACAAACAGGCCAAATTCAGCAGTCGCACTGATAGTGCCGACAAACTCTTCACCCAATTGTTGCTGCATGTAATGGCACTTCAACCATGTAGTGACAGAACGTGATGCTTCATCTGCACGGCGCTCGGTCGCAGAGAAGTGTTCACCTGCATCATCCAGCGAAGCACCAGAAATTGGGTAAGGCTTTTTCTTCAATTGTGCTTTGATGGCACGGTGAAGTAACAAGTCTGGATAACGACGGATTGGAGATGTGAAATGCGTATACGCTTCATAAGCCAAGCCAAAGTGACCTGCATTGTTCGCGCCATAATAAGCTTGCATCATTGAACGGAGTAAAACGGCATGAATACTTGGAGCATCAATACGGTCTTTGGTGGCATCAATCACGGCTTGATAGTCAGCTTGAGTCGGCTGTTCAGGGAATGGCAGCCCCAATAATTTCACAAAATCACGAACCTTTTGAATGCGTGAAAACTCAGGTGGCTCATGCACACGGTACAGCATTGGAATTTCATTTTTTAATGCATATTCTGCCGCTGCGACGTTTGCCAACAACATGCATTCTTCAATCAGTTTGTGTGCATCATTACGGCTGCGCGGTAGGATTTCGTTAATACCGCCTAGCTCATCAAAGGTCATATAAGTTTCAACGGTTTCAAATTCCATCGCGTGGCGTTCAGCACGTAAGCCTTTCAACACTTGATACAATTGGAATAAGGTATTGACCGATTTACGTACATCACGGTCTTCAGGAATGGCTTGACTATTACCCTCAAAATATTCGGCCACTTGAGTATAGGTCAAACGAGCTTTTGAATGCATTACACCCGGATAGAACTCAAACTTAGTGACACGACCCGCGCGAGATAAGTTTAAATCACAGACCATACATAAACGGTCTACGTGTGGGTTCAAAGAACATAAACCATTCGACAGCGCTTCAGGCAACATCGGCAATACAAAATGAGGGAAGTACACCGATGTACCGCGCTCTTGAGCTTCGTCATCGAGCGGTTTACCCGGACGTACATAATGGCTGACATCGGCAATTGCTACCACAACGCGATAACCACCACCCGGACGTTTTTCCGCATACACGGCATCATCGAAGTCACGGGCATCTTCACCATCAATGGTGACAAGCGCTAAATCACGTAAGTCGACACGATCTTCACGATCTTGTTCTGATGGCTCTTTAAAGCTGTTGGCTTCTTGTTGTACCGCTTCAGGGAATTCGTAAGGTAAACCAAATTCTAAAATGGTTTGTGGAATAATAATTTCAGTGTCTGCTTTATCTGCCATCGACTGAACAATATGACCTGTCGCAAATTCTTCTTTGGTTGGGTAGCTGTCAATCGCAATACGCACAGAGTCGCCGAGTTTGACTTTGGCATGCTCGATTAATTCTTTTTCTAAAGTAATCGGTTGGTGTGCATTGGGATTTGCCGGTTGAATAAAATATTCACCTTCATATTCAGACACTTTACCAATAATTTCTTTGACACGATGCTGTAGAACTTCAGTAATAAAGCCCCATGCCTTGCCTTTACGGTCTACCGATGTTTGGCGGACTTTAACACGGTCACCATTAAACACCTGACGCAACTCACGTTCAGGAAGTAAAAGGTCATCTTCACCGCTAATATTGGCTGTGCCTAAACCTTTTGAGTTGATATAAACCGTTGCTTCATGAGTCGGTTGCTCAGCTGCAAGCTGGAACTTAAATCCATCTTTCATCAACTGACCATCTCGAACCATCGCAATCAGACGATGACTCAGTGCATCAATACTTTTTTGATCGGCAATTTCAAAATGTTCTACAAGATCGGCATGCGACATTGCAGTTTTCAGTTGTTCAATCGTCTCTTGAATCAGAGTACGGCTTGGAATTGGATTGTCATAACGTTCGGCTTCAGCTTTTGCTTCAGGGTCGACCCAGTTTTTCATATGTATTTGGCTTCAAATCAGAAGATTAGGATTAGCATAAGTCATGCAAGCAGATACTGCACGCAATTGATTGCAATAAAGTGTTTTATGCCGATATTTTATAATGTTTAAAGCTGAAAAGTAGGGGACAGCAGTGCGTGCTGAACTAATTTTGCACTAATTTTTTGAAAATCGTTTAAAAAATATCTAATTGAGTAAAAAAATGAAAAAAATATAACGACTGTGCTTGCAGTCGTATCATGATCTTTGTATTATGGCGGCACGTTACGGTGAGATGGGTGAGTGGCTGAAACCACATCCCTGCTAAGGATGCATACGGGCAACTGTATCGAGGGTTCGAATCCCTCTCTCACCGCCACGATTTACTTATGTCGCGCTCATAGCTCAGCTGGATAGAGCACTTGGCTACGAACTAAGGGGTCGGGAGTTCGAATCTCTCTGAGCGCACCAATAAGTAAATCTGAAAACGTAGTCTTTTAAGACGACACAAGTTACGCGCTCATAGCTCAGCTGGATAGAGCACTTGGCTACGAACTAAGGGGTCGGGAGTTCGAATCTCTCTGAGCGCACCAACTTGAACAAATTACCGCACATGTTGCGGTTTTTTTGTGCTTGTAATTTATCGCTTTGATGCAGCCTGTCTTTTGTCTTTTGTCTTTTGTCTTTTGTCTTTTGTCTTTTGTCTTTTGTCTTTTGTCTTTTGCTTGGATTGTATAAAGCGTTCTATTTCATAAGACGACCCGTCAGTAAATTTGATTTTGCTTTCTTTGGTAGATAAACCCTTATTTCAGATGTTCATGGTGATGCAATTTTTTTAAAGCTAAGTTAAAGAAAAGTTGGGTGGGTTAAAGCCGTGATTCAATGAAGGGAAGATTTGCTATCTATCTTGAGCATTTATACGTGAGTACAGCTAACTATAGATTCCAAACTTGTGATGCAAAAGCCTTTAAAAAAGTAAATCTGGCTGATTTTTAGCGTGTTTAAAGGGTAATTGTTTATTTGCTGTGCGTTTGGTTAAATTTATATGAAAAAGCTCTTAACAAAAAATAAAAATCACGTATAATGAGCCTCATCAAGACGTCGCGCTCATAGCTCAGCTGGATAGAGCACTTGGCTACGAACTAAGGGGTCGGGAGTTCGAATCTCTCTGAGCGCACCAACTTGATCAAGATTGAAAAAACCGCACATGTTGCGGTTTTTTTGTGTCTGAAATATAGCTAAAACCAATAAATTCAGCTCATCACTCAAGGTTCTAACTTAACTTCTGTTTAACTTTGAGTGCAAAGACCGTATTGCCCCCTAAAGCCGGTAACATGTCGTGATACGGCATACTGCGCATAGCACGAAGTAAAAAAGGTGCTTTATCATCAATCTTCACCGCACTGGTCAATTGTAATAACGACCCTTGTTGTAAGGGGCGAATATGCATTGCACCTCGGACAAACTTTAAGTCCCCACCTGTCGCGGTGTATTGATTTTGCAGTAAGTCTGGATAGTTAAAACGCATTTTAAAATCAAAGGGAATATTGATCACACCTAAACCCACCGAAATTTTATAGTCGGCATCCATCAGGTGTGGATTAATTTTCTGTACTTGCATATGTTTGACTTGTCTTGGAAATAAGTGCTTGAACGAAGACACATTAATCCAACGCTGTAAGCTCGAAGGCTCTTGTGCATAATATTGAAAACTGGTGCTAAAGCGCATCAATTCATAATTTTGCCCAAAGGGAACGCGTTGCGCTGTCAAAATAAAGGACACAGGTTCTTTTGAGCTTTGACTTAATTGGGTGACTTTGTCGAGTTGAGAGGCATTTAATTTGAGTTCAGGTAATTGATTTGCAGCGAGAGTTTCGCTGCTAAAGGCTTTAAATCGGCGCTGTAATGATTCGAGTAAAAAACCATTGGTTCCCGCAGGAATCCCTAATTTGGCATCGGGTAAGGCATTTAATATTTTGCTAAACAAAAAACCTTTGGGCTGATTTAAATCGCCCCATTGGGTCACACTAATCAAGGTGTGTTGAGCATCGATCTCAAACCATTCAATTTTCCCTGCACCAAAGGGCACCGGTGCTTGTAGAACCAGACTATTAATGCTGTTGTGATCAATTTGGTGCTGCATCACCACGGTTTCTTTAAAGTTTAAAACCGGAATAGGTGTCGGGATATGGATGCGGTATTCAACTTGGCTGGTTGAACCTTGCTGTTGCAAAACCTCAGCAGATTTTAGCGTGGGAAATAAGCCAGCATAGTTTGGATAATTACTGAGTAATCTGGACACATTTTTGCTGTTGGTTGGGACAACCACGGCGGCACTTTGAAATTTACCAACGACTTTTTGGCCTCCTTTCATCGTGGGCAGACTAATCTGCTGTGAGGGATGTGCAAAAATCACGATGTGATCACCGGCAAGATTTGCCAAGGCTTTGGCATTGCCATTAAACAAGTCCAAACTACTAGGAATCTGGGGTTGCCATTGAACGAATTTGGCCCAACTGGTCGATATGCTCAGTCCACTCAGAAACACTAGCATCATGATTATTTTTGTTATCTGCATGTCACATCCTGCGTATGCAATCTTTTATTTGTTGCTGTTTTTAACGTATTTCTAGGTGTAAGGGAAGTAGTCAAGTGTTACAACCGACCATTAAAAAGCATGAAGCAAGTTTGAATTGTGGTGTAGTATTTAGCGCAATTCATTTTTAAATATTCATACGCTTATGTCTGAAAATCTACCTGCATTATCGCTGCGCTATTTTTTAAATCTAGAAGAATCACAGGATGGTTTTGCACTAGCAACTTTTGGCAAAAAGCAATTTACGCGTTTTTTAACGCCAACGATTAGCCTTGGGATTATCATCTGGGGTTTTTATTTGGGTGTAGATGGTGTCGGTGCCTACTATGTTGGGCTGGGTGCTTTCTTTTTACTTCTTCAAGGCATCATGCGTTATTGGTTTTTACCGATGATGTTTAAACGTCAGTTTGTAAAATACCAATTGGGCAAAAGTGAACAAGGTATTGATTTATTTCAAGACTATGCAGAAATTCATGCCAATGGGCGTAAGAATGTCTTTCATTATGCTGAAGTAGCAAATTTTGCTGAAGGCAAATTGACCTATATGCTTGAGCTGAAAAATAAAACCGTGATTATTGTGCCGAAAAGTGCATTTAAAGATACTGCGGACCAAGCGATTTTTAGCAATACTTTTCAGCACTAAGACAATCTATTCATAACAAAAGAGGGAGTAGTATGCAGTCACGTCCATCTAAAATTGTTTGTGTCGGTCGTAGTTATGCAGATCATGCCAAAGAATTAGGCAATGCAATTCCTGACCGTCCTGTGCTTTTTATGAAGCCGCCAAGTGCATTAACCGCATTAGAGCAAGGCATCTCATGGAATCCTGCATGGGGCAGTTGCCACTATGAATGCGAACTAAGTTTACGTATTGATCGTCCTTTATCGGCTGAAACTGATCCACGCAAAGCCTTAGAAGCAGTCGGAGCTGTGACTTTGGGGCTAGACCTGACCATGCGTGATCTACAAGATGACTTAAAGAAAAAAGGTCAGCCGTGGGAACGTGCCAAAGCTTATGATGGTTCTTGCATCCTTGCAGATTGGGTCGATGTCCAAGAGGTGGTTCAAGATTGGAAAGATGTGCATTATACCTTGCATGTCAATGATGAACTGCGTCAGAACGGTGATACTGCATTGCTGATTTTTGATGTGGGTACATTACTGACCGATATTAGCCAAGTGTTTAGTCTTGAAGCGGGTGATGTGGTCATGACAGGTACGCCTGCGGGTGTCGCGGCACTACAGTCAGGTGAGCAGTTGAAAATGACCCTAAAAGGAAAAAATCAGGATTATATCTGGACAACCTTTGTCAAATAAACTGTGAACGAAATACAAAAAAGGCTGCTTAATGCAGCCTTTTTTGATTGATCTATTCAGTGCTACTTGATGGCGGTGGCTCATTTGGTTGTAAAGGACCAGTGTCTTTCCATGTTTCATAGGTGTCGGCCATATGCTGTGAGTCGGTGTCTCCCAATGCACCTGCTTTGGCATACCATTGTCGCGCTTTTTCACCATGTCGAATATCATAATGATAATAATGTGCCATTTTCATCGCCGCGTCAGCATCTTGCCCTTGTTCTGCGGCATAGCTTAAATATTCAGCTGCTTTGTCGGGTGTTGACGAAGGATGTTCAGAAAAATAATGTTGATTTCCCAAGACTTTGATCGCTTCGACATTCTTTTGTTTGGCTGCTTTTTCATACCAAATTTGCGCTTGGTGCTTGTCTTGAATTAAGCCTTTTCCAGTGTCGTACATCCAACCAACGGTATATTCAGCAGCAGGATCTTGGGTGTTTTTTGCAAGGTCTAGCACCCAGTGTGCAAGGAAAATATTGCCATCTTGCTGCATCTTTCGAATCACTTGCTCTGCATGTGGGTTGCCTTGATAGGCTTGAGTCATCAACCATGCGAATGCGTCCGTAGTACCTTGATCCGCAGCAGCTTTGTACCAATGTACACTTTGTTCGATATTTTGTTCTGTGCCCGTTCCACTGAGGTATAAATCACCCACTTTCATTTGCGCAGTCGCATCACCACTTTGAGCTATTTTGAGTGCAGATTTAAATTCACGCTGTTCTTTGGAACTACAAGCCGTTAAAAATACGGCAGATAAACACAGCGCTAAAATTGTTTTTTTATTCATTCGAAATGGAGTCATTATCATTCTTCGTGGATTTTTTGATCTTAGCGGATTGTTGAATCACTTTATAGAGATCCTTGCGGCTAAATTTAAACAAATTTAGGGCTTTAAAGCAGATTTTCTAAACTGATCTGGGGTGCAAAGCATCCATTTCTTAAACATATTAATAAACGCCGAGGCATTGGCATAACCAAGTTCTAAAGCAATATTTTCGACGGTTTGACCTGCGTTGAGCATCGACATGGCTTTCATAACTTTGAGACGTTGTCGCCATTCATGCAGGGACATCCCAAGTTCTTTTTGACAATAACGCGCCAGAGTACGTTCTGTCATGTTTATCTGCTGTGCCAATTGCTCAAGCGCGCTCTGATCTGCAGGATGTTGATGTAAATAATCAAGCAGTTGTTTGAGGGCAGGGTGTTCCGAATGCGGTAAATAGCTACTGACCAATTTGGCTTGATGCAGTTGATCTAAGATCACATGGAGTAAGCGTTGATATTCGGCCGTATTTTCCATGAGGTCGGCTTGTTGATGCAACAGACGCAAATGGCTGAAGATAGCGGTGACTAAGGGGGAACTGAGTAAAATCCCCGGTTGTTTCGGCAAGTGGGTACATAGTGATTCATGTACATATAAGGTTCCATGTGAAACCGCAGTACGATTTAAACCACTGTGTTCTAAGTGTGGGGGAAGCCAAATGCCATAAGGTGGAGGGGTAATATAGTCTATCTGGTTGATGTTCACTTCCATTACGCCATTAAAGGCATAGACAAATTCACCCCAAGCATGCCCGTGGACGGGATAAACAGACAGTGCAGGATCGTCACGAAAACTGATCCACAGTGCTGCTTGAATTTCATCGTTGGTGGGAAGTTGTTGCAACTGCGTATGATCTGCACGAGCTTTATGACGCATGAGAAATTTTGCCTGAATAAGAAGATCACTTGTCTATTTTGAAGTATATATTTTATTTCTGACAGTTCTATAGTGTTGCTTGTCGTATTGTCGAGTAAATAGTGTGGAACAGCGTAAGGCGCTAGATGCAAAAGCTTCTGGCCTGATGATTATTTTGTGCATGATTTTAGGGATTCAGCAGGTCATCTTGAAATTGGCCGCGGTTGATATTGCGCCGATCATGCAAATTGCCATTCGATCGGGTTTGGCTGCGCTGTTGGTCTTTCCACTGATTCGTCTCAAGCCGGGAACACATTTATATACACGCGAATACTTGCTGCCGGGTATTTGGTTGGCGTTTTTATTTTCAGCCGAATTTATTTTAGTGGCAGAATCCCTGCGCTATACCTCTGCATCACATACCGTTGTCTTGCTCTATACCGCACCGATATTCGTGGCACTAGGTTTACATTGGAATTTGCCTGAAGAAAAGCTTACAGCGATCCAATGGGTCGGTATTTTTATTGCCTTTTCAGGTATTGTTCTATCGTTTATGGGACGTGAAAGTAGTACTACAGTCAACACTCAAGCCCTGTTGGGTGATGCGATGGCATTACTTGCTGGGGTGATGTGGGCCTTGACCACCATTTCATTAAGACTCACCAAACTCTCTGATGCACCTCCGACTCAGACCTTGTTTTATCAGTTGGTTGGTGGTTGTGTATTTTTATTACCCGTGGCGTGGCTGACAGGACAAATGACTGTACATTGGACGGTGTTGTCCATCAGCAGTATGATTTTTCATGTGCTCATTATTTCATTTTTTAGCCTGATGCTTTGGTTTTGGCTGTTAAGTAAATATCTGGCCAATGGTCTGGGCGTTTTTTCATTCCTTACCCCAATCTTTGGACTGGTCTTTGGCGTATTGATCTTAAACGAAACGATTGAACTGAACTTTATCTTGGGGACGGCCTTAGTAATGGTTGGGGTGATGACGGTAACCTTGCATCGATGGTTAGCTAAATTGATAGGACGTCAGTGTACAGCGATCTAAGAACATGTATAAATAAAAAAAGGAGAGCTACGGCTCTCCTTTTTTTATTTACGCTTATTTTTCTTCAAAAATAGTCGCAAGTGGAATCGAGAGTTTGGCCGCGAGATAATCATCCGATTCGACCAGTTGCGGCCCAATTTTTTCCATCCAAACATCATCTGGATCGACGCGACCTAGGTCTTGGCGTTTAGGGAGCGGATAGGGCAGCTTACTGTAAAAGCTCCAGAAATCCACTTGGGTCAAATTACGAACCAAAACATAATGATCATCGTCAGTACGTTTAATCAGGTGCTGCTTTTCAAATAATAAAATATAGCTCGGCAGGCGACCGATTTCATCACGCCCTAAAACCTCAAGCGCTTCTTTTTCTGTCACGCTCTGACCGAGTTTTTGCTTTTTATAAAATAATTCAAGCAAATCCATCAACATAATCACAGGATGACGTTTTTGATCTTTGCCAGAATTAAAGGCGGTCAGTGCATAACTAATTTCTACCCCAATCAGCACGATATTCCATGAAAGGAATATCCAAAGTAGGAAAATTGGCACCGCAGCGAAAGCACCGTAAACGATTTGATAACTGGTGAAATTTGACATGACAAAACCAAAGAGGTTTTTGAGTAATTCAAATACTACGGCACTAAAGACACCCGCGATCAGCGCCGCCTTGATCGGCACACTACGGTTGGGAATCGTCCAATACAGAATGAAAAAACCTAAAATGGTCAATGAAAAGGACAAGATCCACAGCAGAAAAGCCCCATCCAGTTCATAGCCGGCAAAATTATTGCTGAGGACATTCATAGAGGCCAAGGTGGATGACACAACAAATGCGCTACCCAGTAAGATTGGGCCTAATGAGATAATAGTCCAATAGCGCATAAAGCCAATAATGCCGCCACGTGTCTCACGCACCCGCCAAATTCGGTTAAATACCGTTTCAATACTGGTCAGCATCATGACTGTGGTAATGAATAAAAACAGCACGCCAATCACGGTCAAGTTACTGGATTTATCGGTGAAGGCATTCAGTGCTTTATCGAAAGCAATCGTCGTTTTCGGTAGGAAATTACTATAAATCAATTGTTGAAGCTGTTGACGAGCAGGCTCTAAGGCGTTGATCGATGAGATGATGACCAAAAATACGGTCAACATGGGTACCACTGCAAACAAGGTGGTATAGGTCAATGATCCTGCTTGTTCACGGCAGCGATCGGCTTCAAAACGTCGAATGACAAATAAAACAAACTGAAACCATTTCTTGTCGTAAAAGGGAAGTTTTTTTAAAAATGCTTCGATCATGCTTTCAAGTCTCGAGTTATTTTAGTCATGTTTATGCAATTTTCATCACTTAGCTTAACCAAAAAATAGGAAAAATACCGTATAGTTTTCTTTTTTCATTGAATTTATAAAAATGACGCAAGCTTATGTACTGGTGCTGTATTACAGCAAATATGGTTCAACACGTGAGATGGCACATTTGATTGCCAATGGAATTGAAGCTTCTGGGATGGCGGTAAAAATACGAACCGTTCCAAATTTATCCACCATAGTGACTGACGTGCAGCCCAGTATTCCTGCCGAAGGCGATATTTACTGTAGCTTAGATGACTTAGCGCATTGTTCAGGTTTAGCCCTTGGTTCACCGACACGTTTTGGTAATATGGCGTCGGAAATGAAATATTTCTGGGATCAAACCACAGCGCTTTGGCTCAATGGCGCATTGCATGGCAAACCTGCTTGTGTGTTTACCAGTTCAGGTTCAATGCATGGCGGACAGGAAAGTACTTTGCTGACTATGCTGCCGCCTTTGTTCCATCATGGAATGATGGTTATGGGTTTAACTAATGCCCATCCTGCATTATCGAATACCAAAACCGGTGGTACGCCCTATGGTGCAAGCCATGTCAGTGGTCCACGTCATGACCAGTCATTGAGTCAAGATGAGCGAAACTTATGTGAAGAGCAGGGTAAACGCCTAGGCGAAGTGGCCAAAAAGTTGATTTGAAACGTGCTTGATAAAGGCAATAAAGCAAACTTTGTAGCGAACGAGCAAGAAAAGGCTTAAATATTGCACTTTTCTTGCTTTTTTTACGTGTGACTTTTCTTTATTTATGACGTTGTATTGCCGCCAAAATATAAAAATAAATCTGTCGAACTATTCTTAAAATACCAAAAATAAGTGATATCAATAATATATTGAAAGTTTTTAAATACAGCCTGCTCAGTGATGGCCTTGAGTCGATTATTACTGTCTCTTTGGGCGCGTTATTTTTATTTTTTTGATTACATGATTTGTATTTAAATTTCTTCTTTGAGGTGTCTGATGTCTATTATTAATTTTCGAATGACTTTCCTATGTTCCGCATTGGCTGCATCCCCCTTGTGTACGGCAATGCCAGTTTTATACAGTATGGATTTCCCGCAAGAGAAAAAAGCCGAAGAAAAAGAATTTTTGGCGAAACAAGATCAAGTTAAGGTGGACTCAAAATCTTTAACTGATGTTTCAAAATAATTGATTCGCCATGGTTTTCGAATAGAATTTCAATCGACTAGAAATACATATTAGAAAAACAATAACCTATAAAAAAAGAGCGCTGAAACGCTCTTTTTTTATATCCAAATTAGTCTTGATCCGAAGTCTTTGCAGCGTCTTCAGGCTGTTGCTCAACTTCAAAGCGCTGTTTGCAATCTAAACATTGGTAGTCGAGAAAAATATTTTGATCGACGATCACGCCGGCTTTTTTACCAAAACGGTGTCCGAGAAAACCGCCTGTGATACCGACGCTAATTGCACCAACAAAAGTCCCGATGGTTCCGCCCATAATCACGCCAAGTGGGCCAGCAGTCACGCCACCAATCGCAGCACCAATAGATGCGCCAGATGCCGCACCACCGACAGTCCCTGCAGCAGTTCCTGCACCACTGAGTAAGACCCCACCAATTTTTTGTAAGTTTTGTTCATGGTTACGCTTTTCAATATGGGTTGATCCACATTTTGGACATTTAACTGTCGATTCCATGTTTTGATCTTCTGTATTCATAACTTTCCATAGCCTTAAAAAATAAAGTGGCCGAATTTATGGTGCAGCATAATGTAATTTGACAGATGAGTAGTTGACCCATTCGATCAAATGCAACGATTTTCCTGAATTTTATCGAGTTTTGCACACAGATGTTTTGTCAGCTTGTAACTAAGGTGTCAAAAAGTGCGCTTTATGTCACCTTAATGGCAAATTTTTAGCAAAAAAAAAGAACACCTGATGTGTTCTTTTTTTCTTTTGAACGCAAACTAGTCACGAACAAATTCAACTGTACCATTCGCCAGCGATTTCACACGTGCCAATGATTCAACGCGATAACCTTTTTCAAGCAAAATATCACGACCAGGTTGGAATGATTTTTCAATCACGATACCGATACCCAATACTTCAGCACTTGCTTGATGAATAAGATCTGCAAGACCTAAAGCCGCTTGACCATTGGCCAAGAAGTCATCAATCACTAAAACTTTATCTTCAGCATTGATGTGCTTTTTAGAAATCGCGATAGTGCTTTCAGTTTGTTTGGTAAAAGAAAACACTTTTGAGCGATACAAATCATCTTTTAAGGTCAAAGATTGATATTTA
Source organism: Acinetobacter sp. YH12138 (assembly GCF_015218525.1). Taxonomy (NCBI): domain Bacteria; kingdom Pseudomonadati; phylum Pseudomonadota; class Gammaproteobacteria; order Moraxellales; family Moraxellaceae; genus Acinetobacter; species Acinetobacter sp. YH12138. The sequence continues at coordinate 2,770,237 of NZ_CP048670.1, read as the reverse complement.
CGTGCAAAAATCACAGGAACACCAAGTTCAAGACCAGCCATTACTGCAGGTGCAATACCTGATGCTTCAATCGTAATGATTTTTGTGATGCCAGCATCTTTAAAAAGACGGGCAAATTCTTGACCAATTTGTTGCATCATCACAGGGTCAATTTGGTGGTTCAGGAAAGAATCGACTTTCAGAACTTCTTCAGAGAGAACGATACCTTCAGCTAAGATTTTCTGTTCCAGAGCGTGCACGGGAGAATCCTCGAGGGGCAGGTGCTTTTTAAAGCAAAAGCGTATTTTAAAAAGCACCGTGAAAAATGCAAGCGAAATTGATCAAATCAATTAATTTGTTGCACCTTTATAGCCCGTTAACAATAAACCGTAAGAGGTTTTATTGTCTTGGTGGGAAACTTTGACAGGTAGATAATCTAGTTTTGGCGCTAACCAGAAAGTCGTTTGACGGCCTGGTTTGTCATGACGCATCACGACTTTCACGGTGTCAAAAGTTCCATAAGTGGTTTTCACTTTTTCAGTGCCTTGTTTCACGAACTTACGAGCTTCAACCTCTTTGGCATCGGCAATGTAGTAATTCGATTTCAAACCACCATTTTTTAAATCTTCACGAATTTGCAATTCAGCATTGAGTTCATCTAACACACCTGATTTCCACGCAAATGAACGCGCTTTATCATCTTTTTTGGTATTAATGGTTTTTGCGCCAGCATTAAAATTAATATTCATGGTGTTGTTGTGCACCAAAATTTTGCTGCTGCGGCTAAAGCTGTTCGAGTGAATTTGGCTGCCATTTAAACTAAAACGACTGGTTTCAGTTGCAGAGGCCATCGCACCAGCTTTTGCTGCGAAAACATAAGTCCAGTTATTCCCAGATTGTTTTAGAGTACGTGTTGCAGAACCCAAGTTTTTGCCGTTGTAGTTAAATTGGTAGTTGGCTTGGAATGGACTCATGGCAAATGACTGACTTGAGAAACCAGTCAAAAGCAGTGTAGTCGATACCCCAGCAACAAGACCTAAATTTTTCAAAACTGAATGTGCCATAAGTATGGTTTTCCTATTCAATAGAAGTGTGGTGGGCTAAACCACCTGATATATTTATTATGCGGCTGGATTGTGGAGAATCTCGTCGCAAATCCGTGCCTAATGTATATGTTGTGTAGCGTTTTATAGGCTCAAGATATCTAAGTACAGGATAAGTCTAGCTTTCCTTTTGCTTAATTGGCGTGACTTCATCGTCTTTTAAATTTGAGTCATCCCAGTCTTCTATCCGTTCTTGCGACATCTTGGTGAACAATGCGGTTAAATTAACATTACCTATCACCACCAATTCGGCCTCACGTAAAACAGCATGGTTGACATGGACTTTGCCCAATGTGTCGATAATCGATCGACTTTTACCGAGCCAGCGATTCAGGTCTAAATACAGTAAATCATCTTTAACTTTGATCACATTGAGCTTTTCCAAAATCATACCCAATGGATCTTGGTTGAGTACTTTTTGATAGAACCATAACGCCATGCGCACGCCCATCTTATACAGAACATTTGGATACTTCGCTTCAATCACTTGTGTATCACTAATTTGTTCAAATACGATCAATTGGGTTTGTTTGTTGAGTTCCATCTGTACCAGTTTTAAATCAACAGAGAGTGTTATGATCAGCCCGTTATAATCCAATGTGGCATACAGTCGAAGCCAATCATCATGCAGGTCAGCATGCAAGTCTTTGAGCATTTTCACATTATCGGTCACAAAGCGCTGAAATGTCGCATTTAAAAACACTTGAGACATTGGGAATTCACGCTCATCTTCAATAAATCCTTCAGCTTTTTGGTACACTTGGCGTATACGTTTAGCGATATTGGAAACTAGCGTTTGCATAAGAAGTGCATCCTGACAAATTATGTTTTTTGACGATGTTTATCTTGTCGATTTCTATAAAAACACAAGGTTTTGATCTTGCAGTTTAGCAAAATAAATTGCACCATTTTCATGATTTTAATTGTGCATTATCGATGTGTTGATGGATTTCTCGTTTTCATCAAAAAATGAGTACGAGTTTTATTTTATACTGTTTTAAGCAGTTTGGGGAATGCGGCAAATTGTCGGTTTAATGTGATGCTGAAAAAAATAACGTTCATGCCCTTGATGAAAGAGTGGTGGAAAGATCCCATATTTGCAACTGCATTAGTGTTTGCTGCTGTGTTGCATTTGGCTTTTTTAACCATGCAATTTTCCATGCCCCAAGAGGCGGATTATAACACCAAAGAAATTGCAGTTTCTTTACGTTCTACGACGGAAAAAATTGAACATGCAGACTTTTTAGCACAAGCCGATCAGCAGGGCTCGGGGACATTCCGTGAGTCGCATCGTATGTCGAGTGACATGCCTGCACCGATGATTGAACAAAAAGCCGGTGAGCAAAAAAGTGAAGCTTTAGAACAACTGCAACAAAAGAAAGAGCTGAGCTTTGAAGACAAAGTGTTGATGACAACCTTGAGTTGGCAAAAACAAGCTGAAGAAAACAGTCGTAAAAAAGCCGTTGAGGAGTTGAATAGTCAGTTTCAGGCCAAGGCTGCGATGGTGGCGAGTATCGAAGCTCAATATTTACAACGTCAGCAAAACTTTAGCCGTCAGCAAAAAATTAAAACCATTGATGGTATTCAAGCCAAGCAAGATGTTTCTGCTGCTTACATGGAAAAATTTCGCGAAAAAGTCGAATTTTACGGTAACCGTTATTATCCTGAAGCAGCAAAACAGCAGCAGCTCCGCGGTGAAGTACGCTTAATGGTTATTTTGAACAGTAATGGCGGGATTCGTGCCATTCGTTTGATCGAAAGTTCAGGTTCAAACTTATTGGACGAAGCTGCAAAAACCTCTGTACGTAAGGCGGCACCTTTTGGTTTGTTTGATGCCAAAATGAAAGACATCTCAGAACTTCGTATTGTGCGTACTTGGCGCTTTGATCCTGCAGAAGCAGAGTTTGAGGTGCGTTAATCAGTTGTGATAGCGTCGCAAAACTTTGCAGATTTCGACGCTAAAACTCGCATACCATTGGTTTTTCCCCAATTGCTGCGCGACCAGATGTTGTGCATCTTGTTGCCAAGCTCGAATGTCTTCTAATGTATTCCAGTAGGAAAGGGCGATTTCATGCTCACCCTCTGTCAGCGCTTCAAAATGTTGACAGTTAAAGTGTGTCAAGGCTTTGTCTCTAAGCTGCTGTGCAGTCGAAAAATACAGCTCATCAAGCGTACGAATGAGTGCTTTAAAAATCACGACATATTGCATATCTTTCCTTCCTTGGTTTTTATGACGATAAAAAAAGCGAGCCGTAGCTCGCTTTTTGGGTTCTTAATCTCTTTCCAGATAAGGGTTATCAAAACCCAATTTGGCTAAAATCTCGATTTCCAACGCTTCCATTTCTTCAGCATCTTCATCAGAGGTTTCATGGTCATAGCCCATGAGGTGCAACGTACCGTGTACCAGCATATGCGTAAAGTGGGTCAGGGGTGCTTTGCTTTGTTCTTGTGCTTCTCGAAGAACTACAGGAATACAAATCACCAAGTCGCCAATCGGAAATGAGTCTAAAACTGCCGCCATTTCATCCGGGAGATCGCTCGGAAAAGACAACACATTGGTCGGTTTGTCTTTACCACGATATTCCAAGTTCAATTTGTGGCTTTCGTCATTGTCCACACATGCAATACCGATCTCACAATCACTTTGTGTATCGATATGACGTAAAGCCGTTTCCACGACTTTTTTGATATGCGCACGTTTCACCACCAATTCAGGTGACTGAAAATTTTGCTGCAAAGAGAGATTAAGTTTCAAAATGAATCCTTAAATGTTTTCGTCTTGATGCTGCCCATCAGCTTTAGCATCATTGTCCGCCACCAAGGCTTCCTGACGTGCTTTACGTTCCGCACGTTGTTCAGCTGTGAGGTGATGTTGTTCGCTGTCCCATCCCTCATAGGCTTCAACAATTTTTTGAACCAATTGATGACGTACCACGTCACGAGAGTGGAAGCGAGTAATATGAATTTCTTTAATTTTTTCAATCACACGTAAGGCATGTGCCAAACCAGATTGTTGACCACGAGGTAAATCGACCTGTGTAATGTCGCCCGTGATCACCGCTCGAGAACCAAAGCCTAAACGGGTGAGGAACATTTTCATCTGTTCAGGGGTAGTGTTCTGTGCTTCATCTAAAATCACAAAAGAATGATTTAAGGTACGACCACGCATGTAGGCGAGTGGTGCAACTTCAATCACTTGACGTTCAATCAGTTTTGCGACTTTTTCAAAACCCAGCATTTCATACAAAGCGTCGTAGAGAGGACGTAAGTAAGGGTCAATTTTTTGGCTCAAATCACCGGGTAAAAAACCCAGTTTTTCACCTGCTTCAACCGCAGGGCGAACCAATAAAATACGCTGAATTTCATTACGTTCTAGCATATCTACAGCAGCGGCGACCGCGAGATAAGTTTTACCTGTACCCGCTGGGCCGATACCAAATGAAATATCGCTTTGTAAAATACGCTGTACATAGCGTTTTTGATTGGCACCACGTGGATTGATCCGACCTTTACGGGTTTGTAGATAAACATTGTCTAAACCGGTATGCTCATTTTCAGAAAAATCTTCCTGAATTTCGCGGTCAGTCTGACTGCCTTGAATCATCATGTGTAAAATGTCCGCACTAATCTGTAGATTGGTTTCGGACTCTTCATAAAGACGGTGAAGGAGACTTTCGGCTCTCTCTACCGCATCGATTTCCCCATCAATAAAAAAAGCATCTGCACGATGAGAAATTTTGACATCTAAACGTTGTTCAATTTGTTTGAGATGACCGTTATAGGCACCGAGCATGCTTTGTAAACGGTCAAGTGGAATACCAGCAAAAGTTACAGTACGTCGAATCGCTGCAGTCAAGAGAATTCCTTTAAATTGGTCTGACGATTAAGCTTACATTACGCCACGTCAGGCTCAAGATTCAAGAGTTCACCGTAAACAAACTTCAAAGTTTTAATATCTGTCACTTCAATCTCTGCAAAACGCCCAACCCATGCAGGATCACCGATAAAGCTAACCAAACGTGTATTGTCTGCAGTACCAATCAGCAAGTTCGGATCTTTGTCTGAAACAGACTCAATCAAGACACGTTGAATGGTCCCAAGCATTGCATCAGTTTTATCGATACTGGATTGTTTAATCCATTGTTGAACTTTTGCAAGACGTTCTTTTTTCACATCTTCAGGGGTTGTGTCTTCAAGTTCTGAGGCAGGAGTACCCGGACGTTTTGAGTAGATGAAACTGTATGAATGATCGAAGTCCATATCTTGGATAAATTGATAAGTTTCTTCGAAGTTTTCGTCAGTCTCACCCGGGAAGCCAATAATAAAGTCGCTAGATAAATGCATATCAGGGCGAACTTGACGTAATTTAGCAATTTTATCGATATATACATCAATCGTGTGGTTACGTTTCATGGCTTGTAGAACGTCATTCGAACCACTTTGAACCGGTAGATGCAAGTGAGAAACCATTTGCGGTAAGTCACGGTAGCATTGAATCAAGTCATCGTTAAATTCAAGCGGGTGCGATGTGGTGTAACGAATACGACCAATCCCTGGAATCTCAGCAACTAAACGTAATAAGTCTGCAAAGGTACAGATTTCCCCTTCAAAAGTTTCACCACGGTAGCCATTCACGTTTTGGCCGAGTAATGAAATTTCACGTACGCCTTTTTCAGCTAAAGTGGCAATTTCAGCCAATACATCATCCAGTGGACGTGATACTTCTTCTCCACGTGTGTAAGGAACCACACAGAAAGAACAGTATTTTGAGCAGCCTTCCATAATCGAGACAAAGGCTTTAAACCCTTCTACACGCGGTTCAGGTAAAAAGTCGAATTTTTCAATGTCAGGGAATGAAATATCCACCAACTGAATTTTTTCTTTTTTTGGTTTGACCACTTGCTCAGTATGTTGATCAAGCATTTGCGGTAAACGGTGTAAGGTTTGTGGACCAAACACCATATCTACATACGGTGCGCGTTTTTGAATGTTGTCACCTTCCTGAGAGGCAACACAGCCACCAACACCAATCACCAAGTCAGGATTTTTTTCTTTCAGCTTGCGCCAGCGGCCTAACTCAGAAAATACTTTTTCTTGTGCTTTTTCACGGATAGAGCAGGTATTCATCAGGAGAATATCCGCTTCTTTTGGATCGGTTGTCAGCACATAGCCGTGAGAATCACCTAAAAGGTCGCCCATACGTTGACTGTCATACTCATTCATCTGACACCCTTGCGTTTCGATGTACAGTTTTTTCACTGTTCCATCTTGAGCTGGGGTGTGCTGTGGCTGGGTAACAGTGTTATCTGGGGCAGCTTGGGCACTATTGGGGATGAAGGTTTGAACCGTCATGTAGGCTCCTAAAGGAATTTTATGAAAATCAATAACCATACGTGGCTGACAGACAATTCAATCAATTGAATTGTGCAGCTGCGGAGGTCAAAAAGGGGATTTTAAGAATGGGCAATATTTTAGCAGTAATTTACTAGAAACTTACAGCCTAAAATGACAACTCTGCCATATTGATTTATGAAGCAAAAATGTTTGAAAATTAATATTGGCTAATCATAAGGTTACATAACAGAACACAATGCAGAGTTTAGAATTATTAAACTAATTCCTAAACAAAGTTCGATGTGCTGTAACTGAGCAGAATGACATGAAAGAAGGCAAGTGGATGTTAAAACATAATTTTAAACAGAAAAATTACGCTAAATTACTTGCTTTGAGTGTCGGGCTCTCCGGAATTTCTGCGTTTTCCCAAGCCGCAGATGAGCAGTTTAACGATGCTTTACGTGCTGCGAATGCAGGCAATATTAGTTTATTACAACAATATCAATCATCCATGCAAAATGACGTTTTGGGCTATTATCCAGAATATTGGTTACTGAATAACAATTTGGCTTCACAACCTGCAAGTGCCATTATTAATTTTGCACAGCGCTATCCAAACTCGGCAATGGCAGAAAAATTAGCCGCAGATTATGTTGAAGAAAAAGTCAAACAAGCTGATTTCGCTACAGCACAGCCTGTCTTGCAATATGTGACTAATGCTGACCGTGCTGAAACATGTGCCATGGCTCAAGTCCGCGCAAAGTCGGGCGACCCTCTGGTTTACGCAGAATTTAAAGATGTATGGTTGACCACAAACTCACAACCTGACTCGTGTACGGGCTTGGGCCGTATGATGCTGTCGAGTCCTTTAATGACTCAAGATGACCGCCATCAACGGATGTGGGGACAGTTAAGAGCGGGTCAGTCAGGACAAGCGATTGCGACTGCGCAAACCATTGGCGTAAATATTAATTTGTCACAACTCAACACCATTCAAGCCAATCCACTGAATTATTTATGGTCTGCACCCAAAGCCACAGCTGAAGATCATGCATACCTGATTTATGCGATGGGTCGCTTGGCCGATAGCGACTTAAATGGTGCGATTTCTTCGGTGAAACGTGCAGCAGAAGGCACACCAGCCGATGTACAAAAAGCCCTATACCGTAGTGTCGGGTATATCGGTGGTACAACGGTAATGAAAAATAATTTCAACCGTGAAGTTCTAAATTATCTTGATTTGAGTTATGGACTGCCTTTTAGTGCAGAAGAAGCCGAGATTTATGCGCGACAAGCCATTCGTTTTGGCGCATGGGAAAGTGTCATTCGTGCAATTGATGCGATGAGCGTTTCGCAAAAGCAGGAAGACCGTTGGCAATATTGGTTAGCACGAGCCTCTGAACAACGTGGAGATGCCTCATCTAAACGTGCGGCTAAAGAAATTTATCGCAAGCTTGCCGTTGGCGATGATTACCATAATTTGTTAGCACGTGACAAAATTGGTCAGTCTTATAACAATATTCCGTCAAATGTGCAGCCTTCGTCACAAGATGCGCAGCGTCTCAGTCAGGATATTCACTTCCGTCGTGCCTTTGCATTGCGCAATATTAATGCATCTGACAGCTATATTAACCGTGAATGGAACTGGGCAGTGCGTCAAGCCTACTTAAAGCATGATGATGGCATGATTCTTGCCGCAGCTAAACGTGCAACCGATATGGGGTGGTATGATCGGGCGATTTATGCTGCAGATCGAACAACTAAACAGCACAATTATGCTTTACGCTATGCTATGCCGCATCAAAATTATGTGGTGAGTCATAGTCGTAATGCAGGTATTGACCCTGCATGGGCTTATGGCTTGATGCGTCAAGAAAGTCGGTTTGTTACTAGCGCACGTTCACATGTCGGTGCCGGTGGTTTAATGCAAATTATGCCAGACACCGCAAAATTGGTGGCTCGTCAGATGGGGGAGAGTTATAACCCCGCTGCATTAACGGATATGAATACCAATATCCGTTATGGCACTTTCTATTTATCGATGATTCAACGTCAATTGAGTAATAGTCCAGTATTAGCGACCGCAGGTTACAATGCGGGTCCAAATCGTGCTCGACGCTGGCAGCCTGAGTATCAAGCGATTGCAGCGGACCAATATACAGAATCGATTCCATTAACGGAAACTCGAGACTATGTAAAACATGTGATGACCAATGCAACCCATTACGGCCTTTTATTGGGTCAGGGACCGCAATCGATTGAAAAACGAATGCAAATGATTCCATTACGGAATGCGCAATAAGCATTAAAGCAACGCGCCTGTTTTAAGGCGCAATATGGGTAAATAATGAATGCCGAATTGAACATTAGACCTGTTTATCGAATACTGACATCACTGCTCATCGGCAGTGGTGCAGGCTTTGGTGTGTCTGTGCTTTCGGCAGCACCCGTGGTTAATGGCTATGTGATGGATGTGCAAATGGTGCCAGCTGTTTGCGCCTATGACCCTTTAAAAAGTAAAAAACGTAAATGTCTGGAAGGGTATTCACTCAATATCACGGGCCTATATCCAGAAACTTCTACCCGTGATTGCACCACCAATAGTTCAGCTAAACTTTCTCCGTTGCAAGCCAAAGTGGTTGCACGGATTATGCCTGATGAAAATGCTCGCGTGGCGCTTTGGCACACTACCGGCGGCTGTATCCCAATGAATGCTAGTCAGTATTTCAGAACCATTATTAATCATGCAGATAAGCTAAAAATTCCAGATGAATTGACTAGCCAAGAAACCCAATCCATTCAAGCCAATGTCTTGCGTAATAAAATGTTGCGTATGAACAGCGGATTGGTATCCCAAAGTATTGCATTTAACTGTATGCAAACCCGTGGTGGCAGCCTACTGACAGAGATTAAAATTTGCTATAAAAACAATGGTCAGTATAAAAGTTGCCCTACGACTATTGTCGGAAATTGTCCTGCAACTTTCATAATTAAAGGTTCTTTCTAAGCTTTTTTCGGCATTTTATTTATATTTCCTATCATACTTTTGTTGAAAAGCATTCTCTTTTACATGCAAGCGTCAAAAGATTGGAGTACAATCTTTGCCGTTTATGATTATTAAGATTAGATAGAACAGCTATTTAATCATTATGACCTTCCTCAATTGGAGATAATTACATGAAGCAAGCAGTTCGTGTTGCCGTTACTGGCGCAGCTGGTCAAATCGGTTATAGCTTATTATTCCGTATCGCAAGCGGTGAAATGTTGGGTAAAGACCAACCAGTTATCCTTCAATTATTAGAAATTCCAGTTGAGAAAGCTCAACAAGCGCTTAAAGGCGTAATGATGGAACTTGATGACTGCGCATTCCCTCTTTTAGAAGGTATGATCGGTACTGATGATCCTAAAGTTGCATTCAAAGATGCTGACTACGCTCTTCTTGTAGGTTCACGTCCACGTGGTCCTGGTATGGAACGTGCTGACCTTCTTAAAGTAAACGGTGAAATCTTCATCGGTCAAGGTAAAGCATTAAACGAAGTTGCTAGCCGTGACGTTAAAGTTCTTGTTGTAGGTAACCCTGCAAACACTAACGCTTACATCGCAATGAAATCTGCTCCAGATCTTCCAGCGAAAAACTTCACAGCAATGTTACGTCTTGACCACAACCGTGCGTTAACTCAACTTGCTCAAAAAGCGGGTGTTGCAGTTTCTGACATCGAAAACATGACAGTTTGGGGTAACCACTCTCCAACAATGTATGCTGACTACCGTTTTGCAAATGTAAACGGCGAAAGCTTAAAAGACAAAATCAACGATGCTGCTTGGAACAAAGACGTATTCCTTCCAACTGTTGGTAAACGTGGTGCTGCGATCATCGAAGCGCGTGGTCTTTCTTCTGCTGCTTCTGCTGCAAACGCTGCAATCGACCATATGCGCGATTGGGCTCTTGGCACAAACGGCAAATGGGTAACTATGGGTATTCCTTCTGACGGTTCTTATGGTATTCCTGAAGGCGTAATGTTCGGTTTCCCTGTAACTTGTGAAAATGGCGAATACAAAATCGTTCAAGGTCTTGAAATCGACGAATTCAGCCGTGAACGTATCAACGTCACTCTAAACGAGCTTGAAGAAGAACGTGCAGCAGTTGCTGACATGGTTAAATAATTTAATTTTTTAAATTAAATTATAAAAAAAAGCACTCCATTTGGGGTGCTTTTTTATGGCCTGCGAAAAATACCAAGCTTAAGTTTTGAACAAAAAATAACACGTTGAGATGTAGTTGCAACTGACAAAGTCAATTAAACAGATAACTATGAAGATGGAAGAAATGTTTTTGGCTTGAGGAGAACGGCAATGTTTGATCAACAACCGACGTTGGAACTATTTTTTGAACAATTGGGGTTAGATGCAAGTCCGGAAGGCATTGATCAATTTATCGAAACGCATCAAATCACCATGGATGTTCCATTGCATGAAGCGCCATTTTGGACGAAGTCACAGCGTGACTTCATTATCAGTCATTGGAAAAAAGATGATGACTGGGCCATAGTGGTCGATATTTTAAATGAACAATTGCATACAGAACATAAGCTTTCCGGATCATGCAAAATCTAAATACAATTTGAAACAACAAACCTAGTTTTAACGCTAGGTTTTTTTAGCTTCATCATATAAGTTAATTAAATAATAAATGACAGATTAGTTGATAAGGAGGGCGAGATGCTCAATCAAAATAAACCATCCTTAGCTTTATTGTTTTCTCAATTGGGGTTAGCTAGCAGTCCAGCTGCGATCGAGTTATACGTGCGTACGCATCAGCTTGCTGCAAGTGAAAATTTACATGATGCGCCGTTTTGGAATAAAGCGCAGCGTGATTTTCTAATCAGTCATTTAGTACAAGATGATGATTGGGCTATATGGATTGATGAGCTGAATCAACAGTTGCATATGGACGCATATAAGCTGCAGCCGGCATAGATTTCATTTTTCCACAAATAAAAAAACACCTCCTCAGAGGTGTTTTTTTATTTAGTGCAGTTTGCTTTGGCGTAACTCTGCAAACCAATCTTCTTGGCGATATGGATTAAATGCAGGATGCTCAAGTAATGTGGTAAGTTTGAATTCTTGAGATTTGCAGTACTTATTTAGCCAGTGGCGGGTTAACGCAGGTTCCTGTTTTACTGCAGAGGCATAGGCCAGGTAGAAGTAAATGTCGCCATGTTCAGCTTTGGACATCGGTTTCATAATCTGCTGGGTAATCAGGGCATAGCGCTGCTCTTGGGTAATTTCAAAAAATATCATATAAGCTTTGGCTAAATGTACAGACAAATTGATGTATAGCTCAATCGGCATTTCTTCAAATTCAATCCGGCTTTGCTCAAGTAGAACAATGGCTTCTTGCAGAAAATACACTTGTTCTTGATGGTTCTTACTTAAATTAACCAATTGCAGGCGTAAGTCTGCACGCTCAAGAGCAAGTTCAGGGCTGTTGCCTTGTAGAAATAATTGATCGGTTTCGCCAATACGCTGAATAATTTTATGACTGTTTTGACGCATCGGGTACATCCTCATCTATGAATGACTCATATATGAGGATAGTTTAAGGGATTTAAAGGAGGAATCTCGAATTACCACATCGAGTTGTCATTACGTAGCCAAGCCGTAATCGATAAACGTTGATGTTTAGCTTCGAGTACCTCGTGTAATAGGTCACTTTGGAATAACGCAATGCGATTTGGTTTAGGTTCTAAAATATGCCAAACATCATTCTTATCCTGTAAGCGCAATTCACCGCCCCAGTCGGCTTGCCAATATTCATGCAAATAATAAACCGCTGAAATGACACGTCCATTTTTGCCTTGAGGATTATCTTTGTGTAGTGCATAAAACTCACCTGCGTTATAACAAGCAAAATGTGCTTCGACTTCGTGAATGTTAGAAAAAAATGCGCGATTAAATTGTTCTGATAAATGTTCTAAGGCTTGAACGTGTTCTTGTGCGACATCTAATGTGTCGTTAATCCATAAAATATGATCACTTCTAATTTTACTGATGACTCCATTTTGTACGGCTGCATCCCTAAATTTATTTAAATTTGACATACATTCTTCAACAAGTGCATGTATATATTCAGCAGGATAAGCGTCATCAATAATGCTAAACCCGTGTTGATCTAAATCATCGAGGATTTGATCAACCGGCCAAGACTTTGGGAGAAAGGCTGTTTCCATATACGATCCATAAAGTTGTGGAAAAAAAGGTGACGTATTCTAGAGCAAGAATAGCATCGGAATGAAACTATTTTTCATGCTAAAATGTCCGTTGATATTAGGAATTAAAGAAACATGAATTACCGTCACCATTTCCATGCAGGCAACTTTGCCGACGTGATGAAGCACGTTTTGCTGCTTCAGTTATTAAGTCGATTGAATGCAAAAGATAAACCTTATCGCTATGTAGATACACATGGTGGTGCAGGTAAATATGATCTTTCGACCTCTGAAGCACAGAAATCAGGTGAGTTTTTAAATGGTATTCATCGTTTAGTTAAGCTCGATGATTCGATTAAACGCAATGCGCCTGAAGGTGTTCAACAATATTTAAAAGTTGTTGAAAAAATGCGTGAAAACTTTGGCAAAGGCGCTTATCCAGGCTCTCCGTGGTTCGCACTTGAAGGCATGCGTGAAACTGATAAGGCAACGATTTTTGAAATGCAGCGCGATGTATTCCAACAATTGCGCCACAATATTTTTGATAAACGTGCAGGCTTGCATGAGCGTGATGCTTACGAAGGTTTACTGGCTGTAATTCCACCAAAAGAAAAACGTGGTTTGGTCATGATTGACCCGCCTTACGAATTAGAACGTAAAGACTTTCCACAGCTTGTAGAATTGTTGGTGGCTGCTTATAAAAAATGGCCGACAGGCGTTTTTGCGGTATGGTATCCAATTAAAGACCGCGCGATGATTGAACGTTTTGAAAAGAAAATGTACAAAACCGGCATTCGTCGTCAGTTGGTTTGCGAAATTTGTGTATGGCCAGATGACACTCCAGTCGGACTAAATGGTTGTGGTTTATTGGTGATTAACCCACCTTGGAAATTCTCTGAAGATGCGGACGAAGCATTACAATGGTTGTTCCCACATCTTCGTATGAATGAAAATGGTGGTCATGCAGCCGTACGTTGGTTGGTTGGCGAATAATTTTAAACTTGAAAAAGAAAGGTCACAGTTAGGATCGAATAATGACAAATACAAATAAACCTGAGCGGGAAATTTCTTCAAAGGATGAAAATGCATTTGATGGCATTACATTTGAAGTTGAAGAAGAGGAGCATACCCATGAAGGGCATAAAGTGAAACGTCGTGGGATCTATCTGTGGCCAAACTTGATTACAACTGCTGCGTTGTTATCCGGCTTTTATTCAATAATTGCCAGTATGAATGGTGAGTTTCAACAAGCCATTTATGCCATTTTCCTTGCAGCATTATTTGATGGTTTGGATGGACGTGTCGCACGTGCTATCGGCGCACAAAGTCCTTTTGGTGAACAGTTTGACTCGTTGTCGGACTTGCTAGCATTTGGTGTTGCACCTGCCATTTTAATGTATAGCTGGAGTCTAAATGACTTAGGCCGTATTGGTCTGGCAGCATGTTTTGTTTACACCGCATGTGCAGCCTTCCGTTTGGCACGTTTTAACGTACAAATTGGGGTTGTCGATAAACGTTATTTTATTGGTGTTGCAAGTCCACTCGCAGCCGTTATGATTATTTCATTGGTATGGGTAGGTATGGATATCCCTGCGGTCTTCGACTTACGCGAAACAGGTATTCAGATTTTTAATGCGGTAGTGATTATTGCAGTGGGTCTATTGATGATCTCAAATGTAAAATACTATTCATTTAAAACTGTGGATCGTCGCCGTGTTCCATTTGCGGTGTTGCCAATCATAGTCTTCATTTTAGCTGCTGTAACGTATAATATTCCAATGGGTATTTTAATTATTTCAGTAATTTATGCATTGTCTGGCTTTGTCACAACCTTAATGGCAAAAAAGGCTGAAGCATGAGATAAAACATGAAATAAAAATGAAAAGGAGCTTGATATGCAGATATTTCAAGATTTCTTGGATCAATCAAGACGATTGAATCAAGCTCCAGATTTACAACATAAAAAAATAAATCTACATGCGCCGAATACGTCTTACCCTTCAGTCCATTATGGACTCTGTATACCGAATCTTCCTGCGCCCTTACATTATCTTAACTTTATAAGTTGGCTCGGTCAGCCTCAGATTCCCGCTTTTCAAAATCCTGTGTCCATTCAACAAGACGAACTCAATACAGCCACAGTATTGACCAGTGTGAGCGGTCATATGGTTGGGCAATTACAATCATATTCCATCAAAGACGACTGTAGTCTGAGTGATACCGTCTTTAAATTTAGAGATAAAGAGCAGATTGGTTGGGATGGAGCGGTATTTCAAATCCATCGAGAAGATACTGAACTCAGTTTAGATTTGTCCGTGCAAACTACCGATATTTCTTCGTGTTTAATTAAGTTGAGATTAGGTCTTGCTGAATATTGGTCGGTGATGTGCCAATGTGAAGGTCAAATCAAATTTCAGGGCCAGATGTATGATGTAAATCAGCTGGCGGTATTATCCTATGCACAAATACGCAAGTTCCCATATTTACCTTTAGCGTTTTATACCCATCAGGTGATTAACCTTAGTCGACAACGTCAAATTATCTTTATGCAAACGCGAGATCGTTATAACAATATTTTGAGTTCGCGTTTATATCTAAGAGATTTAAATCAGCAGCAAGTGTTCATGGCAGACCAAGGCGTGTTCTTTAAAGTCATGCGCGTTTATCCCGCTGTTAAAACCCCAAATTTGCAAAAAATGTATTTGCCACGTGAATTTGAATGGATTTACCAAAATGACAAAATGAAAATACATATACAAGCGCAGAGTCGTGGGGATTTTAAATTTGGACTCGGCGCTGGCTATGCAGGAAGCTTTAACTATCAAATTAAAATTAACGACGAAATCGAGTGTGGGGAGGGTGGCTACTGTGAATATGTCGATTGCCGAGCTTTAAAATGGCAAGAAAAGAATGAAAAAGATAAATTAACGGACAAATATGGAAATATCGTCCCTTTTATGCTCAAAAAATAGTAAAAAAAACTTAATTTAGTAGAATAAATAAACAAACGTAATGAAAAAATAAAAATAAATGGAAAAGGGTGTTGCGTTGGATCAGAAATGCTGTAGAATGCACATCCATCGGCGGTGATGAAGATTAAAACTTCTGATAAAACAATGACTTGGTTAAGTTGGGTTTTATTTTTTAAGTTTAAAAATAATTTGAATTACCAGTTGACTCTTTAGAAATAAAGAGTAATATAGCCGACCTAGCTTGCTGGTGACGAACCAACAAGAAGATCATTAAGAGATTATGAAGAACAACTTGTGTGGATTTTTACTGATTGATTGATCGAAATTATTTTCATTGATTGATGGTAGAAATTACTCGAAGTTTATTTGAGCAAATTTTTGTCAGTAATTGATGAGCCAAGATTGGTACACTATATGTACTATTGATTTTAAACTGAAGAGTTTGATCATGGCTCAGATTGAACGCTGGCGGCAGGCTTAACACATGCAAGTCGAGCGGGAATAGGTAGCTTGCTACCGATTTCTAGCGGCGGACGGGTGAGTAATGCTTAGGAATCTGCCTATTAGTGGGGGACAACATTTCGAAAGGGATGCTAATACCGCATACGTCCTACGGGAGAAAGCAGGGGATCTTCGGACCTTGCGCTAATAGATGAGCCTAAGTCGGATTAGCTAGTTGGTGGGGTAAAGGCCTACCAAGGCGACGATCTGTAGCGGGTCTGAGAGGATGATCCGCCACACTGGGACTGAGACACGGCCCAGACTCCTACGGGAGGCAGCAGTGGGGAATATTGGACAATGGGGGGAACCCTGATCCAGCCATGCCGCGTGTGTGAAGAAGGCCTTTTGGTTGTAAAGCACTTTAAGCGAGGAGGAGGCTACTTTGGTTAATACCTAGAGATAGTGGACGTTACTCGCAGAATAAGCACCGGCTAACTCTGTGCCAGCAGCCGCGGTAATACAGAGGGTGCGAGCGTTAATCGGATTTACTGGGCGTAAAGCGTGCGTAGGCGGCTTTTTAAGTCGGATGTGAAATCCCCGAGCTTAACTTGGGAATTGCATTCGATACTGGGAAGCTAGAGTATGGGAGAGGATGGTAGAATTCCAGGTGTAGCGGTGAAATGCGTAGAGATCTGGAGGAATACCGATGGCGAAGGCAGCCATCTGGCCTAATACTGACGCTGAGGCACGAAAGCATGGGGAGCAAACAGGATTAGATACCCTGGTAGTCCATGCCGTAAACGATGTCTACTAGCCGTTGGGGCCTTTGAGGCTTTAGTGGCGCAGCTAACGCGATAAGTAGACCGCCTGGGGAGTACGGTCGCAAGACTAAAACTCAAATGAATTGACGGGGGCCCGCACAAGCGGTGGAGCATGTGGTTTAATTCGATGCAACGCGAAGAACCTTACCTGGTCTTGACATAGTAAGAACTTTCCAGAGATGGATTGGTGCCTTCGGGAACTTACATACAGGTGCTGCATGGCTGTCGTCAGCTCGTGTCGTGAGATGTTGGGTTAAGTCCCGCAACGAGCGCAACCCTTTTCCTTATTTGCCATCGGGTTAAGCCGGGAACTTTAAGGATACTGCCAGTGACAAACTGGAGGAAGGCGGGGACGACGTCAAGTCATCATGGCCCTTACGACCAGGGCTACACACGTGCTACAATGGTCGGTACAAAGGGTTGCTACTCCGCGAGGAGATGCTAATCTCAAAAAGCCGATCGTAGTCCGGATTGGAGTCTGCAACTCGACTCCATGAAGTCGGAATCGCTAGTAATCGCGGATCAGAATGCCGCGGTGAATACGTTCCCGGGCCTTGTACACACCGCCCGTCACACCATGGGAGTTTGTTGCACCAGAAGTAGGTAGTCTAACCGTAAGGAGGACGCTTACCACGGTGTGGCCGATGACTGGGGTGAAGTCGTAACAAGGTAGCCGTAGGGGAACCTGCGGCTGGATCACCTCCTTAACGAAAGATTGACGATTGGTAAGAATCCACAACAAGTTGTTCTTCATGACGATGTATCTGAGGGTCTGTAGCTCAGTTGGTTAGAGCACACGCTTGATAAGCGTGGGGTCACAAGTTCAAGTCTTGTCAGACCCACCACTACTGACAAAGTACGGAAAATCAGAACATTGACTTATTGATAAGCTGGGGACTTAGCTTAGTTGGTAGAGCGCCTGCTTTGCACGCAGGAGGTCAGGAGTTCGACTCTCCTAGTCTCCACCATACATTCCTTCGGAATGTATAAAGAACGAAGCTAAAATAAACAATCAAACGATTGTTAGCTTAGTCCTTAAGCGATCAAGTGTTTAGGTTATAGAGCTTAGCAACAAAGTGGCGTATGATTCGCTCCATTGTTATTAAGCTCTGTGATTTATCACAGTTTCCTGACCTGACGAAGGCTGGAAAAAATCATTAACAGAATATATTTGAGTTGAAATAATTTGTTCATACTCGTTTGATTTAACCTAACAAGCAATTGTGAAAGTTGAATGAAATGAGTTACTAGCGAAATTAACTGAATCAAGCGTTTTGGTATATGAATCTAATTGAAGCTGTACAGTGCTTAAGTGCACGGAACAACGAACTGTGAGAGAAGCCAGTTTACTGGTGGATCTTGTTGCTACACTGACTTGTAGGTGTAACGACTGTTTGGGGTTGTATAGTCAAGTAATTAAGTGCATGTGGTGGATGCCTTGGCAGTCAGAGGCGATGAAAGACGTAATAGCCTGCGATAAGCTCCGGGGAGGCGGCAAATATCCTGTGATCCGGAGATTTCTGAATGGGGAAACCCACCCGCTATAAGGCGGGTATCATAAACTGAATACATAGGTTTATGAGGCGAACGAGGGGAAGTGAAACATCTCAGTACCCTTAGGAAAAGAAATCAATTGAGATTCCCTCAGTAGCGGCGAGCGAACGGGGAAAAGCCCATTAAGTTATCTAAGCTTTAGTGGAACGCTCTGGGAAGTGCGACCATAGTAGGTGATAGTCCTGTACACGAAAGGGCTTAGATAATGATGTCGAGTAGGGCGAGGCACGTGAAACCTTGTCTGAATATGGGGGGACCATCCTCCAAGGCTAAATACTCCTGACTGACCGATAGTGAACCAGTACCGTGAGGGAAAGGCGAAAAGAACCCCTGTGAGGGGAGTGAAATAGATCCTGAAACCGCATGCATACAAGCAGTGGGAGCCAACTTGTTTGGTGACTGCGTACCTTTTGTATAATGGGTCAGCGACTTACATTCAGTAGCAAGGTTAACCGATTAGGGGAGCCGTAGAGAAATCGAGTCTTAATAGGGCGTTTAGTTGCTGGGTGTAGACCCGAAACCGGGTGATCTATCCATGAGCAGGTTGAAGGTTGGGTAACACTAACTGGAGGACCGAACCCACTGTCGTTGAAAAGCCAGGGGATGACTTGTGGATAGGGGTGAAAGGCTAATCAAACTCGGTGATAGCTGGTTCTCCCCGAAAGCTATTTAGGTAGCGCCTCGGACGAATACCATTGGGGGTAGAGCACTGTTTCGGCTAGGGGGTCATCCCGACTTACCAAACCGATGCAAACTCCGAATACCAATGAGTACTATCCGGGAGACAGACTGCGGGTGCTAACGTCCGTAGTCAAGAGGAAAACAATCCAGACCGCCAGCTAAGGCCCCAAAATTATAGTTAAGTGGGAAACGATGTGGGAAGGCATAGACAGCTAGGAGGTTGGCTTAGAAGCAGCCACCCTTTAAAGAAAGCGTAATAGCTCACTAGTCGAGTCGGCCTGCGCGGAAGATGTAACGGGGCTAAAACTATATGCCGAAGCTGCGGATTTACACATTAGTGTAAGTGGTAGGGGAGCGTTCTGTAAGCCGATGAAGGTGGATTGAGAAGTCTGCTGGAGGTATCAGAAGTGCGAATGCTGACGTGAGTAACGACAAAACGGGTGAAAAACCCGTTCGCTGAAAGACCAAGGGTTCCAGTCCAACGTTAATCGGGGCTGGGTGAGTCGACCCCTAAGGCGAGGCCGAGAGGCGTAGTCGATGGGAAATTGGTTAATATTCCAATACTTCAGTGTAATGCGATGAGAGGACGGAGAAGGTTAAGTCAGCCTGGCGTTGGTTGTCCAGGTGAAAGGAAGTAGGCATGTATCTTAGGCAAATCCGGGGTACTCTATGCTGAGATCTGACAGCAAGCTGTACTTGTACAGTGAAGTGGCTGATACCATACTTCCAGGAAAAGTCTCTAAGCTTCAGTTACACTGGAATCGTACCCGAAACCGACACAGGTGGTCAGGTCGAGTAGACCAAAGCGCTTGAGAGAACTCTGCTGAAGGAACTAGGCAAAATGGTACCGTAACTTCGGGAGAAGGTACGCTGCTTTTGGTGATGGAACTTGCTTCCTGAGCTGAGAGCAGCCACAGAAACCAGGCCCCTGCAACTGTTTATTAAAAACATAGCACTCTGCAAACACGAAAGTGGACGTATAGGGTGTGATGCCTGCCCGGTGCTGGAAGGTTAATTGATGGGGTTAGCGTAAGCGAAGCTCTTGATCGAAGCCCCAGTAAACGGCGGCCGTAACTATAACGGTCCTAAGGTAGCGAAATTCCTTGTCGGGTAAGTTCCGACCTGCACGAATGGCATAATGATGGGGGCGCTGTCTCCAGCAGAGGCTCAGTGAAATCGAAATCGCCGTGAAGATGCGGTGTACCCGCGGCTAGACGGAAAGACCCCGTGAACCTTTACTGCAGCTTGACATTGAACTTTGATCTTACTTGTGTAGGATAGGTGGGAGGCTTTGAAACCGAGACGCTAGTTTCGGTGGAGCCAATCTTGAAATACCACCCTGGTAATATTGAGGTTCTAACTCTGTCCCGTTATCCGGGACGAGGACCATGTCTGGTGGGTAGTTTGACTGGGGCGGTCTCCTCCTAAAGAGTAACGGAGGAGTACGAAGGTGCGCTCAGCGTGGTCGGAAATCACGCGTAGAGTATAAAGGCAAAAGCGCGCTTAACTGCGAGACCCACAAGTCGAGCAGGTACGAAAGTAGGTCTTAGTGATCCGGTGGTTCTGTATGGAAGGGCCATCGCTCAACGGATAAAAGGTACTCTGGGGATAACAGGCTGATACCGCCCAAGAGTTCATATCGACGGCGGTGTTTGGCACCTCGATGTCGGCTCATCTCATCCTGGGGCTGAAGCAGGTCCCAAGGGTATGGCTGTTCGCCATTTAAAGAGGTACGCGAGCTGGGTTTAGAACGTCGTGAGACAGTTCGGTCCCTATCTACCGTGGGCGCTGGAAATTTGAGAGGATCTGCTCCTAGTACGAGAGGACCAGAGTGGACGAACCTCTGGTGTACCGGTTGTGACGCCAGTCGCATCGCCGGGTAGCTATGTTCGGAAGGGATAACCGCTGAAAGCATCTAAGCGGGAAGCCTACCTCAAGATAAGATTTCCCTTGGACTTTATGTCCACTAAAGAGCCGTTGAAGACTACGACGTTGATAGGTTGGATGTGGAAGTGCGGTGACGCATGAAGCTGACCAATACTAATTGCTCGTGAGGCTTGACTATACAACACCCAAACAGTTGTATGTAAAGCATCAATTGATTCACATATAATCAATCAGACTTGATTTAGTTGAAAAGCTAGATAAAATGAACACCTTAAATTAACTCAAGTACTTCTGTTAATAACTCATTTGGTAGAAAACTTAGCACGAAGAGCACTGCTCTGAGATTAGACTAAGCGAGTATCCATAACAGTTGTGCTGGCGACAATAGCAAGAGTGAACCACCTGATCCCTTCCCGAACTCAGAAGTGAAACCTCTTAGCGCTGATGGTAGTGTGGGGTTACCCATGTGAGAGTAAGTCATCGCCAGCTCATTATTCGAAACACCCCCTGACTAGTGCAGGGGGTGTTTTTTTATGCGGGGAAAAGATATAGTCTGAAATCATTCATAAAATAATTATAAACTCTTGATGTACAGAAAATTTTATCCGAACTACTTACTGTTAAATTTAGTCTTATCGCTGATTCTGATCGGTGTGGTCATGTATCCACAGCATTTGTTATTTAATTATTGGGTTGCAGGTTTGCATTGGTTTATAGGTATTGTGCTGATGCATATTTTGATTATTCGATTGCCTATTTTTAAGCAGTTTTATATCAATCGAAATAAATTGAAAAATGTGGTAATTCAAACATCAAAATATAATCAGGCAGAACATAAAGCTGCGCGTGTGATGTCAGCATTGGTGGTCTTTTTAGTGGTTTGTATGGTTTTATATGGATTGAATCTGACTCAATTTTATATCGAATATGCTTTTATCGCAGGGTTTTCTGCAGGGAATATGAGTGGTTACTATACTCCCTGAGACATTTATAGACTAAGCTTGATTGAGCTGTCGTCTTGCATGTTTCAGTGCTGTTCTTAACCCTTCTTCTAAAGTTGGATGATAGAAAGGTTTATCCAAAATTTCATGTATGCTTAGTTCTTCTGAAATCATCCAAGCTAGCAAATGTGCTAAATGTTCAGCTTCTGCACAGAATAGCTCAGCTCCTAATAGTGTATGGTTAATTGTATCCACATATACTTCAGCAGCCCCTTTGTTTTTAGCAGCAACAATCGCACGACCTTGTTTTTCATAAGAAACAAAACCAATGACAAATTCTGTGTTTTTATCTTGTAGTTGCTTATAGCTTTGACCAATAGTTGCCATTTGTGGTGTAGAAAATAAGATGCCTAAAGGGGTTAGCGTCTTGATGGATTTAATTTGTGGAAAGTTTAAACAGTTTTGTACTGTAAATTTACCTTCATGAGCTGCTTCGTGTTGGATAGGGGTATTGGTATGTGCATCACCGACAATAAAAATAGGATAATCAGCTAGTTGCTTTGTATGCGGATTGATCGGTAAATTTTTAATATCTTTAAATTCTGCACTTATACGTTCTAAACCTAAGGTATTTAATAATGTACGTCTGCCAGTTGCAGCTAAAACATAGTCAACTTGTAGCGACTTTTGTACGTTTTCTTCAGTATAGGTTAAATGAACTAGATTGCCTTCAAGAGAGTAATGTTCAGGTAAAATTTCAAACTTTAGCTTTAATTCTTTACTTAACTCTTCCTGTGCGAGCTTTTGTAATATGGGGCTACTCAGGGAGCCAATTTTTCTACTACGTGCAAAAACGGTGGTGTTTACATTGAGGCGTGTTAAAGCCTGTGCTAATTCCAAAGCGATGACGCCACTTCCAATAACTGCAACAGATTTTGGGAGTTGTTCTAATTCGAATATCTGATCTGATGTAATTAATTTATCGCCTAAAATTTGTTTTTGTTCTGTATCTATAGCAGGAGTTGTACCTACTGCAAGGATAAATGATTTGGCTTTAAATGTTTGGTTATTTACTTGAATGGTATTGGAATCAATAAATTCAGCTTTTCCAGAAATTTTATGTTGGCTTGGCCAACTTTCAACATCTTTTAACGTGGCTCTTGTAAAACGATCACGTAAAGTTTGAACATGGTGCATGACTCTAGAGGTGTCAATTTCACTTTTGACATCTAGTCCTAAATTTTCGGCGTGTTGTATATCGTATATCCGGTTTGCAGTAGAAATAAGTATTTTACTTGGCATACAACCGACGCGTGCACAGGTAGTGTCCCAGGGACCATCATTAATGATAAGAATATTTTGTGTTTTTTTAATTGCTTCTTTATAGGCTGAAATGCCTGCTGTTCCTGCACCGATAATGATGATGTCGTACATAAAATTCTCCTTCATTCTTCAAATTTAACATATCAAACATTTGTATTCCTTGTGTTTACATAAAGCTATAATTATGGTTACATAGCAACCAATAAATATTTATAACAACTCTATATATATTGAGGGTTTTGGGGGAATTCCATGCAAAAAAAACAAGTGACTATGAAACTGTCAGCTGTAGCTTTAGCCGTATTGTTGGCAAGTTGCGGTGGTGGTGGTAGTGATGGTTATTTTAATGAAGGGGCAAATTCTGGTGGTTCTTCAACAAATCCCAATACTGGTGAAGAAGTCAAATCGCTGAATGCTAGCGCAATTCAGCTGAAAGATTTGAATGGTAATTCGACTACGGTTATTACTGCAGAGGGTGTAACAGCTACTGTAAAAGTGACAGATCAGTCTGGAAATGGTGTTAGTGGAGCAATCGTTACATTTACTTCAACTGGTGGAGTCACTTTTGGCAGCTCTAATGCTGCAGTTGTGACTAATGCAAACGGTGAAGCAACTATTTCAGTAACACCTGAAAATTTGAGCAGTACAGGTGCCTACAAAATTTCAGCAAGTGCTGAATATGATGGTAATACCGTTACAGCAAAAGATGCAGTCTTTAGTTTACAGTCACTAAATGTTGTCTTATCAAATATATCTGCTGCAGCTGCTGGTCTTTCATCTGGCGCTTCTACAAATATTACTTTAAAAACTTTAAATCAAAATTCTCAAGCGCAAAACAATGTAACGGTGAACTTTACTGCAAGTTGTGGAACATTCGATCCTGCATCTGTAATTTCATCAAATCAAGGCAATGTTATTACTTCATATAAAGCCATTGCTTCGAATGGTGATTTATGTGAAGGCCCTGTTGTTGTTACAGCATCTTCGCCAAGCAGCTCAGCCACTGTTACAACAACACTTAATATTGCAGCGGTAGCAGCAGATTCTCTAGTTTATACAACTGCCGCTGATGTTAATTTAGGTATAAAGAGCAGTGGATCTGCAGCATCTAACTCTATTGAGTTTACGCTTTATGCCAATGGTGTTCCTGCAAAAGATAAAGACGTAGAGGTCTCTTTGGAAAAAGCGCCAAATGATCTTAATTTTGTGACATTGAATAACCGCGCTACCCAAATATTAAAAAGTGATTCTAAAGGTAAAATTGTTGTTAATTTATATCCAGGTAATATTCCAGGCCCTGTAGAGATTAAAGCAACATTGGTCGCATCTCCAACTGTATCAGCAATTTCTAAAGGCGTGAAGGTTTCTTCTGGACGCGTTACACAAAATGGTGTCAGTCTATCTGTTTCTAAACAGTCTTTACGTACAGATATTGATGGGGATGTTGCAACGATCGTTGCCCGTATGCGTGACCGTACAGGTAACCCTGTACCGAAAGATACAGTCATCAGTTTTGTCAGCGAAGGCGGTAAAGTTGATTCAAACTGTATGACGGATGATAAAGGTGTTTGCTCTGTGACTTTAACGACTCAGAGCCCAAGACCTTTAGATAACCGTGTGACTGTTTTAGCCTATGTTGAAGGTGACAAGAGTTATATAGATAATAATGGCGACAATTTATATACAGCAGGCACGGATACCTTAACTGATAATATTGGCGATTTCTTTAAGGATGATAACGAAGATAATCTACATAGTGTAGGTGAATTCATTTATCAAAAAGCCGCTGGTGCATTACAATGCGCGATTTCTAGCTTTGCACAACCGAATATCCCAAATACTTGCGACAGTGGTCTAAGTGCAGTACTCCGCCAACAATTGGTATTCTCTTTTGCACACGACACACCAACATTTGTTTGGAATACAGGATTTGATAGTAATGGGTTCATTACAAGTGGTTCAGGCAATTTTAGCTTCCAAGTGTTTGGCAACTCGCAAAAAACAGTGCCGATGCCATCAGGTACAACTATTTCTGTAGCAGTGAAAGATAATAGTGATTTTCAACCTAAAGCTAAACTTCAATTAGATGCTACAGACTCAACTAAACAAATCTTGAAAGTTTCAGGGGCAGAACCAAATACTACTCTAATTGTAACCATTGATAATATTGATTATGCTGTAATAATTGATTCAACTGGAATGGGGAGTAAGGGGGGGATTGCATCAACTGTGACGGGCACTCCTGAAATCGCTTATAAAAATTTATCTTGTGAAGCTGAAATTAGAAGTGGAAATTTAACCGTTCCGAATACTATGGCTTTATTAACACCAAGTACATTCGCAAATAATGGAAATGACCTAGTGAATTACACAGTTCGCTTGAAAGGCTGTACAGCAGGAGATGATGTAAAAATCATTTCAAGTGTTCCAGGCGGTAAGAGCGTAACATCTTGGTTAAATATTAAATAATATAAAAATAAAAAACAGCGCTTCGGCGCTGTTTTTTATTTTAGGGACTGAGAATTTAAAGTGTAGTCCCGACACTTACACCAACGGTTGGACGTACATCCATAGAATTACACCCTGTTAGCAACAACGTTGTAAATAAAAGGATGAACACAAATTTATTCATTAAGCAAACCTTGAGCTTTAGCTTGATTGAAAAGAGCTGTCGAACGAGAGCCGCTGCGACAAATCATCAAAATGGGTTTAGGAAGCTCATTATAATATTTGGCAAATTCTTTCACGTCTGTTTGAGAAATTTTACCGCTTTGCACAGGTTGATACACAACACTCACATGAGACTTTTCTGCAATTCCTCGTAACTGTAAAACAGTCACTTCATTGCCCGCCTCATTATCTGGTCGATTAACAATTACAGATTTAAATTTAAGTTGTTTGAGTAAACTTGAAAACTTATCTGTGGTCATTTGTCCAGAGACACTTAAATTTGCATTTAAGGGCTGACTGTTATTATCTGCATATGTAGGTGCTGAAAAGACGCAAGTCGCGATCAATAAAGCTTTTTGAATGAAAGCCTTAGTCATCCAAAAGATCCATCTGTTTTGCTAGTTGATACAGGTTGTTTGAACGGTTACCTGTACGACAGAACATGAGTACTGGCTTTGGCAATTCATTAAAATGATTAGCAAAGTTACGGACATCTAGCTCAGAAATTTGACCGGCAACAACCGGTTGATGAACATAGTCTAAACCAGCGCTACGTGCTGCTTCTTCAATTTGAGCACTGGTTGGTTGCTCAGGACCACCTTCCATGTCAGGGCGGTTATTGATAATCGATTTAAAGCCTTTTTCAACCACTTGCGCTACATGTTCTGGGCCGATTTGACCTGCAAAACCAACATTTTCGCTCATTGAGTCACTCCATAATTTAATTCATAGATTTATGCTTTATGATAGCATTAAGCACAAACTTGAGCAGAATGTTCTTAAATTTTTATAAGCGATTACAACCATAAAATAACGCAATGGAGCGCGTATGCACGCCTATACAGTCGAACCACTGTATGTCAAAAGCGGACAAGATGTTATAGCTGCTGACTTTTATCGTCCAAAATCTGTTGAAAAACCTGCAGTCATTCTGATGGCGCATGGTTTGGCCGCATTACGCCAATTTAAATTAGTGCAATATGCCAAGCGCTTTGTACAAGCGGGCTATGCTGTCGTATTGTTTGATTATCGCTATTGGGGTGGTAGCACGGGGCGTCCGAGAGAATTAGTGAACCTTAAAGCTCAACTTGAAGATTGGCGGACCATGATCGATCATTTACAGCAGCGTAAATCGATTGATTCGAGACGCATTGTATTATGGGGAACATCGCTGAGTGGTGGCTATGTACTTAGTTTGGCGACAGAGCTTAAAAATATTAAAGCGGTAATGGTACAAGTACCATTTGTCGACGGCGCTGAAAGTGCAAAATTGTATCCCCTACAGCAATTACCCAAAGCGTTAAAATTATCGAGTCAGGACTATATGGGGTCTAAAGTTGGGATGAGTCCAACGACTTTGCCTGTAGTCGATCCACATCGATTGTGTTTTTTACAGTCTGAAGATAGTTATGCGGGCTACTTATCGATTGTAAATCCTGATTTTTATTGGAGTGGCGAAATTCCGGCTCGGGCCTTTTTTAAGTTAATCCGTTATCGTCCAATTTTGGATGTCCGGAAAATTAGCATACCAGTACTTTTTATTGCAGCCAAAGAAGATAGTTTGATTCCCATCGAATCAAGCCGAGAAACTGCGACAAATATTGCACCATATGTGCAATATTATGAGTGGGAAATGCAACATTTTGATATTTATCATGGGCAATGGTTTGAAAAAGCCATGGCAACCCAATTAGAATTTTTACATCAACATGTTGGAGTCAGCTAAATGATCGTTGTGTGTCCTGAATGTGGTGCAAAAAACCGTGTACCTGAAGAAAAACTCGAAGTTGGACCTGCATGTGGTCAATGTCATCAAGCATTGATTCCATTGGCTCCCATCGAGTTGAATGAAAAGAACTTTGCAAATTTTATTAGCAATAGTGATTTACCTGTGCTGATTGATTTATGGGCTGAGTGGTGTGGACCATGTAAGATGATGGCGCCACACTTTGCACAAGTTGCAAAATCAAATCCGAAGGTGGTTTTTGCCAAAATTGATACCGAAGCAAACCCTCGATTGAGCGGTGCATTTAATGTTCGTAGTATTCCTACACTGGTTTTGATGAATAAAACCAACGAAATTGCTAGAATAAGCGGTGCAATGCGTGCTGGTGAGTTGCAACAATGGCTCAACCAGCAGTTAAATTTACCTCAATAAATGTCAGCGCCAGGAGCTAAAGTGTCAGAAACTCATGTAAAACCTGAAGGAACGCTTTCCCTACAAACCATCGCGATGCCTGCAGACACCAACTGGAGTGGTGATGTTTTCGGTGGTTGGATCGTGTCACAAATGGACTTGGCCGGTGCAATTCACGCAGAGCGTTTCAGTCAAGGACGCTGTGCAACGATTTCAATTAACCAAATGACCTTCCTCGTTCCAGTGAAAGTCGGGGATGTCATCAGTGTATATACCAAAATTTTAAAAGTGGGTAATACCTCTATCCAAATGCAGATTGAAGTTTGGGATAGTCACGACAGTTCACGTGATCCAATTCGCGTAACCGAAGGTGTGTTTACATTTGTCGCTGTGGATGTGAAAGGTGCTAAGCGTCAAATTCCTGCGGATGCAAAAGCTAAATTTGCTGCAGATCAAGCTTAATTAAAGTTAGACGCAAAAAAAAAGCCGCTCAATCGAGTGGCTTTTTTATGAATAGTGACTGAGAAATTAGAACATCGTGTTTGAGTTGGCACTGGTTTCAGGAATGCTTTGTTGCACATCCCAATGTTCGACGATCTTGCCATTTTCAACACGGAAGATATCAATAATGGCTTCTCCACGGTCTTGATTATTCTGCGTAGAGTGCACATGTAAATAGACCAAATCACCTTCGGCAGCGGCACGTTTGATCTGGTTTTTTGCATCAGGATTTTGTTTAAAATACTCGGTAAAATAATCAACAAAAGGCGCTTTGCCATCAGGAACATGCGGATTATGTTGAATATATTGATTGCCAATATATCGGTCAGCATATGTGTTAACCTGATGTTTAAGAAAGACACCTTCATAAAAATCAATAACGATTTTCTTATTTTCCGCTGCTTGGCTGGTTTGAATATTGCTTTCAGCCGTTTGATTTGGAGTTGTTGGCGTTGCAGGAATAGTACTTTGACATGCAGTTAAAAACACCGCCAGGCTGATGAGTGAGAGGGGAATGATTTTTTTCATAAAGTGCTCAATATATTTGTGTCGTGCAAGCATATTGAGCGGAATTACGGCGTATAAATAGTAAAAAACAGTCTTGATTTTGCTGAAATTTGGTAAACCTTATACTTACCTAAAAGTAAGTTTTATTTACATTTATTTATTTTTCAGAGCGGATTTTGCCACCCACGCCCAAAGCATTTCACATTGAATCGGTGCTTCACCAGATTCATCGGTGACTAAGACCTGTACTAAGGTTTCACCTTTTTCTGTACTTTGCATTTGTCGTTGCTGTTCGGGTGTAAGCGTTGCGATGGCTGTCATCCCACCTTGGGTTGGACGTTTAAAATCAACTTTCAGACTTTTAATCAGAACAATGGCGCTATCAGGGACGTTCATTGCTGTGACAAATCCTGTGGCTGTTTCTGCGATCAGTGCCATGGCACAGGCATGTACTTGCCCGATATGGTTTTGCATCGCCTTATGATTGGCGATGCTCACCTCAACACGCTCAGGGCTGACATGTTTATACTGGATTTTAGCTGTTCCAACCATGGGTACGACACGACCAAAAGCTCGACTGAGCAAACGACTTTGAATACCTTTGGGTAATTTAGAGCTTGCTTTGACCAGTTTATTTAGACGATTTGGACGTGCCATATTGACCTCAATGGCAGTTGTACTGCCTTAATCTTTAAAGTTGTTAAATTGAAGCGGCACACCAAACTGTTGCTCTTTTAAGAACGCCATCACTTGTTGCAAAGTGTCACGTTTCTTGTCAGTCACACGAATTTTGTCGCCTTGAATAGAAGATTGCACTTTAATGCCGCTTTCTTTAATGGCTTTATTGATTTTTTTTGCAGTATCAGAGTCAAGTCCGTCTTTCAGTTTGATCACTTGAATGACATTTTTACCAGAAGCGGTCATTTTTTGTGGATCGAGCGCTTGAATGTCGACTTTACGTTTGAAGAAATGATTTTCGAGCATGGTATACACTTGCTCACATTGGAAATCGCTTTCTGTTGAGATTTTGATTTCCTTATTTTTCTCATTTAACTCAATTGAAACGTCATGACCGCGGAAGTCAAAACGCGTCGCAATTTCTTTTTGCGTGTTTTGAACTGCATGATTTACTTCAAAAACTTCTAATTCGGAAACAATATCAAAAGAAGGCATAGATTAGACCTTTACAAAGGGAAAGAATATCTGAGATGCTAGGGATGTTTTCTTCATTTGCCAAGTGTTGTTTACATCAAAAGGAGTGCGCAATGATCCGTAAACAAGAAATTACAACATTTGAGTTCCCAGAAGACTCGATTATCTGGGATGTTCGCGATGCAAGTGCTTATGCTGAGGCACATGTGAAAGGTGCGGTTAACCAACCGATCACCGCATTGTCATCAGATGCACTGACTCAGGTGTCAACGGATCAACCCATTTACATTTTATGTGGTGGCGGAAGTAAAGCTCCACGTGCAGCAGAGTTACTAGAGGGTTTTGACAGCTCACGTGAATATGTAATCTTAATGGGCGGCACGCGTGCTGCTCGTGATGCCGGTCTTCCTTTGGAACAAGGGAAATAAGATCGAATCAAAAAAAGCGCCGAAAGGCGCTTTTTTATTGCAAGTTATTTTTCTTGAGGTGGAGATGACGGGATCTGACCTTGAAAATAAGGCTTCTTGGTTTTTTGTTTCGCTTTAGCGCGTCGTATAAAACGTGCTGCATGAATCCTATCTAGTAGCTGTGTTGGAATAGGGCAGGCTTCTTTTAAGACCAGCGCGGCAATGATTTCACTACAGAGCGGGGCATACAGGAAACCTTTAGAACCGAGTCCACTACAGCTATAAATTTGCTGATCTTCATGGACTGCACCAATTACAGGGAAAAAGTCTTTTGTCTGTGCGCGAATTGCGGCACGTCCTTGCCATTGCTCAATCGGTGCTAAGGTTTTGGCAAAGTCGGGGAACACACTGTGGATAAGTTCATAGTTATGCACATGATCTTCTGTGAGAACGTCGGTGTCATCACGGCCGGGATAAAATGACGCGCCCATAATCATCTGTTCGGCATCCAGTTGCATGCAATAGCCTCCATAACTATAGGCGGTATGCATATCCATCTGTTGAGCGGGATTGTTCAACCAACTGACTTGTCCACGAATGGCACGCAGCTCTGGATAATCTGTTTGTAGCTGCATACTTTCACGTGCTGCACAGAGAATGACATGCTCGGCAGATGGAAGCTGCTGATCCACTGTAAATAGCGCAACGCCATTTTGTTGCTGTTCAATGCGTTGAATATCTGCTTGTAACAATTCAATGTGTGGATGCGCCAAGATTTGGTCACGAAGCTGATGTGGACTGACTGCGCCTGCTTGTTTTAAGAGCAAGGTTGGATATGTTGAGGCTAATTGATTTTGCGTGCCTTCTTCAGCCGCTAACACCTCTGAAGGATAAGCTTGAGCTAAATCAAGGTGCTCTACTTTATTTTTTAAAATAGACTGGTGAATCTGTAAGGGACGAAATGCCTTGAAGTTTTGATAATGCTTGAGCGCATATAACCAACTCAGGGTCATCAGATGCTCAGCACTTTGTTCAATTGGACAGAGTTTAGGGTTGAGCAGGGCAAGAGGATTGCCCGACCCACCGCTGAGTGGTGCTGATTTCTCGTAAATACGCACTTGATGCCCGCGTTGAGCAAATGCCCAAGCACAGCTTAAACCTGCGATGCCAGCGCCAATAATTGCGATTTGACGAGGGTTATGACCTACAGTGATTTCAGAATTTTTTTTTTCGTCTAAAGTGGGAAGGTTAGCAACTTCGGATTGATCATCTGATCTTTCAGGTGAGAGCCAAAAGGCTTTGAGCATTTCACGTTTATGTGCAAAGCCACGTGGTCGTGTAATAGTAATGCCATGTTCACGTAAGCCGCGTTTGAGTACACCGGCCACACTAAATGAGGCGAAGGTCGTCCCAATGTCCGATAGACGCACGATATTTTTGAGTACGTTTTCTTCCCACATGTCAGGATTACAGGCAGGTGCAAAACCGTCCAAGAACCATGCATTGACCGTAGCAGTTTTTGCCATGACGGGAAAAACGTCGTGTGCATCGCCTAACCAAAGATCAATTGAAAAACGTTCTTCTGGAAAATTGAGTCGATGACATCCCGCAATGGGTTCAGGATATTGCGCAATCAGTTGCTGTGCCAAAGGTTGTAATTCAGGCCATGCATTTAATGCACGAATGAGGTCTGCTTTAGATAAAGGGAATTTTTCTACAGAAATGGCATGCAGATGACTGTGATTATCTGGACGAACCTGTTGCCATAATTGCCACAAGGCCAAAATATTTAAGCCTGTACCAAAACCTGTTTCGCCGACACTGAAATATTCAAAATCAGTCAGTGCCGCAAGGCGAGTATCGAGGTCATTCCCTTTTAAAAACACATGACGTGTTTCGAGTAGGCCGTTATCCTTCGAAAAATACACATCACCAAACTGTCTAGACACTGGTATATCAATGCCATCGATCATTTGCCAATCGAGATCGGCAGTCTGAATTGCACCTGACAAAACTCAAGCAACCTTTAAATTGAAGTAGAAAAACGAATTACCATTGACGACGACGTTTGGTATAGACGTAACTGGCCAATAAAAAACCTAAAATCACGCCAACACCGAGTGTGGTCCCGCCATATAAAAACATCTGCGCACTACGTTCACTTTGTAGCACTTGTACTTGTACGCCCAAGCTATCATTTTTAAGTTGTAATTCTTGGTTTTGCGCCAAGGCTTCAAGGTTAGCTTTTTCTAACTGTTGTAAGCGTACAGATTGGTCTTTGACCATTGCTTTGACTTTGGCATCTTGTAGCGCTTTATTTTTTGCCAATTGTTCAATGGTCAATGGATTCGCATCTTGAGGTTGACCATTGGGATTGACGGTTGCCGCCACTTTAATGATGCCCGGTTTATTGGCAGGAATGGTATGCGGCACAGGATTGGGAGGAGGTGTTGCAGTCGTTGCTTGAGCAGCAGGGGCTACAGCAGGTGCAGGAGCCGGTTCTTCAGCCCATGCAGTTGAACAAATTAAAGATAAGCCCAGTAAACTAGAAACAACGACGCGCATGAACCTTATCCTTTAGGAAATGCTTTGTTAAATGGTTTGACATCAATTTGGCCATAAACCCCTTCTTTGAGGAAAGGTTCATCTGCCAACCATTGGTCTAGGGCTTCACGACTATCAAAATCGACAATGATCGTACTGCCATAAAAACCAGCTTGCGGGTTTGCCGGATCTTTAGGCATCGCACCTGCAACAATCAGACGACCTTCATCATCAAGTTTTTGTAGACGTTCAAGATGTTGAGGACGAACCGCAAGGCGCTTTTCCACTGTACCTTCATTATCTGTACAGCTTACGACGAATAATGGCATGACTTTTCCTGATTTTTGACCAAATGGATTATTCTGAGGTCTTAAAGTATTTACGCAATACAATAAACTGAATAATGATAAAGGAAAACATCACGATCATGTCACCAAAAGCAGTGAATTCACCCCAATATTTTCCGTCTGCAAACAAATAAGCGAAAAAGGTGTGTAAACATGACATCACCACGAACATTGCAGCCCATGCATAGTTCAATCGTTTCCAACCGACAGCGGTTAAATTTAAGACTGGACCAAATAAACGTTCGATGAGTGGTTTCTTATCTTTACTAAATAGTGGAGAAAGTAAAAACGCCCCAGCAAACACTAAGTTCAGTAAAACGGCTTTTAAACGAATATAAAAATCATCGCTTAGCATCAGGGTAATACCACCAAATATCACGGTCATGAACAACACAATCCATTGTTGTTTATCTAGACGGAATTTTTGCATGACAAACAATGCACCATAAACCACAAGCATGGAAATGATGAGACCTGATGTTGCCACAAGAATGTTATTGTTATCGACACCCCCAGCAGAACCAATCAATTGTAATAATGGGTGCTGCGTATCTTTTGGATCTACAGTTTTATATAAATAAAAGAAAATAATGAGTGGCACAAAGTCTAAAAGTGCTTTCATGTTAGAGTATCTAAATCTGATCAAATAAATGACATAGTATAGAGATGCAAGGCGTAGATTTACATACACACAGTAATATTTCTGATGGTACTTTGTCACCAGAGGCTCTGGTGCAGGCCGCAAGTGCTATTGGAATTCATACGCTGGCTTTGACTGATCACGATACGATGGACGGATTGTTGGCTGCAGAGCAGGTTGCGCATGAATTAAAGCTGCAATTAATCTCTGGTGTGGAGATTTCTAGCCAGTGGTCGAGACCTGCGACCAAAAAAAGTTATGGTGTGCATATCGTCGCTTTAAATATGCAAAATCCTGCGCCCATACAAGCCTTATTGATGGATCAAAAGCGTATTCGAGCGGAACGTGCTCGGCAGATTTGTGACTTACTGATACCGTTAATTGGTCAAGATATTTATAGCGATGTGATTGCCAAGGTCGACCAGATTCCAGATCGGGTAACACGTACCCATATTGCCAAAACTTTGGTGGAAAAGGGGGTAGTTTCACGTCCACAACAAGCTTTTGATAAATATATTAAAGAAGGCAAAAAAGCTTTTGTAAAATTTGAAGGTCCAAGTCTTGTTGAGACCATTGAGGTGATTCATGCCAGTGGTGGCTTTGCAGTGTTGGCGCATCCAACGCGTTATGATTTATCTGCGACCAATATTCGTTATTTGATTGAAATCTTTGCTGAAGCGGGCGGTGATGCAGTGGAATTACCACCGGCAATTGAGCCATTATCGACTCGTCAAATGGTGGATCGTATGATTGCTGCCTTTAACTTAAAAGTTTCTGTTGGGAGTGATTTTCATGGTGACAATATGCCATGGATTAAACTCGGCAACATCCCTAGAGTGAAAGAGGGGCAAGTTGGAATCTGGGAGAGCTTTGTTTAAAGCCTTACGCGATGATTGCTCTCACTTACATATCTTTGATGTATGAAAAATGTACGGAAAGGCTATGTAAGCGAGGGTTTATACGCAGTGATCAATTACAGTAAATTATGATCTTTGGCTTGAATCGGTGGTGGAGTGGGTTTTCCTAAAGTCCCAAGTAATTCAATTTCAATAGTACGCACCATCGAGTCCAAAGGTAAGTCATTACTCTGTGTGCCGAAGGGCTCTTCAATCTCTGAACTTAGTGCATCTAAGCCTAAAAAGGTATAGGCCAAAATCCCCACCAAAAGGGGGGTCGCAAGACCTAAAGTAGAACCCAAGCTAAAGGGTAAGACAAAACAGAAAAAATAAACGGTTCGATTCAGCAAGACCGAATAAGCAAATGGTAATGGCGTGGTGGCAATACGGTCACAGCCGGTTTGTACGGTGCTGAGTTCCATCACATGCTGATTCATCTGGGTATAAATAATATCTGAAATCTCACCATCTTTGAGCGCTTGCATTAGCTCCCATTGAATCAAACTCAACGTGTACTGCGGTGCATTGGCCTGTTGGTATAACTGGGTGATGGCATTCGCACTCATGCCGCTGGTTTCAACCAGTTCAGTGGGATTGGCGGTTTGATGGCGGAGTCGGTCACGTAAAACGTTGGCAAAGACGATCACATGTTGAATCACACGTTCACGACGACCTTGACTGAGTAAACGGCAGTCACGGTCAAAATGTCGCGCGTTGGCAATCAAAATGCCCCATAAACGCCGAGCTTCCCACCAACGGTCATAGCAGGCTGAGTTTTTAAAGCCTAAGAAAATCGACAGCACAACACCGATTAGGGTAAAGCCGACCAAAGGAAATTCGGTAAAATGGAAGATATCGACATAGGATAAGCCGCCCACAATGGCAGACAGCAACATAACGATCCCGAGCGGCGGTAAAACCTTAGGTAAAATCGTTCCTCGCCAAGAAAATAGCAGTTTAAAAATACTCGGTTGGTCACGGACGATCATGTTCGAATGATAATTTCTAGTTTTAAAAAATTATGATGATCTTCGGGTTTGCTCAAGCACTTGTCAATAACTGTTTCATGCAGATGAGTGTGCTTGGAGCAAGCCATGTTCAGCAAAGGAAAAACTCCCTTCTGTTGAGATAATGCAATGATCGATCAGTCGAATTTCCACCAGCTGACAAGCCTGCTGAATGAGTCGAGTCAATTCCAGATCGGCAGCAGAGGGTTCAGCACGACCGAAAGGATGATTATGTGCAATGACGATACTGCTGGCGTGTTCAGAAATGGCATAACGCAGCAGTTGATTGATGGAAATTTCACAGGTATTGAGGTTGCCATAAAAAAGTTTTTTAAAGTTTATTTTTCTTAAATGCGCATCTAGACAAAGCACGCCAAAGACTTCTTGACGTTCCGATAAAAATTCAAAGCGAAGAAAATTTTGTAATTGTTCAGAATGTTGCAATTCTAAGGCTTCATTTTGAAAATGTTGACTCACATAGCGTTTACCGAGTTCTTTTACCGCCATGAGCTGCGCATATTTACTGTTTCCGATGCCATGAAACTGGCGCAAATCCTCAAATGACGCATTCATTAGCGCTTGCAACTGACCAAAATGTTGGATCAGGAGTCGTGCGAGTTCGACAGCAGAGTGCTGCTGGGAACCAGAGCGTAGGAAAATAGCCAGTAGCTCAGCATCGGATAAACTTTGTGCGCCTTGTTGAATCAGGCGCTCACGTGGGCGCTCTTGTTCAGGCCAATTTTTAATTGAATTATTCATTATTCTTAGACTTTTTTATTATCAGTCAATCGGCTTTTTCACAGCAGATTGTTGGGTCAGTGCATATTTAATGCTATTGTGAGCGCCACTGCAACAGATAGGTAGCCTGTTCGTGAGCTTTGATTTAAGTGTAATGCCCACAAAAAATATTCTTTTAGGTGTCACTGGTGGTATCGCAGCCTATAAAAGTGCCATTCTTGTCCGTCGATTAAAAGATGCCGGATTTGATGTGCGCGTGGTGATGACTCAAGGTGCGCAAGCCTTTGTGACCCCGCTAACGTTTCAGGCGCTTTCAGGTAACCCTGTGCATACCGAATTACTCAATCCCGAAGCAGAAGCGGGCATGGGACATATTGAATTGGCACGTTGGGCTGATTTGGTATTGGTTGCTCCTGCAAGTTGCGACATGCTGGCAAAATTTGCGGCGGGTTTAGCAGATGATCTTCTTTCGACACTTTATCTTGCGACAAAAGCGCCGGTCTGGGTTGCCCCAGCAATGAATCAGCAAATGTGGGCAGCCAAAGCGACACAGCGTAATTTAAATACACTGGTTGAAGATGGCGTACATGTGATAATGCCCGATGCCGGTTCTCAAGCATGTGGAGATGTGGGCTTAGGACGCATGCCTGAGCCAGAAGATTTGGCAGATCAAGTGGCGGCCTATTTTCATCAAGCACAGCGAGCCATTGCTGAAAAATTTGGCATGCTTGCCGGCAAACATGTGGCGATTACAGCTGGTCCTACACGTGAGTCGATAGATCCTGTACGTTATATTTCCAACCATAGCACAGGTAAAATGGGGTTCGCACTGGCAGCGGCTTGTTATGCGGCTGGGGCTAAAGTAACGCTGATCGCAGGACCCGTAAGTTTAGATACACCAAATGGTGTACGACGGATTAATGTGCAGTCTGCAATTAAAATGTTAGAGACCAGTCTGCAAATGTTAGATGAAGGCTGTGATATTTTTATCGCAACAGCAGCTGTTGCCGATTATCGCGTGGCAGAAGTTGCAGAGCATAAAATCAAAAAAGCTGGTGATGAACTCAATGTAGCATTAATTAAAAACCCAGATATCGTTGCAACAATTGCGCAGCAGTCAAAACGTCCATTTATGGTTGGATTTGCTGCCGAGACACGCAATGTCGAGGAGTATGCCGCAGGCAAACTTGTGGCGAAAAAACTCGATATGATCGCTTGCAATGATGTCTCACGTAAAGATATTGGTTTTGCTTCTGATGAAAACGCCATGACCGTGTTCTTCGCAGATCAATATCAAATGGAAAAGCGTGATTTAGAGAAAGCGTCAAAACAAGAAATTGCACAGCAATTGGTGGAAGCCATACATGATGCGCTAAATCATGAGCCTGAAACGGACGATGAATAATTTCAGTTGATTCCTCAAAATCCCCGCAATGTTCGGGGATTTTTTATGGCGCTTTTATGATGTTTTGTTTAAGGCTCTATATTGGATAAATTACGATGGGTTCAGTTTCATGTTGAAAATTTGAAGGCTAGGAAACCACTACCAAAATGGTCATTTTCAACAAAAATATGTCAGCAAAAGACCAAGGCTGTCAGTGTTTTAAAACATCAAAAATGCAATTTAAGTGATTGATATCAAAATTAAATATAAAATTGAGAAATCTTGATAATTTGGCTTGTACTGTGTGTTTTATTAGCTATTATGAAGCAAACAATGAGGAATGTTTGGATCGGAATTTGTGATCGGTCTGACTTTTTCATCAAGAATAAATGCATCATGGGGGATGCAATATGTTTCGATGGCTCACCATTTTTTTACTGTTAAGTTTGGCTGGTTGTAGTTATTTTGTCTCGACAGATGAATTATCTCGGCAGATTGAGCAGCAGATGCAGCACGAGTTTGATCAGAATCCAGATTATCGGCAGTACCATTTACGGATTCAAAATATAAAAGTATTAGAACGTAAGGGATTAAGTTTTAAGGCTCAGGCGACGTTGCAATACGATGGTCAGCCTTATACTGTTTTGGTCGATATTTACAAAGATTTGCAAGGTTATGCATGGAAAATAGATGAAGAACAATTTGCCTTCATTGACGAAGCTGAAATCGCAAAATATCAGGCGCAGTTAGATCAAGAGTTGAATCATTTGGTTGAGGAATTGGAACAGCCAACCGAGGAGGTTGAGCCTGTTACATCGGCGCCTGAGAGCTATGTGGGTTTGCGTGAGGAAGAAGATCCATCCGATTATCAATGGACTGGCTATGATGATGAACCTTTTCCCAAAGGGAACATTACGGTCAATAGTCATTGAGCAATGATGTGACTGTTTAGATGATTTAGCTGAGTTGTGACGATGTTGCTAAACACGTAATTTGTGAAGCTTGACAAATAAAAAAGCCCGCAAAGTAGTGGGC
The DNA here is from genome assembly GCF_015218525.1 of Acinetobacter sp. YH12138. NCBI lineage: Bacteria > Pseudomonadati > Pseudomonadota > Gammaproteobacteria > Moraxellales > Moraxellaceae > Acinetobacter > Acinetobacter sp. YH12138. The sequence continues at coordinate 2,731,027 of NZ_CP048670.1, read as the reverse complement.
TTTTACTTTTAGAAGATTAATCTTCTAAAACGACTTTAGGATGATCACGTAAATAGTCTTCTGTACGTTGCATTGCATCCTTAATATTTTGGATGGCATTTTCCACATCGGCAAAGGTTTTGGCATTGCCACCACTTAAAGCCTGACGCCATTTTCGAGCACCTGGTAGATTTTGGAATAAACCTAAAATATGACGGGTAATGATAGAAAGAGGTGCTCCTTCTTCCATGCGTTTAGCAATATATGGCAGCATCTGATCGATAATATCGAAACGGTTAGGTAATTCGAGATCCCAAAGCTGACCGATCTCAGCCAATAAGTAGGGGTTGTGATAAGCCTCACGGCCAATCATCACGCCATCAACATGTTGTAAATGTTGTTGTGTTTCAGCAAAGGTTTTCACTCCGCCATTAATTTCGATCAATAAATTTGGACGTTCTTGTTTCAGACGATAAACATCTTCATAACGTAAAGGTGGCACATCACGGTTTTCTTTTGGCGACAAACCTTGCAGCAGGGCAATACGGGCATGCACGATAAAATTGTCACAGCCAGTCTTTGCCACGGTATCGACAAAATGCAGCATTTCTTCATAAGACTGCATGTCATCAATCCCGATGCGGTGTTTCACGGTCACTGGAATATCAACAGCATTTCGCATTTCAGCAATACATTCAGCCACCAAATCAGGCTCTGCCATCAAGCATGCACCAATTTTATTGTTCTGAACGCGGTCACTCGGACAGCCGACATTGAGGTTTACTTCATCATAGCCCCAGTCCTGTGCCATCTTGGTACAGGTCGCTAAATCTTTAGGATTTGAACCGCCTAGCTGTAACACAATCGGGTGTTCTTCGTTGTTATAGTTCAAATGACGATTCGCACCGCCAAATAAAATCGCACCTGTGGTGACCATCTCGGTGTAGAGAATCACATTAGGGTTAAACAAGCGTGCAAAGAAACGATAGTCACGAGTCGTCCAATCCATCATTGGCGCAACACTGATTCGTGGTTGAAGTTTATTTTCAATGGGTTGGAGATCAGTCATTAAAAAAACACGCCTTAAAAGAACAAGATGGAAGAACGAAATGGAAAATGGTGAAAAAATTACAAAAGCAGTCCGAAATACGATGAAAAAAACCGCATTTCAAGACGCGCGCAATATTAGCATAAATTGTGGTTTGGGACATGGTCTTGCTAGCGTGACGAATTCAAGGTCAGGCTAGAAAGAGTCGGAAGTGTTGCTTAAGTAATTTAAATTTTTATGTGATTAATCTATAATTTTATAAACTTTATTGTATGGTTTCTCAGCAGATTTAACTGCCTGCCTTTATGTCTTTATTTTCCCAATATCTATTGCAACGCCAGTTTTGTATCTCGTTTGAATATCTAACGACGCAAAAACCGCATTGTGTCCCAACGACATTTGCAGGCTTTCCTGTGTGCATGACATTGGCTGACCGAGTACAAAGTGACACGGATATTGCTCCTTTAGAAGCAATGCAAGACTACCCTCAAAGCATTGAAAAAATTCTGCATTATTCGGGGAAAGGTCGAGATATCTCAGATTTTCAAACTTTTCTGAAAGATGCTCAGCAGCACGGGGTAGAGAATTTACTTTTGCTCAGTGGTGATAAACTCAAGCAGCATCATGATGGGGCAAATGATCCGAGTCTGCGGAGCCGCTATTTAGAGTCTGTCAATCAAGTCATGGCAGCCAAAAACTTTGGCGGGTTTTATTTAGGGGTGGCGTTTAATCCTTTTAAATATGCAGAAGCAGAAAAGGATGCGCAGTATTTTAAACTGAATAAAAAAATTCAAGCTGGCGCTGACTATGTGATTACACAGTTGGGCTTTGACATGGATGTGTTGATTAGTTACCAACGCTACATGCAGCAATATTATCCACGTATACCTGTATTGGCTTGTGTCATGCCGCTGACATTTGCCCGTGCCCGTTTTATGGCCAAGCAAAAAGTTGCAGGCATCGTGCTTTCAGCAGATGTATTAAATTTTTTGCAACAAGAACAGCAAACTGATGTCATACAAGCTGAACAAAATGTCTATGACCGCTGTGCCTTACAAATTTTAATGTGTCAGCAATTGGGCTATGCAGGGGTTCATTTGTCGGCTTGCCATAAACCAGAAGAACAAGAGAAGTTGCAAAAAGCAATTCTGCAATTTGCCACATTAACGTTTGAACAATGTTTAGCAAAATGGAAAATGCTTTGGCGCTCTAGTGTTGAGGTGAACTTCCAACCGACGGGCGCAAATAACCATAAGGCTCCAGTTGAACAGGTTTTGAAATATAAAAGTATGCATGTCATGCATGAGTTATTTTTTAGTTCAAAACTGGCCAAAGGGGCGGGATCTTATATTTTTTCGGCCAAATTATGGCAAAAACCGAAAGCTGATGCGGCCTTGCTGAAAACAGAATTTATTAGTAAACATGGCATCGTGGGCTGTGAAAGTTGCGGACAATGTCGTTTAGCTGAAACCTTATATATTTGTCCTGAAACCTGTCCTAAAGGATTAGCCAATGGACCCTGTGGTGGTTCCAACCTTGACCGCTGTGAGTTTGAAGACCGTGAGTGTATACACTCGGTCAAAGCGCGGTTGGCGAAAGCCGTCGGTCAAGAAAAAATGCTGAAGCAAGAGCTCATCCCTACCGTTGCAATTGAAACTCGGCACAGTAGCTCTTGGAAAAATTGGTTTGTTCCACCAAGTTCGTCACCAGCAGAACAATAATTCACTTAAAGCATTATTCAGTCTGAAACCTTCATAAATGTGAATCTTTCAAGCGCTAATCATTCTAAAAATCAGACGAATAGTCGTATAAAAAAATGAAAAAGATGAAAGAAACAATTAAGATCAACAGCAGATGAAAATCAAAAATTAAAAATAGAAATGTGAAGAATTCGGGGAATACCACATGATGAAACAAACCTGCTTAGGATTAGCTTTAGTTTTTACATTGTCAGGCACAACAGGCTGTTCTGTTGTTATGGCAAGCAAGCAGCCAAACAAGAAAAATACCGAAATGATTCAACAAGGGCTGTCTCGTAACTTGGTGATTGCTGAATTTGGCGCACCGATCACCTCTGAATATAAAAATGGCAAACGCTATGAAATTTATACTTTTACCCAAGGTTATTCGACTGCCAGTAAAGTCGGACGTGCGTTTTGGCATGGTGCAGCAGATGTGGCGACCGTGGGGTTATGGGAACTTTTAGGAACACCTGCCGAATCCGTTTTTAATGGAAAGAAAATGTCTTATGAATTGATTTTTGATGAAAATGATCTGTTAGAACGTTATACCTATCTCACACAAGATGAAACCAAATAGTTGAATACAGAGATATTTTGATTGCATGCCGGTAAACAATTGCGCTAAGTTCAAATGGTAGAAAAATAAACGAATTATCCATTGGAATTTAGCAGGCATGATGCTACTTGAAGAAATATTCAAAAGTAAAAAGTCGGAAAATACCGACCAATTTAATTTACGCATTCATCGAGGTTTGAGTTGGCTGAAAAAGTCGATTGATCTTCAAGATGACCTCGATTTGCAATTTATCAGTTTGTGGGTGTCCTTCAACGCAATATATGCGCAAGACTTACAGATTGCTCAGGACAAGCAAAGCTTAAGGCAGTTTTTATATGTGATTTGCCAAAAGGATGCAGAGCATAAAATCTATAATATTTTATGGGAGCGTTTTAGCCAGCCGATACGGTTGTTTTTGGATAATCCCTATGTTTATCAAGGTTTTTGGGATTATCAAAATCGAAAAATTAGCCATGACGTATGCAAAGAGGGCTTGGCGCATGAAAAACAGAAAGTACTACGCGCGCTTAAAGAAAAAGATTCCGTTGATATTTTAATGGTGCTGTTCAATCGCATGTATACGCTACGCAATCAAATGGTTCATGGCGGCGCGACCTATAAAAGTTCGGTCAATCGGAAACAACTTCAAGATGGCTGCACAATACTGTTGGCACTCTTACCAGTATTTATGGTGATTCTTTTGGAAAATGCAGAAACCTTGGATTTAGGCAAACCCTTTTATCCCGTAGTGCAGGTTAGTTAATTTTAAAAAAACTAAAGTCACAGTAATGTGGCTTTAGAGTAATGATCCATACATTTCATTGTGGATATTTTAGTTGACGCGCAGTATAGAGTTGATCGATCAAGACAAAAAATCCAGCAACAATGACTAAGGCAATCCCTGTCATGCAGGTGGTGGTCCAGCCGCCATGATGCCATGCAAATACGCCCAAAGCTGAACCACATGCACCACCGACAAAATAAAAAGTCATATAAATTGAATTGATTCGAGAGCGTGCAATCGGGTTGAGTTGGAAAATAATATTTTGATTACAGCTATGCACCATTGCCAAACCGAGGTTAATTAAACCATAGCCCAAAATATAAAAAGCAAGAGATGATCCACCCAAATATAGCAGTCCCCAACTGAGGGCTAAGATGCTGCAACCGAGCCAGGTTAATTTTCGGTTAAAGCCTAAATCTGCCCAACGACCAATCCACTGTGTCGATAGCGCACCAAACACACCAACTAAAGTCACGACACCGACCCAAACATCGGCCAACTGAAAAGGCGGCTCAGTCAGTAACATGGCAATGGTGGAAAACAGCATACTCATCGCGGCAAAGACACAGCCCCCAATCAGAGAACGGAAAATTAACCGCGGTTCATGTTTGAGTAATGCGCCCATGGATTGGAAAACTTGGCTGTAGGGCATCCGTGTGATGCTGACCACAGGCAGACGCTTTTTGAGTAAGACGGCTAATACCAACATCAAGAGAGCACTGAGGATGTAAATCGATTTCCAATGAAACAGATAGGACAATAAGCCAGAGAGACTGGTCGATAACAGAATACCGACCAATAACCCACTCATTAAAAAGCCAACAACTGCCCCAATTTTTTCAGGTCGAATCGCAACCGTGACCAAAGGAATGAGGACCTGAGCAGCCACTGAAAATAGCCCGGTGATAATGGTTCCTGCCCAGAGCATGTATAGATTGGTCGAAAAAGCACAGAGGGCTAAACCGACAGTTGCACCAAGCATGAGCAGAGGAATAAATTTGGCTTTATTAACAATATCGCCAATCGGCACAATAAACAGTAGACCCAAAGCATAAGAAATTTGCGCAAAGGTGACGGTTAACGCCACTTCTGATTGTGGAATCTGAAAGCTCTGTTGGATAGAAGCGACTAAAGGTTGGCAATAATAATTGGCACCCGCACATAAACCACATGCAGCAGCCATAAGCCACAACAGGGTTTTATCATGGCTAATGTCGATCGAGGCTTTCATAAATTGTCCAGATATTGGGCGGAAGCGTATACAAAGAATTTGCTGCCACGCTGTTGTGGTCACTATAAGGAAAATCAAACAGGTCTTAAAGTGTTTCTCTGTGAATAGTATACAAGTAGGGGTTTAGGATTTCTTACTGAGACTGATCATCAAGACACCCAGCATATTCAGACCGCAACCGACCCATTGCCATAGGTTTAAATGTTCATTCAACAACGCGACAGCCAGTAAAATCGTTAAAATGGGCCCGATAGAGGCAATCATAGCCGATTGTGCAGCCCCAAGTCGGACGATACTTTGCATCATCAAAATGGTTGGAAGCACAGTAACCAATAGTCCGAGCGCTAAACCATACAGCCAGACTTGTCTCGGGAGTTGTTGGAGCAAGGCGATAGGCTGTGGTGTTGCAAATAGAAAATGAATAATCGTCCCAACGCAGGCAATGCTCAGGGCTAGACCGGTAAAGTGTAAAGAACCAAACTTTTGCATGAGGCCTGGCGTGAGTAATAAGTAAATTGCAAATAGCACGGCACTGGCAAAAACCAAACTACATCCGAGCCAAAAGTACTGATCATGTGGTGTGGCATTTTGTTCTTGTAGCATCACTAAAACTGTCCCGCCATAACTTAAAATCAGGGCAAGAATGGTTTTAAAACTTAGTGGCTTTTTGAATAAAACAGCGGAAGCCAGCACGGTTAATGTGGGATATAGGAAAAGTATAATTCGTTCAAGCGAAGCACTGATATACATCAAGCCACGGAAGTCGAGCCAGCTCGAAAAGTAATAGCCGATTAATCCTGAAATGAGCAAGAGCACCCAATCTTTTCGTTGAATCGTTTGATAGGAACATCGACTCAGCCATGCAATGACCAAGAAAAACGGCAATGCACTCATCATGCGTAAAGCCATGAGGACTGTAGCATCGACAAGAGGAGAAAGTGCATAGGCTTGCTTAATAAAAATCGCTTTGGTACTAAACAAGAAGGCAGCAATCAGCGCAAAAATTGCACCGATGATGTGCGGACTAAGGTTTCTTGACATAAGTTAAGGTGTGCCTCATGACGACTGAACGAATTCGACAGCATTGTTCCGATAAATTTGAACTGTCATTTTGATTATAAAAAATGCATCGTGTGAGTAAAAATGCAAAAAAAGAATAGTACTTATTCCTTTATACATAAGGGATTGCTACATCAAACATGAAAAACAGCGGAAGAAATGACCAATTTGTTTTTAAATTTTTTAAATCTCAACATGACTCGGCAGGTCAAATATATCAGGCTGAAACATTTAAGGTGAAAATTGCACACAAATGGTGCAATAGTGTTTTTTAGGGATAGAAAGTCAGTAGCGATATCATGATGCTAAATATTCAAAAAATTATTTTTTTAACTAAAAAAGTCAATTCTAAGACTTAAGGCGAAGCATCAGGTGGAGAGGGCAAGATCTTAATAAACCCGAAACGTGCGCAAAAATCCATCGGATATTCAAGCTGACCGATTTGACGAGACTGTGGCAGAAAAAAGTCAGTTTTCAACGTAGGTCAGCACGTCAAAACTGTCAAATGAGTCAACGAGCTGATGCAGTCTGCATGAAAGAGTGGCTTTACCTGACTTAAGTCGATTTTTCACGACACGTTCAGGTCATTCTGTGTTGAATGAAAATGTCACAATGATCAACGCACTGAAACAATCTGCATTAAAACTAGCGAAATTATTTATGTTTTTGGTCTTAAGTAATATTAAAAAGTTATAAATAGGATAAAAATGAGTAATAAATCTACAAATAAAACTGAATAAATGAAATATCGCACTATTCTTTTCATGAATCATGAGTTCAAAATATGGGTATTTATTAAATAAATATTGGGTAGTATTTTAAAAAAGTTCAATTAGAATCCAAAAATTGTACAAAAACACATCCTGAGGGGAGACATCGCGGATTGCGATGTTTACTTAAGAAAAATTAGCTTGAGGAACGCTCATGCAGATCGGAATTCCAGCCGAAACTGTTGTCGGTGAAAATCGCGTCGCTGCGACGCCTGAAACAGTAAAGAAGTTGATCAGCGCTGGTCATAGCGTCGTTATTGAACGTGGAGCAGGGGTAAACGCTGCTTACATCGATAGTGCCTATGAACAAGTTGGTGCCAAAATTACGGATGATGCCTATACCGGTAGTCAAATGATTTTGAAAGTTCGTGCGCCTAAAGGTGACGAAATTCAAAAACTCACAGCGGGTACCACCGTTGTGGGGATGTTTGACCCTTACCGCAACACCGAACTTGACCAATTTGCGTCACAAAACGTGTCTGCATTTGCATTGGAACTTTTGCCACGGACCTTATCTCGTGCGCAAAACATGGACGTACTTTCATCTCAAGCCAACCTTTCAGGTTATAAATCTGTGCTTTTGGCTGCGGCAGAATATCAACGTATGTTCCCAATGCTTATGACAGCAGCAGGTACAGTGAAACCTGCACGTGTGGTGATCATGGGCGTAGGTGTTGCAGGCTTACAAGCTATTGCAACAGCAAAACGTTTAGGTGCCGTAGTTGAAGCAACTGACTTACGTCCTACAGCACGTGACCAAGTTGAATCTTTGGGTGGTAAATGGTTAGACGTACCAATGTCACCAGAAGAGCAACAAAAAGCAGCTGATGCTGCGAAAAATGGTTATGGCTGGATGCCGGGTGAAGACTACATTCGCGACCAAGCGATTATTGTTGATAAAGCCGTATCGAATGCTGACATCGTGATTACGACTGCATTATTGCCGGGTCGTGACGCACCACGTTTAATCAAAGCAGAAACTGTTGCCAAAATGAAACCAGGCTCAATCATTTTAGATATGGCGGTTGAAACTGGCGGGAACGTTGAAGGTTCTGTCTGCGGCGAAAATGTTGTGACTGCAAATGGCGTGAAAATTCTCGGTATTCCAAATATTCCTTCAACAGTTTCGACTGAAGCGTCGGCACTATACGCACGTAACGTTTTGAATTTCATTGAAACCCTGTTTGATAGCGAAAAGAACTTCGCAATTAACCCTGAAGAAGAAATTCAAAAAGCACTACTTGTCACTCATGGCGGCCAAGTGCTGCTGAAACGTGGTTAAGGAGAATCATCATGGTTGAAACGATTACTATTTTTGTCTTGGCAATCTTTGTTGGTTACTACGTGGTTTGGGGGGTAACACCTGCGCTACACACACCATTAATGGCTGTAACCAATGCTTTGTCATCGATCATTATCGTTGGTGCGATGATTCAAACCGTTGGTATCCCAGGTATTGTGGATGCAAGCGTACAGTTCCAAAGCATTAACGTGGTGAGTATTTTAGGTGCGATTGCCGTTTTCCTTGCAAGTATCAACATTTTTGGTGGCTTTGCGGTGACTGCACGTATGCTTGAAATGTTCAAACCTAAGCAAAAGAAAAAAGAGGGTTAATCCATGGAATTCATTAAAGAATATGCGGATTGGTTCTACCTGATTGGTGCCGTTCTTTTTATCTTAACGTTGCGTGGTTTGTCTGGTCCAAAAACTGCGATTCAAGGTAACCGTTATGGCATGATCGCAATGGCGATTGCTGTAATCACCACATTCTTTGTCGCAGATCATCCCGTGATTTGGATGATTGTGGGTGCAATGGTGTTGGGTGCAGTCGTTGGCATTGCACGTGCAAAAACAGTTCCGATGACTCAAATGCCTGAAACTGTGGCACTGATGCACTCATTGGTCGGTTTGGCTGCGGTACTGATTGCGATCGCTGCGATTCTACACAACAACCTATTGACTGCGGCATTCGCGGAGAATGAAGCGGTATTAACAGCTGCGGGTGTAGAACATGCCCACATGAGCAAAGTTCATTTATTTGAATTGTTTGTAGGCTGTTTTGTTGGTGCGATTACCTTCACAGCGTCGGTATTTGCTTACGGTAAATTGGCTGCGAAGAAATGGGCAAAAACCATTTCAGGTGGATGGGTAAAACCTGTTCAAGCCTTAATTTTCCTTGCGATGTTGGCGTGTGGTATCTACTTCTTTACCACAGGCAACATGAACGCATTCTGGGCAATGACTGTTCTTGCACTTGCATTTGGTTGGGTATGGATTGCGCCAGTAGGCGGTGGTGATATGCCAGTGGTGGTATCGCTACTGAACTCGTTCTCAGGCTGGGCAGCAGCAGGGATTGGTTTCACGCTTGAAAACAACATGCTGATTGTTGCAGGTTCACTGGTTGGTTCATCAGGTGCAATTCTGTCTTACATCATGTGTAAAGCCATGAACCGTTCAATCATCAACGTTTTGTTTGGTGGTGCAATGGGTGGTACAGCAGTAGCGGCGGCGGACAATGGTGAAAAAGCACAGCGTAATCACCGTTCAGGTTCTGCAGATGATGCTGGCTTCTTGATGTCAAATGCGGATAGCGTGGTGATCGTACCGGGTTATGGTATGGCGCAAGGTCGTGCACAAAATGCCGTGAAAGAATTGTGTGAAATCTTAAAAGAGCAAGGTGTAAAAGTTCGTTTTGCGATTCACCCTGTGGCAGGTCGTATGCCGGGTCACATGAACGTACTTTTAGCTGAAGCTGATGTTGCATACGAAGACATTCTTGAAATGGACGAGATCAACTCAGACTTCCCAGCAACAGATGTAGTACTGGTGATTGGTGCGAATGACGTTGTGAACCCAGCGGCAAAAGACGATCCAAGTTCTCCAATTTACGGTATGCCAATTCTTGAAGCGCATAAAGCACGTACCATTATGGTGATCAAACGTTCTATGGCTACAGGCTACGCAGGTCTAGATAATGACTTGTTCTATAACGATAAAACGATGATGATCTTCGGTGATGCGAAGAAAGTTGTGGAAGATATGACAAAAGCCATTAATGGCGGCGGTCATTAATTCATATTGCCAAAGTCCCGCTGTGATAAAGCGGGATTGAGGAAGATTTAAAACCACCTTCGGGTGGTTTTTTGTTTTCTTTGCTTTTATTTTCTTCGCTTTTGATTAATTGATGCTTCACACTAAAAGTGCACAAATATTTAGCGCATCAGGTGCTTGAATCAAATTGATGCGTATTTTGAAAACAAGGTGCAGATCGATGCGCTGTTTTGTTTCATTAGATTTGATCTCAGCGATTCAGAACATCGTTGCGAACTGATTTTGTGATGCAATGCATTGAAAAATAATTAATTGTCTGAAATTTGGTATTCTTTTTGCACAGCATGGTTATTCTTGGGGGAATAATCATGAAAAAAACATACTTGATGGCACTGTTTCTGAGTGTCCTGACATCGACTGCATGGGCAGTTGACCCGCAAATCGCCAGTAATATTCAAGAAATTCGTATTTCACTCGACAGTATTTGGGTGGTACTGGGCGGCATCTTGGTGTTCTTTATGCAAGCTGGATTTGCCATGATCGAAAGTGGTTCAGTTCGCAGTAAAAACACTATGAACGTACTCATGAAAAACTACATGGATGCCTGCTTGGGTGGTCTGGTGTTTTGGTTGGTGGGTTTTGGTCTGATGTTTGGGGTAAATACGACGGGCTGGTTTGGCTTAAGTCATTTTGCACCCGATCAACTGGATGATTGGCACTGGAACCTCCTATTTTTCCAAATGATGTTTGCTGCAACGGCAACCACTATTGCCAGTGGTGCAATGGCAGAGCGGATTCATTTTGTCGCTTATGTGGTGAGTGCGGCCGTTGTATCCGGTTTGATTTATCCTCTCTTTGGTAGTTGGGCATGGGGCAGTTTATTTGGCGGAGACGGTTGGTTAAAAGCACTCGGGTTTATCGATTTTGCAGGTTCGACCGTGGTGCATTCGATGGGTGGCTGGGTGGCCTTAGCGGGCATTATCGTATTGGGTCCACGTTTGGGACGATTTGGACGCAATGGGCAAAGCCATTATTTACCGGGGCATAACTTACCATTAGTGGCATTAGGTGGTTTTATTTTATGGTTAGCATGGTTTGGTTTTAATGCAGGCTCGACCATTAATGCCAATGTCAGCGTAGGACGTATTGCTTTAAATACGCATCTTGCAGCGTGTTCGGCAGCGGTTGCATATATGTTGCTCTGCCTCATCCGATCTAAAGCCATTTTGATCCGCAGTACGATCAATGCCTCACTGGGGGGCTTGGTTGCCATTACGGCAGGCTGTGCAACGATGTCTCCACTGTATGCGGTCATCACCGGTTTATGTGCAGGTGTCATGGTGACCTTCCTGCCAATGCTCATGGAAAAAATGAAACTGGATGATGTAGTGGATGCGGTGACTGTGCATGGTTTCTGTGGCGCATGGGGAACATTGGCGGCAGGGATATTCCTTGAAAATAATATGTTTAATGGCGATGTCATCGCGATACAAGGGCTTGGGGTGATTGCAGCCTTTTTATGGGGCTTTGGCGTTGCGTTCATTGTATTTAAGGTCTTGGACAAATTGTTGGGTGGCTTACGGGTGAGTAAGCAACATGAACAACGGGGTTTGGACTATACCGAACATGCTGAATTGTCTTATCCCGAGTTTCAAAAAGATGTGACTTTTGAAACGGATGATATGACCAAGCGTCATTAACAGGAGTAAAGCAATGAGCACCGAACTGTTGAATTTGGCACAACGCCGCGAAGCTTTAGAAAAAGGCTTACAACAATTTATTCATGGGACGTTACTCGACAGTGCGCTACGGCACTGGGAGCAGCAGTACAGCATGAAACCGTCATTTGTCTTGAATCGCTTCTTAAATGATATCTGTACCACAGAGGAGCTTCGCTTTTATCGTAAAGATATGCTGAAGCAAGTCTTGTATGAGTTATCTACCTTAGAAAAGCAGGAACTGTTAAGGGTTGAAAAACCGCAGGAGCAGGAGCAAGAAGACGAGCTCATTGCAGAGACCATTAGCGAAGCTTTTTTAGGCTTTATCGAGTCAGTCATGCTGACGGTGAAGTCTAAAGATCAAGCTGATTTCATCCAAGATGTGATTGAGCAATTAGAAGAAATTGGGCTGGCAATTGCAGCAAATGCACAAATTAATACGGCGAGTTTTGTCGAGTTTTTGCCCTTGACCAGTTATGCCAAAGTTTTAACAAGCATTTATGAAGTGTATTGTGACTTTTATGGACCGATGCGTGCGGACCAAGTTTATGCACAAACCAAGCTGAAAATTAAAGCCAACTATCCTGAGGTGGATTTACACCAACTGCTTTAGTGTAGGGGGGTAAAACACCATGAAGCTGATTGTCCGTGTATGAAATCAAGGGATAAAAAAAGCGACCTATTTAGGTCGCTTTTTTCTGGAAGCTTAAGCTACAGTTTCTGGAGCTGTACGCCATAAGCTTTCTAAATCATAGAATTTACGTGCTGTAGGTAACATCACATGTACCACTACAAAACCGAGATCAATCAGGATCCATTCTGCATCACGTTCGCCTTCAACACCGATAGGGCGGAATCCAGCTTTACGTGCTTCTTCTGCCACGTTGTCTGCAAGAGACTTAATGTGACGAGTTGAAGTACCGCTCGCAATAACAATCGCATCTGCGACATTGCTGATTGCTTTGATATCAAGTTCAACAATATCTTTGGCTTTTACATCTTCAAGTGCTTCACGTACAACAGCTAAGCACGCTTGTACGTCTTTGATTTGCGTTGATTTTGCGAGATCGAGAGAATTAGAAGCGCTGGGCGATGGTTCTAAATTCATAGAGGGTATGATTTCCTGACAATTTTACATGTTCTAATATAGCGGTTTTGTTGATGAATTTCAAATCAACACGTCATTGACCATTGGCTAAATGAGGGAAGTATTTGTCTTTCCACGCAAAAGAATGTGATGAGTTGCTTCGTGGTCGGTATTCAGCCGCGATGTAACCTGTATATTGGCTTTGATCTAACCATTTAAAAATCTCAGCAAATGGAATCTGCGCTGAGTCAGGTTCATGTCGCCCCGGACAGTCAGCAAACTGTATGTGACCGATATCCTGAATATTTTCTGCCAAAGTACTGAGAATATCTTCACCCATCATCGCCATGTGGTAGCAGTCATATTGCATCTTCAAAGTAGAGTGTTGTACAGCTTCAAGCATTTCCTGAGCTTGGGCAATATTTTGCACCAAAAAGCGCGGCATATCAGTACCATTAATCATTTCAAATACCGGTTGAATATGATGTTCAGACAACATGTGGCACGCCAGTTTGAGGTTGCTCGACAAGGTATTTAAACATGGGAGCAGGTCAGCATCTTGTGGCTGTTTGCCGGCTAAAATATTGACACTTGGTACATTTAACGCAGTGGCATAGCGAATGCATTGTTCTAAGGCTTGATGAAATTGATTTTCACGCCCCGGAACTCCCGCAAGACCATCACCACCTTGCATCAAATCACCCGTAGGGACATTGATTAAACACAGGCTTAAATCATTGATGGTGAGTTGGGTTTGGATTTGCTCAATACTCAGCTCATATGGAAACTGAATTTCTACATGCTTAAAACCGTGTTCACGAGCCAAAGCAAAACGCTCTAACAATGGCACTTCGGTAAAAATCATGGATAAATTAACCGCGAGCTGAGTCATGTATATCGTCCTTGAAGCAATTCACTTCTAAAGTGTTGTTAGTTTTGTTCGACATGTTGAATGATGGTAGCTAGATCTTTTTCTGCAAAACCATTGTCCTGATGGGCTTTGAGTTGCGATAAAGCAAGGCTGGCAACAGGGATGCTTAACTCAAACTGGGCAGCCAGTTGGACTGCATTATTCAGGTCTTTAGATAAAGTCTGAACTTTCCATTGTACGGGCTCGAACTGATGCGTTGCCATACGTGGGGTTAAAATCTGAAAAGGCTTTGAGTCTGCAAAACCACCAGCAAGCGCTGGTGCTAATAACGTGGTGTCTACACCTGATTTCTCGGCCAGTGCGACAGCTTCTGCGATTAACGTGCTATTGGCAGCGACGATCAGCTGATTACAAATTTTGGTGGCTTGACCTGTACCTGAGTCGCCCATGCGGGTAACACGTTGAGATAAAACATTGTAAATCAGACTCAAATCTTGAATCGTTTCAGCATCACCACCGGCAAAGATGACCAAGGTGCCTTGTTCAGCACCTGCTGTGCCCCCCGAAACAGGCGAGTCAATCCAAGTGACTTGTTTCAACTTTGCAGCATGAGCCAATTGATGGGTTTGATTCACAGATAGACTCGAGAAGTCGACAATAATTTGTCCTGCCGCTAAATGATTTTCGATGCTTGCATATACCGCGGCAACAGCAGCATCGTCTGCGAGACAAGATAAAACCACAGGATAATGGGCAATCTTCTCCAATTGAAGCGCTGTCGCGCCAATCGCAATCAACTCATCACACGCAGCAGCAGTTCTGTTCCACACCGCTACTTCAAATCCTGCCTGAATGAGACGCGTGGCCATACGGCTACCCATCAGCCCCATACCTAGAAATGCAATTTTGGTATTACGATCAAACGCCATGTGCTGTACTCAATCTATCCTGTGTGATTATTTTACTTATATTGGCGTGGTAAAAACTGAACCTCTGGGTTCTTGTCTTTTTTACGTGCCAATTGGCTGTTTTTGCCGAGCAGTAATTTAAATTGCCAGATTTTTTCTAAGCGTAAAGAACGTTTTGGACTATGCTCCATGGCATCTAGCACTTGTTTTGCTGCTGCCAAGGCATCTGGTGAACGTTGTGATAATTCTTCGGCTAACTGCTGCGCTTGAAGCAAAGGCTGTTCATTTAAATGTGTCACTAAGCCAATTTCCTTGGCATATTCTGCGTCAAAAATACGTGCTGTTAAGGTTAATTCCTTGGCTAAATCCAGTCCAATCACACCTTTAAGTGAGCGAGTTAAGCCCATGTCGGGTACTAAGCCCCAACGACTTTCCATAATCGACATTTGCGTTTTCGGGTGGGCAATACGGATATCGGCAGCCAAGGCAAGTTGCATGCCTGCACCAAAACAAAAGCCTTCAAGTGCTGCAATTACGGGCACAGGAAGTTGCTGCCAAATCAGAAAGGCTTTTTGAAATAAACTTTGACCGGGCTTTAACAGTTCCCACGCAGCATAGGCACGATTTTTCGGATCATTCAGGTCAGCCAAATCAATGCCAGCACTAAATACATTGGCTTCACCCGTTAAAATGACACAGCGTAAGCTACGATCTTTTTTTAATTTTTCAGCGGTGCTGACCAATTCTTTGAGCAATGCAAAGCTCATTGCATTACGTTTTTCTGGACGGTTTAAGTAAACCGTTGCAATGCCATTATTTTTTTCTACACGTAATAAAGCCATGGTAATTACTCTTGTTGTTACTGCGCCCGAGCATAGCATGCACCCTGACAGGATACATGACAGTGCAGTCACAACAGAAGCTGGACGGCACTGACTTTAGTCGGACTGCGCTTAATTATTTTGTTTGGCTAAGATTTGTTGAGCTGCGTGTTCAACTTGCGCCATGACATTTTTTAACTCATCAAAACGGTTCAGGGTTTCTTGGACAAAAGCGTCATCCGCTTTACGGCGTTCCTTACGTAAGGTCGAAACAAATTGCTCAAATTGACCTGAAACCTCTTGGAGGGTTGGAGCGCCCACATAGCGGGTTGCGCCATAAAGCCGATGTAGTACATGCTCTAATTGTGGAAAATCTTCATCT
Organism: Acinetobacter sp. YH12138; assembly: GCF_015218525.1. Classification (NCBI taxonomy): domain Bacteria; kingdom Pseudomonadati; phylum Pseudomonadota; class Gammaproteobacteria; order Moraxellales; family Moraxellaceae; genus Acinetobacter; species Acinetobacter sp. YH12138. The sequence continues at coordinate 2,715,020 of NZ_CP048670.1, read as the reverse complement.
TCGATGAGCTGTGCCATTTCATGGATTTCTTGCTCAAAGCTATCGACGAGCATTTTCAGTAAATCGACTGCAAGATCTTCTTTATTCGCGGCCAACTGCAAGCTTTGCTGCCAATCTAAAATACTTGGCTCTAGGGCTTCAATCACCGAACTGCGCTCTAAAACCGGCACTTTCTTAAAGTTATCGGTAGTCCACTGGGTCAAGATTTGAATAATTTGATCCATTTGAATGGGCTTGGTGACATAGTCATCCATACCACTTTGCAGAAGCTTTTGTTTTTCATCAGAAAGTGCATGTGCCGTCAAAGCGATAATTGGAAGGCGCTTATGATTTTCAAAGGTTGACTCAAGTGAACGAATGGCACGCGTGGTATCGACACCTGACATCACTGGCATTTGAATATCCATAAAGATGAGGTCAAAAGCCGCTAAACCTTGCTCTTGGCGAGCTTGAATGATTTCAATGGCTTCTTGTCCACTCAAAGCCTTGGTGGTTTTCACATTCAACTCAGAGAGCAGGGCTTCAAGCACAATCAGGTTTGGTAAATGGTCGTCGACAGCTAAAATATGCAGACCTTGACCATTAAATTCTTCATGTTGCTCTTGATCAAACCACGGCTCATTACTCAACAACTGAATCAGCGCTGTACGGCTGAGTGGTTGATGCAATGGACGGGCACGGTACTCGTTCAACATGTTTGGATCGAGCATCATTTGGTAGCCATAAACCGCTAAGTTACCGCTATAACGATGACGAATTTCTTTCAGTAAGGCTTCAGAGTCGCCGCTATGATCGACGATCAACCAAGTATTTTCATTGGTTTTTAGCTGATTAAGTCGACTAAATAAATCAAGGATCGACTGCGTTTCAATATGTTCAACATCATAATTTTCTAAGTAATGACGCAGGACATTGGCGGTTGCTGGATGTGCTAAGTAGGAAACGACTTGTAGATTGCTAAATTGTGGATGCACAATTTCAATTTCTTCATCGACCACAAAGCGCGCAGTAAACCAGAAGGTTGAGCCTTTTTCTGTTGGGGCACGTTCTTGGTTATCTTCAAAACCAATTTGTCCATGCATTAGGCTGACCAATTGCTTGGAGATGGCAAGACCTAAACCTGTACCACCAAATTGACGGGTAACAGATGCATCACCTTGCGAGAAGGATTCAAACAGTTTCTTACGGTCGGTACCGCTTAGGCCGATACCACTGTCTTGCACACTAAAGTGCAGCAGACATTGACCGATGTCATCATGCTCCATACGGACACGGACAATAATTTCACCATCTGGAGTGAATTTAATTGCATTTGAAATTAAGTTGGTCAAAATTTGCTTGAAGCGTAGGACATCACCAACCACAAATTTCGGCACATTGTCCGCATAGTAGAAGGTCATATCGATGTGTTTTTGTGCTGCCAATGGCGACAACATATCCATCACATCAAAGACGGCTTCTTCTAAGTCGAATTGCGCAGTTTCGAGTTCTAGTTTGCCTGCATCGATTTTCGAGAAATCAAGCACGTCATTAATTAAAGCCAATAAATGCGCAGAAGATTTACGAATCGTTTGTAGATATAAATTTTGTTCATTACTGAGGTTGCCTTGGCGCAGTAAAAGATGAATAAAGCCATCAATACTGTTCAGCGGTGTGCGCAGTTCATGGGAAATATTGGCCAAAAACACTGATTTTGATTGGTTGGCTTGAATTGCTTGGTCACGTGCTTGACGGTAGGTAATATTTTGCACTTCTAAAGTATCAAGCGTGCGTCTTAAGTCATCTTCCGTTTGTTCGGTATGTTCACGTAGCTCTAAGAAACTGAAATGTAAGCGTTTAACCACATTTGCTATATCACGCTGTAATAACCGGAGTTCTCCAGTACTGTTAATGATCATGTGCTGATCTAGAGTGTCGGCATTTAAGCGTTGTAACTGCATGCGAATTTCGTACATTGGTGCGATCCAACGACGTGAATAAAAATTCAAACACAGTAAAAGTAATAAGAGCGTCAATAAACCCGTTGCAATCAACACGATTAACACGCGATAGCGGGCAATTTGCAGCGGTTGATTGTCCAGTTCAATGCTTAACCATGCTGGGGTCTGGGTTGAATCTGAAATTTTCAGGGCATAAATATGGTTACCCTGATGTGCAATCGGTCCAATAAAAGATGCTTTACTGTTTAAAGCAGGCCAAATATCTTGATCTTGAAAGCCAATGCTCAGGCGGTTGTTGCCTTTGAGATCTAAAATCGCGGCACGAATCAAATGTTTTTCGTTCAACATGCTTTGCATGGCATTACGAGCTTGATCAAACTGCCAAGGGTAATGATTCAGCAAATCAATCGCAGATTCTGACGTGGGTTGATAGCGTGTCAGAATCGCGACAGCCATTTGTTTTTGTTGTGCTTTGGCTGCATTGGAGGTTTCTGTTATTACCAACATCGCACCGACACAAGCCAAAATGGTGATCGGCACAAAAATAAGTGCAATCAACTGACCATAGGCATGATTTAAGTGTAGGCGTTTAAAAAGCTTTTTGTTGATATTTGACATGGTTTAAGCAGTTTATTCCTTATGCCCCGAATATTAGCATGGATTATTTAAAACTGATTGTGCTTTAATCACTTTCGCGAAAAAGCGAGGCAAATGGGTGCAGGCAAAGGCATTTTTTCATACAATAGGCGCACCTCGATATAGGTGTGAATAATGAGTAATACAACCCCTGATTTTCAAGCAGACGATTTTTTATTAGACCATTACGTCGGCAACACGCCGTTAGTGCGTTTACAGCGTCTGGCAAGTCATACTCAAGCAACAGTATTAGCCAAGTTAGAAGGCAATAACCCAGCGGGTTCGGTCAAAGATCGCCCTGCATATAACATGATTATGCAAGCGGAAAAGCGTGGTCAGATTAAACCGGGTGATACATTGATTGAAGCGACGAGCGGAAATACAGGGATTGCTTTAGCTATGGTTGCAGCAATGCGTGGCTATAAAATGACCTTGATCATGCCTGCAAGTTCTAGCCAAGAGCGTAAAGATGCCATGCGTGCCTACGGTGCTGAACTGATCGAATCTAAAAACATGGAAGAAGCACGTGATCTTGCCCTTCAAATGGAAAAAGACGGCAAAGGTTTAGTCCTAAACCAGTTTGGTAACCCGGACAATGTGGAAGCACATTACCTCACTACGGGACCTGAGATTTGGAAACAAACAGGCGGTAAAATTACACATTTCGTCAGCTCAATGGGAACCACTGGGACCATTATGGGGATTTCGAAATATTTAAAAGAACAAAATCCGGATATTCAAATTGTTGGTTTACAACCGTCTGAAGGCTCAAACATTGCTGGTATTCGCCGTTGGCCACAAGAATATCTTCCTACGATTTTTGACCCTTCACGTGTTGATCGCATTATGGATATTCCGCAAATTGAAGCGGAAAAAACAGCTCGTCGTTTAGCACGTACAGAAGGTATAAGTGCAGGTACTTCATCGGGTGGTGCGGTATGGGCTTCAGTTAAATTGGCTGAAGAAAATCCGGATGCCGTGATTGTTTGCATCGTATGTGACCGTGGTGACCGTTACTTGTCGACTGGTCTATTCTCTGTTGTTGATCCTGAATAATTACAGTAGCCGATCGGCACTGGTGAGTACTTATGCGTTTACCTGTTTTAATTTTTGATATCGAAACACTGACAGATTTGAAGTCAGGTGCGCATTTGTATGGACTGGATCTGCCTGAGGTGGATCTAGATGCAGCGCTGACTAAACTGCGTCGCCAAGAGGCGGGCACGGATTTTCAGCGTTTGGCCTTGCATGAAATTGTCTGTATCTCTGGACTATGGATTGATGAAAAGGGCATGAAGTTGTTTTCATTTAGTCGTGAAGACAATAGCGAAGCTGAAATTTTAAAAAAATTCGTTTCTATTTTTGAAAAGCGTCATCCGACCTTGGTCAGTTGGAACGGTTCGCAGTTTGATTTGCCTGTGATTTTGTTCCGTGCCATGTATCACGGACTATCTGCACCAAGTTTGTTCGATCAGGGCGAGATTGATACGCAAAAGCGCTATAATAACTACCAGAATCGTTATCATCATCGTCATGTAGATTTGATGGATGTCATGGCCATGTTCCATGGTCGTCATTTTCAAAAACTTGACGATGCAGCACATTTACTTGGTTTCCCTGGTAAACGTGGTGATGGTGGCTACCATGTGCCTGAATATGTACGTGAACAACAGTGGACTGAACTGACCAGCTACTGTGAAGGTGATGTGCTCAATACATGGTTGATTTATTTACGCTGGCTGTTGCTGAAAGGACAGTTATTGTTAAATGATCATCAGCACCTGATTCAAAGTACGATTCAATATTTACAAACTCAGCCGCAACACGCTGACTTTTTATCGGTATGGCAGCAAACCTCGCAGCGCACCGAATTCACCCAATCTGATTTCCCATCTTCCACACATTAGGTACGCATGAAACACAAAGCCAAACCCCAAAAAGCCCAACAACCCATTTATACATTTCAGGTTGAATCGCTTTCACATGAGGGGCGAGGCATAGCGCACTTTGGGACGCATCCAGATCATCCTGCAGAAAAACACGGTAAGAAAGTCTTTATCCGTTATGCCTTGCCGGGTGAAACGGTGCGTGCGCGTATTACTAATGTCGTTAAGCGTCTCGAAGAAGCAGACAGTCTGGAATTACTGAGTGAAGAGTCTGCTCTACGGGTTAAACCGGCCTGCCCACATTATGGGGTCTGTGGTGGGTGTAGCATGCAGCATATTCATCCCGACGAGCAAATTCGTTTAAAACAAGATGTTTTACAATCACATTTGCAACATTTTGCTGGGATACAACCTGATCAATGGTTAGCTCCGTTACGTTCATTGCGTGAAGATTACCGTCGCAAAGCACGTATTGGTGTGCGTTACCTACCTGCAAAAGATAAACTCGTGGTCGGCTTTCGTGAGAGCCAGTCAAATAAACTGACTTCGATTGACCGTTGTATGGTGTTGGATCGTGAGTTTGGCTCAATCACCACACTCAAACAATTGTTACAAAGTCTGCAAGGTAAAGCAGATATTGGGCATATAGAACTGGCCATGGGAGATCAAGAAATTGCTCTCCTGATTCGTCATACGGCGGAACTTTGCGCGGAAGATGTCAACCAATTAGTAAAATTTGCGTTACATAAAGAGTGGCAACTGTACTTACAACCTGAAGGGCCAGACAGCTTACATCGCGTGGATTATCCAGATGCACCGATGCGTCTGCACTATGGTCTAAGTGACTTTGGTGTGGAATTTGGCTTTAATCCTCAGGACTTCACACAAGTGAATTCCACAATTAATCCGCAAATGGTGAAACTGGCATGTGAATTGCTTCAGTTACAACAAGGTGAGCGAGTTCTAGATCTGTTTTGTGGTTTAGGAAACTTTTCTTTACCACTTGCTCAATGTGTGGGTTCAACGGGTCAAGTCGTTGCAGTTGAAGGGAGTGAAGAAATGGTTCAGCGTGGTGCAGAAAATGCACAAAACAATGGCCTTTCGCAACTGAAATTTTATTCACAAGATTTAACAAAAGATTTTTCGCATCATTCTTGGGCAAAACAAGGATTTGATGCATTATTGATAGACCCACCACGATCTGGTGCAGAGGAAATAATGCGTTATGTGCCCAAATTTGGTGCAAAAAGAATCGTTTATGTGTCATGTAATCCTGCAACACTAGCACGCGATGCTGGAATGCTGGTACAACAAGGCTACCGTTTGAAAAAAGCGGGTGTCATGGACATGTTTACCCATACAGGGCATGTCGAATCGATTGCTTTGTTCGAAAAAGAAAATCAGATAAACGATTAAAAGTTATGAAGCGTAGAAAACTAGGAGTAGGGTATGGTCACAGTACGTGAACAATTACCTGGACGTCTCAATGAGCTGTCTCAGGAAACGACTGTAGAACATGCCGAGCAAGCACAGCATGATTTAGCTGAATGGCTAGAGCGTGTGAGTGGCATGTTTGACGGGGCTCCTCTAAAGCAACTCGAAGAAGTTGCACATCTGACCTTACAGAATGAACTTGAAACAACGGTCAACCATCGCTCAAATACCTTCTATACGGGTATTGAAATGGCGGATATTCTTGCCCATCTGTATGCGGATGAAGATACGTTATCAGCAGCCATGCTGTATCGAAGTGTTCGTGAAGGCGTAACCAGTTTAGAAGAAGTCCAAAGCAAATTTGGCGATCAAGTGCATGCTTTGGTGAAAGGCACGCTTGCCATGGGTAAGTTGTCTGACCTGATTGAGCAAAATAAACGTCTAGAAGATCATTTTAATAATAACCAACGTGAACATTTGACCGGCATTTATAAAATGCTGATCTCTGTGACTGAAGATGTTCGTGTTGTGTTAATCAAACTTTCTGAACGTACCTATGCATTACGTGAGTTAGCGCACTCAACCAAAGAACGTCAAGAGCGTGTCGCACGAGAAATTTTAACTATTTACTCGCCGCTTGCGCACCGTTTAGGGATTGCACAGCTTAAGTGGGAGCTTGAAGATCTTGCTTTCCGTTATCTAGCACCTGAACGCTATAAAGAAATTGCCTCTTTACTGAATGAAAAACGTTTAGAGCGTGAACAATATATTCAGTTCGTGACAGAAAAGTTGCGTAAAGAACTATTAGATCATGGCATTGAGGCCGAGATTAATGGACGGGTGAAACACATTTATTCGATTTATCGAAAAATGAAGAGTAAGAACCTGAGCTTTGATCAGCTTTATGACATTCGAGCAGTTCGCGTTTTGGTGGATAATGTACCTGAGTGTTATCACACACTGGGGATCGTTCATCAGATTTGGCGTCATATTCCGCATCAGTTCGATGATTATATTACTAACCCGAAAGCCAATGGTTATCGCTCACTGCACACGGCCGTGATTGCAGAGAACAAATCTTTAGAAGTGCAAATTCGTACGCATAATATGCACGAAGAAGCTGAGCTCGGGGTGTGCTCGCACTTTAACTATAAAGAAGGTTCTAAAACCACAGATTATTCATTTAATCATCGCTTACATTCTTTACGTGCAGTGCTTGAACATTATCAAGAACGAAATGATGCTAGCGCCCATAAAGAAGATGAGGCTTCTGAAAACTTCGAACAAATCCAAGAGTTTGAAGATTTTGAGAAAATCTATGTGTTCAGTCGTGATGGTGATATCAAAGAATTACCACGCGGTTCGACCGTGCTTGACTTTGCCTATCATGTGCATACTGAAGTGGGCAACAAGTGCTATGCAGCACGGGTGAATCAACGTTATGTACCTTTAACCTATACCCTAAAAACTGGGGAACAGGTCGAGATTTTAACCAAGAAAGATCGTGAGCCTAACCGAGATTGGTTGGTAAACTCGCTGGGTTATATCAAGACGGCTCGTGCACGTGATAAGTTGCGTCATTGGTTCCGTCAGCAAGACCGTAGTAAAAACTTGGAAGTGGGACGTGAGATTCTGAATAAAGAATTGTCACGTTTGGCGATTCACCCGAAAAGTATCGATTTGAATGATTACTGCAATCATTTTAATGTGAAATTGGGTGAAGATATATTGATTGGCTTGGTGAGTGGTGACATTAGCTTGCATGCTTTAATCAATCAGGTTAACCGTCATATGCACCTCGATCAGGATGAGCCTGAACTGGTGTTAAAACCAACCTTGAACCCACGTGCAAGTCATACGCTTTCGGCGCATGGTATTTTGATTGATGGTTTGGACAATGTAGAACTACACATTGCTCAGTGTTGTCAGCCTGTGCATGGTGAATCGATTGCTGGTTATATCACCCTGAATCGTGGCGTAAGTATCCATAAGGTCGCATGTCCGGATTATATCCGTATGATTGGGCAAGAGCCTGAACGTGCGGTTGAAGCGGATTGGGAAATGCAGCCAACTCGTGGTCAAAGTGTGCAAATCGTGGTGGAAGCTTATGACCGTCGTGGTTTGCTTAAAGATCTGACTCAAGTGATTTTCTCAGACCAAATCAATATTCGTCAGGTGAATACCATTTCCGAGAGTGATGGTATTGCCAATATGAAGCTATTGATTGAAGTGAAAGGCTTGGCGCAGTTGTCGAAACTGTTGGCACGTCTAGAGCAACAACCAGGCATTATTAGCGCACGTCGATTGGTACAAGGTAGCTAAAAATAAAGCTGTATAAAAAAACCCGCTGCGTGCGGGTTTTTTATTATATTGGGGGAGAGAAATTATAAAATTGAATGCTTATGCTGCCTTCAGAGCTTTTTGAAAAGCGTCGACAGAATTTAACACGAGCGATTGACCATTGGGTGGCAACAGGCCCTTTTAAAAATGGTAAAGCCGTGTGTGAACATTTTGGCTTATCAGTTCCTTTAATTTCCCAATTATTAAATAGTCATCGGCAGATTGGAGAGAAATTTGCACGTGAGTTAGAGACACAATTGGAACTCATAAAGGGAAGTTTGGATCATGAAGTTCAATTTATAGAACAAGACAAGTGCACTGAGGAGCAAGCAAGCTTGGTCCTTTTTGAAATGCAGGTGGTTGAGACACAGGCATTTTCTTTAAAACTGATTTCAAATGATTCATCTCAATATTCAGCATTATTTAAAAACACTCAAGACCTGTATTTGATTCGCATCACAGCATCGTATTATGCCCCTGTATTACAAGAGGGTTGGCTTGTGGTCTGTGATGAAAAGCGAGGGGTGGAGAGATCGGATCTAGCCTGTGTATATTTGCGAAATGGCTTAAATTTAATTTTAAACGTGATACAGCAAACAGATGATACATGGCAATTTGCAAGTCTAGACCAAAAACGACAGGTGGAATTCCTGCAATCCGATATTGAAAAGTTACATCCTATTATTGCGATTTTGCTTAGCTCATTTATTTAACTTAGTAGCATAAAAAACCCATCCGAAGATGGGTTTTGATCTGAACTATAAGTTGAAAAGCTTAAGGAATCTCTTCTTCTTCAAATTCAGGCTTCACTTGTACAATGAAGTCTTGACGGTTCAGGCCACGCCATAACGCGAAGGCTGTACCAATGTAGATTGATGAATATGTACCCACAAATACACCAACAAACATTGCAACAGAGAACCATTTTAGACCATCACCGCCCAGTACCATCATTGCTACAACAACCAGTAACAGTGTCATAGAGGTGTGAATGGTACGGCGAAGTGTTTCAGTCAAAGCACTGTTCACAACTTCAAGAGGTTCAGCACCGCGAATCTTACGGAAGTTTTCACGAATACGGTCAGATACAACGATGTTATCGTTGAGCGAGAAACCAATAATTGCGAGTAGCGCAGCCAAAACTGTTAAGTCAAACGGCCACTGCATCATGGCAAAGATACCAATGGTTACCACGATATCGTGGAATAAAGACAGTACAGCACCCATCGCAAGTTTGAATTCAAAGCGAATAGTGACATAAACCAGCATGAGCAGTAGGGCAAGACCTACAGCGCCAGCAGAACGCACGTAGAGTTCATTACCGACTTGACCACCCACCACATCGACTTTATGCACTTCTGCTTTATTGCCCGGCAATTGAGCGGCAGTCGTAATGGCTTTGGTTAAGTCTTCAGCTTCAATGTCTTTTTGAACTGGCATACGAACCATCAGGTCGCGGTCAGATCCTAAGGTTTGTACCACAGGGTCTTTAAAACCAGCTTTTGTCAGCGCTGAGCTCACATCGGTAGATTTTACTGGTTGACTATAGTTCAACTCTGCTGCCACACCGCCAGTAAAGTCCAAACCGAGGTTTAGACCTTTGGTGCAAATAAAAAAGATACTTGCGAGCGTTAAAATAATCGATATAAAGGCTGCCGGTTTGGCAATCTTCATAAATGGAATAATGCGCTCGTTGTCCGGACGGCCGTATTGTTTCGGTTGAGTATTTTCAGTCATTTTCGATCTCCTAAATGCTCAACTTCTTCAGGTTACGTTTTTTACCATAAATGATTTGTACGATTGCACGTGTCACGGTAATCGCTGTGAACATCGAGCACACAATACCAATCATTAGGGTAACCGCGAAGCCTTTAATCGGGCCTGTACCAATTGCAAACAGAATGAAAGCAACCAAGAATGTGGTTAAGTTGGAGTCAAAGATGGTGTTATACGCACGATCATAACCCGCAACAATCGCCTGTTTCGGCGAGGCACCCCATTTAATTTCTTCTCGTATCCGCTCACAGATCAGTACGTTGGCGTCGACCGCCATACCAATGGTAATCACGATACCTGCAATACCCGGAAGGGTGAGGGACGCGCCAATCCAAGACATGATGGTTAAAATCATGGCAAGGTTAACCACGAGTGCAAAGTTGGCAATCAAACCAAACACACGGAAGAAGACCACCATCCAAATCGCAACCAATAAGAAACCGATTTGAGTTGATAATACACCTTTGTCGATGTTTTCTTGACCGAGACTCGGACCAATCACACGTTCTTCCACGAAGTACATTGGCGCTGCTAATGCACCTGCACGTAACATCAATGCAAGTTCAGACGCTTCTTGAGGTGAATCTAGACCAGTAATACGGAACTGAGAACCTAATACAGCTTGAATCGTTGCCGCATTGATGACCACAGATTCGGTATAAGGTGTACGAACTTCAGTTTGTGTACCTGTTGCAGGATCTGCAACATAACTAATTTTTTGTTTGTTCTCGATGAACAAAACTGCCATTCGTTTGCCTACAGCATTACGAGTGGCTTCAGACATCAACTTACCGCCCGCAGTGTCCAAAGTAATGTTTACTTCAGCACCACCTGTATCTTGGCTAAAGCCTGATGACGCGTTTTGTACACGTTCACCCGTTAAGATACGGTTACGGTTAAGCAATAATTGACGACCGCTGTCCAAAGATTCATAAGCAAATGCTTCTGTACCTGGCGGTAATGAGCCTTTTGCTTGACCTGTGTAAGGATCGATATATTGATCATTTAAGTCAGAAACTAAGCGGAACTCAAGGTTCGCAGTACGACCAAGTACACGTTTTGCTTCAGCAGTATCTTGCACACCCGGTAATTCAACCACAATACGATTGCTACCTTGAGTTTGTACTAATGCTTCCGCTACACCTAACTCGTTAATACGGTTACGTAAAGTTGTTAAGTTTTGGTTGACAGCATAAGACTGAATTTCTTGTTTACGTGTATCTGTGTAGCTTAGACGAAGAGTCGAACCTTCAGTTGTTGCAACCGCTTGTTGAGTATATTCATTGCCGTTACGACGAAGGAAATCCATAGCTGCAGAACGGTCATCATTATTTGCAAATTGCATCGTAATGGTGTTGTTGTTCAAAGATAAGCTATTGAATTTTAATTTATTGTCACGAAGTTGGCGACGTAAGTCAGCCGCAGACGTTTCCATACGTTGTGAAATGGCTTTATCCATATCCACTTCGAGTAGGAAATGTACACCACCACGTAAATCCAGACCCAGCTTCATTGGTTTAGCACCAATTTTTTGTAGCCATTCTGGGGTAGTAGGCGCAAGGTTCAGTGCGACGACATAATTTTCACCGAGCCCACGACGTAGTGCTTCTTTCGCTTTTAATTGTTGTTCGCTCGAATCAACACGTAATAAAGCGGCATTATTGGTGAAGCTATTGTCATGGCTGGCAATATTTTCAGATTTTAAAATCTGCTCTGCTTTTTGTACGATGCTTTGATCAATCTGGGTACCGGCTTTGGCACCTGAAATTTGAACAGCAGGTTCATCAGGATACAAACTTGGCAGGGCATATAATGTACTGATGACTAGTACCACTAGAATCAGTAGATATTTCCATGCTGGGTAACGCATTCGTTTTCTTCTTAAAATGAAAAAAGCCGTGCGGGTGCACGACTTATTTTTTGATTAAAGGTTATTTAGAGTGCCTTCAGGCAGAACTGAAATCACACTTGCGCGTTGTACTTTTACTTCTACGCCACGGTTCAGTTCAACAACTGCAAAATCACCTTCGATTTTTGTGATTTTACCCATTAAACCGCCCGCAAAAACAACTTCACTACCAACACCTAGGCTTTCAATTAGTGCACGATGTTCTTTTGCACGTTTTGATTGAGGGCGCCAGATCAAGAAGTAGAAGATTGCGACAAATACCGCAATCATCAACAGGTTTGCCATCATGCTTGGTTGCTGTGCTGCTTCACCTGCCGCGTGAGCAGTAGAAATAAAAAGGCTCATTTCATTTTCCTAAACTAAAAAAACTGGTTATCAATACTTTGATAAATAAATTGGACTTGTTCAGCAATTTACCTTGTCTTTTTCTTCAGCGCAAATGCTGAAAGAATTAATCTTGAGGACAAGGTGGCACTTCCATGCCGCGACGACGATAAAAGTCTTCAACAAACTCATCAAAAGTGCCATGATCGAGAGCATCACGCATCGCTTCAGTTAGACGTAGGTAATAACGTAAGTTATGAATAGTACCGAGCATCGAACCGAGCATTTCGCCGCATTTCTCAAGATGGAAGAGATAAGATTTGGTGAAGTTTGTACAGGTATAACAGTCGCAATGTGGGTCAAGCGGACTTTGATCATGACGATATTTGGCATTACGAATACGCACTAAACCGTCGGTCACAAAATAATGACCATTACGTGCATTTCGAGTTGGCATCACACAGTCAAACATATCGACACCGCGACGAACAGCTTCTACGATATCTTCTGGTTTACCGACACCCATCAAGTAACGTGGTTTATCCGCAGGCATTTTCTCTGGAAGATAATCCAATACTTTGATCATTTCTTCTTTAGGTTCGCCAACAGACAAGCCACCAATGGCATAACCATCAAAATCAATTTCTTTCAGACCATTTAAAGATTCATCACGTAAATCTTCATACATGCCGCCTTGGATAATACCAAATAGTGCATTACGGTTTTTCAGCACGTCATGATGTTGAGTCTTACAACGTTTCGCCCAACGCAATGAAAGCTGCAGTGATTTTTGCGCTTCTTCATGTGTCGCAGGATAAGGCGTACATTCATCAAAAATCATCACGATGTCTGAATTCAGTGTGTGCTGAATATCCATCGAAATTTCAGGAGATAAAAAGACTTTAGAGCCATCAATCGGAGAGCGGAAAGTCACGCCCTCTTCTTTAATTTTGCGCATAGCGCCAAGGCTGAAGACTTGGAAACCGCCTGAATCTGTCAAAATCGGGTTATTCCATTTCATGAATTGGTGTAAGCCACCATGTTCACGAATGACATCTAGGCCTGGACGTAGATATAAATGGAAGGTATTGCCCAAAATAACTTGGGATTTAATTTCTTTAATGTCACGTGGGAGCATGCCTTTTACAGTACCGTAAGTACCGACAGGCATGAACATAGGTGTTTCAACGACACCATGTTCAAGGGTTAAACGGCCGCGACGAGCACGGCCCGATTGCGCCAATTTTTCAAACTTCATACAAGGTCCAGATCAAGGCGAAAAAACAGTTCGCTGATGGTAAGAGTGCTAAAAGTGCTCTATTTTCCTTGATTCTGCGGTTAAACGCTAGCTTTGTCGGGTGTTAAGTCTGTAAATTTATAGATCGCTTCTTGTGACAAGGCTTCATCTGAACTCTTGGCATTAAAATAGAACTGGTTAATTCGCTGCAAAATTTCTTCTTTTTCCATCGCAAATGTGCCTTTCGGGTCCGATGTCATGGCCACGATACTGTCAATAAGCTTTTGAATATACGGATTCGTGGTTGCATAGCTTTTTTCTAAGCTTAAAAGATAGACTTCATTAGCTACATGTAAATAGTTATAAGGTTGTATTTCAACGATTTGAGCCAAATCAATCAGTAGGTCTTTATCATACTGAGACAGCTTCATACGTTTAGGTAAGCTGTCGAGTTGTAGGGGTTGTTTGGATTTGAGAAAATCGTCAAGTTGTGTGCTTGGAGTATTTAAAACCTGAGCTGAATAAATTCCTATTTCGGGCTGTGTCGGGACCGTGATAAAAAACAGAATATTGTCCAGTTCTATGCCGTAGGACTGAACCAAGTCGATTTTTGTTTGTTGTAGGGCATTGAGCAAGATTGAAAGATGGTTAGTTGACTCAGACTTTATCGTACTTTCTATAGAAGATGAATCAAAGTTTAAATGGCCCACTTCATTTACAGATGTCAGTTTAAACTGCGCCAAGTCTTGACTTAAAGACGGTAGGCTACGATAGCGCCATTTAGATACATTCCATCGATCATGCGTTGCAAGATATTGAGCAGAATCTTCATCTTCGGCAAAAATACTACGCTGCGTAGAGACTGCGATATAGTCCATGGACAAATAGGGATTGAACACCAACGTACATGCGTAAATATGGTCGTCTTGGTGCTGCTCATAGAGTTTGAAAAACGCCTGAATCAGCACATTTTTCAGTGCATTAATTTGATTTTGCATATTTTATTTTTCTTTCTAGTTTTGGAGGTGCTTGATCACCTCATCATTATTTTTTTTTACTTTTGTGCATTAAAGCCCGAACTTAAAAGTTCGGACGATAATCAAAATTTTGGCTGGCAGCTTGATCGCGGAAAGGGCGAACCGCTTTTTTACTCAGCAATAGCGTATTAATAATATTGTTAGGAAACACTTGAATGTGGTTGTTGAACAACTCAACGTTGCGGTTAAAAATAGTAATCGCCGCACCGACATTTTCGTTTTGTTCTTCAATTTCATTCATCATTTTCAGATAAATATCATTGGCTTTGAGCTCTGGATAGTTTTCAACCACAACATTCAGGCTGCGCATTAAATCTTGATTTAAGGCTTCAATACGCTGTAATTGGCTGACATCGGTACTGTTTACGTTCAAATTCATAATGTTTTGACGGAGTTCAGTGACTTTTGCCAAAGTCCCTTGTTCAAAATTGGAATATTGCTCAACCAAAGGCTGTAATCCATCTAAAATTTTGATTTTTTGACGTTCATAGCTGGCTACATCTGACCATGCACGAATGGTTGCATTGTGATGTCGGACAATGTTGTTGCGAATCATGATTGCGCCAATCACCAATGCAATGATGATTAAAACAAAGATCAAAAGCCCCATAAAATTTTATCCTCAAGATAAAAGGTCGTAATTTAAAACATTATTGTATGAAATCTATTTTAAAAACTGCGTTAAGTCGTTTTTCAAATTTTCTAAAGCATTTAATTTAAAGGTTCTAAGATGCCCACGCAATGCCGAAACATCTTGAATTCGTTTTGCTTTACTACTGACTTTAAATAAATCTGTAGAGCCAAGATAGCACATTATGCGGTGGCTCGGATGAAATAGCAGATCACCTTCACGGTTTTGAAAAAAATCCGCTAGTCGGAGGACAAAGCCTGGGCTGAGCAATTTAGCGATTTCCATTTGGTTTTCGCCATAAAACTTTAATTTTTGATTAGTTTGAATGTCGCTGCTGTGCCAAGGAAAACTATAAGGATAGCCAAAGTTTTTGCCTGTTGCAGATACGGCAAGACCATGGATACCAATATCAAAAACAAATACGCCCCACAGGTCTTTATGAATTTCTTTAACCGTGACTTCATCACCGTCTTTGTCACGTACCTTCAGTTCATTCACATAATGATAATGAAAGACCATGACTTGATACTGTTGCTGATTTTCGTCTTCCCAAACGGTGCTCGCGAAGGTCTGAATATCATTCGAAAGGCTGCCTTGTTTAAACACGGGGAACATACGTTTAAGATTGCCAATAAATTGTAGATTATTCAGTGGCATCGAAATGTATTGAGGCTGTCGGTTAAAAGCCAGTTGGTATTTTTTTGCGATGCATTCGGTTTCTAAAAACGCAATAACTTCTTCGAGCGGATCATCTTTTTCATAGCTGATATAAGCCCAGAACACCATGGCCAAGCCCGCTGCAAAGCAGAGCTGTGCCCAGCCATGATTGGGCTGAATCACAATAAATAGCATGAAGCCGATACCCAGCGCAGCTAAAGCTAGGGGGAGTAAATTTTCAAATTTGAGCGTAATGGGTGCATTCCATGGATGCAGTCCATCGAGGAGTTCTTGGTGAGTTTTGGCGTTTCGGCCTATATCCCAGAGCCGAGCGATATTCTGAAAAACCACAGCATTCTTCTTACGACGAATATGGATGGAGTGCTTTACAGAATCGATCGGCATGGGGACTAAGTCATCGCATGGTTATTGATGGTTAATATTATCAATTAACATCGCATCACCATAACTAAAGAAGCGATATTGGCTTTCGACGGCATGGTGATAGGCATTCAAAATATTGTCTCGACTGGACAACGCTGACACTAACATGAGCAAGGTAGATTCAGGTAAATGGAAGTTGGTAATTAAACGATCGACTACTTTGAACTCATAACCTGGGTAGATAAAGATTTGTGTATCACCAGTCCAACCCTTGAGTTCGCCGCCATTGGCTTGAGCGGCACTTTCAGTCGCACGAGTCGCTGTAGTACCGACAGCAATGACTTTATTGCCACGTGCTTTTGTCTCACGGATTAAAGCCATAGATTCTTCTGATACGTCACACCATTCGCTGTGCATGATGTGATTTTCAATGTCATTGGTGCGCACGGGTAAGAATGTACCAGCACCCACATGCAAGGTAACAAAGGTTTTATTTACGCCTTTGTCCGCCAATTTTTTGAGTAGCGCTTCATCAAAATGTAAGCTGGCTGTTGGTGCTGCGACAGACGCCAATTTGGTTGGGTCGTTAAACACGGTTTGATAACGTTCGGTATCAATCGCTTCTGCTTCACGGTTAAAGTAAGGCGGAATCGGTAAAGCACCGTATAAATCTAAAACTTGTAAAATAGGCTGTGAAAATTCCACAACAAATAAGTTTTCATGACGGCCTTGAACGGTCACTTTAACTTCGTCTGGACCAATAAATAACTCCGCACCTTCTTTAGGCGTATTACTGGCTTTAATGTGGCAATGTGCGGTTTTTGGGTCAAGAATACGTTCAACTAAGACTTCAACTGCACCGCCAGTTGCTCGTTTGCCTTTCAAGCGGGCTTTCATCACTTTGGTATCGTTTAGTACCAATAAGTCACCTTCATTGAGCAAGTCTAAAATGTCAGTGAAATGATGGTCGTGATATTCGCCATTGAGGTCGAGATGGAGCAGGCGTGATGCACTACGTGTTTCAAGCGGATAGCGGGCAATGAGTTCGTCAGGGAGATTGAAGTTAAAGTCAGAAAGTTGCATGTTAAGAAATCTGAAAAGGAGATAATGAAATTTGGCTTAGTATAAGCTTTTTTAGGTTTTAACGCTGAAATTGATGGATTATCCATCTAAAAATTCTTATACGGTTTATTTTTAATCAAATGAGAACATCATGCGTTGACAAGTTTTTGAAACAGTTTATTATACGTTTCAACACCTTCCCGAGGTGGTGAAATTGGTAGACGCGGTGGATTCAAAATCCACTATCAGAGATGATGTGTCGGTTCGAGTCCGACCCTCGGGACCAAAATTCTAAAAGACCCCAAGCTTATTAAGACTTGGGGTTTTTTATTGCCTGTTAATTAAAAAATTATAAATGAGAAAGGCTTTTCATCGTTTAAAACTAATGTTAAATCATGTATCTATCTAAATTTATTATGTTGAGATGCATAAATGGAAATTGATTGGAAGCTTATAGCTCCTATCGCAGGTATTTTTATAACTATTATTACGTTATTTTTAAAAAGACATGAAATTACAAGTTTAAAACATAAGAAAATTTCAGATAGGCTTGCTTCTAGTGTCCAATATTTTGAAAAGTATTATGAGCGTGGACAAACAAATCAGCTTGTTTTGGATAGGGCGGCGCAGAATCTTGCTAAAAGCCCAAATGTGGATCATAACTTAGTCAATAGGCTAATAGAGCTTCATCAGAATTATTTAATTAATTTTGATCGTATGATTTTGTTATTTGACGATGGCGTTAAATACATTATTTATAAGAAAAGACAAACCTTAGATTTGTCGAAAGATTTATTAATAAAACCTTTCCTGAATCTTGGTTCAACTCCTAGGCGCTATTTGTTTATAGCTGGATATTTTATTTTTGCCTTTATAGAAGGGATGCTTTTATGGGTGGTAATTAATTCTATAGGTGTTCAAGTTATTGTTAATATCGTATTTATTTTTGTTTCTTTTATTTTGATTGCATTGGCACTTTTATGCTTGGTATTTGAGGATAAACTGCAAAGTGCATCTGATTTTGTTAAAGAATTAAAAGAAGCTGATGAAAAATATAAAGCAATGGAAAAACCTAGAACTATAATTCTATTGAGTCGGAATGATAAGCAATTTTGAAATTATTAGTTTGTCACAAAAAAACCAGCGCTTTCGCGCTGGTTTTTTTACATCACTAACTTGCGTTAGTTTTGCATCAACTTATTGAGCAGCCTCAAGAGCAGCATTTAAAGTTGCGCTTGGACGCATTACAGCATTTACTTTTGCTGTATCTACAGCGTAGTAACCACCGATGTCCGCGGCTTTACCTTGAACTTCAGCAAGTTCTGCAACGATTTTTTCTTCGTTTTCAGCAAGTGCTTGAGCAAGAGGAGCGAATTTCGCTTTAAGCTCTGCATCTTCGTCTTGCGCAGCAAGTTCTTCAGCCCAGTATTTAGCAAGGTAGAAGTGGCTGCCACGGTTGTCAAGTTCGCCAGTACGACGTGATGGAGACTTGTCATTGTCAAGCAATTTACCAGTCGCAGCATCAAGTGTATTTGCAAGAAGTTTAGCTTTCGCGTTGTCTTCTTTGATGCCCATTTCTTCAAGAGAAACAGCAAGTGCCAAGAACTCACCTAAAGAATCCCAACGTAAGTGGTTTTCTTCTACAAGTTGTTGTACGTGTTTAGGCGCAGAACCACCCGCACCAGTTTCGTACATGCCGCCACCAGCCATTAGAGGCACGATAGAAAGCATTTTCGCAGAAGTACCAAGCTCCATGATTGGGAACAAGTCTGTTAGGTAGTCACGTAGGATGTTACCAGTTACAGAAATTGTATCTAGGCTGCGAGCAACACGTTCAAGTGTATAACGCATAGCACGTACTTGAGACATGATTTGAATGTCTAAACCAGTAGTGTCGTGCTCTTTCAAGTAAGTTTGAACTTTCTTGATGAGTTCGTTTTCGTGTGGACGGTACGGGTCAAGCCAGAAGATCGCAGGCATTCCTGAGTTGCGTGCACGAGTCACAGCAAGTTTCACCCAGTCACGGATTGGAGCGTCTTTCACTTGGCACATACGCCAGATATCGCCTTCTTCCACGTTTTGTGACATCAACACTTCACCAGTTTCTAGGTCGGTGATGTTTGCAACACCCGCTTCAGCGATTTCGAAAGTTTTGTCGTGTGAGCCGTATTCTTCAGCTTTTTGCGCCATCAAACCAACGTTAGGAACTGTACCCATAGTGCGTGGGTCAAAGTTACCATTCCATTTACAGAAATTGATCATTTCTTGGTAGATACGCGCGAAAGTAGATTCAGGCATTACAGCTTTACAGTCGTACTGTTTGCCGTCAGCACCCCACATTTTACCGCCACCACGGATCATTGCAGGCATAGATGCATCTACAATTACGTCATTAGGTGAGTGGAAGTTCGTGATGCCTTTTGCAGAGTCAACCATTGCAAGTGCAGGACGGTGTTCTTGGCAAGCATGTAAGTCAGCAATGATTTCTTCACGAAGAGAAGTCGGAAGAGTTTCAATTTTTTCGTAAAGACCAGACATCCCGTTGTTGATGTTAATACCTAACTCATCAAACAATTTGCCGTGTTTTTCGAATGCTTCTTTGTAGTAAATCTTCACACAGTGACCGAAAACGATTGGGTGAGACACCTTCATCATCGTCGCTTTTACATGTAGAGAGAACAAAATGCCAGCTTCTTTACAATCATCTAATTCTTTTTCATAGAAGTCGCAAAGTGCTTTTTTGCTCATGAACATTGAGTCGATGATTTCGCCATCTTGAAGCGCAACTTTTGGCTTAAGAACAACAGTTTCACCAGACTTAGTGATCAATTCCATTTTTACATTGCGAGCGCGGTCTAAAGTCATAGACTTTTCGCCGTGGTAGAAGTCACCTTCGTCCATGTGAGAAACGTGAGTTTGTGACCACTGTTTCCATTCGCTCATAGAGTGCGGATGTTTCTTCGCGTAATTTTTTACTGCAGTAGGCGCACGACGGTCAGAGTTACCTTCACGAAGTACAGGATTTACAGCAGAACCTAGACATTTGCTATAACGTGCCTTGATTTCTTTTTCTTCCTCAGTCGCTGGGTTTTCTGGGTAGTTCGGAATTGCAAAACCTTTAGACTGTAATTCTTTAATGCAAGCAGTTAATTGGCCAACTGAAGCACTGATGTTCGGAAGTTTGATAATGTTTGTGCTTGGATCTTGGGTTAATTGTCCAAGCTCTGCCAAGTTATTTGGCACCTTTTGTTCTTCGCTTAGGTAGTCTGAAAATTCAGCGAGTACACGTGCTGCAACTGAGATATCGCGTTTAACGATTTCAACGCCAGCAGGTTTAGTAAAGGTTTCAATGATCGGCAGCAGAGAGTAAGTCGCCAATAATGGCGCCTCGTCGGTCAGTGTGTAGATGATAGTTGACTTTCCACCAGCCATATATAGCCCCTTGCTTTAGATTGTGTCTTTGAGGTCCGAGCTTGTGGCTCGCCTCTATGAACCGATTTGCTTAAATAAAACTATGAAAGTATCGGGGTTCATTGCTTTTCAGTCAACGCAAGATCCTGTGATGTGGTCATTTCGTAGAAAAATGATACAAAAGAAGTGCAGTTTGACGCCCAATTTTAGCGCAAAACCGAGAAGGGGAATATTGAAAGCTTGTTATTCATAGCTTAAAGCTATTGAACAATTAAATTTATATCGTTTTCTTGGGGCTGATCTGTTCTTTATGGCTCGTTCGAAATTTAGTTGTAAAGCAAAGCGTAGGACAGGTCAAACCGAAAGCCTTAGCTTTTAGGTGTAGATTTGGTGCGTAAGTTCGAAAATTAGTCAGGATCTGTGACTTTATAAAAGAACGACGTGAGTTCAATGCTCTATTTGACTTTGAGCGCTGATGGAATGTTTATGCACTAACTTATATATCTGATGAATAAGGCATGGCACTTTTTCAGCTTCAGTCATTTGGGTGAATGAGTTCATGTGCAGTAGAAGCATGAAACGAATCTTTAGCTCAGTTTAATAAAGTAAAAGCAAGCAAGTATGGTTTAATGCTCAAATGACACACATAACTGATAAAAACTAATAAATTAGTCTAATAGAAAAACTTAAAAATAGATTCATTTAGTGTAGCTGACTGAAACGAGCATCCTGATGAGCAATCTGGTCATAGAATAGTCATAAAACTCACTGTTTTTTGTGATGTAGTTAAAGAAAATTAAGCCTAGTTTTTTAGGTCTTATGTAAGTGAATATTTCTTTTGGTCATGTTTTTTAGTTTGAATAAAACGCGAAAAGTGCGATTTAAAATAAACAGTCAATAAAATTTAAATTAATTTAAGTTTCTAATTTTATTGTTTTAATTTTTGTTTTACCTTTAATGTTATGTTCTTTATAGATATTTTTATTTTCTAATTGGATGAAAGTTCAATTAAATAGTGCATTCGTAAATGATGTTTGTTTTTTTGTTGGGTTTTGTTATTGAGTGTTTGGGCTATTTTTGCTATTAATCTTGAACATAACAGTTGGTTTTTATCTTTAAGATAAACCCTGAGGAGAGCAACGGGATGGCTTTACGTTTACTGGATATTGGTACACAAACCGAATTATTAACTGCCTGTCGTTTGTCTTTATTGATGGGGGTTTATACCGACGACAACCGCATTGCAGAATTTTTAAAGTTCGCGCGTGGTATTGTGCAAGTCGATAATGCTGTCCTCGCATTTAAAAATGAACCTTATATATGGTATGCCTCAGAGCACATATTTAAGGCATTTATGGCCGAAGCTGATGATGATCGTCTAGATCAGTTTTTTGCTGAACGTTCTCGTATAGACCGCGACGCTGAAAATTACCAAGCTTATTCCAACTATATGCAAGAACTTGGATTAGGGCATCAGCGTTTAGTCGCTTTCGATTTAAAATATGATCAAGAATCTATCGGTAAAGTTATTTTATTCGATGATCAAGTCACTGCATTTGAAGCCAAACAATTAAAGATCGTTGAAGAATTTGTACAAAGTCTAGTCAACATCATTCAACTCCGTGTTGAAAATGCCGAATTAAAAGAAGCCTATGAACAGCAGTCGGCACTGAATTTTAGTAAGACTAAATTTTTCCAAATTATTGCGCATGATTTAAGAGCACCTTTTCATGGTCTACTGGGTTTTTCAGAGGTTTTGGCGCAGGAACGCAATACCTTAGATGATTCAAGTGTGCAAAATATTGCAGACTATTTATATGACACCACACAGTCGACGTATAACCTCTTAGAAAGCCTGTTGAACTGGGCTATGGCAGAAGGTGGTCGCTTTGTTTATCACCCGATTAATTTTGATTTACATCAGTCTGCAAAAATTGTCAGTGATGTCTTAAATAGCTTGGCTGTGAAGAAAAATATTCGACTGATCAATGCCGTGCCTGAAGGCATTAAAGTCAATGCAGATATCAATATGATCACATCAGTGATGCAAAATTTGGTGTCAAATGCATTGAAATTTACTCATACCGATGGACGAGGTGTGGTGACGATTTCTGCCGAACAAGATGGTGAACGGATTTTATTCACCATTCAAGATACGGGATTGGGTATGACCCAAGCTCAGATTGAAGATTTATTTCAGCAAAAACTCACGGTTAGTATTAAAGGTACGGCAGGAGAGCGTGGTACGGGGTTGGGTTTAGTGCTGTGTAAGCGCTTTGTGGACTTGAATCAGGGTGAAATTGTGGTGAACTCGAAAGAAGGTGAAGGCACACAATTTAAAGTCTGGCTGCCAAAGGCGACAAGTCTGCATCAAACCCTAAGTACCGAGAGCTGCAATGCACAGAAAGATGCGACCTTAAGCGAGCTTTAAAGCGCGTCTATTGGTATAAAAGCCTAAAAATACTTTTCCCTAAGCGTTATCAACTGTTATAACTAGAAAAAATCACGCTAGGGTTTGTGAAATGAATACGGAGCAATTGCAGAAAACATTACGTGCCAGTCAATATGCTGAACAGGTGCTCGGAATCCATCAGGCCAGTTTAGAACAAGACTATGCAATTGATCAGTTTCAAACCTCGCTCAGTACAGCACAAATTCAACATTTTGTCGTAAGCAGCCTTGCCGATATCCAAGATGAAAATAGCTGGATGCGTGCAATTCGTGTGCTGCGCGCACGTCTGATGTTTCGTTGGATTTGGCAAGATGCCAATCAACTCACCGATGTCGTCACCTTAACTCGAGAGCTTTCAGACTTTGCCGATGCATCCATCTGTGCGGCAAAAGATTTTGCACTAAAGCCGTTGATCGCGAAATATGGCGAACCGCTAAGCTATAAGGGGAAAGTTCAAGACCTGATTGTGGTTGCCATGGGAAAACTGGGTGCGCAGGAACTTAATCTTTCAAGTGATATTGATCTTATTTTTGCCTTTGATGAACAGGGTGAAACCAACGGTCGAAAATGTATTGATGTGCAGCAGTTCTGTATTTTATGGGGCCAGAAATTAATTTACTTGCTTGACCATATTACCGCAGATGGTTTTGTCTTCCGTGTAGATATGCGCCTTCGCCCATGGGGCGATGGTTCTGCCTTGGCAATCAGTCATGCGGCATTAGAAAAATATTTAAGCCAGCATGGACGCGAATGGGAACGCTATGCCTGGATTAAGGCACGGATCGTCACGGGCGGTAAAGAAGGCGCCGAGTTACTGGAAATGACCCGACCTTTCGTCTTCCGCAAATATGTCGATTACACCGCTTTCGAAGCTATGCGTGACATGAAAGCCATGATCGAACGTGAAGTGCTACGTCGTAATATCGAAGATGATATTAAACTCGGTGCAGGCGGAATTCGTGAAGTAGAGTTTATTGTTCAAGTCTTTCAGCTCATCTATGGCGGTTCAAAACTCGAGTTGCAAGACCGTCAATGTTTAGTGAGTCTGCATCATTTAGGTGAAGTTGGATTATTAGAAAATACCGCGGTTGCTGATTTAGAAGATGCGTATTTATTTTTACGTCGTATTGAACATGCGATACAAGCGCTCAATGATCAGCAAACCCAATCGTTGCCACATGAGCCTGAACCACGCCAACGTATTTTAGATACTTTAGGTTTTGCATCTTGGGATGACTTTTTGAATGTGCTCAATCAGAAACGTGCCAAAGTCATTTACCAGTTTGAACATCTTATTAAAGAAAAAGAACCCGATCCGTTATTGGAAAGCTTTAGTCATTTAGAAGCACAGTTAAATGATGTTTTAGATGATGATGCCAAAAATTTAATTCACGAATTTTGGTATGGGCATGCGCTGAAAAAATTACCTGCCAAAGCAGTACAGCGTTTAAAAACTTTTTGGCCACATCTCATTGAGGCGATATTACAGTCCGATAAACCTCAGGTGGCCTTACTACGTCTCATGCCTTTGGTGGAGTCGGTGCTGCGCCGTACGGTCTATTTGGTGATGCTGATTGAGAGCAAAGGGGCATTACAACGATTAGTGAAAATGGCAACAGTGAGTCCGTGGATCTGCGAAGAATTGACGCATTATCCCGTGCTGTTGGATGAGTTTTTATCGATGGATTTTGAGCTGCCAAAGCGTAAGGATTTAGAAGACTCTCTACGTCAACAACTGCTTCGAATTGAAATTGATCAAGTTGAAGATCAGATGCGTGTTCTTCGATTATTTAAAAAATCCAATGTCTTAGCAGTAGCTGCTAGTGATGTTTTGGCCGAAAGCCCGTTGATGAAAGTATCGGATGCATTGACCGATATTGCTGAAGTGTCTGTGAATGCAACCTTGCATTTGGCATATCAAATTGTTGCCAAAAAACATGGTTATCCAATCGATGCAGAAGGGCAGCGTTGTTCGATTGATCACACGGCTTTCGCGGTAATTGGCTATGGCAAGGTGGGTGGCATCGAGCTGGGTTATGGTTCGGACTTGGATTTGGTGTTTATTCACTATATGGACGAACAAGCGGATACCGATGGACAGAAACCAATTAGTGGCTTTGAATTTGCCATGCGGGTTGCACAAAAATTTATGTCCTTAATGACCACGCAAACCCTAGATGGTCGAGTGTATGAGGTGGATACACGTTTACGACCTTCGGGAGAGGCGGGTTTATTGGTGACCAGCTTAAAAGCCTTTGAGCAATATCAACATAAAAATGCTTGGGTCTGGGAGCATCAAGCTTTAGTACGTGCCAGAACGATTGCAGGTGAGCACAGTTTACGGATTGAAATTGAAAACTTGCGCTGCAATATTTTGACTCAGCCACGAGATGAGAACAATGTTCGTGCAGAAGTGCTTAAAATGCGCCAAAAAATGAAAGACCATCTAGGTTCTTCTAAAGAGCAGCAAAAAGATGGAATTTTTCATTTAAAACAAGATGCAGGTGGTATCGTTGACATCGAATTTATGGCACAGTATGCAGTATTAGCATGGAGTGGGTCGAATCCCGATCTCGCCCATTACTCTGACAACGTACGAATCCTTGAGGATGCCGCAAGAACGGATTGCTTATCCAGCGCCGATGCGACAGCATTGATTCAAGCTTATCTCCGTGAACGAGCCGAGAGCCACCGTTTAGCACTTGCGAATCAATCCATGCAAGTTTCAGCTGACGATTGGCACGATACCCGAGTGGTCGTTTGCAAGCTATGGCAAAGATTAATTGATCCAACTGCAACGTTTGCATTGGATAAAAATGACTGTGTATAAAAATTTGGAGTGTGTGCCATGAACTTGGCTGATCGTGATGGTTTTATTTGGCAAGATGGACAATTGGTTGATTGGCGTGAGGCGAAAACTCACGTATTAACACATACATTGCATTACAGCATGGGTGTGTTTGAAGGCGTCCGTGCTTATGAAACTCCGAATGGAACGGCTATTTTCCGTTTAAAAGAACACACTAAGCGTTTATTAAATTCTGCAAAAATTTATCAAATGAAAGTCCCATTTGATCATGCAGCATTAGAACAAGCTCAAATTGATGTGGTTCGTGAAAATAAATTGGCTTCTTGCTACCTACGTCCAATTATTTTTATTGGTTCAGAAAAATTAGGTATTGCAGCAACTGACAATACAATTCATGCCGTTGTTGCTGCATGGAGCTGGGGTGCTTACCTTGGTGATGAAGCGATGGCGAAGGGCATTCGTGTTAAAACGTCTTCATTTACGCACCATCATCCAAACGTGACCATGTGTAAAGCAAAAGCATCTGGTAACTATACTTTGTCCATTCTTGCACACCAAGAAGTGGCACATGCTGGCTATGACGAAGCAATGTTACTCGATCCACAAGGTTATGTATGTCAAGGTTCAGGCGAAAATGTATTCTTAGTTCGTGATGGTGTGATTCATACTCCTGACATCGCGGGTGGTGCACTTGATGGTATTACCCGTCAAACCATTATTACGATTGCGAAAGACCTTGGTTTTGAAGTGGTTGAACGTCGTATTACACGTGACGAATTCTATATCGCTGATGAAGCATTCTTCACAGGTACTGCTGCTGAAGTGACGCCAATCCGTGAATATGATGACCGTCAAATTGGTGAAGGTTGTCGTGGTCCAATCACTGAGCAAATCCAAACTGCATTCTTTAATGCGGTTCAGGGTAAAGACCCTAAATATGCGCACTGGTTAACTTACGTAAAATAAGCTGATCGGTTAAGATGAAAAGGCGAAACTAAGTTTCGCCTTTTTTATTGGCTTGAAGATATTGAATTTTTTGGAACGAGACTATGCATATTGTTTATGTCAGTGATGGTAAAGCAGGACATCGCTCACAGGCTTTGGGTTTATTTAAAGCCATGCAGCGCCAATCTCAGGAAGCAGTCACATTTCAAGAAATTTCAATTGATGATTTGCCTATAGTGACACTTATTTCTGCGCTATTTAGCCATCAGCTTCATGCCGTAGAACACGAGCCAACTTATATTTTTGGCGTCGGCAGCCATACGCATTTTAGGGTATGGCTGTTAGGCAAAGTATATAACAAAGCCAAAACCATTATTTTAATGAAGCCCAGCTTGCCGTTTGCATGGTTTGATTATGCAGTAATTCCACAGCACGATGGTATTCAGGCATCAAATAAAGTACTGACCACACAGGGTGCGTTAAATCCTATTGTGAATGAGGAGCGGCATCAGCATGGTCGAATCCTTATCGCCTTGGGGGGCTCTTCAAAACGCCATCAGTGGAATGCTGCTAAAGTACTCCAAGCGATTGAACAAATAGTCGAGCAGAATTCAAATTCACAAATCATTTTGACTACTTCACGGCGCACACCAAAAGCGTTTTTAGCAGAATTAAAACAGTTAAAGAATATTGAAAAAGTACAGATTTTCCCAGTTGAAGTCACTCCGCAAGGTTGGATTTTCGAAGAAATGCAAAAAGCCGAAGCGGTTTGGGTAACTGAAGATAGTGTTTCAATGATTTACGAGGCTCTCACCGCGGGTTGTAAAGTCGGGGTGATAGAAGTGGATCGATTGAAGGAAGATCGGATTACCAAGTCGGTAGATGAAATTTTAAAACAAGGCTTGGTGTCGTTACAGACCACTTTAACTGATTTGAATCTCGCTACCGAATTTAAAGAAACTGACCGTATCGCCAAAAAGATTGTACTCGGTCCCTAAAGTATAGATAATACCCGACGAAAAATTTCTACCAACATTTCAGTCTAACTAGACAATGTTTGAATAATATTAAAGGGTTGTCAGGTCATGCTAAAAACCTATTTGTTTCCGCTTTTGCTTTCGATTGGGTTTTGTGTTGGCTTAGGTTTTTGGGACTATTTAGCTCATATTAAAAATGCCCCTTTATTTTTTATCTTGGTACTTTCGAGTACGTTTTTTTTTATTGCAGTAAAACAATTACATAGTCGTATTTTTAAGTACATCTTCCTTAGTCTGTTTTTTGTCATTAGCCTGTATATTGCAAGTGGGACGGGGTTCTTACAAGGGCACATGTCTTTGGGAATCGTGGCATCGATGTTCCAAAGCAATACCAATGAAGCCTTTGAATTTTTATCTGTAGTTAATCCTAAATATATTGTTTTTGCCTTAATTATTTTTTTAAGTCTCTGTTTTTATATTTTATTTTTTAATCAAGCTAATCAGGGAAATTATCGCAAGCTGATTTTGGCACTTATCTTTATTGCTAACGGCGTCAGTGTGTTTGGTGTTCAAACTGCACTGGCGACGGTTAAATATAAACAAGAAGAGGCCAAGCTCCTTGAAGATAATGTGCAAGATGTCGATTGGCAAATTCAGCAGGTGAATGCTAGCTATGATAATCAAGTGATTATCATTGGTGAGAGTGTTCAGCGAGACCATTTATCACTCTACGGTTCGAAAGACAATACCACACCTTTTTTAAATCAGATGCCGCTGGATGTTGTAGATCATTACATCGCAACTGCACCGAATACGGTAACTAGTCTGACTCGTACGCTGACTTTGGTTGATCAAAATCGTGAACCGCAGATTGCAAAAAATGTTGTGACGCTAGCAAAACAAGCGGGTTATAACACCATGTGGATTTCAAATCAGGGATTTATGGGGAAAAATGATACGGCGATTTCTAAAATTGCTATTCATGCCGATCATCAGTTCTTCCTGAAAAGTGGTAACTATATGTCGAGTAATATTGATGACGACAAAATGGTCGAAATATTACAGGCCCAGTTAAAAAAATATGCTAATCAAAAAAATGTAATTTTTATTCATATGATGGGTTCACATCCGGATGCTTGTGAACGTCTGTTTAAGGCACCACGTATGTATGCGAATAAACCTGAAACGATTAATTGTTATTTATCTTCGATCAATAAGTTGGATCACTTTATAGAACAGATATATACCTCTTTGAAGGCTGATCAGCGTAGTTTCAGTGTGACCTATTTTTCTGATCATGGTATGACCGTGGATGAAGATTCATATCATGTAGATAATGATTTTAAAGATAATTATCAGGTTCCATTTTTTGTATTACGTAGCGATGCGCAGGCTAAAAAACAATATAACAAGACTGTCAGTGCCTACGATTATATGCATATTTATGCAGATTTATTGGGGGTGAAAACACCATTATTAGATCCTAAAAAATCGTTGGCGAATATTGAAGACAATCAAAATGTCACCGTTTTTGATTGGGATGATTATGTGCCATATCTAAGTTTAGGTGGTACATAATTAAAATTTTAGTATGAGTGAGTAGAATTTTCCTCAATTCAAAATACTGTTCTTATTCAATACAAGAAAGTTTAAGTGAGTGCTGACAAATTTTCATACTATAAAGTTAAATAATTTGAATAAATGAACGAGATTAATTTGAATCATATACAATAAGTTAAATTATTGGGGCTTAATTTTCTGATGAAGATTCTTCACATTTGTAACCTAGCTTATAAAAAATCTGCTGAGCAGTTTTATAACACAGACCGTAAAATTTCTTTTGGATTACAGCAAAATGGTCATTTTGTTTATGATTTTTCATTTAAAGATATGGCTTACTTTGGAACAATATGGCGGACTAAAAAAATTGGGGCTAAATGGGCAAATGCTGAAGTCTTACGTCTGACTGATAACTTACAACCAGACTTAGTATTGATTGGGCATTGTCCACAGATTGATCCTGAAACTTTAAAGCAAATTAGACAGAAATATCCAAATATTAAAATTGCCTTTTGGTATGTAGATCCAATCTATGAGTCTGAAAAAATTAAGTTTATCCATAAGTTTCAGCCTTACTTAGATACTATTTTTGTTACAACTGGCGGTGAGTTATTAAAACAATTCGCTAAAGATCAAACTGTGGCTGCATATATGCCGAACATGGTCAATTCGGTAGTTGAAGTAGGGCAAAGTTTTTTAAATAAAAATACTTCACATGATTTTATTTTTTGTGGTTCTGCTGGAGATCAGGAGCGAGCAAACTTTGTAAAACAGTTGCAGCAAAAAATATCATTTTTAAAACTGTACTTGCCTGGTTTTGTAGCGCCCAAGTTGTATGGAGCGGATTATATTCAAACGCTAACACAAAGTAAAATGGGATTGAGTTATTCACGACGCAATGATATTTGTTTATATGTATCTGATCGTATTGTGCAATTGACGGGGAATGGTTTACTGACATTCACGCCTAAAGTACCAGAATTAGATCTTTTATTTAATGATTCTGAAGTAGTCTATTTTGATAACTTGGATGATTTAGCTCGAAAGACACAATTTTATAAAGATAATCCAGATCAGGCTAAGTTAATAGCTGAGGCTGGTTGGAAGCGTGCACATGTGAGTTATAATTGTCAGCGTACAACAAAATTTATGTTGGAAACAATTTTTGATAAGCCGTATTCAGAAAATTATGAATGGTTAGAACATGTATTCAAAAAGTGAAATTGCTCAAGCAGAATTATTAGGTTCAGGGGCAAATCGTTATTGTGTGATTTCACCAAGAGATAATTCGATTTGTCTAAAAATTGATTTACCATTTGAGCGGAAAAAGACTAAAAACTGGAGACAGTCAATACAACGCTATTTAAGTCGTAATTTTAATTATTTTAATGAAAATTTTGTAGAATGGAGAGCTGCAAAAAAATTACACAAATTGGTGACTCATGAAATTGCTCTAGAATATATTGCTCCGATTTATAGTCTTGATGAGAGTGAGTTGGGTTGGATATTATCAACTGAACTTGTACGTAATGAAGATGGTACGGTTGCAAAAAGTTTACATCATCATATATGTGAAAACTCCACATTAAGTAAGCAACAGTTATACAAAGAGATTGATAAATTTTGTAAATTTTTGCTTGAATATCGCATCCCTTTATTTGACTTAAATTCTGGAAATATGGTTATACAGCAATCCTCAAAGGGGATGCGTTTATATTGTGTCGATATTAAATCTATAGCTCGTGGTAAAGAAATTATCCCCATTTCATATTGGTCTAATCGGTTGATGAAGAAAAAAATTCTACGTAGGGCTGATCGGTTGAAACAAGTTATTAAGAAACAAGGCTAGAAAACGTATGAAAATAGTACAGGTTATGGCTTCTAGTGCCGGTATGGGTGGATTGGAACAACATACCATAAAATTATGCAATGCCTTAGCAGAACATCATGAAGTGCATTTGATTGCTCATGCTTCATATCGAGATTATTTGCACGTAGGCATTAAGTTACATAATATTGATTTATCAAGAAGCCGATTTAACCCCTTGCTTCATTATCAGCTTTTTCAGCTTATAAAAAGTATTTCTCCAGACATTATTCATGCACAAGCAAACAAGGCTGCAAATATATTATCACCATGGCTCAATAAATTTGATTGTCCAACTATTGCTACAATCCACAATATTAAAACTAATATTAAGCCATTCCTTAAATTTGACAAGGTAATTGCAGTTAGTCATAAAATTGCACAAATTTTTCCAGAAGAGAATAAGGTTCAAGTAATCTGGAATGGGACATCTGTAGAGTATTTATCTGAAATGAGATTGACCCCACGAATTCGTCCACAAGCTTTAGCTATTGGACGGCTAGTACAAGCTAAAGGCTTTGATCTTTTAATTGAAGCTTGGCAAGGAGTTGATGCTGATCTTTTGATTGCAGGTGAAGGGGGAGATCGGCCTATTTTGGAAAAAAAAATATCTGAGCTTTTTTTGCAGGACAATGTAAAATTGTTGGGTTCGAGATCAGATATACCTCAATTATTAACAAATTCTGACGTTATGATTATTTCTTCTAGGAATGAGGGTGGACCTATTACACTTGCTGAAGCTTTACTATTAAAAGTACCTGTATTTGCCACAGATGTTGGAATGGTGACGGATTTTTTAGATCAAGAATATGTTTGCCGACCCAATGACGCACAAGCACTTAAGTTATTAATCAACAAAAAAATTGGTTTAAAATCTCAACTTCAACCAAAATTTGAATCAGCTTTTGAAAAAGCACAATTGAATTTGAAATTTGAAGAAATGTGTACAAAGACTGAAAAATTGTACTATGAACAGATTCAACTAAAGAAATCGTAATTTTTTTGGAGCGGCAATTGAAAGTATTTATAATTAGTGTTGAACACAAAGAGTCACCTCGGTTAAAAAATTTTTTAAACCAATCCTTCTTCCAAGATAAAGCAATTCATTACGAAATTATAGGTATTAAGGGGGCAGATCTTCCTACTAAAGAATATTTCGAAATGGCTGTAAAAGGAAGAGAAAAACCTTTAACACCTGGTGAATTGGGATGCACTTTATCACATTTAGAGGCTTTGAAAAGTTTTCTAATGACTAATGATCAATATGCTTTAGTGTTGGAGGATGATGCAATTATTCCTAATGCTTTAAATTTTGATGTTTTAGAACAAGAAATAATAAATAAAAAAATTCCAAGCAATACACTTGTGAGTTTATGTGGAATTCAAATGAAAGTATGTAAAAAAGTTAGAGGCAAAATAGAGGATTTTCAGTTTCTAGGTCAGAAAGTTTTAAATGTATCTCCACATTTTTTTCACCGTGTTAATTATGCTGTAGCATATGTCATTGATCGTGATATGGCAAAAACTTTATTAAATTATCATTTACCAATTAGAAGAACTGATGATTGGAGTTATTTGTTTGATTTTGATGCATCGACTAAAATTTGGATGATAAATTTAATTGATCATCCAGAAATAAAAAAAGGTGAGTCAGACATTTATTTAAGTCGTCTTGAGTATGATAGAAGTGCAAAAAAAATTGCCTCCAAAAGTAAATATGGAAAATTTATCAAAAAAAACTGGGCTAAGTTATTTAATAAATTATATTTATAAAAGTTAAGTTTAATTATTGCAATTTAACTTAAAATCTAGCAAAGAATTTTTTTTAAATTTTTTTAAATTGTAATAGTGCTCAATGTTTTTTCTTTGTGAGCCGATTAATTTAATTAAATGTGGTGGTTGAGATGGATTATAGTTTAGAGTCATATTTTCTAAAAATACATATTTATTTTTTGGTGTTATATTTTGATATAGAAAAGCATTTTTGTCACAATTAATTAGATAGATATTGGGTATCTCTTTTCTTAATACTTTTTGACATGCAACATATGCTATGAAATATTTTAAGTTTTTAATTTTTTGAAAATATAAATTTGGATTAGGAAGATTTGATATATTATGTAGATAATTATCAACACCTATTGTTAATGCATAGCTTAATTCATCTCTCCAAAATTTAAAAAAATTATTTTTAGCGGAAGTCGCTAATAGCCAATTTTCAATAACAGGGAAATCAAAAAAAATAGTATTTGGTTTTCTATAAAAAGCGAAGCATTCTTTTTTGTTATCTTGACATAATTGCAATATCCAATTTAAATCTCTATAAAGAATTATACTTGCATCTAACCAAATCCCACCATAATTATATAGAAGGTCGAATCTTATTAGATCAGATTTTTGTTGAGGTGTTAATTCATGAAAGACATTAAAATCAATTTTACAATAATTTATAATTGTATTGTCATCTAGAAAAAATATCTCATATTCTGTATTTATTTTTTTAACTTGGTCTATACAGTCTAAGATTAATTTACTGGGGTTGTTATTCCAATAAATCCAAATTTTTTTTGGTATTTGGGTATATTTAGGATTTCCAAGAAGAATTGGGTCGGCATAATTTTCAGCATTTATACAATTACCTCTGATATTTTTATAAAATAAATATTTAAACCTTAAATGGTAAAATATTTTTCGTATTGATTTTCGTAGGCCCATAAAATATATACTGTAATTTATGTAAATTAATTAGAAATTGCATTAACAAATAAATTGTAAAATATCTTATCCCCAATGACGGGAATATTATTCTTTATCCGCATTACCCTTCAACACCATATAAATCAAACCGACAAAGATTAATAATGCACCTGCAAGGCTGCTGACACAGAATAAAACGATTCGGTTATAGGTGGTTAAGTTGAATAATTCATTGGCTAAAATGTAGCGCATGAACAACCATTGTACGACAGAAAAAACAATCAACACGATTGCACGACGACGGACTTCAGGACGCATAGCCATAGGAGAATCACTTAAAGTGGAAATTGAGGCTATTATGCCACTGTCGATAATCGATCTCAATTGAATAAGATTAATTTAAGCCTGCGGAACACAACTCTAAAGGTTGAGATGTTCTTAGATCACCTTTATTTGCGGTACATATTGATATTGCCAAAGCAGACCCGAAAGCGTTTATAAGACCAGATATACTGTTCTGGTGCTTGGTCAATGATGTCTTGCATGGCAATGTTGAGCGTGTCGACAGAACATTGTAAGTCTTTAGATAAAATCTCGTCTGCTAAGGTTTGGCAATGCACATCAAAGTACTGTAGGTTAGGTTGTCGGATACAACTTAAGCCAATGACATTACATTGGGTTTTTGCAGCAAGTTTTGAAACAAGTGTGATCGATAAAGTATTTTGCCCAAAAAAATTGGAATAAATACCGCCTGAAGGCTTCGGTAAATGATCAGGTAAAATCACTGTTAAGCCGCCTTGTTTCAAATGTTTAAATATGGCACGGATCCCAGTTTCATCTGTCGGGACTAAGGTCGCATTAAACTTTTCTCGTGCTTCTAACAGATACCGATTAATCCCTTTATTTTTATTCGGTTTATACATAATCATCGGTTCTGTATACAAGTTCAGCCATGCATTGAGTAGTTCCCAACAGCCAAAATGCGGAACCACAACAATGACACCTTTTTTATTCGCAAGTGCTTCCATGAGGATATTTTCACCATAAATGTTTTTCAGTAAGCTCAGGCTATAACTTGGTGGCATACCCCAACATTTAATAAATTCAATATAGGTCAGGCATTGGCTGCGGATACTTTGACTGACGAGCTGTCTCCGCGCTGTCTCGGACAAGTTTGGGTAGGCCAGTTGAATATTGATGCTAGTGATACGTTTGATCGATGAATTAAATAGATTAAGAATAAACGCGATCATCAAGGCCAAGTTTTGTAACAGCCAAAGTGGCAATAGCGCGATGATTTTGAATATAAAGTACATGAATCACGAGGTCTCAAAATTGACAGCATGGGATAAAATAAATTTTGCCAAGAGACCGGACTTATTCAGTGAAAAGTACAAAAAGATCTGAATCTAAAAACAAAATAATCGGAAGTGGAAAATTGAGCTGTCCATTGCTCAAAGGATGTAGTGCAACATCATAACGTACTTGAAGCGTTTTGATATTAGCAAAGTACATCAAATCTTTAATTTATGTTTTGTAGGTTTTCTACCACCTTTTGTAGGTTGACATAAAAAACCCTGCATAGCGCAGGGTTTTTTGAAACTTAAAATCTAAATCTTAAAATGTAAGATTATTTAGATTCTTCAGCTTTTGGTTTTTCACGTAAGCGAATACCTAAGTCACGTAATTGGTTCGCTTCAACTGGCGCAGGCGCTTGAGTTAAAGGACATTCCGCAGTCTTAGTTTTCGGGAATGCAATCACGTCACGGATAGAAGATGCACCAGTCATCAACATCACTAAACGGTCAAGACCGAATGCTAAACCACCGTGAGGAGGAGCACCGAATTTCAACGCATTTAACAAGAAGCTGAATTTCTCTTCTGCTTCTTCTTCAGAAATACCAAGCGCTTCAAAGATCGCTTTTTGCATTTCTAGGTTGAAGATACGTAATGAACCACCACCGATTTCAGTACCGTTCAATACCATATCGTAAGCAACAGAAAGTGCAGCACCTGGGTTGTTCTTCACTTCTTCAACGCTTGATTTTGGCAGCGTGAATGGGTGGTGAACAGACGTCCATTTACCGTCATCAGTTTCTTCGAACATTGGGAAGTCAACAACCCAAAGTGGCGCCCACTCGCAAGTTGCAAGTTTCATGTCGTGACCGACTTTAATACGTAAAGCACCCATCGCATCATTTACGATTTTCGCTTTGTCCGCACCAAAGAATACGATGTCGCCATTTTCAGCACCAACGCGTTTCAATAGATCAAGCACGATTGGCTCGATGAATTTAACGATTGGAGATTGAAGACCTTCAATACCTTTTTCAAGTTCGTTGACTTTGATGTAAGCCAAGCCTTTCGCGCCATAAATGCCAACGAATTTAGTGTATTCGTCAATTTGGCTACGTGGAAGCGCGCCAGCACCTGGTACGCGAAGCGCAACAATACGGCCTTTAGGATCTTTAGCAGGACCTGCGAATACTTTGAACTCAACGTCTTGCATCATGTCTGCAACATCAACAAGTTTCAAAGGAATACGTAAGTCAGGTTTATCAGATGCATAGTCACGCATTGCGTCTGCATACGTCATACGTGGGAATTTGTCGAATTCAACGTTTAGAAGTTCTTTGAACATCTTAACCGTTAAACGTTCCATTAAATCCATGATGTCATCGTCACTCATGAACGATGTTTCAACGTCGATTTGTGTGAATTCAGGCTGACGGTCAGCACGTAAGTCTTCATCACGGAAACATTTAGCAATTTGGTAGTAACGATCGATACCGCCAACCATTAACAACTGTTTGAACAATTGTGGAGATTGTGGAAGTGCGTAGAAGCTACCGTTAGAAACACGACTTGGTACTAAATAGTCACGCGCACCTTCAGGAGTCGCACGAGTCAAAATCGGTGTTTCAACGTCTAGGAAACCATTTTCTTCGAAGTAGTTACGAATTAGGTTAGTCAATTTAGAACGGAAACGAAGACGATCTAACATTTCTGGACGACGGATATCCAAGAAACGATATTTCAAACGTACTTCTTCAGAAATATTTGTGTTGTCGTCATTCAATGGGAATGGCGGAGTTTCTGAACCAGCAAGTACTTCGATTTCTTTACCAAGAACTTCGATTTGACCGCTAGTCATATTCGCGTTTTCAGTACCTGCGTAACGACGACGTACACGGCCTGTAATTTTTAATACGAATTCTGAACGTGCTTTGTCCGCAGTTGCGAATGCTTCAGGAGTATCTGGGTCAATAACCACTTGAACAAGACCATCACGGTCACGCATGTCAAGGAAGATTACACCACCGTGGTCACGGCGACGGTGAACCCAACCGCATAATGTAACGGTTTGGTCAATTTGAGCTTCGGTTAAAGAACCGCAGTAATGAGTTCGCATCATAGCGTTAGAAATCCAACTATATGGGTTAAGGTCAGCGAATACGTAAACAGCGTACCGCTTTTATTCGAATAGGGGATTATGCCTCTTTTTGGCTGTTTTGTCACAAGGACTTATTGCTAAAACAGCCAAATTTACAGCAAATTTTCGGTCAATGATGGGCTTAAGCCGATGACGTTGAAAAAATATTGGTGCTCTTGCTTAAGATCAGAAATATCAGACTACCGAAGCTAAACGTGGCTAAAAATGCACGGAAAAAATAATTAATGGCTTTGCCGACATAGGCATACAAGTCGTGTACAAAGGCATCAGAATAAATACTGTCAGCAAAATAAAAATAACTTGCGATTCCCGCAGCTAAAGACAGGGCCGCTAAACCATATACATAGACTTTGATGGTTGTGGGGACGTTTGCAGTACTTCGATAGTGAAGATGATGACGATAAATCATCCATGCCAAAACGGGGAGTGCCAAGCCAGATAATCCAATTTGCAACACACGATGTAGGGGATATGAATGACCAAAAAATGGAATCGGCAGACTTAAGAGATCTTTAAAAGCAAAGGTACGAAAGTCAACATGGGTCAAGCCATCCCAAACAATATGCGTCGAAGTTCCAATGATGAGTGCGAGGATGAGACTGAGCATAAACCCACAGCATTGATTGAAATTCTGTAGATTCAGCGGCTTATTTAAACCAAAAAAAGCAAATAACATCGGGCGATAGAGCACATACCACAGCACACAAAACAGCAAACCAAGGATTAAGTTTGGAACAATTAACCCCGACCATTGATGTGAACCTGCATAGTCAGCATTAGTAAATAAACGGAATAAATCTGGCACCATGCTACCAATTGCGAGTGCTGCAATAGGCAGGCGATTTCCGCTTAATTTGGAAATAGGCGGTGCGAGTACAGCATGGGATATGGTAAAAGGCATTGAACTAAAATAAATATATGAATAAATACAATGTGGTATCGGTGAGTGTATATGATTTGGGCAGATTAGAATGTTTTTTATTGCAAAAGTAATGAAATGTTATATTATAACATTATTCAAAATTAGCCAGATTTGAGTCTCTCCAAATGTCTTTTCATAAGAATTTAATCACAATCTCAATTTTTGCAGTGATTGCACCCAATATTTATGCTGATGATCAGCAACAACAGGTACAAACTTTAGAGGCGATTAATGTTCAGGTTCATCCTTTAAATCAAAGTGCTGCAGATTTTGCGGTTGCAGATAACATTATTAAGCATAAAGATTTGGCACAAGGTGGAGTCACTATTGGTGATGCCATTGCCGGACAACCTGGAGTGTATTCAAATCAGTTTGGTGCAGGCTCAAGTCGACCTGTGCTGCGTGGTCAAGATGGGCCACGTGTCAAAGTGTTGGAGCATGCATCTGAAACAGCAGATGTTTCAACTTTATCCCCTGACCATGCAGTGACGGTTGATCCAATTTTAGCGAAACAAGTAGAAGTGATTCGTGGGCCATCCACTTTATTATATGCAGCTGGGACGGTTGGTGGGTTGGTGAATGTTACCGATCAAAAAATTCCAACGCAGATGCCTGAAAATGGCTTAGAGGGGCAGGTTGGGCTACGTTATAACTCAGGTAGTGACGAAAAATTAGCGAGTGCAGGTGTTACTGCTGCGCTAGGTGAAAATTTTGCACTGCGAGTTGAGGGATCAAAGCGTAAAGCCAATGACTATATTGCACCCAGTTATTTTCATGATCATGATGGTGAATTAGAAAAAGAACGCCGAGTCGGTAATACTTTTGCAGAAGGGCAAAATGTCAGTGTAGGTGCGTCATGGATTCATGATCGTGGTTTTGCTGGACTGTCTTATAGCAACCGTCAAGACCAATATGGCTTGCCTGGTCATAGTCATGAATATGAAAGCTGTCATCCACATGATGACCATCTACACTGTGATGGTCATGATAACCATGGGCATACCGATGAACATGATCATTCAGCGCATGACGAACATGATCACGATCATGATGCCGCAGGCCCATGGGTCGACTTAAAGTCAGAACGTTATGATTTCCGTACTGAACTGGCTGAGCCGTTTGCAGGATTCCAAAAATTACGTGCGCATGCGAGTTATACGGACTATAAACATGATGAAATTGAAGGTAACACCGCAGCAACTACCTTTGAAAGTAAAGGTTATGATGGCCGTTTAGAATTGGTCCATAACCCAATTGCTGAATGGGAAGGGGTAATCGGTACCCAGTACAATCAGCAAAAGCTCAATATCAGTGGCGAAGAGTCATTGATGAACCCAAATAAAACCCAAAAATGGAGTGTATTTGGTTTAGAACATAAACAATTTGATGATTTTCATGTCGAGCTGGGCGCCCGTGTCGATCAGCAGAAAATTCAGATCGATTCTGCACAAAAAGATTATGACGATTATGGTATTTCCTACTCTGGTGCTGTGAACTGGGCGTTTGCACCCAATTATAAATTATCCTTGGTGGGTTCTCATCAAGAGCGTTTGCCATTGGCGCAAGAGCTCTATGCAGATGGTAAGCATTTTGCGACCAATACCTATGAACGTGGGAATGAAAATCTAGATGTTGAAAAATCCAATAATCTCGAATTAGGTTTCCATTATGAAAAAGATCAGTTGGATTATCACGTTCATGTGTACCACAACTGGTATGACAACTACATTTATGCCGCAACCAAAGATAATTTTGAAAACTTCCGCTTAGTTGATTACACCCAAGACAAAGCCAAGTTCTATGGCGCGGAAGCTCAAGTGGGTTATGCCATTAATGATATGTATAAACTCAGTGTCTTTGGTGATTATGTACGCGGCAAAATTGATGGTGAAAATGCGCCACGTGTGCCTGCAGGGCGCTTAGGAACTAAGGTCGATGTTGACTTTGCCGATGGTTGGTCAGGTCTTGCAGAATATTCACATGTATTCAAACAAGACAAAATCACTGCATTTGAGCGTGAAACAGATGGCTACAACATGGTGAATTTGGGCGTGGCCTATAGTGGTCAATTGAAAGATCAAAATGATTATCGAGTCTATTTCAAAGCCAATAATTTATTGGATGAAGATGTTTACTCTCATACGTCATTCCTTGCCAATATTCCACAAGTCGGTCGTAATTTTACGGTTGGTCTTGAATTTGGTTTCTAATTGAATTTGCACAGACTTTTCTAAGTAAGTCTAGGTAAAGTCACAGAAATCCTCTTGAAAAATCAATGAATAAAACCTAGTCTGAGCGCATTAGACTAGGTTTTTTCTTATGCGCATCATTCAACGAATACATCACAAGCTCAATTGGTCACGTCGTCGCTATGTGGGTGTGGTCATTGGTTTATTGGTTTTAGGTTATTTGGCCTCGGCAACCTATCACACGCTAAAGCCACTCCCAGAAGGGTTGAACTACACAGGAAAACTTCGCCATGCTGAAGTGAACTTTTTAGTGGATGAAACCTATATCGATGCGCAAGGAAAGCAGCAACAGGAACATCGCATTTTTAAAGAAATGCTGAAAATGATTGAGGAAGCACAGTCGACCATTGTGTTGGATATGTTTCTCTTTAATCCGCAAGTTGGTGACTCTCAATTAAAACATGAACAATTAACACAGGAGTTGACCGATGCGCTGATTTTGAAGCGTCGACTATCTCCTCAAGTGGAAATTTTTGTGATTACTGACTCGGTCAATTCGGTCTATGGCGGCATTCAACCCGAACATTATCGTCAATTACGACAAGGGGGCATTGAGTTGACGGAAACCAATTTGGTACCGCTTCGTGCTTCCAATCCTGCATGGTCAGGCTTTTGGTATATCTGCTGTCAAGATATTGGCAATAATCCTGAACAAGGCTGGTTACCGAATCCATTGGGAACCGAGAAAGTGACGATTCGAAGTTATATGGATCTGTTTAACTTTAAAGCGAATCACCGAAAAACTTTGGTGGTAGATACCATCGATGGCTGGAAAGGTTTGGTCACCTCTATGAATCCACATGATGGTAGCTCACGACATTCTAATGTGGCCTTAACCGTCAAAGGCATGACCGCGATTGATCTGCTAAAGACCGAGCAAGCCGTAGGCATGATGTCTAAAGCTAATATTCCATTTGTAGTGATTAAAGATGTTGAAGCCGCGAAAACTCAGCCACAGGTTCAAGTGCTGACTGAAAAAGCCATTTATGATGCCACACTCGACTTAATTGATAGTGCGAAGAAAGCTGGAACTGAAATTGATATCGCGATGTTCTACTTGTCAGAACGTAAAATTATCAAAGCACTCATTGCTGCACATGAACGTGGCGTGAAAGTTCGTGTATTACTCGATCCGAATAAGGATGCTTTTGGACGTACCAAAAATGGCATTCCAAATCGACCTGTAGCATCCGAATTACATGAGGCGGGTATTGATGTACGTTGGTGTAATACCCAAGGTGAGCAGTGCCATAGCAAGATGATTTTAAAACGTACTGCTTATCAAGCCGACATGATTTTAGGTTCTGCCAATTTCACGGCACGTAACTTGAAAAATTATAATTTAGAAACTGATTTACGCGTGATCGGTGTGAAAGATGTTCAAGTTTTTAAA
This sequence comes from Acinetobacter sp. YH12138, assembly GCF_015218525.1. Lineage (NCBI taxonomy): Bacteria > Pseudomonadati > Pseudomonadota > Gammaproteobacteria > Moraxellales > Moraxellaceae > Acinetobacter > Acinetobacter sp. YH12138. The sequence goes on along the minus strand of NZ_CP048670.1, from coordinate 2,673,031 downwards.
GATGCATCACAGTACTTTAATACCGCTTGGTCAAATCTGGATGGTAAACAAATGAGTGTCGACTATAGTAAATATGCGGATGAATCGACCTTGAAATATGTGTTGTATCGCTTTATGGAATGGAGCGGAATATCTACTTTTTAGAATTGTCTTAATCTCCCAAATCCCTCTTTTTTAAAGAGGGGCTTTCCTCCCTTTTTTAAAGGGAGGTTAGGAGGAACTAAATCAGTTTTAATTCTTCGGTACAGGATTCGGCGGAACGATTTGATCTAAATCTTTATCTGTCATTTGATCCAATTCTTTAATATCGGTTTTGATTTTCCATTTATCGGCATCATCTACTGGTTGTGGCAAACGAGCTTCTAACCAGTCACAGATGACATCTGGTGGAAAATCGGCGTGGTTACATTGAATCACCCAAGACAAGAATTGTTTTGCTTCGCCATTCATATATGGTGGCGGAGAAACCGGTAAAAATTGAGTCGGTAAGCGTTCATTTTTAGAAATATAGTTCAATACATGGCCCAATTCTTGAACAGTTTGCCATGCTAAAGGGTGATCTACATTAATTTGAAATTTAAACCACCAAGCAGTTTTACCATCGGTTCCGTACGAGTCAATCAGTTGTTCTTGAATACTTGGAACTTTAGAAAAAAATTGATGAAGTCGGTCAAAACTTAATTCAGACACAGCATTTGATCCACTACGAAATAAAATCAATCTTAGCATAATCCAATGAAAAACAGGCTAGCCTGAAGGTGCGATCAGCTTGGTCGGAAAATTAACAAATTCTTGCACTTGATGGATTTTTATTCATTTTTTCTCCTACAATGGAATTTATACTGAGCGTATAAACCGTCGAGGAGAGCTTAAGTGAAAACCACATTATTCTATGCGATTGCAGGTGTGATGCTGATCAGTGCTTCAGCCAGTACTTTTGCGGAAAACAAATGGGCAAACTACCAAGGTGTGGATACATCAAAACCACAACACCGCCCACCGTCGATGAATCGGCCTGGTTATCCCCAACATGGTCAAAGCTATCCACAGCATGCTCCTAATTACCCGCAGCATTACCCGAACTATCCTCATCGCCCTCAATATCCCAATTATCCAAACCGTCCATATCCACCACAGGTGCAAAATGGCATAAGTATTCAATATCAAGCACCGACCACGATTACTCAAAATTCGCAGAGCTATAGTTGGGTCAATGGCGATCCTGCCAGCGCGAGTATTTCGAGTTCAACCTATACTTTTATTAGTGATTGGCAGCGTTTAGGTTTACCTGCACCCCCAAGTGGCATGTACTGGATCTTTGAAAATGGTCGCTATGTGCTGGTGCCTAATCGATAAGGTTTATAACCTCTCCCTTGCGTAGCAGTGCTACTCATCTCCTAAAAGGAGAGGGAACGATTTAGTGTTTAAGCCAATTCATCATCTTGCGGACGTGGGGTTTTTCCTTCAGGTAATGGCTTTTCGGAATGCTTGTCTCGAATAACCGAAGGGTAAGTCCAAGAGGCATAGCGCACAATCAAAATGGCCACAGCAAGAATGAGGATCGAACCTGTAGTAATGACCAAGCCCATATCTGCTTTATGGTCATGTTGAATGTCCGAAATCAGTAAACGGGTCAGGGCAGTAATAGCAATATAAATCAGGAAGCGAACAGGCATGTGGTTTGTTTTAAAATAAATACCAACCATGGCACCGAGTTCGAGGTAAATAAACAATAATAAAATATCGTCAATCGTGGCGAATTGTTTAACCGTAATAATTTCAAAAATAGTATGACCCGCAGACCATAAAATCATACAGCCGATGACAAACAGCGCAAGATAATGAAAACCTTCTACAGCAATATTGCCAAGTCGGTCGAGGAGGGCTTCGATTTTTTCTACTTTGGGATCACGGTGTGTCATATATATTCCTCCTGTGTAAATTGCGTGAATATTCAATGAAGAACAAGTCATTAAATACCAAGCAAATTTCATGCACATGAAGCGAATATGACAAAATATTTTTTAGGTTTAATAAAGGTTTTAATGTTAAGTTTGAGCTTAAATTTTGTCCTATAAGAATGAAGCGACGATGTATCAACCAACGCATTTTAAACATGATGAACTGCCTGATCTGATTGATCTTATGCGTAAGTATGCTTTGGCGACAGTAATACTGACTGCACCCAATGGTGAGTTGGAAGTGAATCATTTACCACTAGAATATGACGCTGAGTCAGGCGAATTGGGCATATTGCGCGGTCATATTGCCAAGGCTAATCCAATGTTTGAATTGCTAAATCAGTCAGCACAAGCCTATGTGATTTTTCATGCCGACGAAGCATATATTTCGCCAAGCTGGTATGAAGGAAAGCAGGAACATCATCGCGTTGTGCCGACATGGAACTATCGCGTGGTACATGTCAAAGGCAAGATACGTAAAATTGCAGATGAAAAATATTTACGAGGAATTCTGGCTCGTTTGACGCGTCAACATGAAGCTAGCCAACCCATGCCATGGAAAATGGGCGATGCGCCTCATGATTTTATCGCGGAACAACTGGAAAAAATTATAGCGATTGAAATCGAAATAGACTCAATTTTGGGTAAGTTTAAAGTGAGTCAAAATCGCAGCGTTGTAGATGCAATGAATGTGGCAAAAGCTTTGGAAATGTCGAATGCTGAAATGGTTGAGTCGATCAAAAAATTTTATCCCATGAAATAACAGGCTAAAGAATCATGCCCAATATGATTGAAACTGAACGTTTATGCCTGAGAAAGTATCAGTTAGGAGATGAAATTTCATTATTTGATACATATTTTTCGAATATAGAAGCAACTCGTTATCTGCAGCGGTTACCACATTTAACGATTCAACAGACCAAGAGTGTTTTAGAAAAGTGGGCAGATCATTGTTGGTCGACACATAATCCTGATTTTGCATGGGTGATTAGTGATAAGAATACGCAGTTAGCGATGGGCTTACTGTATTTCTTCAATCAAGAAAACCATGGAGAAATACATTTTGGGTTAGGGGTGAATTTTCATGGTTGTGGTTATATGACTGAGGCCTTAATTGGGGTAATTAAGTATTTAAAGCAGAATCATGTCACGAAGGTTGTTTCATCGTTTTGTGCTGAGGAACATCTAGCATCACAAAATGTCTTAAATAAGGCCGGATTTAAATTAGATAAAGATAAAACGCATTGGGCGAAATTTCCAATGCTAGACGATCAGTTCCATCCTTGTTTTACATATCGAATGGAATTGGAAGATTATGAATAAGTAAGTATGCTTATGATTTTTTGAAAAAGTTGCACTCAGTGTTTATGTAATAAGAGCAGTAAAATAAAAAAATGCCCGATAAATCGGGCATTTTTGATTTTGTACGACTAATTAAGCTTGGTTGGTAAAGTAATCTTCAGAGAAGTTCATGATCACTTCAGAACCTGCTTTTACTTTAGCAATGCGTAATGCCAATTCAGGTAAAATACGCTGCGTGAAGTAAAGAGTCAGTGCAAGTTTGTTTTGGTAGAACTCGCCATCTTTGTCTTTTGCTGCATCTGCAATGCGGGCAAACATATAGGCAAAGCTGAGTAGGCCTACAGCATGTAGGTAATCAACTGCTGCTGAGTTCGGGAACTCAATGTTTTCACGAGCAGCTTCAAGTACATATTGAGTCACAGCTTCAACTTCAGCTGCTGCATCTAATGTTGCATCTTTGATGTAGTTCAAGCTGGCATCTAAGTTATTGGCAAAATCGCGGATTTCTTGGATATATTCAGCAATGAATTCACCATTGCACTTAATGGTTTTACGACCAATTAAGTCTTGAGATTGAACGCCGTTGGTCCCTTCGTAAATCTGTGCGATACGCAGGTCACGAATACATTGTTCCATACCCCATTCACGAATAAAGCCATGACCACCGAAGACCATTTGCGCATCGAGTGTTGCTTGGAAAGCTGTATCTGTTAAATACGCTTTCGCAATAGGTGTTAACAGCGCAACACGGTTATTGGCTGCTTTGACTGCTTCTGGGTCAGTAGAGAACTTGGTAATGTCCAGTTGTTGACCAACATAAACCGCAAATGCACGAGACGCTTCATTGTTGGCACGTGCGTTCAGCAACATACGACGTACATCACCATGAACTAAGATGCTGTCTGCAGGTTTTGCAGGCGATTGAACGCCAGAAGCGCTACGGCCTTGTAAACGATCAGTCGCATATTGCGCTGCATTTTGATAAGCAAATTCAGAAGCACCTAGGCCTTGAATACCCATAGACAGACGTTCGTAGTTCATCATGACGAACATCGCTGCAAGGCCTTCATTTTCTTTACCAACCAGGTAGCCTTTCGCGCCATCAAAGTTCATCACACATGTTGCAGACGCTTTGATCCCCATTTTATGTTCAATAGAACCAGGGCCTACAGCATTACGCTCTCCCAATGAACCATCTGCATTCACCAAGAATTTAGGTACGATGAATAGTGAAATTCCGCGTGAGCCCGCAGGCGCATCAGGCGTTTTCGCTAAAACTAAGTGGATGATATTTTCAGAAAGGTCGTGGTCACCGCCAGTGATGAAGATTTTCGTACCTGTAATGTTATAAGTACCGTCTTCATTACGTTCGGCTTTAGTTTTGATAATACCTAAATCTGTACCTGCATGCGGTTCAGTTAAGCACATGGTGCCTGACCATTCGCCTGTATACATTTTTGGCAAATAAGTTTCTTTTTGCTCTTGTGATGCATAGCTGTTTAACGCCATGCCTGCACCAACAGAAAGAAGCGGGTAGAGCATGAATGATGGGTTGGTTGCAAACAGCATTTCATCAGCCAGAACAGTCAGCATTTTTGGCATGCCTTGACCGCCCCATTCTTCATCTGCGCCTAGACCAATCCAGCCGCCTTCTGCATATTGTTTAAATGCTTCTTTGAAACCAGCAGGAGTCGTGACATTGCCATTGCTATAGGTTGCGCCTTCTTCATCACCTGTGCGGTTTAATGGATGAGTGACGTTTTGCGCAAATTTTGCCATTTCTTCAAGAATGGCTTCTGCAGTTGCAGCATCAACGTGAGCAAGATTTTCGTTGTTTTGCCAGAATTGTTCTGCTTTAAAAACATCATTTAAGATGAATTTCATATCTGCAAGCGGCGCATTATAAATTGGCATGTTCGTTCACCTGTTTATTGTTTGAATCTATGGACTTGGGGCAATTTGTATCGACATAAAGCGTGGAGAAAATTGACCAAAGTAAAATTATGGGACTATTTATAAAGAAAAAGGACTGCCAATGCTATGACCGTCCTTTCTCTATTTCTGCACTCACGAGTACAATTTTTTGAATATGTTTTAGATATTCACATTAGAATGCAAAGTGTTCTGCATCCAATGCCATAAGAGGATCTAGGCCACCTGCAATCACTTCTACATGAGAGCGAACGCGTGGTAAGATTTTCTTGAAGTAGAAGCGAGCAGTCGTTACTTTTGCATTGTAGAAATCAACATCTGTTGTTCCTGCAGCTAAAGTTTCTTGTGCAACTAGTGCCATGCGAGCCCATAAATAAGCAAGCGTTACATAACCAGAGAAGTAGAGGTAATCGACTGCAGCAGCACCTACTTCTTCAGGGTTTTGCATTGCTTTCATACCAATCTGCATGGTTAAGTCGCCCCATTCTTTGTTTAGCGCAGCAAGCGGCTCAACAAATTCTTTCATGGCAGCGTTGTCTTTGTTAGCTTCAACAAATTTATGGATGATCTTGGTGAAGTCTTTCAACATTGCACCTTGAGTACCCAATACTTTACGGCCTAACAAGTCAATTGCTTGAATTTCAGTCGTACCTTCGTACAAGCAAGAGATACGTGTATCACGTACGATTTGTTCCATACCATGTTCAGAAATGAAGCCGTGGCCACCAAATACTTGAACACCGTGTTTTGCAGATTCAGAACCTGTTTCAGTCAAGAATGCTTTAGCAATTGGGGTTAGTAGAGACAAGATGTTGTCAGAGAATTTACGTTCTTCTTCCGTTGCACCTTGTTCCACGATATCGGCATGGAAAGACAATAAGTAAACCAGAGCACGACCAGCTTCAGCAAATGATTTTTGCGTAAGCAGCATGTTGCGTACTGCAGGGTGAACGATAATTGGATCTGCTTCTTTTTCAGGTGCTTTAGGGCCTGAAAGTGAACGCATTGCCAAACGGTCTTTTGCGTAAGCAAGTGCACCTTGGAAAGCGCCTTCAGAAGCTGAAAGACCTTGTACAGCAGTACCGATACGTGCAGTGTTCATGAATGTGAACATGCAGTTTAGACCGCGGTTTTCAGGGCCAATCAAGAAGCCTTTTGCGTTATCAAAGTTGATGACACAAGTCGCGTTACCATGGATACCCATTTTGTGTTCAATCGAACCACAACGTACAGCATTGCGCTCACCAATTGAGCCATCAGCATTTACATTGAATTTAGGTACGATGAATAATGAAATACCTTTCGTGCCTTTTGGTGCACCTGGAAGACGAGCAAGGACGATATGGATGATGTTTTCAGCCATGTCGTGTTCACCAGCAGAGATAAAGATTTTCTCGCCAGAGATTGCGTAGCTACCGTCTGCTTGTGGTTCAGCTTTAGAACGGATAATACCTAAGTCAGAACCTGCATGAGATTCTGTTAAGCACATGGTACCTGTCCATTCACCTGAAACAAGTTTAGGCAGGTAAGTGTCTTTTTGTTCTTGAGAACCGTGGTGTTCTAAAGTACGTACAGCACCATGAGATAGACCAGGATACATACCCCAAGCCCAGTTCGACGTACCCACCATTTCTGAAATGATGTTACCTAGTGAAACTGGTAGACCTTGACCGCCATACTGTTCTTCAGCAGACAAAGACGGGAAACCGAGTTCGATATATTTTTGATACGCTTCTTTAAAACCAGTTGGTGTTGTTACAACGCCATCATTCCAAGTACAACCTTCACGGTCGCCGACTTGGTTAAGAGGAGAAAGTTCATTTTCACAGAAGTCAGCAGCAGCTTCTAGATATTGGTCAACCAACTCACGACTTACGGTGTCTGAAAATGCAGGCAGTTGTGCATAGTGATCTTCTGCTTTTAAAAGTTCATGCAGAACAAATTGCATATCACGTAAGGGCGCTTTGTATTGTGGCATATCGTTTTCCTCAATACTGGTTTCTACCAGCGTTAGTAATCCTAAATAACATTTGAACGTGTCTTCAATGACACGTATTGGAATGGTTCTAATCGTGCAACATCTTCTTATTGGGTACAAGCATTTCAGGGTGATTTGTTGGTGACTGTAAAGTCAAAGAAATATCCCTTGAAAAAGCTAAGTGCATTGAGTGTAAACGCTTTTAGATGAAAATGAATGACACAAATAGTCAAAAAGCGTAAAAAGATATGTCCAATAAAAAAGGCACTCATGGGAGTGCCTTTTTTACGCAATGATATCGCGATCTAAGTTTGGATTATTTTACTGGTGCTGGCGTTGGGGCAACAGGGGCTTTAGGTTGGAAGCGAACTTCACATTTACCATTGATCTGCTGTTCGCCAACTTTAATCGCAACCGCGCTGCCATCGGTTTTGCCTTGGCATGCTTTCATAATCGCTTGTTGTTTGGCTTGGCGTTCCGCTAAACGCTGATCAAACTGTTTAGTCAGCTCTGCACGTTTTGCATCAGTCAGTGGCTCACCGCGTTGCATCTGACCACGTATGTCGCCACGCATTGGACGATGTTCACCGCGCATTGGTTTGTGTTCACCACGTGCTTTTTTCATGTCTTGACGGTCTGCTTTGAACACCATGGTACATGTACCATCAATATTTTTATCGCCAGCTTTTACTTGAACTGTTGAACCTGTAGCCTTGCCATTACAAGCTTTTTGCATATCAGCAAACACTTGACGTTGCTCGGCACGCATTTGTTTAAAATGTTCACGTTGCTCAGGTGACATACGACGATCTTGATCACCATGATGTTGTTTCATCATACGGCCATGATCGTTATCTTTTGGTGCGGTTGTCGATTGACAGGCAGTTAATGCACCCATGCTCAGTACGCTTGCACCGATTAAAGCAATTTTGGTCATTTGTTTCATAGTCTTTACCCCACCAGATTAGATCTTTTTCCGATGGTTAAAGATTAAATAATAAAGATGTAGAAACAATGGAGAGTTTTTTAGTTGCGTGTTCGCTACAATAATGAATATAGAAGAAAAATGAGAGCTCTCTTTTGAAAATACGTCGTATCCCGATTGCCCTACGCTTGTTTCTGACTGTGCTGTTGACGACGCTCGTCATCACAACGGTAAGTCTTGGCGTTTTGCATTGGAATATGCAGCGTAATTTCACCAAATATGTGGCCGATGTCGAGATGCAAAAGCTTGACCATGTCATTGAAAATTTAGCCGATGTGTATACGGTCTATCATGATTGGGGCAATGCGATTCAGGCACAGATTCTGCAAATTGAAGGGCAGGCAGCGCCAGATGACTATGATCGTCTCTCTCGGTGGTGGCTACGTCGTCAATATGACATTGCATTGCAGCAGCGCTATTTCCAAGATCATAGTTTAAATGCAGCATCGATGCTGGCAACACCACAGCAAACAGCAGAGCAAAAAATTGAAGAGCTGAAATGGCTGGAACAAAACTTACCATCTGAGTTCCAACCCTTTGAAGGTTTAAAATTTCCTTTAAGTACGAACCAAAATGTATTCCGTCCAAAAGAGTCGAACACGGATGAAAAAGATGCAGATCAATCCTCACAAAGTAACAGTAATAATGGTGGTAAGAAACAATTTATCCAAATGCCTGACCGCTTGGGCTTGAGTTCGCGTTTATCTTTATATGATGCACATCGCCAATTTGTTGTGGGTGAGCCGACAGATGAACAAATCTCTTATCGTCCGATTATGGTGAATAATCAAATCGTGGGATATTTGGGGCTCAAACCTGTCCTCGATCAAGATGATGCGATCAGTATTAACTTCTTTAGTAAGCAAAAACGTTATTTATTATTGGTTTATGCGCTTACGTTTATTGCAAGTTTGATTGCAGCATTGTTATTGGCAACATACTTTAAAAAACCGATTCAGCGTTTGTTAATGGGAACACGTGAATTAACCAAGGGCAATTATCAACATCAAGTTGCAGTGAACCGTAATGATGAGCTTGGTGATTTATCGAATGAATTGAATCAGTTGGCCGTAATTCTCGATCAGCATGAAACGTCACGTCGTCAATGGGTGGCTGATACTTCACATGAATTGAAAACGCCATTGGCCGTGTTACAGGCTCAAATTGAGGCGATGCAGGACGGTATTCGTAAGCCAACGCCAGAGCATTTTACTTCGATGCTGAATCAAGTGAGTAGTTTGAAAAAATTGACCAAAGATTTGGCAGATTTGGCACAAGCCGATGCACAGCAATTAAATTGTTATCTCACTACGATTAATCCGTGGGATGTCGTTATGCAGGAAGTTGAAAGCTTTAAACCGAAGTTTGAACAAGCCGATTTGAAAATTACCGCAACGGGCGATGGCACTTCATTACAATTAGATATAGACCGTTTTAAACAGATTATGGTCAACTTATTGGGTAACAGTATTCGTTATACGGAAGCTGGTGGTGAAGTGCATGTTCATACTGAGCAAGATGAAACCCAGTGGACCGTGTATGTTGATGACAGCCCATTTGGTTTAACTGATGAACAGTTGGAACGTTTAGGTGAGCGTTTCTATCGTGTGGATGATTCACGTACGCGTGCAACTGGTGGTACAGGATTAGGATTGGCGTTATCCGTAAAAATAGCTAGAGCATTGGGTGGAGAGTTGAGTTTTGATCATTCTCCATTGGGCGGTTTGCGTTGCAAATTGACATTTCCCAAACAGATGAAATATTAAAAGGAAGCATGCATGAAACATATCATGTTGGTTGAAGATGAAGTGGAACTTGCACAGCTAGTGCGTGATTATCTAGAGGCTGCAGGCTTTGAAGTCAGCATGTTTCATGATGGTCAAGAAGCCTATGACAGCTTCACGCAGCGTAAGCCGAGTCTAATGATTTTGGACCTAATGGTGCCACGTATGGATGGCTTAACCATTTGCCGTAAAGTCCGTGAGCAGTCTGATTTGCCGATTATTATGGTGACTGCACGCACTGAAGAAATTGACCGTGTATTGGGGCTTAATATGGGTGCTGATGATTACGTCTGTAAGCCATTTAGCCCAAAAGAATTAGTGGCTCGTGTACAAGCCGTTCTGCGCCGTTTAGACCGTAAAGCTGAACCTGAAGCCAATGATTTATTCCGTATGGACAAATCACAGCAGCGTATTTGGTATCAACAAAAAGCGTTGAGCTTAACGCCAACAGAGTTTCGTTTACTAGAGTTGTTTTTAGAGCATGTAGGGCAGGTGTATTCACGTGCGCAGTTACTGGATCATATCAACCCAGACAGTTTTGAAGTGGCTGACCGTGTGATTGATAGTCATATTAAAAATTTACGTCGTAAGATTTCAGATGCAGCGGAAACCGGCAACCGTCATGAGTGGATTCAAGCCGTGTATGGCGTTGGTTATCGTTTTGAATATCCAGAAGATTAAAATAGATTGTAAATACTGAAAGGACAGGCTTCGGCCTGTTTTTTTTGCTACGTGTATAGCTAGTTGCATTAATTTTAAATACAAGAAGAACCGAAAGCCATAAAGACTTAAAATGCGAAATTTGCGCATTTAATGAAAATTGGTTATTATTTTGCTGGAATATTCACCAGTATGTTTGAGCTGGCAGAGTTCAATGTAGAGATAACAATTTTTAAAAATGGAACAGCCAGAGGGCAGAACAGATGAAAAATAGCGCTTTTGTAAAAATAATAATGGTCACGGGTGTCTTGGGTTTAACGGCATGTGGTGGTAGTGATCGTGACGAGACAGGGAGTGTACCGCCAGAGCCAGTTGCCGATGCTATGGTACAAAAGAGTGTAGAAGAGCTGACTTTATTAGATGTGAATAATCTTGCTTTAAATGCTGCGTCGATTCAGATTTTAAGTGATGAAGAATGGCAAAAAGTACAATCAGGCAGTCTGAAAATAGCAACGAATACAATTACAGCAGATGATTCTGAGCAGTTCTTTCCACCGATCAATAGTTTACCGACAGCGGCACATTTTAAAGGTCAAAGTTATCTTGCCAATGCTCAAGGCATCGTTAAACTGCCTAAATTGGCTGCAGGCACATATTATGTTTTGGTCACTAAAAATGGACAGTCTGCAGTTTCGGCATTCTTGATCCATCCTAAAAATACCAATAAGAGCATTGTGTTGAATGTGGTTCTCAACTGCTTAGACCAAGACTGTCAGACACTAAGTGATGCACCAGTCAATGATGCAGTGGTCGGAACATTGTCTGGTCAAGTGATTTTTAAAGGGAAACCTTTGGCGAATGCGCAAGTGTCATTGTCTGGCGGTACAGCGACCAATGGCGCATTTGTTAGTGCTTTGACTGATGCCAATGGATATTTCACGCTTTCATTTAATGTATCCAGTGCGCTGCTTGAAGCATTGAAAAATGCCACGCTCACCATTAACGGTGCAGGAATTAATACTATTACGAAAAAAGTTACGGTCATTGCTTCTTCTGCATCGGGCTATCAATTTGAAGTGCTGCCTGAAACGGCATCTGCAGATGTGGTATGGCGTGAAACTTTTGAAGTGGACTCTGCAACCCGCAATGCATGGACAAGGTCGCAACCAAGTGTGGCTAATGTCGATTGGCAGTTGCTAAACAAAGGTCACAACATTCGTAATAATCAAGTGAATCAGCGTGTACGCTTAGCGCCAAATGACCAAAGTCAAGGCAAGGTGCCTGAGCCACTGCAAGGTAATACGGCATATTGGTATGGTGACAAAGTAAATGGCAACTTTATTGGCGCTTTAAGTGATTCATCTTTGGCTCCAGAGTTTGATGGCGGAACATCTAATACCCATAATATGGGTGAGTTAATCTCACCTGCCATTAATCTAAGCCAGTATCAAGCGCCTTTGAGTTTAAGCTTTAAAACATGGTGGGAAATTGAGTCTGTCAATCCAAATAATCAGGGATTCGATTTGATGAATATTTTAGTTTCTACCGACGGCGGCAATAGCTTCAAGACTTTGGCTCGATTAAACCCGCTGGCAGATCCATCCTCGGCATATGAGCGCGCGCCGATTCCATACAGTAATTTAGGCTTTAACCTCGCACCGGCTGCTGTTCAGCAAGAAGCAATTTCATTAGATGAATATGCAGGCAAGGCCAATGTTCAGCTGAAATTCCAATTCAGAACAGTCGATCAACTTTATAACGGTTTCCGCGGTTGGATGATTGATGATGTGGTGATTCAGAAAAAAGCCGGAACTTTCCCATTATTTGATGGTGCGAGTTTTGACGAAAATTTAGATAGTTTCTCTCAGGACTATAGTGGCGTCGCTGCAAAACAAGCGGACACTGTGCTGAAAAGCACGAAGAGTTATGCACGGTGGGCTGAAGTTCCACAGCGTAAATAACGATTTACATGGTGGTGCAGTATGAATGGTTAGAATAGGTTTAGACGTACTGCATTCACTATCAATCATCCATCAAGTGCAGTGAATGCTAAAAAGCAGCTCTCTATTGAGGGCTGTTTATATTTAAAGGGACAATATATTCAGCCACTTAAGTATGCTGGCAGCTAGAGCTTCCGGCTGTTCGAGTGGAATCTTATGGCTCGTATTGTCCATCCTATCAATTTGACCAAGTGCTATGGAGAAATGCAGCTCACGCGCTGTATTCCATAATGATTCATACAGAAATGATCTGCGAATATTTGGCTGCAAAGAGCTGCACAGGCTACAATCCACTTTTTTATAAGATGAGAACGTGTTGTGAGCAGCGAAATGCCTCAACTGCAGCGCCGATTAAAGAACCGCCATATTCAGCTGATTGCAATGGGTGGCGCAATCGGGACAGGGCTATTTTTAGGCTCTGCGCATATTATTGAGTCGGCTGGACCATCGATAATTCTGGGCTATTTGATTGGTGGTTTGATTGCTTTTCTGATTATGCGCCAGCTGGGCGAGATGATCGTGCAAGAGCCAGTCACAGGTTCATTCAGTTATTTTGCTTTTAAATATTGGGGCAAGTTTGCGGGCTTTTTAACAGGCTGGAACTACTGGATTCTGTATATTTTAGTAGTGATGACCGAGCTGACCGCGATAGGCAAATATATCAATTACTGGTGGCCGCATGTGCCTGCTTGGGTTTCAGTTTTGGTGTTTTTTGCTGTGATTACGCTAGCCAATTTAGCCAATGTCAAACTGTATGCAGAATCTGAATTTTGGCTGTCGATGATTAAGGTTGTGGCGATTGTTGCCATGATTATTTTTGGTATATACCTGCTACTTACAGCAGGCGCAGACTCTACCGCTTCGATTAGTAATTTATGGGTACATGGCGGCTTCTTCCCGCACGGTTTTGAAGGCTTATTCTACATGCTAGCCTTTATGATGTTTGCTTTTGGCGGCATTGAATTAATCAGCATGGCGGCGGCTGAAACTGAAAATCCTGATCAAAATATCCCGAAAGCGGTGAATCAGACCGTAATCCGCGTGTTCTTATTTTATATCTGTTCTTTGGCTGTATTGCTGTCGCTGGTGCCGTGGAACCAGTTGAAACTTGGCGGTTTGGATCATAGTCCTTTTGTGATGATTTTTAATCAGATGGGGATTGATTGGGCGGCGCATTTGCTGAATTTTATTATTTTGACGGCCTCCGTTTCGGTCTGTAATAGCGGCATGTATGCCAATAGCCGCATGCTGCTCGGTTTGGCAGAACAGGGCAATGCGCCAAAAGCCTTTAAACAGGTGAATAAGCACGGGACACCGATTGCTGCGGTTTTATTTTCAGCTTTGTTGATTTTTGGCTGTGTGCTGCTGAATTATTTCTTGCCCGAAAAAGCATTGAGTTATTTGATTTATATCGTGGTGAGCGCTGCGGTGCTGAATTGGATGCTGATTAGCTTAATTCATTTAAAGTTTAGAAAAGCGATGCATCAGCAGGGCATACTGACCAAGTTTCCTGCATTATTTGCGCCGTTCACCAACTATTTTGTTTTGTTGTTCATGCTGATGATTTTGTACATCATGTGGAATCAGGGTTTTATGTTGTCGGTGCTGATGCAGCCCGTATGGATTTTATTGCTGTTTGTACTGTTTAAGGTGATGCAAGCAAAGAAAGTTTAATAAGATGGAGGCTTAGGGACGAGCCTTTGTTCACTGTCACTAAAAAATGATTTTGAAAAATTCTGACAAGATACGCAAATTGAGTGAATATTCATGTAAAGACCGCTCTAGTGCACTAAATTCTAGTGTGTCTTTTTATAAGTTTATGATTTTTATTGTATAAAATAAATTATTTCGTATAACGTGTATTATGTTAATTTTAGGAAATCTTTAGAATCACTATGCAGATAATCAATTCAATTGCGAATCACTTTATATTGTTTTCTATACAATAGTTTTTCCATTTATTTTTAAAGTCTTCCACGGCTTTCTCTGCGTCTTCCTCTTTGGTATAGACAGCTGATTTCTTTGCTTCATCTACTATCTGATTGAAAATTTCACCTTCCTCTTTGAAGAGGTTGCTATAAATACTTTTAGCTTTTTCTACATCTGAACCCATTTGATGAAAAGTCATCAATGTGTCTGCTGCATATGCAATTCCATCACATTGTTCATTGTCATCCGCATATGAAAAGGAACAAGTTAGTAATAATATCGAAAAAATTATTGGTTTTTTCATAATGGGAAATTTCATTTTAAATATGAATACTAAAAGATTTCTATGGATATTAAAATCCATAGAATTTTACTTCATTTAACATAATAGTGATTATTTGAAATTCTCAATATTAACTTAATTGTAAGGGAAGTGTTATCTAAACACCCCTCAGCAACTCAATCCTTTGCCGCTGTCCTTTATTTAACTTCGATACAACCAATTCATACGAATTTAGCACCAAATCCTGCAGCAGCTCCACTTCCAATGCGTCATCTATAAAAACAGAAATCCAATGCTGTTTATTCATATGCCAGCCCGCACGAATAAAAGGATAAATATCCTTCAGCATCGTGCCATTATCAGGCAGCACTTTTAAATTGATGACTGCTTTGCCTTCTAAATGAAAACTCAGCATAAAAACCTTATCCATCACCTTAAACACATCACAGCCTTCACCAAATGGCTGGCTGCACGTGGTTTCAGGCAGGGCTAAGGCTGTCTTCGCAGCTACAGCATGTAATGCAATCATAAGGGATAACCAAAAATAAGCCTGAGCGTTAAAGCCTAAGGATGAATATGAATCGCTGTATCGTTATTCACCAGTTGCCAAATTTCATCCATATCAATATTGCGCACTGCAATACAGCCCCAAGTCCAATCTTTTTGTGGGAAATACGTCATCAGTTGTGGTGCAGCTTTCATTTGTAAACTGGTCGCCGAACCATGAATCATAATGTCACCACCTGCAGAAACCCCTAGATTTTTAGCCTTCTGTTTATCGGCCGCATTGGGGTAAGAGATATGCAGCGACTTATAAAATGAACTTTGCGGATTGCGCCAATCTATATGATAAGTTCCTTCTGGCGTCTTGCCATCACCTTCTTGAACTTTATGTCCAAGCGGTTGAAAACCCAGACGCATCGGGTAACGCCGAATGACCTGATCCTGATGTTTTAACTCTAAATAACGCTCAGCTTTATGTACTTGAATACTGTCGATCGGCGTTTCTGTGCGAATTTTTTGAATTTGCAAATCACTTAATTTAGGTGGAAAGGCTAGTGCATTGGTAGGTGTAGGTAGATATTTTTCAAATTTTTGATAGGCAAGATAGGCTGCCGCAATACAGAAGAGGGTAGCGAAACTAAAAATGGCGATACGTTTTCTTGTCATTATTTTTTAGAGGATGAAATGCTTTCGCAGTCCATCCATTTTTCAATTGTGGATAATGTCTAAATTATCCACAATTTTGCTTCGACTGAAGCATGAATTTGTGGATAAATGTTTAAGATGAACAGCTCACCATCACTTCAGGCACATCACTTGGCAAGGGGCCTAAATCTTCTGTTGTTTCCAGTTCAGGCTGTTTGCTAAAGGGCTGACTGAGCAATGTAAACAAGCGTTCAACTTCAGAAAAATCATTGCGTTCAGCAAGCTCAATCGCCTTTTGAGCCATATGGTTACGCAAGATATATTGCGGATTGGCCTGTGCCATTTCCGCATCTAAAGCATCGGTGTCCTGATGCTCACGGATACTTTCATATTGTGCCAAGAAACCTTCAAAGGCGCGGCGGTCTAAGCAGTCATCTTTAATGGCTTCATATTCATGATTTTGCAGACGAATAAAGCTTTGCGTGTAGTCCAGCTGTTCACTTTGCAGAATACGCAAAAAGGCCATGGCGCAGTCAAAGCTGTCTTTATGGAAACTTGGCAAACCCATTTTCTGAGCTAAGCCCAATTTATAATGTTCCAAGAAGGTCAGTTCAAAATGCTCTAAGCACTTAGCTAAATCTTCTTTCCACTGTTCTTTGTCATAGTCCGTAGGGCAGAGCGGAATGAGATTATTCAGCCATTGCCATAAATTCCAATGCCCGATACTTGGCTGCTGCTGATAGGTATAGCGGCCTTGGTAATCCGAATGGTTATTGATCCAGTTTGGACGGAAGCGTTCCATAAATCCATAAGGTCCAAAATCGAGCGTTGAACCAGTAATATTCAGATTGTCAGTATTCATCACGCCATGTGCAAAGCCAATCAGCTGCCATTTGGCAATCATCACTGCGGTACGCTGAATGACTTGAGTGGCAAAAGCTAAAATCGGTTGTTCGGCATCCAAGCATTCAGGGTAGTGCCATTCAATGCATTTTTGCGTGAATTCAGGTAGTAAATCACCCTGATATTGATTGATCCATTCAAAATGTCCCAATCGGATATGACAGTCAGATGTACGTAGCATCATCGCGCCAAGCTCGAGTTTTTCACGCTGTACGCCTTGTTCAGAGCTGGTAAAACCCACGGCATTACTTGATGCAACACCTAAGCTGTTCAGCGCATGTCCTGCAAGATATTCACGAACTACTGAACGTAGCACCGCACGGCCATCACCCATGCGTGAATAAGGCGTAGAGCCGGCGCCTTTAAGGTGCAGGTCAATGGTTTGCCCATGTTTATCGATGATTTGCGCAATCAATAAGCCGCGTCCATCGCCTAATTGGCCGGCCCATTGTCCAAACTGGTGACCTGCATAGACCATCGCTAGCGGCTCAAATTCCTCAAATATTTTTTGCCCGCTGCAAATCTCTATCCATTGAGCTTTATCTTCATCCGACCATTGTAACTGTTCAGCCAAAGCAGCATTGAAATGTCCTGATTTTGAGCCTTTTAAGGGTACAGGCTGCTGATGATGGTACAAGCGAGGTGGCAGGGTATTATAGCGGGCATTGAACAGCATAATGATCTTTAAAAATTCAAATTATGTTTAAACTATAGCAAAGACCAGATAGAAAAACTGTAGCTTAAAATGATATAGCCTCCACAAGGGAGGCTATATCATTTGAGAAGCTTAAAACAATTAAGCGGTTCTCTTTTTCAAATTACGCATTAATTGATTCAGTGTTTCACGGTGCTGAGATAGGCGTTGTTCAACTTGCTGGAATTCAAGTTTGAGTTTGTCATCCATTTGATGAATTTTTTCAGCAACTGCTGTTTTCTTCGCTTGAATTTCCTGTTCTTTTAATTTTGCCCAGTCATTCAAAGTTTGCGAAAACGCATCATATTCTTGAGAAATACGTTGTTTTGCTGTTGCAATGTCATCGGTCATATTCAGACCATAAATCGCAAGGTCTTGTTCAGCATATTTAAACTTCATTGCCAACTCAGCTTTTTTAATATTAAAGCTTGGAATACGACGTAAGTTCTTTGCCAAACCTAATTTAGAACATGACCAAATTAGCCATTTAGTGGGGTCATATTGCCACCATTTCACACCATTACGGTAGTCGTATTGGAAAATGTGGTGATAGTTATGATAACCCTCACCCCAAGTTGCAATAGCTAACCAGAAGTTATCACGCGCGGTATTTTCGTCAGTATATGGACGTTTACCCCACATGTGGCATAGTGAGTTAATAAAGAATGTCACATGA
Source organism: Acinetobacter sp. YH12138 (assembly GCF_015218525.1). Classification (NCBI taxonomy): domain Bacteria; kingdom Pseudomonadati; phylum Pseudomonadota; class Gammaproteobacteria; order Moraxellales; family Moraxellaceae; genus Acinetobacter; species Acinetobacter sp. YH12138. Next base: position 2,654,795 of record NZ_CP048670.1, on the reverse strand, counting down.
TGGCTTAAGATTAGGCGCATTAAACCACCCAATAATAGAACGCCCCACATGTCGCCTACAGCCCAACCGATTGGTACTAAAATCGCTGCATGAACAGCAATTACCAGTGGAATGTAGTATTTATCTTGGAACAAAACGACTTTATCTTTTAACAGATCAGGTGCGTTTTTATAGTTTGGTTCTGCTGCTGGATAATCACGAAGCATCCACCCGATATGGGCATACCAGAAACCACGATTAATCGAGTATGGATCTTGGTCAATATCGTCTACATGACGGTGATGTGTACGGTGACCTGAAGCCCAGAACAAAATACTGTTCTGAACAGCAAAAGTACCCATGAGCATTAAAATGATTTTTAAAGGCAAGGTTGCTTCATAAGCACGGTGTGCCCACAAGCGGTGATAACCCGCAGTAATACCTAAACTGCTGACACCCAGTAAAACAAACATACTGATCCAAGCAGCGGCACTAAAATCATGATTAATGGCATATAACGGAATTGCAATAACTGCGACAATAGGTAAAAACACCAATGCAAAAATAGCAATCCAGTTCATTGGGGCTTTGGGTAGGGGAGCATTCATCTCCAACAGCACTCCTGAAACCTTGGGAGGTATAGATAGGACTAATCCCATTAATTTTTTAAGGGATTTTAAACGTACAGAATAGTAGCACGGGAAAACCCGTTTTCACCACTGTTATTGTACAGTTGTATTGTTCTAAACAGTAACATAATACGACTGAAGATATTTGACTTTTTGTGGGGTAAAAAAGATGCTAAAAAAACAGCAAAATCGTCAAAATAATCCGCAGCTTTTGGTCAAACACTGTATCTGGGGCGGCTTTCTGATCAGTTGTCTGGGACTCATGGCCTGTCAAAGTTCTCCGACGCAGAAGGTGACTACAAAGTCACAAGGGAAGTCACATGGCAACAGCATTGAGCAGCCATTAAAAGTTATTCGCGTGAATGATGGGATACAAGATATTCCATGGACGATTGTGCAAATTGCTGGGCAAAAAGCCAAGTTCTTTCATCATCAACCTTATCTTCAGTTCAATTCGCAATTTCGACAAATTCAGGGAAATACGGGATGTAACACTATCAGTGGCACTTATGTGATTGATACCTTAAAACACAGCATTGATTTGAATGCGCGAGCAGGCTATTTCAGTTGTGATTCGGCTTTGGCTCAAGAGGCTGAACTTTCAGATGCCTTGCAAGCCGCAACACAATTCCAAATACAAGGGAAACACATGACGATGCAAAACAGTCGGGGACAAACTGTATTGGTTTTGGAAAGAAAATAGACCGATTAAAATAGCGACGTGTTGATCGAGAAGTGAATTACACAAATCTAGGGGAATAAAGCAGCATTAAAAATGCTGCATCATCAATTTAGGATAGTCGGTAATTAAGCCGTTAATGCCCCAATCTTTAAGCTGTTTAGCACGATCAACGTCGTTGACAGTCCACACGCTCACATTTAATTTTGCCTGCTGTGTGGCCAGAATAATGTCTGAATTGGCGAGTTGGTTCATCCAACCGATTTGAATACAACCTAATTCGAGTGCATGTTCAATCGCTTTAAATTTTACGTCCGTTTCAACCAGTAGCCCGCGTTTGAAGCTAGATTTTTTCTGTTGCAAAGCAAGATGAATTTTAGGGTCAAAACTGGTAATCACAGCAGAATGTTCAAAGCCTTGGAGCTGTTGTTCCAATGTTTCAGTCAACGCTTCAGCTTCAGCTTGTGTCTTCACCGCTTTCACTTCAACTTCAATATGATCGAAGTTATGAATAATTTTGAGCGTTTGTTCGAGCAGTGGCGTCGGTTCAACTTTATTCCATTCTGACCAAGTAACAGCATGGTTATAGGGTTCTAACTCTTGTGAACTACATTCATATAGATGTTTATCTTGACCTGCCGTTCGCATAAATTGGTCATCATGCATGATCACTAGGGCACGATCTTTCAGTTGCCGAACGTCAAATTCGACCGCACGAATCCCTAAATCTTGAATATATTGAAAACCGCCAAGGGTGTTTTCAGGTGCTTCGCCACGAGCGCCACGGTGTCCGATTATGCGCATAAAGGGCCTGCAAAGTTGAAAGATAAAAACATAGTGTCCTGTAAGCATGACAGGGAGATGACACTATTATTTTGAGCCGATCATTCTGAAATACAAGAATGATCGGACGAAATGTTTCGATTTATTTCAATGTAAAATAGACTTTTGATTGGTCAAAGGATTGAACAATGTTTTGATCCAAAACTTATTGATCAATCGTGTCGTTAATATTTTTTTGCCAAAGCACTTCAGAACCACCTTCGGCGCGCTGTAAGGTACGTGATGCAACAAATAACCAGTCTGATAGACGGTTTAGCAGTTGCAATGACGGTGCTTGAATGTTTTGGTCACGGTTATGTACAGCCATTAAACGGCGTTCTGCACGTCGGCAAACTGCACGTGCTTGATGGGCAAAGCTGCACACTAAAGTGCCTGAAGGCAAAATAAAGTCTTTCAGCATCGGGAGCGCTTCATTCATGCGGTCAATGTCATTTTCCAAAAACTCAATCGATACTGGCTGTACCAAGTTGAAGTTTGGAATGCAGACTTCACCGCCCAAATCAAATAACCAATGTTGAATCAGGCTAAGGGATTTGTCCCAAGTCGCTTTGTCTTCAATGCTGCTAAGCGCAATGTGCGAACGTAGAATGCCGATACTTGAATTGAGCTCATCGACATCGCCTAGGGCTTCAATGCGTAAATCATCCTTTGCTACACGTGATCCGTCACCTAAACCTGTCGTGCCTGAATCGCCTGTGCGGGTATAAATTTTACTTAAACGGTGGCCCATGTTAATTGTCCATTTTTGATAAAAAGTTGAATAAAGTGATGTGCATTAATATTTAACAGTGACACCGATAGAGGCTAAACGCCCACCATTCATATAATACAAACCTGAACCATACGATGAGGTTTTGTATTCGACATCACCAATATTTTGTAAATTGGTAAAGACTTTGAGGTTGGGATTGATATTCCAAAATGCACTCATATCAATAGTGGCATATCCGGGATTGCGTGCCTGATAATCCACGGTATCTGACTTGGCATTTAAGGTTGCATTCATGCCATAAATGTCATTGCTCCAACCTGTAGTCAAGCTTAAATTCTGACGTGGGCGACGCTGTAAATCTTGTTTTTTCTCATCATCTTGCGCTTTCACATAATGATAGCTGAGTTTGCTTGACCATCCGCTATTTTGCCATTGCAGATAGGTTTCCACACCTTGATACACCGCTGTATTTAGGTTTTCTAAGGTGTAATTTGGACCGTTCACAATCAAATGATCGACTTTGGTGTGGTACAAGGAAAGGCCGGTACTTAGCCCATGATTCAGCTTTTGATCGACACCAACCTCATAAGAAATGCTTTCTTCGGGCTTTAAGTTTGGATTGCCTGACCAACTGTTATAGCGTTCGTCTAAGGTGGGCGATTTAAACGCAGTACCAATATTGGCATATACACTGGTAAGAGGCAGTGCTTGCAGACGAATTGCAGCTTGACCAATGGTATGGCTGCCATATTTTGCATCGTCTTCTAAACGGATGCCGAGCTGTGTATTAAGACCATCTTGATGATATTGATGCTGTAAGTAATAACCTGTGCTGCGGTTATCATCTTGATAAGCCGTGCCATAAGACACAATATCACCGCTGATTTTGCGGTGTGTAATCCCGCTTAAAAGCGTTTGCTTTGGCGTCAGCTCAAATTTGGAATGGATTTCCGCTTCTTGGGTTTTATTGTGTGTGAAGTCGGTGGTTGAGACCTGATCTAGCTCATCTTTAAACTGAGAAAGTCGAGCGTGCAGTTCTAAAGCAGGTAACAGATGCACTTCACCACGGAGGTTGATCATTTCATTGTTAAAGTCTTGCGCGACATTGCTGTAGTTCAAGCAGTTATAGTCTTTATCTTCATTGCTACAACTGACATAAAAGCTGCGACCATCGTTATGACTATAGTCCAATGAATATGCATGATTTTCTTGTTTTGATCCGACTTTTGCACTCCAGCCTTTTTGGTCATAGCTTGCTGTGCTCAGTTCATCTAAATCAAAAACTTTGGTGGCATCTGATTCTAAGCGTTGCCCTCGAATCTGTGCATAATAGCCATTTTTTGCGGCATCTGCGCCAATAATACTTTTATAGGTTTTGTGTTCACCCACTTCTGTACTGGCAAAGGCGGTATTTTCTGAGGGTGTCTTGGAAATAATTTGTACCACACCGCCAATCGCATCTGAGCCATACAACACAGAGGCAGGGCCTTTTAAAACCTCTATTTGTTGAATATCGGTAGTATCCAAAAATTGTAATGGCGCCATGCCTGATGTTGCCGAGTTCAAACGCACGCCATCGCGCAGTACTAAGGTATGGTCGGATTCTGTGCCACGGACAAAAATCGAAGCAACTTGTCCTAAACCGCCGTTTTGCACCATATTGATAGATGCATCGTTACGCAGTAAATCACTCATTTGGGAAATAGGGGATTGCGCTATGGTTGCAGGTTCAATAATAGATATACGCGCAGGCACATTTTCTAATTTTTCTGCAGAACGTGTTGCTGTGACGACAATGGTATCCATTGTTGGTTGAGCAATGCGCGATTCATTTGCAAAACAAGATGTAGAAAAAGCCCAAGCGGCAGCAATGCCTGTAGCGAGTGCTGTAGGGCGAGCTAAAGTTGACATGCGATGCTCCATACATTTACCCCACGTAAATGATTGAGTGATAGAACACAGTGAGCAGGTATCGGACTGGCAAATTTACTTTTGCGCACCGTTGCGGGGGCAGTGTTGTGGAAACTTCCCATGCCAACTGTTGTGAATGGCTTAAGTATAGAGAACTCCGATTTATCGAACAATCGAAACTATGGGGTATTTGAAGATAGGTACATATACAGCTTGACTTGCTTTGGAGCAGAAATTAATCTGCCTGCGCTTCAGGTGCTTTCTTAATTGAGAAGTGAAACTGGGAAGTCAGTCCAGCAGTATAGAGCTGTTGTTATCTGACACTGCCCCCGCAACGGTGAATCGTTATTCATAACGTAAGTCCGGAGACCGGCCTGATGCAGACCTATTCATAATGCGGCGGGCGTTATAGCGGGATTGCATGCTTTTGTCTGAAAAATGGCAAGCCTTGTCTTACCCCAAAACCGCCTCGCGTTATCCAACTTTTATTTCGCACGGGCGGTGCGATCGGGGAATACAGCATGCATTCTTTCTCTAAGACTCTTATCGGGTCGCTTTTTGTTTTATCTCCACTTTCTGCTGCGATGGCAGCAGACCAAGTTCATCAGCTTCCAGTCATTACCAACACGGTTGCCAATATTGTAGAGCAAGACTCACAAAAAACTTTGGCGGCAGTTACCGTCATTAACCGTGAAGAAATTGAACGTAAGCAATTTACGTCTTTGCAAGAATTGCTACGTACCGTACCAGGTGTGACCTATACCAACTCTGGCGGCCTAGGCCAGCCAACCAGTATTTCCATTCGTGGTACTGGCTCTACGGCGGTATTGGTGTTGGTGGATGGCCAAAAGCTTGGCTCGGCAACTTCTGGCCAAACTTCATTTGAGCATTTGCCAGTTGATCAAATTGAACGTGTAGAAGTGGTCAAAGGTCCGCGCTCAAGTTTATATGGTTCTGAAGCTGTAGGCGGTGTGATTCAAATCTTCACCCGTAAAGGGACGCAAAATGGCGTAAAACCATTTGCTTCGCTCAAGTATGGTTCACATGAAACTTACGATGCAAATGTTGGTGTGAATATTCGTCAGGATAATTCTTGGGCGACGCTGAGTTTGGCAGGCTTGAAAACACAAGGTTTAGATGTAACAACTTTGCCGACTGAAACAGATAAAGATGGTTATGAAAACTATTCTGCGTCAATTAAAGCGGGTCATCAGTTTAATGATCAATTTGCAGCTGATTTTAATGTTCTCTATGTAAATGGCGAAACAAATTACGATAGTCCATATAACCTAAATCCTTATAACAAGGTTGAACAAAATGTGTATGGCGTTGGCTTTAGCTATTCTCCTGTAGATCTTTGGAAAACGCAGCTTAAATTTGGCCGTTCAGAAGATAAATACGAAACCTTTAGTGCAGATAAATCAACTGGTGTATTTGATACCACAAAAGACAGCATCAGCTGGTTAAACACATTATCTTTCAATGCAAACAACACACTATTGGTGGGTGTGGATTACTTAAATGATCAAGTCGACAGCACCACCAATTACGATGAAAAAGAGCGTGATAATGTCGGTTACTATGCGCAATATCTTGGCGATTTTGGTCGAGTGAACCTGCAAGCTGCTATTCGTTTAGATGATAACGAACAGTTTGGTGATCACACCACAGGCAATGCCGCTGTTGGTTATTCATTTAATGACAACTACAGCACTTTTGTTTCATACGGTACAGCTTTCCGCTCACCGACATTTAATGACTTATATTATCCGGGTTGGTCAAATCCAAATCTAGTACCTGAAGAGTCTGAAAACATTGAAATTGGATTCAAAGGGTCGCAATGGCTGAACTGGTCTGTTTCTGCCTTCCATAATGAAATTGATAATATGATTTCAGGCGGAACCAATATTGCAAAAGCAAAAATTAAGGGTGTGGAAGCTGAGTTCGGACAGTCACTGGGCAACTTCACGTGGAACTTAAACTATACTTATCAAGAGCCTGAATATAATTCTGGGGCGACCAAAGGTAATCAAATTGCGGGTCGTGCAGGCCAATTATTGAATGTATCTGCAGATTATACGATGGATAAATGGACGCTAGGTGGCTCTGTACACGCAGAAGACCAGCGTTATAAGGATGCCGCTAATACAACAAGCTTTGGCAGTTTTGCGACAGCAGATGTACGTTTAACCTATCAAGCGACCCCTGAATTTTCTGTACAAGCCAAACTTGCCAATATGTTTGATAAAGAATATTACACCGTGTATGACTCATTTGATGACTATTACTACCGTCAAGACGGCCGTACTGCTTGGCTAACCTTACGTTATGCAATGAAATAATTGAATCAATTATTCAAAAAGCTCTGATCATTCAGGGCTTTTTATTTTTGCGCAGTAATCATGCTGAAAATCCACGCAATGCATGAAAATTGCATTACAATGATTCGCCTTTATATTCATAGATAGGCTGTGAATAGGGCGGAGTCAGAGCCAAAACAACATGCGAACCCGTGCCAAAATCTGCGGAATTACACGTATTCAAGATATCCAATCTGTCGTCCAAGCTGGCGCAGATGCGATCGGATTTGTATTCTTTGCGCCAAGCCCGCGCAGTGTAACGGCAGCGCAAGCTGCTGAGCTGATTCAGCATGTGCCGCCGTATGTGCAGACAGTGGGTTTATTCGTGAATGCATCGGCTGCAGACATACAGGATATTTTAAAAATTTCACCTGTAGATATCCTGCAGTTTCATGGTGATGAAAACCCTGAACAGTGCCAAACAATTGCGCAGTCCGTTGGGCGCCGCTGGTATAAAGCCATTCAGATGAAACCTGAACTGGATGTGATTGCCAAAATCCAAGCTTTTCAGCAGGCAGGGGCAAGCGCCGTACTGTTAGATGCATGGCATCCTGAGCTGAAAGGCGGTACAGGGCATAGCTTTGACTGGGCACAGTTCCCAAAATTCGATATTCCTTTAATTTTGGCAGGCGGTTTAACTCCGACCAATATTGAAGATGCGATTCAGACCACAGGCGCTTACGCCGTAGATGTGAGTGGTGGTGTAGAATCGGCAAAAGGTATTAAAGACCAACAACTCATAGAACGCTTTATGCAAGGAGTCCATCGTGGATCAGCAAAATAAGATTGACTATACCCAATTCCCTGACGCACAAGGGCATTTCGGTATTCATGGCGGGCGTTTTGTGTCAGAAACTCTAATGGCAGCACTTGAGGACTTAGAAAAACTCTATTTCCGCATGAAAGATGATGCTCAGTTTTTGGCAGAATTCGACCGTGACTTGGCGTATTACGTCGGTCGTCCTAGTCCTTTGTATTATGCTGAGCGATGGTCGAAAGAGTTGGGTGGTGCGCAAATTTATTTAAAACGTGAAGACCTGAACCATACAGGTTCACATAAAGTGAATAACACCATTGGTCAGGCTTTGCTGGCTAAACTTTCAGGAAAAAAACGTATTATTGCGGAAACAGGCGCAGGTCAGCACGGTGTAGCAACGGCAACGATTGCTGCGCGTTTAGGCCTTGAATGCGTGGTGTTCATGGGTGCAGAAGACGTAAAACGTCAAGCCATGAATGTGTACCGTATGCGTTTGCTTGGCGCAACGGTCGTACCTGTGGAAAGCGGTTCAAAAACATTGAAAGATGCGATGAACGAAGCAATGCGTGACTGGGTAACCAATGTTGACTCTACTTATTATGTGATTGGTACTGTGGCTGGCCCACACCCATATCCGCAATTGGTTCGTGATTTCCAATCGATCATTGGCCGTGAAGCACGTAAACAGATTCAAGAACAAGCAGGCCGTTTACCAGATGCGCTTGTTGCATGTGTAGGCGGCGGTTCAAATGCAATGGGCTTATTCTATCCATTCTTAAATGATGAAGATGTGAAAATGTACGGTGTTGAAGCTGCAGGCTACGGCATTGAAACGGGCAAGCATTCTGCACCATTAAACGCAGGTCATGTCGGTGTACTTCACGGTAACCGTACGTACTTGATGTCGGATGATCAAGGTCAAATCATTGAAACACATTCAATCTCTGCAGGCCTGGACTACCCAGGTGTAGGCCCTGAGCATAGCTTCCTCAAAGATATGCACCGTGTGAACTATGTGCCAATCAATGACACTGAAGCGTTACAAGGGTTCCGTGATTTGACCCAAATTGAAGGCATTATCCCTGCATTGGAAAGCTCACATGCGATGGCTTATGTGACGAAACTTGCACCGACCATGGACAAAGACCAAATCATTATTGCGACTGTATCAGGCCGTGGCGATAAAGATTTAATGACCGTTGCCCGCATTGATGGCGTGGAAATGGTTGAGATGTAAACTCCTTTAAGCCTCTCCCTTTGGGATGAGAATCTCGGAATATATTCTGAGTTCGCAAGTGGAGAGGGTGAATTAAAAATCGCGCAGAAGCAATTCCGCGCGATTTTTTTTTTGGCTGAAAATTTTATTAAGGCAAATCACTACAAAACTGATGCAGAATAAAAGTGTGAAATAAATCACAATACTGTGTAGATTTTATTGCTTTAGAAAGACTTTATAACAATGACGTTTACCCAATTGGTTCGTGCAGAATCCTTTCCAACCCATATTTCTTGGCAATGGCGTGATACTTTTGCGCTGTGCATTCTTCCGCTGATCTTGTTCAACAGTTATGTCTTAGACCAATTTTTTGGTGTTTCAGCTCAGGTTGCTTTGGGTGATTCGATCTTTCGCGGTATTTTATTTATTGCCGTGTGCTGGCTCTATAAAACGATGCTGTATACGCACTGGCAAAAGTATAAACAGGCCTTTTGGCGCTCAAGCCTGTTGGTGGTTGTCGGTGCAGTCGTCTTACAAGTAGTGATTTCTTTTACACGCAGTCTGTTGCCAGTGGGCGAGAGCATTGAAAAAGAATCGACCATTGATCCTAATACGATTGCGTTTTTTAGCTTGCTGATCATCAGCCTTGGGCCATTATTTACCGCTTTGCTTGAAGATATTATTTTCCGCTATACCTTGCTGCAAAAGCTGTTTGTACAGCCGTGGCTGTGGCGAGTGATTTTGGTCTTGCTGAACTCAATCTTATTCGGCTTGATACATTATCATAATTTTGATGGCGATTTGATTGCGACCATCAGTTTTATGGCGGCAGGCCTATTTCTCAACCTCATCTATTTGTGGACGCGTAATATTTGGCATGTCTTACTCATTCATTTCGTCAACAATGCAGTACTATCGTTAGGCGGCGTGATTTTGTTGAAATTACTTCAGCCCTATGTGGGTAGTTGAAGTCAAAAATAGGGGGAGATTGTGTCCAGTTTATTTATGGTGATGCTCGGCGGACGCCATCCAAGAGCAAATATCGAAGTGCATGATGTCATTCTTGCAGTGGGTAACGCATTAGAAGAGGTTTATCCACAACTGAGAACGGCATGGTTTGGTGAGCAAAAAGGCTTACATATTGATGCTTGGGCACAGGTACATACAGTCAGCACTGAAAATCGGCATTATCGTATCCAATTTTGTGATGCCGCGCCCCGAGCTGAAGATGAAAAATTATGGCTGATTAATCTCGGGGGATATGATGCCCGCGAATTTGGTGAATTACATCGTTATGTTTTGGTGACGGGACAAAATGCCAGCGTTGCAAAACAACGAGGCAAGGCTTTTTTTGAGTCACATTGGCAAAAACAACATACCGACCGAACCCTAGATGTTGATGATTGTATTGCGATTGATCATGTGTATGGGCGCTATATCAAATTGGTTGAAACCCCGCATAGCCAGCAAGATTCATGGAAAAATGATTACATCTTAATAAATGAATAATTGTGATGATTAAGAGCTGAAATGTCAGCTTTTATATTTTTTTGTGATATTCGCCTGAAATCAGATGGATTGTCTTTTCAGGCGTTAAATAATAGGCATAATAACATTCAGGATTTAGACCTTAAACCTCAATGGAATGGCGTATATGGATTTAATACGGCCGAATGGACAGCCGCATTATGGGCGTTTTAGTGAACTTCCCAATCGCATCGATTTAAGTAAGTATGAATATAAGACACCGTATGGAAAACGACTTCAAGGTTGGCGTAAGCGTTTAAAATATAAAAAATTTAAATTTTGTTGTATTCAGCATGAACATTATACGATTGGTCTAGCGATCGCCGATATCGCGTGGGCGGGGCACGGTTTTGTCTATGTGTATGATCATATTACGAATGAAGTGTTGGAATGGAATTCGATTAATTTCCTGTCACGCAATACCGTTTTAGATGAACAACCTTTATTTAATCAGAGTCATTTTATTAAGTCAGGGATTCAACTGGACATTCAGCATGCCAATGGTGTGCGATACATTCAAATGTCAAAACATGGCGAACTCAAACTGAGCGCTCGAGTGTTTTGTGCAGGGACTGATCCGCTAAGTATGTGTAGCCCCACAGGGATTAATGGTTGGACCTATACTCAAAAACTAACGACGTTAGGCTGTGAAGGTTTCTTTATCAATAAGCAAGGCAAGACCATTCAATTCCATGACCGGACATTGGTGTCTTTAGATGATACCTGTGGTTTTCTTCGTCCTGAAACCGCATGGTTCTGGCTGTCGTGTAACTTTTGGGACAGTCAAAATCGACGCGTTGGGATCAATCTTGCCTCTGGGGTAAATGAAAGCTTTGGCAATGAAAATTGTCTGTGGGTCAATGGACATCTGTATGCCATGTCTGATGTGCTGTTCCAGCAACAAGGCGATAATCAATGGAATATTAGTTCATTAGATAACAGCTTAAATTTGATCGTCACCACAGGTTGGCGGCGCTATGAAAACCTGAATTTAAGATTGGTCGGTAGTCAGTTCAGTCAATGGCAGGCAAAAATTAGCGGTACAATTCAACGTGATGGCGAAGAAATTGTATTCTTAAATGAATATGGTTTACTTGAGCAGCACTATGCCAAATGGTAAGTCTAAGCCTATAAAAAAGCCGCAATCGATGCGGCTTTTTTTTTTATTCAATTTTTATTTTGCAGCTTGCCAAAACACTTCAGCTGCTTGTATCGGATCATTGGTTTCTTCATAAGTTTTTAACCAAAGATCATAATTTTGCACAATGGGATGCTGACTCGGATGGAAGTCTTTTTTAAACCAATCTCGATATGGTTTGCTCATTCGGGTGAGGGTGCCATTTTTACCAAAGAACCACGGTAAGCCTTTCATATTTAATTTTAAACGTTCAGTGAAGCTGAACCCGTCATGTTTCAGCATCACATTGGCACGGTATAAGGTAAAGCCAAGCATCAATCCACTGGTCCAGACCAAAGTAAATTTCTTTAGACTTTCATCGACCTTAGCCACATCTTTCATCACATCAAAAGCCACATCGCGATGTTCCATTTCTTCTATCGCATGCCAAATAAATAATGCACGGACATAAGGATGCGCAGATTCTAGTACGGACTTTTGGCTACAAAAGGTTTCAGCCATCAATGCAGTCAAATGCTCGGCAGAAGCCGTCATGGCAATGTTGTATTCAGGTGAGCGTTTGCTCAGTTCAAATTTAAAAATTTTATTTAGACGTTTAATGAACGCATCGACAGGCATGCCTTGTTGTTTCATCAACATGTTCATTTTGTCATGCGCCATACCGTGCTGCGCTTCTTGACGAATAAAGTCAGCGACACGTTGTTGTAAATCAGGATCTTGAATTTGACTGCGGAACAGACGTACAGATTCAATAAAATAGCGCTCGCCATCAGGAAAGGTCAGGCTTAAGGCATCAAACATACGTGTTAAAAAGGGGTCTCCGCCAAACCAATAGCGCGGGATTTCTTCTAACTTAAAATTCAGCTTTGTGCGAACAATAGGTTCGACTTGATATTTGACGATAGCATTCATGATATTTTTTCTGTGCGAGTCGTGTTGATTGCAGTATGTCGGAGAAATTGCACTTTGTTTTGACAGATATTGCCAATTTTTATACATTTTACGCCATGATGAAAATATAAAATGTCAGAATTGGCAGGTCAGAAAGAGGGGCGAGATGGCTGAAATTCAGATCCCAAATGGTTACTTCCAACTATGGAATATGGTCTTAATTGAGCGTGAATTAAACTATACACAGCTCGAATGGATTGCGCCGTATGCTGCGCAAATTCAGCATGTGCTGTCTTTGCCGATCGACTCTCAATCGCCGAATTCTTTTTTTAATACCATCATGCAACTGACTCAGCAGCATCTGGATTGCCCGCAATTGGTTTTTGAAATGGCCAAGTATATTCGTGCAGAGCATTTTGGGGTGTTAGGCTATATGGCGACACTGAGTAATAGCGTAGCAGATGCTTTGCAATATGTGATGCGGTTTAGTCGTTTGGTGATTGATGGCGCGCAAATTGTGCCTATGAATATGAGCCATCAAGATCATCAAATTATACTGTCTTGGCCTCAGCATGATGATGAGTATGCGTTGGTCAATGAATTGACCATGGCCTGTATGGCACATTTGGCCAAGCAAATTTTTCCAGATTCTTTAAAGTTACTCCGCATTCATTTTGCCCATGCGCCGCGGATGGCACGTTATCACTATGAAAAGTTTTATGGTTGCCAAATGGAATTTTCGACCCTTAAATATTCATTTGTGATTCATGCAGACAGTTTGGATTTAAAGTCAGAACTTGCTGATCCGTCACTGATGCAATTGTTATTACGTCAGGCCGAAGAGGCGATAGCCGCTCGTCCGCAACATGCAGATCCAATTCAACAGATGCAACAATGCATAGCAGATTATCTCAAATTACAGCAGCAAGCCCCTAAAATAGAGTGGTTAGCAGAGGAGTTACATCTGTCAGTCAGAACCTTGCAACGACAGTTAAAGGAGAAAGACACCTCGTTTAAACGGCTTTTGGAGCTTGAACGGATGAAACGCTGTGAATATTTACTTTCACAACAAACCCATTTGACGGATATCGCGTTGCAGTTAGGATATTCAGATCAGTCTGCTTTGGCACGTGCTTTTAAGGCATATAGCGGAGAGACATTGTTGGCGCGAAAAAAAGCCTTGAGATTAGAATAAAACGTGCAGATTGCTCGTTAAGAAAAGCCTTTCAAACAACATTAAAAAAAGCGGTCAAACGACCGCTTTTCTTTAAAGCCAAGCTTATGCCGCAGCTTTTAATTTTGGATACCGAAGTAAAATGGCAAGGATGGCAAAGATTGCCAACACCCAACAGTAATACACACTACCAATCAGTTCCACAGGCGAAAGTTTTGCGATCGAACAAGCCAGTAACAGCTGTGCACCATAAGGAATGAGACCTTGGACTACGCAAGAGAAAATGTCCAAGAGCGCAGCAGCACGTTTAGGGTCTACACCATATTCTTTCGCGACTTCACGTGCCATGTCACCAGATAAAATAATTGCGACAGTGTTGTTTGCCACAAATAGGTTGGAGAAAATCACCAAGAAACTGATACCAATTTCACCTGCGCGTTCAGCACCAACTTTAAAGTAGCGTGTCATGCTGTAAATGCGTTGAATTAGCCATTCTAAACCGCCTTCTTTTTGCATAATGGCAGAAATACCACCCAAGAAAATAGAAAGCAGGGCAACTTCAAACATGCCGGTAAAGCCGTCATAAATAGAATTATTTAAGCTTAAGAAATTAAATTCAGGTTGAATCACCAAACCAATCAAGCTAGACAGTAAGACACCAATAGTCAGTACAGCAAGCACGTGCAAACGTGAAAAGGCCAAAATAAATACGGCTAAATACGGCAAGATCAGCCACGCATTATAGGCTTTGTGTTCAATCGCTTGTGAGCCTTGACTCATGAATAAATAAATACAAATGCTGACGATCGATGCAGGAACAGCAATCCAAACATTGACCTTAAATTTATCGCGAAGCTGAACTTTTTGACTGTTCGTTGCAGCAATGGTGGTATCTGAAATCATCGACAGATTATCACCAAACATAGCACCACCGACCACTGCACCAATGGCATATACCACTTCAATTTCGGTGACTTGTGTAAAACCAAAGGCAATTGGTGCACAGGCTGCAATAGTACCCATGGAGGTTCCCATCGCTGTGGCAATAAAGGCCGCAATAATAAACAGCATAGGCAGCACGAACTCAGGCGCAATCACCGATAGTCCCAATTGCACTGTTGCATCGACACTACCGATGGCACTGCTGACACTGGCAAAAGCACCAGCGAGCATAAAGACCATGAACATTAAGATCAAATTCGGGTGGCTGGCACCTTTCATAAAGGTCTCTATCGCGTCATTGATCTTGCCGCGATAGAGCAAAATTGCCAATACAATTGCAGGAAGAGCAGCGACTGGGGCTTTCACTTGATAGAACGCAAACTCAGTTCCAATGATGGAATGGTAAATACCACTGCCCAAAAAAATGGTCAGAAAAACAATAAGCGGGAGCAGTGCAAATGCCCGAGCAGGCACTTTCACTTGTGAATCGGAGGACATAGGAGATAAAAAAATAAAAGTATGCGGCTAGTATAAAGCAGGTTTTGCAATTTAAGGAAAATTAAAATGTAAATGCTAAGCCTGTTATTTTTAACATTTTTTTGATGATAAAATTAAGTTAATCTAAAACCTTATAATTTTGCCAGATCCTAAAATTAGGCATCTTTGATCATTGTGAAAAAAACTGAAATATCGGTAAATGATGCTTTCGGGTTGTTCTGGAAAATTATGTTTGCATGAGAAATGCCGACTGAGGATTGTATACCCTGTTCAATGGGTAAAAAATAGCGTTACAATGCGATGTCTTGTATTTCGACAAAACCCACATCATAGTTTTGATTCATTCAAGGAAAGTATAACCCTATGTCACGTTTAGCCACTCGATTTGGAACGCTTAAATCTCAACAGCGTAAGGCCTTGGTTTCTTATGTTATGGCTGGTGACCCTCATCCACAAGTAACGGTACCTTTGTTACATCAAATGGTTGAGGCAGGTGTAGATGTGATCGAATTGGGTCTTCCATTTTCAGACCCAATGGCGGATGGTCCTGTTATTGCACTTGCCGCTGAGCGTGCGCTTGCTGCAGGAACCAATACTCTAGATGCCTTGAACATGGTGAAAGAGTTCCGTAAAAACGATACAGAAACACCCGTGGTACTGATGGGCTATTTAAACCCCGTTGAAGTAATCGGCTATGAAAAGTTTGTTGCCTATGCACATGAATGCGGTGTAGATGGCGTGCTCTTGGTGGACCTTCCACCAGAAGAAGCAAAAGATCTAGATGTAGTATTGAAAAAATATGACATGGATCAAATCTTCTTACTTGCGCCAACATCCACTGATGAACGTATTCAGCATGTGGTGAAACAAGCCAGTGGATTTATCTACTATGTTTCTTTGAAAGGTGTGACAGGTGCAGCGACATTAGACGTTGCTGAAGCTGCGGCACGTATTCAAAAAATCAAATCGTATACTCAGGTACCTGTCGGCGTTGGCTTTGGTATCAGTGATGCAGCATCGGCGAAAGCCATGGGTGTTGCTGCGGATGCGGTGATTGTAGGTAGTGCTTTTGTTAAACAATTTGCAAATTTAGCGCCAGAACAAGCTGTAATCGAAACAGTGAATAAAGTGAAGGAGCTTCGAGCTGCGCTCGATGAGTTAGTATGAGTCAAGACGCAAAAACAGGCAAAATTCTGAGCGCATCTACGCCATGGACAGAGCGTGCGGTACCAGGTATTCATGTACCTGATGAACAGCAAGCATTAAAGGCGACATTTACTGAGCCGACGATTGAATGTCCTGAGTGTCATGCACTTGTGACTCGTACTGCGATGTCATTTAATGCCTACGTTTGTCCTCAGTGTGATGAACACTTGCGAATGAAAGCGCGTGATCGTTTGAACTGGTTCTTTGACCAAGTACAAAAAGAATTGGGTCAAGAATTTAAAGCCAAAGATCCACTTAAATTTGTAGATAGCAAAGCGTATCCAGACCGTATGTCTGAAGCGCAGAAAAAAACCGGTGAAACAGAAGCTTTAGTGGTAATGCAAGGAACGCTTAAAGGCATTCCAATGATTGCAACCGCATTTGAATTTGATTTCATGGGCGGTTCAATGGGTACTGTTGTAGGTGACCGTTTTGTTCAGGCTGCTGAACTTGCGATTAAAGCTAAACAACCGCTTATTTGCTTCGCTGCTTCTGGTGGTGCGCGTATGCAAGAAGGCATGTTGTCACTCATGCAAATGGCGCGTACTTCTGCTGCCATCCAAAAAATGAAAGATGCAGGCTTGCCTTATCTAGTGGTGTTGACACATCCAGTTTATGGTGGTGTGACTGCATCATTAGCAATGCTCGGTGATGTTCATTTGGCTGAGCCGAAAGCCATGATTGGTTTTGCTGGTAAGCGTGTAATTGAGCAAACTGTACGTGAAAAATTGGAAGAACCGTTCCAACGTGCGGAATATTTGCTTGATCATGGTGTAGTCGATCAAATTGTCCACCGTCATGCATTACGTGATACAGTTTATCGTATTGTAGCGAAATTGATGAACTTGCCTTGAACACAGCACCACTTGCAACTGATTCTTTAAACACATGGCTCGATTATTGGAGCCATGTTCATGTTACGGGTATTGATTTAGGACTGGAGCGGGTAATTCCTGTTGCAGATCGATTGGGCGTAACTCAGCCTGATGCCAAAGTTCTGACGGTTGCTGGAACCAATGGGAAAGGCTCAACCACAACGACATTGGCTGCCATTTTAAATGCGCAAGGTTATAATGTGGGTTTATACCAATCACCGCATATCTATCGATTCAATGAACGTGTAAAGCTTCAAGGTGTTGAAGTGGCCGACCAAACCCTGATTGATGCTTTTGTGGCCGTTGATCAGGCGCGTCGTGAATGTGAATTAAGTTTATCTTTTTTTGAAGCGACCACTTTGGCCGCTTTTGTTATTTTTAAACAGCAACATTGCGATGTATGGGTCCTCGAAGTGGGCCTTGGCGGTCGACTTGATGTGGTCAATGTCGTCGATCCAGATGTTGCAGTGATTACCAATATTGGTTTAGACCATACCGATTGGTTGGGCGACACCATTGAAAAAATTGCTTTTGAGAAAGCAGGAATTATTCGTCCAAATATTCCCGTAATTTTTGGTGGGCAGCAAGTTTTGCCTGAAGCCATTCGTCAAAAAGCAGAAGATTGCCAAGCCGCTTTACATGTACTCAATCGTGATTATTTTTATCAGTACAGTGATGACGGACAATCTTGGATGTTTGCCTCATCAGGTTCAACCTTAAAACTCCCCGTGGGTTCTTTGGCACTCGAAAATATCTCTACGGCTGTAGCAGCAATATTGGCCAGTGGTTTGGTGGTCTCTCAGCAGTCGATCGCTCAGGGGATTAATAATGCCAAGTTACAAGGCCGTTTTGAAGTTAGAGAAATTGCAGGTAAAACGGTGATTTTCGATGCGGGACATAACCCGCATGGTGTTGAATTTTTGTTAAAGCAATTGCGAAATTTCCTCCAGTACAATAAACAATACACAGAAGTGATCAGCGTTTTCTCCATGCTGACTGATAAAGACATAAATTCTGTCGTTAACTTATTGAAAGATACGGTAAGAATGTGGAAAATTGCACAATTAAATGTGCCACGTGCGGCATCTATCACACAATTGGATAGCGCACTGCAGCATCAAGTCGTAGAACATTATGACAATGTGCAATTAGCTTTTAAGTCCGCGCTGGAAGAAACAAAGAATAATCAGCTGATTCTGGTATGTGGTTCATTTCATACCTTAGAAGCGGTATGGGAGTATCTGGAAGAATGTCAATGAATAACAAACAACGCTGGATGGGTGGTGTTGTTTTATTAGGTGGTGGTGTACTGCTGGCCGCACTTTTACTTAAAGGCAAAGAAGAAATACATCAAAATCAAAGCCAAACCCCTGAAATGGCTCAAGTTGAGCAACAAGGTCAGGGTGCGGGTAAAATGTCATCATTGACTGTTGATGTTGAAACTGAAAAGCGTTTGCTCGAAGAACAACGACGTACCCGTGAAAAATCGGTTGCAGAGCAAGAAGCACGTGCAGCAGAATTTTTAGCGATGCAACAACAAGCGGAAGCGGATGCAGCACGTAAAGCAGCAGAAGAATATGCGGCTTTAAACGCACATCGTTCAGCTCAACAAAGTTCGGATAATATTCCTCCCGAATTGGTTGAAGATGAAAAAGCTAAGCAAAAGCGTTTAGCTGAGGATAAGTTGGCGGCTCAAAAAAAGTTAGAGAGTCAGTCGGCGCAGCAAAAGGCTGATCAGGCACGTATCGCAGCAGAAAAACAAAAAGCTGAAGCAAAACGTAAAGCGGACGCTCAAAAAGAAGCTGAACGTAAAGCACATGCTGAAGCTGAGAAAAAAGCTGCAGATAAGAAAGCAGCCGAAGCGAAGCAACAAGCTGAAGAAAAGCGTAAAGCCGAAGAAAAACACAAGGCGGAAGAAAAGCGTAAAGCCGAAGCCAAGAAAAAAGCTGAAGCTGAAAAAGCACGTGATCTGTTGGAAAATGGCGATAAGCAATGGATGGTGCAAGTTGCACTGGCTGCTAATGAAGCCAATGCAGATGCCGTCGCTGCAAAATTACGAGCAAAAGGCTATAAAGTGACGAAGAGTCCTACATCTAAAGGCATTCGTATTATGGTCGGTCCTTCGAAGGACCGTGATGCTGCGGACGCAACACGTAAAAAGATCAATTCAGATGCAAGTTTGAATATGAAATCGGCTTGGGTGATTGATTGGGTACCACTCGATAAACGCTAAGTTTATATGAGGATTTACCTTTGATAAGATGGATTCAGTAGTTGCTGCTGAATCCATTTTACATTTTCAGGGCTGAATAATCGGTCTATATTTTTCCAAATAGGGTGGAAGCCATAGCCACCTTGTTTCATTTCACGTTTTGCCTCCTCAATGGACCAATGCTGAAAAATAATACGGTACATTGCCACACTCGCGCCTGTACGGTCTGAGCCGTGGTAGCAATGGATTAACACTTTTTGCTGCTGTTGTTCAGCCACTTTTATAGTTTTCATCACTGCCAGTAAATCTTCACGATTGATTTGCCACGTGTGTATCGGAATATGTACAAATTTAATCTTTTGCATATCAATAGCATTTTTTAAGCGTTCTGGGTCATGTTGCCGTGAACGTAAATTTATGATCACATCGATTTGCTGTTCTCGTAGAAAAGGGGCGAGATCTGTATCAGGTTGTTCACTGCGAAATAGCGTTGGGCTGATTTGATAAAAATTATGCTGTTGATGAACGACTTTCCCCCAATGCTGAGGACGTTCATTTAACGGTAATGGATTTGATGTCATGCAACCCGTGAAGCTGAAGCTAACACTGAGGAGGATCATTGGTAGGATTTTAGCGGTCATAGCTTGTATTCTGATAGCGAGCGAATTCGAATGGGTCATGTGCACAGATGAGATCGATGTCCGGATGCTGCGCTAACTGCTGAATCTTATGAAGGGAGTGCAGTCGCTGTGTATTGTCGGTGGCAAATAAACGCTCAAGCTGATTTAAGGCCCGCGAATGAAAATTTGGATTTAATTGATGCTGTGAGTAATAAGCATCGCCACAATATAACAACCATCGATGGTTATTTTTAATTGCAATACCGGCATGACCCGCGGTATGTCCCAAAAGTGGGAGCATTAAAATATCCTCTTGAAAAATAGATAGTCCCGTAGTGTGCTCTAAATTAAACCATGCTTGCGTCCCGATGCTTTCGATAAAATTCCAATAACGATGCAGTTGGAATTGCTGTGGTCGATAGCGCAGTCGTGATTTTAAGCTATGAAGGTTTTGAGTGGCATTATATTCACTGGCTAAGACATGCACAGTCGCCTGCGGAAAATCAGAGATCCCGCCAGCATGATCAAAATCTAAGTGTGACAACAAAATGTGTTGAACATCTTGAGCCTTAAAGCCTAATTTTTGAATTTGATGAATCGCACTCAGTTGCGGATTAAATTTGATCTGCGCTGTGCGTGAAATAAACCGACCTAAACGATTTTGTGGATGCAAATAATCTTGTAAGCCCAGTCCTGTATCGACTAAAACGAGCCCTTTATCGGTTTCAATGAGCAGGCAATGACAGACCAAATGTGCGCGAAAGCCTTTCTGTCCAAATAAAGGGGCACACGTTGGACAAAAACTACCACAATGTAAATGATGAATTTGATGAATCACGGTTTGTTGTTTTCAAGTTTTTCTTAGTTATAACGGAATTGTGATGTTTAACCAATCTAATCCCTGAGAGGAATTTGTAATCAAAAAAAGCTCATCCGAAGATGAGCAGGTTGGAGAATGCCAGAACGGGCTCGTAATTCGTTCTGAGGGAAAAACTATCAGTAACTATAAGTAACTATAAGTAACTATGGTTATGATTCTGAGTTGGGTCAGGTGCTGCGCTTAAAAATAGTTAAAGTTGCACCTTCGCTTTGGTCACTCACAGCAGAGCTTCTTATCTTGCGCTCGGACAGCGTAATGCTCCGTTTTATCCTCACTTAGGTTGAGGCGTTAAACGAAGGTAAGGCGTAACTGCGTTATATCCTTGAGGAAAGCGTTGTTTGATTTCCTCTTCATCTTTTAATGACGGCACAATCACCACATCTTCACCTTGTTGCCAGTTGGCCGGTGTTGCAACTTTATGGTTGTCTGTCAGTTGCAAAGAGTCAATGACACGTAAAATTTCATGGAAGTTACGCCCTGTAGATGCAGGATAAGTAATGATTAAACGGACTTTTTTATTTGGATCGATGATCACCAAAGAGCGAACAGTTAATGTTTCGCTGGCATTGGGGTGAATGAAATCATAAAGGGTGGACACTTTACGGTCTTTGTCTGCAATGATCGGGAAGTTGACCGTGGTATTTTGAGTATTATTAATGTCGTTAATCCAACCATGATGCGACTCAACATCATCAACAGACAGGGCAATGGCCTTGACACCACGTTTGCTAAATTCATCTTTTAGTTTTGCGGTAAATCCAAGTTCTGTGGTGCAGACTGGGGTGTAATCGGCAGGATGCGAAAATAAAATGCCCCAACTGTCACCTAAAAAGTCATAAAAATGAATGCTGCCTTCGCTTGAGTCTTGAGTAAAGTCTGGTGCAGTATCACCTAAACGAATCGTCATGGAATATCCCCGTATTTATTGAATTTGTTTAACTTGAAAATAAATATGAAGGATTTTTTTTATGATTAAAAATAGTGTTTTTTCATTTCTTTATGAATATATTTCATATAAAACAGTTTTATTGGGGGATAAATGCGAAATATCTCACGACAGAGTCACTATGTTGTCTGCAGAAAATTTGTTACATTAGCTTGCCTTAAGTCTCCGGGGCTAGAACCCGAGCGCAGAATATTTAAGGGGATTTTTGTGCAAAACCCTTGTACTTCGAATTTCTAGCACCATAATAACGACTAAGAAAATATATTCATTTGACAAGCAAGATTTAGAGAGTCTATTCATGTTGGCAAGTCTGATCGGAGGAATCTTCGGTACCAAAAATGAGCGCGAACTCAAACGCATGCGTAAAATCGTAGAGAAGATTAATGCGCTCGAGCCGACGATATCTGTTCTAAGCGATGCAGACTTATCTGCAAAAACTGAAGAATTCAAAGAACGTTATAAAAAAGGCGACAGCCTTGATAAATTATTACCTGAAGCATTTGCTGTTTGTCGTGAAGCTGCAAAGCGTGTCATGGGCATGCGTCATTATGACGTACAGCTGATTGGTGGTATTACTTTACATGAAGGTAAGATCGCAGAGATGCGTACCGGTGAAGGTAAAACCCTCATGGGAACGCTTGCTTGTTACCTCAATGCGATTAGTGGTGAAGGTGTTCACGTGATTACGGTGAACGACTATCTCGCACAGCGTGATGCTGAATTAAACCGTCCATTATTC
The DNA here is from genome assembly GCF_015218525.1 of Acinetobacter sp. YH12138. Classification (NCBI taxonomy): domain Bacteria; kingdom Pseudomonadati; phylum Pseudomonadota; class Gammaproteobacteria; order Moraxellales; family Moraxellaceae; genus Acinetobacter; species Acinetobacter sp. YH12138. The sequence goes on along the minus strand of NZ_CP048670.1, from coordinate 2,632,061 downwards.
GAATTTTTAGGTTTAAGCATTGGGATTATTTACTCAATGCAAGACCCAACTGAAAAAGCTCAAGCGTATCGAGCTGACATTACTTACGGTACCAACAACGAATTCGGTTTCGATTACTTGCGTGACAACATGGTGTTTTCTGCTGCTGAGAAAAAACAGCGCAGCTTAACCTATGCCATCATCGATGAGGTCGATTCGATCCTGATTGATGAAGCGCGTACACCGTTGATCATTTCTGGTCAATCAGAAGACTCATCTCAGTTGTATGCTGCAATTAACAGCATTCCACCAAAACTTCATGCACAAAAAGAAGAGAAGGTACCAGATGGTGGTCACTTCTGGATTGACGAAAAACAGCGCTCTGTAGAAATGACCGAAGTCGGTTATGAAACTGTTGAAGCTGAATTGATTCAAATGGGCTTGCTTGCTGAAGGTGAAAGTTTATATTCATCTGCTAATTTAAACTTGGTACACCATGTTTCTGCGGCCATTCGTGCGCATTACCTATACCAACGCAACGTGCATTACATCATCCACGAAGGTGAAGTGATCATTGTCGATGAAAACACTGGTCGTACCATGCCGGGTCGCCGCTGGTCAGAAGGTTTGCATCAAGCGGTAGAAGCCAAAGAAGGTTTGGAAATTCAACCTGAAAACCAAACACTAGCAACCACAACATTCCAGAACTATTTCCGTCTTTACAAGAAATTATCAGGGATGACAGGGACTGCAGATACTGAAGCTGCAGAAATGAAAGAAATTTATGGCTTGGATGTTGTACTTATTCCAACCCATCGCCCAATGATTCGTAATGACCAAAACGATTTAATCTATTTAAACCGTGAAGGTAAATACAACGCCATCATTCAAGAAATTCAACGTATTCATGAAACGGGTGTTGCGCCGATTCTGATTGGTACAGCAACTATTGAAGCCTCTGAAATTTTATCAGATAAGCTGAAAGAAGCTGGTATTCAACATGAAGTACTTAATGCGAAACAACATGAGCGTGAAGCGGATATTATTGCGCAAGCGGGTTCACCTCGTGCAGTGACCATTGCGACTAACATGGCTGGTCGTGGTACTGATATTCTGTTAGGTGGTAACTGGAAAGCGTTGCTGGCGAAGATTGAAGAGCCGACTGAAGCAGACGAAGCACGTTTGAAAGCAGAGTGGGAACAAAATCATGAAATGGTGCTGAACTCTGGTGGTTTACACATCATTGGTTCAGAACGTCATGAATCTCGTCGTATCGATAACCAGTTACGTGGTCGTGCGGGCCGTCAAGGTGACCCAGGTGTATCACGTTTCTACTTGTCGCTTGAAGATGACTTGATGCGTATCTTCGCAGGTGATCGCGTAGTTGCAATGATGCGTGCCATGGGGTTGAAAGAAGATGAAGCCATTGAGCATAAAATGGTTTCACGCTCGATTGAAAATGCACAACGTAAAGTTGAAGCACGTAACTTCGATATTCGTAAAAATCTATTGAAATACGATGACGTAAACAACGAACAACGTAAGATTATTTACTCTCAGCGTGATGAAATTCTTGTTGAACCGTCTTTACAAGATTACATCGAAACGATGATTCAGGATGTGACTAAAGGCATGATCGAAATATATATTCCATCTGAGTCTATTCACGATCAGTGGGATATAGAAGGTCTTGAAAAGGCGCTACGTGAAGATCTATCGATTGAATTGCCAATTTCGCAGTGGTTAGAGCAAGATCGTCGTTTGGATGAAGAGGCTTTGGTTGAACGTATTACTGATGAAGTTCTTCAGCACTACCGTTCACGTCGTACGCAAATGGGTGACGAAACGGCTGCAATGCTCGAACGTCACTTTATGTTGAATTCATTGGACCGCCATTGGAAAGAGCATTTGGCAGCAATGGATTACTTACGTCAGGGGATTCATTTACGTGGTTATGCGCAGAAAAATCCTGAGCAAGAATACAAAAAAGAAGCCTTTAATTTATTTGTAAACATGCTTGCTGTGATTAAGTCCGATGTCGTGACAGATTTATCTCGTATTCATGTGCCTACAGCCGAAGAACTTGCAGAAATGGAAGCTCAAAAACAGGCTCAAGCTGAATCAATGAATCTTCAATTGTCACACAATGACTTTGATAATTTGTTGGCTGAAGCCAATGGTAATGATGTTATCGATGCGCAATACACACCTGCAGAGCAAGTGATTGTTCCGCCAGAAAGTCGTAACTCGCCTTGCCCATGTGGTTCAGGTCTAAAATATAAACAATGTCACGGTAAAATCTAAACAGCATTGTTTAATTTCAAATAAATCAGAGCCTTCGCGCTCTGATTTTTTATTTACACTACTAATCTGACCTGAATAGTATTTGCAGTTCAGTAGATTAAATGTTATTTAGTTTCTATCAATAACCGTAAGACGGAAAAGACAATGAAAAAAGTACTAAAACCGTTCATGATTGCTGCTTTGGCTTTGCCAACTTTTGCCTTTGCAAACGCTCCTCAGACGACTTCTTTAGAGAAAGTTCAACAAGCAGTTGGTCCAACAACAACTCAAGTACAGGTTGGTACTGACGGTCAAGTGACTGTAGCAAGCCCGCGTACGGGTATTCGTTATACCTTTGCCAATCCAAATCGTCCAATCGTATTGCAAACTGCAAAAATTGCAGCAGCCAATGCGGCGAATGCTGACCGTATTGTGGCTGAAAACCCAGCCCTTTCTGCTGCGAGTCAACAAAAAGCGAAACAAGTGCTTCTTGATGAAGCAACTCAGCTGGCGCGTAACTAATTTACGACGAACAGCGATAAAGACCAGTCGAAAGGCTGGTTTTTTTATGTGCAAAAGAAATCCACAATAAAATTACAGCAAAACCGTGCTTCTGCTCGATTTTTTATAGATTTTGCACTAAGCTGTATTTTTTATAACTCATATAGTTGGACGTTGAAAAATGGCAGTTGGTGACGTATCTATGCCACAGATGCATGTGGTGAAAGGTGTAAAAATCGGTTCGGCTGAAGCGTATGTGCGCTATCAGAACCGACGTGACCTTGTCATTTTTGAATTTGCTGAAGGCTCTAATGTCGCAGGCGTTTTTACTCAAAATGCATTTTGTGCAGCACCGGTGCATATTTCGAAAGCGCACTTATTAGCAGGTAATCCACGTTATTTGGTGATTAACACCGGAAATGCCAATGCCGGTACTGGCAAAATCGGCATGGCAAATGCTGAGGCGACGTGTGCGAAACTGGCAGAACTGACAGGTGTTCAAAATACAGAAGTTCTTCCATTTTCAACAGGTGTAATTGGTGAGCAATTACCTATTGATCGTTTGGTTCAAGGCTTGCAACCAGCATTAGATAGTTTGCAGGAAGATGCATGGTTGGATGCGGCAACGGGCATTATGACCACTGATACAACACCTAAAGGTGCATCTGAACAGTTCGAACTAGATGGCGTTCTGTATACCATGACAGGTATTTCTAAAGGCGCAGGCATGATTCGTCCAAATATGGCGACCATGTTGAGTTATGTGGCAACTGATGCACCCATTAGCCGTGAGCTGGTGCAACAGCTTTTGAAAACCACAGTTAACCTGTCGTTTAACCGTATTACGGTGGATGGTGATACCTCAACGAATGACTCATGTATTTTGATTGCAACGGGCCAAGCTGGTGGCGTAGAAATTACTTCAGAATCAGATTCACGTTATGCTGCTGTTTTAGACGTGTTAACACGTGTAATGAAACGTCTTGCACAGCTCATTGTCCGTGATGGTGAAGGTGCGACGAAGTTTATTACTGTGGCGGTAGAAGGCGGCGCAGATACTCAAGAATGTTGTGATATTGCTTATAGCATTGCACATTCACCGTTGGTTAAAACTGCAATCTTCGCATCAGATCCAAACTGGGGTCGTATTTTGGCAGCTATTGGTTATGCAGGTGTGCCAAACTTAGATGTTGAAAAAATTCAGGTCTGGTTAGGTGATGTTCAAATCTGTAAAGACGGTGGTGCTGCAGCAGATTATACCGAAGCAGCAGGGGCTGCAGAGATGGAGAAATCTGAGATCACGATCCGTGTAGATTTAGGACGTGGCAGTGCGCGAGATACTGTGTATACCTGTGACCTGTCGTATGACTATGTTAAGATTAACGCAGATTACCGTTCATAAATTTGATGTTTTTGAAAAGCCTCCGTTGTGAGGCTTTTTTATAAGTGGAACTTTTTAATGACCGGTAAAAATAGCCAAGTGCCATATTTATAGGTCAGTTGTGAAGCACCTGTGTAGTAACAGGCATTAAGGATAGAGAAGACGTTGTGATGAATAATGCAAACAACTTAATTGCAAATGAAGCAAAATCAATTGTACAAGCGCATTTGGATCGTTTGGGCGATGTTAAAGAGCATCACTTAACGGAAGCTGCAAAGCTTGAAAAGTTTGAATTAATTAAAGCGGAACTCAAAAAACGTAACGCTGTCCTTGTTGCACACTATTACTGTGATCCTGAAGTGCAGGAACTAGCAGAACTGACCGGTGGATGCGTTTCGGATTCACTTGAAATGGCACGTTTTGGTCGTGACCATCAAGCAACGACGTTGGTGGTTGCAGGGGTGAAATTCATGGGGGAGACCTCGAAGATTTTATCTCCTGAAAAAACCGTACTGATGCCTACTCTGGAGGCAACATGCTCACTTGATTTAGGCTGTCAGGTCGATGAATTTACCAAATTTTGCGATGCACATCCGGATCATACGGTTGTGGTATATGCCAATACCTCGGCGGCAGTGAAAGCGCGTGCAGATTGGGTGGTAACCTCGAGCTGTGCTGTTGAAATTGTTGAGCATTTAGATAGTTTAGGTGAAAAAATTATTTGGGCACCCGATCAGCATCTCGGTCGCTATATTCAAAAGAAAACCGGTGCAGACATGTTGCTATGGGATGGGGCATGTATTGTCCATGAAGAGTTCCGTGCACGTGGTATTGCCAATATGAAAGCGCTGTATCCTGATGCAGCAGTTTTGGTACATCCAGAGTCACCAGAATCTGTGGTGGATATTGCAGATGCCGTCGGTAGCACCTCGCAATTGATCCAGGCTGCACAAACCTTGCCACACGAACGTTTAATCGTGGCAACAGATCGCGGTATTTTTTATAAAATGCAGCAAGCTGTGCCGAATAAAATTCTCATCGAAGCACCGACGGCAGGTGAGGGAGCGACTTGTCGTTCATGTGCGCATTGCCCTTGGATGGCGATGAATGAATTAGATGGCATTCTCGAAGTTTTACAAAAAGGCGATCAGGAAATTTTTGTAGATCCGGCATTGGCTGAACGTGCTAAATTGCCTTTAGATCGGATGTTGAATTTCAGTGCCAGTTTAAAACGTTAATTTTTGCTTGAAAAATGATTAAAGTGCTTGATAAATAATCGCTTGAAATGATTTTTTATGTTTTTTTGAAGATAGGTGTTGACGTTAATCAACGTCACGCCTAGAATGCACACCGTACCGCACGATATGCGATACAGCGAAAGCTGAGATGAAACGGAGCATAGCACAGCCTGGTAGTGCACCTGGTTTGGGACCAGGGGGTCGTAGGTTCGAATCCTACTGCTCCGACCAATTTCTCAAGGCAAAAATCGCGTGATAGTCTATGTCATCGGTAATGCGCCTGTAGCTCAGTTGGATAGAGCATCCGCCTTCTAAGCGGATGGTCACAGGTTCGAATCCTGTCAGGCGCGCCATTTTAATGGTGTTCTGATAATAGAATCTGAAACTTGTTGTGATGGTGGATGTAGCTCAGTTGGTAGAGCCCCGGATTGTGATTCCGGTTGTCGTGGGTTCGAATCCCATCATTCACCCCAATTCGGAGCATAGCACAGCCTGGTAGTGCACCTGGTTTGGGACCAGGGGGTCGTAGGTTCGAATCCTACTGCTCCGACCATTTTCTTAAAGAAAACGGTCGATAAAAGATACCGCATACAGCGGTTTTTTTATGCCTGTAATTTAAAATGCGTTATATTGGTTATTCACAAGCAAGAACACGATGGTGGATGTAGCTCAGTTGGTAGAGCCCCGGATTGTGATTCCGGTTGTCGTGGGTTCGAATCCCATCATTCACCCCAACTTTTAAAGTTGAAAGCGGAGCATAGCACAGCCTGGTAGTGCACCTGGTTTGGGACCAGGGGGTCGTAGGTTCGAATCCTACTGCTCCGACCATTTATCTCAAAAGTAATACTATGAAAAAGATGCCGCATTTAGCGGTTTTTTTATGCCTGAAATTTATAAAAAATAAAAAAGCCACCATAAGGTGGCTTTTTTATATTCTGCTATTTAGGGAATGATGGTGACATTTACACGACGGTTGATGGCACGATTGGTTTTAGTGTCATTAGAGACTATCGGTTGTTCAGCACCACGGCCAATAATTTGAATATTTGAACTGTTATAACCTTGCTTTAAAAAGACGTTTGCGACGCTTTGCGCACGTTTTTCTGACAGTTGTTGGTTGTAATTGGCTTGTCCAACATTATCCGTATGACCAATAAACTTAATTTTGTTTAGGTCATATTTAATCAGTTGAGTGGCAAGTGTATTTAACTTGACTTGTTGGTGGGGTTGAATTTGATAATCATCAAAACCAAATAAAAGTCGTTCTGGTAGGGCAAGTGTCCAACCATCATTGGTCAAGACAAACCCTTCTTTTTTAAGCATGCGTGCTTGTTTGTAGCTTAAATTACCTAAACTCATGCAGGCTGTCATAGTGGCTGTGAATGCAATTATAAATAAAACTTTAAATGCGTTCTTTAACATAGCAACTCCTATGAGTTGGGGCGTTGTGGTGCAATGCACCAATGATTATTCGAAAGTTTAGCATCATACATAGCGCGATCCGCATCTGCGATTAGATCTTCTGGCGATTTCGCATTTTGGATCAGTGCCACACCAATATTAGCTTGTAATGCAATATTATGTTGCTCATAAACAAATGTGGAACCATAGCAGTCATGTATTTTGTGACAAAAGACTTCGAGTTCTGTCAGGAAGTTTAAGCGATTGATAATAATTGCAAATTCATCACCACCGAGTCGCGCAACGAAAGCATCATCTGGAAGTGCTTGTTTTAAACAATGTGATGAGGCACGCAGTACTGCATCTCCAGCTAAGTGTCCATATTGGTCATTCACATGTTTAAAGTTTTCAATATCGACAAAGAACACAGCAGCGTTCGCTTTTAAGTCAAATAGCTCAAACAGCTTTTCATAAAAATAATTACGATTTGGCAATTGGGTTAATGCATCATGACGTGCTAGATGAATTAGCTTGTCATTTTCTGAAATCAAGTTTTTATTTGACTGTTCAATTTCACTAAGTAAACCATTAAAGGCGGTACTGAGTGCGTGTAATTCTTGAATATCAGAGTTTGAAACCCGCATTTTATAATCTTTCTTAATGCTAATGGTTTGGGCTGATTCAACAATAGAGCGAACAGATTGCATTAAGTATTGATAAACAGAATTCACCGACCAAAACACAGTAGCCAATAAAAGAATAAAACCTAAAAACAAGCCCAGCAAAATTTTATGGAAGAAACTAACTAAATCTGAAGAGTTTCCATATACGACCAGTTCGCCGTAACTTTTCTGATCATGATGAATATCTAAACGAATCGGTTGGCTAAAAAAGAAATAATCTAAAATCGCTTGGCTAGAGAATGTTGAAATTTCTTTTTGCTCAGCATGAGCAAGCGACGCATTTTGAAGGTTGGTAATTTCTATTGAACGGATAGGATATAGTTGGGTGTATTCATTTAAAATTTGACCCATCGTTATTTGGTCATTAAACACCACAGCCGGTTGAACACGTTCGTTAATTGCATTTGATAAAATCGTTAAGCTGTTTTTTGCATAGGTATGCATTGTATAGGTGGAAATCACCAAAAAAATCGCAGAACAAATCGTAAATGTTAAAGCAAAGATGGTGAGCTGCGAACGCGTAAATAATTGGTGTAATGTAATTGGGTTATAGAGTTGTTTCATTCAGCTGACTCCGATGACTTCGCCAGTAATAAAACGCGTGGATCAATATGTATTTGTGACTGCGTTAAACTTTCCATATTAATTTTAAACGAATAACTCTGATTTTTTTTATACAAACAAAATGCACTGCCAGACTCACACTCACTATTGTTACTACTTAGAGAGAGGGCGGGGAAATTAACATGGTTGTTTAAAATACTTTGTTCTTCTTTTGCTGATAGATTGGAAAAAAATAAAACTTGGCAATGACTAGATTTGATGTCATTTACATTGATGGCTGTAATTTTATAAGTGCTGTGGGTTGGCGCAAGTTTTTTAAAATCATTGACTAAACTTGAATTATTAATCACACAAAATTTGGGTGAAGTGGTTTCCCACTTGGCATAACTCAAAATAGAGAAAGTGGTTGTGAAAATATTTGCTGTGGGAGCTGCATATAATATGGGTGAAATGGAGCACGCCATTATTAAATAGGCAGTTTTTTTAAAAACAACCATATGAAATCAAAAAGTCTTAAATTAAATGGAATGAAAATTGGGTGTATATACGTTTTATTATATGAAATAGGGCGTATATAGCCCAATAATAATACAAAAGAATGTTTGTGTGTTTAAAAAATCGACATGCGTAAAATAAATCATAAAAAAGGTGTTGCGTTGGATCAGAAATGCTGTAGAATGCACATCCATCGGCGGTGATGAAGATTAAAACTTCTGATAAAACAATGACTTGGTTAAGTTGGGTTTTATTTTTTAAGTTTAAAAATAATTTGAATTACCAGTTGACTCTTTAGAAATAAAGAGTAATATAGCCGACCTAGCTTGCTGGTGACGAACCAACAAGAAGATCATTAAGAGATTATGAAGAACAACTTGTGTGGATTTTTACTGATTGATTGATCGAAATTATTTTCATTGATTGATGGTAGAAATTACTCGAAGTTTATTTGAGCAAATTTTTGTCAGTAATTGATGAGCCAAGATTGGTACACTATATGTACTATTGATTTTAAACTGAAGAGTTTGATCATGGCTCAGATTGAACGCTGGCGGCAGGCTTAACACATGCAAGTCGAGCGGGAATAGGTAGCTTGCTACCGATTTCTAGCGGCGGACGGGTGAGTAATGCTTAGGAATCTGCCTATTAGTGGGGGACAACATTTCGAAAGGGATGCTAATACCGCATACGTCCTACGGGAGAAAGCAGGGGATCTTCGGACCTTGCGCTAATAGATGAGCCTAAGTCGGATTAGCTAGTTGGTGGGGTAAAGGCCTACCAAGGCGACGATCTGTAGCGGGTCTGAGAGGATGATCCGCCACACTGGGACTGAGACACGGCCCAGACTCCTACGGGAGGCAGCAGTGGGGAATATTGGACAATGGGGGGAACCCTGATCCAGCCATGCCGCGTGTGTGAAGAAGGCCTTTTGGTTGTAAAGCACTTTAAGCGAGGAGGAGGCTACTTTGGTTAATACCTAGAGATAGTGGACGTTACTCGCAGAATAAGCACCGGCTAACTCTGTGCCAGCAGCCGCGGTAATACAGAGGGTGCGAGCGTTAATCGGATTTACTGGGCGTAAAGCGTGCGTAGGCGGCTTTTTAAGTCGGATGTGAAATCCCCGAGCTTAACTTGGGAATTGCATTCGATACTGGGAAGCTAGAGTATGGGAGAGGATGGTAGAATTCCAGGTGTAGCGGTGAAATGCGTAGAGATCTGGAGGAATACCGATGGCGAAGGCAGCCATCTGGCCTAATACTGACGCTGAGGCACGAAAGCATGGGGAGCAAACAGGATTAGATACCCTGGTAGTCCATGCCGTAAACGATGTCTACTAGCCGTTGGGGCCTTTGAGGCTTTAGTGGCGCAGCTAACGCGATAAGTAGACCGCCTGGGGAGTACGGTCGCAAGACTAAAACTCAAATGAATTGACGGGGGCCCGCACAAGCGGTGGAGCATGTGGTTTAATTCGATGCAACGCGAAGAACCTTACCTGGTCTTGACATAGTAAGAACTTTCCAGAGATGGATTGGTGCCTTCGGGAACTTACATACAGGTGCTGCATGGCTGTCGTCAGCTCGTGTCGTGAGATGTTGGGTTAAGTCCCGCAACGAGCGCAACCCTTTTCCTTATTTGCCATCGGGTTAAGCCGGGAACTTTAAGGATACTGCCAGTGACAAACTGGAGGAAGGCGGGGACGACGTCAAGTCATCATGGCCCTTACGACCAGGGCTACACACGTGCTACAATGGTCGGTACAAAGGGTTGCTACTCCGCGAGGAGATGCTAATCTCAAAAAGCCGATCGTAGTCCGGATTGGAGTCTGCAACTCGACTCCATGAAGTCGGAATCGCTAGTAATCGCGGATCAGAATGCCGCGGTGAATACGTTCCCGGGCCTTGTACACACCGCCCGTCACACCATGGGAGTTTGTTGCACCAGAAGTAGGTAGTCTAACCGTAAGGAGGACGCTTACCACGGTGTGGCCGATGACTGGGGTGAAGTCGTAACAAGGTAGCCGTAGGGGAACCTGCGGCTGGATCACCTCCTTAACGAAAGATTGACGATTGGTAAGAATCCACAACAAGTTGTTCTTCATGACGATGTATCTGAGGGTCTGTAGCTCAGTTGGTTAGAGCACACGCTTGATAAGCGTGGGGTCACAAGTTCAAGTCTTGTCAGACCCACCACTACTGACAAAGTACGGAAAATCAGAACATTGACTTATTGATAAGCTGGGGACTTAGCTTAGTTGGTAGAGCGCCTGCTTTGCACGCAGGAGGTCAGGAGTTCGACTCTCCTAGTCTCCACCATACATTCCTTCGGAATGTATAAAGAACGAAGCTAAAATAAACAATCAAACGATTGTTAGCTTAGTCCTTAAGCGATCAAGTGTTTAGGTTATAGAGCTTAGCAACAAAGTGGCGTATGATTCGCTCCATTGTTATTAAGCTCTGTGATTTATCACAGTTTCCTGACCTGACGAAGGCTGGAAAAAATCATTAACAGAATATATTTGAGTTGAAATAATTTGTTCATACTCGTTTGATTTAACCTAACAAGCAATTGTGAAAGTTGAATGAAATGAGTTACTAGCGAAATTAACTGAATCAAGCGTTTTGGTATATGAATCTAATTGAAGCTGTACAGTGCTTAAGTGCACGGAACAACGAACTGTGAGAGAAGCCAGTTTACTGGTGGATCTTGTTGCTACACTGACTTGTAGGTGTAACGACTGTTTGGGGTTGTATAGTCAAGTAATTAAGTGCATGTGGTGGATGCCTTGGCAGTCAGAGGCGATGAAAGACGTAATAGCCTGCGATAAGCTCCGGGGAGGCGGCAAATATCCTGTGATCCGGAGATTTCTGAATGGGGAAACCCACCCGCTATAAGGCGGGTATCATAAACTGAATACATAGGTTTATGAGGCGAACGAGGGGAAGTGAAACATCTCAGTACCCTTAGGAAAAGAAATCAATTGAGATTCCCTCAGTAGCGGCGAGCGAACGGGGAAAAGCCCATTAAGTTATCTAAGCTTTAGTGGAACGCTCTGGGAAGTGCGACCATAGTAGGTGATAGTCCTGTACACGAAAGGGCTTAGATAATGATGTCGAGTAGGGCGAGGCACGTGAAACCTTGTCTGAATATGGGGGGACCATCCTCCAAGGCTAAATACTCCTGACTGACCGATAGTGAACCAGTACCGTGAGGGAAAGGCGAAAAGAACCCCTGTGAGGGGAGTGAAATAGATCCTGAAACCGCATGCATACAAGCAGTGGGAGCCAACTTGTTTGGTGACTGCGTACCTTTTGTATAATGGGTCAGCGACTTACATTCAGTAGCAAGGTTAACCGATTAGGGGAGCCGTAGAGAAATCGAGTCTTAATAGGGCGTTTAGTTGCTGGGTGTAGACCCGAAACCGGGTGATCTATCCATGAGCAGGTTGAAGGTTGGGTAACACTAACTGGAGGACCGAACCCACTGTCGTTGAAAAGCCAGGGGATGACTTGTGGATAGGGGTGAAAGGCTAATCAAACTCGGTGATAGCTGGTTCTCCCCGAAAGCTATTTAGGTAGCGCCTCGGACGAATACCATTGGGGGTAGAGCACTGTTTCGGCTAGGGGGTCATCCCGACTTACCAAACCGATGCAAACTCCGAATACCAATGAGTACTATCCGGGAGACAGACTGCGGGTGCTAACGTCCGTAGTCAAGAGGAAAACAATCCAGACCGCCAGCTAAGGCCCCAAAATTATAGTTAAGTGGGAAACGATGTGGGAAGGCATAGACAGCTAGGAGGTTGGCTTAGAAGCAGCCACCCTTTAAAGAAAGCGTAATAGCTCACTAGTCGAGTCGGCCTGCGCGGAAGATGTAACGGGGCTAAAACTATATGCCGAAGCTGCGGATTTACACATTAGTGTAAGTGGTAGGGGAGCGTTCTGTAAGCCGATGAAGGTGGATTGAGAAGTCTGCTGGAGGTATCAGAAGTGCGAATGCTGACGTGAGTAACGACAAAACGGGTGAAAAACCCGTTCGCTGAAAGACCAAGGGTTCCAGTCCAACGTTAATCGGGGCTGGGTGAGTCGACCCCTAAGGCGAGGCCGAGAGGCGTAGTCGATGGGAAATTGGTTAATATTCCAATACTTCAGTGTAATGCGATGAGAGGACGGAGAAGGTTAAGTCAGCCTGGCGTTGGTTGTCCAGGTGAAAGGAAGTAGGCATGTATCTTAGGCAAATCCGGGGTACTCTATGCTGAGATCTGACAGCAAGCTGTACTTGTACAGTGAAGTGGCTGATACCATACTTCCAGGAAAAGTCTCTAAGCTTCAGTTACACTGGAATCGTACCCGAAACCGACACAGGTGGTCAGGTCGAGTAGACCAAAGCGCTTGAGAGAACTCTGCTGAAGGAACTAGGCAAAATGGTACCGTAACTTCGGGAGAAGGTACGCTGCTTTTGGTGATGGAACTTGCTTCCTGAGCTGAGAGCAGCCACAGAAACCAGGCCCCTGCAACTGTTTATTAAAAACATAGCACTCTGCAAACACGAAAGTGGACGTATAGGGTGTGATGCCTGCCCGGTGCTGGAAGGTTAATTGATGGGGTTAGCGTAAGCGAAGCTCTTGATCGAAGCCCCAGTAAACGGCGGCCGTAACTATAACGGTCCTAAGGTAGCGAAATTCCTTGTCGGGTAAGTTCCGACCTGCACGAATGGCATAATGATGGGGGCGCTGTCTCCAGCAGAGGCTCAGTGAAATCGAAATCGCCGTGAAGATGCGGTGTACCCGCGGCTAGACGGAAAGACCCCGTGAACCTTTACTGCAGCTTGACATTGAACTTTGATCTTACTTGTGTAGGATAGGTGGGAGGCTTTGAAACCGAGACGCTAGTTTCGGTGGAGCCAATCTTGAAATACCACCCTGGTAATATTGAGGTTCTAACTCTGTCCCGTTATCCGGGACGAGGACCATGTCTGGTGGGTAGTTTGACTGGGGCGGTCTCCTCCTAAAGAGTAACGGAGGAGTACGAAGGTGCGCTCAGCGTGGTCGGAAATCACGCGTAGAGTATAAAGGCAAAAGCGCGCTTAACTGCGAGACCCACAAGTCGAGCAGGTACGAAAGTAGGTCTTAGTGATCCGGTGGTTCTGTATGGAAGGGCCATCGCTCAACGGATAAAAGGTACTCTGGGGATAACAGGCTGATACCGCCCAAGAGTTCATATCGACGGCGGTGTTTGGCACCTCGATGTCGGCTCATCTCATCCTGGGGCTGAAGCAGGTCCCAAGGGTATGGCTGTTCGCCATTTAAAGAGGTACGCGAGCTGGGTTTAGAACGTCGTGAGACAGTTCGGTCCCTATCTACCGTGGGCGCTGGAAATTTGAGAGGATCTGCTCCTAGTACGAGAGGACCAGAGTGGACGAACCTCTGGTGTACCGGTTGTGACGCCAGTCGCATCGCCGGGTAGCTATGTTCGGAAGGGATAACCGCTGAAAGCATCTAAGCGGGAAGCCTACCTCAAGATAAGATTTCCCTTGGACTTTATGTCCACTAAAGAGCCGTTGAAGACTACGACGTTGATAGGTTGGATGTGGAAGTGCGGTGACGCATGAAGCTGACCAATACTAATTGCTCGTGAGGCTTGACTATACAACACCCAAACAGTTGTATGTAAAGCATCAATTGATTCACATATAATCAATCAGACTTGATTTAGTTGAAAAGCTAGATAAAATGAACACCTTAAATTAACTCAAGTACTTCTGTTAATAACTCATTTGGTAGAAAACTTAGCACGAAGAGCACTGCTCTGAGATTAGACTAAGCGAGTATCCATAACAGTTGTGCTGGCGACAATAGCAAGAGTGAACCACCTGATCCCTTCCCGAACTCAGAAGTGAAACCTCTTAGCGCTGATGGTAGTGTGGGGTTACCCATGTGAGAGTAAGTCATCGCCAGCTCATTATTCGAAACACCCCCTGACTAGTGCAGGGGGTGTTTTTTTATGTGCGGAGAAAAGGGGGAATAGAAGAATAGAAGAATAGAAGAATAGAAGAATAGAAGAATAGAAGAATAGAAGAATAGAAGAATAGAAGAATAGAATAGGAAAATGAATATGTTGTAAGTGGATAATATATGAATATTTCTCACTCAAATATAAAGTAAGACGTCCTCAATCTTTCTATCAAGGTCATTGATCCGCTGAAATAATTGATTGCGTTGCAGCTTTAAGCATATATAAGACTTGGCCTAATAAAATATCTTTGTCTGTTAACGCCACAATAATCATGGGGTGATTTTGAGCAGAGACTGATGCAAGTATCGCTTTTCCATTTTCTGCATCTAAGGTTATATTCTGACAACCAACTAAATGAATTTCTTTGATAAATGCTGACACCATTGCAAGGATAGAGCTGCTAACTTGCTATTGTTATATTGCCCACGTTTGAAACACTCGTCAGCTCAAATCCATCTGTTGAACACACCATGATGAAATGAACCCCGCGTGCATTGTTAATAATATTATTTATTTGTTCACGGGCATGTTGTATTAACTCATTCGAAGCGGTGCGTTTTGTGACATTAAACATTAGTAGCTCCTTATGCAGTGATATAGTGATTTACTTCGATTGAGGTAATTAAAGCTTCAAGTAGCAGTAAAACGTCAGATTTTTTGCGACAGTCGATAAAGAATAGGGGCGAATATAAGTCCTGACTAATCAGCCAATCTTTGTAGATAGCAGTATTCGTTGAACTTGTGATTTCATCTGTATGGGTAATTCCAATGGCTATGTTATCTGTATAGTTTTGGAAGGTTTCTAAGTAGCTTTCGAGTTCACTTAAGGGGTCATTAACATTATGATCAATCAGAATAATTGCACCGATTGCGCCTTGACAAATCACAGGCCAAATAAAATCAAAACGACTTTGTCCAGGGGTACCATATAAACCTATTTTTAAACCATCTTCTAAGGTCACTTCTCCGTAGTCGATACCTACTGTGGTTTCAAGTTTTTGATGGCTGGTTTGATCTGTATTAAACGCCTCGGTCAGTAGAACTGGGATATCAGAAAGTGAACGAATCGCTTCAGTTTTTCCAGCACCCATAGAACCAGCAAAGACAATTTTATATTGCTGAAGAATCATGTTTGATGTCCTATTCTAAAATCCAAATTTACGGCGTAACTTACTAAAGAAGTTTTGTACAAAGTTCTTTTCTTCTGTTGGTTCATGCTTTTCGGGTGGTGTGTAATGTTTATCCCAAAGATTTATTTTTTTTATATTCAGTGATGCCATATTCGCAGCAATGAACTGTCGAACAGTGCTGAGGGGAATATCATATTGTTCTGCAATGGTTGATATCTTTGCAGCCTGGATAAAACATGCAGAAAGTTGAAAAATTTGTTTATGAGATAAATGTTCAGCAGGTTTTGGCCAGCTTAAAATTCGAAAATGACCATCTTCAGGAACTGTTTGGTAAAAATTCGGAGTTTGCCAAAATAGATTCCATATCCAGTCTTGAAGGATGACGGGATGCTTTCGACTTACATGGGTCATATCTTCAATTGATGCGAAATCATATTTAAAACTAGCATCTGTGTGTTGAAGTTGACGCTCGAGGTTGAGCCAAGCTATATTTTGCGCGGTATCGATTACCGATATTGTGCCTAGATCATCATATAGGTGTAATTTTTGATGATTATCTTCTGCATACATTTTTTTGAAGTAATCATCCTCCAAATTAAAATCGCTAAAGCTCTGGATTTGATCATGTTGAGCATGCTCAATGGATTCGTTAAGGTCATTATGGCTGACGAGATGTTTATCAATCCATTGATTGAGCTCTTGATTGTCGTCTATGGGAAGGAACAGCGTATTGTTTCTGACACGCCCTGATTGTTGGTTGTCTTTCGAGATCTTGAGCCAAGGTAAAGCGCGGCGTGTTAATATTTTTTGAATTCCTTCGGTGTCAAAAAAACGCTCATGAATAAATAGGCAATCGAGATTCACATCAGATGCACTTTTCCATTGGATATTAAAGTGCTGTGGAAAAATTGTGTAAAGCTGATGTTTGAGTTGATCTGAATCATGAATACTTAATCCTGCAATGCCGATATTGATATATTGCTTATTCATGGTGTTCCTCGACTAATTTTATTCAAACCTGTAAAACATTTTGGGAATAAAAAACCCTCTTATTGGCATAAGAGGGTTGGGTGAAATTAAGCAAAATCTAAATTTTTTTCATAGGTTTTTAATTCGTGTCGAGCCATGGCTAGGTTTGCTTTGGCACGATCAAGTACTAAATATAAGAACACGGATTCATTATTTTCCAGTGGACGAATCAAGTGATACTGCTTTCCTAGAGTAATTAAAATATCGACAATGTGATCGTCTAAATTGAGTGACTGAGCAACACGTCTTTTGGAGCGAACCACTTCAGTATTTCCAGCAGCTGCTAATTCTAAATCAATATCTCCACCGCCTTGTGTCGCCATAGCTAGGCCACTTTCACCGTCTACCAGTGCCGCTGCATGAAAACCGTCGATTGTTGTGAGTGATTCTAATGAAACTTTAGCCATTTTTATGCCCCTCTTTTAGGTTATACATGATTATTATTTGTAGATATTTAGGTAATTAAACTAGCGTTTTTAACTACATAATTTAATTATAAGAAGCGTAAGGGGCTTTGCAATAAAATTAATTTTTTGCTTTAAAAGGATAATATTTTCTAAATATAGCGTTAAGTTTTAGGATTTAAAAAATGTGATTTAATTTGCTATATATATTTTTTATGTATTTTAGAACTTTATTTTTGATATAAAATTTACCAAAAATTCAAATGTAATATTTTGTAAATGGTGTGATAAAACTCAATTTTTGTAGAATAAAGCTGACCGATTTACATAAAGAAAACAAAAAGTGATCTAAAGGCGTGTAATTTAGAATATTCGATTTAAAAAAACCTGCTTAAAAAGCAGGTCATTGATTTAGACAAATGAAGCCACTTAAGAAAAAATATTACAAGCTGCAGATGCCAAAATCCATAAAATCACCACTGCAACAATAGGCTCTACAATTTTTGACCAAGTTGGAACTTGTACTTCAGTTGTCACATCTTCTTGAGTATGTTGTTGATTAACCATTTGATTGAACTCCTTCATTGATGCTTCTAATGATATCTCTTCTTGCAGATTGGGTTTAGAACCAAGAAGCTCTGTTAGGTTGTTTGTTGACCAAACCCAATCATCCGCTTGACCAGAAAGGTGTTCAATTTGTCCATTGAGTAATTCTTGAATGCTTTGTGGTGAGTGTGAGCCGGTATCATGAAGTTGCTTTAATTCATTTAATTGTAAATGAAAAATTTCAGTTGTTAGGTGTTCAAGTTCAGAGCGCTCTAATATTGATGCATTCGATGGATTGGTGGTCAGATGGCGTGAAACTTCTTGAATATAGAGTTCATCAGGATGAGTAATTTCTTGATAAACCTTTTGAGCATTATTGCGGAGCTGATGAATCAATTCACCTAAAGTTAATGCATTAATTTCACGTATATGTTGACGTTTTTCTTCACGATTTAAATGACTTAAAAGCGTAGGCTTTTGAGATTCTATTTGTTCGACAAAATATTGTACTAAATCAAAAGCCATTATTCGCTTCCTTATTCTTTAATCGAGCAACCTTAAACCTGGTTTTTTCTTCGGCTGCTCTTGTTGTTCTTGGTCGTTTGATTTTAAAGCATTTTGATCATTCTGAATACCTTCATATTCTTGAGGATCGAAGAACATGCCTTGACCATTTTCACGTGCATAGATACCTAGAACAGCAGAAAAGGGGATATAGAGATTTTGCGAAACGCCACCAAAGCGTGCAGAGAAAGTAATCGTCTCATTGCTCATGTGTAGCGCATGCGTTGCATGAGGTGCGATATTCAGGACAATTTGGCCATCTTGGATATATTGAACTGGCACCATCGTACCATTCTGTGTCGCATCGACAAGTAGGTACGGTGTAAGTTGATTGTCACAAATCCATTCATAAAGTGCCCGTGTTAAGTATGGACGCGTTGGAGTGAGTTGTAGTTCCTGTTCAGACATAATGCTTACTCGAATATTTATGGGAAATTAATTTTTTGCTAAAAGCTCGCTATAGCGATTTTTTTCCTGCAATGTCATCGATTTGATAAATGCAGGACGGCTAAAGATGCGTTGGCAATAGAGAAATATAGGGCGGCATTGCTGTTTGGGAAGCTCAATCCCCATGGCTTTTAGACGCAGAAATACAGGTGCGAGCATACAGTCTAACATGCCAAATTGTTCAGACATAAAATAAGGATAATGCTGAAACAAGGGGGTTAGTGAAATGAGTGTATCACGTAATTGTTTTTGTGCTTTTTGCTTGGCTTTTTCATCGAGGGTATCGGGATGGCGAAGCATAATATCGGCAAGTCTTAACCAATCTTGTTCGAAGCGCCATACATATTGACGTTGCTCTGCACGAGGCATGGGTGCATCTGCATACAGTTTATTTTGACGATATCGGTCATCCAGATATTCGGCAATAATACTGCTGTTATAGAGTTTTAGGCCATTTTCAATCATCATCGGAAGTTGATTGTAGGGATTTAAACTCGCAAGATCTTCGTCTTCATCATCAGCAATAATTAAATTATGTTTGATTTGCTTCTCTGCAAGTACATAGCGTATCCAGTGTGAGCGAAAGTCATCCGCATGACTGTAAAGCGTAATCCCTTGGAGAGGTGCATTTTCGACTGACATAATCCGAGACGATGAGAAATGAATAAGATAGGATACTAAAATTAGACAGTAAAATCACGGGGACTTTAGCAATATCAATGCAGCTACAGTGAAAATTACAGTTTTGTTTTATTTGATTTTATCTGATAGCTTTTTCATGTCATTCATTTACCTGATCGTCACCGCATGATGACCATTGCACTTGTACAAAAATTATTATTTTTAGCTGCTGTTATTTTTGTGGGCATTGGCTTTTATACGGCACTCGCTGGAGGTTATGCCTCTGATTATGGAGCAGAGGATGATAGTCCTGAACAAAAAAGCAAAATGACCATTTGTACAATTACACTAACACTGTCGGTTATATGTTTTATTGCGAGTTTGAGTCTCTTTGTTTATCGGATCGTTATTCTATTTGCATCATCTTCATAAAAATTAAGACATAAAAAAACCTTGGCATAAGCCAAGGTTTTTTGTCCGATTCGGTAAACGAATTAACGTTTAGAGAATTGAGGACGTTTACGAGCTTTACGTAAACCAAGTTTCTTACGTTCAACTTCACGAGCATCACGAGTAACGAAACCAGCTTGACGAAGAGCAGGTTTAAGAGTTTCGTCAGAAGCGATCAATGCACGAGTAATACCGTGACGGATAGCGCCTGCTTGACCACCGATACCACCACCAGCAACAGTGATGTAAAGGTCATATTTTTCAGTAGCTTCTAAAAGCTCAAGTGGTTGATTAACAACCATACGAGCAGTTTCACGACCGAAATATTGTTCTAAAGAACGGTTGTTGATTACGAGTTTACCAGTACCAGCTGATAGGAAAACACGTGCAGTTGCGGTCTTACGGCGACCTGTACCATAGTTAGTAGCCATGTGCTGTATCCCTTAGATGTCCAAAACTTGTGGCTGTTGAGCAGTATGTGGATGCTCAGTACCAGCGTACACTTTCATTTTCTTGATCATTGCATAACCAAGAGGACCTTTTGGCAACATGCCTTTTACAGCACGTTCGAAGATTTCTTCTGGTTTGTGAGCAACTAATTTTTCGAAATTAGTTTCACGAATACCACCAGGGAAACCAGTGTGGCGATAATATTTCTTATCAAGTGATTTTTTACCAGTCACTTGAACTTGCTCAGCATTGATAACAACGATGTAGTCACCAGTGTCAACGTGAGGAGTATAAGAAGTTTTGTGCTTACCGCGTAAACGACGAGCGATTTCAGTCGCAAGGCGACCTAAAGTTTTGCCAGAAGCATCAACAACGTACCAGTCGTGTTGAACTTCAGCTGGCTTAGCGCTGAGAGTTTTCATTAAACCACTACCTATTATAGTTGGTTTGGACTATGGAAGCTGTCCAAACAAAAGGAGACGCGATTCTATACGAATACGTGAAGAATCACAAATGAAAATATAAAATTTCAAGCGCTGTATTGTAGTATATTTCTTCAGCAATAAACAGCAGATAATCCAGAAATTATAAAAAAAGCGGATGAAAGTAAATCATGTCGAATTCTAATCTGTTAAAAAACACATCTGAACCCTCATTTTGGCGGCAATGGTTGCAATTAATGGGCTTATGTAGCGCCTTGGTTTTAAGCCCAACTTTTTTGTATTTGGTGTATTTGCACGGGGCGGATGGTGCGATCATCGTTTGGTTAATGATGCTCACTTTATTTTTCCTTAGTTATTTATTGGTTTATCTGTTGATTGGATTATTGCTTGTGGGTGGTATGTCTTTTTGGCTGATAACGAAGTACCCGCAACATGTGTCAGCCGTTCAGCGCGGCATTGTAATTCTTATTGCATTGATTTGGATCATTGGCATTTCAGGTTTTGCTTTCGATTTCATCCCATACAATGTCGCACAACGCGCTTATTTTTGAGTTTTAGTCCGATATTTTTAATCAATAAAATTAGGTCTGTCATGTGCATCACACAGTATAATAATGCTATTGCACACACAGGATAGACCCATGCTGCCTTTATATATCACGAGCGGTGAACCCGCAGGTATCGGACCTGATATTTGTTTGAGCTTAGCCAATCGAATAGATGAAAGGCCACTTGTGGTTCTTATTGATAAAGATTTGCTGCTCAAGCGTGCTCAACAGTTAAAGCTCGAAGTTGAACTGATTGACTATGTTGGGCAGGAGGGTTCGGCAGCTCTAGGTCAGCTTTATGTGGAACATGTACCTGTGGCTAAATCTGTCATCGCAGGTCAGTTAGATGTGAATAATGCAGCCTATGTGTTGGAACAATTACGTCGTTCTGCAGATTATGCGATGTCTGGCAAAAGTGTAGGTGTTGCAACTGCACCTGTGCAAAAGTCGATTATTAATGATGCCGGTATTCATTTCAGTGGACATACCGAGTTTTATCAAGAATTTGCAGGCGTTGATCGTGTCGTGATGATGCTTGCGACCAAAACGCTCCGTGTCGCATTGGCAACAACACATTTACCGCTTCGTGATGTTGCGGATGCTATTACTCAAGAACGTTTGCATCAAGTCATTGATATTGTAATTCATGATTTAAAAACCAAATTTAAAAAAGATCATCCGCATATTTTAGTCTGCGGTTTAAATCCGCATGCGGGTGAAGATGGCTATTTGGGCATGGAGGAGATTGAAGTGATCAATCCGGTGCTTAAGCGTTATCGCGCTCAAGGGGTGAATATGAGCCTGAGCTTACCTGCTGATACCTTATTTACCCCTGAAAATTTAAAAGATGCCGATGCGGTTTTGGCGATGTATCACGATCAGGGCTTACCTGTGTTAAAGTCGCAGGGCTTTGGCGAAGCCATCAATATCACTTTGGGCTTACCGTTTATTCGGACTTCAGTGGATCACGGCACAGCACTGTCACTGGCTGGAACTGGTCTTGCTAAAAGTTCGAGTTTACAGGTGGCGGTTGATTTGGCTTTAGAATTAGCACGTGCGAAAAATAACGAAACTTAATAATAAAGGTTTGAATTTTATATGAATAATAGTAAAAAATTATCAAAAATAAAACAGGAAAATAACAAGATGCATAGGGCGAAATCGATCATTCGCCCATTTTTTGGGATTGCGTTAGCGTTGATGCTGTCAGCATGTTCAACGCTCGCTACAGATCATCATTTTTGTGAATTAAAAGTATTATCGCTGCAAATTCCAAAACAGACGGAAGGATTTATACGTTTTGCATTACCGGGTGCTGTGGATGGCTTTAAACATAATCAGCAAAAATTTAATCAAGCGCTGAACGCGGTGCATAAAAAATATGCGAATCGTGATGGTGCTGATAAAATGCTTCAAGATGGACAGGCAATCAATGCTAATATTGATCTGCTTGTACAGCATCAAAATAGCCTGAGTGCGCTATATGAATATCAACTTCTTGTAAGTGAAACCATTCCAAGTATTCAAGCTGAATATAACATTCTGGCTGATATGATGGCTAGAGCAAACAATTCAGCTATTCAAGCAATGATTGCCAAAAATCAAGTCTATATTGCGGGACGAATGTTGAGTTCTTTGCTGAAGTTAACTGATGTAAATTCTATTCATCCAGATGATTTAGATGACTTTTTAGCAGATTTTGAAACTTTCAATATTTTTTTGAAGGCTCAACTGAATGGTAATCCTGAACTCGGTGTAGAGCGCGTAAACAATGCTGAAATGCGTGAAAGTTTGCTCTCCATTCAGGCTGAAACTGAAGAAATGATGAAATCTGAAACAATGGCTTTGTTGAAACAAAGAGAGCCATTGCTCAGTGTAATTAAAGCGGCTCGGGATAATGTGACCAAGTCCGAAGAAATTTTTGCTCGCTTGAGTGAATTTGAATCAAGTCAGTAATCGTTGTAATAAACCTATGCGGAGAATTTTATGTATCAAATTAATGCCCTAAACCCAAAAGATGAAGGGCATCACACGCGTAAGCGGTTTGGACAGAATTTCTTACATGATCAACGTGTTATTGCCAAAATTGTACGTTCGGTAAATCCGCGTGCTGGTGACAATATTGTCGAAATTGGTCCCGGCCTTGCTGCGCTTACATCGCCTTTAATTGGTGAATGCGATGCTTTAACTGTGGTTGAGCTGGACCGTGACTTAGCCGCAGGTTTGCCGGGTCGTGTGCCACATCCTGAGCGCTTGACCATTGTTGAAACCGACGCGCTGAAATATGACTTTACCGAGCTGTTTGCTGAAGGCCGTCCACTGCGTGTGGTCGGTAACTTGCCGTATAACATCTCGACACCGCTGCTGTTCCATCTCTTGGAGTTTGGCGACAAAGTCAAAGACATGCACTTCATGCTGCAAAAAGAAGTCGTGGACCGTATTACCGCTTCACCGAATACCAAAGAATACGGCCGTTTATCGGTGATGATCCAATACTTCTGTAAACCGACGTTTTTATTTGAAGTGCCGCCGGGTTCGTTTAATCCGCCGCCAAAAGTCACCTCTGCGGTATTCCGTTTAGAGCCTTATGCCGTTAAACCGATTGTGGCGAAAGATGAAAAAGCGCTTGCGCGTTTGGTTTCACATGTCTTTACTCAGCGCCGCAAGACCTTGCGTAACAGCTTAAAAGGCATGTTGGTTGAAGATGGTTTTGAAAATGCAGGGGTTGATCCAATGGCGCGTCCTGAAACCCTAACACTTGCAGAATTTGTCGCATTAGCAGATCAAATGGTGGCTTAAATAATTATGACTCGCAATATTCGCTATAACTATGTCATTGGTGATGTTCAAGGCTGTTTTGAAACATTAAAAGCTTTACTGAAAGAGATAAAGTTTGATGCAGACCAAGATTTTATATGGTTTGCCGGTGATCTCGTCGCACGGGGTGAAAACTCGGTAGGCGCTTTGCGGTTCATCAAAAAATTAGTGGATAGTGAAGTTGCGGCGACGGTACTGGGCAATCATGATCTGACTTTGCTGGCATGCGCTCGTGGTATTAAGGATATCAATCCTAAAGACAATATCGATGATGTGATTCACGCTTTAGAAAGTGATGATTTGATCGATTGGTTGCGCAAGCAGCCGCTGTGTCTATTTCCGAATGAGCAAACCATTTTGACCCATGCAGGCATTCCTTTGAATTGGACTGCGCAGCAAACCGCAGACTTGGCAAAAGAGGTGGAAGCGGTGATTGGTCATGACGACTTTGATGTGGTTGATGCGTTTCTTCAAGTGATGTACGGTAAAGAGCCGAACCTATGGACGGATGATTTGTCTGGTCATGCGCGCTTACGCTGTATTACCAACTATTTGACCCGCATGCGCTTAACCGATGCAGAAGGCCGTTTAGAGTTTAGTTTTAAAGATTCACTCGATGACCCTATGCCGAAGGGTTTTAAGCCATGGTTTGAGTTTGAGTCACAAGCAGCTCAGACCCATCAAATTCTTTTTGGTCATTGGGCGGCTTTGCAAGGAAAAAGCATTTCAGCAAAAATCCAAAATGTGGATGGCGGATGTGTCTGGGGCAATCAGTTGATGGCTTATCGTTTAGAAGATCAGCACATGTTTGCTGTCGATAATCCTGTGATGTAAGTATTTAAAAATAAAAAAGCCGCATTGATGCGGCTTTTTTATTGGTGTGAGGATTAGTCTAAACGAATCCAAGTTTGGTTACGGCCCAAGACTGAAACGCCAATACTTGCACGGATCGAAATACGTTTTCCTGTGCTGTTTAAGCGCACTTTAGCATCATAAACCTTGCCAGAAAGAGGGTCGATAATACGACCTTTTTCATAATTATTTGTATTATTAATTTGCTTTAAACCTTTAACAATTTCCATGCCGAGAATCGGTTGGTTGGTATAAGGTGCAGGGCACTTATTGCAGTTTTTTTGCGGTGTATAGCCAGGACGTGGTGTAATTTTAATAATTTTACCGGTATAGGTATTATTGGATTCTTTGTGAATCGAAATAATCGCTTTGGCCGCTCCTGTTTTATCGTCAATTTGTTGCCACGTGCCAGTAATGTCATTTGCAAATGCGACATTCATCAATCCGAATGTGCAAAGGCTGAATAATATTTTTTTAAACATAATCGCTTTTCCCCTAGAAGCGTGATTTATGAGCACGTATGTTAGAAAGTTTACGAGAATAGTCAACTTTATTTTTAAAATAATTTGAATATCTTAGGCATAAAAAAACCGCCATGGCGGCGGTTTTTATAACATTGAACTTATTCTTGGCGAATCCAAGTTTGGCTACGACCGAGTGCTGATACACCCATATAGCCACGCAGCGTGAGACGTTTTCCGCTGGCATTTAAGCGAACTTTTGTGTCATAAATTTTGCCAGAAAGTGGGTCAATAATACGGCCTTTGTCGTAATTATTGGTCCCTTCAACATGTTTTAAACCAGTTAACACATCAAGGCCTAAAATCGGTTTGTTTTTATAAGGTGCAGGGCAGTTTACGCAGGTGTCACGTGGCGTATAACCCGGACGCGGCGTCACTTTAATGATTTTACCCACGAATGTTCCATTACTTTCTTTACGGATTTCAATAATGGCTTTTTGTGAACCTGTTTTATCATCAATTTGTTGCCAAGTCCCTGAAAGGTCTTGAGCAAAAGCTGAACCACTCATTACAGCAGCTAAGAATAAGAGGCTCACTTTTAATTTTTTCATCAGATATTCCCTGTAGGTGGTTCACCTATATCAAATCAATTTACTGAATAAATTTAAAATTTATTCAACGCGAATCCATGTCTGTGTACGACCAATCGCGGAAATCCCCAGATATCCACGTAAATGTAAGCGCTTACCATTGGCAGAAATTTTGCCTTTTAAGCTGTAAATTTTGCCTGCTAAAGGATCAATAATTTTTCCTTGAGAGTAGGTATTTTCACTTTCAAGTTTCAGCCCCTTAAATACATCCATCCCTAAAATAGGCTGGTTGGTATAAGGTGCAGGGCAATTCACACATTTTTCCTTTGGTGTATAACCCGGACGTGGCGTCACTTTGACAATTTTGCCGGTATAGGTGTCTTTGGCATCTTTTCGAATTTCGATCAGTGCTTTAGGCGAACCGGTTTTATCGTCAATTTGTTGCCAAGTCCCTGTAAGATCTTGAGCATAGAGTGCAGAGCTTGTGACTACAGCACCGAATAATGCAGCCCATTTCAAACTTTTTTCGATCATATTAATAATCCTTTATCAATACACTTTGTGAGGGTTTATTGATCATACTAGGTAATATCTGAACTTAGAGCAACTACTCTAAGCATAAATATTTACATTTTATTCGGGAAAGTTGACATGTTGCACAAAAGTGCCTTTACCAAAAATGTAACATCCACAGCACATCGTTCAATGTGTTGTGGTGTACCCTAGAATTTATATTAAGTTTATTTTTTATACAAAACAATCATTTAAAAGTGATTGCTCAGTCACATATTTTTTAGATAGAGTATGAAAGTTGGCAACCAGATTGCTGTGAAGACTGCATTTACCGCCATGCCAAATGCCGCATAGCGCCCAGCAATGCTGCCGCGCTGCCAAGCTTGAGCTGTGCCAATCGCATGTGCAGCAAGTCCTAAGGCGAGTCCTGATGCACGTTCATCATGAATATTTTTGAGTATGATGGGTGAAAATGCTGCGCCAATCACCCCTGATAAAATCACAATCAAAATCACCAAAGGAATCGGGGAATGCAGCAGCGTCGCAATGTTGATGGCAATTGGGGTGGTCACTGCCCGTGTAGCAAAAGCCATAATGGTTGGATCAGACAAATGCAATAAATAAGCCAGCCCCATAGGGAGGGCAACGGCACTGATACTGGCAAAGACTAAAATCCCGCCCACGGCTTTTAATGGCAAGTCATCGTAGCGCATAGCTGCTAAAGGAATGGCCAAGGCCACTGTGACATAGCCGAGTAAGTTATTGAACAGTGGATTCACGTGTGCCATATAACTTTCATAGGAAATGCCAAAAAGATAGAGCATACCAATGACGAAAAACATCCCAATCACAATCACGGGGATTTGCGGTAATTTTTTATTAATAGGTTTTGCGACAAGATAGGCGATCAGGGTAATGATGAATCCAGAGATGATTGAAAGCATGTTGATTCTCCTATAGCCATTTCTTAGACATTTTTGCGTAGACCCATAGCGGTATGAGGGTACTGACAAAGAGAACAATCAAAAACATCGGAATTTCATCGCCTAAATGCATCATCATTAGCAATGAGCCTGCACTAATGGGTAGGAAGGCAAAGGCACTTTCTTTCATGATTTTATTATTGGTATCGACCAAACTGGCTGGAATTTTGTTGAATTTTCTCCAAAATGAAAGCACGATCAAGAGGCTAATCAAACCGACTAGATTGCCTAATTCTGGGTGATTGAATTGCTTCATGACCCAGACCGCGCCTTCACGGAAAATAATAATTAATGCAATAGTGCCTATCCAGGCTTTCCAGTCGATGCGCTTGATCCAGTCCATTTTTGTCTTTCGTTAAAATTATACTAATCAAGTTTTAACCGATTTAGTCTTTAATTTCAAATTCTTCAAGTGGACGTTGAAATTGTTGCGCACGCGTTCCCAATATTTCATCAATGGGTAAATGCGCCTGTTTAATCAGTTGTTCTAACTTATGCGGGGCAATGATGACATGCAAAATTAAGTTGCCTTGTTCATCATAACTTTCATTTTGGATCACATTGAGCGCATACAGTTGTGTTCTTAATTTGCCATAAGCCGGTTTTAGACGGACTTCAAAGCTTTGAATCTGTCCCATTAAGCATTCTTGAACCGCTTGGCGTAATAAGGGAAGACCTTTACCACTATGTGCTGAGACATAAACACGTTCCGGCTGATGCGGCTTGCCATAGATGATTTTAGGATCTTCGCCACTGACATCAATTTTGTTATAAACGCGCAGAATCGGAACATCGACACCAATTTCTTTCAGTACTTTTTCGACAGCCTCGATTTGTTCCATCATGTCCGGACTGCTGGAGTCAATGACATGTAACAATAAGGTCGCCTCCAACGTTTCTTCTAAGGTGGCTTTAAACGACTCAACCAGTGAGTGCGATAAATTACGCACAAAACCTACAGTATCTGCGAGAACTAAGTTGCCGATACCATCCCAATGTAGACGGCGTAAAGTTGGGTCAAGTGTCGCAAAAAGTTGGTCTGCTGCATAGACATCACTTTTTGCTAAATTATTAAATAAGGTCGATTTACCAGCATTGGTATAACCCACCAATGACACGGTTGGAACAGCAGCTTTTTGACGTGCCACACGACCTTGCATACGTGTTTGGCGGACTTTCTCAAGTTTCGCTTTGAGTTGTCCCATACGGAGCTTGAGTAGCCGACGGTCAGTTTCCAGCAGCGTTTCACCCGGTCCACGTAGGCCGATCCCACCTTTTTGGCTATCGAGATCGCCACGACTACGAATCAGCCGTGAAGCCATATGCTGTAATTGGGCCAATTCAACTTGCAATTTACCTTCATAGGTACGTGCGCGTTGGGCAAAAATATCTAAAATTAATTCTGTACGATCGACCACACGACAACGCATGATGCGTTCAAGATTACGTGCTTGGGCAGGGGTGAGAGCATGGTCAAAGATAACCAATTCGGCTTCATGCTCTGCAACCACTTCTGCAATTTCTTCAGCCTTCCCTGAGCCGATAAATAATTTGGCATCAGGCTTAATACGCTGAGCATGCACATGTTGCAGAATATTGGCACCTGCAGATTGAGCTAGTAAGTGGAATTCTTCGGCATCAAGGTCTGCGAGCATTTGTACTGCCACGCTGACTAAAATTACGCGTTCACCGCTCGCTTGATGTTGATTTAAATTTTCCACTCAGCACACACTCCTGTTTAAAGATTCATTTTAGGCGAAAATGGAGTGCGGTGGTTAATCTAAGTGATGGATTAATGGCAAAGTTGCTGTACGACCTGCAGTTCAATTAGAGAAAGCTGCGAAAGCTCAGTGCCAGTAAAAAAAGCACACTCACATATATCAATGAAAAACAAGCAATGGCTTTTAACGCTTGCCATGAAGAAATAGGGGGATTGTCTGAATATGAATGATTCATAATTTTAACCTTTAAAACCGATATAAAAATAATATTTGATTTTTAAAAACGATTAAAATGGGAAAATATTATCTTCGACTTCGGTTTTTATGATCAATGCAAAAAAACTGTCTTCGGTATATGATGATGAAAATTTACGCCAAATTGTGGCACCGTGTCCTTTTAGTGAACCGTTTATGAATCAACCTCAAATCGTCAATACACCGCAAATTAATGTGTTTTCAAAATTTTATTTGTATTGTAAAAAAGTCGGTGCAGCAGCTGTTGCCGTGACGCAGGGTTTTTATTTGGTTTATCGTCATCAATTGTATAAAGACCCGAATAACCCGCAAAATACCCGCTATGTGCAGTATTTTTGTCGCAAGTTATGCAAAGTATTTAATCTTGAAGTCAAAGTGCATGGCGAAATTCCACGTCAACCAGCCCTTTGGGTAAGTAATCATATTTCATGGTTAGATGTGGCAGTTTTAGGTTCTGGTGCACGTGTTTTCTTTTTGGCGAAAGCTGAAATTGAAAAATGGCCAGTGCTGGGTAATTTGGCGAAAGGCGGTGGCACCTTATTTATTAAGCGTGGCTCTGGCGATTCAATTAAAATTAAAGAACAAATTACGGGATTCTTAAAGCAAGATACGCCGGTACTCTTTTTCCCAGAAGCCACCACTTCAGATGGCAGCAAAATTAAAAAAATTCATGGTCGTATTTTAGGTGCGGCAATTGAAGCCGAACGTCCAGTCCAAATTTGCTTAATTTGCTATGTGAATCAGGACGGTGAACTCGATAATATTGCGCCCTATGTCGGAGACATTAGCTTTGATCGACATGTCAAAAATGTCTTAGAAATGCCGAAAGTCACAGCGCATCTGATGACATTGCCCGCAATTGATTCGGCAGGTCATACTGTTGACAGTCTGACACAAGAAGTGCAGCAAAAAATGAATCAGGGATTGGCAGAACTTCAAGCCAAAGTCCTTAAAGCGCCAGTTCCAGTTGAAGCTTAATGAATTAGTGATACATGCTGCAAGGGGGATGCCTTTGCAGCACAATCCTTACATAAAGCCTTCGAGCGGCAACCAAGAGATAAATTTCACCCCTGCTTTTTGCCACCACTTGATTTTCGGTTCACGTGGATAAATACGCGTTTGACCATTTGACAGCTTAATTTTCCAATTGATCTGTTGGTCTGCATTGAGCACTAACTTATAGGCATATTTACTTAAATTTTCATCCATGGTGTAGTGGACGGCTTTGGCTAAGCGTGGGCTATTCAGTAATACCCCAATTTCAGTATTTAAATATGCTGAACGTGGATCAAAGTTAAATGAGCCGATAAAGACTTGTTTTTCATCAATTGCCATCAGTTTGGCATGTAGGCTTGAACGGCTTAAACCTTTTAGACTAACTTTAGATTTTTCCGCCAACTCTTTGGTATTGGTGTTGAGGTTTTCTGCATCAGGTCTAGAGAGAAATTCATAGAGTTGAACGTCGTGTTCCAAGAGATCTTGACGATATTTGCTATAAAAAGCATGAACCAATGGCACGTCATTGGCCTGGAATGAGTTAGTCAAGACTCTGACTTTTACGCCATCTGCACGAAGGTTTTTTAGGCGTTCAGCCCCTTTTTTTTCTGGGACAAAGTAGGCCGAAACGATATCAACACTTTGTTCCGGTTTATCTAAACGGTTGAGGAGCTGAAAGTTGAGGTGCTCTTCTTTTTTGGCTTTAGATTTGATTTTGCTCGGGGAATCTTTGACCACTTCGGCTTTGACCCAATCAAATTGGATTTTATTGTTGAGCCAGTCATCAAAGGCATGTGAACGGTTAGCTAAGTCCAAATAATTGACCACAGTGGCTTCTTGGTTATAGTCATCGAGTTGTTGTTTGAGACTGTCAAAGCGCAAACTATAGTGGCGTGGATTGACCAATTGACGTACTGGAAAGGCATAATCATCATTCCAATATTCGTCAAAAGAATGGATGATTTCATCGGATGCCGCACCGACCAGCATGACGTCAACATCGGAAAATTGATAATTATCACTGACGTTATAGTATTGGTTACTCATATTGCGACCACCAATCAATGCGATTTGATTGTCTGCAATAAAGCTTTTGTTGTGCATACGGCGGTTGATGCGTTTTAGATCCAGCACCATATCGACAGGGCGGAAATGTCGGAAGCGGTATGGGTTATACAGTTTGACATCAATATTGGTATGTTGGTCGAGTGCCATATAAATGCCTTCCATTTTTTTGGCATTGTTGTCATCGACCAATAAACGAATTTTCACCCCACGATCTGCAGCTTTGATCATGGCATGTAGGGCCAAAGCACCAATTTTGTCGTTATCCCAAATATAGTATTGTAAATCTAAACTTTTTTCGGCCTTATTGATTAGCTCGATTCGAGCCGCTAAGGCTTCTAATGGGTCATATAGAACATGATAACCAGTTAAATTAGGATTTTGTTCACGTAGCGGCAGCACAATTTTCGCAAGGCTAGTATCGTCAGTGGGAGTATTAAAGGCATATTCCACAGGTTGAGTTTGCTGTTTAGGTAAGGTACTACATGCAGATAAAGTCAAAACAAGGCTACAACTCAGCAAAACCGCCTTAGTGTGGTTGTGTATGAAGGGCAAATTTTGCTGTTTCGGTGTAGCTGAGTTCATACTGTTAGACATACTAAAAAAAATTTGATTTGAGTATAAGTGTCAGCTGTGAAAAGATAAATATAGTGACCGAGTTTTCTCGTTAGGCAAATTGTAGAGCAAATGTATGTGGGAATTAGATTCCGTAGTGATGTATTTTTATATCGGGTTGGCTGTGCTGGGCGTTTGGGCAATATCCCAAGCTTGGTTAAGCCAGTCACGCACGGAAACGATTCATCCGTTTAAAGCCTTCGTACATTTGTTGGCATTCTATCTTTCGTATTTACTTATCCCTTTATTCTTCTTTAGCTTTTATGCAGGCTGGAGTGGCTATTATTCACTACATGAAGCGATTTTTGTCGGTGCTGTTACGGGGCTTTTGTGCTATGCCCGATTTATCGAGCCGCACATGATTCAGGTGAAAAAATGTCGATATCAATTGCATGAAACACGACAATTATTAAAGCCTGTACGCATTGCTTTAATTGGTGATTTACATATTGGTTTATTTTCGGGCCATGAACGTCAGTTAAAAATGATCGTCGATAAGATCAATGCACAAAATCCTGATTTGGTCGTGGTTGCAGGGGATTGGACTTACGAGCCAGAAAATAAGTTAGCTGAAGAACTGGCCGTACTAAAAAAAATTATTGCTCCGATTTATTCGGTGAATGGTAATCATGATGAGCAATATCCCGGTCCGCCTATTCAAGCGCTGTTAAAACATGCATTAGAAAGTAATCATGTGGTGGACATCGAAGGGCAGGTGGTTGAGTTTAATGAGTTTCGCTTATTAGGCGTTGGGGACTTATGGGCTGGTAAAGCCGATATGCGCTATTTGCCAGAATTGCCACAAGATAAACCTTGGATCATTTTGTCGCATAATCCAGATACCGTCGATATGGTACCTAAACTTCCGGGACGACCATTGATGTTGTCGGGTCATACCCATGGTGGACAAGTGGAATTGCCATGGTTGACCGATTATGTAATGAAAAAAGTGTCCATTTTAGGCCACAAAAAAGGGCTATATCAGCATGACAATGCAGATGTCTTTGTCACTGTTGGTACGGGCATGGTTGGGGTACCTTTCCGTTTTCTTGTGCCACCGACCATTGATATTATCGAGCTGGTTTAATCAAAAACTACCGTTTATTATCGCTAAACGGTTTGGTGACTGTTCCTCTTGATGAAGAGCTACAAACCTTGTTTTGTTAATAAAATTGAATCGTGCCATGAAACATTTGTAGTTTGAAGTTGAGTGAATGACAGTGTTTTGGAACAGATGATGTGTATTGCTACTCAGTGGGATCTAAGCTGCATGCATGAATTTAATTATTTAAAATGCTGTCAACTACAGAGTATTCATCAGTTCATTGACTCAATTTGAGACATAAAAAAAGCCAGCAATATGTGCTGGCTTTTTTATTATGTGCAGATTAAACCTGATTATTCACATCATCATTTTTAGTTTCGCGAATCATTAAGAATGCGATCAATGAAAGGATTGATGCTGCAGTTAGGTAGTAACCTACTGCATATAAACCATAGCCAGTTGCAAGTTTAGTTGCGATCAATGGCGCGAAAGATGCACCAAAAATACCAGCCATGTTAAAGGTTAAAGCTGAACCTGTGTAACGTACAGACGTTGGGAAGATTTCAGACAATACCGTACCAATTGGACCATAGGTTAAACCCATGATCGCAAGACCGATACATAGGAATAAGAACACCATCGCAGTACTGCCAGACTCAAGCATGCTTGAGAAGACTAAGCCAAACAATGCAGATACAACACATACCGCAATCGAAGTCGTTTTACGACCAAATTTTTCAGCAAATACAGCAGAAAGTGGAATGAAGGCAGCGAAACAAAGTGTGGCAACCAGTTGAAGTTTTAAAAATTCTTCACGTGTGTAACCAAGCTGGGTTGTACCCCATTGTAAAGCGAATACTGTGGTTAAGTAGAACACAACGAATGTACAAATCGCGGCAATCGTACCGAGAATTAACATCCCCCAGTGCTTAGTGATCACTTCTTTGAACGGAATATTTACTTCTTTTTGCTTATCCAAAACTTTTTGGAACGCTGGTGTTTCATGTAATTTTAAACGAATCCACAGACCGACAATAACCAATAGCGCACTTGCAATGAATGGAATACGCCAACCCCATTGCATAAACTCAGCTTCAGACATGAAGTGACCTAAGGTCAAGAATGAGCCTGTTGCAAGAATAAAGCCGATTGGCGCACCTAATTGAGGGAACATACCATACCAAGCACGTTTGCCTTCTGGCGCATTTTCAGTTGCAAGCAGCACGGCACCTGACCATTCACCACCTAAACCAAGACCTTGACCTAAGCGACAAAGTGCAAGCATGAGCGGAGCAGCGATACCAATTTGAGCATAGGTTGGAAGCAAGCCGATACATACTGTAGAAATCCCCATGGTGAGGAGAGCGGCAACTAATGTGGCTTTACGACCGATACGGTCACCTAAATGGCCAAAGAATGTTGCACCAATCGGGCGAGCAATAAAGGCAATCGCAAACGTTGCTAAAGATTGAATTGTTGCGGTTGTTGGATCTGTACTTGCAGGGAAGAACAGATGCGGGAAGATAATTACAGCCGCAGTTGCATAGATGTAGAAATCGAAGAATTCGATTGTGGTACCTACAAGACTTGCTGTAAGTACGCGGAATTTTGAATTTGTTGGTTGCTGTTCAGTGGCAGCAGCACTTGAAGACGCCATGGTGGACCTTACACTTACTAAAAATAATTGAACTTAGTTTTAAAAGCGTAATCTTTTTAAAAAAGGCGTAATTTCTTAAAAAAATACGAAATACCAACTTACGGACTGCGGAATTAGGGTCACTAAAGAATGCAGTGTCAGTGGGTTATATCACGTAGAGATAAATCGACAGGAAATGTGATCCTGCACCTATCAATACAAAAATATGCCAGATAGCGTGTGTATATCTTACCTTTTTTAAGGCATAAAACAATGCACCGATTGTATAAGATAGCCCGCCAATGATCAGGTAGGTTAAAGCTTGATCAGATAAAAAGCGTTGCATATCATCCATTACCAGTACTGCAAGCCATCCCATCACCAAATAGGCAATCAACGAAATCTTTTGAAAACGATGAATGAAAATTAATTTGAATAGTGTTCCAATTGCAGCAATGACCCACAGTGCAATGAGTAAATAATGCGCTTTTGCGGTAGGCAATGCGATTGCCAGAAACGGGGTGTAAGTACCTGCAATTAAATAATAGATTGCGGTATGGTCGAGTTTTTTGTACCAACCACGGCGCTCAGGAGATTCTGCGAAGTGATATAGACTCGAGGCTGAAAACAATAACAGCATACTGAATGCATACACCCAAAGTGCAAGCCATTGTCCAGTTGGAAGATATGATCCTTTTAAAATCAGTAGGATACCTGCGATGGCAGACAACGCTGCACCGAAAGCATGGGTATAGAAATTCAGTCTTTCTTCAGCTGGGTCATAAGCTAAAAGATGGGGAGGATTCATAACGTATCTTTTATAATAATTTAAATATACATATGTATAGTAATTCAATTTTGCTTTTGGTGTAAGAAGATTTAAAATTGTTTTGCAAATTTATCTAGGTTTATATTATGTCATCTTTGGCTTCTCCCTCTACGCAAGAGCAGCAATTTTTAGCAGCCTTTCAGCAAGCCATTGAAACACAGCGTTTTGATCGCATGATTTTGAGTCAGTATAAAGGTGAATTAGACCAATTAGAAAAAATGACCTTGCGAGTCATTTCGCTGCAAGGTGAGTCATTTCTCAGTTGTTTATATCGTTATAAAACCCAAGACATCACCAAAAACTATCCAATGGCAGCTGCATATCAACAAGTCGAAAGTTTATTGAGCTGTTGTAAGCAAGCCAACCTGATGACCTTGGATGAAGAAATTCAGCTTAAGAAAAATAAAAAGAAAGCCATGCTAAGCATTAGCAAAAAGCAGCCTGCTTTAGGGAAAAATCCTACGGAGCAGCAAGGGCATGATCGAGCAAAACATCGCTATGTCGATCAAGACAGTTATTTTTTACAGCCACTCGGTATTACGGATGCCAAAGCACAAATTATTCCGAGCATGGCGCGTAAATGGAAACAAATTAATAAATTTGTAGAAATTTTTTTCAGGCGCTTTAAGTCAGATTAAAGAGACTGATCAATCTCTACATGTTGTGGATTTTGGTTCAGGCAAGGGATATCTAACTTTTGCATTATATGATTATTTAGCAAAACACCAGCAAGTGCCTAAAGTGACTGGGGTTGAGCTGAATCCAAAAATGGTGGAATTTTGCCAAAGTGTTGCGCAGCAGTCGAATTTTAGCCAACTGGATTTTTTCCAAGGCGATGTTCGTACATATGCGCCTGAGCGCTTAGATGTCATGATTGCGCTGCACGCCTGTGATGTAGCAACGGACTTTGCGATTCATACCGGCATTCGATTAAATGCGCAAATGATCATGTGTGCGCCGTGTTGTCATAAAGAACTGCGTCCTCAATTGAAAGCGCCGCAAGTACTTGCGCCAATGTTGCAATTTGGCATTCATGCCGGCCAGCAAGCAGAAATGCTCACCGACACGATTCGTGCACTTTTATTGAAAGCATATGGTTATGAAACCAAAGTCTTTGAATTTGTGGCACTTGAACATACCAGTAAAAATAAAATGATCTTGGCAACCAAACGTGCAGACTATGTCGAACCTGATCAAGCGGTATTGGCGCAGATCCAAGCTTTAAAAGACATGTATGGCATTCAAAAGCATTCGTTAGAATTATTGTTAAATGATCAATGGGACCAGCAAGATATTGGCTGTAAATGCTAAAGGATGAAGGGATGCAGCAGTTAAATATTCAATTTGGTCCGTGGGAGCAACTGGCATCTGCAGCTCGGCCGATACGTGAACAGGTCTTTATTTTAGAACAGCAGATATCGCCCGCGGAAGAGTGGGATGCAGAAGATGCGATTTCACTGCATTTTATTGTTCATGATGGGATGAAAGCTATTGCAACTGCACGTTTGTTGAAAAATAACAGTATAGGTCGTGTTGCTGTTTTAAAGGCCTATCGCGGTCAGGGTATTGGTAAAATCTTGATGCAAGCTATCATCGAACAAGCGAAATTAGAGCAACGTGAATATTTAAAACTATCATCACAAGTGCATGCTATACCGTTTTATGCAGCTTTAGGTTTTGTTGTTGAAGGTGATGAATATTTAGATTGTGGTATTCCGCATCAAGATATGTACATGGCTTTGGCTTAAATACGTAAAATTGGACATCTATAAATAAAAAAACGCTTAATATTTTAAGCGTTTTTTTTATATAGATGAGGTCAAAGCTTAGTGACCATGATCATTCGATGCAGTAGGTTCAGGGCTCATGTCATCCATATGTGCATGTTGTTCTTCAGTCATCTGCATATCTGCTGCAGTCGGCGCAGAAGCTTCACGAGCTGCTTGATCAGCTTGTGCCTTTTTCAACGCTTCTTCTGACATCACAGGGGCATTTTTAAATGCATGCTGTTGAGTATTGTCTTTTTTCTGTTGGCTCGGCATATAGTCTGGTTCATTGGTCACAGCAAGCCAGAAAATACCCATGAATAACGTACCTAAAATACAGAAGATAATCAGTGCTTTCCAGCCCCATGGTGATTTTTCAGGAGAAGTATGATCAGTCATAACAAGCTACTCAATCGGATAAAAAGAAATCAAAAAACTTGTTACTTTATAACATAAAACAGATGAGAGTTAGCGTAAAATCTAGATTTGTTTGCAAACACGCGAATGCGAATGAAAATTAAAAGGAGCCGAAGCTCCTTTTGATGTGATTGAACAGCAAAATTTGCATGCTCAAAATGAATAATTAAATCTGCTCAGCTTTCGCCACTTTGTCTTTCAGCAATTGCGGTGCTTTGAAGCGTTCGCCATATTTTGCTTCTAGTGTATTGGCACGAAGTAACGCTTTTTCCAAACCATATTGGTTTAAAAATTGAAGTGCACCACCTGTCCAAGGGGCAAAACCAATCCCGAAGATTGATCCGACATTGCCATCAACAGTCGATTCCAAAACACCTTCTTCTAGGCAGCGTAAGGTATCGAGTGACTGTACAAACAGGAAGCGGTCAATCATTTCCTGTTCAGAAATAGCATTATCTTTCTGCCATTTGCTCAAGCCATCCCAGAGATGCTTTTTACCGCCTTCAGGATATTCATAAAAACCTGCACCCGCAGCTTTACCTTTACGGCCAAACTCATGAATCATCGTTTGAATAACGTCATCCGCTCCTGAGCGAGGCAGGTCTTTGCCTTCGGTTTGTAGGGCTTTACGTGTCTCGGCCGCAACATGCTCAGAGAGTGTTAAAGACACTTCATCTTGAATCGCCAATGGGCCTACAGGCATGCCAGCTTTTAGTGCAGCCATTTCAATGCGGGCAGGGTGTACGCCTTCAGACAGTAGACGTAAACCTTCTTGCACAAAGGTGCCAAAGACACGGCTGGTAAAGAAGCCACGGCTGTCATTCACCACAATTGGTGTTTTGCCAATTTGCTGTACATAGTCATAGGCTTTGGCTAAGGTTTCAGCCGATGTATTTTTACCTTTAATAATTTCGACCAATTGCATTTTGTCGACAGGACTAAAGAAATGTAGACCGATAAATTTAGCTTGATCTTGAGATGCATTGGCTAAGCCTGAAATTGGCAAGGTTGAAGTGTTTGACGCAAAAATACCGCTATTTGCCAAATAGGCTTCTGCTTCTTGTGTCACTTTGGCTTTCAACTCGACATTTTCAAATACAGCTTCAATGATCAAGTCGCAGCCTTGTAGGTCGGCAGCATCTGCAGTGGCATGAATCAGTCCTAAGACTTGATCACGTTTTTCTGCACTTAAACGGCCTTGAGTTACTTTTTTATCCAGCAGTTTTTGGCTATAGGCTTTGCCTTTTTCAGCAGCTTCTACAGAGATATCTTTAAGTACAACTGCAATGCCTTTTGATGCTGTGGCATAAGCGATGCCTGCACCCATCATGCCTGCGCCTAAAATACCAACTTTGGTGGCTTGCCATTTCGCGACGTCTTTTGGACGGCTTGCACCAGACTTAATAGCATTTAGACCATGCCAAAAGGTGCCGATCATATTTTTAGAAATTTGACCGGTTGCAAGGTAAGTAAAGTAACGTGATTCAATGGTGAGTGCCGTATCGACATCCACTTGAGCGCCTTCAACTGCTGCGGCCATAATGGCTTCAGGTGCAGGGTAACAGCCCTTGGTTTTGTCACGTAAAATGGCTGGTGCAATGGCAAGCATTTGCGCCACCGCAGGTGTGGATGGCGTCCCGCCCGGAATTTTATAGCCTTTTATATCAAAGGGCTGCTGTGATTTTGGATTGGCTTTCACCCACGCAATGGCTTTGTCCATCAATTCTTCAAGGTTTTCTGCGGTGTCTTGAATCAGCCCCAATGATTTGGCTTTTTCGACACCAATTTGTTTGCCTTCCATTAAGAGTGGAAATGCATTTTGCAGACCCAATAAACGCACCATACGTACGATGCCACCACCGCCCGGCAGTAGGCCTAAGGTCACTTCAGGTAAGCCAAATTTCGCCTTAGCATCATTCAGCGCAATACGATAATGACAGCCGAGAGCTAACTCCCAGCCGCCGCCAAGCGCTGTGCCATTTAAAGCTGCTACAACAGGAATGCCACGGGTTTCGATATAACGCAGTTTGGCTTTCATCTCTTCAATCATATTGAAGAATTCTGTCGCATGCTCAGGTGTAGCTTGAATCAGTTCGTCTAAGTCGCCGCCGGCAAAGAAGGTTTTTTTTGCGGAACTAAAAATAATCCCTGCAATATTTTCATCTGCTTGCAGTTTGTCTACCGTTTCAGCCAGTGCCGTGCGGAAGTCTGCATTCATGGTGTTGGCAGATTGGTTTGGAGAATCTAAAGTTAAAATGACGATATTGTCGGCATTTTTTTCAAATTGAATTGCGCTCATTTTTATTCTCCTTATACCAACTCAATAATCGTTGCGATGCCCATACCGCCACCCACGCAAAGTGTTGCTAAGCCGCGTTTTTTACCTTGGCGTTCTAGTTCATCCATCAGGGTGCCTAAAATCATGGCGCCTGTTGCACCCAGCGGATGTCCTAATGCAATTGCACCGCCATTCACATTGACTTTGGTAGGATCAACCTTGAGTTCGGTAATAAAACGCATCACGACTGCTGCAAAAGCTTCGTTCACTTCAAATAGGTCAATATCATCAATGGTTAAGCCAGCTTTAGCTAAGGCTTTACGTGCAGCAGGTGCAGGGCCAGTCAGCATAATGGTTGGGTCTGCACCCACCAATGCAGTGGCAAGCACTTTGGCACGCGGTTTTAGGCCTTGTTCTTTGATCGCTTTTTCAGAGGCAAGCAATACTACGGCAGCACCATCAACGATGCCCGATGAGTTCCCTGCATGGTGTACATGGTTGACTGCGCCGACTTCAGGATATTTTTGCAAGGCAATGGCATCAAAGCCCATTTGCCCCATCATGGCAAAACTTGGGTTGAGCTTGCCTAAGCCTTCTGCTGTGGTCGTTGGTTTAATAAATTCATCTTTGGCTAAAACTGTCACGCCTGCTTTGTCTTTAACAGGAACGACAGATTGGTCAAAATAACCATTGGCTTGAGCTGCTGCGGCTTTTTGCTGAGAGTTGGCTGCAAAGGCATCCACATCTGCTCGGCTGTAACCGTCAATGGTGGCAATTAAATCGGCTCCAATGCCTTGTGGAATAAAGTCACAGGCCATATTGGTTTCAGGGTCAAGCGCCCAAGGGCCGCCGTCACTGCCCATCGGCACACGAGACATCGACTCTACACCGCCTGCAACCACCAGATCTTCCCAGCCAGAACGCACCTTTTGTGCAGCCATATTTACGGCTTCCAAACCTGATGCACAAAAACGGTTGATTTGTACGCCTGCCACATCATTGTCCCAACCTGCTGCAATGGCTGCGGTTTTTGCAATGTCTGCACCTTGGTCACCAATGGGGGTCACGCAGCCCAGTACAATGTCGTCAACTGCAGCGGTGTCAAATTGATGTCGGTTTTGTAATTCGTTCAATAAACCGGTCAGTAGGCTAATCGGTTTAACGGCATGTAGTGAACCGTCTTTTTTTCCTTTGCCGCGCGGTGTGCGAATGGCATCAATGATGTAAGCCTCGCTCATAATCCTGTCCCTATGATCTATAAATTTTTATTGGTTTTTTGAGTGTACGGATTAATCAAGCCAGTGCAATGATGAGAACGGGTGAGTCGTTTGATATTTTTGGTCAACGCTTGCTGCTGAATAAGATAAAAATCAACCTGCATATTGAAAGCGAGGATCGGTTAAGATTAGTTGCTATCGATTTAGTTCAAATTGAAGATCTGCTTATGCATAAAAATGTGAAGCGAGTGTTGAAAGGTCTGGCTTGGCTAGTACTAGTAGGCTGCTTAGGTTTTGTATGCATGATCGGTTTTTATGTTTATATGATCTATGGCATTCATCCCTCAGATGAGGGGATGGGCGGTTTAGCCTGTGAGTATGATCGAAATGATCATGTGATCAAGGCAGAAATGTATCGGATACAGGATGGCAAACGCGTGATCACGCCCGTCGATCCATTGCTTTGTCAAAAACAACTTGCAGATTTTCCGAAATAAAAAAACCTGATCGAGATCAGGTTTTAGAGAATGGTATTTTTGAATATTGCTTAGTGATAACCATGTAATTGGCGATATAGGCCTGGTGTTACACCGGTCCACTTTTTAAAGGCACGGTGGAAAGTACTGGTTTCACTAAAACCGACTTGCTGTGCAACATCTTCAAGCGTTAAGTCTGGATTAAGCAATAAGTGAATTGCAGCATCTCGACGTAAGGCATCTTTCACACCTTGGTAGCTCTTACCTTCAGCGGCTAAACGACGACGTAGTGTTTGCGGCGATAGATACAGCATTGAAGCAACATCGTTCAAGGTTGGCATTTCTTCGCCAATTTGACTCTTCAGCACATCACGGATACGAGATGTTAATGAATTGGTATTTTTAAATTTAACCAATAACTGTGCAGGAGCCGCTTTTAAGAATTCTTCAAGCGTTTCTTCGTTTTGACGAATGGGTAAATCTAAATAATCCGCTGCAAATGTAATTTCAGTTCGTGGTGTATCAAACTGCATGACAGGTGCAAAAAACAAGGCATCATATTCGTCAGCATGTTCAGGACGTTTATAACCGAAGTGAACACGCTCTAAAGGCAGACGACGTTCAATCAACCAAGAAGCGAGACCATGCCAAATCATCAGCATACTTTCTGTAATGAAATGGTCTGGGTCCATAGATTTCGGAATTTGAGGAACTAAACGTGCTTCGTGCTTATCACGTTCTAGTGTCACCGACCATTCATCACCAAACAGTTTGTAGAACTGCGAAGACAATTCGAGTGCATCACCGAGGGTTTTTGCATGAATAATCAATTGGCACATAATGGCAAAAGTACCCAAGCGGCGCGGTTGAATATCAAAACCGACATGTTCGTCTTGAGTCACCATCCACAACATTTTAATAAAACGTGTGTATTGTTCAGGTGAAATACGCGCTTTGGGTTGGCGTAGAAGTTCAGCCTCAATGCCAACATGAGACAATAAAGTTTCGACATCCATGCCGAGACGTTTCACACCAGTTAAGGCTGCGTTGACGAAATGGATACTGATCGTATCACGACTCATGTTTAATCCTTCAGTCTCTTTAATGTTCACAAATGTTTGACCTAAATGACGCTAAAAAAAGAAATCATGGCAATTTACAACAGCGGTTTTACCATTTTTACATGGTAAATTGCCGAAACTATCAAGGTAAATGGCTGAACATGACATTGTTTTAATCATTTTATATTTCTACCATGGATAAAAAATCTACACAATTAGAGAAAAATATCCATGGAAGCTGCTTTAAAAGGATTGAAAGTACTCGACTTTTCGACATTACTCCCAGGGCCATTTGCGACCTTGTATTTGGCTGATATGGGTGCGGAAGTTGTGCATATTGAGTCACCGACGCGTCCCGATCTGGTTCGTTTGATGCCACCTTATGCCAATGGGCAAGCCACAGCGCATAGTTATTTAAATCGCAATAAACAATCCATCGCATTAGATTTAAAAGACCCGAAAAGCATTGAACTGATTAAAGCTAAAATTTCAGATTTTGATATTGTGGTAGAACAATTTCGTCCAGGTGTCATGCAACGCTTGGGTTTGGATTATGCAGTTTTGGCCGAAATTAATTCGCGACTTATTTATTGCTCGATTACGGGTTATGGTCAAACCGGACATTACAAAGACCGCGCAGGGCATGACATCAATTACTTGGCTTTATCAGGCATTTCAGGTCATAGCGGACGCCAAGATAGTGGCCCGCCACCGATGGGGATTCAAATCGCCGATGTGGCAGGCGGATCAATGCATGCGATTACTGGCATCTTAGCTGCGGTGATTGAGCGTTACCGTAGCGGCTTAGGACAATATATTGATATTTCCATGACCGATTGCGCTG
This sequence comes from Acinetobacter sp. YH12138, assembly GCF_015218525.1. Taxonomy (NCBI): domain Bacteria; kingdom Pseudomonadati; phylum Pseudomonadota; class Gammaproteobacteria; order Moraxellales; family Moraxellaceae; genus Acinetobacter; species Acinetobacter sp. YH12138. Next base: position 2,588,453 of record NZ_CP048670.1, on the reverse strand, counting down.
TCGCATTGAACAATATGGCTGCAGCTGGCGTATTGGCTGCCAATGCTGTAACAGCCGCAGAAACTGCACATCTGAATGGCGGCAGTTTCTATGACTATTATCGAACCCAAGATGGTCGTTATCTGTCTATAGGTGGTTTGGAGCCACAGTTTTTACATGGATTAGCGCAAATTCTCGATTTACCCGCTTTAGCGACGCAAGGCATGTCATTTGATCCACAGGATCAGACTGAAATTAAGCATGCAATTGCCAGCAAGATACTGAACAAAACATGGGCTGAGTGGAAAATGATTTTTGCCTCTCAAGATGTCTGTGTGGAACCAGTTTTAAGTTTGGATGAAGCCCTAAATTCACAATTGGCCCAAGAGCGGCATTGGCGTGTTGAAGTTCCGCTACAAGAAGGCGACACAATGACACAAACTCAACTGGCATGTCCGATTAAATTTTCTAGATCAACATTGATTTATACCCATGTGGGTAAAACTTTAGGTGCGGATAATTGGTTATGAATTGTATAAAAAAAGGTGATAATTTAAACAATAAAACCTTTAAAATCTCTTAATTAGATAAACATCTATGTAAATATTGAGAGTTGTTAACAAAAAAATAAATAAATTATACAAATGTGAGAGTATTATATAAACTATTAACACAATTGGTATATAGGTCTCCAAATGAAAATAGCTGTGAGTAAACTTGGATCTTTATATCTTAGCCTCGGAATAATGCTTGCAGGTTCAGCAACCCAAGCGGCAACTACTGCAGATGCTTTCAGTTCTGAAAGCCCATGGATGTTCGGTGATTGGAACGGTCAACGAACAGCCCTTCAACAGAAAGGTTACGATTTTAGTTTTAGTTATGGTGGCGAATTAGCCACTTTGTTAGATGCAAAGCATGCTTCTAGTCATGGCACTGAATATGCGGACCAATTCGCGATTGGGGCATATCTCGATTTAGAAAAAATTGCGGGTTGGAAAGATACCGAAGCACAAATCAATATCACTGAACGTAATGGTCGTTCATTGTCTCAAACTTCAGATGCATTAAATGGTCATTTAAGTGCAACACAAGAAGTGTGGGGTCGTGGTCAAACTTGGCGTTTGACTGATTTCTGGATCAAGAAAAAATTTTTAGACCAAAAATTAGATATTAAAGTCGGTCGTTTCGGTGAAGGTGAAGATTTCAACAGCTTTGACTGTGACTTTCAAAACTTAGCACTTTGTGGTTCACAAGTGGGTAACTGGGTCGGTGACCAATGGTACAACTGGCCAGTCAGCCAATGGGCTGCTCGCGTGAAATATAACATTCAGCCTGAACTCTACGCACAAGTCGGGGTTTATGAATACAACCCTGAAAATCTAAAACGTGGTAAAGGTTGGAAATTGAGTACTGATGGTTCTAAAGGTGCGATTATTCCTGCTGAAGTAGTGTGGACTCCAAAAGTGGGGACACAAAAGCTACCGGGTGAATACCGTGCAGGTTACTACTACAGTACCGCTGATGCCGATGTCATTGATAGCCCAGTAAATGAAAAAGATCACCATCAAGGTGGTTGGATTGTGGCGAAACAACAACTGACAGCACACAAAGACGATGCTTCACGTGGCTTAAGCGGTTTTGTGAATGTCACCGTGCATGACTCAGACACCAACAATGTGAGTGATATGCAAAACATTGGCTTGGTCTACAAAGGTGCATTCGATGCACGTCCTCAGGATGAAATTGCGATTGGTTTAGGTCGTATCAGCATTAATGATGATGTGAATGATGCCAATATTGCCAATAACAGCGTTGATGCACGCGGTCTACAAAGTGAAGAGTATGACGCAGAAATTTACTACGGTATTCATGCAGCAAACTGGCTGACTATTCGTCCAAATATTCAATATATCCGTCACGTCGGTGCTTACAAAAATGGTGAGAATGCGTGGGTCGGCGGTATCAAATTTCAAACAGCATTTTAATTGATGTCAAATTAGAGTTCTTATAAAAGCAATTCGGTAATTCTGAGAAAAATTACGATATTTCCTCTTGAATTGTTTTTGTAACAACTTCTCTTTGCGACATAAAAACGGTGGTGTGTTGAATGTGTTTCACGCACCAAATACAACATTCGACAATAGAGGTGGTCAACATGAGCAACCCATCTACCGGAACTGGGATGCGAACATTTACCGTCGTTGTGATGGCAATTTTCGCCTTGGTTCTATTGATTGGTGGTATCTGGCTGGCAGTACTTGGCGGTTCTTGGTACTACATTATCGCCGGCCTGTTAATGCTGGCTTCAGCAATATACTTAAGAAAAATTCAAAACAGTTCTTTATACATTTATGCAGCGTTGATGCTGGGTACAGTGATTTGGGGACTTTGGGAGGCAGGTTCTGACTTTTGGGCACTTGCACCGCGTTTTGATATTTTAGGCTTATTGGGCCTTTGGTTACTGATTCCTGCCGTGACACGCGGTATGGAAAATGGCAAAACTGCGAAAATTACATTATCAGGCACACTGGTGATTGCGATTATTGTGATGATCTATTCAATTTTTAATGATCCGCAAGAAATTCACGGTGAAATTAAAAATGCACAACCTCAAACAGCCAAAGCGATTGAGGGTATTGCTCCTGAAGATTGGCCTGCCTATGGTCGTACACAAGGTGGTGTACGTTATTCTCCACTCACCCAAATCAATAGCGACAACGTTAAAGATTTAGAAGTAGCGTGGACTTTCCGTACAGGTGAGTTACCAACAGAAAATGACTCAGGTGAAACCACAAACCAAGTCACTCCGATTAAAGTCGGCAATGACATGTTTATGTGTACAACTCACCAACGTTTAATTGCACTTGATCCTGCGACAGGTAAACAAAAATGGGCATTCGATCCTAAACTTAAAGCGGACAATACCTATCAACATTTAACATGTCGTGGTGTGTCTTATTTTGACGCAGCAAATACCACTCAGTTTGCAAAAAGCTTAAAGAACAAACGCTCGACTTCAACTGAATGTCCGCGCAAAGTGATCTTGCCTGTAAATGATGGTCGATTGGTTGCAGTCAATGCTGACACAGGTAAAGCATGTAGTGATTTTGGTCATAATGGCGAAGTCGATCTACAAAAAGATATGCCTTATCCGTATCCGGGCGGTTATATCCCAACTTCACCTCCAGTGGTTACTGGCACAACCATTGTGATTGGCGGTTCAACAACTGATAACTTCTCGACTAAAGAGCCATCTGGTGTCATCCGTGGTTATGATGTTAATACTGGTGAATTATTGTGGATCTTTGATACAGGGGCGGAAGATCCAAATGCCATGCCAGGCGAAGGTCAAAAATACTCTGTAGCCTCACCGAATGCATGGGCACCTTTAGCATATGACGAAAAACTTGACATCGTTTATGTGCCAACAGGTGTAGGCACACCAGACATTTTTGGTGGTCACCGTACGCCATTAGATGAACGCTATGCAAACTCAATGTTGGCATTAAATGCATCAACAGGTAAATTAATTTGGAATTTCCAAACCACACATCATGATTTGTGGGATATGGATGTACCATCACAACCTTCATTGGCAGATATCAAAGATAAATCAGGTAATACTGTTCCTGCGATCTATGTCTTAACCAAAACAGGTAATGCATTCGTCCTTGACCGTCGTACCGGTAAAGCGATTGTGCCAATCACCGAAAAAGCAGTTCCACAAACTGTAAAACGTGGTCCACAAACTAAAGGTGAGCATTATTCTGCAACTCAACCGTTCTCTGATTTTGATTTAGCACCAAAAGATAAATTGACTGATAAACAAATGTGGGGTGCCACTATGTTTGACCAGTTGATGTGTCGTGTGTATTTCAAATCATTAAACTACGACGGTATTTATACACCACCATCTGAAAATGGCACATTGGTATTCCCAGGTAACCTTGGGGTATTTGAATGGGGTGGTATGTCGGTGAACCAAGACCGTCAAGTTGCTGTGATGAACCCAATTGGCTTGCCATTTGTCACTAAGTTGATTCCTACAGATCCAAACCGTGAGCAAACTGCGAAAGGTGCGGGTACTGAACAAGGCGTGCAACCGATGTATGGCGTACCTTATGGTGTGGAAATCAAAGCCTTCTTGTCACCACTTGGCTTACCTTGTAAACAACCTTCATGGGGCTTTACTGCAGGTGTAGATTTAAATACACATGAAGTGGTCTGGAAAAAACGTATTGGTACAATTCGAGACAGTTTACCGAAATTGTTCCAATTACCTGCTGTGAAAATTGGTGTACCGGGTCTTGGTGGATCAATATCGACTGCTGGTAATGTCATGTTTGTAGGCGCAACACAAGATAACTATATCCGTGCAATCAATGTAACGAATGGTGATACTTTGTGGGAAGGTCGTCTACCAGCAGGTGGTCAAGCGACTCCAATGACTTATGAAGCAAATGGTAAACAATATGTTGTGATCATGGCTGGTGGTCATGGTTCATTTGGTACAAAACTTGGTGATTACCTTGTTGCGTATGCGTTACCAGATAAAAAATAAGTGATTTTACATCGCTAAATAAAAAGCCCGATTTATCGGGCTTTTTATTGGCTTAAATTCTTTATGTAAATTTATGCTAAGTAATGGAGAAATAATTCAATATATTAATAAATAAAAAGTAAATGACCGGAATCCGCTATATCAGTGAAATTGCGACAGTCTTATCAATAAAATCGCTATTAAATATGTAAAAAACGCATTTTCTTGATAGATAAAATCTCGTTATGCTGTGCATTGTTATAATAGAAATTACTAGCTGTACGCCATGTATTTATATACTGATTTTGACCAGCAACTGGTTAATGAACGTGTTGCACAGTTCCGTGATCAAACGGAACGTTATTTAGCAGGTAAATTGACGGAAGATGAATACCGTCCACTGCGTCTTCAAAACGGCCTTTATGTACAGCGTTATGCACCGATGCTACGTATTGCAGTACCTTATGGCCTGATGAATTCTAAACAATTACGTAAAATTGCGTCATTGGCTCAGGACTATGACCGTGGTTATGCGCACGTATCTACCCGTCAAAACATTCAGTTTAACTGGCCTGCACTAGAAAATGTGCCTGATATGTTACAAGAGCTCGCATCTGTTCAAATGCATGCGATTCAAACTTCGGGTAACTGTATTCGTAACACAACTACTGACCAATATGCAGGTGTGGTTGCGGGTGAAATTGCTGACCCACGCCCAACGTGTGAATTGATTCGTCAATGGTCAACTTTCCACCCAGAATTCGCTTTCTTGCCACGTAAGTTCAAGATTGCAGTTTCAGCACTGGAAGAAACTGATCGTGCGGCAACGTCTTTCCATGATATCGGTGTGTATATCGTGAAAAATGAAGCAGGCGAGATTGGCTATAAAATCAAAGTTGGTGGTGGTTTAGGCCGTACACCAGTGATTGGTAGCTTTATTCGTGACTTCTTGCCACGTGAAGATTTGATTGCTTATTTAGAAGCGGTACTTCGTGTATACAACTTACACGGTCGTCGTGATAACAAATATAAAGCACGTATCAAAATTTTGGTGAAAGCATTAACACCAGAAGTATTTGCAGAGAAAGTGGAAGCTGAATTTGCACATACCATCAAAACTTTAAAAATTGATGCTGATACCTTGGCGAAAATGGATGAGAACTTCACACCATTTGATTACCAAGATTATGCGGATGAAGATTTTGCAGAGCAATTTGCCGCAGAGCCGAAATTTAAACAATGGTTCAACATCAACACCAATGCACATAAAGTCAAAGGTTACCGCATCGTTACGATTTCTTTGAAACGTGCGGGTATTGCACCGGGCGATATGACTGTTGAAGAAATGAACCTGATTGCTGACTTGGCTGACAAATATACCTTTGGTGAGTTCCGTACCACACATGAGCAAAACATTGCGCTTGTGGATGTACCGCAAAAAGATTTGTTTGATCTATGGAAAATCCTTGATCAACACAATCTTGCACGTGCGCATATTGGGTTCTTAACCGACATCATTTGCTGCCCAGGTGGTGATTTCTGTTCATTGGCAAATGCGAAATCGATTCCAATTTCTGAAGCGATCTCTCGTCGTTTTGATGACTTAGATACCATTTACAATTTAGGTAAATTGGATCTGAACATCTCTGGTTGTATGAATGCGTGTGGTCACCACCATGTCGGTAATATTGGTATTTTAGGTGTAGATAAAAAGGGTGCTGAGTTCTATCAAATCACTTTGGGTGGTAATGCCGACCATGATGCATCGATTGGTGACATCTTAGGCCCATCATTTGCAGCCGAAGTTGTACCAGACATCATTGAAGAAATCTTAAATACTTATCTAGACCTTCGTGCAGAAGGCGAAGAGTTTATTGATACTTACCGCCGTGTTGGCATCCAACCATTTAAGGAGCGTGCATATGCTTAATACAGCACTACAAGTCCTCTCTAAAGATGGCTCGATTGCAGACAATACTTACCAAGTCATTGGTGAAGATGGTGTGTTGCCACAAGGTGACGTGGTTTTAACAGTTGAGCAGTTAGATCAACTTGCGAATGTAACTGGTAAAAAAGCACTTTTCGTAACGGTTGATGCTTCACCTGAAACCAATGAATTCCCGCTTGACCAGTTAGATGCAATCTTTATCGAGTTTGCAGGCTTTAACGATGGTCGTGGTTATTCATTTGCTGCGTTGTTACGTCGCCAAGGTTTTCAAGGCGAGCTACGTGCAACAGGTGATGTATTCAAAGATGTGTTGAACTACATGAAGCGTTCAGGTTTCGATACTTTTGTGGTGAAAGAAGGTAAAGATATTGCTGAAGCTGCTGCTGGCTTAGATGATTTTACCAATCCATATCAAGCTTCAACGGCAGTGCCGCAAGCGCATTATCAAACAGGTGCTTAAGTGCCATGATTGATTAAAAAAGCCTCCGTTCGGAGGCTTTTTTATTGATCGAAATACTTTTAATGAGTGATTATTCATTTTTAAGCTGGCAATTGACCATCCATTTAATGCCAAACTGATCGGTAAATGCGCCATACAGCGCGTCCCAGAAGGTCTTTTCGAGAGGCATTTCTATAGAGCCTCCTTTGGACAATGCATCAAACAATCGTTTGGCTTCCGCTTGTTCACTGCTTTCTAAATTAATCGAAATATAATGATTGCTGCCTACGGTAAAGGTTTGGTTGGTTTGTGCACAAAATTGTTCGTTGACATCTGAGGCCATCAGCATGGTAAATTCATTGATTGGCAGGGAAATATGCATAATCTTTTGCCGATCTGCATCGGATAGTGAAATGCCTTCCTCGGCAGGCATATCGCCATAACGCATCACATTGAGGAATTCTCCACCAAATACAGAACGATAAAAATTAAAGGCTGCTTCGGTATTGCCTTGAAAATTCAAATAGTGATTGAGCTGCATAAAGGTCATCCATTATTATTATGTCGACATTTATTTTAAGAGCCTTGGCTGACCTGTATGTGAACAATTTATGTCTAAAATGTAAGCATAAAAAATCCCTCTTACAGAGGGATTTTCAGTCTCCCTCCTTTATTAAAGGAGGGGTTAGGGGAGGATTAAAGAATATTCCCTCTAAATCACCTTTGTGAAGGGAGTCAGCAGAGGATTAAAGCAATTCAATCGCCACAGCAGTCGCTTCACCACCGCCAATACACAGCGCTGCAATACCACGTTTACCGCCTGTACGTTTTAATGCATGGATCAGCGTTAGGATAATGCGTGAACCTGTAGAACCAACTGGATGTCCAAGCGCACAAGCACCCCCGTTGATATTTACTTTTTCAGCATCTAATTTAAATTCATCAATTGGGCACATCGTGACCATGGCAAAAGCTTCATTAATTTCCCATAAATCGACATCAGCAACATTCCAACCCGATTTATCTAGAACTTTTTGAATTGCGCCTACAGGTGCAATAGTAAATTCTGAAGGATGCTGTGAATTTGATGCATAAGCCACAATTTTCGCTAGTGGATTTAAGCCCTTTGCTGAAGCTAGATCTGCTGATGTTAAAACTAAAGCAGATGCACCATCAGAAATAGAACTAGCATTGGCAGCGGTAATGGTTCCATCTTTAGCAAAAGCAGGGCGCAGTGTTGGAATTTTTTCGATATTAGCGTTAAAAGGCTGTTCATCTTTATCGATAATCACATCGCCTTTACGACTCGAAACAGTGACAGGCACGATTTCGTCAGCAAAATAACCCTCAGTAATTGCAGTTTGAGCACGTTTAAGCGAGCGAATGGCGAAGTCATCCATTTGTTCACGTGTATAGCCTTTTGTGTTTGCCATATCCTGCGCAAAAGACCCCATGAGTCGGCCCGTTTCTGCATCTTCTAGGCCATCTAAGAACATATGATCTTTAACGTCACCGTGGCCCATACGGTAGCCAGCTCGTGCTTTGGTCAAAACATAAGGGGCATTGGTCATTGATTCCATACCACCTGCAACTACGACTTGAGCTGATCCTGCCTTGATCATATCCGCCGCTTGCATAACAGCTTTCATACCTGAACCACACAGCTTATTGATGGTTACGGCACCAGTTGAATCTGGAAGACCAGCCTGACGCATCGCTTGACGGGCAGGACCTTGTTTCAGGCCAGCCGGAAGCACACAACCCATAATGACTTCTTCAACATCTATCGGTTGTAAACCCGCGCGTTCGATGGCTGCTTTAATCGTAACTGCGCCTAATTCTGGTGCAGTTACATCGGCTAAACTCCCTTGAAAACCACCCATTGCAGTACGGGCTCCATTCACGATGACGATATCAGTCATTACATATCTCCATTTTCTTATACATTAATTTTTGAATACGTCAGCAGTATAAGTAAAATTGAACAGGAATAAAGCAAATTTAAAAGGCTGCTTTGGACTCACCGGTTCTCAAATTAGCAACTGGTTGGGTTTTCAAATCGGATATGTCCCATTCGACTTAAGACTGCTCGGATCGGTTGAAGCGTTGATTTCGAACAGTAGTAGAAACTGCCATTTGAACCATTGGGTAAACCTGAGCTAGATTGAAAGGTGAGACTTGGAATGTGTAGAGTCCCACGCCAAGACAGATCGCCATATTTTAAATTGAGTTTATCTTGCAGCAATATTTTTTCATTTGCGTCGACTTGACGGTTTTTATTACTGTCAATAAATATGATCAGTCCACTGTTCCAGTTGTTAGGTTGGCAAAGTTTAAAGTCAAGACTAGGACAAATCACAATATTGGAGTGATAAATTGTGGCCTGAGCCCGTGCGAAAGCATTGTGATTCTGAATAGTCAATTTGATGTTATTCGCTTCTCGCTGCGCCATTAAATTGTTGAAATGTGGTAAAGCTATCGTCACGATAATGACCATAATCGCAATTGAGACCAAAAGTTCAAATAACGTAAAGCCGGTTTCTTTATTGTAAAGCATTGATTTAATCCAAAATTTAATATTATTTTTATATGTCTAATGTTATATGTGTTTTTAATGGCGATATTAATTTTGAGTATAGAATTTTATTACTCAATTTTAGATAAAGCTGTTAAAATGAAAATAGCAAGTGACAATAGGCGATTCACTGCTCAAAATTGAGTAAAAATTTACCGAATTACAACGGAAATTGTAAGTAATTTTGTCAATAATTTACTTGATTAGATTAATCAAGCACTTGGAAAAAGAAAAAAGTGTTTGTATGATTCAGCGTGAATAGCTTAAAAAAAAAACTGGGGTATAAGAAAGCCTATCTCAGGATAGCCAATTTTTCGGCTTGAGCTTGAACAACAATTGTTATCTCTGGAGGATAAATCCATGAAAATGAGTCGTATTGCATTAGCAATGCTCGTAGCTGCTCCTTTAGCAGCTGCAAACGCAGGCGTAACTGTTACTCCATTAATGCTTGGTTACACTTTCCAAGATTCTCAACACAACAACAGCCGTGGTAACTTAACTGAAAGTCCTGAGCTACAAGATGACTTGTTTGTTGGTGCAGCACTTGGTGTTGAATTAACTCCATGGTTAGGTTTCGAAGCTGAATATAACCAAGTGAAAGGTGATGTAGACGTTGATTTCGGCGAATACAAACAAACTCAAATCAATGGTAACTTCTATGCTACTTCTGATTTGATCACTAAAAACTATGACAGCAAAGTTAAGCCATATGTATTGTTGGGTGCTGGTCACTACAAATACAAATTTGACGAAGCTGCTGCTCGTGGTTTAGCTCCATCTGCACAAGCTCGTGGTACTACTGAAGAAGGTACTTTGGGTAATGCAGGTTTAGGTGCTTTCTGGCGCTTAAACGATGCTTTATCTCTACGTACTGAAGCTCGTGCTACTTACAACATCGATGAAGATTTCTGGAACTACACAGCTTTAGCTGGTCTTAACGTAGTTCTTGGTGGTCACTTGAAACCTGCTGCTCCTGTAGTTGAAGTTGCTCCTGTAACTCCAGTTGCTCCAGTTGCTCCAGCTCCTCAAGAGTTGACTGAAGATCTTAACATGGAACTTCGTGTGTTCTTTGATACAAACAAATCAAACATCAAAGATCAATACAAACCTGAAATCGCTAAAGTAGCTGAAAAATTAGGCGAATACCCTAATGCTACAGCTAAAATCGAAGGTCACACAGACAACACTGGTCCACGTGCTCTAAACGAACGTTTATCACTAGCTCGTGCTAACTCTGTTAAATCTTCACTTGTTAACGAATACAACGTTGACCCAGCTCGTTTATCTACTCAAGGTTTCGCGTGGGATCAACCGATCGCTGACAACAACACTAAAGAAGGCCGTGCTATGAACCGTCGCGTATTCGCTACGATTTCTGGTAGCCGTACTGTAGTGGCTCAACCTGGTCAAGCTCAATAATTTGAGTTTAACTTCGGTTAGAAAAAAGCGGCTCTTTTGAGTCGCTTTTTTTTAATTTAAAAAAGGGACTTAAATTTGGCTAACAGGCACTAACCAAAATGCCTTATTAACTTTTGAATAATCGTAGGATGTAAATGGATACATCTATTCAAAGGCAATATAGCATGTAAAAATTCAAATTATTTGTATGTTAATTAATCATTTGTTTACCTGAGAGCTTTAATTGAACATACAGAGATTGTATTTATTTTTTTTATAAAATTAATAATAAACAATTATTTACATTTGTCTTATCTACAATTTATAAAAAATGAATATTTATATTTTTCATTAAAAAAATATTATCATCGAGATTCATAATGTAGTTAAGAATTATTCTAAATATAATAATGATTCTTATTCAAACAAATTAAGCGTTCAACAATGATCAATTTTCCAAAAACTCATTTAGTCCGTGCGATTTCAATCGCGATCTTAGGGGTGGGCACATCTGCAGTAGTAAATGCAGCAGAGCGAACCGTGCTTGAAACGATTGAAGTTGAGGTACCAGCTGAAAAGCAGCTTGCAAATGGAAAATTGAAAGCGCAGACAGACCTTGGTGCACTGGGAAATAAAAAAATTGTTGATACGCCATTTAGCGTTGCTGCATATAGTAAAAAGTTAATTGAAGAACAGCAAGCGTCAACTGTAGCACAAGTTTTAAAAAATGATGCGAGTATTCGTATGACCACGAATCAGGGGCATTTATATGAAAATTTCCAAATTCGTGGATTTGGTGTACATGGTGATGAAATTGCTTTAGATGGTTTATACGGAATGGCACCGGTCAGTCGTGTACCCACAGAAACCTTAGAGGCTGTAATGGTCTTGAAGGGGCCAAATGCCTTGGTCGCTGGGATGGCACCTAATGGAGGGATTGGTGGTGTGATTAATATTACGCCTAAACGTGCACATGAAGATTTAACTAGACTGACTTCTACTCTGGAAGATGAAGGTTATTACCAAAGTCATCTTGATGTTTCACGCCGTTTCGGTGAACAAAAAAAAATTGGTGTTCGCACGAATTTAGTCTATGGCCAAGGTAAACGTAATATTGATGGAGAAGAAGATACTAAAGCACTGGGTTCAATTGCTGCAGACTATACTACAGATCAATTACAAGTAAATTTTGATGCCTATGCAATACATGAAGATCGTGAAAATGGTTCACCTGCCATGGTTTCGTTTGCAAAGATTAAAAAAGTGATTGCGGCACCGGAAGGTGGATTAAATTATTTTAATGATTCAGATACTCAAATAGATAGTAAGTTTGTTGGTTTAAAAGCGAAATATGCATTAACACCGAATGCAAATATCTTTGCTGGTGCCGGTTATGCAGATAAAAAATATAAAGGCTTTGTATTTGGCACACGTATGGTTCTGAATAATGAACAAGGTGATGCGACTACACAGACTTATGGTCAATACGCGCACTTTAAAAATACATCCGCAAATATTGGCGGTGATTATAAATTTAATACGGGTATTGTTTCACACAAATTAGGTCTTCGAGCAGATTATCTTAATATTCAGACAGATCAGCATAACCCTGCTACATCCAGTGGATATTCAACTAACTTATATAACCCCGGTCAAAATGGATTGATGGCGGTCGCACCAAGTGTCATGCCATTAAATGACAATACGTTTGCAAGTTATACTTTGAGTGATCAAATTTCATTACTTCAAGACAAACTTCAATTTATTCTCGGTTTACGTTACCAAGATATGGATTTGAAGAATTTTAGTTCACAACGTAAAAATAGTGCTGATTGGCGTTATGAAGAAAATGCTTGGTCACCTAGTTTAGGTCTTGTAGTTAAACCTTTTGGTGAAAATCTTTCTTTATATGCCAATTATGTAGAGGGTTTGAGTCAAGGTAAAACCGTTACAGATGAAAGTGATCTGAATTTTGGAAAAACTTTTGCACCTTTTAAAACCGAACAATATGAAGTGGGTGCTAAATACCAAAATGGATCATGGTTAAATACACTTGCTTTGTATGAGATTAAAAAGCCTGACACTATGGTAATTGATGGGGCGACTACTGATGGTGCAGAAACACGTGCTCGAGGCATTGAATGGAGTTTCTCAGGACAAGTTCGTGATGGTTTAACGATATTAGGTAACATGGCTTATCTTGATACGGAATATACCAAAGCATTAGGCAATAAAGGCAATGAGCTTCTAGGTATGCCAGATCTTACAGCGACAATTGGTTTGGATTATGCCTTACCTTTACTCGACGGTTTATCTGTGAATGGTCGAGTAAACTATGTGGGTGAACAATATGTTGATTCAGCAAATACCTTACAATTACCTGATTTTACGACAGTGGATTTAGGTGCACGTTATAAAACAAATTTAGGTGGTGTATATACAACATTTATGGCAAATGTTGACAATGTGACCGATAAGAAATATTGGGAGGGTGTATTTAATGAAAACTTTGCCACGATTGGTGCAGACCGTACCTATAAAGTTGGTGTGACTTTTGATTTCTAAGTTAGATTTGTTTTTTTAATATAAAAAGCCACCTATTTAAGGTGGCTTTTTTGTTGATGAGTGATTCACGGAATATATTGCTTCACCACACCGTCATCGAGTAATTGTTGGAAATGTTCAACCACACTTTGTTGAATATCTCGGTACTCAATGCCCAATTCTTTTTTACTTTTTTCAGCATTAAAGTAAATCGGGTAACCCATATTCAGTTCAACAAACTTTCGTGGGAAACCTGCAAGAGGGCCAAAGGCTTTAAAGGCAAACTTCGGTAAGGTATTGCGCGGAAATGGAAATTTATTACCAAAATGCGAGCGTAATATTTTCCCCATTTCTAATAAACTTAAAGTACCACCACTAATAATATAACGTCCGCTTGCTGCGGGATTGAGAGCTGCTTGTACGTGCGCATCGGCAACATCGCGAACATCGACGATACCATTCCACATTGGTGGAACACCGGCCAAAGTCATACCATTGGCAAACTGTTGTAGCACTTCAACGCTTCCTGACTGTGTTGACGCTGTTAAAGATGGCCCCATGACCAGTGCTGGATTAACACAGACCAGATCCCAACGGTTTTGTGCTTTTTGCATTTCCCACGCTTTGCGCTCAGCCATCACTTTTGAATATGGATAAGGCTGATGCGTCTCAGAGCTAGAAGTGTTCCAATGCGATTCATCAAACTGATTATGTTTGGTTTGCAAAATATCAATTGCATCACCATAAGTTGATGCAATACTTGACGTTACCACCACTCGCTTAACGGATTCAGTTTTATTTACACTATTGAGTACATTTTCAGTGCCTATCACCGCAGGCTCAATAATATCTTTAATTGCGTCTTTATAGTTGGTCACTACAAAAGGGGATGCCATATGGATCACAATGTCACAACCTTGCATGGCTGAATCAAATGCACCCTCATCTAATAAATTGGCTTGGAACAGTTTTAAAGTGCCAGTTGTATCAGCTGCAATTTTTTCGAGATGTGCAAATCCTGATGTTTTATTCAGATCACGAACTGTGGCATGTACCGTGTGCCCTAATTCGAGTAAATTTTTGATGACCCAACTGGCAATATAGCCTGTCGCGCCTGTGACGAGTATCTGTCTTGTTGTCTTGCTATTCATATTCTTCAACTTTAATTGACGCATTTTTTTATCATATTGAGAATATTTAGTTTTGTCTTTGATTGATTTGAAAAAATATATGTTGATGATTGGGTTTAATGCGCACTAAATTCAGCAGAGAATGCATGTGAATGCTGAAAAAGTACTTTTTTATTGATCTTAAAATATGCGAATATGGGATGAATGTTGGATAGATGTATATTCTTATGAGTATGGACGCAAAATCTCACAGAAAAATGGACAAAGAGTCATATCTAACTTGTGAGCTTTAATTTAAAGCCTAGATAAGAGTTATAGGCTTCTTCTGTTATTCCCCAATTAAAATGTCTATGCGATAAACCATTTAAAATGTCCTGTTTTTAACTACAAGAGTCAAGCACAGGATTTAAATTTCTTTGTTCAATAACAACTTTCTGAGCTTTACGACTCGGCATACTTTTCTTGAGACGGGAACGTTTATTCTGTTTCTCCAATTCCTCATGTTGCTGCTGGATATGGGCCAGGACCGAACCTAATCTTTTATTCTCAACCACATCATTCTGCTGTAGTCCAGCCAGTTTATTGAAGACGCTATAGTTGATCTTCCGTCCTTCATGCATGATTGCCACAGTACCATCCGGGTACTCCAGAAATGAAATGTATTGCCCAACAAGCTTATGATTCAGCTCTGTCGGTTCAAGCATATAAATACACTTGTCATAGGTCAGGGTCAGATTCTTGGTGACCTTACGCGGTTCCTGCCAGGTAAAAATATCATCCAGTTCAAGATCAGATTCGGTTAATGGCCGATGCAGGTTCTTTGAGTTTCGCGCACATTTGGCGAACTTCTGATTGAACTGCTCAATAAAGCAGGGTAACCATATATTGGCCTCTGCAATCGAACCGATGCCTTCCAGGCGCATCTCCTTGATCAGACGGTCCTGAAGGGTTCTGTTGGCACGTTCCACACGACCTTTGGCTTGGGGGGAGTTGGCAAAGATAATATCGATGTTCAAATTATTCAGAATCCGCCCAAATTGCGTAATCTGGCTGTCTTGCCTGGATTTCTGATTAACTCTGAATACCGAATGCTTGTCACTATAAAAGGCTAGAGGTTTGCCGTATTGTTCAATGTAGGCTCGGGTTAAAAGCAGGTAGTCAAAGGTCGTTTCAGCCTCACAAAAGCGCAGATGCAACAGCTTTCCAGTAGCATCATCGATATAAACCAACAAGCAGCATTTTGCAGCTCGACCTTCAAACCAGTCATGATATGAGCCATCAATTTGGATCAGTTCACCGAAGCAATCCCGGTTATAACGTGGCTGATATGGACGCTTCAGGCGCTTGGATCGCGGAATCCACAGGTCATTGGCCGTCATCCAGCGCCGAAGCGTTTCTACCGGGATATTCAGGTCAAACATGCTGTTGAGCTTCTCATGCGCCAAGGTGGGTCCAAAGCCCAGTAAATGTTCAGCAATAATGGAAAGGCACTTTGATTTTAACAAGTCATCATGGCGACGATGGCCAGGTTGACCACGACTGGCATGTGCCATACCTGAGACACCATCTTGATTGAGCTTCTGCAATAACCGGGTAATTTGACGGGTGGAAAGATTTAGGATTTCAGCAGCACGGACCTGGGTAATACGATGATCTCGAACGTCTTGCAGAACTGCAAGCCGTTGAATTTCTTTGTCAGACATAGTGATCAGCATCTATATTTATATCCAGTCCATGGTGATAAAAACCATCATAAACTAGACATTTTTATTGGTGAGAATATAGACACTTTAAATGGGTTCTAACATCTTCATTTCGTATAACAGCCATTATGTTAAATGAACTAAAAGTTAGAAAAAAATTCTTTAAATTCTATGGCTGAATTTTGGGTATTTGGTATATGGCCAATAATGTATTCATTCTTCGTCTGAAAAAAGAAATCAAAGCTTTGACTCATCAGTGAATCTTGCTGGCTTTGCTTTTGGTAAATCGGAGCGAGACGGTTGATATAGTAATTGATCCATTCTGCTTGATTAGAAAATGCAGCATAGTTTTTTAAATCGGTATAGAGATTCTGTAAATCTGTGGAAATTAATTCAATATTAGGGTCAAACATCCATACCGTGATATCCATTGGTTCAATAGCTGTGAATGTATAAGGTTGTGCACTATCAAAAAGCTCTATCTTATAAAGTTGGGCTCCATTTTCACTATAGGTACTACAAAGAAGTTTGGTATTCTCGACCTGATAGTGATTTCTCCCTATCTCTAATTCTCTGATTTGTCTTGATATCTTTAAGCATTGAGGAAGTTTATGAATATTTGAGCCAGCTAATTCTTTGAAAAGGGCTATCGAACGATGAATTACATAGCTTTCCCCTGTTCCAGTAATAACACCATTATCCCAAGTATGAAGTTTTAATGTGTGGTGTTCGTTAAAATAGTTCATTTCTTGTTCACTCGTAACAACCTCTTTTTTATCTGCTGTTACAATGATGCTATCCTTTAGCTGAAGGGCAATGATGAAAGTCATATCTAAATTAAAAAACATTGAAGTATTTGTTTTTATATTAAGTCAATTTCGAGCTTAATTTGTGAAATTTATAATAAATAGGTAATGTATGGCTGGTGGTTCTCAAATCATAATTAATAAGAATGGAATTACATTAATTACGCCTGCAAAGTTTGAGGCCAAAGCTGGACAACATCTTTTTAAAGGGGGGCAAAACGTTTCGATAAAGCTTCCTATATTACCCGTCCCTAATCAACCTTATGTTTTGCAATATCTCGTTAAAAACAAAGACGATATACCTCTTTCGAATAAAACATATTTTATCTTTGATCAAGATGGAAATTTGCAAAAAGGAACAACTGACAGTCAAGGATTTATGAGTCTAAAAACAGCAGCAGAGGCCCAAAATATAGTGGCTCGCGTTATGGTAAACGAAATTGAAGAAGCACAAAATGCTTATGATGAAGTTGAAGAAGAATAATGGAAAAAAGATATACACGTCTACAGTTTAAGATACATGAACCTTTAAAAATAAAAGACTTAACCTATACGTTTAAAGTTCTTAATAGTACGGCTACAAAAGTTGAATTCGAAGATGAAGGAAACTTTTTTGATGATCAAGGTTTTACTAAATGGTTTAATATTTTTAAATCCAATAAAATTTTGCACTATGAAATTAGTTACCGTGGTGAAATGATTCAACGAGTTTCTGCTAAGTCATTTCCAAAGCCTAATAACTGGAGCGTATTTGACTTTAAAACGACAGCTGAATTAACTAAAAAGATCAAAGAAAATATTAAGGAGATTTATTTAGAAAATGGCGTTATTGGATGGTATTTAGTGAAACAAAGGGAAACAATGTTGCACTGGTCACAAAGAGTTTTCAAGAAATCATTAACTCCATCAGATTGGAATACTTTACAAACAAATAATCCACATCTAAAGAGCATCGCTGCGATAAAAACACTTATTCCTGGTCAAGTAGTTATTCTTTGTAATACAACAACAGCTAAAGAATTAAATAGCTATAAAGCAAAAGCTCAAAAAGCTGAATCAAAATTAGAAACCTTTTTGAAAGACCCTAATTTTGATCCATTATATTTTGCAAATTCATATGACCAATTACAAGAAATAAAAAAGGGAAGTGATTTTGTTGCTCTAACAAATGAACCTGTACAGGCAGATTTTTCAGAGTTGTTTTTACAAAATTTGAAATCAGATCCTTTTATTTTGGCATCGAAAGAAAGTATTGATAGTGCAGTTAATTTTAATACTACAATCAATAAAGAAGTAGCTAGTAGATATTCTATTTTACTAAAAAAGATGGATGAGGCTAAACAAGCTAAAGCTCCTGAATCATTTAGACGAAATTTTTACTTATTTGAAAGAGCTAATGCTAAGGAGTTTGAAGCATTAAAAGCAGCATCTAATCAAAGATTTTTCGCATGGAATCATGGAATTAATTTTAAAGATAATAGAGATATGATTAGAAGAACTGTTTTTGTCCGTGCAAAAAATAATAGTAGTATTGATGACTATATTAAAAATATGGATGAAACATCTAAAGTTAGCAGAGGCTTAAAAATTGGTGGAGGGATAGTTTTCGCTTGGGATCTTTATGGTAGTGCAGAGTCTGTAGCTGAAGTCTATAAAAAAGGTGATTCAGATGCAACAAGAAAGGAAATATTGAAACAAACTGGTAAAATTAATGGGGGGTTATTAGGCGCAAGAATTGGAGGGAGTGTTGGAACTGTAATCGGAGGAGTTGTAATTGGTGCTGTTGGTGGAACAGTCGGTCTCCCTGTTTTAGCTGTTGTTGGTGTTATAGCTGTTGGTTCGACTCTTCTGGGAGGCTATGTTGGTGGTGTAACAGGTCAAGCAGTTGTAGAATATGGATATGAAAGATTAAAATGAATACAAAAGATTTAATAGTTATTTTACTTATATTAAGTATTTTTTTGTGGGCTGTATTTCATCAAATGGCATCTAAGTATATAAATAATAATGAATTTTTAAAAAGTAAAATATATGGTGGAAGCGTTTATAAAAATAAATCTATGGATGTGGCTAATATCGAATTAGTTATAACAATGGTTACATTTATTAATTTTATAAATTATTTTTCTGAAAAATCTTTAGAGAATTTTTTCAAGAAAAGAGAATTTTTAATATTTAATAATGTAAATTTAGAAACAAGTATTAATATTATTAAAAACCATGAAAAATTATGGTTTTATATAAAGTTTTCATTGTTTTTCATGGTATTAATTATCTTTTTTACGATTTTATTTTGGGTTTATTAGGAATGGATTTAATGAATTTAAATCAGCTACTTATTTGTTTGTGCAACAAAGCCTATAACAGCTATTATGCTGAGTTAAGCTAAGACTCACTTAAAACAAGAGCTTTTATTTTTATAACTTTTTTGAAATGATCTAATTTATGTTGCATTAACCACTAACTAACCGCTTCAATTAAGAGCTCAGGATTATCATTTTTATTATTGAAAAAGGCATAGAAAGATAAATCAACGTTATCCACTTTTTTCTCAATTTTCTCATTACATCAATGACTAAATATTTTCTTAACTCTTTTCTTATAGTTTTAACTTTTTATAAAATTAACATAATACACACTATACGAAATCCTATTTTTATTTGATATAAATCGTTGCTTTATGCTGGTGCGAAAAACCCAGACATCACCGAGTGGAATTTTTTGATTCTTCATGTTCCGCGACTATTATTTAATCAATGTTCCAAGGTTTTGTTTAATGATATAGCAAACAAAAATGTCTAGCTAAAATAAGCATAAATATCCTAGTCGTTATTAATTTTGCAGATAGATAAATAAAAGGATTGGGGCGTCATAGATGGTCAAATTCACGTACAATATTAGTTAATTTGCAGGTATAGATCCTGCCTTATCAGATAATTCTGTTCTCCCGTTGATTATTGGCATACACATGGCGCAAGCAAAGAAATCTTTTCCGCAGCAAAAATCGGAATTACATGCACGAAATCTGCATCGCAGTCGTTACGATTTTCCGCAGTTAATCAAGAGCTGTCCGGAACTTGCACCTTTTGTCAGCCCAAATAAATATAATGATTTATCGGTAGATTTTTCTGATCCACACGCTGTGAAAATGCTCAATAAAGCATTGCTTAAGCATTTTTATGGCATTCAATATTGGGATATTCCCAAAGATTTTCTTTGCCCGCCTATTCCGGGCAGGGCTGACTATATTCACTATTTGGCTGACTTGTTAAGTGCCAACAACAAAGGGCAGATTCCAACAGGACACACCGTTCAAGTCTTAGATATTGGGGTTGGTGCGAACTGTATTTATCCGATTATTGGTCATCGCAGCTATGGCTGGAAATTTGTAGGCTCAGACATACATGCTGCATCGGTTAAAAGTGCTCAATTTATTGTGGAGGCCAATCCGAATCTGCGTAAAGGCATTCAGATTCGATTGCAAAAAAAAGCGAGCAATATTTTTAATGGTGTGATTAAACCTTCAGATCGTTTTGATTTGACTATGTGTAATCCACCATTTCATGCCTCGCAAGATGAAGCCAACGCGACAGCAACGCAAAAATTAAGAAAACTGGGCAAGCCAGTTGATCGGAGCAAGGTGGTATTAAACTTTGGCGGTCAAAAGAACGAACTCTGGTGTGATGGCGGCGAAGAGCGATTTGTCTGCCAAATGGTACAAGAGAGCATCCAGTTTGCTGAACAATGTCTTTGGTTTAGTACGCTGGTTTCCAAGAAAACAACATTGCCAGTGCTTTTAAAGGCCTTAGCGAAGAGCGGTGCAGTGGATGTGAAAACCATTAAAATGACGCAGGGACAAAAAGAAAGCCGTTTTGTCGCTTGGACTTTTTTAGATTTAAGGCAACAGCAAGCGTGGAAGAAAGCACGTTGGACTTCAGCTTAAGTCTGTCTTCGTTGGAGATTTTCGCCTTGTCTTTGACAGCAATGCATAGGGCATCAGTATAAAGTTTCCTATAGCGATAAGCACAGTGTGTTGAATCAATCTGGAGATATTTTTGCTAAACAAGACGTATTGTTAATTGTTACAAAAAACAGCATCCAGCGATTTTTGATTATTTCGTGTTCTAAATGCCTTGAATATTCTGCAAGGGCTTCTTTTATATGTGAAAAATGCGCGGAATTGAACTGCAAATGCGTATGTTTATCATTTAAATTATATAAAAATCATAAGCTTACAAAAATTATATTTTGCATTCATTTTGAAACTTGTCCATAATATTTGAAAAGGGTATGGAGTGAAGAAAATGCGTGGCAATCCAGAAGTCGTAGACTACTTAAATATGCTGATCGGTGGCGAACTGGCTGCTCGTGATCAATACTTAATTCATTCCCGTATGTATGAAGATTGGGGCTTAAGTAAAATCTTTGAACGTATCGATCATGAAAGCCAAGAAGAAGGCTCACATGCAGATGCATTGATTCGTCGCGTATTGTTCCTTGAAGGAACGCCGAATATGAATCGTGATGATATTGAAGTCGGTACAGACGTTGTGACTTGTTTAAAAGCGGATTTGGCGCTTGAATATCATGTTCGTGAGAAACTTGCTCAAGGCGTAAAATTGTGTGAAGAAAAGGGTGACTATGTGACCCGTGATATGCTCCGTCAGCAAATGTCAGATACTGAAGAAGATCATACCTACTGGCTTGAAAAGCAAATGCGTTTGATCGAACTCATTGGTCTTCCAAACTATATTCAGTCTCAAATGTAATTTAAAAAATATCAAAATAAACCCAGCTTCTGCTGGGTTTTTTATTGGACCATGAAAACTATTGTTGTAGTTTTTTGATATCTGCCAAAACTTGCGCCGCATGTGTCTGTGTATTCACACTACTGTAGTGATACACAATAATGCCTTTCGGATCAATCAGAAAGGTTTCACGTTTGGCAACTTTCAAAATCCCTAAGTTTCGTACAATACCTAACTGTGTCGCCAGTTTATGTTGTTGATCGGCAAGAATTGGAAAGGGAAGTTGTAGTGCTTTAGAGAACTTTTGATGTGATGCAACATCATCTAAGCTTGCGCCCAAAACAACAGCATTACTTTTTAAAAATTGTGGATATAGGGTTTTAAATTGATTGGCTTCTTCTGTACAACCGGGTGAGTTGTCTTTAGGGTAAAAGTACAGAACGAGCCATTTCCCTTGATATTGCTTCAGTTCGTGCCATTTTTCATTTTGATCTTGCAATTTAAAGTTGGGTGCGGGTGTGCCTATCCATTGTTTTTGTTTGTTTTGATTGGTGCTGAGTATGGATGTTTCAGCAACTGTGATTTGGGTAGTTGCTATTAAAGCACATGTCATGAAACAGATTTTTAGCAATGAAGAAACTTTCATAGAGCATCAGTTTATATTGTTCTTTATCTGATCTTAGCAAATTTTAAAGCGCTGTAGGCTAGCTGATTTTATATTTATTGAAGTAGATTTCGAATGTCTTTTGGCAAATCGGTTGATGTGCTGAAATGCCACTATCAAACGTGCTCTGAACTTTTATACTATTTGGAATCGTTTAATTTTAGAGTTTGCATTGAAACAACAGATTTTACTTATTACTGGATGGGGCGGAGGTCGTAAATTACTTGCTCCTTTACAGCAGGCATTGATCACCCAAGGTTATCAGGTCGAATTATGGAATATTTTTGATGCCTTAAATCTAGCAGTGCTGGAACAGAAAGTTGAATTGGCGCAGCAATTTGATGTGATTATTGGCTGGTCCCTTGGTGGTCAATTGGCGACGATTTTGGTAGATGAAATTCAAAAAAAATATCAACAACAGAAAGTGCTGATCACATTAGGCTCAAATCCAAGTTTTGTAGCTGATGAACAGTGGCCTGCTGCGATGGATCAAGCGAGTTTTCAAAGCTTCAAACAATCTTTCGAGCAGGATGCGATTTCTACCTTAAAGAAGTTTGGTTATATGGTTTGTCAGGGTACTGATAGCACTAAGCAAGATTTCATCACCTTGCAAAGTTTGATTCAAGCGCAAAATTTAGATGTGCTTCGAGCAGGATTGAACTGTTTGGAGAAGCTTAATAATGTCAGTATCTTGAAAAATTACACTGGTCATCAATACCATTTGTTTGCTAAGCAAGATTATTTGGTTAGTTACAAAGTTGGACGCTTACTGCATAATTTAGCTGTAAAGTTTTTGGAGACTGAATTGGTTTCTGGCTCACATGGCTTTCCCTTGTTTCAATCTGAAGTCATAAGTTGCAAAATCTGCCAATATTTAAAGAAAATAGAACAAATCTCTGAATAGCTGGGCTTTATGGCAATTTATTTTTCATTGGCGTGGGGGTAACATCTTGCCACATTGATGTTTAAGCCTGATACATGGAGTGAGGGATGGCCAATTTAACCGATCTACAATTTGATCAGCAACATATTTGGCATCCCTATACATCGATGACTCAGCCCCTTCCAACGTTTAAAGTGAAACGTGCGCAAGGGGTAATGATTGAGCTTGAAGATGGTCGTCAATTGATTGATGGTATGTCTTCATGGTGGTGTGCAATTCATGGTTATAACCATCCCGAGCTAAATCAAGCTGTGACCGATCAACTGCAACAAATGTCACATATCATGTTCGGTGGATTGACGCATGATCCCGCGATTCAACTGGCTAAATTACTGTTAAAAATCACCCCGTCCAGTTTAGATAAAATTTTCTTTGCCGATTCAGGTTCGGTTGCTGTCGAAGTAGCCTTGAAAATGGCAGTGCAGTATTGGGCGTCTTTGCATCAACCGAATAAAACCAATTTTGTCACACCGCGTTCTGGCTATCATGGCGACACTTGGAATGCGATGTCGGTTTGTGACCCTGTGACTGGCATGCATCAAATATTTGGTTCCAGTTTACCCAATCGAATTTTTGTTCCTGCGCCGCAAGTTGGCTTTGACCAAGCGTGGAATCCTACGGATATTGCTGAACTAGAAAAGACTCTCTCTGAACAGCATGAAAATATTGCGGGATTGATTCTTGAGCCGATTGTGCAAGGTGCAGGAGGCATGCGTTTCTACCATCCTGAATATTTGCGTCAAGCTAAATTACTCTGCGAAAAATACAATATATTGCTGATCTTCGATGAGATTGCTACAGGCTTTGGCCGTACCGGAAAATTATTTGCATGGGAATGGGCTGAAGTTGAGCCGGACATTATGTGTATTGGCAAAGGCTTGACTGGCGGATATATGACTTTGTCAGCAACTCTGACTACCAAGCATATCGCAGAAACCATTAGTCAAGGTGAGGCAGGTGTATTTATGCATGGGCCAACCTTTATGGCAAATCCTTTGGCTTGCGCTGTGGCTGTAAAAAGTACCGAACTGCTGCTGTCTCGAGATTGGCAAGCGAATATTCGACGTATCGAAACACAATTGAAGTTTCATTTACCAGCACTTTCATCGCTTGAACATGTCAAAGATGTACGAATACTTGGTGCAATTGGTGTGGTGGAATTGACCTTTAATGTAGATATGAAAACCCTACAACAGGAGTTTGTCCGTCGTGGTATTTGGATTCGTCCATTCGGTAAGCTGGTTTATGTTATGCCCCCATATATTATTTCAGAGCATGAATTAAAAAATTTGTTAGAACACATGGTTGAGGTGGTGAAAAACATGGTGCAGCCAGCATGAATCTGCTCAACCATTTTTCAGATCAACTTGATCAACTAAAACAGCAAGGCAACTTACGTCAGTTCACTTCAAATCATCAGCATGATCGTTACATTAGTATTCACGATCATACCATGTTGAATTTAGCGTCAAATGACTATTTAGGTTTGGCTTCAAACCTACACCTACGTGAACAATTCTTTGATGAAACCCCGAACGCACAGCGTTGGATGAGTTCATCCTCATCGCGTTTATTGACAGGAAACTTTCCTGAATATGAACAACTTGAATCAACATTAAGTGATGCCTTTCATGGCCGATCTGCACTGTTATTTAACAGTGGCTATCACATGAATATCGGGATTTTACCTGCACTGGCAGACAGTAAAACCTTGATATTGGCGGATAAGCTGATTCATGCCAGTATGATTGATGGCATGCGATTATCGACTGCGAAATATGTACGTTATCGCCATAATGATTTGGCGCATCTTTCTCAGCTTTTATGCAAATATCATGAAGATGAGGCTTTTGAGCGGATCATTGTGGTGACTGAATCGATTTTCAGTATGGATGGTGATGAAACCGATTTGGCTGAACTGGTACGGATCAAAAAACAATTTCCCAAAGTGATGTTGTATGTCGATGAGGCACATGCGATCGGTGTGCGCGGTGAGCGTGGTTTAGGCTGTGCTGAGCAATATCGGGTGATGGATGATATTGATCTTTTAGTCGGTACATTTGGTAAAGCACTGGCTTCAATAGGGGGGTATCTCATCTGTCATTCGATTATTCGTGACTATTTGATTAACTCGATGCGACCGTTGATTTTTAGTACCGCACAGCCCCCGATCTGTATGGCGTGGACAGATTTTATTTTCAAGAATGTTTTAAATTTAAAAGCAGAGCGTCACCATTTACAGCAAATCAGTCAAAATTTGCAACAAGCTGTGCAAGCCAAAGGTTTTGATTGTCCATCTACATCACATATTGTGCCTGTCATTATTGGCGAGTCGAATAAAACAGTTGCCAAGGCTCAAGCTTTGCAAGCGGCAGGTTTTTATATCATGCCTGTACGTCCACCCACTGTGCCGCAGCATAGTTCGCGCTTACGCATTTCACTCACTGCTCAGATTACACAAACAGATCTTGATCAGTTGACTCAATTGTTGTGAGTGAATTGTGAATAATATTGAAATTGATAAATCCCAAGTGGCATTGCGCTTTGCTCAGGCAGGGCACAGCTATGCTGAACATGCCGTTGTACAAAAAGAGATTGCTCAACATTTGTTTGAGTTGATGCAGCAGTATTGTTCAAAGTTGCAAAATCATCCTATAGAAACGGTTTTTGAAATTGGATGTGGCTCGGGGAATTTAAGCCATTTGATGCTGGAAAATATGCAAATCAATCATTTGGTTTTGAATGATCTATATGCAGAAATTCAACAGCATTTTTCATCAAGTCCGCAGATTCAGTACTGGCTTGGAGATATCGAACAACTTGAATTTCCACAGCATATCGACTTGATCGCATCTAGTTCGGCTTTGCAATGGGTAGGGAACTTAGCGGGCATTGTTGAGAAAGCCTTTCAAAGTTTAAATCCAGAGGCATATTTTTGTTTTTCGACCTTTGGGCAGCAGAATTTACAGGAAATAAAAGCTTTGACTGGGCAGGGTTTGGACTACCTCGATGTTGATATGCTTCAAATCATATTAAGTCAAAATGGTTTTGAAATTCTGCATCTTTCAGAGCAGACAGCGGCATTATATTTTGATCATCCAAAACAGGTTTTGCAGCATTTAAAAGCGACAGGTGTGACTGCGACAGCCTCACATTTTCGTTGGACGAAAAAATCGCTCTTTGATTTTTATTCAGCATATCAACAGTTTTCTTTGCGTGATGAATCTGGGCAGATGCGTTATGCACTGACCTATCATCCGATTTTTTGTATTGCACGGAGAATGCCATGACAGGGCAAGTTTATTTCATTAGTGGGATCGATACAGGCATCGGGAAAACATATACCACGGGCTATTTGGCTAAAATATGGAATGAACAAGGGGCGCGAACGATCACGCAAAAGTTGATCCAAACAGGCAATGTCGATATTTCTGAGGATATAGAACAACATCGTCAAATTATGGGTACAGGGTTGTTGGTCGAAGATGAAACCAAACTCACGATGCCTGAAATATTTAGTTATCCTGCATCGCCACATCTCGCCACCAAAATCGATGGACGTGACATTGATTTTGCTAAAATCGAATACGCGACAAAACGTTTAACTGAAAAATATGACAATGTTTTACTCGAAGGTGCGGGTGGGTTGATGGTGCCATTAACCACGGATCTTTTAACCATCGACTATGTTGTAGAGAAACAATATCCCGTTATTTTGGTGACATCAGGTCGTTTGGGCAGCATTAACCATACGATTTTAAGTTTGGAGGCACTAAAAAGTCGTGGCTTAGTGCTTTATGCACTGGCTTATAATTTAAATGATGAATCGCAAGATGCATTGATTTCTAAAGATACTGCTGAATATTTAAAAGCATATTTAGCGAAACACTTTCCAGAGGTGTTATGGATTGATGTTCCTGTAATTCCATCTGTATAAAGAAACAAAAAACCGCTCAAATGAGCGGTTTTTTTATACTTAAGAAATTAAAATTTCTTAAAGCCTTTGTTGTTTCCGCTAAATGCGCGACTTGGCACAGAGTCATTACGACGCTCACGATTGCCAAAATTGTCGTTACGACGTTCACGGTTACCGAAGTTTTCACTGTTGCGATCATTACGGTTATTGTTGAAACCGTCGTTGCGACGCTCTGAACGGTTAAATCCATTGCCGTGGAAACCACCTTCAGTACGACCAGTACGACGTTCGCCACGGTTGTCTTGATAACCATTGCTTTGTTGTGGCTGGTTTTCGTCACTGTCACGACGTTGTTGGCGTAAGTAACCACCACGACGTGCTGCCATTGGTTTGTCTTGCATACGTTCAGTACGACGTTTCGCCATACCAAACAGGCCAGTACCTTGACGTGGTTTAAGCTCAACAGACTTGGTTAAGTTGTCGATATCTTGTTTATCTAGCTCGATCCAGCGACCAGTACGCAGTTCGCGTGGCAGAATTACTGAACCATAACGTGTACGTAAAAGACGGCTCACTTTTAAGCCTTGAGATTCGAAAATACGACGAACTTCGCGGTTACGACCTTCTTTTACAACCACTTGATACCAACGGTTAATACCGTCACCACCAATTTCAGAGAATGACTCAAATTTTGCCGGACCATCATCTAAAACAACGCCTTGTAACATGTTGTTTTTTAACTGAGGGGTGACTTCACCCATGACACGAACGGCATATTCACGTTCGATTTCGCTAGACGGGTGCATTAAACGGTTCGCCAGTTCACCGTCATTCGTGAACAGCAATAGACCTGTAGAGTTGATATCTAGACGACCCACCATCACCCAACGATCACCTGTAATTTGAGGTAATTGTTCAAATACCGTTGGACGGTTTTCAGGGTCATTGCGTGAGCAGATTTCGCCTTCTGGTTTATAGTAAATCAACACACGGCGACGAATTTCGTCTTCAATTTGGAACTGAACTTTACGACCATCGATGCGAAGCTCATCACCTGGTTCAATACGTTCACCCACTTGGGCAACTTGCCCATTTACGCTTACACGACCAGCGGCAATGACTTCTTCCATATAACGGCGAGAACCCAAACCAACGCGTGCGAGCACCTTTTGCAATTTTTCACTCATGACAGCATAACCTTAGAAATTATCATCAACAGTTCACCTATTTATGACTTCGGTGCATTCGCATCGAGGGCCATAAAAGCTTCCTTGGCATCCTGCAGGGGAGGCAATTGGCCCAATGAGGTTAGACCAAAAGCATTTAAAAATTGAGGCGTTGTAACTAACAACGCGGGTCGTCCTGGGAGTTCACGAAAACCAGATTCTTTAATCCAGTTCCAGTCAAATAACGTACGTAAAATTTGACTATTGTTGGTCACCCCGCGGATTTGCTCAATATCTGCGCGGGTTACCGGTTGATGGTAAGCAATGACAGAAAGAGTTTCGAGCAAGGATGGCGATAAACGAGTTGGTCGTTCAGGCCAGGTCTGTGCAATAATATTACGATATTTTGCACGTACTTGAAAACGGAAACCTTGAGCGGTTTCAACAAGTTCAATTGATCTGCCGTGTTGCAGCATTGAAAGTTGCTGCAAATATTGGCGTAATTCGGTTTTACTGAAACGGTCTTGGAAAGCCTCTTTTAAACGGGCAATACTCACTGCCGCTTCACTGGCAAAAATAATGGCTTCAAGCTGCATCAAAATTTCATGCAGATTATCTTCTGAAGACACCGCAGTCATTTGTTTAAGTTCAGTGTTCATGCACGTGCTCCTTGAATTGCAAGCGGTGCTTCTACACCTGATGCGACAATTTGAACTTTTTGTTGGCGTGTCAGTTCCAACACGGCCATAAATGTCACGACAACACCCATGCGGCCTTGGCTTGGTTTGAGTAAGTCCGCAAAATCTAATACTTCACCTGACTCTAGCTTAGTTTCAATATAAGCAATACGTTCTTCGAGTAAGACAGGTTCTTGTAAAATTTGGTGGGTAACCGGTTCTGGTCGATTAAAGACACAGAGTATGGCATCACGGAGTAATTGAATGTCATAACCATCATTGGTTTCGACAATCGTTCCTAAACTGACATTGGTATCGAAAGTATCTCGATCCAATACCGACATTTGACCTAATCTTTCCGCAGCTTGTTTGATGCGCAAATAGGTTTCTAAACGGTCAATCAATTCTTGTTTAGGATCTTGTTCATGTGCTGTGGTCGATTTAGGTTTTGGCAATAATAGGCGCGATTTTAAATCGGCCAATAGGGCTGCCATCACCATATAGTCTGCGGTTAATTCAATATCTAGGGATTTCATTGCATCCATATAAGACAAATATTGGGATGCAATTGGGGCAATATCGACTTGTAATAAGTCGAAGCCATTTTTTTGAATCAGGTAAATCAGAAAGTCGAGTGGTCCTTCGAAATGCTCTAATAGAATTTCAAATGCAGCGGGTGGAATGTACAAATCTTCTGGAATAGCTTCTTGCCACTCATCCAAAACGCGAATGTGTGGAGCATCTTCCATAGAATTATGGACAGTTTGGTTCATTGCAATTATAGGCCACGCGAATTTTCAAAGGCATGCAGACAGCTTTCGCTTCGATCTCACATCGAAAGTAAAAGCACAAAAGTTATAGGGAATAGTGTAATGGAAAAATGCGTTTAAAGAAATTACTGAACGGTTGAATTGGGTAAAAAACTTAAAATTTATAGGGAATAGGCTTTATTTATACACATGTAAAATTTTAAAGCTGTGATATCGATCACATCTTGTGTTAATTGTAAAAAATACACTCATCAATCCATGAACTCATTTAAGCTGTGATGTCTGGATGATGGGCGTCCATTATGAAATGATTTGAATGAATTGACTAAAAGAATATTTGCTATGCCACAACAATATAATCAATGGGGTCAGGCCGTAGGGATGACGTTGGCGCAGTTTGAACCTTGCCAGTTCAGATGTAAAACCGAAGTGGGGCAATCTGTTCGGCTTATTCCGATGTTGCCCGATCAGCTTGATGATAGTCTTTTACAGCGGCTGTGGCAGACAGTACAACAAGAACCCGATGAACGCTGTTGGACGTATTTGCCTTATTCTCAAATTCAAAGCATGCAGCAATTGCTTGATTATTTTCAGCAATCCTTTCATTTTGCCGGTTCGATGCATTATGTCATTGAGGTTGGTGATGCCATTGTAGGATGGGTTGGTTTGCTTAATGTACGCCCAGCACATGCTGTCATCGAAATTGGTAATGTCTATTTTTCAAGTTTAATGAAGCAATCAACCGCAGCAACAGAAACCATTTATCTGTTGTTAAAAGCATGCTTTGCAGCGGGATATCGACGGGTGGAGTGGAAGTGTGATGACTTGAACGCGCCTTCGAAAAACGCTGCTTTGCGTTTTGGCTTTCAATTTGAAGGGTTGTTTCGTCAACATGTGATAGTGAAAGGTCGTAATCGTGATACTGCTTGGTTTGCGATGTTGGATCAGGATTGGCCAATGTTGTCTCAAGCATATGAAGCTTGGCTCAATACAAATAATTTTGATGAGCAGGGACAACAAAAAATTCACTTAAAAGAATTTATGCAGCTTTATTGCGCTTGAGCAAAAGTACACGATCAAGGCTTTGAGCCTGTTGGTAAGACCCTTTGTTCAAGTGCAAATTCGATGATGAGTTGGCACTGCGCTTGCGAACAGAGGTTTTGATTAGCTCTACGTTTAAACAGTGATTTGACCGTTGATGCATGCAAAAAATAACGAAAAATTTGCGGCTGTGTTGTCGCTATTGGTGAAATTAAATTCTTATCTATTGCCCTTAGTTGAGCCGTGGATTCTAAAGTCCAAGGCTCACTGGCATATATAGCAAAATGATTGAGACTGCTTTGCTCGGAGACACTGAGGTCTGTCGCATTTTGGAGCTTGAGTAAAATCTGAAATAAAGTCATCAGGTCGATTCCTTTATCGAAAGGTGCTTTAACCGCGTTTTGAGCCGATGTATTTTACATGCTGTGCTTCTAATCGACAGCATGTATTTAATAGTACACGCTATTCAAATGCACTGACATCACCGACACCACGGCGAATCACTTCAGGGTATTCACCTGCAAGGTTTACAACGCTAGTGGTATTTAAAGTACCTAAACCGCCATCAATCAATACATCTATGCGTTTGCCGATTTGCAGTTCAATTTCGTAAGGATCATCAATCGGTTCTTTTTGGCCCGGTAAAATTAAGGTCGATGTTAATAAAGGCTCACCCAATTCTTTGAGTAATAATTGGCAAATCGGGTTGCTCGGAATACGCAGTCCAATGGTTTTCTTTTTAGGATGCATTAAACGGCGAGGAACTTCACTGGTCGCAGGCAAAATAAAGGTAGTGACTGCAGGTGTATTATTTTTCAATAAACGATACATGGCATTGTCGACTTTGGCATACGTGGCAATGTCAGATAAATCTGCACAAATAATCGCATATTGATGTTTAGCATCGAGCTGACGAATTTGGGCAATGCGTTCCATGGCATTTTTGTTCCCAATCTGGCAACCGATGGCATAGGCGGCATCTGTAGGATAAACCACCACATCGCCGGCACGAATCCGTTCAACGGCTTGCGTAATTAAACGGGGCTGAGGATTTTCCGGATGTATTCTTAAATGCAACATGTCGTTTTCCTCTTATTATTAAAAGCTCTAGACATTATGTCGCGGTCTATTCGCTTTGTGCAACGTGAAATGCAGTCAAATTGTATAATTTAATCAAGCATTTCACGTTGAAATTCATTCGCCTGTAACATTTTGCCAGCACGTGTACAGTGACAAATGCATTGGATAAAGCGCCAAGCATCGCGTGGAAGTTTGGCTTCGCCCTTAAAATAAGCCTGTAATTGTGCATAGACATTATCTTTAAAGCTGCTGCCATCACCACCTTCACCAGTGAGGTTATCAAGTGAGACACGAAACTTACGCCCAAATGCTTTGGCAAATAACCATTCGATCGCTTGGGGCTTAATTTCTACCTGTTCAAAGAGGGCTTGTTGCTCTTTACTACGACCATCAGGTGCATACCAATAGCCTAAATCGGGAAGTAAACGACGTTGATCGCCAGCAATAGTCCAATGGCTAATTTCATGCAGGGCGCTATTGAAATAACCATGGGCAAATTGAATACGGGCAGGGCCGTTTGAATCGGCAGGAAAGTACTCGGGCTCAAAG
Organism: Acinetobacter sp. YH12138; assembly: GCF_015218525.1. Classification (NCBI taxonomy): domain Bacteria; kingdom Pseudomonadati; phylum Pseudomonadota; class Gammaproteobacteria; order Moraxellales; family Moraxellaceae; genus Acinetobacter; species Acinetobacter sp. YH12138. Next base: position 2,555,837 of record NZ_CP048670.1, on the reverse strand, counting down.
TCACCTTTCACTAAGCTCACATTCAGGTGGGAAAACCAATGATTAAAGTGTAAGATGAGCCAATCGACGTGTTCTGTTTCTGTGGAAAGTTTCTCCCAAGCCGAGAGTTGCACTTGGTCAGTTGAAATGTCAGAATCAAGCGTTGAAATTGTGCTCATAAGTGATGAAACATTCACTTCTGTTTGCGGCTGCAACAGATGCATAACTTAAGTTACCCAAATGGTCTGTCTAAATAAGTACAAAATTGTATCTTAATCTTTGACAGAGTACTGATGAATTTGTAGAATTGCCGCCTTAATTATGTCAGCAAATACCTTTCCGGCACAGATTGAGCCGTTTAAATGGGCTGAACAGGGCTTTAAATGGTCAGGAACACTGCCATTATCTCGCTTTGTTCGTATTGCTCGTGAAGCTGTTGGATCAATTGATGATCAATTGATTAACATAGACTGTAAGCTATCAATGGATGCTTATCATCGCATTGTATGGCTAGATGGTCATGTTGAAACAAATGTTCCAATGGAATGCCAGCGTTGTCTGGATACTGTTGAGATCCCACTTGTTTCAAGTTTTCATCTAGCTCTTGTAGATGACGAGTCACTGATAGAGCGCTTGGATGAGGATGCTGATTTCATCGTTTTAGGTGAAAGTGAAGCAACAACCAAAGGTTCATATGATGCGCCTGCGACTGCTGATTTACTCTCACTGATAGAGGATGAATTGTTATTGTTGATGCCTTTGTCACCTAAGCACGACGCTTGTGAACATAAGCATCAACCTGCCGCTGAAGAGCTTGTTGAAGAAAAACGGGACAACCCGTTTGATGTTTTGGCAGGTTTGAAGGGTAAACTTAACTAATTTTTGTGTTATACTCTTGAGTATAAGACAATCGAATTTGTTCTGATCCATTTTTTCGATCTTTGTAAGGAGCCATCATGGCCGTTCAGCAAAACCGTAAAAGTCGCTCTCGCCGTGACATGCGCCGTTCACATGACGCTTTAACCGAGAATGCATTAACTGTAGACCAAGCTACTGGCGAGACTCACCGTCGTCACCACGTATCTAAAGATGGTATCTACCGTGGTCGTCAATTATTCGCTAAAGCATCTGCTGAATAATTGGTGATGTATTAAGCGTCAAGCTTAGTAGAAAAAATGGGAGCGTTAAGCTCCCTTTTTTTGTACCGATTTTTTGTTGCATTTGGCAATTACCAAGACAAAAATTAAGTGTTAAATTTCCGTCCCTGAAACAAGCTTACATGGGATTGTGTTGAATAAATGTCCAAATAGCATAAATTCACCAGTCTTGATAAAGGATTTTTTTATGTCTGCTAAACAACTCGAGCAAGCAGCTCAAGCTACTAAAACTGCATTCGTGTTCCCGGGTCAAGGGTCACAGAAAGTCGGCATGCTCGCTGAACTTGCAGAACAGTTTAGTAGTGTGCAAGCAACATTTGCAGAAGCATCAGAAGCGGCTGGCTTTGATCTTTGGCAAATTGCTCAAAGTGGTGAAGGGTTAAACCAAACAGAATTTACTCAACCTGTACTCCTGACTGCCAGTATTGCTTTATGGTGTGTGTGGTTAGAGTTAGGTGGTGTTGCACCGAAATACCTTGCAGGTCATTCATTAGGTGAATACAGCGCCTTGGTTGCTGCAGGTGCGATGAGCCTAGGTGATGCCGTTAAACTGGTGAACCTACGTGGTCAGTTAATGCAAAGTGCTGTACCTGAAGGTCAAGGTGCAATGGCGGCAATTTTGGGTCTAGATGATGCCAAAGTCATTGAACTTTGTGCTCAAGCAGAAGGCCCGGGTTCAGTAGATGCTGCAAACTACAATGCACAAGGTCAAGTTGTCATTGCGGGCGATAAAGCCATGGTTGAAGCGGTTATGGCTGCTGCTAAAGAAAATGGCGGTAAGGCAATCGCACTTCCGGTTTCTGTGCCATCGCATTGTGCATTGATGAAACCTGCTGCTGAACAGTTTGCGACAGCATTGGAACAAACTGCCATTGAGCTGCCTACTATACCTGTAATACAAAATGTAGGCGCTGAAATCGCGACTGATGTAGCGCAATTACGTCAGGCGTTAACTGCACAGTTATACCAATCTGTACAGTGGACAAAGACCATGCAGTATTTGCAAGACCAAGGTATTCAGTACATTGCTGAATGTGGTCCGGGTAATGTCCTTGCGAATCTCGCAAAACGTTTGCCAAATATTGAAAAAGCATTCCCACTCGACACGAAAGGTCGTATGGAAGATGCACTGAATGCCATTTTAGTGGCAGAAGGGAAAATTGCATGACACAAGAACGCAAAGTTGCTTTAGTAACAGGTGCGAGCCGAGGGATTGGAGCAGCAATTGCTCAGCAATTGATTCAAGACGGTTATTTTGTTGTAGGTACGGCAACATCAGAAGCGGGTGCAGAAAAATTATCTGCTGCTTATGCTGAAAATGGTGCGGGTAAAGTTCTAGATGTACGTGATGCAACTGCAATTGATGCATTGGTATCAGACATTGAGCAAAACTTTGGTTCAGTATTGGTTTTAGTGAACAATGCTGGTATTACCAAAGATAATTTGTTACTTCGTATGTCAGAAGATGATTGGGATGACATTCTCAACATTCATTTGAAAGCCGTTTATCGACTTTCTAAACGTGTTTTAAAGGGTATGACCAAAGCACGTTTTGGCCGAATTATTAATATTAGTTCTGTGGTTGCACATTTTGCTAACCCAGGACAAGCAAACTATTCTGCTGCAAAAGCAGGGATTGAGGCCTTTGGTCGCAGCCTTGCAAAAGAGATGGGAAGCCGCCAAATCACTGTAAATGCAGTGGCTCCGGGCTTTATTGCAACAGAAATGACAGAACAGTTAAGCGAAGAAATTCGTAAAAAGATGAGTGATCAAGTGGCTTTAAACCGTTTAGGTGAGCCGCAAGATATCGCAAATGCCGTAAGTTTTCTTGCTTCTGAAAAGGCAAGTTACATTACCGGAACTGTATTACATGTAAATGGTGGTTTATACATGAGCTAAGCGCTCAAGTATAAACTTTCAAAACGATTTAGATTCAATTAAACTAACGGCATTAAAAACGCCACAAGCAATGAGGAGAATTCCTGTGAGCGATATCGAACAACGCGTAAAACAAGCAGTAGCTGAACAACTTGGTCTTAAAGCAGACGAGATCAAAAACGAAGCTTCTTTCATGGATGACTTAGGTGCAGACTCTCTAGACCTAGTTGAATTAGTTATGTCTTTCGAAAACGATTTCGACATCACTATTCCTGATGAAGATTCAAACGAAATCACTACTGTACAATCTGCAATTGACTATGTTTCTAAGAAACTAGGTTAATTTTAGATTTCAGCGATGCTGATTTAAAAAGCCACCATTCGGTGGCTTTTTTTATGCCGAATATTTTGTTTTTACATTAGCTTACGTTTCTGTCACCAACAACAACTCAAAAGCGGTTATTTTTTAGCTATAAGAATAGAGTTTGAACAATAGTTAAATGATTTAAAACAGTAAAAACAACGGAGAAAAATATGGGTCTTTTTGATTTTGTAAAAGGTATTGGTAAAAAAAATACAGCACCTGCAGAGCCTCAGGCAGCGCCAGCAACACCTTCTGAACCATCTGCACAAGAAATTGCCAATAAGTTATTGGGTCATATCAAAGCACTGGGCTTACCTGTAACAGGCTTGTCTGTGAGTTATAACGGGACTTCAGATCTAGCAACAGTGAAAGGTCAGGTACAAAGCCAAGCAGATCGTGAAAAGATTATCTTAGCAGTAGGGAATATTGATCATGTGGCACAAGTAGATGATCAGTTAACAGTGACGAGTCCTGAGCCTGAAAGTAAGTTCTATACTGTTAAGTCGGGAGATAACCTGTCTAAAATCTCTAAAGAATTTTATGGTGATGCAAATCAATACAATAAAATTTTTGAAGCCAACCGTCCTTTGTTAAAAAATGCCGATGACATTTTCCCAGGGCAAGTGCTGCGTATTCCTGCATAAATATTTGTGTTTACAGTAAAAAAGCCATCTTTCGATGGCTTTTTTTTTGTATGCGTGAATGGTGGAGTTGAATATAATGCGGCTGAAATAATTCAAAATAAGAAATCAATGAAACAAAAAATCATCTTTATTATCTTACTGTTGCTTGCAGTTGTTGTGTGTCTTTGGCTGCGGTGGGATGAGCGTATTGATCCTCGGGTGCTCAAGTGGCAGCAGTCTGAAATTTCTTATCATTCAAATTACACACAAGAGCCGTATTTTAACTTGCTTGGGCTGAATGCTGGAGATCGGTTTTTGGCATTGAATGTTGGGCGCTATCGTTATCATCAGGATTGGGTATTTAGTTTGTTGGGGCAAGAGCAACAGAATGTATTGGGCCAGCCATTGAATGCGAAGCTAACGCGTGAAAAGTGGTCAGAAGAACAGACGAATTTAGTTGCTGAGTTTCAGCAATTGCTGGTCGATGATCCTAAAGCGGTTAGTGCATTTGTTGTTGAGCATCGTTTGGTGCTTGGTGCGTTGATACAGCAAGAAAAGGTGCCGTTGCAGCGCTTTAACACATGGTTGCAGTATGCAGACCAATAACGCAGTTTAAGTATGCCGAGCAATTCCACATATCCAGACTTTAAGTATTTAAATCAGTTGGCGATCCTTTATCAGATTACTATCGCGTTAAATAAAGAGGATAAGCTGGATGCATATATGGCTGAATATCACAGATTACAGCAGATACTTGAGTGCCCGATCTCCTTGGTTGAAAGGATGTTGATTCAAAGCTGGCTGGCACGTTATGTTCGAATTATACGTAATGAGCAGTTAAAGACTGGACAAGTAGTTTATTTGGAGCCTTTAAGTGTCAGTCAGTTGAGTTTGCGCTCAGCAGCACAATTGGAAGCTTATGGTGTATATGCGGTGTTGAAGCAGGTGCAGCAATCAACAGGCTGGAATGCCTCTTTGATGTATTGGTTGTATTTGCCAAATCAAACTGTGAATCAATTGTTTAAGCAATATGAAGAGGAGGCACAGCTATCTGAGCTTTCTTATGATTCGTTTAGGATGCAGGGTGGTTAAAAACAGGGACAGTATTCATCTTGGCATATCAAAAATTATTTGGGCAATACTTTGTCCAATATAGAGGAGGGTGCCTTGGGAGCGCTATGTACTTGCGGGGCACATTTTGAATGATCGAATTATGATTTTTAATTTGTTGAATCAGGGTGCGACTGATTTAACGCAGTTGAATCAAAATAGCCACGGCCGACGTTTCTTTAAGAAAGAGGGGATGTTGTGTGCTGAAGTGCCGTATCCGCGTGAGCAATTTAGAGCACACAATTGGAATATTTTAGATAGCTGTGTGCAGTTGTAGTTTTTGAATATTAAATAAGATAAATAAAAAGCCCCAATGAGTAGGGGCTTTTTTACAGTTGTTTAGAAGCTTGGCTTCACCACAACTAAAATAACCACCGCAAATAAAATCAAAGTTGGCATTTCATTAAAATAACGCCAGAACTTATGCGACTTATAATGTGCATTTTCGATAAGCTTTTTACGGTAATAACCACATACAAAATGATATATCACCAATAGTCCAACCAATCCCACTTTTAAGTAGAACCAAAGCGCTTCATGGTAGTGTCGGGTTGCATCACCCCAATCGACGAGGAAGTGCGCCGTGATCAGTGTAGCAATCATAGCGGGCCACATAATGCCGCGGTATAGCTTACGTTCCATGATTTGAAAGCGCTGATGACTGGTAGCATCTTCACTCATAGCATGGTAGACAAAAAGGCGAGGGAGATAAAATAGCGCTGCGAACCAGCAAACAACTGCGATGATATGCAATGCTTTTACCCAGAGGAAAGCATCTGATGGAGCATCCATATATTAACCCTTAAAAGGGCGGTGGGTATGTGCTTTGGCACCGAAGCGCCAAAGCAGCAAACTTTATATTATGCTTCCCATTTTTTGAAAACGAGGCAAGCGTTTACACCGCCAAAACCAAAACTGTTACTCATCACAGTATTCAATTTTGCATCACGTTTTTCAAGTACGATATCAAAAGGTTTTGCACCTTCGTCAAGTTCAGTCACGTTGATATTTGGTGCAATAAAGTCATTTTGCATCATCAAAATAGAATAAATCGCTTCTTGTACACCTGCAGCACCCAGGCTGTGACCGGTCATCGATTTGGTCGAGCTGAGCGGAGGAACTTGCCCTTCACCGAAAGCACGCTCCATCGCTTTAAGTTCAGTGACATCGCCTGCCGGAGTAGATGTACCATGTGTATTAACATAGTCGATGGTATCTACACCATGTTGTTTAGCTTCTTCTAAAGCCATAAGGATACAACGCGTCGCACCTTCGCCCGATGGTGCAACCATGTCAGCGCCGTCAGAATTTGCTGCATAGCCGACAACTTCAGCCAAAATGTTTGCACCACGTGCTTGAGCATGTTCAAGTGACTCTAGTACAACGAAGCCACCGCCGCCAGCGATCACGAAACCGTCACGGTCAGCAGAGTAAGGGCGTGAAGCAGTCTCTGGAGTGTCGTTATATTTTGAACAAAGTGCGCCCATTGCATCAAATAAAAGACTTTGTGACCAATGGTCTTCTTCACCACCACCAGCAAGCATTAAGTCTTGTTTGCCTAATTGAATCAAATTGTATGCATAACCAATGGCATCTGCAGATGTTGCACATGCGCTAGTAATGGTGTGTGCAATACCTTGCATTTTAAATGCAACACCCACGTTTGCAGTAATGGTGTTGGTCATATTGCGTGGTACAAAGAATGGACCAACTTTACGTGCACCTTTGGTGTCTAGAAGTTCTTTCATTTCAACAACAGATGCAGTTGAACCACCACCTGACCCACCCGCAATACCGTAACGTGGATTACCACCGATTTGTTCTGCTGTTAAGCCTGCATTTTCTACCGCAGCCAAAGCTGAGTTGTATGCATACATTGCGCATACGCCCATAAAGCGTTTTAAACGGCGGTCAATACCGTCAAAGTTTTGTTCTGCAGCCGCACTGACATGACTTTTAAAATTAAGTTCAGCATAACTTGGGTTGAAACGTGTTCCAGAAATCCCGTTTTGCAAAGAATGAGTGACATCTTCTAATGTATTACCAATGCATGAGTTGATGCCCATACCAGTGATTACAACACATTTCATCTACAGATCCTTTATAGGTAGTGTGTGAGCAAGCTATAGAAAGTATACGAAGGAAACTTTCTAAATAGGCGAACTCATATAATTTGATTGGAATAATGATAGCAGAAAGCTTTTTGAATTCTTATGGCAAATCCTATGCCTATTGTTGACTGAGCTAATTTGCAACTTTGCAGCAAAAAACTTAACTTAGAGATACATATTCAAGTTGTGATAAAGTTTGACTACACCTAGTATTTATCAATAATTTCAAGAATAGTTTTAATGAGGTAGGGAATGGTGAAAACGAATAATAAACCAACGGCAGGTCTACTCTCAAACGCCTTTGGAGTGGCTAAAAAGCTCAGTTCTACTGGGGTGTCCATCATTAATCATGTCGCACCCGAATCCGTAACTAAGGTCATTCAACCTCAAAAAAATGGCCAAACCTTGGAGGGTCAGTCAAGGCAAGCGGGCGTATTTGATGTAAAAAAATATGATAATCCTCAGCAAATCTTGCGTGAACACGTTCCAAATGTTTCTAGACAATTATTGGGTCGACATTTTAATACCGTAAATAATGTGGCTAATTTTGTTGCTCCTCAATTTAGTGACAAAATTTCTGATTATTTATTTGATCGACTTAATCATTTTAGTTCGGATATTTCATCTGTAGATGCTGTACTGGATGAAGCTGGGGTACGTGATTTAGAAGAGTTGACACAAGATGTCGATCGTTCGCGTCGTATTAGTCAGGCCTTGGGCGAGCAAAATAAATGGATTGCTTCGATTCAAGGGGCTTTAACAGGTGCGACAGGTGTTATTGGTTCAAGTATTGATATCCCTGCATCATTGATTATGACTTTACGAATAATTTATCAAGTTGGACGTTCTTATGGTTTCGATTTAAGTAAAGAAAGTGATCAAGATATTGTTCAGTTTATTTTTAAACAGGTCGACTTGAGTTTAATTGCAGAAAAACAGACTTTGCTTATGGCAATAAAAGCTCTGAGTAGCACGCTACAAAATAGTGATTTGCATCAGTTGCAGCAATTGGTAGGTTCAGACACTGATGCAGCAGCATTGAAAAAATATGTACTAGATGAAAATGGTCAGTTTAAGTGGGCATGGCTCAATCAAATACCAAAAGTTTCATTGTTAAATCAGTTATCACGATTAACTCCTGTGGCGAGTGTTGGTGTAAGTGTGGTGTATAGTCGCCGTTTAGTGGATGAAGTGAATCAGAAGGCACAGCAAGTCTTTTCTAATGCGCGCCAATATATTTTGCAGCATCAGGATATTAGCTTGTCACCTTTACATGCCTATGAGCGTTCTCTTGAGTTGCTTGCTCAAGCAACACCAAAATTACTAGAAGGTATTAAGGCAAAAGATATGGATTTGGCTGAGCCTGTACTAGATCAGACTATAGATGTTACAGGTCATGAGAGTATTCGCGCAGTAAAAGTCACCAAAAAAACACAAGTTAAAAACTCTGATGCAGCCAAAGTGGAAGTAGAGCAGGAACAAAAAGTCTCAGAAGGTTTGGAGGCACTTGCGGAGAAAGTTGTTGAGCCTCATGCACCCGGGGCTGCGCAAAAACCTGCTTTAGCTGAAAAAGATGAGTTTGATGTGTTGGAATCTGTACAGCAGGAGGATGTCCCAGTGGAAAAAGCTGCACCCAAAACTAAGCCGCGTAAAGCCAAAACAGCAGCCGTAGATAAAGTTACAAAAAAATCAGCAGATTCTTCTGAAAAATAAACTATTTATTTGTGGGTGAAAAATTGCGCAAATCATGATGAATAAATGTTTTCGATGATCGTATATTGTTGACCAATTTTAAGTCTTCGCTTACAATTGCATGCCCTCAAAAAGTAGTATTTTTTGGGGCTTTTTATTAACGGGAGAATTGCCAAATGGCAACAACAAATCAGTTGATCCGTAAGGGTCGTACAACTTTAGTTGAAAAATCTAAAGTTCCTGCGTTGAAGGCTTGTCCACAACGTCGTGGTGTTTGTACACGTGTTTACACAACTACACCTAAAAAACCTAACTCAGCAATGCGTAAAGTTTGCCGTGTTCGCTTAACTTCAGGTTTTGAAGTTTCTAGCTACATCGGTGGTGAAGGCCATAACCTACAAGAGCACAGTGTTGTTCTTATCCGTGGTGGTCGTGTTAAAGATTTACCAGGTGTACGTTACCATACCGTTCGTGGTTCTTTAGACTGTGCTGGTGTTAAAGATCGTAACCAGTCTCGTTCTAAATACGGTGCTAAACGTCCTAAGAAATAATCTGAAAAGATTAACTTCTTAGTTCGTTAGAACTGCAATCCTTTATCGTCTCGCTTGTCTGATTTCTGCATTTTTTGTGAAAATTCCAAGCGACGTATAGTAAGGCCAGCGAAAGCACATGACACTTTGTGCACCTGCTGGAGTAACCTGAAGTGTCATATTTATTAGGTGTATTAAAATGCCAAGACGTCGCGTAGTTGCTGCCCGTGAAATCCTTCCGGATCCTAAGTTCAGCAGCCAAACAATCGCTAAATTCATGAACCACGTAATGCAAGATGGTAAAAAATCTATTGCTGAAAGTATCGTTTACGGTGCTTTAGACCGCGTTCAAGAAAAATCTAAAGTAGACCCAGTTGAATTTTTCGAGACTACTCTTGAAAAAGTTCGTCCTATGGTCGAAGTAAAAGCACGCCGTGTTGGTGGTGCTACATACCAAGTGCCTATGGAAGTACGCCCATCCCGTCGTACTGCCTTGGCTATGCGTTGGTTAGTAGATGCTGCTGCTAAGCGTTCTGAAAAAACTATGGCTTTACGTCTTGCTGGTGAGTTGCTTGATGCAGCTGAAGGTAAAGGCGCAGCGATCAAAAAACGTGAAGATGTGCATCGTATGGCTGAAGCCAACAAAGCCTTCTCTCATTACCGTTTCTAAGCGGATAAAACAGCCCCTATTCAGGAGGGTGACAAATCAGTTGTCACTGTTTTGTCATCGAATCGCTTTAAGTTGCTATGCAGCTTAAAGCGTCCTGTTTTAAACAACAAAATTTAGGAATGCTAGAAATCATGGCTCGTCAAACCCCAATTTCTCGTTATCGTAACATTGGTATCTCTGCGCACATTGATGCTGGTAAAACTACCACTTCAGAACGTATTTTGTTCTACACAGGTGAGAGTCACAAACTTGGTGAAACTCACGAAGGTTCTGCAACTACAGACTGGATGGAACAAGAGCAAGAACGTGGTATTACTATTACCTCAGCGGCAGTAACATGCTTCTGGAAAGGGATGGGTAACCAATTTGAACAGCACCGTATTAACGTAATTGATACCCCAGGACACGTAGACTTCACTATTGAAGTTGAACGTTCTATGCGTGTTCTTGACGGTGCATGCATGGTTTACTGTGCTGTAGGTGGTGTACAACCTCAGTCTGAAACTGTATGGCGTCAAGCAAATAAATATAAAGTTCCACGTATTGCATTCGTGAACAAAATGGACCGTACTGGTGCGAACTTCTTCCGTGCTGTTGAACAAGTTAAAACACGTCTTGGTGGTAATCCAGTGCCAATCGTTGTTCCAATCGGTGCAGAAGAAAACTTCCAGGGTGTTGTTGACCTAATCGAAATGAAAGCGATTATCTGGGACGAAGCGTCTCAAGGTATGAAGTTTGAATATGGCGAAATCCCTGCTGAATTAGTTGATACTGCTAACGAATGGCGTACTAACATGGTTGAAGCTGCTGCGGAAGCATCAGAAGAACTCATGGACAAGTACCTTGAAGAAGGTGAGTTAACTAAAGAAGAAATCGTTTCAGGTTTACGTGCACGTACATTGTTGAATGAAATTCAACCAATGCTTTGTGGTTCAGCGTTCAAAAACAAAGGTGTTCAACGTATGTTGGATGCTGTAATTGAATTCTTACCTGCGCCGACTGACGTTGAAGCGATCAAGGGTATCCTTGACGACAAAGACGAAACTGAAGGTTCTCGTGAAGCGTCTGACGATGCTCCGTTCTCTGCGCTTGCGTTCAAAATCATGAACGACAAATTCGTAGGTAACTTAACATTCGTACGTGTTTACTCTGGTGTGCTTAAAGCAGGTAGCCCTTGCTATAACCCAGTTAAAATGAAGCGCGAACGTGTTGGCCGTATCGTACAGATGCACGCAAATGACCGTCACGATATTGAAGAAATTCGTGCGGGTGATATCGCAGCATGTGTAGGTCTTAAAGATACTACGACTGGTGATACATTATGTGATGAAAACAATGTAATTACACTAGAGCGTATGGAATTCCCAGAGCCAGTAATTGCGCTTGCGGTTGAGCCTAAAACTAAAGCTGACCAAGAAAAAATGTCTGTTGCTTTAGGTCGTTTGGCGAAAGAAGATCCATCATTCCGCGTACGTACTGACGAAGAATCTGGTCAAACAATTATTGCTGGTATGGGTGAGCTTCACCTTGACATTATTGTTGACCGTATGAAGCGTGAATTCAACGTTGAAGCGAACATTGGTAAACCAATGGTAGCTTACCGTGAAACGATCAAAAAATCAGTTGAACAAGAAGGTAAGTTCGTACGTCAAACTGGTGGTAAAGGTAAGTTTGGTCACGTATACGTACGTTTAGAACCACTTGCTGAAGATGCTGGTAAAGACTACGAGTTCGCTGAAGAAGTTGTTGGTGGTGTAGTACCTAAAGAATTCTTCGGTGCGGTTGACAAAGGTATCCAAGAACGTATGAAGAATGGTGTCCTAGCTGGTTATCCAGTTGTTGGCATCAAAGCGACATTGTTCGATGGTTCTTACCATGACGTCGACTCTGACGAATTATCGTTCAAAATGGCTGGTTCTTACGCATTCCGTGACGGTTTCATGAAAGCAGATCCTGTTCTTCTTGAGCCTATCATGAAAGTTGAAGTAGAAACTCCAGAAGACTACATGGGCGATATCATGGGTGACTTAAACCGTCGTCGTGGTCTTGTTCAAGGTATGGACGATTTACCTGGTGGTACTAAAGCTATCCGTGCAGAAGTTCCACTTTCTGAGATGTTTGGTTACGCAACTCATATGCGTTCTATGTCTCAAGGTCGTGCGACTTATTCTATGGAATTCGCTAAATACGCTGAAACACCACGTAACGTGGCTGAAGGCATCATCGCTAAGTTCCAATCTGGCGGTAAAAAAGGTGACGACGAGTAATCTTTCGATTACTATAAGCCCAAACTAATTCATAGTTAAAAACCAAATGCTCATGCAGTATCCCTGCATGAGTAGTTTAAAAAGGAAGATCTCATGGCTAAGGCTAAGTTCGAACGTAATAAGCCACACGTTAACGTGGGTACAATTGGTCACGTCGACCACGGTAAAACTACTTTAACAGCTGCAATTGCAACTGTATGTGCAAAAAAATTCGGTGGTGAAGCGAAAGATTACGCTGCAATCGACTCTGCACCAGAAGAAAAAGCACGTGGTATTACAATTAATACTTCACACGTAGAATACGATTCTCCAATCCGTCACTACGCTCACGTAGACTGTCCAGGTCACGCCGATTATGTTAAAAACATGATCACTGGTGCGGCTCAGATGGACGGTGCGATCCTGGTTTGTTCAGCGACTGATGGTCCTATGCCACAAACTCGTGAACACATCCTGCTTTCTCGTCAGGTAGGTGTACCTTACATCGTTGTGTTCTTGAACAAATGTGACATCGTTGATGATGAAGAGCTAATTGAACTAGTAGAAATGGAAGTTCGTGAACTTCTTTCTACTTATGACTTCCCAGGCGACGACACTCCAGTAATCCGTGGTTCTGCTCTTGCAGCGCTTAATGGTGAAGCTGGTCAATACGGCGAAGATGCTGTAGTTGCTCTTGTTGAAGCTCTTGACTCTTACATCCCAGAACCAGAACGTGCTATCGACCAAGCATTCCTTATGCCAATCGAAGACGTATTCTCAATTTCAGGTCGTGGTACAGTAGTAACTGGCCGTGTTGAAACTGGTATCGTGAAAGTAGGCGAAGAAGTTGAAATCGTTGGTATTAAAGATACAGTTAAAACAACTGTAACTGGCGTAGAAATGTTCCGTAAACTTCTTGATGAAGGTCGTGCGGGCGAGAACTGTGGTGTTCTTCTACGTGGTACTAAACGTGAAGACGTTCAACGTGGTCAAGTACTTGCTAAACCAGGTACAATCAAACCGCATACTAAATTCGACGCAGAAGTATACGTACTTTCTAAAGACGAAGGTGGCCGTCATACTCCATTCCTTAACGGTTACCGTCCACAGTTCTACTTCCGTACAACTGACGTAACTGGTGCGATCTCGCTTAAAGAAGGCGTTGAAATGGTTATGCCTGGTGACAACGTAGAAATGTCAGTAGAATTAATCCACCCAATCGCAATGGACGCTGGCTTACGCTTCGCGATCCGTGAAGGTGGTCGTACAGTTGGTGCGGGTGTAGTTTCTAAAGTAACTGCATAATCACTAAATGTGTGTAAAAAAGCGCCTCTTTGAGGCGCTTTTTTTATGCTTATTCAATGTGATAGGGAAATTGTCTGACAATATTTTTTAAAGCTGTCCTTTAGTGATAATTCACTGTCCTTAACTGAAATAATTACGCGTCAATAAAACCGTAATATGAACTCAAGAAAACCAATAAAAGTTTGAGTATTTCATAACTCAAAAAGGAGTTAGGCATGAACGCTAAAGTAAAGATTACTAATCGAGCAGGTGCAAGTTTCCCTGTACGTCGCATGAATTTTGATTTTGATGCGGTACCAGAGTACTGGATGAATGGCTCAGCAGGTTTAACACATTTTATGACCGCATTGTCTGCTTTATTTCCCGCGGGTGAAATGTTCTTTATTGATAGTGTGCGTGCAGTACGTAAACACCCCGCGATCGCAAATAATGAAGCCTTACAAAAAGAAATTAGTGCTTTCATTGGTCAAGAAGCGATGCATACGCAAGAGCATGAGGGTTTTAATGCTTCTGCACAAAAATACGGTCATGATGTCGAAACACTTGATAAGGCAACGGGTCGTGTTATCCAAGGTGTACGTAAAGTCTTTGCACGTATTGGTAAACCTGTTGGTATTACTCAAGAAATGGTGGATCTTACTGCAACTACGGCACTTGAGCATTTCACTGCAACGATTGCTTCACAGTTATTGGTAAACCCACATATTCAAGCCTTAATGACTGATGAAACCATGAAAAATATGTGGTTATGGCATGCGATTGAAGAAAATGAGCATAAAGCCGTAGCTTATGATGTATTTGAAGGTGTCTTTGGTCAGGGAATAAAGGCCTACGCACTCCGTACAGGTTCATTGATTGGCGCAATGGTGACTTTATTCTTCGTACAAAGTTATTTTGTCGCTCGTTTATTAAAAGAAGATAACAAGCTTAATTTTGAAGCATTAAAAGATATTTATACCTATGGTTATAGCCCTTCAAAAGGCATCATCACTGGTATGGGTAAAGAAATGCTGATGTATTTTAAACCTGGTTTTCACCCGAATGATTTAGATACTTCTGGTTTGTTAAAAACGTGGAAAGCATATTTGGGTCTCTAATCAAAACGCTGTGATGACTTTTTCAGAAGGGCGATGTAAATCGCTCTTTTTTTTATTCAACTTTATAGACAAACTTTTTATAATGCGCATACCCTAGCTATAGAAAGATAAACGAAGATGATTCGTTTGATGCAAGACGCTGATGTCCAGCAGGTTTACGATATCGAGCGCCGCGTACAAAGCCATCCTTGGACCATAAAACAATTTCAAGAATCGATTGCTGCCTATCAAAGTACGGTGATTGAGCGACAAGGAAAAGTTGTAGGTTTTTGCATTTTACAACCCGTTTTAGATGAAGCAAATTTGCTGTTGATGGCGATCGATCCGAGCCAGCAAGGCAAAGGATTAGGTTTTCAATTACTCGATGAATCTATTGCCTTACTCAAAAATAACCCCATTCAAATCTTCTTAGAAGTGCGAGAAGGTAATCAACCAGCGATCCGTTTATATGAAAAAGCGGATTTTCATCAAATCGATTTGCGAAAGAATTATTATCCAAATGCCGATGGAACTCGTGAGCACGCCATTATTATGGTGAAGACTTGTGGTGATGATTTTGCAGCTTTATTTAAATAAAAGCGGTGAAGAGTGATCAAATTTAAAGAAAGCATTCGTGAATAAACGGATGCTATTTTATTGAATAACTTTTGTTTGATCCCTTTTATTTAATAATAGGATTGTTCCAACCGGAAGGTAGGGTGGTCATCAGGGAATCCCCCAGTTGGCTAATTTCTTCTTGGGTCAGTGGTCGGTTGAGTCGACGCCATTGTCCATCAAGCAGAAGTTCCAGTGGAATGTACTGAGATTTATAATTCATTTTTTGCGAATCGGGTACCCAATAGCCCAAGTAGACATATTGCAGTCCAAGCTTTTGTGCATGCTCGATTTGTTTCAGAATGGCAAAAGTCCCTAGGGAGCGACGGCTTTCATCAGGATCAAAAAAGGTATATACCGCTGAAATACCATCATCAAGTGGATCACAGGTAGATACACTGATCAGTTGCTCATCTAACCACAGCTCTAAAAAGAAACTGTCAGTGCAGCTATTAATTAAAAATTTTTCAAATTGATCTTGGCTAGGTGGGTACATATCACCATCAGCATGCCGCTCATTAATGTAGCGTTCGTACAGCGCATAATGCTTTGCATCGGCATCTTGAGGGCGGCTAATTTTCACCGTTAAATCTTGATTCCGTTTCCACGCTTTTTTTTGCACGCTGTTCATTTGAAATTCATGAACAGGAACGCGAGAGGACAAACATTGGCGACAAAGATGACATTCAGGGCGATAGACAAAATCACCACTACGACGAAAACCCATGCGGGAAAGTTCAGATAATGTGACCACATCAATACGATGGACCGGGTCCAAAAAGACCATCCGGGCAGATTTATTTTCTAAGTAGCTACAATCATGCGGAGGCGTGATGTAGTACTGTAATTCGTTCAACAGGGACTTCGGTTGATAGGAATTCATCGTAATATCCCTCTTTTATTGTCATGCGCTGAGACTTGCCCATTGCGCTATTGTTTTACTTGAAAATACACTGTCCTGATACTTTTTCCAATCGATAGAGGGTTGTTTAACAACATCTTGTAACGAATTAAGGTATTGTTGGCGAGAAAGTGTACTCGCACCTAAGCTTAAGAGGTGATCGTTGACCAATTGGCAATCAATCCATGGCAACTGATTCTCTTGCCCGATGAGCATTAAGGTGTAAAACGCCATTTTAGAGACATCTGTTCGTGTACTAAACATAGACTCGCCAAAGCAGCCATGGCCAATATTGACACCATAGAGGCCACCGACAACGATCTCGTTTTCCCAAACTTCAATGCTATAAGCATAGCCTGCTTCAAATAGCGCAGAATATCCCTGAATGATATCTTCTGAAATCCATGTTTCATTAGCATAACTACGCGGCAGTGAACATGAGCGAATCACAGTTTCAAACGCATGATTAATGGTGATCTTATAGTCCATTTTTTTCATGCTGCGTAATAACGATTTGCTCGGATGATAGTCCTGCGGTCGAATAATGCAGCGGGGTTCAGGACACCACCAACAAATTGGATCACCTTCACTGAACCATGGGAAAAGACCGTGACTATAGGCTTCAAACAGTGTGGAAGGGGAGAGGTCAGCACCGATGCAAATTAAGCCTTCACCATCAGGATTGCATTCAACTGGATCGGGGAAAGTAAATTCAGAAGGAGGGAGTATCGGCATGCCAAGCTTCTTATTGAGATACACGGATATTTATCATACATAAAAAAGCCGACCATCAGGTCGGCTAATTTTTTAAAACTATTTAGCTAAGCAAATGACTGAAGCAAAAGATTATTCGCCGAGTGCATCAAGGTATTTTTCAGCATCGAGTGCAGCCATACAGCCTGAACCTGCAGAAGTAATCGCTTGACGGTAGATACTATCGGCAATATCACCCGCAGCAAATACACCCGGAATAGACGTTTGTGTTGCATTACCTGCAGTACCGCTTTGAACTTGGATATAACCATCACGTAAGTTTAATTGGCCTTCAAAAATACCGCTGTTTGGTTTGTGACCAATCGCCACAAACATACCAGTCACATCAACGTCTTGTGTTGAATCATCTTGCGTAGATTTAATACGTACAGAAGTCACACCGGTGTTATCGCCAATGACTTCATCCACTTGGTGATTCCAGATAATACTGATTTTACCTTCTTTTTCTTTTGCAAAAAGATGATCTTGAAGGATTTTCTCTGAACGTAAAGTGTCGCGACGGTGTACAAGAGTGACATGAGAAGCAATGTTTGAAAGATAAAGTGCTTCTTCCACAGCAGTATTACCGCCGCCGACAACCATAACTTTTTGGTTTTTGTAGAAGAACCCGTCACATGTTGCACATGCACTCACGCCTTGACCCATGAAAGCAGCTTCTGATTCAAGACCTAAATATTGTGCAGTTGCACCTGTACAAATAATCAATGCATCACAAGTAAACTCTTCCATATCGCCTTTAAGCACGAACGGACGAACATTGAGGTCCACTTCGTTGATATGGTCATACACAATTTCTGTACCAAAACGTTCAGCATGCGCTTGCATTTGTTCCATTAGGGCAGGGCCTGTTAAACCTTCTGCACCACCTGGCCAGTTGTCTACTTCTGTCGTTGTAGTCAATTGACCGCCTAATTGAATACCTGCGATGAGTGTCGGTTTCAGGTTCGCACGGGCAGCGTATACCGCAGCGCTATAACCTGCAGGACCAGAACCTAAAATAATTAGACGTGAGTGACGAGCGCTCATCCGTAGAATCCTTTTTTTATATGATAATTTGTGGAATTATACGTCAAAGTTTGAAACGATTGTGTGAGATTAAAGTCGATATTATTGATCATCGAAATCGTTTTGAGCTATATAGAATAAAGTTAACAACTATACTTAAATTATCTTGCATCTTTTTTATTGAACAGGTGCATAATAACAGGTTTAGATTCAGCCCATTTTTGTTGTGGGTAATGACAAAAACATTCATGAAGAATTGGTTACAGGAACGTATATGACAGCGGTGTCGGGTGCATATGCACAGCGCTTAATAATGACATTATTCCTTGTTTCATTTGGGATATATCTGTTCCTTGCAACAGTCACATATACGCCATTTGATCCGGGATGGATGCATTTATCCAGTGATACTCAGCAAGTTTCAAATGCCAGCGGCGTCGCAGGTGCATGGATAGCTGACTTACTCTATGGATTTTTAGGTTGGGCAAGTCTGCTGATACCTGTCTATTTATTTCTCGAAGCAATTCAAGTATGGTGGCCACGTAGTTTTCTAAACCGTCCATTTCGCTATGCCGCTCAGTTCTTTATTTTACTGGCAACTTCAAGTTTACTTTTCCTGTTTTGGAATGTTCCCGAAGATACTTTAGAAAATGCATCGGGCGGGATTATTGGTTATGAACTGGGTCAAAGTCTTGAACAAATTTTAACGGTCTATGGTGCAGCAGTATTTCTCATTGCATTTTGGATCATGTTGTTCACTTTGGCCTTTGGTATCAAGTGGAATAAGACATGGGCAACCATGAAGTCCACACCGGCTTATCTCCAAGATTTGTTCTATCGCAATGTCCCTGAAGGAGATACTGCTTTTGACCGTACCGTACCATCTACTAAAAAAGGCAGTGTGGCTACTAATGTATCAAAAGTGATTGCACCAGTCACACCCGCCCATGAGCATCATGCTGTAGAGGTTGACCCTGTAGTACGTGATCGTGTTGCTGAGCGTTTATTTGATGATATTGCTGATAAAGAATGTGCAGACAAAGAAGGCAATGCACAGCATTTATCTACGGTAAATTCGCCGGAGACTGCTACACCATCCGATGAAGATTTTGAACATACTTTGGCGAAAGTGCGTCAGCTTGAGCAAGATCAACAACGTGTTGTTGCGACGGGAGAGGTTTGGCGTGCCTTGCATTCAAATGATGACCAACGGCACAAACAAGATATTGATGCTTTACTGAAAGCTGCAGAAGAAGAGCAGCCTGCCAATCAAACTGAATATTTCAACAAAGCAGCAGATGTGCATTTGACTTCTCCGACAGAAGCGGCGCCGGCAGCTAAAAAATCTGTGGATTGGGATGATGATGAGATCTTCGATGAGCTGTTAGCCGCCGTTCCAAATGGTAAAACAGCGACTGATGTGCATAGCCCATTTAATACAGCACAAAGTGAAAGTCCTGCAACGCATTCAAATGAATTTGCTACAGGTGCTGCTGCAACCGTTGCAGGTTTAGGCGTAGCTGCTGCACAAACGACAACGCTCACCACACCGAAAAATATCAGTGTTGAAACTGAATTTAATGATCTCGATGATTTGCTGGTTGAAGAAGCAGAGCGAGTGATAGAACAGGTACAGCCAGTTCGTACAACCAGTAGTTATGCGCAATCTACGCCTTTGGTTCGTGCTGAAATCAATACACAGCCGCAGACTTTTGTATCTGATGATGAAAAAGCCTTAATCAGCTCGAATAAAGATGCTTTCCGTGAAGTGTGGCAAGAAACAGCGGGCAAACCTGAAGACGTCGATTTAGATCTCGAAGATGATTTTGACTTTGATGCACCTTTAACTGATGCTTCTGGTCGTCCAATGTCACGTGCGATGCAAGTGGCACAAAAACGCTTGGATTTACCGACTTTGCCAGGCTTGGAAATATTAGATCCGGTTGATCCGAATAAGAAAGTCAATTTCACTGCAGAGCAATTGTCTCGCTTGTCTGAACTTTTAGAAATTAAACTGCAAGAGTTTAATGTCAAAGCCAAAGTTGTAGAGGCACAGCCGGGACCAGTCGTAACACGTTTTGAACTTGATTTGGCACCTGGTGTGAAAGCGTCTAAAGTCACCAATATTTCACGTGACTTGGCGCGTTCGATGTCTATGGCTTCTGTACGTGTGGTGGAAGTTATTCCGGGTAAACCGTATATCGGGATTGAAGTCCCAAATAGTTCACGTGAAATGGTTCGTCTTATTGAGCTGTTAGAAACGCCGGCATACCGTGATCCAAATGCCTTACTTAGTATGGCGATGGGTAAAGATATTTCCGGTAATCCTGTCTTGGCAGATTTGGCGAAAGCACCGCATATGTTGGTGGCAGGTACTACAGGTTCTGGTAAGTCAGTCGCTGTCAATGCCATGTTGCTATCGATGTTGTTGAAATATACACCTGAGCAACTGCGACTCATCATGATTGACCCGAAACAGTTGGAACTTGCTAACTATAACGATATTCCACATTTATTAACGCCTGTTGTAACCGACATGAAAGATGCAGTGAGTGCATTGAATTGGTGTGTGAATGAAATGGAGCGTCGTTATAAGCTAATGTCTTTGATGAAAGTGCGTAAGCTGACTGACTTTAACCGCAAAATTGAAGAAGCAATGGCCAATGGTGAAGATCTGATCGATCCAACTTGGAAGCCAGATGACTCTGCAACGCAAAGTCGTGCGCCACGTTTACAGCCGATGCCGTTGATCGTAATTGTTGCCGACGAATTTGCCGATATGATCATGCAAGTGGGTAAAAAAGCTGAAGAAATGATTACCCGTCTTGCACAAAAATCACGTGCGGCAGGGATTCATTTGCTGTTGGCGACACAGCGTCCAACCGTAGATGTGGTGACAGGTTTGATCAAAGCCAATATTCCAACCCGTGCTGCGTTACGTGTGAACAGTAAACTGGATTCACGTACTATCTTAGATGCTGGTGGTGCGGAAGACTTACTGGGTCATGGTGATATGTTATTCCTCGGACCGGGTAAAATTGAACCTGAACGAGTACATGGCGCGTTTATTTCAGACGATGAAGTGAACCGTATTTGTGATGCATGGCGAGAGCGCGGTGAACCGAATTATGTCGATGAGATCCTCACGCCTTATGATGAAGAGTCGACATCTCGCGGTTTTGAAGATGGTGATGGCGGATCAGATCGAGATGCTTTGTATGACCAATGCGTTAGCTTTGTACTGGAAACTCGTAAAGCTTCTACTTCTTCGCTGCAACGTAAATTCAGTCTCGGCTATAACCGTGCTGCACGGATTATTGATCAGATGGAAGAAAATGGTATCGTAAGTAGTATGGGGCCAAATGGTAAACGAGATATCTTGGTCTAAGTCCTAAAACAAAAAACCTGCTTCGGCAGGTTTTTTATTTTTAGATTGAGAACTCATCTTGGTAGAACATGCACTGGGCCAGTTCGATAAAGGCTTTGCAGGCAGGGCTCATGAGTTTTTGATTTTTTACGGCGAGTCCAATTTGCCGTTGGGTATTTGGAAAGAGTGGACGTTTAACCACATGTGGATGCAATGCCAACAGCTCAGTAGGCATCGCCATATCTGCAACAATAGCAATCCCTTCCTGTAAATTCACCATGTTTAAAATGGTTAACAGTTGCGACATTTGATAGGTAATTTTAGGTTGTATGTAGTGTTGTTTAAGCAGTTTTTCGACATGGGACTGGCTGCCCGCACGGGTCATAATAAAGGGGTAATTTTGCAGGTCTTGGATATTTAAATGACTGTGTTTGGAAACTGAATAACTATCTGGAATCAAGGCAATGAAAATGTCTTGAATTAACGGGAAGGTGAACAGCTGCGGCTTGGGGAGTACGGCAAAACCAACATCAATCTGACGTTCAGAAATCCAACGAGACACTTCTGCATCAGTACCTTCTTCGACATAGATTTCAATGTGTGGATAGCGCTCTCTATATGCCTTTAATAGCTCTGGAAGTAGATGAATCGAACTAGAAGAACCAAAAGAGCCAATTCTTAAAGTTCCTTGTTGGATACCATGAGCTGCATTTACTTCCTGCTGCATGATTTGCGTTGTATTGAGTACTTCCTTTGCGTGTAGTAGAAGTTGTTGGCCGATATGTGTTAGGGCAATAGCGCCTTGCTCACGGCTAAATAAGCTGACATTCCAATGTTGCTCTAAACACTTTAGGGCATGAGAGACAGCTGACTGAGTAATTCCCAGCTGTCGAGCAGCGAGAGTAAAGCTTTGTTGTTCTGCGACTTTAATAAAAATTTCAAGCTGAGAAAATGTCATTGCCATGAGTAATTACTCATTTTGTTATGAGTCTAGATGAGGATTATATTGTGCTACATAAATGGTTAAAGATGAAATAGCTACTTTATTTCAAGGCGTACAGCATGAATATCGTCGTCGCATTGTTTCCCCTCGTTGCATTAATCGCGATGGGCTATGTGCTTAAATACACACAGTTTGTTCAGGATGAATTTTGGGCAAATTCAGAAAAACTTAATTACTACGTTTTATTTCCTGTGCTGCTTTTTTTGAATGTATCAGCCGTGCAATTGGATATGAACACCGTTTCACGAATGTTGACAGTACTGGTTGCGGGCACCTGTTTGATCAGCATTGTGTTGTGGGGGATCAAGCAGTTTATGCATATCCCCGTGCAGCGTTTTGGCGTGTATATCCAAAGTCATATCCGTTTTAATACCTATATTGGTTTATCCCTTATGGGCGCTTTATTTGGCTCCACAGGCATGCAGATGTTTGCCATGTTAATTGCCGTTGCAGTGCCCTTAGTCAATATTATTTCAGTATTGGCCTTCTCAAATTTAAGTGTGAAGCAATTGAGGCAGACCTGTCAGTCAATCGCAAAAAATCCCTTAATTTTAGGCTGTGTGGCAGGGGTATTGTTTAATTTATCAGGCTTGAGTCTATTTAAAGGCTTACCTGAATTATTAAAAATCTTGGCAGCCATGAGTTTACCGCTCGGACTACTTTCTGTTGGGGCAGCATTACAGTTTCAGCAAATGCGCGCCGATCTACGTCGTTTAAGTTTAAATACGATAGGGCGTCTCATGTTAATGCCATGTATTGCTTATCTATTGAGTACTTGGATGGGTCTGACTGATTTTGAGCGAATGATTTTAGTGGTCTTTTTTGCTTTGCCAACTGCATCATCGTCTTATATTTTGACACGCTATTATCAAGGTGATTCACAACTGATGGCGGCGATTATTAGTGTACAAACCATTGGTTTTGGCTTGATGTTTCCATTGCTCATATTGACCATGCATTGATTATGATGATATTCAATTACGCCGATATAAATAAGATAAAAAAAGCCCGCATGATGCGGGCTTTTTTTTCGGTACTCGAAATTAAGCAAATTTTGCCAATACTTCGAGGAAACCTGCGCTTTGACGTGGATATTGAGCAATCACGTCATGAATACGCTGACCTTCAGGATTAGTTGCGTTCACATCACGGCCATCGGCAACGAATTGAGTCAAAAGACGCTCATAGTCATTTGGACGCATATGTTTGAAAGCATGGTAAAGCACGTGAAAGTCGCCATTCACTCCTTCAGGAGGAAGCTGAGTAAGGTAGGCAAATACACGCTCATCTGACCATTCTTCGTTGAACGTTGCTGGCTGAGATAATGCCATCGCAATCTCCTTGCTGGTTTAAAATACAAAAAGGCAAAAATGAGTACGCAAGTAAAATGGTTTTATTCGCCATCTCTAAGTTAAGCGACTCATTTTATGGTTGGATCAAAAGTTATTTTTTTATCCCGTTTACTCGAAGCAAAGCTTTTGATCTAACACAGGAATAAAACTAATCCAACCCACTCGAAGCAAAGCTTCTCGTCTTGCGGCTGGGTAAAGCAGCGCTTTACTGATCCAGCCTCACATTTTGCCTTGATTCAATTTACTTGGCTAATCAAAATTCAGATTAACGTTCTTCAGGCAAATTGATATTCATTTCAAGCATTTCAATATTCGCTTCTGAACGAAC
The DNA here is from genome assembly GCF_015218525.1 of Acinetobacter sp. YH12138. Taxonomy (NCBI): domain Bacteria; kingdom Pseudomonadati; phylum Pseudomonadota; class Gammaproteobacteria; order Moraxellales; family Moraxellaceae; genus Acinetobacter; species Acinetobacter sp. YH12138. Next base: position 2,531,751 of record NZ_CP048670.1, on the reverse strand, counting down.
AGACATTTGAATATGTTGCTCATCTACACCACGAACATAGCGATTTACCACTTGCATGATTTCTTTTTTCATCATGTCAATCTTGTCTTGGCTGAGGCGTTTACCTAAACCATTTTCAGATGCCACGATGACTTTTAAACGGTCTTTTGCCGTTTGTGCGCTTGACGGTTTCTCATCGCTGCTAAAAAGTTTACTCCAAAATCCTGCCATGATTACGCTCCAAATAGACGTGCTAACCAACCCTTAGGTTTTACCGTAATGTGACGGTAAGGGCGCTCTTCACCAAGGAAACGTGCAACAAGGTCATCATACGCTTGGCCAGCCGCTTCTTCTGTAAACAGAATCACTGGTTTACCTTCGTTCGATGCTTGTAAAACGCTTTTACATTCAGGAATAACACCTAAAGTCGGTACGCGTAAAATATCTTTTGAAATGTCATCAATCGTCAACATCTCTTGTTTATCCGCACGTTCTGGATTGAAACGTGTAATACAGAGATGCTTACGGATACGACCTTCGTTTTGTTCTACTTTTTTGGTTTTGCTGTCGAGCATACCAATAATACGGTCAGAGTCACGTACCGAAGAAATTTCTGGGTTCGTCACAATGATCGCTTCATCAGCATGATACATTGCTAAAATTGCACCACGTTCGATACCCGCAGGTGAGTCACAAATAATGTAATCGAACTCTTGAGAAAGTTCGTCCATTACACGAGCTACACCTTCATCTGTTAACGCGTCTTTATCACGTGTTTGAGATGCTGGCAAAATGTAGAGATTTTCAATATCTTTATCGCGAATAAGCGCTTGTTGTAATCGAGCTTCGTTATTCAATACGTTTACAAAGTCATATACAACGCGGCGTTCACAGCCCATGATCAAGTCAAGGTTACGTAAACCCACATCAAAGTCGATCACAACAGTTTTGTGGCCGCGAAGGGCTAAACCTGTTGCAAAAGATGCGCTTGTAGTTGTTTTACCTACGCCACCTTTACCTGATGTTACGACAACAATTTTCGCCACCGAATCCACTCCTGTTATGGTTTAAATCCCCTTTTTTAATTAGGGGTTTGGTGATTATTTATACATTAAAATTGCAAAGCTTCAAATACTAGCTCTTGCTGGTCATTCAAATAAATATGTACTGGCTGTTTGACCACATGAGGTGGAATGTCATCAGCGACACAGTAAGTCCCTGCAATTGAAACCAATTCAGCTTCTAATGAATGGCAGAAAATACGTGCAGCCGTGTTCCCACCAGCTCCGGCAATGACTCTACCACGAGCACTACCATAAATATGTATATTTCCTGAAGCAATTACTTCTGAACCACTATTAATCCCAGCATTAATAATGATATCGCCATGGTCTTGGACTAAACATTGACCTGTACGTAAGATTTCATTGTGATACGACGTAGCATGACGAATGGTCGGTACTTCGACTGCAGCAATTTTATCTTCGGTTTTTTCTTCTGCAGGCGCGGGCTCTTCAACCACTTGTTCGCGTGTCGGTTTAACTTGTTGTAGTTTGCGATCCGCAGGAACTACGGGAAATTGGATAGCACGTGCTTGGTCCGATAGCGGACCTTCAGTGACACCAATCGGTTGAATTTCAATACTAATAAGTAGTTGAATCAGTGCAATTAGTTCTTGATCAACCGTACTTTCAATCACGGCTAATGTTCCGGGTGGAAAAGCCTTTTGGAACATTGGAGTAAGTTGCTGGCGGATCGCATCATGATCATTGATATCGAGGTGAATGCGAATCGCATTGACCATTTTGCCTTTTATCCGTATATCAGCCATATTGAATCCTTGAGACTTCTAACTATTACTTTTGTGCCGAAGTAGTTATGTTGTAAATAGAGCAAATCCTAGAACAATTTGCATGAATACTCTAGCGGAGTTCGCAATTATTTTTGACTAAGTGTTTATTCTGTAGCTTGGTCCTGTTCCTGCATAATCTGCTGCCACTGTTTTACTTTCACTTGCTTACGAATAGCCTCTAGACTTTCAAAAACCGCAGAGCGAACCAACTCATCCAGCTGGACATTATTTTCGATTTCAATACGGCTAACACGCTGTGAAATGTCTAAATATAGATTGGGTTTTTGAGCCGTCGATGTATTGGGATAAGCCAATGGGGAAATTAAACCTTGGGTAATATTTTCACCTAAACGTTGCCCGATACTTTGAATCTGCTGTTCAATGCGGCTGCCAACGATTGGCACTAAGCGCAATAGCTGCGTGAGTTCTGGAGTGTCTTCGATGGCCTGACTTACGATTTGTCCGACATTTTTGGCGATCAATTCACGTTCAGTACGTAGCTCTTTGCTTAAATTTTCTTGCAAAATCTCAGCTAAAACTTGGGTGAACATCTCACGGTGATGCTGCACAAGATTACTAATTAGGTCTTTATGGGTTGTACTGGTATTGAGCTCATGCTTAACACCATCTAACACGGTAAGTACTACTCGATCAGACAGTTCTTCCATCACCACACGATAATAAAACAAAGCTTTCTTTTGCCATGCCGATGGCACAATCTGATAACCCATTTCATAAAGTCGATAGGCAATCACGCCCGCGCGAAATAAACGCAGGAAACGTAAATGCGGCACAATGGCTAAAATTTCGTACCAATGTATAAACGGGAAGAAGAACCAGCGCTGATGGTGCTTGTTGATGATGGCAATCGCCCAACGCACCAATAGTTCTACAATCAAAAAGATAATGAACCACGCTTCGGTGGTAATCACCCACGGATGCAAATGTTCACGGTAAAAACTCAGCACATCGGGCAGGTGGATACTGTTAAAGAACCAACTGCCAAGATTGCTCATGAGGAAAAAGTTCATGCACAGGCAGAACAAGTTAAAAACAATAATAAACACCATGAATATGTCATAAATCAAAAACAGTTTGAATGACCAACTGTCTGGATTGACATGATGATATTTGGATTTCTTGTTTTGCGGCATGCTGTTCTGCGACATAAAACTTCTTCTTAATTATTCAGTAACTGAGTATTTAGCTTTCATACGAGTAATGAGTTGGTCTTTCTCCGTCCACAGCTCATCTACCCAATGCTGAAATTTTTCACGGAATTCTGCATCATCTTCATAGTTGCCGCCATGCACCCACGTTGGAATTTCAATTTTACGTAAATCCACGGCGATACGCGGAACTTCACCGAGCCAAAATTCGCCATAACCTGGTGCACCATTTGGATAGACGATGGTCATATCTACGAGAGCATCAACTTGATCCCCTAAAATATTGAGTGCCAGTGCTAAACCACCCGCTTTCGGCTTAAGAAGGTTTTGATACGGTGATTGCTGTTGCGCATGCTTTTCAGGGGTAAAGCGAGTGCCTTCCAAATAGTTCAGCAGGGTAAAAGGCTGGCTCAATAACTGTTCACAAGATTTACGCGCTTCTTCCATATCTCGATATTTAAGTTCAGGATTTTTCGCGATTTGTTCCTTGCTGTGTCGTTTCATCATTGGAAAGCCTAAAATTTTAAAAGCTTGTCCAACAAATGGAATGAAAATGAGTTCCCATTTGGTAAAGAAACGCGTCAGTGGCATACGGGTTAAACCAAAATATTGGTTAACTGTTGTATCGACCCAACTCTGATGGTTACAGGTCATGAGATAGCGACCATGCAAATTTAAGTCGAGGCCTTCATCGATGGTGATATCCCATTTTGTGTTGGGTAAAACGTGATCAATTAACCAGTTATTAACCATGAGCCAACTGTTGGTAATTTTTATGTTGGTTTCATCAACCTTTTTTGATTTTTTAAAGAGTTTGGTTAGACCAAGGGCTAGTACAGGAGGACCATGGAAAAAAGTACTGCCTGTCATAACTGAACCGACGGTAAGTCCTTTGCTAATTTTTTTTAGTGTCGGTTGCTTATTTGTTTGAGATGACATATAAAAAGTCCTAGCGGAAATTGTCCAAATAATGATTTATTCTAATAAATATAGTTCGAGTTGATTAAATAAAAAAGGGCATCTGCAGAACTGTGAAGAAATTGTGATGGAATTAACAAATAAATCTCGTATTCATATTACAAATTGTAACTAAACGTTTTATTATTAACAAAAAATCAATGGTTCAGCCATTTGTTTTACTTCATCATTTCAACCATACAACAAAACACAAAGAAGGAGGCATGCAATGCGTGCACTAGTAATTTCGGCAGTAGTTGGGGCAATGGCACTTACTGGTTGTCAAAACATGGAATATGACAAAGCAGCAATCGGTACTGGTCTAGGTGCTCTTTTAGGCGCTGGTATTGCTTATTCTAATGCTGATAAAGACAAAATGGGTCAAGCAGCTGCAATTGGTGCTGTAGTTGGTGGTGGTGCAGGTCTTCTTCTTGATAAGAAAGAAAAACGTCTTAAACAAGAATTGGCTGGTACTGGTGTTGACGTAGGTCGTAATCCAGATGGTTCGATCAACCTTGTTATGCCATCAGTAACTTTCGCAACTAACTCTTCAACTATTCAATCTCAGTTCCAATCTGCATTGAATGATGTTGCTAAAGTATTGCGTGAAGACGGTACTGCAAACAAACTTGCAATCGTTGTACATGGTCACACAGACAACACTGGTACTGATGCGATCAACAACCCACTTTCTCAAAACCGTGCAAATTCAGTGAAAAACTACCTAGCGTCTCAAGGTATTTCTTCAACTCGTATTACTGCACGTGGTTACGGTTCAACTTCTCCAGTAGCGGATAACTCAACTGCTGCAGGTCGTGAACAAAACCGTCGCGTAGAAATCTCAGTTTACGAAACTAAATAAGTTTTAGTTCGAAACGAAAGGCCACCCTCGGGTGGCTTTTTTTATGGCATTTTTAATGACCGATAAAATACATTTTGCATTAGGCAAGATCGTTTCAGATGACTATAATCATCCTCGAATTAATAAGAGGAAAGACTATGTCACTGGCAAGTCAGTTGAACGACAAGCAACTTGAAGCAATGAAATACACTCAAGGACCCTTGTTAGTACTTGCAGGGGCAGGTTCAGGCAAAACATCGGTGATTACCCGTAAAATTGCCTATTTGGTGAAGCATTGTGGTATTCCTGCGCACCGTATCACCGCGATGACCTTTACCAACAAAGCTGCGCGTGAAATGAAAGAGCGTGTGACGAAGCTGATGAGCCGTGAAGAGGCAAAAGGGCTGTCGGTTTCTACATTCCATAACTTCGGGCTAAACATGCTCCGTTTGGAATTAAAAAATACACCACTGAAAAATAACTTTTCAATTTTAGATGCAGATGACTGCAAACGCATTTTGATGGACTTAATGCATCGCGACAATTTATCCGGTGCAGAAAGTAAAGAGCTGATTGCCAAAGCCATGAAAATGATTTCAGATTGGAAAAACGATCTGATTCCACCTGAGCAAGCGCATACCACCTGTGAAACAGCAGAAGACGTTCAATTTGCGCATTTGTATCAACTGTATGAGCGTAATTTACGTGCGTACAATGCCGTTGATTTTGATGATTTGATTGTCATGCCGACGCGCTTATTACAAGAAAATGCAGAAGTGCGTGATCGTTGGCAGAATCGAATCCGCTATTTATTGGTCGACGAATATCAAGATACCAACACCGCGCAATATATTTTGGTGAAATTACTCGTGGGTGTCATGGGACAGTTCACCGCGGTAGGTGATGATGACCAATCGATTTATGCATGGCGTGGTGCTAAGCCTGAGAATATGGCTTTATTGAAGGAAGATTTCCGTAATCTGAAAGTGATTAAGCTTGAGCAGAACTATCGCTCGACCAGTCGTATTTTAAAAGCTGCCAATACCGTTATTGGCAATAACCCACATATTTTCGATAAAAAGCTTTGGTCAGATAAAGGCCATGGTGAAGTGATCCGCGTGATTACTTGTCGTAATGACGATGATGAATCAGAACGCGTCGTAAAAGACTTGATTACGCACAAGCTGATGAACGGTAAAAATTGGAAAGACTACGCCATTTTATACCGTGGTAATTTCCAAGCGCGTGCTCTAGAGACACAGCTACGCCAAATGCAGATCCCGTATAAATTATCGGGTGGTCAGTCTTTCTTCGCTCGTGCTGAAATTAAGGACTTGATGAGCTACTTACGTTTGATCATCAACCCTGAAGATGACAGCGCATTCTTACGAATTATCAATACACCAAAACGTGCGATTGGTCCTGTGACTTTGGAAAAGCTTGGTCTATTTGCGCAGGAAAGTAATTTGTCTTTGCTCAGTGCAGCAGGGGATCAGCGCTTGAGCATGGCGATTCCGAAAAAAGCTACAACCCAATTGGCTGAATTTGCAGACTTTATTTCGACCTTTACCCGTGAATTATTAGAAGATGATGAGCCTGTTCCGATCATTCGTCGCATGATGATTGAAGCAGGTTATATCGACTATGTTAAAGAGTCTGCTGCTACACCTGCGCAGGAAAAAACCAAGCTGGATAATATTGAAGTGCTATATAGCAGTATTCAAAGTTTGATTAACCGTGCAGAAGATGTCGATGAAAAGAACATTGAAAGTGTGATTCGTAAGATGGTGCTGCTCGATATGTTAGAACAGCAACAAGAAGAAGAAGACACTGACAAAGTCAATTTGTTAACACTCCACGCGTCGAAAGGTCTGGAATTTCCATTCGTTTATTTGATTGGTCTGGAAGAAGAAATTCTACCGCATAAAAACTCCATTGCTGCTGACACGGTCGAGGAAGAACGTCGACTGATGTACGTAGGGATTACTCGTGCACGTCAAGGCTTAACCATGACTCTAGCAGAGCAACGTAAAGCCGGTGGTCAAATGCGACAAATGACACCAAGCCGTTTCTTGGACGAACTGCCACAAGATGAATTGGAGTGGTTAGGGCGCAAGAAAAAGCTGGCAGGGGATATCGATCCTAAACAGCAAGCACAGCATTATTTAGAAAATTTACGCGCGCTGATTAAGCGTTAAAGCTTAATGCGTAGAATATTTTATTTATTTTTTGAAATTCGTTTTATTGAAACAGGAATGAACCATGAAAGTTCAAGTTAAAGTTCTCGACACACGTTTAGGTACGGAATGGCCAATGCCAACTTATGCAACAGCAGGTTCGGCAGGTCTAGATCTACGTGCATGTGTAGAAGAAACCACCGTAATTGAACCGGGTCAAACTGTTCTGGTAAAAACAGGCCTATCGATTTATATCGAAGATACGCAGTATGCAGGTTTAATTCTGCCACGTTCAGGCTTAGGTCATAAACACGGAATCGTGTTGGGTAACTTGGTTGGTTTGATTGATTCAGATTACCAAGGTGAATTGATGGTATCTGTTTGGAACCGTAGCCAAACTGCATTTAGCCTAGAGCCGGGTGAGCGTTTAGCACAATATGTTTTAGTGCCAGTTGTACAAGCTCAGTTTGATATTGTAGATGAGTTTGAAGCCACTGAACGTGGTGCAGGCGGTTTTGGTCATACAGGTAAAAACTAATCAGCGCGAGACTTTTGATCCAGTGTGTTGACAAGTAAATGCCTAAAATCAAGTAGCTAATAAAAAACCATCCTCGTGATGGTTTTTATTTATATCATTTTATTTAAATTTTAATTTATTCAAATTCAAATCTATATTTAGAGTATTTTGGATCTTATCAGGATTTTTAATTCTGATGAGTTCACTTGGTTTATATTTTAGGGGTGAGGGTAAAGAATAATTAGAATTTTGTGTATTGGTTTAAATTTGATCGATTTACTATATTTATACACATTTGAATAAATAATCAAAAATATTTGAAAAGTAAAATATTTAAGACTAAATGATAAATTGATATTTTTATTAATGTAAGGTATTGATTTAATTTTAAAAATAAATTAGTGAATAAATGTGAGTGTAATTTTTAGATCAGTATTTAAATATTATTAATTGATTGTTAACTAAATTTGTTATAAAAAAAGCTACACTTTTTTTCAGGATTTTATCCTTTAATTAAAAGCTTAAATTCTCAATAGAATTTTAGATTTTTTAATTAATAAAGATGTAATTAGAAGAACATAGTATGGGTTCACTGTTTAGTCACTTTCCGCAACATATTTTTCGTGCATATGACATTCGCGGGAAAATATCGCTCTTAAATGCTGATTTAGTTCAGTCAATTGCTTGTGGCTTAGTCAAACAATATTTAGATGTAGGGCAAAAGAGACTTGCTATTGGCTATGATGCGCGTTTAACCAGTCCAACCTATGCAAAAATAATTCAAAAAGTCTGCCATGAGGCTGGCCTTGAAGCGGAAATTATTGGCTGCTGCTCAAGCCCGATGTTGTATTTTATTGCGGGACAATTTCAAGGCAATGGCATTATGGTGACGGCGAGCCATAATCCAAAATCAGATAATGGTATCAAGTGGATTATCAAAGGTGAGCCACCTTGTCCAGAGATGATTCAACACGTTGCAGTCGAAGCACGAAATTGTTTTTCATCGGAACGTGTGCATTTGATGATTGAACTTGAGCCACACGAAATCAAGCCTGAATATTGTTTGGCCTATCAGAAATTTATTTTAGATGACATTCATTTACAGCAACCACTTAAAGTTGTGATCGATGGCATGCATGGTTCAGCTGGGCATTGTGCAGCCTTATTATTAAATAAATTAGGCTGTGAAGTTTTGGCATTACGTTGCCAAGCTGATGGACATTTCCCTGATCATGCTCCAGATCCATCACAGCTCAAACATTTAACCCTTCTCCGCCAAGCCATACAGCTACAAAAAGCCGATATTGGCATTGCTTTAGATGGTGATGGTGATCGTTTAGTGCTGATTGATGAAACTTGCAAAGTCGTTTCTGCAGATCGATTATTATGTTTATTTGCTGAAATTTGTTTGACTCAAAAACCACATGCAGAAGTGGTATTTGATGTGAAATGTTCAACAATGATTCGAGATACCGTGTGCGATTTAGATGCGCAGCCTGTCATGATTCGAACGGGCAGTAGTTTCTTGCGAAAATATATTTCCCAATCTAAAGGCAAAGCGGTTTTTGGTGGTGAATACGCAGGGCATTATGTTTTTAATGACGGTCGTGGTGGTGGCTATGACGACGGTCTATATGCTGCCTTAAGGGTCTTAGAATATATTCAAACTCAGGGGCTGACATTGTCAGAAGCTTTGGCGAAATATCCAGAGCGCTTTAGTACCGAAGATTTATATGTCAGTACGCATCAGCATGATCCAGCGGAAGTTTTAAAGCAGGTTGAAGCTAATTCTGCGCGAATTTCGGCACAAATCAGTAAAATTGATGGAATACGCCTTGATTTTGATGATGGATTTGGCATCATTCGAGCATCGAATACAGGTGAGTATTTCACTTTACGCTTTGATGCCAACTCATCAGCACGCTTAAAAGAAATACGAGATCTGTTTGTTTCCATGTTAGTTGAGCACTATCCAGACATTGCTCATGACATTCCAGATGCTCAATAAGGAGAGGCAAATGCCACATCAACATACTGGCATCGACAAAGCACAAATCCTGACGGAAGCTTTGCCGTATATTCAACGTTTTGCGGGTAAGACGCTGGTAGTGAAGTATGGTGGTAATGCCATGACCGATCCTGAGCTTGAGAGCTCATTTGCACGTGATATCGTGCTGCTGAAAACGGTTGGTTTAAATCCGATTGTGGTACATGGCGGTGGTCCACAAGTGGATTCATTCCTCAAACAATTAGGCCGTGAGTCTGATCGTATCGACGGTATGCGCGTGACTGATCCTGCAACGATGGAAGTTGTCGAGATGGTCTTGGGCGGCAGCGTGAACAAATCGATTGTGAACTTAATCAATAAACACGGTGGCCGTGCAATTGGTTTAACGGGTAAAGATGGTAATTTGATCCGTGCGCAAAAATTATTGATGGAAAAAACTGCCGAAGATGGTTCAGTAAAACAGATTGATTTAGGTCTAGTTGGCGAAGTGGTTGGTGTGAAAACTGACGTACTTGAAATGTTTACCCAAAGCGATTTTATTCCTGTGATTGCACCATTAGGTGTAGACGAAGACGGCAATACCTATAACATCAATGCTGACTTGGTTGCAGGTAAAGTGGCGGAAGCATTGGGTGCGGAAAAGCTAATTTTATTGACCAATATCACGGGTGTTTTAGACGAAAATAAAAATCTGCTGACTGGGTTAACCACCCAAGAAGTCGATCGTTTGATTGAAACTGGCGTGATCTATGGCGGCATGATTCCGAAAGTTGGCTGTGCATTAGATGCAGTCAAAGGCGGCGTAATCAGCGCGCATATCGTTGATGGTCGTGTACCTCATGCAACATTACTTGAAATCTTTACAGATCATGGTGTGGGGACTTTAATCACCAATCGAACCAATGTGAAAAAAGCTTAAGATACTTAGCATTTTTTGATATAAAAAAGCCTCTTTTGAGGCTTTTTTATTATTTATCAGTTGGCTAAGTGACATTTGAAAAGATCAAATAATGTATTTGCCCTGTTGGATTATAAAAACTCTTATAATGGCGCCGATTTTAGATTTACAACAACTAAAACTGTCATGCACAATAGAGAAATCATAGATTTACTGCTGAAATGATCAATATGTGCCAGCTGCTCGGAATGAATTGTGCGACTCCTACCGATATTACTTTTTCGTTTAGGGGATTTTCGCAGCGAGCAGGAATTACCTCAGATCATTGTGATGGCTTTGGTATCGCTTTTTTTGAAGATAAAGCATGTCGTTTATTTGTCGACAATCAATCTGCTGTAGAGTCTCCGATTGCTGAGCTGATCCGAAACTACCCGATTAAATCTCGCAATGTGATTGCACACATTCGTAAAGCGACACAAGGCAAAATTAATCTTGAAAACTCACATCCATTTAGTCGTGAATTGTGGGGCAGACAGTGGATTTTTGCACATAATGGCGACCTACATGGCTTTCAGCCTGAGCTCACGGGGCGCTTCAGCCCTGTTGGCAATACCGACAGTGAATTGGCCTTTTGCTATTTGCTCGAGCAAATGGTGAAACGTTTTGGTTATACCGAACCTACACTTGATCAGGTGTTTGACCTGTTATTAGAAATCTCTCCGAAAATTGCGGAACATGGCACCTTTAATTTTTGTTTGTCGAATGGGCAGGCGCTCTTTAGTTATGCGATTACCAAGCTGCATTGGCTGGTTCGAGAGTTTCCATTTCAGCCTGCACAGTTGATTGATATTGATGTTGAAGTCGATTTTAGTGAAGTCACTACGCCTGAAGACCGTGTTGCCGTGATTACCACTGAACCCTTAACGCAAAATGAAGTTTGGACAGCATTTGAGCCGGGTGAAATGATTTTATTTCAACATGGTCGTCCAATACGTGCTGCAAAGACGGTTGTTGAACGTTTAGAACGTGAGCGGCTGGACCCATCTTTAAAACGTGTCACACGTGCAGATCAGTATTAATTTTGAATGAAAGATATTCATTATAAAAATGAATATCTTACACTTTATTGAATTAAGGGTGTTTTCTAAGATATTGAATTGATTAAAAAATATCTTAGCTTTATACTCGGGATTAAATAAATTAACATAATAAAAACAATTGATTACAATATAAATGGCAGTATTTCAATTAAAACCAACCTTTTTACTTCATTTTTATTTAAGTTCTTTAATTATATGATGAAATTTACGTGATAAGTCCTTCATATTTATAGGTGGTCGTAATGAAAATGAAATGGGTTCCAGAATACAATACTGGTATCGATGTGATTGACGATCAACACAAACGGATTCTTGACTACATCAATGAAATTGATGGCATTGACGCAAATACAGATCGTGATCGTGTAAAACAAATTCTGGAAAACATTATTGATTACACGCAATCACATTTTACCTTCGAAGAATCTTTACAAGAAGAAGCGGGTTATAAATATCGTGTGCCACATAAACGCGTACATGATTTATTTATTAAAAAAATTGAATCTTACCGCGACCGTTTTGAAATGGGGCATGCGATTGAAAATGAATTACATGAAGTGCTTTCAAAATGGCTAATTAACCATATTCAGCACGATGATGCTGATTATGTCGGTGCTGTTAAAGAAAATATGATGGGTATCATCAAAGAAAAAGAAAAGAAAAAAGGCAAAAATTGGTTTGCACGTTTCTTTTCATAACCTCAAAAAATGAAATAAAAACAATTAAATTCTAATAATATCATTTGCGCAGCAAATCACCTTTAAGGTGATTTGCTTTTTGTTTTTGATTTTCAAGGCACAGCAAGGCAAAATAGCGCTAGAATTTTCAAAGGAATTTGTCATGCAGGACAATGCGATGTCGAAATGGTTATCGCCACTGATGGCGTTCTGTTTATCTTTTATCATTATTGCAACTTTAGCACCGGTAACAGGTATTCAAATTGAACGTCAGCTAGATTTCTGGCTGTTGTGGCTAGGTACAATGCTTATTTTAGCTTTACCGCTATGTTATTTGGAAATTGCCTTAGCAAAACGTTCAAAAATTACAGCAGTTCAAGCACTGTCTTCGCTAACACGTGATGCGGATGCTTCACCCAAATGGCGTATAGTCGGTTGGCTTGCCGTAGTATTTATTCCATTTTTAGCAGGTGCCATGCTTTCAGCCGCGTCGCAATATGTGGCAATTTTTACAGCTAATGGCTTTGCCTATAGCATTATTTTGGCTGTCCTTGCAGTCATTGCATTTGCATTGTCGTTTGTACCACGCCAATTTTTAGTGATTTTGACCGCTATTGGTGTGATTGCTGCAGTAGTCTTAGCGAATGTTATGGGAACTGCCTTACCAGAGTGGAAAATGACTGCGCTCGAATTTAGTGAGTGGGGCAATGCAACCGTCTTGGCGCTCGTAGCAAGTGGTTTGGGGATGGGCTTGTACTGGCAGTCAAGTTTGCCAGCTGTGAAGCAACAAGAGATTGCAAGCAAAACGGTATTTCCAATTTGGATCGCTCAACTTTTGGCAGTGGTTGCTTTTGCCTTTTTCGCAGCAAAAGTACAAGTACCTGCTTTAGCACTGGTTGTGGGTTTAGTCGCAGCTTCAGCATTGCTGATTCAAATGGCACGTGAACAATTACAACAACGCCAATTGGCCGTAGTGGTGCAATGGGCGATTTTATTGGTTGCGGTTTTTGTATGGGCACTGAGCACTGTTGTTCCAGTATTTAATATTGCCTTGTTGATTTGGGGCTTAATTATTTGTCTGATTTATGCGATTTTCGCAGGTTGGATTATGAAGATTAGTCATCTACGTAAGTCAATGAACTTCAGTCATGAAACCTTTTATAATATTTGGCGTATTGCTGTACGTATCGTAGTGCCCTTGTCAATAATATTGGCATTGGTGGCTGTGATTGGGCAGTTATTCTAATGACAGCTCAGTTACAAGTATGGGTCGCTTATGCGAGCGTGGAACAGCAGATATTAATTCCGCTGAGCTTTAATCCCGGTATGACGGTTGAAGATGCTATTGTGCAAAGTGGCATTCGAAAACAAGTGGATTTACCCGAAGAATTAACACTAGGAATCTTCGGGGCGCGTGTAAGCGATTCATTTCAGTTACTTGAAGCAGGTGATCGTGTCGAAATCTATCGTGCATTAACCATTAATCCGAAAGATATTCGTCGTAATCGCGCCAAGAAAAATCCCGTTGGCCGTTATTGTCGAGGCAATCGTTTCAAACAATTGTACTTATAAAAAAAACCCCTAAATTTAGGGGTTTATTTTTATCTTAAAGCGACTATAGTGGTGGCGCAGTTAAAATCGCTTCTTTAGAACCTGGTAAGCCTGGTTGTGACTCTGGAATGGTTTCTAAGCCTTCAATTTTTTGAACGATACCGTTTTGGTCAAAGAAGATTTTTAAGTGTTGACCATGTGCAGCAGGAATCTTGGCTTTTTTAGCATATGTTCCTGGGGTATACTTATAAATGTAGTCCCAACGTAACGGATTCATTGGATCGGCAACAGTTGGACTACCTAGCAAAAAGCGAACTTGTTGGTGGCTCATTCCCACTTGAATTTTAGCCGCTTGTGCTTGAGTTAAAGGTGTACCTTGTGGAATATCAACTTTATAAACGCCCAAGGTTGAACAGCCTACGAGCAATGAAGTGACGAATAACGTCAGCATGATTTTTTGCATTTTGCTAAACTATCCCAAATTAATTATGATGCATTTGATCCAAGGATAGATCATACTGCATCTACACTTTGTTGCATATTCCAACTTTAATTTTGTTGAGAGACCTTTTTTCATGCCTATTTCAAATCAAGATTTACGTAAAGCTGGACTTAAAGTTACACTTCCACGAATTAAAATATTGGAATTGCTTGAAAATTCAAGACAACATCACTTAAGCGCAGAAGATATTTATAAGACTTTACTTGAACAAGGTGAAGATGTGGGTTTAGCAACTGTGTATCGCGTGTTAACACAGTTTGAAGCTGCAGGTATTATTCAACGCCATCATTTTGAAAACAATCATTCTGTTTTTGAGATTATGCAAGAAGATCACCATGACCATATTGTGTGTCAAAACTGCAATAAAGTGGTGGAATTTACTAATGATGTGATTGAGCATGAGCAACATCAAGTGGCAGAAAAATTTGGTTTCCAACTTACAGGTCACTCATTAAATCTTTATGGCTATTGTGATGCGCCTGAATGCCAAGAAGCATATCGTAAAAAATAATCCGATACGGATGAGAATGAATAAAAAAACAGACTTCATGTGAAGTCTGTTTTTTATTTCCGAAAGCGTTTAAGCAAAATTAATGTTGACCATCAAAGGTAATATTTGAATTTGCACGCAGTAAATGCTCACCGCCTTCTTCAGACAATTTAATTTGTAGACGCAGGTCGTTCGGTGAATCGGCATGTTTGAGCGCATCTTTGTAGCTAATTTGCTTGGCTTTATAAAGGTCATATAAGGCTTGGTCAAAGGTTTGCATACCTAGTTCACGAGAACGCTTCATCAGGTCTTTAATTTCATGCACTTCACCCTTACGGATTAAGTCTGAAATTAAAGGTGAGTTGATCAAAATCTCAATGGCAGCACGACGTGAATTACCATCAATGGTTGGAATCAATTGCTGCGCAACCATTGCTTTTAAATTCAAAGACAAGTCCATGAACAGCTGACTATGACGATCCGCTTCAAAGAAGTGAATGATACGGTCGATGGCCTGGTTGGCGTTGTTGGCATGCAGAGTAGCAAAAACCAAGTGACCCGTTTCAGCAAAGGCAATCGCATAGTCCATGGTTTCACGTGAACGAATCTCACCAATCAGAATCACGTCAGGTGCCTGACGTAGCGTATTCTTTAAGGCAACTTCGAAAGAGTCGGTATCAATACCCACTTCACGTTGGGTAATGATACAGCCTCGGTGTTGGTGTACAAATTCAATCGGGTCTTCAATTGTAATGATATGACCTTTGCTATTTTCATTACGATAGCCAATCAAAGATGCCAAAGAGGTTGATTTACCTGTACCCGTTGCACCTACGAAAATGATAATGCCACGCTTGGTCATCGCTAATTCTTTTAAAATCGGCGGTAATTTCAACTCATCCATCGTTGGAATAACGGTTTCGATACGACGCAGAACCATACCTGGCTGGTCACGTTGTTGAAAGGCGCTGACACGAAAACGAGCAGATTTACTGGTATTACTAATGGCAAAGTTACATTCGCGCGTATCGGCAAATTCCTTACGCTGTTTGTCAGACATAATCGAATGTAAGATTTGACCGACAGTCGGGCCCGGTAACTTAGTCGAGCCAATTGGCAAAATTTGCCCATTGATCTTAATCGAGGGTTCAACATCGGCTGTAATAAACAAATCCGATGCTTTTTTCTCCACCATATAATCAAGTAAGCCGTTAAAATCCATAACGATCGCCCCAGAAAAATAAAAAAATTACAAGAAAGATTCGGGTTGTTTTGCTGCAGTCCGTGCAGTTTGCGTACTAATAATGCCTTTTGCGACAAGGTTTTTTAAGCTTTGATCGAGTGTGGTCATACCGTAGTTGGCACCCGTTTGAATCGCAGAATACATTTGCGCGACTTTGTTTTCACGAATCAAGTTACGGATCGCAGGAATACCGATCATGATTTCATGCGCAGCCACACGACCGCCACCATTTTTCTTGAGTAGGGTTTGTGAAATTACGGCTTGAAGTGATTCGGATAACATGGCACGAACCATATCTTTTTCTTCAGCAGGGAATACGTCAATCACACGGTCAATGGTTTTTGCGGCAGAGGTTGTATGGAGTGTACCGAAGACCAAGTGACCGGTTTCAGCAGCTGTCAGCGCCAAACGAATGGTTTCAAGGTCACGCATCTCACCGACTAAGATAATATCCGGGTCTTCACGCAGTGCGGAACGAAGTGCTTCGTTAAAGCCGTGCGTATCACGATGTACTTCACGTTGGTTGACCAAGCATTTTTTTGATTCGTGTACAAATTCGATCGGGTCTTCGACCGTTAAAATATGGTCATAACGGTTGTCGTTAATGTAATCAACCATCGCAGCAAGCGTGGTTGATTTACCCGAACCTGTTGGACCGGTCACCAATACGATGCCACGTGGATATTCACAAATATCTTTGAAGATTTGGCCCATGCCAAGATCTTCAATAGTTAGTACTTTTGAAGGAATGGTACGGAATACGGCACCAGCACCACGGTTTTGGTTAAATGCGTTCACACGGAAACGAGCCACGCCAGGTACTTCAAATGAAAAGTCAGTTTCTAATTTTTCTTCGTAATCACGACGCTGTTTATCGTTCATGATGTCGTAAACCAATTTGTGCACTTCTTTGTGTTCAAGAGCAGGAAGGTTGATACGACGAACTTCACCATCCACACGAATCATTGGTGGCATACCAGAAGATAAATGTAAATCCGAAGCGTTATTTTTGGCAGCAAAGGCCAATAGTTCTGTAATGTCCATAAAATCCCCGAGATAAAAATTAAATCTTAATTATTTTGATAGAATAATAAGGCTTTCCCACAGCTTAACCAACACTTAGTTGCAGGGCAATGCAAAAAAAGATGAATGAAATGAGAACCCCGTCAATGAATAAACTTCAAGAAGCACGAAATCAAGTCTTGCAGCAAATTGAGCAGGCTTGCCAACTTGCGGGTCGACCACAGCAGTCGGTTGAATTGTTGGCTGTATCTAAGACGCATCCTGCTGAAATGCTAAGAGAAATGTATACAACGGGGCAACGCTCATTTGGTGAAAATTATCTGCAAGAAGCGCTTGAAAAAATTGAGGCTTTGGCAGATTTAGAGATTGATTGGCATTTCATTGGTCATGTACAGCGCAATAAAACCAAACATTTGGCTTCAAACTTTGCTTGGGTGCATGGGGTAGACCGTTTGATTATTGCGGAGCGTTTATCAAGCCAGCGAGAAGCGACGCAAGCACCTTTGAATATTTGCCTACAAGTCAATATTGATGCGCAAGATACGAAGGATGGCTGTCAGCCGAATGAAGTAGCAGGTTTGGTCGCACAGATTTCTACGCTACCGAATTTACGCTTACGTGGACTGATGGTGATTCCTGCTCCAAACAATCCGCAAGCGTTTGCTGATGCCAAAATGCTCTTTGAACACGTCAAAGCACAGCATGCGAAACCTGAAGATTGGGATACATTAAGTATGGGGATGTCAGGCGATATGACTGATGCGATTGCTGCGGGTTCAACGATGGTTCGCGTGGGGACAGCATTGTTTGGCGCACGTGATTATTCAAAATAGGACAGAAGATTCAGCCTGCTTTCAAAAACTAGGCTTATAAAGTGTAAGCACAGCAGATAAATTTTCACAATAGATGAAACCTATGGGTTCAAAGTGAGCCTTTTAATTTGAACTTTCCATTAAAGTTGAGTACAAAATAATCAGGATGTTTTTGATATTGAAGTAATTCACACTTGGACAAATAGGGAAGTTCATGACGGCATATTATCAGTTGATTCAACGCGACGTAGATGCGCAAGGCTGTGTCACGGCACATTACCATTCGACCAATTTAGCACAAGGTGCATGGAATGCACATGAGCAACACATGGCACCAGCTACAGGCATTATTTGTGCTGAATTAGACCGTTTTTCACCACGTCATGATATGCGTATCGGGCGCATTAGCCTCGATATTTTGGGCTTAATTCCTGCTGGCGAGTTTGAAATAATCACGCAAGTGATTCGTCCGGGAAAAACCATTGAACTGATTGAATCTGAAATGCGGGCTCAGGGCAAAACCTGCATTGTGGCACGCACTTGGCGCATGATGACGCAAAATAGCCAGTCCGTGAAAGGTTTGGAGGATGCTGATGTGACTGGGCCAGAAACTGCGCCGATTTGGGACGGTATCCGTCAGTGGCCGGGGGGATATATTCAGTCGATTGAAGCAAGAAGCCATGGGCGCCGTGCAGGTCAAGGCATTGTGTGGCTGAGAACACAGCATGACATGGTTGAAGGTGAGCCGACTGCTGATTTTGTCCGTTTAATGGGCATGGTTGATACCGCCAATGGTATTGTTCCGCGTCAGGATTGGCCATTTGGCTGGGGCTTTCCAAATCTGGATCTACAAATCCATTTGCACCGTTTACCACAGGGACAGTGGTTAGGTCTGGAAACCGTGCAGCAGTATGGAGCGGATGGTGTTGGTTTGAGTAGTTCTGTATTGCATGATGTCCATGGCCCATTTGGGCGTAGTGAACAGATTTTAACGCTACGTCCACTCGGGACGTAATGATCTAGAGAATCAAAAATTATAAAGCCTGCTTTAAGCAGGCTTTTTTTAAGATACGATTTGGATGGTGCTTGCACCTGCTCCGACAGGATTGACTTGAATTTGCACAGGGATTCGTTCGTGCATTTCTTGAATGTGAGAAATTAGCACGACTTTACGCCCTTGGTTTTGTAGCTGATCCAGAGCATTCATCACCATGTGCAGACTTGAAGCGTCTAGCGTACCAAATCCTTCGTCAATAAATAGGCTTTCAATTTTTGTTGTACCTGATGCCATGCTCGCAATGGCTAAGGATAAAGCGAGCGCGGTTAAGAAAGACTCACCGCCTGAAAGCGAAGAGACCGAGCGGGTTTCACCATCCATATCATGATCGACAATGGCTAGGCTTAATGAGTTTTCAAGGCGCTTTAAGGTATAGCGCTGTGAAAGCATCGCCAATTGCTGATTGGCATATTCAATTAAAATATCGAGGTTATATTGCTGTGCCAAATCACGGAATTTCTTGCCTGTTGCATCGCCCATTAAGCTCGAAATCTTATTCCAACGATGTTCCTCAGATTGGATCTGTTGAATCTGATCGGTAAATTGCTGCTGTTTTGCTACATTGCGTTGATGTACTTCGAGTTTGAGTTTCACTTCATCACGCTGTTCCATCACTTGGGTTATTTGTTCAACCAAACTTTGTAATTGTGAGAGTAGTGCTTCAAATTCGATTTCAGGCTGCAGCATTAAGTGCTGCTGTAGTTGCTCATCCAATGTTTTCTTAGCAGACTGAGCATCGCTATATGCACGTTCAGCCGAGCTAATTTGCTGTTTCAGTTGCAGCTCTTGCTCATGTGTAATTTCACTGAGCTGCTGTAACAAGGCGTCATTAAAATCAATATGCAGCGCTAACCACTGTTGAATACTCAACGCGGCTGCATTTTGTTGAGTTTGCAACTGTAGTTGCTGTGCCTGATATTTTTGCAGTGTTGCTTGTGCCGTATCAAAGGCTTGGCGTCGCTGCTCAAATTGTTGACGTACCGTATTAAACTGAGTCTGCAGCTGTTGTCGGTTTTGCTCAAACTGTAATAACCATTCATGCGGTTTTTCAACAGTTACTTGAGTCATGGTAAAAATAGCTTGGATTGCAAGATCGCTATTTTGTTTACCTTCTTCTAACAGTGTCGAAATGCGTTTTTCAGTTGCAGCAATATTCTCTAGACTGAATTTACTGCGCTGTTTTGCCTGTTCCAGCTGCTGTGTTATTTGATTCAGCTGAGCATTTAGTTCATTACGTTGTTTTAAGGTGTTAAGACGTTGCTGTAATTGAATATAAATTTCTTCAGCAGCGGTGCGGGTTGACTGCTGCCATGCATATTTTTCAGTGTCATCCAATAAAGACAAAATAGGTTGAATATTTTGTTCCGCATGCTGTATTTCTGTCAGCTGCTTTGTCGTGTGCTGAATGTATTGAGTCAAAGTATGGCTGTTTTGCTGCGCCTGTTCATGGGTTTTTAAATCAGCTTCTGTTTGCTGCAAAGATTGCTGTGTTTGTGCAATATGATGCGTTATAGCCGTTTCAAGCAAGCTCAAATCTGAGTGCAAATCGTATGGAATATTCAGTGCATTAAGTGATTGCTCAAGCTGGGTTTGGGCATTGCTCTGTTGCGTGCTGATTGAGGTGAGTTGATGTGCATTGGCTTCAAAGGCAGTGGACTGCTGTGTGCATTTTTTTTGCAGTTGCTGCCACAGATCAAACGTTATTTTTTCCTGCGCTAGTGCTTGCTGTTCCTGCTGTACTTGCAGTTTCAATAGTTCATGGGAAAGCACATCTTGGTTATATGTATAAGGGTGCTCGGTGCTGCCACAGACCAAACATGCTTCACCTGCAACCAGATTTGCTCTGAGCTGTTCAATATTTTCTGCATGCAGTAATCGCTGCTGCTGCAGTAAAGTTTGCAAATTCTCTCGAGCTGCTTTTTGTGCATGAAATTCAGTTTCAGCCATGCTGCATTGCTGCTGATTCTGTGTGAGATCACTTTGCAGTTGGTGCTGGTCTTGCAATTTTTGCTGATGTTCAACATGAATGGCGTGGTAATGCTGCCAATGACTCTTGGTGATATCTAATTGATTGATGCGATTTAATAAGTCTTCACGCGCTGTACGCAAGCCCGTAATTTTCGAGTTAAGTGCTTGGTCTTGCCCAAATTGCTGAATGAGCTGGTCAAGTTGCTGTTGTTTTTGTGCCACTTGTTGCGTGGCTTGAGCGACATCACCATATTGCTGCTCAAATTGCGCATAACTTTGAATAAAACGCTGTAAAGGGCTGAGATGTGCAGACAGTGCTTCATCCAAAATTTGAAAATGTGCTGTTTGCGAGAGTAGGGTATTTTGCTGCGCTATATTTTGTTCTAACTGCTGCTGTACTTGTAACAATTGCTGTTCGGCTTGAAGCAGCGGGACATGCTGATCTTGCAGTTTTTTGAGTTCATCTTTTACAGCAATTAGCTGATCGCCTAGCACTCGGCGGTCGGCAATTCGCGCACGTACTAAATCAATTTGATCTTGATGATCAACTTCAAATTGGTGCTGCTGTTTTTGCTGTAGATCAAGTTGTTTAAATTGAGTTTTTTCATGATTAAACTTAATTTCAATTGCGCTGAACTGCTGCTGTGCTTGAGCCAATTGAGGCTGCAGCGTTGCTATTTCAGTTCTTAAATTCTTGCGTTGAATGATGCTTGGACGGATTGAGGCGAATTTTTCCAGTTGCTGCAATTGCTGCTTCTGCGGCTGCAGTGCATCGAGTTGCTGCTGTTGAATAGCCAAATATTGCTCACGTTGCTGAATATCCGCAATCAGTTTATCTTTGTGTTGAAACCATTGCTGCTGTTTGAGCAATTGCTGCTTTTCACTTTCGAATTTTTGGTAAGACTCTGTATGACTTTGAAAATTCGCCGTGTATAAGGCAAGATCTTCATCCGATAAAATTTCAATATCACCGAGTCGAACTTCCAAAGCCTTACGCTGATTGGCAATTTGCTTGGTTTTTTCAAAGGCCAATTGACCAATTTTCCCGAAAATACTGGAATTGGTTAGATACTCCAATAGCTCGCCACGTTCATTATCACGCGCTTTTAAAAAAGCGGTCACTTCTGACTGAGCCAGTAAAACGGCACGGGTGAACTGTTCAAAACTGAGTTGAGTAATGCGTAAAATTTGGCTCTCAACCGCTTTGGTTTTATCCGCAACAACAGTGCAATCTGTTAAGCATTTCAGTGAGCGCTGTACGCTTTGCAATTTACCGTTTGGGTTTTCACGGGCACGTTTAATTTCCCAACGTGCAGAATAGACTTTTTGGTCTTGAGCAATAAAACTGAGCTCGGCAAAGCCTTGGCCTGTACCACGGCGCAAGACTGTTTGCGGTGAGTTGGTCGGCAGCTCTGAACCATCTACATCGATGAGTTTGCCATCGCTGTCTTTTAAGCGCGGCACACGGTTAAACAGCGCCAAACACATGGCATCTAAAATAGTCGATTTACCAGCACCTGTTTTACCAATAATTGCCACTAAGCCTGCACTTGCTAAGGGTTCAGATTCAAAATCAATAAAATGCTCACCCGCTAAAGATGCCAAGTTTTTAATGCGTATAGATAAAATTTTCATGGCAATTCCTTAAGTGTTCGCATCATCTTCAAGTGATTTTTGTGCTTCATCGACCAAACTTAAAAAATCTTTCATTACGGTGTCATCAGCACCGTAGCCCTGTTTTTCCCAAAGGTTTTGGAATAATTTTTCAGGCGTAGGCGGATCAAGGTTGATTGCGGCTTGCTGCGGATTATTTTGATCTGAATTTAAATAACGGCGGCTGATGCGCACCAAACGATAACGGTTTGGCGCTAGCGCTTCTTCAAATTGCTGTCGTAAATTCGGTGCAGGCGGAGTGTCGGTATGATATTCAATTTCGACATATTCACGCAGATCAATATCTTCAATTTCACCGCTCGGCAAAGCGGATAATTGTGCCAAAACTTCTGGAATTGTGCCTTTGATGCGATGCAATTGCACGCTGCGCGGAATCGCTAAGGACTCTATTTGAAAGCGTGATTCATCGCTTTGAGTCGGGTCAATACTGATATCAAGCACTTGATGCTTATAATTGATTTCACTAAATGACAGGGGAATCGGTGAGCCGCTATAACGGATATGAGTTTGTCCAACTTTTTGCGGTTTATGCAAATGCCCAAGAGCCACGTAGTCAATTACATCATCAAACAGGGCGGTTGAAATTGCTTCTTCATTGCCCATAATAATCGGGCGCTCTGAGTCTGACGTTTCACCGCCTTGCATGTGGGCATGGGACATTAAAATTAAGGCTTGATCTGGAGTTTTACGTGCATTGGCTTCAGCAATTAATTGTTGATGTACATAGGCAATGGCATTTTGACTATTGGTGGTTTGATCATTGAAACCGGTGATCTCGGCAGCACGTAGAAAAGGTAAAGTCAGGCACCATGCCACTACATTTTTGTGTTCATCATAAATCGGTACCAGCAGTCGGTCTAAATCGAGCTGACCTTCGGTATTTTTATGGACCACGCCTACAGCTTTGGCATGGTATTTTTCTAATAAGGGTTCAACTTGTTCAATACGATAGCCTGAGTCATGGTTGCCTGCGATCATCAGGGTTTGCATGTGCGGAGCTCGCTCATGTGCATCTGCTAGAAACTGATACAACTGTTTTTGCGCTCTGGAAGCGGGGTTGATCACATCAAAAACATCGCCTGCAATGAGCAGGGCATGTGGCTGTTTTTGTGCTATTTGTTCAAGCAGCCAATTGAGAAACTGTTCATGTTCGTAGTCACGTGAGTGGTTATAGAAAAATTGTCCTAAATGCCAATCAGAAGTATGAAAAAAACGAACAGTCATGCAAGCCCCAAAAATCAAAAAAATTGATTGGGCTCTAAAGTATCACAGATGGTCACGTTTTCGAGGGCGATTAATCATTCATACGTCAAACTAAGTCGTTCTCGACAAGTAGAAGCTCCCCAATCAAAAACCAAGTGTTTACTGTGCATTTGGATCGACTTGCACAAGGCCAAAGGTATTGTGGTCTGGGTCTAAGAAATAGCCTTGCCAACATTGACCGGGGATCGCAAATTTTTCCATGGCAATTTGGCCATCTTGTACCAGATTTTTCTTAGTGATTTGGTCGAAATCTTTAACTTCAAAACTACGAGTAAATGTATTGGTAATGCAATGCATCGGTGGAGTCTGTACAGAGCATTCTAAGAGGTCACCATGAAGTCTGGGGTTACTGATTAGGGAATCCTGTAACTCGTGTAAATGACCAACCAAAAACGGCAGAATAATAGACAACTTAACGCTTGGTATCAGAACTTTGAATTTCAAAATAGTAGGCTGGTTCATTGTTGTTATATTTTCTTTGATGGATTACACGTTTCAAATAGTAGAGATCTGAAATTAGGTTAAAAAATACCAAGAACTAGGAATATAAAATGTTGTTCTAATCCTGTATATAGGTGAATTATTGTACAGCGGGTATATTGCCTGCATTTGGGGTAGCAGGAGATGCAACATGCCAAATAATCCTTTTGATGAAGAAAAACTTGCAAATAATATGGTGTATAAGACTTTATTAGAGTCTACATTAGCCATTCCTTGGTGTATTGATTGGGACAGTAAAACATTTAGTTATATTGGACCGCAAATTGAAAAGTTACTCGGTTGGAAACAAAGTAGTTGGAAAACGGTAGATGATTGGGCATCACGTATGCACGAGGAAGACCGTAATTATGTACTGAATTATTGTGTTTCACAGTCGATGGCTGGTATAGATCATGAAGCAGATTATCGTGCACTTAAAGAAGATGGTTCATATCTTTGGATACGTGATGTTGTGCATGTCGTGCGTAAACCAAATGGTGATGTAGATTGTCTTGTCGGCTTTATGTTTGATATTTCCGAGCGGAAAAAACAAGAGGAACAACTACAAAAATTGCAACGTCAGCTCGAAGAATATTCATATAAAGATGGCTTAACTGGTATTGCAAATCGACGTTTGTTTGATGACTTTTACCAGCGTGAATGGTTAAACGCAATCCGCACGCAAAAGCCGCTGAGTTTAATTTTGATCGATTTAGATTATTTTAAACAATACAATGACTTGAATGGTCATGTGATTGGGGATACCTGTCTGCGTCAAATTGCTAAAAGTTTGGAATCTTGTTGTACACGACCTCGTGATTTAGTTGCGCGTTTTGGTGGCGAGGAATTTGCTTGGATTTTACCAGAGACCAATGAAGCCGCAGCAGCAGTGATGGCCGATAGAATTATGGATGCCGTGCGTGCTGCACGATTACCGCATAAAGCCTCTGCAGTGTCGGAACTCGTCACACTCAGCATGGGGGTAAAAACCATTATTCCTTCAGATCTGGATAATCCAATGCAATTTCTGGATCAAGTTGATAAAAACCTCTATGTAGCCAAAAGACAGGGGCGTAATCGCTACTGTGCTGCATAACATAGATTTGCAGTTGTGACTTATTTTAAAGTTGCATAGATTTTTCAGTCAGTCGATATTTTATCGGCTGATTTTTTTGGGTGTAGAATATAAAAATTAAATGCTGAATACATAAGGCAAAAAATAAAAGACCGACGATTCGAGTGATGATGAAATCGTCGGTCAAAAAATCGATTTTAAATTTAAGTGATGGCTGCTGTTCATACTTAAATTCAAAATGAAGCTTATTGCTTTTAAAAAGGTCACCGAAACATTGTGGATGCCGTCCAAATCATCGGTTGCTACAGACCTTGTACCCTATATAACGTAGCCGTTTACAGATTGGTTGACATGAAAATGAAAAAAAATGCATTTTTTTTTATACTAGGTGTCAACTTCTTCTTGGGTTAGGGTCATGGTGTCTTTAACACGTTATTTTTTATTGTTTTTTTTCATTTGTTTAATCATGACCTGTATTTGCGGTGTGATCGCTGCATTATTGCCACAGGGTGTAGGTGGTATTTTAACGGTCGTACCCTACCTGATTGCCATGATCGTGGTGTTATTTCGGTTTTTAAATAAAAATCAGAGAGCACCGACACAGGCAGAGCGTAAAAAATTTACCTTAGGTTTTAGCCTGATTTTTTGGTTATATAATTTAGCTTTTGTACTTTTGGGTATCGCAATTTTTTCAAGAAAAGATCCTGAAATTTGGCAAAATTTAATGCTCTATGTTCAACATCCTCAGTTTATGAGTTTAATGGTGATCATGTTGTTACTGATGGCTATCCCTTTGTATTTAATCACCTATTGGTTTTATGGTCCGCAAGCACAGCGGATGGCTGCTCAAAAGTTTGGTGCATAAAGCTTGATCGTTTGGTGATCTTGTTCTATAGATAATAGTATTATTTCATATAGATAGATAAGAACAAATTATGCATCAGCCCACAGTACTGATGACAGGTGGCAGCGGTTTTATTGGCACACATCTCATCAAGGCACTTTTAGCTGCGGATTATAAAGTGATTGGGCTCAGTCGTAAGGCTGGGCGTATTTCTAAATCACCTCATTTAACTTGGGTACAGCAGCTCGATCAAATTCCTCATGACAGAATTGATTATGTGATTAATCTTGCAGGTGAAAGTATCGGCAAAGGTCGCTGGACAGAAACGCGTAAACAGCAATTATTAGAAAGTCGAGTCAAAACCACAGAAGCGCTGTATCAATATTTACGAAAACGTAAAATTTTTCCGAAATGCATTATTTCAGGTTCAGCTGTTGGCTATTATGGTATTGATATTGAAGAACAATGGACAAAAGTGTGCGATGAAAATGCTGCACCACAAGCCATTTTTATGTCAGAGCTATGCCAAAGTTGGGAGCAAGTCACACGCCAATTTCCTGAACAAAATACCATTATCACACGACTAGGTGTGGTCTTGGCTGAAGGTGGCGGAATCTTACCGCAAATGCTGCGACCGATTCAGCTCAATTTGGTCAACAAAATAGGTTCCGGTCGGCAGCCTTTTGTGTGGATACATATACAAGATGTGATCCGAAGTATGCTGTTTTTAATGAAACAAGCAGAGAAAAAACATGCATTGCTTGAACCCACGCCAATCGATTCGCATATTTTCAATTTGGTTGCGCCGGAAAAAACGACGCAGGCTCAGTTTGCGCAGATTGCAGCACGTCAATTAGCCAAAAAGCCGTGGCTCAATGTGCCTGCAACTATCTTTAAAATTTTATTGGGTGAGCAATCGCAATTAATTTTAAATGGTCAATTGGTTCAGCCAGTTGCTTTATTACAGCAAGGCTTTGAGTTTAAATTTCCGACATTAAAAGAAGCCTTGCAGGATTTATTGGCTTAGTTGAATTTGACGGATTGACCATTATTCGACGCTTAATAATGCATCTTGAAACAGGCGAGTCGGACTATAGTGGTCTGCATTGAATGAAGGCGTTTCACCAGTCATTAGTTCAGCCAATAACTGAGCTGAAGCTGGTCCCATGCATAAACCATTTCTAAAATGCCCAAAATTTGCCCATAGATTGTCGTAATTTGGCATCTGCCCAATATACGGAATCCCTTCAGGGGAAGATGGACGCAGGCCAGCCCAAGACTTCACAATTGGAAAGTTGGCAAGCTCTGGCACCATGTCAAAGCACGATTCTTGAATATGCTGCAAAGTAACATCTGTGGTCTGAATATCAAAGCCACATTGGCGCATACTTGAGCCACAAACCACATGACCGTCTTGGCGTGGAATCAAGTACATAACTTTATTCATGCACATGGTCGGCAACCAGTTCTGCGGAGTTTTAAAGAGAAGCATTTGTCCCTGCACGGGTTGTACGGGTATCTCAATGTCTAGTTGTTCACTCCATGCGGCTGACCAAGCGCCCGTGGCAATAACGAATTGATCTGCTGTATGTTGCGTACCATCTGCGGTGGTGATGGACTGGATACGATTGTCCGAACGGTTTAATTGGCGGATCGCGCAATGTTCATAAATCTGAACTTTAGGATGCTGCTGTAAATAAGCTGTTAATGACAGCAAAAGTCGCGGATTACGGATGTTGGCTAATTGTGAAAAATAAATGCCATGTGCAAAGCGTGCTGAAATGTGAGGATTAATCTGCTCAATTTGCTTGGATTGTAAATATTCCGCCTGTTGCATGGGATCTTGGTGCAAACAGGCATAATCTAAGCCGATTTCAAAATCATCTTCATCAAAAATCAGCATGCCAGTTTCATGAATTTCAAAATCAATCCCAGTGATCGGTTTTAATTTTTCATTCCATTTTTGGTAGCTCTGCTTGCCATAACGTGCGAGCGCATTGACTTCATTGGGATATCGCCAGGGATACATCGGGGAGAGGATGCCACCACCAGCCCAAGATGCGGCAGAACCTGTGCGTTGTTGGTCGAAAATCGTCACCGTACAACCGCGTTCAACGAGTTCCAATGCGCTGAGTAAACCACTAATACCCGCCCCAATAATGGCAATATTCATGTTCTTTTAACCGATGAATGTATGAGTTTGATCTTAACTTCAGCAACGCCGAAGTTTTTCTTCCAAGACTGTTTTTTAAATTTTACAGATATAAAAAAGCCTTCCTGAACGTTACCATTTCAGGAAGGCTTTGCAGGTTATTTCATGTCTTTCAACATGAGTGCTGCATCTTCAGCAAAGTAAGTCCAGATCCCATCTGCACCTGCACGGCGGCAGCTCATAAGCGATTCGATAATCACGTTTTCAGATAGCCAACCATTTTGAATGGCACCTGCCAACATGGCGTATTCGCCACTCACTTGATAGACAAAGGTTGGAACACCGAAGTTATCTTTGACTTCACGGACGATATCTAAATATGGCATACCCGGTTTTACAATCACCATGTCGGCGCCTTCTTGAATATCAAGTGCGATTTCATGTAGCGCTTCTGCACGGTTACCGATGTCCATTTGGTAATTGTATTTATTGCCACCTTTGAGGTTGCTTGAAGAACCTACCGCATCACGGAATGGCCCGTAAAAGCTAGACGCATATTTTGCAGAATAAGCCATGATGTTGGTATAGATATGGCCATTGGCTTCAAGCGCTTGGCGAATTGCACCGATACGACCATCCATCATGTCACTTGGTGCAACCACATCTGCACCCGCTTCGGCATGGCTGAGCGCTTGTTTAATTAAGCATTCAACGGTTTCATCATTCAGTACATAGCCGGTATCATCAATGATACCGTCTTGACCATGTGTGGTGTATGGGTCGAGAGCACCATCAGTGATGAGAACCATTTCTGGTAGTTCTTTTTTTAATAAGCGGATGGTGCTTTGGACTAAGCCATCTTCATGCCAAGCTGCTTCAGCCGTTAAGCTTTTATCTTCCTGTGGTGTAACTGGGAACAAAGCTAATTTTGAAACACCCAATTCGAGTAAACGTTCTGCCTTTTTTAGTAACAAGTCAGCAGATAGACGCTGTACGTTTGGCATGCTTGGAATATCTTGAGTTTGTTGCTGGCCTGGCAACACAAATACTGGATAAATGAGATGATCAGTCGTCAGTTGAGTTTCACGCACCATGGCACGAAGCTGGTCATTTTTACGAATGCGACGCATGCGAGTGGCAGGAAAAGCTGGACGATTGAACGTATAGGTCATAACAATCTCATTGATCAGTATTAAACTTTGACTATTGTAGACGCATAATGAGGGTTTGGCGCACCCCGTATTATTTTTTTATTCAATGACAGCGATTCGAGTAGGCTATGACAGATGTAAATAAGAGTTGGACCGGTAATATTGACCTAAACTCGAAGAATGAAATCGATACTTTATTAAATAACATTGCTCAAGCATTTAACAGCTCCCCATTTTTTTTACACAATGCCATGAAAATGACGGTGATCGATGGTCAGATCGAAGCACGTGTGGACATGGCCAGTAATCTAATAGGAAATGTCGCATTCCAAATTTTACATGGTGGTGTTGCGGCAACTTTACTCGACAGTATCGGTGGTATTTCAGCGATGGCTGAATTGTATAAAAAGGCCACAGCTGAAGATCTAGCAGAAACGAGTAAAAAGGTATCTCGCTTAGCGACCGTTGATATGCGTGTGGATTATTTGGCGCCAGGACGTGGACAGTATTTCGTTGCACGAGCTGAAACCTTACGTTTAGGCCGTAAGGGTTGCACTATGCGTATGACCATGGTTAATGATGAAGGTAAAGCGATTGCAACGGCGATTGCATCGTATGCTTATTAAGCCATTTTTAAGTTAACACATTCAAAATGATGAAAAAATAAAGTCCAGCATTGGCAGCAGGGCATGATTTTATCCTGTTGCCGACGAAAAAAAGACTGACGAGTTACATTTTCTATTCTCAGGATATGATTTTTTAGCTTTAAAATGCCGGAAAATTGAAGAAGATAGACTTTCTCACGACACCATTATCTGACAGCAAAGTTGACATGCTTTGCAAAGCTCATGATGCCATGACCAAG
This sequence comes from Acinetobacter sp. YH12138, assembly GCF_015218525.1. Classification (NCBI taxonomy): domain Bacteria; kingdom Pseudomonadati; phylum Pseudomonadota; class Gammaproteobacteria; order Moraxellales; family Moraxellaceae; genus Acinetobacter; species Acinetobacter sp. YH12138. Next base: position 2,501,426 of record NZ_CP048670.1, on the reverse strand, counting down.
TCTGCTAGATTTAGGACAAATCTATGACAGATACCGTTAGTAACCTGCCAGAAACCCCATCTACAGAGCAGCCCACCGATCAGGAATTAAAAGCACGCAGAAAAAAAGGCCTTGGTATAGTGGCTGTATTGATCGTGATTGCTTTGGTGATGTATTTGATTTGGTCAATATTTCTAAATCATTCCGTCAGTACCGATAATGCCTATGTCGGTGCAGAAACAGCGTCGATTACCTCTATGGTCACGGGGCAAGTGGCAGAGGTTTTGGTGAGTGATACGCAGCAAGTGAAAAAAGGCGATGTGCTTGTTCGCATTGATGCTCGTGATGCTGAAATTGCCTTAGCTCAGGCACAGGCTGAATTACTTAAAGCAAAACGCCAATACAAACAAACTGCGGCGAATAGTAGTTCTTTAAACTCACAAATCTTTGTCAGTGAGGATGCAATTCATAGTGCAAGCGCACAAGTGGCCAAGGCACAAGCCGATCTGAATAAAGCACAAGATGAATTACAACGCCGTCAACAATTGGCTGCTTCAGGTGCGATTTCTAAAGAAGAATTAAGCACAGCGCAAAGTGCTGTGAATACCGCTAAAGCCAGTTTTGATGTGGCTCAAGCAGGGCTCGCTCAAGCCAAATCTAGTCAAAAAGCGGCACAAAGTAATAAAGCGGCGAATGATGCATTAATTCAAGACAGCAATGAAAACTCAACCCCAGATGTTTTAGTTGCACAAGCACGTCTACAACAAGCTCAGTTGGACTTAGAACGTACACAAATCAAAGCACCCTTTGATGGTGTAGTGACACGTCGTAATATTCAAGTTGGGCAACGCATTGCACCGGGAACGTCATTAATGATGGTGGTACCAGTCTCTCAGTTATATGTCGATGCCAACTTTAAAGAAAGCCAATTGGCAGGGGTGCAAGCGGGTCAAAAAGTTGAACTGACGTCTGATCTGTATGGTGACAAAGTTAAATTTAATGGCATAGTCACTGGTTTTTCTGGTGGCACAGGTTCAGCATTTGCCTTGATTCCAGCACAAAATGCCACAGGAAACTGGATTAAAGTGGTTCAGCGTTTACCTGTAAGGATACGTTTAGATCCAAAAGAGTTGGCAGAACACCCACTACGTGTGGGGCTGTCTATGGAAGCGACGATTGACCTGAAATCGAAGTAATTGCCTATGAATCAGCAAATGCAAATGACTGACCTGAAAGGTGGTCGTCTGATTCTCGCTGCCTTGGTCTTGGCATTGGCGAACTTTATGGTTGTGCTCGACATGACCATTGCCAATGTATCTGTGCCGCATATTACCGGTAGCCTTGCAGTATCGGCATCCCAAGGGACATGGGTCATTACCTCCTATGCTGTGGCAGAAGCGATTTGTGTGCCATTAACCGGTTGGCTCGCTGGGCGCTTTGGTTCTGTACGGGTTTTTGTGATCAGCCTGTTTGGCTTTACTGTATTTTCGATACTGTGTGGTTTATCGACCAGTTTGGAAATGTTGGTGTTTTGCCGAATTGGGCAAGGTTTGTTTGGTGGTCCGATTATGCCACTGAGCCAAACGTTGTTAATGCGCATTTTCCCTCCTGAAAAGCAATCCCAAGCCATGGGGATGTGGGCAATGACCACTGTAGTTGGCCCTATTTTAGGTCCAATTTTGGGTGGTACGATCAGTGATAATTTATCTTGGCATTGGATTTTCTTTATCAATATTCCTGTCGGAATCGGTTGTGCTATCGCAGCGATGCGCTTACTGAAAACGGCTGAAACTCCAACACAGAAATTGAAAATTGACCGCGGTGGCTTGCTGCTGTTGGTGTTGTGGATCGGTGCCTTGCAATTGATGTTGGACTTAGGCCATGAGCGAGATTGGTTTAATAATTCATTTATCGTGGTGTTGGCACTGACGGCATTTGTCGGGTTGATCGTTTTCACGATTTGGGAGCTGACTGAGCGGCATCCAGTGGTGAATATACTGCTGTTTAAGTACCGAAGTTTTACCATTTCAGTCTTGGCTTTGGCGTTTGGTTTTGGTGCCTTCTTTGGCAGTATTGTCCTGATTCCGCAGTGGTTACAAATTAACTTGGGCTATACCGCAACGTGGGCCGGTTATCTCACTGCAACTATGGGCGTCGGTAGTTTGACCATGTCGCCAATTGTTGCAAAGCTTGCAACCAAATACGATCAACGTGCTTTGGCGAGTTTTGGTTTAAGTATCTTGGGCGGAGTCACCCTTATGCGCGCCTTTTGGACTACGGATGCAGACTTTATGGCTTTGGCTTTACCGCAGATATTACAAGGTTTTGCCGTGCCATTTTTCTTTATTCCTTTGTCCAATATGGCCTTGGCATCTGTACTGCCACAAGACATGGCATCTGCAGCAGGTTTGATGAACTTCTTAAGAACCATGGCAGGGGCAATTGGAGCGTCGATTGCAGTAACCATTTGGGATGATCACACCAAAGTCGCACGCAGTGAAATGGTCAGTAATTTACATGTTACCGAGGTACAAAATACCTTGGTGAATCATGGAATGAGTTCAGAAGCCGCATTGGGTTACATCTCCAGTTTGGTGGATAAAGAAGCCTTAACGCTTTCAGCCAATCATGTGTTTTTAGTACTGGCCGGTGTCTTCATATTCGCTGCACTCATCATTTGGCTCTGCCCACGGCCTAAAGCAGGTGTGGGTGGTGGTCATGCACATTAAATATTATCAAGTATAAACAAACCGCTCGAATGAGCGGTTATTTTTATTGCGCACGGTGTAGATTGAAAAAAATTAAAGGTCCGAGCGCGCCCGTTTGAGTGCAGATTGCCACTGGGCCAAATGAAATTCACATTGATCAGCATTCATTTTGGGTTCAAAAGCACGTTCTAATTGCCATGATGCGGCAATTTCATCAAGATTTGAAAACACACCCGCTTTGAGTCCGGCCATTGCGGCAGCGCCCCATGCTGTTGATTCTAAAAGTTTAGGACGCAGTACAGGCACATTTAAAATATCGGCCTGAAATTGCATCAGCATATCATTGCTACTGGCACCGCCATCGACCCGGAGTTCTTTAAGTGGACTAGACAGGTCGGACTGCATGGCGGTCAATACATCCGACACTTGAAAAGCAATAGCCTCTAAGGCGGCACGAGCTATGTGGGATTTATTTGTACCACGTGACATTCCACAGAGGAGGGCACGGGCATCACTATCCCAATGCGGAGCGCCTAGCCCAGTAAAGGCAGGAACCAGAACCACGCCATCGGTGTGTTCAACTTGGGACGCAAGTTTTTCAACATCACTGCTTTTTTGAATAATCCCTAAACCGTCTCTTAGCCATTGCACGATAGCGCCAGCCATAAATACACTGCCTTCAAGTGCATAATGGGTTTGACCTTGAGCTTGCCATGCAAGGGTCGAGAGTAATTTATTGTGGCTATATTGAACTTCGGTGCCGGTGTTAAAGAGCATGAAACAGCCGGTACCATAGGTATTTTTTGCTGTTCCTGCGTCAAAGCATGACTGTCCAAATAGCGCAGATTGCTGGTCACCTAAGATGCCGGTAATGGGAATGTTTGCGCCAAGTAAACCTGTAGCGGTATCTGCAATATATTCATCTGAACTGATGATTTTAGGGAGGACCGACAGGGGAATATCGAATAATTCTAAGAGTTCTTCATCCCAAGCTTGTTGCTGTAAGTTCATTAGCATGGTTCGTGAGGCATTGCTGGCTTCAATCACATGCTCTGCACCTTGCGTCAGGTTCCACACCAACCAACTGTCAATCGTGCCAAAAGCCACATGACCTTGCTCTGCGAGTTCACGTAGACCTTGAGTGTGCTCTAATAACCAAACCAATTTGCCAGCACTAAAATAGGGATCGATACGTAAACCGGTCTTTTTGTGAATGAGGTCATTGAGGTTTTGTTGGGTCAGTTGTCCACACCACTCGGTTGCACGGCGGTCTTGCCAAACAATTGCAGGAGCAAGCGGTTGACCTGTGCGTTTATCCCAAACCACAGTGGTTTCACGCTGATTGGTCAGTCCAATGGCTTTAATATCTTTTGCGAGGATACGAGCAGAAGCGAGTGCTTGTTGCACGACGGCAATTTGTGTACTCCAAATTTCTTGAGCATCTTGCTCCACCCAACCCGAATGCGGGGTTTGAATATGGGTTTCCCGTTGAGCTGTAGCTTGAACTTGTCCATGTTCGTTAAAAATGATCGCACGACTTGAAGTCGTTCCTTGATCGAGTGCCAATAAAAAGCTCATATATTTTTCTTTTGCGGTCTTGAAAAATAAAATATTAACGCAATTATGTAATTAAGCGCAGATCAATGTGTAATTGTTTCGAAATTGCATCGCAATTTTTTGAAGTTATGCTATGATGACGCTACTTTGGGGATGTTTCTGGCTTCGACGCTGGTGATGAAACTCATAGATGCATGTCGAGAGCGCATTTTCTCTCGTAAATCAAATTTGCATATTTTAGTCGCAAACGACGAAACTTACGCTCTAGCTGCCTAAGGGCAGCTTGTCCGCATCCCTGAATACTTGTGGTTAGGGGTCCCGACTGAAGCGAACGCACACAAGTCCGTATAAGATCAAGCCTTGGGGTCTTATACTAAATCTTAAAGGATCGCGATTTGTACCCTGTTCGTCGGGTCACAAAGAGCTAAATCAATAGACGATATCTAAGCATGTAGTATTCTCGAGCGTAGTGCTGGCGGACGCGGGTTCAACTCCCGCCATCTCCACCAAATTCCTAAAAAAGCCTTTAAGCTTAATGTTTAAAGGCTTTTTTATTGGCTGTATTGCCTGTCGCTTGAGCAGTGCACCTCAATTTTTGCCTTTTACGGGTAATTATTGGAAAAATTTATCCATTTAATTTTTAGTCTAGATAATGGGTATATAGATTAACTCATAGATACGAGATGCAGAAAAGCACAGCCCCAAGATAAGTATTACCGCCTTTCAGATGAAAATGGCTCATCACTATTAATCATACCCATTGGACAAAAAGAAAGAAACGTATGCTATACCGTTCAAGGTGAACGCAATTCTGATTCATTCTGTCTATATCCTGAGGGGGAATTTAAAGAAAGCAAGAGAGCTTGCCATTGAACTGAAATAAATGTATTACAAGTCAGTCTATTACAAATATATCAAGCTATTTTTTAAAGTGGTCGTTGAGAATCAAAGAATAAATAGTCATGATCTAAAAATGATAATTTGCTTTATTCAACTCTTTTGAGACAACAGTGTAATCTTTAATCCCTTAGGAAAATTCGGTTCAAATTGGATGGTATAAGCATATTGTTGCAGCATTATTTTGACCAAAGATAAGCCCAGTCCATGACCTTTCTGCTGAGCCGATTTACGCCAAAAACGTTGCCCTAAGTAACGAATGTCTTCGGCATTTAAATGTCGGCCGTTATCTTGAATGCGTAACGTATTTTCCTGCATTTTCACCTCAATCACATCAGCGTTTGCATGCAATAAGGCATTTTCAAGCAGGTTTTTAAGAACAGAATACAAGACAAATTCAGGTAATGCCAAATTACCAAGACTGTGCCAATCGACCTGAATTTTAGCTGTTGCTTCAGGATAAATTAGTGCTAAATCATCAAGTACTTTGGCAATAATGGGCTGTACCTGAATGCTTGCTTTGATCTGTTCAATAGATTGATCGGTATTCGATAACATCAGTAATTGCTCAAGTAAATCAGCATAGCGACGGACACTTTGATTTGCTTGATCCAAGCTATATTGCAATTTCATATTGCCGTCCGTTTTTGCCATCAGTTGTGCCAATTGCACATTGGTTTTAATTGCGGTTAAAGGACTCCGTAATTCATGCGCCGCGTATGCACTAAAGACTTTTTCATTTTCAAGACTTTGATGCAGTTTATGGACTAAGCGATTCGAATTTTGCACAAAAGGGTAGACCTCTGAGGGCATGGTATTGGCATCTAAGCTCGTTAAATATTGGCTTGCTTCATTGAGCGATAAATTAGACTGACTTAAATCGCTTACAACCTGATCCAAGGCTTTAAATTCCCGACGAATAATCAAAACAATTAAGCCGATACACAACAATAATGACAAGATCAGCGGAATTAAGACCGATTGCAAAATCTGTTTTAGCAAAGACTCCCGCAAAAACATACGCTCTGCAGCCACCACTTGAATCTCACCACGGCGTAACACATAACTGCGCCATTGCGTCTCACCTTGTTGCCAAGTACTAAAACCAACTGCTTGCTGACTTAAATCTTTCGGTGCACCGCGTGTTTTGGCAATGACATGCTGTCCTACACTGATGTCAGAGCTAAATAAAGATACTTCGCAAGCGATCAATTGTTCTTGATCTGTGGAATGAAGTTGTTGGACTAAGGCAGACTTATCCAAACTTTGCAGTGGTAATTGTTGAATCAGTCGTGCGACCATTTGTGCGGAGGCATGCAAACGTTGATCTAAGGTGTCCTGAAGACGCTTTTGTAAGTCGATATACAGCCAAACAAACACCACACTCCATAAGCCGATCATCACAGCCAGAAGACTGCTGACCAAGCGCCATTTTAAGCTGTGTGATTTTTGCATGGCATTGACTCAGGAATTTTAAACATATAACCGACGCCCCGAATGGTCTGGATATAGTCCGCATGCAATTTTTGCCGTAAATGATAAATATGGACATTCAGGGCATTACTTTCAATGCTATCTTGAAAGCCGTATAACTTATCTAACAGCACTTCATTTTTAAGCACTTGATTTGGATGGCTCATCAAGGTTTCAAGCAAACTGTATTCACGTCGTGAAAGCTGAATAATCTGATCTTGATAATGGACTTCTTGAGTGTCTTTATTGAGCATTAAGTGGTCAAATTGAATGACATTCGATGAAAAACCGCGGTGACGTCGGGTGAGTGCATGAACCCGTGCAATTAGTTCATCCAGTTCAAAAGGCTTAGTCAAATAGTCATCGGCACCGACATTTAATGCCTCAACACATTGCTGGGTCTGTAACCGTGCAGTTAAAACCAAAACAGGAACATGAATGTGATCTCTGCGCCATGATCGCAGTAAGTCTAAACCATCTTGATCCGGTAGGCCTAAATCCAGCAAACATAAATCGACTGCACTGTGGCGGATAAAATAATCTGCATCACGCGCATGACTCACATGTTCTACTGAAATATTTAAAAAATCCAATGTGGCACAAATACTTGAGGCAATATATGGATCATCTTCAACCAAAACAACAAACATAGCGTTTTCCTGACTTCCTGCCTGTATTTTATAAATGATTTATCTTGTTAATGCTCCCTTAATTTATGCTTTTGCATAATCAACCAAAATAGATTTATGTCGGGTATTAAAGTCATCTATGCGTATAGGGTTAGTAGGGTTGTGTGGAATATTCAGCATTTTGAGTATGCAAACAGCATCCGCTGATTTTTTACCCCCTGATCAAGCATTTGCTTTTCAGGCTGTATCGACAGCGCAAGACAAAGCCATCTTCACGTGGCGTATTGCTGATGGCTATTATCTGTATCATGATCAGCTTAAAGTCATTGAAAATGGCAAAGCATTATCACTGCAACTGCCTCGTCCACAGCAAAAAGATGACCCCAATTTCGGCATGACCGAAGTGCATTATGGACAAGTGCAAGCAACTGTCGCCATGCAACCGAAGCAAAGCTATAAAATTGAATGGCAAGGCTGTGCCGAAAGTGGCTTATGTTATCCAGTTCAGCGCACCACCATTCAAACCGATGCCGATGGATTATTGCCTGAAAGCAAGCTGAGTCAGCAAAGTACAACGCAAAAGAAATTATTAGATGCAGTCACATCGTCGTCATTACCCAATACTGCAGTACCTGTAGAACCACAGGCGAAAAACACTGAAACTGCAACATTTGAAACTCAAGCCAAAAAAAATAAAGCAGAAGTCAAAGAGGATGAAAATGGCTTAAATCCATCTTCTGAACCGACTGCATTAACAGGACCTAGCGAAGCCAGTGCGCCAGTGCTAGATGATGCCTTGATGATGCAGGCAAGTTCAGAATCTGTTACTACAACAAATGCTGAACAGCGCACGAAGCAGGCCGATTGGAACAATGATCAGTACTTCTTTCACTTACTTTCAACAGACAATATTGCACTGAATCTGATCATTTTCTTAGGTTTAGGTGTATTGCTCGCATTCTTACCATGTTCCTTACCACTGATTCCGATCTTATCCAGTATTTTGGTACAACGTCATCGTGGCTATCGTGCTGGCATGATTGCAGGTGTCTTTGTGGTCGGAATGGCATTGATTTATGCCTTGATGGGTTTAGCTGTGGCTGGACTTGGCTATAACTTCCAACGTTGGTTACAAAGTCCCATCTTTATTGGGTTATTTGCCGTGATGTTCGTGCTGTTTGCATTGAATTTATTTGGCATATTCCAGTTGTCTTTACCACAAGGTGTATTACAGCGTTTAGATCAATGGCAACAACGACAAAAAGGTGGAACCTTATGGGGTTCATTCATTATGGGTATGATCTCTGCGCTAATTGTCGGACCCTGTATGAGTGCGCCATTGGCAGGGGCTTTGCTGTTTGTTGCGCAATTGCCTGAACCGTGGATGGGGGCTAGTTACCTGTTTATTCTAGGTCTAGGTGTGGGCTTGCCATTGTTGATTGCTTGTGTGTTTGGTGCACAGTACTTACCCAAACCGGGCGTATGGATGGATCGTCTGAAATTCACTTTTGGTTTTGTCATGCTGTTGTTGGCGGTGTATTTCCTACGTCCTTTACTGCCGAGCGTGGTTTATTTGACGTTGATGGGACTCCTATTAATCGGTATTACCATTTACATTTTATGGAAGATACGTCCGCATATTTTGCAAATGCCGACGCAACTGCTGTTCATTGCAATGAGCTTAGCTACTGCAATATCGGGTGGATGGTATGTCAAGCAAGCATGGTCACAACTGAGTACGACACAAGCCACAACATTAGTCGCATGGCAAAAAGTACGTACCCAAGCTGAGCTTGAACAGGCACTGAATCAAGTCAAAGGACAAGCAGTGCTCATAGATGTGTATGCCGATTGGTGTGTGGCTTGTCAGCCGATTGAAAAAGAGGTGTTACCTCGTGCCGATGTACAAACAGCTTTAGATGCTGTTGCTCGAATCAAACTCGACTTAACAGAATACGAAGTAAGTCAGGATGTCATACTAAAAGAATGGCAAATTTTAGGGCCACCGACTTTAATTTTCTTAGATACAGAGCATCAGGAACAGCGCAATCTACGTTTGACGGGCACCTTTAGTGCAGCGCAACTCTTGAGCCGATTAAACCGAGGTACACCGCCATGATCTCAAGCGAAGCACTGCATCTTGGACCATTCATGTTGCCTTGGGGACTGTTGTGTTTGGTGTTGGCTTTGCTGGTCAGTGCCATGATTGGACGAAAAGTCGGGCAAGAAGCACAGTGGTCAACCGAAATCCAACAGCGTTTCCAAGATTCGATTTGGAGTAGTGTTTGGATCGGATTACTCGGTGCACGCCTAGTCTTTATTGGATTAAATCTGGAATCTTATCTCGCATCGCCAATTGATATGCTGAAAATTCAAGACAAAGGGTTTCATCTGATTGGCGGAATAATTATAGGAAGTGCATGGTTTTGGTGGCGAAATTCAGCCATTGCGAACAAAGCAAAAGCCACATTATTACTGATCTTTGTCCTGCTTATGGGGGCAGGATGGACAGTACAAAAAATCATGCATCAAGATAGCCATTATCCAAATTTGAGTTTTCCAAGTCTGAACCTAACAAGTCAAGGTCGGTCAGAAATGATTGCGCTAAAACAATTTCAAGGTCAGCCCACGGTTGTGAATTTATGGGCGAGTTGGTGTCCGCCGTGTCATCGTGAAATGCCTGTATTACAGCGTGCGCAGGATCAGCACCCTGAGGTGCATTTTGTCATGCTCAATCAAGGCGAAGAGGTCGAAACCGTCCGTGCTTATCTCACAAAAAATCAATTCAGTTTTCAATATGTTTTGCTCGATATGCAGGGTGAAATGCCACAAGCAGTGAACAGTTTAGGTTTACCCACTACCTTATTTTTCAATGCACAAGGTCAGTTGATTGCGCGTCATCAAGGCGAACTCAGTCAAGCGATGTTGCAACAATACTTAAAGAAAATGAATCCATAAATTGATCATAGGATATGCGTCATGAATACTTTACTTAAAACCAGTTTACTCATCGGAACACTGTTGACGGTGGCATGTGGTGTCAGTGCTAATCCGAATACTATTAAAAAACAACTCGAAAAAGAAGGATTTCAATTTGTAAAACAAATTCCTGCACCTGCAGGTTTAACGGGTTGGGTGGGGCATGAAGACCAATATTCCAATACCATTTTTATTTCCAATGATGGCAAGTATTACATCAAAGGCGAGTTGTTTGATGCCCAGGGCAATAGTCTTTCCAATAGCCAAATTGAAACGCATATGAAAAAAGCCATTTTGGATGATGTATGGAAAACATTAGAAGATTCAACATGGATTCAAGATGGCAAAACCGATGCGCCACGTATTGTCTATGTATTCTCAGATCCCAATTGCCCGTATTGCCATAAATTTTGGCAAGAAGCACGTCCTTGGGTAGAGTCAGGCAAGGTTCAATTACGTCATATTCAAGTGGGTGTGATTCGTGATGAAAGCCGTGCTCAGGTGGCAACTTTACTCATGTCAAAAAATCCAACAGCCGTATTTAATGACATTAATATCAATCGTGGCAAAAATAGTCTTAAACCAGCTGAAAATATTCCTTTAGAGATTGCAGAAAAAATTGATTTTAACCAAAGCTTAATGGGCAAATATGGTTTCTTCTCAACACCATCCATTGCTTGGCGTGATAGCAAGGGTAACTTCCAGTCTGCACAAGGGATGCCGAGTGATCTCAAAGAAATCTTTGAAAAATAAGGAAAATAGATGCTCACCAAGCCAACACAACAGCGCGTCTAAGATCATGCTAAGCTCAACGTCAACGACTTAAACATCAGGGGGCGCAATGTCAAATTTACAAGATCCACGCGTATTGTTCGCTTTGGAACGTACAGCATTGGCATGGAACCGCAGTGGTTTAGCCCTTATAGCCTTTGGTTTTGTGATTGAAAAATCAAATGTATTGCTACAACTACTGCACCCTGAGCAATATCAGCACAAAATTATCTATGGACAGTGGCTTGGCATTGCCGTGATTGTGTTTGGTTTATTCGTGAACTTTGCCTCAATTTTGCAATATCGTCGAGGATTGAGCTCATTAACCGAACAGGAATTTATTGAGGATTATCAGACCCAACATCCCGTGTGGCTGAATTTATTGACCATGCTGACAGGGTTTTTGCTGATCATCTCATTTTGGATTTACTAAACTTGGCTGAGCTTCCATACAAAAGCATGCACAAAAATGTTTATTCCTGACAGTACAATTGATACAGCGTTTGCATAATACCCAGCACTTTAGGGTCTGCCAATTGATAAAAAATTTGTTTGCCTTCACGACGTGTCGAGACAATTTTATTGTTCCGTAAAACGGTCAATTGTTGTGATAGGGTCGGCTGATGAATATCAGTACATTCCTCAATTTGCTGAACATTTAATTCGCCATTGATCAACACACATAAAATTTTTAAACGGTCAGGATTTGATAACACTTTCAAACAATTGGAAACGGTATCAACCTGCGTAAATTCAATTTTTAAGTTATCGAATACGATGTTCATAACGTCTAACCTGAATCATAAAAAGCAAAAGGAGCAAAGTATATCGAGATAATAACATAAAATGACTTGATTAATATATAATATTATATAATATAAGTTTAAATATTGTTTTATGGCGCATTAACTATGCATGATTTTGTGACAGCGTTTCTTGGTGGTGCTCTGTTGGGTATAGCAGTGGTGGGTTATTTGTATGTCCATGGTCGTATTGCAGGCATCAGTGGCTTGATTGCGCAGGTACTGAATCCACAGACGATTTTTAAAACGCCTGCAGTGTGGTTTCTTTCAGGCTTGATCATCACGCCATTTATTTATGGTCTTTTTGTACAACCAGAGATTATCGTGTCTGCTAGCCCATTAATGATGATTATTGCTGGTTTACTGGTGGGTTTTGGTACCCGCTTAGGTTCTGGTTGTACCAGTGGCCACGGTATCTGTGGGATCAGCCGATTATCTAAACGTTCCATCATTGCAACTATGACCTTTATGTTTGCAGGCTTTATTGCGGTATATGTCGTTCGTCACTTGATTGGAGCATTCTAAAATGAAAAACTTTTTAGCTTTTGTATTTGGTTCGCTTTTTTCAGTAGGTTTGATGTTCTCTGGCATGTCTAATCCGCAAAAAGTGATCGATTTTTTAGACATATTTGGTAATTGGGATGCAAGCCTTGCCTTTGTCATGATGGGGGCAATTGCTGTGGCATTTATTCCATTCCAAAAAGCGGTACGTAGCAGTGCACCAACCACAGTATTTAATGAGCAGATTGACTTACCAAGTAACAATAAAATTGATTCAAAGCTTATTATAGGTGCCTTAATATTTGGTGCAGGATGGGGGATTGCCGGCATTTGCCCAGCGCCAAGTTTCACCTTAATTGGCTTAGGGCATTATCAAGTTTTATATTTTATAGTGGCGATGCTTGCAGGCGTGTTGATTCACCGTAAATGGTCAGGAGCTTAACTATGCAACAACCGATTGTTCAGGATTTTTTTGATCAAGCGACCAATACATTTAGTTATGTGGTGAGTGATCCGGTAACCAAGCGCTGCGCTATCATTGACAGTGTTTTGGACTATGATGCGGCTTCGGCAACCACCTCGACCACCCATGCTGATGCAATCATTGCATATGTCAAAGTACAAGATTTAAAAGTAGATTGGATTTTGGAAACCCATGTGCATGCCGATCATTTGACTGCAGCACAGTATTTAAAATCTGTACTTGGTGGCAAAATTGCCATGAGTCATCACATTGCCTTGGTGCAAGAAACCTTTAGTGCCATTTATAATTTAGATATCAAGCAGTTTAATGCTCAACAACCATTTGATTATTTATTTGATGATCATGAGCATTTTCATATTGGTGAGCTAGAGGCATATAACATCCCGACACCAGGTCATACGCCTGCATGTTTAAGTTATGTAGTGGGTGATGCAGTCTTTGTCGGTGATACTTTATTTATGCCAGATTATGGCACAGCACGTTGTGATTTTCCGCGTGGTAGTGCAGATACCTTATTTGATTCGGTGCAAAAACTGTATCAATTGCCAGCCTCCACCCGGGTGTTCTTGTGCCATGACTATTTGCCAAAAACGCGTGATGAATATCACTGCCAAACCGATATTCAAACGCAAAAAGAGCATAATATTCATATTCATGAGGGAACTACAAAATCTGAATTTGTGCAGATGCGTCATGAGCGGGATGCAACATTAAGTATGCCTAAACTGATTTTGCCGTCGATTCAAGTCAATATGAAAGCGGGTCAATTTCCCGAACCTGAAGAAAATGGGGTGTCGTATTTAAAGTTACCGCTTAATTTTTTTAAAACCTAAAAATATTGTATTTCAAATTACTAAAGACTTATTTATGTCTTTATCTTAAAAATTCATATTTATATCTTTAAAGTGAATATTTACTTTAAAGATCTTGGTATTTTAGGTATATTTATTCTATAAAGCTGACTTGTATGATCGGATTTCAAGGAAGCACTGCTTTTTAAGTATTTTTGCTTTCGTTGGCATCTGTTGAGAGAATATGTTGCTAAGACAGAGTGGACTGTTTTTTGCAATTTTAACTTTAGTTTTGCAAATCGCAGTATATTTACAACCACTATTACCCGAAGAATTTCAAATTGCTCCGGTATGTCTCTCTATTACACATAATTTACTGTCCCCCAGAAAAGCACAAACACGTACATGAGACGTATAACGAACTTGTTCATCATCTGACCCACGATCATAATCACGACGATCACAATGGACTTAACCATCAATGCCAATACTGTACCGTCTATGGTGATGTTGTCCTACCTTTTGATTTTGAGATAGTTGAAATCATCGATAAGATTCAAGTCCGTCTAAGTTTCTATAAAGATGCTTTCCGACATGTATATTTCTCACTGCAAAGGCTTTACTTACTTCCACAAGGTAGGGCACCTCCACACACACTTTAAATCCTAATCAGACCAACAATTTGAATTGTTGATTTACCTCGGTATTTAAAGAGTGATTTTATGAAACTTTATATTTTTGCACCGTTTAGCGGATGCGAACAGAATCGGTTCGCCTATATCATTAGGCTAAAACAATTGATCAAATCCCAACAGATTCACAACAGTCTGCGTCATCGTACTGATCTATCTTTCCTAAAGCAGTCCCGAAATTATGGGCCGTTAGTGGTTCACCGCATAATTCCACAATAAGGTGATAGACATGGATTTAGGTTTGACAGCACTTGAATTGGCGCGAATTCAATTCGCTTTTACAGTTTCTTTTCATATTATTTTCCCTGCAATTTCCATTGGGCTAGCAAGTTTTCTTGCGGTCTTAGAATGGCGTTGGCTTAAAACACAAGATCCCGTTTACCGAGATCTGTTCCAATTTTGGATCAAGGTGTTTGCATTGTCTTTCGGAATGGGAGTAGTTTCAGGGGTAGTCATGAGCTACCAATTTGGCACCAACTGGAGTGAATTCTCTCGTATTGCGGGTAGTGTCACTGGCCCCTTACTCAGTTATGAGGTCTTGAGTGCCTTCTTCTTAGAAGCGGGTTTCCTAGGCATTATGCTGTTTGGGTGGGGAAGAGTGGGTCCTAAAACCCATTTCTTTGCCACGCTGATGGTGGCAATTGGCACCTGTATTTCCATGTTTTGGATTTTATCTTCCAATAGCTGGATGCAAACTCCACAAGGCTTCAGCTTTGAAAATGGCATTATAGTGCCGCAAGATTGGTTTGCTATCGTTTTTAACCCATCATTCCCATATCGCTTAGCGCATATGGCTCTAGCAGCATTCCTTGTATCTGGCTTATTGGTCGCTGCTACTGCAGCATGGCACTTACTCAAAGGTCGCCGTGATGCCTTAGTAAAAAAATCATTTTCTATGGCGATGTGGATGATTCTCGCACTTGCACCTTTACAGGTATTTGTGGGGGATATGCATGGTCTAAATACTTTAGAACATCAACCTGCGAAACTTGCTGCAATTGAAGGACATTGGGAAACTAATAAAGATCATGGCATGCCGTTATATTTGTTCGGTATTCCTGATATGGAGGCGGAAGAAACCAAGTATGCAATTGGCATTCCGAACCTCGGTAGTCTGATCATGACGCACACCTTAGAGGGAGAGGTGAAAGGCTTAAAAGAATTTGCCCCTGAAGATCGACCAAACTCGCTCATAGTATTTTGGAGCTTCCGCATTATGGTCGGTATGGGAGTCTTGATGATTTTGCTTGCTCTGATGGGTGCATGGTTGCGTAAAACTGGGAAATTTTATGAGTCAAAATGGCTCCACAAATTTGCCTTATGTATGGGACCTTCAGGCTTTATTGCCCTGCTTGCTGGTTGGTTTACCACAGAAGTCGGTCGTCAACCTTGGGTCGTGTATGGCGTACTGCGTACCAAAGACGCCTTGTCACCAGTATCGGCAGAACAAGTCGGTTTAACCTTAATAATCTTTGTGATCGTGTACTGCATCGTATTTGGTATTGGGATTTATTACATGCTCAAATTGATGGTTAAAGGACCACAGTTCATTCATTCTCAAGCCCATAGCGATGGTGAGGTCATTCGTGCATCAAATCGTCCAATGAGTACGATTGATGAGTCGCTTGAAGTACAACCACAGGAGAAAAACCATGATTGATTTATCCTTAATTTGGGTAGTAATCATTGCTGTAGGTGTGCTGATTTATGTGGTACTCGATGGCTTTGATTTAGGGATTGGTATCCTTTTTCCTTTAGTAAAAGATCGCCAAGAACGCGATGTGATGATGAATACAGTCGCACCAGTTTGGGATGGCAATGAAACATGGATGGTTTTAGGTGGTGCAGGCTTATTTGCGGCATTTCCATTGGTGTATTCGACTGTACTCTCTGCGCTGTATATGCCGATTATCTTAATGGTCATCTCGCTGATTTTCCGTGGAGTCGCCTTTGAGTTTCGTTTTAAAGCGAACCGAACCAAACATTTATGGGATCAAGCGTTTATTTGGGGCTCGATCTTGGCATCATTCTTCCAAGGTATGATTTTAGGTGCTTATATCCAAGGGATTGAAACCATCAATGGTATTTATAGTGGTGGCGGATTGGATTGGCTGACCCCATTTTCAATTTTTACTGGGATTGCTGTAGTGGTGCTGTATGCCACCTTAGGCTGTGGTTGGCTGATTTTTAAAACGGATGCACGTGTTCAAAATCATATGTTTAGCCTCATGCCAAAACTGATTATCGCCTTATTTGTGATTTTTGCTGCAGTGAGTATTTACACCCCATTGGTACATGCAGAGATTGCAAATCGTTGGTTTAGCTTGCCGAAACTGTACTATTTTAGCCCTGTGCCGATTTTAGTATTGATCTTCACATTATTGGCTTTACGTGCCTGTAAAAGACGTCAGGAATTTGCGCCATTTATTTATACACTTGTCTTAGTTGTGCTGGCATATACAGGGTTCTTAATCAGTCTATGGCCAAATATCATCCCACCATCCGTCACCATTTGGCAGGCAGCAGCACCGCAAAGCAGTCAATTGTTCGCCTTGATTGGAGCATTGGTGCTGATACCGATTATTTTGTTCTATACCGCACTGTCGTATTGGGTGTTCCGTGACAAAGTTCGTGTCGGCGATGATGGCTATCATTAAGGAGAATCATCATGAAACTGAATCAAGCAGGCTGGTTTATTGTGCTATGGCTTGGTGGTGTCTTGAGTTTGGCGCTTGTTGCAGGGTTCTTTAGACTGCTGGTGCAGTGGGCTTACTAGAACCTATTCCTTAAATCTGAATCCACTATCTTGCTGGGTAAGATAGTGGATTTTTTTGAGGGACTAAAGGTGAATTGAGTAAGTAGAATATGACAATTTAAAGTGTCGAAATACATAAAATATATTTTTTTATATTCAATACTTCTTTTGAATGATTTTTCTGTTTTTTTAGCTTCTATATTGTTAAAACTAACATGATGCATTGAAAAAAACTTAAGGAGCGTGAGTGGAACTTAAACAGCTCAAATATTTCATCACCATTGTAGAATCTGGAAGTTTAGGCAAAGCTGCACAAAAACTTGAGGTTGGCACATCGGCACTCAGTCAACAAATTGCAAAACTTGAAGATGAACTTTGTACACGTTTATTACAGCGAAATTCTACAGGTGTGACGCCCACGCCAGCGGGTTTAGCATTTTTTAAGCAAGCTCAACTTTCTCTACGTCATGTGCAATATGCTATTGAGGCGGCGCACTCATCTCGTCTGACTGGTCATGTGAGTGTAGGATTTTCTCCAAGCATCGCATCTGTATTGGGTATTCCCTTTATGCAGCTCATGTCAGAGCGTTATCCTGATATTAAAATTCATTTAGTTGAAAGTCTCTCGGGAAATTTAACCAATTTAGTCAACTCAAGACAGCTCGACATTGCCATTATTTTTACCCAAGATGTCGATGCCAATTGGGCAGTACAACCGTTATTAAAAGAACAAATGTTTCTTATGGCAAATCGTTCTTTACTGAAAGAGTATGGCTTTGAACACTGCATTGAAAATGGAAAAATTGATTTAGAAAATGTGAATCGTTTGCCTCTGGTACTACCAAGCCAACGACATGGTCTACGTAAATTCATAGATCAAAAGGTTGAGGGGCTGGACGTAAATTATGAAGTTGATGGTTTACACTTACTCATGAACTGTGTCAGCAACTTAAATATGGCGACCATTCAACCTGTCAGTGCACATTTTGATTATCTCAAATCAGATATTTGTTTACTCAAAGTAGTCGAACCAGTGCTGGATCGAATTAATTATCTTATTAGTATTGCTGAAGAAGAGCTTTCTCCTGCAAGTCTCGCCACCAAAGTAGCAATTAAAATTTGTGTTAAGCAGCTGATCAATAAAGGATTATGGTCAAGTGCAGAGCTATTAGACTTTTAGCCTATTTAATTTTACTAAACACCTATTTAAAAGTTGCCTATCACAGCGCTAGGCAGTTTTGGTCTTAAATTACATCAAATTCGAAAGGGAAGACATCGAATGCATGATGTAATTGTAATTGGCGGTGGGAATGCCGCTTTATGTGCAGCATTGACAGCAAGGGAGGCTGGCGCTTCAGTTTTATTGTTAGAAGCAGCACCAAAGGAATGGCGCGGTGGAAATTCACAACATACCCGTAACCTGCGTTGTATGCATGATGAACCTCAAGATGTGTTAGTTGATGCCTATCCAGAAGAAGAATATTGGCAGGACTTACTCAAAGTGACTGCAGGTAAAACCAATGAGCATTTAGCGCGTTTAGTGATTCGCACCACGGCAACTTGCCGTAATTGGATGCGTCAACATGGGGTAAATTTTCAACCACCGTTATCAGGTGCCTTACATGTAGCACGGACCAATGCATTTTTTATGGGCGGTGGTAAAGCTTTGGTGAATGCCTATTTTAGAAGTGCAAAAGATTTAGGGGTCGAGATTCGCTACAACACAAAAATCAATGAACTGATTATTGAAGATGGGACATTTATTGCTGCAATTGCTGAAGATGGCACGCGTTTTGACGGCGCTTCATGTGTATTAGCTGCAGGTGGATTTGAATCCAATCGCGAATGGTTAAAAGAAGCGTGGGGACAAAATGAAAATGGCGAATGGCCTGCAGATCATTTCATTATACGAGGCACACGTTTTAACCAAGGCAACTTATTAAAGTTCATGATTGATCAGGGTGCAGATATTATTGGCGACCCATCTCAATCACATTGTGTCGCAGTTGATGCCCGCGCACCGCTCTACGATGGTGGCATTTGCACCCGTATTGACTGTGTTTCACTCGGCATCGTGGTCAATAAAAATGCGCAACGTTTTTATGATGAAGGCGAAGATTTCTGGCCGAAACGTTATGCCATTTGGGGGCGTTTAGTTGCAAAACAGCCAAGTCAGATTGCGTATTCAATTATTGATTCAAAATCGGTTGGGCGTTTTATGCCACCAGTTTTTGAAGGTACTAAGGCAGATACGATCGAAGAATTGGCAGAAAAATTAAATCTAGATGTTGCGACTTTAGTTCAAACTGTGAAGGACTATAACCAAGCCTGTGTAGCGGGTGAGTTTAATCACACCGTACTGGATAATTGCCATACCGAGAATTTAACGCCCGCAAAAACACATTGGGCTGTTCCTTTAAACCAACCGCCATATTATGCCTACGCATTACGTCCAGGCATTACTTTCACCTATCTGGGCTTAAAAGTCGAAGATGATGCCGCTGTGCGCTTTGAAAATGTCGCAAGTCCAAATCTATTTGTTGCAGGCGAAATGATGGCAGGCAATGTACTTGGGCAAGGCTATACAGCCGGTGTAGGTATGTCGATTGGAACGACATTTGGTCGAATTGCAGGAAAAAATGCGGCTCAAGCTGCGTTTAAACTGGGAGTTTAAAGAATGAATGCAAATGTTAAAAACTTAATTCCAGTTGTACAGCTCACGGATCATGAACAACAAGTAAAACAGGCTTTACAGATTTGTAATGCATGTCGTTACTGCGAAACATTCTGTGCGGTTTTCCCTGCAATGACCAAAAGACTAGAGTTTACTCAAGCCGATATTCATTACATGGCAAATTTATGTCACAACTGTGGCGCATGTTTACATGCCTGTCAGTATGCGCCTCCGCATGAATTTGGCGTCAATATTCCTCAAGCCATGGCACAAGTCCGCCTAGAAACCTATCAAGAATTTGCAGTTCCTGCATCTTTTGGCGCGATTTATAAAAATACCGGAATTCCGCTAGTTTCTGCGATGTCAGTATTTTTTGCATTACTGATGCTGTTGGGTGTTTGGCTCAATGGCACCAATATCTTTGGTCAATATCAAGGGGATTTTTATGCAATTTTTCCGCATAACTTTCTTGCCGTGTTATTTGGCTCTGTGTTTATTTTGGCTTTTGTACTTTTGGGTTTGGGAATTGCAAAATTTTGGAAACAAACCTCAAAAATTATTCCAGAGGGTGTTGCACAACCCGATATCTTACAAGCGTCAAAAAATGTCCTGACCTTAAAATATTTAGATGGTGGACATGGTAAAGGCTGTAATGAGGAAGATGATCGTTATACACAAATCCGCCGTGTTTTCCATCACTTTACGATGTATGGATTTTTACTTTGCTTTATGGCAACCAGTGTCGCGACGATGTATCACTACTTTTTAGGCTTAGAAGCACCGTATGCCTACACCAGTTTACCGGTGATTTTAGGTACATTGGGCGGTATTGGTCTGATCATTGGACCGATCGGGCTGCTTCATCTCAATATTAAACGACATCCGATGCATGGTGATGCAAAACAAAAACCTATGGACCGTGGTTTTATCTTCCTTTTATTGCTGATCAGCATTACAGGTCTGGCGCTATTGGCATTTCGCGATAGTTCCGCAATGGCTCTCTTGCTGATTGTTCATCTTGCAACCGTTATGACTTTCTTCTTGACGATCCCTTTTGGTAAGTTTGCGCACGGCTTTTACCGAAGTGCCGCATTACTAAAATTTGCCGTCGAAGAACGTGTCGCAAAACTTCAAACGAATTCAAAAACCAAGTAAGCACCCAAACCACAACCGGACCATGGAGGTCGATGATGGCTATAGGTAAGAAAATTGAATTTTTAAATGGACTACAACGCTATAAGGATATTTTAACAATGAAGAAATTAAAATGGTTAGCCGTCGCTTGCACCAGTATTGCAGTCGTTGGCTGCGGCACAGGCAATGCCTCAAAAGATCCTGGTCATCCAAAACGTGCAGAATGTATTGCACCTGCAAAGCCGGGTGGTGGTTTTGATATGACCTGTAAGCTGATCCAATCCGGCTTTAAAGAAACAGAAGTATTAAAAGACCCTATGCGTGTGACCTATATGCCAGGCGGCGTTGGGGCCGTTGCTTACAATAAAATCGTGAATAATGATCCAGCAAATAACAATGCGGTCATCGCATTTTCAACTGGTTCTTTACTGAATTTGGCTCAAGGTAAATTTGGTAATTTTACTGAGAAGGATGTGAAGTGGCTTTCGGGTGTAGCTGTTGATTACGGTTTAGTGGCAGTGCATAAGGATTCGCCATTAAAAACACTGGATGATCTGATGAAGGCGCTAAAAGAAAATCCAAAAGGGATCAGTTTTGGTGGTGCTGGTAGTGTGGGTGGTCAAGATTGGATGCAAACGGCAATTTTGGCTAAAAAGGCTGGGGTAAATCCTGCCAATATGAGTTTTGTAGCTCTCGAAGGCGGTGGCGAAGTATTAACAGCCTTGTTAGGTCAACATATTCAAGTGGGTGTGGGGAATGTGAGTGAAATTGGCTCACATCTCGAAGCGGGCAATATCCGCGTTCTAGCAGTGTTTTCAGATAAACGTTTAGCGGGTAAATTTTCTAACTTATTAACCGCGAAGGAACAAGGTTATGACTTGGAATGGCCTGTGATTCGTGGTTTCTACATGGGGCCAAAGGTCAGTGATGAGGCATATGCATGGTGGAAAAATGCCTTTGATAAAATGATGACCAATCAGAAATTTGATGCCGTTCGAGAAAATCAGGATCTGTTGCCATTTGAATTAACAGGTGAAGAAATTAGTGCTTATGTCTATAAGCAAACGGCTGAAATGCGTCAATTATCAGAAGAATATAAATTATCAAAATAACAAATACGCTGAGTTGAATGCCTTTTCAACTCAGTTTTTTGTTTTCGAGGATAGATGATGAAATCTGAACGGATTCTTACGGCCATCATTGCGGTCTGCGGTTTTTTCTTATTAATTTACGCATGCAATTTTGAAGCGCCGATTTCCTACGACCCTGTAGGACCGAAAGCCTTTCCAATTTTACTGATGGGTTTAATTACAGTGAGTGCCATTTATTTGACTGTGCGCCCAGCCATGATGTTTGAACCTGTTGAACTAGGTTGGACTAAGCATTTAATCGGCAAACTTGTTCTATGTACATTGGCATTGTCACTGTATGCGCTTTGCTTCGAATGGTTGGGATTTATTGCAGCAACGCTACTGATGACCATCGCGGTTGGGAAACTTTTTAACGGGAAAACAGTACCAGTTGTTATTACGGGTTTGGTGCTGAGTATGAGTACCTACTATCTGTTTGACCGTGTTTTGGATGTGCCATTGCCACTAGGCTTCTTGGGTTAGGGATGACAACGACATGGACATATTTAATTTCTTAATGACAGGTTTTGAAGTTGCCTTACAACCACAAAACTTACTCATTGCTTTTATTGGTGCATTTATTGGAACGATTGTCGGACTGTTGCCGGGATTGGGTCCAATCAATGGTGTTGCCATCTTATTACCTTTTGCCTATGCCTTAGGATTACCCGTTGATAGTGCCTTAATTTTATTGGCAGCTGTTTATCTCGGTTGTGAGTATGGTGGACGAATTTCCGCAATTTTGCTGAATGTGCCGGGCGATGCGGGTGCAATTATGACCACTTTAGATGGTTATCCTTTGGCTCAGCAAGGTAAGGCAGGTATTGCTTTATCCCTTTCATCTGTTAGCTCATTTATAGGTAGTACGATTGCCTTTATTGGGATTGTTTTATTTGCTCCGATTTTGGCACGATGGGCGGTTTCCTTTGGACCAGCGGAATACTTTGCCTTGATGGTTTTTGCAATTGTGTGCTTGACCGGTTTAGTCAGCACGCAACCATTTAAAACGTTAATCATGGCGCTGATCGGTCTGGCAATTTCGACCGTGGGTATGGATGCGATTACTGGTGTTTATCGTTTTACATTTGATAGTGTGGGTTTAAGTGACGGCATTGCCTTTACAACTGTGGTGATTGGTTTATTTAGTATCAGTGAAATTTTACTGCTGCTTGAACGGACCACGATGGGCAAAGTGGTTTTAGAACAAGGAAAACGCTCATTATTTAATGTCAAAGAGTTTCTGAGTGCTTTAGCCACCATGATTCGTGGATCCTTGATTGGGTTTTTCTCAGGGATTTTACCGGGTGCGGGTGCCAGTGTGGCGAGTGCCATGGCGTATACCACTGAACGGAAAATGGCGGGTGACAGTAGTAAATTTGGTAAAGGTGATCTACGTGGTTTGGCCGCGCCAGAAAGTGCTAATAACGCGGCAGCATGTGGTTCTTTTGTCCCAATGTTGACTTTAGGTGTGCCGGGTTCTGGAACAACTGCGGTCATGATGGGGGCTTTGACCATGTATAACATTACTCCAGGTCCGCAGTTATTTACAGAGCAGCCTGTATTGGTTTGGGCATTGATTGCATCCTTAATGGTGGGGAATATTATCTTATTGGTATTGAACTTACCTTTAGTTGGCTTCTTTGCGCGTTTACTTTCGATTCCAAGCTATATTTTGATTCCTATTATTGCAACCGTCAGCTTTGTTGGGGTATTTGCAATTCATAGCACTGTTTTCGATCTTGTGCTTTGTATGGGGCTCGGTATTGTTGGATATATCCTTCGAAAATTTGATTTTCCATTGGCACCTCTGATTCTTGGTTTTGTACTGGGTGAATTGATGGAGTCAAATCTACGACGTGCACTCTCCATTTCTCAAGGTGAGCTCAGTATTCTGTGGAGCAGTAACATCAGTATGGGACTATGGGTCATGTCAGCACTGTTGTTGATCTTGCCAATCGTCCGTAAATATCTATTCATTAAGAAGCAAAAAGCTTAAATGGAGAAGCAATGGTCAGCGAGTCTGACCATTGCTGTTAGATCATATGGAAATAATAAAATTAAATGCCAAAGGATTGGTATGCGCACTGATCGGTGCGCTCATCGCAAATTTACTTCATCTCCCTTTACCGTGGTTGCTCGGGCCATTACTCGCGGCTTTATTGTTTGGTTGTATAGGCCAACCACTCACATGTTCACCGCATTGGCGTAAAGTGGGACAAGTCATTATTGGTATGGTTTTGGGACTATATTTTACCCCAGCGCTAGTCCATGCTATTTCTGCCTATTGGATATTTATCGTACTCGGCATCTTATGGTCATTGATTTTGGGAACACTTATCGCAGGATTACAATATCGTATCAATGGTTTAGATTGGGCAACGGCGTGGTTTTCTTCTGCAATCGGCAGTGCCAGTGAAATGGTGAATATCGCAGAACATCACCATGCGCAAGTAGATAAAGTCGTTGCTGCACATAGTTTAAGAATTGTGGCACTTGTGGTGCTTGTACCAATCGTTTTAGCAGCATTATTTGATATTCATTGGGTGAGTCTAGACCCACACATCATTGATCACTTTGGAATTGTGCAAATTCTTCTTTTATTTGCTCTAGCCTGCTTGATTGCGCAAATATTTCAAAAATTCAATGTATTAAATGCGTGGGTTCTCGGACCATTAGTTATGGTGGGATTTCTTTCATTTTTCGGAGCATTGGAATTAAAATTTCCGACGTGGTTTACGGCCTTTGGACAAATATGTATAGGTTGGTCATTAGGCACAAAGTTTCCTTTTGGCTTTTTAAAAAGCCATAAAAAATTCATCGCCATCACGACCATTTTGAATTTGTTGGCATTAGGATTATCCATCCTGTTTGCATTGTTCTTGATGTATATCAGTCATGCTAATGGGAAGATTTTAGTTTTAGGCTTATCTCCCGGCGGCATTGCAGAAATGTCTTTAATGGCAAAAGCCCTTGGATTAGCTGTGCCTATCGTGGTTGCGTTTCAACTATCACGGCTGATTTTTGTGATATTGACCACCAATTATTTCTATCAATTGAGCAAAAAAATATTTTTTAAAACAACAGATAAGCCTTAATCGTCCACTCAATTCGATCTTTGATTCAGATGAATTAAATAGAACACTTTCTATAGATTGCATTTGAAATAAAGGGGAGTAGAAGTTAGAAAAAAATGAGATTAATGAAAGATAGTTGAGAAAAGGGTCTTAAATGATGGTTTGAAAGTGAAGATGAGCAAGAGGGATCAATTTGATTCAGGACTGCTCTCGTCAGTCCCTTATTATTTTAATGCCGTTTTAGATCAGTAAATTTTAAATTTCATTATTATGCAAATTCGAAGATTTAAAGATTTAACGTCAAAATTAAATTTCGCGCCAAACTTCATTCTTATCTTTCAATGAAATCATAAAGTTAAATTTGTCATCATTACTTACCAAAAGGCCTTCTGGCGTTTGCATAATCACTTTTAGAACGGTACCAGTTTCAAAAACCAAAGGACTGCAATTTTCTTTATTTAATGTAATTGGTTTGAGTAATTCAACAATTGCGCTTTCCATTTTACTTCCCCAAGCATAGGTTGTTAATTGAACTTAGCATATTATTGGTGAAGAAACATGTTTTGTAAATGACGTGAGCTACATCGCAGAAAATATTTTAGAGAATTCCATAACTTAAGTTTAAATAATGGTTAAATAAATTATGGGTTTTTAATATATTGATATCAAAAATAATTTTAAAATATGACAAACTTTTTAACTGTAATTATATGTCCTAAGATGTGTCTTTTGTTCCACAAACAATGACCAGATCATCAAAAGGGCATGATCAATATTGAATTTAAGGTGAACTTCAGTTTTCATGCTTAAGCTAACAGAATGATGTGTCGTCTTGTATTTGATTGTTAAATTTCAGATTAAACAGCGTTAAATCTTCAATCTGAACAAGAAAATTAATGAAATAAAACTTATCATCAGCAACTCAAACTAAAAACAAAGATTCAGGGAAATGTAGGACCAATGTTTAAATCTTTTTTTCCAAATCCAAAATGGTTTTTTGGATCATTCCTTATATGGTTCGTGATCAATATTGCCTTGTGGTATAGCGGTGGCAATAGTTGGGGTACGATGTTCGGTTTACCTGCAAATTATCATCAAGCAGAACTGCCTATTGGTATTAGCCGATTTTGGAGCCCCCAATTTTTATGGTTCTATGCTTGGTTTTTTGTAGCAACGGCGCTTTTTGCAGCCTTTTGGAAGATTAAATCAGATAATCCTTGGCAGCGATGGTCGGTGTGGGGAACCGCATTTATCCTATTTAATGTTTGGTTTAGTGTGGAATGTAATGTCGTGATCAATGCTTGGTATAACCCATTCTATGATCTGATCCAGAAGATGCTTTCAGGTGGTGGGGGCGAAGTGGCGACGCTATATTCAGAGACGCTGACTTTTCTCTATGTGGCCATGGTGTATGTCACACTGGCGGTATTGAACCTGTTTTTCGTCAGTCATTATGTTTTTCGTTGGCGTACCGCAATGAATGACTTTTATACAGCGCATTGGAAAAAACTGAGAACCATCGAAGGTGCCTCACAGCGTATTCAAGAAGACACGATGCGCTTTGCAAAAACCACAGAAGGACTTGGGGTTAGCTTAGTTGAATCGGTGATGACCTTAATTGCATTTCTACCTGTGCTGTTAACTTTATCAACACATGTAAAGAAATTACCTGTCGTGGGGGAAATCGCCTATGCATTGGTTTGGGCTGCAGTTCTTTGGGCAGTATTAGGGACAGTTATTTTAATGCTGGTGGGTTATAAACTACCGGGTTTGGAGTTTAATAATCAAAAAGTCGAAGCAGCATATCGTAAAGAATTAGTTTATGGTGAAGATTATGCAGATCGAGCAGACCTTCTCACATTAAAAGAATTATTTGGTAAAGTCCGATTTAATTATTTTAGACTGTATTTTCACTATGCTTATTTCAACCTAGTTCGTATTTGGTATATGCAGCTTGATAATATTTATGGGTTCTTTATATTGTTCCCAAGTATTGCAGCGGGAACAATCACGCTCGGTATATTAATGCAAATTTTAAATGTCTTTGGGCGTGTACGTGATTCCTTCCAATACCTGATTTCCTCATGGACAACCATTATCGAACTGATTTCTATTTATAAGCGTTTAAGAGCGTTTGAAGAAAAAATTAATAATTGATTTTATAAGTTTAAAATAGACCTGCACTAAAATGCAGGTTTTTTTATGACTTTAATTTTAAGTTAATATATTTCAATAAAATCAATAGATTAATATTTTTAGATGAGCTGTTTTTTTACTCGATTCCATATTGTCGCTCGAATCATGGATAGGCCCAGCTTTATATTATTATTAATAATAGAGGCTTGTTCTGATGGCAGATTTGATAAGCACATAGCGATACATAAATGCTTGCGAAATAACCTAAAAGGGAACGATGATGACCGTTCACCAAGGATAAACAAATACACTTAAATAAAATGTGAAATTCATCAAATTAAAATGAACAACATATGCACACATCTCAAACGTGTACGATTTTAGTGATTAAATTTATAAAAATAATAAATAAAATCAAGATTATAAAATTGTGAAAGGCACTAAATTACGCT
This sequence comes from Acinetobacter sp. YH12138, assembly GCF_015218525.1. NCBI lineage: Bacteria > Pseudomonadati > Pseudomonadota > Gammaproteobacteria > Moraxellales > Moraxellaceae > Acinetobacter > Acinetobacter sp. YH12138. The sequence goes on along the minus strand of NZ_CP048670.1, from coordinate 2,473,807 downwards.
ATTTTTTAAGGGTGAATTTTTTGAGATTTTTGCTGTGAATTTAAAGGCAATTTTATGGGTGGGGAGTATTGGATTTGCATTACATGGTTGTACCACCATGCAGAGTTTAAACCCAAATTCATTTAATCATTATGCATCACCACAAGAAGTGATCAATCAAAAAGGGCTAAATAGCTCAAATGGCAAGGCGAAAGAATACGTCTATGATTGGGGACCACAAAACAAAAATATGGAAGCAGAATCGCTCATACCCAAGCAAAATATGAGCAGTTACTGCCAAGCCAAAAATGGCAAATTTATTCAACTGAATAAAAGCAATTTGAACCAAGTCAAAAATGCATGGAGTCGTAAATTATTAGCGACCTATAGCAGTATAAAACAGAGCACAGGTGTGTTTCAGTGTAGTCAGGCAGATGGACAACGTTGGATGGTTGCTATTGAACCCGTTTCAGAGCGTAAATCAAATGACCGTTCTGAAACCCGCTTAGTGAGTTTGTATACAGCAATTATTGGACCCGAAGAACGTCGCAAAAACTATAATAAACAAGAAGAAACTGTAGCTAAAAAAGCCACACCAAGCAAAGCAAAAGCAAAAGCAACGACAACAAAAAGCAATGCGAAAGATGAAGCAAAAAAAGAAGTAGAGACTAAAAAAGAAACCAAAGCCAAAGAGCCTGAAAACAAACCTATAGTGAAACCAGTTGCTGAAACATCTCAGCAGATACAAATGCGCTTATATGTCAATGCACGACGCGATCTGAATGCCGGAAAAAACCAAGTCACCGCTTGTAATAATGCACAGCGCGCTTATAGCTATGGCAAATTAAATGGTGCAAATGCCAATAGAGCCTATGCTGAATCAGGTATGCTCGTTGCAAAATGCTTAACCTCAGTGCCTGCATATAGCAAAAGTTATCCAAACGCCAATGCAAGAGCAAAAGGCATCTTACAAAACTTAGCGACCAACTATAACCATGCAGGGGCAAAAAATATGTTGAATCGTATGAAATAAACTTCAACAGGATAAAAGCCATTTGGGGAAATAAGCCTTTATCCTGATCCAATGATGTACTCAGATAAAGTTTTAAAAATAATAAGGAAAAACCATGAGTTCAGTAAATGAAACTTATTTTAATGCACCATTATTTGACCGTGAATTGACAGAAATTACAGTCAATATCGAGCAAACACCCTTCTTTTTGAATGATCGAGGGCATCCAACATATTTAGCGTCGCTTGGGGCGGGGATTGATTTAATTATCGAGTCACCCACCAATGCGAAAATGACGATGGGAAATGCCTACGCGGTTCCTTCTGAAATTTCGACTAAAATTACCAATTGGGGGGAGCAAACGGAGCTTGAATTTGAAGGGCAACACTTCGAGTTTATGCCATTGGTGGCAAGCAAAGAAACCGCGGCAGCTTTTGGTATCACCTTAGTTCAGGCAGGTGAAGCGATTCAGATTCATTCAAATCAAAAACGACTGTCAGAGATTCATTATGAATACGGCATGATGGCAGGTCATTGTTTTGCCTATCTAGATGGCAGTAAGCCTGACTGTAGTGGAAAAACCTTATTTCCTTTTGTGGCTACTGATTTAGAACATCACGACTTTCCGCATATTTTTAGCGCGACCGATCAGGATCAATTGCCACTGGTCATCTCAGTAGGACGCTATTTTCCAAATCTAGGCAAGATTTACTTGGCAGATTTATGGGTCAATCCGGGAGATGTTCTCTACATTCCTGCGAAGCCAAAATATTCGAATCCTGAGTTTATTGACCTCCATAATAATCGTAACGCAGCACTTGCATGTTGGCGAGGTGACAGTAATAAATCGACGTTGACTACCCATAGTTTGCTTGCTCCCCATGGATATTTTCACTGGTATTGGAATAGAAGGCCAACGATTCACCCTCTTATCTATGCACCGACTCGCAAAAATGAATAGTTGAGTTACATAGACCAAACAGCAAATACAGCACTTCATGATACAAAGGTGACTCAAGTTTTGGGAGTTTGGTCTATGGCTTACGGTTTATCTAAAAAATTACATCTACGTTTTTCACGACCAACAGGTTTGGCTTTATTGACACTCATGATGCTCGGAACGACTCAGGTGAGTTTGGCGAGTCCGACGGTCGATCAGCTCAGTCAATGTTTAGTGAAATCGACTACTGCGGCGGATAAAACGGCAGTTCTACAATGGACCTTTTCTGCTTTGGCAGCACATCCAGATTTAAAACAATACAGTAATGTCAGTGATGCGCAAAAAACGCAACTCGATAAAAATCTAGCTCAAGTGATGCAACGAATCTTGGTTGAACAATGTTCTACGCAAACGCAGGCCGTAATTAAAGCCGACGGTCTACAGGCTGTAGGCGAAAGTTTTCAAGAGCTTGGTAGTATCACGGGGGATGAAATATTAAAGACGCCTGAAATTAAACAACAATTACAAGGCGTACTGCGTTATGTCGATTTGAATAAATTGGTGACCAAATTTTTAACCCCAGAAATTTGGAATAAGTTAGGTGTGGTTCGTTAATTTTATTTTGAGTAAATAAAAAATGCTCCTTTTATACAAGGAGCATTTTTTATGGATTCACCCTAAATGGATGATGATCCAATGCGTTTTAGTTTGCTGACTCAAGCATTAAATGGTAATCGTCGCGCCTAATGCTTTAATAAATTGCGCCATCCACGCAGGGTGAGCAGGCCAAGCAGGAGCAGTAACTAAATGACCGTCGGTCACTGCATCCGTGACTGCAATATCTGCATACTGACCGCCAGCCAGTTTAACTTCGGCGGCACATGCAGGATAAGCGGAACATGTACGGCCTTTCAGTACATTGGCTGCTGCCAAAATTTGCGCACCATGACAAACCGCTGCAATCGGTTTTTTCGCTGCGTCAAATTCGCGTACGATTTCAATCACACGTGCATTCATACGTAAATATTCAGGTGCACGACCACCCGGAATCACTAAGCCGACATAGTTATCTGAGTTAACTGCATCAAAGTCATAGTTAATGGCAAAGTTATGACCGCGTTTTTCGCTATAGGTTTGTTCACCTTCAAAATCATGAATCGCTGTGGCAATGTTGTCACCGGCTTTTTTGTCAGGGCAAACGGCATGAACGGTATAACCAAGACCAACTAAAAACTGAAAAGGTACCATGGTTTCGTAGTCTTCAGCATAGTCACCTACAAGCATAAGAATTTGTTTTGACATGATGTAACCCTCTGTTGAAATATGATTTATATCAATTTTTCATTTACCTTAGCATATTGAAATGACAGTTTTAAGCAGGCTGTAAATTCTTTAGTTGTATATTTTTATTTAGATTTATAAAAAGTTATGGATGTTATAGTTCAAATTATGATGAGTCTAGTAGGCTAGCTGTTATCAATTATTAATGACTTTAGTGTTTTTCACAAAGTTTTAAAAAGTTAAATATTTACCTCTCCCTTGCGCAGCACTGCGGCTTATCTCCTAAAAGGAGAGGGGGGGATATCCAAAAAATCGTTTAAGTATTTATTCACTTTGAAAGCTCCCTCTCCCATTGGGAGAGGGATAAATCACAGCAAATCAGGATAAAATTTTTCATAGTCTAGATTTGGTTCATGCGTTACTTTCAGCTTGCCTTTAGATCCTGTGACATAGCTATTGATCTCTTTAAGTGATTTCTCATGCCAACCGATATTGAATGCACAAAACGTATTTTCTTTTTTAAAAAATTCTAGATGACTGTATGGCAAGTGATTGTGAATCCAATATGCAATCTGTTTCCAATTATTGGGGTCTTTTTCAATTAAATCGATGAGTGAGGGAATGATAATACACGCCGTTGCACCGTAGCCTTTTGCGTCAGGATAGTCCCAAATATGGCTTGCAAAGTTTTTCTCATTGCTCGCGCAGTTGTGTCCTTTTTCATTGCCGATTTGGTTGACGCTTGGTGAGCGATAGGCTGAACGAATAGCGATACGTCCAAACTTTTCTTGTAGAGGTTCGAGCAGTTGTTGGCAGAGTTCTTTTCCTGTGCGAATGGCAATGTCAGGATGGTCGGGGAAGTTGGGTACGCCGTACCAATTGGCAATTTCGCTGTAGAGAAAGTCACGCAAAAAGAAAGACTTTGAAAGTTGAACGCGACCTAAGTCTTCGAGTTTGGCGATAGAGGATACTTTTTTGATGGTCATTTCGAAATTGATTTAATATTTAAGATTTAATATATCTTATAATGTTTTGAATTTTAAATAATTTCATAAGTTTTAGGGGCTTGAATGGGAAACTGGAATAAAAGACTACGTGATTGTGCTATACACTTAGAAAATGCTATTAGCAACTATTTAGAGCCAGATCTTTTTCGCATTAATTTTAATAATTTTATGCAAACAGCTCGAACAGTAACTTTTCTAATTCAAAAAGAAAAAAATGAATTACAGAAGAAATTTGATTTTGATATTTGGTATCAAGATTACCAAAGCCAGTGGAGATCCGACTCAATAATGAGATGGTCTATTGATACTAGAAATATTATAGAAAAACAATCTGATATTCCCATGTACTCAAAGATTGAAATTAAATTAGCTATAGGATATTTGTCTCAAGAAGATATAGAGTTAGATATTGATCAAGAAGAGTTGGTATTTCTGGGGATTAAGCAACTGGTAGGTTGGGCTAAGAAAAATTTAAGCCACTATAATGATGGGGCAATATGGGTAGGTAGAAGCTGGAAAGACCCCCAGCTTGAGAAAATTGATTTAGTAACCGCAATGCAATATGTATATTCACGTCTTTATGAATGTTGTATGGATTTAAATGGCAAGGTAGGACATAGTTTCCAATTAAAAACACCAGACAAAATAATTTCAGACTTTAATATTACTTACACATTTGAATATATCGATTTAAATACATTTAATACTCTTTCTTTTAAAAAGAAAACTTATCCATCTGATGGAAAAGTAGATACTGCTAAATTTCTAGAAGAAAGACCTTTTAGAAATGGTAGATTAAGTGAGGAGTTGAAATTAAATTTTCTTGATTTAAAGCGCCGTTCAAATTCTATAAAAAACAAGCAAGAATTACTTGAGGTTTACACTGAAACTGCATTGTTAAACTTTAAGTGTGATGGTTCAATCTTGCATGTTGCTTTGTTTTTTGATGAAAAATTTAATTGTATAAAATTTTTACCCTATTTACTTCCAAATCAAGTCAGTAAATATATTTTTTGGAGAAACTTAGGTGTATTGGTTAGTATTTTAAAACCTAAATATCTAATTTTTTCTGATGAGTATTACGTGAGAGAGAAACCGCTAGCATCTCAATATTGGCGTCACACTAATATAATCGGTGAATATCTAAGTACAAGACTTTTAACTAAACTAGAAGAAAATCAATTCGAATTATCTGAAATAAGATATTGGATTAAAAATGAGCAGTTAACACAACCTCCTATAAAGGAAAACTCCTCTTATCTTATGGATATTCAAGCTAATAATGAGGCATTTATGTATGTTCCTATTCTAAAAGAACTATAAGAAAACCCGCTCTAAAGCGGGTTTTTTCAAAACAGATCAGATCAACCAATCAATTTCTTCATCAATTCATTTACTTGTGCAGGGTTGGCTTTACCTTTCGCTGCTTTCATTACTTGACCAACTAAACCGTTGAAAGCTTTCTCTTTACCAGATTTATACTCTTCAACCATCTTCTCGTTAGCAGCAAGTACGTCTTTAATAATCGCTTCAATCGCGCCTGTATCAGTTTCCTGTTTCAAACCTTTTTCAGCAATAATCTCGTCCGCAGTTTTGCCTTCTTCCCACATAAAGCCGAACACTTGCTTTGCAATCTTACCGTTAATGGTATTGTCCACAATACGCGCGATCATACCACCAAGCTGTTCTGCAGATACAGGAGAGTCATGAAGCTCGAAGCCCGCTTTGTTTAAAGCACCTGAGAATTCGCCCATCACCCAGTTTGCAGCCACTTTACCTTGAGCAGCACCGCCAGCAGCTTTCACCACGTCTTCATAAAACTCTGACATTTCACGAGTAAGCGTAAGCACGTGAGCATCGTACTCAGTCACGCCAAAGTCAGCTACAAAACGCGCACGGCGTGCAGCAGGCAACTCAGGCAATGCAGCACGTGCCGCTTCAATTTGCGCATCTGCAATGATCACAGGTAACAAGTCAGGGTCTGGGAAGTAGCGGTAATCGTTCGCTTCTTCTTTAGAACGCATTGAACGCGTTTCCATCTTCACAGGGTCGAATAAACGTGTTTCTTGATCAATGGTGCCATCCCATTCTAGGATTTCCATTTGACGTTCAATTTCTACGTTAATCGCTTGCTCAATGAAACGGAATGAGTTGAGGTTTTTAAGCTCGCAACGTGTACCAAACGGTTGACCCGGACGACGTAAAGACACGTTACAGTCAGCGCGGAATGAACCTTCTGCCATGTTACCGTCAGAAATACCTAACCAGCGAACTAGCGTGTGAATCGCTTTAATGTAGGCAACCGCTTCTTCAACCGAACGCATATCGGGTTCAGATACGATTTCAAGCAGTGGCGTACCTGCACGGTTTAAATCGATACCCGATTGACCTTCGAATTGGTCATGGATCGATTTACCTGCATCTTCCTCAAGGTGAGCACGGGTTACGCCAATGCGCTTAACCGTACCATCTTCAAGTTGAATGTCGATATGACCCAAGCCCACAATCGGGTTGTCCATTTGGCTGATTTGGTAGCCTTTTGGAGAGTCAGGGTAGAAATAGTTTTTACGTGCAAATACAGAAGCTTGGTCGATGTAAGCATCGATACCCAAACCAAAGCGAATTGCAAGATCAACCACTTCTTTGTTGAGTACAGGCAATACGCCCGGCATTGCAAGGTCAACTAGGCTCGCTTGTGTATTTGGGTCTTGACCAAATGTGGTAGATGAGCCTGAGAAAATTTTAGTATTGGTCGCAAGCTGAGTGTGAATCTCAATACCAATCACCACTTCCCAACCATCAATCAGGTTAGATTTTGGTTTAGCAGCGTTTTTAGCCATTATGCATTCTCCTCAGCAATTGCAGCGCGTTGTGTATGCCAATCCGTTGCTTGTTGGTACTGATGCACCACAGACAACAATTGAGACTCTGACCAGTAATTACCAATCAGCTGTAAGCCAACAGGCAAATTGTCTTTGTCAAAACCAACAGGCGCGTTAATCGCAGGCAGACCTGCCAAGTTCACTGCGATGGTGTAGATGTCACCTAAGTACATTTCTACAGGAGACAGGTTTGCACCAATCTTATATGCAGTTGTCGGTGCAGCAGGGGCAGCAATCACGTCTACAGATTCAAATGCTTTTAAGAAGTCTTGTTGAATTAAACGACGTACTTTTTGTGCTTTCACATAATAAGCATCGTAGTAACCCGCAGAAAGCGCGTATGTACCAATCAGGATACGTTGCTGAACTTCTTTACCAAAACCTTCAGAACGTGAACGTTTGTACAAGTCCATTAAGTCCACAGGATTTTCACAGCGGTAACCATAACGTACACCATCAAAACGCTGTAAGTTTGAAGATGCTTCAGCAGGAGCAATCAGGTAATACGTTGGAACATAGGCATCAGTCATGGTCAAATCAATCTCAACCAAGATTGCGCCCATTTCTTCTAACTTTTTCAGTGATTCTTCAACGCGTGCTTTCACGTCTGCATCTAAACCAGCAACATTAAAGTACTGTTTCGGAATACCAATGCGTAATCCTTTTACCGATGTGCCGTTGAGGTTCGCCACGTAGTTATCGACGTCTTTTTCAACCGAAGTTGAATCTTTCGCATCATGACCTGCCATCACGTTCATAAGGTAAGCACAGTCTTCAGCCGAACGCGCCATTGGGCCGCCTTGGTCTAAAGATGATGCATACGCGATCATACCGAAGCGTGATACACGACCGTAAGTTGGTTTAAGACCCGTCAAACCACAGAAAGATGCAGGTTGACGGATTGAACCGCCTGTATCTGTACCTGTTGCGAAAGGAGCAAGATCAGCCGCTACCGCAGCAGCAGAACCGCCTGAAGAACCACCCGGAACATGGTTTAAGTTCCAAGGGTTTGCTGTTGCGCCATAAAATGAATTTTCAGAGGTCGAACCCATGGCGAATTCATCCATGTTCACTTTACCTAAAGTGACAAGGCCCGCAGCTTTACCTTTCGCTACAACGGTCGCGTCGTAAGGAGAGATAAAATTGTCCAGCATTTTAGAACCAGCAGTGGTTTTAATGCCTTGGGTACAGAAAATATCTTTATGTGCAATTGGTACACCAGTCAACGCAGTTGCATTGCCTGATTTAATTGCAGCATCAGCCGCATCTGCTTGCGCAAGTGCTTGTTCAGCTGTCACGGTCACGTATGACTTGACTTGAGCATCGATTTTTTCAATGCGTTTTAAATAGTGTTCAGTCAATTCGCGTGAAGAAAATTTAGCGCCAGCCAAACCTTCAGACAATTCACGAATTGATAAGCGATGTAAATCTGTCATGAGAAATATTTCTTTACGTTTAATTTGAAAAAATGTTGATCTGAATAAAAATTATTCAATCACACGCGGAACAAGGTACAAGCCATCCTGTACTGCAGGAGCAACTGCTTGATATGCTTCGCGATGATTGGTCTCAGATACCACGTCTTCACGTAAGGGCTGCGGATTGTCGAATGGACTTTTTAGTGGTTCAACACCGTCAGTATCGATGCCTTTCAGGGTTTCCATCATGCCTAAAATTTTATTTAAACTTTGAGCATAGTCAGCAGATTGCGCTTCATCTAGCGACAATCGAGCCAGATGGGCAATCGCTGAAACTGTTTGTGCATTTAGATCTGCAGAATGCTGTGCATCCGATGTAGACATAACATTACCTAATCAGTATTAAAAAAATTCAAAATATCGTGGCTTATAATAAGCGATTGACTTGTTCAAATCATCACATTTAGTTAAAGTTGCCACCTTGCGTCCATATAAAAGTTTAACTGAGAACGTCCCCGTGATTCTAAAACGACTAATTGGCTTGTTTTCGCCGGATCTTGCCATTGATTTAGGCACTGCAAATACACTTATTTATGCGCCAGGACGAGGCATTATATTAAATGAACCGACGGTGGTGGCAATTCGCCACAGTGGTTCACAAAAAATCGTTGCCGCAGTAGGTCTTGACGCGAAGCAAATGCTAGGTCGTACACCTGCAAATATTTCTGCGATTCGCCCAATGAAAGATGGTGTGATTGCAGATTTTGAAGTCACTGAAACGATGTTGAATCAATTCATTGGCAAAGTGCACGAAAAACGTTTGTTCCCACCTGCACCGCGTGTCGTGGTGTGTGTGCCATGTAAATCGACGTTGGTGGAACGCCGTGCAATCCGTGAAGCTGTATACAATGCAGGTGCACGTGAAGTTCGCTTAATTGAAGAGCCAATGGCTGCTGCAATTGGTGCAGGTATGCCTGTTGAGCAAGCTTGTGGTTCGATGGTTGTCGATGTTGGTGGTGGTACAACTGAAATCGCGATCATTTCACTTCAAGGTTGTGTCTATGCAGACTCACTACGTATCGGTGGTGATGTATTTGATGAACAAATCATTAATTACGTGCGTAAAGCACATGGTTGTGTGATTGGTGAAACCACTGCAGAAAACATCAAAAAAGAAGTTGGTATGGCGCTTCCAGAAGAAGGTGCAAAACCTTTGGAAATCGAAGTCCGTGGTCGTAACTTGGCAGAAGGTGTACCTCGTGCGATTACTGTCACTTCTGATGAAGTGACTCAAGCGATTTCTGATCCACTACAAAACATTGTGTCTGCGGTTAAATCTGCACTAGAGCAAACGCCACCTGAGTTGTCTTCAGACATCGCAGAACGCGGTATTGTGTTGACTGGTGGCGGTGCATTACTTCGCAATCTTGATAAGCTTCTTGCAAAAGAAACAGGTCTTCCTGTCGTAGTTGCAGAAGATCCACTATCATGTGTTACACGTGGTGGCGGTAAGGTTCTCGAATTCTTCGATAACCCAAATCATGACATGTTATTTGTAGGCTAAGAAAAGGACTCGGCGGGTGCAAACGCAACTGTTTTCAAGACAACCGCCATCTTTTCGCTCATTTATCATTGCGGTGATTACATGCTTGGTGGTGCTTTTCTTTGATTGGCGCATGCCACATGTAATTCAACCGGCCAGAGACGTCTTGTATGCGGCATATAATCCAATTTATGCACTTGCAAGCTATCCAGTGTTATCGCGAGAATGGCTGAATCAACAAACCAAGTCTGAAGCTCAATTACGTCGTGAAAATACCGCGATGCAAGCAGAGTTAATTCAGGCTCAAGTCCGTTTACAGAAACTTTCTGAACTTTCTGCTGAAAATACTCGACTGCGTGGACTACTCGATACACCACTCATCATTGATGGTCGTATGGAGATTGCCGAAGTCATTGGTACCGATGCTGATCCCTTACGTCATATTATTGTGATTAACCGTGGAGCCAGCAGTCAGCTTAAAGTGGGACAAACTGTACTCGATGACAAGGGCATTATGGGGCAAATTATCAATGTTTACCAGCATAGTAGCCGTGTCATGTTGCTCTCAGACAAAGAGCACTCTTTATCCGTGCGGATGGAGCATACCGGTATGCGCGCAATCGTTACGGGTACAGGTGACTTAGGTCGACTTAAGATGGACTACGTGCCAACCAGTGCCAATATCAAAGTCGGTGAAAAAGTCTATAGCTCAGGGCTAGGGGCACATTTCCCAGCAGGATATTTGGTGGGGACAGTGTCGAAAGTCAGTCGTCACAATAGCGGTGAATTTGCCCAAATTGATATCAATCCTGCTGCCCAATTGGCAGGTGGTCATCATGTGGTTGTGCTATTTTCCGATTCTTTAGCGATGGAGCAACCGCATGTCACTCGCTAAGCTTAGTCGTCATACAGAGCGCGACCCATTATTTCCGATTATCTTTTCCATCATTTTGGCATCCGTGCTGATGGTGTATCCGCTTTCTTATGACCTATCGGGTTGGCGCCCATTATTCATGATGATGATCATGTTATTTTGGGTACTCTGTCAGCCGACATGGTGCGGTGTTTGGTTTGCATTTGCCACAGGTCTATTTACCGACTTATTGACTGATGCGCCTTTTGGTATGAACGCACTGAGTTTTGTGGTCATTGCATTTGTGACACGCTTTTTAACCCGTGAACGTCGTATCCTCACATTTGGTAATTTATGGATTATTGCTGCAATGGCAATTTTCGCGCATTTACTGTTTGTGTGGATTGTTCAAGTGATGGGTGGGGCACAGTTTTCGTTTGCTCGCCATTGGCAGCCAATTGTAACTAGCTTACTCATTTGGCCAATCATGTATTACTTCCTGAGAAAATGGCGCATATAATTTTAGCTTCGAGTTCTCCTCGACGACGCGAACTATTGCAACAATTAGGTCTGGAATTTGACATTTTCAGTCCAGATATTGATGAGTCCGTGTTGGAAGGAGAACCTGTAGCGGATTATGTAGAGCGTTTAGCACGTGCCAAAGCTTGCGCAGTACAACAACAATTCCCTAATGCTATCGTTATTGCCGCCGATACCAGTTTAGGCGTAGATGAGCACATTTTAGGAAAACCAGCGTCGAAAGCACATGCTTTTTCTATGTGGGAAATGATCTCTGGACGAAAACATGATGTGTTTTCAGGTGTTTGTGTCAGTACAAAAGATCAAATATACAGTATAGTAGTGCGTACACAGGTTGAATTTCAAACGCTGAGTCTAGCTGACATGGAAAGCTACTGGGCAACAGGTGAACCAATCGGCAAGGCGGGAGCCTATGCTATTCAAGGAATTGCTGCGCGCTATATTCCTTGTATTGAAGGGAGCTACAGCAATGTCGTTGGGCTGCCTTTGCATGAAACCGTACAGTTATTACAGACAGTTAAGGCATTAAATTAACTGCTGCAACACAAGAATTTTTATAATGTTTTGAGTTTTGATATGTCTGACGAGTTGTTGATTAACGTCACACCGATGGAATGTCGTGTGGCGTTGATTCAAAACGGTACGGTCAATGAATTATTTGTTGAACGCACCGTGAAGCGTGGGTTAGTGGGCAATATTTATAAAGGGAAAGTTGTTCGTGTGCTTCCGGGTATGCAGGCTGCTTTTATTGATATTGGATTGTCGAGAACGGCTTTTTTACATATCAATGATATGGTTTGGCAGCGCAATCAACCGACCCCGAACGTTTTTGAGCTGTTACAACCGGGGCAAGTACTCACCGTACAAGTCATGAAAGATATGTTGGGTACCAAAGGTGCACGACTATCGACTGATCTTTCAATTCCTTCCCGTTACCTCGTTTTAATGCCATATGGCAGTCATACCGGTGTTTCACAGCGCATTGAGTCTGAAGAAGAGCGTGATCGCTTGCGTAGCATGATTGAACACATTCAAAAGGAACACAACTTACCGGGTTCCGTCATCGTTCGTACTGCCGCCGAAGGTATTCCTGAATGTGAAATTGCGCAGGACATGGCTTATTTAGCAAAACTGTGGGAATACATTCAACGTAAACAACGCAGTATTGTTGTGCCTTCATTGATTTTTGAAGAGCTACCTTTACCGCAACGCGTCATCCGTGATTTGGCCAATGAAGATACGTCTAAAATTCAGGTCGACTCACGTGAAGTGCATGGCAAATTGCAAGAGTTTGTTCAAGAATTTGTACCGAGTATGCAAAATCGCTTACTGCATTATCCGGGTGAGCGTCCAATTTTTGACTTGTACAATGTTGAAGAAGATATTCAGAAAGCCTTACAGACACGTGTCGCACTTAAGTCTGGCGGCTATCTGATGATCGATCAAACTGAAGCGATGACCACGATTGATGTCAATACTGGCTCCTACGTCGGTGGTCGTTCACTTGAAGACACTGTGTTTAAAACCAATATGGAAGCCACACAGGTCATTGCACGTCAGCTCCGTCTACGTAACTTGGGCGGGATTATCATTATTGACTTCATTGATATGCAAGAAGCACATCATCGAGAAGAAGTGATGAGCCAGTTTGAGAAAATGCTTGAGCGCGATCATGCAAAAACAAAGATCACTCAAGTGTCTGAGCTGGGTTTGGTGGAAATGACGCGTAAACGCACCCGTGAATCTTTGGAGCATCTCCTTTGTGATTCTTGCCCGACTTGTCAGGGGCGCGGTTATGTGAAAACGGCTGAAACAGTTTGCTATGAAATTTTCCGTGAAATTTTGAGATATGCACGTGCCTATGAATCACAAAGTGGTTTCACTGTGGTGGCACATCCGTCGGTGATTGACCGATTGTTAACTGCTGAAGCACCTGCGGTAGCTGATTTAGAGCACTTTATTAGTCGTGTGATCAAGTTCCAAGTGGAAAATTTATATACGCAAGAGCAATACGATATCATTCTGAGTTGAAATTGTAACAGAATATCGTTAAACACTTGTTACAACTGAGATTTTACTTTTGAACTGTTATTTTGAATACTAGACACATCAAATAGCCAAAGCCGTTTTCCCGTAATGAACTTGAAAATGGCTTAGCAAAAAGAGGTGTATTATGGGTGTTAGTAAAACAGTAATGAAAAGTGGTCTTAAAACTGTCGTTGAAGCAAAAGCGATCCATTCAGGTTATATCGTGGATGAGCGTGGTAATGAAGTTCAAATTACAGCGTCTATGATTCGCTCTGCTTGTCATCAGTTACTTAAACAGTGCCGAGCAATTAAAGCTTAAATATTGAAATATAAATAATAATGTAATCCAGAGGGTTAAAGTGCTAACGCGCGATTCTAAATTTATTAATGCGCTAAAATTTTATAAAGAATGGAAAATAAACTTAATTATCAGTGCGTATCTACAAGTCATAATTAAACAATAACAACGGATTTGTTCACCTAAATTTTAGCTTATACACATAAATTACTCCAAAAAATTAATCAAAGTTCAAATACTAAAAACCCGTCTACATTGTTTAATTTAGACGGGTTTTTAATTTTTGATGGTTCAATCTGCTGATGAACTGATACTAAGTTGTGAAGCAGGCGGTTAGCTAACCGCCTGAAACTTTGGGGAATCTTGGTTCACAATAGCTTCAAATCGTTGAATTTCTTCTTCCAAATGCGTTAGTAAATTTTGCATTTTTGGCAGTGCATTACGACATGCCGTTAAACCAACTTCAAGCTTATCTAAATAGCTGGTCATGGTGATATTAAGCGCTTGACCATCCAAAACAATGGACGCAGGGTAGAGTGCTTCTAAACGTGCACCATTCCAATATAACGGCTCTTGTGGGCCGGGAACATTTGAAATCACCAAGTTAAAGGCCTGACGTTTTGGCATAAAGCCTGATGCAATATTTAAACCTGCTGCACTGTAGACAAAAGCACTGTAGTTTAAAATTTGATTCGAGTTCATCCGCTTAAAGCGTTCTTTGGCATTGAGCACACTACGACGCACAATCTTCAAGCGCTCTAGCGGATCTTCTTTATGGGTACCAAGGTTTGCCAAAATCATGGTAATACGGTTTGACATATCTGAATCGTCTGTACGAACCGATGCAGGAACCATGGCAATCAATGGCTTTTTAGGTAAAGCATTTTGTGTAATTAAATACTCACGTAATGCACCTGAACAAATTGCGAGCACAATATCGTTAATTGTTACGCCGAGTGACTTGGCAATATGTGACAAACGTGAAAATTCAAAAGATTGTGCAGCGAAACGACGTGAAGAACTAACCCGTTGGTTTAATATTGAACTCGGCGCTTGGAAACTAGACACATAATCTGGGTTACGGCCCATATCTTTCATTACAGTTTGTGACAGTTCATATAAAACTCGTGGTGTTGAGTCAAGTTGTCCCTTAATGGTCGATAGGAGACCTTTCATGCGACTGACTTTAGGCTGCTTCAGGCGTTTTGCACGAGGGCCCTCAACACACCAGGGTGGCACAATACTTTTAGCATTTGGGTCATGTGAAAGTGATTTTTCAACTAAACGCATACCTGCAATGCCATCGACCATCGCGTGGTGGATTTTGAAGTACATGGCAAAACGATTGCCTTCAATGCCTTCAATAATATGGCAAGTCCAAAGTGGTTTTGCGCGGTCAATCAACGCACTGTGTTCCTGTGAAATATAAGTCAGAAGTTCACGGATACGACCGGGATGCGGCAGTGCGATATGGCGGAAGTGATGATCTAAATCAAACTCTTCGTCTTCATCCCAAAAGAAGCCATTGAGTTTATTGTTAAAAGGAGGAATAGGAATGGATTTTGAATTACGAATATCTGCGACTAAATCTTGAATAAAAGTATCAGGTGCATTGTCAGGGATCTGAAATAAAAATAGACCACCTACGTGCATTGGTTGTTGCCGTTTCTCTAAATTTAAGAATATGAAATCAATAGGATGTAATGGACGCATAGCGTTGATTGCCTCACTGCAATTTCTACAGCTGCTCATGTATGAGTAGCATTGTTAGAATTATTAAATTGTCATTTGCAGTATAGCGTTTTTACGTTGAAATGATACGGAATTATGTGTATCGATGCGTTGAAAAAACCACTGCTGTGCAGTGGTTTTGTGCTCTTTATTTTTTCATGTTGCCTGCGTGTAAGCCGCATTCTTTATGGGTTGCATCTTCCCACCACCAGCGACCTTCACGTTCGTGTTGATTCGGTAAAACAGGTCGAGTACATGGTTCACAGCCTATCGAAATAAAGCCACGTTCGTGTAGTGGATTATATGGAATTTCCATTAGACGGATATAGTTCCATACATCAGCACTAGACCAGTTTGCCAAAGGATTGTATTTAATTAATTGTTTGCCCGCACCTGAAAAACCTGGGTCAGCTTGTACTACAGGAATTTCATTACGTGTGCCTGGGCTTTGGTCCTTACGTTGACCAGTGATCCAGCCATCTAAAGTGGCTAGTTTTTTACGCAAAGGTTGTACTTTGCGGATACCACAGCATTCTTTATGTTCATCTTGATAGAAGCTAAAAAAGCCCTTTTCTGTTACTAGTTTTTGTACAGCATCACTTTCTGGGAAACAGATTTCGATATCAATTTTATAATGTTTACGGACAGTATCTAAAAATTGGTAAGTTTCAGGGTGTAAGCGACCGGTATCTAAACTAAATACACGAAATGGAATCCCTAAGTTCGATGCAAGATCTATTAGTACAACATCTTCTGCACCAGAAAAGGAAATCGCAACTTCACCTTGCTGGCTTAGCGCAAGTTTCATAATCTCAGAAGGTGATTTATCTGCATATTCAGATGCAAGTGCATCGACAAGGTCAATAGTAGGGATGGTAGTCATGAATGTCCTGGCTATAGGCTTGGAACGTTAAAACCTATATTAATTTATTTCAGAACTATTTTAATGGAAATGCTAAAACACACTTATCACTAAAAAATAGATACTTATGAAAAAAATAGATTTAAAAAAGAACAATGCATTTTTTTATTCTTCCGCTATGATATTGAAAATTTTTTTCACTTAACAGAGGGTAGAGTGCATGGAAGTCGTTTGTTTAGATCTAGAAGGGGTTTTAGTACCTGAAATTTGGATTAATTTTGCGAAAAAAACAGGCATTAAAGAACTTGAAGCAACGACTCGTGACATTCCAGATTACGATGTGTTGATGACTCAACGTCTAAATATACTAAAACAACATGGTTTGGGTTTGAACGATATTCAGGACGTAATCGCAGATATGGGGCCATTTGAAGGTGCAAAAGAGTTTGTAGAGTGGGTGCGTACTCATTTTCAATTAATTATTCTTTCAGATACTTTCTATGAGTTTGCACATCCATTAATGCAGCAACTTGGTTGGCCAACGATTTTCTGTCACAAATTAGAAACTGATGAAAATGGTATGATCTCAGCTTATAAGCTTCGTCAACCTGATCAAAAGCGTAAAGCCGTTCAAGCATTACATGGGTTAAACTTCCGTGTGATTGCAGCAGGTGATTCTTATAACGATACGACGATGCTTGGTGAAGCAGATGCGGGTTTCTTATTTGATGCGCCTGACAATGTGATTGCGGAGTTTCCACAGTTCCCACCAATTCATGGTTATGCAGCACTGAAAGAAGCGATTCGTAATGCTTCTATTCGGGATATTCCAGCTTAATTCTGAATAGTAAGTTATAGAAAAGGGCGCTTATAGCGCCCTTTCTTGTTTAATCCAAAGTTTTTAAAGCAACTTAGAAACGGTAACCAATTTTCAAGCTATAACCAATTGCATCGTTATCTTCAAAGTTTGCAGCATATTCATCTGTACCGAAATGACTTGCAACTTGTGATTTTGCATCACCTAGCCAGAAGTACTTAACACCGGCTTGTACAAATGTTTGTGGAGTTGGACTAAATTGTCCACCTAAACCGAGGCTCCAATAACCCTCTGTTGGGCCAAGAGTCGATACAGGGTTACCAGCCCCAGAGTCCCAACCAACCATGACTGTGCCAGCCCATTGTTCATTAAACTTACGTCCGACACCCACATTCGCCGAAATTTGATCCTTCTCGTAGGCAACTAAATCAAAGCCACGTGGGTCACCAATTACTTTGTTTGTTAGAGCAGATGCTAATTGACCAAATTTATTTGGGCGTATTTTAAATTCCGACCAATCTACCCAACGCAATTGAGCAAATGCTACTGTATTGGCCATAATCCCCGTTTGAAAATCTAAATTTACAGACTGTGGTGTGGTTACATCAGTTTTACCCTCTTTAAATTCATAACCATCTACCATAGGTTTAATACCACCTAAGCCGCCCATCAGGGAGTTAGCTGGCATAACTTCATCAGGAGTTACACTATGCTCAATCTCCGAGCGGTAAGTAACAGATGCTTTAAGTGCAATTTCCGGTATTTGAAAAGCAAAGCCAGCAAGCCAACCAACAGAAGAATCTTCTGCTATACGAGCTTCATAACCATTAAATTTATCTTTAGTACCTTGAATTGTGGAGTTCAAACTGCAAGCGCTAATCGGACAGTTAACTCCTCCAAATGGACCATAAGCAGAACCACGTAAAGTCACATCACCTTTAACTGTCTGATAAACTGGACCTGCATAAATATTCCAATTTTCATTTGGTTGGTATCCAAAAATAAATGATAAATTTTGTGTATTTACATCAACGGATGTTGCTTCATCTCCGACAGTAAATGCGCCAACTTCATTGGTTTTGAGTGAAACACTATCGGTTTGACGTTTATCATTTGTTGAATATTTTGCTTTAGCACCAAAAGGCTGGTCGTAAATTAATCCAAATGAAACATTATCTGTCATTTGTACTTTTAATGCAGCATTGTAGAAATGATAGCTCTCTGCCATATCACCAAGTTCAGTACCTTGAATTGATTTTGCTGTATTTGCACCACCACCTGTAACTGTATAATTATCTTTTAATTTGCCAGAAACATCGGCATCTAAAACTGAAATCCCTGCTTCAAAATAATTACCCGGTTGTAAAAATGCAGAAATTGACTGCCCAGAGCGATCCATTGCTGCGGCAAACACCGCGGTCGTAGGTACGCTGGCAAATAAAATGGCACTTGTTAATGCTTTTAAGTTCATTTTTCTACTTTCCTAGTATAAAAAACGCGTCAATGCGTTAATAAAATTTAAAGATATGTAATTTTTTTAATCATATCTTGCACCAAAAAATAGCATAATAAAAAAAAGAGTAAAGACTCTAAATTTGAACTTAGGGTAAAAAAAAGCTGTTGATTTTAAATAATTAGAATAAATACTTTAATAATTTTTAGATAAACTATTGTTATTAAATATATAAAATAAATATCCATTAGGGTGTGTTGACATTTACAGCCGATAAATTGAGCTAAAGAGGCAACCATATAAATATACAAGCTAAAGCAACAGCGCTTTGATAGTTACGTTTTAGCTTATCGTATCTTGTGGCAATTCCTCTAAATTGTTTTAATCTACAAAACGCATTTTCAACTAAATGTCTGATTTTATACATATACCAGTCCATATCATCATTGCTAGATTTGGCATTTGATCTTCGAGGAATGTTTGCTTTCGTATTACTTTCTCTAATTTTCTTTTTGAAACTTTCTGAATCATAGCCTTTATCTGCACATAGCATTTCTGACTCTGTTAAATCTAATTTTGATACAAGATCAGGTGCAACCTTAATATCATGTGAAGTTCCATCTGAAATAATAAATTCAATAGGATTACCATTTGAATCGATTGCTAAATGTATTTTTGAACTATTACCACCAATACTTTTGGAAATACTTTGATTCTTAATACCGGCTGAATGTTGATGCGCTCGTACATGGCTCCCATCGATAAAAATCCACTCTTTATCAGCATGCTGGCTGAATAATTTAAAAATATTCATAAACTTACTATTTTTAGACCATCGATTATATTTCTTAAAAATAGAATTTGATTTACCAAACTCTTGAGGTAAATCACGCCAAGGACAGCCTGTTCTAATTCGAAATAAAATCGCTTCAATAAAATTCCGTAAATTTAATTTGAGATAAATATTAAAGTGACGGAAAATAGCAAGTAACTTGGACCAGTGTTGATCATTTAGCATTGTTCGAGGCATAGCGAGTGTAAAATTGGGTTTGGCGATTTAATTTTACTATCTCGCTATTTTTTTAATCAACAAATGTCAACAGACCCTAAATTATTGATATAAAATCAATTGTTTGAAAAATAAGCAACTTGTATAAAATTCTAAATGTATTGTGTGAAATGGGTCACATGCAAAAATAAAAAAAGCCCCATATAGGAGCTTTTAGTTTTTTAATTCTTAGAAGCGATAGCCAATTTTCATGCCATAACCAAGCGCAGTATTGTCTTTGAATTCGCCAACAACTGTACCGCCAGTTTGCGCTTTCGCATCTCCTAACCAGAAGTATTTCACACCAGCTTGAATGAAATAGTTCTCAGCAGGGCTGTATTGACCGCCTAAACCAACACTCCAGTAGCCTTCAGTTGGGCCAAGTGTTGTTACAGGGTTACCTGCACCAGAGTCATAACCGACAGCTGCAGTACCTGCCCATTTATCATTGAACTTACGAGAAATACCTGTAGTGATTGAGTACTGATCGTCAGAATAATCAATTAAATTGTTGCCGCCTGAACGTTGGAATAATGCTTGCGGTGTTACTACAAATTGATCCCAATGAACCCAACGAAGGTTAGCAAAAGCTAAAGTGTTTGCAGCAATACCAGTTTGTAAATCTACGTTTACAGATTGCGGTGTAATTGCATCAACACGAGCGTCAGCTAAACCGATCGTAGTACCTGTAGGTAGAGTAACATCAGGAGCAACAGTCATAGGAGATGAAAGCGTATAAGTTTCTTCACCAGTTGCTTTGTGCTTGATTTCTGAACGATACGTTACAGAAGCTTTTAAAGCAATTTCTGGAATAGAGTAGGCGAAACCTGCTAACCAACCATATGCTTCTTCTTCAGCAATCTTGATGTTATAACCAGAAAGGCCTTGGTAAGCTAAACCACGGAGTTTGATATCTGCTTCAACAGTTTGCCATACTGGACCTGCATAGAAGTTCCAGTTCTCTGTTGGTTGGTAACCAATTAACGCTGTTAGGTTTTGTGTATCAACTTCAACACTTGTACCCGTGCCGTTTGAACCGAAGAAAAGTGAATTGCTGTCGTAAGCTGCATCTGCACCATACGGTTGATCATAGATCAAACCTAAAGAAATTTTATCTGTCGCTTGTACTTTAATTGCTGCTGAAGGGAAGTAGTAGTCTTCACCCATGTCATCAACTTTATTTTTCAGTAAATCTTGACCTTCTACTTTTGGGTCTAAAATAGAAATGCCAGCTTCTGCGTAGTTACCAGGTTGTAAGAATGCTGAAATAGACTGACCTGAACGATCTAGACCCGCTGCAAATAATGATGCTGTTGGTAAAGCGGTAAGTAAAATTGCGTAGCTAAGGTGATTTAAGCGCATACTTTTCCCTGTTTGTAACTTTTGATGTTATTTCAATGTGTGGAAAGTAACATAAATAGAAAAACAGTAAATAAGAGTTGCTACTCTAAAAATGAACTGTATAAGTTAAAAAATAAGCAATGCTAGAGTAATTATTCTAGAAGGTGTTATTTATGTTTATGATTTATAAATAAAAAAATAGAGTATTTAACTTAATGTTTATCTTTGAACTTAAGAAATTCAAATGCTCAATCTATGAACATTTGAATTAAATTATTTTTACAATAGTAGATTGGATATATTTCCAATCTACTAATACCGAGAATTAGAAGCGGTAACCGATTTTTAGACCGTAAGCCCATGCATCGTTATCTTCAAATGATGCAATTGAGTTGTTAGTGCCAAACATTGACGCAGGTTGTGCATCAGCATCACCTAGCATTAAGTATTTCACACCACCAGCAATGAAGTAGTTCGGTGCAGGGCTAAATTGTAAACCTAAACCGACGTTCCAATAACCTTCAGTTGGGCCAAGGGTAGAAACTGGGTCGCCTGCACCTGTGTCGTAACCTACAGAGACATTACCAGCCCATTTTTCACTTAACTTACGACCAACACCTACAGTTGCTGAAATTTGATCATCAGTATAAGACACTAAATCAAAACCATTCGGGTTATCTGGTGTTTGACCTACTGCGCCTAAAGTGCGGCCAATTTGATCAAATTTTTCTGGGCGGATGCTAAAATCTTTCCAATTTACCCAACGCACATTTGCAAATGCAACTGTATCCGCCATGATACCTGTTTGGAAATCAAGGTTTACGGATTGAGGTGTAGTAATGTTTGTTGTTGTATTTTCATCGAAAATGGCGTTTGCTGGATTGCTTGTAACTAACGCCATTATGTTACTTTGGCCAAATTCACGAGTTGATGCTTCATGTTCAATTTCAGAACGGTATGTAACCGATGCTTTTAAAGCAATTTCAGGAATTTGATAAGCAAAACCAGCTAACCAACCTACAGCTGAATCTTCCTTCATTGTTGCATTATATTTACCCAAACCATTTGCTGAACCATAAGCTGCACCACGAAGTTGCACATCACCTTTCACAGTTTGATAAACTGCACCACCATAAATATTGATACTTTCAACAGGCTGATAGCCAACAACGAAAGAAAGGTTTTGAGTAGTTACTTCAACTTCAGTATTTTCACCATTTAAATGAAATAAGCCCGTTCCAGCAGCTACTAATGGGTCATTTGCTGAATATGCTGCGTCAGCTCCAAAAGGTTGGTCATAAAGCAAACCGAATGAGAAGTTTTTTGTAGGTTGAACTTTAATTGCTGCTGTTGGGAAATAATAATCACCCGCCATATCGGATAGATTCCCACCACCATATGCAGCTTTAGCTTTACCTTCTACTGTTGGATCTAAAACCGAAATACCTGCTTCAAAATAGTTCCCTGGTTGTAAAAATGCAGACATAGATTGTCCTGAACGATCTAGTGCAGCTGCAAAAGCCCCTGTCATTGGAACTGAAGCAAGAATCATGGCTGTAGTTAAAGTTTTTAATTTCATTCTTCGTCATTCCTTGAGATACGAATTTGATTTTTATGGTTACTGCAAATATTCGTTATGGAAAACTTTTTAATACTCTTGGGCTTAATTGTTACTCCATGTGACAAAAATAGCACAATTAAAATAAGAGTAAATGCTCTAGATTAAAAAATATGATTGAAAAACGAACTATTTAGAGTAAATGTACTAATTAATACATATAACATTTTGATTATTATTTAATATTTTTAGTTACTGCATTATTTTCTAAACCTAAAAATAATTGAAAAATATTTTCATATGGGCAGTCATAAATTGATTTTTTGGCCTTATAGACCACGCCATGTGTCGTTTTTTGCATTGACAAATAGATGGTTAGGGAATCTAAAGGTGCTATTCAATTCTTCTTAAAAACAAAATCTCAAGAGTAATATCAGTAAAAACAAAGATTAAGTTAAAAAAAATTAGATATGAATTTTGAATTTAGATTTAAGAATTCTGAATTTAGTTTTATTGATAAATGTGAGTTGAAAAAATCAGAGAGGTGAGGTGTCCAAAAAATTGTGCGCTCTGCGGGACTCGAACCCACGTCGGTCGCTTAGGAGGCAACTGCTCTATCCAGTTAAGCTAAGAGCGCAAGACGGAGGCTAATGTACTCCTATTTTAGCTAAAAAAAAAGTTATTGCCGAAACAATAACTTTTTAAATTACTTAGTCTTTATGAACTTCATTGGGGTCAATGTCGCTCAAATCTTTAGGATTAAGATAGTTAAACATTAATAACATGACTGTAATCCAAACAGGGATCATCAGAACAGATTCCATAAAGCCCTGAGTCCACATAATAAATAGAACTAAAGCAATAAAGATCAGAACGATGTAGTTGCTGACTGGTGCCCAAAGTGCGGGATATGACGTTGTAAAATTCAAAATACGTTTTGCACGACGGAACTGTAAGTGAGTCATGGTAATCATCGCCCAGTTCAGGACAAGCGCACCAACAACTACATACATTAAGTGACCAAGTGCATCTTCGG
The DNA here is from genome assembly GCF_015218525.1 of Acinetobacter sp. YH12138. NCBI lineage: Bacteria > Pseudomonadati > Pseudomonadota > Gammaproteobacteria > Moraxellales > Moraxellaceae > Acinetobacter > Acinetobacter sp. YH12138. Next base: position 2,450,180 of record NZ_CP048670.1, on the reverse strand, counting down.
GTACGAAGTAGTTTAAGAGTACACAACCGAAAATCAGCACTGCAGAAAGTAATACTGCTGGAATTGGCACGCCACTTTTGTTGGTTTTTGCGAAAACTTTTGGTGCATTACCTTGCTTCGCCAAGCTGTAAAGCATACGGCTATTGGCATACATACCGCTGTTATAAACAGACAGTGCTGCAGTTAGGATAATGAAGTTCAGTAAATGTGCAGCCCAATCAATACCCAGTTGGCTAAAGATCATCACAAATGGACTTTTGTCTAGACCACCTAGTTCAAGCTGATTCCATGGCACAAGTGACAATAGAATAGTCAAAGAACCCACGTAGAAAATCAAAATACGAAATACAACTTGGTTAATCGCTTTAGGAATAGTTTCTTTGGGATTTTCAGCTTCGGCCGCAGCCATACCGATCAGTTCAATACCACCGAAGGCGAACATCAAGAAAGCCAGCATGAAGAATAAGCCTTCAAAACCATTTGGGAAGAAACCGCCCTGACTCCATAAGTTGGTAAATGATGCTGTTGAGTTGGCATCTGCCGTCAGTAGCAAATACAAACCAAATACGATCATAGAAATAACTGCAGTGACTTTAATAATCGACAGCCAAAACTCAGATTCACCATAAAACTTCACATTACCTAAGTTTACTAAAGTAATGATCACGAAGAAGAATAGTACAGATGCCCACGCTGGAATATGAGGCCACCAGTAATTGATGTATTTCGCAACAGCGGTGAGTTCTGTCATTGCCACTAAAATATAGAGAATCCAGTAGTTCCAACCTGTTAAGAAACCTGGAAATTTCCCCCAATATTTATATGCAAAATGGCTAAATGAACCTGCTACAGGTTCATGGACGATCATTTCACCCAACTGACGCATAATTAGAAAGGCGATCAGACCGCCAATGGCGTAGCCGAGAATAATGGATGGTCCAGCAGATTGAATCACATGCGCTGAGCCCAAGAATAAGCCTGTACCAATTGCACCACCCATGGCAATCAATTGAATATGACGATTCTTTAAGCCACGCTTGAGTTCGGAGGAATTGGTAGTCAAGTTACTCTTCCCGAGAATGGTTTAATTTTGGTAATTGTAATGTATAGAGAATGAATAGCCTAGTAGCTCAAAATTTATGAAAAATATTTATAAGTTTAATAACCTGTTTTTGGTTTTAAATACTGAATTAAAAATTTATGAATCAATAGATTAATTTTATTTTAATTGAAATTCTGATGCTTGGCTTTATATGGAAAAGGTATCAAATGTTGTTTTTTTATACTTAAGTCATGTGATTGTTAAAAATTCAATTAAACATTGTATGATGCAAAAGCGCAGAAAAGAACGCTCTGCCAAAACACAATGATAAAGATTAAGGATTCAATAAAAATGAGTTTTGCTCCCCAAATTAAGATTGCAGCGACTTATATGCGTGGTGGTACTAGTAAAGGTGTATTTTTCAAGCTAGATGATTTACCGCTTGCAGCACAACAAGCTGGAAAAGTTCGCGACCAACTTTTATTGCGTGTGATTGGCAGTCCAGATCCTTATGGTAAACAAATTGATGGGATGGGTGGAGCGACATCAAGTACCAGTAAAACCGTGATTTTGGCAAAAAGTTCACAGCCTGAGCATGATGTAGACTATCTATTTGGACAAGTGTCGATTGATAAAGCATTTGTCGACTGGAGTGGTAACTGCGGAAACCTAACAGCAGCAGTTGGTGCATTTGCCATTTCAAATGGTTTGGTTGAGGCATCACGTATTCCTGAAAATGGTTTATGTACGGTTCGTATTTGGCAAGCCAATATTCAAAAAACCATTATTGCGCATGTACCTATTACTGATGGTGCAGTACAAGAAACTGGTGATTTTGAACTAGATGGTGTGACCTTCCCAGCAGCCGAAGTTCAAATTGAATTTTTAGACCCCGCAGATGATGGTGAAGATGGCGGCGCTATGTTCCCTACAGGGAATTTGGTCGATACCTTAACCGTACCCGATGAAGGCAGTTTCCCTGCAACATTTATTAATGCAGGCATTCCAACCATTTTCTTAAATGCAGAAGATATTGGTTATGTCGGCACTGAACTGCAAGATGCGATCAATGGTGATGCCAAGGCATTGGCCCGTTTTGAAAAAATCCGTGCTTATGGTGCGCAGCAAATGGGTTTGATTTCAGATATTGCTGAAGCAGAACAGCGTCAACATACCCCAAAGATTGCATTTGTTTCAAAGCCGAAAGCCTATACATCTTCGAGTTCTAAATATATTTCAGAACAAGATACGGACTTATTGGTTCGTGCCTTATCGATGGGGAAACTGCATCATGCCATGATGGGCACAGCGGCAGTTGCCATTGGTACAGCAGCTGCGATACCGGGAACGCTTGTGAACTTAGCCGCGGGTGGTGGGGAGCGAGAAGCTGTGCGTTTTGGACATCCATCTGGGACGCTACGTGTAGGTGCGCAAGCAATTTATGAAAATGGTCAGTGGGTCGTTAAAAAAGCCGTGATGAGCCGAAGTGCGCGTGTCTTAATGGAAGGCTGGGTGCGTATTCCTGCGGATAGTTTAGATTAAGTATTTAACATCTCATTTGAAATCAGCCTCTGCTTTGCAGGGGCTTTTTTTTGCCTTTATCTTTTATATGAATAAGCAAATCATGAATTGGTATATATTTTTATATAATATGAACTGCATTTAATATTATAAAGTTTCTGTGATTTATGTCAGATTAATTTTGTTAGCATTTTGCGTAGCTTTACCTTGAAAAAAGTAGCGAAACCATGCTTAAAAAAGACTTAATAAAATCGGACCTACCTACTGAACAATTGGCTGTATTAGAAGCGTTGCCAATGCCTGCTGCGTTATTTTCTGCGACAGCTGAGCTGATATGCGCCAATCAAATATTTAAACATCGATTTCAGTCAGACTTACAAGAGATTGTATTGAATCATGTGTCCGTGATGCAGCAAAAAACCAAAGCCACAAGTTCTGAGTTTGATTTACGCTGTTTAGAGAACGATAGCATTGAACCCTTTATGTATAGTGAAAATGAACGGCATTATTGGTTCACGCTCAAACCTAAGTTTAAACAAAGTGGCGATTTGGAACATGTGTTGTTGTGCTGTGCGGACATTACAAATTTAAAGCAATTCGAATTATCGCTGTTGAAACATAACCAACAACTCGAACAACAAGTTTATTTTGATTATCTGACAGGGATAAAAAATCGACGTGGATTTGATTTAGACCTTTCTCAGTGGCAAAAAAGCTTCGCGGTTGAACAAGCCAATGAAATTTTTTGATGATGCTCGACTTAGACAATTTTAAGCAAATCAATGATATCTACGGTCATGCGTTTGGCGATGAAGTTTTAGGAAAAAGTGCGCAGCTTTTAAGGATGCAAATTAGTCAACATGCAGATGCACAAATATATCGCATGGGTGGGGAAGAGTTTGCAATGATTTTGCCACGCACGGCTATATCGACTGCATGTTCGATTGCACAACAATGTTGTGAGCAAATCTATGCTTCTTCGATGAATTATGCAGATAAAGCTCTACAACTGAGTATCTCATGCGGAGTGGCCTTGTGGGATGGAACAGAGTCATTTTTTGAAACATTGGCACGTGCCGATCAGGCTTTGTATCAAGCCAAAAAAGACTCGAAAAATTGTACCTGTTTTAATGATGGACAAAATGTGGCGCTATTTGAGGAAACGACATTTAAAAAACCATCAGACTGTGGGAAAAATACATAGATTTAGGCCGTAACATAGAGAAAGATCTGAGAAAGCAGTATGATGCAACAGGTCAAAATTGACAGAAAACATTGGCAGTCAATTTGCTAATGAACGAAGCAGTTAAATATTTAAAGTATTTGAGGTGAATGTGTCTTCTTTAACAGACGTTTCCACACATGCCCTGACAGAAGCGCAGCAGCGTATTCAGCAGGATTTACTGACAGCGCTTGATGCATTTTCAATTCCAGAACCCTTAAAAGGGGCGGTGTATCATGCTGTGATGTTGGGTGGAAAACGCGTTCGACCGGCACTTTGTTATGCAACAGCAGCGTTAAAACCCAATACCAATTTTGCAGCCGTACGCCGTGCTGCTGTGGCGATTGAATTTATTCATTGTTATTCATTGGCACACGATGATTTGCCGTGTATGGACAACGATTTACTCCGTCGTGGTCAACCAACCTGTCATGTGGCTTTTGGTGAAGATACGGCTTTACTTGCTGGCGATATTTTACAATCGATGGCTTTTGAAGTTTTAGGCAGCCGTCTCTTTGATCAAGGCCCAGCCGTTGAAGCGCCGATCATCTTGAAGCAAATGCAAATTTTAGCGACTGCAACTTCAAAAATGGTCAATGGACAAGTCCTAGACTTACAAGCGGAAGGCAAGCATGTCAGTCAGGATGAACTAGAAAACATTCATCGAAATAAAACTGGTGCTTTAATTTCTGCTGCAATCATGATGGCGGCAGTGACGATATTTAATGGTACAGACCAAGCTATTCCTAAACTCCGCGAATTTGGTCTAGCGATTGGTTTAGCCTTTCAGGTGCAAGATGATATTTTAGATATTATTGCTGACACTGAAGCATTGGGTAAAACAGCAGGTAAAGATCAACTAGTGGATAAATCGACATATCCTGCGTTAATGGGTCTCGAGCAAGCGCAAGCTTATGCAGAAGAATTACATGCTCAAGCGCTTCAAGCTTTGGATTATTTTGCAGAAGATGCGGCAGAATTGCACAAGATCACGCAGTTTTTATTAAAACGTCAAAGTTAATATGACGCAGTAAAAGACCTCAGCCCACACATGTAATATGTTGTGGGCTTTTTTATATTTTGTATATTTGGAACAGAAGTCAATAAACCATCTACTGAATAGCTAAATGGATGACATGATAAAAAACAAAAAAGGACGCCTAGCGTCCTTTTTTTGCAGATATTAAAAATTAGAGCTTATATTTAAGTGCTATTGGTCTTAAATACTTTCTTTATAGATACGATCTGCTTCTTCAAATTTTTCAGTGACTTCAGCAGATGGTGCTTTGCCCATTAAGCTTACAATGATGATTGCAATGAGTGAGCAGATGAAGCCTGGTATAATTTCATAAACGCCTGTATCGCCCCAGAGGTTTTTCCATAGAATAACCATAACAGCACCAACCACCATACCTGCTAAAGCACCATTGAGTGTCATGCGTTTCCAGAACAATGACATGATAATCAGTGGGCCAAATGCAGCACCAAAGCCTGCCCATGCATATGCGACGAGACCAAGGACTTTAGAGTCAGGATTACCCGCCATATAGATCGCAAGCAACGCAATCATTAACACCATAATACGGCCGACCCAAACCAATTCTTTTTGTGAAGCATTTTTGCGTAAGAATGATTTATAAAAGTCTTCAGTTAATGTACTTGAGCAGACTAAAAGCTGACAGCTGAGGGTACTCATGATCGCAGCTAAAATCGCAGCCAATACGATACCTGCAACCCATGGGTTAAATAGAATTTTAGTCAATTCCATAAAGACCGTTTCAGGGTTTGCTGTAACGACACCTGCTAGTTCTGGATGCTGTTGGAAATAAGCAATACCGAAGAAGCCTGCTGCAACTGCGCCACCGAGGCAGAGCGTCATCCATGTCATACCAATACGGCGTGCATTGGGAATCGATTTAACTGAATCTGCTGCCATGAAGCGGACTAAGATATGCGGTTGACCAAAATAGCCTAAGCCCCATGCCAATAAAGACATGATTGCGACAAAACTTAAGTCAGCAAATACATTCATCGCTTGAGGGCGTGCCGCTTCTAGTGCCAGAGTGAACTGGCTTAAATCAGAGAATGACAACATGACCACGATAGGGGTAAGTAGCAAGGCAAAAATCATAAAGCCCGCTTGAATGGTATCGGTCCAACTGACAGCAAGGAAGCCACCAATAAACACATAGCTCACCGTTGCAATGGCACTGATCCAAAGCGCAGTGCTATACGACATACCAAACATACTTTCAAATAATCGAGCGCCTGCAACCATGCCTGAAGCACAGTAAATTGCGAAGAAAATCAAAATAATCACAGCAGACACGATACGTAAGATTTTCTTTTGATCGTTAAAACGATTTGAGAAATAGTCAGGTAGGGTCAGGGCATTATTTTGAACTTCGGTATGTACACGAAGACGACCTGCCACAAGTAACCAGTTGAGCCAAGCACCAATGATCAGACCAATTGCAATCCACATTTCAGATAAACCTGAAAGGTAAATCGCCCCCGGAAGACCCATGAGCAACCAACCACTCATATCCGATGCACCTGCAGAAAGGGCAGTGACAAAGCTCCCTAATCGGCGGCCACCTAAAATGTAGTCAGAAAAGTTACTGGTCGCACGGTATGCAAGTAAACCGATCACGACCATGGCGACAATATAGAAGAGAAAGGTAATTAGGGTGGGATTCAGGGAGCTCATACGGTATCCGCTTTGGCGTTGGACAATTGCGTTTAATTAGGGGACTCAATGGGATTTGCCTAAGCCAAGTAGGTGAAATCGAACGATAAGTCCTAAAACGTCAAAAAAATAACGTGAAATTTAAACATAAATTGACAAACTTTGCCTTCTTTTTTGTTTTGGGCATAAAAATGGGCCGTATATCACGACCCATTTTAATTAATGTGAAGATTTAGTTATTACGACCCATAACACCACGAATCGTATTCAGTACATCCGCAGGTAATACCACAGTTTTGGCATTATTAGATTTAGCCATATCTTGCATGGCTTTAACGTATTGTTCACCCAGTAAGTAAGCAACTGGAATTTCTTTATCGCCGACGGCTGAACTCACCATTTCAATTGCACGTTGAGAAGACTCTGCCAGTACCACTTGAGCTTCTGCATCACGACGAGAGGCTTCTAAACGACCATCTGCTTCTAAAATAGCCGCTTGTTTTTCACCGTCTGCCTTGGTCACGGTTGCACGACGTTGACGTTCAGCGGCCGCTTGCTCTTCCATCGCAGCTTGCATGGTATGAGACGGTTTAATATCTTGAATTTCTACAGTTTTAAGCGTAATACCCCAGTCAGAGATATCATCAGAAATAGAAGCTTTAAGTTTAGCCTTAATATGATCACGCGATGAAAGTGCATCATCGAGGTCCATTTCACCGACAATAGAACGTAAAGAGGTTTGAACTAAGTTTTGAATCGCCCATGTGTAGTTTTCAATACCGTAAACTGCTTTTTCAGGCGTGGTTAAATTGATATAAGCCACAGCATTCATCAGCAGTACCGCGTTGTCACGAGTGATCACTTCCTGAGAGGGAATATCTAACACGATATCTTTGGTTGTCACTTTATAAGCCACTTCATCGACATACGGAATCACAAAGTTCAGCCCCGGATTGAGCGTGGTATGGTATTTACCTAAACGCTGAACAATCCATTTATAACCTTGGGGAACAATACGGACACCTTTAAAAATGGTGACGGCTACAAAAACTAAGAGCGCTAAAAAAACAATAGAAACACCAGACATGTCATTTCTCACTTATTTATGGATTGTCAGTGGGGTGGTTGCTGCTGTGCAGTTGGACGACTAAATCATTGCCTAAAATATCGGTCACGCGAACACGGTCGCCGACTTGAAGTGCATCTTGGGTACGGCAATGCCATTCGTCTGAACCTAAAACAGGCATTGGGAAGCGAACTTTAACGCTGCCATGATTGAGCTGGGTTTGAATCACCATACCCACTTGGCCAATCGTCGCTTCACGGGACAGACCTGCTTTGGTTTTATCAATGGATAAAGGCTTAATAAATTTGAACCACAAAAATGTGCAGAGCACGGCAAAAATAATCCAAACCACAATTTGGACATTAAAGTCCATGGATGGAAAGATCCAATATAAGATCCCAACCAAAATTGCAGAGACGCCAAACCAGAGCGCAGCAAAAGACGGCAAAATTAGTTCAAAAAGCATCAAAGCGACGCCCAATACAAACCAGTGCCAAGGTTCTAAAATAAATTCCATACATCTACTCTTATATAAGGGTGAATTGATATAGATGAACCAGTATCTATATCAATGTAGCAGATGTATAACTCAATGAATATAAAAAAAATCGTTGAATTATATTTTCGCTTTTGGTGCTGGTTTAAAGGCCGCAGGGGACTGTTTAAAGTTATCGATCGCCTTAATAATGCTATTCACTTTGAGCTGTGCGGCTTTTTCACCTTCTAAAATCGTCGCATTGCTCGACTTCAAATCGAGTGTGCCGATATGTCCCACTTTAGGTTGAATCACGAAATTGGCATTTTTCAGTTCTTCATTAATACTTTGTTGTCCCATGATGTTAATGGTTTGATCGAGTAAACCAAACATGCTTACGGCTTTGCTACCATCAGGACGCGCAGAGATATCAACTGCAATCACGATATCTGCACCCATATCACGTGCGGTTTTCACTGGAATTGGGCTGACTAAGCCACCATCGACATATTTCACCCCTGCAATGGTTGCAGGTACAAATACATTCGGAATGCTGCACGATGCACGTACCGCTTGGCCTGCATTACCTCGGTTAAATTCAGTTTTACTGCCATTATCCAAACGGGTGGCTACAGCAGCAAAGCGCTTTGGAAATTGTTCAATTGATTTATTGCCGACGTTTTTATTAACAAAGTCTTGCAGTTTTTGCCCTTGAATAATGCCTTGGCTATTTAAGGTTAAATCACGAATATCGGACTCTTTAAAGTTCAAGGCCAATTGCTGCATTTGATATGGTGTTTTACCGCTGGCGTACAAGCTACCGACAAAACTACCCGCACTGGTCCCAGTCACAATCTTAGGTTTAATACCGTGTGATTCGAGCACTTTAAGCACACCAATATGAGCAAAACCTTTGGCACCGCCACCACCGAGCGCAATCGCGATCACCGGTTCACGTGCTTTGGCTGGTGTAGGTGTCGTGGTCGCAGGTGTTTTGGTTGCAGAATCACAGCCAGTGAGTGCCAATACAAAGAGGCTAGGAATCAGGTATTGCAAAAGTTTCATGGGTGAAATCTGATGGTTAAATATACAAAGTGCACATCACATCAAAAAAATAGCCATTTGACTAGGGCTTTTTCCAGTGCTTTTGTAACGGCAAGGCCAACCATTCGGGATTTTTCGGGGAAAATTTGCCATCATAAATCTTCAAAATTTTTTCGAGATCAGTTTCAAAATCTCCACTGGGTTCAAAAACACCCAAGCAATGAATGGTTTTCTTTGCATAATCAAAGCTAAACATCACAATAGGTATCTGTGCTTCATAGGCAATATAGTAAAAACCACTGCGGATTTTATCGGCTTTTTTTCGTGTTCCCTCAGGTGCCATTCCAATCCAAATTTGATCTGTCGCTTGGACAATCTCAGCAATTTCACGTGTCAGTCCATGTGGATTTTCACGTTGCACAGGGATCACGCCGACCCAATCCAAAAGTGGTTTTAAGGGAGTATCAAAAAGGGTGTTTTTACCAAAAATGGTTATTTTTATCCCGATTCCAAGCAAGGCGAGAAAACCATGCCATGCATCTATATTAGAAGTATGCGGAGAAATGATTGCCACAGCTTTGGCAAGGTTGGGAAATTCGCCGTCAAATTTCCATCCTTGTGCCAAGAAAAGTTTTTTAAAAATTGTTCGGCTCAGGATGGAACCGCGTGATGGAACTTGATCGGGCAAAACTGGAAATAATTGAGTCTTTTGATTCATTGCATATTCTTATATAAGTGAAATCCATTTTCGACGTGATGCACTTTAAAAATACGGCATCAGCATTGACCTTTATCTTAGGTTTATGATTTTTTTAGATCATTGGCAAAATAGCCGTATTTTGACTACTCTAAATGTAACTTCAGCGCACTCAACATTTAGGAACTTATGATCCAGCTTCGTCAGCTCAATCTTTTACTGTTTTCTTTATATTGGGCGCAAGGGTTACCTGTCGGTTTTATGACGCATGCTTTACCAGTGATTTTAAGAGCGCAAGGTGTGTCTTTGGCACATATAGGTGGCTTTGGATTACTCATGCTGCCATGGTCGATCAAAGTTTTTTGGGCACCGTGGATTGATCGACATGGTTCAAGGTCCAAAGGGCACTATCGGAGTTGGATTATTCCAATGCAGTTGTTGTCCGTGGTGGTCTTGGTCTTCCTGTCATTTTTGCCGATCCAAAGTTTGAATGAACCGATGTATCTGCTGCTGTTTTTTGTGGCTTTACTCAGTATGAATTTGGTTGGTGCGACTCAAGATGTCGCAACCGATGGCTTGGCCGTCAATATTTTAAAAACTGACCAACAGCACTGGGGCAATACCTTTCAGGTGATTGGTTCAAGACTCGGCTTTATCGTGGGTGGCGGTGCTGTGCTTTGGGCCTTGGATTGGTTGGATTGGCAAGCCACATTTCTGTTTTTAGCGGCATTGGTGTTCATCAATACGATTCCTATTTTTCTATATCGAGAACCTTTAAAGCCACAGCTCAACATAATTTCCTCTCAAGAGAATGATAACAACCATAAGCATACTTCAGGCTTGTTCTATGCTATTCGCCAGTATTTGGCTTATTTTACCCAAACTAAAACCCTCACACTGTGGCTCATGATCTTATTGAGTTTTAAGCTTGCAGATGGTCTAGCAGGTCCACTACTTAAGCCACTGATGGTCGATTTAGGATTGAGTTTTAGTCAAATCGGTCTGTATGTCACCATGCTAGGTGCAGTGGCTGCTTTAATTGGGGCAGGGCTTGCTGGTCTTAGCTTGAAGTATATTTCTCGGGCGCAAGCCTTGGTTTTCTATTCGGTATTGAAAATATTCAGTTTATTGGCCTATGCATGGCTGGCTTTGCAGTTCGAGGCAAAACGGCCCGTCCATGAATGGCTGATCTATGGGATCAATGCTGCCGAAGACATGATTTCAGCCATGCTGCTTGTGATCATGCTGACTTTGGTGATGCAATATAGTCGTAAAGCATTTGCAGCAACGGACTTTACATTTCAGGTTGCCATTATGGCGACGGTGAGTGGGGGGCTGTATAGCATCAGTGGCATAGTGGCCGATCAGTTGGGTTATAGCACTTATTTATTTTGGATCACAGGTTTGGCTGCATTGAGCTTAGTCCCGATTCTATTTTGGGGAAAAGCATCAAAAAATGACCAAAATCACTTCTAAATCATGATTTTGGTTGTTTTTTATCAGCTAAAGCACTAAAAGAGCAATGCAAATATTATTTTAATAATTTTGTAATATGTTTCCCGTGTGTAATATCTGTTACAAAATAATTTAAGGAAAATTTTTGATGAAAACTAAGTTAGCAGCGGCTATCGCATTGAGCCTTTTGGCTGGCTCAACCTTTGCAGCACCAACCTTCTACGGTGAAATTGATGCGTCTGTTGATTATTTACCTGAAGATAATAAAACGGGTGTTTCAGACAAAGATGTCGTTGAAATCAGTTCAAACAGTTCTTTCTTGGGTTTAAAGGGCGATGAAAAACTGACTGACCGTTTAAGCGCAGTTTATGCAATTGAATGGGCATTTAACTCAGACGGCGAAGGCGATGACTGGTCTAAGCGTAACCGCTTCGTTGGTTTGAAAGATGCGAAACTTGGTACATTGAAAGTCGGTGCACACGATACACCATTAAAACAATTGTCTAGTCCGGTTGATACATTCAACAACTACGTGGGTAACCGTGCTGATGTTACAGGTATCATGACGGGTGAAAACCGTGTAGATAACGTTGTTGTCTATGAATCACCAGCTTTTAAAATTGCTGAAGGTGCAATTAAAGTTAATGCATTGCTTGCAACAGGTGAGTCTTCAGGAATCAAGAGTGATAAAGGTGTAGTAAAAACTGCAGGTCGTGGTCTTGGCGATGCTTGGTCGGCGTCTGTTGTCTATGACAGCCCCGTTGTTGTCGCAGGTTTAGCGTATGACAAAGCCATTCCATCGAACTTTGGTGGCGTAGGGATGCTAAATAGTGGTTCATATACCGTGAATGATAAAGTTGTTTCTAATTCTGAAATAACCGGAACTAAAGTATTTGCAGCAGCAAATACAATTCGTGCGATCGGTCGTGTAAATCTTGAGGGTGGTTTGGCGCTCAAAGCACTGTATCAAACATCAGAGGTTGAGGCTGCTAAAGGTAATGATGTTGCAGCAGCAAATATTGATGATGCTCAAGGTTGGTTAGTCGGCGCAGAATACAATCTACCTTCTGCAAAAGCTTGGACAGTCAAAGCACAATATAGTCAAAATACCACGACTTATAAAGCAGGTGAGGATTACGAAGCTCAGCAATTCATAGCAGGTGCGGATTATGCATTTAGCAAACAAGTGAAAGCATATGGCTATGCGGGTTACTTGGCACTTGAAAAAGGTTCGAATGAAAGTGAACAACCTGTTCTAGGTACAGGTCTAGAATTTAAATTCTAAAACTTTGATTTAAGTTGTTCAAAAGGCGATGTTTTACATCGCCTTTTTTGATTTTTCTTGCTTGGTTTTGATCAGTTTTAAGTGATTTTTAAGTTTGAATTTTTAGATTGGGGCATCAAAGATCAATAATTGATGCCAATATGCTTCAGGTCATAGCTAAAATACAGCAAAAAATTCCAAGACTTAGTTTAAGTCAATTTAACCTCGTGCTTGCCTTATGGCTTGGGGTGGTTTTGAACCTCGCGTTTTATCAGCAAATCCAGCAGCTCACACCTTATACGGGATTGAAGGCCGGACTATTTTTAGCTGCAACCGTACTGGTGGTGGTGGCACTTTATAATGTGCTGATGCAACTCCTGCAATGGCGATGGAATTCAAAACTTTTGGCGAGTGTTTTGCTTATCATTGGTGGCTTGAGTGCCTATTTTGTCAATAGTTTAGGCGTGACCATTACATCTGACCAAGTGCAGAACATGATGCAAACAGATGTAAAGGAAGTGCAGGATTTAATCTCGCCACAATTTTTTATCTGGGTCTTTGGACTGGTTATTTTGCCAGTGCTATTGATCTGGCTTTTGCCACTGCATAAAGAAGCCCTAAGCACGGTCGTAGCCAAAAAGGGTCTACATATAGTGCTATCGCTCATCCTTTTGGGTGCTTTGCTGTTTGTTTATTTTGTCGATTATGCTGCGATCTTTCGTGAGCATCGTGACTTAAAAGGCATGCTCTCACCACAAAACAGTATCGCTTCGACATTTTCCTATTATCACAAAAAAGCACCGAAACAGAATTTGCCATTGTTGATCTATGGTGAAGATGCACATATGGTTGAAAACGTAAGCGCCAAAAGCTTACCAAAATTGATGGTCTTAGTGGTTGGTGAAACTGCGCGCGCGGAAAGTTTTTCACTGAATGGCTATGCTAAAAATACCAATCCTGAACTCAGTCAGCAAAATATTATCAATTTTAGCCAAGTCAGTTCATGTGGCACCGCAACCGCTGTGTCTGTTCCTTGTATGTTCTCGGGAATGCCGAGAACCGAATATGACGAACAGCTTGCAAGTCATCGCGAAGGTTTACTCGATATTGCACAGCGTGCAGGCTATAAGGTGACGTGGCTAGATAATAATTCAGGCTGTAAGGGTACATGCACACGTGTTGAAAAATATGAATTTCCTGAAGCGCTGAAGAAAAAGTGGTGTGATGCCGATGGCGAATGTCATGATGAAATCTTAGTGGATGGTTTGAAGGCATATTTGGCTTCGATCCCCAAAGCAGATCCAACTCCCCGTTTAGTTGTGTTACACCAAATGGGCAGTCATGGCCCTGCTTATTTCAAACGAAGTACCGCAGCGTTTCAAAAATTTAAGCCAACCTGTAATAGCAATGCCATACAGGGATGTAGCTCTACAGAATTAATAAATAGTTATGACAACAGTATTATCTATACCGACCATGTGCTGAGTGAATTGATTAACACCTTAAAAGTGACTGACCACTATCAAACAGGACTGTGGTATTTGTCCGATCATGGCGAGTCGACAGGTGAGCATGGCTTATATTTACACGGTTCTCCATACGCAATTGCACCGTCACAGCAAACCCATGTACCGATGTTGATGTGGTTTTCACCGGCTTGGCAAAAAAATAATTCAGCGCAATATACTTGTTTAATTGCACAAAAAAGCCAAAAATTAAGTCAGGATAATTTATTTCCATCGCTATTGAGTTTGCTCGATGTGCAGACTCAAGTGATTGATGAAAAAAGCAATATGTTGCAACAATGTACTTCAGTACAGCGCAGGACTTAAGCCCATGCACAAAATCCTTATTATTGAAGATGATTTCATGATTGCCGAATCGACAAAAACCTTGTTGAACTATCAACAGTTTGAAGTCGAGTGGGTGAATAATGGTATCGATGGCTTAAAGCTCATAATGCAAGGGGGGATTGATATCGTCTTGCTAGATCTTGGTTTGCCGATGATGGATGGTATGCAAGTCCTGAAACAAATTCGTCAAATGCAGCCCAAATTGCCGGTATTAATCATCTCGGCACGTGATCAATTACAAAATCGTGTAGATGGATTAAACCATGGGGCAGATGACTATCTAATTAAACCTTATGAGTTTGATGAATTACTTGCACGGATTCATGCGCTCCTTCGACGCACAGGGCAGAGTTCAGTCGAAGCACCACAGAAAATTTTAAAACATGGTGAATTGATTTTAGATATTGAGCAGCATCTTGCACGCTATAAGGGTCAATATGTCGATTTATCTAACCGTGAATGGGCCATATTGATTCCATTGGTGACGCATCCGAATAAGATTTTTTCGAAAGCTAATTTAGAAGATAAGCTTTATGATTTTGATAGTGATATCAGCAGTAATACTATTGAAGTGTATGTGCATCATCTCAGAACAAAATTAGACAAAGATTTTATTCGCACCATTCGTGGTTTAGGTTATCGACTCGGTTAAGGCAAAGGAATTATCAACCATGCAGCAGCCTTATTCTCTGAAAAAGAGACTAATTATTTATGTGTCTGTTTTCAGTATGCTTTTGGGCTGTCTTTTGGTGTTTTCAGCATATCGAATTGCGCTTGAAGAAATTAATGAAATTTTAGATGCACAAATGCAAAATTTGGCGGAACGTGTTGCAGAGCATGATCCGCAGCCCATTCGCAGTGAATTTGATCAACATAAGCATTATCACGAAGAAGATTTATTTGTTGATGTGTGGACCTATCAATCCAATGCACATCAAACCCATCAATTAAAATTATTGGTCGCGCCTCAGCCCAAAGCCGGTTTTTATACCCACAGTACCCAACAGGATGAGTGGCATACCTATATTTTGCCACTCACAGATCGGCAAATTCAGGTCAGTCAGCAAGAGTCGGTTCGGCAGCATCTTGCAGCAGAATTGGCCAGTAGCATGTTTATTCCCTATTTGGTTTTTATACCTTTTGCATTAATCGCTTTGGGATGGTTGATTCAACGCAGCTTAAACCCACTGGAAAAATTTAAAAAAGAACTGGCAAAAAGGGATGCCTTTGAACTTTCTCCAATCTCTCAAATGCAGTATCCAGAGGAAATTGCACCAACCATTATTGAAATGAACCAGTTGTTTGAACGAATTTCGTTGTCGCAGCAGGAACAGCGCCAGTTTATTGCTGACGCAGCGCATGAGTTACGGACCCCGATTACCGCACTGAATTTGCAAATGCAGATTTTGCTACAAAAATTTCCACAAGATGACGCTCTACAAAATTTGAGTAAAGGTTTAATTCGTATTCAGCATTTGGTCAGTCAATTATTGAGTTTGGCAAAACAAGACGCCTCGGTCTTTGAACTTGAGCGCAAACAACATTTTGATCTTAAGCAAGTCGCAACCAATTGCGTGGAGCAACTGGTACATTTGGCTATGCAAAAAGATATTGACCTTGGCATGGAGCAACAACAAAGCATTGCCTTATATAGTCTTGAGCCAACGGTACATTCAATCATTTTTAATTTGATTGATAATGCCATTAAATATACCCCTGCACAGGGCATGATTAATGTCTCCGTCTTTGAACATGCGGGGCAGGCGGTTGTACAGGTTGAAGATAGTGGGCCTGGCATCGACCCAGCTTTATATGAGCAAATTCGAAAACGCTTTTATCGAATTTATAATCATGAAGAAATTGGAAGTGGTTTAGGGCTGGCAATCGTGGATAAAGCCGCAAAACATATCGGTGCGGAATTGGAGTTTTCTAAAAGTGAAACATTGGGTGGTCTGAAAGTGAGTTTACAGATCCCATTTAGTGAATCATGAGTGACTCAATCATTTTCAGATCAAGCTCAATTCAGGGACTTAATTAGATCCATGTAAAAGGTTTGCTGTTTTGCTGCGTAGTCGATGCAGTGAAATGGCGAGAAAACAGCACATACATGACACAATTAAATGCCCAAATGATCCATACGGTCCAAAGGTTATGACTCAGAAAATGCGCACCCCGCATCATTTGCGCCCAGCCAAAAGCAAAGCCTAAAATCAGCCCTGCACATAAAAAGAAATAGGCACGGGCAGGTCGATGTATTCGATAAACAAAATATCCGGTGATTAGGGCAAAACCAGTCGCAGCATGGCCACCCGGGAAGCAGTGTCCTTGGCGTGCTGAAAAATCCCAAGAAAAGCCTTGGGCTGTGGCGACGGTCATATTCCAAGGGCAGGCATGTGCAGATTGTGATTTGAGTAAACCAATCATTGCCGTGCTGAGTAGAGCCACCACGATAAAATAGCCAAATTCAAACTTACGTGCTTTCAGATGCGGATATTTAAAACTGCATATCCACGCTGCGATATAGAGAACATAAACGCCTATAACGATATTCTTGATATAGCGATGGTTCAGCACAGCAAGTGCCCAATCATTACGATGAGGAAAACCACCATGTAGGTCGACCCAAGGCTGAATAAAAGCTTGGTCGAGCGAACCACCGACGGGGAAAACATAAAGGAGGCCAACCAAACTGAGTGTGAGCAGCAGCGCTTGTCGTAATAAAAAGGAACGGTTCGAGAGCATAAGTCGTGTGATGTGCTGAAATTATTTTGTTTGAATGCTGCTATTTGAAACCACGAAGCTTAAATCAGACTTAATCGGCTATGTGAACTGTATCGATATCGATAGCGAAGAAGGTGCATAAAGCAAAACGGGCATTGTGTTAAAGTTTTTGAAAACTCAGTAATAAAGATTTATGAGCATACGTGCAGTCCTTTTTGATTTAGATAATACTTTGACTCATCGAGATCACAGCGTTCAGGCCTATACGCAGTATTTAGCCGAGTCTTATCAGTCGACGCTGGTGGAGGTAGACCTTGTACAGATTAAACGTATTATTAATCGTATAGATAATGGGGGATATCCGAAAAAAGAACTCCTTACTCATCCGAGTATTGGGGCATCTGTCGCTTATGCTCTACAAACGGAGCTGGATTGGATACATCAACCCGATTTTGATGAGCTCACACAATTTTGGTTTCAGCACTTTGGTCAGTTCGCCGTGGCGATGCCGGGAGCATTGACCTTGCTGCAGCAACTAAAACAGCAGCAGTATAAACTGGCGGTGGTGTCGAATGGTGGACATGCCACACGCCTGAATATTTTGAATGGACTAGGTTTTGCATCGTATTTTGATCAGATCATCAGCTCGGAAAGTGCAGGCATCAGTAAGCCCAAAGTTGAAATATTTCAGTACAGTTGTCGTGAGTTGGGCGTGACGGAAACCGAGTGTTTATTTATTGGTGATCATCCTGTCAATGATATTTACGGTGCGAGCCAAGCAGGGATGTCTGCTGTATTGCTTGAAGGCTTTCATACTTTAAGTGCTGAACAACAGCACAGCATTCCGAATAAAATTCAGCATTTGGATCAGGTCTTAGATTTTCTAAAATAAGGTGATTTAAACTCAAGCTTTAAGCGAAGTTTAGGGTAAAAAAAGCGGCATAAATGCCGCTTTAGATTGTGTTGTTTAGAACATGTTTTCTTCAGAGTTTGCCGAAATACGGTGAATACTTAAGTCTGCACCACGGAATTCTTCTTCTTGATCTAGGCGGATACCCATTACAGCTTTTAATGTACCGTAAACGATAAATCCACCAATTAGTGCGATCGCAATGGCTAAGAATGTACCAATAATTTGCGACATCATTGAAATACCACCTAAGCCACCTAACCATTTTTGCCCAAATAAGCCTACAGCTAGGCCACCAAAAGCTCCACAGACACCATGTAGTGGCCAAACGCCAAGTACATCATCGACTTTGAGTTTGTTTTGAGTGTATGTAAATAGTTTGACAAAGATCAGACCTGCGATAGCGCCGATAATCAACGCACCGACAGGATGAACCACATCTGAACCTGCACAGATTGCAACCAAACCTGCTAAGGGACCATTGTGTAAGAAACCGGGGTCATTTTTACCCATAAAGTTTGCTGCAAGCGTGCCGCCCACCATTGCCATGAGAGAGTTAATCGCAACCAGTCCTGAAATGGCATCCAAACGTTGCGCACTCATCACGTTAAAGCCAAACCAACCGACGATTAAAATCCAAGAACCTAAGGCAAGAAATGGAATACTTGAAGGCGGGTGCGCGCTGATACGACCGTCTTTTTTATAGCGTCCATGACGTGCGCCAAGTAAAAGCACCGCAGCCAAAGCGATCCAACCGCCCATGGCATGTACCACGACCGAACCTGCAAAATCATGAAATGCTGCGCCAAATGTGCGTTCTAACCATACTTGTAGCCCAAAATTACCATTCCATGCCATGCCTTCAAAGAATGGATAGACCAAAGCGACCAATAATAATGTGGCAATCGCTTGAGTCCGCATTTTTGCACGTTCAGCAATACCACCTGAAATAATCGCTGGAATGGCTGCGGCAAAAGTCAGCAGGAAGAAACAACGCATTAAGTTGTAGCCATGATCGGCTGCTAAAGTGTCCCCAATATGAAAAAAGTGCTGACCATAAGAGATGTAATAACCCACAAAAAAGTATGCAATTGCGGAAATAGAAAAGTCAGTCAAAATTTTACTCAGCGCATTGACCTGATTTTTATGTCGTACTGTACCCAATTCTAAAAATGCAAAGCCAGCATGCATGGCAAGAACCAAGACTGCACCAAGAAGGAGAAAGAGGAGATCTATATTTTGCATAAGGTGTTCCAGTTTAGTGCGCTAGTTCACGAAAAGAAGTTCAGTATATCGAGCGGAATAATTTCGAAAAGAGGAGTGAGAGAGGGAAATTTTGATTAAAAAAACTAAAAAATGTAGAAGACTCGATATAAAGCAAAGACTTGCTTGAGCATGATAATAATGCACTAAAATAGTGCAATGGTGATTTGCAATGACAAAATTAAATGAATGATTATTAAGTGAAAAACTATGTTTTTAGAATTTGTTTAAAAAATGAAAAACAAATAGCGCCATTTCTGAGTTAATTCAGGGCAATTCATTATTTTGTATTTTTATCTGATTGATAGATGTTAGTGCGAGAATGAAACTGAAAATTGACGAATGATACATTTTTGGGAGTCTGTCTGAGCATCTTGTGGTCTTCAAAAGATGAAAGCTGGATGTCTTACCTGAACTGAAATAATGCCCAGATATTAACCAGTGAAATCTCTGCTGCTGCACTTTTAGATGGCGAATAAAACATTGAAGGGTGGGTCTGTGGTGATGGTCGTTGGGTCTGACTGTATTAGATGAAGTGTTAAATTTAAACGGTACAGGATTTTAGGGTTAAGCGTTGAATGCTTAAGCTAAACGCTGTGTATTTATCGCTTCAGCCCAGTCACAACATCCGCAACGCGGGCAGGCATCCTGTGCACCGTGAATGTACATGGTTTTGCCACAATGCGTACAGGCGTACAAATGATGCATTTTGATATCGCGAACCGCTTTATAGGGTTTCGGAAATAGTGGCAGTCCATAACGCACTTGTTCAGGTGGATAAAACAAAATACTAAATTTTCCATCACTTTCTAATAAACCAACTCGAACTTGTCCAAGATGCTCCACATTTTGCTGACGCATTTCAGAGAAGAATTCATCATGTGACATTTTACCTTGTTTAATCTTTTCTAAGACCAATTCACCATCTTCAACAATGTAGAGGGCTTTGCCTTCAATTAAATCTTCAAAGGGTTGGTATTTCATCATTAGCCAAGTGATTACGCGGTATAAACCAATCACTACCGTCATCACAATGAGCGCTTGTAAGAGGGGGAGTTCCTCTTCAAACATCGGGTCTCCTGCAATTGAACCCAAAGCAAGGAGGATGGCAACTTCAAAGATAGATAACTGACGCACGCCGCGTTTACCTGTTAGGCGTAAGAATACGATGATTAAAACGAACATAATGACGCTACGCAAAATCACTTCGGCAGCAAAAGTCCATGTAGTGTCATGGATGAAAATTTGAGTGAAATCCATGTCTCATCCTTTTTTATCGTTATGTGTTTTTAACTTAGCAAAGCGCTGGGCGATAAAGCAGCTCAATTGTGTTAATTTTTAAGCACTATTCGAAAAAGGATTTCATACTAAAGGTATTGTATGAATGAGATATTTGATGAAAAAAAGTGCTTTAAAATAGCCATAAAAAAAGCACCGACGAATCGATGCTTTTGATGTGGTCTGGCAATTTTTAAAGATGTTCAGTTATTTAATATGTTCTGCAATATTCGTAAAGATTACACCTAAACCATGTGCGCCAGCATCTGGATAGCCAAGACTACGGTCGCCTACAGTTCCCGCACGTCCCATACGTGCTACAATCTCTTTGGTATTTTCAGCGCCTTGAACCGCCGCTTTTGCACCAAGTACAAAGTTTTCTTTAAAGGTTTTATCTGTATGGGCAGACCAAGAATCTGCGCATGGCACAATTGCATCAATCAGGGTTTTATCACCCACCACTGCGCCGCGTCCAAATGAACGCTCACCTGTAGTTTGAATGCCTTTGACCGCTGCTTGCAGCATCTCGGTAAAGTCTGAAACGCTCAAAGCAGTTTTGCCTTGAATTGATTTAGCTGCTGCACGGAATGCTGAACCCCAGATTGGGCCAGATGCACCGCCACAGTGTTCCATAATGATCATTGAGCAGTTCAGCATGAATTCATCCATCTGCTGCGCTTGAATCAGACTTTGCCATTCACGTTTTAATTGCTTAAAGCCTTTCGCCACGCTCATACCGAAGTCGCCGTCACCAGCATACGCGTCCAGCTCACAGAATGGCACTTCATTTCTAATGATACAGGCAGACATCACATCCACCACATAACGCATGTTTTCGATGGTGAATTGCTCATTGCTAATCACCGCATGTTCAGGCTGTGTTTCAACTTGGGTGTTTACTACAGCTTCGGCTGAAGCATCTTTGGATACAAAAGTTAAAGGCTGTGCTGCTGAACCATCCATTTTAAATGCAGGGGTATTGGCTGCTGCATCGAGGTAAGTTTTCAATTGATCATCGACAGCAAGTAATGACACAGATGCACCATTCATGTCGATACTGGTCATATAGTTGCCAACAAATGTACGGTAAATTTTAATGCCTTTATTGGCAAGGTGTTGGCAGACATCGTTATTAAACACATACAGTTCTTGTAATGGTGTCGTACCAAAACCATTGACCAAAACTGCAACTTCTTTCATGTCTGGGCGGTCAAGGAACAGGTCATCCACGATGCGCTGTGCCATTTTTTTGGATGGCAAGATTTTTTCACGACGGATGCCGGGTTCACCGTGAATGCCGACGCCATATTCCATTTCGTCATCAGCCAAAATAAACGTTGGCGTGCCTTTGGCTGGAACAGTACATGAGCTATAAGCAAAACCAAGGCTAATGACGTTGTCCACAGCTTTTTGAGCAATCGCTTTTACGTCTGCAAGTTCTAAGCCTTTTGATGCTGCTGCGCCTGCAATCTTATGTACAAATACTGTGCCTGCAACACCACGACGACCTACTGTATATAGGCTGTCTTTAACCGCAATGTCATCTGCCACTTTTACATAGTCAACTTTAATGCCGTCTTCAGTTGCAAGGGCTGCGCCATTCTGGAAATTCATCATATCGCCAGAATAGTTTTTGATGATCATCAGCACGCCTTTGTCAGTTGCGACTTGCTGTAAGGCTTTATAGACCTGAATTTGCGATGGAGATGCAAATACATCACCACATACGGCAGCGTCTAACATGCCTGTGCCTACAAAGCCTGCATGGGCAGGTTCGTGACCGCTACCACCACCACTGATCAATGCCACGTTATTGTGCTTTTCTTTGCGTGAAATGATTTTGTGCGACTCGTTAAATGCGAGTTCTGGATGGGCAAGAACAAAGCCTTTGCACATTTCAATTACGATGTTTTCTGCACCGTTCATGAGTTTTTTCATTAATGCACCAATGGGTTATGAATTTGGGGAGATCTAAAGGTGATTATTATAAGGAAATTGGTGTGGTGTCTGACATAAAAGTGTAAAAAGGGCATTTAAGAAGTATCTCTTTAAATTAATAAACCTCTCCCTAACCCTCACTTGCGCTTCGTTTTAAAGCAGTGCTTTAAAATTTGCTCAGGAGAGGGAACATCCATTATTGAATTCGTAATGAAAGCTCCCTCTCCCATTGGGATGAGAAGCACTGCTTCGCAAGGGGGTGAGGGTAAAAGTAATAAGTAAATACTAGGTTTGCAATTTTATAGGTAAAAGCCAATTTTAAATTTCATAGTTGTTTTTACTGTCTTTTTGTTGTTTTATGGAGTGTAGAATTTATATTTATATTAGTATTAAACTACGATTAATTATAAATTAAGCTTTATCTTTTTTATTACTATTTTGTTTATTGATCTAGTAAATCCAAATTTAAAATTCTCTCTTGCTGTACTTGAATATATAAATGAAGGTGGGATTATTAATCCTATCATAGTAACAATAATCGGTTTACTAGGTGCAACCTATTGTTACTTATTTAAAAAAGGTAGGAGAAATGAACTGTTAAAATTGATATCCTTTAAGTTTCTTTGTTCAATGCCAATCATTTACATTTTTTTATGTTCGGCACTATTCCAAATTTTGTTATCTTATCCAGAACCTAATTTAAGATTACAAATAATTTTATTGCTGGCTATTGCAATTCCTAGCTTGATCATTATGGAAGTTTTAATCGATAAATTTAGTAAATTTACTAAAATTGTATGATTTAGTATGTTCACTTAAAGATTTTATAAAACTAGACATATACCAAGTTTCCCCCTCAGTAAGATTTAAAGCATTGCTTTAAATCTTACATAAGAAAGGCAAATCAAGGGGGTTAATTCACTGAATCATCCAAATTTGGCGCTAACCAACGTTTCGCTTCATCCAGTGTCCAACCTTTACGCTTCGCATAATCCTCAAGCTGGTCGCCTGCGATTTTACCCACGTTAAAGTACTGGCTTTCAGGGTTTGCATAGTAGAAACCGCTGACAGATGAAGGCGGCCACATTGCAAAACTAGAAGTCAATTGCGTACCAATCTTGTCGGTAGAACCTAACCAGTCAAACAATGGCGCTTTTTCAGAATGCTCAGGACAAGCAGGGTAGCCCGGTGCAGGACGGATGCCCACATACTTCTCTTTAATCAATTCTTCATTGCTTAAGGTTTCAGACGCTTGGTTACCCCAGAACTCTTTACGGATGCGCTCATGCAAATGCTCCGCAAACGCTTCCGCAAAACGGTCACCTAAAGATTGCGCAAGAATTGCAGAGTAGTCATCGCCTTTAGCTTTGTACTCATTGGCCATTTCTTCTGCACCAAAGATCGATACAGTGAAACCGCCCAAGTAGTCTTCTGCGACACCTTTAGGCGCAATAAAGTCCGCTAATGACAAGTTTGGTTTACCTGTCACTTTATCAGACTGTTGACGAATGTGATGGAAGGTATGCGTAACCGATTGACCATCTTCGCTATACACTTCAACCGAATCCGCTGCTGAACGGTTTGCAGGGTAAATACCAAACACAGCACGAGCATCAAAACGTTTGTTGTCGATGATGTCTTTTAGCATGGTCTGTGCTTGTTCATACAAGTCAGTTGCTGCTTCACCTACAACTTCATCAGTTAAGATAGCAGGGAATTTACCTGCCAAACTCCAAGAAATGAAGAACGGTGTCCAGTCAAAGTATTCAACTAATGTTTCCAATGGATAATTGGTCAGCGTTTGCGTACCAATAAAGTTTGGCTTCACAGGCGCATTGGCTGCAAAGTCAATTTTTAAACCATTTTCAACCGATTCAGCATACGTCAGTTTCGCTGCTTTCGGCTGTTTGTTAGCAATACGCTCACGGACTTTTTCATATTCAGCACGGGTTTCTGCTACAAACTTTGGCTTCATTTCCTTAGAAAGTAAAGTTGTTGCTACACCCACCGCACGAGATGCATCGGCAACATAAATGACTGCATCGTTTGAATATTGTGGATCAATTTTCACTGCCGTATGCGCTTTAGAAGTGGTTGCACCGCCAATCATCAATGGAACATTAAAGCCTTTGCGCTGCATTTCTTTCGCAACAAAAACCATTTCATCCAAAGACGGAGTGATTAGCCCAGATAGACCAATAATGTCGACTTTCTCATCAATGGCAGTTTGCAGAATCTTCTCGCAAGGTACCATCACGCCAAGGTCGATGATGTCATAACCATTACACCCAAGTACTACGCCCACGATATTTTTACCGATGTCATGCACATCGCCCTTAACAGTCGCCATCAGGACTTTACCCTTAGATTGGCCAGCTGTTTTTTCCGCTTCAATGAATGGGTTGAGCCAAGCTACGGCTTGCTTCATGACACGTGCAGATTTCACCACTTGCGGCAGGAACATTTTGCCTGAACCGAACAAATCACCTACCACGTTCATGCCGTCCATAAGCGGACCTTCAATCACATCGAGTGGACGTTTAGCTTTCAGGCGTGCTTCTTCAGTATCTTCATCAATAAAGGTGGTGATGCCTTTAACCAAAGCGTGTTCAAGACGTTTTTCAACTGGAAGTTCACGCCATTCCAAGTTTTCAACTTGTTTTTGCGCAGCGCCTTGACCACGGTATTTTTCAGCAACTTCAAGCAGCTTTTCTGTAGCTTCTTGATGGCTTTCACCTTGGTTTTGGTTCAAGATCACATCTTCAACCGCAGCTTTCAGTTCAGCATCAATATCATCATAAATCGCCATTTGACCTGCGTTGACGATACCCATAGTCATGCCTTGCTGAATGGCATGGTATAAGAACACTGAGTGAATCGCTTCACGTACAGGCTCGTTACCGCGGAAAGAGAACGATACGTTAGACACACCGCCTGAAATCATCGCATGTGGTAAGTTTTGCTTGATCCAACCTGTCGCTTCAATGAAGTCCACAGCATAGTTGTTGTGTTCTTCGATACCTGTTGCCACTGCAAACACGTTCGGGTCAAAAATGATGTCTTCAGCAGGGAAGCCAACTTCATTCACTAACACGTCATAAGAGCGCTTACAGATTTCTTTTTTACGTGCAGCAGTGTCGGCCTGACCATTTTCGTCAAAGGCCATCACAATTACGGCAGCGCCATACTGACGGCACAAACGCGCTTTTACAACGAACTCGTCATAGCCTTCTTTTAAGGAAATCGAGTTAACAACCGCTTTACCTTGTACACATTTTAAGCCCGCTTCAATGATTTCCCATTTAGATGAGTCAATCATGATCGGCACACGTGAAATTTCAGGTTCAGAGGCTACAAGATTCAGGAAGTGCACCATTGCGCCTTCTGAATCCAGCATGCCTTCATCCATGTTGATGTCGATAATCTGAGCACCGGCTTCAACTTGCTGCTGTGCAACTTCTAAAGCTTCGGCAAAGTTTTCTTCACGGATTAAACGTAGGAATTTTTTAGAACCTGTCACGTTGGTACGTTCACCGACGTTTACAAACAGCGAATCTTCTGTAATGTTGAACGGCTCTAAACCGCTTAAACGGCAAGCGGGTTTGGTTTCTGGCACTTGGCGCGGCGCAATGTCTTTTACGGCATTGGCAATAGCACGGATGTGATCCGGCGTTGTACCGCAGCAGCCGCCAGTGATGTTAATCAAGCCACTTTCTGCAAATTCTTTAATAAAGGCAGCTGTTTCTTCAGGGGTTTCATCATAACCGCCGAAGGCATTTGGTAAGCCAGCGTTCGGATGCGCCGAAACAAAAGTATCGGCAACGTCAGCAATGGTTTTTACATGCGGACGCATGGCATCTGCACCTAGGGCACAGTTAAAGCCAATCGACAATAAATCACCATGACGCACAGAGTTCCAGAACGCTTCAGCAGTTTGGCCAGTTAAAGTTCGGCCAGAGGCATCGGTAATCGTGCCTGAAATCATCAATGGCAATTCGTAGCCAATTTGGTTGAAGACTTCTTTCACTGCAAAAATGGCAGCTTTACAGTTTAAGGTATCGAATACAGTTTCAATGAGTAGAATATCCGCACCGCCTTCAATCAGGGCATGCGCAGCTTCAATATAGTTTTCTTTAAGCTCATCAAAAGTAATATTACGAAATGCTGGGTCATTTACATTTGGCGAGATTGAGCAAGTACGTGAAGTTGGCCCAAGCACACCAGCCACAAAACGTGGTTTTTCAGGTGTTGAGTATTTTTCACAAGCGGCTTTGGCAATACGCGCTGCTTCACGGTTGATCTCTGATACCAAATCTTCCATGTGGTAGTCAGACATTGAAACTTTAGTGCCGTTAAAGCTGTTGGTTTCAATGATGTCTGCGCCAGCATCGAGGTAGGCTTCATGAATGCCTTGAATGATTTGCGGCTGAGTCAACACCAATAGGTCATTATTGCCTTTGAGGTCAGATGCCCAATCTGCAAAACGCTCACCACGGTAGTCAGCTTCTTCGAGTTTATGACGCTGAATCATGGTGCCCATTGCACCGTCGATAATCAGAATCCGTTGAGCGAGCAGCTCTTTTAGGGTGGCAAGCGTGGACATAAATAACCCCAATCCGATGGAATATAAAATCGGCAAATATATTAACAGAATTCATTGCAGTTTTATTGATATTCAATCATCTTCACAGTGCGCAATTATTAGCTTGTTGAATTAATGAGCAATATTGCAACTTGATAATTTCATATTCCAATTTCATATAAATGTATGGAAAGCTTCATGAATTTGTCATATTGCTCAGGCAAGATTAAAAAACATCCAGTAGGGCTATGCAATATGACAAAAAAACATGACAGATGAAATATAAGTTGAAACATTGGGTTTTAAAGAAAATAGAGTTTAAATACGCAGATTAAATAACTGATTTACTTTATGAAAGTAGAGTATAGGAGTCGGTTTTAAACACCTAAAAAAAACAAATAAAGCATGAAAAATTGCTTTATATGACACCGCTTTGTCATATAATTGTCATAATTAAATTGAACAATATGGGGATTTTAAAATCCTCTATTCCTGCCTGCATGAATTCTAAACAAACTCCCGTAGATTCAGCGCACACGTCGACTCCTCAAAAGTCCACGAATGTTCATGTGCCTACACCGAAATTCTTTATGCCGGTATTTTTAACGGTGATTATTTCAACGTTGATTTATATTGGTTTTCAGGTGACTGCCGATTTAGCGCATGTTCCGCCTTTAAGTCTTTATTCAATGATTTTATTGGGCACAGCCTTATTCATCGCACTTGGCTTTGAATTTGTAAATGGTTTCCATGACACTGCAAATGCAGTAGCAACAGTGATTTATACCAACGCCTTGTCAGCACCGGTTGCGGTAATGTGGGCGGGTTTCTGTAACTTCCTAGGCGTAATGGTTGCCAGTGGTGCAGTCGCTTACGGCATTATTGCTTTATTACCTGTTGAATTGATTATGAACGTTGGTTCAGGTGCAGGTTTTGCCATGGTTTTCGCAATGCTGATCGCAGCGATTTTGTGGAATTTAGGGACTTGGTTCTTAGGCATCCCAGCGTCTAGTTCGCATACTTTGATTGGTTCTATTCTTGGCGTTGGCATCATGAACTACCTGTTAAATGCAGGCGGTGGTGCGAGCGGTGTAGATATGGAGCAGGTGCTTAAAGTCGGTAAGGCGTTATTGTTCTCTCCACTGATTGGTTTCGCATTTGCAGCCCTAGTTTTCTTGTTGGTGAAGCGTATTTTCCGCAAACAGCTAGAATTGTTTCAGCCACCAGAAGGCAATAAGCCGCCACCACCACTGATTCGTGCAATTTTGATCTTTACCTGTACAGGTGTAAGTTTTGCGCACGGTTCAAATGATGGTCAAAAAGGTATGGGGCTGATCATGCTGATTTTGATCGGATGTGTGCCATTGGCTTATTCATTGAATAAGAACTTAGATAATCAACATATTCAATCTTTCCATCAGTTATCTGCTCAAACTGCGACTGCGATCTACGCAGAGCATAAGGATATTCCTGATGCACAAGCGCGTGATGTACTCACCAAATACATTCAAACCAAAGAGGTCAGCCCAGAAGTTGTGCCAGCTTTAGCAAGTTTGACCGATCATTTAGGTGAGCGTGTTGCACAGTATGGCGACTTAAAAGATATTCCTGAACAAGAAGTATCTTCGATTCGTAATGATATGTACCTCAGTACCACTGCTTTTAAACGTCTAGATAAAGCTGAACAACTACCAGCAATGGCAGAAGCTGAACAAAAGACAGTGAAGGAATATCGTAGTCACTTAGATTCGTTCTTACAGTACATTCCAACATGGGTGAAAGTCGCTGTTGCATTAGCACTGGGTCTTGGAACCATGGTGGGTTGGAAACGTATTGTCGTGACTGTCGGTGAACGTATTGGTAAAAACCACATGACTTATGGTCAGGGTATGTCTGCCGAGCTTGTTGCAATGTCAACGATTGCTGCTGCAGATGGTTTTGGTATGCCAGTATCGACGACACACGTACTTAACTCTGCGGTTGCAGGTACTATGGTCGCGAATAAATCGGGTCTAAACTTTGCAACAGTGAAAACCATTCTATCGGCTTGGGTCTTCACTTTACCTGCAACGATATGTCTATCAGGCTGCTTGTACTGGTTATTCTTGAAAGTGTTCTAAGCAACTCAAATTCCAGATATAAAAAAACGCTGCTTCGGCAGCGTTTTTTTATGGCTGTATCTCAGACATCACCGATTTTAATGGGATGACTGAGAGTTGAATTAGAACAATCAAACTAGCGAGTTGAAGCTTTGCAAAGTTCAACACTTATTTGAACCAATGCAGTTACGCTTTTTTAAACAGTCCCAATACTTTTTTCACGGGCAATTTCTCTTCAGCAAAACCATACAGCGCTGCAAAAGGTAAGGCAGTACGCGCCAAATAAGCCACACGCCATAAGCCACCATGGTTGGCACCATGCATCATGAGTTCTAATGGATGGTCTAGCGCTGTTTCAGGGTTAGCAACCGATTGAGGGTTTCTCAAGTCGTGAATCCATAAAGCCGCCATGAGTGCATTAGTGGTTTCAGGTTGAAACGATTCCACGTCAAATAAACTCGCACCATTAAATGCGGCTTTTAATAATGGATTCTTCGTCACTGAGCGGGTCGTGGTGGATGGCGCAATATTGATACTAACCCGCTGACCATTTTGACGTGCGACAGTTGCGCGCCATTGTTGGATACGTTTTGCGAGTGCGTAGTTTGGACCTTGTTCCACCACCAGACAGTCAGCAATACCATAGGATTTTCCATTGTCTGCTTTGGTGGTTTGCTCATTATTTTGCTTAAAGAAATGCTGACCTGTGACTTTGGCAATACTTTGTGTCAATAGTTTTTGTGCAGAAGCACGGTTTTGGAATTTGGCTTGCGCTGCCGTAACAATCTCTTCTGGAACAGCATAGACATCGGTTGGAGTACACATAAACATCAAGCTGGTGTCAGCTTTTTGTTGACTGACATAAGCCATGATGCTGTCCATTGCCATTGCAACACGAACATGCTTTTCACCATCTAAATAAGCAATTGCAGCCAGATCAAGCTGATGTTCACTTTGTGCAAGCCACTGTGCAATCTCAGGAATGTGTGTCAGTAAATTGGCGCCCAATTTGTGTTTTAGTTCTTGAATGGGTGTGTCTTCATGCACAGCGTCGAGACTTGGTGCATATAAAGTGGCATTACCGGCCTGAACCGTGCTTAAGATTCGATCCCAAACACGTTCATTATTGAGGTCGATAGCTACAATATTGGCTTTCCATTTTGCTAACCACGTCAGAGGGCCTGCTTCGGAGGCAGCACCAAAGAGCACCATAGTCCGATCTGACAAATCGAACCATTCTGGGTGTGCAATGGCTTCACGTAATGCGTCGGCATGACTGGCTTCAATGATGCCAGCATCTTGCCATTTTTGAATCTGAGCCAGTAAAGCCTCACCTTGAAGTTTTTGACCATGATAGGGCACATACCACTCAGGCGCTGCGACACTTTCACCTTTTAATTTCACGGTATGCAGCGGATGTGCAGTCAAAGCTACTGCATCTTTGAGCGTATACTTTTCTTGATTACGATAAAACTCAAAGACGTGATGCGCTTTATTTAAACCTTGCTCAGCAATGTTGATCGCAGCTTCAGATGATTGAATTCCTTGTTCAACCAAGGCTTTAAAATATTCAGGATATTTTTTACGCCAGTTTTTTTCTTGTTTTGCACGTACAGAAGACTGATGGTCAACTGCAGCTAAGGCTTCAGCAATAATTTCACGACCAGTTTTAGATGTACTCGGCTTTTGGTTTGAAGCCGAAATGGGAAATTGAAGACCTTCAGTTGAACTCGACATGCAAAATATCTCAGCTAATTTTGTCATTAATATACAGATGTATACATTATCTATGCCAAATTAAAAAATAGGGTGGCATAAAGTGCCAGATTTATATGATTTGTCATGTGCTTTTGTGAACTTTCGTAGAATATACAGCGTCAATTTTTATTGTCGGAATTGAAAAAGCCTTCGTTTTGAAGGCTTAAAAGAAGAGGGTATGAAATCAGCAACGGCAAATCAACAACGACCTTTTTTAGCCTGTCCGGGCGGGCAAAAGTCGCCATGGCGATCTGGGTAATTATAAGGATAGTGATTACGATCTGGGTCGACCACGATACTGCCTTCACGAGTGTGAACGGCACAAGCACTCAACACGCAGGTCAACAGCAAACTTGAGAACATCAGGACTATTTTCATAGGAATTTTCCCTTTTTATTCTGTGTCATTTCAGTTTAAATCAGGGCAAGGATAGATAGCGTTTCAATCTGCTGTGAAATTGTATAGCTCGATATTCAAAGTGCGGTGTTGTAGATGTGGAAAATTGGCTAAAGAAAAGATCAATGGACATGCGGTTTAACTCAGCACAATAAAAAAGCCTAAACTGAAACGGTTTAGGCTGTCATTTTCAGGTTAAATCCAGCTGATTTTTTATACTTAACGTTAGAAAGGAACATTTAGTAACTGACTTAAGAAATGCGGAATAAGCTTCGGTTCAAGAATGATCGTCATGATCACACCATAAGCTGCGCCCCATAAGTGCGCGCTGTGGTTAATGTTACTGTTGCCACGTTTACCTGACCAAATACTATAAGCCACGTACAGCACGGCAAAAATAATCGCAGGAACAGGAATAAAGAATACAAAAATCAGTTTCCACGGTTCAAACAAGATATACGCAAAGAGTACTGCAGATACTGCCCCAGAAGCCCCTAAACTTGCCCAATGGGTATCATGCTTATGTTTTAAATAACTCGGAATAATCGCAGCGATCAAACCGCCTAAATAAAACAATACAAAGCCCATGTCGAAGAAATATTGGCGATAAAAACTTTCAATCACACTACCAAAGAAAAATAAGGTAATCATGTTGAACAATAGGTGCGCACCATCAGCATGAATAAAGCCATGGCTAATAAATCGGTCATACTCGCCACGACTGAGGGCTGGCGGCCAAAATAACAAACGATTCATCACTTTCTGATTTGAAAATGCAATCAGTGAAATCACCACCGTAATCAGGATAATGGTCACGGTGTGGTTAAAGGGTAGGCCCAACATATATGACTATTCTACTTGTTAAAATTTATGCTCAATAATGCCATTAAAACGGCTTAAAGCGTGAACTTTCAGAATAATTCCGACAATTTTAGTTGATTTTTTTCTAATGCCCCGCATCTTAAGTTAAAATAGCGACTTCAGCTTGAGGAAATATTGTAATGTCGACTGAGAACAACAGCACAGCAGTTGCTGAAGAAATTCCAAACCTATTGATCACTCCAAATGCCCAAGAGTATTTGAAAGATCTTTTGGATAAACAAAATACACCGGGCATTGGTGTACGTGTTTTTGTGGAAAATCCGGGTACGCCACGTGCTGAATGTTGTATGGCTTACAGTGCACCAGAAGAAGTTGTGCCTACAGACTATAAACAAGACTATCCAGATTTCCCTGCATTTATTGACACACCGTCTATTCCATATCTTTTGGATGCGGTGATTGACTATAACAAAGACCGTTTTGGTGGTCAGTTAACTTTCCGTGCGCCAAACTCAAAAGTGCCACGTGTGGGTCCAGATGCCTCTGTAGAAGAGCGAATCACTTATGTTCTACAGTCAGAAATTAACCCTGGACTTGCAGGTCATGGTGGTAACTGTGCATTGGTAGAGGTGGTTGAAGATGCAGAACATGGTTTAACTGCAGTGCTTAAATTCGGTGGTGGTTGTCAAGGTTGTTCTTCAATCGATTTAACCTTGAAACAAGGTGTTGAAACAACATTGAAGCAGCATGTACCTGAGTTAATGCGTGTTGTTGACCAAACGGATCACAGTAATACTGAAGGTGCTTATTTCAAATAAGTTCAGTATTTTTATAAAAAGCCGCAACCTTGCGGCTTTTTTATTGTCTAAATCAAAAAAACGAAGATTTTTAAATGATTTCTGAAGTTTTAACATCGAGATGATAAGCGATATCACAAATATAAATGAGAATGATTATTAAAATTAATTGCAATATTGTTTGTGTTGGTTACAATGTGCAACACATTATTCTATATTTCTCCATAAATACGTTTATTTGGAAGCACTCAATGACCAAACAACTATTAAAATCAACGCTTACACTTTCAATACTCTGTGCATTGGTAAGTTTGTCGCATGCAGAAAATGTGCAAACTGAAGCAACAGACGAATCCGTAACGAAGATGGAAACCATTGTTGTTACCGCAGCAGAACAGGTTAAACAATCATTAGGTGCTTCAAAAATTACGGCAGAAGATTTAGAAAAAATGCCGGTTGTGAATGATATTTCAGAGTATGTGCGCCGTATGCCGGGTGTGAATTTGACTGGTAACAGTGCCACAGGCCAACGTGGTAATAACCGTCAGATTGATATCCGTGGTATGGGGCCTGAAAACACGTTGATCTTAATTGATGGCAAGCCTGTAAATTCGAGAAACTCAGTACGTTATGGCTGGCGCGGTGAGCGTGATACACGTGGCGATTCGAACTGGGTACCTGCAGATGCCATTGAATCGATTGAAGTACTGCGAGGTCCAGCAGCAGCGCGTTATGGTTCAGGTGCGATGGGTGGTGTGGTCAATATTAAAACCAAGAAAGTGACCAACGATGTTCATGGTTCTGCCGAGGTTTTTACCAATCAGCCTGAAGATGCTAAAGAGGGCGCAAGTCACCGTGAGAGCTTTAACTTAAGCGGGCCAATTCTCAAAGATGTCCTTTCATATCGTTTATACGGTAGTTATAACAAAACCGATTCAGATGCTGCGGATATTAATGCTCTAATGGATAATGGTGCGCGTATGGCGGGTCGAGAAGGCGTTGAAAATAAAGATATCGCAGGGCGCTTGGCTTGGCAGTTGAACGATCAACAAGTCTTGATGTTTGACGCAAGTGTTGGCCGCCAAGGTAACCGTTTTGCAGGTGACAGTCAAAACAGTGTATTTGATCCAGCGGATCCAAATAAAGCGCCAATCTTATCGGCTTTAATCGGTGAAGAAACCAATACCATTTATCGTGATAGTTTTGCATTAACCCATGAAGGTACGTGGGGTTGGGGTGACAGTAAAATCATAGCGCAATATGACAAAACCAAAAATAAGCGCTTACCTGAAGGTACAGGCGGTAGTACAGAGGGACAGATTAATAATCTTGAAAATAAACAAACGTCACATCTAGAAACCGTTCGTCTTAATGCAGAAACCAATCTGCCGTTCCAATGGTATGTTCCACAGGTATTAACTTTAGGCGCTGAATGGGTTGAAGATGACTTTACCGATACGGTTAATACACAAGCTGGCGCAGGCGGTTTTGGTGATGTGCTGACTTCAGGTGACCGTTCACACATGGATTCACGGATTGCGTCGGCCTATATTGAAAACAATATGAATTTGGGCGAGAGCACCGATGTCGTTTTGGCACTACGCTATGATAATCATAGTAAATCGGGTGATAGCTGGAGTCCAAGTCTCAATATTACGCAAAAGCTTGGCGACTATTGGACATTAAAAGGTGGTGTGGCTAAGGCGTATAAAGCACCCAATATGTACCAAAATGCGGAAGGTTATCTGTTAAGCACTCGCGGTAATGGCTGTCCGATTGGGCTGAGCCAATGTCTATTACAAGGTAATGGCGATCTCAAACCTGAAACTTCAGTGAATAAAGAATTAGGTGTACAGTTTGAAAAAGACATCGTAAATGCAAGCTTTGCATGGTTCCGTAATGATTATAAAAATAAGATCGTTGCAGGGGATACACGTCTAGAAGAACTAGAAGTAAATGGAACAACATATAATGTACTGCGTTGGATGAATACGCCAGAAGCCTTGGTGGAAGGTGTTGAAGGAAGTATTTCTTTGGACTGGGGTGATATCGCGTGGACCAATAACGTTACCTATATGATCAACTCTGAAGATAAACGTACTGGCAATCCGCTTTCAGTGATTCCGAATTACACACTGAACTCTATTTTGAACTACAACATCACGGATCGATTAGACAGTAACTTTGTCTATACCCAATATGGTCGTCAAAAGCCACGTCAATATGCAGAAACCAGTCTTGAAAGCAAAGATGGCTTGGCGATGGATAGCGTGAAAAGTTATGGCATTGCAGGCATTAACTTTGGTTATAAATTTAATGCGGATTTGAGTGCTCGTATCGGTGTGAATAACCTATTTGATGAGCAAAAACTGCGTGATAAAACGGTCAATCAAACATATAACGAGCCGGGTCGTGCTTACTATGCAAGTTTGAAATACCAGTTCTAAGTAGTTCCAAAAGAAAAGCCGCTTAACGCGGCTTTTTTTATGCTTGGATATTTAAAATTTTCAGTGCTTCACTTGAGTAGTAAAACTGTTCTAAATACAGACGGGAACGCTCACGTATATAACCCGACTCTATCATCTGTTGTACGATTGGATTGAGTAAGTTTTGAAGTTCATGCTGAATCAGTGCTTCATCAATATTTAAATCACGCAGCAATAAATCAAAAGGGCGTTCTGCATTACGCACGTACCAAGCGTATACGCCATCATGCACTTGCTGTTTCATATACTCAGACTGTCGCATAAAGTCCCAAATTTCATGGCCCATGGCAACTGTTTGCGGCAAGTCCTGAACTTCAACATAGTTCTTTAATACCGAAACTGGCAGCGCTTTTATTTTATGCCACAAATTGGCTTGAAAATGGTACAGCTTATGATCATCAAAGTGCTGATTTAACACGGTTTCACTCATTTGACTGAGCTTTAAAATATTCTTTTGCAAATATTTACTGACTGCATTATCTAAATTGGTATCTGTGACGTTTTCCAGTACCGATTTCCCCATTTTCATAAATCGTGAAACACCGGGTACCGATTTTGCAATCACCGAATTATCTAAATAATCTTGTATCGCATGTTGAATCAATTGACTGATCATGGCTGAAAATGCAGGATTGTTGACCATGGTATGAATTAAACGCTGACGATGTCCTTGTTTACTGGCCACATACTGTGCAATTTTATCGATGGTCAATACAGGAATGATTTCGGCAATTGTGGTGCTGTCATTTGCAGGGTGAATCAGTGCAAATTTGATATGTTCAGCAATTTGCTCAATCAGAAATTGACTTGCAGGGGTATTTAAAATTTGTTTCTGCAACAAGGCATTGATTTGATCAAAGCTCCAAATCTGCTGCAAAGATTGTTTACGAAACCATTGATAAAAATGGGTGAATTCAGTGGCTACGGTATCATTGTGTGAAAAGCTCTGATCTAAAAAGTTCAGTTGAGCGTCAATCAACTGCTCAATCATCGGGTTTTTCTGCATACTTTCCCTGAAGTCCCAGTCATGGGGATCTAAAAATGGCGAATGCTCAGTTTAACTGAATCAGTTTATCTACCAAAGGGTTTTTAAACTTTTGACTTTTCGCAAGGAAAGGCAAGTAATGGTCTGCAACTTGTTGTTCGGCTTCTAAGATTGGCATATGACCGACGTTATTTAAAATCACTGGGGTTTCTGCACGTTTCAGTAAAGACTTGAGTTCGCCAGCCACTTCCACATTAAAGATTTTATCTTGTTTGCCCCAAAGGATCAGGGTTGGGGCTTCTACTGTTCGTGTTAAACGAGCAAAAGTTTCAGGGGTGTAGATTCGATTAAGCGTGACGACTTGATCGATCATTTTACTGGTGAAGGGCGCACGCGCAATTAAGATATTTTCCTGTGCTTCTTTAAGCTTTGTCGGAACATTAGGCGGATTTTGCATGAGTTTATGCATAACATCATCTAAATCCCCCGGTTTTGAAACGATTAAATTTTTAAGTTTATACGGGTCGCGGGTGTAACTAGTATTGGCCTGTTTATAAATGCCCGCGCTGTTGAGTAAAAATAAACTTTGGGTATCAAAAGGATATTGAGAGGCATATACCGTGGCAATGGAACCACCCAATGAGTGACCTGCAACATTCAGTTTATCTTCAATATCTATTTTAAGGACAAACTGGCGTAGTTGTTCCGTGACATTCGGCACTGAGACATCAAAATCGACAGGGACATGGGTATCGCCATTGGCCGGAAGGTCAGGGATGATCACGTGATAGTTCGGTGTTAAATAATGCGCAACACGGTTCCAATTATCACGTGTGCCGCCTAAACCATGAATCAGCAAGATGGTGGGTTTAGAGCGTTGACCGCCTTCGCTATAACTCCAATTCACATTCCCGACTTGAACACTGTGTGTGACTAAACCAGCCGCTTTACGTTCTTGGTTCAAATAGTTTTGCACGATAGAAGGTACGGCCAGATTTTTGCTAATGGGAGACGGATTTGCAGCCAAAGTGTGGTTGGCAGTAAACGTCATACAGCAAATTGTTGCTAGCTTGAAAAAGCCAAAAACGCGTGAATGATGTCCTTTCATTGACGTTTACCCCAGTTAAATCGAATCGATATATTTTTTTAGATCATTTATATGACTATTATCAGAATGGGCTGAAATAGTAAAAGCGTATATTTATGAAATATATTGTAAATTAAAAATGACCTTTGTCATCCATTGCTTTTTTGACGTGGTTAAACTTGCGTTTTAATAATGTGAACCATTACAGAAAAAATATTTTTTTTTGATGAATGTGGAGTAGCATTTTCTATCAAGTTGCATCGTCGTAGAAAAAATTCACAGCAATTGTTTTTGCAAGTGACAATCGATTCGACTGGGATTAAAATATTGCAACTTCGGATAAGGGTAATTAGAACATGCTAACAGCAGCAGAAGCTTTAGATCGTTTAAAAAAAGGGAATCAACGTTTTGTAGACGGTGAAACGAATCACCCAAAGCTTTTGACGCATCAACAACGCGCTGAAATGGCCGAAAGCCAAGAACCTTTTGCGATTATTTTAGGGTGTTCAGACTCACGTGTTCCTGCTGAAATGGTATTTGACCAAGGCTTAGGCGATTTATTCGTGATTCGTGTTGCAGGTAATATTGTGGCACCGTCTCAAGTCGGTAGCGTGGAATTTGCAGCAGAAAGCTTCGGTTGTCCTGTGGTCATTGTATTGGGCCATACACACTGTGGCGCGATTCATTCTACGATTGAAGCTTTAACTAACCCTGCGACACCACCATCAGCTAACTTGATGTCGATTGTGAATCGCGTTCGTCCATCTGTAGAAATACTTATGCAAACTGAATTGAAAGATGACCTTGAAAAACTTTCAATGCATGCAGTACGTTCAAACGTTTTTGCATCAGTAAATCAACTTCGTCATGGTTCAGCAGTCCTCGAAAACTTAATTGCGCAAGGCAAATTAAAAGTGGTGGGCGCTGAGTATTCACTCGAAACGGGTGAAGTAAGCTTCTACGATTTCTAAGCAAACTACAGTAAATACAAGATTTAAAAAAAGGCGCTCAAATGAAGCGCCTTTTTTAACGAATCCATTTTCACCAATTAAATTTATAAGCTGGCTTTAATCAATGGATAAGCATTATTCAGCAAAATTGGTTGCGCTTTGGCATTTGGGTGAATTTGATCTTGTTGCATCAAATTTTTATGCCCCGCAACCCCTTGCATAAAGAAAGGTAATAATTTGACTTTGTACTGTTGGCTCAACACTTGATAGTTATTTTCAAAAGCTTGGCTATATGCCTTGCCATAATTCGGTGGAATTTTCATTCCAAATAAAATCACTTTCGATTTGGCCTGTTGGCTTTTTTGAATCAGCTGCGCTAAGTTTTTTTGAATTTGTGCAGGGGGCTGTCCGCGTAAACCATCATTACCACCTAATTCAATCACCACAAGGTCTGGACGATGAGTTTGCAACAGTTTAGGCAGTCGTGCCAAAGCTCCACTGGTGGTTTCACCGCTGACACTTGCATTGACCACTTTATGTTGTTTCGGATACTGTTGGTCTAGACGTTTTTGTAATAAGTGGACCCAACCTTGCTGCACTGAAACACCATAACCTGCACTTAAGCTATCGCCCAAAATCATAATGGTTTTGGCAGAGAGCAGCATCGGGCAGAACATCAGTGCAATAGCCAGCAAGTAACTCAATAGACGATTATTTTGAATGCGATTTTGCATATAGGGAAGATATGACCCAACTCACGACAGATGTTGATATCATGCCACAGGCGATTATTTCTGCACAGCAATTGACACAAAAGATACAACTTCCACAAAAACAGTTATCGATCTTTGAACAACTCGATCTTGAAATATTTGCAGGGGAACAAGTTGCGATCACTGGTCGTTCTGGTTCAGGTAAATCCACCTTGTTGGGGATTTTGGCGACCTTAGATCAGGCCAGTTCGGGACAATTACGGGTCTGTGGTCAGGACATTCATCTATTAAATGAAGAACAGCGTGCTCAAGTCCGTTTGGCCCATATTGGTTTTGTCTTTCAGTCTTTCCAGTTGTTGCCACATTTAACGGCACTGGAAAATGTCATGCTACCGCTACGGTTACAAGCAAATTTTCAGGTCAAAGCTGCCGAAGAAAAAGCATTAAAACTGTTAGCAAAGGTCGGACTAGAACGCCAAGCGCATCAAGCCCCTAAAGTTTTATCGGGTGGTGAGCAGCAACGGGTTGCGATTGCCCGTGCTTTGGTGAGTGAACCCGATCTGATCTTTGCAGATGAACCGACAGGTAATTTAGACAGTGCAACGGCACAGGAAATTGAACAACTGTTATTTCAGTTAAATCGTGAAATGGGAACCACTTTGGTATTGGTGACGCATGATGCCGATTTGGCCCGTCAATGTCAGCGCCACTTTGAATTGGTCAATGGTCAATTGATTGAGCATCGAACAGGAGAGGCTGCATGAATCTTTTGGCATTGTTTCGACCACTTTTACAGCTGAGTTTTAAAACCACGGGTGTGTATTTATTATTGATCGCACTGACCTTGGCGATCAGTGCCACCACGGCTTTAAAGTTTAGCAATGTACAAATTCAAAATGCAGTAGCGCTACAAGCTGCTGAAATGTTGGCAGCAGATTTGGCGCTGACAGCCAATGAACCAATTCCACAAGAGTGGCAACAACAAGCCAAAGCACTGCAATTAAAACAATCGAATGTCACGCTATTTAGCAGCATGGCGCACACTGATCAGCAATTTGTCATGGTCAATGTCAAAACCGTTGATGCTGCATTTCCACTAAGAGGTGAACTCGAAACAGAACCAAAACTAAACCGGTCTATACAAGCAGGTGAGGTCTGGTTAAGTCCTCGTGCCATGGATTTATTGGGTGTAAAGGTTGGAGATCAGATCAATATTGCTGATG
Organism: Acinetobacter sp. YH12138; assembly: GCF_015218525.1. Classification (NCBI taxonomy): domain Bacteria; kingdom Pseudomonadati; phylum Pseudomonadota; class Gammaproteobacteria; order Moraxellales; family Moraxellaceae; genus Acinetobacter; species Acinetobacter sp. YH12138. The sequence continues at coordinate 2,409,844 of NZ_CP048670.1, read as the reverse complement.
CTGCTTTTCAAGTCAGTGCCAAAATCATCCATGACACCAATCAGGAACTCGGTTTCAGTGGTTTTTCACCGACAGTTATGATTGCGCAGTCTGAGGTGGCGAGAACCAATGCCATCCAAGTCGGGAGTCGGATTGAATATCGCCTGTTAATGGCAGGAGATGCACAAAATACCCAGCGCTTTGAAAAACTCTATAAGCAGAAATTTGGTGATCAAAGCGAAGACCGTTCCGCTAACTCAGATCATACGCAGGTTCAGGATGCAGCTCAAAGTAGTTTAAAACTGAGAAATGCCAGTGAAGGCAATACTCGCTTAATGAAGCCGATTGCAAACCTAGAAACGTTTTTACAACTGGCGAATATTTTAACCATTCTACTTTGTGGTATCGCCATCGCATTAACCAGTCAGCGCTATGTCCAACAAAATCAGGATGCCATTGCAATGATGCGCTGTATTGGGTCGACCAAACAGCAAATATTAAGTGCTTATTTGGCTTTACTGTTGGTTGTACTCGGGCTTTCAATCCTGTTTGGAAGTTTGATTGGTCTGGGATTGGGTTATGGCTTATTGCAACTGATGCTACAGCTGATTCCAAATTTACAATTAGAGTTTTCAGCCCTGTCTATGCTGCTTGGCCCACTTCCAATTGCAATATTCACCAGTGCGATTGTGCTATTAGGATTTGTTCTTCCGAGTCTTTGGCAATTATTAGGGACGCCGCCAGCACGGGTGATACGACAACAAGAGCGTTCTGTACGTTCCATGCTTTGGATGCTCAGTTTCGGAACACTCAGTTTGGTGGTGTTTTGTGTGGTTTTAACTGAAAATTTTCAACTCACCCTGTGGCTGATTTGCGCCATCATCTTCCTGTGTGTTGGCCTATATATGATGGTCTGGCTCAGTTTAAAGGCTTTGAAAAGTTGGGGCACGAAAATCTCAGCGTATATACGCACACCGTATCAAACGGCATTTCAAATTACCGCATTAGCATTGGGTCTAAGTCTGATTACGGTTTTAGCGGTATTACGTACAGATTTGCTGGAACGTTGGCAACAACAATTACCACAAGGGACACCTAACCAATTTGTCTATGGATTACCGCCATTTGAGTTGCAGGATTTTAATCAACAACTCAAGCAGCATGGTTGGCAAGGGACGCCGATGTACCCGAATATTCGTGGACGATTAGTTGCCAAAAATGATCTCCCTTTTTCGGATGCCTTAATTAAAAGCAATAATTCATTACGCCGTGAATTGAATCTCACACAGGCTGCAACTTTTCCAAAAGATAATCAAATCATCGCGGGCAATCAGCAGTTTCAACAGGTCAATGAAGTATCGGTAGAAGTGAAAACCGCACAAGAACTGGGTATTCAAATTGGAGATCGATTGAGTTTTAGCCTTCCTGAAGGGATTTTACAAGCCAAGGTGATCAACCTTCGCAGTGTGGAGTGGGAAAGCTTTAGTCCAAACTTCTTCTTTATTTTTTCTCCCAAAACCATGGATGAAAATGCAGGCAGCTATTTGGGGAGTTTCTATGTTCCACCGCAAGATAAAAATCAGTTAATTGGTCTGATTCAGCAGTTTTCGAATACCGTGTTTATTGATGTTAGTCTGATTTTGGATGAGATCAAACGCATCGTCAGCGTATTGGTTCAGATTATTACCATCTTGGCGCTGTTGGTCAGTATTTCAGGTATTTTGGTGTTGGTTGCATGTTTGAACTTATTTATGGATGAACGCAAAAAAGAAGTGGCATTACTGCGTTCCTTCGGCAGTTCCAAGCAAAAGTTAAAGTCGATGCTCAGTTTGGAAGTCGGTTTGATGGGGCTAATTTCGGGTGTTGTGGCATGTATTTTTGCTGAAGTGATCAGCGCGATTGTCAGTTATAAAATGGAATTGGTCATCCAGCTACATGCCGAGATTTGGTTGATCCTCCCACTGGTAATGACCTTAGTCTGTACATTGATCGGACGTTATCGCTTAAGTTATCTTTGCGATATTCCACCCTTAGAAAGTTTGCGTGAACTGAATAGTTAAGGGTGGAGATGGTTAACAGCCGAGCAAGTTAAGAGTGGAGCAAGAACCTAGTGCGTAGTTTGGATTTAGACAAGATTTGATGTGTTTTCAACATGTGTGTGTATAGCCACAGGGTTCATTCCACAGTTTAACGTGCTGTGAGCGATTGCTTCATCAGCAGGATAAAGTGTTCCCAAAGCGGTAAAATCGGTTGGATTAATTGTTGGCAATGCAGATAAAACAGGTAGCATCCGACAGCTGCGGCTATAAGACCGATCATTTGAATGAGCAGGGATTGATGTAATTTTTGTCCTATATACCAAATGAAAGCCAAGGCAGCGCCCATCAACATGCCGCCAATATGCGCGGCATTATTAATTCCACTAATCATAAAGCCCATCGCGAGGTTAATGCCCATCACCATCAATAAGGTTTTTTTATCCAGATAAAATTGTTGTTTAGGTAACATCGGAAGCAGCGAAATAATCGTCAACGCTGCACCCAGTCCCATCACTGCACCCGATGCACCTGCACCAATACTTGGGAAAAGCTGCTGATTGGCTGCACCTTCGGCCAATAATGTATAACTGTTTTGAATGGTTAAATACCCACTCAATAAACTTCCCATCAGTCCGGCTAAAACATACAGGCCGAGGAAATAGAAACGACCTAACATTTGCTCGGCAACACTGCCAAAAATATACAAAGCCCACATATTCAACATCAGGTGAATCAGGCCAAAATGAAAAAACATACTGCTGAATAAGCGGATGGGTTCCTCTAAAAAGGTTAAAGGTGCATAATCAGCACCCCAACGCAAAGCATCCAGTGTGTCGGGTTGGCTAACGTTCATTCCATGCAGCACTTGCCAGCCAAAGAGTCCAACATTGATGGTAATTAAGAGTGCCGTGATCCACCACAGTTGGATTTGCAGCTTACGGGTTGATACAGCAGGAGGGCTGAGTTCAGACATGCTATTCTTGTACTGTGTCAAAATATTTAAAAATAAGCTTAACATGAAAAAACAGAATTTCTGGAGTAACACACTGACATGAAAGCCTTTATTGTTCGTACATTGTTAATTCTTGTCAGTCTTGTGCTTTTGGTGCAGCTTTGGATCTTTGGTAGTTTGGTGTGGTGGCGTACACATCCTGTGGAATCGACAATGATGATGCGTTTAGATTATTGGTCTGAGCCATCAAAACCGATTAAACACGAATGGCGTGATTACGACCAAATCAGTGATTATGTCAAACATGCTGTTGTTGCCGCAGAAGATGGTAAATTTTTACAACACAAAGGTTTTGATTGGGAAGGCATGCAAAATGCCTTGGAGCGCAATAAAGATAAAGGCAAAGTGGTTGCAGGTGGGTCTACCATTTCTCAGCAATTGGCAAAAAACTTATTTTTATATAATAAGCGGTCATTTATCCGCAAAGGACAGGAAGCCGTTGCAACATGGATGATGGAACGCATGTGGACGAAGCAACGTATTTTAGAGGTATATCTCAACTCGGTTGAGTTTGGGGACAACATCTATGGCGTAGAAGCTGCAACACAGCACTACTTTGGTAAAAGTTCACGGAGTTTGAGTCGAGAACAAGCAGCGTTTATTGCGGCTATTTTACCCAATCCAAAATATTATGATGAAAATCGACAAGATCGTAAGCTAAATTATCGTAAGCGCATGATCCAAAAATATATGCGTTATAGCCATATCCCGGATTAATAACAATCGACACACCCGTCAATGGCATGGTAGCGATTTGAATTACAACAAAAAGCTCATCTTTATGGGCTTTTTTTATGAAATTGTCACAAATTTGAAGCATACTAAACTGAGTACAGCACACATTTTTTAATATGGGTTTGAAATGAATACCGCAGCTGAAGTCGCGCAAGTACCTACTGAATATACTTATAATGATCGTTATATTAATCGAGAGTTATCGATTCTCGACTTTCATCTGCGTGTGCTCGAACAAGCGGTTGATCCGATACATCCATTACTTGAACGCATGAATTTCTTGCTAATCTTTTCGCGCAATTTAGACGAATTTTTTGAAATTCGTGTTGCGGGAATGATGGAACAGCTAGACTTAGGCAATGAAAGCCGCAGTCCAGATGGCTTAACACCAAAACAAGTATTAGATGAAATTTCTGCGACAGCGCATGCGGCAATTGAGCGCCAGTATCGTATTTTAAATCAAGAAATTTTACCCAAACTGCGTGAAGAAGACATTTGCTTCTTACGTCGTGGTGAATTAACCCCTGCACAATCGGCTTGGGTAAAAAAGTATTTCCAAGAACAAGTTGCACCAGTTTTAACCCCAATTAGTTTAGATCCTGCACATCCATTCCCTCGCTTGGTGAATAAGTCGCTGAATTTTATTGTGACTTTAGAAGGGAAGGATGCGTTTGGCCGTCAGATTGACTTAGCCGTTGTACCTGCACCACGTTCGCTGCCACGCGTCGTTCGGCTTCCTGATGAATTAACCGGTGGCAAAGAGCATCATGTGATGCTATCGGCAATTATTCATGAACATGTCTCTGATTTGTTCCCCGGCATGACGGCGACGGGTTGCTACCAATTCCGCGTGACGCGTAATGCCGATTTGGCTTTGAATGAAGATGTTGAAGATTTGGCTAAAGCCCTCAAAGGTGAGTTGAATTCACGTCGATTTGGTCGCGCCGTTCGCTTGGAAGTGACAGAAAATTGTCCGCAGCATATTTATGAATATTTGCTTGATGAGTTCGATTTAGAAGAAGAGCAACTCTATAAAGTAGATGGACCAGTTAACCTTGCACGTTTACTGTCAAACTTTAAACGTCCACATCTACGTTATGACGCGCATATTCCTGTTATACCGAAAGTACTCAAAAAATCTGAAAACATTTTTAGTGCGATGCAAAAGCAAGATATTTTGCTGCATCATCCCTTTGAATCATTCGCACCGGTAATTAATTTACTGCGTGAAGCTGCACGTGATCCACAAGTTTTGGCCATTAAACAAACGCTTTATCGAAGTGGCGCAGATTCGGAGATTGTGCAAGTTTTAGCGGAAGCAGCACGTAATGGCAAAGAAGTCACCGCTGTAATTGAGCTTCGAGCACGATTTGATGAAGAATCAAACATTGCTGTGGCTAATGTATTACAAGAAGCAGGCGCAGTTGTCGTGTATGGCATCGTGGGCTATAAAACTCATGCCAAAATGATTTTGGTGGTACGCCGCGAAAACAATAAATTGGTGCGATATGTGCATTTAGGTACGGGCAACTATCATGCGGGAAATGCGCGTATCTACACGGATTACGGTCTATTAACCACAGATAAAGAACTCTGTGAAGATGTACATCGTATTTTCCAAGAATTGACTGGTATGGGTAAAATGGCGAAGCTAAAAAAACTGCTGCATGCGCCATTTACCTTACATACTCAACTCATCAATTATATTGATAATGAAATTACTAATGCTAAAGCGGGTAAGTCTGCGCAAATTATAGTCAAGGTTAATGCATTAACAGAAGTTCAGTTGATCAATAAACTGTACGAAGCCTCACAAGCAGGTGTACAGATTGATTTAATTATTCGTTCTATTTGTTGTTTGCGTCCAGGTTTACCGGGGCTGTCTGAAAATATTCGCGTGCGCTCTATTGTTGGGCGTTTTTTAGAGCATACTCGAGTGTATTATTTCAGTAATAATGGTGATTCACGTATTTTCTGTTCAAGTGCAGACTGGATGGATCGTAATTTATTTAATCGCGTGGAAGCCTGTTTTCCAATTGAAGATCCAGCGTTGAAAAAGCGTATTTATCAATTAGGTTTAGTGAATTACTTAAAAGATAATCAGCAAGCTTGGTTGCTCCAAAGTGATGGGCGTTGGATTCGTACGCATGTTCAAGAGGGTGAGGAAGCACACAATTCACAGCATGTGCTTATAGAAGCATTTAAATAAATGCGTTAGAAAAGTAAAAGGGAGCAATGCTCCCTTTATTTTTTTAATTTATAAGTTTTTTTGAATCATTTATCTGAACTAAATTTAGCTGTAGCTACTAATTTTTCGGTAGATATTTTTAACAAAACCATCAATTTGATACGTTGAAAGTTTTAACTCACGGACCATCTGATCTTGAGTCGCGCTATGGCTGACCATATCTAAAATTTGGTATTCAGCTGGATTCAGACTGAGCTGTTTAGGTGCTGCATTTTGCGGACTAAAAGTTTCACTCAATAAAAATTTAGCAAAACTTGGATGCAATGCAGCGCCACCTCTTAAAATAGTTTTCAGTTGGTTGTAGGTGTCTTCCAACGGTTGTTGAATCAACATATAGGCGGTTGCACCTAACTGAATGGCATGTAAGGTTAAATCTGTAGATTGTTCATTGACTAAAATGATGAGATTACTCGAAGGATAAATCTTTTTGATTTTATGGATGAAAGAGATATCAGACTGCTGAGTGATCACTAAAAAAATTAAATTGGGTAATTGATTGAAAATTTGTTGTTCTGCATCTGCTAAGTTTTCTGAAAATGTAATGAGCTCTTCAGGATAACCGAGGTTTCCTAAGATGTTAAACAGCACTGTTTTTGAAGTCATTGCTTGATGATCAATGATCAAAACGGGTACTGGTAATAAAAATTCACTCATCATACATTTCGCTCATTTATTATTTTTAATCAAATTGCATTTCCATAATGTGCATGAAAGTGAATTAGAAAAATATACCTAGAAGTAGTGATTTATATATCAAAGTATAATTAAGTTATTGTGATATAATAGAATTTAATTAATGTATGGTTTTTTGTGTTTTTCATTATGTTGAATGCAAAGATTTATAGTTTTTTCGTTTTTATTTTTAGAATATTGATTAAATAATCATCAGATTTAGATTCGAATTGAAAATAATAATTGAAATGTGAAAGCAGTATTTTGACAACCGATAAATTGAACTGTTTCTGAGATGAGTTAATATTGACTAATTGATTAGTTATTTTAAACATAAATATTAGTAATTATTTAAAATAATGTGATTTATTTCTCATCTATGTTTATTTTATAGCACAAAACACAACTATAAAAAAAGCCCTTTATAAAATGAATCAGAAATACTTTATCTAAAATACCTGAAACTAGTGATTTTAACGAAAGTTATATTTTACTAAGATGTATTTATCTTCTTACTTATCTGGCTAGTGTGAAGATATTGTTGAGGCGATGAATTGAGATATACATCAAGTCATATATTACCTTATCAGGCTACCTATTTGGGTTAGCCTTTTCTTTTTTCTAGAGAATGTATTTTTCATTTTCAATTTTAAACTCATCTCAATGTTATTACTTCTGCATTATTCATTTCTGCCAAATAAAAAAGAGAGCACAGGGCTCTCTTTAATTTTCAAACTGATTAATTAGTGCAGATTGTTAGTGATTTTCTGCAAGATTTGAAGCAATACATCAAATTCACTTTGAAGCGGTGTACTCTTACGTGTTACCAATGCCAATGTGCGTGTAGGACTTGCTTCAATTTCTTTCACAGCCAAATCTTCATTGGCTTTGATCATATTGGTATAAACTGCAATTTCAGGCAATAAGGTAAAGCCTAAATCTGCGGAAACCATTTCAACCAAAGTTGGCAATGAGCTTGCTTTTAAACGATGGTCATTTTTACGTTCACCAATCGGACAAGCACTCAAAGCATGATCACGTAAGCAATGGCCTTCTTCAAGCAACATTAAACGAGATAAATCTAGGTCGTCTAAAGATTTCGCTTGAGCTGCATTTGGGTCAGCTTTGTTGTACACCAAGAACAATTTTTCTTTGTTTACTTCTGCAACTTTCAAGCTACGTGTATCGAAAGGAAGAGCAAGTAATACAATATCTAGATTACCGTGCTCGAGTTTCTCAACAATTTTTTCACTTTGTGCTTCATGTAAATGCAATTGAATTTTTGGTAATTGCTTATGCACTTCTTCTAATAATGGCGCAAGTAAGAATGGCGCAATAGTAGGAATGACCCCTAGATGTAAATCACCCGTTAGAGGTTCGCTCATTTCACGACTTAAACGCATTAGGTCTTGCGCATCTGCCAATAGAACTCGGGCTCGTCCGACAACCTGTTCGCCAAGAGGAGTTAAACGCACGTTTTGACGGTCGCGTTCTACCAATACGCCACCTAGTAAACGCTCAAGTTCCATGATCCCGCCAGACAAAGTAGACTGGGTGACAAAAGAACGACGCGCAGCTTCAGTAAAGTGTAGCGTTTCTGACAGTGTTACTAGATATGACAGCTGTCTTAAGGATGGTAATGCAGCCATAGTGTCCTAATTTATGATTTAAAGTGATCAGCAAACAAACCGCTAAGATATGGAATAAAATGCGGTGGGATATCATGCCCCATTCCATCAATTAATTCAAATTTAGCACCTGAAATAGCCTTTGCAACGGCCTTACCATGGCTTGGCGGCAACAAACGGTCACGAGCTCCATGAACCACAATGGTTTTATGCTGAATTTGTTTATCCAACTGCAGCAGGGAACCTGTACATAATATTGCTAAAAACTGTTGAAGTACACCCGCTGGGTAATAACTCCGCTTATAGAGTTTACGTGCAGTTTGTATCGCTTCAAGCTGATTAATATAGCCTGGAGAGCCTATAATATTAAAAACTTTCAGGCTATGGTTAATAATTCCATCTTCATCGTTAGATTCAGGTTTTTCAATTAGACTAAATAATTGCTTTGGAAATGGCGGTGGAAGTAAGGGTTGGATGTTACTGGTAAAAAGTAAGCTTAAGTTGTGCACTTTATCTGGATAGCGTGCCGCCACGATTTGAGCAATCATGCCGCCCATCGAAGCGCCTAAAATATGGACTTTATCAAGTCCCATACGATCAATTAACAGTGCAACATCGTCTGCCATATCATATAGATCATAAGGCGCACCTTGATTCTCTAGACCTAAGGCAAAACGTCCCATCAGTTTAAAGGTGTTAAGACGTGGGCCTGGGTTACGAATTTTACTCGACAGACCAATATCGCGATTATCAAAGCGAATAACTCGGTAACCTTGGTCTATTAGGGACTTACAAAAGAAATCAGGCCAATACAACATTTGTGCGCCGAGTCCCATAATCAATAAGATTGCAGGATCTTCAGGATGACCACCCACCTCGACATGAAGTTCAATGCCATTGCCTAACTCTACGCGAGTTTCATGCATAAAAGAGGCATAAGGTGAAATATTAAACTGAAGGGCACTATTCATTGTTATTTTCCTTTAAAAAGGACGTCTATTATTATCAGGACGTCCTTGTATTTAAACCTTAAACTGAAGCAGGAATCAAGTCCGGAACCTGCTTAGTCAAAGTTAAGCGTTGCTTCCCAGCAGTTGCACCGAGCAGTACAAATCCACGTAATACGCCATCTTGATCGATCGCACGGGCAATCATGCCATCTTCAAGCTCTTCTGTTTCCCATTGGGTTTCTACATCAATTGGCGCAGGAAGGACAGTTAAAGGTGCAGCAGGTGTTTTAACAGCTACAGGCATGGCAGGATAATGCACTGCGGTATGTTCGCCATTGAGGGTTTTTGCCAAAGCACGCGCTTGTTGCATGATTGGCATCACGTATGGCAGAAGGGTACCATTAACTTCAGCACAGTCACCGACAGCATAGATATCTGCCAAGTTGGTTTCTAAGCCTTTATTGGTTAATACACCACGACTGGTGTGAATGCCTGCTTGTTTTGCTAAGTTAATCTCAGGCTGTAGACCAATCGCAGACAACACAACATCTGCCACTAAGCTTTGACCATTGGCAAGGCTCACTTGATAGTCACCATTTTCAATACGTGACACTTTGTCGACTGTCGTACCTAAAACGAATTTAATACCCGTTTCTTCTAAATTGCTTTGGAATTTAGCTGCAACATGAGACGGCAGTAGGCGACCCAAAGGTTGCGGAGCTAAATCGACCACCGATACTTTCGCCCCTGTATTTTGGAGGTCGTTGGCAAATTCACAGCCAATCAAGCCTGCCCCTAAAATCACGACACGTTTATCTTCACGTGCTGCAAGCTGTTTACGGAAAGCTTTGTAGTGATCTAAATTGTTGACGACGTGAATGTCTTCACTACCATCACCCGAAATAGCTAAGCGAATTGGATTTGCACCGACGGCTAAAACGAGTTTTGAATATAGTTGTGTTTGAGTTCCATTTTGGCTTTCAATAGTAAGCTCATGTTTTGCTGCATCAATGGATTTAACCCAACTCTTATTGATGATTTGCATATTGAGTTGAGCCGACATTTTTTCGGCATCCCCTAGAGGGATTTGCTCAGGAGTTTTATTACCAACGAGCGCATTGGATAATGTCGGTTTAGCGTAGTTAATGGCATCATCCGCACAGATCATAATAAGTTCTAGTTCAGTATTTAACTTTCGAAATTCACGTGCAACGGCATATCCCGCCATACCAGAACCAATAATGACAATAGGGTGCATACTCAACTCCAAACACATTTCATATTTTTTAAAGACAAAAAAAAGACCATAACGATGATGGCCTTAGATTCTATTTATTAGATTTCAACCATTTCAAAATCTACTTTTGAGATGCCACAGTCTGGGCAAGTCCAATCATCTGGGATATCTTCCCATTTCGTTCCTGCCACGATACCGTCTTGTGGCCAGCCTTCTGCTTCGTCATAAATCCATCCACAAACGATGCACTGATACTTTTTCATTCCATTCTCCAAAAACTGACACAAAATTAAGTCAGTAAATACTTCATAACTGTATAAGTTTATACCTTAAGGTTAATTAGCCTTATACAGTAGACTCTTATGTTAAATTTTTACGCAGTTCTGACTATAAAGTAAAGTGGCTAAGAGTTTAATGAGTGAAATTAAAAGCAGAATGGCAGTGAGGGACAATAAATATCATCAAAACCCCAGATCTGGGAAAAATTGTCTGACAATATTTATGCCTATTGAAAGCTATATTGGAATTCATTTCCGTGAATTGGGTTCTAAATACCGCTTTTTCTATCTTCATAGACTAAAGTCTTGCAGAAAAAAACTCTAAAATCTTTTATTTTATGATTAGGAAAATATATATTTGATATTTTTTAAATAAATACAATATTAATAATCAATAACTTATGTAAATTTGCTGTATCTTAAATATGCATTTTAGTCGGGGGTTAGCTGTTCTTTTCTCTCAAATCGCGTTAAAATTCACACATTCCTTTCTTAATTTATTTTCTCCTATTATGAGTAATTCTACTGCTGCGGCATTGTGGTCTAACATTCGTACTGTCCAAGATTTCCCAAAACCAGGAATTTGCTTCTTTGACCTTACGCCGTTATTTATGAATAACATCGAATCGTTAACTGATGCCCTAATTGCAAGTATTCCAGCTGAGCAATTGGCAGAAGTAGATAGCTTTATTGCAGTTGAAGCGCGTGGTTTTGTTTTGGCAAGCTTACTTGCCCAGCGTACGGGTAAAGGTTTGGTGTTGGTACGTAAAGCCGGAAAATTACCACCACCTGTTGTCGGTGTTGGTTATAGCCTTGAATACGGTTTAGATCGTCTTGAAATGTCAGCTGAAATCGAATCACAAAAAGTAATTATTGTGGATGACGTATTGGCGACGGGCGGTACGCTTCGTGCAGTGAAACAATTGGCTGAAAAATGTAAACACCAAGTTTTAGGCGCAAGCATTTTCTTAGATTTGCCTGACTTGCATAAAGATTTAGGACTAAATATTTGGTCTGTTTTAGATGATAAAACACGTCCTGAAGCAGATGCAGCTTAAGCGTCAGTTTTAAAATGTAAAAAGCCTTGTCTATGACAAGGCTTTTTTATGTCTGATAAAAGCGACGTTGCTGCTTAAGGTTAATATTAATATTATGATTTATTTTTTTAAGTAATTTAATTCGAGATGTTGGATTAAATCATTAATATTTTCAGGGCATTGAAGGCGATGGTGTCCGCCATCCATCACTTGAACTTGCATATAGTCTTCGAGTTGTTGTTCTGCTTCATACATATCTAAGATTTCATCGCCACGTTCGATATATGCAATTTGTGGAATATCGTGATCCAAATCCATTTCATTAATTGCAGGGTAGTCGTCACGAAAGTCTGGATGCAGACTCGGGTTAGCAATCACACAAGGAATGCGATGAAACAGCGACATTTTCAAAGCCCAGTATGCCCCGAGACTATGACCGACGATGATATCGGGCTTAATGGTTTCAATACTCTCGTGGTAAAAGTCCGCAACAGTTTGAAAATTTAAGTTGCGATAGTCCACTTCAATGCAGAATTTTTGTTTTGCATTGATGGCATGGAACTTCGTAGATTCACGGGAAGAATCCAATCCATGTAAAAACAGAATTTTCGATAAGCAGGAAGTCATTGTTTTTCTACACACTGTTTTCAAACATTTTTGGATGTGTTGAATATTTTATTTTTCAACAATTTTATGACTTCATTGTAGAGAGAATTGTCAAAAAGAGAATTTAGCTTTTGGTCTAATTTATAGGCATTTAAAAGACTTTAGTCTTAAAGAAAATAGATTAAAAGGTTGAATTAAGTTATTGATATATATTTTAATGTATTGATAATTATAAGTATTTTTAAAGCTTTTAGTTATCATCTGATATCATTAAAATGTAGGTTTTCGAGCTTGAGTATTTAATTTTTATCTACTGCACATCTGTAAGGTATGTTCTATGTCTACCTGAAGGTATAACGATTAAAACATCTTACTTCGATAAATTTCTACTTATTAAAAAAATGCGCGCATTGCTTACTGCTCAATTCAAAGGAAATCTGCTATGCTATGCAACTTCCGTTTTTTAACTATTTGAGACAGAGATGACGCAACATAACGCTCAATCGACTTCTGAACAAGCCATTTCCGAAAACGATTTAATTGCACAGCGTCATGCCAAGTTAGAGCACATCAAAGAGCACGCCAAGGAAACAGGTGTTAGCCCGTGGCCTAACACATTTAAGCGTGAACACTATGCACAAGACCTACAAGATCAATTCGCTGAAAAATCAAAAGAAGAAATTGAAGCAGGCGAAAAGGTTTATGTAAAAGTTGCTGGTCGTGTGATGTTGAACCGTGGTTCATTCATCGTAATCCAAGATATGACTGGTCGTATCCAGCTTTATGTACCACGTAAAGAGTTGGATGCTGATGTTCTTGCAACAATTAAAGCACTCGATTTGGGCGATATTATTGCCATTGAAGGTTATATTGGTCGTTCTGGTAAAGGAGACCTTTATGTTCATATTGAACATTTTGAGCTTTTAACCAAATCACTCCGTCCACTTCCAGACAAATTCCATGGTTTGACTGATACTGAAGTTAAATACCGTAAGCGTTATTTAGACCTCATCATGAACGAAGAAACACGTAAAACTTTTGAAATTCGTGCAAAAGTGGTGTCAGGTATTCGTTCATATTTGAGCAATGAGCGTTTCATGGAAGTTGAAACACCAATGATGCATGTGATTCCGGGTGGTGCATCTGCGCGTCCATTCGAAACTCACCACAACGCATTAGATATGCCTTTATTTTTACGTATTGCGCCTGAGCTTTACTTAAAACGTTTGGTTGTTGGTGGTTTTGAGCGTGTGTTCGAAATTAACCGTAACTTCCGTAACGAAGGTGTATCAACACGTCATAACCCAGAATTCACCATGATTGAATTCTACCAAGCATATGCAGACTACAAAGACCTGATGGCTTTGACAGAAAATATGCTTGAAAAATTGGCCATTGACATATTAGGTTCGACTGATGTGCCTTATGGTGATGAAGTGTATAGTTTCAAAGGTCCATTCAAGAAAATTTCGATGTTTGATGCGATTCTTGAACATAACCCAACGTTTACTGCTGAAAATGTATCTGATCGTGAGTTCCTTGCAAACTTCGTTAAAAATGAACTGAAAGAGCAAGTAAAACCTGGTTTTGGTTTAGGCAAACTTCAAACCATCGTATTTGAAGAAACTGTTGAAACAGAACTTCGTCAACCGACATTCATCACAGAATACCCAGCGGAAACTTCACCATTGGCACGTCGTAATGATGAAAATCCACATATTACGGACCGTTTTGAATTCTTCATCGGTGGTCGTGAGTTGGCAAATGGTTTCTCAGAGTTAAATGATCCGATTGATCAAGCTGAACGTTTCCAAGCTCAAGTTGCCGAAAAAGATGCAGGTGATGATGAAGCAATGCACTACGATGCAGACTTCATTGAAGCATTGGAATACGGCTTACCTCCTACAGCGGGTGAGGGGATTGGTATTGACCGTTTGGTGATGTTATTTGCGAATGCTGCAAGTATTCGTGAAGTGATCTTATTCCCTCATATGCGTCATAAAAACTAATTTAGTTTTTGAAATAAAAAACCCGCTTAATGCGGGTTTTTTATTGTTTCAATAGTAAAATTTAAAATATTTACATTAGGGTCTGTTGACATTTGCTGTTCAAAAAAATAGCGAGAAAGTGGAATTCAATCGCCAAACTAAATTCACTTCTCGCTATGCCTCATATAATACTGAATGATCAACACTGGTCTAGGCTGAAATCTTACGGAGCAGTGCTCCTCATCTCCAAATTCGGTATTTATCTCAAACATAATTTAAGATTGTTTATCGAAGTAATCCTTTATCGGATTCGAACCGGATGTGCTTGGCGTGATTTACCCGATACTTTCGGCAAGCCAAACTCTATTTTTAAGAAGTTTAGTCGATGGAGTAAAGACAGTAAGTTACTCAGAATATTTAAATTATTGTCTAGTCATGCAGATTTAGAGTGGATCTTTATTGATGCCAGCCATGTCAGAGCGCATCAGCATGCGACAGGTATTAATTATCAAGCTAATTCTAAAAGTATCGGTGGAAATAGTTCTAAAATCCATTTAGCTGTTGATGCGAATGGAAATCCTATCGAGTTTATTATTGTTGATGGCACGACTCATGATGTGAAAGTTGCACCTGCTTTAATAGATGCTTTGGAATTAAAAGAAACGAAAATCTTATGTGCAGATAAAGGCTATGATTCAGAAAGTTTCAGAAAGAAAGTTAGAGAAAGTAATACGAAAGCAAACATTCCTCGAAGATCAAATGCCAAATCTAGCAATGATGATATGGACTGGTATATGTATAAAATCAGACATTTAGTTGAACATGCATTTTGTAGATTAAAACAATTTAGAGGAATTGCCACAAGATACGATAAGCTAAAACGTAACTATCAAAGCGCTGTTGCTTTAGCTTGTATATTTATATGGTTGCCTCTTTAGCTCAATTTATCGGCTGTAAATGTCAACACACCCTAATTTTCAGACAAAAAAATACGCAATGATTGGGGTGTTCACTGCGTATAACAACGAATCTGCTTTCACAGGTTCGGTAAAGGAGAAATGTTATGAATTTAGGTATTCCTAAAACATAAATAGATAATAGAGTGAACGGTCAGTCATTTCATTGGTGTTCACGTTAAGTGATGTTACCTAACGTTAAAACTAAGGAGATTTTGTGAATACCTTCACCAAAAGTGCCTGTAAAAAAGCCTTTCACATTGGAAAGGCTTAATTTTATGGAATTTTTTTAAATTTAGAAGTGGAATACACCCAGTCCAGATTTAATTTCGTCTAACGTTTGTTGGGTAATATCACGGCATTTATCAGTACCGGTTTTTAAAATATCCATGATGTAGTCAGGGTCTTTTTGCAATTCTAAACGGCGTTCACGGATCGGGCCAATCAGCTCTTTTAGCACGCCTTCAAGACGCTTTTTCACAGTACCGTCGCCTAAGCCACCGCGGCGATAGTGTTCTTTCAGCTCTGCAACAGCTTCTTTATCAGGGTCAAATGCATCGAGGTAAGTAAATACGACGTTACCTTCAACTTGACCTGGATCTTCAATACGTAAATGATTTGGATCGGTATACATTGCATTAACAGCTTTCTTGATATCTTTATCAGTTGCGTCAAGCACAATAGTATTGCCCAAAGATTTAGACATTTTTGCTTTACCATCAAAACCTGGCAAGCGACCTACATTAGAGAGTAAAGCTTTACATTCAGGAAGTACGTCACGACCAATTTGACGGTTTAAACGACGAACAATTTCATTGGTTTGTTCAATCATTGGAATTTGGTCTTCGCCCACCGGAACGACAGATGCTTTAAACGCTGTAATATCGGCAGCTTGAGCCACTGGATAGCATAAGAAACCTGCAGGAATGTCACGCTCAAATCCACGCATTTGAATCTCAGATTTGATGGTTGGATTACGCTCTAAGCGAGAAACCGTCACAAAGTTCAAATATAACATGGTCAATTCATTCAATGCTGGTAAGCATGATTGAACGCAAATCGTGGTTTTGGTTGGGTCAATTCCTACAGCAAGATAATCGGTTGCGACTTCAATAATATTGCGACGAACTTTTTCGAAGTTATCAGCATTATCAGTTAAGGCTTGAGCATCAGCTAAAAGAAGATGTTGATGATGCGAATCTTGTAAACCTACACGTGAACGTAAAGAACCTACAAAATGACCTAAATGTAATTGTCCAGTCGGACGGTCGCCAGTCAAAATCACTGGACGATTATCTTGAATACTCATTATCTGTTCCAAAGTGGTAGTCAAAGCTACGGCTGATTTTCAAAGAATGTCCCCATTGTACGGCATTCTATTTTTGATTGTTACTGACACAGCACAATTGACTGAAAAATGGGTGAATATTTTGTTAATTATTAAAAAACTAAATACAATTTTAGCGTTAAATAGAATTAGAATATTAAAAAATGCCTAAAGGATAAAAATAATGGCGAGTAGCTTATTAATCTTACTTGATGATATTGCAACTGTGTTGGATGACGTTGCTGTGATGAGTAAGATGGCAGCCAAAAAAACAGCGGGTGTCCTTGGAGATGATTTAGCACTGAATGCACAACAAGTCAGTGGTGTCCGTTCCGATCGTGAACTTCCTGTCGTTTGGTCTGTCGCCAAAGGATCTTTTGTTAATAAATTAATTTTGGTTCCGGCTGCTTTATTGATCAGTGTGGTTGCACCTTGGCTGATTACACCGCTTTTGATGATTGGTGGTTTGTTTTTGTGCTATGAGGGTGTGGAAAAAGTCCTGCATAGTTTGCATCATAAAAAAGCCAAAACAGAAGAAGTTGCTCGTGAAGAGATGACCCATATTGAAACGGATTTGGTGACTTTTGAAAAAGAAAAAGTCAAAGGTGCCATCCGGACCGATTTTATTTTATCTGCTGAAATTGTGGTGATTTCATTGGGTACGGTTGCAACTGCGGCATTTGGGACTAAGGTCATGGTGCTTTCGGTGATTGCAATTATAATGACCGTTGGTGTTTATGGTTTTGTCGCGATGATTGTCAAAATTGATGACTTAGGACTTTATCTCACGCAACAAGCATCACAATTTAAAAAGACCGTTGGACAAGGTTTGTTAGCATTTGCACCTAAGTTGATGAAGACATTAACCATTGTAGGTACGATTGCCATGTTTTTAGTGGGTGGTGGCATCATTACCCATGGTGTGCCTCTGCTACACCATTTTATTGAAGGCTCTGTGGATTATGCAGAACATATTCCTACAGTTGGCAGTATTGTGGGTGCATTAACACCGACTTTAATCAATTTAGTGACAGGTTTTATTGCAGGTTTAATCGTGCTGTGCGTCGTGTCTTTAGTTCAAAAAGTATGGCCAAAGTCGCAAAAGGATTAATCTGTAAACGCACGGATATCAACTATTTTATATAAGGAAGATCACTATGCGCTGGAAAGGTCGAAGAGTTAGTTCAAACGTAGAAGACCGTCGCGGTGGTGGCGGTGCAAAAGCGGGTGGTATCAGTATTCTAGGTTTGGTTGTAGCATTTGTTGCGTGGAAGTTTTTTGGTGTAGATCCGCAGCAAGCTTATCAGGCGACTAAACAAGTGACTTCACAGGGTCAAACGGCTGAAGTCAAAGGTTTGGATAATCCAACACCTGAACAACAAGAAGCGATGGATTTTGTTGGCACTGTTTTGGCCGATACGGAAGATACGTGGAATAAAGTCTTTCAAGAACAGTTAAATGCTCAGTATAAAGCGCCTAAATTGGTTATGTTTAATGGTGTGGTCAATTCAGGTTGTGGTACAGCACAAGCGGCAATGGGGCCGTTTTATTGCCCAGCAGATCAGAAGGTTTATATTGATACTGCATTCTTTAAAGATATGCGTACGCAAATGGGCATCACGGGTGAACAAAATCAAACAGAATTGAGTCGCCAAGATCAGGCGGGTGATTTTGCGCAAGCCTATGTGGTTGCCCATGAAGTTGGACATCATATCCAAACGATTTTAGGCATTTCTGAGCAAGTCCAGCAGGCCCGTGCGCAAGCATCTAAAGCTGAGGGTAATCGTTATTCGGTTATGCAAGAACTGCAAGCAGACTGTTTTGCGGGTATTTGGGCGCATCATAATCAACAGCGTACCCAATTTTTAGAGCAGGGTGATGTAGAAGAAGCGATGGACGCTGCACATAAGATTGGTGATGACTATTTACAGAAAAGTGCAACAGGGCAAGTGGTCCCAGACAGTTTCACGCACGGCACCAGCGAACAACGTATGAAATGGTTCCAGACAGGGTTGAAATCAGGCAATATCAATAGCTGCGATACCTTTAATCAAGCCATTTAAAACAAAAAAAAGGGGATGCAAACATCCTCTTTTTTTCATTGAAAAATAGATTGAAGCTTATTTGTTGAGAAATGATTTGAAGTTTCGAACAATACGATAGCTGACATACAATGCGGCAAATGCAAATAAAGCCACGCCAAAAACAGTATATTTAAGGCTTGAAATATCGTTTTGATAGAACTGTTTTAATTGGGCATCGCTATAGCGTAATTGTTTTTTTTGTCCAGTGCGGCTATTGGTGAAACTCACATTTTGGATATATTGAAATTGTCCGATTTTCAGTAAATCGAGGTGTTGAATTTGTCGGGTGTGTTGCTGATTAAATTCATCGAGACAAATATCTTGTGCATAGTTTTCACAATTCATTTTGGCAAGATAACCATTATTCGCCAGCATGATAAATATCGCACGATCGGGTGATTCATTATTGGAGACCAAAACCAATTGTTCTTTGGGTGTTGAATCCAGTGAGATCGTTTTTGCCTGACTAAAATAGTGCTCAGCACGTAAAATTTCCTGTGTCTTACTATAGCAAGTGAGGATCAGGGCCGCCGTAATGATAAAGATCACCGCAGCAAAAAAGAGTCGAAAAACAGTTTTAATAGTCTGATGCATAGGAGAAATCATGTAGATGATGAAAATGCATAAAATCTATGCAGGCTTGCTATGTTAAATGATCTTGATAAAAGATGTGAAAAAAACTGAATTGATACACGGAATTTAGATAAAATTCGTTAGAATATTTTATTTTTAAATACTAAATAATTTGGTATTTATTTTCAAAATACCTATATCTCACTCTGTAGGCGACACAGCACCAAAATTGGGAACAAAATGGGAAATTATTTTTTTCTACAGGTTTTTACCGTTATTTTTGCACTTTCGATTGCAACCACGATTTTTAATAAACGTATCTTGGGCTTTCCACAAGCCATAGGTGTTCCCATTGTTTCTGCAATTTTTGTCTTTATTTTGCAATGGGGCGCAAGCCTACTCAATGGCAATCAATTTGTGACGATTAATTTGCACAACATTGAAGAGGCCGTTCGTCATATCGACTTTTATGACTTTTTAATTAATGGCGTGATTTGTTTTATTTTGACCTCATCTGCCTTGAAATTTAAAGTTTCCGATTTACGTTTGCATTGGAAGCCGATCAGTATTTTGGCCAGTATTGCCTTGGTGCTTTGTGCGGTGTTTTTTGGTGTTGCTTTATATGGTTATCAGTTCTTAATTGGTCATCATGTTGATTTATTGGTGTTGTTATTATTAGGCGCTGCTTTAGGTGCGACTGACCCAATTGGGGTTAAAGGTGTATTAAGTTCTGTACGTGCCCCACATCATTTGATGGTGAAATTAGAAGGCGAATCGCTCTTTAATGATGCCATGTGTATTGCCGTGTTTATGACCTTACTCAATGTCTTGCAAGGTGAGCATTTTACCGTCATTGGTACGCTTGAAACGCTGTTATATGAAATTGTTGTCGCAGTCATTATTGGTTGGGCATTTGGCTTAGGGATTTTACGTTTACTCCGCGGTAAACATGAAATGGAATCCTTGATTTTAACCACAGCTTTATTGGCAAGTGGTTCTTATCTAGTCGCTTTATTCGCACATGCATCTGCACCAATCGCATGTGTTATTGGTGGTTTGATCGTTGGGAATAAATGGAAAGAAATTCTTCAAGAGCGAGAAATCAGGGAAGTGAATCATTTCTGGCATACCGTGGAAGGAATCATCAATTCCTTTTTATTTACCCTGATCGGTCTTGAGTTATTTATCTTAGATTTAAGTCTTAGCTTGATTTTAGGCGGCATGGTGGCGTTTATTATTTTGCATGCATCGCGCTTTGCAGCAAACTATTTATCTTTCGCATTTTTCCCGAGTTTCCGTAAAAAAAGCTATAACGGTAGTCTTGCGATTTTATCCTGGGGTGGGGTTCGTGGAGGCATTTCATTGGCTTTGATCCTCGCTGTTGCCAATATTCCTGAACTCAGTGAATACAGTAGTATTTTGATTGGATATACATTTATTGCGGTATTAATGTCGGGGCTCGTGTGTGGTCTAGGTTTACCTGCTGTGATGAATGCTTTTTATTACAATCCGAATGAAGAAACCAAAGGCTTTAAAGGTTGGTACCAAAGAATGTGCCATAAAATGAATAAAAAGGGCTTCCAATATATTGTGGGTGAAGATATCCATGGTAATGAAACCATTACGGTTTATAACCCAGAAGCGTTAATAGATACCAAAGCGGATGATGGTGTTGCTGCTGTACATAACCCAGAAAAAGTGCAAGAAGTTCGTCGTTTGGAGAACCCTGAAAACTTCTAAAACTGTTTTGTTTGACTTAAAAAAGGAAATGCTTGAGCATTTCCTTTTTTTATTTATAGTTATGTTTCATCATGGTACATCAAAATGGGGGGAAATTATGACTGGTCATTCATTGGCGTTATTGTGACTTACATCACATAAATAAGTGTTTGTTATTACTTGCATAAAGATGGATCTAAAATCTAAATGTATTGATAAAAATATTAAAATATTCAAACAATTATGCAAAAAAAATCCACAAAGCATGATATAACGCACACAATTAAAAAAATTGGTTTTAATGATTTGTAATTAAAGAAATTATTAATCACCAATAACTCATTACAAAACCAAAAAAACATAAAAACGGCCCTAATGTAAATAAATGAGGTTTTACCTATGTCGTAAATTTCTGTCATTTCTAAAGAAAGTCATAAAGTTTTGTATCAAGTTGAATCCAATCAAGTTGGGCTTATCAAAAATTCTGTCATCGTACTCAAAATCCGGAAAGAGGATGTTACTTCAATTACAAAGAATGGTGCTGACGTAATAATCACCTTAAAAAAATGGGGAAGTAATTACTGTACAAAACTATTTTAGTGAGGCGACACCAGACAATAGTTTGGTATTTGAGGGTGAAGACGGTACATGGTATTGGGCAAAATTTACAACAGCCAATGGTGATATTGCGGATGTTATTCAGTATCAACTTTTAGAAGAAATTAAACTGTTGCTTTATAACGATTCATTGACGGATGTAATTTTACCCTGAATTGCGGGAGCAGATGGTGCTGGTTTATTGGGTGCAGCTATTGTTGGTGAATCTGATTATTCTGGTGGTTCTAAGAATACGACTAAACCTGACGCGCCTAAAGATGTGGTGATCACCGATGATGGTGAGCACGTCACAGGTGAAGGTGAGCCGAGTACAACGGTAGAAGTAAAAGATCAAGATGGCAAAGTCATTGGCGCAGGCACAGTGGATTTATCAGGGAATTTTGATGTTGAATTTAAAAATTAATTAACCAATGGTGAAACCATTGAAGCCACTGTGACAGATAAAGTAGGCAATGATCAATTCAACACCAAAGCGGGCATTGATACGGTTATTTATAAAGTATTGGATCAAGCCGATGCAACGGGCGGTAATGGACATGATACTTGGAATGACTTTAATTCGTCTGTAGGCGATAAAGTGAATATCAAAGCCTTGTTACAAGGTCAAAATGTCAATCAGTCGAATATTGATCAGTTTGTTTCGGTTAAATCTGATGGCAAGGGCAACACTGTGATCAGCATTGATCGTGATGGAACAGGATCTAAATTTGGTGATAAAGTTGAATTACTCACTTTGAAAAATACCGATGTGACTTTACAAGATCTAATCGATCACAACCAATTACTGTACTAATCTGTCAAAATTAAGTATTAATCAAAGAGAACCTTCGGGTTCTCTTTTTTATGCGGCTCAAAGGAGATCAGATGAAGCAGAGTGATGAATTGGCAACGCAAATTTTGTCGGTCATTCAATTGATACCGCAGGCGAAGATTGCCACTTACGGACAAATTGCCAAATTAGCGGGTTTACCGAAGCATGCACGACTGGTTGGCTATGTACTCAAGCATCTAGATGCAACATCAACGATCCCATGGCATCGGGTGGTCAATGCGCAAGGAAAAATCAGCACGCAGCGTTGCAATGAAAAAGGTGAAAATATCCAGCAATTGAAATTGGCAGCTGAAAATGTCTTTGTGGTGAATGGACGCATCTCATTGAAACAATATCAATGGTTACCCTAAAAAATCCTTGCCTTAAACTTAGCGTTTTTTATATTGATGACGCAGTCAATAAAAAAGCCCTCTAGGATCAGAAGGCTTTTTATTTCACGCTATAAATCTAATGGCTTATTTGCGCACAACCAAAACAGGAATGTCTGAAGCACCCAGTACACTTTGAGCTACGCTGCCCAAGAAGAATTTTTTGATCCCTGTACGGCCATGTGAACCAATGATAATCAAGTCCGCATGTGTTTCTTCTGCAGCTTTAACCAGTTCAGTATGCACCACTTGACCTTCAAGTAAGCGAGTTTCAACAGTGACACCTTCAGTTGAAAATTTCGCTTTTGCTTCTTCAAGTGTATTTAAAATCGATGCACGAGCACGTTCAATTAAATCATTGGTTTGCGCTGCTGAAATATACTCTGCAGCAATATATGGATCGAGCGTCAGTACTTGAACCACAGTAATTTTACTGCCAAAAGTTTTTGCAAACTCGACAGCTTTAGCCACCGCAGCATAAGAAGTTTCTGAACCGTCCACTGGAACTAAAATATTATTTAAAGCCATCTTATTTCTCCTTATCTGATCAATTGAATTTGGATGGAAAAACCTGAAAAAAAGCGCTATTTACATTGATCATAGTTTCATCATACGCTTTTTTATTTAGGAATAAAACCAAGTAAATTCATAGGGATATTGCGAAATTAGCAATAAAAATATTGCAAAAATATAGACTTGTTTTCACCTCGCTTAGCGATAGCAAAAATGCTCAATAATGTAAGCAGCTATGTCTAGATTGTAAGACAATTTGGTGCTGAAAAAATTGAGCCTAGATGAATTCATCCATCAGTGGACATGGTTTCAATCACACCGTTTCTCTTGCTCTGTCAGGGTAATATGCAACGCTTGTTGCTCAAGCAAGCTTAATTTATGCAACGCATCTTCAGGGAAAATCTGTTTTTGCAGGCGTTGAATTTGTCGCGCTGATAAATGCTGATTGGCACAATACATCGCAGCTTCATTAGCGCGCGCAACACTGACTAATTTCTCCTGATCATTGAAGTCGAGACGAATGATAGGCTGCTGTGCTCGGCTAAGTTGAGCCATGCTGCGCTTTTGTTGCATGCTCAATAAAGGCTGTTTATTAATCCAAGTCGCCACATCACGTCGCACACCATTATAGTCAACAAAAATTGGGGAGACGATTTGGCAGCCCGTCAGTGTCATAACGGCAAGGCTGAGGGTCAGACAGATTTTTTTTATCGAATTGAATTGCATGATAAAACTCTAATTTTTAATCAAAAAATATAGTAATTAGGGCTAAAAATAGCATGATTTGCTTAAATAGTAACATCTTGAACTTTGCTTGTTTAAACTCTGAACAATTGCAAACAAAAATGCTTGACGATAATGTATGAAATCTAGATAATGCCACCACAGTTTACGGCTATGTAGCTCAGTTGGTTAGAGCACCGCACTCATAATGCGGGGGTCACAAGTTCAAGTCTCGTCATAGCCACCATTTTTATAGACCAAGCTCTCAGCTTGGTCTCTTTTTTTGTGCCTAGAAAAAGTCAAATAGATTGAAATAATTACAGCACTAATAAAATAATCTATTTACGATGTTAATGTAGAAATAAAAGAGAACTCAAATCTTTGATGTTATGAATTGATGTCCTAACTTTTGAAATACACATCTCAATTATTTTTTATTCTTACTGCTGCGTATTTTGCGCCTATAAAAAAGCCCAGTTCTATAACTGGGCTTTTTTTAATTTGAATCGAGTAATTAGATACCCGGTTTCCAACCATTCACGATTGGGTAGCGTCGTTCACGGCTAAATGCACGTGAGCTGATACGTGGACCAATCGCGCCTTGGCGACGTTTGTATTCGTTTAGATCAACCAAACGGATGACTTTTTTCACCACTTCAGCATCAAAACCTTTGGCAATGATGTCATCTTGGCTCATGTCTTCTTCGATATACGCATACAAGATGGCATCCAATACTTCATATTCAGGTAATGAGTCTTGGTCTTTCTGATCTGGACGAAGTTCCGCAGAAGGTGGACGAGTAATTACACGTTCAGGGATCACTGGTGTTTCTGAAATGCTGTTACGGTATTTTGCTAGTTCAAATACAATCGTTTTATATACGTCTTTAAGAACTGCAAAGCCACCGACCATGTCACCGTACAATGTACAGTAGCCAACAGATAATTCAGACTTGTTCCCTGTAGAAAGGACTAAATTGCCGAACTTGTTCGATAAGGCCATTAGCAACGTACCACGAGAACGCGCTTGTAGGTTTTCTTCAGTCGCATCAGTCGGTGCAGCGCCAAAGAAAGGGAATAAGGTTTGCATAAAGCCATTCACAATTGGATTGATTTCGGCAATACCAAAAGTTACGCCCATATTCTTGGCTTGTTCAGCAGCATCTTCAACGCTGATTTGCGCGGTATAGGTATATGGCATCATGACCGCTTGAACTTTATCGGCGCCAATCGCATCGGCAGCAATCGCTAAAGTTAATGCTGAGTCAATACCACCAGATAGACCTAAAATCACGCCAGGGAAGCCTGAACGTTGTACGTAGTCACGTGTTGCGATCACAAGGCTTTGGTAGATTTCAGCCATGGTATTTAATACAGGCGTGATTGCACCTGTTTTAAAGGCTTTTTGTTCAGCATCGTATTCTGCGATATATAGATCTTCAACAAAACTTGGTGCTTGCAACGCAACTTCACCTGAATTGTTCATCACAAAGCTTGTGCCATCAAAGACAAGGTCATCTTGACCGCCCACTTGGTTGCAGTAAACCAGATTGATGTTCAATTGTTTGGTCAATGCACCCATGGTTTCAATGCGATGCTGTGGTTTACCAACTTCATAAGGTGAAGCATTCAACACCAAAGCGGTTTCAACATTTAACTGAGCAAGCTGTTGAACAGTTGGTAAAGCCCAAACATCTTCGCAAATCAACACACCAAACTTATGACCTAAATATTCAAAGACAAGGTGTTGATGACCCTCACTGAAATAACGTTTTTCATCAAAAACGCTATAGTTTGGAAGATTTTGTTTATTGTAAATCCCGAGAACTTGACCATTTTTCATGACAGCAGCAGAGTTATAGCGCTGACCATCTTCAGTTTGATTCACAAAACCAAAGACTAAAACGATGTCCTTAACGTTCGCCAATTGTTCAAAAGCTTGCTGTGTACGTTTATTTAAACTTGGACGTAATAATAAATCTTCAGCAGGATAACCAACTGTAGAAAGTTCAGGAAAAACAATAATATCTGCGTTCTGTTCTTTTGCAGCATTGGCTTGTTGAAGCATTTTTGCTGCGTTTGATTCTAGATTACCAATATGCGGAGAGAACTGAGCAAGTGCAATTTTAAAACTATTCATTCCAACTAAATCCTATTCCTATAGGTGAATACACTTAACACACTGATTTGTATTATTGTGATTATTCAGCGAGTGTATTTAGATACGAAAAATACTGCCGAAAGGCGAAAACAAAACACCATCATCGTATGATAATTCACTTGTTTTGATGCAAAGCAAAAAAATAAGGTAAACCTATTTTATCTGAATTTAAGCGAGATACTAGAGGTATTCATAGCTTTTAAAAGCCTAGCTGAGCTTATGTGCCATAAAGTAAATATTAATGCTGTTTTTTTGTACTTAAAATAGCGTCAATGGTCGAGCAATAGCGTGAAATAGAATGATCTGGCGATATTCAATTTATCTATAAATATTCGTCAAAGAGCATTGACGCTTTACAGCTCAATTTGATGAACAAGTTCTGGATATAAAATAATATTTTTAATTCGCTTTAAATAGATGTCACGAGCAATGTCACCTTGTTGCTCAATGTTGTAGTCAAAAAATGCCTTGTGTGGTTTGAGGGTATAGCGGTAAGGATTATATTTTTTAAAACTGAAGAAATACGCCATCTGTAACACAGCGCCTCGACCCAAAACATTGATTTGCTGCTGGTATTGATAAACATGGGCCATCTCATGAATAAACAGGGCACGATATCCTAAAGACGCTTTGGCATAGTCCGCTTTAAACAGTAAATTTCGTGCATGGATATACCCCTGAGGCGCCATGACCACATGCGCCGATTGCCAAGGCAAAAAAGGGTGATTCATCACTTTCACTTGCTCATATTGAATCAAATCCCCAAACACACTCCGACACATGGATATTTCACCTGCCGTGAGAGATCGATATTTAAAACCTTCAAGTTTTAATAGTCGGATGAGCGTGTGAAAGAAAGGCAACATGATGAAAGGTGTCTAAAGCTCTAAAGGGATGTGCAGTTTTACTATAACCTGAAAATACAATATCACGCTGTTGCGCTGTATTTAAAGAGCGATATTTTTGCATCTGCTACAGCGAAAAATCGGTTAGGGCGTTACAATTTAGCTTTCGGTCAAACAGATAGTCAGATGCAAGCACGGATCAATACTTTAATTTCTGAAATCAGCAAAAATATGTATGAACGTGAGCAGATTATTGCTTTGAGTTTGTTGGCTGGTGTTGCGGGCATGAATACCTTTTTATATGGTTTGCCTGGCACAGCAAAAAGTTTGATTTCACGTCGAATTGCCTCAGCTTTTGAAGTCCATGACTACTTTGAATATTTGATGAATCGTTTCAGTACGCCGGAAGAAATTTTTGGCCCAGTATCAATTAAAGCCTTAAAAGAAGATCAATATATTCGTAAAACAGAACATTATTTACCACGGGCAGATTTTGCTTTTTTAGATGAAATTTGGAAAGCCAGCCCTGCGATTTTAAATACTTTACTGACCTTGGTGAATGAGCGGGGTTTTAAAAATGGTGACATTGTCCAAAAAGTTCCATTGAATGTTTTGGTCAGTGCATCGAATGAAATTCCCGAACCAAATCAAGGTCTAGATGCCTTGTATGATCGTTTTATTTTGCGCTTAGAAGTGCCGCCGATTGCTGTTGCAGAAAACTTTCATGCACTATTACAGGCCAAGCCGAGTCAAGTCAGTGTTGAAGTCGATGCGACCTTAAAAATAAAAAAAGCAGAGTTGCAAGATTGGCGGGAACAGATTTATCAGGTGGAATTATCCGAATCGATTTTAAATCTGTTTGATCAACTTAAAAATCGACTCAATCATAACTTTGAAGATCACGTGGTCTATGTCTCTGACCGTCGTTGGCAACGTGTGGCTTATTTAGTCAAAGCTTGTGCATTTTTAAATGATCGTTCATCGGTGATTTTGAGTGATTTATTAATTTTAAAACATTGTTTATGGAATCAGCCTGAAGACATTGCTTTTGTTTCACAGCAGATAGATGAAGTATTGGCTGAAAATGGCTTAAATTATGGGTTGCAGTTCGAACAGCATGTGGCAGAGAAGGATGCACTTGAACAGCAGGTGCTCAATCATTTTTATTATACCGATGATGTCTATGAGAGTTATTTAATTCATGGCACTGACTACTTACGTGCAGTGACCAATCTAGATCGACACTATAAAGATAAAGTGTTGTATCTCGAACTGGATAAAATGGATACGAAAAAGGACTTCTTTGCCTTAGATGATACTGGTGAAGAAGTGCGTGGCATCGTATGTAATTTTAATGGTTCAAGAGTATGTACGTTAAAAGGTGGTTATTACGGCTTAGAAGAAGTGGTGACGCCGTATATAAAACATACCAAAGGCAGTCCACGCAGCGCACTTTCAGCACAAAGCCAATATGAGCTGTTACACGAAGTTCAACGGCTCAAATCATATTTTCAAACAGAATTGGAACTGTTAACGGAACGCTTTAACAGTCAAGAACATCAGTTTAAATCGGTCTTTGTCACTGAACAGGATATTCAATATTTGATTCAATCTATTGAGCAGCAATTGGCACGATATCAGTTGCAATTGCAAGATTGTGAGCGTTTGGAACAGTTATGTCGCAATTAAAACCGACACGACAACAAACCCAATCGGCGCTCGATGAATTAAGTTCGCAGCTTTATGATGAATTAAAACAATCCAGTTTAAAACATTGGTTGAAAGATCATAAAGTTGCAAAAAAGCTCGATCAAAAAATTCAGGAATGGGCCTTTCAGGCAAAGTCGAGTTTAGATCAGCAGCATCCTTATGCAACGGCCCAGCAGCAATTGGAATATTGGCTTGCGTTAAAGCATTGGGAGCAGGGTGATTTTGTTCAATTCCACACTGAATATGCCGCCTTCATGCAAACCTTGGGGATTCCAGAATTCACTGAAATGTGGCAACAGAGCCAACAGTCGTTGCTGACCGAGCAGCAGCGTCAATTACACATTGAGCTATTCAAAGGCAAATGGCAGCGCAAATTGACCGAAGCTATTGCACATTGGGAGTTTGAGCAACTCCGTCTACAACGAGATGCCTTTTTAGATGAAATCAAAGATTTTCTCGCGACATTGTCGAAAATGGTCAAGCACCATGACAGTGTCGGGTTTGAAACAGGGATTTTTCTGGACTATTCCAAAGGGCAATTAACAGAGCACGATGTACAGAACTTTGAGCAATGGGCGAATTATCTCGAGCAAGATCGGGCGCTTAAACGTCTATGTCAAATGATCGGAAGCGCACAGCCGAATATGCCACGTAAGCGGATTTCTGCTCAGTTAGAACAAGAACCACAGCAGCTTATTCACACCCCGATGGCGCAAGAGGAAATTACTGGAATTAAATTGGCACAAGAAATCAGTATGGCTTTACCTAGCGAGTTGGCGCTGTTAGCCGATCCTGACTTACAGGTTTTATTTGATTTAAAATATTTAGAATCTAACCTGATGAGTTTTAATCGACAAGGTCAGCAACAGGGACGGGTGATCGAAGACCAACGCCATACGCAGCATCGAGTCGGACAAAAAGGCCCGATGATTGTCTGCTTAGATACCAGTGGCTCAATGAATGGGCAACCTGAACTGATTTCCAAAGCGATTTGTTTGTATTTATCTATTCGAGCGTTAAAAGAAAAGCGAGCGATGTATTTGGTGAATTTCTCGACCAATTTAACCGCGCTGAATTTACAGCGTAACAGCGCTTTGGATGATGTCATTCACTTTTTAGGGCAGTCATTTCATGGGGGAACCGATATTATCCCTGCGATGAATCATGCCGTGGACATGCTGAAACAACCGAATTTTGTACATGCCGATGTGGTGGTGATTTCCGACTTTATAATGGGTCAACTGACTGAAGAACTCATGCAAGAGATCACACATTTTAAGCAGCAGGGCAATGGATTCTATGCTGTGGCTATCGGTAATTTTAAACTGGATCATTTAGATGACAGCCTGTTTGATCATCAATGGGTCTATCAATCTGCGACCGGTGAAGTGCAAAAAATCCAATAATCATCACTCACTCAAAATACGCCATGACCTTTAATGACAAGCTTTTGAGCCATGCAGCATTGATGTTTTAAAGATTGTCTGACAAAGGAAATATTTGAGCATTTTTGCAAATCTAGAGGTCGGTTTTGCTAATGGCCTAGTGATCTATCTCACTTAATTTGATCTCAATCTATGTGTTTTTACTTTAATCGACATGAAGTCAATGAACGGTAAACACCCAAATTGAGAGCAAAACCATGAGCGCTTTTCAACCGATAAAAAAAACGTTAGCACGCGTATTTGCAGGCCCTGTCTTTGACCCAACAAAACAGTCTGCCGTTGTTCCTATTCGTCATATGAAATTTGATTTCGAACCAGAAAAAATTGATCCAAAATTTTATATGAATGCAGAATTGGCCAGTGCCTATTTTGCATCTTTATCTATTTTCTTAACCCGTGGCGAAGATTTGGTGATTGATACTGCTCGATATCATCGCGACTTTATTCAAGATCCTGTATTAAGACAACGTGTCACGTCGTTGATTGGGCAAGAGGCTATTCATTCACGTATGCATGAAGAAATGAATGAAGCGTATCGCGCAAGAAATCTGCCTGTGCAATTTTTTAGAAAGTTAGAACACTACGTCTTTGCCTATGGTTTTGAACGTATGCCACAGCCAATGAAGTTATCCTTAATGGCAGCAATTGAGCATTTCACCGCAGTGCTTGCGGAATACATGATGAATCATGAAGAAATCTTTTTTAATTCAATAGATGAAAAGCAGCGCGCCATTTGGATGTGGCATATGTTGGAAGAGTCTGAACACAAAGACATTGCCTATGATGTTTATCAAGAATTATCAGGTAATTATGCTTTACGTATTGCTGGCTTTTTCCCTGCATTAATTACCATTTTGGGTTTGATTTCAATTGGTGCATCGATTGTCCCTTTCTACAGAAAGCCATCAAATTTGATTAGCCTAAGCTACTGGAAAGATGTTCCGCGCAGTTTCCAACTGATTTTTGGGTTAAAAGATGGTGTTTATGGCAGCAGCCTCGGGCATATTTTTGACTATCTACGACCAAGTTTTCACCCGAATGATCATGACACTTCTGCATTTCTTGAATATTACAAAAAGCGTTTGCTGAACCCTGTTGATGGCGTGTTAACACCTTATTTTGTCAAAGAATTTACACCAGCATTAAAACGATAAAAGGACAAAACCATGGGTCTATTTGGAAAAAAGAATAAGCCAAGTGAAAACGCCTACGCGGTGGTTACTGGTGCAGGCAGTGGTATAGGAAGAAGCTTTGCTTTGGAGTTGGCACGTCGTGGTGGGACAGTGGTCTGTGCCGATATTCATCTAGAAGCAGCGCAAGAAACGGTTGATCAAATTCATTCTATGACCTCATCAAATGCTTATGCAGTGCAGTGTGATGTAGGTAAGGCTGAAGAAGTTAAAGCACTGTCACAGCAAGCTGAGCAGTTGATGGGGCATGCTGTGACCTTGGTGATCAACAATGCAGGCGTCGGGCTGGGTGGTAAATTTGATGAACTGAGTTTAGACGACTGGCAGTGGTGCATGCATGTCAATTTGTGGGGTGTGGTGCATGGCTGCCATTATTTTGTACCCAAGTTGAAACAAAATAAGCAGGGGGGCGCGATTATTAATGTTGCTTCTGCTGCGGCATATACCGCTGCACCAGAAATGACAGCATATAACGTGACGAAGTCGAGTGTGTTGGCATTGTCTGAAACTTTATCGGCAGAGCTCAGATCGGCAAATATCCGTGTGAATGTACTATGCCCAACCTTGGTGCCGACCAATATCATGAAGAATGGACGCTTGCCCAATCGATATTCAGGCTTGGCTGATCAACTGCTGATGAATCATGCATTTACGACGAGCCACGATGTGGTCAAATTGACATTGAATAATTTAGATGCAGGGAAGTTGTATACCATTCCGCAACCTGATGCCAAATTATTTTGGTGGTTAAAGCGTCTATCCCCGCAAACCTATACCCGCTTATTGGGGGTGGGTTATCCCTTATTTAACAACTATATTAAAAAGTCGGGAGCAAAAGCATGAACATGCCGACACAATTACATGACGAAGATGTAAAAGCATTAGATCAAGAGGAAACTCAAACTAAAAAGGCAACAACGCAAACTAATGCACGTCTTACTGTAACGTCTTCTGCCAAAGCAAAAAAAGCAGTACAAGACCAATCAGAGTCAGAGCCTAGCCTAGAAAAACCAAGTGTAGAAAATCAAGTGCGTGTCTACGATACCATCGTGATTGGTGCGGGGATATCAGGTTTAGCTGCTGCTCATCAAATGAATGAACGGGGTTATACAGATTATGTGGTTTTAGAAAAAGCCAATCGCGTGGGAGGTACATGGCGCGACAACACCTATCCAGGTTGTGGATGTGATGTTCCTTCGGCGTTGTATTCTTTTTCATTTGCGCCGAGTCATAAATGGAGTCATTTATTTGCCAAGCAACCTGAGATTCTGAACTACTTAGAGGATGTGGCAGAGCAGCATGGGCTTTATCGTAACATTCAGTTCAATTGTGAATTGATTGCAGCGGAATGGAATGAGGAATTAAAGCAATGGCAATTGGAGACGAGCAAAGGTAAGTATGCGGCGAGAACGGTAATTTTTTCCACTGGGCCGATTACTGAACCTCAAATTCCAAAAATTAAAGGTATTGAAAGCTTTGAAGGTGAAATGTTCCATTCTGCGCGATGGAACCATGCCTATGACTTAAAAGATAAACGTATTGCGGTGATTGGTACGGGGGCATCTGCGATTCAGTTTATTCCTCAGATTCAACCTATTGCCAAAAATGTGGTGGTGTTTCAACGTACCGCACCATGGGTATTGCCAAAAGCAGATTTGCCACTGAATGACCGTGCGAAAGGCATCATTACCCGCTTTCCAACTGTACAAGAAACTTGGCGCAAAAGTGTGGCCGGTATATTAAATGGTATTAATTTAGGGCTGCGTAATCCTTCACTACTAGAGCCTGTGAATTATTTGGGTCGTCAGTTGTTGAAAACACAAATTCAAGATGCTGAATTACGTGAAAAAGTTACACCAAACTTTTCTATTGGTTGTAAGCGTCTTTTATTTGCCAATAACTATTATCCTGCTTTGCAGCAAGCCAATGTCGAACTTGTACCACATGGTTTAGTTGAAATAGAAGATAATACTGTTATTGCTGCGAATGGTGAACGTCATGAAGTCGATGTCATTATTTGGGGTACAGGTTTTGAAGTTTCTCATCCGCCGATTGGGCAGCGTGTAAAAAATGCCAAAGGGGAGTTATTGTCAGAACTTTGGAAAAACAGTTCTCCTGAAGCATTTTTGGGTACCAGTATCGCGCAAGTACCTAATGCCTTCTTGGTGCTTGGGCCAAATATTTTGGTTTATGACTCATTTATTGGGATTGCAGAAGCACAGGTTGGATATATCGTTGATGCTTTGGTAAAAATGAAACAAGAGAAGATACAACGGCTTGAAATTAAGTCAAATGTATTGGCCTATCACAATGCAAAAGTACAGACGCATTTACAGACCACAGTCTTTAATAGTGGCGGCTGTAAGAGCTATTACTTAGATGCCAATGGACGTAATTTTGCAGCTTGGCCGTGGTCACTGAAACAGTTAAAGCAGCGTCTAAAACAGGTGGACTTGACAGACTATGAGACGGTTGCTTAATAAAAGTTACTTAACTTAATAAGCTAAAATAAAGCATCATCAATATTTAAGCCTTTTGTTTACAGCCTAATTTCTACGTGGAATTAGGCTTTTTTTATGACGCTATCTGATGAAACAGTGTGAGACTTTCTAGAAAATGGCGATTTAAAATACACTCAGCAATAAACAGCATACTTTATAGTTTGTGATGCATCGTTTTATCTAATGATTGAGCAGGAAAATTCAGTCAGATGGGTCTGTTTTAAAGTGCAAAATAAATCTAGCCGCATAAAAAAACCGCCCCAAAGGGACGGTTTTTAGATTCGCACAATTCTTTCGAATTAACGACCTTGGATATCGCGTTGAGTTTCGCCAGTGTAAAGCTGACGAGGACGACCGATCTTGTAAGGTGCGCTGTGCATTTCTAACCAGTGGCTGATCCAACCAACAGTACGTGCAAGAGCGAAGATTACGGTAAACATTTCTGTTGGGATACCAATCGCTTTAAGGATGATACCTGAGTAGAAGTCTACGTTAGGGTATAGGTTACGTTTGATGAAGTATTCGTCAGAAAGCGCAATACGTTCAAGTTCCATAGCCAAAGCAAGTTGTGGATCGTTGATACCAAGTGCAGTTAACACTTCGTCACAAGTTTCTTTCATTACTTTCGCACGTGGATCGAAGTTTTTGTAAACTCGGTGACCGAAGCCCATAAGTTTAACTTCTTTAGTTTTCACTTTTTCCATGAACGGAGCAACGTTTTCTACAGTGCCGATTTCGTCAAGCATCTTAAGAACAGCTTCGTTCGCGCCGCCGTGAGCAGGTCCCCATAGAGCCGCGATACCCGCAGCGATACATGCGTATGGGTTAGCGCCAGTAGAACCAGCAAGACGTACTGTAGAAGTAGACGCGTTTTGTTCGTGGTCAGCATGAAGCGTGAAGATACGGTCCATTGCTTTAGCAAGAATAGGGTCAACTTTGTAATCACGGTCTGCAGGAGTAGCAAACATCATGTACAAGAAGTTTTCTGCGTAGCTTAAGTCGTTACGTGGGTAAACGAATGGTTGGCCTACAGTATATTTGTAAGTCCAAGCAGCTAAAGTAGGAACTTTAGCGATTAAGCGAATAGCAGTGATTTCGCGGTGGTCAATGTTTTCAACATCGAAACCGTTGTGATAGAACGCAGAAAGCGCACCAACAACACCACACATGATCGCCATAGGGTGAGCGTCACGACGGAAACCATTGAAGAAACGGCCAACTTGATCGTGAACCATAGTGTGGTTACGAACTTTAGCATCGAATTCTTGTTTTTGTTCAGCAGTAGGAAGCTCGCCGTTCAAAAGAAGGTAGCAAGTTTCTAAGTAGTCTGCTTTAGTAGCAAGCTGGTCGATTGGGTAGCCACGGTGTAGAAGAACACCTTTACCGCCGTCAATGAAAGTGATTTTAGATTCACAAGCAGCCGTTGAGACAAAACCAGGATCAAAAGTAAAGTGACCTGCGGCCAACACATCTTTAACGTCAATTACATCTGGGCCTAGAGTGCCACTGTAAATTGGTAAGTCAATTTCTTTGCCATCAAGCTGTAAAACGGCTTTTTTGCCAGTTGCTTCAGACATTCAATAGATCTCCTGTCCTGGTGAATGTTTTATCTGACTCAGTACTAATCTTTTAATGCGAGAATCAGACAGATCAAAAATTTGCTCTAAGATTAGAGGGAACTGAAATTTTGTCAATTATACTTATGGATATAAATTGAGGATCATTCCTTGAAATGAAACACAATTCATCCGCTTAAAAAATGAGTAAAATCACAGTGCCGACGCAGTATAATAAGTCAATTTGCAGGGGAGGTGCAGATTAAAAAAAGCCTATTGCCTTAATTGTAAGCAATTTTTAATTCTTAAAAACTCTGAAACAATTATGAATTACAAGACCGCTATTTCATTAAATTATTATAATTTTCGTAACTTACACACATCTTTGGCTCTAAATTGCTTTTTTCTTATTCATAATTAAAACGACTTAATCGTACTTAAAAAAAAGTTCGTTTGGTTAAAAAATAGTTAATTAAACGCCTTTAAAAGATCAATAAATGAGCATTTTTGTCATTGGAAAGGTAAAAAATGGCGTTTTATTAAACAGATTTGCTGTTGCTAAGATTTTTATGCACAGACTAAGTACTTATTTCGTTTCATGATCTTTGAGTTTTATTATTTGAGAAAATGCTGCACATTTATTTTTATGATTATGGCTTGGCGAATGTGCTGGAAGATTTTAAAATGTAGTGGGAAAAGAAAGATTTAGATTTGTTCATCTTTAGTCTAAAAGTTTAAATCGCCATATACACACAAAAACAATAAGTGAAATTTACATTTAACTGATTAAAACCAACAACATAGTATGATTTTCTTAGATAAATAAGGTATTTGTTTTTAGAAAATTTATTGTTAATGATTCTTATTTAAGGATATTTTGCGAAATTCCTAATTGTCTTCGTTTGTGTTTTGAAAGTTCACGTTTTATAATTCCCTGTCGTTTATAAGATCAGACAGCTGCAGAGTTTATTATATTGTAATGTCTGACTATGCTAGCTTTCCTACGAATTAATTCCAACAAACTCCGGATGGAGTTTTTACTTACAGGATGCCCGCTGTGAAAAGCAACAGACCTGTCAATTTGTCCATGGGTCAAGTTTTAGACGTAAACTTAAAATCCCCTGTGGCTATTGCATCAATTTTACACCGTCTATCAGGTGTTATCGTATTTTTACTCGTACCGGTCCTTCTTTGGATTTTAGACAAATCTTTATCTTCACCTGAAGGTTTTGCGCAAGTTCAAGCTGTGTTTGATAGCTTTATTGTGCGTTTTGTCGTATGGGTATTTGTAGCCGGCTTAATTTATCACCTTATCGGTGGTATCAAGCATCTATTTGCAGATCTTGGCGTTGCTGAAGAACTTCAAAGTGGTCGTATCGCAGCTACTATTTCATTGATCTTGTCTGCAATCGGTATTGTTGCAGCATTTGTATGGATTGTTCTCTAATGAAAAGTGCTACAGGTTTAACAGGATCAGGTTCTCGCGATTGGTTTATCCAGCGTGTAAGTGCCGTTGTATTGGCTGTTTATACTATTGTTGTACTGGGCTGGATCCTTTGCAATAGCGGATTCACTTTTGAGCAATGGTATGGCTTTATGATGACAACACCAATGAAGATTTTATCTTTATTGTCTGTCTTATCTCTTGTTGCGCATGCTTGGATTGGTATGTGGCAAGTATTCACTGACTATGTGACTACTCGTCAAATGGGTCCTTCAGCAAACGGTCTGCGTTTAGTGCTGACTTCTGCAGTGATTGTTGCAGTATTTGCATACGCGATCTGGGCGATCCAGATTTTTTGGGCAAATTGATAGGAAAATATCATGGGCGCTATAACCCCTAAAGAAGATTACACAAATATTCCACACCTAACTTTCGATGCAGTCATCGTTGGTGGTGGTGGTTCAGGTATGCGTGCTTCTTACCAACTTGCTCAAGCTGGTTTGAAAGTTGCTGTACTGACTAAAGTATTTCCAACTCGTTCACACACTGTTGCAGCGCAGGGTGGTATTGGTGCATCTCTTGGTAACATGCAAGAAGATAACTGGCACTACCACTTCTACGATACAGTTAAAGGTTCTGACTGGTTAGGTGACCAAGACGCAATTGAGTTTATGACTCGTGAAGCGCCTCAAGTTGTATATGAGCTTGAACACCTAGGTATGCCATTTGACCGTAACGCTGACGGTACAATTTACCAACGTCCGTTTGGTGGTCATGCTGCGAACTATGGTGAAAAACCAGTTCCACGTGCATGTGCTGCTGCCGACCGTACAGGTCATGCTCTTCTTCATACGCTTTATCAAAGCAACGTGAAAATGGGTACTCAATTCTTCGTTGAATGGATCGCACTTGATTTGATCCGTAATGAAGAGGGTGATGTGCTTGGTGTGACAGCAATTGACCAAGAAACAGGTAAAATTGCAGTATTCCAAGGTAAAGCAACATTGTTCGCTACTGGTGGTGCTGGTCGTGTTTACCGTGCATCTACTAACGCTTATATCAACACTGGTGACGGTCTTGGTATGGCAGCTCGTGCAGGTATTCCATTACAAGATATGGAATTCTGGCAATTCCACCCAACAGGTGTTGCGGGCGCAGGCGTATTGTTGACAGAAGGTTGTCGTGGTGAAGGTGCGATCCTTCGTAACGATGCTGGTGAGCCGTTCATGGAACGTTATGCTCCGACATTGAAAGACTTGGCACCTCGTGACTTCGTATCACGTTCAATGGACCAAGAAATTAAAGAAGGTCGTGGCTGTGGTCCTAAGAAAGACTACATCTTGCTTGATATGACGCATCTTGGTGCTGAAACAATCATGAAACGTCTTCCATCTGTATTTGAGATTGGTAAGAAATTCGCGAACGTTGACATCACTAAAGAGCCAATTCCTGTAGTACCTACAATCCATTACCAAATGGGGGGTATTCCTACAAATATTCATGGTCAAGTGGTTGTTCCTGTATCTCGTGAAACTGAAACTTTGGTTGCGAACTACAATAAAGAAACTGGTGTGTACTCACACAATGCGGGTGACCGTGATTTCACTAAACCAGTGAAAGGTTTCTATGCAATTGGTGAATGTTCATGTGTATCTGTACACGGTGCTAACCGTCTAGGTACAAACTCATTGCTTGACTTGGTTGTATTTGGTAAAGCTGCTGGTGAACATATTGTTGACTATGTAACTAAACACCACGGTGATGAATATGCACCGCTTCCTACAACTGTTCTTGAAAAAACTTTGAATCGTGTTCGTCATCTTGATGAATCAACTTCTGGTGAAAATGCTCAAGAAGTTGCAGATGCAATCCGTGACATCGTTCAAGATCACGCTGGTGTATTCCGTACATCTGCACTTCTTGAAGAGGGTGTGAAACAGATTCTTGCGCTCGAACCACGTGTACGTAACATTCACTTGAAAGACAAATCTAAAGTATTTAACACAGCGCGTGTTGAAGCTCTAGAAGTTGAAAACCTGTATGAAGTTGCGAAAGCGACACTGATTTCTGCGGCTGCACGTAAAGAATGTCGTGGTGCGCATACAGTGGTAGATTTTGAATTACCACCTGATCATGCTGACTACCCATACGGTCGTCGTGATGATGAGTGGATGAAACACACTTTATGGTTCTCTGTAGATAACCGTCTTGAGTACAAACCAGTACGTTACAAGCCTTTATCTGTAGATGCTATTCCGCCTAAACCACGTACATTCTAATTGGGAGAAGTAAGATGAGTAGAGGTACTCGTACATTTAATATCTACCGCTACGATCCTGATAAGGATGCAGCTCCGTACATGCAAACTTTTAAACTAGAGTTGACTGATAAGCATCGTATGTTGCTTGATGCACTTCTAGCATTAAAAGTTCAAGACGAATCATTAACATTCCGTCGTTCATGTCGTGAAGGTATTTGTGGTTCTGATGGTGTAAACATTAATGGTAAAAATGGTTTGGCGTGTCTTTGGAACCTAAACGACTTACCAGAAGTGATCACAATTCGTCCACTTCCAGGTCTTCCAGTAATTAAAGATTTGGTTGTAGATATGAATCAGTTCTACGATCAGTACAATAAAATCCATCCGTTCCTAATCAACAATCAGCCTGCGCCTCCTAAAGAGCGTTTGCAGTCTCCTGAAGAGCGTGAACATTTAGATGGTTTGTACGAATGTATTCTTTGTGCATGTTGTTCAACTTCATGTCCATCATTCTGGTGGAACCCAGACAAGTTCTTGGGTCCTTCAGCATTGTTGAACGCATATCGCTTCATCATTGACTCTCGTGATACAGCAACTCAAGAGCGTTTGGCTCGTCTTGACGACCCATTCTCATTGTTCCGTTGTAAAGGTATCATGAACTGTGTATCTGTATGTCCTAAGGGTCTTAACCCAACTAAAGCAATCGGTCACATCCGTAATATGCTTTTAGATCTAGGTTAATAGATTTGGCAGTAAAAAGAAGCGCACCATTGGGTGCGCTTTTTTTGTCATATATAAAAGTGATGATAGTGAAAGTTATTCGCTGTCATTGCAGAGTGCTATAAATGGATTTCATAGAAACGTAGTGAATTAAAAGTATAAAGTGATAGATAAATGGTTATTTATTGATGAAACGCTCGTTCAAGTCTGTCAAAAGGATTAGAAGATGTTATTATGTAACGTAGTAAAAAGAGAGAGGATAGGAATGTCAGCTCTCTTTTGTTTTTGTATATGAGATGAGGTAAAAATCGAACGTAGACTTTTGTCTTAATTGAAAGATCATTTTATATGTAGCACCATATCATAGATGAAAATACAAACAGTGTATTTCGCTAATTTATGAGAGGTATGTGTCAAAAAAATCAATTGAAATGCTCGAACGTGTTAGCATTTAAGGTATCACTATATGTAAAAAATGACTTTGAATTGGGTACATTTTTTCTACAATTTAAGCGCTGTAGACGGTATATAAATGTTAATAAAGTCGCTTTAGAAAAGATAATTGCGAAAAATTTATTTTTTCTAAGATGATTTGCAAAAATTGCCCGATTTATGTCGGGTATTTCTCAATGAGTAATGATGCCGCTGAGGGCGTTATTGTTCATTAATCACATTGGGTAATCCTAATGTAGTGATAACGCCTCAAGGCTTAAGCCTAATGGGGACTAATGTCATATTACCAATTTGACATTACTAATCATGGGTTCGCTTAAAAAGCATCCTGAAATGTTTTGCAATAGGAAATGGGTCCACAAATGCAAGAAGTTGCTGACGCACTGCGTCTTGACACTGAACTTAGCGCTGACAGTGCAGCGTATATTGAAGAACTTTATGAGCAGTATTTAACGGCTCCAGACTCAGTAGAGGCTGATTGGCGTGAATACTTCGATAAATTCCCGAAAGGTGATCAACCACACAGCAATGTACGTGAGCAATTCCTATTATTAGGCCGTAATTCAAGCCGTGTTCAGCCAGTAGTGCAAAGTGCAGTAAGTTCTGAGCATGAACGCCGTCAAATCGGTGTATTACAGTTGATCGCTGCATACCGTAACCGTGGTCATCAAAACGCAAAATTAGATCCACTTGGTCTTGCAAAACGTGAAATCGTGCCTGATCTAGATCTTGCTGCGCACGGTCTAACTCAGTCTGACTTAGATACTGTATTTAATACAGGTAACCTTGCAATCGGTAAGTCTGAAGCAACACTTGGTGAAATGGTTC
This sequence comes from Acinetobacter sp. YH12138, assembly GCF_015218525.1. Lineage (NCBI taxonomy): Bacteria > Pseudomonadati > Pseudomonadota > Gammaproteobacteria > Moraxellales > Moraxellaceae > Acinetobacter > Acinetobacter sp. YH12138. The sequence continues at coordinate 2,368,609 of NZ_CP048670.1, read as the reverse complement.
AAGCAATGGAAGCAACTTATACTGCTTCGATTGGTGTTGAATACATGCACATTGTTGATACAAAAGAAAAACGTTGGATTCAACAACGCCTTGAAGGTACTCGTGGTCAATTTGGCTACACTGCAGACCAGAAAAAACACATTCTTGAACGTCTAACTGCAGCTGAAGGCCTAGAAAAATATCTTGGTAACAAATTCGTTGGTGCGAAACGTTTCGGTGTTGAGGGTGGTGAATCTTTCATTCCTATGGTGAATGAACTTATTCAACGCGCAGGTTCAGTAGGCTGTAAAGAAGTGGTTATCGGTATGCCTCACCGTGGCCGTTTAAACCTTCTTGTAAACATCATGGGTAAAAACCCAGCTGATCTATTTGGTGAGTTCGAAGGTAAATCTCTGCATAAAAAAGGCTCTGGTGACGTTAAATACCACCAAGGTTTCTCTTCAAACGTCATGACTCCGGGTGGCGAAGTTCACTTGGCATTAGCGTTTAACCCATCACACTTAGAAATCGTTGGACCTGTAGTTGAAGGTTCTGTACGCGCACGTCAAGTACGTCGTAAAGATATCGGTGGTGATGATGTATTACCAATCATCGTTCACGGTGATGCTGCATTTGCAGGTCAAGGTGTAAACCAAGAAACCTTCCAAATGTCACAAACTCGCGGTTATACCGTGGGTGGTACAGTTCATATCGTTGTAAACAACCAAGTTGGTTTCACAACGTCTGACCCACGTGATGCGCGTTCTACAGAATATTGTACTGACATCGCGAAAATGATCCAAGCACCGATCTTCCATGTGAACGGTGATGATCCTGAATCTGTATTATTTGTTTCTCAATTGGCACACGATTTTCGTCATACATTCCGTAAAGACGTTGTAATCGATATGTTCTGCTACCGTCGTCGTGGTCATAACGAAGCCGACGAGCCAGCTGCAACTCAGCCAATGATGTATCAAATCATCAATAAAAAAGCGACTACACGTACGCTTTATGCTGACAAGCTTGTACAAGAAGGTGTTCTTGATCGTGCTTCTGCTGATGCAATGGTTGAACAGTATCGTTCTGACCTTGAAGCAGGTAAACACGTTGCAAATGCGTTGGTACTTGAGCCAAATACAAAAATGTTTGTGGACTGGAAACCTTACCTAGGCCACGAATACACAGACAAATGGGATACCACTTTCCCAATCGAACGTCTAAAAGAGCTTGGTGCGAAAATGCGCGAGCTTCCAGAAGGCTTCGTGATGCAACGTCAGGTTGCTAAAGTGATTGATGACCGTCTGAAAATGCAGACTGGTGAAATGCCATTGAACTGGGGTGCTGCTGAAACATTAGCTTACGCGTCTCTTCTAGATGAAGGTTTCCTTGTTCGTTTAACAGGTGAAGACGTAGGTCGTGGTACATTCTCACACCGTCATGCAAAACTTCATAACCAAGTAGATGGTTCAACTTACATTCCATTATGTAACTTGAAAGAAAACCAACCACGTACAGCTATTTATGACTCATTATTGTCAGAAATGGCGGTTCTTGCATTCGAATACGGTTATGCAACGACTCTTCCGAAGAGCCTTGTCATTTGGGAAGCGCAATTTGGTGACTTCGCAAACTGTGCACAGGTTGTAATCGATCAGTTCATCGCGTCTGGCGAAACTAAGTGGGAACGTGTATGCGGTCTGACTATGCTTCTTCCACACGGCTTTGAAGGTCAAGGTCCTGAGCATTCATCAGCTCGTTTAGAGCGTTTCTTACAGCTATGTGCTGAAGAAAACATGCAAGTGATCACACCGACTACACCAGCGCAGATTTACCATGCGATGCGTCGTCAAGCACTTCGTCCAATCCGTAAACCAATGATCGTGACTTCACCGAAGTCTCTTCTTCGTCACAAACTTGCAACGTCTACTTTAGAAGAACTTGCAAATGGTTCATTCCAAACTGTGATCGATGAAATTGACAATATCAACAAGTCAGACGTAACTCGTCTAGTGCTTTGTGGTGGTAAGGTTTACTACGACTTACTTGAAAAACGTCGTGAAAAAGAATTGAACAACACAGCAATCGTTCGTATTGAACAATTGTATCCGTATCCAGAAGCACGTCTTGCTGAAGTTCTGGCACAATATCCAAACGTTAAAGAATTGGTTTGGGCTCAAGAAGAACCGAAGAACCAAGGTGCATGGTTATTCATCGCTCCGCGTCTTTATGACGACGTGATGAAAGCGGGCAAACAAGTTCGTATTAGTTATGCAGGTCGTGAAGCTTCTGCTGCACCGGCTTGTGGTTCACCATATTTGCACGCAAAACAACAAGCTCAGCTCGTAAATGATGCTTTAGCTATCGTAGCTGAATAACAGGAGATTCTTAATAATGGCAACCGAAATTAAAGCACCGGTATTCCCAGAGTCAGTTGCTGACGGTACAGTTGCAACTTGGCACAAACAACCAGGTGAAGCAGTATCACGTGACGAAGTGATTTGTGATATTGAAACAGATAAAGTTGTTTTAGAAGTTGTAGCTCCTGCTGACGGTACGATTTCTGCAATCGTTAAAAACGAAGGCGATACAGTTCTTTCTGCTGAGGTGATTGCGACTTTTGAAGAAGGTGCTGCTTCTGGCGCTGCTCAAACTCAAGCTGTTCAATCAGAAGAGAAAGTAGAACAAGCTGCTGCGCAAACTCAAGCGGGCGCTGCTCCTGTTGTTGAACGTGCTCAACCTGTTGCTGATCAAGCTCCTGCAGTGCGTAAAGCATTGACTGAGTCTGGCATTGCTGCTGCTGACGTTGCTGGCACTGGCCGTGGCGGTCGCATCACTAAAGAAGATGTTGCAAACCATCAAGCTAAACCAGCTGCTCCTGCTGCTGCGCCATTAAGCGTTGCTGTTGGTGAACGTATCGAAAAACGTGTTCCTATGACTCGTCTTCGTAAGCGTGTTGCTGAACGTTTACTTGCTGCAACTCAAGAAACTGCAATGTTGACTACGTTCAACGAAGTAAACATGAAACCAATCATGGAAATGCGTGCGCAATACAAAGATGCTTTTGAAAAGCGTCATGGTGCACGTCTTGGCTTCATGTCATTCTTCGTTAAAGCGGCAACTGAAGCACTTAAACGCTACCCAGCTGTAAACGCTTCGATTGATGGCAATGACATCGTTTACCACGGTTTCTACGACATCGGTGTTGCTGTATCAAGTGACCGTGGTCTAGTAGTTCCAGTTCTTCGTGATACTGACCGCATGAACTATGCTGAAGTTGAAAACGGTATCCGTGCATACGCTGGTAAAGCGCGTGATGGTAAATTGGGTATCGAAGATATGACTGGCGGTACATTCACTATTACTAATGGTGGTACTTTCGGTTCTTTGCTTTCTACACCTATCTTAAATACGCCACAAACTGCGATTTTGGGTATGCATAAAATCCAAGAACGTCCTATGGCTGTAAATGGTCAAGTTGAAATCTTGCCAATGATGTACTTAGCGCTTTCTTATGACCACCGTCTAATCGATGGTAAAGAAGCAGTAGGCTTCCTTGTAACAATCAAAGAATTGTTAGAAGAACCAGCTAAGCTAATCCTTGATCTTTAATACTTCAGAATAATGCAATGGGCTTAGAGCGATCCTCTAAGCCCATTTTTGGAGATACACATGTCTCAATTTGATTTAGTTGTTATTGGTGGCGGTCCTGGTGGTTATGAAGCTGCTATCCGCGCTGCTCAATTAGGCTTTAAAGTAGCTTGTATTGAAAAACGTATTCATAAAGGTAAACCATCTTTAGGTGGTACTTGCTTAAACGTGGGTTGTATCCCATCTAAAGCATTACTTGATTCATCTCACCGCTATGAAGATACCGTTCATCACTTAGATGACCACGGTATTACGACTGGTGAAGTGAAATTTGATCTTGCAAAACTGCTTGATCGTAAAGACAAAATTGTTAACCAATTAACGATGGGTATTGATGGCCTACTTAAAGGCAATGGTATCGAATGGTTAAAAGGTACAGGTAAATTACTTGCAGGTAAGAAAGTTGAGTTTGTATCTCACGAAGGTGAAACTCAAATTTTAGAACCTAAATATGTAATCCTTGCATCGGGTTCTGTGCCGGTAAGTATTCCTGTTGCTCCTGTAGACCAAGACATTATTGTTGACTCTACTGGTGCGCTTGAGTTCCCAGAAGTGCCTAAACGTCTTGGCGTAATCGGCGCGGGTGTAATTGGTCTTGAACTTGGTTCAGTATGGCGTCGTCTTGGTTCTGAAGTTGTTGTATTTGAAGCAATGGATGCATTCTTGCCAATGGCTGATAAGGCTTTGGCAAAAGACTATCAAAAAGTATTGACTAAACAAGGCCTTGATATCCGTGTTGGCGCTAAAGTTGCTGGTACAGAAGTCAATGGCCGTGAAGTTACTGTGAAGTACACTCAAGGCGGCGAAGACAAAACTCAAACTTTCGATAAATTGATCGTTTGTGTGGGCCGTAAAGCATATGCAGAAGGTTTATTGGCCGAAGATTCAGGCATTAAACTCACTGAACGCGGTTTAGTTGAAGTAAACGATTGGTGTGCAACTTCAGTTGAAGGTGTATACGCAATTGGTGACTTGGTACGTGGTCCAATGCTTGCACATAAAGCAATGGAAGAAGGTGTAATGGCTGTTGAGCGTATCCACGGTCATGCAGCTCAAGTGAACTATGACACTATTATCTCTGTAATTTACACACACCCAGAAGCGGCGTGGGTTGGTTTAACAGAAGAGCAAGCGAAAGAAAAAGGCCACGAAGTTAAAACAGGTCAATTTGGTTTCGCTGCAAATGGTCGTGCAATGGCTGCTGGTGAAAACGCAGGCTTTGTTAAGTTTGTTGCTGATGCGAAGACAGATCGTCTACTCGGTATGCACGTGATTGGACCTGCAGCGTCTGATATCGTACACCAAGGTATGATCGCACTTGAGTTCGTATCAAGTGTTGAAGACCTACAGTTAATGACTTTCGGTCACCCGACATTCTCTGAAGTCGTTCACGAAGCTGCACTTGCAGTCGATGGACGTGCAATTCACGCGATTCAGCGTAAACGTAAATAAGATGTAAAAAGAGCGGCTTAGGCCGCTCTTTTTTGTTTCAGATGGTTGTTTTAATTTGAATAATCATCTAAAAATAAAGATAAGAAATATTTTAAGATTTAAAAAGGTTAAAGCTGCTTTGACGGATGTCTGGGCTTTAATGGGTCATAACAAAGCGAAGAAAGAGTAAAAGGTTGTTCAATGAATCTACACGAATATCAAGCTAAAGCGTTATTAAAAAAATATGGTATGCCTGTTCAAGAGGGCGTATTTGTAACTACCGCAGAAGAAGCAGTCAAAGCTTTTGAGCAACTGGGTGGTAAGTTTGCGGTACTCAAAGCCCAAGTGCATGCAGGTGGTCGTGGTAAAGCAGGCGGCGTTAAAGTCGTAAAATCTGCACAAGAAGCCACTGATTATGTGAACCAAATGGTCGGCTCACGCTTAGTCACTTATCAAACAGATGCATTAGGTCAACCCGTCAGCGGTATTTTGGTATCTGAAGATGTTTATCCAGTAGAGCGTGAATTGTACCTAGGTGCTGTAGTTGACCGTTCTAGCCGTCGTGTGACCTTTATGGCATCGACTGAAGGCGGTGTTGAAATTGAGAAAGTTGCAGAAGAAACGCCTGAAAAAATTATTAAAGTTGAAGTAGATCCTTTAGTTGGATTGTTACCATTCCAAGCACGTGAAGTGGCGTTTGCTTTAAACCTAAAAGATGGTCAAGTGAATCAATTTGTCAAAATCATGTCTGCGGCTTATCAAGCATTCATTGAAAATGATTTTGCTTTATTTGAAATTAACCCGTTATCCGTACGTGAAAATGGCGAGATTTTATGTGTGGATGCAAAAATTGGTATCGACTCAAATGCTTTATATCGCTTACCAGAAATCGCAGCACTACGCGATAAAACGCAAGAAAATGAGCGTGAGCTGAAAGCATCAGAATTTGATCTGAACTATGTTGCCTTAGAAGGCAATATTGGCTGTATGGTCAATGGTGCTGGCCTAGCGATGGCAACCATGGACATCATTAAACTCTATGGTGGTCAACCTGCAAACTTCCTAGATGTCGGCGGTGGCGCGACCAAAGAACGCGTAATTGAAGCCTTTAAAATCATTTTGGCGGATAGTTCTGTGCAGGGTGTATTAATTAATATTTTTGGCGGAATTGTACGTTGTGACATGATTGCTGAAGCAATTATTGCAGCGGTTCAAGAAGTAAATGTGACTGTACCTGTGGTTGTTCGTCTAGAAGGGAACAATGCAGAGTTGGGTGCAAAATTACTTGATGAATCAGGTTTGAAATTGATTTCTGCAAATGGCTTGGCTGATGCTGCAGAAAAAATTGTTGCTGCGGTAAAAGGCTAAGGGAGTAGAGATCATGAGCGTATTAGTTAATAAAGACACCAAAGTGTTGGTACAAGGTTTTACTGGTAAAAACGGCACATTCCATTCTGAACAGTCAATTGCTTACGGCACAAAAGTGGTCGGTGGGGTGACTCCGGGCAAAGGCGGCACACAACATTTGAATCTGCCCGTATTCAATACCATGAAAGAAGCTGTACGTGAAACGGGTGCAACGGCAACTTCGATTTATGTACCGGCACCATTTGTCCTAGATTCAATTATTGAATCGATTGATTCAGGTGTTGAGCTGATTGTGGTGATCACTGAAGGTGTGCCGACACTCGATATGCTAAAAGCGAAACGTTACCTAGAAACCTATGGTAACAATGCACGTCTAATTGGTCCGAACTGTCCAGGAATTATTACTCCGGGTGAATGTAAGATCGGTATTATGCCAGGGCATATTCATCAGCCGGGTAAAATCGGCATTATCTCGCGTTCAGGGACTCTGACCTATGAAGCTGTAGCGCAAACCACGAAGCTGGGTCTAGGTCAGTCGACGTGTATCGGTATTGGGGGAGATCCAATTCCTGGCATGAACCAAATTGATTGCTTAAAGCTGTTCCAAGACGACCCGCAAACTGAAGCGATCATCATGATTGGTGAGATTGGTGGTACAGCAGAAGAAGAAGCGGCTGAATATATCCAGTCGAATGTAACTAAGCCTGTTGTCGGTTATATCGCGGGTGTGACTGCACCAAAAGGTAAACGTATGGGACATGCAGGCGCGATCATTTCGGGCGGTAAAGGTACAGCAGAAGAGAAATTTGCTGCTTTTGAAAAAGCCGGAATGGCCTATACCCGTAGTCCTGCTGAATTAGGCTCAACTATGTTTGAAGTCTTAAAGTCAAAAGGTCTTGCTTAAGTACGGTAAGTTTCTGTTAATAAAAACCCCTCAAATGAGGGGTTTTTTTTATTTTTATTTAATAATAGTGGGTGAATAGTAAAGAAAATTTATAAAATCAGCATATTCTCATTCATTATTAACACTTTAGTGTGAATAATTAACCAAATTTAATCGGACAAAATATGATATAATGTGAAACACGTCACATTAATTTAATTTGATGAATAATTACTCTTCTAACGTGAATAATCATGATTTATAAATCTTATTTATCTCGTCTATGTTTCTTGTCGATTTTTTCGAGCCTTCCTACGGTTGTATTTGCAGTTGATAATATTGATCAGCAAAGAGAACAAAGTGTTGCAGATATCCGTGTCGGTAAAGTGGATCAGGGATTTAACCAATTACAAGTTTTATTAGCGCAACATCCTGAAAATCAGAAGCTCATTGCAGATTACACGCTCCTGCGTTATGCAAATGCAACCTTTAGCTCTACAGATATGGCCTACTTGGCGAAGATTAGTCCAACGACGTTTCCAGATTATGGCAAAGTCAGTGTCATCAAAGCTTTACGTGATCTTAAACAATATGATCAAGCCTTACAGTGGGCACAAAAATTTTATCAGCAGGATCAATCGGAACAGTGGTTGATTTGGCAGGGTGTGTTGCTGGCAGAATCAGGTCAAAAAGATCAAGCAAAACAAAAACTGGCAAATCTCAACTTACAGTCGCTTGGTGCAGATTATCTTTCGCAATTGGCCTATGCCTATCGATTATTGGATATGCCTGCTGAATCTCTCAATGCAGCGAAATATGCGCTAGAAAAACAGCCAAATACTGATACCCAAGAACAGTATATATTGGCTCTATTGCAAAATAGCGATTTTGCCACTGCGCAAAGCTATATTCAGGCCAATGGACTCAATAGTTCTAAGCCAGTGTTGCAACATTTGCTCAAGATGAATGAGTTCTCACAGCGTATCCAACAAGGCATTCAAGCCTCAAAAAATGCGTTTGATATGAAGCGTGGGGCAACGGCATTTGAACCACTAGATCGTGTTCTGGCTGAAATGAGTGCTTATGAAGACTCACTTCCTGCAGATGAAGCCAGTAAACGTAAATTTTACTATGAATATATCTATGCCTTAAATGCACGTAATGCTTCAAAGCATGCATTGGCACAAGTAGAAAAAACAGGTCAAACAGCTAAAGAAATGCCTGCTTATGTACGACATGCTTTAGCAGACAGTTATTTAAAATTACGTCAACCTGAAAAAGCTGAGCCTTTATATCAGAGTTTATTTGCTGAAAAAAATTATGCGGACTATAACGTCTATGCTGGTTTGTACTATAGCTTGATCGAACAAGAAAAATTTAAACAAGCCAATCAGTTAATCGACACCATGGACAAACAGTTGCCGACCTTTGTTTATAGTAATGCAAAAGGTGTTGATAAGGCGCCACACGATGATCGTACTGAATTTATTGCGTTGAAGGGATTGAACTATGCTTATCGCAACGAGCATGAAAAAGCGGAACGTTACTTTAATGACTTAACCGCAAAGGCTCCCGGCAATATCGGGTATCAAAATAATTTGGCATTAATTCAACGTTGGCGTGAAAAACCAGAGCAATCCCAGCACACTTTGGCACAGCAGAATAGCTTGGAGCCCATTTCACAGGGAACGCAAATTAACCGCATGCACAATTTCCAAGCCTTGAGTCAAATTCAAGCTTGGCGTGAACTCAATCAATATATGGTCAGCCATGTCGGTGATGATACGGGCGTAAAACAAAGTAAAAAAGAATTGGATGATCGGAATCGTGCGTCAATTCAACATCAAAGTACCTTTGCGAAAAGTGAGTCTGATGATCCTCGTGTACAAAATCGCCTGAAAGGTTCACGTGAACAGCAAAACTGGACGCGTATCAATAGCCCATGGTTTTACGATAATTATCGACTCTTTGCAGACCATAGCAATCGTTGGTCGAAGTATGAGTCTGGCAAATTAAAAGACCAAAGGATTGGCATGGGTTTAGAGTGGGCTTCGGATCGTAAAGCTGCATCTGCATTATTCTCTCAAAGCACCGATGGCGACCGTTTTGGTGTGCAATTGGATTGGTCACATTGGCTGAATGATCATTGGAGCTATGCACTGGGTTATGACAGCCAAGCGGATATTCCATTGCAATCTTTGGCACAGGATCATGAAGGGCAGGCTTATCGTTTTGCATTGAACTGGCAACAAAATGAATCACGTAAAGCAGGTGCAAGTTATCAATTGACCGATATTGATGATGGCAATCTACGCCAAGAACTGTCAGGGTATTTTAAACAGCAATTCCAACAATCTCCGCATCATATCTCTGCGGCAACACTGCGTGGTTATTACGGGAAAAATGATCCGGTAGATGTGCCTTATTTTAACCCCGAACATAGCTATAGCGCTGAAGTGACATTGGAACATGATTGGATGACATGGCGTGATTATGAACGTCATTTTAACCAGCACTTTGCAGCAACTATCGGTACATTCGGACAAAAAGGCTACTCAAGTCGTCCGATTTATAATTTGTATTATCAACATGATTGGCAGCTCTCGCGCACGTGGAAATTGAACTACGGCATAGGTTGGGGTTCACATCCGTATGACGGAAAAGATGAAGATCGTAGCTATGCAGTTGTTGGATTTGAGGGGCGCTTCTAATGAAAAATACATTAATACACCGCATGTTGAAGCAAAGCTTAGTTCTAGCTGTGACTTTGCCCATCAGTACGACATATCTTTTTGCTGACAATAATGTGCCAAAAACTGCAAATTTGGCGATGCCTGAACTTGATGAAAGTACCGCACATAACCAATTTGTAACGCTGACCTTTCATGATGTTCGAGATGATGTTGCCAAACATGGTGACCGAGATGTCTATGCGATTAGTACGCAAAATCTTGGGCAATATTTTGCGTGGATTAAACGAGAAGGTTGGCAACCCATTCGTTTAGAAGATGTCATGCAGGCTCGCTTACAAAAGAAAAAGCTACCTGAAAAGGCGCTGTTATTAACCTTTGATGATGGTGCGCTAAGTAGTTATAGCAAAGTCTTTCCATTGTTAAAGCAATATCAATTTCCTGCAGTTTTTGCCATTCCAACCAGTTGGATTAATGGTAATACCAAAGATGCTTATGAAGCTTATGGTGTGGGTAATTTGATGAATTGGGATCAAATGCGGGAAATGCAAAAGTCGGGATATGCCGAATTTGTGTCGCATTCGGATGATCTGCATCATGGTATTTTGGCAAACCCACAAAAAAATATGGAACCTGCTGCGATTACACGTCAGTATTTTCCAGCTCAAAATCGTTATGAAACCGATGCTGAGTTTGAGCAGCGTATTGTGCAAGATTTGAAGAAATCTAAACAAGAACTCGATCGTCAACTGGGTATTCATAGTATGGCAATCTTCTGGCCATACGGTGCAGTTACACCGGAAATTGAGGGATATGCACGTAAAGCAGGACTGCCCATGTCCTTTAGCTTAGGTAATGTGGTCAGTCAGGCAGATTCAGTGCATACCTATCAGCGTGCCTTGATTATGGATAACCCAACACCAGAGTTTATCCACCAAAATATGGAAGACTTTATCGTTGAAGCTCGTGCGCCTTATAAACAACGTAAAACATTCCTGAATTTTAATTTGACTGAATTACAAGCGCCAACGGATGAGCAATCAGATCAGAAATTAGGGAGATTATTAGATCAGGTCAATGCGTTAAAAACTAATACATTGCTTTTAAATGCCGCAGTTGATCATGATGGTGACGGTAAAATTGATGCCTTATTTTTCCCAAATTCAAAACTGCCGATGCAGCAAGATTTACTGAATCGTACCGTATGGCAAGCTCGTACACGAATTGGTAATCGAGTCTATGCACAGCTTCCAATCAGTTTGGAGCTACAGCAGGGGATTAATCTAGCAGACCTAACGGCAGATCTATTGAAAAATAACAGTTCGCTAGAAGGTTTAATTATTAACACCGGTAACAGCTTGGACTGTGCAATTCATTCAGCTCAGTGGTCAACCGCATGTACTGAGCAAGTGCAAAAAATTATTGCAATTAAAGAGCGTAGTAAGGCGCAAGCGCATTTTTATTCCAATATTAGTAATGACAACCAAACCGCGCTCAAGGTGAATTTAACTGGACATCAGTTTTCTGGATTAAAACCGTTGGTGACTCGTGCCTTAACAGCGTCGGACTTTCTGTATTTAAGTATTAACCCAGGTCAACATCCGCAAAGTTTTAAAGCCTTTATGTCCGCATTGAAGACTTTGAATACAGAGCAAAAGCAACGCTTGATTGTCAGTTTAGATATCAATCCAAATATGAGCGAGAAAGATTGGGTGAAGTATCAGCAAAACTATCAGGCTTTACGCGCAGCGTCGGTTCAAAAAATCGGACTGAATAATTATCAGCTTCAGGATGGCGAACGCGTTCAACATCACCTATATCAAAGCATCAGCTTGAATGGCAGTCCACTGACTTACCGTGATCCGTATATACAAGGAGGTCAGTAATGCAAGAATGGGAACTGAGTTTTAACGATCTGTTTTTTGCCTTTGCTTTCCTATATCCCTTGTTTATGGCGTGGATTTGGATTGCTGGAGGCGTGTGGTTCTACTTAAAGCGTGAATGGAAACAACCTGAACTTCCCGTGCCAACCGAACATGGTTGTAGCATCATTGTGCCTTGCTTTAACGAAGAAGCACAGGTACGAGACACGATTCGATATGCGATGCAGAGCCAATATCCAAATTTTGAAGTGATAGCGGTGAATGATGGCAGCAAAGATCGAACCGCTGAAATTTTAGACCAATTGACACTCGAATATCCGAGATTGCGTGTGGTGCATTTGGCTGAGAATCAGGGTAAAGCGTATGCATTACGTGCAGGCGCGATGGTCAGCCAATTTGAATACTTGATCTGTATAGATGGTGACGCATTACTGCATCCGCATTCGGCACTTTGGATGATGCATCATCTGACCAGTTTTCCACGCGTGGGCGCTGTAACCGGTAATCCACGTATTGTGAACCGTTCAAGCATCTTGGGTAAAATTCAGGTCGGTGAATTTTCTTCGATTATTGGCTTAATCAAGCGATCTCAAAGAACCTATGGTCGTATTTTTACAGTATCAGGTGCAATTGCAGGTTTCAGAAAAACTGCACTAGACCGCATTGGTTATTGGCGTGATGACATGATCACAGAAGATATTGATGTGTCATGGCGTTTGCAGTTTGATCATTGGGATTTGCACTATGTACCGCAAGCCCTTTGCTATATCTATATGCCAGAAACATTTAATGGACTTTGGAAACAACGTTTACGTTGGGCTCAAGGCGGCATCGAAGTACTATTTGCCTATTTACCTAAAATATTTAAATGGCGTTTACGTCGGATGTGGCCGATTGCCTTCGAATCTATCATTAGCGTGATCTGGGCATATGTCATGTTCAGTATTTTTGTCTTGTATTTTTATGGTCTATTTTTCTCATTACCGGGTGAGTGGGCGATTCAATCACTTGTACCTCAATGGTATGGAGTGATTTTAGGCGTGACCTGTTTATTCCAGTTCCTCGTGAGTTTATGGATCGATCGCGCTTACGACAAAAAACGCTTACTGCGAAATTATTTTTGGGTGATTTGGTATCCCTTATTTTTCTGGATCTTAGCCATGCTGACAACGGTCGTTGCTTTGCCAAAGACTATTTTTAAAACCCAAAAGCGTGCGCGTTGGGTCAGTCCAGACCGTGGATTTAGAGGGGAGGAAAACAATGAACCAAGTTAATTTACAAAATCAGAAGCCGGTTGCAGATTCAGATTTTAAAATTATTCAAGATGAATCATTGCTTGAATTACCTGAATATATTGATAAACCTGAATACGTCAAACGCAAGTCAGCAGGCTATGGTCTGATGGCAGTCGGTTGGATGCTTTGGATGTGGTTGTTTTTACCGCTATTAACCCTTGTGTTTTGGTGGTTTGAAGGCACGGTGGTGTATTCACAGGTTATGGATCAGTCCCAACCGATGACCAGTCTATCGATCATGAAATTGATTTTCTCAATCGGAATCTTTATTTGCTGTCTATTTGTTTGGGCAAGTTATAACTGGATGCGTTTTCATGGGGAAGACCGTAGAAAGGCGCCAGAGAATGCTCAAGATGAAGATTTGGCGAAAAGCTTTCACGTAAAAGCCAGTGATATAGCCACGATGCGAGAATCAAAAAATATCACCTTGCACTATACGGATGATGGTCAATTAGAACACTATAAAATCAACAGCTAATCAGGCGTTCTTTATTAGATCTAAGGTTCTAGATCTGATGATGTAGGCATTGGTATCAGTTCTTAGCTATGGCAGGTGCAAATGCCTTTTTTATTTGCTGTGCATCTGGATGATTTTGCACGAAATCATCTGGATAATACCCGATATGTTGCACACCATGTTGTTCCAGTAAACGGATGGTGTCAGTCAGTTCCTGATTGGAAATAGGTTTTTGATGATTCCAATCGGTCACTTGAAGTTCAAAAATGGTACGGCTCAAATTGGGATCATATTTTTTGGCACGCTCGATCAAGTTTAAATAAAACTGACGATGGTCATTTGCCTTTTCCATATAGGGCATGGCCATGATGGCGTTGTAATCATAATGCTGATACGTGCTGGCATTGGACTGGCTAAACCATTTTTCACTGTTCGGGTTCAGCACAGCTTCAGCATACATATTGCGAGCAAAATGTAAGTCGGGTTGTTGCTGTTTTAAAATCTGACTAATGCCTTCAGCAAATTGGTCTAAATAGGCGGTTTTGTAGCGTGAAAATTCAAGCTGCTGCGCATGCTTTGGCTGTCCAATCAATTGTCGATCGAAGCCCCACGTTTTGTATGTCTGAAGTGCTGCGGCACTATTATCCTCAAAATCATTGAGAGTGATATCATCATGATAAAGAATGCCATCTACTTTATTCTGCTGAATAAAGTCTAGAAAAATTTCTGCTGTGTATTGTTGGTTTCTTGGGTCAAAGGACGATATTCGAATATAACCTTTCTTTTCACTTTGGCTTTTTACATATTGCAGCGGGTATTGTTTTGGGAACTCCCACGCAATTAAAGGCAGCCATGCATATACAGTTTTTACTTGAGTCTGCTGTCGTATTTCGTGCAAAACACGTTGAAATAAATCTGAGCGCATTGGGATATAGCGATTTTTAAAATACACCGCATCAGCCGAACCATTGGCATCAGGGTCTGCAAAAGCTTGTAGAAAAATCGTATTGGCTTCAATGTGACTGATACGTTCGATCAAAGCGCGGATATTTTGTTCTTGTTGAGCCTGATTGGCATCATATACATAATCTAAGTCGATATGCATGATGCGCATACGTTCAGGAGTACTTGGCTTTTGTGTATTGTTGGTCGAAGTTTGATGTATAGAATTGGCTGATGCATATTGCTTGACCAAATCTTGTATAGGGTGGTGGGTAATACGTACCGTTTCAGCACTGCTACAGCCTGAAAAGACCAAACCGAAGCAGGTCATTAGACCTATTAATTTTTTAAAGGGGCGTAGGGAAGTAACGGCAATTAAGGAAGAAGTCATATTTATACTTGCACTGAGCGTATTATCATTCGTAAATGTTTTCATCGCATATTTTGCTGCACGTTTTAGCAAGTACAGCTAAGCAGAATATGATGAATTTGAAGATTGTAGCAAGATTGCAGGGAAATGGTTATTCTTAAAGGTGTGATTTGGTTTGCACTTTGTTGTGATCCAGTATTTAGTCATTTTACAGTCATGATTTGGTACTGAACTTATTTTTTTAGCTTTATGAGTCTTCCTTGTCGATGATCTCAATAAAAAAACCGCAGGACTAAGCTGCGGTTTTTCTTAGCGTGTATAACGAGTTAACCGGCTTTTTTATTTAAGCTCTGAGTTAAACCGTTAATATCGCCACCTTGGATACCAAGCTCACTCATCAAGCTATCAATCAGTGGGGCCTGGCTGCGGTAGCGTAGGGCGCTATTCACCACTTGGTCTGACAAGGCAACATTACCACTACCTTCGTGGTGAGCATCACCTTGGCAAGAACCTGCATGACCACCATTTAGACCATTTACTTGCAAAATCTTAATGTCATCAATGTTTTCCATTGGTTTAACACTTTCGCGAATGATTTCTGGTAAGTATTTTAGCATCGCTAAACGAATTTGCATTTCAACCTGTTCAGATGACAATACGTTGTTTGCTTCGTTCACTGCACGTGTACCTTCAGCATCAACTTGGTATTGTTTTTCCATCGCTTGAGCCAACAGAACTTTTGCGTCAGCTTCACCTTTGGCTTTTAAGCGAACTTTTTCAGCTTCGGCTTCAGCTGCAATACGAATCGCTTCTGCATCATCTGCGGCTGCTTGTTTACCCGCTTCAGCCGCGACAGTAATGGCAATCGCATCTTTCTCCGCTTTTTCTTTCGCAGAGACCAATTCAACAGCTTTTTGACGTTCAGCTTGTTGGATTTGACGAACGGTAATCACTTCTTCTTCGGCTTTTACCGCTTGAGCACGGGCTTGATCGGCATGTGCCTTAGCTTCAGATTCAGCACGAGATTTTTCAGCAATGGCAATTGCACGGTCTTGCTCAGCGAGTTCAATGGTTTTCTTTTGTTCCACTTGGGCTTGCTGAATAATTTGTGACTTTTGAATATTTTGATTTTCAACGTCACGTGCAGCAGTAATACGCTTTAAGTCAACTTCACGTTCAGCAGCAATACGCGCTTCTTCGGCTTCACGTTTTTTAGCAGCTTCTTGTGATGCAATTTCTGCAAGCTGTTCTGCACGACGGATTGAAATTTCACGTTCTTGTTGCAGTTTTGCATATTCTTCTTCACGCAAAATTTGTAGACGTGCTTGTTCTGCTTCTAAGTTCTTGGTCTTAATTGCAAGATCTGCATCTTGTTCAATCGCATTACGTTTACGACGACGGTCTTCAATGGTTTCTGTCAGTTTAGTTAAACCTTCAGCATCGAACGCATTTTGTGGGTTAAAGTATTTAAAGCCTGTTTGGTCTAAGCCAGTTAATGAAACGGTTTCAAGTTCCAAACCGTTTTTATGTAAATCTTCAGACACCACTTGCTGAACTTTTTGAACGAAGTCGACACGTTTTTCATGCAACTCTTCCATCGCCATTTCTGCGGCAACTGCACGTAGAGAGTCAACAAATTTACCTTCAACCAAATTTTTAAGCTCATTTGGTGACATGGTCTTTTGACCTAATGTTTGTGCTGCAGTAGCAATCGAATCTGCGGTTGGTTTCACACGGACATAGAACTCCGCCATCACGTCGACACGCATACGGTCACGTGTAATCAGCGCTTGGTCATCTGCACGGCGTACTTCAAGACGTAGGGTGTTCATATTGACTGGAATAATTTCATGCAGCACAGGAAGCACAATAGCACCGCCACCTAAAATCACTTTTTCACCGCCGAAGCCTGTACGCACAAATGAAATTTCTTTACTTGAGCGACGATAAAGTCGAGCAATAATAAAACCAATAAAAATAAGTGCGGCAAAAATTATCCCGACTGTTACAAGGATACCGCTTGGAATAATGTCTAACATGGACGTTTATCTCTTTTGTTGTAGTTCAAGTTAACCCTCTAAAGTGCTAACAAGTTTGGTTTAAAAATCAGTATTTTGTTGACTCATCATGACTTCGATATATGCAGAAGGTATGACGTGTTAAATGTATTTATATGGTGTTAAAAGAACTGATCGAGCATCAATTCATTCAAAATTTAGAGCATGGTGGCTTGAAAGCCTACATTTGTTTTTTGGGTTAAAACCACTGATTGACCTTGGCTGAAAATTTCATCTTGTTCAGGTTCAACCAAAATATAATGGGTCAATCCGTGTTGATCTTTGACTTTGGCTTGAGCAGGGGACTGTGGTCGTGCATTACCCAAAATGATCGTGGCCGTTCTACCGATCAATTCATCACTATAAATGGCGGTTGTTTCATCTTGCGGTAAAATACGGGCAATAAGCATTGCGCTAAAACGTACGAAGGGCATGCACAGAAAAATACAGGCTGGTGCAATAATCCATGCACTGAACATCATACTGGTCATTTGGTTAACGACGGCTTGAATAGTAAAGCCCAATAAACTATAGACACATAAGAAAATGATGAGCCATACAAACAGCGGAATACGACCTAAATACAACCAATCGAGCACACGTGTCACGATACCTGCATCGGCATCTACACCTAGCTCTGCATTATGACCAACATCCTCAGGTAGGAATTGATCTAAGAAGCCTTGAGAACCACCCCCTAAAATTGTTAACACAATCTCAAAAAGTCCAAACAAGAACATTAAGCAGAGACTGATGCTAAACACGATATTAGACGGGTGAGTAAACAATTCCCACATTATATTTATCTCTATATTTATGCTTATAAAAAATCAAAAAAAAATAATTCTGGCCGAATTTTTTTCAGTAAATAAAATAACATTATCTGTCGAAATTGTGTAAAAAAATTACAGATCAGATTAACAAAAAGTCGGCTTTTATGTGAGCTATTACTAAGTTTTTCTTTAAAAATAGGTGATCAATTAAGTCAGGATTATCTAAATCTAAAGTTAATAGTATTTCTGCTTTACCCATTTAAGATTTAAGTCATTGTGATCAATCAAATTTTCAGTCTAATTGCAGATATATAAGTGGTCGTGCTTAACGGAGAGAAATGGCTTGTTAAAAGGCACAGAAAACAATGTTAGGAAATGTAAATTTATAACCGTCACGGCAGTGCTGAGAAGCTTTACCGTGACTTTCGATGTCATATGGAGATTTGAACTGGTGTTCAATAGAGCTATTTTTAGGTGGCTTTAACCGTTTTTATAACAATGAAGTTTGAATGCGTACTTTTATATCTAAAGCCGCTTGAACAATAAAGGTTTTCATCCACTTCACTTGTTCGCCCATCGGATTGGTTTTAATCGCAGTGTCTAAAAAGCCCATGCTTTCAAGTTGAAACAATTGCTTTTCGATCTCTTCTTCTAACTGGGTGCTATTGGCTGCGAGCGGGAAGTGGATTAAGTAAAATGCTTTGGGGAAATTATAAAACGCATAGAGCAGATTAAATGCACGTTGATCGGCCTTTAAATTGCCTGCGCCAATTTCGTAGCCCCGATCTTGGTTACTGTGAGTCACCCCAATCAAAAACTCGAGTTTATTGTCCAAAAGTCGTAGGCCGAACTGAAGGCCAATTTGGTCTGCACTCAGCTCATGTTGGATAAAGTTATTCAGTGGGCTGCCGTCATCATTTAAAGCTTCTTGGAGCACGAGCATGTGTGAAGAATGCTGATAAATATAGCCAGCAAGACCTGCGGCCTCAATCAGCGACTTTAAGGTTTCAAGCGTATAGTGACTATATGGCATATCAATAACTATTGGAGAGCGATATAGCTACTTTAGGTAGTTTGAGCGAGTTTGAATACCGATTGTTTAGAGGATTTAGCGATTAGTTAATTGATAAAAAATTGCGTAGACTTACGGATCTCGGAATAGAATAATAATGAAATTGATAAGCCTATCGTATTAAATTAATTAAAATTGATAAGCAGTATCAGACAATTTGTATATGACGAATAAGAATATCAATATCACAAAACAAGCAATCGTTATGAAAGCTTAATCACTATAATGTATATATATCTTTAAAAGTGTAATAAGTACACATATTCTAAGCTGGTGTTGTCCATGTCATTAAATGAGGAAAGACTTACTCATCTTAAACAGCTTGAAGCTGAGAGTATTCATATCATCCGTGAAGTTGCTGCTGAGTTCGAAAACCCAGTCATGCTGTATTCAATCGGTAAAGATTCAGCGGTCATGCTGCATCTTGCTTTAAAAGCATTCTATCCTGCCAAACTTCCATTCCCACTACTGCATGTAGACACGGGTTGGAAGTTTAAAGACATGATTACTTTCCGTGACAACATGGCAAAAGAGCATGGCTTTGATTTGATCGTGCATCAAAACAAAGAAGGTAAAGACGCAGGCGTTAATCCGTTCGATTACGGTAGCTCAAAATATACTGACATTATGAAAACTCAAGGCTTAAAACAAGCGCTTGATAAATATCAGTTTGATGCTGCTTTCGGTGGTGCACGTCGTGACGAAGAGAAATCTCGTGCTAAAGAACGTGTTTACTCATTCCGTGATACTAAACACCGTTGGGACCCTAAAAACCAACGTCCTGAACTTTGGAATCTTTACAACGGTAAAGTGAACAAAGGCGAAAGTATTCGTGTGTTCCCATTGTCTAACTGGACTGAGTTGGATATTTGGCAATACATCTACCTTGAAAATATTAAATTGGTTCCTTTGTACTTGGCTGCTGAACGTCCAGTGGTTGAGCGTAACGGTACACTGATCATGGTTGATGATGAGCGTATGCGTTTGAACGAAGGTGAAGTGCCACAAATGAAATCGGTGCGTTTCCGTACTTTAGGTTGTTACCCACTTACAGGTGCGGTTGAATCAACTGCAACAACTTTACCGGAAATTATCCAAGAGATGCTTTTAGCCACCACATCTGAACGTCAAGGCCGTATGATCGACCATGACGAAGCAGGTTCGATGGAAAAGAAAAAGCAGGAAGGTTACTTCTAAGAATCTCATAATCTCCCTTGCGCAGCAGTGCTGCTCACCCTCTTTACGAAAGAGGGTGAACTCCCGAGAAAGAACGGAGCAAAGTCTCCCTTTCTTAAAGGGAGATTTAGAGGGATTAAAAAGATTCAGAAACCGATTTCAAAAGAATATGTGGAGCTTTGAGCAATGTCTCATCAATCAGATTTAATTAGCCAAGACATCTTGGCGTATTTAAAACAACACGAAAATAAAGACCTTCTACGTTTCCTGACTTGCGGTAACGTAGATGACGGTAAATCGACTTTAATTGGTCGTTTGCTTTACGATTCAAAATTGATTTATGAAGATCAATTACAAGCTGTGACTCGTGACTCTAAAAAAGTCGGTACTACGGGTGATGCGCCTGACTTGGCTTTACTTGTCGATGGTCTACAAGCAGAGCGTGAACAAGGTATTACCATTGACGTGGCTTACCGTTATTTCTCTACTGAAAAACGTAAGTTCATTATTGCTGACACCCCCGGGCATGAGCAGTACACACGTAACATGGCAACTGGTGCGTCGACTGCCGATTTAGCGATCATCTTGATTGATGCGCGTTATGGCGTTCAAACGCAAACTCGTCGTCACTCATTTATTGCGAGTCTTTTAGGTATTCGTAATATTGTGGTTGCAGTGAACAAGATGGACTTGGTTGAATTCTCTGAAGCGCGCTTCAATGAAATTCAAGCAGAGTACAACGAGTTCGTAAACCAATTGGACGACCGTAAACCTGCGAACATTATCTTCACGCCTATTTCTGCGTTGAATGGTGATAACGTTGTAAACAAATCGCCAAATACGCCGTGGTACCAAGGTCAGACTTTAATGGAGACTTTGGAAACTGTTGAAATTTCGCATGATACGAGCAAGCACGAATTCCGTTTCCCTGTTCAATATGTCAACCGTCCGAACCTCGATTTCCGTGGCTTCTGCGGTACGATTGCACTTGGTGAAGTAAAAGTTGGCGATACCATTACTGCATTACCATCTGGTAAGTCTTCGACTGTTAAAGAAATCGTGACTTTTGACGGTAACTTAGACCATGCTGTTGCAGGTCAAGCGGTAACTTTAACACTGAACGATGAAATTGATATTTCACGTGGTAACGTGTTGGTAAAAGTGGGCGAACAGCCGTTAATTTCACGTTCTGCACGTGCCTCTGTGGTATGGATGACAGATGCGCCTTTAGTAGTTGGCAAGCTGTATAACGTGAAGTTTGGTACACAAACTATTCCTGCGAAAGTTGCGAAAATTAACTATCGTACCAATGTGAACACACTGGAAAAAACGGAAGTTGAACAGCTTGAATTGAATGCGATTGCAGATGTAACGATTGAGTTTGATGCGCCAGTGGTATTTGACCGTTATAAAGACAGCCGTTACACAGGTTCATTCATCTTTATTGACCGTTTAAGCAACGTGACTGTTGGTGCGGGTATGGTTGAAGCTGCGGTTGAATGGACTGCGCACAACGAGCCTGTAACTGCTGAAGCGCGTGCTGCACGTTTAGGTCAAAAACCTGCTGCGGTAACTGTGACTGCGAAAGCCCTTGAAAATGCACAAGCAATTGAAAGCTTGTTGATTCAGCAAGGTGTGGTTGCGATTGCGAAAGCAGGTTTAACTGCTGAGCAAGTTGCGCTTGTTCGTGAAACTGGTGTAGTTGTGATTACTGATGCTGCTGAAAGCACTGATGTGACTTATGCATTCGATACTGCTGAAGAAGTTGCTGAGAAAATTGTTGAGTTGGTTCGTCTGTAATAGATTGAGTTGATTTAAAAAAGACCCACTTAATGCGGGTCTTTTTGTTGAAAAATAAAGTTGTAGTTTAGTTTTTCTGTCAATAGTTTTTTCGCTCTGTTGTAATTATTTGAAATAAAATCAATTTCTGAATTGATATTCATATCTTTGTATATATTTTCCATTATGAAATTTATATATTCGGAGTGAAAAGATGAAGTTTCATTAGCTTCTATTAATGATCTAAATAGAATCAAGTCATTTATACTTAATTTTAAAAGAGCATCTTTACTAAATTCGCCATTACAATATCGTTTTAAAATATCGGGATTTGTTTTGAATAAATAATTCTCTGGGATAATGTTTAAACTAAATTCATGGTGATAAATTATTATGTTAATAGCTTCAGATAACTCTTTATAAGATATTTTATACTGTTCCTTTATGGAGTTTCTAACGTCATTAAATGATTCATCTTTCCATTTTGACATGGTTGGAAGTGTTGAAGATATTTTTTTTAGATCATTTCTGCTTAAGTTTTTAGTATAACTTCCAGTAGAATATTCTAACTTTAAGTAATCTACTACGCTACAGAAATTCTGCATTTCATCAGCTATGAGTATATAGTTTTCGTATATATTCTTAAAATTAATAGTTGAATGTTCTTCTAAGTATTTTTTTCCTTCATTACTATAAGGATATCTAAATGTTTCTCCTAGAGGATCTATTTTATTGTATTCATGAATTGATTTCTCAAATGAAATTAAAATATTTAGAAGTCTATCGTCATTTAATTGATTGATTTCTTCTACTAATAAATTCCATAGTGTCTCAATGTTATGAGTTTTAGTTAATTCTTTTTTTAATGGGTTGTTATATTTTTTTAATTTATTAATTGAATCAATTTGATATTTTAAAAATAATTCTAATGAATGCCGAGCAGAAAAGAGAATTGGATAGATAGCAGTATCGTATGTCCAAAAAATGCAATTACTACCTACAATATCTTCTTTTTTAAGTATTGACTCTAGCATCGCTATAGTTGCGCCTTGATATCCTTCTAAATAGGTAGATATTCCAGTCCATCCATTATTACCTACACACGCATTTAAGTGCCAATAAGTTTGATTACCTATAAATATATCGGAGTTCATTTTTTTCCTAATTTAAAATTATAACGTAATTAAGTTTATGTAATTATATTATTATTTTTCAAAAACTTAAAAGAAGTAGAAATATAAATACTGGTATATGATGTTAAAGTATTTGGTATTGTTGTAAGATATATCTTAATTAATCTTAAGGTGTATCTTTACGATGTCAAATTCAGACCTTCTCGATGGTCGCGATAGTCCAGTCAAAACCCGAAAACGCCTGTTTGAAGCAGGGCACATGAAACTATTGGTGCTGCATCTTATTTCCCAAGCGCCTAAGTTTAGTTATGACATCATTAAAGATGTAGGAAATGTCGTAGGCGGAGGCTATAGTCCAAGCACAGGTACAATTTACCCAACGCTGAATTACCTCGAAGAACAGCAATACATTCATGCAGAACTAAATGCCGAAGACCGTAAACAATACAGCGTCACGCAGTCAGGCTTAGCGCATCTAGATTCCGAAAAAGCCACAGTAGAGAAAATCCTTTGCCGTTTTGATACCCGTAAGCAGATTCATAACAATGAACAATACGTCGATATCAAACGTGCGATGGAAAACCTAAAAGCATCACTGCGCATCAAAATTCAGCACTGTGAACTGACACCTGAACAGGTGTATGCCATTGCAGAAAAAATCGATCAGGCAGCCGTCGAAATCAGTCGTATGGAGGTGACACAATGAAACAGCATCAATATGAAATTACGCTCAAACACATTGCCGATGCACAGGGCAATCCATCGACCTATACCGAAGCTTTGCAGTTTAATGCTTACAACCATGATGACATGTTTAAGGTGCTGGAGCATTTGACCAAAGCGCAATTGTTAGATGATGAAAAGACCAAAGCCTTTGCCGTGGGTCTGAAACTGTTTGGTGAAACCTTGTTGGAAAATAAAGACCATCCTTTATTTAAAGATTTCATGCCGCATTTCGGCCAATTTATGAAAACACTAAAACAAACCGTAAAAGCCCACAACGCAGCCCAAGACGAATAATAGGTATTTACAGATGAATCAACTCCCAAAATTTCATCCCAAACACATGACTTGGCTGATGCCCCTAATTCTGTCCGGCATTATGAGCGGCTCAATTTCCTGCTTTAATATGCTGATGAATAAAGGCTTAGTTGAAGGCTTTCTTGGCATTTGGCTGCGCGCATGGAGCATGTCGTGGATGATGGCCTTTCCGCTCATTTTGATCGTGTTGCCATTGGTGCGTAATACGTTAATGAAGTTTGTACGCCTGCCGAATGAGTCTGCATCCAAATAAAAGGAAAATATACTTAGTCATGAGTTGAATGTGACTGCATAGCATCTTGAATGATGGCTGTTAATTCAGTCAGCGATTTAACTCCTGCAATACGTTGAATGACTTGCCCGCGATAAAATACTAAGGTTGAAGGTAGTCCATAAACGTTATAGCGCAAGGTTAGTATCGGTGAGGAATCAATATTTACCTTGCCAAATTTGAGCTGTGCATGCTGTGCGGACATTTGACTTGCGCACTGCTCAAATACAGGGAAGTTCTGCACACAGGGCGCGCACCAGTCTGCATAGAAACGAATCACGGCAAAACCATCGAACCATTCATAGTCGCTGGCGTTATCTTCGTTATATTCAACAACCTGAACCATGTGCTGCCTATTATTAATTTGCTAAATAGTCAGCCAATTATACATAAGTCCATTGTTATTCAATCTGTATGCTTTCTATGTTCAAATAGTGCAGAGATAGATGAATAGTCAATAATTGAAAAGGAAAAACAATGTCACAGCAAAGCATGCAGCAGGTCATTATTACTGAACCGGGCAGTGTCGATAAACTGGCGTATGAAAGCGTTGCCATCCCAGATGCGAAAGCGGATGAAGTGTTGGTTAAAGTGCATGCCTTTGGTATTAACCGTCCAGACATTTTACAGCGCCAAGGCTTGTACCCAATGCCGAAAGGGGTAACACCAGTACCGGGTCTGGAAGTGGCGGGTGAAGTAGTTGCTGTGGGTGCAGATGTCACTTTGTTTAAAGTGGGTGATAAAGTCTGTGGCCTAACCAATGGTGGCGGTTATGCTGAGTATTGTGTTGTACCTGAAAGCCAAACCTTGAGTATTCCTGAAGGTGTGAGCTTTACTCAAGCAGCGGCCATTCCTGAAACGTTTTTTACAGTTTGGGCAAATGTATTCCAAATGGGTAAAGCCAAAGCAGGTGAAACGGTACTTATTCATGGCGGTACTAGCGGTATTGGTACTACAGCGATTATGTTGTGTAATGCTTTAGGTATGAAAACCTTTGCGACGGTAGGTTCAGATGAAAAAGTCGCTGCGATTTCAAATATCACTCATGCCATTAACTATAAAACTCAAGACTTTGAGCAAGTGATTAATGAGGCGACCGCTGAGCAAGGCGTCGATGTGATTTTAGATATCGTGGGTGCACCGTATTTAGCACAGAACTTAAATCTATTACGTCGTGATGGTCGTTTGGTCTATATCGCCTTCTTAGGTGGTGCAAAAGCCAAAGAAGTGAAGTTGGGTCAAATCATGATGAAGCGTTTGACCATTACAGGCTCAACCATGCGTGCGCGTAATACTGCAGAAAAAGCAGAGATTGCCAAAGGCATTCAGGAAAATGTTGTTCCGTTATGGTCTAAAGGTGAATGCCTGCCAATGATCTATAAGACATTTAAGTTTGATCAAATTCAAGAAGCACATGCAGCCATGGATACAGGCGACCATGTGGGTAAGATTGTGGTTGAAGTGATCTAAAGGATTATTTTTAAAACGCGATGTATTTGCAGTGTGTTTTAAAATAATAAAAGAGGGTAATGTCCCTCTTTTTTATTGTCTTACTAAATTTTAGGCATAAAAAAACCAGCTTATCACTGGGTTCTTTATTACACCATCTTCAGTAGTAGAAGAATGGTGCCCGAGGCCAGACTCGAACTGGCACGCTTTGTGGGCGGGGGATTTTAAATCCCCTGTGTCTACCGATTTCACCACTCGGGCTTAACAAGATTGGAGGCGGAGGTCGGAATCGAACCGGCGTACACGGAGTTGCAGTCCGCTGCATGACCACTCTGCCACCCCGCCATGTCTTGTTGATGCGTATATTAGCAAGCTCTGAAAAAAAAACAATAGCAGATTCATCTGTATGAGCATAAAAGCAGCATACAAGGTAAAAAATTTAAAATAATCATGTATTATGTGCAAAATTGATTCATATCATCACTTGGAGAAGTGCCGTGGCATTAGTTTTAGATGGTCGTGCATTGGCGAAGAAAATTGAAGCTGACTTGTTGACTCGCGTAGAAGCGCTAAAAGAGAAAACTGGTCGTACCCCAATTCTTGCGACTATTTTGGTAGGTGACGATGGTGCATCTGCAACTTATGTACGTATGAAAGGGAATGCTTGCCGCCGTGTTGGTATGGATTCATTAAAAGTTGAGCTCCCTAAAGAAACCACAACTGAGCAATTGCTTGCTGAAATTGAAAAATTGAATGCAAACCCAGATGTTCACGGTATTTTGTTACAACACCCCGTACCTGATCAAATTGATGAGCGTGCATGTTTCGATGCGATCTCTCTTGAAAAAGACGTAGATGGCGTAACTTGCTTAGGTTTTGGTCGTATGGCAATGGGTGAAGCAGCATATGGTTCTGCGACTCCTGCAGGTATCATGACCATTCTAAAAGAAAACAACATTGAAATCGCAGGGAAACATGCGGTTGTTGTGGGTCGTTCTGCAATTTTGGGTAAACCAATGTCTGCAATGTTACTTGAAGCAAATGCGACAGTGACTACGTGCCACTCACGTACTCAAAACTTGGCTGACTTTGTTAAACAAGCTGACATTATTGTAGGTGCGGTTGGTAAAGCAGAATTGATTCAAAAAGATTGGATCAAACCAGGTGCAGTGGTTGTTGATGCTGGCTTTCATCCACGTGATGGCGGCGGTGTAGGTGATATCCAATTGGTGGGTATCGAAGAAATTGCTTCTGCTTATACACCAGTACCGGGTGGTGTAGGCCCGATGACCATTACAACGTTGATTCGTCAAACTGTTGAAGCTGCTGAAAAAGCGTTGGGTTAATCTTTTAATAAAAAGATATTAAAGTCACAACGGAGTCTTACCGTTGTGACTAATAAATGTAAGAAGCTCGTATGTTACTTTTGTTTCGGCAAAAGTAACCAAAACCATTTGTCATCTGCTGAACTCGACAGAATCAGTCTTTTGATTAATGGTATCGCAGAAACAGTGTTCATTCGATTAAGGTCTGTCTCGCACAGCAGCAGATGACAATGTCGCATATCTAATACGTTTATAAATTCAAATAAAATCATCTCCAAGGCTTAATATGAGCTGTACTTTCCAATTCCCCAAAGCCCCTGAACATTTACTGAAAGCACTGCATGAAGTCATTCCGCATTGTGAATTACATGCACAACAGTTGCCTGAAACCCCCATTTCTTTATGGTTGATACCGCCTGTATTTCCAACCGATAAATTGGATGATGAAGTCATTCGCCGTATATGGAATGATACGCCGTATTGGATCTTTTGTTGGGCTTCAGGGCTTGCTATGGCGCAGTGGTTGTTGGCAGAGCCGCATCATGTCAAAGATAAAGTGGTGTTGGACTTTGGTGCAGGTTCAGGCGTGGTGGCGATTGCCGCGAAAATGGCAGGGGCGAAACGCGTGATCTGCTGTGACATCGACCAAGTGAGCCTAGATGCCTGCCGTGCCAATGCAGAGTTGAATAATGTCGAACTTGAATATTTGGACGATCTGTATAAAGCCGAACAAGTCGATATTTTATTGGCTGCCGATGTGCTATATGACCAATGCAACCGTTTCTTTTTGGATGAGTTTTTAAAGTTTGCTCCAGAAGTGTGGGTGGCAGATAGTCGTGTGAAAAACTTTAGTCATCCTAAATATGAAAAACTCGATGAACGAAGCGCGACGACATGGCCTGATTTGGATGAATCACCTGAGTTTCGTAATGTGAGTTTTTATAAAACCCTATAAATATTGAACCCATAAAAAATAAGACGCTTAAAGCGTCTTATTTTTTATATTTTGAACAGCAAATTTGATTAAGAACAGGTATAGCGAACCACACGTAAGGTGGCAGGGCGAGCATCGAGTGCATCACGCGCGCCTAAGTTTTCAGAGTTACGTAGGTCTGGGGTGTTTGACAGTCCAAAGTTCGCACGTGTATTACCAATTTGACGGCCGTACTGGGTATTTTCCAAAGCAGGATTTGCAATTTCGTTCACGCTTAAGATTTGTAATTTATAGGTCTTTTGCGTATTTAATACTTTTTGGCAAGCACGTTGTAATTTATTGGCATCCAGTTGTTGGTTTTGGCGACCCGCTAAAGTATATGCAAGTGTTGCGCTATCTGCAGATTTGGACTCTATTTGAAAGCCCGTTTGACCATTAAAAGCACGTGGAGTGCTTTGGCAAGCAGCCATCGACATTGCAACAATACCCAAACTTAAAACTTTGTAAATATTTTTCATCATTCATTCGCCGTGTGTATTTGTATGTTCAGTATGCCATAGTCCGTCTGTCGACTCGATGGCGAAAACCAAGAAAGCCAAAGAAGTTTGATTAAATCTTTGATGCAGCCGAAACGATGAGTAGATGGAAATGGAGATAAAAAAAGCTCATCAAAATAGGCTTTGATGAGCTTAAGTGGAATAGCAGGGCTGAGCGACTTAATCGTCAGTGATCATGCTATGTTTTTTCGTATCTTTCATGAAGACATAGGTAATTAAAGATAAACCAATCATGAATGTAATGTAGTAGAAGAAGTAGTTTTCATGGCCTGCATTTTTGAAGCTCAAAGCTACAAGTTCTGCGGTACCACCAAAGAGTGTATTTGCAATGGCATAAGGCAATGCAACACCTAGGGCACGGATGTGTGCAGGGAACAACTCTGCTTTTACTACGGCATTAATCGCAGTATAACCAGTTACAATTACCATACCGCTCATGCAAAGCATAAATGCTGTGGTTGGGCTGGTAGTTGAACCGATACCATTGAAAATAGGAATGGTAAACAGCACACCAAGCACACCAAAGGCGATCATAATTGGCTTACGACCAATTTTGTCTGAAAGCGCACCGACAGCAGGTTGTAAAAGCATGAAGATGAAAATTGCAGCAGTGGTAATTTCAGTTGCTGTGGTTTTTTCAAAGCCAGACGTGTTGACCAAATATTTTTGTAAATATGTGGTAAAAGTGTTGAACGCTAAAGTACCACCGGCAGTTAACATGATCACAGTGAAGGCTTGTTTAGGGTATTTGGTAAATAACGCTAAAGCACCTGATTTTGGACCACCATTTTTAGCTTGTTCTTGAGCTTCTTTAGAGGATTGAGTTTCAACTAAACCGCGACGAATCCAGAACACCACAATAGCGAGTAATGCACCGATGAAGAACGGAACACGCCAGCCCCATTCAGTTAAAGCTTGTTCTGAGAAATTGCGTTGTAGGATAATTAAAACGCAAAGAGCCAATAGCTGACCTGAAATCAGTGTGACATATTGGAAACTTGAGAAGAAACCGCGATGGTTTTTACCTGCCATTTCAGTCAAATAGGTCGCACTAGAGCCATATTCACCGCCGACACTTAAGCCTTGGAGTAAACGCGCTAAAAGTAGAATAGCGGGTGCGAGCATCCCTACAGAATCGTAGGTTGGCGCACATGCGATCATCAGTGAGCCGACACACATCAACGATACAGACAGCGTTAAACCTGCTTTACGACCTTTACGGTCAGCATAAATACCCATGACCCATGCGCCGATTGGACGCATTAAGAAACCGAGTGCAAAGACTGCAGCTGCTTGTAAGAGTTTTACAGTATTGTCACCGTCAGGGAAAAATTGCGGTGCAAAGTAAAGGGTAAAAGCAGCGTAGACATACCAGTCGTACCATTCAACGAGGTTGCCGGCAGATCCGCCGAGGATAGATTTGACACGAGTTTTTCTATCCAATTGTTCAGGAACAACTGGCTCAGATGAGTTTGACACATCATTCTCCAAGGAATGAATGCAAAACATATCCATTTAAACTCTTTGGGAAAAGTTTAAATCAATATATTTTGTCGAAATGGGAGATGGAACTATATTTATTTAATTTATACTCCTGTTGTCGCATAAAATCATGCGACTTTAGTCTATAAAATGCGATATTTTTGACCAGATACATTTTTCACGACTAAATGAAAAAAACAAAGCCTCATAGACTGAGGCTTTGATGGGGAAAACATGCTGTTTTTGATCAGATTGATCAATAACTCATCTTCAAAGAACCCTGATCAATGCTCCTGAATTTTGGAATGGTGTTTGGTGTCTTTCATAAAGACGTAGACCAATAACGAAATAAAAATCATGATGGTCACATAGATAAAGAACCATGACTCGTGACCAGCTTCTTTAAAACTCAGCGCAAAGAATTCTGCCGTACCACCAAAGATGGTATTTGCAAGAGCATAAGGCAGTGCAACACCCAATGCGCGAATATGCGCAGGGAACATTTCTGCTTTTACAACCGCATTGATCGAGGTGTATCCCGTGACAATCACTAGACCTGCGAGACAGAGCCAAAATGCAGTCCAATAATCTTGAGTTTGTCCTAATGCACTAAATAGAACATAGGTGAACAGCACCCCTAAGATCCCAAAAGCGATCATTAAAGGCTTACGACCAATTTTATCGGATAGACCACCTGCTAGTGGTTGTAAGCACATAAAAATAAACAGTGCTAAAGTGGTGATTTGCGTGGCCTCAGGTTTACTAAAGCCAGAGGTATTGACCAGATATTTTTGCAAATAGGTGGTGTAGGTATAAAAAGCCAATGTACCCCCAGCTGTTAAAAATAACACCGTGAATGCTTCTTTCGGATAATGCTTAAATAGAGAAAATAAGCCTGATTCAGGCTGGTCCTTTTGCTCTTGTGCATTTTTAAAGGATTGAGTTTCTAGTAGGCCACGTCGAATACGGAAAACCACTACCGCTAAACACGCACCGATAAAGAATGGAATACGCCAGCCCCAATCATGCAATTGTTCTTCGGTCAGTAGCCATTGCAAAATCAGTAACACGCACAGTGCCGTCAACTGGCCTGCAATCAGTGTCACATACTGAAAGCTTGAAAAAAAACCTCGGCGGTCTCGGTCTGCCATTTCACTGAGGTAGGTCGCACTAGCGCCATATTCACCGCCGACACTTAAGCCTTGAATTAGTCGTGCAACCACAAGAATAATCGGCGCCATGATGCCAATTTGGTCATGCGTTGGAGAAATGGCAATCATCAATGAGCCGATACACATCAGTGTGACGGAGAGGGTTAACCCTGACTTTCGACCTTTTTTGTCTGAATAGATCCCCATAATCCATGCACCAATGGGCCGCATGAGGAAACCGACTGCAAAGATGGCCGCAGCTTGGAGAAGCTGTGCAGTCTGGCTACCTTGAGGGAAAAAAGCATGGGCGAAATAGAGGGTGAATGCTGCATAGACATACCAATCGTACCATTCAACAAGATTACCGGCTGAACCACCGAGAATGGATTTTACTCGGGTCTTTGTATCTAAATTTGATTGAGTAACAATTTCTTCCGTCATTTTAAAATCCATCTTTTTTTATTGTGTGAAAATATCTTATGCGTATCGAAAAGCATGAAATGTAAACTAAAAAAGAGGTTTTGTTTAAAAAGTGTACAAATCAACTGCTTGTCATGAATTTTGCTTTGAATAAGGGTTTGTATATAAAATGATTGATTTCATGCTTGAGCCAGCAACCGTTTAAACGTACATTTAAAATATAACTTCTCATTTAATGAGGAATACAAAAACTCAGCGTAAGGATATCGTGACCAAAATAGGTATCTTGATCAAAAAATGATGATCAATGAGAAAAATAATAAAGCAAAGAAAACGAAGCATTGTTGAATAAAAAGATATAGTGGGAGGGAGCGATGAATACACAACAACAATTAATATATGACATGGTGGTCATTGGTGGTGGAATCAATGGTGTTGGTATTGCTTGTGATGCAGCGGGGCGTGGTTTAAGTGTTTTGCTTTGCGAAAAAGACGATCTCGCGAGCCATACTTCATCTGCAAGTAGCAAATTAATTCATGGTGGTCTTCGCTATTTAGAACATAAAGAATTTCGTTTGGTACGTGAGGCACTGGCAGAACGCGAAGTTCTCCTTAAAAAAGCCCCCCATATTATTCGACCGATGCGTTTTATCATGCCACATGAACCGCATTTACGACCGGCTTGGCTAATTCGGACTGGATTATTCTTTTATGATTATTTGGGTAAACGTGAACAGCTTGCAGGCTCCAATGGTATTGAATTTGATGTGGATGTTAGTCCTTTAGCACCCAGATTTACTCGGGGGTTTGAATATTCCGATTGTGCAGTGGATGACGCACGCTTGGTTGTACTCAATGCGATACAAGCACGCGAATTTGGTGCACAGATCCTGACTCGAACAGAATGTTTAAATGCATACAGTAAAGCTGGCATTTGGCAAGTGTGTTTAAAAAATGCCAAGGGTTTGCAAAATGTGCAGGCTAAAGTATTGGTGAATGCGGCAGGTCCTTGGGTCGCTGACTTTATAAAACAGGGTTTAAAGCAAGAGTCACCTTATGGTATACGCTTAATACAAGGTAGCCATATCATCGTTGCAAAGCTCTTTGACGGCGATAAAGCTTTTATTATGCAAAATGATGATCATCGCATTGTCTTTGCGATCCCATATTTAGAACAATTTACCTTGATCGGCACGACAGATCGTGAATATCACGCAGACCCAAATCGAGTAAAGATAAGCCAAGAAGAAATTGATTACTTACTTGATGTGTCAAATGAACACTTTAAAACTCAATTGACGCGAAAGGACATCATTTCAACTTATTCAGGTGTGCGTCCGCTGTGTGATGATGAGTCAGATAATCCAGCAGCAGTCACGCGAGATTATACTTTGGCACTGACAGATGTAGAAGGTGCAGCATTGCTATCAATTTTTGGTGGCAAGCTCACCACCTATCGAAAACTCGCAGAAGCGGCGCTAGATCAGCTTAAAACTGTTTTTCATCATCGATCCAAGCCTTGGACTGCTGATACAGCATTGCCTGGTGCGGAAAATTTAGAATCAATCGAGCAGTTGATAGTTGAAATCCAACAAAATGTTAAAGGTGTTTCAAGCAGTCTAGCAAGTCGTTGGGCGCATGCTTATGGAACACGTGTCTGGATTTTGCTGAATCATTTAACTTCGATTGATGAGCTTGGGCAAAACTTCGGGCATGGCTTGTATGCTCAAGAAGTAGATTATTTGGTTGAGCATGAGTGGGCGAGAAGCTCTGAAGATATTTTGCAAAGACGCACAAAGTTATATTTGCAATTCAGTGCATCTGAAGTTGATGTTTTGGACGAGTACTTAATGGCAATACGTATAAAGCAAAAAGCTCAAGATGTGGCTTAGTTGATATAAAAAAGACCGCGCAAGGCGGTCTTTTAAATCTTTCTTAATCCCTCTTTTAATGGAGGGAAATTAAAGGCCGATTAAGCAGATTTTTTTACAGCTTCTAAAAGTTCGTCTTGACGTACTTTAAGTGCTTTTGGTAAGCGATCACCAAGTTTGTTGAACAATTCAGTGTGGCTTTCAAGTTCTTTGATCCATTGATCTTTATCTTGAGAAGTTACAAGCTCGAATTGCTCTTTAGTGAAGTCTGAACCAGTCCAGTTCAATTGTTCGTATGTTGGAACAAGGCCGATAGGTGTTTCAACAGCGTCTGCACGACCTTCACAACGGTCAATGATCCACTCAAGAACACGCATGTTTTGACCGAAACCAGGCCATACAAAGTTACCTTCAGCATCACGACGGAACCAGTTCACGTTGTAGATACCAGGAAGTTTATTGCCAGCAGCTTTAGCTTTAGCAGCAACTTCTTCACCAAGTTCTAACCAGTGAGAGAAGTAGTCAGCCATGTTGTAACCCGCAAATGGAAGCATTGCGAATGGGTCACGACGAACGATACCTTGTTGACCAACAGCAGCAGCAGTTGTTTCAGAGCCCATAGTTGCAGCTTTGTAAACACCGTCAACCCAGTCAAATGCTTCTGAAATTAGAGGCACTGTGTCTGCACGACGACCACCGAAGATGAACGCAGAAATTGGAACACCTGCTGGATTTTCCCAGTCAGCATCAATAGAAGGACACTGACCAGCTGAAACAGTGAAACGAGCATTTGGATGAGCTGCTTTTTCTTCGCCGGTGTGTGGTTGACCTTTCCAGTTAGTCAGGTTAGCAGGCGCTTCTTTAGTCAGACCTTCCCACCATACTTCACCTTCGTCAGTTACAGCAACGTTAGTATAGATTACGTCTTTATGAAGAGTCGCCATACAGTTCGGGTTAGTCTTGGTATTTGTACCAGGTGCTACACCGAAGAAACCAGCTTCAGGGTTGATTGCATATAAACGACCATCTTCACCTGGTTTGATCCAAGCAATATCGTCACCTACAGTTTCAATTTTCCAACCTTCGTAACCCGCTGGTGGAATCAACATCGCGAAGTTTGTTTTACCACAAGCAGAAGGGAATGCAGCTGCGATGTAGTGTTTTTCGCCTTGTGGGTTAGTCACACCAAGGATGAGCATGTGTTCAGCTAACCAACCTTGTTGACGACCCATAGAAGATGCAATACGTAAAGCTAGGCATTTTTTACCCAACAATGCGTTACCGCCGTAACCAGAACCGTAAGACCAGATTTCACGAGTTTCTGGGTAATGAACGATGTATTTTTCAGGGTTGCAAGGCCAAGCAACGTCTTTTTGACCTTCTTCAAGCGGAGCACCAACAGTGTGTACGCAAGGAATGAAGTCACCGTCAGTACCAAGTACGTCATAAACAGCTTTACCCATACGAGCCATTTTAGACATGCTTACAGCAACGTAAGGAGAATCAGTAAGTTCGATACCGATGTGAGCAATATGAGAACCTAAAGGACCCATAGAGAAAGGAACTACGTATAAAGTACGGCCTTTCATTGAACCGTCAAATAAACCATTCAGACGAGCACGCATTTCAGCTGGAGCTTCCCAGTTGTTTGTTGCGCCTGCATCTTCTTGTTTTTCAGAACAGATGTAAGTACGACCTTCAACACGAGCAACGTCAGAAGGATCAGAATTAGCAAGGTAAGAACCAGGATGTTTTTCTTGGTTAAGTTCTTGCATAGTGCCGTTAGCGATCATCAAGTCGATATAACGTTGATATTCTTCTGCGCTACCGTCACACCATTCGATTTTTGCTGGTTTGGTTAATTTGGCAATTTCTTCCACCCAAGCAATGAGCTTAGGGTGACGAACGAATTCTGGTGCGTTCACTTGGGTCATGGTGAGGCCTATCTCAAAAATGTACTAACCGTACAAAGTATAATCTGCATCATGGGATACATCATGCAGATAAAAGATGAAAAAAAAGTGGCTGTATTAAAGCATAAAATCATAAAAAAAATAAGACTAAAGAAGTGGTAGATTTTTTTTGGTAGTTAATGCTATTTATATTAAATATAGATAAAATACAATAACTTAACATATTATATGGTGAATTTTAACTTTATTTATTAACGTGATGGACAATATTTTATATAGTTATTTTTAATAAAAACAAAAAGTTGCATGTAATTGATATTTGAGAATTATTATTGATTAAATAAATGGTGGTAATTCGATTTTTACATAAAGGCGCTATTATTTGCTGTTAAATTCGACAAAATACAATACTAAGCGGCCAAGATGTATAAAAAGTGATTAAACAAGCCAAGCCTTTATCTATTATCTATAATAAAAAATCAGGATTTCATGCTGCAAATAAAGATGAAGTCTACGAGGAGCTTGTGCGGATATTATCCGATCATAATTTCGAAATACAGTCATTTGAGCTTGGGCAGGAAGCGAGTTTTGATACTTTAATGAGCAAGGTATTTGCACGCCATCAAGACCCTGATAATTTGGGTGTTGTGGTTGCTGCAGGTGGTGATGGAACCTTAAATGCTGTTGCTCATCAGTTGATGCATACCGATATTCCTATGGGGGTCTTACCTTTGGGCACATTTAATTATGTGGCGCGGGTACTCAATATTCCTCTCGATTTAATTCAAGCGGCACAGGTGATTGCGACAGGCAATAATCGACAGGTGCACGTGGCGCAAATCAATGAACATATCTATTTAAACAATGCCAGTTTGGGCTTGTATCCTTTATTTATACAAAAAAGAGAATTTTATAATCAAAAGTTTGGGCGTTTCCCATTGCATGCTTATACCTCAGGTTTGGATGTGCTGATTCGAGATCGTAAAGAGCTGAAATTGGAAATAGAAGTGGATCATCATATTTATCCAGTCAAAACGCCCTTGATCTTTTTTGGCAATAATCAATTGCAATTGGCCGATTTAAACTTGCAAATTGCTAAGGATGCAGAGGCAGGTAAAGTTGCAGGTGTGGTGGTCGCAAAAAGTGATAAGAAAACGTTATTTAAAATTTTATGGCAATTGATCCGTGGCAATATCGACAATGCACCAGATGTGTATAGTTTTGCCGCTGATGAAGTCACGATACATACCCAACGAAAAAAAATGACCGTTGCTGTGGATGGTGAGATTGTAGAAATGAAACCGCCGCTTAAAATTCGAGTGCAAAAACAAGCCTTAAAGATACGGGTGCCACATGATACTGCATCTGTCTGATTTGCATTTTGGCACTGAAAAGCCAGAGTGTATACGTGCTATTCAGCAATTTTGTCATGAACAGCGTATCGAGGCCGTGGTTGCGAGTGGGGACTTGACCCAACGTGCGCGCTATCGCCAGTTTTATGCATGTAAGCAATTTTTAGAAAGCTTAAATTTGCCATATATCGTTGTGCCAGGGAATCATGATATTCCGCTGTACCATTTATGGAACCGTGTTTTTAGTCCTTTTGCACGTTATCAACTATTTTTTGGTGCCATGGAAAATGTATTGGAAACTGAACATTTTTATTTAATTGGGATCAATAGTATTCGCCGTCGTTACCATACGCGAGGGCATGTGTCTCTCGAGCAAATACATTATGTTGATGATTTACTTAAACATGCCCCGCCCAATAAAGTGAAATTAATCATAGCGCATCAACCTTTTTATACGCCGCCGAATGACCCGCATGGTGTGAAAGATTGTCCTGTTCAAGGGCGTTTGGCACTCGAACAGTGGAGTCAACACGGTTTAAATGGTTTATTGCATGGACATTTACATGTTCCAGCCAGCTATGACCTCAATCAAATTTATGCTTTAGGTGCTGCGCATCCAGTTTGGGATATTCATGCTGGAACTGCAACGTCATATCGCCTACACGAGAACCTTGCCAACAGTTTTAATGTCATTGATGAGCAGATGAATGTGCAGCATTATTTTTATCATTCAAAGTTAAAAATATTCGAAGAAAATCTTAGTACTCATATTTTGGATGAGCTTTAATCCTTTAAATTTAAATTTTGAAGAAAAAAAATACAAAAAAATGAAAAAAATTAAATTTTGCCCTTGAAGGGTTTTTTTCCATCCCCACAAAAGTGTCATCTAAATTATTTTTTGTCGATGGCTTATGGAAATCAAAATGTCATCGTCTTTTATCTAGTAAATAGACTAAGTCTGGAGTTAACTATGAGCAATATTCGTCCTTTGCATGACAACGTTGTGATTCGCCGTGTTGAAAAGGAAACTAAAACTGCTGGTGGTCTTATTTTAAGTACTTCAGCAGCTGAACAACCTGCTCAAGGCGAAGTAATCGCTGTAGGTAATGGCAAAGTAACTGACAATGGCTTACGTGCATTAGACGTTAAAGTTGGTGACAACGTATTGTTTGGCACTTATGCCGGTACAAAAGTAAAAGTAGCAGGCGAAGAGCTTCTTATTATGAAAGAGTCTGACATCTTAGCGGTACTTGAAGCTTAAGTTTCGTACACGCATTTAGACCCTTTTATTCATCATAAATTGTTAAAAATTTTAAAAAGATTCGGAGTTAGACATGTCAGCTAAAGACGTAAAATTTGGTGATTCAGCGCGTTCAAAAATGATCGCGGGTGTAAATGTACTTGCAGATGCTGTAAAAGTGACTTTAGGTCCTAAAGGCCGTAACGTTGTCATCGACCGTTCTTTCGGTGCACCGCACATCACTAAAGATGGTGTTTCTGTTGCTAAAGAAATCACGTTAAAAGACAAGTTTGAAAACATGGGCGCTCAGCTAGTTCGTGAAGTGTCTTCAAAAACCAACGACATCGCGGGTGACGGTACAACAACTGCAACTGTTCTTGCACAAGCAATCCTTAATGAAGGGATTAAATCAGTAACTGCGGGTATGAACCCAATGGATCTTAAACGCGGTATCGACATCGCGGTTAAAGCTGTAGTTGCTGAAATTAAAGCGACTGCAAAACCTGCATCTGACTCTAAAGCGATTGAACAAGTAGGTTCTATTTCTGCGAACTCTGACACCACTGTTGGTAAACTTATTGCTCAAGCAATGGAAAAAGTTGGTAAAGAGGGTGTAATTACAGTTGAAGAGGGTTCAGGCTTTGAAGATTCTCTAGATGTTGTAGAGGGTATGCAGTTTGACCGTGGTTACATCAGCCCGTACTTTGCAAACAAGCAAGATACACTAACAGCTGAACTTGAAAACCCATACATTCTTCTTGTTGATAAAAAAATCAGCAACATCCGCGAATTAATTGCTGTACTTGAAGCTGTTGCTAAAACAGGTAAACCGCTTCTTATCATTGCTGAAGATGTTGAAGGTGAAGCACTTGCAACTCTTGTTGTAAACAACATGCGTGGCATTATCAAAGTTTGTGCTGTTAAAGCACCTGGTTTTGGTGATCGTCGTAAAGCGATGCTTCAAGACATCGCGATTTTAACTGGCGCGACTGTAGTTTCTGAAGAGGTTGGTATGTCTTTAGACCAAACTACACTTGAGCACTTAGGTACAGCGCATAAAGTTACTGTTTCTAAAGAAAATACAGTAATTGTTGATGGTGCAGGTGTTGCAGAGCAAATTGCTGAACGTGTAACTCAAATTCGTGCTCAAATTGAAGAATCAACTTCAGAATATGACAAAGAAAAACTTCAAGAACGCGTTGCTAAATTGGCAGGCGGTGTTGCTGTAATCAAAATCGGCGCTGCAACTGAAGTTGAAATGAAAGAGAAGAAAGATCGCGTTGACGATGCACTTCATGCAACTCGTGCTGCAGTTGAAGAAGGTGTTGTAGCAGGTGGTGGTGTTGCACTTGTACGTGCTGCAAAAGCACTTGAAGGTGTGTCTGGTGCTAACGATGACCAAAATGTTGGTATCAACATTTTACGTCGTGCAATTGAAGCACCGCTTCGTCAAATCGTTGCAAACTCTGGTGATGAGCCATCAGTTGTAATCAATGCTGTGAAAAACGGTGAAGGTAACTTCGGTTATAACGCTGCGACTTCAGAGTATGGCGATATGTTAGAAATGGGTATTCTTGACCCAGCTAAAGTAACACGTTCTGCGCTTGAGCATGCTGCATCTGTTGCGGGCTTAATGCTTACAACTGAATGTATGATTACTGAAATCCCAGAAGACAAACCTGCTATGCCTGATATGGGCGGTATGGGTGGCATGGGCGGTATGATGTAATTCATACTGATCATCCAATTTAAAAAAATCCCCGCTACTTGCGGGGATTTTTTTATAACAATCCTAGTTAGAGTAAAACACTAATCAAGCTTTTTGGTGAGTTTAAGATTTACTTCAGGCATATCTAGTTTTTCACCTTTATCACCACGAAGCTCAATAAAGTTTTCACCTACAAAGTAAATTCGATTGTCGCCCTCGGCATCAAGTTGAATCATTCCAGGTTGATCTGGCAAGAACTTAAAACTGCCTTTCACTTTATTTTCAGTGTTCGCAGGTTTACCTAAAAACTCTTGGCTGAGTTCATAGCTCTTATCAAGTTTGAGTTCAAGCTCAGTTTCAATCCCTTTGCAATCATGGCAAGGCAGAATTCCTTTATATTCACCCGCCCAATCAAGTGCATTTTCGGTGTTATCACCTGTGGCAATCGGACTTTCTGAGGCTGCGTCTGTATTGGCAATGACATTATTATCTGGTGGTGTCGCAGTTTCAGATTCATTGCTGGTTTTTGAACATGCCGTTAAGGTTGCACTGACCATACAGAGAGCGAGCATTAGTTTTTTCATGAGATTTATACACCGTATGTACCCAATATAATGCTAAGCGTGACTTTTATTGCTCAAGAAAAATAGCCTATTCCTGTTAACAATTGTGTGTTTGGTTAATACATCAAAACAGACATTTGATTTTTAAAATTCGTAAATAGTGAAATATTGGTGATTTACCTAAAAGTGAACGCTAAAGGACATTTATATATTAATTGGTGAATAACTAAACAATATAGGCTTTTATAATTATTTTGCGTTGTTAAACTCTGCGGCATAGAAAAAACTGTCGGTGCAAATTGTGTTTGAAAAAACAGCGGAAAAAAGTCTGAACTTAATGGGGTGGCAAATTGATAACCATTGGGATTTAAATATTGACCAATGTGTCATGATTGCAGCGCCACATACCAGTAATTGGGATGCACTTTATGCACGCCTTGCCCTGAAAGCTTTAGGGGTAAATGTTTGTATCACGATTAAAGACAGTTATATGAAATTCCCGTTTGGGCCTTTTGTACGTGCTATGGGCGGAATTGGTATTAATCGTCGTCCAAAACAAGATGGTGAAGCACGTCAAAGTATGGTTGAGCTCATGGCTGACTTATTTAAGCATCATCCGAAATTAGTCATGTTGGTAACGCCTGAAGGGACACGCGCCAAACAAGAGAAGTGGAAAACCGGTTTTTATCATGTTGCCATGCAAGCAGGTGTGCCGATTGCTTTAGCCTATATGGACTATGCGCAGAAAAAAACGGGTGTGGGTAAAATTGTTTATCCTACAGGCGATTATGAAAAAGATATGGCTGAAATCATGTATTTTTACGCGCAAATTCATGCCAAATTTCCTGAAAAATTCAGTGTCGATACACGCTATCACTAATCCAACAAACCAATAAAAAAGGATAGCATCGGCTGTCCTTTTTTATGTTTAGATTCTTCTGTTTAGATTTTTATGTTGATTTTAATCATTAAAGTCGGGATGAATACCGCCCAGATTTTGACATGCCGCCTTATAAATAATGTATTGCTGGTCAACCACATCGATGAGCGGAATACGAAATAACTTTTCGCCTTGCTTATAGCTATCGATATAAGACACGACTTTTTGTTTGCTTGATGCTAGTTTTTCTTCATGGAAAGTTGTAATCGAGCTATGAGTCATATGTGAACTTTCAATATTATTGCATTGAAAATGGGAGAGTAGTTTTTCAGCTTTTTTAATTTCGCTGGACGTGCCAAACATACAGCCGCTAAGCAGAGTCACACCTGCAAGCAGGATGAACTTTTTCATGGTTTTATTTTAAGCAAAATTATGAGGTGCAATATTCTATTAATTTTCGACAAAAAAATTAATCACTTTTTTACTATTTGGCTAATTTTTATTTAAATGTGAACTGTGTCATTGTTACAAGATGTGAATGTCTAACTGAAAAGGCTTTTTGTTAGAACAATTTGGACAAATATCTTTAGGTTTTGAGTTATCAGCTTAAGATACTCATCGTCACCAAGAAGCAGCCTGAAGAGAATAGAAGACCTAATACAATATGTTTAAATTGGCGTTCTGAAATGCGATAAAAAAGTTTGGCACCAAAAATCACTGGAAAAGCCATAATCAACAAAAGCACGGCTAAATAGGGCAGATGTTCACGATGGATGATCCCTTGTAGCAGATAGCTAATGAGTGTGACGAGCTGAATGGCTAAATTGAAATGTCGCAAAATATAGCGTTGTTCTGCTTTGGGTGTATTTTTCAGCATGAGCCATGCAGAGGGTAATGCACCACAAAAGCCTCCAAGACCACCCAAGATTCCAGCAATATATCCGATACTAGAATCCGCCCATTTCCCTGTCTTTTGGATGAATGAAAATTTTGGATTAAAAAATAAAATTGGGCACCAAAACATTAAAAAAGCGCCCAAAACCAATTTAAATGTATCTGGATTAATGCTGTCTAATAAATATGTACCGAGCGGTACACCTAAAATTCCTGCAATTAAATAGGGATAAATGATATTTTTATTGATCGGAATGCTTTTGCGTTCTGATGATAATGAGATGAAATGGCTATAAACTGAAGCGCAGACGACCAAGGGTGCTGCTATTTGCGGGGGAAGTATCCAAACCCAAAATGACATTGCGATAAGGGCGAATGCAAACCCTGTTAATCCTTGTACGAATCCCGCAAAGATGGCACCAAAAATAAAAATCAGCCAAGTCATTAAATTACAGCTTTGAAATACGTGGCGCTATTGTAGTGAATTTTTCTATATAAATGTGGCTGACTGAGCAAATGAAGAAAAATTGGATGTTAAATGATGAATAAAACATGAATGTTTAAATACAGCAGATGTACACAGACTTCCAATTAAATTCATTTCGATAAGTGAAAATGCTCTTCATCAAAGAGGAGTGCTACACATGCTTAAACAAGTTGCTTTGCTATCTGTGGTTGCAATTACATTTACAGGGTGTGTCGTGGCGCCATTTGATGATGGCCGATACCAATCGAATCGATATGGCTATGCAAATCAATATGGTTATTCAGGTCAACATGGTGGTACATACGGACAGCGTTATGACTCAAGTCAGCGTTATAACCGCTCATATGGTCGAGTGAATAGCTCGCAACATCGACCAAACTCACCACGACCGAATTCGAATAGCCGTCCAGACGATACTCATAAACCGAATGTGCATAAACCGAATGTACAGAATCCTTCATCTCAGCATCCGTCAAATGTGCATCGTCCAAGCTCAAAGCCTCAGACTTCGGCTAAACCCAATACAAGTAAACCTCAGCAGCAAAAACCGCAGCAACAACGTCCAAAAGTGACGCCCGTGGATAAAGCTAAAACCCCGGGTGGATTTAATAGCCAGCGTCCACTTCGACCACAGGTTTAATGATTTTCAAGTAATAAAAAAGGACGCATTGGCGTCCTTTTTTGTGTGTATTTGCATTAAGTCTTTTTATATAAGCCTGCACGTACCGTTCCAGCTTTGGTTTGTTTGATTTGCTGCCAAGTGCTTGGGAGTTTTAACTGAGCAAGATCACGGTCAGCTTCGATATATATTAAACCATTGTCTGCAATGCACGGATCGACCAATTCAGCAAGTTCTTGCCATAAATCAAGACTATAAGGGGGATCTAAGAAAATCAGATCAAATTGATCTTTCAAATTAGGAATGGCTTGTTGTGCCGTCATGTTTTTGAGTTGCACACGTTGTTTACTCACCCTTAAGAGTTCTAAATTGTCCATGAGAAATTTTGCTTGGGTGCGATCAGGTTCAATTAAAACGGCTTCTGCTGCACCACGTGAGAGTGCTTCAAACGACAAAGCACCTGAACCTGTACACAGGTCGAGAACTTTGGCATTTTGAACATCCCACATGAGCCAGTTAAATAATGTCTCGCGGACACGGTCAGGTGTAGGACGTAAACCGTCAATACTGGCAAAAGGCAGTTGACGGCGTTTCCATTCACCCCCAATGATTCTTAATTGATTTTTCATGAATTATTCCTCATCGGTTGCATGTGCGGCACTGGCAGCACGAGGTGTTGTATTTGCACTATTCGGTTGTTGAGTTGCACTATTGTTCTGCTGTGCAGTTGGGCTTGCATTTGGATCGGCAGATAAAATATTCGAGCCGCTTGGTAATTCACTCGGTTTTAGACCTGCAGTCATGAGACCACCGCTAATTTGATGGCCAGCAGGACGAATTGGATTCTTTTTACGTGTTAATAACCAGTAGTCAAACATCGGTTTCGCAATTTGAGCAGCAGAACCACCGTGACGACCATTTTCCCAAACGACGGCAATCGCAATTTCAGGTTTTTCCGCAGGGGCAAAACCAACAAATAAACCATGGTCAAGTTGACGCTCTGTCAATAAGGACTCGTTATAGCGTTTACCTTGAGCAATACTTTTAACCTGTGCAGTCCCTGTTTTACCTGCGATTTGATACATTGGGGTACGAATACCACGACCGGTCCCTGTTTGAACCACATCAATCATGGCATCACGCATTTTGATCCAATCATCTGGCTTACCATTAAATTGAATGCGACCATTCGGGGCGTTATGGACTTTGTGGACTTTAGCGCCTTTACTTTCACGCAAAACGTGAGGTGTAACATGTGAGCCTTGATTGGCGGTAATAGCAGTTGCCATCGCCAGTTGTAATGGTGTTGCTGTAAATGCACCTTGACCAATGCTGACAGAAATGGTTTCACCTTTAAGCCAGTTGGACTTCCGTGTCCGGAGCTTCCATTCAGGATTTGGATATAGCCCCGTACTTTCACTTGGTAAATCTACACCGGTTTTTTCACCGAAACCAAACTGACGCATCCAAGTATTCATTTTTTCAATGCCCATACGATAGGACAAGACATAGAAGTAGGTATCGCAGGAAATGACTTGAGCTTTGTGTAAATTAACTGAGCCATGACCAGTTTTTTTGTGGTCACGGAAACGATGGCTGTCACCCGGAAGCGTGAAATAGCCCGGATCTGAAATGGCTGTACTCCAATCCACTAGACCATAATGAATACCACCTAGACCAAACATTGGCTTAATCGTTGAACCCGGTGGATAAGCCCCTTGCACAGCACGGTTATATAAAGGCTGATCAAGGCTATCACGTAGTTCAGAATAATCTTTGCTGCTAATCCCGGTAACAAATAAGTTAGGGTTAAAACT
Source organism: Acinetobacter sp. YH12138 (assembly GCF_015218525.1). Lineage (NCBI taxonomy): Bacteria > Pseudomonadati > Pseudomonadota > Gammaproteobacteria > Moraxellales > Moraxellaceae > Acinetobacter > Acinetobacter sp. YH12138. The sequence continues at coordinate 2,323,696 of NZ_CP048670.1, read as the reverse complement.
TGGACTAGAAACGAGAGCAAGAATTTCTCCAGTACGTGGGTCAATCGCAACAATCGCACCACGTCGGTCTGCAAGCTGCTCTGAAGCGACCATTTGCAGTCCATAATCTAAGGATAAATATAAGTCATTACCACGAATCGGATCTTTACGACCTAGATGTCGTAACACATTACCAAAGGCATCAGCTTCAACCGACTCATTGCCCGGCATACCATGTAAAAGTTCTTCATATGATTTTTCAACGCCAATTTTACCGATCAGGTTTGAGCCAGCGTATAAATCTTTATCAATCGATTTTAGTTCTTTGTCATTAATACGACCTACGTAACCAATCACATGGGCAAACAGTTCACCATGTGGATAGTAGCGAGTCATTTGGGTCTCTATATTGACACCCGGGAATTGATATTTCACCTCACTAAAACGGGCGATATCATTTTCATTTAAATTCAGTTTAATCGAAACGCGTTCAGTCTTTTTAGAGGTTTTAATCCGACTTTTGAAACGTTCGATGTCTTCATCAGTCAGTTCTAACAGAGGCGTTAGGCGCTCTACCGTATCATCAATGTCTTCAACATCCGCACGGCTCATGGTTGCTGAGAAAACCGGATAATTATCCGCTAATAACACACCATTACGGTCATAGATATAACCACGAGAAGGTGCAAGCGGTTGCAATCGAATTCGGTTTTGATCGGCAGCAGTCGAAAAGGTCTCATAACTTTTGATTTGCAAATATGCATATCGTGCCACAAGCAACAGCATAAAGAAGGAGACAATCCCTATCGAAATCACCACGCGATTACGATAAATCCGCTTTTCTTGCTGGACATTTTTTAAAGGATAATGCTGCTTCATACGCGATCGACTTAAAGACTGAGAGCTAAAATAACGGAAGAGGCATATTCTAGCGCAACTGACATTTTTTTGATAAATAAAAACGACTCTGCTGTGATTGCAGTCTATATTTTGACTTTGCAGACATGAAAAATATGGGGCTTTGTGTATAACAGTTCATATTATTCTGCTAAAGTCGAAACGTATAAAAAAGGAATATTCCAAAAAATAATACTAAGGAAGTTTGTGAAAACAATGAATAAATTATATCCATTGCTTGCATTTATGATGCTTGGAAGCATCGCACATGCCAATGACAATTCATTTTTACCTGAGGCAAAATTAACAGGTGAGGGTTATCAACCATGGAATGTTGGAGCCGGTTTTACTCAAAAAATTATTCACGTGAATGGTGAGTGGGTAAACCCATATGGCATTGCCTATGCAAAAGCTGGTGTTTTCTTGAACGATGATAAAACACCTGGTGGGCAAGTCGGCTTTCGTTACCCCGTTCATTTCACTGGCAAAGATAAAAATGGTTATTATATCGGAGCTTATGCGGGCCACATCGACTCCAAGAAAGTAGATGGTGAAGATGAAGCGCGTTTAGGTGGTGGTATCGATCTTGCTTATGTGATGTTGAGTGCCGAGCGTATTAGTACGTTTAGTGTAGGCTTGGGTGTGGGTGAAAAATTAGAAGACAAATCAGGTAATGTGATTGTGGAAACCGAACCGAGACTACAAATCTCATATACTTTAAGTTTTGGTTTGTAGTGAAAATAATCAACTTTATTTTATAACCGCACTCACTGAATAAAATTAAATATGGAAGTTATGCATGCTTGAGTACGTTAACGAATTGTGGCAAACCTTTTTGCAACGTCCCGATTTTTGGGCTGTGCTGAGTATTATCCCCGTTACCGCATTCGTTACCTGGGCACACGTTTGGATGGCACTGAAAATGGTGTTTTACCCGATTAATTTCTGGGGATTCCATTTAGGTCCATTACCCGTGGGATGGCAGGGGATTGTGCCAAGAAAAGCTGGACGTATTTCTGGCATTATTACTGATAATACATTGTCTAAATTGGGTTCCTTGCGCGAGTTTTTGGATGCAATGGATCCTGAGGACATGGCGCGCATCATTGGTGAACAAGTTGGCTTTGAGCTTGAACATTTGATTGATGAAGTCATGCTAGACCGAAATGCGGTGCTTTGGGAAAACTTACCGTATTCGATTAAACGTCGTATTTATGCCCAAGCACACAAACAGCTGCCAAATACCTTAAAAGAACTCGTGACCGAACTGACCATGAACGTAGAGTCACTTGTTGATATGCGTGAAATGGTGGTGAGCCAAATGGAAGCGGATCGTCTCTTGATGGTGCGTATGTTCCTTAAAGTTGGCCAAAAAGAAATCAACTTTATTTGGCATATCAGTGCCTTGATTGGGATGTTCTTTGGTATCTTCCAGATGATCGTTTGGTTTGTGGTGCCTTGGCATTGGACGGTTCCATTTTGGGCAGCAATCTGGGGGTTTTTGACCAACTGGATTGCTATCTGGATGGTATTTAATCCCATTGAGCCGCACCCCGTTAAGTATTTACAATTATTTGAATTAACTAAAGATCGTAAATTCCCTTGGATTAAACCTGTGATTCCACGTATTGGAACGTACAATGTTCAAGGGGCGTTTATGAAACGCCAAGAAGAAGTTTCAGATGTATTCGCAAGAGTAGTCACAGAAGACCTAATTACGTTAAAATCCATCATGACCGAAATGATGTATGGCGGGAAGAAAGATAAGACCCGTCGCATTGTGAAACGTCATATTAATGAAATTATGGAATCTCCACTGGTTCGTACCTCATTACAGTTGTCTTTAGGTCCAAAAGAGTACGCAAAACTCAAGACAGACTTGATCGATCGCTCAATTGAAATTACGATGGTGCCTGTATGCGACCCTGCGTTTAATGCGAGCCGTGCACAGAAAATCTTTCAAATGTTTAGAGACCGTATTCGTGAGCTAACACCGAAAGAATTTCAAAATCTATTACGTCCTGCATTTCAGGAAGACGAATGGATTTTAATTGTCTTGGGTGGTGTAACCGGTTTTATCGCGGGTACAATACATTTGTTTGTGGCTTTCTTATAATTAGATGCTGGAAGATGATCTGAATCTTCGGTTCAGATCACTACATAGCGTCATATACAATGTTTAAAATGAGGATGTTTTTTTATGCGCATTATATTACTCGGACCACCTGGAGCAGGTAAAGGGACACAAGCTCAGTTGATCTGTAAGCGCTACGATATCCCACAAATTTCAACCGGTGATATGCTCCGTGCTGCGATTCGTGAAGGTACTGAATTAGGTCTACAAGCTAAAAGCGTCATGGATAATGGCGGCCTTGTATCTGATGAGCTTATTATTGGTCTTGTAAAAGAACGCATTGCTCAACCTGACTGTGTCAACGGCTGCATTTTCGACGGTTTCCCGCGTACGATTCCACAAGCTGAAGCGCTTGAAAACGAAGGTATCAGCATCGATCACGTAATTGAAATCGATGTACCTGACGAAGAAATCGTTCAACGTTTATCTGGTCGTCGTCAACACCCAGCATCTGGTCGTGTATATCACACCGTTTACAACCCACCAAAAGTGGAAGGTAAAGATGACGAAACTGGTGAAGACCTTGTTCAACGTCCGGATGACCAAGAAGCAACAATTCGTAAGCGTTTAGGTTCTTACCACGCTGAAACTGAGCAATTGGTTGGTTTCTACCAAGGTCGTGCAGCTTCTGGCGAAAACGCACCGACTTATGACAAATTAAATGGTCTTCGTCCAATCGATCAAGTTCAAACTGATTTGTTCGCGATTTTAGATCAGTCTAAATAATTCAGCTTTTTTGAATTTTTGACAATCAAAGAGTCCTACTGCATAGTGGGACTCTTTTTTTTATGTAGCTTTTAGGGCGAATCTGTTATGAAATTTGCTTTGGTTATAATGGTCATCATCGCTGTAGCGGTGTTATTGGGCTTATTATTTGTCAGCTTTAAAATGTTGCGTAAAGTGCAAGTGGAAGAAGTAGAGCAAGCTAAACTGAACCCGAAGCAATATCGCTTACATCCAAAGCTGCAGCAAGAGCTTAATAAAAAACACAAAAAACAAGATAAAAATTAAGCATCGACTCGATAAATTAATTCTTACAAATTTCATCAACTCCCAAATTGAAGAGATTAATCCTCAATTTGGGTGGTTTTAATCGGTCTTAATGCGCCAAAGTCAAAACGGTCAGGCCAATTACATACATCAGACACGATACATTCATCACATTTGGGTTTGCGGGCAATACAGGTATAACGCCCATGCAGAATCAACCAATGATGTGAATCAACAATAAACTCTTTGGGGATGACTTTGACGAGTCGGTGTTCGACTTCCAAAACATTTTTGCCGACAGCCAATCCTGTTCGATTACCTAAACGAAAAATATGTGTATCAACGGCCATGGTCGGTTGTCCAAAAGCAGTATTCAGCACCACATTTGCAGTTTTACGACCGACACCGGGTAAGGCTTCCAAATCTGCACGATTATTCGGAACGATGCTGTTGTGCTTCTCAATGAGCATCTTGCAGGCTTTAATGACATTTTCCGCTTTTGAGTTATACAGGCCAATAGTCTTGATATATTCCTTCAGTCCGTCAACACCTAACGCATAAATAGCTTCAGGAGTATTTGCTACTGGAAAAAGTTTATCTGTGGCTTTGTTGACACTGACATCTGTGGCCTGAGCAGATAGGGTAACAGCCACTAAAAGTTCAAATGGACTACTATAATTGAGTTCAGTTTTCGGGTTGGGGCGTTGCTCACGTAAGCGTTCAAAAAAAGTTTGAATTTGCTTCTTAGTCATGTTTTTAACAGCCATGATTAAGCCCCTTGCAGTTGTGTTAGTTGTAACGTTAGCGTATGGAGTAATTCACGTTTTTTTGCATCGTCTCGAACACTCAGTTGTTTTTCTAACTTTTTGATTTGTGTTCGAATTTTTGCAAGTTCAATGGTGGTTTTTGCATCGAGTTGAACGACTGGCGTAGCAGGTTTTTCCACGACTTCAATGACCGGTACTGAGTCTGTCTGGGTCGAAAATTGGGCAAAAAGTTCCGTATCAATTTCTGCGCGTACAATAGGGCCTTTACGATGAATTCGGCGCTTTTCCTCACGCTGAATATGTGCATAGTAGCGGCGACGTAAATCATTCTGTTCTGCGATTCGAACGGCTTCAGATGGCACTTGATCAAGCTCTTCAACAAGGTCGATACAATCCACTGGACAAGGTGGAATGCAGAGTTCGCAGCCCGTACATAAATCCGTCAAGACGGTATGCATCAATTTGCCTGAGCCAATAATGGCATCAACAGGGCAGGCACTAATACATTTGGTACAACCAATACATTCATCCTCACGAATCACAGCTTTAACCCGTTGCGGGCGTCCATCACTTTGGATTGGCCAAACGCTGGCTTCTGCTGTTAAGTGTGGACGATTTAATAACGCTGCTAGTGAATCTGCCACAGGTTGACCACCGGGTATACATTTATTGGCTTCTTCTCCTTCACTGATGGCTTTGGCATAGGGTAAGCAGCCGTCTCGGTGTCCACAAAGTCCACATTGAGTTTGTGGCAATAGGGCATCAATTTGTTGGATGAGGGAAATTTCAGAAGTCATGGGTAGTCGCGAGTACAAATGAAGGCAGTGAAAAACCAAAGAGGACGTTGAATTCTAGCATGTTTCAGTATGAATTGCTGTGCGCAAAAATGGGTCTATAGATGCATCATAAATGAGCAAAATAATTCATTAAAATATTCCTAAAAGTAATAATATTTATAACTAAAATATCTGATTAATCAATTTAAATCGCTGTTCTTTAAAGAATTTAAAGATTTTTTAAAAAAACTATTGCTGATTAGTTACAAAAGATATTTAATATTTTGCGCCAAAATATATCTTTGATCAAAATTGTGATCAATTTTGATCCATACATCTGCTGAGGATTAAGTGTTGAAATATAACAGCCTTAACGACTTCCTAGACTACGTTAAAACACGTGATGAACATCAACCTGAATTTCTTCAAGCTGTTGAAGAAGTGATGACGAGCCTTTGGCCATTCATCGAAAAGAACCCACAATATGCTGACTACGGTTTGCTAGAACGTCTTGTTGAGCCTGAGCGTGCAATTCAGTTCCGTGTTTCATGGGTAGATGACAAAGGTCAAACTCAAGTTAACCGTGCTTTCCGTGTTCAATACAACTCAGCAATTGGTCCATTCAAAGGTGGTATGCGTTTCCACCCATCAGTGAACCTTTCAATTCTTAAATTCTTAGGTTTTGAACAAACTTTCAAAAATGCCTTAACTACACTTCCTATGGGTGGTGGTAAAGGTGGTTCAGATTTTGACCCTAAAGGTAAATCTGAAGGCGAAATTATGCGTTTCTGTCAAGCATTAATGATCGAGTTATACCGTCATCTTGGTTCTAACACTGACATCCCAGCGGGTGACATCGGTGTAGGTGGCCGTGAAGTGGGCTACATGGCTGGTATGATGAAAAAATTAAGCAACGACACAGCATGTGTGTTCACTGGTAAAGGTTTAACTTTCGGTGGTTCACTTGCACGTCCTGAAGCAACTGGTTACGGTACTGTGTATTTCGCTGAGGAAATGCTAAAAACTCGTGGCGACAGCTTTAAAGATAAAGTTGTAACGATTTCGGGTTCTGGTAACGTTGCACAATACGCTGCTGAAAAAGCAATGTACTTGGGTGCGAAAGTGGTTTCACTTTCAGACTCAGCAGGTACTGTATACGTAAAAGACGGTTTCACAACTGAACTTCTTGCTGAAGTAATGGAATTGAAAAACGTTAAGCGTGGCCGTATTTCTGAATTTGCATCTAAGCACGGTTTTGAATATTTAGAAGGTCAACGCCCTTGGTCAATCAAATGTGATATCGCGCTGCCATGTGCAACTCAAAATGAATTAGATGAAGCTGATGCTGAAGCTCTTCTTGCTAATGGCGTAATCTGTGTTGCTGAAGGCGCAAACATGCCATCTACTTTGGCTGCAGTTGAGAAATTCGTTGAAGCGAAAATTCTTTATGCACCAGGTAAAGCTTCAAATGCAGGTGGTGTTGCAACTTCTGGTCTTGAAATGTCTCAAAACGCAATTCGTTTGGGTTGGACTTTCGAAGAAGTTGACGAGCGTCTACACGCGATCATGAAAGAAATTCACCGCAACTGCGTGAAATACGGTACTGAAGAAGATGGTACTGTGAACTATGTAAACGGTGCGAACATTGCAGGCTTCGTAAAAGTTGCTGACGCAATGCTTGCTCAAGGCGTTTACTAAGTTCTCCGTAAGTTGAACTGAAAACCGAGGCTCAAGCCTCGGTTTTTTTATGGCTGAATGGTTTGGAATATATTGGATTGTTAATTAGTGCTCATCAGGGTAAGTTGGATTTCGCTATCCATAACACTGAAGTGAAAATTTAAGGGTTGGTCGAGCAAACGTTTAAAAATGAAGCCCTGACCGATGTAACTGTGTGCTGAACTTCAGTGTACTCCCTACATCTCCTATAAAACGCAAAGTATGCTTTTCTACATCATAATTGTGGCCAATGCGATTACAACCACTAAAAAATGTCATACGGCCATTGTTAAATGTAAGAGTTATTTGGACAGGTAGAGCCTTATTCTCTACGAGAATCCACGTCTTTTGAGTTAATTGTTCTGCTTCAAAATCACGTAAATTAGCAATTCGCTGTATGCCTTTAAAAATATAGGTCTGTTGATTATTATTCATCACGATTAATTCAGGCAGGGCATTTTGCTTTTGAAGTAGCTTTAGATTTACATCGCGAAAGAGTTGATTGAACAGCACATCGTTATTTGATTGCTTTGAACAGCCGATCAGTGTTTGCAGCTGTGAAGATTCAGTCTTCAAATGCTGTTGATTTAAATGATAATGTTTAGAGATTAAATTGCATCCCGCATAAAGGTGTAGCTGTTGTGCGGAAAAGTTAATGAGAAAGGGTTGTCGGCTGTCAGTTGGATTATGTTGCCATGTATAGTGCTGTAAAACTTGATGAAATTGATCTGAAGCTGGGCTGATAAAAGTCTCGTGTTGAAGTTTGGGTTGCCATACGCTATTACTCTGACAGCCAAACAATCCGAATAAAATACTAAAATACAATAAATTTTTCATCGGTAGTCTAGATCCTAAAGCGTACTGTGGATATAAAAAAACCGAGGCGATGACCTCGGTTTTCTTATAGGCTGTAACTTACAACGTACCTTTTACAGCTTCACGTTCGACTGACATATCAAAAATATAGGCATATTTTGATTGGTCAGCAGCGGGGTTTTTACGTTCAAAACGTTTTACGCGAATAATTTGGCGTTCTGCAGGAGTGTGCTTAAAGCCTTCAATTTGATCGTAAAATAAAGTCCAGTCTTTATCAACTTGTGTTTTTAGGCCTTTTTCATCGTATTTCACTTCACGTACTTGCAAACAAGTTTGTGGAGCAACGCCTGTACATTGTTTAGTTTCAGGGCTGATTTCAAGGAAAATCGTTTCGCCTTGCGAGTTGTACTGAGTTTCAGGTGTTAATTTTCCAGTGAAAACCAGTTTTTCACCTGTTGCAGAGATAATGGTTAACGTTGGATTTTGTGGATCTGTAGTATTTAAAACAAAAGGTGCTTTACGGTCATTAAATAGTGAAGATGCAAGTCCTTCTTGTTTCATCGCATTATCAGGACACGCCATCATGGTAGATGCAATGTTGCCTGTTACAAGTGTATTGTGTTCAACTTTCCATTGGGTTGACATGCTATTACAGCTGGTTGAAATACCCAAAGTGCCATTTTCTAGAAAATTTAAAACCAAAGGTTTTGGCGCATTTTCAGTGGTGGTGCTCCATTGATATGAAGCTAAAGTTTTATCAGCATTTTGTTGTTGTAATACGCTCACGGCTAAATCTCCAGCTTTTTGGATATCGCTTGATTGACATGCTGCAAGGGCTAAAGGGAAGAGGGCGATCGCTAAATATTTTAATTTCATTACGCTAACTGTTCTAAGTGAATTTCAGCCTGTAGCATAACCCATTCATTTTAAAAAAATATGAATACATTCAGCTCAAATAAGTAGCAAAATGTATCCATAAATAATAATTTGTTAACTTATTAATATAAATTATGAATAAGTCAATCTATCTTATTTTTCCACGTTTAATCAAAACGATAAATATCCATACCCAGTGAACCCATACTAAAGCTACTGTGAACAATAGAGAAGCGGGGTCCTGCACCCATCGCAAAGAAGATAGGTGCAAAATGTTCAATGGTCGGATGGTTGCGTTGTACAAACGGAATATTTTGCCAATCGAGAACTGCATCAAAATCTTGATGAGTGAGCTTATTGACCACAAAATTACGGAATGTAGACGCCCACTCAGGCACGGCTGCTGCACGTCCATCCCAAGCCAATTCACGTAAGTTATGAGTAATACTGCCCGATCCAATCAACAGGATTTGCTTGTCACGTAAAGGTGCAAGCGTTTGTCCAATTTTATAGATCTCTTGCGCAGACATGGTCATCGGCAATGATATTTCAATTACAGGAATGTCGGCATTAGGATACATATGCAATAACGGCATCCAAACGCCATGATCTCGTGGACGGGTGCTGTTGGCATGTGCAGATAACCCTGCATTTGCAAGCAAATGAAGGATTTCTTCAGCAAGCTCTGGGTTACCCGGTGCAGGATAGCGGATATCATAAAGTTCCGCAGGGAAGCCACGGAAGTCATGCCAAGTTTCAGGACGGGCACTGGTACTTACTTCTAGTGCGTTACTTTCCCAATGCGCGGACATGATAATAATAGCTTCCGGTTTTGGAAGATTCAGGCTTAAACGTTCCAACGCAGGACCGACTTGCTCAGGATTGATGGCAAGCATAGGTGAGCCATGGGAAATAAATAAACCTGGAAGTGTTTGTAAATTCATCGCGGTCGCCGTTGGTTGTTTAAAGGAATATGATGATCATGCACTAAATTATTCAGCGTAACAATTCGGATAATTTCAACGGTTTGTTTCATTGTTGCAACGCTGTAACTGCTGTATACGCTGGATGTCAGTTCGGATTAACCCGCACGATGGTAAGGGTGATTATGGTTAATACTCATTGCACGGTATAGCTGTTCGATGAGCATGACACGAACCATAGGATGCGGCAAAGTCAGTTTAGACAAAGACCAATGCCACGCTGCAGCTTTACGTACTGCTTCAGAATGTCCATCTGGCCCACCAATGGCTAAAACCACATCATTGCCTTCAAGCATCCAGCCTTTCATGGTTTCAGCTAGTTTTTCCGTACTGAACTCACGACCACCGACTTCTAAGGCGATTAGCACTTCATTCGATTTCATGGCATTTAAAATGCTGTCACCTTCAATTTGACGGTATTTTAAAATGTCGGCTTCTGAGTCGTTCTTGCCACGTTTAGCCATAGGTAGTTCAATGATCTGCGTTTGAACAAATGGCTGAATACGTTTGAAATAATCTTCAAAACCCGTCAGAACCCATGCTGGCATTTTTTGACCGATTGTCAGAATACGAATTTTCATACAGCGCCTGAAAGTATACAAAAGAGCATTATAACGGTTCGCTTGCGCTTTGTATGTTCAGACACAATTTGCAATTGAAATCGTGTTCTGCTTGCTGTTTAAATACGCAGCATAAACAGATTAGATCAAAGATGAAAATTGGAATAATAACAATGAAAAAAACATGGCAGGACGGTAAATTATTTTTGCTCAAGCAAGCAGCAATGCTTTCAATTTTTGCATTGTGTTCATTTGCAGCATTTGCGAACAATATTAGAACGGCTGAACCGGATAATTTAAAAGTCTATTTAGAACAAATTATTGGTAATGAAGCTGAATATCGTAACTATAAGAACATTCAAGAGTTAAATCGTGTGTCTGCTTGGATTCGTGAGCAGATGCGTTTATTTGGTGTGAATTGTCGTTTTCAAACCTATACCGTAAACAGCCAACCATACCGTAATGTGGTTTGTCCCTTAAATGCAGGGCATAGCAACCGAGTGATCATTGGCGCGCACTACGATGTATTTGAGGAGCAGCATGGCGCCGATGATAATGCTTCTGGCGTTGCAGGTGTACTCGAAGCTGCTCGGATTCTTTCGGCTGAAAAAGCGCGTTTAAAACAAAATATTGAGTTTGTATTTTATACCCTCGAAGAACCGCCATATTTTAGAACAGAGTCGATGGGCAGTTTTATTCACGCAAAATCGGTAGCAAAGGAAAAGGATAAAATTTCAGGTGTGTATATTCTGGAAATGATTGGTTATTTTGATCCCAAAGTCACTCAAGATTATCCAGTTGGACTGAAATGGATTTATCCATCTCATACGAATTTTATTGCATCGGTGGGGAATATTCAGTCTCGTGACTTAACCTCATCGTATTGTGCGGCGATGGAGTCTTTGAAGCAACTACAATGTGAGCGCTTGATTTCACCTTCATTTATTCAGGGTGTGGATTTTTCAGACCATATGAATTATTGGCAATTTGATATGCCGGCGATGATGATCACTGATACGGCATTTTATCGTAATAAGCACTATCACACTGAGCAAGATACCCTGGATAAATTAAACTTAGACAAAATGGCTCAAGTGATTGATGGTTTAGTAAAAACCATCTTAAATTTGAAATGAGTGTCTTTAAAAGCATGACATAAAAAACGCAGCCCCGAAAGCCTGTGGACTGCGATAAAAGGTCATCTACCTGGAGATGTAGATGACCATCTTGTTCCAATGATCATCACGCTTTTACACGTGATTGGAACCAATAAAGAAACATACAGCGCGTATATCTCTCTACTATATATGTGGGATAGAGGGCGATATTTCAAGTAATAGCATTCATATTTTGTAAGACTTTCTTATTGGCTATTATTGATCTTGATGTCGAATTTGAAATAGTAATCCAATCAAAAGTTGTAGCTGTTTTCTTGAGTCTTATCATAGCGAAGGATTTGAATGAAATTTTTCGAATATTTAGTTGAAAGCATGAATAAAAAAAGCCCTGTTGAAACAGGGCTTTTTTTCATTTATTGCGAGTTGCTAGCGCTTAGTGACGAGCAGCTTTGCCACCTTCAGTTGCTTTGACAATCGGTGTCTTTGCAAGAGGTTTCGGCATATCAACCAAGGCTAGAGGTAAAATCTCATCAATTGATTTTACTGGTTTAATTTCTAGACCTTCTTTGACATTGTCTGGAATCTCAGCCAAGTCACGAACATTGTCTTGTGGGATAAAGACAAGCTTGATGCCACCACGGTGAGCAGCGAGAAGTTTTTCTTTTAAACCACCAATGCGCATTGCACGTCCACCAAGACTGGTTTCACCTGTCATCGCAATATCTGGACGAATCGCAATGCCTGTAAACGCTGAAACCAGAGCAGTGGTCAGGGCCAAACCAGCAGATGGACCATCTTTCGGTGTTGCGCCTTCTGGTAAATGCACATGCACATCTGTTTCTTCAAAGCGAATCGCTTCAATACCCAGTTCATCTGCACGGGTACGTACAACGGTCATCGCTGCTGTGATCGATTCTTTCATGACATCGCCAAGAGAACCGGTGGTAATGAACTTGCCTTTACCTTTAACTGCTGCAACTTCAATCGTCAGTAGTTCACCACCAACAGATGTCCATGCCAAGCCATTTACACGACCCACTTCAGCTTCTTCTTCGGCCATACCGAAGTCGAATTTGTGTGGACCTAAGTAGTCAGGAAGATTTTTCGAATTCACTTCAATTTGAAGATTTTTCGCTTTCTTGCTCACCGCTTCTTTCACGACTTTACGCGCAATTTTCGACACTTCACGCTCTAAGCTACGCACACCGGCTTCACGTGTATAACGTTGTACGATATCGCGAATGGCTTCTTCGTGAACGGTTAATTCTTTTGCGCGTAGACCATTATTCTTGATGGCTTTTGGAACAAGGTAACGTTCAGCAATATTCACTTTTTCATCTTCGGTGTAACCCGGTAGACGAATCACTTCCATACGGTCAAGCAAAGCTTCTGGAATATTCATGCTGTTTGCAGTACAGATGAACATCACTTCAGAAAGGTCTAGATCAAGATCTAAGTAGTGATCATTGAACTTGCTGTTTTGTGATGGATCTAGGACTTCAAGCAATGCTGAAGCAGGGTCGCCACGGTAGTCTTGCGCCATTTTGTCAATTTCATCGAGTAAGAACAGTGGGTTCTTTACGCCAACTTTTGTCAAAGACTGCACAATTTTACCTGGCATCGCACCAATATAAGTACGACGGTGACCACGGATTTCAGCTTCATCACGCACGCCGCCAAGCGCCATACGGACAAATTCACGGCCAGTTGCTTTGGCAACAGATTCACCGAGTGAAGTTTTACCTACACCTGGAGGACCAACTAAGCACAGGATTGGGCCACGAAGTTTTTTTACACGTGATTGAACAGCAAGGTATTCCACAATGCGGTCTTTCACGTCGTCTAAACCATAGTGATCGGCATCAAGAATATCTTGAGCTTTCGCAAGGTTAATGCTGACTTTGCTGGCTTTGTTCCAAGGCGTATCTAAAATAACTTCTAGATAGTTACGCACGACAGCAGCTTCGCTCGAAGCAGGTTGCATTGCTTTTAGCTTACGGAACTCATTTTCAGCTTTCTTGCGTACATGTTCAGGTAAATCGGCTTCAGCTAGACGTTTTTCAATTTCTGCAACGTCATCCTCACCACCGCCATTCATGTCAGAAAGTTCGCGTTGAATGACCTTCATTTTTTCATTTAAGAAGTATTCACGCTGATTCTTTTCCATTTGGCGTTTCACAGAATCATGTAAGGTTTGCTCAATTTGCTGCTCTTCTGACTGTTGTAATAAATACGTCATGAGCTCAGCTAAATGCGCTTCAAATTCATCATGCTCTAAGAATTTTTGCTTTACATCAATATTCAAAGGCACGCGTGTTGCTACGAAGAATAATAATTGTAGCAAATCATCAATTTTATTGGCTGCTGCAATCAATTCACGTGCGTTACGCAATTTTGCTTCTGCATATTGAGCAAATAAGGTGCGTAATTCTTCCACACGGTTATTCTGAGTTTCTGAGTCTACAGAAACCGTCATTGGGCTTAATGAATGCTCGGCAGTCAGGTAATTATCGGCATCGATAATTTTTTCTAACTTGGCACGATATAAGCCTTCAATCAGTACTTTTATACAGTTTTCATCATTCTCATGATTCACAACTTGCACAATCTTCGCGACAGTACCGTATTGATATAAATTGTCGTGATCAATTTCTTCTGTTAGCGAATCTTTTTGTGCAACTACGAATACAAGATTGTCACTGTCACGTGCGACATTGACTGCATTGATCGACTTTTCACGACCCACAAACAGTGCAATTTGCATGTGAGGATATACAACCACATCTCGTAGCGCTAAGAGCGGTAATACGCTCGGAATTGTAGTTTCCAAGCTTTCTTCATTCATAATAATCTCAGACATGGGCACTCCTAATGAGTGACAACGGTGTTGCCATGTTTTTTATAGTGATGTGTATTTTTTAAATTACAAGGGTCATGCCAATTAAAATGTGTAAAAAATGACTAAATATGTGATTTTTAAGTGTAACTCAGTGTCAAAAATATCAAATTAACGTTTGAAACTTAAAGTTTGAGATGGGCTAATAAAGCCATCTAGCGGTTGATCCCATGCTTCTCGAACCAAGGGATCTTGAATGAGTTGAAAATCATGGCCAAGTCCTAAACGGTATGGGGTAGAGTGGGCAGTCGCTAATGTTTTATCGTAGAAGCCACCCCCCATACCAATACGTGTGCCGTACTTATCGCAAGCCAGCAAGGGCATTATTAAAAGGTCAAGGTGAGAAACATGCTTCCCGCGGCTTGCCATCGGTTCTTTCATACCGAGCGGGTGATGAGAAAAACGTTTACTAATATATTGATGACGTGAGATTTCAACCCAAACCAGTTGCTGATTCATGTTGCAAATCATGGGTAAATACACGTGTTTTTGATGTGCAAAACAGTAGTGGATGATCTTTTGAGTGTGAATTTCACCGAACGCATGTAAATACACGCCTATATGCTGACTGCTCTGAAAATGACTGAGTCTGACTAAACGCTGTAGGACTTGTTGTTCAGCTTGTCGTTGGGTCCATAGGTTTAGGCTACGACGCTGCTTGCGGAGTTGTTTACGAAGGCTGGTGGTGCTGAAAGTCATGATTCATTTCAAAGTAGCACAAAATTCTCAAGGCATTTTAACGCGTTCAAGCTTAAAAGTCCGAAAAAATAGGTTTTATCTTTTTTATATAAAGCGTTCCTTAAACACTAGTTAGCTTAAGGAACGCATACTTATTTAAGGTTTTTTTATACCAAGAATTTGCACATCAACACGGCGGTCTGCTTGTAAGCAAGCTTTTAAGGCATTTCGATCTTGCACATCAAAACAACCATTGGTTACAGGCTGAGTTTCACCTGCTGAAGCGAAACTTAATTTATCAGCAGCAATCCCTTGGTTCATTAAGTAATTTTTGACAGTTAGTGCACGTTGCAATGCAAGTTGCTGATTATATTTTTCACTGCCTAAACGGTCGGTATGGCCGGTAAGCTTAATCATATCAATACGTGCATATTGGTTATTAAGTTTAGTTGCTAGTTCATTCAAGCTTGATTTACCAGCAGGAAGTAAATCGGTTAATTTGCCACCATTAAATTTAAATAAAGAATCGGCAGCTAAATTTATATTATCTAAACTCGGTTCAATTGGTTTTATCACATTATTTAGAGCATTTTCTCTAATCGGGCAATTATTAATCGTAGTGCCATCATTATTTAATATAATAGGTTTGCCATTATTATCAACTGTAAGTAATAAGTTATTCAAAAGTGAATTTTCGTTTACACAATAGCTAACTGAATAATTTTCACAAAGATTTGTACAATTTTTCACCTTAAATTGGTATTCACCTTCTTTTAAATAAAAATCAGCAGAATTATTAATATAAAAATCACCGGCTTTAAAGTCATCTATATAGAGCTTAGTTGCACATTTTTGGTTCTTAGCTTGATCATCTGCGCATAATTTTTCATCACGTTGAACATGTATTTTGTATACATCAATAATATTGTTTTGAAACAATAAATTATCTGGTTTTGCATATTTATTTACGCCAGATAAAGTTGAACATGCGACAACTGAGCGTCCACAAGTTGAAGTGACTGTGACACCGAATGGTGACATCGTACAGACTTACCCTGATGACACCGATCCATCCACAATTACGCCTGACCAAATTACGGTTAAAGATCCAAATGGCAAAGACATTGTGGTTGAGTTTGGTACACCTGAGACTCAACCAGACGGTTCAATTACGGTAACGGGTAAAGTGCCAGAGGACGTTGAAGGCAAAGTTACGGTTAATGTACCAGAAGGTTCATATGAAGACACTTCGGGTAACCTGGGTCTACCAGGTACAGGCAACGAAAACATCAATATGGTTCCGCTTGTAGCAGAAGTGACGATTACACCAGATGGTAAGATCACTGTGACTTATCCTGATGATGTTGATCCATCGACAATTACAGAAGATAAAATCATTGTTGGAGGTCCAAAAGGTCCGATCGAAGTACCATTTACACCGCCAGTGGAACAACTAGATGGCTCATATGTGGTGACTGGTGAAGTACCTCCAGGTGTTGATGGTAACGTTACAGTAACTGTCCCTACAGATAGCTATGAAGATGAATCAGGTAATCCTGGTGAGGAAGTAGATAAAACTGTCCCAGTGGACAATATCGCTCCTGAAGTTGAGACAACCCAAGTGGTTACGATAGAAGATCAAAGTGTGACATTAACATGGGCGCATTTTGGTATTTCAGATGCAAATACAGCAAATGATCAGCTTGTTATTACGGTAACAAATCTGCCAAAAGACGGTGTATTGACAATCGTAGATGCTGCTGGGAATAAAACACCAATCATCGTGGGTCAAACACTATCTTATGCTGATATTAATGCCGGAAAAGTTGTATTTGCGCCAGATTTTAACGAAGCTTCAGCAACTGACGGCGGAGTATATGCAGGCCTAGAATTTAATGTTTCTGATGGTAAACATGTGACTTCAGGTGAATTGGAAATTGTTGTTGATGCAGTGGCAGATAAGCCTTCTTTAACATTAGATTTATTAGATTGGAGCCCAACGGCAGTTAATTTAAATATTCAAACTTGGAATAATCTTAAAACTGTTACTGTTGATGGAAAATCTTATAATTTATTGCAAGGTAATGGTAATGGCATGCCAGCAGATACCTTGAGAACGGTTTTTGAATACTTAACCAGTTCGAAAAATACAACTCTTCCACCTGCAAGCACTAGTGAAACTACAAGTTTGGTTGATTCAAGTGTAGCAACCTATGAAGGCGTTGCAATTACAGGTTATGTGTATTTGGAAGCTGGGCATACTTATAGCTATAAAGGTAAAGCAGATGATAGTGGTATGTTGATTATTGGAAACCAAGATCCTGTATTTGTGAGTTGGGGAGGCTTGAGCCAATCGGTAGACCTTAGCTTTACCGCTAAAGAGTCAGGGTTCTATACCTTTGATTTCTACATGCATAACCAAGCAGGTCAGGGTAATTATGATTTCCAATTAATCGATCAGTCACATGGTGATAAGATAAGTTATTATCCTAGTCTTGATGCTGCTGTATCAGATCTGAATAATTTTTATCAACAGACTAATCCTTCTGTGGAATGGCAAGTATCTGACTTGATTCAAGGAAGTAGTACCGATAAAGATCAAAATGGTTTCCATAGACCATATTTCAACCTAAGTGGTGAAGTTGGACAGGATATTTCTCTTGGTCTACTTAATACTAGTTTGAATGATCTCGATAGTTCTGAAAGCTTAACACTGAATTTCTCTGGTTTAGTTGAAGGTATGAAAATTTATGGTATTACAGAGGACGGAACTCGAGTATTGCTTGGAACTGCGGATACAAATGGCAATTTAAGTTTTGTCGCTGATGGCATGAGTATCGAAGGTTCAAGCTTAGTGGCGATTGCACCACCAAGTTTGGCTGTTACGGGTAATTCTTTACAGTTGAACGTGAAGCTTGAATCTCTTGCAACTGAAAAATCGAATGGTTCAACTGCAAGTTCAGAATTAGAGTTCGGTGTAATTTTGTATCCTGCTTCTGTAACAAACGCTGCACCTGAAATTGAAATTGAACCAGAAGTAGTCACTGTTGGTGCAGCTGTTTCCGGTCAAAAAATTGCTGCTTATGCTGCATCGGATGCAGATAATGATAGTCTGACTGTGACATTTGCTAATGGCTCGACAGTTAGTGCAGACGGTTTCTATCAATTATCAGTGGCTGATCAATCTGTAACCTTAACTCAGAAAGGTGCGGATCAGTTAAATTCAGGTGCTGCACTACCTTCGATAAGTCTTCAAGTTACTGATGGTAAGGTTACAACTCCTGTAACTGGCAATGCTGAACTCATTGAGTTAAAAGCAACATTAACAAGTGAAATTTCGGTATCAACTTCAACATCAGGTGGAACAAGTGGTGGTTCATCAAGTTCAGTGATTAAAGTTCCAAACCTAGGTACGATTTATAAAGATGCACAAGGTAATTATGTTTCTGATGATCTTGTTGCGGGTGCGAAAATTGTAGATATTGCTGCACAGATGCAAGCTATTATCAATGATCCACAGTATGGTAATGATTTCAATAAAATTAACGATGCGCTAAGAATCTTTACTAATTTGAAAAGTGAAATTAACGTTTCTGAAATTATTATTATCAATTGGGAGAAAATTAACAAAGTTCTGACTCAGAATGAGCTTGGGCTTAATTTCTCAAATAGTTTCCCTAAAGACTTTGGAGGTCAAAAAGGTACTCCGAGTGACTGGATTGTATTTGATGAAGCGTATTCAGGTGAAAAATATCCTGTCAATTCAATGATTTTAAACAACTCTGATACAACCAACTATATTGATGGTTTTAACTTGAGTATTACGGGTGTCCAAAATGTAAGTGGTTTCCAAATTAATATGTTGGAAGGTGTGCTATTTGCGGATGGAACTCAAATTGCTAAGACAGGTGAGAAAAATCAAAATGGACAGGATCAACTTGGTGTAATAGCTCCGGAAGCAGGCGCTCTAGAGAAAGTTTTACAATTTACTTTACATGCAGAAGTTTTAAATGATGCAGAGGCAAATGTGAATGTAAATGGTGTGAAATTTAAATCTGCTGCTCTTGATGCTTTAGTTGATGCCAAAGTTTCGGTAAATGGTATATCAGTAAGCAAAGATTCAGATGGGTATTATACTTATCAAGGCACTTCAAGTAGTCAAGTTGAAGATTTTGTCGTGAAAGTTACAGTCCCTGAAACCTCAATTCAAGATGTAAATGTACTTACAACTCAGCTCGAAACAGAGTTAGGAAACAGTAACAATGTGCTTCCTATTCAGGAAACAGTGACTGCGACAGCATCGTTTGCGATGTTCTCATTAGAACGTGAAAGTTTACTTATTGGTGATGATATTGTTTTTGACCTTCTTGCAGACGATAATTTGGGTGGAAATGCATTAACAACCGTAAATGATTTTTCTACAACTGACCAAATCGATATATCTTCATTACTTT
Organism: Acinetobacter sp. YH12138; assembly: GCF_015218525.1. Taxonomy (NCBI): domain Bacteria; kingdom Pseudomonadati; phylum Pseudomonadota; class Gammaproteobacteria; order Moraxellales; family Moraxellaceae; genus Acinetobacter; species Acinetobacter sp. YH12138. The sequence goes on along the minus strand of NZ_CP048670.1, from coordinate 2,304,056 downwards.
CTGACGATGCAACTGAAGCGAATCTCGCAGAGTTTGTAACAGTAGCATATGACGAAGAAACTGATTCAGCTGTGATTTCAATTGACCGTGATGGCACATCAGGTACGGAATATGAATCACAAGATCTTGTAGTCTTGCTCAATCAAACGAGCAAAGTCGAACTAGATGACCTAATCAACAATAATCAAATTATTTACTAATCATTTGATGAACTAAAAAAGCACCTTCGGGTGCTTTTTTTTGCTTCCCAAAAAGTGAATGCAGATTGAAGACTTGGTTTTAATCAACAACTCATCGGAATTAAAACAAATACGCTATATCTACACTTGTATATTGAATAAGCTTTCTTTGCGCTTAAAAAGCGACACTTATCTGATGACGTAGCTCAAAAGGTATGCATAAAAACAAATTAATGGACAATAAAAATGAAAAAGAATCTCTGGATCAGGACAGTTCTTTGTATGACGGTTGCGGTGTCGCCACTTACTTTCGCAGCGACAACCACTGCACCCGTTCCACCCAATAGCCAGCAAGTCTTTTTTGTCGGCAATAACTGGGATGGTACGGTTACAGTCATCAATCCTGCAAAAAACTATCAGAAAGTTGGTGTCATCAATATGGTGCCCGACAAAAAAGAACGGCTCACTGAAATTTACCTTAACCCTGTAAAATTGATCGCCTATAGCTATATTCGTAATACAGCAGGAGAGGGAAATGATCAATTGGTCGATGACATGTATTCCACACCTGATGGTAAATCGGTAGTTGCATCACGCCCAAGTTATGCAGATGTAGTTTCGATTAACATAGCAACAGGAAAAATCAATTGGCGCACACCCGTTGAAGGATTTCGCGCAGACCATATGGCGGTTTCACCCGATGGGCAACAAGTTGCTGTTTCAGCATCTTCAGGGAATGTTGTACATATAATTGATATCAACACGGGCAAAGAACTAGGACGTTTTGCGACGGGCGATAAACCACATGAAAATATCTATTTTGCCAAAGGTACTAAAATCTTAAATTCAGCCATTGGTAATGTCGAAACAGCCATGGATGCATCTTGGCAAGACTTTACCAAAGGCAAACGCTACATCACGATCGCAGATGCTCAAAGCTATAAAGTCCTCAAAAAAATCGATTTTAGACCTGCTTTAGATGCTGTAGGACGTAAAGACCTGTCTAACTCAGTTCGACCGATTGTATTTAGTAAAGATGAATCCAAAATCTATGCTCAGGTCTCATTTTTTAATGGTCTGGTCGAATATGATCTCAATCAAGACAAAGTCACGCGCATTGCACAGCTTCCGGGAAGTACAACTATTCCCTCTGATCGCACGAAATGGGTAAATGACTCACGCCATCATGGGCTTTCGATCAGTGGAGATGGTGAAAAACTATGTGTTGCAGGAACGATGGATGATTATGCCACCATCGTCGATCGTAAAACTTTGACCGTGGCGAAATTGATTGCTGCAGGCAAACCGTATTGGGCAACGCAAAGTCCAGATGGTAAGCGTTGTGTCATTTCTGAAAGTGCCACAGATGCAGTAACAGTGATCGATTTCGCGACAGGTGAAAAAGTCATCACTGTGCCTGTTGGCAATCACCCACAGCGCGTTCGTTTAGGTTATGCACCAGCAGGATGGGGCAGTCAGTAAAACAGTTTAATTCAAATGAAAATGGAAAATTCAGAGTCAAATCGGCTCTGAATTTTTTAATTGAAGAACATTTAGAGATTGAATCATGTATAAGAAATGGATTGTTATCGGGTTAGTGGTTGGCTTGATTTTATTGTTGATGATTCAGTTATTAAAACCAAAGCAGCAGGAGGTTCATGAACAGCTACCATTAGATCAACAAAAAGTGTCTGAAACACGTTCAGAGCGAACTACAGAAAATGTATTGCAGCATTCAAGTTCTAATTCCAAACAATCAATACTCGACAGAGAAACGCACTCTGAGCTATTACAGCAACGTGAACAGGTATATCAACAATTTCAGCAAATAAACACGCTGATGAGTCAGGGACAGCAGCCGAATCAAAATCAAGTACTCGCTCTACTCGAGCAACAATATAATTTGGTTAAAAAAGGCGTTGTGAAATTGGATGAAGCCATTTCATCCATTCAATATTTACGACAAATACTTCCTGAAATGGACAGAGCTTTGGATAGACAGTTAGCTAAACTGGAACAACTCAAAAAATGAATTAACTTGAGTAAATAAACTTTTAAACTAACCAAACTTAAATGAAATAATTATGGTGAAGAACAAAAGTAGAGGGGCACGGAAATAGAATAGTAAATTAAAAAAATTTTTTAAATCAAATGCTTGTAATTTAAATAAGGATTTGGAAAATAAACACTCCGAAGATGCCGCTGCAAATGTCGTGACCCTGAACCCGATGAGTTCAAGGTGGACGCGACGTACACTCGCTGGGTTTCCCACTCGAGGAGGGCATACGCTCAGAATATACAGAACACATCCATAAGTTTAAGTATCGGCAGGGGATTAGACCTAGCTGGCGAACACCTCAGAGATGTGCTCAGTATAACGAATTCAGCGTTATTGGCAAATCACCAAACACTGACAAAGTGTTTAAAATGAAGCAATCGGGCAAAGTATAATCACTAAACCACCGATTAATCAGTCAATTCTTCAACTTGTTCCAAAATATTTTGCAACAAAAGTTCGCAGTTTGCATATTCTTGCAAACTCTTATTCATTGACAGGACTTCTTGCATTAATTCAAGTGCGACCATAATGATCAGCTTACTCGGTTCCATACGTGGTGCTTTACGACGAAATTCATCGTATTTGTCATTCAGTAATTGTGCTGCGCGTTCTAAATCGGCTTGTTGGTCAGAAGTAGTTGCTAAACGGAAACTATGACCTAGAACTTTTAAATCAACTGCAATTTGTTCACTCATGATCAAACTTCCTCATTACTTTCAGTCGGATGTGCCAATTGTTGAATTTCTTGCGCATGTTGATCTTGAGCTGTACCTAAAATAGCTAAACGTTGAATAATCGCTTCAACTTTTGCTTTGGCATGTTCATTTTTTTGCAATAAACGTTCACGTTCTTGCTGCAAACCTTGAATTTCTTGTTGAGCATGACGCTGTTCATTTTGCATCTTTTCTTTAACGATACGTAGCTCATTACGTTCTGCCAAAATTTCTTGAAAACGATTTTTTAGATCAGTACAGCTTTTTTCAAGACGGCTATATCGGTCAGCCAAAGCAGTTGCATCAGTATTCAGCTGGTGAAGTTGAGCACGTGAATCAGTTAATTGCTCATTCAGCGTATCAATTTCTTCTTGTTTGGAGGTGATAATACCGTTCTTATGTACAATTTGAGCATGATGGTGCTCATCAGACGAGTTTTTCTCATCTTGTAGGGCATTATTTTCGCTTTCAAATTGCGCCAGTCGCTTTTTTAAAACGCTAATATGCGCTTGGAGACGCTGTAATTCTTCTAACATAACGTAGTCGCACAGTCTTGCAAACAAAGGTAATATATACGAAGTATAGAGATTGGATAAGCGAATGCAAGACGATATTTCAGGTTGGTCAGATTGGTCCCAGAATTTTTCTAAAATTGAAGAAATTTCAAGCCCAAGTGAGTTACACGGTCTACTCACTGGTATAGTTTGTGTGTCACAACCCCCGAGTCGTGAAGAGTGGCAACAAATTTTAGCAACGCTTGATGTAGCTGAATTAGACGAAGATGCGGTGGCATTGTTGACTGAAGAAGCAGAAGATGTAGCTCATTCACTTTCAGATGATGAACTCGACTATCTTCCTTTATTACCAGATGATGATCACTTGCTAGGTGAGCGTGTGCAAGCCTTGGCAGATTGGTGTGCAGGTGTGGTTCTTGGTTTTGGTTTGGCGGCAGGTCATCTGCGCACCAATGAACAAGAATTGATTGAGCATTTACAGGATGTCGCTTCAGTAGAATTTGAAGATTCAGATGATGATGAAGAAGGTGAAGAAAGCTATCAGGAATTATACGAATTTGTTCGTTTAATCCCAGTGAGCCTTTCTATGGGACGTACCAAAGTTGATGTTTCAGAAACACCGTTGCTACAACTGAGCGCTAAAAATTCATCGGCTCAAGTGGGTAATGTGGTTGAAATGTTCACCCCACATCGTCCAAGCTAAGGCATTAATTTTGCTTATATCTATGTGAGGTATTACGTGTTTTTATACATTCCTCACATAGATTGAGAGATTCATATTCCATTGAATCAAAATTTAAACAATATCAGCTAGCAGGTATAAGAAGTATTTAAATGAAGAAATTAACTCAAGCGGATTTTCAAGAACGTCGAGACATCCTTGCGGGTGAAATGGGACTACGTAGTATTGCAATTATTGCCACGAGCAAAGAAGCCATGCGTAATCGCGACGCAGATTATAAATTTCGAGCTGATAGTAGTTTCTTTTATTTAACAGGTTTTGCTGAACCTGAAGCGGTTGCAGTGATTGAAACCTTTGATAGCGAAGAAGAAGGTTATAGCTATAGTTTGTTCTGCCGTGAACGTGACCGTGAAATGGAAATTTGGAATGGCTACCGTGCGGGTGTAGATGGGGCTGTAGAAGATTATGAAGCTGATGAGGCTTATGCCATTGATTTATTAGACGAAGAAATTTTAGAAAAATTACAAAATAAAGATAAATTATTCTACCGTATTGGGCAGCAACCAGATTTTGATGCTCGTGTGGCGCAGTGGATTTCGGCTGCAAGTGGTGAATCACGTAAGGGTGCAAGTGCGCCTGCTCAAGTCATTCAACTAGATCGCATCATTGATGAAATGCGTCTGCACAAATCTGATGATGAACTTGAATTGATGCAAATTGCTTCGGATATTTCAGCAGAAGCGCATACTCGTGCCATGCAAACGGTTAAACCGGGCATGATGGAATATGCACTAGAAGCAGAACTGAATTATGTCTTTGGTAAAAATGGCTGTGTGCCTTCCTATAACAGCATTGTCGGCGGCGGTGAAAATGGCTGTATTTTGCACTATGTGGAAAATGACAAAGAACTCAAAGATGGTGATTTGGTACTGATTGATGCAGCATGTGAATATCAGCTCTATGCCTCAGACATTACCCGTACTTTCCCAGTCAACGGTAAATTCAGCCCTGAACAAAAAGCACTTTATAATATCGTACTCGATGCACAAATTGCGGCGATTGATGCGGTGCGTATCGGCAACTCTTATAAAGAACCACATAACGTTGCAGTGCGTATTCTAGTTCAAGGTTTATTGGATCTTGGCATTATGCAAGGAGATATTGACGAAATCATCGCAAAAGAAAGTTACCGCCAATTCTATATGCATGGTACGGGTCATTGGCTTGGTATGGATGTGCATGACGTCGGTTCATACAAGCAAGAGGGTGAATGGCGTGCCTATGAAGAAGGTATGGTTGTGACTGTTGAGCCAGGTCTTTATATTGCGCCAGATGATGAAACAGTGGATGTAAAATGGCGTGGTATTGGTATCCGTATTGAGGATGATGTTATAGCGACTCAAAATGGTCCACGTGTATTGACGGCTGCAGTAGTCAAGTCGGTGGAAGACATTGAAGCCTTGATGGCAAAGTAAAATTTACGAAATAAAAAGCCGGTCAAATGATCGGCTTTTTTTATCTATAAGCAGTCATATAAATACTAGTCATATAAATAAGGTTAATTAGCAATGTAGTTGATTTTCTGATGTTAAGTTTTTACAAAAATTAGATATAAGTCTTTTTAAATTAATCGTATAAATTTTTTATTTTAATCATAATTATGGGCGTTAGAAAAGCTGGGGTGGTTATTCCCTTTAATGGCAATCAACAGGATATTGAAAGACTGGTAAATGATTGGCTGGTTTATTTTGAAGAAAACTCAAAATCTGCATTAGATATAGAGTGGCTGACGGATCATATTGTTTGTATCAATAGTGCCGGATTAGCACATTTTGCTTTTACTGAACCTGAAAAATGGAGCAGTTTGCTAAGCAGTCAGTTGCCGATGAAATGGATGATCTTCTTTGATTTTGCAGACACAAATTCAAGCTATAGCTATGCGCTTTATAAAGAGGGTGTAGAAATCAGATGTGTCATTCAAGCGGAAGAAGAGGAACTTTACATGGATGGAGAAAGACAAGATTTTGAAAAGGAATGGTTAAACTTTTCAACAAGGTATTTATACGAATATGTTGAAAATGGCAAAGTTCAAAAAAAATGGACGACTGATTTAAACAGTTTAAAAGAAGAAATCAATCAAGATTTGGAAAGCTATTATCAGTATTATTATTTTAGCGAAAAGGATCATTTAATTTATCATACTCAATTGGTTCGGCAGTTATTGATTGAACTCTTTAAAAACTATGTCGGTTTTGAAATCTTTGATAGTGATTATAATCCAGTAAAGAAAATAAAGTTTAAGTATAACAATCAGCGTACTTATGATGATTATTTGAGTTTAGCCTCAAGAGGGGATATTGCAGCCCAAATTAAATTGGGTGAAATGTATGAAACGGGATGCGGCGTCGAAAAAAATGATGTTACAGCACAAGGATGGTATCAAAAAGCGGCTGATCAGGGTGATGATGCAGCGATGCTGAAGTTAGCCGTGCTGTTGTTCAAAAAGCCATTTAAAACAGATATTCATATCGCTTTAGATCTACTGAATCAGTCAGTGGAAAAGGGAAATATAAACGCAAGAACGACTCTTGCTGAAATATATGAAAAGGGCGAAATTCTTGATCAAGATTATAATCTAGCAATGAGCTTGTACAAGCAATCGGCAAAACAAGGCTGTGCAATTGCTCCCTATAAAATTGGCTTAATGTATGAGCTAGGCAATGGCGCAGCTCAAGATTTAAAGATGGCGAAACGCTGGTATCACCAAGCGGCGAATGCTTTTAATCAAGATGCAGAAATTCGATTGAAGAAATTAATCCAGCATTTTAATACTTAAGCCATTCATTTAAATTATTCCGTATTAAGGAGATCATTTCTGTCTTTTGTGTTCTATATCTTTATCTATAGCAATGAAAATAAATTGAATACATGAGCGCAATATTTTGACCAAATCATGGAGAAAATTAAATAAATATAAAAAAACCGATCATTAGATCGGCTTTTTAACTTCATTCAAACATTATGTTTTTTGTAAAAACTCAGTCGCTAATTTTAGAAACTCTTCCGGTTTTTCATATACGGCCAAATGTCCGGTTGCCAGTTCAGCATATTCAGCATGTGAAATCAGATCTATAGCATATTTGACCAATACACTCGGGGGCATATAATCATAATTACAGCCATTCACTAATGTTTGTTTGTTGATTTTTTTTCGCTGGCTCAGTCATATCGGTATGAATCTACAACTCAGCTTGGTGGGTAAATCTTTCTCAATTATTGGTTTGCAGCGTATTTTCTAAGGTTTGCGCCATAGTATTTTCACACCATGCCAAGGTAAAGTTGGCGCTAAAACCTGTTTGAATAATAGTGCTCGACATCGCTTTAGAGTTGCTCTGTACCTAACTCAAATTAAAGCTTGGTACGTGCATCAACTTTAGGATAAGGCGCCAATAACACAACAAAAATTACATCTTCTGGATATTCTGCTGCGGAATATATCCAGAAAATGTTGTGTAATGAAAAGCTCATTAAACCGAATGGTGTAACATAATTGGTTTTTGCAGCTGCAATCACTTATTCAACTAATTGAGCAATGGCTAAAGGCTGATCATCAGGTAGTTAGCTTGATATCGTCCTTTTGAATGCATCAAAACATGACATGTTCAAATGACGCTGATTTACGCAAATGATGGCTCATACTGATGGACTCAGCCATTTTTATTGTGATTTTCTCTTTTTTAAAGATCAATATTTACGGTAAGAGATGATTAATTTTGTATTTAATCAGTGCAAATACCTGCAACTAATTTGTATTTCATTATAAAAAATCATGCCCTTGATGTAAGATAAAATTCATTACAGATTATATGTATTTCGAGTGAATGTCCTAAATTCGAATACAACATAAAAAAGGAAACAAGCATGCAGCAAGAAGTCATCATAGTTGGTGGTGGTATGGTCGGTTTAAGTCTGGCACTCATGTTGGCCAAAGCCAAAATTGGCGTAAAACTTTTAGAAGCCATTAAATACCCCAATTATGATGATGCAAACCTTGAGCCTTATCACTTGAGTTTTGATGCACGAAACAGCGCCTTGTCACGCCGTACGGTGCAAATTTATCAAGAACTAGGCCTCTGGGATGCTTTGCAGGAACACGCCACACCTATTTTAGAAGTGAATATTACAGAGCAAGGCAGTTTTGGTAAGGCAAGACTCAAAGCAGAACAAGAAAAAGTCGAAAGCTTTGGGCAGGTGATTGAAAATGCATGGTTAGGTCGTGTGTTGCTCGCAGAAGTAAAAAAAGAATCCCTGATTGAATTGATTGATGGCGTGCAAGTGACCGCTCTGAATCAAGATGCTAATCATGCTTTTATCGAAGCACAGCGTGCTGAAGAACAGCTCAAACTACAATCTAAAATTGTGATTGCCGCCGATGGCCGTGATTCATTCTGCCGTAAAGCCTTAGGTATTGGCGCATCGGTGCATGATTATGACCAAGTGGCGATTGTCACTACAGTACAAACCTCTAAACCGCATGGTCATGTCGGTTTCGAGCGTTTTAGTCCGCTTGGTCCGCTAGCGCTGCTACCACTTCCAGGTGAATACCGTCGCTCAGTGGTTTGGCCTGTTCCTAAAGGAACTGAAGGCGAGTGGATGGGTGATGAAAATGATCAGCACTTCTTAGATGCTTTACAAGAAACCTATGGCGACCGTGCAGGTAAATTCCAAAAAACTGGTAAACGTTTCAGCTTCCCATTGTCGCAAGTACTTGCAGAGAAACAAGCTGTAGGTCGTGTAGTGCTCATGGGAAATGCTGCCCATACCATTCACCCAGTTGCTGGTCAGGGCTTTAACTTATGTATGCGCGATGCCTATGTACTACGCCGTTATTTAAAAGAGCAAGTTGAAAAAAATGCAGATCTGGGTGATGCAGCTATGTTGCTTGATTATGAAAAATCGCGCCTGACCGATCAGCAGCGGGTGATTAAATTCTGTGATTCAGTTGTTCGTGGTTTTAGCAACCAGAACCCATTTTTAAAATTGATTCGCAATACTGGATTAGTTGCCTTTGACACCATTCCGGGGATTAAGCCTTTAGTCGCGAATTATGCAATGGGGCTAAAAGCATGAGTTTAAATCAAACAAATGTACTGGATGCAGTGATTGTCGGCGGTGGCTTGGTCGGTGGCTTAACGGCATTGCTGTTGGCGCAAGGCGGTGTGCAGGCTACGGTATTGGATGCGGCACCTATTTTGGATGCAGAAAAAACCAAAAGTGTTGTGAATCCTCGAGTTTTGGCGCTCAGTCAAGCCACCATTCATTTACTCAAGACTGTGGGCGTTTGGGAAAAGCTTGCCCGTCAGCAGCCTTATACTGGTATGCAGGTGTGGAATAAAAATGGCTATGGAGAAATCAATTTTGGTCATGTGGCAGATCAAACACCATCAGTTGAGCAAGCTTTAGGTTCAATGGTTGAACCAAGTGTATTGAATTTAGCCATTCAAGAAAAAATGCTAGAACAGCTTGAAGACTACCGAACCCAAGTTAAGGTCAGTCGAGTTGAGCGCGGCGTTGGTGTGTGGATCATCCACCTCGCAGATGGTACACAGCTCAAAACAAAACTGGTGATAGGTGCAGATGGTGCAAACTCATTTGTCCGTGAGCAAGCTTTCATCGATCTAGATGTGCTGGACTATAAACAAGCCGGTGTGAGCTGTGCAATTAAAACCGCCCAACCGCATCAGCATGTAGCGCGTCAAATTTTCTTAGAAACTGGGCCTTTGGCATTTTTGCCGATGGCGAGTCTAAAAAAAGAAGAAAGCGGTTATTGGCAATCGATTGTGTGGACCTTACCAGATGATTATGCCGATGAATATGTGGCTTTATCCGATGTGGAATTTACTGCGTTGCTCACTCGAGAAAGTCATCACATGCTCGGTGAAGTCTTAGAAGCAACGCCACGTGCTAAATTTCCATTGAAGGCACGAGCTGCGCAGCAATATGTCCATGATGGTCTAGCGTTGATTGGTGATGCGGCTCATGTGATTCATCCGCTTGCAGGACAAGGCGTGAATATTGGCTGTTTAGATGCAGCGGTGCTTTGCGATGTGCTTTTGACCGATAAAAAACGAGGTGTGTGGGCACATGAACAAAGTTTGAAGCGCTATGAGCACCGCCGTAAAGGGCAAAACGATGCCATGATGCATAGTATGTCCGCGATTGGTTGGTTAGAAACCACCACTTTTTCACCTGTGGTGTGGGCGCGAAACTTTGGTTTAAAACAAGTGGAAAATCAGACTGTTCTAAAAGATGCGTTTATGGCTCAAGCCAATGGTCTGAGTATTTTAAAAGATACAATCTACGCAGCTTAGGTCAAAGTCAGATATTTTTTAGACAGTCGTATAAACAAGGTTACGATTTTGATTAAAAAAGATACGATTTTTTGATTGTGGGTACTAGTCGAAATGCTCAGAGATTGCTAAATTTCTGTTAATTTAAAACCAGCCATTCGCTGGCAAACAGAAGTCATTCGCGGGGAGAACACAATGACTGATATGAACGATTATGATGATCCAGAAGATTCAGTAGTTGATGAAGATGAAGCACAAGCAGCTGAAAAAGGTGCAGGTGACGCAGCTGATTCTGCCTCTGATGGTGACACCTCTGAAGCTGAAACATTAACAGTGACTGCAAAACTAAAACAACGTCAGGCGCTTGAAGATGAAGTTGCGGCGTTCTTAGCGCGTGGTGGTCGTATTACCGAAGTCCCTCCAGACGAATCGGCAAAAGATTAAAAGTGAAAAAACACCACGTCATGTGGTGTTTTTTTTTGCTTCATTCGCTTGTACGATGATGAACGTCATTCATTTTTTAACTCTGTAGCATGTTTGCTCAAGAAGTTAAGTCGTTAATAAGATGTGAAGTCGCTTCAAGCCGTCTTTGGCTTCATATATTTACGACTGATCGCGAAAATAGGATAGAACACAAAATGCAGTAAAAGAAAAAACATACAATTAATAATAAATGCAGCAATATACGGCGGTGCATGCATGGCCGCCACAGCAGCGACAAAAGATTGAAAAAGTAATACCGCACTCAAAACGACATAAGCCCAATAGCGATGCCTATCCCAAAATTGGCTCAGTTTCAGTAAATTACCGACTACAAAATAGAGGGAACAATATCCACAGACCATCGCAATCACGCTATGATCGGCCGTCATTTGCTCGCCACTAATATAGTGCGGATAGGGTTGAATGCCAGTATAAATAATATATGCAAGGGCCGTGAGCCAAACCAGATTAAAGAGAATGAACACCAGCGGTTTTTTGACAGACAGATTTATGGACATGTAATAAACAACTTTTTTCATTCTATTTAAATTATTGTAAGGAATAGCTTATGGAACCCGAAGATCCCATAAGCGGTTCAAATTAAAAATAAAAAAAATTAAGCTTAATCGTTCGCTTGGGTTAATTCTAAAGCACGTTGATAGGCCACTTTCTTTTTAATCCCAGTTAAATCTGCAGCCAACTGAGAGGCAGCTTTCACGGACAAATCTTGAAGTAAACGTGTCAGCAATTTGTCTAACTTTTCTTGCTCTAGGTCTTTTTCTTCGGTCGCACCACCAATTACCAAAACGATTTCGCCTTTTTGCTGATTGTGATCAGATTCGACAAAATGAACCAATTCACCCAAAGACATTTTTTTAATGGTTTCAAATGTTTTGGTAATTTCACGTGCAAAGCCCACAGGACGATCGGCACCAAAGACATTCGACATATCTTTTAGGCAGTCCACAATACGGTGCGGCGCTTCATAAATAATCATGGTTTGAGTTTCGTCTTTCAATTTTTCCAGTGCTAAAAGACGTTGTGACTGTTTAGAAGGTAAAAAGCCTTCGAAACTAAAACGGTCACTGGGCAGACCGACAGCACTGAGAGCTGCAATGGCAGCACAGGCACCCGGCACAGGAATGACACGAATATTTTTTTCTTGTGCAGCACGAACCAATTTAAAGCCGGGGTCACTGATCAATGGCGTGCCTGCATCACTAATCAGCGCCATATTTTCACCCTTTTCGAGGCGTTCAATCAGCTGGTCTATTTTGTTGCTTTCGTTATGGTCGTGGCAGGCGGTTAAAGGCGTATTGATACTAAAATGTTTAAGTAATTGTGCGGAAGTTCGTGTATCCTCGGCGGCAATAATTTTAACCGACTTCAATACCTCAATTGCACGATAACTAATATCATCTAAGTGCCCGATTGGAGTTGCAACAACAAATAACTGAGCACTCATAGGTTTCTCCATGTTGGATAATAAGAACAAAATTTTGGGTCTTTGCCTTTTAAGCAGTCTGTTTACTGCTGCACAGGCAGACGTCTTGGTCATTCTACCTGAATCTGGCCCTATGGCGCGAGCCGCATCCAGTATTAAGCAAGGTTTCAATAGCGCATATCAATCGTCAGACTACAAAGTGCCCATTAAGTTTGTAGATTCAAATCAAAAGCAAATTGCAACGATATTGAAGCAACAGGTCAATAAAAAAACTCAATTGGTGATTGGTCCTTTAGCACGTCAAGATGTAGAAGCACTAGTTAAAGCCAAGCCGAAAGTCCGTGTGTTGGCTTTGAATGAAACGACAAGCCAAATTCCAAACGTCTGGCAGTACAGTCTATCGAAACGGGATGATGCCCTAGCACTCCAAAAAGTCTTCGAAAAAGACAAATTAGCGCAAGTGTTAGTGTTACGTCAGCCCGCAACAGAGGCAGAGCATGAATTACTACTCATGTCCTTAATTAGTCAAAGTTCAGTGCCGATACAAGTGGTTGAACAACTCCCAACGAAGCTGGACAAAAATCAAGGGGTGCTGTTGCTAGGCAATAATGAATGGTTAAACAGTCAAAAAAAACTACCTAAAGCAAAACTATATAGCGTCGCCAATGCGATTGAAGCCACTAAGCCCATTCCTGTAGGGCTGAAATTTTGTGATGCACCTGCATTGCATGACGCGCGTTGGCCTGACCTGATCCGAGCTTATGAGGAAAATCCAGTAGATATGCCATATCAACGTCTTTTAGCTTTTGGTGGGGACACATGGCATATTGCAAAACAATATTTGCAAGAACCGAAATTAAAAAGCATTGAATTTCAGGGGCGAACAGGACTAATCAAAATTAGTCAAAACAATATTCAGCGTGTTCCTCACTGCTATGAGCGAAGTAAAAAAGGCATCGTAGCGATCTCACTTTAGGGATGAAACGATGCAGCTAAACTTAGAGCAGATGAATTTGGGACAGATGAATCTGGGGCAGTGGGCAGAACGGCAAGCGCTGCGTTTGGTTGAGCAGCAAGGCTATATACAGGTGCAACAGAATTATCATAGTCGTTATGGTGAAATTGATTTGATCGTTGCACGTGGTCAAGAATTGGTGTTTATTGAAGTTAAAGCCCGTTCGAATACCCGCTATGCCCAAGCCATCGAAAGTATCTCTATTCACAAACAACGTAAGATGATGAAGACTGCGTTGCATTTTTTAAATGAACAGTCACATTTTCAAAATTATTATTGTCGCTTTGATGCAATTTGTTTTGATTTTTATCAACACTTTGCAAAAACACTACAGCAAGACTTTTCTAAATACCCGTATCATCAGCAATGGATTGAAAATGCTTTTACTTTTGATCAAGAGTTGATTAATCTCTGATAAAACAAACTGTGTAAACGCATAGAAAAATACGTGTGGAAATTTGAGGAGTCGTGCTGAGTGGTTAAGCGTATTGCAATAACGGTGCTTTGTGTCGCAAGTTTATCTGGCTGTGCGAGTTTTATTTCGAATGGAACAGGATCAGCACCTGTAGGAACTGAAAGCGGCGCACGCTCATTGGGACAAGTTTTTATTGACTCTTCCATTGTTCGAACAGCAAAAATTAACTTATATAAATTAGATACTCGTTTTAAACAGTCACGTGTCAATATTGAAAGTTTTCATGGCAATGTCTTATTGACTGGGCAAGTGCCAGATAATCATTTGAAAGAATTGGCAGAAGAAAATGTCCGTTCAATGAGTGATGTCAAAACTGTACATAACTATATTACAGTGGGTAATCAGATCAGCTATAGCACCATCATGCAAGATACTGCGGTCACTGCGAATACCCGTGGTTTGATTATGAAAGCGCCTGTGGTATCTGACAGCAAAGTACACATTCATACTGAAGATGCTGTTCTTTATGTGATGGGCCGTTTAAACAGTGCGGAAATCACAGACTTAAATCAAATCTTGCAACAAGTGGGTAATGTAACGCGAATTGTCACTTTAATCGATAATATTGATCAGAACCCAAATCCACAGGCACGTTCAATTAACTCAAGTTACACCACACCTGCTGTAGGCAATGTGCAACCTGAAGTACAAACGCCTGTAGCGATAGATCCGGATGTTGTCGATCCAAATGCTCAATAAAATGTCGGAAATGATGCTGTAAAATATGAATCAATGGTCTCTGCGGCTTCAGCAAAAAATGGATTTGGCTAAATCTTTATACCGAAATTTTCGGTTATATGATTTTGGCAGTTATGCATTAAATCGACTGACACCCAAACAAGGATATCATGTTCAAAACAATATCCCTTATGGTCTAAAAGCGCGCCATCGCCTAGATTTGTATCGCACGTCAGCACCTCGTCAGCAACGTCCACTCATCGTTTTTGTACATGGTGGAGCGTGGATGCATGGTGACAAAAAGGACTATGGATTCATTGGTGAGGCTTTTGCAAAAGAAGGCTTCGATGTTGCTGTCATCAATTACCATCTCGCACCTGAATATATTTTTCCGGCTTCAATTGATGATCTTAGCCTTGCATTAAACTATTTGACGCAGTCTCAGCATAAGTTGCAGATTGAAGTGGAAAATGTGGTGTTAATGGGACATTCGGCAGGGGCATTTAATGTCATGTCTGCACTGTATCATCCGACGCCTTATCAGCTACAAGTGAAAGAGAATATTCGTGCAATCGTGGGATTGGCAGGGCCATATCATTTTGATTATAAAGGTGATCCGATTTGTGCAGATGCCTTTGATCAAAATGTACCGTATCAACAAGTGATGCCATATTATTTTGTTGAGCACAATCAAGTGAAGCATTATCTATTCACTGCGGATAAAGACAATATCGTTGGCCATAGCAATAGTGAAGATTTTGATCGTCGATTAAAAGCCTCAGGCAACCACAGTCAGTTGATTCAAATTCCACGCGTTGGGCACATCACGATGATTGGTTCAGTTTCGAGTTTATTTAGTCGCTTCTTTAAAACCAAAGCTGAAATCATGCGTGTACTCGATGAAATTAGTCCACCTTAATGTCTGTGGTTAAATGATTGAGAATAAAAAACCGCCAAGTATGGCGGTTTTTTATTTACTGCTTTTTTATTAAAAATAGCTGTTTACAACCATGCTTGGGTATCATCTGCAACCGCAGAACCATGGATGACATGCATAATCATCGAATGGGCGATACTTCCTTTGAACGGAATTTCAGGTAATGCATCAAATTTAAAGAAAGCCGCATCACTTATTTCTTCTTCTTGTAATTGAAGCTCACCTGAAGCATATTCTGCTTTAAAGGCGATCATTAAATTACTTGGGAAGGGCCAAGGTTGGCTTGCCAAATATTGAATATTTTTGACCTTCAGCCCAACTTCTTCTTCAGTTTCACGACGAACTGCTTCTTCTAGAGTTTCACCCACTTCAACAAAACCTGCGATCAATCCATACATGGCACGGACATTTTTTGCATTTTTTGCCAATAAAATTTCATCTTCACCACGGGTAATGACGGTAATGACACAAGGATTGACACGAGGGTATTGGTGATATCCGCAAGCGGGACAAACCATAGCATATTCTGTGGCGTGGACTTGAGTTGCAGTACCGCAGTGGCTACAAAATTTATGATTACGGCGCCATTCTAAGAGTTGAATAGCACGGCTGGCTTGTTCAAATTGCTGAACATTCCAAAGTTGTAGAAGCTGGCGAATAGGAATGAGTTGTAAGCCATCAGGAATTGGCTCATTTTCAAGTAGATCACGGGCAATCACTTGATCACCCGTGCCAATATTTAAATCACTTGCGAGTTGCTCAACTTCGGGAAGTTGAAAGTTTTCATCGACCAGCAATTGCTGTTGTTTGAAGATATACGCAAGTGATAATTTAGACATTAGGCTGCTGCTGATTTCAGTTTTTCGCTACTGTCCAATGCTACCTTAAACATGCCCTGTAAAACAGGTTGTTTGTTCTTTAAATTGTCAATCAACATATCTGCGCTTGCCAATGAATCTAATGCTTGATTCACTTCGTTTGCTTCAATCGCTATTGAAGATTCAACTCGTTTCAAAATGAATTGAGCTGTTGAATTCAGCGCATTTTGAGCTGCATCTGCATTGAGGAACAACATTGCACCACCAATTTCACGGAATTGAGTTGCAGTCGCTTCAAGTTGTGTCAAATCTTGGTTTTGTAAATACTGAACCAAAGATTGGCTAGCAGCATCAATTAAAACCTTGGTCTCATTTAACAGAGCAGCGTGTGCTTCATCTAAACGGTCGAGTGAAATATTCATATTATTCACACGAAGTTGTAAGCGGCTAGAAGTGTGATGACGCTCAAGCACACCAATCGAGTTCATGGCAGACAAGATATTGTTCATCAACTGCTGGGCAAAGCTTTCATCTTGTAAAATCTCAGCATTACCTAATGACGCAGCTTGACGCGACAGGTCGTTATACGCTTCATTTAAGTTCAAGACTTTGAAAATATTTGCCAATTCGTTTAATTTCGCTTGAAGTTCTTGGGTTTTTTCAGGCGTCATATTTTGATAGTTAAATTCAATATCATTACGAATTTGCGTCATTTCAGTCGTAACCAATTCACCAATGGTATGCATGGTGTCGAAGTCAGGACCATATAAATGACGACTGAAAACTTGCAATTGGGTGTCGGTAAGAAGGTCTTCACCGATATTTAATTTGCCACGAATATGATGAGAAATGTCATCTTCTTGGCTAATGTTTAGACTTAAGACATTGGCTAAATCAGAAATGGATGCTTTAAAGCGCTCAGTTCCTGCAAAATATTGAGCCATATTGCGCTCAATGCTCACCAAGGTACGTAAGCGAGCATCGGTAATTAAGATTTGATCAATTTGATTAAACGCAACAAAAACCAAGTTCCAATATTGTTTGCTTGGATGTTTGTCTGAAAGACCTGCTAAATACGCACCGACCAATTTAATCGCTTGCAGATCCAGCTCAGTTTCTTCTTGTTTAATCAATTTATTCAACGCCAACTTATACAGACGGTGAACGTATTTTGATTTTTCAAGTGCAGGAGCTTGAGGTAGGTCAAAGTCAGGAGTAATACAATCGAGTAGGGACTCAATGTGTTGGCCTTCCGACGTTAGAGGTTTACCCAAAGACAGTTCTAGACGATTAAGACTGTCCAGCAGGAACTGTGGAATTTTAACTTCACGTAGGCAGATAAATTCAATATAGCGTTTCAGCATGGTCGTGCCTTCGCTCAGTGCGATGACCTCTTGAGTGTTAATTTGCGCAGGATTCCCCATGATCTTGCGCATTAACTCTGCTGAATATTGAGCGATTTTTGCCAAACTTGGCATATCAACTAAAGCTAGTACTTGAGCACATTGTTCAAATTGAATCAGTGCATCATCAATCCCGAAAGGTAAAGTTTGATCTTCAACTAAGGTGCTGACTGCTGATTCGACTAACTTGATTGAGTTATCAACCTCATTTTTTATTATCAGCAAAGCCGTTGGATCAAAATGGATAGAGGTTTGGTAAGACATGTATCTGCACCTTTCCTAGATGTTTTATCTTGTTTATTAACCGCCCCTTAAGGCGGTCCATGTTTATGGTTTTACTATAGCGTATGTAATAATTGTTTATATACAAAAAGTAACACGAAATTTAGATTTTATTTCGCAAAAAGGCAAGGTGTACCATGTTTTTCTTCAAATTGTTTGACCCATGTCTCATGGGCTTCAAGTTCATCTGCTGAAGGTAAAATCACGGGTAATTCAATTTCAACAGCGGCGCGGGTTTGCGAACCATCTTCATTTTGCGAGTGGGTCAGGGCATCGATATCAAAGGATACCTGACCGCCCGTCATGGCTAGGTATACGTCAGACAGGATTTCCGCATCGAGTAAGGCACCATGGAAGGTACGGTCACGTTGTGGAATTTCGTAACGACGCACTAATGCATCGAGTGAGTTTTTCTGGCCTGGATGCTTGGCTTTGGCCATAGCCAAGGTATCGGTGACTTCGCAAACTTCAGATAAGGCCACAAAACCGGCACGTTTGAACTCCATATCAAGGAAGTTCATATCGAAGGTTGCGTTATGCGCAATGATTTCTGCGCCTTTTAGATAGTCAAATAAGACATCAGCAATTTCAGCATACAGTGGTTTGTCTTTTAGAAAGTCATCACTGATTCCGTGAATATTTTCAGATTCACCGACAGGTTTTTGCGGGTTGATATAAATATGAATTGAGCTACCGGTCAGTTTGCGGTTAATCATTTCCACTGCACCGACTTCAATAATACGGTCGCCATCTTGGAAATAGAAACCTGTGGTTTCCGTATCCAAAATTAATTGTCGTGGGCCAGATACATCGACAGTTGCTGGTGTAATGACAATCATTGGATGGATTTCAGCAGCTTGCTTAGACTGTATAGGGGCAGCTTCATTCAACGCTGAAGCAGTGTCTGTTGCTTGTTGTTCTATCGCAATGTCATCAATCTGCTCTGCGTCAATAGCTGACTCGGCTGAGATTTCTTCTGCTTCATCCTCGCTATCAGCAAATTCAAGTCCAAATGGATCATTTAATAGCCAGTCAGGTTCAGCTTTTTTTTTAGGTGCTTCAGCTGTAGATGATGCCGCTTGTTTGATGTGTTCGAGGGTTTTTTCAGCGCCTAGATTGGCCAATTGATCAGCCATTTCATTTCCCGGATGGCCTGCATGCCCTTTAATCCAGTTCCATTCAATTTCCCGACCCTGACAAGTTGCATCCAGTAATTTCCACAAATCTGGATTTTTAACATCTTTCCAGTTTTTCTTTTTCCAACCATGAATCCACTCGGTTATGCCTTGTTTGACATAGTTGGAGTCTGTCCAAATGATCAGTTTTGCATCGGACGGACAATGTTGAATGCCTTCAATAGCAGCAGTCAATTCCATACGGTTATTGGTGGTTTCAGCTTCGCCGCCGCAGAGTTTTTCTTCTCCAGTTTCACGGATGATATAGGCCCCCCAACCCCCTAAGCCAGGGTTGCCTTTACATGCACCATCAACATAAAGCGTGATTGTTTGAGACATAAATCAAATCCGGAGAAAAACGAGCATTCAGAACCGTATATTGTATAACGCAAATGACAGAGAGAAATCCATTTCTGGCGATTTTTTTAATTTCTTGTAACATTTATACTGAAATAGCGTTAAATTAACGCCTTGTGTCTGTGTTCTGCTTCACTACAATGGCATATCTAAAAAATAAATTTTATATGAGTTGTCTGGATTTTTTTATGTATAAATCAACTGCGACTGTCTGGCAGCCTACGTTACCACAAATTTTTAAATTTACAGTCTTGGGTTCTGCGCTCGCAGCTCTTGGTCTGACGGGCTGTTCTTCATCGCAAACGACTAAGCAGAACTCAGCAAGTAAACAAGTTGGCTCAAACTTTCTCGATGCCAATAGTTTAGATTCACTCGAAGATTTACTTTCTGCAACAGACATGCGTGCCGTAGAAGGCGATCGCCTTTTAGTGCTGAAGCATGGTGATGTCTGGAAGCGTATGACTGTGGGTTTCAAAATGGATTTGAACCACTGGGATACGCGAATTGAAGCGCAACGTGGTTGGTTTATTTCACGTCAACCATATATTGATCGTTTAAGTGCGCGTGCGTCCCGTTATTTATATCACACGGTTAAAGAAGCAGAACGTCGTGGTTTGCCGACTGAGTTGGCGTTATTACCAGTGATTGAAAGTTCTTATGACCCAGCAGCAACCTCAAGTGCAGCCGCAGCAGGCTTATGGCAATTTATTCCAAGTACTGGACGTATTTACGGCTTAAAACAAACTTCAATGTATGATGGCCGTCGTGACGTAGTGGAATCAACGCGTGCAGCTTATGAGTTTTTAGGCGCCTTACATAACCAGTTCGGTTCGTGGGAATTGGCTTTGGCTGCATATAATGCAGGGCCGGGCCGCATTCAACAGGCGATTAACCGTAACCGTGCGGCAGGTTTGCCAACGGATTATTGGTCGCTAAAACTGCCCCAAGAAACCATGAACTATGTCCCACGTTTCTTGGCTGTTGCTCAAATTATTAAAAATCCAAGTGCCTATGGCGTAAGTTTGCCACCAATTGCCAACCGTCCACACTTTCGTGAAGTAGCTGTAGGGCCTGCAAATTTAAATGAAATTGCATCTATTACCGGTTTAAGCCGTGCAGAACTCTATGCACTAAACCCTGGTCATCGTGGCGATGTGATTGATAGCAGCAGCCCAATGCGGATTTTAATTCCTGCGGATGTGAGTCCATCAGTTGATGCACGTTTGAAAAAATTACAATCAGGTGGTTCATCAGGTTATTGGGCAAGTAATTCAACTTATAACTTACCAAAAAATAATGTTGAAATAACACCGTCACGTGTTACTCCGCCGGAATTAAATAGTAAAACTATTCAGCCCGCTAAAGTGACGCCACCTACGCTTAAAACACAGCCGACAGTGACAGCTTCTGCCAAACCACCTGTAGTCGCTGCAACGGTAACGCCGAGTGTTCCATCAGGAACGAAAGGCAAAACGCCAATAGGATCATCTGCTTTGGCTGCTTTTGCATCGAATAGTGATATTCCAAGTGCGCCGCGTATACCAGTCGCTGTAACACCTTCGACGCCTGTGAAAGCCGTGTCTGTCGAGCCACCACTCAGCGCAAATGAGCGTGAGCAAATCATGGCGGCTATTAAAGCCGAAGGTGAGACCAAAACAGTCGATGAGGTATTAAAACCAGTAGCGACTAAAGCAGAACAAGAAGAAGTCGTTCAGGAAATTAAAGCTATTGCGCCGAAAGGCACTGAAATTGTCGATCCTTATGATGGCAAGATTAAGTTGACTGCGATTCAGACCAGTCAGTCAATTGCAGACCAACAAGGTAAAGAACTGACGAAAGGGTTCTCTTACCCGAAAAGCGTGGCTGAAAATACAGGTGCAGATTCCGAAGAAGCCAAACGCAACCAAGGTAAAAATGTCATTCGTACAGATTCTGAAATTGTAGTTGTACCACCTAAAGGTAAACGCAGTACTTATACAGTTTTGGCGGGCGACACATTAGCGTTGATCGCGATGAAAAATGGCGTGAATTGGCGTGATATTGCAGCTTGGAACCAAATTTCGCCAGATTCGACCTTGTATGTCGGTACGACCATCTATTTATATGATGCGAAACCGATTGTGCAAAATAATGAAGAATCGAAAGCTAAGCCTATCGCAGATAGCTATGTGGTGAAAGCAAATGACAGTCTTACAGCTGTTGCGAGCCAATTTGGTTTAAGTACGAAGCAACTCGCCGACTACAATGGTTTAACCACCACGAGTGGTTTATATGTTGGACAGAAATTATCCCTAAAAGAAACGCCTGCATCGAAAGCAAAATTGGAAGCTGATAAGAAAGCCGCTCAAGTTGTCGAAAAACCTGCAAAAGTTCAAACCAAATCCTACACGGTAAAACGTGGTGAATATCTAAAACTCATTGCAGATCGTTATGCGCTGTCAAATCAAGAGTTGGCAGATTTAACAACTGGCTTAACGGCTGGCAGTAGCTTGATGGTGGGGCAAAAAATTAATGTGCCATTACAAGCTGTAGCAGAAGTTGAGAAGCTCGAAAGCAAAGTCGTGAATCGCATTGAAAATGTCAAAGTTGATCCTGCGTATAAAGTTGAAAGCTATAAAGTGCAGCGTGGTGATACGCTTTACAGCATTGCGACGCAGTCAAAGATCAGTTTGTCAGAATTGGCGAGTCTAAATGATATGTCGGTAAATAGTGGGCTGATGGCTGGGCAAAGCATTAAAGTTCCTGCAAGTTCAACTGTTCCGGATACATATGTGGTGCAGTCTGGCGATACACTGACGGGCATTGCTAGTCGCTATGATTTAGGCATGGACTATGTCGCAAATTTAAATGGTATAGAGCGTAGTTCTGGTCTACGCGTTGGGCAGAAATTAAAATTAACAGGTGATGTCGCACCGGTTAAAGTAGAAACCAAAGCTGAGGCGACCAAAATTGAAAGCAAAACCAATACACGAACGAATTCCGTTGATGCGACCGATATTCATGTGGTGAAATCAGGTGAAACATTGGGTGTGATTGCGAAGAAATATCATCTTCAATTACGTTATTTAGCTGAATTAAATGGCCTAAATACCAATAGTGCGATTCGTGTAGGGCAGCGTTTAAAAGTAGATGGTGAACTACCTGCTGATGTAGCTAGTAAAGCAACTGAAACCAAAAAAAAGGAAGCTAAATCCTCTACGAGCAATGTGAAACCAGCAAATACTGAAAGCTATACTGTGAAATCAGGCGAGTCTTTAAATTCGATTGCTAGTCGGACAGGTTTAACTGTGGCAGCATTGGCTGAATTAAATAACTTGAACCCGCGTGCAGGACTGCGTGTCGGTCAAAATTTACAAGTCCCTAAAACTATTAGTGAATACCGTATTAAACGCGGCGATACGCTGATTGGTTTGGCAAGTCGCTATGGACTAGACACATCAAAACTCGCTGAAATGAATGATATGCAACCGTCTGCTCAGTTACGTATTGGTGAAGTGATTAAAGTACCGAATTAAGCAACGACTATAGGGAGTTGTCAGTGATGTTGGTGTCGTTCAAATTAGCACATCAAGCTATTGGGATGTGTGTGCTTACTCTGTTCGGTCAAAGTGTGTGGTCTGCGATACAGACCACGCCTTATATTGCGATTCATAGCACACCCAAATATGACTCTGTCAAAGTCATGCCTTATGCCAATGCTTCTGCACCTAAAGGTGGATATTTAAGTACTTCATCAAATGGGACATTTGACAATTTAAACAGTATGAATGGTAAGGGCAGTGCGGCTGAGGGGGTAAATTATTTATTTGACTCCCTTATGGATAGCTCTTTAGATGAACCCGGCGTGATGTATCCATTATTAGCTGAGAAGGTAACGTTCGATCCCGATCATACGAGTTTTGTCATTTATCACTTAAATCCAAAAGCACGATTTAGTGATGGTTCAGAACTCACTGCTGAAGATGTTAAATTTAGTTTTGATACTTTTCAGACCAAGTCAAACCCAGGTTTACAAATGTATTTGGCAGATTTAGATAAAACCCAAGTGTTATCTAAATATGAAGTCAAAATGACCTTTAAATCGGGTAATAACGCTGAAATGCCGTTAATATTGGCGCAAATGCCGATTTATTCCAAAAAAGATTGGGCAAAAAAAGATTTTACTAAAATTACCATGCAGCCGATTTTAGGTTCTGGCCCCTATTTACTTGATCGAATTGATTCTGGTCGTAGTATTAGTTTTAAGCGTAATCCTAATTATTGGGGACGTAATTTAGTGATTAATCGCGGGCGATATAATTTTGATCGTTTGAAATATGTCTATTACCGAAATTTAGATGTTGCTTTTGAAGGCTTTAAGTCTGGCCAATATACTTTGCATGAGGAATTTACAGCACGAAAATGGGTGACGGAATATAAATTTCCGTCAATCACTGCTGGAATGGTGGTGAAGTATCGTGATAAGCATGAAAATCCAATTGCAACTCAAAGTTTTGTATTTAATACGCGTCGATCGCCTTTTAATGATATTCGTTTTCGGCAAGCTTTAACTTATGCGTATGATTTTGAGTGGCAAAATAAAGCTCTGTTTTATGGTCAATACCAGCGCTTACAAAGCTATTTTTCAAATAGTGACTTAGAAGCAAAAGGGGTGCCATCAGATGCTGAAATGCAAATTTTAAAACCATTGTTAAAGAAATTAACCCCTTTAGAGCGTAAAGGGGTGTTATCCAACTGGAAATATCCCGTTTCGGATGCTAGTGGATTTAATCGAAATAATTTATTGAATGCTCGTCAGCTATTAATAAATGCTGGTTATCGATTTAAAAATGGTCAATTATTAGACCGACATGGTCAAGCCATTCGTATTGAGTTTCTCATTCACCAAGATGGCTTACAGCGAACATTAATGCCTTTTGTGCGCAATATGAAACGTTTAGGCGTGTCTGTAAGCATTCGCCAAGTAGACGTGCCTCAATATATAGAACGTATGCGCACGAAAGACTTTGATATGACAACAAATGTTATGCCACAGTCGCTCAATCCGGGTAATGAGCAAGCGCAATTTTGGGGAAGTGCATCGGCGGATCAGCCTGGTAATTACAACTATGCTGGCATTAAAAGTCCGATCATTGATGAGGTCATACAACAGGTGATTCGTGCACCAAATCGTGAACAATTGGTGGTGCGTACCAAAGTATTGGATCGATTATTAAGAGCTGGGTACTATCAAATTCCAACCTATGGTAAAGGTGAAAAATGGTTTGCGTATTGGAATATGTATCAACAGCCAAAAGTAAAACCAAAATTATCAACAGGTATTGATTATTGGTGGAGCAATGAAGCGCAATCGAAAAAAGTTGCAAACTATTTGAGCCAACAATAAATACTAATGAATGACAAGGAATGTGAAAGCAACATGGGCATATATATTTTAAAAAGATTGCTCCTGATTATTCCAACATTGTTTTTCATTTTACTGATTAACTTTGTGGTAATTCAGCTTGCTCCGGGTGGGCCAGTTGAGCAAGCCATACAGCAAGCTGAGTCCTTTCAAGGTATGGGAAACACAGGTGGTGGTGAAACTGCGACGACAGGCAGTAAATACCAAGGTGTTAAAGGCCTCAGTGAAGAAATGGTGGCAAAAATCGAAGCGCAATATGGTTTCGATAAACCATTATTCGAACGTTTTTGGCTCATGTTAAAGGGGTATGTGACGCTAGATTTTGGTACCAGTTTCTTTAAAGATAAGCCTGTAACCCAGCTACTTTGGGAAAAGGTGCCTGTATCCTTATCCCTTGGCTTATGGAGTACCTTGCTGATCTATATGGTGTCTATTCCATTAGGCATTAAAAAAGCCCGTCAACATGGTCTGCTATTTGATAAAAGCACGTCTATTTTATTGGCTATAGGTTACGCCATTCCTGCTTTCGCCTTTGCCATTTTACTCATTGTCTTTTTTGCAGGTGGTTCATATTTTCAGTGGTTTCCTCTACAAGGTTTAGTTTCAGAGAATTTTGCTGAGTTAAGTGTGTTTGGCAAAATTGCAGATTATTTTTGGCATATGGCGTTGCCTTTGTTTGCTATGGTAATTGGTGGTTTCGCTGGCTTAACTTATCTGACCAAA
Source organism: Acinetobacter sp. YH12138 (assembly GCF_015218525.1). NCBI lineage: Bacteria > Pseudomonadati > Pseudomonadota > Gammaproteobacteria > Moraxellales > Moraxellaceae > Acinetobacter > Acinetobacter sp. YH12138. The sequence continues at coordinate 2,278,364 of NZ_CP048670.1, read as the reverse complement.
TACTCTTTTATGGAAGAATTAAATAAGCAATATGTTCTTGCTGCTCGTTCTAAAGGTTTGACCGAATCACGTGTGCTGTATGGGCATGTATTTCGTAATGCAATGCTCATTGTCATTGCTGGTCTACCAGAAGCCTTGATTGGCATCTTCTTTGTGGGAAATCTATTTATTGAAATTATTTTCAATCTAGATGGGCTGGGGTTATTAGGATTTGAAGCCATTGTACAGCGTGATTATCCAGTCATTTTCGGTACCTTGTTTATTTTTACCTTGATGGGGCTGATCTTAAGATTAATCAGTGATGTCATGTATCAAATGATTGATCCGCGAATTAATTTTGATTCGCAGGGGGCAAAATAATGTCTCCGATCATGCAAGCACGTTTTCAACGTTTTAAAGAAAATAAATTAGGCTTTACATGCTTTATCAGCTTTGCCTTGATTTTTATGTTGTCCCTAGCTGTTGAGTTTATTGCCAATGATAAACCGCTCTTGGTTAAATACGATGATTCTTTATATGTGCCGGTACTAAAAAGTTATCCAGAAACCGCTTTCGGTGGGGTATTTGAAACTGAGGCAGATTATAAAGATCCTGTTGTTCAGCAACTGATTGAAGATAAAGGTTGGGCTGTATGGCCACTGATTCAATTTTCCTATCAAACACCAAATTTAGAACTGGCTGTGCCCGTACCATCTGCACCAACTGCACAAAATTGGCTTGGTACAGATGACCAAGGTCGTGATGTGCTGGCGCGTATTTTATATGGATTACGTGTGTCGCTCCTGTTTGGTTTTGCATTAACTTTTGCTTCAGCAGTATTGGGCATCATCGTTGGGGCGATACAGGGCTATTATGGTGGATGGATAGACCTCATTGGTCAACGGATTTTAGAAGTCTGGGGTGGGCTCCCGATGCTATTCATGGTGATGATTTTAGTCAGTATGTTTACGCCGAGTGTGTATTGGCTCTTTGTCATTATGCTGTTGTTTGGCTGGCCCACTTTAGTTGGCTTGGTTCGTGCGGAGTTTTTGCGGGCGCGTAATTTTGACTATGTACGTGCAGCACGGAGTCTTGGTGTTACAGATAGCACCATTATTTTTCGGCATATCTTACCAAATGCGATGAGTTCCAGTCTTTCACAGCTACCTTTCATGCTTACGGCAAATATTACAGCACTGACAGCCTTAGATTTCTTAGGGTATGGCTTACCGCCTGATGCCGCGTCATTAGGTGAGTTATTGCTTCAAGGGAAAAACAATCTGAATGCACCATGGTTGGCCTTATCGGGATTCTTTACCTTAGCGATTGTGCTGTCTTTACTGATTTACATTGGGGAGGCGACACGTGATGCATTCGATCCTAGACGTCAATAATCATCAAGTTAATGTACCTCCCATCGTGTTAGAAGTGGAACATTTACATATTTCCCATGCAGCACAGGTCTTGGTTGAAGACCTGAATTTTAAATTGCATGCAGGTGAAACGATAGCCATTGTTGGAGAAAGTGGTTCAGGTAAATCGATTAGCAGCCTAGCTATACTCGGATTGTTGCCGAGTGATCTGTGGGTCACAGGCAGCGTCAGCCTGAATGGACAGAATATTCTTGGACTGAGTCCTGAGCAGCACCGAAACATTCGTGGTCAGAAAATTGCCATGATTTTTCAAGAGCCGATGACAGCTTTAAATCCATTACATCGGGTTGAAAAAATTGTTGGTGAGTCATTGTTGTTACAGGGATGGTCGAAGGCAAAAACACGGCAGCGCGTTATAGAATTATTAAATGATGTGGGTATTCCTGATGCTGAAGATAAGTTAAGGCGCTATCCACATGAGTTATCAGGCGGGCAGCGTCAACGTGTCATGATTGCCATGGCATTGGCCTTAGATCCTGATATTTTAATCGCTGATGAGCCAACCACGGCTTTAGATGTCACCTTGCAAGCGCAAATCTTAAATTTATTAAAGTCGCTACAACAGCAGCGTAATATGGCGATGATCTTAATCAGCCATGACCTGAATTTGGTCAAGCGCTATGCAGAACATGTGATTGTGATGAGTCGTGGGCAAGTGGTGGAGCAAGGTGGTGTTCAGGAAATTTTTGGGCAGCCGAAGCAGGCGTATACCAAAAATCTGTTAGACCATGATTTTGGAGTAGCGATACAAGTTTCGCAAACTCAAAAACTTTTAGAATTACGCCAGTTAGGAGTGAAATTCCCAGTCAAACAAGGCTTATTGAACCGCATCAAAAATTATGTCGTTGCTGTAGAAGCTTTGGATTTAACAGTGGCTGAAGGTGAGTCGATCGGTATTGTTGGTGAGAGTGGTTCAGGGAAAAGCTCTTTAGCACTGGCTATTGCTCGGCTCATAGAAAGTGATGGTGAAATTATGTTAAATCAACACGCCATCAATCAACTTTCAGAAAAACAGCTCAGACCTTTACGTCGTGAATTTCAAATCGTCTTTCAAGATCCATTCAGTAGTTTAAATCCACGGCTCAATGTAGAGCAAACCATTGGGGAAGGTCTGGCCTTACAGCATTTATCTGCAAATGAAATTGTACAGCGTATAGATGAAGCTTTGCAGAAAGTCGAATTAGCCAGCTCATTTAAGCAGCGTTATCCACATGAGTTATCCGGTGGGCAACGGCAGAGAGTCGCCTTAGCACGTGCGTTGGTATTACGTCCTAAATTATTGATACTCGATGAACCCACATCTGCACTAGATCGGACGACACAAAAAGCCATCGTGAAGCTACTACGTCGCTTGCAGCAAGAATATAATATGAGTTATTTATTTATCAGTCATGATTTACACGTGGTCAAAGCCTTGTGTCAAAAAGTGTTGGTACTGCGACATGCCAAAGTCATGGAGTTTCAAGACACCGCAGATCTATTTACGCGACCACAAACGGGCTATACCCGTAAATTAATTGAAGCCAGCCAATACTAAAATCAAACTTATGGATATTTTGACAAGTGTCATTGTCAAAATATCCTTGACCTTTAGAAAATAATAATTAGAGTAAATACTCAGGACTTATTATTTCATTTTGGACATTGCCATGAGCCATTTAGCTGAAAGCTTTAAAATTCGTAATACCACATTTAAAAATCGCATCATTAAAGGTGCAATGAGTGAAGCATTGGCCAATACTGCAGGCCAACCCAATCACTTACATTTTGGATTATATGAAGCTTGGGCGAAGGGTGGTTTAGGCTGTGCCATAACCGGTAATGTCATGGTGGATTTTCGTGCTAAAAATGAGCCGGGGGTTGTTGTCGCTGAAACAGAGCGAGATTTGGCGCAGTTAACACAGTGGGCTGAGTTAGGTAAGAAGCACGGCATGGTGCAATTGGTTCAACTTTCACATCCGGGTCGTCAATGTCCTAAAGGTTTAAATAAGGAAACGGTTGCGCCGTCCGCTGTACCATTTAGTCCGATGTTAGCTACAACTTTTGGAACACCGCGCGAACTTCGTGAAGATGAAATTTTAGATATCATTCAGCGTTTTGCACGTGCCGCACACATTTGTGAAAAGGCAGGCTTCGAAGGCGTGCAATTGCATGGTGCGCATGGTTATTTAATTAGTCAGTTTTTGTCGCCACTGACCAATAAACGTCAAGATCAGTGGGGCGGTTCAAATGAAAATCGCATGCGCTTTTTGCTTGAAATCTATAAGGCAGTTCGTGCAGCGACGACCGATGATTTTATCATTTCGGTCAAACTGAATTCTGCTGATTTCCAACGCGGCGGAATTAGCGAAGCAGATGTGATTGAGGTCTTTAAAGCAATAGATGCCGCAGGGATTGATATGATTGAAATCTCGGGCGGTTCCTATGAAGCGCCAGCGATGGCGGGTGCTAAAGAAGAAAAACGTAAAGCCAGTACCATTGCTCGTGAAGCTTATTTCCTCGATTTTGCGGACAATATCCGTAAAGAAGTGAAATGCACATTAATGGTTACCGGCGGGTTTAGAACCGTGCAAGGCATGAATGCTGCACTAGACAGTGGAGCTTGTGATTTTATTGGTATTGCACGTCCTTTCGCTGTAGAAGTCGATTTGGCTGATCGTTTATTGGCGGGGCAGGATGTTCGTTACGGCGTAGACAAAATTAAAACTGGCATACCGATGATTGATAAAATGGCGATTATGGAAATTATTTGGTATGCCGCTCAGTTTAAATCGATTGGTGAAGGCAAACAGCCAAATCCTAAACTTTCACCGTTAAAAGTGTTTTTTAAGTATCTCAAAGGTAATTTAACCGCGGTCATTAAAGGGCAAGTCAATTCACGTAAGTCGGCTTAATCAATCATTGAATTTTTAGAATCAGGGCAATCGGCATACATCCATGTTATGTGGTTGCCTTCATTCATATCAATATTGCTTACAATAAAAATGTCTAAAATTTTAATATTAATAGTTATTCTTTGTGGGCTCAGTTCAGCCCTCTATGCCCAGTCTGTATTTCAGACGGGGGATATCATTTTTCATATCTCAAAGTCACAACAAAGTTTAAGCATTCAAAAGGCGACACATTCGCCTTATAGTCACATGGGCATGATCGTAAATAAAAATAACCAAACTTGGGTGCTTGAAGCTATTCAACCTGTGCAATATACCGCTTTAAATCAATGGATCGCGCGTGGGGAGAATGCTCACTATGTCGTAAAAAGGCTCAAACAACCCTTAAATGTGCCGCAGAAAACGAAGCTAGTACAAAATGCAGAAAAGTACTTGGGCAAACCCTATAATATTTATTTTGAATGGGATGACCGTGCAATTTACTGTTCTGAAATTGTTTGGAAAGCTTATCAGCATGCTTTAGGAATCGAACTTTCTCCATTACAACAACTGAAACAATTTGATTTAAAACAATATGAAGTGCAGCGCCTAATGCGGCAGCGCTATGGTCAAAATATTCCGCTAAATGAGCAGGTGATTGCCCCTAAGGCCATTTATGATTCAAAACTTTTAAAAGAAATATTTAGAAATTAAGGCAATAAAAAAGCCCAAGTCGCAATGCTTGAGCTTTTTAATGAGTGATTAAAACCAACTCGAATATGGCGTCCCTACGGGGATTCGAACCCCGGTTACCGCCGTGAAAGGGCGATGTCCTAGGCCTCTAGACGATAGGGACAGTACAGAAAGCAAATTTTAAAACCGTTTATTTCAGTCTAAGTTTTTAGACTAAATAATGGCGTCCCTACGGGGATTCGAACCCCGGTTACCGCCGTGAAAGGGCGATGTCCTAGGCCTCTAGACGATAGGGACTTAATAAAATGTACTTCTGAAAATTGGCGTCCCTACGGGGATTCGAACCCCGGTTACCGCCGTGAAAGGGCGATGTCCTAGGCCTCTAGACGATAGGGACGTTTCAGAGGTGGGCGTATATTAGGGTGAAAATCGGGGGGTGTCAAACGCTTTTCTATAAATAAATTCAGTTTTTGTTGTTGAGTGCATAAAATTAAAACAATTTGCTAAAAATGTTTGAAAAATACATTATTTATGTCGGTTTTTTCAACACTTGTAAGATTGTAGCAATAACTTCTGGATGCGTTAAATATCCAGCAATATCGTGTGGGTGTTCAATCGATGTCTGAATTTGCTGGTTGATAATGGCGGGTTGAAAATCAAATGGTGCCTGACTCAGTGGAAAAGCGCTGAGAAAATCATCATGTGAATAAAAGTTTAACCAATCGCCTGAAATTGCATCAGGTCGCTGTAAAGGCTGAGGTAAGTGGGCTTGGATGACACGAAAAGCCAAAGGTGAGCCCAAGGTGATAAAGCGCTGTATGTTGAGTTCAGGATGTAACAGTAAAAAATGATACGCAATCACGCTACCTAGCGAATGTGCAATCAACAGGGTGGGTTTCGTTTGATGTAATTGCTCATGCAGACGAGTATGAACTGCCTGAATAAAGTGTGGATTGGATAAATAGAGATAAGTTTCGACCAAAAATTTATGCAAAAGTGTGGCATGTAATTTTGGGAAATAATTCATTAAAACTGCAAAATCGCGTAGGGCAAGATCTTTGCCGAGTGCGGTGATCGATTTGAATGACTGACTCAATCCAATAGCATCATTGAGGGTGATGTCAGGTAGATTGTTTTGTACGGCATGATGCTCAAGTACTTTTGGTGATTTTTCTGGGAGTTCAGTGCGATGGATAAACGGAAAATGTGGCCACGTTTGAGGTGTCAAGGTGCTGGCTTGAAGCATATTCTGCAAATGATAACGCGTGAGTAAGTCTCCATAAAAAGGCATGCGCATATGGTGCTGTATATACGATAAAAAAGTCTCTTGATGGCTTTGCTTTAAGCCTTGAGACAACAGTGCAAGCCAATGCTGTTCGAGCGAACGTGCAGTTTGTTGCTGTTGATTCATGCCATGGATAAAGATGATCTGCATATTGCACCTCATCGACGGACCAGTTTTTATTCTACTTTTATTAAAATATAGCCATAAAAAAAGAGCAACCGAAGTTACTCTTTTATCGTGTTTGGTGATATGACAACGCAGATCAATCTTTGTTGTGATACAAGGTGTAGTAGCTGAAATAACACGCCACAATGAAGATCATACAGCAGATAAAGCCAGTCAACATTTCAGGGTCAAATACCATACTAATACAGGTAATAAGACAGAATACAAAACCGAGTATCGGCACGATTGGGAAGAGTGGTGCAGCAAAAGCTAAATCTTTTGCAGTTTTGCCTTCTTTATACCACTGACGGCGGAAGTTGAATTGGCTTAAACAAATACTCATCCACACCACCACCATGGTAAATGCAGCAACACCTAACAAGTTTTTGAAGATGGTTTCTGGTGCAAATTGCTCAGAAAGTAAGCCTGGCATACCACCGATCATGGTCACAATTACTGCAACATAAGGAATACCGCGCGAGTTCACTTTAGAGAACACCGCAGGTAATTGCTTACTATAGGACAATGACCACATCATTCGAGATGCAGCAAATAAACCAGAGTTTGCAGCAGAAAGTAGCGCTGTGATAATCACAAAGCGGATGATGTCTTCTGCATAAGGAATACCAATGTGCTGGAATACCGTTACGAAAGGTGAACTACTTACACCTTCGGCAGATAAGCCGGCCTCTTGGTGTGGTAATAGTGCAGTAATAACAACAATGGTACCCACAAAGAAAATCAATAAGCGGAAAATCGCCGTGTTAATGGCTTTAGGCACATTTTTCGCTGGATCTTTGGTTTCACCCGCAGCAACACCAATCAGTTCAGTACCTGAGAATGCAAAGTTAACAATCAACATTGTAGCGAAGATTGGGAACAAACCTTCAGGGAACCAGCCTTGTGCAGTGAGGTTGCTAAACAGCGGTGCAGCTTCATAGCCTTGATAGCCTAAAACACCAAAAATGGCCAATAGACCCAAAATAATAAAGGCTACAACGGTAATCACTTTGACTAAGGCTAGCCAAAATTCAGATTCAGCAAACCATTTGGTTGAAATCATATTCAAGCAGAATACAAAAGCACCAAAGATTAAGGTCCACATCCACATAGAGCTGTCTGGGAACCATTCCTGCATTAAAAGTGCAGCAGCGGTAAATTCAGTTCCTAGCGTTACGGACCATGTCAGCCAATACAGCCAAGTGATGGTATAACCCGTACCCGGTCCGATATAGCGTTTAGCATAAGCGCCAAATGAACCAGATTCAGGCATATGTACAGCGAGCTCGCCTAAGCAAAGCATCACCATATAGGCGATAATACCGCCTAAAAAATACGAAATAATGGCACCTACAGGCCCCGTTTGTGCAATGACTTCACCCGAACCAAGAAATAAACCAGTACCGATTGCGCCACCAAGCGAAATCATCACCAGATGTCGAGTACTCATAGCGCGTTTTAACGGCGCAGAATTGCCCTGATGCGAAGCATCATTCGGAGAATGTGATGACTGCATAGAGAAAAAGGAGAATCAAATAATGAAGCGAGTAATTGTAGAGAAGAATGCAATGATGATGCAATCAATTAATATAAATTATAGATAAATAAACTTTAAGTTTGTCAGAGCTGACAGAAGAATTGGCGTCCCTACGGGGATTCGAACCCCGGTTACCGCCGTGAAAGGGCGATGTCCTAGGCCTCTAGACGATAGGGACGTTTTGAGGTGGGTGTATAGTACATAGCCCATCTATATTTGTCAAAATAGAGTTTCATTGTTATATTCTAAATGTATATAAATGAAACAAAAACAGAATTTTTTTAATGAAAAATAATTTTAATGAGTTTATTTCTGGAATTTTATTTGAAATCAATCAATTTAATGTGGGCAAAGTCCATGAAAGATTCTATATAGTTTTATTGAATTATTTGCATTGGTTTGAAATTTATACAAATAATTTTTCTTCGTATATCAGTAAATCAGAGTTTGAAAGAATTATTGATGAACTTTTATTTAGGGATTTAGATGGGGAAAGTAGAATTACGTATAATCACCTCAAATCTTTAGATGATTCTCATTATTTTTTAGATATCCAGAGCTTTTTTAAATTATATTTAATCTTAAAGGTTCGAAGATATCAGTTGTCTAGTGATGATGTAGAACTTGAAAAATTAGAAAAAAAATTGGATGTATGTTTTGAGCCAATGTTGTGGAGTAAAGACAAACAAGATTTATTGGTTATTAATCGTGATTTTCCTGAATTTAAAAAACAGATGAATTCAAGTCGGGTGCTTTTGCCACTTTCATTAATAGTTTTTAACTTTACTTTTGTTGAATTAATATCTAATACAAGTTTGAGAGTATCTATCCAAATATTTCTAGCAATAGTAGCTGCGTGTCTTTTAGCTAATGTTTCTAAGGGGGCAAAATCCGAAAAGGACTCATTAGAGTTGAAAGTATGGGATTATATCTTGGTGTTGAGCGAGGATAAAAACTCATTGACGAAAAGCAGTTGAACTATTTCCTTAAATTATAATTTGTACAGTGGTTTTTGTGGATTAAACTGCTCCCACAAATCATTTTTGAATTTATATGGAAACCCTAATTTTTCTCTCATAGGGAAGAGAAATAGTTTCATAAAAAAAGGTGGCTAATGAGCCACCTTAACTATTTTATTTATCGTGATATAACCAATAATAACCTGCATAACACGCTGCCATAAAGATCAGACAGCCAATAAAGCCAGAAAGCATTTCAGGATCTGCAGCCATACTTAAACCTGTTGCGGTACAGCAGACAAAGCCAAGGATTGGAACCAGTGGGAACCATGGTGTACGGAATTTAAGTTCTGACACGCTATGACCTTGTTTCAGCCATTGGCGACGGAAGTTAAATTGACTCCAACAAATACTCATCCACACGATCACCATGGTGAAGGCAGCAACCCCCATCAAGTTTTTGAAGATGACATCTGCGCCAAATTGTTCTGATAATAGACCCGGTAAACCACCGATCATAGTGACCAATACAGCAATATAAGGCACACCAGTTTTGCTTAATTTGCCGAAAGCACGTGGTAATTGTTTTTGTGCGGACAGCGCCCACATCATACGTGATGCAGCATATAAACCAGAGTTAGCTGTAGACAGTAAAGCCGTAATAATGACGAAACGAATTAAGTCTTCTGCATAGGGAATGCCCATCAGGTTAAATACGGAAACGAATGGGCTACTACTTAAGCCGCCATGTCCGCCGACATTTAAACCTGCATCGGTATAGGTCAACAGTGAACTGATGACGATAATAGTGCCGACAAAGAAAATGATTAAGCGCCATACCGCAGCATGAATGGCTTTAGGCACATTCTTTTCAGGGTTTTCAGTTTCACCTGCAGCGATACCAATCATCTCCGTACCATTAAAGGCAAAGTTCACGATCAATAGCGTGGCAAACAGAGGGAACAAACCATTTGGCAGCCAACCATGTTCTGTCAAATTGTGGAACATTGGAGCTGATTCATAGCCTTGGAAAGGTACGAAACCAAAGATGCAGGCAAAACCAAGGATGATGAAAATCAACACTGTTGCAACTTTCACCATTGATAACCAAAATTCTGACTCTGCAAACGCACGTGTAGAACTTAAATTAGAGATCAGTACGCCAGCTGCAAAGATCAGTGTCCATAACCAAATAGAGGTTTGTGGAAACCATTCCTGCATCAAAATAGCCGCCGCAGTAAATTCTGTACCTAAGGTGGCAGACCAGCCCAACCAGTACATCCAAGACACCATATAACCGGTACCAGGGCCAATATAATTTGTCGCAAAAGCACCAAAAGAGCCAGAAACAGGTAAATGTACGGCAAGCTCACCCAAACAGAGCATAACCATGTAGGCAATTAGACCGCCAATAATGTAGGCAAGTACAGCGCCCAAAGGCCCAGCTTGTGAAATAACTTCACCTGAACCCATAAACAAACCAGTACCAATTGCACCACCAAGTGAGAGCATCACAAGGTGTCGAGTCGTCATCGCACGTTTAAGCGATGGACTTTTACCTTCAGCAGACGAGTGTTGCGAAGGTTCAGAGGGAGATTGCATAGTGAAAAGAAAATTGAACGAAAGGTATATTTTATGATTGAATGCAGTGAAATGATTGATAAATCGAATTTTTCTTATAATGTAATAATACTGATCTAAAATTTAAATCTTTAGCACTGACCATTGGATTAATGGTCAGGAGTTTGATACTCAGCTTCAGAAGTTGCAGGTACTTGAGTTTGTTCAGCTACAGGGGCTTTGTTGTCATCGCGGCTCACAATATACAGATAGAGTGCAGATGGAAATAAGATGGCTAAAACCAAGAGCAACTTTTTAAACATAGGGTATTCTTACATCAAAATAGATCAAGCTGAAGTATAAACAAAACCAGTCAGGCTGTAATTAATTAAAGTTTACGGTTTTTCTGTTCTAGATTGGACAGGATGACTTGGTAGATGTCAGGGTAGTGTTGTTTAAAGTTCCGTTGTTGCATGATCGTAATGGTTGAGGCATTTGGCTCGACACCCAGTTTTAAAATTTTTTGGGTTAAAGCGAGTTGAGGGGAGCGACCATCAAAATGTGTATTCACTAAGTTACCATCGGTATATTTTACTGTGAGTCCGATATTCAGGAGATAATCAAAAACATCAGGCAAACCAAAACCGGCAGCTTTGTAGAGTAAATTATATGTTTCTGCACGATAGCCACGGCCGTATGTTTGATGTGTTTTTAATAATCCTAATGCATTATAAAATTCTAATTTAGCAATAATTTCTTGTTCATTAATAGAACCATCACCATTTTTTAAAATCCTATTGATGGTGTTAAAAGTCACATCGTTTGAGCTGGGTTTGCAATCAGCAGCAATCAGTCGCTTGATATCTTGAAGTGGAAGTATAAGATGTGCTGTGTCACACATTTTTTTAATTTCTTTATTTTTCATTTTACTGCTTTGAATATTTTTATTTTCAAATTCCTGCACTATGGCTGACCAACCATATATGTTTATAAATTTATAATAACGAGATGCATCACTTGTCATCCCTTTGATCTTTTTAAAGTCGTGAATGTTTTTCACTGATGGTGCATTGGTAGCGTGATTTTGTGGCACTGGAGCATTTGCAAAGCAATGCATACTCATTAGCAGGCAGCTGGTAATAACGATGTTTTTCATGGTTTATATGTTTTTAATAAATTGTAAACGTCAGGATGTTTGGTGGAAAAGTCATTCTGTTCTATTTGTTTATAGACGCTACTATTGGGCTCGATTCCTGCATTCAGTAGTTTTTGAACCAAACTCACAGAAGGGTTCCGGCCTTTGATATTGTTTAAAATTAAATTACCATCCACGCCCGTGTAATCGACACCAATACTCAGCAAATAATCAGAAACGTCTTCAAGCCCCCAACCAATTGCTTTAGATTGCAAAGAGCTTTTTTCTTCATACGGGCCAATTTTATAAGTAACCTTTGTTTGTAATACATTTTCGGATTTGTAGAATTTTAATTTTTCAATGATTTCATTTTGATCAATTTCACCTTCAGCATTTGTTAATTTTGCATTAATGATCATTAAAGATGATTGAGCATTCAGCGGTTTGCAATTTGATTTGAACAAGCGTTTAGTTTGATCTACTTTAGAAGAACTCAGTGCAATTTCACAAAGTTTTTCTTTTTCCTCTTTAGGCATTTTGCTTTTTAGAATGGTTCCATTTTCAAAATCACGAACGATTGACTCCCAACCGTATTTGGTTGCTGTTCGATAATACTGTATTGCTTCTTCGCTCAATTTTTTTGGTTTTTTCGCTTGTATTTAAGTGTCACGATCGTTGGTTTTGGGAATAAAAGATTCTTGGTCATCATTCAATGCTGTTTGATTTGTCTGATTGGCATCGTGCTCAACAGTATTTGAAGGATTTGTCGGTAGGCTGGCTTCGGGTCTAAAAATGTAGATGAAGATACCGAGACATACTATGCACAGGCCAAAGAGTAAGATTATTTTTTTCATGTTTTATTCTATTTGAAAATGAATCAAGAGCGTTTTTAGGCGCTCTTGATAGGGGAAGTTTAAAATTTAAATGTGACATCAGCAATGAACTGTCGCCCAATTTCAGATCTAAGTCTGTTGGTCGACTCACTAATACCTGGGGTGGTATAGATATTATGTCGATTGGTAATATTGTTAATGGTTAAACCGAATATTGCTTTGTAGTCTTTAGCGAAATTGAAATCATAAGTGGTACGCATATCCCAACTAAATCGAGGTCTAATCGTATCTGTAGCATAGGCTTCCAACAGGACACCATCATGTTCAACTTTGTTTTTTAGTTTATACGTATCTTTATATTCAGATTTGTAGCTTAAAAAGTTATTAATCTTTAATGGTAAATTTGAAAACTCAATGTCCCAACCAAAACGAGCAGTCCACGGCTGATTGAAATTTTCAACAGGACGTTCATTAAATTGGATGAGGCTGCCGTTAAAGATAATATCGCGATCTTCAGCAGCCGTATTACTGTTAACGTTATATGACTCAGAATAGTCTAAATAATTTTTTTCTGATTCAGTGTAATCAAAGCCAAAGTTAAACCCGTGCAGAGAGTTTTTATATACGACTGGCAGCGTATTTCTGAGTGTGAGTGTGTAAATGTCAGCTTTTGCTTTACCACTATTACTATATTCAAAATGATCGATGGTATTGCTGGTGGTTGGATCAATAAAACGATTTTTTGTGATTTCATCTTTGCTATCGCGATTCACCCATTTCAGACCAAGGTTCCAGTTTTTAACTTGGCTATTAATGGCAAACACAATTTCGTCAGCATAAGGGGTCTTTAAATTGGCACGTTGAACATTGGAATTAGCTAATATTAAATCTGATAACCCAGTTTGAATCCAATAATCTTCAGTTTGATTTTTTGTGCGTTTTAAATTGTATTCCAAAAATGCAAGTTGATCTTGCAGTTCAGTGGCTAAGGTATAGTTTGCATAATATCGATTCCATCCCGTAGTGAAGGACAGAAGATCATTTTTTAGCGGTTTATAGTTAAAGGCAGTACGAGGTGCAATATTTAAATTTTTCGATAAGCTATCATAATCTGCACGTAAACCTAAACGCGCTGAAAAATTATCCCAAGTCGATGTGTTTTCAATGAAGGTATGCACACGTTGTTGGTCAATATTAACTTTACCTTTTTGATAATACTTGCCATTTGTTTGATATTGGCCTTGATAGTTATTTTCATCCGTTGCTTCATCACAAAGAATATCACCTGCCGTACAGCTAATGCCTGAACTAGATGTAAAAGTCTTAGGCTGATTATACATATAGGCATCGTTAGGCCGTTCCCATGCAACTTTAGAATAGTCATAGCCCATACCAAAGCTTAATTGTTGCATGCTGTTGCCAATCTGAATGGTATCAAACGCATTTTTTAGACTATACGAAAATGTATCTTGGTGTAATTCAATATCACTACTTGTGGCACCTTCACCAGGATTGGAACTCCAGTTTTTAGTTGGTGTTTGCTTCCAAAGAATGCCGGTAGTTGAATCATTTTCACGTGCTTGGCTTAGCGTTTGATAGCTAATATTTTGTTTTAATGTTGAATTATTGAGTTTACTTTCTAATTCACCAAAAAATGTCAGCGTTTCTGTATTGCTAATACTTTTTGAATTTATTCGCTTATCAACGAAATTTAGACTGTCCAAATCCCCTAAATCAAAGCCAAACTTCGCTTTGGTTGTGTCCGAAGGTGTGTAAAAAAGGGTAGTCCCTAAGTTGATATTATTACGCTCGCTTTTGACTTTACTGAGATCTTCTAAACCACTCATTACTGGAACGATGGATTCACGTTTAGAGGCATAACTATTGATGCCCCATTGTTCAGAGAGTTTGCTGTATAGATTCAGGCTTAGGCCGTGTTTTTTATATTCTTTATTATTTGATGATGTTGGATCTTCAAACTCTGCAGCTTCTTCTTCATCGGTAAAATGATAACGTGACCAATCACTTTCCGTGTAGTCGTAAGTAAGGGAGCCGTGGATTTTGCCAATTTCAGTATTTGGGGTACAAGTTTCAGCATTAACTACACCACCTGTAAATTCGCCGTATGCTGCAGAAACATTACTATCGATCAATTCTAATTTACAAATTAAATCGGTATTTAGGGCAATCCCTTGTGAGCCACCATCAAGCTTGCCTGAATAGGAGTTGCCGCTTGCCAGAGGGTCAAGGTTATTGGTGGTATTGACGCCGTTAATTACAAATTTATTTCGGTAAGTTTGCGCGCCATTAATAGAAATCTCGGATGGTCGTAGCTCAGCCTGTGAATCTGCAGAACGTTGTTCACGGCTAAACTGCACATTTGGATTAACTTTTAAAAAGTCTGTGATATTTTTTGAGCTATTCGGCGTTTTTTCTAAATCTTCTTTGGTGTAGACGGTTTTACCTACTTCTTGCTTGACTTTGACTTCAACCTCAATAGGTGTCATCGACACCGTATTGGTTTTGATTTCTTCGGAGATCTGGCTTTCATTTGCATAAGCTTGAGATGCTAAAGCAGTCAAAATTGCGATATTGAGGGGAGAATAGGCAAAGCGCATGGCTGTCAAAAATTATGCAGATAAAAACGATAGCGATTATCATTAACTTTACAAGAATAATCAATAGAAATGAGAATTATTTGCAATAAGTGATTTTTTAATACACAACAAATTCAATGAAAATTTTGAATAATTAGGAGAAATGGTGATGTGTATTCAATAGACTTGAATATTCAGCTTGGAGAAAGTCTGAATAAGAATTGGCGTCCCTACGGGGATTCGAACCCCGGTTACCGCCGTGAAAGGGCGATGTCCTAGGCCTCTAGACGATAGGGACGTTTAGAAGATGGCGGTATCTTATTGATCCGCCATCATAGTGTCAAGTAGGTGAGGGCCGAGTTTGTTCAAAATATAACAGAACAGTTCAGCGGTCTTCTGAGTATCGTAAAGTGCAGAGTGTGCTTCTTTACCATCAAACTCAATACCAGCTTGAATACATGATTTTGCCAGCACAGTTTGTCCAAACATTACAGCGCTCAAAGTCACTGTATCGAATACGGAAAAACTATGGAAAGGATTTTGATTTTTTGTTCCTGTACGTGCAATAGCTGCCTGTACAAACCCTAAATCAAAATGGGCATTGTGACCAACTAAAACAGCATGAGTGCAGTTTTGTTGACGACGTACTTCATTCACTGACTTAAAAATACGTTTTAATGCTGATTTTTCATCTTCAGCCATGGCCATACGCATCGGATTAAATGGATCTACACCAATAAAATCCAGTGAACGACGGTCAAGGTTGGCACCTTCAAATGGATTGATATGTGCATGGTGGGCTTCACCCGGTACAAAGTTACCTTCTGCATCATACACAATAGGAATAGCTGCAATTTCCAGTAAGGCATCGGTCTGTGAATTAAAACCTGCTGTTTCGACATCGACAACAACAGGTAGGAATCCACGGAAACGTTGACCAATGACTGGTCGAGTTTCATCTGTCACACTTTTCTCCATTGGATGGTCTTACCCGCATACAACGGAATAATTTTTTCGCCATCCAAGTAGTCTAAACTTTCAGGGATCACTTGATCTTCTTTTACCAAAGTAATGGTATTGGTATTTCGAGGGAGTCCGTAGAAGTCTGCACCAAAGTGGCTTGCAAAACCTTCTAAACGGTCGATTTTACCGACTTGATCAAATGCTTGAGCGTATAGCTCAATTGCTGTTGGTGCACTATAACATCCTGCACAGCCACATGCATTTTCTTTAGCATTTTTTGAGTGCGGCGCACTGTCTGTACCTAAGAAAAATTTAGGGTTCGCACTGGTCGCAACTTCGAGCAAAGTTTGCTGATGGGTTTGACGTTTTAATATCGGTAGGCAATAGAAATGCGGTTTAATGCCACCCACCAACATGTCATTACGGTTAAACAATAAATGTTGCGGTGTGATTGTCGCAGCCACATTACGGTCTTGTTCTAATACAAAATGCGCAGCTTCACTAGTAGTGATGTGTTCTAGCACCAATTTTAATTTAGGGAACTGTTTTAACAGTGGAGAAAGCACTTCATCAAGGAAACGTTTTTCACGGTCAAAAATATCGACATGGTTATGCGTCACTTCACCATGTAACAGTAACGGCACTTGGTGTTCTTCGAGTTGCTCAATCACACCATAGACTTTACTAATATCACTGACACCACTGTCTGAGTTCGTGGTTGCACCCGCTGGATAGAGCTTAATGGCATTAACATGCTCAGACTCTTTAATTTTTTTAACTTCACTTGCAGGGGTGTTGTCTGTGAAATAGAGCACCATACGCGGGTCAAAGTGAACGCCTTCAGGAACATGTGCCATGATACGTTCACGGTATGCATTTGCTTCTTCAACGGTTTTTACCGGTGGTACGGTGTTTGGCATACAAATCGCGCGAGAGAATTGTTGTGCTAAATCAGGAACTGTACGCTTTAGGGCTAGACCGTCACGTAAATGTGCATGCCAATCATCTGGCTGAAGAAGAGTAATCGTATTCACAGCGATTCCAAGCTTGGAAATAAAACAAATGATAATGCAAATAATGTGAAAATGGTAACGAGATTTATGTACAAATGACTGAACAGATATAAATAAAGAATAAAACTGTGGTATTTTTAAATGACTAAAAGAATTAGATAAATGCTTGGAAATGGAATACAAGTATAACCTTGCAAAGTTGCAATACGATAAAGAAAAAATAGAGGAACTGATTACACGGCAAACCCGTCGTGTAGGGGAAATGTTTCCTAAAAAACTGGAAACACAATTTTGGACTTTAAACCTCGATCGTGCGCAAACCAACATACGTCATTTTTTCTGGATGGGAGTGTTGATCTACTTTGTGCTCACGATGCTGATCATTCCCGGCGATTACTGGATTATTGATCAACAGCATTTTGTGCATGATTTTATTCGTTGTTTGGTTGGTCAGCTCAATGGTGCGCTGTGTCTTTTGGCTTTATATACCTTTGCCCGTTATGACCGTCTGAAGCCTTATTTTTCACATGCCAGTATGTTTGTAGTGTTTTGGGCTGTTATTTCAATGTCTTGGCTCACCATGACCGTGTATACCGAAGCACTTAAACATCAGGCCATGATGATCCTTTGTATGATTTACATCTTGAGCTATATTTTGACGGGGGTTAAACCAGTCCAAATGTTGATGTCTGGCTTGTTGGCTGCTGTGGTCACCATGTTGATGCTTTTTTCATTAGAAGTGAAATTTGATGTGATGGTGTTGGGGCGTGTACTGATTGGAAGCTGTGTATTGGGTTTTGCAATCAGTAAGATGCTTTGTGCACGTGAACGGATGATATTTTTGAATATGCTGCGCGCGGATATTAGTGAAAAAATCCATCGTATTCATACCACAGAGCTTTTACATTTAAGTCAGCATGATGAATTAACCAAGATTTCAAACCGACGTACTTTTGATGAAATGCTTGATACCTTTTATGAGCAATCTCGACGTAATAACACCTCGCTTGCTGTGCTATTTATCGATGTTGATCATTTTAAAAACTATAACGATTTCTACGGTCATCAAAAAGGCGATGATGTAATTTCAACCATTGCCAAAACCATTAAAAATGCCATTCGACATATGGATTTTGTAGCGCGATATGGTGGTGAAGAATTTGTGGTTTTATTGCCTGAAACCGATGCGCATGGTGCTTATGCGGTAGCGTCAAATATTTATAAAGCAATCGATCGTTTAGAAATTCCACATGCCAAATCACAGGTTTCAAATCACGTCACTATTAGTTTGGGTATTACGGTATATCGTGCTGAAAATATGACGAAGGATGAACTGTTAAATATTGCCGATCAGGCGTTGTATCGTGCGAAACAATTAGGCCGGAATCAAATTTACTATCAATCGATTCGTTCAGCGCATGTGGCTTAATGTTTAATAAAATTGAGAAATTCTTTGAAATCGGCAATAAAAAAACCGCGCAAGCTACGCGGTTTTTTTATGACTCAACAAATCTTATTTGTTTTTGTCTTTTAATTGAGGCACTGCAGAACCTGTACCTACTGCAAGTAAGCCAGAGTTTGTGTAGATGCCTAATTTAGCGCGAGTATCTGTGATATCCAAGTTACGCATAGTCAATTGACCGATACGGTCAGCAGGACTAAACATAGAGTCACCTTTCTCCATAGTTAAACGCTCAGCTTCATAAGTGAGGTTAGGAGATTCAGTGTTTAGAATAGTGTAGTCATTACCACGACGAAGTTCTAAAGTCACAGTACCTGTGATTGCTTTAGCAACCCAACGCTGTGCAGTTTCACGAAGCATTAAAGATTGAGAATCGAACCAACGACCTTGGTAAAGAAGACGACCTAAACGCAGACCGTTAATGCGGTATTGTTCGATGGTGTCTTCGTTATGAATACCAGTCACAAGACGCTCATAAGCGATGTGAAGAAGCGCCATACCCGGAGCTTCGTAAATACCACGAGATTTTGCTTCGATAATACGGTTTTCGATTTGGTCTGACATACCTAGACCGTGACGACCACCGATACGGTTGGCTTCAAGAATGAATTCAACAGGGTTTTCGATACGTTTGCCATTTAATGCAACAGGGAAGCCTTCTTCGAAAGTTACAGAAACTTCTTCAGCTTTAACTTCTACGTCATCTTTCCAGAAAGCAACGCCCATGATTGGGTCTACGATTTTGATACCCGCATTAAGGTATTCAAGATCTTTTGCTTCGTGAGTCGCACCTAACATGTTTGAGTCAGTTGAGTACGCTTTCTCTTTTGACATTTTGTAGTCAAAACCATTGTCGATTAGGAACTGTGACATTTCTGCACGGCCACCTAATTCGTCAATAAAGGTTTGGTCTAACCACGGTTTGTAAATTTTAAGTGCTGGGTTAGTCAATAGACCATAACGGTAGAAACGTTCAATGTCGTTACCTTTATAAGTCGAACCGTCACCCCAGATGTTTACGTCATCTTCTTTCATTGCGGTTACAAGCATTGTACCTGTAACTGCACGACCAAGAGGAGTCGTGTTGAAATAAGGCATACCACCAGTTGAAATGTGGAAAGCGCCACATTGAATAGCCGCAATACCTTCTAATGCAAGTTGTAAACGACAATCAACTAAGCGAGCTTTAACTGCGCCATACGCTTCCGCTTTTTTTGGAATCGCATCGTAGTCGTCTTCATCAGGTTGACCTAAGTTTGCTGTGTAAGCATAAGGTTCTGCACCTTTTTGTTTCATCCACAAAAGCGCAGCTGAAGTATCTAGACCACCAGAGAAGGCAATACCAACTTTTTTGCCAACTGGGACATTCTGCAAGATAGTTGCATTATCAGTCATTGTTAATCCTAACGATATAAATATAGGCACCGAGAATGGGTGGCCTGAAAGAATACATATATGTGCGTGATTGTAGCACTTTTCTGCACGGTTTTTCTAAAAAATCATGAGATACAAGCGATGAGGTAGAAAAAATTGATCGTTGAAATCTATTGGTGAATACTTCATCCAGTTTTTGCGGGCAGAAAATGCGTTTTCTGAATGGAATAGAATACAAATATAAAGAAATCTATTTGATTTAAATAAATGGTCATACCATTATTGGGTTAATTTGGTTTTTATACTTTTCATTGAAATGAGACTGAAGTCAAACAAAGCTTGGTTATTAGACTAAAGTATATTTTATAGAATTTATTCATAAATAATAAATACAAAACAGATATTTAAAAGTTGATATGGAAGTTTTTAAAAGGGAAAATAATGTTTTTGTATTATTTATTGGTCATACCAAAAACAAGAAAAGCTTGAATGATTGAGTTTAATTAATTAAAAATTGCGGAGTATTTCAGCAATAGTATGAGTTTTTATGTCTTTGATTTTTATATTGGTCATACCAATACAAAAAGACCACATGCTGATATTGCTCAATAATTAAATCTTAGTAAGCATTTCAAGGAGATGACAATGCTTCAATGGCAGCAAATATATGACCCAATGGGGAATATATGGATATCAAGTTTAATTGCGCTCATTCCGATTATCTTTTTTTTCTTGGCGCTTGCTGTATTTCGTTTAAAAGGCAGTGTGGCAGGTACGATCACCGTTGTACTGGCACTTTTGGTGTCTTTATTTGCCTATGACATGCCTGCGCTTATGGCATTGGCTTCGATGGTCTACGGTTTCTTCTATGGTTTATGGCCGATTGCATGGATCATTATTGGTGCGGTGTTCCTGTATAAAATTTCAGTCAAAACAGGGCAGTTTGACATCATCCGTTCTTCGATTCTTTCCATTACTGAAGATCAACGATTACAGATGCTGTTAGTTGGCTTTGCTTTCGGTACTTTCCTCGAAGGTGCGGCGGGCTTTGGTGCCCCTGTGGCGATTACCGCAGCACTATTGGTAGGTTTAGGCTTTAAGCCTTTATATGCGGCAGGTCTTTGTCTGATCGTCAATACTGCGCCAGTGGCTTTTGGTGCGATGGGTATTCCAATTATCGTTGCTGGACAAGTGTCTGGTGTTGATACGATGGAAATCAGTCAGATGGTTGGTCGACAGCTGCCATTTATGGTGCCGATTGTACTGTTTTGGATTATGGCGATTATGGATGGCTGGCGCGGTGTGAAGGAAACTTGGCCTGCAGTTGTTGTTGGCGCGAGTAGCTTTGCGATTGCACAGTACCTAACCTCGAACTTTGTCGGTCCTGAATTACCCGATATTACCGCGGCGATTGCCTCTTTAGTGTCATTAACGATTTTATTTAAATATTGGCAGCCTAAACATATTTTCCGCTTTGCAGATCAAGATGCGACGATGAGTGAAGATGTTGCTGCACAAAAACAGCAAAAATATAGCTTGGGGCAAATTGCAAAAGCGTGGTCGCCATTTGCGATCTTAACGGTGATGGTCACGATCTGGAGTATTAAACCGTTTAAGGATTTATTTACCAAAGATGGCGCGCTGCATGACATGGTTATTTCGATCAAAGTGCCATTTTTACATCAATTGGTTCAAAAGATGCCGCCAGTCGTACCTGAAATGAAGGACTACGATGCCATCTATAAATTTGATTGGTTTTCGGCAACAGGTACGGCAATTGTCATTGCTGCGATCATTACCATTATTTTCTTAAAAATGAAGCCTAAAGAAGCAATTGTGACCTTTGGTGAAACCATTAATGAATTAAAAATTCCAATTTATTCGATTGGGATGGTCTTGGCTTTTGCATTTATCGCCAACTATTCAGGGATGTCAGCAACATTGGCATTAGCACTTGCGCATACAGGTCAAGCCTTTACTTTCTTCTCGCCATTTTTAGGATGGCTTGGTGTATTTCTAACGGGTTCAGATACGTCAGCCAATGCACTATTTGCTGCATTACAGGCAACTACTGCACAGCAAATTGGTGTGCCAGAAGTATTACTCGTTGCTGCCAATACCAGTGGTGGTGTGACTGGAAAAATGATTTCTCCGCAGTCAATTGCAATTGCATGTGCGGCAGTTGGATTGGTAGGTAAAGAGTCGGATTTATTCCGTTTTACCGTAAAACACAGTATAACGTTCACAATCATGATGGGGATTTTAATCACCCTACAAGCTTATGTGTTCCCTTGGATGATTCCATAACACGCATTGTGTAACAACGTTAAGGAAAGCAGATGAAAGTCTCTGATAAAACTGTTCAAAGCCTTCGTGTATTGATTGAAGAAAGCAATATGCAAGTTGGAGATCGTCTGCCTGCTGAACGGAAACTGTGTGAACAACTTGGCGTCTCACGCACCTCTTTACGCGAAGCGATTTCTCAATTGACCAGCATGGGCGTGTTGGTCAGTAAAGTCGGTGCGGGGACTTTTTTAAAGCAATTACCTGCGACTTGGTCGAGTTATCAAATTGTGCAGCCCATCAGCAGTTTGATTAGTGAAGACCCTGCCTACCGTTTTGATGTGCAAGAGGCGCGCATTATTTTAGAAGGTGGTACTGCATGGTATGCGGCACAACGTGCTACAGCAGAGGACTTGGCACATATCCGACATTATTATGATCAGATCAATCATTTTCAGGCTTTAGGCAATGACGATGAAGCAGCGCGTGCAGATGCCAAATTTCATTTAGCAATTGCTGAAGCTTCACACAATTTAGTGTTGATTCAGATGATGCGTGGTCTATTTGATCTGTTGCAATTTAATGTCGTTTTAGGTCGTCGAAAAGTTTATAGCGAAGCACACCGATTTGATCAATTGCATGATCAGCACTTTCAAGTCATGAATGCAATTGAACGTCGTGATCCTGAAGCTGCACGTAAAGCAGTCTGTGGACACATTGAGTTTGTAGTACAACAGGTGCGCATGATTGATGAAGAAGAAGCTCGTCGTCAGCGTGCCAGTCGATTAAACAGGATATAAGCATGATTATTTCTTCTGCCAATGACTATCGTGAAGCGGCACGTCGTCGTTTACCGCCATTTTTATTTCATTATATCGATGGCGGGG
The DNA here is from genome assembly GCF_015218525.1 of Acinetobacter sp. YH12138. Classification (NCBI taxonomy): domain Bacteria; kingdom Pseudomonadati; phylum Pseudomonadota; class Gammaproteobacteria; order Moraxellales; family Moraxellaceae; genus Acinetobacter; species Acinetobacter sp. YH12138. Next base: position 2,255,336 of record NZ_CP048670.1, on the reverse strand, counting down.
CGTATGCCGAATATACCTTAAAGCGTAATGTAGAAGATTTATCAAAAATAGCGTTGCGTCAACGTGTGCTGAATGACATGTCACAGCTGAGTTTAGAAACCAAACTGTTTAATGAAACTTTATCGATGCCTGTGGCTTTATCACCTGTGGGTTTAACCGGGATGTATGCACGCCGTGGTGAAGTTCAAGCAGCCGTTGCCGCAGATAAAAAGGGCATTCCATTTACGCTGTCTACCGTTTCAGTATGTCCAATTGAAGAAGTGGCGCCTGCGATTCAGCGTCCCATGTGGTTTCAGTTGTATGTGCTACGTGACCGTGGCTTTATGAAAAATGCCTTAGAACGTGCCAAAGCAGCAGGCTGTTCAACTTTAGTGTTTACCGTGGATATGCCTGTTCCGGGCGCGCGTTACCGTGATGCGCACTCAGGAATGAGCGGGCCAAATGCAGCCATGCGCCGTTATATGCAGTCGTGTTTCCACCCACACTGGGCGTGGAATGTGGGTTTATTAGGTCGTCCGCATGACTTAGGGAATATTTCAAAATACTTGGGCAAACCAACAGGTCTAGAAGATTATATCGGCTGGTTGGGGAATAACTTTGACCCATCGATTTCATGGAAAGACCTTGAGTGGATTCGTGAATTTTGGGATGGCCCGATGGTCATTAAAGGCATACTTGACCCTGAAGATGCCAAAGATGCAGTGCGTTTTGGTGCAGATGGCATTGTGGTGTCAAACCATGGTGGCCGTCAGCTCGATGGGGTTTTATCATCAGCGCGTGCATTACCGCCAATTGCAGATGCAGTAAAAGGCGATATTAAAATTCTTGCTGACTCAGGTATTCGAAATGGTTTAGATGTGGTGCGTATGCTGGCTTTGGGTGCAGATACCTGTATGCTCGGTCGCGCATTTGTTTATGCACTCGGTGCAGCAGGTGGTGAGGGTGTTTCCAATCTTCTAGAACTGATTGATAAAGAAATGCGTGTTGCGATGACCTTAACTGGTGCAAAAACCATTGCGGATATTACATCTGATTGTTTGGTGAAGTTAGAGAAAGAGTTGGCTGGGTGATTTTTTGAATCGATCTCTTGGGAAAGTTATTCGTGATCAAAAAAATTATCAATGAAAGTTCCCTCTCCTTGTAGGAGAGGGTTAGGGAGAGGTATTTATTTATTGATTAATTAATTCTCCTAACCCTCTTGTGTAGCATTGCTACTCATCCCAAAGGGAGAAGGGATATTCATTATAGATTTTAATAACAATGACTAAAAACTTTTGATATGTGCAAATAAACCTACGTTGTTTAAATTATTTAAACCAATATTTTTTTATTGCATAACAATGCAATTCCTCTTTAGCGAGGAGAGAAAATAATGAAAATGGAAAATTCTACGAGCATGCAAACTCAATCATTACAAACCATTCAAAACCTCATCAACATCGTCGGTGAGCAACACGTTTTAACTGAAGATAAAGACACACGTTTATACCGCCAAGGTCGCCGTTACGGTGCAGGAAAAGTATTGGCTGTGGTTACACCGGGCTCTTTGCTTGAGCAATGGCAAGTGCTGCAAGCGGCTGTGGATGCAAATTGTATTGTGATTATGCAAGCCGCCAATACAGGTCTGACAGGTGGTTCAACGCCGTTTGGTGATGACTATGACCGTCCTGTGGTGCTGATAAGTACACGTCGTTTGGTTGGCATCCAAGTGATTAATGAAGGCAAGCAAGTGATTTGTCTACCGGGTGCGACATTAGACAAACTTGAAAAAGATTTGCTGCCATATAATCGTGAACCTCATTCGGTGATTGGTTCTTCGTGTATTGGGGCATCGGTTTTGGGCGGCGTGTGCAATAACTCAGGGGGCGCTTTGGTACGCCGCGGTCCTGCCTATACAGAGCTTGCACTGTATGCACAAGTAAATGACTCAGGTGAGTTAGAGTTGGTCAATCATCTAGGTGTCAATCTTGGCAATACGCCTGAAGAAATCCTCACAGCGCTGGAAAATAAAAATTATCAAATCAATGACATTGTGAATAATTCAAGTTGCTGTGCATCAGATCAACGCTATTCACATGACGTAAAGCAAGTCGATGAAAATACACCTGCACGTTTTAATGCAGATCCGAGTCGACTATTTGAAGCATCAGGTTCAGCGGGTAAAGTCTGCGTCTTTGCAGTACGTTTAGATACCTTTGAAAAAATTCCTAGTCAGGTGTTTTATGTAGGGACCAATTCACAAGATGATTTAACCGAAATTCGTCGTTTTCTATTAAAAGATCTTGCACGCCTCCCGATTGCAGGTGAGTACATTCATCGCGTGGCATACGATATTGGGGCTGAATACGGTAAAGATTCTTTTGTATTTATTGAAAAATTCGGCACTGCAAAAGTTCCTGCTGCTTTTGCCATGAAAGATAAAGTCGATGGCTATTTAGAAAAACTGGGTTTGCAAGGTTTATCGGATAAAGTTTTACAACTCGTCACTAAATTTATGCCGAATCATCTGCCAAAACGTATGAATGAGTTTCGTGATTTATATGAACATCATTTGATGATTCGTATTGAAAATCAGGATGTTGATCAAGTTGATGCGTATTTGAAAACGTATTTTTTAGATAAAACGTCAGGCAATTATTTTAAATGTACGGATGAAGAAGGTCGTAAGGCATTTTTACATCGCTTTGCGGTGGCAGGTGCTGCAATTCGTTATCGTGATACGCATCGTTCAGAAGTGGAAGACATTGTTGCACTGGATATTGCATTACGTCGCAATGATCGTGAATGGGTGGAAACTTTGCCGAAAGCCATGGATGAGCAAATTATCCATAAACTCTATTATGGACATTTTCTTTGTCATGTTTTTCATCAAGATTATATTGTGAAAAAAGGTGTAGACCCTTTGGCAATGGAACATGCAATGTGGCATTTACTCGATGATCGTGGCGCTGAATATCCTGCGGAACACAATGTTGGACATTTGTATGTGGCGAAGCCTGCATTAAAAAATCATTATCAAAAGCTGGATCCGACTAATAGCTTTAATGTGGGGATTGGACAAACCAGCAAGCTGAAACATTGGAAATAATGCTTTATAAAACAACACGCCGTGATGTGATATATCACGGCTTTTTTATGAGTGAATAATTTATGCGTCACACGGTATTGACCATAAAAGCGAAGAATATTTTCTAAATTGTCATCCCAAAATATAAAAAAACCGCTAAAGTGTTATGCAACAAGTTGCAAAGCCAAAATAAGGATTCAGCATGACAACGACTAGCTATGCAAATATTTTAAAGCCTTTACATTTGGGTTTTACCACGATTAAAAACCGTGTCGTGATGGGGTCCATGCATAGTGGGCTGGAAGATCGTTTTTATAACTATCCTAAATTGGCAGCTTATTTTGGTGAGCGTGCTAAAGGTGGTGTCGGCCTGATTATTACAGGCGGTATTTCTCCAAACCGCCAAGGTTGGCTGTTACCTGCTGGCGGTACCATGAATACTTTAGGTGATATTGCTCCACATCGCTTGGTGACCCATGCAGTACATAAGCATGGTGCCAAAATTTTAATGCAAATCTTGCATGCTGGGCGTTATGGCTATCAGCCTTTTGCAGTGTCAGCAAGTCCGATTAAATCTCCGATTTCACCTTTTAAACCACGTCAATTAACGGACAAACAAATTCTTTCAACCATTGATGATTATGTCAAAACGGCAAGTCTTGCACATAAGGCCGGCTATGATGGTGTTGAAATTATGGGTTCAGAAGGCTACTTGTTGAATCAGTTTTTAAGCCGCCATGTCAACCAACGGACAGACCGTTGGGGCGGTGAAATTGAAAATCGTATGCGCCTTGCGGTTGATATTGTGAAATCAATACGTGCTGAAGTGGGTGAGAAATTTATTATCTGCTTCCGTTTGTCATTGCTTGATTTGGTTCATGATGGGAACACCATGGCAGAAGTCATTACTGTTGCTAAAGCATTGGAAGCAGCTGGTGTGACGTTATTGAACACGGGTATTGGTTGGCATGAAGCACGTATTCCGACAATTGTGACCTCAGTGCCTCGCGCAGCGTTTGTGGACTATACCGCTGAAGTCAAAAAACATGTTGCGATCCCTGTCATTGCGTCCAACCGTATCAATATGCCAGATACAGCTGAAGAAATTTTAGCTTCAGGCAAGGCAGATATGGTGCAAATGGCACGTCCATTCTTGGCAGATCCATTTTGGGTAAATAAAACGGCGACCAACCGTGTCGATGAAATTAATACCTGTATTGCCTGTAACCAAGCCTGCTTAGATCATACTTTTAAAAATCAGCGTGCGACGTGTTTGGTCAACCCACGAGCGGCATATGAAACTGAATTGGTTTATTTAAAGACCAAAAAACCGAAGCGTATTGCAGTCGTCGGTGGTGGCGTGGCAGGCATGTCTGCAGCTACGGTTGCGGCAAGCCGAGGCCATGCGGTGACATTATTTGAAGCTGGTGCAGAGGTGGGTGGTCAATTTAATTTGGCAAAAGTCATTCCCGGCAAAGAAGAATTTCATGAAACGATTCGCTACTTTAAAGTTCAAATCGAAAAAACGGGTGTGGATTTGCGTTTAAATACGCGTGTAAACCGTGAACAGCTTGAACGTGAAGGGTTTGAGGAAGTGGTTATTGCAACAGGTGTAGTTCCTCGCAGCTTGAAAATCGAAGGTAGTGATGCACCGAATGTTTTGTCTTATGCAGAAGTGCTGAAAGGCGCAGCTGTGGGGGGTAAAGTTGCTGTAATTGGTGCAGGCGGCATTGGCTTTGATGTATCTGAATTTTTACTCAAACCACCACATCAGCCACAACCAATGCCTTTAGCGGATTGGCAGCGGGAGTGGGGTGTTGATCCAAATCCAAACTACATAACAGAAGGTGGTATGCAGGCTGCTGAGCTCGAACCTCCTTTTCGTGAAATCTATTTATTACAACGTAAAACAACTGCACTTGGTGCTGGGTTAGGTAAAACATCAGGCTGGGTACACCGTGCACAATTAAAGAAAAATGCGGTTCGTATGCTGCGTGGTGTTCAATACAAAGCCATTACTGATGAAGGTCTTTGGATTGAACATGCAGGGCATGATCAATTATTACGTGTAGATACAATCGTCGTTTGTGCAGGTCAGGAATCGGTAAAGCATTTGATGCCAGAACAGGGTGAGAAAACCCTTGCCAATTACCATATTATTGGTGGCGCAAAACTAGCAGCAGAGTTAGATGCAAAACGCGCAATACGTGAAGGTGCGGAGCTCGCAGCTAAACTTTAAGGATTTGGCGAAACAATATTCATTTGAAAGGTTTAGTTGTAATTTTTACTTGTCAGATGAATAAAACCTCCGTATTATGGCGCACATGGAAGCGTGGCAGAGCGGTTTAATGCACCGGTCTTGAAAACCGACGAGGGCGCGAGTCCTCCGTGAGTTCGAATCTCACCGCTTCCGCCAAATTCAAAAAAGCCGCTGTAGTGATACAGGGGCTTTTTTTTTTTTAGATTTTAATTTGAGACGGCAACCTTACTTACTAGTATTTTTTAAGGACTGTTAAAAATGAATATAAGACTTAAAATTCAGGTCAGAAATTAATACAAGGGTTGTCTAAGGTAGAATTAAAAGTAAGAGAAAAGAATGTTTATAGATTGATAGTGTTGAATTTATTTTTAATGGCCTATTTATTTAAATCTTTCACAAGCATTGGGGAGAGCTATGATCGCTTATTTTGAAAAAATATCAATTGTATTTTATTTGATCAATTGTTTTGAAGTGTTAGCAAGGCTTGGCAAGAGAATTGAAAGTGCTATATTTAAATCACGGTAGGTCATAAAACGACGCTACCAATAAGTTGGACGGATCAATGACAGCTCGTTGAGTTTCGTAATATTTTAGTCTTAAGATATTGCAGACAATAAATCAGCACTAGCCTTCCAACATAGAGCCCGCAGCGATGCGGGCTTTTTAATGCCATTTTAGATTTGAAAATATAGTGCTTTTGTCAAACAATAATTAAATAGTAAACCTATGTTATTGATATATAGTTACTAAAGTAAAATAAGTTTACATTGCCATGAAATCTAACATTTACAAAGCAAGTTGTTGTGTAAAGGTGTGATATAAAAAATGCAATTATTAAAACGAGTAGAGACGTTACCATGACACAGATGATTGACATAAAGGTAAAGGACCAATTTAGTCAGGTTTATGAAGCACAAGCTTTGGTGCGTAATCCTTCAGAAGAAGATTCAAGAGGGCTGTTTCATCGCATTGAACATATCATTATTGCTGGTGAAATCATCCTACCCAGTATCGAACTACTTTTTGAAAGTCAAAAATCGGACAGTATTTACAAGCTTTTAGAAGCTTAAATTGAATGAATAAAAAAAACTCACCTTAATGGTGAGTTTTTTATTTTTAGAGATAGAACTTTAAGCTGTTTTATCTGCTTTAAATTGATTCAAAATATAAGACAGTAACTGATAGCGTGTCATCGGGTTGCTAGAAGACAGTTCAACGTCTTGTTTACGCACTTGAATTTCTTGAGTTAAAACACCAGCTTGAAAGCGTTGCACGATCATATGATCTTTTGATACATCATGGTCGGTCAGCACTAGTTTTGGTCCAAGGTGCAGATGTCCAATCGCATCTAGACATTGTTCAAGGCTGCTATATAGGTTGAAAAGGATGAGTGCCTGATCATTAGAATAATTGGCTAAATTCATTTTTATTATCCATGGTCAAAAATTATTGAGCAGGAATAGTGTATATGAATTGAGCAACAATAATCTGTATGGATTATTTTTCATTTAATGTCTATCTAGGTGACTTTGGTTAAATCATTGAGACAGCTTAAATCTTTATGAAAAATAAGTTGGAATTCGCTTTAAATTAAAGCGGCTTGAATACAAGCGGGACATCATAACGGGCAAATTCTTCAATGATACTGCTTAAAACCAATTGAGCTTGAGGTTCCGCTGCTGTAAAGGTGAGTTCTTGGTTCGTTTGGCTGTTGAAGCACTCGACTTGTTCTATACGCCAAATCGTTTCAATGGCTGTATTTTGAATGACCACACGTCGAGGTTGTAATTCATCACTAATTTTTCGTGGCATGACATAGGTAATGGCCAATTGAACATTAGGCAATTCGTCTGGTGAGGTTAAGAATGTAAACACCCAATTGCCAATTTTGCTGAGTTGCATAGGATTATCGAAAGAATCAAATTCTAGACAAAACTGTTGTGACATTGACATGCTCAAACGCTAGGAGGTCGGTTTTATTCTTGCGATTTTTTACTGTTAATTGACATTAGGGGAAGGTCGTATAAAACAGCAGTTAAAACCATAAAAGAAATAAGTGAATCGATAAAGTTAATAAAATTCAATTTCTTATATTGATATGTGTGAAGAATAACTCACCTTATTAAGTTGTTTTTTGAATGAGAAGTGAGGAAAAGTCTCTAAGTCAAACCAGTTGTTGCAGATTTTTTTATACTGTAATTAATTTGCTGTAATGCATGTTGTAAGAGTTTAGGTTGAATATTGGATTCATTTAGACAGGTTATCCATTGCATCTGACAGGCTTTTAAGTCTGCAATATCCGTGGCCTGTTGAATATTAAGCATTAATTTTTTTGCCATCAGCCCACAATAACGCTGTAAGTAAGTGCACATAAAATTCTGTAACTCATCAAAATCGTGCTCGATGAAATCAACGGTTTTTTCTGGCAATACAGGATTGTTTGTTGTCGTAGTTTCAGGTGTGGATTGTGGGAATTGATGGGGTGTAGAGCCCATCGCATCCATTGGTAGGGAGGTCGTCAGTGCGTACTGTGAATGAATCTGAGGAACTTCCATCGTAGGAATTGAAACTTCATTAAAAGTCACATGTACTTGCGCTGTGAGATCAGATGCAGGGCTAAGGTTATTGAGATCGGACGTATTGCTAGGCGCTTTTTTAGGAGTATTAAAAGCAGAAAAATCGGATTTTTGAAGGCGTTGATGATCATGTGCTGTAATTGGCTGAATCAGCCCAAGTTCCATCAGTTGCTCGAGCAAGGACACTTCAGCAATCCGCTGCTGATAATGCACTGGCATTTGGTTAAAGTCATCACTACCAATTAAGAGTAGCAGACGACGTTGTCTTGCATTTAATGCGAGCTGTCGGTCTTTTAAAGTTTGAAAACCCAGCTCAGTTTTTTGATAGTTGAACATGCCTTAATTCCGTAGCTCAAAAGAATTAAGGCAATCCTATGCAGTGATAATGACAGTAATATTAAGAAAATATTAAATAATCAATGATTTATAAAGTAATGACAGCAGAGTTTTCTAAAGCTTTACGCAAATAAGGGTCTAAGTCATCTTGGCGTAACAGCCATTGCACATAGTCTGCAGGTAATTCTGCAATTGCGGTACCACGGTGTTTACCAAAATTAATACTGCGTGGAATGCGAGCATCTTCCGAAGCTTCGTATAATTCTTCGATGCTGTTGATTTTTAAGTGATGCACAATATGCATCAAAATATTGGCAGTTAAAATAATATCCATATCTGCGCGGTGAGCTTTACGGATCATTTCACGGGCTTTTTCACTGCCTTTGGTGATCATATATATCAAGGCAGAAATATTATGCGCTTCTGCATCAGGCCATACTCGACGAGCTAGCGCAAGGGTACAAATGGCTTTGATTTTTGAACTATCTACACCGCATTTTTCGAGCGCTCGAATATCGTAGTCGATATTATGCCCAATGATATATGTCGTCTCTGATGGGAGTTCAAAACTGCTGTAGTGGGGCTGACCTTCAAGATCTGATTCTAAAATATGATGAACAGCCATCGCTGCAAAAGAAATAGCTTCATCACAACGATATAGTTGATCAAAAATTTTAGATTTATCTAAGGTGATTTTGGCATCTGCCACCTGAATTGGAGCATAGGCAATCTCGATGGGTTGTCCATTTAGTGTATGGGTTTCTGTGTCGAGAATGATGGCTTGCATGTCCAGTTCCAGCATGTTGAATAATGTTTATGAATGTACATGATCACATCCACACTGACAAACCCATGCTGTGATTATTTGTAGGAATATTATGAAGATGGCTGCGCAGTGTTTAAATAATCTGCTTTTATCGCATCTGCCGAAATAAAACCTTTACAGCGGGATAAAGCTAAACCATCTTCTAAATCGACTTATTTTAAAGGCTTTTGTCCATCGTGATATCCAAAAATGTCGCTAAGTGGATTAAGCACTAGAGTATGTTCACGATCAATGGCATGGTGGTTTTTCGGCTTTACTTTTGTGTATATGTTTGTGTAGTTGGCAGGGGGTACAGCATTTTTGTTGATTTTACATTTTGCTTTAACCTCCGAAAAATAGCCCAATCTGTATCCAATGATCAGAAATATAAGTTCAGCCATTTTTCTGAGATCGGGGTGGCTGATTTATTTGAATGCTGTTAATCCATATCGAGCTAAAACAAAGTTTTAGTTCTATATTAATTTGATAAATTAAAATAAGAGTAGTTGCTTAAAAATTAGGCTTGAACAAAAGTTTGTTCCATGTATTTAATGATTCATATTCAATGAAAAATTGACTTAAAAACAACAAACAAAAGGATCATGGAATGAAAATGCTGCGTTTAACGGTTTTAGTCAGCAGTGCGCTATTTTTAGCAGCCTGCGGTAATGATAGTAATGACCAACAATTTAGTAATCCTGAAACAAACGCTGATCTCAATCAGATCAAAAATCCGGTGGTAACTACAACAGCCTATAGTCAAGACAATATGCCTGCTGTGAGTGCAGACAGCCGATTGATGACCTATAAAATGCTAGGAGTAGATGGCAAAGTTGTTCAAGCCACAGCCTTAGTCTTTACCCCAAAAACAGTTGCTCCGGCAGGTGGTTGGAAAATTGTGGCTTGGGCACATGGAACGACCGGTGTGGCTGATAAATGCGCTCCGAGCCGACAAGGTTTGCAAGGCACTGAATATTTATTGCAAATGTTATTGGCAAAGGGTTATGTCGTTGTGGCACCCGATTATGAAGGATTAGGGGAACCTAGTGGACGTGAAAACCATCCTTATCTGAATCTAAAAAGTGAAGCCTTTTCGATTACCGATGCCGTTGTCGCTGCTCGAAGTTACTTAACCAGTCAAGGTAAAACGGTGTCGAAGGATTGGCTTTCGATCGGACATTCTCAAGGTGGTCAAGCCGTATTAGGTGCAGCTGAATTCGCATCGCGTGCTGACTTAAATTATAAGGGAACGATTGCCATAGCACCTGCAAATAATCTTGCGCTCATTCTTGACGCAGGCGAGAAGTTAGCTGTAGGTAAACCTGCAACCGTGCAAAGTATGATTTATGCACCTTTAGACAGTTTTACTGCGCAGATCATTGCGGGTATGCAAGGGCATAAAAACAGTGTGGATTATTCAAAAGTATTTAGTGGACATCTGGCTGCGATTGCACCTCAGGCTGAAACAGTGTGTTCAGGCGAGTTAACCAAGTTAATTCAAGATGACATGCTCAGTTATGCGAGTCAGAACACGACTTTGGATAACTATGGTCGAACTCAGCCTGATTTCTTAACTTTAAAGCCAATCCAAAACTTTATGAGTGAAGGTTCACAGCCTTTAACGACAGCGGTGAAAACGCCGATCATCATTTATCAAGGTAAAGCCGATCAGACCATTCCAGCAGATGCGACTAAATTTATGATTAGCCTTGCTAAGCCGGGAACATCGATTGACTATCGTGAGCAAGCGACAGCAGATCATATTAGTATTTATACCGATAATCTGGCAAATTTTGTGCAAGATGTAGAGACTCTCATGCCAAATCAATAAGTTGATTTGACTTAAATAATGCTCGTGCAGATTCAACACGGGCATTATTTATTTAAAAACAGCACAAACTTCCCTCTCTCATTTCTAAAACTTCATGCTACAATACGCGCCAATCTTAGCACGGCTTAAAAGCCCTAATTTAATAGGACCTCGCTAATGTTTGCCAACACCTCTATTGCTCAATTTGACCCTGAATTAGCTCAAGCGATCTCGAATGAAGATGCTCGCCAAGAAGCGCACATTGAGTTAATCGCTTCAGAAAACTACTGTTCACCTGCAGTAATGGAAGCTCAAGGTTCAAAACTTACTAACAAATATGCAGAAGGCTACCCTGGTAAACGCTACTACGGCGGTTGCGAGTATGTAGACGTGATCGAACAATTGGCCATTGACCGTGCTAAAGAATTGTTTGGTGCTGATTATGCAAACGTTCAACCACACGCTGGTTCACAAGCAAACTCTGCAGTTTACCTTGCGCTACTTAACCCAGGCGATACAGTTTTAGGTATGAGCTTGGCTCACGGTGGTCACTTGACTCACGGTGCTAAAGTTAGTTTCTCTGGTAAAACTTATAACGCAATTCAATACGGTTTGAACCCAGAAACTGGCGAAATCGACTATGAAGAAGTTGAACGTTTAGCTGAAGAACACAAGCCAAAAATGATCGTGGCTGGTTTCTCTGCGTATAGCCAAGTTGTTGATTGGCAACGTTTCCGAGATATCGCGGACAAAGTTGGTGCTTACTTATTCGTAGATATGGCTCACGTAGCTGGTCTAGTTGCTGCTGGTGTTTACCCAAGCCCAGTACAAATTGCTGACGTAACTACAACGACTACACATAAAACACTTCGTGGTCCACGTTCTGGTTTAATTCTTGCGAAAGCAAATGAAGAAATCGAGAAAAAATTACAATCAGCTGTATTCCCTGGTAATCAAGGTGGTCCTTTAGTTCACGCTGTAGCGGCTAAAGCGATCTGCTTCAAAGAAGCAATGGCGCCTGAATATAAAGCTTACCAACAACAAGTTGTTAAGAATGCGCAAGCAATGGCTGAAGTTCTAATCGAACGTGGTTATGATGTTGTTTCTGGCGGTACTAAGAACCATTTGTTCTTATTATCTTTAATTAAACAAGACATTACTGGTAAAGATGCCGATGCTTGGTTAGGTGCTGCTCACATTACTGTGAACAAAAACTCAGTACCAAACGATCCACGTTCTCCATTCGTGACTTCTGGTATCCGTATCGGTACTCCTGCTGTAACAACACGTGGTTTTGGTGAAGCTGAAGTACGTGACCTTGCAGGCTGGATCGCTGACGTTCTAGACAGCAAAGGTGACGAAGCTGTGATTGCTACAGTGAAAGAAAAAGTTGCTGCTGTTTGCGCTAAATTCCCAGTTTACGCAAAATAAGTCTGACTTGAGAAAGCCCCCTCAAGGGGGCTTTTTTTTATGTCATCAGAAAAATTCAAAAGTTATCTAAACATTTATATTTCTGATATAACGGAATAAGAGATAACAAAAAATTTGCCCATCGCTATAGATCTGTTGGCAAGGTCGCAAAGGAACTTTATATGAAAAAACCCAATATTATTCTTTCAGAACAAGATTTACATCGCTTAGAAACCATGTTGGAGCATCAGTCTAAGCTGACGCCGACGATGGAGCATTTGGAAGATGAGATGGCGCGCGCTGAAGTGGTTGCTCCACAAGATGTCCCTGCCAATGTGGTGAGTATGAATGCCAAAGTTCTCATTAACATTGCACCTGCGACAGAAGCAACCGAAATTACACTGGTCTATCCACATGATTTTCGTGGCGATAAAGGTCAAGTCAATGTTTTGGCTCCAGTGGGCGCTGCCATTTTAGGTTTGGCTGAAGGGCAGGAAATAGAATGGCCGCAGCCTGATGGTCACACCATGAAAGTCAAAATCATTAAAGTGCTCTATCAACCTGAGCGTGAAGGGAATTATCTATAATTCCGCTGTGATATACAGATATAATCCGTACACAAAGCCATCGATACCGATGGCTTTTTTATTTTTTCTTTATTGCATTTTTAGATATGAAATGGGCAAAAGTTGTTAAGCAGATTTCATTACAACCATAGCAGTTTAACTTGGGAAAACTGTCAAATAATTGACAGAGTCATGGGCACGAAGTCGGCACACTTTATTTCAACAACACCATCGTTGCTTAATAATTTGAAGAATAAGGTAGAGCCCTATGACACAATTAGAATCGAATCATTACAATCCAGACTATCAATATCAGCATATTGAAGTAAAACCTGTAACCGGTCGTATTGGTGCCGAAATTTCTGGCATTCAGTTGTCTGGAAATTTAGACAAAAGCGTGGTCGATGAATTTAATCATGCACTATTAAAATATAAAGTTGTATTTGTGCGTGGGCAGCAAGATCTCACCGATTTAGAACAAGAAGCCTTTGCACGACTTTTAGGAAATCCGTTGAATCACCCAAGTGTGCCACTCAAAGATGGTACAGCACATACGTTGTCAATTGACTCACGTGGTGGGCGCGCAGATTCATGGCATACCGATATTACATTTTTACCCAATTATCCCAAAGCCACAATTTTAAGAAATGTAGTTGCACCTGAACATGGTGGCGATACAGTTTGGGCCAATACCGTGACGGCTTATGAAGATTTAAGTCCGGAGCTACAAAAGTTGGCGGAACAATTACGCGCGGTGCATAGCAACAGTTATGACTATGCAACACCGAAAGGTCAGTACAATGAAGAAGGTCGCCATTTATTCCGAACTGCGGTAGAAGTGGAAACCGAGCATCCTTTGGTGCGTGTACATCCTGAAACAGGTGAGAAAAGTTTGGTTTTGGGGCACTTCTTTAAACGCTTTAGTGGATACAGTCCGGCACAGTCACGACGCCTATTTGAACTCTTTCAAGAGCAAATCGTGCAATGGGAAAATATTGTGCGTTGGCGCTGGGCGGTTGGTGATGTTGCGATTTGGGATAATCGTGCGACGCAGCACCGTGCCATCAATGACTATGGGGACGTGCTTCGTATCGCATCACGTGTCACTATCGAGGGCGATGTGCCTGTCGATATAAATGGTCAGCCGAGTACTGTACTGAAAAATATTCAAAACACCGACATTTCAAACTTGCGTTCTGAAGCAGGCCGTATTTATGAGAAAGCATCTTAAGTATTAGAGCGTCATTTAAAACAGTATAAAAACAGATAAATAATGCGAAAAACAATGGTTTTACATTTTTCAGCACTTGCCTAAGATCAATGAGATCTTAGGCATTTTTTTATAGACGTGAGCGATCAAAAAAACACCGCCCAACAGCATTTGTTGCAAATTTTGCGTAATGAAGACATCTTTCAGGGCTTTAGCGATCAGACGTTAGAACAGCTTGTGCAACAGGTGAAATATTCACGTTTTCATGCGCAGCAGCATATCTTAAAACAACAACAAATCGAGCAGGATATTTATATTTTGCTTTCAGGTACACTACAAATTGGTTGGTTGCAAAATAATGGTGAATTGATTGTAAATGACTATATCCGTCGCCAGTCGGTATTTAATTTTGTCGCACTCTTACAACAAAAGCCTTTGAATTATGATTATTTTGCTGCGACACACGTCGAGGTGGCGATCATTTCTGGAACAACGTTTTTAGCGGTTTTACAGCGTGATCCGCAGGCACTTTGGAATGTCGTGCAATCTCTCAGTCGACGCATGTATTTGATGTTTGAGCATAATCGTTATTTGAGAACAGCAACGCTAGAGCAGCGTATCGCAAGACATTTGATTCGACTCTATGAACAATATGGCTGTCGGCAGGAAATTCCTTTGAGACTCAGTCAGCAGGAATTTGCAGAGTCTTTTAATATTTCACGGCAAACGTTGAATAAACATTTACAGCAATTTGTCCAAACACAAGTGATCGCGTGGAATTATGGACAAATCGCGATTTTGGATCTTGAGCGTTTAAGGCAAATGAGTGAACTTGATGAATAACTAGATTTAAAATTTGACGAGAAGCCATGATCGCAAATGGCTTCATTGGCCTTACTTAGATTAGTGCTTACTGATTTTATCCAAATAACCCATCATAAAAGCAGAAAAAACAAAGGTTAAATGCATGATGATGTACCACATGATTTTGTCATTGGGGATGTTTTTCGCATCCATAAAAATGCGTAATAAATGAATCGAAGAAATTGCCACGATTGATGCTGCAACTTTGAGTTTTAATGAATTGGCATCCATGGTGCCGAGCCAGTTCAAGCGATTGGTCGATTCATTAATTTTTAATTGCGAAACAAAGTTTTCATAGCCTGAAAACATCACCATTACAATCAGTCCGCCCACCATAGTCATATCTACCAAAGAGAGGATGACTAAAATCAGGTCAGCTTCTGAATATTCTAAAATATGCGGAAGGACATGAATGACTTCTTGGAAAAATTTAATCGCGAGCAGTAATAGTGCAAAGGATAAACCAAAGTACACGGGAGCCAGAATCCAACGTGCTGCATACATTGTGTTATGGAAAAAACGTTCCATTTAAGCCTCTAAATTTATTGATCTAATATTTGGTTCTAAAGTATATGGATTAAATTTTACGATAATTTTGATAATAATTCATGTAGAGTCAGTTGTTTAATTTAAATCTAGATTGAATCTTTGGGTATCTTAAGCTTGAATTCATCTATGTAGGTCATCGTATCCATTGAAATGATGCTGTATAGCTGCTTAGGCGGTTCTATAGGCAACGGTTGAATTTGATGGCGAAATTTGACTGATGAAATAGATGTATTTTTTGCAAAATACTACAAGACTTTTATGGCAGAACTTGTAGTATAAAAATGATTTTATTGAGTTTAATTGGCTATGTCACAAATTGATGTATTGGTGCCGTTAAAGGATATTACGGTAGATCGGGCGGAAGTGCTTTCGATTAAGCGGAATGACCTTGTGCCATTACTGACCGATCAATATCGTCTAAATCATTATGCAGATCAATTAATTCAAGCACAGTCGGTGCTGCTAGACGGTGTTGACCCTCAGTTGACGAAACAACTTAGTCAAACCATTGAGCAGTTGATTCAAGCCTTAGCCAATTCAAAAAAATATTTAAAAACACGCAAATTTAATGCCCTGCAAAAATGGTTAGGCATTGATTTGGAGTATGGCTCAGGACAAGTTGAATATTATAAAAATCTGGATCTATTGCTTGATCGGGCAAATCATCTGAGCCAAAAACTACAATTAGAAATTCAAAAGTCCCAAGCACGTTTTAATCAACTACAAGGCTTACGTGAGCAAATGGCGCGATACATCGTCGCGGCTGAAGAGTTTTTGCTGGAGTACCCACAGTTTGTGAAAAATCAGCATCCACTTGATAACTTTGCAGAACGTTTATCGAAAAAGGTGAATACGTTGCAAACCTTACAAGCCAGTAATGATATTGCAATTACACAAATGCAGCTTTCTCAGCAGCTTTCTTTTGGTTTATTAGATCGATATAAGGAAGCTCAGCAGGTGTTGATTCCAGCATGGCAATATCATGTGAAACAAAGTCGTCAAAGTAACTCGACAAGTTCATTGGAAAAGCTTGATAATAGCCGTGAAAATTTGATTAAAACTTTAAAAAAATCATTAGAGAATTCCTCTAAGTCTTAGAAATATAAGGTGAGTTATGACCGATTTAGATGCCAAAAATTTACCCGTTGAAGCAAGCAAAGAATTGACTGAAGAAAAGTTTCAGCAACTCAATTTGCAGGAAATTGGCTTACAAACTTCGGATTTTCACGAAGTCGAAGCTGCACGTAAGGAATTGGCAGATTTAAGTCATAATAGTGTTGCTGAATATGGTAAAAACATTGCCACCAAGACGTCGACCTATACCGATGAATTATTAAATTTGGTGCAAAATAAAGATCTAGATGCGACAGGTCAAAAGCTCAATCAGGTGGTACAAGTCGCACAGCAGCTAAACACTACGAGCATTTTAAATAAATCTAAAAGCTCAGGATTTTTTGGTGGGTTACTGAGTAAATTTAAAGGTGCCAAGCAAAGTTTTGATCAGCACTTTAATACCACCAAAGAGCAAATTGATGCTTTGGTCAAAGAAATTGAAACTTCGCAAAATGGCTTAAAAGCGCGTGTAAATACCTTAGATAAAATGTTTGAAGGCGTACAAGACGAATATAAACAATTAGGGGTGTATATCGCCGCAGGTAAGTTGAAAGAGCAAGAAATTCAACAGGAAATTGTAAGCTTAACCACTCAAGTTCAAGATCAAACCACTACGCAAAAAATCTATGACCTCAATCATTTGGCAAATAATCTTGAAAAACGTGTGAGTGATTTACAGATCTTGCAACAGTCTGCGATGCAGACCTTGCCGATGATTCGCATTATTCAATCCAACAATTTGATGTTGGTTGATAAATTTTATGCTATTAAAAATATCACCTTACCGGCTTGGAAAAACCAAATTAGCTTGGCGATTTCATTGCAAGAACAAAAGAACAGCGTGCAATTGGCAAATAGCATTGATGATGCGACCAATGACCTGTTAAAACGCAATGCAGATTTATTGCATCAAAACTCTGTCGATACAGCAAAAGCCAATCAGCGTTCAGTGATTGATATCGAAACACTTGAACATGTGCAAAATACCCTCATTAAAACCGTTAATGATGTGATTCAAATTCAGAAAGAAGGTGTACAAAAGCGTGAAGAAGCGACGACACGTATTCGTGCCTTACAAAACAATTTGAATCATTTAGTAATTGAATCGAGTGGTTCAAACCCTTCTTCATAAACGGTGAGGGAGGTGAAAATATAATCTGAAGGAGTATGTCTTTGCCTCCCATTGATGAATATGCGCTAAATCCGCAGCAACTGGAAACAGGGCTTCAAACCATTAAGAAGCGTCAACGCAATTTGACGTTATTGACCTTTACCAGTGTTTCTGTGCTGATCGTTTCAGCTGTGATGTTGTTTATTCAGCATGATATGGTTTATAGCTTTTTTGGCCTAAGTTCTAGCGTACAGCAACTGCATATTCCCGTTAGTGCAGGTGATTTGACATATCAACTCGGTGAGTCCTCCGACTATTTTTTAAACTTTTTATCCTTTATTGGTTGGTTATTTCTCAAACTCATCGTTTCATTTATTGGCGCATTTTTCTTGGTTGGATTTCTAAGGAAATTTCAATTTTTTAGAATTCGCTTCCAATCATTTGTATTGAAATTTGTCGGCTGGATTTTATCGTTTATTATGCTTTGGTCAGGCTTAACTTATGTGCAATATGACCTTAATCATGATGACCGTGCAGCAGATCAAAAATTGGTACATTATGAAAAAAATATTCAGGAAAGCCAGCTGGCTTTCGAAATGGAAGATGCACAATTGGCAAAACCCGTGCAAGCCTATTTACTTGCACAAGCTGCTTTGATGCATAAGCCTGTAGATCGTGCGACAGCAATTCCTTTGGTGCAATCCTTAATCAATACCGAGCAACAAAATCCAGCAAAATTCCGTGAATACGGTTTTCAGCCTGAACAGCTCTGGGCGATGCAAAATCAGCTATTTGATAAAACCATGACACCGATGGCGCAAAGCGTGGAAAAACAAGTTCAGCAAGCCAATGTAGTAGAAGTTGTTGTGCGTTGGGTGTTGATCACCGTGATAGTACTCACGCTGGTTTTGAGCTTAATTTTGTATCTACTATCTCAGCAGTTCAAATCACGGATTAATCGAATTGAGCAGGGACTTCATTAACAGGCCTATTTTCTTTTTAGATCATTGCATTGCTCAGAATAAAAATCCCCATCACATTGTATGGGGATTTTTGATCTTGGGTAGATTAACTTGCTCGATGAAAAAGTTGTCGGAGTTCCTGTGTAGAAAAAGTCTGATCATTCACTTCGCCATCCACAAGGTAAAAAGGAATGGGGTGCTGTCCCTTTGATTTTACATACTGTGTAATTTCGTGCTGACGGTCCGCAATATCTTTATGTTGAATTGATCGCAGTACTTTTGAGCCATCTAAACCAATGCCTTCAATGATGCTTTTTAAAACCTGAATATCAGCAATATCTTGACCGTGTGCAAATAATGCATGGAATAAGGCTTGAGTCAGGGCATATTGATCCAAAATATTGTCCAAGGCCAATATAGCTTGATGAGCCAGTTGACTGTTTGGCATACGTTTCATGTGCTCAATATTGACAATCACATCTTCGCTATAAGCGGCAAACTTTGTCATTTCGAGTTTTCGATTTGCTGCACTCGCGCCATACTTATCGGTTAAATACTGCAGCACATCTAAGCCTTGTTCAGGAATTTCTGGAACGCGTTGAATCGGCAATAGCTCTACACGGGTTGCTGTATGTTCATTCCAGTTTTGTTTTAACTTTTGAAATGCGACATAACTCATGGGATAAACAATATCAAAGACAAATTCAATTTTCATTATTCTGCTCACTGTTGATTTTATACTTGTAGATCGATGGCTGATTGATACAAGGGATTGATTGTGGCTTTATTGATGGAACTCAAAAGCAGTCAAATCATCTGATATTTCCTTTGATTTAAAGCCGACTTGCTGAAATGAAACTTAAAGCTTTATAAAGATTTTGTAATTGATCAGGTCGTGCGTATGTCTTGCATAGACTTGGTGTAATTTCAATAAAAAAGAAAAAAATGAGGAATTTATCACGATATATGTGTACGAAATAAATCATTTTAATGTTAATATACGTCCATATATTTATGATTTAGAAAGAAATTTAACTATTTGATTTGTAAAACCGATTAATTTTATAAAAACAAACCGTTTCACCTATTTAATGGTTTGTTCTATCATTCTCTCATCAAATAAATTTACTCCTCTGGAGACGTTAGCAATGTTAGATCAAAATACTTCTGCTCAATTAAAAACCTTACTTGAACGCCTTGAAGGCCCGATTGAAATCGTCGCGACTTTAAACGGCACGGAAAAATCAGACAAAATTAAAGAATTGGTGACCGAAGTTGCCGCTTTATCTGATTTAGTGACTGCACGTTTTGACGGTAACAACAGCCGTGCGCCAAGCTTTGGTATTGCAAAAGCAGGTGAAACTCCACGCGTATTCTTCGCAGGTCTACCGATGGGCCATGAGTTCACGTCCTTGATTCTAGCTTTGCTACAAACTTCAGGTTATGCACCGAAAGTTTCTGACGAAGTACTGAACACCATCAAAGGTCTAGGTCTTAAAACTGACTTTGATGTGTTTGTATCTTTAAGCTGCCATAACTGTCCTGACGTGGTTCAAGCACTTAACTTGATCGCAATTTACAACCCAGGTACAACTGCAACCATGATTGATGGTGCATTCTTCCAAGACGAAGTGGAAGAACGCAAAATCATGGCTGTACCAATGGTATTCCAAGACGGTAATCACATCGGTCAAGGTCGTATGACCTTGGAAGAAATCATTGCCAAATTAGACACCAACTCTGCTGCAAAAGATGCTGAAAAGTTAAATGCCAAAGAAGCCTTTGATGTTCTTGTGATTGGTGGTGGTCCTGCTGGTAATACTTCTGCAATCTATGCAGCACGTAAAGGTATTAAAACTGGTATCGTAGCTGAACGCATGGGCGGTCAGGTCATGGATACGATGGACATCGAAAACTTCACGTCGATTCAAAAGACTCAAGGTCCTAAGTTTGCCGCTGAAATGGAAGCACATGTACGTGAATACGGTGTGGACATCATGAACTTGCAACGTGTATCTGACATCAAAGGTGCTGACCAAACAGCTAATGGCTTGGTTGAAGTGACTTTAGAGAATGGTGCAAAACTTGAATCTAAAACAGTGATTCTTTCAACAGGTGCACGTTGGAGAGAAATGAACGTTCCGGGCGAACAAGAATACCGTACTCGTGGTGTTGCATACTGCCCACACTGTGACGGTCCATTGTTTAAAGGTAAACGTGTTGCGGTGATCGGTGGCGGTAACTCAGGTGTAGAAGCAGCGATCGACCTTGCAGGTATTGTAGAACATGTAACACTTGTTGAGTTTGATACCAAGCTTCGTGCTGACCAAGTGCTTCAAGACAAGTTAAACAGCTTGCCGAATACGACTGTGATCATGAATGCATTGTCTACAGAAGTGGTTGGTGATGGTTCACAAGTGACTGCACTAAACTATAAAGACCGTGCAACTGATGAAATCAAAACGATTGAATTGGCAGGTATCTTCGTACAAATCGGTTTGTTACCAAACACTGATTTCTTAAAAGAAACAGCAGTTGAACTTTCAAACCGTGGTGAGATCGTAATTAACGAGCGCAACGAAACCAATGTGAAAGGTGTATTTGCTGCAGGTGACTGTACAACAGTACCGTACAAACAAATCATCATTGCGACAGGTGAAGGCGCGAAAGCATCATTGTCTGCTTTTGATTACATCATCCGTTCTGGTCAATAAAAGAAAGGCCAGTGTGTTTCGAGAAACACGCTGGCCGCGCTGAATGTTGTCATTTGAATATTATTTTTCTTAATATTCTCGTTTTACAGGAACTTTGGATGCTAACACCGGAGTTCCTTTTTTTGTCTGCAAAATTAGGATTCAAAAATGTCCCCACACATTTTGAACCCTATTCGTTGCCCAGCTATTTTTGTTTTACAACCTTATTTTTATACTTTCCCCAAGGTTGTTTCTCTATAAAATATAAAGTGGAGTAAGCAATTAATATACCAATCACATCACGAATTTAAGATTTAAATAAATTCAAGCCTTTAAACTTCTCCATTAACTGCTCATCTGTCTCTACATGTTCAGGATGAGGCACAATGCACTCAATCGGACAAACTGAAACACAAGTTTGGTGCGCATAGAAACCGACACATTCAGTACAACGTGCGACATCGATTTCATAAATCTTTGAGCCTTCATAAATGGCATCATTGGGACATTCAGGTAGACACATGTCACAATTGATGCATTTATCTGTAATCAACAAAGCCATAAATCGAACTCAAGCCTGATACGCTAAAGATGAAGCCGAAATATCTACGGTCGAATTGGGTAAATTACGAATCAGTAAGGCATAACGCATATCGACATCGGCAGGCACAGGAATATCCACGATATGACCTGAACCTTTGGCGTCGTTAATTAGATTACCTTTTTTATCTTTCATTTCCGTTAAAACGAAGGTGATGTTGCCTGAAGTGGTCATCAGTTCTAAAGAATCACCCACAACAAAACGGTTTTTCACTTCAATTTTAAGAGAATCACCATCGCGTTCTAAAACTTCACCTACAAACTGTTGATGATCGAAACGTGATGAGCCAGTTTCATAGTTCTGATATTCACTATGAACATGGCGGCGTAGAAAACCTTCGGTATAACCACGGTTCGCAAGACCTTCAAGCTGAGACATGAGAGCAGGGTCAAACGGTTTACCAGAAAGGGCATCATCGATGGCTTTACGATAAATTTGAGCGGTACGCGCACAGTAGAAGTAAGACTTGGTACGGCCTTCAATTTTTAAAGAATGAATGCCCATTTTGGTTAAACGGTCAACATGCTGTACAGCACGCAAGTCTTTCGAGTTCATGAAATAAGTGCCATGCTCATCTTCTTCGGCAGCAAACATGTCTTCTTCATTGCGTTGTAATAAAACCGGCTCGCCGAATTGGTGTTGTTCTAGGGCGTGTTGCTCATCGGCATTTTTATTATTGCAGCATGATGATTCTTCAATTTGTGTGACTGGAATAACATCACCAGTTTCATCTTCAACTGCATCGTGAATTTTATAATCCCAACGGCATGCATTGGTACATGCACCTTGGTTTGCATCACGTTTATTCATGTAGCCAGAAAGTAAGCAACGACCGGAGTAAGCCATACATAATGCACCATGTACGAAAACTTCAATTTCCATATCAGGTACATTGTGTTTAATTTCTTCAATTTCTTCGATTGATAATTCACGTGACAAAATGACACGTGTCAGTCCCATATTTTTCCAAAATTTAACCGTTGCCCAGTTCACCGCATTGGCTTGTACAGACAAATGAATGGACACTTCTGGAAAATGTTCACGCACCATCATGATCAAACCGGGGTCAGACATGATTAGCGCATCAGGATTCATGGCAACCACAGGTTCAAGGTCACGGATGAAATTTTTCAGTTTTGAGTTATGCGGTTGGATGTTTACCACCACATAAAACTTTTTACCTAAAGCATGGGCTTCTTCAATGCCAATTTTTAAATTGTCATGGTCGAAAGCATTATTGCGCACACGTAAGCTATATCGCGGCTGACCTGCATACACGGCATCTGCGCCATAAGCAAAAGCGTAGCGCATATTTTTTAATGAGCCAGCAGGTGAGAGGAGTTCGGTTACGTGTTGAATCGTCATGTCAATAAAGGCATAAAAAATTTATGGCTTTATTGTAGTGATCTAAAAAAAGGATTCAACCAAGTATTTTAGTTGGGTTTTCAAGATATTCCGTTTTCCAAATGTTTTAAAATTTGGCAATCATTGATTTGGCTGGTTTCATTACAACTGGCACGGAGCGTACTTAACTGTATTTTAAAATTTTCTAATTCTTTAATTTTTTCAGAAACTTGACGAATGTGATTATCAATTAATTCATTCACGGCATGACAGCTTTGTGTAGGTGATTGCTCAAGTTCAAGCAGGGTTTGAATCTCGGTGAGAGAAATATCGAGGTTTCGACAGCGCTTAATAAAAACCAAACGTTTGTACATTTCTTCATCATAATAGCGATAATTGTTGTCTGCGCGGAAGCTAGGTTTCAGCAGTTTTTTCTTTTCATAAAAGCGAATACTGTCAACGCTTACCCCAGATTTGGTGGACAATTCTTTAATCAAATAATGTTTTTGTACGTTCATGCTTGACCTTGGAGTGAGTCCATAGTTTTGAATAAGAATAATACAAATCCATTGATTTTTAAATTGGAGCACATTTATGGCATGTACATGTAGTCATGAGCCAGCACCAAGCAAACCCAACAGTAAATTTCGTATCGCGCTTTGGATCGCCTTAATCATTAACGCCATGATGTTTTTGGTGGAACTGATTGGCGGGGCTTATGCACATTCTTCTGCGCTTTGGGCGGACTCGTTAGATTTCTTTGGTGATGCTGTTAATTATGGAGTTTCATTAGCCGTGCTAGGCGCCAGTTTATATTGGCGTGCAACAGTTGCCTTGGTTAAAGGTTTTGTCATGGCAGCGTTTGGGATCGTGGTCATTGCCAAAGTGCTCTATGCCTATGCAAATGGGATCGCACCTGAACCGATCACCATGGGGGTGATTGGTATCTTGGCTTTAGCCGCTAATGTCATCTGTGCATACGTCTTATATGCCTTCCGTGAAGGTGACTCCAATATGCAATCCGTTTGGCTATGTAGCCGTAATGATGCGATTGGTAATGTCGCAGTGATCTTGGCTGCAGTCGGGGTGTTTGGTACAGGCAGTCTATGGCCAGATTTGATCGTGGCCGCAATCATGGCGATCTTAGGTTTAACGGGTGGTTATCAGGTGATTCGAAAAGCACTGCAAGAGCGTAAGCAAAAAGATATTCTGAGTACCCCTTGCTCTTAAAATACTTACTCTTAAATCCACCGTTAATGGCATTCATTTTATCCATGTTTTTAACGCAGATGAATAGTCGTTAAATCGCTAGTTGAAATTAAAATAGCAGTCAGTTTTATACGAAATTTTCCTGACTGCTATATCGATAAATCTTCTGAAATCAGACGGTATTTAATGGGATGCTGAGGTTTTATCTGCAGACTCCAATTAAGTTATGCTTTACAATAGCGCGCGAAAATCATGTTTAAAAATTAGGTTTTCTACCTTAAAAGCTTTATGTTTAGGCCCCATTGGTGCATCAGGTAAATTAAATGTCGAAAAAGCAAGACATCATTAACGTTGCGCTCCAACTCTTCAATTCTTATAGCTATAACTCGATTGGTATAGATCGAATTATTGGGGAATCGGGCGTTGCTAAAATGACGTTTTATAAATATTTCCCCTCTAAAGCCAAATTAATTGAAGAATGTCTCGTGATTCGAAATCTTAATTTACAGGAATCACTTGAAGCTGCTATTGCAGAATGTGATCCAGAAGACCATCTTTCGCATATTAAAACCATTTTTGCTTGGTACGATGCTTGGTTTCATACCGCAGATTTTAATGGTTGTATGTTTCAAAAAGCAGTAGAAGAAATATCTAAAGTTTATCCGTCTTCATTGCAACCTGCGATCGACTATAAAGAGTGGCTTAAATCAAAACTAAGTACTGCCTTGCAACATCTGGGCATTCAGCAAACTGAACAACTTGCTGCATTTCTGAGTAGTATTTTGGATGGCATGACCATTCAAGCCCAAATTGACCCCAACCAAGTGCATTTAGCAGATTATTGGAAGCGAGTTGAAACCTTAATTCGTTTGGAATTGGCCGCTTAAAATTTGCTTGTAGGCATCTGGGTTTTAAATCTAGAGACGACTTATTTGTATTGATTAACAATCAATTTTTTCACATGACTTAAGATTCTAAGAAAATAAAAAGCGCGATTATTTGGGGTAATCGCGCTTTGCTGACAATTGTGCGTTCAAATCATTCACTTTGTTAGCTTAAGTCAATGATTTGATTTTCGAACGTTTTATACGTTTTCTCTCATTTATATTTTTACCCTCTGAATGCTAAATTCATTCGGTTTTTGTAGCAAAATAGACAGACTTGTCTGTTTTTTTGAATTATAGGGGATCTTAGGTGAATTACAAGACAGGAAAGAAAGGGTTGTGTGTTTTTTAATCTAGCTTAAGTTTAAATTAATCTACTATTTTTAAAGATAATATTAAAAAATTAATCATTAAGCTCGGTGCTAATTAGACGATAAACTATTTTTACACTTGTGTGAATGACGTTGCTTGTTGGATGCAAGTGCATGGTCTAAGACCATTTTTTGAATATTTTATATGCAATAAGTATTTAGTGCGTGGGTTCTCAGCTTTTTATTTTTAAGTGAATTTTTGAATCGTGGATTTTACATAACGAAACATCTTCTATGGTTTTAAGCATTAAGTTTATTGATGAATTTGACTAAATTAGCGGCAAAATTATTTCCATGATTACAATTTAGAATTTTTATTATGTTAGGCAAAATATTTGCTGTATTAGAACAATTGGGTCTATCCGCTCAAAAACGTGCCATTCATGTGCAATTTTCCAACCCTGCGTTGAATGATGAGCTTTTTATTCAACGTATTGATGGGGAGCATGTCTTAAACCAAGGCCTGCAAGCGACTTTGATTTGCCTATCTACGAATGCACTTATTCCACTAAAACAATTTATTGGCGCACAGGTCGCCGTTGATCAAGTGACAGATCAGGGCGAACTCTTCCGTACTACGGGTATTATTACCGAAGCCACCCAAGGCCAGAGTGACGGTTCACTCACCCTATATAAACTCACTCTAGAAGACGCAACGTCGCTATGGCATAAACGCCGCAACAGTCGTGTGTTTATGAACAAATCGGTGCGCGAAGTCAGTGAGACTCTCTTTAAAGAATGGCAAAGCAAAAGTCCGCTCTTTGCTGCCAGTCTAACGCTAGATCTAAGCGGTTTAAGCCAAAACTATGATGTACGACCTTTCATCATGCAGTCGAATGAAAGCGATTATGACTTTTTAACGCGACTTTGGCGCAGTGAAGGCATTAACTGGCTCATCGATGAAGCACAGTTGAAAGTGCCGCATTCCTCAGCCCAAATTGAAAAACAAAAACTCCGCCTGATTGATGACAATAGCCAATATCAAGCACTCAGCCGTCGTAGTATCCGCTTTCATCGCTCTAGCGCCACAGAAAAACAAGACAGCATCACCAGCTTGATCGGTGAACGTAGCATTCAACCGACTGCGGTCCATGTACAGCGCTGGCAAGCCGATGGACTGAGCCAAGAAGAAGGCGCAGGCTCAGTTCAAAGCAAACATCTGCATAGCCAAAGCCAAGACAATGCCAGTTTAAGTTTGGAACAAGCATGGCATATCAGCCCTGCATGGATGCAAGATTTAAAAGGTGAAGATCAAGCTACGGCTTCATCTAACAGCCAGATTGAAAAACTGAATCAAAATCTAACGCGCTATCACGAGCTACAATCGAAAAAATTCAGTGCACAATCGACTGTGCGTGATACCCAAGTGGGTTATTGGTTTGAATTGAATGAACACCCAGAAATCGATCAACACAGTGGTGCAGACAAACAATTTTTAATCACAGAAAAGAAATTCTATAACCAAAATAACTTACCTAAAGACCTCTCTGAACAAGTCAATCAACTGATTGAACAAAGTCAGTGGAATATTAAACCCATCCATGAACAGGCCGAGCGTCAGGCCAATCAGCTCACATTACAACGCCGCAATATTGCGACGGTTCCTGAATATAACCCACTCGAACACCGTCCAAGCACCCATCCGCAACGGGCTAAAGTTGTCGGGCCAAGTGGTGAAGAAATACATGTCGATGAATGGGGACGAATCAAAGTTCGTTTCTTATTTACCCGTGGAGATGACCACAGCCATGATGGCGGTGCAGGCAGTAATGACAATGATACGGATTCTGCATGGGTAGATGTGCTTACCCCATGGGCCGGTGAAGGCTATGGTGCACGTTTCTTACCACGTATTAATGAAATCGTGGTCATCGATTTCTTTGACGGCAATATCGACCGACCATTTGTGGTGGGGCGCATACATGAAGCACAGCGCAGTCCGACCCAATTTGATAGTAAAGGTAAACTGCCAGACACCAAAAAACTGGCTGGGATTAAAAGTAAGGAAGTCCAAGGTGAGGGCTTTGGACAACTGTGCTTTGATGACACCACAGGACAAATTTCGACACAATTACAAAGTACCCATGGTGCTACCCAGCTCAACCTTGGTAACCTCAGTCACCCCAAAGAAACCGCAGAAAGTGAGGGAAGAGGCGAAGGCTTTGAACTGAGAACCGACCAATGGGGTGCTATTCGAGCTGGTAAAGGATTATTGATTAGTTCTGCGAGTCAAGAAAACGCCAAAGATATACAATTAAATATAAAAGAGTTGTTAACGCAATTAAATGAATCTATAGAAAAACTCAAAAGTTTAGAAAAAAATGCTCGAGTAAGTAAGGCTTTCCAAGATGAAAACTATCAAATTAGTAATGATTTGATTGCTCAAGTAGAAAATAGTCTAGAAAAGTTTGAGCATCCTAATATTCTGCTTAGTACTCCTCAGGATTTTGTTTCTGTAAGTCAAAAAAACCAAACTCATGTTGCTAAAGAAAATATAAAAATTATATCGGGTCAACAGTTAGATATAAATTCAAATGGTGAGTTTACTGCTCATGCTGCGAAGGGATTAAGCTTTTATACTCAAGAAAAAGGTATAAATATTGTAGCGGCTCAAGGTGAAATTAAAGTTCATGCGCAAAATGATCAAATTGATCTAGCATCTCTCAAGGATTTTAAGATCATGAGTACTGAGAATTCCATTACGATTGCAGCCAAAAAAGAAATTATGCTGACTTGTGGTGGGGGGTACATAAAAATAAAGACTGACGGTTCTATTGATATTAATAGTCCTGGGCTTGTTGAGGTTAGGTCTGCTCAAGCACAATTTGTCAAAGGTACACGTCATAATTTCCAGCTTCCTAATATTTCTACGAAAATATGTATTCCCTGTTTAATTGATGCCGCTCGAAAAGGTTTACCGTTTGTGTATAGGGAAATATAGGATGGACATATTACAGTTATCAAAGAAAATTAGTGGTGAAGAATCTAAATGTAATTTCTTCCTGTTGATTGATGCAGCTAAAAATTATACTTATATGCGCCATTGGCTTACTTTAAACTATGATAGAAATATCAAATATATAGGTAATTTATTCGATGGAACTGTTGATGATTCTACACCATTAGAATTTTCCCCTTTATTGTTGAATTTAAATAAACTAAATAATCAAAAATTTATTAATGAACTTGTTATAGAAGAAAATTTAGGAATGTTTTCGATATTGAAAACAAATCTATCGAACCAAGAATTGATCAAACATTTTCAGCCATTCTTACAAGCAGAATTACCATCCGGCGAATTAGCATTGTTCAGATTTTATGATCCTTCAGTTATCAAATCATTAAATCGACTATTAGATAAAAAAAATTTAGATATTCTGTTAGAACCTATTGATGGTTGGTGGTATCAAGAAGTATCTGGTGATTTCAAGTTATTGGAGAGGATTTAGAATGGTTATCGAATTTACTAAAGAACAGCTTGAGGAATTTTCTGCAGATCGTGAAGAAAGTCTAGCCTTGTGGAACTGGAATCGGCTAAAAAACACTTATAGCGAACTGGCGATAAAGTATTTTAATAATAATGAAGATAGTGGACTAAAATTCCTGATTACTGCCCAAACAAAAATTCGAAAATATCTGGTAGGAATGGAAAATCATGCTGACTATGACAAATGGAGAGCGGCTTACGGAGAATTATGTTTTATTTTGAATAAAAATAATTTAGATGATGATCCATGGAATCGCAGTTTATTAATAAATAGATTATTTCCACCATTTCTTGCAATTGATATCTTAGCTGGAGTTTTACAAAGCTCTTTAAATTCTTCAGATAGTCAAAAATTCTATGAAGCATTGGAGAAAAAATCGTGGCAATAGCGGCTGATGCAGTAGATATTTTTGGTGGTTGGGGGACAACTGCTGAAAAAGCTGCTGAAAGAGCAGGAACTGCAGCTAAAGTAGGAGCAAGAGCAAATCCTATAGGCGTAATATTAACTGGAATATTCACTCCATCCCCATTAGGAGATGGAACAATTACAGGCATGCTCAATCAAAGAATTGATCTGGCTGAAGAGGATATCGATAATAGTCGTTCGGGTATAACTCAAGAGCAAAAAGATCAAGCATTGGCAGCAAGTAAAGCGAAATCTAAGGAACTTGAGAGATCTTGTAATAGTTCTAATAAGGAGTGTAAGAACGAACAGCATAGTGGTCGTATACAGGCGCAGAATGCAAATAGAATGATTGTGACTGCAACTGAAGCAGGTAGCGTTTGGACAAATCACCCTTTTCCACCGCCTCTAGTACTATGTAAGCAATATGCACTTTCCATGCGTATTGCCATGCTAAAATTAGAAGGTCATAGCAAACCAGATACTAAAATAAAAAGTCCAGTTGATTATCACAAAGGTGCAACTCAAGCCTATAAAGCAATGATCGCTTGGATGGAAGCGAAGACACCATATGGAGTTTCTGTAGGTAAACATTCTTTTAGTTTTGCAGGTCGTCATTTTACTGGTGTTATTCCACCAGATTTTGATGCTAGAAGAATGGATATAGATATTTTGAAGGGCGAAATATTAAAAGGTTAAATAATGACGAATATAGAAAAGATAGTTAATTTTTTTAAGGATCACCCAAAATTTCCATTTTTACAGTGGGATAGAGAATATGACGATTATTGTAGTATGTATCTTTGTTTAAAGAATATTTTAGAAGCATACATACCAAAAGAGCAGATTACAGCTTGGTCTGCTGCAAATGAATACTCTGATTTCAGAAGAAATCCAGATGGAGAGGTATATTATCCTTTGACAATTATTAATGATGCCATCGAAATAGTAATTCACTTAGGAATTTTAA
The DNA here is from genome assembly GCF_015218525.1 of Acinetobacter sp. YH12138. NCBI lineage: Bacteria > Pseudomonadati > Pseudomonadota > Gammaproteobacteria > Moraxellales > Moraxellaceae > Acinetobacter > Acinetobacter sp. YH12138. Next base: position 2,224,735 of record NZ_CP048670.1, on the reverse strand, counting down.
AAGAAAATAAAGATGGTTTAGTCGATGTGAATTCATCAATTCAAATTAGTAGAGATGACAGATGGGGGGATCGTTGGGAAAATAATGCACCTGAAGATGAATGGTATAATGAAGTGGCGATTATGCTTGATCTGAACAATGCTGAGTCATTAAGAAAGACAGATTTTATCTTAAAAACAATTGTTCAAAAAAAACAAACTTATCATGATTTATTAAAGTTGAAAGATGGAACTCTATAAAAAATTAAATTAATTTTTAGTTTTGAAATATATCTTTAAATTATCGATAAGTTTCTTTTTAATAATTAGGCTATCTAGATTCAAGAGTTTGATGTGTGCTGAAATAACAGGACACTTCCACTTGGGAGATTCTAGGCAGCCAACTCGTAAAAGTCCTCTGCCATTTGATTTGGTGTCTTAAAACTCAGTCCTTTCTGGATTCTCTTCTGATTATAAAATAGCTCTATGTATTTTGTAATATCTGCTTTGGCTTCTCCCCTTGTTTTGTAGTTGCGATGGTGAACCAACTCGTTTTTGAGTATTCCTCAAAAGCTCTCAATCGGGGCATTATCGTAACAGTCTCCTTTTTTGCTCATTGAACCTTGAAATCCATATTTTTCAAGCATGTTTCGATATTCATGACTGCAATATTGGCTTCCTCTGTCTGAGTGCACAATTAGCCCATGTGATGGTTTGTGATTGCGAATTGCCATACTCAGCGCATTGCAAACTAGTTGCGCTGTCATTCGCTCACTTAAGCTTATAACCAACGACCTGTCTAGTATAAAGGTCTTTTAAGCAGCTAAGTACAACCAACCTTCAGCTGTCCATATGTACGTAATATCACTTGACCATGCAAGATTAGGTTTGGTCATTAAAAACTCTTGTTTGAGTAAATTGTCATAGATCGCTCGATTATGATCACTGTTCGTCGTTCTTTTAAAACGCCTATGGCGCTTACAATACAGCTGATTTAGCCTTTTTATACAACGGACTGCATACTCGCTAATTGGGATGCCTTGTGACTGTAAATACCTCGTTAAACGAATATGACCATAACTTTCTTTAGTTTCTTGATGAGCTATTTTGACTAAGATCGTCTGCTGATTTCTTTGAACAACTCTTTTGCTCATGCCTCGTTTTAACCAGTCATAAAAACTTGAAATTGAAACTTTGAGCAGTCTAGCCATCATCGTTGTTGGATAGGTGTTTTTGTTCTCTTTCATGTAATCGTACCTTACTGATGGTCCTTGGCAAAGTACGCTGCTGCTTTTTTTAGAAATACTCTTTCCATTTCCGCAGTTTTGAGTTGCTGTTTGAGTTTCTTATTTTCTTCGAGTAAAGCAACGAGATCAGGCGAATATTGTTGTGTGCCTACTAATGTTCCAGCTTTTGCTTTGTTGTACCAATTTGAAAGGGTCTGCATTGAAATACCAAGCTGTTGAGCAGTTTCAGAGACATTTCCTTTATTTGGTTCAATAGCTTTAATTGCTTCAGCTTTGAATTCCACTGTATAAATCTTTTGTTTTTTGCTCATGGTAAACTCCTAATGAGTATGTGTAGTTTACCAAGTTAAAGTCTCCGTTTTTATCAGCACTCATCAAAAGAACATTCTACTCATAAAGCTACAAGGGTTTGGACTGATAAAGACATTAGTATCGTTGTTAATAATAAATAATTGGAAATTTATTTATGTTGGAATTTAAGTTTAATCGTAGACAACAATTTTTAGATGAAAGTTACTATAAGTCTACGAGGAGTGAACTTGTCAGTGCTATAGAAAGTTTTCTAAGCGAATCAAATAATGATGAAGATATCGAAGCAGGATGGGTCGACTCTTATTTGATAGCATCTAGATATCAGTTTGATTTGTTTATTTTGGATTATACTGCTGGTAAACCAATTGAATATTTACGTTTAGAATTCGATAAAGTAATTGAATTATTCAAGGTACTTTCTATAAAACAAAGAACCTATTATAAAGATAATAATTTTAGTGTTTTTGATATTGAAATTTTAGATGACTATTGTGTATATGTATGGATTATCAGCCTTTGTTATTTATTAAAAAGAACTGACTTACTACCATTGGTAGCTAACCTTGTTGATGGGGATGATCAAGAAAATGGAGGAAAAGATTGGATTGTAGAGGAGTTTTTGGCTTTTAATGACGATAACCGTTTTGATTGTTCAGATGTTCTTTTTCCAAATCCTTATTTTGAGTTATCAAATGCATTTTTGACCCAAGATAATAAAGTTTCAGTCAAGCATTTAAACAAATTTTTAAAAAAATGGTATAAAGATTTATCTGGAGCTCCATGGCATGATAGCCATAAATCAGAGGGTGGATATTATGGATATTGGGCTTTTGAAGCAGTTTGCGCTGTTATACTCTTAGAAATAGAAAATGATAAAGAATTTCATGAATACCTCTATTATCCAAAAGACTTAATAGAGTTCTACCGGACATTTAAACCTAGTAGTGCTGAAATTGACCTCATAACTAAATATCAAAAAATATCAATTCATGCAGGTGAAAAATGTCCTCAACCAGGTTATTGGTTTACTGTAGCAAGGGGAAACACTCGTCAATACTTTAAACAAGGTGATATTTTTCCTAATTTTGAAAGTGATTGGGGGGATGTATATTGGCAGTTTGACGGTGAAGAATAAGTGAAAATATGCCCTTCGGGGCAGTTTTTGGGCATAAAATGGATTTAGTTAATATAAAAAGACAACAATTTCTTACACCTCAAATGTATGAAACATTAAAGGCGGAAACTCTGAACACTATTGAAACTTTTAAAGTAAATCCTACAGGTGTTGGTGATTCACTAGAAGAAAGATGGGTATACTCTTATGCTATCGTAGCAGAGAACTATTTAAATCTACTTTTATTGGAATATACAGCTGGCAATAGTTTACCTTTTATTAGAAGCCAACTTGAAATAGTTATTGACTATTATGAGCAATATGGAAGTAAATTAAGAAGTTATCATAAAAATATAAACTTACCAGTTTTTGAATTATTTACTATTGATGGCTATTGTCCATGTATTTGGTTAATCAGTTTGTGTTATTTACTCCACCGAAAGGATTTACTACCTAGAGTTGCGAAATTAATTGACGGAGAAATGAGAGAAAATGTTGCTCAAGATTGGCTAATTGAAGAGTATTTATCTTTTTCAGATGAAAATAGATATGATTGTTCAACAGTATTAGTACCAAAACCTTACTTATTATTATGTGAAGCCTTTTCAAATCAAGATAATGAAATTTCTTTAGCTTTTGTCCGTAAGTTTTTAAAGAATTGGTACAAAGATTTATCAGGTGCGCCTTGGCATGATACTCATAAATCAGAAGGTGGCTATTATGGATGCTGGGCTTTTGAAGCAGCGTGCGCTGTTATTCTGTTAGAGATAGAGAATGATACTGTCTTACATGAATACTTATATTACCCTAAAGATTTGGTTGAATTTTATCACAAATTCAAGCTCAAAACTTCAGTAATAAATTTTCTTGAAAATCATAATAAATTTTCAATTAAAGCTGGGGAAAAATGTCCTCAACAGGGTTATTGGTTTACAGTTGCTAAAGTGAACTCACGTCAATACTTTAACTTGGGAGATGTTTTTCCTAATTTTGAAAGTGATTGGGGCGATGTGTATTGGCAGTTTGATGGTGAAGAGTAATTTATGCCTTCGGGGCTTGATAATCTTCGATCTCTAAAAAATAGAAGTATAAATTAACGAATATTTTATGAGTACAGTACAACTTTATTTAAATGAACAAGAAATAGCTGAATTGGCTCGAGATCTTCCTCAGGATACTTCCATAATTTATGGAGAGGAAAAGAAAGAGTTTGGTATTTGCCCCTATATCACTTTGTACATGCATCAAGAAAATGCTGAAGATCTACTAAATAAAGTTGTAGATATTTATATTGAATTTGAAAAAACCATAATAGATAAACCTTTTCAATTAAGGTTTAGGAGTGACACTGAGGTTTGGAAAAAGGCTGATAAATGGATTAGAAGCCGAGATGAGCTTTTAGTTGAAATGCATAAAATCTTTAAAAAATATTTTGTATATTTTATAGGTGCAACATCAGCCGAGGCGGATACACAGAGTGCACGTTGGGCTTTAGAAAGTAATATTCGAGACTCAAATGAGCGCTATTCTAGTATTAAATTAACTTTTGGCGATCAATGGTATAAAACCAATAAGATGGTTTGGCACACTTTTGTTGAAAAAATTTTAAGACAACTCAATCCAATACAAGCTTATAGCGGTTATGAAATAGGTAATACTGGACAGTTTGCTTATATTTCACCTGAGTTCGAAACTGTTGAACGCACATTTTCAGATTATTTTTATGGACTTGATATTGATCATCCTGGTATGGAGTTTTCTCATGAAAATATGTTTATTGCAGAAGATCGGGATGGGTTAGGTGGTGGAATTCGTACCCCAACATGGTGCTTTTTACTTTCTCCCTACTGGCTAGAGAAACTAGGCTTGAGTGAAGAACAAATTCGTGAAAAACTGGATGATCCACGAATTGAAATTACTAAAATTATAGACCTAGAAGATTCAACAAAATACAGCTTATGGATACGTTTGGGAGAGCTTTCACTTTATCCAGTTGAAGAAGGTGTTCCTGATTTATTGGTGATGGCAAATGAACTAATTAAACCGATACGTTGTGATAACTTAAAACTGACCACTTTAGATGCGTGGTCAGATGATCCAAATCCACGTTTTGATGCGGTCAGTTCAAAGCAATGGATTGCACGATTTGATGAAGACAGCACTTGGCCTGAATTAAAACGAGTGAAAGTTGAAGTTCAAGAACCAGAAAGAATAGATATTGTTATTGCCGGTAGCCCATGTCCTCACGCAGGATATTGGTATACTTTTGCTAAAGAAAACTCACGTCAATATTTTAAACAAGGAGATATATTCCCTAATTTTGAAAGTGATTGGGGTGATGTGTACTGGCAGTTTGATGGTGAAGAATGATTTATGCCTTTCGTGGCATTAATTTTAGGATTAATATGAGTTTCGATAAATATAAAAGACAGATTTTTTTAACTGAAGACTATTATAAAAGTGCCTATGATTTTTATATCGAAGATATTGATTTTTGGAAAGAAAGTGATGCATTTGAGGATGATGAGTATAATTGCGGCGAAAATAGAAGATGGAATTTAATAACACATGATTATTCTTTTCTACTTTACCTTGTATACACAGCAGGAAAATCTATAGGGGAAGTTATCCCCTTATTTGAAAAAGTTATAGAAGGCTTTGAAAAACAATCTGAAGCCTTAGCTATTTTCCATAAGTCAAAAAAATCTTCTGTCATTCCAACTCAAAATGAAACGTTAAATATACTTGGTCTGGCTTTTTTATTAAATCGAAATGATTTGTTTGATCGTATTCATTCTTTAGTCAATGGTGAGGGTGAAAGTCATACGGGTGAAGATGAAATTATTAATAAATTTTTTAAACTTAATGATCCTTCACATCCAACATTTAACGAAGGAAATTTATTTGCATTAGGTTATTCAAAATTATGTGATGTGATTGATAATGTGCTAGTTAAAAATAATAAAGAAACTGCTGTTAAATATTTAGATGAATACTTAGCTGATTGGTATCAAATGAATAAAAATGCACTTTGGTTTAATAGTCATTTAGAGCCTGCAGAAGAACTAAAATATTGTGGTTATTGGTCTTTTGAAGCAGCTGCTTTGGTTTATTTACTAGATTTGGATGACACTCCTCTACACAAGCATTTATTCTATCCTAAAGATATAGTTGCATGGGCTCGTAAAAATAATACTCAATCTGAAGTAACCCAAGAGAATCTAACTGTAATAAAAGTCAAAGCTGGCGAAAAATCCCCAAAAACGGGCTATTGGACAACCCCTGCACAAGTGGATTCACGCGTTCATGTGTTAAGAGGTGAAATGTTACCAACACTTTCTGAAACAGATTGGGGTGAAGTGTACTGGCAATTTGATGGTGAAGAATAAATAAAACATGCCCTTCGTGGCATTAATTTTAGGATTAATATGAGTTTCGATAAATATAAAAGACAGCAATTTTTAACTGAAGAGTATTATTTAAAGACTACAGAGTACAATGAAGAAGGAATACCCTTATATTTAGAAAGTGATGCATTTGAAGATGATCAATATAATTGTGGAGAAGCTTCGAGATGGCAATCTATTACATGGATCTATCATTCTTTATTATATCTTCATTATACTGCAGGAAAGCCAACAGAAGAAATATCTCCATTATTTGAAAAAGTAATAGAAGGTTATGAAAAACAATCTGAAGCCTTAGCTATCTTCCATAAGTCAAAAAAACCTTCTGTCATTCCAACTCAAAATGAAACGTTAAATATACTTGGTCTGGCTTTTTTATTTAATCGAAATGATTTGTTTGATCGTATACATTCATTAGTCAATGGTGAGGATGAAAGTCATACGTGTGAAGATGAGGTTATTAATAAATTTTTTAAATTTAATGATCCTTCACATCCAACATTTAACGAAGGAAATTTATTTGCATTAGGTTATTCAAAATTATGTGATGTGATTGATAATGTGCTAGTTAAAAATAATAAAGAAACTGCTGTTAAATATTTAGATGAATACTTAGCTGATTGGTATCAAATGAATAAAAATGCACTTTGGTTTAATAGTCATCTAGAGCCTGCAGAAGAACTAAAATATTGTGGTTATTGGTCTTTTGAAGCAGCAGCTCTTGTTTATTTACTAGACTTAGATGATAGTTCCTTACATAAGCACTTGTTTTATCCTAAAGATATAGTTGCATGGGCTCGTAAAAATAATACTCAATCTGAAGTAACCCAAGAGAATCTAACTGTAATAAAAGTCAAAGCTGGCGAAAAATCCCCAAAAACGGGCTATTGGACAACCCCTGCACAAGAAGATTCACGCGTTCATGTGTTAAGAGGTGAAATGTTACCAACACTTTCTGAAACAGATTGGGGTGATGTGTACTGGCAGTTTGATGGTGAAGAATGATTTATGCCCTTCGGGGCATTATTTTTGGAATAAGAATGATTTTTGATAAAAAGAAAAGACAATTATTTTTAACAGATGAAGTTTACAATAGAGTAAATATATTTTTAAAAGAATTACCTATTGAAATTTTAGAAAGTAAAAAAATATATGAAGACAGTCCATCTGATATAAGAAGATTAGATTATTACTTATCACTACATTCTTATGATTTATTAAGTCTAAATTTTACAGCTGGGTTTGATATTTCTACACTTAGAATTCAATTAGAAGATGTAATTACGAAATATGAAGAATATACAATAGCTTTACGCAAAGACGAGAAGGATGAAGATTGGGCACCATTTTATTTTACAGCTATAGATGAGTACGAAAGATGTATGCAGTTGATAGGACTGTGTTATCTATTACACAGAAGGGACTTATTACCTCGTATTGCAGCGATGCAAGACAAAATTTACCATGAGCAAACAGAACAATTAGATACGCTGTATGAGGACTTTTTATCATTTGAGTTGATGGATAGATATGATGTAGATCAATGGTTTTTTGATAATCCATATCGCCCATTAATTTTTAGTAATTATAGAGATACTAAAGAAGAGAGTATTCAGGATATACAGGAATATTTGAAATTATGGTATCCCGCATTTGAAAGTGCTCCATGGTATGACTTACATAAAATGGAAAATGGAGGTTATTTTGGCTATTGGGCTATAGAAGCTGCTGCTTACGTTTATTTGCTAGATTTAGATGATAGCGAAATAACACATATGATTTATCCAAAAGATTTGGTTAAATTTGCCCGAGAATTTGTACCTTCCGAGAAGGATATAAGTAATCCTAGTACAAAAACATTAAAATGCGAAGCAGGTCAAATTTGCCTTAAAACAGGTGAATGGTATAGTCCTGCGAATAACATGGAAAAACGTCATTTTAATCAAGGAGAAGATATGCCTGAGATTAAAGATAACCCTTGGGGTTTAACGATTTGGTATCTGACTGAATAAGTAGATGCCATTCGGGGGGGCATTTTGAAATGGATGCGAATATATATTGGCAGTTTACTGGTGATAAATAGGATAAATTTTCCTTTTGGTTCTTCGTTTCTAATGGATAATATTTTTAATTTTCTTTGATTATTATTTTTAATTAAATAAATTAAAACCCAATATTTTTAAAAGGATAATGATGAAAGTTTTAAAAACGAATTTAATGCTTATTATGCTTTCAGCAATGAGTTTAATAGGGTGTAATACTCATTCAACAAAAACTTATGTGTTGACGACAACATCTTATGGTTATGATGCAAGTTATATTCCTTATATTGTTGAATTAAATGGTGAAGAGTTGGGTGGCGGATTTGGTAGTGGAACGAAAAGATCAGCAGTGTTAACAGGGTCCCAATATGTAAAATGGGGTGAAACAAACAGTTCGCGTAAACATAAAGCTATAAATGTTCCTTTATTAATTTCTAAAGACTTAAAAGATAAAAAATATTTAGCAGTACATTTATACCCAGATGATAGTGTGGAGATTACTCTTTCAAATGAATTACCTCGTGCTACAAATAAAGGTTTAGAGTGGAGAGCAAAAATTATTGATGAATTGAAGGTAAAAGAAGAAAAATAGCTGTATCAGTCATGAGTGGCATGTAGATCAAAAAAAAGCGCATGATGACATGCGCTTTTTAATTTACAGCTAATTATTTTTCAACGAATGCACGTTCAATCACGTAGTCGCCTAGAACGCCCATCTTAGGAGATTCTTTCAGGCCGTGCTGGTCAAGTAGTGCAGCAACGTCGTCTAGGAATGCAGGTGAACCGCAAAGCATTGCGCGGTCAGTTTCAGGGTTGAAACGTGGAAGACCAATTTTTTCGAAAAGTTGACCAGATTCAATGGCAGTAGTTACACGGCCTTGAGTATGGAATTCTTCACGAGTTACCGTAGGGTAGTAAACCAATTTTTCTTTCGCGCCTAATTCGCCAAAGAATTCGTGGTTAGGAATTTCATCTAAGATTAAATCTTGATAAGCCAATTCTGAAATGAAACGAGTACCATGTACAACGATGATTTTTTCAAAACGTTCGTAAGTTTCAGGGTCACGAATCACTGAAAGGAACGGTGCAAGACCTGTACCTGAAGAAAGTAGGTATAAGTTTTTACCAGGGTTTAAGTCATCTAGAACTAAAGTACCTGTAGGTTTTTTAGATACTAAAATTTCATCGCCAACTTTTACTTTTTGTAAAATAGACGTTAAAGGACCATCTGGAACTTTAATAGAGAAAAACTCTAATTCTTCTTCATAGTTTGCGCTTGCAATAGAATAAGCGCGCATTAAAGGCTTACCATTTACTTCAAGGCCGATCATCACAAATTGACCGTTTTTAAAACGTAACGCAGTATCGCGAGTGGTTTTAAAAGAGAATAAAGTGTCATTCCAATGGTGGACGTGAGTAATCTTTTCGACGTTAAAAGCAGCCATTAAAGGTCTCAATAAAATTATCAAATTAGAACAGCTTACTATTCTAATCTAAAATCATTCTCGATAAACTGAATATATTTAATTGAACTTATCAGAAAAAGTGATTATGTCTGAGCTTAAAATGCCAATTATCGGGTATATGAAATCTCCCTACCGAGAAAAGTTTGGTATTCCACGTCAGCCAAATTTGGTGCAAGTCGAATCTTATATTGAAATGGTAGAACCTTATAACGATTTATTGGCTTTTGAGGGGATTGAAGATTTTAGTCATCTTTGGTTGATTTGGCAGTTTCATGAAAATAAAAATGTAGATTCGACAAAATTTCGTCCGCAAGTTCGTCCTCCGCGTTTAGGTGGTAATCAAAAAATCGGGGTATTTGCGACACGAAGTATGTACCGGCCGTCACCTATGGGCTTGTCGGTTGTGCAGCTCAAAGCGGTGAAAAAAGTTGGTAAATCGGTACGAGTCTATGTGGTCGGCAGTGATTTGTTAGATGGCACGCCAATTTTAGATATCAAACCCTATATTCAATATTCAGATGCAGTTATGGATGCGCAAAGCGGTTATGCGCAGGATGAGCCAGAAAGAAAATCTGTGATTTGGTCAGAGCACGCTGAGCAACAAAAACAGGTATTTTTGAATAATGGCAATTTAACCGAACAATTAACAGCAGAACTGGAACAAGTATTGAGTTTAGATCCACGTCCTGCTTATCAGCATGATGCTGAACGTATATATGGCATGTTGTTTGCTGGCTTGAATGTAAAATTTCAGGTCTGTGATCTACAAATTCTGATTATTGAAATATCTTAATAAAAAAGGAGCTAATTTAGCTCCTTTTTTATAGCTTCAATGCTGATTTACGGTTTCATATTGTTTTGAATAAATGTACTAGCTGTATCGTTATACCAAGTACATAAATTATTTTGGCTTTCAATACGTTGAATGGCAAGTTTTCGATCTACATCAGTTAAAGTTGATGGAAGATTATCCTTTTCATTTTGGATTTCATCTGCAAGGCTGTACTGCAACCCATTAGCATGACGTTCTACTTCGTAATATTGTCCTTTATATTCTGCATAGCCATGGGTTGCATCTGCATCAGTTCCTTTAGAAGAATATAGGTACGCTACAGTATCTTTATAAGTTTTCTTAAAAATTCTGCTTTGAGCATTTTGACTATATTGCGCAGCATAATCATCAAAATATAGTTTCTCATCGCCATTGCTGTAAGCAAGCAGATTTTCTTGGTTATTAGAGTAGGTCAATTGCTGCATACAGTAAGCGCCTGCTGGGAATGTCAGGTCTTTAACACGGTTGTAATAGGTATTACGGACTGTGCCAAAGTTTACTGTAGGTTTATTGCTAAGATCCCATTGATGTTCAGGCTCAAGTGTGGCTAAGACATTTTTACCGCTTAAATCAATTTTTTTGTAGGTCGAAGTAAAGACTAAACCTGTGGAACCGATAGGTGAGTAGTGCTGATGAGTAAGTACTAAGTCCTTAAATGAGCCAGTACCAACCAAATAGCCATATTTAGAATCCTTGGGCCCAAAGTCTTGATAGATGCCATTTTGAGTGATGGTTAGATCATTATCCATTTCAAAATTATTTTGGTCGTAGATTTTTCCTTGATCAATCGTACCGACTGAATAATTCAACGTTAAAGCATCATCATTATAGCCACCATTAATTTCAAAAAATCCCCATTGCTGAAAATCTCTATTTTCTTCAGGTGTATTCGAATTATTATTTGCGGAAGACTCACTTGAACTTCCACCTCCGCCGCCACAGCCAATTAATGCCATTGCTGTAAGGATTGAAAGGCTCAGGCTTTTAAGTTGCATTGTTTTCCCTCTTTTTTTGATATACAAATATTTAATCAGGGGGATCTTATTGTAAAAATAATGTAATAAATGAAATTTTTATTTGAATAAATGTTAATAGGTTTATTTATTCTAATGAATCTGAGTCATTATTAAATTTAACTGCATTTGTTGCTATTGATGTCAGTATGAGCAGCCAAGCAACATGAATTGAGCAATAAATTCACGCTTTTAATCTTATACTAATGTTGTGTGATCTAGTTAATTACACACCTGCTGTGCCCAATTTATCTAATCCGATGTAAAAACTTGCTATAGTAGTTCTATGTTTGGGGAACATAGAACAATGACTTTTAATTTTGAAATTGACACTTCTTGGTGTTTAGACCAATTACAAAAAGATGGACGTATTACTGAACGGGACAAAATACTGATTCAAACCACGCACCGTCAGCGTGAGCAGTTAAAATGGCATCCTTTACAATGGATTGCCAATTTTAATTTGGTCGATCAGAGTCATCCGCAGTCTACCTTAACGCTCAATAGACTCTGTCAATGGTTGGCAGAAAAGTCAGGTGTACCGTTTTATATTATCGATCCTTTAAAAGCTGATGTACCTGCTTTGACAGCCATTATGTCGCAGGAATTTGCAGTACGAAATCGCATTTTAGCGGTGGAATTACAAAATGAGCATGTGTTGATTGCAACGGATCAACCTTATAAAAATGAATGGATTGCAAATTTAGAAAGAACGGTATTACCACGCAAGATTCAGCGTGTATTACTCAGTCCAGATCAACTACAGCGATATTTGGTTGAATATTACCAAGTGAGTCGTGCGGTCAGTAATTCTCAAAAATCATCGAGTTATGACCGTGAAAATAAAGGCGTTGAAGCGTTATTACAATTAGGTGATACACAAAATCCAGATGCTAATGATCAGCATATTGTGAAGCTTGTCGATTGGGTTTTACAGTTTGCCTTCGAACAAGGTGCAAGTGATATTCACCTCGAGCCGCGTAAAGATACAGGAAAGGTGCGTTTTCGTATCGATGGCGTATTGCATACCATCTACAACATGCCAGCAAATACGCTGACAGCGGTGGTTTCACGAATTAAGATCTTAGGTCGGATGAATGTGGCTGAAAAACGTAAGCCGCAAGATGGACGTTTAAAAACCCGTACACCCAAAGGCCAAGAAACAGAGCTACGTTTATCGACGCTGCCAACAGCCTTTGGTGAAAAGTTAGTCATGCGTATTTTTGACCCTGAAGTCTTGGTACGTAGTTTCCAACAGCTCGGTTTTGAAGGGCGTCTGTTGGATGATTGGAAGGCCTTAACCAGTCATAGTCACGGTATTATTTTAGTGACCGGTCCGACGGGTTCGGGTAAAACCACCACGCTTTATTCATCACTCAAACAATTGGCAACCGAAGAAGTGAATGTCTGCACCATTGAAGACCCGATTGAGATGTTAGAGCCAAGTTTTAACCAAATGCAGGTGAATACAGGGATTGATCTAGGCTTTGCCGATGGTGTACGGGCTTTAATGCGTCAAGACCCTGACATTATCATGGTCGGGGAGATCCGAGATCATGATACGGCAAATATGGCGATCCAAGCTGCATTAACAGGTCATTTGGTGCTTTCAACTTTACATACCAATGATGCACCATCGAGTTTGACGCGATTACATGATCTGGGGATTCAGCCTTTTTTAACGGCAGCGACCATTTTAGGGGTTTTGGCACAACGTTTGGTTCGTCAACTCTGTCCACACTGCAAGCGTGAGACTTTTATCAATGAACAAGAGTGGAAACATTTGACCTTTGAATATGCGATACAAATGCCTGATTTTGTCTACGAGGCGGTGGGCTGTGATGAATGCCGTCAAACGGGGTATAAAGGCCGTGTGGGGATTTATGAATTTATGCCGCTCAGTATTGAAACCAAGCAATTGATTGGTGCCAATGCAGATTTAACCCAATTACGTACACAGGCACGTAAAGAGCATGTCGAACCATTACGAATTGCAGGTGCACGTAAAGTACTTGCAGGGGTGACGACTTTAGAGGAAGTCCTGCGTGTCGTACCGCTCAACTAATGGTTTGATCAAATAAATAAAAACGTCTTTGCAGCTTAAGATTCGACTCATCTTGCTTTGTTTAAATAGTGCTATCGAAATAGACAAAGTAAGAGAGACCGAAGATGAAAACATTCACTCAATTGGTATGTGTTTTAGCATTTGCAGGTGTGGCATCGGTTGCAGTCGCGAATACAGCAGTTAATCAAACAGCTGTTGCACCGATGAAAACCACATCAGTGAAACATGCCTTAGACTTAAAAGATGATAGTAAAGTTCAATTGAAAGGTTATGTTGTCAAATCGATGGGCGATGAAAAATATCAGTTCCGCGATAGCACAGGCAGCATTACGGTGGATATTGATGATGAACTTTGGCAAGGCAAAGCGATTTCAGCTAAAACACCCGTAACGCTCATTGGAGAAATCGACATTGATTACAAACCGACGAAACGCGTTGAAGTTGATGTCGATCAAGTAAAATTTTAATTTAGCCTGTCATTCAATACAGTGCTGCACTATAAAAAACCACGGCTTGCTGTGGTTTTTTTATGATTTGAGTAGATATGAGCAAAAGTTCGATACACTGAAGTCGGAACCATAGAAATAGGGTAGGTAAGATGCGAATTTTATTGGCAGAAGATGATGCATCCCAAGCCGACAGTATAAAAACATGGCTTGAAATGGATGGCTACAGTGTTGATTGGGTTGAGCGAGGCGATCACGCTATTTTGGCTTTAGAACAACATCAATATGATTGCATACTTTTAGATCGTGGCTTACCAAAAGTAACTGGTGATGAAATTTTAAAACGTATCGTACAGTTGCATCCGCTTACACCAGTTTTATTCATTACTGCTCGGGACAGTATTGCAGATCGTGTTGAAGGTTTAGATCTGGGAGCCCATGATTATTTGGTGAAACCCTTTAGCTTAGAAGAGTTGTCAGCAAGGGTACGTGCCCAATTACGCTTGCATCATCAACAGCGTGATAATTCTCTGACTTTCGGGGATTTAAGTTTAGATGTACAAGCTAAAACGCTGCGTAAAAACGCGGAACTGATTACGTTGACTTCGCGTGAATATCAAATTTTGCATAAGATGATGTTGAATCCAGAGCATATTATGACGCGTAGCCAACTCGAAGAATCACTCTATGCTTGGGGCGATGAAGTTGAAAGTAATGCGATCGAAGTTTTTATTTACCAATTGCGTAAGAAGATTGGCAGTGATTACATTAAAACCTTAAGGGGTTTGGGTTATCGCATGAATCTTCCGCAACAAAGTTAAGTCTATGAGTGATAAAAAAAGCATTTCCTTACAGTCGCAACTGATTAAAACCTCACTGCTCAGTGCAATTTGGGCGGGAGCAATCTCTCTGTGTCTGATGTTGGGATTTGGTTTGTATCACATCATGAATGTACACGATGCCCTGATGGACGAAGTGGCAGATATGCTTACTGCTACTGATCTCACGCTGAAGCAAGACGAACAAATAGATGAACTGAGTGAAGAGTTTGATATGCAATATCAACTCATGCAAGGGTCGCAAGTCTTAACCACATCGGAACAACACACAGCATTTGAACATCAGCCCAATTTAAAACAAGGGTTGCATTATCAATGGAGAGAAGGCGCGCTTTGGCGTAGCTATGCACTTCAGGACGATGGATTAAGCGTACAAATCATTCAACCGATGAAAACACGGCTGAGGGAAACGCTGCAAAGCGTACTAGGCTATGCAGGGATTCTATTGATTGTCTGGTTGATCCAATGGCTATTACTGCATATTTTGATTAAACGTCAATTGAAAGTTTTACAGCTTTTTTCAAAACAAATCGCTGAAAAAAATGTAGATGACTTACAAGCCATTGTTTTACCTGAACCTGTATTACAGGAACTAGAACCGATCCAAACACAGCTGAATTTTTTATTAAACCGATTAGATCAAGCCTTAGAGGCGGAACAACGCTTTACCTCCGATGCCTCACATGAATTACGCTCACCGCTGTCTGCGATTCAAATGCGACTTCAGGTATTAAAACGAAAATATCCCGACATTCAGCAGGATTTATTGAGCATACAGCACGATGTTAATCGAGGAACACGCGTGTTGGAAAATCTACTAATTTTGGCACGGCTCGACCCGACGCAATCGGAGCAATTAGATAAAAAACAAGACGACTTAGAACAGCTGAGTTTACAAGTCCTTGACGCTTTACAGCCTTTTATTGAAGAAAAGCAGATCGAATTGAAGCTACAGACCCAGTCTGTACAGTTTGAGATGAACGCAGAGTTGATGTTTAGCTGTCTACGCAATTTAGTCGATAACGCTATTCGCTATAGTCCTACGCAAGGACAGGTAAAGATTGATTTAACGGTAACAGCACAGCAGGCGGTTTGGACGATTGAAAATCAAGGTGCGGGACTGACAGTCGCAGAATTGCAACGCATTGGCGAGCGATTTTACCGTGTATTGGGAACGAAGACGCAAGGTTCAGGTTTAGGTATTTCAATTGCCCAAAAAATTGTACAGTTACATCAAGGCCATTTAAATGTGGATGCATCTGAACTGGGTGGCTTAAAGGTACAACTCACTTTTCCAATCCGTTAAAAACACGATTTGCTCTAAGGAATTTAGCGAAAGAGTATTGTGAGAGGAAGATGAGTGTTGCGATTTAAATTAAGTTTGAGTAGTTATAAAGCTTAATTTGACTAAGTACAAAACTTAAAAAAGCAGTAAGCGGATGGCTTACTGCTTGTGTCCACGATTATTTTTATTGCGCTGATAATTATTATTTTTATCAGAAATTATTTGGTCAAAATAAGGCGATTATTTCGTGTTAAACGTAGTCGATATTCTTCACCTGCATGCATAATTCGAATTTCACGTCCTAAGGCAAAAAGGTTGTTTGAATGTAGCATTGGCAGCGAGTGGTGTGCTTCATTGCTACGAGTAAAAAGGCTAAATGGTGCGTTCATTCCGTCGACTCCGTGGTGTATTTTTGAATGGTTTAAATGATAATCATTATCGAATAGACCTGTCAACGGTAATTTTAAGATTTTATAAAAAAGATAAATTTGCTTACACTTGGTTATCAATCGGAACAGAGTAGAGAGCAGGGAACTATGTCTAAACCGCAAATTGATGTCGCCATTGCGATTTTATTGCATCAAGACAAAGTACTGGTGGGTTGGCGTGAAGCAAAACAACATCAGGGCAATAAACATGAGTTTCCGGGTGGTAAAGTCGAGCAGGGTGAAAGTCCTGAACAAGCGTGTCGTCGTGAAATTTTTGAAGAGGTTGGAATTGGTTTACATGACTGGCATGCTTTTGATTTTATTCAACATGAATACGATGATGTTATTGTGAAATTGCATTTATTTCATGCCACCGTCCCGCATGCGTTGCTGAATGAAATCCAAAAGCCATGGGCCTGGTATTCGCGTCAACAACTTATGAGTTTGAATTTTCCAAAGGCCAATCAAGCTATTTTGCAGCGCTTATATTGGCAGCAACAGATCAAAATCACCGCCGATCTACCAACATTTGAAACGCTTCAAGAGACGCTGTTGTATTATTGGCGAGTCGATGCCAGCGCAGAAAATGCAGAGGCATTAAATCAATTACCTACCGTGATTTTAAAGCAATTGATAATTAATGAAGATCTATGGTCATTACTCTCTACAGAGGTGCAAGCACATATTTCGGCTTTACATCTTAAGCAGCACCAATTGCTGAAAAAAAATAAAGGTGATTTACAGCTTGGGAAGCGCTATATCGCCGCTTGTCATGATCAAGTTTCTGCACTGCATGCGCAAAAAATTAGCTGTGATGCTATTCTTATGAGCCCAGTTCTGGCGACACAAAGTCATCCAGAGGCACAAAGTATGGGATGGGCGCATTTTTCTGAGATTGCACGAAGCATAGAAATCCCTGTTTTTGCTTTAGGTGGCATGCGTCCTGAATTGCTACCTATTGCACAGCAGCATCATGCTTATGGGGTGGCAGGTATTCGCAGTTTTTAAATTAAATTATGTATTGGATTAAGTTTGGATTTGAAAGTCGATATTTTAGACTTAAAGTAACTATTGTAAATAAGCTTACTTTTAGTATGTAAAGAGTATAAAAGCCTGATCTCAATTAAGATCAGGCTTTTTTATGGGTGCTTAAAGAGCTTTGATGGCTTGTTGGGCTTTTTGAATGGTGCTGCTTTTCTTTTGCATTTGACCAGCTTTTAAAACAACATTCCAAAGCTGTTGTTTCATCGGCTTGGTTTGAGCATAGCTTAATCCACGCAGTGCCAACGATTCTGCATTCGCAGGTTGATTTTTTCGATTGGCGATCATTGCCAAATATAAAAAAGTTTCCGCAGATTGTGGTGCCAAACGCTGTGCTTGAGTTGCCGCACTTTCAGCTTCATTCCATTTTCCTTTGGCATAAGCGGTTTGCGTAGTTTGCATCAATTTTTTGAATACAGGTAAGTCGCGACCATCATCAAACTTTTGAATTTGGGTTTTCTGCTCAGGAATAACGATGCGTTGACGTTTAATTTCTGGATGGTCATATGGTGTAATAATGACCCCAGAAGGGTCATGGATGTCTGCCTTTTTTTCAGGTGCGGCAGGCGGCTTTTGCTCAGGTTCGATCATGGTTTGGCAACCTGCCAAAATGATCGTCAAAACGCTCAGAATACTGAACGTTTTTAAAACTTTAATGTTGTGCAGTTTAATTTGAATACTCTCCACTTGAGATGATGCGAGGTTGATCAGATGAACCCTGATCATTATCGACATCACTTTCACGAATGTAGTCACCTAAACTATCATTTTGCTCCTGAGTTGGCTGCGTCTCTTCAGTATCAACTGTGTAAGGTTCTACTTCATATTGTGTCGAACCACATGCCGTAGCTTGATTTGGAATGGAGTTGCGCGAAAGAGGAATATACATCGCACCTGTACAATGCTGCGCAGATAAATTACCTGAATAACGGTCTAACCAATGCCACTGTACGCTGTCTGGTTGACGTAAATTAACAGGTTTTTGACGTAACTGCTTCATCACATTGGTCCAAACAGGAAGTGCTCCTGACGAACCAGTTAAGCCTGTAACTTTGTTGTTGTCTAAACCTAACCAAACCACACTTAAATAATTACCTGAATAACCTGCAAACCATGAGTCACGCGTATCATTGGTTGTCCCTGATTTACCTGCAAGTTTGAGTGAAGCTGGTAATGATGCATAAGCCGAACGGCCTGTGCCTGAACTCATCACTTGTTGTAAACCGTAGTTCAAGATAAATGCAGCATCAGGTGCAATAGTCGGTTGTACCGTTAAGCTATAACGATCTAATAAACGACCATTGGCATCGACCACTGAACGAATAGCTTTCACTGGATATTTGAAGCCACCGGTTGCAAAGTTGCCATAGACACTCATGACTTCCATCGGTGACATATCGATAGCACCGAGGTAAATCGAAGGGTAGTTTGGAATATTAGAAGTCACACCAAACTTTTTCAGATGGTTAATAAAAGTCGACATACCGAACTCTTGACCTAAGCGTACCGCAGAGAGGTTATACGAGTTTGATAGGGCATCGACCATTGGTACGACACCATGTGCGCCACCACTATAGTTTTTCGGTGTCCAAGCTTTGCCATCACTTTGAATGCTGATCGGACTATCTTCGATTTGACTCGCCCAGTTATAGCGGTTGGATTCTATCGCACTGAGGTAAATCACGGGTTTTAGCAATGAACCGACTTGACGTTTAGCATCCATCGTACGGTTAAAGCCGGTAAAGTCCTGCGTTGAACCGACTGCTGAAACCAATTCACCATTTTCAGGATGAGACACCAGTACCGCGCCTTGTAATTCTTTCAAGCGTGCTGGATTGGCATTACTTAAACGTGCCACAGATTCTTTAAATGCAGTTTGTACACGAGTTTGAGCAATCGGGTCCATCGCGGTGAAAATACGCAGACCTTGATTGGTCAAATCGCTTTCTTGGTATTCAGTACGCAGTTGACGACGCACGATATCCATATAGTCTGGGAAGCGAGAAGGGCCCAATGTTGGTTTTGTAATGACATTCAATGGACGTGCTGACTCAGTTTCATATTGTTCCTGAGTTAAATAGCCCATCACAACCATATTGTTTAACACAATATTACGGCGTTTAATCGCACCTTCAGGGTTTTTCCACGGATTAAATAGGGTCGGGCCTTGAACCAGACCGACTAAATACGCCTGCTGAGCAATATTTAATTCACGCAGTGGTAAACCAAAATAGAATTGTGAGGCTAAACCATAACCATTGATTGAATAGTTACCGTTTTGACCTAAATTCACTTCATTTAAATAAGCTTCAAGAATTTCATCTTTGTCATAGTGAAGTTCAATCAGCATCGCCATTAAGGCTTCATTGGCCTTACGCTTAATGGTTTTTTCAGGCGATAAATAGAAATTTTTCACTAATTGCTGAGTGAGGGTCGAACCACCTTGACGTTTACCACCGGTGACATTACTTACGATGGCACGTGCTGTACCACGAATCGAAATACCATGATGCTGATAGAAATTACGGTCTTCGGTAGCAATTAAAGCTTGGATTAAAGGCTTAGGTACTTTATCCAGTTTAATCAGCACACGGTCTTCATTGTGCTGAGGATAAATACCGCCAATTAACATCGGCTCTAAGCGGGCAATACCACTGCTTGAAGGCTTGGTCGCACTTACCTCAGTGATTTGATCTTCACCAAAGGTCACTTTAAGGACTTGTTCAGGGTCGACACTATCACCAAAGTCAAAACCACGCGTATGGATATAGGTCACATTGCCAGAAGTAACGTAACTCCCAGTTTTCGCATAGCTGTCTTGAGCGTTATAGCCCAAAAGTTTCAGTTCTTGGTTGAGGTCTGCTTGGCTTACAGGCGCATTGGTATAAATTTCTAAAGGACGTGCAAATACCTTGGCTGGAATATCCCAACGTTGACCTTCGAATTTGTCCCGTACAATATTATCTAGACGAATAAGATAAATGCTGAACACGAGAAATCCGCCGATAATCAACAGCGAAAAAATCAGTGCAATTATGCCTATGCCACGTTCAGACTTCATAAATAGTGATAAGACCCTGAGAAATTTTGCTAATCATGCGAAGCTTTTCAGTATTTTGCAATATTTAAACTGTTATATGTATGCAAAATATTGGAAGCTACTTCACTAAAGTCGAAACTTTAAAGTTTTTTTAAATCATTTCTGTTAGTGATATGATACCAATGAGGCGAAGCGGAGCAAAAGCGCAGGTGCAAATTTCACATAAATCATTTCGAAACATTGGGTTGATTGGTCGTCCAGACAAATCATCAGTGATCGAAACCCTATGTTTGATCCACGATCATATTTTAAGTTTGGGATTACATCCTGTATTTGATACGCAAACAGCGCAGCTGGTACCCTATAACAATACTCAGACGGTCAGCCGTAACTTATTGGGTGAAGTCGTCGATTTGGTGATCGTAGTCGGCGGTGATGGTTCATTGCTTCATGCTGCACGTGCCTTGGTGAAATATAATACCCCTGTGATTGGGGTGAACCGTGGTCGTTTGGGCTTCCTGACCGATATCAAACCGACAGAAGTGATTTTTAAGTTAGATCAAGTGCTCAAAGGCGAGTTTCAGCTAGACCGACGTTTCTTGCTGGAAATGGAAATTCGCTCAAAAGGTGAGTCGATTTATGATGCTGTGGCTTTAAATGATATTGTGCTGCACTCGGGTAAATCGGTACACATGATCGACTTTGAACTGAATATTGATGGGCAATATGTATACCGCCAACACAGTGATGGTTTAATTGTTTCCACGCCAACCGGCTCTACAGCTTATGCATTATCTGGTGGTGGTCCGATTGTCCACCCAAGTATGGATGCGATTGCCTTAGTGCCAATGCATCCACATACTTTGTCATCACGGCCGATTGTCGTAGGTGGACAAAGCGAAATTAAAATTTTGATTCGTGAAAATCGTGTTCTACCAATGGTCAGTGCCGATGGTCAACACAGTGTATCATTGGGTGTAGGCGATAGTTTACATATCCGCAAACATCCATTTAAGCTCAACTTATTACATCCACCTGGTTATGACTTCTATATGGCATGTCGTACCAAGCTAGGCTGGAACCAAGATTTTGACTCATTAAAGCAGGATTAATTATGAATATTGAACAGATGCTTGCCGTACTCGATCCTGAAATTGTTGGTCGATTAAAAACGGCAATTGAAATTGGTAAATGGCCAAATGGCGTAGCGCTGACTCAAGAACAACGTCAAATTTGTATGCAAGCGGTGTATGCATGGGAAATTAAACATTTGCCAGAAGATGAGCGTAGTGGTTATATCGACCGTGGGACCAAAGAAGAAGATGAGCATTGTGACTCGCATGTGGAAGAACCTGAGTTCAAGCCGATTCGTTTCGTTTAATCTATTTTCTTTCTGATTGAAAAAGCCAGCTCAATGCTGGCTTTTTATTGGCTTGATGCATGCCTAGATTTATTTCTTCATATCTGCTTATTTAAGCGTGACGATTTGCCCACATGGTTTTGGCAGTTTGCATTGCATCATCAAAACTTGCGACTGCACCCATGGTATATAGTGCGATTCCCATGGTTTCGGTGACTGCGATTTCACCATATTCATGTGTCTGCTGACCGTCCCAAACGGCTTTAAAAACGGCCAAATCAAGTTCTTCTTCGACTGGACTACGGTTGTCCGTCAGTTTAGGCAACTCATGTTCATACATTTCACCATCCTTGATACCACAAATTAATGTTTTTGCATCGGGGTTACGTTCGAATTCACCACCTTCACCCTTAATGACAGCACTATTTTGATAACCCAATTGAAATGCCGCACGTTGGTGTGATCCACGATAGGCTGGATGGAAAATAGCTTGCATGGTGGCTTTGGCATTAAATGGATTTATCAGACGCGCAAGGGTGTGAATTGGGGAACGTAAACCCATCACATTGCGCAGTGAAATTAAATCACTAAGTATTGGTGAAATGACGTCGAGCGGAATATAAGCAAAATGACGTTGTATTAGTTGTTCTTCCACATCTGTATCATTTTGGCAAATAGGAAAACCCAAATACTCTAATACTTGTTCTGTATAAAGGCGGTTAATGGTATGACCTGAAGCGCCATGCATCACGACATTGTAACCGTGTTTTGCCAGCGTTAATGCTGCTAATAAAAACCATGGATAATGTTTGCGTTTACCTGCATAAGATGACCAATCTAAATCGACATCTAGCTTTTTAAACTTGAGTTGATCACGTGTAGCTTGGACGAAGCCTGTAAGTTCATCGACTGACTCTTCTTTTACACGCAATAACATCAAGAAAGCGCCCAATTGAACGTCCAAAACCTCATCTTTTAAGATCATGCTGAACGCTTGGTAGGCTTCATCATAAGTGAGCGAACGTGCGCCATTTTTACCTTTACCCACGATACGGACAAATTGCGCAAAAGGATGTTCAAAATCTTTGTAAATATTTCGTTTATTGTTCATGCAAATACGGGGCTTAAAATTAGGACTTAAGGGTAGTTTACTTCTATAGTTGGTATTTTTCAGCCTGATAATGGGCGTAAAAAATGCAGTCTTTAGACTATAGTCTAATGATCTCGGTCTATTATTTAACCGAAATTAACATTTGTGGCAGAACAAGCCATTAAAAAACAGGTAAAATTTAACCTACTTTAGTATGCGTTTCATCTCCTGATCAATGTGCTGATTCTATATCAGGTCCTGATGTGATTATTTAATCACCATACATATTTCGTTTTTCTGTATTTGGCTAAGTCAAATACCTTTGGTGCTCTTTTGTCGAAGACAAAGGGGTTTTGGGCTGTTTATTTTTTGAAAATAGACAAAAACTGAATATTTCTTTGAAGCAGAAATATATCGTGAAGTAATGTCATGGCTAAAAAACCAATTTATAAGTCACTATATTTTCAAGTGATCGTTGCCATTATTGCGGGTGTATTGGTGGGTCATTTCTCACCAAGTGGTACGCAAATTATCAATGGTACCGAGCAATACGTAAAAGGCTGGGGTGAATTGTTCTATCCACTAGGACAAGGTTTCATTAAGCTAATTAAAATGATTATTGCACCTGTGATCTTCTGTACCGTGGTAAGTGGTATTGCAGGCATGGAAAGCATGAAATCTGTGGGTAAGACAGGTGGGGTCGCTTTACTATACTTCGAAATCGTTTCGACCATCGCACTCATTATTGGTCTTGCAGTGATTAATATTGCAAAACCAGGTGTGGGCATGAACGTAGATCCAGCATCTTTAGATACTGCAGGTATTTCTAAATATGTTGAATCTGGTGCAGCGCAATCTACCCAAGAATTTTTTATGAATATCATCCCAAACACCGTTGTTGGTGCGTTTGCTGAGGGTGAAATTCTTCAAGTTCTATTATTTGCCTTATTATTTGGTTTTGCTTTGCATAAACTTGGTGATGCAGGTAAGCCTGTATTGAAGTTTATTGATCAAATTGCACATGTATTCTTTAACATTGTAAACATGATCATGAAGCTTGCACCAATTGGTGCTTTCGGTGCGATGGCTTATACCATTGGTAAATATGGTATTGGTAGTTTGGCACAATTGGGTCAATTGATCATCTGCTTCTATATCACATGTTTGCTGTTTATTTTCATTATACTTGGCTCAATTGCACGTATTTGCGGTTTCAGTATTTTGAAAATGATTCGTATGATTCGCGAAGAGTTACTGATCGTACTGGGTACGTCATCTTCTGAATCTGTACTGCCACGTATGTTGAAAAAACTCGAACTTGCTGGTGCAGAAAAATCTGTAGTGGGTCTTGTTATTCCAACAGGTTATTCATTTAACCTAGATGGTACGTCTATTTACCTGACTATGGCAGCAATCTTTATTGCACAAGCGACCAATACACCGCTTGATATTTCGCATCAGATCACATTGTTATTGGTTCTACTCATTTCATCTAAGGGTGCTGCGGGTGTGACGGGTTCAGGCTTTATTGTGATGGCTGCAACATTGTCTGCTGTGGGTCATATTCCTGTTGCAGGTTTGGCATTAATTCTTGGTATTGACCGTTTCATGTCAGAAGCACGTGCATTAACGAACCTTGTAGGTAACTCATTGGCAACGATTGTGGTTGCGAAATGGGTGGGTCAATTAGACAAAGAAAAACTGGATTTTGCTTTAGCAAATCCTGAAGAAATTGACCGTCAGATGCAAGAAGAAGGCAATGCACATCATGCTTAACGCTGATGCTGTGATGTAAAAGATGTAATTAAAAAGGAAGCTTCGGCTTCCTTTTTTAATGCAAGGGCAAAGCCAAATTTGAACGCTTTAGTTTTTAGGCATGACGGCTGTTCTAAACTGCAATAGGATGGAGCTCAACAAAATAACAAACTCAACCAAGGAAGAAACACATGCTGGCTTATGATGCAGACTTAGAATTATTTCGAGATAACTTTCGCCGCTTTATGGCAGAGCATGTCGCACCACATTATGAGCAATGGGAACGTGAAGGCATTATGCCGCGTTCAGTATGGAATGCTTTGGGTGAAAATGGCTTTTTATGTGTGGATGTGCCTGAAGAATATGGCGGCTATGGCGTCCCAACGCATTATTCACTGATGCTAGTCGAAGAATCTGCGCGAGCAGGTTTTAGTGCATTATCGACAGGTATTTCATGCCATTCTGAAATTGCAGCGCCTTATATTTTGCACATTGGTTCAGAAGAACAAAAACAATATTGGTTACCGAAAATGGTCACAGGTGAAGTGGTCGGTGCTATTGGTATGACAGAGCCGGGAGCAGGTTCGGACTTGCAGTCTATGCGCAGTAGTGCAATTTTGCAGGGCGATCATTATCTACTCAATGGCTCGAAAACTTTTATTTCAAATGGTCAACATGCAGACCTTGTGGTATTGGCTGCGAAAACTGATCCACAAGCACGTGCCAAAGGTGTGTCATTACTTTTAGTCGATACACATTTGGATGGATTTAAGAAAGGTACCAACCTCGACAAAATTGGTCTGCATGCGCAAGACACTTCAGAGTTGTTTTATGACAACGTCAAAGTGCCAAAAGAGCAACTTTTGGGTCAAGCTGGACAAGGCTTTGCTTACTTGATGCAAGAGTTACCGCGTGAACGTACCGCAATTGCCTCGACTGCAATTGGTGCGATTCGTGGTTCCATTGATGTGGCAACGCAGTATGTTAAAGAGCGACAAGCGTTCGGACAGGCGATCGGACAGTTCCAAAATACTCGTTTTGTCTTGGCACAGGCTAAGATTGACGAATTGGCTACAGCGGCATTTTATAATCAAAATGTTGAACTTTATATGCAAGGCAAACTTGATGTTGAAACTGCAGCAGCACTCAAGAGCTTTTCTACCGATATGCAAATGAAAGTGGCCCATAATCTACTTCAATTATTTGGTGGCTATGGTTATATGACGGAATATCCAATTTCACGTTTCTTTGTCGATGCACGTATTCAGCAAATCTACGGTGGCACCAATGAAATTATGAAAGAAATCGTGGCACGAAGTATTTTAGGTCGATAAACAAATTATCAGGCTGAAAATTAAAATAGCGAAGTGATGACTTCGCTATTTTTTTAAGATGTCTTTCTATAGATTTGCGTGTTTGAATTTGATTATGCGGTTGAGTGTAAGTGAATATATTGAGACCTAAGATAATGACGGTTGCCCCAAAACTTGCAGACAGACTTCGATAAATTCAGGTATATCTAAAGTACTGCGAGACGATATATACAGGTTATTATCATTCACGACCGATTGATCCGACACCACCACACCTGCGTTTAGTAAAGCAGATTTCAGCGTTTCAGATTGGGCGAAATGGCGACCTTGTATGACACCCGCTTCTAATAACAATTGTGGACCGTGACAACTGCTCAAAATCGGCTTTTGGCTATCTGCAAAATTACGTACAAAATAGATAAAACGGCCATCTAAAGCGAGTTTCTCGGGTGAATAACCGTCGGGGATAAATAAGGCATCAAAATCATGCACAGAGGCATCGTCGATACTCTGGTCAATGGTGATCTGGGAACGGCGTTTC
Source organism: Acinetobacter sp. YH12138 (assembly GCF_015218525.1). Lineage (NCBI taxonomy): Bacteria > Pseudomonadati > Pseudomonadota > Gammaproteobacteria > Moraxellales > Moraxellaceae > Acinetobacter > Acinetobacter sp. YH12138. The sequence continues at coordinate 2,198,121 of NZ_CP048670.1, read as the reverse complement.
ATGCCGTAAACAATTTTTCCAACCTGATCTTCGATATTGATAATGCTGTGCCGAGCGGCTCGAAAGGCCTCCACAGGCTTAAGGTATTCAATATCTTCAAAATCGTAGGTCACTAACACTGCAATTTTCTTGTGCATACTTGTACCTATGGGTCTGTTATTTTTTTTCTGATATTTAGACTACAAAGCAATGAAAAAAATTACCTGTGTCTTTTGTAATAAATGCGTCAATGACTGTAAACACTAGATGAAAGTGCCTATTAAGTAACTGAAAAAACGATCAATGACCAAGTGTTTATATAGATCATCTTTAAATTTCAAATTATTTCTATGCCATGAAAGCCAAGTTTTGAATTTTTATTTTGCTGCAGGTATTGAGAGCAAAATTTAAAAATGAAATGACCAATGAAACAAATTGATTGATGGGCTTATACAAGGAGATGGATCTATTCAAATTAGCTAGAAAGGAGAAAGGCTATTTATTGTGCTGCTCAAGATGAATGATCAATAAAGCCGTCAAAAGGTAAGATTTGCCTCAATTATGGTTTTACCTATCAGTTTGGCTGTTTTGGCTCTTAAGTTAAGCTGATGAAGCTTTAATCAACTGTATGTTTTTAAGGCTGAAACCATCAAAGTCGTATTGCGCAACATTTGAAAGCTAACTATTGTTATACTGTTTGCAAAATTTTTTTGAAGGGCGACATAACAATGATCAACGATGATCAAAACACTCCGACTTCTCTGGACTTAGCTCAAATTCGTGAAGATATCGACTCTGTTGATATGCAGATTCAACAACTTATCAATCGTCGTGCGAAACTAGCTGAAGCTGTGGCAAAAGCAAAATTTGCTGCAGAAGAGAATCCATTGTTTTATCGTCCTGAACGTGAGGCGCAAGTTTTACGTAAAGTTATGGATCGTAACGAAGGCCCATTGTCTGATGTGACAATGGCACGTTTATTCCGTGAGATCATGTCGGCATGTTTAGCTCTTGAAGCACCGCAAAGTATTGCGTTTTTAGGTCCAGTCGGAACTTATACGCATTCGGCTGTTTTAAAACATTTCGGTCAAGACGCTGTTGTTCGCCCTCTTCCAACGATTGATGAAGTATTCCGCGAAGTAGAAGCAGGCAGTGCGCACTATGGTCTTGTGCCTGTAGAGAACTCATCTGAAGGTGTAGTGAACCACACCCTAGATTGCTTCAAATCTTCACATCTGAATGTTATTGGTGAAGTGGAGCTGCGTATTCATCACCAGTTCCTAGTGTCTGAAAACACACGTAAAGACAGCATTAAACAAATTTATGCTCATCAACAAACTTTGGCGCAATGCCGTGGTTGGTTAGATGCACATTATCCGGGTGTAGAACGTGTTGCACTCAGTTCAAATGCAGAAGCTGCACGCCGTATTCGCAATGAATGGCACTCAGCAGCAATTGCTTCTGAAGTCGCTGCGAACATTTACAACCTTGAAATTTTGCATAGCAATATTGAAGACAATCCTGAAAATACTACTCGTTTCTTGGTGATTGGTCGTGAGAAAGTGCCACAATCGGGCAATGATAAAACTTCATTGTTGATTTCTGCGCATGACCGTGCGGGGGCATTACTTGAAATTCTTGCACCGTTTGCCAAGCATAATATTAGCTTAACAAGTATCGAAACACGTCCTGCATTACCAGAAAAATGGGCTTATGTATTCTTTGTGGACTTGGAAGGTCATGTTGAGCAAGAAAACGTGAAAGCGGCAATTGAAGAAATTCGTCCGTTAGTAAAAGAAATTCGTGTATTGGGTTCATATCCGATTGCTGTTCTTTAAGATCACAACTGTGATCAATTCCATCAGGAGTTGATCACCTTCATCATTTGAAAAAACTGGAAGTGTAAAATGACGTTTGTCCCAGCCAATGAAGGCATTGCAAAGCTAAAGCCTTACCAACCAGGTAAACCAATTAGTGAACTTGAGCGTGAGTTGGGTATTACAGATATCGTAAAACTCGCATCAAATGAAAACCCATTGGGTTGTTCTGACAAAGTGAAAGAAGCTGTTGCTGCTGAACTTGCAGAAATTGGTCGATATCCGGATGGTGGCGGTTTTATTTTGAAAGACCAAGTTGAAAAACAATTTGGTATTGCACATGACCGCATTACGTTAGGTAATGGTTCAAACGATCTTCTAGAAATTTTTGCTCGTGCTTTTGTTTCAGAACAAGACTCTGTAGTGTATAGCCAACACGCATTTGCTGTGTATGGTCTGGTTACTCAAGCGATTAATGCTGAAGCGATTGAAGTGCCTGCAAAAGGTTTTTCACATGACCTAGATGCAATGGCTGCGGCAATCAAAGACAATACTAAATTGATTTTTATTGCGAACCCAAATAATCCAACAGGTACATGGTTTGAAGAAGCTGAATTTGAAGCGTTCATGCAAAAAGTACCTGCAAATGTGATCGTGGTTTTAGATGAAGCCTATGTGGAATATTTCCCAGAAAACTTCAACAGCTTGAAATTCTTAGATCAATACGCAAACTTAATCGTTAGCCGTACCATGTCAAAATGCTATGGCTTGGCTGCACTACGTGTTGGGTTTGCTTTGGCTTCAGTTGAAGTGACGGATTTCCTCAATCGTATTCGTCAACCATTTAACGTGAACCATCTTGCGATGGTGGCTGCAGTTGCTGCACTTAAAGATGAAGCATTTATTGAAAAATCACGCGTAGTGAACAAAGCGGGTATGGCACAACTTGAGTCAGGCTTTGATGCTTTAGGTTTAGCGTATGTGCCTTCACGTGCGAACTTCATTTTAGTAAATGTAAATGCAGATCCTGCACAGACGTTCAATGCTTTATTAAAAGAAGGTGTGATTGTTCGTCCAGTTGGTATCCCTGAGCATTTACGTGTATCAATTGGGACTGAAGCTGAAAATGCTAAATTCTTAGCTGCATTGGCTAAAGTTTTGGGCTTAGAGGCTAAAGCTTAAGTCATGTCTGTGCCACTATTTGAAAAAGTTGCTTTTATTGGGCTTGGGCTGATTGGCTCAAGCCTAGCTCGCGTCATGATTGCTGAAGGTTTAGCTAAGGAAATTGTAGCGTCTACGCGTTCACAAAAAACTTTAGAAGATGCAAAAGCTTTAGGGCTTATTCAGCAGGGTTATAGCGATCCTGCTGAAGCGGTCAAAGGTGCAGATCTCGTTGTCTTGGCTTTGCCTGTACGTGCGACACAAAAAGTCCTTGAAGCGATAAAGCCTTATCTATCCGAACAGACGATTATTACCGATGTTGGGAGTACCAAAGGCAATGTCGTTGATGCAGCGAAAGCAGTCTATGGTGAGCAATTACCTGCTGGTTTTGTACCGGGGCATCCGATTGCTGGGGCTGAACTAACAGGTGTGCATGCAGGTAAGGTAGATTTATTTGCTAATCACAAAGTGATTTTGACACCATTACCTAGCAGTGCAGATTGGGCTGTAGAGAAACTAATTCAATTGTGGCAAGCTGCCAAAGCGGAAGTAATTTGTATGGATGTGGAAAAACACGATGAAGTGTTGGCCCATACCAGTCATCTTCCGCATTTGATGGCATTTAACTTGGTTGAGCAACTTGCGAACCGAGAAGACAATTTAGATATTTTCCGTTATGCCGCTGGCGGTTTTCGTGATTTCTCACGCATTGCTGCAAGCGACCCACATATGTGGCATGACATCTTTTTTGCCAATAAAAAGGCAATTTTAAATGCGGTGGATGGCTTTGAAAAACAATTGGCTATTCTTCGCAAACTGATTGAAGATGAAAACTCACAAGCGTTGATGGGACTGTTGGGGCATGCACAAGCGGCACGCCAACATTTCAATCACATGCTCGCAAAGAAACCACTGATGGAGAAAAATAAAGTGACGACACAGCAATTCAAAATTTTACCGGGTCCAAAGCAATTCCAAGGTAAATTTACTGTGCCAGGTGATAAATCTGTGTCACATCGCTCTATCATGTTTGGTGCTATTGCAGAAGGCACAACGCATGTCACTGGTTTCCTTGAAGGTGAAGATGCCTTGGCAACTCTCCAAGCATTCCGCGATATGGGTGTGAGTATTGAAGGCCCTAAAAATGGCGAAGTTACCATTCATGGTGTAGGCATGCATGGTTTAAAAGCACCTGCAGGCGCTTTGTATATGGGGAACTCAGGCACTTCCATGCGCTTGCTTTCAGGCATGTTGTCGGCACAAAAGTTTGATTCGGTGATGACGGGTGATGCGTCATTATCAAAACGTCCAATGGAACGTATTGCAAAACCATTACGTGAAATGGGTGCGCAAATTCAAACCACAGGTGAGCGTGGTACGCCGCCCGTGTCTATTTCTGGAGGTCAAAACCTTAAAGGTATTCACTACGACTTACCAATGGCATCTGCACAAGTAAAATCTGGTATTTTGTTGGCAGGTCTTTGGGCGGAAGGTGAGACGGTTGTCACTGAGCCAGAACCGACACGTGACCATTCAGAGCGTATGCTTCGTGCATTTGGTTATGACGTGAAAACAGAAGGCAACCGCATTTCACTTCAAGGTGGTGGCAAGTTAGTCGGTACGGATATCCAAGTACCCTCTGACATTTCATCTGCAGCATTCTTTATGGTGGGTGCAGCGATTACTGAAGGTTCAGATGTCACACTTGAAGCGGTCGGCATTAATCCAACACGTACAGGAGTGATCGAAATTTTAAAACAGATGGGTGCTGACCTGACTGTTGAAAATGAACGTATCGCTGGCGGTGAGCCGATTGCCGATATTCGTATTCGTGGTTCACGTACACTCAAAGGCATTCATATGCCAGAAGATCAAGTACCATTGGCGATTGATGAATTCCCAGCGTTATTTATTGCTGCTGCATGTGCAGAGGGTCAAACCATTTTGACTGGTGCAGCTGAACTTCGAGTGAAAGAGTCGGATCGTATTCAAGTGATGGCAGATGGCCTAAAAATTATGGGTATCGACTGCACGCCAACACATGACGGCATCATCATTGAAGGTCAAGGCAAAGCGGGTGAGTGGGGTGCAATCTTCACAGGTGGTCAAATCGAATCACATCATGACCACCGTATTGCAATGAGCTTCTCAATGGCAGGTTTACGTACTTCGGGTGAAATTAATATCGTGGGTACAGAAACTGTTGCAACAAGTTTCCCAACATTTACAGAGCTAGCGACTCAAGCTGGTTTAACGATTGCGGTAAGTGAATAAATAATTCACTAAATTTGTATATTTATTCAACAACAGCCAAGCAAATGCTTGGCTGTTTGGTTTTAATTGCTTATGCTAAAACCATACAACAAGAATGTCTTTGGATAGATACATGAGAAAACTACAATTCACCGCCCATAGCGATTCAAATCGAGTTGAAAGCAGTACTGATACTCAAACTCAAGTGGCTGAGTTTTTAGCAAGTAAGCTTGAGAAATATGGCTTTCAAACATTATCGCAAAGTGGTGATCAGATTGCAGTCAGTGTCGATCAGCATGAATTGCCACTTTCAGTGACATGTCAGGGGCAGGATGAATCCGGTCGTCTAGTCTGTGAAATTACCTCTTATCCAGATGAAGACCAAGATTGGTTAGATCGTATTACTGAACAAAGTCTATTGAATCAATTGGCTCAAGCAGTCGAAAACAGTTTAAAAGAAGAAGACTCGTATAGTGAGTTTCAATGGAAACAAATGACGAAATGAACTGAAAAATTGAATTAAAAATCATCTATAAAAAAGCAGCATAGTGCTGCTTTTTTATTTTTTAACGGAATGTATCGAACAACGTTATAGACATTCAATATTGATAGGATTAATAGTTCGATTGCTCTTTTTCACATAGTCACACATTTTTTCTGACTCTTGTTCATTGAGTCCCCAAAACACGATCACACCACGTTGATCAGTCAATTTGCTATCGCTTAAATAAATATAATGGGTGTCATGATAGTTTTTATCGAGCATATCTTTATATTTTTGATCGGTAAAAGATGAACAAGACGAAATATCTGCTTCTTTACATACCGAGTCACTCGAACAGCGTTGCTTAAAGGTTGAAATCATATTCATGGTGTCAGTGGTGTTGAGTTGGGCTTCACACACTTGGCTGTTGGGAAAGTCATAGACCATCTTTAAGCTAAAATCACGACCATCGACATTCATCTTGTATGATGCAGTCAAATAGGCTTTGGGACCATCGTTCACAGCAACCGTAGACGCTGGCAAATTTGTCGTTGTGGATGGGGTTGAATTAAAATAATAAACCAAAGCTGCAATGCTTAGACTTAAAATCACAGCAACAATAAATTTCATTTTTCCCTCTAAATTTTATCTTAATTTTTCTGGGTATTATTTCTGTAGTTGATTATTTAAACAAGTAAATAATTGGTTTTTAGATAAAAAATTGAGGCGTAATCAAAATTAAACGAGCATAGGCTTAAGTCATTACATGTTGAACGAATTGTGATCACTAATGCAAAAAAATGGATAACTCGACAAGCGAGTAGTTCAGTTTATCTGGAATATTGGGGGGATAGAGCGTTCGCTAGGCAAGAAAAATGAGCCAGTTAAGCTGACTCATTTTTTTTGTATTTTTTATACTAAAAAGCGTGAGATCGCGATACGAAGCTGTTTGAGATAACCTGTAAAGAAGTGGTTTGCACCTGGTAAAACCGTGATTAAATGGCGCTGTGGTTTGGCCCACTGAATCAAGTCAGATAACAGTGTGACATTATCTTCTTCACCATGAATAAATAAAATATCACCCTTAATATGCGGTGTCACATAGTGACGTACACCTGCAACTGTTGTGGTTGGTAAGCCGCATAAAATAGTCTGTACAGGCTGTAACTCCACTGGCAATAGGGCATAGCATTTAGTCATGACATTTGCACCGAAACTAAAACCGCCTGCATAAAATGGCAGTTTCGGATGTTGGTTGCGAGCAAATTCAATGACTTGCATAGTATCTTTGGTTTCACCATTGCCTTCGTCATGTATTCCTGCACTTTGGCCAGAGCCGCGGAAACTTGGGCGATAGACAACATAGCCACGTTCTAAGAACATTTGCGCTAAAAGCACAGGTACTTTGTGCTGTGGTGTGCCACCTTGCAATGGGTGAGGGTGTGTAACTACCGCGAATCCTTTCACTTCACCCTGTGGATAATCAACAAAAATTTCAAGCTGACCAACAGGCCCTTGAATGAACAGTTGTTCTGACATAATGACTAAAATGTGAAAGCGGGAGAGTCGCATAGTTTACAGATTATGTTTATCAAAAACACAGATTGGATTTGAAAATACTCTACTGTTATAGTTTGTTTAATTAAAAATTAATCAGGATGTTTATGCTCGCTTTAATTTCTCCAGCAAAAACTTTAGATTACGAAACCGCTTTACCGACTGAAAAATTCACTCAACCACGGCTATTAGATCATTCTGAAGATTTAATCTCAGTCGCACGTAAATTGTCGGTAAGTGAAATTTCAAGCTTGATGAGTGTCAGTGAGAAAATTGCGACTTTAAATGTTGAGCGCTTCCGAGATTGGCAGCCTGATTTTGATTTTGCCAATGCACGCCAAGCAATCTTTGCCTTTAAAGGTGATGTATATACCGGTTTAGATGCTTATAAACTTACAAACTCAGACCTTGAATATGCACAAACCCATTTGCGTATGCTCTCGGGTCTCTATGGTTTATTGCGTCCGCTTGATTTAATGATGCCATATCGTTTAGAGATGGGGACCAAGCTGCAAAATCCACGTGGACATAACCTATACGAGTTTTGGGACAATACCATCACCAATCTCATCAATGACGATTTGGAAAAAGCCGGCTCTGAACTTTTGGTCAACATTGCTTCAGATGAATACTATAAGTCGGTCAAAGAATCAAAAATCAAAGCCGAAATCATCAAGCCTGTTTTTCTCGATCAAAAGAACGGCAAATATAAAGTCATCAGCTTCTATGCCAAAAAAGCACGTGGCCTAATGGCGCGTTATTTGTTGGAAAATAAAATTGAACGTATTGAAGATATCAAGTCGTTCAATACCGATGGTTATTATTTCGATGCCGACAGTAGCTTAAAGGGCGAATTGGTCTTTAAGCGAGATGAGCAACAAGCTGCTTAAGTTCAAGATTGAAAATTTTGAATCTGTAAAAAATATGAATAGCCGCTGTTTTTAAGTCAGCGGCTTTTTTATCTTCTTCACTCGGGATGTAACGGTGGGCCTGTGAAATTGATCGTGCTTTAAATTTCGTATATGAAATGATTTACAATGTGAGGCTTTTTGAGGAAAAGGATTTAAAAAAACATTCAGCGATTATCTTGTCTATCAGTCTAAAATATATTACAAAGTTAACATTGATCGAACAAATAGCTTATTAAATAACTTAATAAGATATAAAATTGTGAAATACATCACTTTTTTGTTTAAGTTTTTTGTTATTATAGCCAAATATTTAAACATGAATAAAATTTTGTTATGAAAAAAATACTGATACCAATTTTTATATTCAGCATTGTGTTCTTAGGGTTTAGTGTTTATAAAAATGCAGAGTTAAAGCGACAGCAAGAAATTAATCAGGTGTTCAATGATGATTTGAACGCATCACCTTATATGCGCTAAAAAAAATCAATCTTGCTGCTTTTGAATTGAGCTCAAGCATGATCTTGAAGAGTTCGTCTAAATATTGATATTTTATTTTTACATATAATAATTTCAAACTTTATAAATAAAACAATGTCTTAAATTTACTAAATTGAAAAGCGATGAAAATGTGGAAACATTAAAAAATCAATGTGTTATAATTTGCCGAAATTAATTTGATCAGTATTTATTGATATTAAATACGAATTAAATGACATAAATAGAGGAGCTGCATAGGTTTATGCAGCTTTTTTGTTTGCAAATTTCAACATTTGTACTGTGTTGTATGCTGTTGAAAATAGGATTTTTTAAAGCCTACAATCTGCCGAATTGGCATATTCGTTGCTTAGGCATACACAAAATTAATGATGAATACATCACATGATTAATTTTGTGGAATGCTTATATGCATAAAGTTTACTTCATAGGGGCTAGGTCATGACGACTCCTAATCCATCTTCCGAGAACATGCTTGAACGTCTGTTTAAACTGAGCGAAAACAAAACCAGTTTCAAAACAGAAGTCATTGCAGGTGTAACTACTTTTTTGACAATGTGTTACATCATTATTGTCAATCCAATGATTTTGTCCGAAACGGGTATGGATCATGGTGCTGTTTTTGTCGCAACCTGTTTAGCAGCAGCCATTGGCTGTTTGGTGATGGGTCTTGTTGCTAACTATCCAATTGCCTTAGCACCCGGTATGGGCTTAAACGCTTACTTTACCTATTCTGTATGTTTGGGTATGGGCGTGGAATGGCAAACTGCTTTAGCAGCTGTTTTTGTCTCTGGCCTTGTTTTTATCGCTATCAGCATGTTCAAAATCCGTGAAGCGATTGTCAATGCGATTCCAATGTCGCTTAAACTGGCGATCGGTGGCGGTATTGGTTTATTCCTTGCGCTGGTTTCTTTGAAAAATGCCGGCATTATTGTTGATAACCCTGCAACACTGGTTAGTCTGGGTGATTTAAAACAGCCGTCTGTCTTGTTAGCTTTACTTGGCTTCTTGATGGTTGTGGTTATGCATCACTTCAAAGTACGTGGTGCAATCATCATCAGTATTTTGGTGATTACTGCAATTTCAACCCTGCTGGGCTTCAACGAATTTAAAGGTGTTGTGGGTGCTATTCCTTCAATCGCTCCAACATTCATGCAAATGAACTTCGAAGGTCTATTCACCGCAAGTTTGATTGGCGTGATCTTTGTATTCTTCTTGGTCGATTTATTTGATTCTACAGGTACATTGGTCGGTGTATCACACCGTGCAGGTTTATTAAAAGACGGTAAATTACCACGTTTGAAGAAAGCATTATTTGCTGACTCATCTGCAATTGTTGCGGGTGCGGCATTGGGTACGTCATCAACTACGCCTTATATTGAATCATCAGCAGGTGTTGCTGCCGGTGGTCGTACAGGTTTAACTGCAGTTGTAGTTGCTGTATTGTTTATTTTGGCATTGTTCTTAGCACCACTTGCTCAGTCAGTACCAGGTTTTGCAACTGCGCCAGCATTGTTGTTTGTTGGTGTGTTGATGATTCAAGGTATCGTTCATATTGAGTGGGATGATATTACTGAAGCAGTCCCTGCATTCTTAACAATTGTATTTATGCCGTTTACCTATTCAATTGCAGACGGTATTGCAATGGGCTTCATCAGCTATGCATTAGTTAAATTGCTCACAGGTAAAGCGAAAACTGTACCGTATATGGTCTGGATTATTGCTGCACTTTGGGCATTAAAATTTGCTGCATTTGGCGGTTAATACTGTCAAATAGCGAAAGGGTGTAAACTCAGTTTGCACCCTTTTTTATTTTTATGAGGATAAAAGATGGATCAACTTGAGCTGATTCGCGCTTTGCCAAAAGCAGAGTTACATGTGCATATTGAAGGGACATTTGAGCCTGAACTCATGTTTGCAATTGCCCAACGCAACAATATTGCAATCCCTTATCAATCAGTCGAAGAATTAAAAGAAGCGTATAATTTTCATAATTTACAGTCTTTTTTAGATATTTATTATGCAGGTGCAAATGTACTGATTCATGAGCAAGATTTTTATGATTTAGCATGGGCATATTTAGAAAAATGTGCAGAAGATCATGTGGTTCATACTGAAATGTTCTTCGACCCACAAACTCATACAGATCGTGGGATTGCTTTTGAAACTGTCTTGAATGGCTTACAACACGCTTGTGATGATGCCAAAGTAAAACTGGGCATTAGCTCACATCTGATTATGTGTTTCTTACGTCATTTATCTGAAGACGCAGCATTTGCAACATTAGAACAAGCTTTACCATATAAAGATCAAATTATTGGTGTCGGTTTAGATTCGAGTGAAGTGGGTCATCCACCATCAAAATTCGAACGTGTTTTTGCCAAAGCACGTGAAGCAGGTTTTCTTATTGTTGCGCATGCAGGGGAAGAAGGTCCAGCAGAATACGTATGGGAAGCCTTGGATCTACTGAAAGTAAATCGTGTTGACCATGGTGTACGTTCAGAAGAAGATCCTGTCTTAATGCAGCGTTTAATTGCAGAGAAAATGCCATTAACAGTTTGCCCGCTGAGTAATTTAAAACTTTGTGTGGTGAATGATATGGTTGATCATAATATTCGCCGACTATTGCAACAAGGTGTGCATGTGACCGTCAATTCAGATGATCCATCTTATTTTGGTGGCTATATGAATGATAACTTTATTGCGATCACCAAAGCACTTGATTTAAGCAATGCAGAGTTAAAGCAACTGGCAATTAACTCTTTTGAAGCATCATTTATTTCAGATGCGGAAAAACAAACTTGGATTAAAAAGATTGAAGCGTTGAATTAATAATCAGCGTATAATCTCAGGCAGTGAATATTCACTGCCTTTTTTATGTTTAAATCATGCTTTTCTCTCATTCAAATCGCTCTATATTTGCCTCATCGATTACATTTTTAGCCGCAGTATTGATTTCATCCGCTGCTAGTGCAGATAAATCAAGTTTAAGTCAGCGTATGCTAAAGCCTGTGATTGAATATCAATGCTCGCAAGAGTTAAATAGTTCTAAAATTTGGAAAGGTGCTGCGTTGTTTATGAGTGCTCAACAGAAAAAAGACAATCAAGCTGCGATTTGTCAGTGCGTGAGTGAGCATGCTATGGATGATATCGGTGCAAAAGATCTGATGACTGCTGCAGTGAATGAAACTGAAAAGAATAAACTGATATCTAAAGCGGTTTTGAATAGTATGCGCGGCTGTGCTCAGCAAGTGCTGAATTAAAAGATGATGCTCAAAATAAAAGCCACATGATGTGGCTTTTATTTTGTCTTTATTAGGGTTTTGGTTGTCGTGTCATGCTTTTGAGCACATGGTCTTTATCAATAAAATGATGTTTCAGTGCTGCCAAAATATGACCGACTAAGAGCAAGCCTGCTGCCCAAGAAATCCAAATATGTAGCGGTTTCACGATGGCAAGTAATTCAGGATTATCTTGGACCAAGCGTGGAATTTCAAACAAATACAAGACAGGGGCCGGGTGACCTGCACTCCAACTGAATAAGCAACCTGTAATCGGTAAAGCCAGTAGTACAAAATAAAGTGCTAAATGACCCAAATGTGCCAAAGTTTTCATGCCGGAGGACATGTTGTCAGGTAAATCTGGAGCGGGGTGGATATAGCGCCAAAAGATTCGTATCACCACCAAAAAAATAATCGTAGTCGCAATATTTTTATGGAGGGTAATGACTTGTCCTTTAAAGCTACCATCGACGTCATAACTCAGAAAATTGCCACTATAAAAGCCAATTAACCATGCCACGATGAATATGATCGCCATCAGCCAATGTAAGACCTGAGCTGTTCGAGTGTAGTATTGTGTGTTATTGCTCATGTTGATTATTTAAGCGTTCAATCTTATGCAGATTCTAATACAGACCACAAAAATATGCGTCGTTTAAAATCGGGACACTGTGTTGTGAATATGCAACACAGGCTTTGATGATTAACTACACAATTACCGAATTTATTTTAAATAGTCATATCGGATGGTGTGTGATTTGGGGCACAATATGCGCGTTAATTAACAGAACAAAGGAAATATTCGTGAAAAAATTAGTTGCTGTTCTAGCGCCATTAGCGCTTGTTCTTTCTGCATGTGCTGCGACTGGTACAACAGGTACAAGTTCTACAGGTACAACTTCAGCAAACAGCTTGGCAATGATGGCGGTTAAAGTGGGTGTTCAAGCGAAATGCGTGACTGAGCTTAATAACAACAGCTACTGGAAAACAGGTTCAAAATTATTAACAGAAACTCAAAAATCTGAACTACAAACTGAAGTGTGTTCATGTGTAGGCGAGAAAGCGACAACTAGCGTGACTGCAACGGATTTGGTTGTAGCAGCAATGGATAAAACTTCACAAGCAAATCTTGCGGCTAAAATCGTGACAAATACTTTAAATGCTTGCGTGATTGAAACATTTAAAAACTAAGATTTAGAACATTTTATACGACCCTGACAATGGTTTTGCTGAGTATCAGTAAATCCAAATTAAGGGTCGTATTTTATTTTGAGTGAGAGATATATGAAAATTGCTGGTGCAGATGAAGCGGGTCGCGGTCCATTGGTGGGTTCGGTTGTTGCGGCAGCTGTCATTTTAGATCCAAATAACCCGATTGAAGGTTTAAACGATTCTAAAAAACTCACTGAAAAAAAACGTGAAAAGTTATTTATTGAGATTCAAGAAAAAGCCTTGGCTTGGGCGATTGCTGAAAGTTCTGCACAAGAAATTGATGAGATCAATATTTTGCAAGCATCATTACTTGCAATGCGTCGTGCAGTGGAAAAACTCAATGTACAGCCAGAACACGTGTTGGTCGATGGTAATAAAGTCCCAACCGGTTTAGCAATGAGCTGTGATGCAATCGTGGGCGGTGATGCGATTCATCCTGAAATTTCGGCTGCGAGTATTTTGGCAAAAGTGACTCGAGACCACGAAATGGTTGAGCTAGATGCAAAATATCCACAGTATGGTTTTGCAAAACACAAGGGCTATCCAACCAAAGCACACTTTGAAGCAATTGCGCAGTATGGGGTGATTGATGAACATCGCCGCAGTTTTGGTCCCGTACGTAAAGTTCTAGAAGGGCAGTAATAAAGCTTAGTTGAACGTCTATAGTAAAAGCATGTTCTAGATAAATTTAAAGCGGCCTAATGAGCCGCTTTATGATTTAAACAACTTAAATCTTAGCGATTATAGTTATTTTGGGAATAATCAGTTTCTTCAAAAGATGGCTGATATTCTTGATCAATGTTTTGGAGATGTTCGTGCATTGCGCGTTCATGTTGAATTCGTTGGTAAATTTCTTCACGATGAACAGATACTTCTTTTGGAGCATTCACGCCAATACGAACCTGATTACCTTTAACACCAAGTACAGTCACGCTAACTTGGTCTCCAATCATTAATGTTTCTCCGACACGACGAGTCAGAATCAGCATGTTTCTCTCCTTGCAAAATGCAAAACCTGCAAATGATCTGTTATGTAAAATTCATAACTTGTAAAAGCAAAAAATTTAGCAGTGCATCTGAAACAATCATTGTGACAGTCGCAAACTGAGTAAATTTTAAAATCCTCAGGTTTAATATAACAGAGCCACTATAAAAAAAACTATAGTGGCTCTGAATTTTTACGATGTTTTTCAAAATCTGTCTAACAATGACAAATTTTGACACACAGCAAGGTTAATTAAGCACGTGCGCTTGATTCACCTGTTTCACGGTCTAGACCGAATGCAGTGTGTAGAGCACGTACAGCAAGCTCTAAGTATTTCTCATCAATAATCACTGAAATTTTGATTTCAGAAGTCGAAATCATCAAAATATTAATGCCTTCTTTTGCAAGAGCAGTAAACATTTTGCTTGCAACACCTGCGTGTGAGCGCATACCAACACCAACAATCGATACTTTTACGATGTCTGCGCGAGTTGCAACTTCACGTGCACCAATTTCTTGTGCAGTCGCTTCAAGAATGGCTTTCGCTTTTGATAATTCACTACGGTTAACTGTAAATGTGAAATCAGTTGTGCCGTCTTCTTCAACGTTTTGGATAATCATATCCACTTCAACATTGGCATCACCAATTGGTGAAAGGATGTTTGAAGCGATACCTGGTTTATCCGGTACACCAAGAATAGTTAATTTAGCTTCATCACGGTTGAACGCGATACCTGAGATGATTGGTTGTTCCATGTTGTCTTCCGCTTCAGTGGTGATTAGTGTCCCGACGTTTTGTTTAAAGTTTTCGTCGAATGCGCCATCATCGTCATTATCAAAACTTGATAATACGCGTAAAGGCACTTGGTATTTACCGGCAAATTCTACAGAGCGAATTTGAAGGACTTTAGAACCAAGTGATGCCATTTCAAGCATTTCTTCAAAAGAAATACGATCAACTTTTTTCGCTTTTGGAGCGACACGAGGGTCAGTGGTGTAAACACCATCAACGTCTGTGTAAATCTGACATTCATCAGCTTTAAGTGCAGCTGCCAATGCAACACCCGAAGTGTCAGAACCACCACGACCTAGAGTCGTAGTGTTACCTTCGGCATCAAAGCCTTGGAAACCTGCCACTACAATGACACGTCCAGCGTCAAGGTTTGAAGTCAATACATCCGTATCAATCGCTTCAATACGCGCCTTGGTAAATGCGCTGTCGGTTTTAATACCGACTTGACGGCCTGTAAGTGATTTAGCTTCAACACCAATAGAGTTAAGTGCCATTGCTAACATAGAAATCGTTACCTGTTCACCCGTAGACACCATTTGGTCTAATTCGCGTGGATCAGGGGTTTCGGTAATGGCTTTCGCTAAAGCAAGTAGACGATTGGTTTCGCCACTCATTGCAGATACAACAACCACAACTTTGTGACCGTGATCATGCCAACGCTTTACACGACGAGCAACATTTAAAATGCGCTCTGGAGTACCCATTGAGGTACCGCCATATTTTTGAACGATTAATGCCATAACTATCCTTACCAAGTAAATAAGTCTAAAGACTTAAAGCACTTACACATATTTTAAGACCGCACTTCGGCGCGATTTTAATATACCACGTAGCTTATGAACTCCAAGGTAGGAGGAGTTCAAATAGATACTTTGTGTCTGCAGGGGATTCACATGAACCCAGCCTTTTAGACTCCATTTTCATCATTTAGCCAGAGGTTGAATATTGGTTTCAACATGATGATTGAGTTTGCGCTTTCACGCATCAACAGTGTTTAAGCAGGATCCAGCATTAAAAAACACACTGCTTAAACCTGTTGATTTGCTCAAAGGAGGTGAGTCACTTTGAGCTATAGGACTTTTGGTCTTATTTTGCAGCTAACCATGCAACGAGGTCAGTCATTACCGCTTCAAGTTTGTCGCTATAAGGCGCACCACCTTGAGCCATATCAGGTTTACCACCACCTTTACCGCCAAGTTCTTGACCAAGGTGTTTGATGATGTCACCTGCTTTTACAGCAGCAGTGTATTCTTTAGCAACCGAAGCAATGAGGCTCACTTTGTCGGCATCAACCGCTGCGATCACGATCACAGCATTGTCTAACTTAGATTTCACACCGTCGTGCAAGTTGCGAAGTGATTTCGCATCTACACCTTGAACCGTGGTGATTAATGTTTTACGGCCAGCAATCTCTTGAACTTGACTCAATAACTCAGCGGCTTGGAAGCTTGCCAATTTTTGGTTCAATTGTTCAATTTGTTTTTGCAAGCTAGATGCTGTGTGAGACAAAGCTTCAACTTTTTCTAAAGTTTGATCTTTTTGCGCTTTCAGCAAGTCGTTAATTGCATGAATGTCACGATCTGCTTTTTGCGCAGCTTCAACTGCCTTAGTACCCGTAACGGCTTCAATACGACGTACGCCTGCAGCAACACCGCCTTCAGATGTAATCTTGAATAGGCCGATGTCACCTGTGCGTTTTACGTGAATACCACCACAAAGTTCGATAGAGAAGTTTTTCTCATCTTTGGTTGTACCCATTGAAAGTACACGTACTTCGTCACCGTATTTCTCACCGAACAACATCATTGCGCCTTTTTCTTTGGCCGCCTCGATGTCTAAAAGTTCAGTTGAAACAGCAGTATTGGCAATCACTTCGGCATTGACAATGCGTTCAATTTCTTGAAGCTGTTCAAATGAAACAGGTTGGTCATTAGCAAAGTCAAAACGTAAAAGTTCGCTTGCAACCAATGAACCTTTTTGCTGTACGTGCGTACCTAAAACTTGGCGAAGTGCTGCATGTAATAGGTGAGTTGCAGAGTGGTTGCGTGAAGTTGCTTCACGGATATCCGCTTTAACAATAGCCTCAACTGCTTGAGCTGCTTTTAAGTTACCCATGGTCACGATGCCTTGGTGTACAAAAGCGCCGCCTGATTTTTTGGTGTCTTGAACTTCAAAAATACCAGTTTCGTTTTTGAAGATACCTGTATCGCCAACTTGACCGCCACTTTCTGCATAGAAAGGAGTTTGGTTTAGAACGATTAGTGCTTCGTCACCTTCAAAAACTTCATCAACTTGTTCGCCGTCTTTGTAGATTGCAACAATTTGACCTTGGCCTTGAGTTGCGTCATAGCCGTCAAATTGAGTCTCGCCTTCAACTTTGACAATTGAGTTGTAGTCGACAGCAAATTTACCAGCATCACGCGCACGTTGACGTTGAGCCGCCATTTCGACTTCGAAACCAGCTTCGTCAATGGTTAAATCACGTTCACGTGCAATGTCTGCTGTTAAGTCAGTCGGGAAGCCGTAAGTATCGTAAAGTTTAAATACAGTTTCGCCTGGAATCACTGAACCTTTAAGTTGAGCCAATTCGCCTTCAAGCAATTTCAAACCTTGCTCTAAAGTTTTTGCGAATTGTTCTTCTTCTTTCAAAAGCTGTGCTTCGATACGTGCTTGCTGTGCAGCAAGCTCAGGATAAGCAGCGCCCATCACGTCGATCAGCGGCTGCAACATTTTGTAGAAGAATGAACCTGTTGCACCCAATTTGTTACCATGACGTACTGCACGACGGATAATACGGCGAAGTACATAGCCGCGGCCTTCATTAGAAGGGTTAACACCGTCTGCAATCAAGAAGCAGCAAGAACGTGCATGGTCAGCCACAACTTTAAGTGAAGCAGGGTATTCAACTGGTTTGTTTTCTGCTTGAGCTTTTGCTTCAAGTTCAGTGGTATCTAAACCAATGATTTCAGCAGCAGCTTTAAGTAGGTTTTGGAATAGATCGATTTCGTAGTTTGAGTTTACATGCTGTAAAACTGCAGAAATACGCTCAAGGCCCATACCTGTATCTACAGAAGGTGCAGGAAGGGCATGCAGCACACCATCAGCAGTACGGTTGAACTGCATGAATACGTTGTTCCAAATTTCGATGAAACGATCGCCATCTTCTTCAGGAGTGCCCGGTAAGCCGCCCCAAATGTGGTCACCATGGTCAAAGAAGATTTCAGAACATGGACCGCAAGGACCTGTATCGCCCATTGCCCAGAAGTTATCTGAAGCGTATTTTTCGCCTTTGTTGTCACCGATACGGATAATGCGTGAAGCGTCTAGACCAATTTCTTTGTTCCAGATATCAAATGCTTCGTCATCTGTATGGTAAACAGTGGCATATAGTTTATCTTTTGGCAGACCTAACCATTTTTCGTTGGTTAAGAAATCCCAAGCAAATGTGATGGCATCACGTTTGAAGTAGTCACCAAATGAGAAGTTACCCAACATTTCAAAGAACGTGTGGTGACGTGCTGTATAACCAACGTTGTCTAGGTCGTTGTGTTTACCGCCGGCACGGACACATTTTTGTGAAGATGTAGCACGAACGTAGTCACGTTTTTCAAGACCGAGGAAGCAGTCTTTAAACTGGTTCATACCAGCATTTGTGAACAATAGTGTTGGGTCGTTGGCAGGTACCAGAGAACTCGACGCGACACGTGTATGCCCTTGCGATTCAAAGTAGCTTAAAAAAGCTTCGCGAATTTCAGCTGATGTCATAAAACGAGTACTCACAACCAAGTCTCTCCTAATTTCGATTTGGTAATAGCCTATCAAGCAAGTCTTACAAAATTTTAAAGCTAGCTTGAGATGCTGACATAAAATTTAAAAACGCTAAATTATAACGGAAAAAGGTGTAGTGACCAATGATTTTCGGCTATCTCTATGACTTTTTATATGTTTTAAATTTGGCACCTATATTTTTAGATTTTTAAACCTTTGGAACGCTGAAAGTATTCATTGATTAATCTAGTGAGCGTACTGTTGCGGCGTTTTATTTATATGTCTTGAAAAGTTTTAAAAGTTCAAATTCAACATGTTGATGAATGGTCTACATGAAGGTGTTTTGCATTTATATTTTTCAGTTCATTGGGAAAATTGCATGTTTGCATCCATTTTATTAAGAGTGATTGAACTTGATCTTGGTGCTGTACATTTCTAGTGAAGCTAATATTTGGATCTATACAGGTGCTAAAGTTTTATAAAAATAAAGCCCAATAAGCATTAAACGAATAAATGATAACGTTTTCATGTTGAAATCCATTAACATATAGATGCTTTATTTTTGTTTCAAAACGAAGGATTGGTCATGCAGCGAGTGGCAATTAATGGATTTGGTCGAATCGGACGCAATGTATTACGCGCTTGGTTTGAAAATCCAAAAGAATTTCATTATGAAATTGTTGCCATAAATGATGTCGCTGATGTGGAAACCATGGTGCATTTGTTTAAATATGACACCACGCATGGTCGTTTTGCAGGCCAAGTCGAAATTCTTGAGCAAGATGGCGCTATTTTTCTAGATATCTCTTGTGCTCAAGCGCATCTCAAAGTGCAAGTTTTAAATGAAGCACAGCCGAGTCTTTTGCCTTGGCAGCAACTGAATGTCGATGTGGTACTCGAATGCACAGGTTTATTTAGATCGCGAGAGGCAGCCACACAACATATTGGTGCAGGTGCCAAACGTGTGATAATTGGTGCGGCGCCGTTTGACAGTGTTGATGCTGCGATTGTCTATGGTGTTAATCATCGTGAAGTAAAAGCGACGGATCAAATTATTTCGAGTGTGTCTTGTACCACGCAGGCTTTGGTACCTTTAGTCAAAATTATTGATGATGCCTTTGGTATAGACACCGCACTTATGACAGAAATTCATGCTGTGACTGCGGATCAATCTGTATTGGATCATGCACATCGTGACTTACGTCGTGCCCGAGCTTCGGGTCAAAATATTATTCCAACGACGTCTTCAGCTCTAGGGGCATTGAAACGGGTCATGCCGAAAATGGAAGATCGAATCGATGGCTATTCGATTCGTGTACCGACGATCAATGTCGCTGCAATCGATTTAAGTTTTGTGTCCCAATCGCTTATCACCAAGCATGCGTTAAATGCAGTGTTAAGCAAAGCTGCACGTTTTGATTATCATGAAATTATGTCAGTAACCGATGAACCTTTGGTCTCAAGTGATTTTAATCATTCACCTTATTCATTGATTGTCGATTTGAATCAAACCATGGTGGTAGGAAAACAAGCAAAAGTTTTCGCATGGTATGACAATGAATGGGGTTATGCGAACCGCTTGCTCGATTTATGTGAAAGTTTTCATTCCCTATAAAAATTCAAACATATCCAATGTAAAAACATCTACTAGCCTGTAGGTGTTTTTTATTTTCTAAAATTAGATGAAAAATCATGCTTAATGACCTACATATTGCTCAAAAATATTGAAAAACTTTAAAAAATATTCAAGCACAGCCAATTTATTGTTTAAGATGAAAGTCAAAGAAATATATAAAGAGTATTGAGCATGATGTTGATGTTACTTTGGGGATTTATTTTATTATTGGCGCTGGCGGTTATATTTTTAATTTGGCTACAGTTTAATCGTGACGTATCGCAATCTACCGCGCATGAAACCTTGCCACTTGAAGAAAAAGTGGTGCATCTAGAAGCCAACCTGAAAAAGACCTTGGAAATTATGCAAGACCTTGCAAAGAAAATGCATATCCAGCAAGAAGTTCTAGATCAGACCGCTCATAAATTACAACAAGTTGAATTGCAAAATGCAGAGTTGGTGAACCTTTTGGCAAAAGTGGTCAAGACTGATCAAAGTTAATCGAAAAATACAAAAGACTGCCCACACCTCGATATCTGCATGAAGCATGTGATCTCAAGGTATGGGTATTTTTTATCCAATAAGATGATTCCTAATATTCATCATCATTGGGTTTAAATCGTAGTTCTTTCGTTATTCAAAACATGATCGCGTATTACTTAGTTAAATCAAAATTTGTCTTAATACTGCTGCTGAAAGCATGCTAATCACAACGGTAGGCAATAACGAAAAACGTGATGCTGCAAATAGGGTAATGGCTATCGCAATCAGATCGGCAGGATTATTTTTGACAAAATAGGGCGCAATCACTGATATCAACACACAGCCGGGGACAACTTCCATAATTTGACGTTGTTTGTTGGTGAGGCTACGGTTTTTCAGTAACATATAACCCAAGATGCGGGTCAGGTAAGTGGTTAAGGCTATAAATAGAATCGCGATCAGGGTGCTAGTGTGGATCATGCATCATCTCCAATTAGGAAAAATGCAGAAGCAATGCCAGTAACTGTGCCAATCGGAACATACCAGCCCGCAGGGAGATACAAGTAAGCCAAAGATGCGGCAATCAAACTGACCAGCCATGGACGCGCCGCTTTAAAGCCTTTCCACATGCCACGCAGTAAAACAAGAAATACAGCAGGGAAGGCCATATCAAAACCAAGTCGACTAATATCGCCAAGTATCGGCCCGATCATTGCCCCTAGCGTGGTAAAGCCAACCCACATCAAATATAGAGCACAGCATAAGCCTGCATAGAACATCAAACTAAAGGCGCGCTGAATTCCCAAAACATTAGATTTTTTTTGCGCATCAGCCAAACCCACAGCCCAACTTTCATCGCACATAAAAAATAAAGCGGTATAAACCTTACGATTCGGTAGATGTCGTAAATACGGGACAAGGCTCGCCCCCATTAATAGGTGCCGACTATTCACTAAAAACGTAATAAACATCAGCATGAGAATATTAGGGGGATTGGTCCAAACTTCCAAAATGGCAAATTCAGAACCACCGGCAAAGTTAAGGCCAGTCAAAAGCGGAACTTCTAAACTAGAAAAGCCTTTATGTGTTGCCTGAGCACCCAAAACTAATGCAAAAGGAATAATGCCCAGCAGCATTGGAATAGATGTTTTTAGACCGCGTTTAAACTCAATAGAATGCTGTGAGTGGGTGTGATTGAGTGTACTTTGTCTAAACATCAACATGACGTTTTCCATGAAGCGAGATCGAAAGCAATATTTTATGGATATCTGAGCAGCATTTTGCAGCTATTTTATGGAAGATTGCTTTTATTGTGCAATAAAATTGCTAAAATAAAGATTATTGTGAAATTTAGTGCCTTTATTGATGGATCAGATAGATAAACGCATTTTGCAAGCATTACAGCAAAATGGAAAACTACAAAATAATGAATTGGCTCAACTAGTTGGTTTATCACCTTCGCCGTGTTTGAGACGGGTTAGGCAACTAGAAGATGAAGGCTATATTGAGAAATATGTGGCTTTACTGAATCAGTCAAAAATGAATTTAAGTTTAACGGTATTTGCGCGGATTTGGCTAAAAGGTCAAGATGCAAAAACCGTGAATGATTTTGTCGCAGCGATTCAAACGATGCCTGAGGTGGTTGAATGTCAACTCATGGCAGGGGATTGTGACTTTTTCTTACGTATCGTCGTGGCAGATTTAGAAGCCTATCGAAAGTTTCAGATTCATCATTTAACGCAGATTGCCAGTGTGCAAAATGTAAAAACAGAGATACCGTTACAGGCCGTTAAACAAACTACAGCGCTTCCATTGGATTGATGTTCGTGTCTTAAATTAAGTTATTGAGCCTGATCATATTTTATAACTTTGTTTAAAACTTCATCTATAGAAAGTAGGATGCTTATTATTTTTTATCAAATGGTTAAAAAAATAACGTTCACAGAATTTTAAAATATAAGCATAAACATGGATTTAGTTGTAAGAGTTAAAGCTGTAGATGAAGTAATGAATGCTGAAGCATCTTTTATGAAAAAGTCGTGTGCAAGCGTAAAACTATCGTGCTAAACTAGGAGAAATCGGGTGTGCTCCCGATTTTTTTATGCGGATTTGTTCCGCGCTGACAAGAATTTAGGTTTACAACATGCCCATTTCAGAGACATGGTTATTACCTGATGGTGTAGCTGATGTACTGCCAGAACAGGCGCAAGTGATTGAATCTTTGCGTCGTGAAGCATTAGATTTCCTCGCATCTCGAGGTTATCAGTTGGTGTACACGCCATTCATTGAATACATCGAATCTCTATCTTCTCTTTCAGAATCGAATCAAGATTTAGACTTAGCCACTTTTAAAGTGATCGATCAACTTTCAGGTCGTTTGCTTGGTGTGCGTGCCGATATGACACCACAAGTGGCTCGTATTGATGCGCATGTACATCCTGTCGAAGGTGTAGCTCGTTATTGCTACGCTGGTACAGTACTACATACTAAGCCACAGGGTTTTAATACCACACGTGCACCTTTACAGTTAGGTGCAGAATTATTTGGTTCAGACAGCATTGATGCTGACGTTGAATTGATTGATGTCATGATCAACTTGCTTGCTAAAGCAGGTCATGCAGATGGTATCCATCTTGATTTAGGGCATGTCGGTTTATTCCGCAGCATGGTGAAACAAGCTGGCTTGAGCAAAGCGGTTGAACATCAGTTATCTGACTTGTATCAACGTAAAGCTTTACCTGAACTTGCTGAATTCACACAAAGCATTCCAAATGGTGCTGACTTCTATACTTTAGGTCGTTTTGCAAGTGACTTAGATGCATTGCAAGCCAATTTAACGGCTGATGTATTGGCAAATGAAGCATTTAAACTGGCTTTTGATGCAGTGAAATCGACTCAAGCGGCAATCCAAGCACGTTGGCCAGACTTACACATTGGTATTGATGTGGTTGAACTTCGTTCATATCACTATCACACTGGTTTAATGTATGCCGTATATGTACCAAACCGCGCTGCACCATTGGCTCAAGGTGGCCGTTATGACGGTATTGGTGAACACTTCGGCCGTGCGCGTCCAGCAACAGGTTTCTCTTGTGACTTATATGCATTAACTGCTGGTCAAGTTCAGAAAAGCCAAGTTTTGGTTGCACCAAAAGGCATCGAAGCAGATTTATTAAAGGCAATTGAGGCAGCACGTACCGAAGGATTCAGTGTTGTTCAATTGTTAGGTAATGATGATTTAAGCTCAGCACCTTATGCAACGCACCAGTTGATGAATGCAAATGGCGAGTGGACAATCAAACAAATTTAATCGCGAACGTGCCTGCGGGCACACACGTTTTTTCCAATTTTAACAGCATGATGCAATGAGGCTATTATGGGCAAGAATGTTGTGGTACTTGGTACCCAATGGGGCGACGAAGGTAAAGGTAAGATCGTCGACCTGCTCACAGATCAAGCGGCTGCGGTAGTTCGCTATCAAGGCGGACACAACGCAGGTCATACACTTGTGGTTGGTGGTAAGAAAACTGTTTTACACCTCATTCCATCTGGTATTTTACGTGACAACGTATTGTGCTTAATTGGTAATGGTGTTGTTTTATCACCTGAAGCTTTAATCCACGAAATGGAAGTTTTAGAAAAAGAAGGCGTGCCTGTACGTGAACGTCTACGTATTTCTCCAAACTGTCCGTTGATCCTTCCACACCATATCGCCCTTGACCAAGCACGTGAGAAAAAACGTGGCAATGCGAAAATTGGTACAACAGGTCGTGGTATCGGTCCTGCATACGAAGACAAAGTGGCTCGTCGTGCAATCCGTGTTGCTGACTTGGTTCGTGGTGGTGCTCATCTTAAAGCTCAACTAGAAGAGCTTCTTGAATACCATAACTTCCAATTGACTCAATTCTTCGGTGTTGAAGCCATTAAAGTTGAAGATGTAATCGCTCTATGTGACGAATGGCGTAAAGTCATCGAACCTATGGTGATGGACGTGACTGGCGAACTTCATGCTTACCGTAAAGCAGGTAAGAAAATCATGTTTGAAGGCGCGCAAGGTTCACTTCTTGACGTTGATCACGGTACATACCCGTATGTTACTTCTTCAAACACAACTGCTGGTGGCGTAAGCTCTGGTTCAGGTCTTGGGCCATTGCACCTTGACTATGTATTGGGTATCACTAAAGCTTACACAACTCGTGTAGGTGCTGGTCCGTTCCCAACTGAACTTGTTTATGATGCTGCTAACGATGTTGGTGATGCGATCGGTAAACACTTGGGTACTGTCGGTTCTGAGTTTGGTGCGTCTACTGGCCGTCAACGTCGTTGTGGTTGGTTCGATGCTGAAATTCTACGTCGCTCAGTAGAAGTAAACTCACTTTCTGGTATTTGCTTAACTAAACTAGACGTTCTAGATGGTTTAGAAGAAGTGAAAATTTGTGTAGGTTACGAAGCAGCTGATTCTGGTTGTGTAGGTTCTTCTGATGCGCTTGCATTTGAAACTTTAAAACCAATCTATGAAACTATGCCAGGTTGGTCTGAGTCTACTTTCGGTGCGAAATCACTAGATCAATTGCCACAAAATGCAATTAACTACGTGAAACGTTTAGAGCAATTGATTGAATGTCCAATCGACATCATTTCAACTGGTCCAGACCGTGATGAAACAATCGTATTACGTCATCCATTCGACGCATAATGTGCTGTTGAATTAAGATGTCAAAAGCCTCGCGAAAGCGGGGCTTTTTTATAGAGCGAAGCATAAAAATTCAAAAAACGACAGGTATTATTAGCTAATAATACGCAGTAACATCCGAAGTGCCATTTGATTCAAAGAAAAGAACGATACGTGGTAAGGTCATCCGCAAGTGTTTGAGACAGGACAACTTTTAATCAAAAAATGTTTTTGCAATACTGTGAATAATTTGACACTAGTGAACGAGTTTTGCGGATGACAATGGTTTTGGGTACTTTTGCCAAAACAAAAGTACCTCCAGTTGAAGGATAATCCCTTTATTTAAACCCTAGATGTAAGACTCCGTCGAATATACTTAAAAGTATTAAAAAAATGTGAAAGTATTTTTATGGGCGTAACATCAGTTATTAAATTTAAATCATGGAAAAATAAAGATTTTGAAAAATTAAGCATAAAAATATTGAGTCAGTCAATTTTTTGTATATATTTGACACTCTTTATAAATAACTAGAGATCATGATGAATTATAAAAAAACTTTGGCATACTTTGCCGTAGCAGCTTCTTTTTCAGGTTGTACCACGATTGCTGATCTTGCAGGCGCTGATTCTGCATCTTTGAACTTACAGGCAACACAGTCTTATAACGCAATGTTAAAAGATGCACAAACCAAACAAGTGCTCGATACCAAATCTGCTACTTATCAAAAAGTAAACCGTGTTTTCTGGAAAATGAAACCATTTGCAGATCAGATGAATCAAACGGGTCAAGCTTTTGAGTGGAAAGTTGCCGTGATCAAGTCTAAAGAAATCAATGCCTATGTCGCACCCGGTGGCAAAGTTGTTTTCTATACAGGAATCGTCGAAACCCTCAAACTCACGGATGATGAAGTCGCAGCAATCATGGGTCACGAAATGGTTCATGCTTTAGAAGAACATGCAAAAAATAAAATTGGCGCTTCAGCACTGACCAATCTTGCAGTGAGTATAGGTTCACAATACGTAGGTAATGCAGCAGGTGGCTATGGTGCAACCTTGCTTGACTTGGGGAGTCAATTTGGTGTGGGCTTGCCGTATTCACGTAATTTGGAAAGTCGCGCGGATAAAGGTGGCCTAGTGATGATGGCAAAGGCTGGATACAATCCAGAAGCGGCGATTTCATTGTGGAAAAAAATGAATGCGAATGATAACAGTGGCAACGACGCACTGAGCAAATTTATGTCTACACACCCAAGCAATAATGACCGTATTGCTGCTATGCAAAAAATGATGCCGGAAGCGCAGCAATATTATAAAAATGCGACACCATCGAGTGTACGTCGTTAATATCTGCGGTTTTCAAGACTAAAGTTGCATTTTAGTACGCTATACACTTTGTGGTGAGTTGCTAAAATGCAATTTGAATTAGGAAGAGAAGTGCAGGATGCAAAAGAATATTTCGACCACCATTTTTTATTCTTTATTATTTGCGATGGGGGGAGCACCCACTATTGCTATGATGATCATTCGTGCCCAAACTCAAGATCCACAATTAATTTATCAAGCCCTGATTGGGTTGTCGGTGATTATTGCCTGTATTCTTGTACCCATAGTTTTGATACAAAATGCTGTCCTATTTTTTAAGCGAAAAAATGTGCAGTTAGAAGAAAAAATTAAGCCATTAATGCATGTGTATTTGGGCTTGAATGTGGTTTGTTTAATCTATTGGTTGGTTCTTCAATTTTCAGCTTAAAAAAATTACATAAATACTATTATAAGTCGCTATAACTTCGTTTTAAGCTCCAAACCATAAGAATATAATATCCATAAATTCACTTATATTTTAATGGTCTGGAGTATCCTTAATGAAAAAAATAATTCTAACGAGCCTGTGTATGGCCGGTGTAATGACGATTTCGGGCTGTGCGACAGTGGCAGATATGGCAGGAGCGGATACTGCTACATTGAACGCGCAAGCAACACAAAGTTATAACAAAATGGTGACAGATGCGCGTTCTAAAAATCAGCTCGATACCTCTTCGAGTACATATAAGCGCATTAATACTGTATTCCAAAAACTGCGTCCTTATGCAGACCAAATGAACCAAACGGGTCAAGCGTTCCAATGGCAATTGGCGGTTATGAAATCTGATCAAGTCAATGCTTTTGTCGCTCCAGGCGGTAAAGTTGTATTTTATACAGGTATCGTCAATAAACTGAATTTAACCGATGCAGAAATTGCAGCAGTTATGGGACATGAAATGGTCCATGCTCTTGAAGAGCATGCAAAAAGTAAATTGGGTGCTCAAGCCTTAACGGATCTTGCGCTGAATATTGGTTTAAGTGCCGCAGGCAATAATGTCGGTCAATTGGGCACTGCTGCTGCGCAGTTAGGTAGTCAAATCGGTATAGGGTTACCGTATTCACGTTCTCTGGAAAGCCGTGCTGACCAAGGTGGTTTAATGTTAATGGCACGTGCAGGTTATAACCCACAAGCGGCGATTACACTTTGGGAAAAAATGAACAAGCTTGAAGGTGCGGGAGGTTCATCATTCCTGTCTACGCATCCATCAAACTCACAACGTATTGAAGCGATGCGTAAAAATCTACCTGCAGCGCAGCAGATTTATAACCAACGTCGTTAATTCATAAGAATTAATTATCCGTTTTAAAAAGCAGGCCGTGGCCTGCTTTTTTGTATTTAATAGTTTGAAAAGTTCTTATATGGCATACCTATATCAGGCGCAATAAAAAAGGCAAAGTAAAAACTTTGCCTTTTTGCACTAGAGATCAGAAGATCTTAGTGGTGGTGACCGCCTGCACCGTGTACGTGACCGTGTTCAAGTTCTTCAGCAGAAGCCTCACGGATTTCAACGATTTCAACTTCGAAAGTTAAATCTTGACCAGCAAGTGGAAAGTTCGCATCAACAACAACGTTGTCGCCTTCAACCGCTTTAACTGTCACGATTTGAACGCCGTCATCAGTTTGAGCTTGGAATTGCATACCTGGTTGGATGTTGTCCACGCCTTGGAACATTTGAGCAGGAACTTCTTGAACTAGATCAGGATTGTATTCGCCATAACCTTCAGCAGCAGGTACAGTTACAGTGAATTTTTCACCAACTGTTTTGCCTAAAAGAGCTTTTTCAAGACCTGGAATGATGTTACCAGCGCCGTGCAAATATGCTAGTGGCTCACCTTGAGATTGGTCGAGAGTTTCACCCTCTGCATTAGTCAATGTGTAGTGGAAAGAAACCACAGAGTTATTTGCAATAGCAGTCATGTTATTGATCCATTCAATTTTTTAAGGGTTACATCATAAAGTGAAATTGCACTTTTGTAGACTAAATTTATCAAAAAAATGCAATTTTTAAATGCTTATGATGCTTTTTTCATTAATCGGGGCAAATCTGTAAATTTCAATGCAATTTAATTTTAGGCGCAATTTTTCGTGTAACAAAATCTTTAGCCGTTAATAGTCCTGCATGTGCGTAGCCGTAAATTGTGGCTTGATGCATTCGATACAATGAAACATACATTGATTTGGCAACAAAGCCTTGAACATTGACCTGACCTAAAAGTTCACCAACCGCTTTATGCTTGCTTAATGAGACTAGAGAGCCTTTGTCTGAAAATACGAACATTGGGAGTTGCTGACCACGGATACGTGCTTTTAAGCAATCCACAAGAAAAGACGCTTGTTGGCTGGCCACTTGAGCGCGTGGGCCGAGGACGGGTTCATCTGCGCGCGGTTGGCAATGAGCACAATCACCAAACGCGAAAATGTCAGGGTGTGCTTTGGTTTGTAGTGTTGCATACACACTTAAACGCCCCATGTGGTCTTTTTCAAAGCCTTCAAGTTTAGAAATTACTTCTGGTGTTTTAATGCCTGCCGCCCAAACTTTTAGTTCGGCTTTAATTTTGCTTCCATCATTAAAATAAACATGTTCAGCATCGACTTTTTCCACACGTTTAGAGGTTAAGACCTCAATTTTCATGCGTTGTAATTGCTGCTGTGCATGCTCGGCCATTTTTTCAGGGAGTGCAGGCAGAATCCGATCAGCACCTTCAATCAAATTGATCTGTACGCTTTGAGGATGAATTTGATTTAAACCATATTTATAAAAATTATTTTTTGCTTCAACCAATTCTGCTGAAAGTTCAACACCCGTTGCACCTGCGCCAATAATGGCAATTTTCAACTCACGTGCTGTATTACTATTTTGTGCATCCAAATACAACTGTAAGAGATCTTGTTGGAAGATTTCAGCTTGTTGCAGGCTGTCCAAATAGTGACAATGTTCATACACGCCCGGCGTGTTGAAATCGTTGGAAACTGAGCCTAAAGCAAGAACAAGGGTGTCATAACTCAGTTGCAGTTGTTCTTGAGTAGATTCATATTTACCTTGTTGGACTTTGCTAAGCTGAATGGTTTTTTCAGTAGGATGAACATTCTCAAACTTAGCCAAGACAAACTCATAATGATGCTTCGCAGCATGTGCATAGTAGTTAATTTCTTCTTCACTAACCGACATAGTCCCTGCGGCAATTTCATGTAAAAGGGGTTTCCAGACATGCGTGAGTTTCATATCTACGAGGGTAATGCGTGCTTTCTTTTTTTTCCCGAGTAAATCACCGAGTTGAGTGACCAGTTCTAAACCACCGGCACCACCACCGACAATGACAATATGGTGTAACTTGGAGTCATCAGCGTTATTCATTGAATTCCCTATTTTATTATTGTTGAAAAAAAGAAGATGGCACGAGTATGCCATCTTCTTTTTTTCACGAATAACGAATTGTCTTACAAGTTACATAATCACATCATTGACCTAAAGGGTAGGTTTTAACTTCTGCTGAATCAGTATTAAAGATGCTAAAAAGACCTTTAATCCACATCATGAAACGCTCAAAAATATTGGCTTCTTCAATTTGCACGTCATCTTCGATATCAAAGGTATTGATCAGCTGATTATTTTGATAAACCGTAACGGTGGCTAATTTCATCACTTCAGCCAATGGCGCAGTGAGTTCTTTTTCATTTACTTCAACACTCAGTTTAGTCTGTGTTTCATGAAGTGGTTCAATGGCTTGAATTTGACCATTGCCAGTATTTAAAAGAATACGTTGCTGTGTAGGGTCAAAAGCTTTTAAATCGATGGCATAAGCTTGATCATAAAGTGAAGTTGTAATCAGTTTAGGTTGTTGAGTTTCCACCTTAAACATTTTCAAGGTTGATTTAACCACAGGTAATTCTGCAATTAATTGCTTATCTTTGATTGCAACTTCATTACGTGTATAGGTATAAGCCAAGTTCATGAGGTTGTGTGCTACTTCTGCACGTTTTAATCCACTTTTTGCCCCTAATACCACAACAATCAAACGACGTTCTGGCGCGTCGGGATTCGCGATCAAACGGTTAGCTGTTAAAGCTAAATTATAACCTGCAGCTTTAGTAAAACCTGTTTTTAAGCCATCAACGGTGGGATCTTGTTTGAGTAAAATATTAGTTGCATGGTGGAAACGGTGATTATAACTAAAACTTTGTTGTTTTGAATAATACAAATAGTCAGGTGTTTCAGTCACCAGTGCTTGCCCTAAACGTGCAAGGTCAGCCGCCGATGAATAATGTTCTGGCATGGTAATACCGGCTGGATTTTGAAAATTGGTATCATTCATGCCCAAAGCTTTAGCTTCTTTGTTCATGCGTTCAATAAATTTTGGAATATCACCAGAAATGCGTTCAGCTAAAGTCACAGCGGCATCATTGGCAGACATGACCACAAGACCTGCCAAAAGCTGATCAACTGAAATTTGTTCGCCTGCTTTGAGATACATTTGTGATTCATCCCATTGAACCACTTGTACAACTGGGGTTGCGGTTAGGATTTCATTTTTCTTTAAATGACCTGCTTTAATTTCCTTTAAAGCAATATAAGCCACCATCATTTTGGTAAGTGAAGCAGGGGCACGCTGAACATGGCTATTATGTTCTGCAATCACCTGACCCGACTGAGGGTCTAAAATGGTCCAAGCTTCAGCTTCCACGGTTTCAGGGACAATATTTAAAAGGGCAGCATTTGCTATCGTGGAGCATAGAAAACTAAGCAGCGCGATGAGGTAGATCACGTGTTTCAATGAGGTTCCTTAACCAACCATTCCGTTGGTGGTAAAACGAAAAAATTTTTAGGCATGCTATGCCTTTTTTTTTCTGCTGACTAGTCATAATTGTAGACAATTGCGACAGTTCCGCATTCAGTTGTAAAAAATGTTAATCTAATTGATAAGTTATCTTTTACTAATTTTATATCGCCCATTATGTTGCATTATCAAATCGAATTTGACGATTATCGTCAGCATCTAGTCCATGTCACTGCACGTTTCTTGGCAAATCCAACACAGGTGCTTTCTTTACCAACTTGGATTCCCGGAAGTTACTTAATCCGAGAATTTTCGAAGCATATCGAAGCTGTTCGAGCTTATGATGAAGATGGGCGTTTGTTACAAATTGAGAAATTTGAAAAAAATAAATGGCGCTTATTCAATACAGATCATGAGTTGATCACGGTTGAATATGATGTATATGCCTTCGATTTGTCGGTCCGTGGTGCTTATGTTGATCAAAGCCGTTTATACGTCAATCCAGCTTGCGCATGTTTAGGTTTAGTTGACCAAGAACATACAGCTATTGAGATTGAAGTATTCTTGCCACCAGAGTTAAAACATTTCCAACTTGCGACTGGATTGAAGTCAAAAAGTTTAGTGAAAGGTCGTTATACCTTGTATGCTGATAACTATGCTCAGTTAATTGATGCACCGTTTGAATTGGCGGAACAAACCCGTTTCAGTTTTGAAGCCAACGGCATTCCACACGAATTTGTGGTTTCGGGCAAACATGCCATGAACGCGCAGCGTATGCAGCAAGACATTGAAAAAATTTGTTCGACAGAAATTTCCATGTTTGGTTCAGCACCATTTAAAGACTATACCTTTATGACCATGGCAACGGCGAATAGCTATGGTGGTTTGGAACATCCAAACAGTACGAGTTTAATTAGCCCGCGTGATGATTTACCAAAAGCCAATGAACCTGTAGAGCCTTCGGCAGATTATCAACGTTTCTTAGGTTTATGCAGCCATGAATATTTCCATTCATGGTTAGTAAAATTTATCCGTCCAGAAAACTTTGTGAATTATGATTTGAACAAAGAAGGCTACACTTCTTTGCTTTGGATATTTGAAGGTTTTACATCGTATTATGATGATTTGATTTTATTGCGTAGTGGTGTGATCAATCAGGATTCTTATATCAAGCTTTTAAAAGCACAAATAGATCGCTATTTGCAAAATCCGGGTCGTGAAATTCAAACCGTTGCAGAATCAAGCTTTGATGCATGGGTGAAATTCTACCGTCAGGATGAAAACTCAAATAATGCAGGTACAAGTTACTACAACAAAGGCTGCCTCGTGGCGCTATGTTTAGATCTTGGCTTACGTCTACGTGGTTCAAGTCTTGATGCCCTAATGCGTAAATTATATGCAAATGCGCAAAATGGCATTCAAGTGAATGAACGGACTATTTTCAATTTATGTAATGAATTAACGGGTGATGATTGGTTAGAACAAATCAATCACTTGATTAATACTACAGATGAATTGCCGTTAGATCAGTTGTTCCCTGAGTTTGGCTTAAGCTATACACTCAAAAATGACAAATCATTGCCATTTGGTTTAAAACTGGCTGATAAGCCTGAAGGTGTGTTGGTTCAGTCTGCTCGCCGTGACGGTGCGGCGGCAAAAACTGGCTTGTCTGCAAATGATGTGATTATTGCAATTGATGGTCTAAAAGCAACCGTTAAATTGGCAGAAAAATATGCCAAGCAAGATGGAACTTATACCGTACTGGCATTCCGCCGTGATGAGTTGATGAGCTTTGAAGTAGAAGCGGCAGGTTCAGAATTAACTGAAGTTGAACTTAAAGTGGAAGATCAGGCTAAAGCTGAGAAGTGGTTGAAGGCTTAATTTGAAAAACATTTAAATTTCATGTAAAACCCATACTTAGTATGGGTTTTATTGTTGAAATTCTAATTGATTAGTATCTTGTCGGCATTTATTCTTGCCCATAGTCATTAAAACATTCATGTACTGAACGTATTAAATTACTTTAAAAGTTTGAGCTTTAATTTCTATCGAATAAAATTTTTAATTAATAGATAACAGCTTTTTTTGCATGACATTAATAAAAACTCAGTTCTTGAGATTTTGCCCTCAAATCTTCTGCAAGTTGTTGAGTCACGATTTGTTCAATATGTTGAGCATTTAATTTTGGCTTGATATATGCAGCTTCAGTAATCTGCCCAATAGTTTTACGTTGTATTAATTCGAGATCTAAATAATTTTGAATAATTTCATCTTTTTCAGAATATTCACGACAAACTGAAATAACAATGCGACCGGTTTGGATTGATTCGGATAACATCGTTGCACTATCTTCAGTAACAAAAATATATTCACTTCGCTTTAACACATCGCAAATAGAAGTTTTAGAACAAGTATTCACAAGCTCAATATTTTTATCTTTTAACATTTGAATCACATGTTCTGATAACGCAGGTGTTCTACGAGAACATACGACTGACGCCTGAATTTGATGGTGATCTGCGAATTGAACAAATTGCTGAATCATCTCTTCAAAGTCTTGATGGGTAAAAGGGTACTCTTTTGTCGGTCCACCAATTAACAGGCATGCTTCATGATTCGACGGAATATGCGCTAAGCGAGTAATTTTAGAAGGTACAGCACCTGTAGGAATAATGATTTGTCTACCAGAATGATCTTCTGGAATCGTCGTAATAGTCCAATCAATAAGTCGCCAATTAAATTTACGTGTCCCGCCTGCATAAATAAGCGGGATATTGAAACGTTGAGATAAATATGTGGCATATATTAAATTTGGCATACCTGAACAGACAATAACGTCGGTATGCTCTAAATTTCGTGGCAAGAATTTAAAGTATAAGCGCCCGAGTGTGCGAAACAAATTTGGGAAATGAGACAATTTCTTAAAAATACTCACTGTACGTTTAGGTAAAGTGGGGATTGCAAACTGCTCAGATTGTAGATAGAAGCGCTTCTCAATCATTTCACTGACAGCAATTGCTGGATTTAAATGTCCAATTCGGTTGTCATGAATAATTAATACTTTGCTTCTATTGTGTGTAGATGTGCTGCTCATTTTTGATGTTTAATTAATCAATATTTATCTCGTTATCGTTAATATTAGAAACGAAACATTAATTAAATCTTAAACATTATTAAATTTATAAAATTGCAAAGGCCTACATCAAATGTAGGCCTTTTTTGAAGCTTTTTATCAACGTCCGTTACGACCGCGGCCACGTGGGGCTTTAGTATTCGGACGAGTTGTGCCATTGGTACGCCGTTTTGGTTTTTCGCTCTCATCCATTTGCCAGATACGTTTTGTACCTGACTTTTTCACTGAGCCATCTTTATTCTTACGAACCATTGGCTTACCACCTGTACCGCCTGGTTTTTTCACATAAGAGCGCGAACGGTAAGGTTCTTCTGCAGGTACATTTTGAAAGTCAGGGTACAGTAAAGGCTCAATTTCTTTGGTTTCACCTGGTTCTAAAGCCAATTGAACTAAATCGATGGCACCAATACGTGTACGAATTAA
This sequence comes from Acinetobacter sp. YH12138, assembly GCF_015218525.1. Lineage (NCBI taxonomy): Bacteria > Pseudomonadati > Pseudomonadota > Gammaproteobacteria > Moraxellales > Moraxellaceae > Acinetobacter > Acinetobacter sp. YH12138. The sequence continues at coordinate 2,162,961 of NZ_CP048670.1, read as the reverse complement.
ACGTAAAGTCGGGAAACCTACTGCTGAAGTCATACGACGAACTTGACGGTTACGGCCTTCGCAAATTTGGATTTCAACCCAAGAGGTTGGAATGTTTGCACGGAAACGTACAGGAGGATCACGATCCCATAACCATTCTGGCTGTTGCACTTTAATGGCTTTGGCTGGCAAAGTCATACCATCTTTTAGCTCAACGCCTTTACGTAATTGTTCAAGCGCTTCTTCTGTGATGTCGCCATCGACTTGCACTAAGTAGGTTTTGAACTTTTTATTTTCAGGATTGGTGATGTACTGATTTAAACCACCATGATCGGTTAAAAATACCAAACCTTCGGAGTCCATATCTAAACGACCTGCAATACGTAGACTAGGATCGTCCACGAAGTCAGATATGGTCATATGCGCTTCGTCTTTACGGAATTGGGAGAGCACGTCATATGGCTTGTTTAAGATGACGATTTTCATAGGAAATAACTTCTATTAAATACAATAATTCAAATTGGTTAAGATTTATTCAATAGGGAAATGCAGCTATTTCCCATCTAAATCTCAAAAAAGGTAGATTTGCTTTAGAGTATTATGCGTGAAGCGCAATTAAAAGTCTTATCAAACAGCAATTATTTTTTCACTCGCTTCTCAGGGAGGATCATAAAAATGGGTTATCAGAAGATCGTCGTTCCAGTGGATGGGACAAAAATTACAGTAAATTCAGACTTATCATTCAATGTTCCCAATAATCCAATTATTCCATTTATTGAAGGCGATGGTATTGGTGTTGATATCACGCCCGTGATGAAAACTGTGGTGAATGCCGCAATACAAAAAGCTTATGGTGGAAAACGTGCCATAGAATGGATGGAAGTTTATTGTGGTGAAAAAGCCAATAAAATTTATGGCACCTATATGCCCGAAGAAACCTTTGAGGCTTTACGCGAATTTGTGGTTTCAATTAAAGGGCCGTTAACGACGCCTGTCGGTGGTGGCATTCGTTCGCTAAATGTTGCACTACGTCAAGAATTAGATCTCTACGTCTGTGTGCGCCCAGTACGTTGGTTTAAGGGCGTTCCTTCACCTGTTCAGCATCCTGAACGTACAGACATGGTGATCTTTCGAGAGAACTCAGAAGATATTTACGCAGGGATTGAATGGAAAGCAGATTCGCCTGAAGCCAAGAAAATGATCAAATTTCTTAAAGAGGAAATGGGTGTTACTAAGATTCGTTTTGAGGAAAATTGCGGTATCGGGATTAAGCCTGTATCTAAAGAAGGTTCTCAGCGTTTGGTTCGGAAAGCTATTCAATTCGCCATTGATAACGATAAGCCGAATGTCACCTTGGTGCATAAAGGCAATATCATGAAATATACCGAAGGTGCGTTTAAAGAGTGGGGTTATGAAGTCGCACTTGAGCGCTTTGGTGGTGAATTGCTAGATGGAGGTCCTTGGGTCAAAATAAAAAATCCGAAAACTGGCAAAGAGATCGTGATTAAAGATGCGATCGCAGACGCTTTTTTACAGCAGATTCTGATGCGTCCGACCGATTATTCAGTCATTGCTACCCTAAATTTAAACGGTGACTATATTTCAGATGCTTTGGCGGCCGAAGTTGGCGGTATTGGTATTGCACCGGGTGCCAATATTGGTGGCGCTGTGCAAGTATATGAAGCGACACATGGCACAGCGCCTAAATATGCGGGTCAAGATAAAGTAAACCCTGGGTCTATTATTCTGTCTGCAGAAATGATGCTGCGAAATATGGGCTGGACTGAAGCGGCAGATCTAATTATTAAAGGTATTGCGGGGGCGATTGAAGCCAAAACAGTGACCTATGATTTTGAACGACTCATGCAAGGTGCAAAACTCTTGCGTTGTTCGGAGTTTGGACAAGCCATCATTGAGCATATGGACTAACTTTATTTGCTAATCTAGGTGTAAAAAAGCTAGATGCATAAAAGGCTAGGTAAAAAGGATTGAATCATTCAGTCCTTTTTTAGGACTAAACATTAAAAACACAGAATCATAGCTTCTCAATACCATTCAAAAAACAGCACTCAAAAGGTGACTTCACGCAATCAATCAGATGGTCTGGCATGCTTGTCATGTTACTAAAAGTTTAAAACCGCACTATTCGAGTGAACTTAAGTAATGCAGAAAATAGAGGGGGATTGATTTCAAATTAATTATTCTCCAGAAATTTTACAATGACGTAATTCGAAACATTTATCGGGTTGGTTCCATGAAAATTAGCGGTACATTGGTTGTTGTCCTTTAGTAGATGTACATCTAGTAACAGTACATTGTGACACTTATGATGATAAGGAGAAATGAAATGTCTCGTAAACAGCATCAACAAAACCAACAAACTGATCAACAGCAGCAAAATGATCAGCAACAGCAACAGCAACAGCAACAAGACCAAAAGAAACAGAAACAACAGCCGCATCAACGAAATCAGCGTCAACAACATCGTTAATAGGCGAAATACTTTGTGAATCAAAGTTCATTTGGCCGAATGGTTGTTAATTGATCGAAATTTAAGTTTTATACGTAGACGAGAAGGAGATGAATTTGTCTAAGAAAACCAAATCACTTAAAAAGGAAATTAAAGCGAGGTTGAACAAAATTTCAAAGTGTAATTTTGCTTTGAAAAAATTAAAGATAAAGCTGAAAAAAGCTTAGCCCATTCACGATTTATCAAAATGAAAAGACCTATTTACATAGGTCTTTTCATTAAATGCATGATTGGTGATGTAGTTGAATGTCTTGTGATCTATCTATACGAGATGTTTGCTCAATTTTGCTGTTCGAGTGAACCAAAAGAGCTGTAGTGTTCCAATGCCGAGTACGCATGCGGCTAAAATAAATTGCTGTGAATAATCAATACCAATTCGCTGTAAAAAACTAAAGCTTATACCACCGATTAATTGAATAGATGCAAAGCACAGGGTTGCAATACTCCAGAGCTTTTTATAGGCGCTACCATAGATTTGCAAAATGGTATAAGAGGTAAGAAAAACCACTGCTGGATTGAGCAGGCCTGTAGCAAAAGAAGATAAAAAAGTAAAAAGTGGATGGATATTAATGATCGCTATAAAAATCGCGAAGACATAGCAGCTATATAAAATTTTAAGAGCGCTGATATTTCCCAGTTTTTGTGCTAGGCAGTAAGCAGCAAATGCCCCTAAAGCACTCCCCAGACCATATAAAATCCAATTGAAATTGATCCCGATCGGGCTGAGGTGTAGGGTGTGAGTTAAATAGTCAATCCAAAATAATGAATGGGGCACGTAAGCAAAAGCACTGGTGCTATACACAATTAAGAGACAATAGAAAATTCCATCGACTTTATGTTCTACTGCAGGAATCGCGGTGAGTGTTGTGAGCTGTGATTTAAAACTCTTCAAAAGCACGCTGAGTAACATACAAATCAGGCTTGAAAAAGCAAACAAAATCAACCAAGCCCACATTGTCGAAATTTGTTGGATGTAAGGCAAAAATAGCGTTGCCATTAACACCCCTAAGCCAATACCACTGAAACCAATAAAGTTGATTTTAAAGCGGTCTTGAAGCTGTGAACATTGGGCCACGACACTTGGGGAGAGGATCATTAGTAAGCCGCCGCTGATCCCTGAAATAACGCGCCAAGTGCTATACCAAAGTTCTGAAAAACCTGAAAATGCACAACTGAGTAAACTGAGTGTCCCTGCAATAGCTGCGAGTTGGATATAATTCACCATGCTTTTATTTTGGGGTAATTTCATGGCCCAAAATGCACCGATCAAGTAGCCGAGCAAATTGGCACTGCCTAAAATGCTGGCAAAACTTGCGCTCCAACCAAATGCTTCACGGGTTGAAGGGAGGAGTGCGGTATAGGAAAAACGTAATATCCCGATGCCTAGGCACATGCTTAGACAGAGAAATAGGCTCAGTTTAATTTTGTTAGAGAACATCCTGTACTCATGTATTGTTATGATTGGTTAAAAAATAACATGAATAGGCTATAGAAAAATCAACAGATCTTAAAGTTTTGACTAAGGTCTAAGCTAAAAATTAATTCTTAAAAACTTAACTATTCAAAAAGATAGCTGTGGTGTGCGTACAGTAAGAAATCAAATTTAAAGATACAGTAATAAAAAACCGTACATGGCGTACGGTTTTTTATTTTTAAAGCACTTATGAATTAACGCATTTTCGCCAAGAAACGACCTAAACGAGTGAGTGCTTCACGTAGTTCATTTTCAGCAGGCAAGAACACCACACGGAAATGATCAGGTGTCGGCCAGTTAAAGCCCGTACCTTGAACCAAAAGCACTTTTTCAGCACGGAGGAAATCCAACATGAATTTCTCATCGTCTTGAATTGGGTAAATTTCAGGGTCCAGTTTAGGGAAGCAGTACATAGCACCCTCTGGTTTCACACAAGACACACCTGGAATATCATTCAACATTTCCCAAGCAATGTTACGTTGTTCATATAAACGGCCGCCCGGACGGATGAGATCATTAATTGATTGATAACCGCCTAAAGCCGTTTGAATCGCATATTGCGCTTGATGGTTGGCACATAGACGCATCGACGCCAACATGTCTAAACCTTCAATATAGTCTAGTGCACGTGATTTATCGCCTGTAATTGCCATCCAGCCTGAACGGTAACCGGCAATTCGATATGCTTTAGATAAGCCATTGAAAGAAATACACAACTGATCACCTGCCAATGACGCAACAGAAACATGTTCAATACCGTCATAAACGATCTTGTCGTAAATTTCATCAGCAAACAAAATTAAGTCGTATTTCTTTGCGAGAGCTACAATTTGCTCAAGCACATGACGTGGGTAAACCGCACCTGTTGGGTTGTTCGGGTTAATCACCACAATACCGCGAGTATTCGGGGTGATTTTACTTTCCATGTCGGCAATATCTGGATACCAGAAATTTTCTTCATCACATTTATAGTGAATAGCAGTACCGCCAGAAAGGTTAACTGCCGCTGTCCAAAGCGGATAATCCGGCATAGGCACTAGCATTTCATCGCCATCGTCGAGCAAGCCTTGCATTGCCATCACGATCAGTTCAGATACGCCATTACCAACATACACGTCATTCACGTGCATGTTTAAGATGCCTTTTTGTTGATAATACTGACAAATCGCTTTACGCGCAGGGAAGATGCCTTTTGAGTCGGTATAACCAATTGCATTAGGCAGGTTGAGTGCCACGTCGTTAATAATTTCTTGAGGTGCTTCAAAACCAAAAGGAGCAGGGTTACCAATATTTAATTTAATAATTTTATGGCCAGCCTCTTCCATCTCATTGGCCGCTCGTAACACAGGTCCGCGAATGTCGTAGCAAACATGCTCGAGCTTAGACGATTTCTTAATTTCGCGGGGGGGGTTAAACGTATTCGGCATTTTTATATTCTCGGAAAGAGTGGAGGTCACTTTTGCATAACGGTATAAATAGCTTTTAAATGTCTCGGTCGTTACTAAATCGAGATGATGTTCGTCTCTGAGTAAAGCAACTATTTTTTCATGCGTAAACCCTGCCTGTTGATATTGTTTGATCACGGGCAGCAGATTTTTAAAAATTACGCTCTTTTTCTGCGACATTTTTTAATCCTGAGCAAGAGTAGCGCTAAGATTATCACTAAAGGTGCTCACAAAAAAGCATTTAATTTTGTATTTTGCTCACCACGATTTTATATTTGCTTACTTTTTGCTTTTTGGGTCATTATATAGATTTTGTAAATTGTTGAATAAAGACTAGAAATTTAAGATTGAATGACGTAAATATAGGATTATCCTATTTTAAATACCACGATATAAAGGGACGTCATCATGGGAAAACTCAATAAAACAGAAAGAGAATGGCAAAGAGAATTGTCGCCAGAAGAGTTTCGCATAACGCGTCAGAAAGGCACGGAGCAAGCTTTCACTGGAAAATATTGGAATACGAAACAAGCTGGCACGTATGTATGTCGTTGTTGCGGGGAACCGCTTTTTTCTTCTGAAACAAAATACGATAGCGGTTGTGGTTGGCCGAGCTTTTATAAGCCGATTGAACCTGCTGCAGTAGAAGAAAATGTAGATACGACACACGGTATGGTCAGAACAGAAATTGTTTGTCATCATTGTGACGCACATTTAGGGCATGTTTTTACTGATGGCCCACAGCCGACTGGATTACGTTATTGTATTAATTCGGCATCCTTAGAATTAGAAACAAAAGAAAAAAATGATGAGGAAACTTATCCATGACCACCATTCACCAGTTTGAAGCAGAATTACTGGACGGAAGTAATAAATCCTTTGCAGATTATGAAGGCAAGGTTTTATTAATTGTAAATACCGCTAGTAAATGTGGGTTTACTCCTCAATTTGCTGGTTTGGAGAAAATTTACGAACAATATAAAGATCAAGGTTTTGAGGTTTTAGGTTTTCCATGCAACCAATTTGGCGGACAAGATCCGGGTTCGAATGATCAAATTGGCGCGTTTTGTCAAAAAAACTATGGCGTATCTTTCCCGATGTTTGCCAAAGTGAATGTAAAAGGCCCTGAAGCGCATGTGATTTTCCGTTATTTAACCAATAACTCGAAAGGCGTATTGGGTAATGGTATTAAATGGAACTTCACCAAGTTTTTAATTGGCAAAAATGGGCAAGTTATTAACCGCTATGCACCCACGACCAAGCCTGAAACATTGAATGAAGATATTGAAAAAGCTTTAGCTCAGTCAAAATGAAGTGAATTATTGGCCGAACTGAGGTTGATATAAAGGCGCGGAAGCGTCTTTATTTTTTTGGATGTTTTATACTGAAGTGTCTTTATTTGAAGGTCATAACATTGTTTAAGCAGATGGTTAAACGTCGAATTTGTGTTTTAACGTTTTTTTTACTTGTATGTGTGGAGATAGCTTGGGCAGATAGCAATCCAAGTGCATCTGAACCTACAAAAATGTCTGTTGTTGCAAGCAATCTAGACCTTACTACAGATGCTCGGGTCAACGCATTATTGCAAATATTAAAAACACCTATAAAAGAATACCAACCTACGCGTGTTGCAGATGTAATTGATCCACATGTAAAACCGAAAATGTATGAAGTCTCTTGGGTAAATGCACCGCAATATGTGCTGTCTGCGTCTGAGATGAAAACATATAAGCAACCTGTCAAACTACAGCTCACTGTGATTGCTGCAACAGGCTATATTGGTGGCTCAAAACTCATTGCAAGTTCAGGCTCTAAAAACTTTGATCAAAAAGTACAAAAATCCTTATTAGTTGCACGACTTGAACCTATTCCGATGGTTGATAAAAATCTCAGTTATACCGTTGAACATGAATTTACTCTTCATCCACCTCAATAAGCTTATAGCATAAGGCAAATTTTAAGTTCCATAAATGATCTGTTATTACTGGTGCATCTAATTGATAATGAAAGATATTATTTTGCAACTAGCTAAAACCATTCAGGTGGCTGTTTATCTTTTCGCTTTACAACAATTCGTTATGACCATACTTATTTTTCATACAGCGTTTAACACTGAACGAACCTCGAACATTTAAATTGAGTGCAACATTTGATTTCTAATAGTGTTCAATGATTTCTCAATAATTGTTTATAAGTAATTATTGCTAGATGATTAGCTCTGAATGATTGTTAAGAAATGACACAAATAAAAATGCCCCAAATCAGGGGGCATTTATTTTAAGCAGAACACTTTAAATCAATTAAAGCACTGCTTTTAAGCGACGAATCACTTCTTCACATTGGGTAATATCTGCAACAAGGGCTAAACGGACATGGTTTTCACCCGGATTACCTTGTGCTGTATCACGTGACAGATAACGGCCTGGTAATACTTTCACATGCGCTTTTTCCATCAGCATTTTTGCAAAAGTTTCATCATTATCCACTTTTAACCAGTAGTAGAACCCTGCATCAGGTTTTTGTAATGGTAGTAGGTGACCCAGCTCGCGTTGGAATAATTCGAATTTTGCACGGTACTGGACGCGGTTTTCTTCTACGTGTGCTTCGTCATCCCAAGCTGCAATTGAACCCAACTGGTGTTGAACAGGCATCGCAGCGCCATGATAAGTACGGTATTGTAAATAAGGTTTTAAAAGCGCTGCATCACCTGCAACAAAGCCAGAACGCATACCCGGTAAGTTAGAGCGCTTAGACAGTGAGTGGAATACCACGCAGTTTTTATAGTCATCACGGCCCATTTCAGCACAGACTTCAAGTAGGCCAACAGGTGCTTCATCAAACCAAAGCTCTGAGTAGCATTCATCAGATGCAATCACAAAATTATATTGGTCAGACAGAGCGATCAGTTTTTTAAACTGTTCTTTAGAGAGCACCGCACCTGTAGGATTACCCGGTGTGCAGACAAACAATAAAGCGGTTTTTTCCCAAACTTCAGCTGGCACAGCGTCAAAGTCGCCAAGGTAGTTATTTTCATCTGTACAGTTGATGAAGTAAGGTTCTGCACCCGCAAGTAAAGTTGCGCCTTCATAGATTTGGTAGAACGGATTTGGCATCACCACATAAGGGGCATCTTCACGTTTAACCAAAGCTTGTACAAACGAGAAGATCGCTTCACGCGTACCTGACACAGGCAGGACGTTGGTATCTGCACTGATGCTATTCAGTTTAAAGCGACGGGTTAACCAATTTGCAATACTTGTGCGAAGCTCAGGTAAACCCTTGCTGTTTGGGTAAGTGGATAAGTGCTGAAAATTATCAATAATGGCCTGTTTCACAAACTCCGGTGCAGGATGCTTTGGCTCACCAATTGAAAGGGGAATCAAAGGCAAATCTGCGGGTTTCACATCCTGAAATAGCTTATTTAGCTTTTCAAATGGATAAGGGTGCAATAATGACAAACTGGAGTTCATGGAATGGATACCGATCAATTTAAGTTAATGATGACTACAAACCTGATTCGAAGCTTCATCGAGTGCTGACTTTAACTGTGCAGCAAACGTTTCCGCTTCTGAATCACTCATAGGTGAGCCATCTTTTTTAGTGACATAGAAAATATCTTCAGCACGTTCACCGAGCGTCGCAATTTTCGCAGAGTGAATATCTAGGCCTTGCATCATAAATAAACCACCGACTTTAGCAAGTAAGCCTGGATGGTCAAGTGTCGCAATTTCAACCATATTTTGTTGAAGTGCTTCATTAAAAGAAATACTCACGGTATTTTCAATATCAAAATGACGCAGTTGACGTGGAATACGACGCTGCATTAGGCCTGGGTATTTGTCAGATTGGCTTAAGGCTTTTTTGAGCGCTTCAATAACGGTTTGCTCACGCTCTGGATCTGTCAATAAGGTGCCAAAACGGTCAAGTACAACATAAGTGTCCAAACTAAATGCAGTGGATGCAGTGATAATACGGGCATCCTGAACGTCTAGATTCATTCTGTCCAGAATTGCCACTGTTGTTGCAAACAAGTTAGGCTGATCTTGTGTGTAAATAAAGATCTGTACCGCATCTTGTGCAAATTTGCGATGTGCTCGCATCATCACCAATGGTTCTGCATTATTGCCATGTTTTAAAATGGCGCGCGTATGCCATGCGATTTCATCGGCAGATTCTTTCAGGAAATATTCATCACCGAGTTCTTGCCAAACAGTTTCTACATCGTAGAGCGAAAAATCGTTGACTAATAGTTCACTGGCCGCAAATTTAGTGTCTTCGATCAGCATTGGATAATCTACAGGACGACCCAAACCAGAACGAATCACATCACGCGCTTGTGTATACAGTTGGCGCATGAGGGATGCACGCCATGTATTCCAAAGTGTCGGATTGGTTGCGTTGATATCAGCAACTGTCAAGGTGTAGAGATAGTCGAGATGCTCCATATCGCCCATTTTCTCAGCAAATTCTTTCACCACATCTGGATCGGAAATATCTTTTTTCTGAGAAGTAACGGACATCAATAGATGGTTTTGAATCAACCATGCGACAAGGTTGCATTCACGTTCAGTAAACCCATGGGTACGGCAAAAAGCAATTGCATCCGCTGCACCAAGTTCACTGTGGTCACCGCCGCGACCCTTGGCGATATCATGGAAAATTGCCGCTAAATAAACAATGTCACGGCGCGCCAGTCGTTGGAATACGGAGCTAACGACAGGGAAGTCCTTAGTAAATTCAGGCTCTTTAAAACGGTTTAAATTACGTAGTAGTAATAGGGTATGGGCATCGACAGTGTAAATATGGAACAAGTCATATTGCATGAGTCCCATGATTTGCCCAAAGGCAGGAATATAGTTGCCGAGCACGCCATAACGTTTCATCGCCACCATGGTGTCGTATAAACGGTAGGGTGAGCGAATGATCGCCATAAATAAGGCTTGATGTGCGGGATTGTTACGGAAGTTTTGATCAATACGTTTTGCTGCAAGTGACAATAGACGTAAAGTTCGGGCACGAATCCCTTCAATTTCTGGACGATTCGCCAAGAGGTAGAAAATTTCTAGAATAGCACTTGGATTTTCAGAGAAAATTTTATGATGCTGTACCGCTAATTTGCCATCGACTAATTTGAAGTTAGCATTGATCTCTTCAATTTTACGTTCATAGTCAGGCAAGCGTGGCGTAATGACAGATTCATTAAAATAAGCCAAGAGCATTTCATTTAACGTCGTCACTTGCTGAGCGCTACGGTAGTAACGTTTCATGAACTGTTCGATTGGATAATTCGGTGATTTACCTTCTTCACGTTGATAGCCAAATTTAGCGGCAATGTCACGTTGATAATCAAACAATAATCGGTTTTCGTCGCGCTTGGTTAAGCGATGTAAATGATGACGAATTTCCCAAAGAAAGCTTTCTGTTTCTTCAAGAACGCCAAGTTCAAACTCTGAAATAAAACCCAAATGTACAAGGTCATAGATGCGATTGACACGGAAATGACGCTTAGCAATCCATCCGATTTGGTTGATATCACGGATACCGCCGGGCGCATTTTTAATATCGGGTTCTAAGTTGCTTTCGGTATTGTTATGTTGAGCATAGCGTTTGGCTTGCTCTTGCATTTTGGCATCATAGAAGGTTTTATCCGTCCATGTCTGTGACACGATACGGCGTGGCCATTTGGCTAGGTGTTCATTGCCCACAATCAAACGTGCTTCAATCAAAGCTGTTGCTACAGTTAAATCATTGGTGGCTTGAGCAACACAATCATTAATAGTACGCACACTGATGCCCGGTTTGAAATTACCAACATCCCAAAGAGTTGAAATAAAGCTGGAGATGAGTTTTTCTTGTTCTGGGCTGATTTCATCTTCAGACAAAATCATGATATCGACGTCGGAGTAAGGCAGCATTTCGCGGCGACCATAGCCACCGACAGCAAATAAACCGAGATCGGTTTGGTCGAGTTCAGCATGTGTCCATAAGAACTTTAAGGCTTCATCGATTAGATTCGAACGAGCCAAAATCACATCACGAATCGACTGTCCATTTTCAAAGCATTCCTGTAGCTGATTTTCAACATCTGAGCGCCATTGGTTAATCGCCTGAATGTCGTGGTTACTTTTAATGTAATTCAGCAGAGGAAGCGTATTGATCATGAACAGTGGTCCGTTAAGGTGTTACAAACTTAGTTTTGTTGAACACTGACTTGTTGTGCAGCATGTTGAGCAAGTTCACGCGCGTGATCTGTGGTTTCAGCGCGTGCTGTTGCTACGCCCATACGGCGACGTTTAAAGCCTTCTGGTTTACCAAAGAGGCGTAAATCGGTGTCTGGATTAGCCAAAGCAAGATTTAAGCCAGTAAATGATAAATTGGTATCATCCACGCCTGCATAGATGACTGCGCTCGCAGCAGTACTGTGTCGAGCAGTATTCACAGGCAGACCAAGAATGGCACGTGCATGCAGTTCGAATTCGCTTTGGAATTGCGATGCAAGAGTGACAAGGCCTGTATCGTGTGGACGAGGTGATACCTCACTAAACCATACTTTATCGCCTTTGACAAACAGTTCCACCCCAAAAATGCCACATCCACCTAATGCAATGGTTACTTTATTGGCAATACGCTTGGCTTCCTCTAATGCAAGAGCAGTCATAAGTTGTGGCTGCCAACTTTCAACATAGTCACCAGAGTCTTGGCGGTGGCCAATTGGGTCGCAAAATGATGTTTCTATTTCACCTGTTTCTGCATTTTTAGCACGAACAGTCAGCAGGGTGATTTCAAAGTCAAAGTCAATTTGTGATTCCACGATCACGGTGCCTTGATTTACACGTCCACCTGTTTGTGCATATTCCCAAGCAGCATCGACTTCATCAAAGCTTTTTACACGTGACTGTCCTTTACCCGAAGACGACATGACAGGTTTAACAAAGTTTGGATAGCCAATGTCATCGCATGCTGCACGGAACGCTTCAAGGGTATTGGCAAATCGGTAGGCTGAAGTCGGGAGTCCAAGCTCTTCGGCAGCTAGACGGCGAATCCCTTCACGATTCATCGTCAGGTTGACAGCTTTTGCAGAAGGAATGACAGTGGCAATCTTTTGTTCTTCAATCTCGACCAAAACTTGAGTCGCAATGGCTTCAATTTCAGGGACAATCAAATGAGGCTTCACTTGAGAAATTAAGGCTTTAAGTGCCTCGGGATCTGCCATATTTAAAGTATGAGAAAAATGTGCAACTTGCATGGCAGGAGCATGGTCATAACGATCGGCAGCATGAACTTCTACACCCAAACGTTGCAATGAAATCACAACTTCCTTACCGAGTTCACCAGAACCTAACAGTAAGACTTTATACGCTGAAGACTGAAGTGGAGTACCAATAGTGACGCTCATGTAAATCATCCATGCTTGATTTTATGGGAATTTAAGCATAGCAGAACTTGTTCGAGAGATAAGCGAGTGTTCACATAAATAAATGATATTGTCCAACAATTTTTTTTATATCTTTATGGGGGAGCGTTCGTGTAATTATTTATCTGTTAAAATCTTTAAAAAGTGGTAATTAGTTGTTTTTAGTTAAATTCACTTTAAATACGCCTACATTTTTTACACATGCACGGAATGGCTCAATATCCAAATTTGCACATTGCAGCGCACGAAGCTGCACAGTGGTTTGGCGGAAGTTGGGCCAGTACAGCAATCCGAGCAGTAGTGCGGCGCATATGCATAAAATCAATATCAAGCCAACTAAAACGGCAGTGAAATAGAGTACGTCTGCAGCCACTGACAGAAGCTGAAATGATGAATTGAGCCATGAACTAAAGCTGAAAATACACATTAGAAAAATCAATAAAAAACCGGTCAGCTGCAGAAAATTACTGAACAGATGGGGCATAGATATGTGCGGAAACATCTGGCGACGCGGGTGTAAATGCAGAATCTGCTGTGTGCCATTGTATAAACCCACAATCGTCTTTTGCTGATTTTTTTCGATATAAATGGCGCGGATCTGATCAGCAGGTTGGCAATGTACAGCGTAGAAATTACCACTGAACAGCTGACTTTGAATAAAGCATTAAAAATTTACGCTTCGATGGGCTTTTGCAGTCCCCAACTCAATTCATATGGTTGTCTAGAATGAATATAAATTTTGTCTTGAATAGCATGGTACTTTGCCATCTATTGGTTTTATATAGATTTTTTTATGTTATACGCTGACTATCTCATAATTATTGCTAATTAAAAAGCACAGGCTAAAGTAGCTTGTGCTTGAAGTTTTTATTTGGATTGTCGCAGACTCGGCTTTAGAGATGAAAAGGTATATAGGTATAGACTAAGCCATAAGTCAGGGCCGCAGTGAGCGTAGCAGGTACAATTTTTTTAAACTTGAAATACAAGCCTGCAAGCACAGCAAATCCAACCAACATGGCAAAGCTTTTGTTTGGTGTTTCAAGCAGAGGCGGTAAGGTTGCAACCACCAACATTGAACTAATTGCAGCGATACCAATCGAGCCCAAAGCGATTTTGAGCCATAAAGAACCACGCTGCTGTGAACCTTGCTGAAATTTCTGAATTACAAAAAATGGCCCAAACCGTGATGCAAAATTCGCAATTCCGACCAAGATCCCGACCAGGATAATTTCTAGATTCATGATGCTTCACCCATATGCTCAGGATCAGGTTTTTTTAAAACATAATGTTTGAATAAACCGGCAAAAATACCAGAAGAAATACCGATAAAAATCGCGGCAGACAAGTCAATAAAGTAGCAGGCAATCGCAGAAACAATAATTGTAACCGTGACCACAAATGTATGTTTTTTCTCAAATGCGGCAAGTAAAAAGCTTAAAAACAATGCAGGCAGTAGAAAGTCGAGTGCGGCTTGTAAAAATTGTGGAAGGTTGCTGACTTGATCAGCAAATAAACCGCCTAAAAATGAGCCTGTTGCCCAAGACAGCCAACTAAATAAGCTGAGTCCTAACATCCAAGATTCTGACCATTCTTGACGACGTTGCGACAGTTTGATCATGCCTGATGCGAAAACTTCGTCGGTTAAACCCCAAGCCCAAACTGCCGTTTTCTTTAAGTTAAGTCGATCTTGAATCAGGTTTTGTAAGGCAGGGCCATAAAGTAAATGGCGGATATCGAGGGCAATTACAGTAAGAGCAGTCATCCAAATGGATGTTCCACTTCCAAGTAAAGCAACGACGAGAAACTGACTGGCACCTGCATACATAGAGCATGATAAAAATAAGGCTTCCCACGCAGTGAAACCAAATTGAGTCGCGGACACCCCAAATGCAAAAGAAACAGGAAGATAGGTAAAGATAATGGCTTGACTATCTTTAGCACCTTGCCAAAAACCCGCAGGCTGAACTGTAGGAAGTTTGTGCTCAGACACGACACACCTTTGAAAGAGTTGAACAACAGGTCAAATGATGATTGAGTATTGTACGCGAATTCACTAGCATATTGCCGAATATGTTTGCTGAAATGAGCCGGATATGCAGAGGTTAAAGATGCGTGGGATACTGATTGTTTCATTATTGAGCAGCACGGTGTTGTTGCAGGCCTGCGGTAATGATGGAGCTGAACAAGCTCAAGTCGAAATTAAAGCAGCACCCAAATTAACCAATGATGCAACGGAGTATGCTGCCAAAGCTTGGGCGTTTATCAATAAAGTTGATCCGATTGTTTATGCAAAGCAAGTCGATCAGATGGAAGAGAAAGTTCGAGTTCCGGCGCGTAAGTTGAGTACGGAATGGCGTATCAATGTCAAAATGACCGATTCTGTGACTGAAGGGAAATATGCACTGTGCCGTAAGGCTTTGACAAGTCTGGAAATTTGGGCACGAGAAAGTATTGATCAGAGTTCGACTGTTGCACAGAAGCAAGCTGATTATGAGCGTGATAAAAATCAATGCAAAGGTGCGATTGAAAACCCTGAACTCGGAAATACCGATCCGAAAAAAATAGGCGTTTAACTTGATCAAAGCAGTGAAGTTTCACTGCTTTTTTTTTGGAAAATATCAAAAAACAAGAATAAATCTATAAGAGAGGATTGGAAAATCCTCCTAAAAGCATCGCTATTTCTTATAAAAATTAAATCAGTGCGCTGCCGTAGTATTGAGCTAAATTCCAAATTGCATGGTTTTTTCTGAAGTTAAATAGATAAAGCATTGATAATGAATAGTAAAAATATCTTTTGAGAAAAATTTATTGATAAAAATCCCCCATTTTAGAACGCCAGTCGTCTGACCTTCTCTTTAATTAATATCTTTAAAATATTAATAATATAAAGTATGGATAATGTGATAAAAAATTAAAATTATCATTATTTGATAAAGTATGTAAAAATTACTACGTAAAAGATGAAGTATGTAAGTTAAATTAAAGACGTTGAATAGGTGATTAAGATGAAAAAAACATTAATGAAGTTATCGGTTTTGGCTGTTTTGACTACAGCGGTCAATGTACAAGCAGCGACTGAAGATAAATCAGAAGCATCAACTCAAGAAGTTGCAGCATGTACAAATGGTTTTGACAGTGTAAATGTTTGCCAATTATTGTCGTGATCAAAACTCGATAAAGCGAAGTGCCACAAATAAAAGCAAAATAATGATAAAGAATCATTCTGGTGCAATTAAATGCACTTATTTAAATCACAAATGTCAGACATCATGCACAGGAAGTGCATGAGCAATCTGATGTAACTGCGCTAGATCTAAAATTTCAATTTGTTTAAACGCAACACGAAGCACCTGCATTTTTTCCAACTGCTGAAGCTCCTGATTAACGGATTGTCTTGAGCAATTCATCAGTTGCGCGAGTTGTTCCTGTGAGATGTGTATGGTGTGTTGCTCAATTTCCAAATGATTTCCATATCCATTTAAAATAAACAGCAGACGCTGTGCGAGACGTTGACTTAAACTTTGCGTTTGTAAGGCAATGAGTTCCATAAAGGCATAGCGAAGTTTTTGACTGGTGAGCTGGGCAAAATGAAACCAAAACTCAGGGTGTTGTTGTAATAATTGCTGAATTGCTTGAGCCGGTAAGTGTAATAAGGTGGACTTTTTGGTACAGATGGCATCGTGAGAGCGTGGTAATTGGTCAACCAAGGATATTTCGCCAAACCACATAATCGGCTCAGCAATGGCGGCAATCGCTTCTTTGCCATGAATATCAATATAGCCTAAGCGAACTGCGCCTTCTAAGACTGCATACATACCATTAAAACGCTGTCCTGATAAAAAAACACGAGCGTCTTTTTCGAAAGTTAAGGTCAGGGCATGGCGGCAGATAAAGTCTTGGAAGGAAATATTTAAGCCTGAATACCACACATTTTTATTGAGTTGATGCACATATTGAGCGTCCAGCACAGCATATCCTTATTTTATGGTCCAACTTGTCTATTAGATGACAACTTTATTGATGCATTTTTTATATAGTGAAATGAGTGAATGAACAAGGAGTAAGTTAATGAGCAAACTTGAAAGACTGTTAAGCCAATATGCAGCATATCATTTAGATCGAAAAAATGTGCTGACGCATTTTGTGGGTATTCCGCTTATTGTATTTTCGATTATGTGTCTAACCGCACGAGCAGGGCTGATGATTTCAGGTTTTGAACTGACCCTTGCATTGTTGTTGATTATTGCCAGTGTAATTTATTACCTGAGTTTAGATAAAATTTTCGGTTTGATTATGCTTTTGGTGTTTGCAATCACATATCCCTTAGCCTTAATGATCGCAAAAATGAGCCTTATGTCATGGCTGATTTGGAGTGTGGGGATCTTTGTAGTGGGTTGGATCATCCAATTTATCGGTCATTATTATGAAAAGAAAAAGCCTGCGTTTATGGATGATGTTATTGGCTTGGCAATAGGACCTTTATTTGTTCTAGCTGAGTTTGTGTTTCTACTCGGCTTTCGTAAAGAGCTTGAACAAAGCATGCTGACAGAAGCAAGAAGACAGCGCGCAGAGATGGATGCAAAAGCATTACATATTGCTCACCCATAAATGATTTGAATAAAAAAGCCGGATAATTCCGGCTTTTTTACGATGTGTTAATTCTCAACTGTTTAGGATTTCACAGCAACTTTATGTTGTTCCGCTGCCACCTTTTGTGCAGCGATTTTTGCTTTTGCGTCAGTATTTGCAGCTTTGGCAGCATGGGCTGAAGTTTTAGCTTCTGATTTTGCTTGTGTTGCAAGATGCTGTGCTTGAGCTGCATCATGTTTTGCTAATTTTTGATTATGTTTCACTTTACTCTGAGCCAATTGGCTGGCTTGTTTTGTATCGTGTCGAGCGACTTTTGCATCATGCTGTGCAACTTGTGCTGCATGTGTAGCAGTACGGTCCTGATGTTTTGCATCTTTAGCAATGGAAACACAAGTACCACCTTTATGGTTTGCACCTGTGCCACCTGTAAGTGTGGTGCCTTGTGGACATGCAAACGCAGTTACACTAAGCATTGTAAAGATACCTGCTGTTAGAATTTTGCTGATTTTTTTCATTGCTATTGTTCTATGAAAATAGGCATTAGTGCCTATGAGTAAATTTATAGCAGAACGGTAGAGATTTAAGTCGTTGCACTGTGGTGACTCGGCAACCAAATCATGTATTCGTGTCGATATAATTTTGTTTTTAAGTAGGTTTTAAGTTTTTAAATATGCTTATTTTTTGGCTTGAGCTTTTGCCTGAAATTAAAAAAGCCAGCAAATTGCTGGCTTCTTATGAGTACTGTCTTATACGTTAAAACGGAAGTGTAAAACATCGCCATCTTGAACGATGTATGTTTTACCTTCTAAACGCCATTTACCTGCTTCTTTAGCGCCAGCTTCACCGTTGTATTGAACGAAGTCGTTGTAGGCAACACATTCAGCACGAATAAAGCCTTTTTCGAAGTCAGTGTGAATCACACCAGCAGCTTGAGGTGCAGTTGCACCAATTTTTACTGTCCAAGCACGAACTTCTTGTACACCCGCTGTGAAGTATGTTTGAAGGCCGAGTAAGCCATAACCTGCACGAATAACTACGTTTAGACCAGGTTCTTCCATGCCTAAAGCTTCAAGGAATTCCGCACGGTCTTCGTCTTCAAGTAATGAAATTTCTGCTTCGATTTGGTTGCAAAGTGGAACCACAATCGCATTTTCTTCAGCAGCTAATTTTTGCACTGCTTCTAAGTGAGGGTTATTTTCGAAACCATCTTCTGCAACGTTGGCAATATACATGGTTGGTTTAAGGGTTAAGAAGCCATAACCACGCACCAATTTACGTTCATCTTCATCAAGGTCAGCTGCACGCGCAGGTTTACCTTCATCCAGTAAAGGTAAGATTTTGTCTAAAACAGCTTTGGTCGCGATCGCTTCTTTATCGCCACCTTTTGCAGATTTTGCTAGACGTGTAATTGCTTTAGAAACAGCTTCTAAGTCAGCAAGTGCAAGTTCAGTGTTGATTGTTGCGATATCGTCAAGTGGATCAATTTTGCCATTTACGTGAATGACATTCTCGTCTTCAAAACAACGTACAACATGTGCAATAGCATCCGTTTCACGAATGTTAGCTAAGAATTGGTTACCAAGGCCTTCACCTTTAGATGCACCAGCAACGAGACCTGCGATATCCACAAATTCCATCGTGGTTGGGACAACACGTTGTGGGTTTACAATTTCAGCAAGTTTATCCATACGTGGGTCAGGTACAGGTACGATCCCAGTATTTGGCTCAATTGTACAGAATGGGAAGTTTTCAGCAGCAATCGCAGCTTTGGTTAATGCGTTGAAAAGCGTTGATTTACCAACGTTCGGCAGGCCGACAATACCACAGTTAAAACCCATGAAATAACTCACAAAGTATTATAAAAAAATTGTGGATGATTTTACATGAAACCCATAATAAAGTCAGGTGATATGGGAAGGAGAATGTATAACTTATTGAATCGCGCTGAGATCGAGATGAATTCACGTCTGAATAAAGCTTGAGTTGCACTACGGATGCAGAATAGGTGCAAAAATGACATTGTGTTTCAATAACACAGTGACTAAAGTATCCCTATAAAATTACTGGGTTTTATAAACCACAGTTACAACAAAAACTTGGAGCATTTATGCGAACTCTCTACCAGTTTCCACTCTCACATTTTTGTGAAAAGGCGCGCTGGTTACTCGATCATAAAGAGTTGGATTATGTGGCTCATAATTTAATGCCGGGTGTACATCGTGCATTTGCACAGCTTAAAACAGGGCAAAACAAATTACCGATTTTACGTGATCAAGATCATTGGGTTGCAGATTCAACTCAAATCGCCTTTTACTTGGATGCGACCTACCCCGAACATAGTCTGATCCGTCCAGATGTCAAACTGCGTGAAGACGCTTTAGAAATTAATGAACTCTCCATTGAGTTAGGCCAACATGTGCGCCGTTGGGGGTTGGCACATGTATTAAATGAAAGTGAAGAATCACTTGATATTTTAATTGGTGAAAAGGGCTATTTACGTCAGTTTGAAAAATATTCCAAGCCCATTATAAAGGCACTGGTTTCTAAAGGTTATCAATTAGATACAGATAAGGTTGCGGCTTCACGTGAGCGATTGGACGAAATTGTGGTTGATTTAAATCAACGTCTGATCGAACAAGGTGGGCGTTATTTTGTAGGCGACCGATTAGGTTTGGCTGATATTGCAGTGTGTTCAATGTTGGCGCCGATATTAGAGATTGTTGGAACGCCGTGGGAAAAAGAGCATGGCGAAACCTTGTCAGAAGAGTTTAAAGCTTACAAAGCCTATTTGAGCGATTTGCCTTTAGGTCAATATGTGCAACGCATATACCAAACAGAACGTAACGCACGGGTAGATTGGCGTGGTGTATAAGCCCTTTATATGAAAACTTTGCGTCATGCTGCTTTAAAAAAGCGCGCCTAATGGCGCACTTTTTTTTATTAGACTTTCAATCCTTAAATATAGCTTTGTTGTTGAATATCCAAAATATTCAGCACTGGACTGATACTATCGGCTTGTAAAGTATTCAGCGGCATAACAGGGTAGAAGATATTGCCTAGCGCATCCTTAATACTTGGGATGATGGTGGAGATATCAAAATCACCTTGAGCAGAACCTAAATTTTCCAATAGGTCATTAATATTCGGTAATTGGCCCGTGAGGTTTTCAGTCAATTGGTTGAACTGATCCGTGATAGAACCAAGATCAATTTTTTCAGGAGCAAGATTGCCAAGTAAATCGCCAAGATCTGGAATGGTCAGTTGATCGAGGAACTGAGTCGCTTCACCATTACTGTCCATCAGGGCAATGACTGGTTTCAACGAGTCAATCACTTGATTTAAATTAGTTGAAAGCGTCAGTAAGGATGGATTGTTGACCACATCCAAAATGGTGCTCACGCTATTTAATACATCATAAATCGCTTTGACGGTTTGAGCCTGATCCGTATCGATGACATCGCTTTTTGCCAGTAAATCTAAAAGCGGATTAAGTCCTTTGATCACCCCTGAAATGGTCTCAGGGATATTGCCTTGGTTGGCTGATGAAATGGCGGTCACTAGATTGGTCACACTTCCAATCACAGTCGGTAAAGCATGACTCAATTGTTCCATATCAATAGATGAGTTGTCTTTATTGATTGAAGCTAATAAAGGTAGGAGGGCACTCGTTGCACCTTGTGCAATTTGCCCAAAGTCGATGTTTCCAGAAGACGAGCTCCCGATCATCTGAATAATGGGTTGCGCATATTCTAAAACTTGGTTGAGTGTATTGATAATTTGTGTTGCATCCGTTGACCCTGTTGCGCTTCCAAGCATAGCAAGCAGTGGTTTTATGGCATTTACAGCGCTACTAATATTGTCAGGAAGATTGCCTTGGTTATTGGTGCTACTCAGTAAACTTTGCAAGCTGTTGACAATGGTAGGTAAAGATTGAACCAACTGATTCATCTCTGTTGAGCCAGCGTTGCTACCTAAGTTTTGTAGGAGTGGTTGCAGAGTTGTCATCAATGTCTTGAGTGCATCCGAATTTGAACCATTATTGGATGTAAGACTTTGAATCGTGCTAATCACTTGCGGAAGCGATTTAGTCAGTGCGCTAAAATCAAAAGACTTTGTGCCACCTAAATTACCCAATAATCCTGTCAGTGTATCCGTGATATTGGTTGTAGGTTTAAGTGGGCTAAGTAGGTTACTGACCGTGCTGCTAATTGTACTGAGCTGTAGGGAAGGACTTAGTACAGAACTTAATTTTGAGCTGAGTGAACTCAGTGATTTAATTGCCATGTTTATTCTTCCGTTTTTGTTTTTTTGTATATTTATGAACCGCCGCTATTTTTTAATGTAATTACCAAACCAAGTAAATAAGTGAAAAAAATGAAATGTGAAATAGAGCGCACATTGAAAAATAAAGTAAAAATAAAAAATTGAAAAATATAAATAAAATATCTTTCCCTTTTATCTGAAATTGATTTATTCAGATCAATGGAATACATCGAGAAGCTTTATTGGTAGGTTGTCTAAAGACGTTATTTAGAATATAAAAACTAAACTTTGATGAAAAAACATTCATTTAAACACGATATATATGAAAATTATTATGTTCATAATGCATATGAGCTTTATTATTTTTAATAAATCATGCTATACATGAGAAAACTTGCACATAAATGCTGATTTTAAAACTTAAAATAACATTGAAAATGACAACAGGTGTTTGATGAATCTGGATCATCAGCACTGTTTTCAAAAATGGCTGGAGTAGACTGATGGAACTAGACCGTTTTGATAAACAAATTTTAGAAATTTTGACCCATGAAGATGTCAATTTAAATGAACTGTCAGAGCGAGTGAATTTATCGGTCAGTTCAGTTCATCGTCGGATCAAACAATTGATTGATCACAATATTATCAGTGGTCTAAAACGTGAAATTAATTATCAAAAATTGGGCTTTAGTTTGCATGTACTGCTGCAGGTGTCCTTAAGCAAACATGATACCGATACATTTGCTAAATTTTTAGAAGAACTTGAAAGTATTCCAGAAGTAATCAATGCATTTTTAGTGACAGGGCAGTCGGCAGATTTTATTGTTGAAGTCGTTGCGCGTGATATGGAAAATTATAGTGAAATTTTACTCAAACGCATTGGTAAAATTGAACATGTGGTCGCATTACATTCGAGCTTTGTAATTAAACAATATAATGTTTTTAACTGTAATGGCTTATTAAATAAGGTTTAAATGCAGCCCTCATATATAAACTCAAACAGTTGAAAGCTAGGCAATAAAAAACGCACCGAAGGGTGCGTTTTATACTTCACTCGATTGAACTATAGAGCTTCTAACTCAGCCATCACTTCATCGGTGAATTCAACGTTGGTATACACGTTTTGAACGTCGTCAAGATCTTCAAACATATCAATCATTTTGATGATTTTTTTCGCTTGTTCGATATCTGAAATTAACGCTTTAGTTGAAGGGTTCATGACCACTTCGGCGTTATCAGATTTTAAACCTGCTGCTGCAAGTGCATCCTGAACCTCACCGAAAGTTTCAGGTGTGGTGATAACTAGAATTTCATCTTCATCTACTTCGATGTCTTCAGCACCTGCTTCTAAAGCGATGTCCATGATTTGATCTTCTAAAGAAACATCTTCAAAAGTAATCTCACCACGTTTAGTAAACATATAAGCCACTGAACCTGCAGTACCTAAATTACCATCAGTTTTCGAGAAGCAATGACGAACGTCAGGAACAGTACGGTTCAAGTTATCCGTCATTGTTTCAATGATGACCGCAACACCACCAACGCCATATCCTTCGTAGGTTACTTCTTTTAGATCGGTATTTTCTTCACCGCCCACACCACGTTGGATCGCACGGTTAATGGTGTCACGTGTCATGTTTGCAACTAATGCTTTTTCAACAACAGCACGTAAACGTGGGTTAGACGCTACATCACCGCCGCCTAAGCGTGCAGCTGTCACGATTTCACGGATAAATTTTGTGAATACTTTAGCGCGGCTTGCATCTTGTTTTGCTTTACGATGCTTAGTATTAGCCCACTTGGAATGACCCGCCATGCGAAATATGCTCCTTGTAGATTGGCCTTATGCCTATCAAATTGAGCAAATTCTACCATAATGGCTTTTTTGTGTGAAAGTACTGGATTTCAGGAAATGTGTAGTTGAAAAAAAAATATCCAAATTTGAGAAAATAATGAGAAATGTCAAAACACTCGTACTGTAATTTTTCTTATGATGAGAATCGGGCTGAAAGAGTAAGTTCGATCTTTTTATAAAAGGAAGATATAAATGCACAATGCATGGAGCACGTGACATTTATATCTTTAAATACGTATTTCGTTAAAACGTGAATGGCGCTTAGTCTTTATTTTTAGGTTCTGGGATCACGATATCTAAACCTACTTTATCTTTATAGAGTTGCTTAATTAAAGCTAAATCGTGATCGAGCTCAGTCGGGTAAATCTTACCGAAAATACCACCTTGTTTGGTTTTTGAGTTGGCATACATTAATACAATTGGCACACCTGCTGCTTTAGCAATATACCAAAAGCCTGTACGAATCGGTTTTCGTGCTTCACCACGTTCTGCACGGGTCGCTTCTGGAGCAATGACTAAATTAAATTTTTCGTTAGCTTCAAAATGCTCAACCATTTGAGTCACTATGTCTTTATTGGCTTTACGGTCTACAGGAATACCGCCAATCGCTTCAAGAACAGGTTTAAATGGACCTTTAAAGAGTTCTTTTTTAATCAGCGTGTGAATTTTGATGTCGTAAATTTGGCAAAGGGCCAATGAAAGAACAGCATCCATCATTGAGGTGTGTTCAAAGCCGACGATCACTTGTTTATTTTCTAAAACATCAGGTTCTACGTGGTATTTCCAGCCTGCCAATTTAAATGCAGATTCGCCAATAAACTTTTTCAACATAGTCGGTGATACGGTGATTTAAAAAAGGTGTAATTTCTGCTTGTTTGTCGTATGAGTCAAGAGGATTTAAGTGAGCTTTGATCTGAATTGTGCATATATTTCAAATTGGAATAAGAAGGGCGGATTGAAGAATTATACTTTTTAGCAATAAAACGGTTAAATTTTATATAGCAAAGCTATCATCATAGATAAAAATACTCTTAAAAATTTGCTAAATATGGCTAGGCACCGTCAGAAATTCTTATTAGACTTTTGTCGTAGGTTAAAACTTTTAACCTGTTGGTCTTAACTCGTTTTCTAACGGAGAACTCAAGCATGATTTATTTAACTGCTGTGTTATTCGCTGTTGCTATGTTTGCTTTGATTGTTATTTGGTCAATTATTGAGTTTTATTTGGACTTAAGAAAGCCTGAACAGGTTGAGTCTTAATATTGGCCGAAATTTATAGGCCCCATAGTTGATTTATTAATACCATATATTTTATATAATAATTATGTTTAATTAATAGTAAAAAGATATTAATGTGGTTTTGTTATTGAGTCTTGAGCTTGTATCTCAATAGATATTTTTTAGATTTTCAATATTAGATATTCTTGAGCAGGTTTCAGAAATGGCTATTCCTTGTTGTAAAAGGCTTTGATGCATAAACCTTCAAAGGGTGAGTTATCCCCAATCCATTTAAATTTAGTAACAACTTGGGTGTGAGGTCTACCTAATTCCGTAAACCTATTCAGAACTGCCACACGCGCATAAATTTCATTAACCTGACTTTGAAAATGTCTTGCCGTCAGCTTATCTCCTAATTATTTGATGCAATGCATCTTGGTTTCCACCAAACTGCGACGGTGATAGCCTGACAGTTTTCCATAGAGTTCTGCCTAAATGTTTAACCGTTTGAAGTAACTTATTTCGCTCTAGCGAGCTAGCTTTTTATCTTTCGATGGTTTTGCATTTTTCTTAGGTGGAATCACTGCATGTGCTTGACGATCTAAATTCACTTGTCTGCAGCACTTCGTGTCGTACGCCCCATTGGTATAGACAGAATCTATTCCCTCATCTAGTGGTATTTGTTCCAGAAAATCACTAAGTACTTGTGAATCACTGACATTATTTTTCGTAAGCTGAACAGCACGTCTTTGAAGCGTTTCAGCATCAATACCAATATGCAGTTTATGCCATTGCCGACGTTATTCAGGCTGATGCTTTTTACGCTTCCATTCGCATTTAGCTAAAAATTTTAAACTCTTAGAGTCGATGAGTAAGTGTAACCCACTACAACTTTTCTGATAGCTTATTACAATATCCATATGCTTTAGTCGTCTACAAAGGGTAGAGTACAAATATCACTGATATTCGGGGCTGCTCAGCCACAGAGTTTAATCAGGCTTTAGCAAAGCCTGTGACTATGCGTAAAGTAAGGTGGAATAGAGATTTGATTATTAAAACAGCATTGAATCGCTGTATCGGAATAAGTTTGATTTTGTCCGTGCTAACTTTGTGGTTACGCATACCATTGGGTCTTAGGATCAAACCAGATTGAAATATTTCGTCGCTTGATTAAAGGTTGGTTATATGCGGACCAATTTAGTTGTCTGGTAGATTTTTATCAAGTTAGCACTTACCGTTGGACAGATTGGTCTTCTTGTTAGTGCTGTTGCGCCACATCTGGGTTCAGCTGTACTTAAAAATGTGACAACAAAACTGTCGCAACATGCAGTCATGGCTTTTTAATGAGTGTACGTGTGATTGCTGGTTTGAATGTAATAACATTAAGTCTGGTTGCTGTTGAAATAGAACTAAAAAATGGGTCTGACGATGCTTTAGAAGATTGGTGTCAAAAAACACCTTTTAGGAAAGCAAATAGTAAAGAGACGCCTTTTAAAAATGAAGATGAAGAGTATCAAGAGTTTGCTAAGGCTGTTGTGAGCTTATAAGTATGTATAGAGAAGATATGATTAAATTAGAAGGCTATATTAGAGAGTTAGAAGTTTATCAGGGTGTATTAAATGCTCTAGGTGGAAAGGGAGACTCATTAATAGCTTCATCTGCAATTCTTGGAACCTTAGCAGGCAATGTTACTTTGGGAACACAAAGTGTATTTTTGGCTTCTCAGTCACGTTTGCATATCGAAACTCTTGTTATGAAAATTAATGGAAAGATATGCGTTGGCCAATTTCATCGTGTTTTATTACAACAGAATGAATATGTAGTTTGTGTTGCGAAAAAAATTGAAGAAAATGTTTATGAGTTATTTTCTGTTCTAAGCCCTTCAACAGGCATCCTACACATGCAAGTTGGAATGGGGGCCTCGATAACAAATTTTAAAAAATCCACAAACAAGGGGGGGCTAGTATGGTTTACACTAACTTGTGTTATTGCTTTCACTTTTATAATTGTACTCCCTCAAAATTTTGATTTAGTAAATTTTTTAATATTCTTTTCTGCGATTTTTACTTTTTATTTTTTATTTATGTATATTATTAAAAGTTCCGCAGCTTCATTAATATATCTCAGTGAAAACTCAGAACAAATTTTTGACTTGTATGGCTTTAAAAATCCTCAAGAAATATATCTATTTACTGCACGACATGAAGATACATCAGAGAAATTAATTTTAGAATCTATTTACGATTATCGAAAAGTTATTAAAGATGATCCTTATCCTGAGGATTATTCTGATAAGAAATGAAAAAGTCTATTTTATCTTTAATTGCATATTTTGCCCAAGATAATGATATCCAAAAATGGATTCGTAAATGTTTATTATCAACGGATCAAAGTATAATTAGGTTTGATACTATTCAACAACAAATGTTGGGCCTAAAGTCGGTATACAATTAATATGAAAAGTAAAATTAAAAAACACGTCTTTGGTTATGATGTGTTTGAGCAGAATATTCCTTTTTCTCATTTAGATGAAGGGGATATTCTACTCAAAGTTGACAATGATTCTAAGAGAAATCATAACTGGTCATTTATTAGCATGAATGATGATTATATTGAATTGATTGATCAATCTTATGCTCGGCTAGGTAAGTCTATAAGCATGTTTATTTTTATTTTACCTATATGGTTGTTTTCAATTGGTTTGCTGATTTATTTTTTAACTAATCCATTTTTTGATGATGGGATTGGTATGTATGTATTTATTATAATTGTTTATTTATTTTTTATAATACTTGTCTTTTATGCATTTATGAGTCCATATTTTAAATACGACCATAAACAACCTATTTGTAAGCCTGTTCTTTTTAATAGAAAAACAGGTAAAGTTTTTTTCTATATTAATGATCAAGAATATATAGAAAAGAAATGGACAGATGTAGTTTATATTATGGGCAGTAGTTTTGGGTTGTCTGGCATTCCATTACGAGAGCTTCGGGCACATATCATCGAAGACGGCATCCTAAAACATACCTTTGTGATTGGCTTTCCAATGATTGGAATATTCCGTACTCAAGGTTTATGGACTTTTATTTGTCATTTTATGATGAAAGGACCAGAAGAGCTTTATCCGAAACCTCACCCTATGTACGGTACCATTGATCCTTTTACACAACTGACTTATTGTCAAAATGTTCAAGGCGCAAAAGAAAGCTGGGAAGAGACCTGGAAGTCATTTCGGATCATTTATCACTATAATTGGGTTCCAGCATTGTTTTCTTATCCCTTTGATGTGTGTAACTTTGTGGCGCGAAGAATTTTATTGCATATCAAACCATTGCCTGTTTGGCATGATGATGTGATAAGAAAAAATAAAATGAATTTACAGCGGACAGAAGAAATCAGTGCAAAAGATAATTTTGAATTTACGATGTTTAAAATGATGGATAAATAAAAAGCTCTTTCGATTTTTCAATATAAATTAAGGGAATAGGCTGAAGAGGATTACCACCTAACGCCTACATCAAAGTCACGTAAGCATTGTATTAGCTTATTATTTATTGATTTCAATTTGATGCGAAAAAATAAAGCTGAATTGGAGCAGGTCCTTTTGATAGAGATACACTGTTGGTAAGCAATATTGAGATGATTGATACTTCACTAGAATCAAATAACCAAAATGGAACGTATAAAGTTTAAATTAATTTATACAACGAAATGCGGTATCTTGGCTTCCATCAATAGTATTGCCATGCTCTTTGAACATAGCGGATGGAGGGGCTTTTTGACGGTAAATATTCATGCCATCACCACCAGCAGCATTATCACCACCTTGTGGAAAGGAGCTGCGCAAGACTTTTTCTGTGCCATCTTTAGGGCCTTGTGGATTCTTAACAGGTGACTCTGCATAGTAGTTTTCGCTATACCAATCTCTGACCCATTCAGTATTATTTGTCACCATATCGTAGATTCCCAAAGGATTTGGTGATACTTTTCCTAATATAGGAAGATGTCCATAATTATTATACCCATATTTAACAGAATTGGTTTTGAGTTGTTCATAGCTTGCAATATTTACCCCATTTTTCATGGTGCCATCATTGGTTGCATAGAGAAGGTATTGTCCACGGTTTCGGGCAGCATATTCCCATTGTGCTTCTGTCGGTAAATCCATTTTTTGCCCCATTTGATTGCCTAACCACTGACAATACTTTTGTGCATTGTACCAATTTGCACCTGCTGGGAGTTTATGAAAAATTTCCTTTGGATAGTCTTCTAAATAATCTGGTTGTACTTGATTGGTGGCCTTGAGATAGATCAAATAATCTTGCAAAGTAATTTTATTATTGGTCATCTTAAAGCTGTCTAAGACCACTTTATGCGGTGGTTTATTATCCTTATCAGATGAATAACCTACATAGCTATTATAGGGAGGTGTCTCGACATTGCCTTTGGGATTCGTTACTGCCACACTATCTGGAGCTGTTTTTTCTAGTTCTTTGGTGATGGTGCCGAAATCTCCCATAATGAATGAACCACCTTGTATATTCACCATATTTTTCTTTGTGCGCTCGACAAGCTCATGAATTTCACTCTGTAAATTTGGATCTGTAACTTTCTGATTGGCTTGCTTTTGAGAAGATGCATTTGGCTCTGATGGCGTTTTAGCACAAGCCGCTAATGTCAGGCTTGAGAGGAAAATAAAAGCGAATTTTCGATTAATCATATTTTTTAAAATTATAGAGTTGTTTAAATATTATCAAAGAATAAAACAAATTTAATATCTCAAAAAGTAAGTTTTTATATTTATTGAGTCAACTCTAAATATGGCTACCAGCTAAGATTTACATCAAGGTCATGCAAGCATTATCTTAATTTTACTTAACCCGAAGCAAGATTAATTGATCCATGGCGTAACACACTGGTCAACTCGTACAGCCTCTTTGTTTGATATGACAATTTGCATGAATGGTTTAGATGGGCTTTGTTGCTCAAATCTACCGTTAAAGGCTTATTCAACATTATAATTCTCAAATGAATAAGTCCACATCTAAAATCTATCGCACAACCAATTGGCCTTCTTATAACAGAGCATTAATCAATCGAGGAAATATCTCTATTTGGTTTGATCCCAAAACTCAATGGTACGCTCAACCAAAGGGCAAGCATGGTCGAAATCAAACCTATTCTGATGCTGCTATCCAATGCTGTCTGATGATTAAATCTCTATTCCGTTTGTCTTTACGTATGGTCACTGGCTCTGTTGAAAGTTTTATTCATCTTTGTAGATTAGATTGGACAGCCCCGAATATCAGTGATATTCGTATTCCACCATTTGTAGAAGACAAAAGCATATTGATATTGCAATCAGCTACCAAAAAAAAGTAGCGATGGGCTGCATCTACTCGTAGACTCTACAGGCATGAGGTTTCTAGGTGAGGGCGAATGGAAACGCAAGAAACATGGAGCTGAATATCGTCGCCAATGTCGTAAACTACATATTGGTATAATAGATGCTAAAACCCTACAAATACGCGCTATTCAGCTCACAACCAATAATGTCAGTGATTCACAGGTGCTTGGTGATTTACTTAATCAGATTCCATAACATGAGCAAATTGACTCTGTTTATACCGATGGAGCTTATGACACCAAGCAATGCCGTCAGGTCATTGCAGATCGGCAAGCGCATGCGGTGATTCCACCTAGAAAAAATGCGAAACCATGGAAAGATACAAAGAGTAGCTCGCTAGAGCGAAATGAATTATTTCGAACAATTAAACGTTTAGGCAAGACACTATGGAAAAAATGGTCAGGCTATCATCGGCGAAGTTTGGTTGAAACTAAGATGCATTGCATCAAATTATTAGGAGATAAACTCAGTGCAAGGAGTTTTGATAGCCAAGTGAATGAGATCCATGCACGTGTAGCAGTCCTTAACAGAGTTACGGAATTAGGTCGACCACTTACCTAAGTTACGCCTTAAATTTAGCTTAATTAGGGGCGCTTTGCATTTCAAATCTTTGTGCAACAAAGCCCTTTTGATACACAACCTAAATGGCCTCAGAGTGTGGAGTATGAATGTCAGGTCGCGGAAGATAAACCATACATCGTTGGTGCATCTACGACTTATCGGTTAGATATTTATTGTCGTGTTATTAAATCTTGATTTTTATACTTAATTTTTAGCCATTTAAAAGTAAAGTGAAGTTAAATTATATAGATCACAAATCCTATAAGGAAAAGCTTTCTATATTACAGTGCAGCATATTGCAAAAAAATAAAAAACCCATGAATCATTATAATTCATGGGTTTATATATTAAATCATTGCAAAGTTGTGCATATGATTACAAAAACTGGTGGGCCCACACGTTACCATACTATCCTGTATAATACTGAAAAATAAATGATTTATTTTTAAAAGAATAAAATGATACAAAGTCGGATACATAGAAAATTATATGTAATTTTTTGTAATATAACACCTTAAAAACCATGAATATCTTGAATAAGTTTTGTAACCATTTGATATTTAAATAGTTTAACTTATTCATACATTATATATGAATAAGTTAAAAGCTTTTAAAATCAATACTTTAATTAAATACATTCAACTTATTCATTAATTAATCTCCAAAACCATTCTTTTTTCTTAATAGATTCAATCTTACTTTCATTTTTTAAAAGTTTAATTGCTCTGCGATATGTACTCTCGCTTACTTTGTTAGTATGAATAATAAATTTCTCAAGTTTTTTAGACTCAATTACTTGTTCTTCACTCAAGTAATCTAAGATTAAAAGCCGAGCACGAGAAATAGTAGAATCTTTCTCTATTGCATTTTCTTTCGAGTCATATTTCAAAAGTTCATCATAATCACTTTCAAGATATTCAGTCCATTTAACACGAGTTGTATTGATATTTATATCAACTATAAAGTCTTCGATTTCATAGACTAATGCACCTTTCAATCTTGTAATATTACTTTTTGCTCTAACTAAAATCTTTTTTCCATTAATTACTAAAATAATCCACACCATTCTTGCAAACGCAGTAAATGCTTGGGAACCAATAATTTTATCTACGGGAGAAGCAGTAGGTAGATTACTTTTGGAAAAATGTGTTATACCGACAATTGCACAATTATATTTTTGAGCGAGTTCAACAAATATAGCCAAAGATTTTCGGACTTCATTTGATTTATGCATATCTCCAGATATTACAGAAACTATTGGATCAATTATAATTAATTTAATATTTGAGTCTTCAATTAAACAATTTTCTATTAATTTAAAATCCTGAGTTGGATCAAAATATTCTACCTTATCCTCCTTTTTAAGAGTTCCAGTAATATAATATATATTAGAATTATTCGCACCACACGCTGTCAGCCTTGGATTAAGTGTTGTTTCAATATCATCTTCTGTTGAGTAGATAACAACACTACACATATTAGAATAAATAGATTGAAATGGTAATGTTCCACCATTAGAAATTGTTGCAGCAATATCCATTAATAATGTTGTTTTACCAACACCAGCAGGGCCCGCAAGTAAAGTTAATTTACCTAATGGTAGCCAATTTTCCCATAACCATTGAGTATTTTCATTTTTCACATCTTTCATTTGTAAAAGTTTAATTTTTTTACTTACATTCATTATTATTCTCCAATTCATAATCCGAAGGACTTAAATTCAAAACCCAACTTTTAACTTCATTTTCACGATAAAAAATTCGAGCTTGCTTTTTATCGCCAAATTTTATCGGCTTTGGGAATGAAGAATCTTTTTGCTGCAAGTTATACAACGTATTTCTACTAATTTTTAAAATACGACAAACATCTTTAATCTTCAAAAGCATTTGTGAGCTCCATTAACAATGCAAGAGCTATCATGATTTTTCTTGAAATTATAAACCCTTATGTTTTTTTACTATTTTTATAAAAAAAACCTAAGAAATTGAAATATATTATTTTATTTTTAATATTTCTTTAACTTTAGCCTTTGCGGCATCATCATTTAGTACATCTAAGTCGGTGTAAAGAATTTGAATTAATTTAGAAATTATATTTATATTGTAGGGTCTTTCATTTGGTAAAATATCTGCCTTTCCGTCAATATCCCATATGTCTTTAATAAAGAATGTTCTGTGCGATGTATTATCGACTCGTGGAGATTTAATATTTAGTATTTCTGTTTCTATTTTTTTGTAAAAAAAATCAAGCAGATCACTATCCACACATTCAACATAATCAATTAATTTATTATATATTTTTTCACTTAGTAAAATATCATTATATTTTCTTAAAAACTTATATTCTGGTATTTTTATATCATCTTCCATACCACTTAAAGGAGAAATATAATTATTATTTTTCATATACTCCAAAAAATCTTCAATATCTTTATTATCATATTTTTTTGCATATTCTTTTAGTTCATGAAATCTTACATCTATCATTTCCATATCTATAACAGCAATTATTTTTTCTTTTCTCAAATAATTCACAATCTTATTAACATAGCTTGAACTTAAATAAAAAACTGTTATCTTGGTTTTCGACAATGGTGATGTATTTAATAAATTTATCATTTTATTTTTTGCTGACTCAAGCTTATTGAGCCATTTTTTTAATTCAGTTCCACTATATACTAAACCACTATCCAGTTTTTCCTTATATTTTATTGAGAAATAATATTTTTCAGAAAAAAGAATTAAATCACTTAGCTTTAATTCACATTCCAATATTTTTCTAAAAGACTTATCCTCCAACAATATATAAATTGTCTTAACTTGAAAATCTTTTTCCTCAACACTAAGGTATGCTTTAAATCTTAGATTATTACTTATAAATTTAGTTTTATTAATTTTATTATTAATTTCATTATATTTTTTCAGAAATATAGCTGCTTCCTCTTTGTCTTCTTGTGTAACTCTTTCCATTTAATTATCTCAAATTAAAATTCTTCATTACTGATTTACAAACCAGTATAAAACTTCTCAATCAACTGGCGTGTCTTGACCAGCAAATTGCTAAACACGTTCTCCCGCTCAAACAGCTTCACTTTATAGTTAGGCAAGTCTTTTAGCTCTTCCTTACGTGGTAGGCGTTTGGTGAACTCATAATGCTCCAGAACCTGCTTCATGGCTTCTGGTTTCAGGTTTTCTTCTTTACAAAGATGCTGATAGGCCTGTTCTTTTTCAGCATCCCAGAACTGAGCAAAAGCCGTTTGGACGCTTTGGCCGTTGATCATCTTCGGCATGTTTTCTTCAATGAATTTTTGAATCAGGTCTTGCTTATCGTGCAAGCTAATATCGCTACTGATTAAATCGTAAATTTGCGCTTGGTACTTCTGACGCTTGTCCTCTGAGTCTGTGTCAACGACCAGTTGTAGCAGGTTGATGATATAGCCAACATTGATACGGTCACTGTGCAGTAAATCCAGTTGAAAATCGACATCATCCAGCACTGATACTTTTTCTTTCTTGGTGGTCTTTCTAACGGCACGACATAAGTCAGCATACTTGGAAGCAAAGTTGGCAAAGTGCTGTTTATCCAGTTGTGTTTGGTCTTGATCGTACTCAATAAAAGTTTGTAATTGCGCGTTATAGCGCATCACTTCACGGAAAGCTTTAATAAATTCGAGTTGCTGTTCTTCAGTAACAAGATCATCGACTGATTGGTAATTGGGCGTTAAGGCAAACAATTTGCTCACCGCTGCTTGGTAATCCTGTTCGATTTCCGCATAGCTGGGAACCAGTACAATCTTGGTTGTTTCTTTATTGGAAAATA
Source organism: Acinetobacter sp. YH12138 (assembly GCF_015218525.1). NCBI lineage: Bacteria > Pseudomonadati > Pseudomonadota > Gammaproteobacteria > Moraxellales > Moraxellaceae > Acinetobacter > Acinetobacter sp. YH12138. Next base: position 2,128,403 of record NZ_CP048670.1, on the reverse strand, counting down.
GCGCCAGCGCTTCATCTGTGGCGCGTTTCAGGTTGCGGAAACAGATGATATTACCAAATGGTTTTTTATCGTTATAGACACGGTTGGTGCGTGAGAATGCTTGAATCAAACCATGATATTTTAGGTTTTTATCGACATACAAGGTATTTAACGGCTTAGAATCAAAGCCCGTGAGGAACATATTGACCACGATTAGAATATCAATCTGTCTGTTTTTTACGCGCTGTGCAATGTCGCGGTAGTACGCATAAAATTGATCACCAGAATTGTAGTTAGTTTTGAACTGTCGGTTGTAATTGGCAATGTATCGATCTAGCTTATCCCGACTGGATGAATTGACCTGAGTTGGAATATCTGCGGCTTCTTCGTGAATCAAGCCAGTTAAGTCATCAGTCGGTACAGCCTCATTTGCCGCATAGGAAAAGATGGTGGCAATAGTCAACGGTTTAAATATCCGACCTTGTGCTTCATCTTCAATTTGCTTTTCAGCCTGCACCTTTTCAAAGAGGTCGTAATATTGGGTCAGTGTTTCGACCGAACTGACACAGAACATTGCGGTAAATTCACGATTACGAGTTTTGGTATCGTGAATATTGACAATGTAGCGGGCAATCATTTCTAGGCGTTGTGGGTTGTCATACAGTTCTTTGGTATCGATGCCTTCTACATCTTCCTCATAACTTTCATTCGTCGCCATGCCTTTGGCGGTGTATTTGCCACGATAATCAATCTGGAACTGCAAGACGTTACGATCACGGATGGCATCCACAATCACGTATTTATGCAAACATTCATTAAACAGGTAATCTGTGGTCAGTTTTAAACCTGCTTTGCTTTGGCTGTTCTTTTCAAAAATAGGCGTACCGGTAAAACCAAACATTTGAGCATTGCTGAAGAATTTTTTGATGTTCTGATGGGTCTCACCAAATTGACTGCGATGACATTCATCAAAAATAAAGACCACTTTTTTATTTTTAAGATAATCAATCGATTCTAAATAACGTTCAGTGCTTATTGCCCGATTGAGCTTTTGTATGGTGGTCACAATCAGTTTGTCATGACGTTGATCGAGCTGTTTTACCAAGGTCGATGTGTTATCGGTGCTGTCGACGCTGTCGGCTTTAAAAGCATTAAATTCGCGTGAGGTTTGCGTATCGAGGTCGTTACGATCGACCACAAACAAGACCTTTTCAACATCAGGCATTTGCATGATGATCTGACTGGCTTTAAATGAGGTCAGGGTTTTGCCTGAACCTGTAGTGTGCCAGATATAGCCGTTCTGATCGGAGTGTTGCACTTGCTCCACAATTTTATGTACTGCATAAATCTGATAGGGACGCAGCACCATCAGGCTTTTGGTGGTTTCTAGCAGCACCATGTACTGAGTCAGCATTTGGGTCAGATGCTGCTGATTGAAAAAAGCTTCGGCAAAGTCGACAATTTCATTGATGTGTTTGTTATGGACATCCGCCCATGGAAAGGCAAACTCGATACCTGTGGTGCCGTTGGAGTAATAACGGGTATTGGCACCGTTACTAATCACAAACAGCTGAATAAAACCAAACAGCCCTTGTCCTGCCCAATAGGCTTCTCGGGTATAGCGTTGTGTCTGATTAAATGCCTCTGCAATCTCCATACCACGCTTTTTAAGTTCAATCTGTACCAATGGCAAGCCATTGACCAAAAGCGTGACATCAAAGCGACTGGTACGCCCATTGTGATCACGATGGTCGATGGTGATTTGATTGGTGACTTGGTATTTGTTCTTGGTTGCGTCATCAGATAAAAAAAAGATATGACCACTAGAACCATCGTCAAATTTGACAGGGAATAAGTCACGTAAATTTTTAGCCCGTTCAAAGACTGTGCCAGTATTCAAATGGCTAATGACTTGCTTCCATTCAGCATTTGATAGGGGAGGAAGTGCATTGGCACGTTCAATTTGTGCTTTTAGGTTTGACAGTAAAGCGGCTTCATCTTTAATGGTGACATTGGCATAGCCCAAGCCATTGAGCTGTGTAATAAGTTCATTTTCAAGTTGTGCTTCGCTTTGTACTGTCATTTTTTGCTCTGATACGCATTAGATATAAAGAATTATTTCCACTCAGTTTCGACACGATTTAAAATTTTTTGAGTGAACACAATGAGTTTTGTTACATCATGTAGATCGAATAAGTTAAATTTCCAAGATATTCCCCAGTATTGATTATTTTTTCCTTCGTACCATTCTTTTTCGATAGGGTAAGGGTTTTTCTTAAGCTGTATTTTTACGTTTTTCATAATTTCATCTGTTGGATTTTGAATATACATATTGATACTGCAACCCATTGGTGATGTATTGATATGTAGATTTAAAACCGTATCTGACCAATCCTTCCAATTATTTCCAATGAATCTAAGAGCAGGTGTACCATTCCAAGTATGTCTTCTTACATAAGGCTCATATTCTTCGCCTAAAGCTATCTGTAAGGCATTATTTACATGGTCAATGATTTCTTGATAAACATTTTCTCGTAGATCAACGAGTTCTTGTATTTTTTGCATGTTATCAATAACAAATTTTAAGCTTTCCATATCTGTTTCCAATGATTCATTAAAACTATCTAAATGTAGTAAAAAATCTCGTGCAAAAACTCCCCATTTATTTAAAGGATTATTAATAATTTGCATTCCTAGTGTTTGTTTTAATTGGGTTGTAAAATCTGAATATGACAGCCCAAGCCAACCTTCTATATTTGTGTAGCCATTTGGACTAAAAACTAAAGGAACAAGTTTCTTTTCAATACCTGTTTCTTGTTTTATTTTATTGATATCTTTAAGTTTTTTATTTGCCCAACTTAAATACTCTTTAAATGGGTTATTTTGTGTGTGATAAACTTTAACTTCTACTACGATTAAAGCTGTATCCGTTTCTAACCATAGATCAATAAATTTTCCTTTATCTGTGATTTGTTGAGTGACGATCTCTAATACTTCACCAAATTCAAACTCAGAATATTTTTCATTTTGTTTGATAGCTTCGATAAACCCATCATAAAAACCTGAATTTAGGCTGTGTTTTTCATTTGGATCTAGAAAGAATGCAATCAGTTCTGTAATCGGATTTTCATGATGACTTTTTAAGGCTGTATCAAAAATTGTCATCTCTCTTTCAGGAGTTTTATACTGTTGTGCTTTTAGTAAGATATTTTCATATTTTTGAATAAGTTGTTCTTCAAGCTCTACCATATTTTTAATATCTCTATTATTTATATTTCACTGAATCCACAACACATAAAACTTTTGTGGTGTGATGACCTGTATGACTTCTAAATAACTCACTACATTTAATTTGCACCGATTTTCCTTCTTTTCTAAACAAAGAGGAATAGCGTGGATCATTATCAACTAATTGAATGAGTTTAGTTTTAACCAAACCTTCTTCACCATCAACATTAATCTGCTGATTTAAAGTCACCGCAATCTGATTACCTCCAAATGCCTCTTGATTTGGGTGCAGGCTTTTAATTCGAAGCAATTTGCCTGAAATAGTTGCAGGCTCACCATAATAAAATGTCTGTGCAAAACTTAAACTAGGTACTATAAGTAATAAGAAAATACATAATTTTTTCATAATTAACGCTCTAAATTTAATGATTACCAATCACTTATATTCTTTCTTGATAGGATTAAATTCAATCTGCTTACTATATTTAACCTTACGGATATGCTCATAATCTTCTGTAGGTTTTTCACCAGAATAAGTCACTTTAATAGGAAAATAAGCATCCCCATTATTCACCACTTCAATAAGCCCTTCATAAGCATAATGTAAAGGGGAGTCTTCATCATAGCTGCCGCTATTGTCTGCTCCTGCATCTGCAATACTGTAGCTATTGATAAAATCATTTTCAGGAAGATGCAATGCTTCCCACCATGTTTCTGTTGTTCCAGTGCTGGTATATCCATTTTTGAAAATACTACCTACTAAGTTTTTCCCTAAAGGTTTAATATTTTCAGAAATCTCATTTAAATCAATACCAACTCGCCCCCAACTACCTGAAAATTCAGCATCCTCTTTACTTCGACTGACTAACTGATACTGACCACTATTTAGCTTTTTAAAGCTAAATAAATCAGCTCCACCTGTACAGGCATGACACGTCACAACAATCCCATCGTCACTTACTTTAATTTTTTCGATCATGACCAAATAACGTGTTTGATTAGCATTATTTTTATATTCAAGCACTGGGTGCATGAGAGCGACAGTTGTATTTTCATCTTCACCAGCCTGCCCCAATGCAACATATGGCATTTTACTAATTTCTTCATCATCAATATAGCCACGAGTCATTAGACCACTGTAAAACTGGCGCATAAGTTCTTTAAAGCTCAAAGTATCTAATTGCACCTTTGTCATCTCAGCGACTGAGAATTTTGTATTTGCGACTGCCATTGGTACAGTAAATAATGTACTGCTACAAAGTATTAAATTTATGAATAGCTTTTTCATTTTCCACCCTCTATAAAATACAAAAAAGCCAAACCTCCCTATAAGATTTGGCTTTAAAAAATTAAACAAACATCTGCTGCAACAAGCCTTTTTTCCAAGTTTTAGCTTGTTCTATTTGCTGTGCCACGACTTCAATTTTTTGGTCAATCGCAGAGAGGAAATTGGCGATTTTGATTTGTTCTTCTAAACATGGGGCGCATAATTCTGTCTTTTTCAAAGCAGTTTGATTGATACTTGCCTGATTTACAGCTTTATTAGCGATTGATTCAAAATGCTGTTTAAATGTTTTTTGAGACAGTTCATAAAACATAAATTTTTTATCTAAATTTTTCTTGAACTGAATTCTCAACAAATTCATTCCATGATAAATATCATAGTCTTTATCTATATATACCACCTTACCAATATGCGCTATGCTATTAATATTACTAAATAAAATATCACCAATTTCCAATCTGTATGATGAAATATCAGATTGTGTATCGACATATCCAACTCGGCTCAAATCAATATTAAAATTTGAGATCGTTTCTATACGAGTTACTTTAAAACCATTTCCATTCATATTTTGATCTAATGAAAGTCCGTTAGTTAAAATATCAACACAATCGCCTAAAAGAACTTTATTCCACTCCCCAAATTCATTCCCATCATCCGCTTTAAAACGAAGCTGCTGACTAAACAGCTTTTGCATCATGCCTTGTTTATATTGGCTGAGCAGCGCATGTTTTTGCGTGAGTTGACTAATCTTTTCATCCACTACGGAAAGAAAAGAAGCGATTTTGGTTTGTTCTTCTTTTGGAGGAACAATTAACTCAAAGTTTCTAATAGTTCCAAGATTTAATCCTGCTTTTGCGCCTGAGTCATTTAAGCTATTAAGCTTATTATTATATTTTTCAGTCGAAAGACTATAAGCAATGAATTTAGAATCAACGCTGTCTTTCATTCTCACCAAGGCAGTATGTTGATTAATATAAGCTGTTCCTAAACCTTCGGGAATCCAACCTAATTTACCCAATTCAGCGGTAATAGAAATTAAAATATCGCCAAATTTTAAACTTGTTCTTTTTCCTTCATTTGAATCTTTAGGCAACTGAACAAATTTTAAATCTGATAAATCCAAGTAAATTCCATCTCGTACAAGATTGGTCATACGAATGAATTTATCACCAGATTCAGAATAATATTGAGCCCAATCACGTGAGCCACTTGTAACAGTTTGGGCTTGATCGTTAATCTTTATTTTATCCCATTGATTATCAAACTCTTTAAACCTTAATTTTGGCGCAGCCATTACTTCACCTCCGCAAAAGGCGAAACAATGCCTAGCTCGGCACAGAAACCATTAATCACGGCATCGGTCTTTTGGCTGTCTTGTTCCAAAGCTTGAAGCTGTTTTGCAATGGCATCTAAATCAATCTCGGCTTCCGCTTCAAAGGTATCCACATAACGCGGAATATTCAGGTTGTAGTCGTTATCTTTCACTTCTTGCAAAGTCGCCACATGCGCATATTTTTCAATATTTTCACGCTTTTCAAATGCTGCAACAATCTTATCCAAATGCTCAGGCAATAACTTGTTTTGGTTCTTCTGCTTTTCAAACTCATTGCTGGCATCAATAAACAGAATATTGCCGCTCTGCTCACGGTTTTTCTTCAACACCAAAATACAGGTCGGAATCGAAGTGCCATAGAAAATATTGGCGGGTAGACCAATAATGGCATCCACCACATTCAACTGTTCAATCAAATACTGACGAATCACGCCTTCACTCGAACCACGGAATAATACGCCATGCGGTAACACCACCGCCATGGTGCCATTGTCATCCAGTTGATACAGCATGTGCTGCACAAAAGCCATATCGGCTTTGGAACTTGGCGCCAGTTTACCGAAAGCTGCAAAGCGTTCATCCTGTAAAAATAATGGATCGGCTGACCATTTTGCAGAAAATGGCGGATTAGCCACCACCGCATCAAACTTTTTATCTAAATGCTGCGGACGGGTTAAAGTATTTTCCTGCTTGATGTCGAACTTGGCAAAATGCACGTCATGCAGAATCATGTTCATGCGCGCCAAGTTGTAGGTGGTACGGTTCATTTCCTGACCGTAAATCATATCGACATCTTTTACTTCACGTTTTACCCGTAGCAATAACGAACCTGAACCACAAGTCGGGTCATACACCGAACGTAAACGCTCCTTGCCTTGGGTGACGATTTTGGCAAGTAGGGTAGACACCGTTTGAGGCGTATAAAATTCTCCAGCTTTTTTACCTGCGCCTGAAGCAAACTCACCAATCAGATATTCATACGCATCACCCAATACATCCGACTCAGTATTGGAAATATCAAAATCAATCTTGTCTAAATGACTGAGAATTTTGGCAACCAGTTCATTACGGTCATTCGCCGTGTTACCTAGCTTGGTCGAGTTTAAATCGAGGTCTTCAAACAGATTGGCAAAGTCATCGGCAGAGTCAGAACCTAAAGTGCTTTGTTCAATGGCTTTTAAAGTCGCTGTAATGTCATCAAGGATGAATTCACCCTGACGACCACGTTCCGCGATGGTATGGAACAATTGCTTAGGGGATAGGGCATAGCCCACTTCATTAATCGAGTTCTTTTTAATTTCTTCGATATATGGCACATGCTTATTATTACTTTCATCAAGCTCAAGGAAAGTAATATCTTCGCCATCCAACAGCTCATTGGCAAAATTAACAGACTTTTCAGACAAATATTTAAAGAAAATAAAGCCCAGCATGTAATCACGGAATTCATCTGCACCCATTTTGCCACGGAGGTCATTGGCAATATTCCACAGTTGTTTTTGTAGTTGTTGAAGTTGTGCTTGGGTCATTGTTATATAAGTCCGATGAAAAGAATAAAACATGACTAGTGTACCGATAAATAAAAATTTTTCAGCAAATTTGAAGGGAAGAAGACAGGATTTGTCGTACTAAATACATATCAGTATTATTGATTATATTGGTTTTATTTTAATATAAAAGTGATAAATGGACTCATACATCATAAGTTAAATTAAGCCTTATATCAAAGCTATAGATAATTAAACCAAGAAAAATAAGTAAAACAAATAGGGTCTGTTGACATTTGTTGATTAAAAAAATAGCGAGATAGTAAAATTAAATCGCCAAACCCAATTTTACACTCGCTATGCCTCGAACAATGCTAAATGATCAACACTGGTCCAAGTTACTTGCTATTTTCCGTCACTTTAATATTTATCTCAAATTAAATTTACGGAATTTTATTGAAGCGATTTTATTTCGAATTAGAACAGGCTGTCCTTGGCGTGATTTACCTCAAGAGTTTGGTAAATCAAATTCTATTTTTAAGAAATATAATCGATGGTCTAAAAATAGTAAGTTTATGAATATTTTTAAATTATTCAGCCAGCATGCTGATAAAGAGTGGATTTTTATCGATGGGAGCCATGTACGAGCGCATCAACATTCAGCCGGTATTAAGAATCAAAGTATTTCCAAAAGTATTGGTGGTAATAGTTCAAAAATACATTTAGCAATCGATTCAAATGGTAATCCTATTGAATTTATTATTTCAGATGGAACTTCACATGATATTAAGGTTGCACCTGATCTTGTATCAAAATTAGATTTAACAGAGTCAGAAATGCTATGTGCAGATAAAGGCTATGATTCAGAAAGTTTCAAAAAGAAAATTAGAGAAAGTAATACGAAAGCAAACATTCCTCGAAGATCAAATGCCAAATCTAGCAATGATGATATGGACTGGTATATGTATAAAATCAGACATTTAGTTGAAAATGCGTTTTGTAGATTAAAACAATTTAGAGGAATTGCCACAAGATACGATAAGCTAAAACGTAACTATCAAAGCGCTGTTGCTTTAGCTTGTATATTTATATGGTTGCCTCTTTAGCTCAATTTATCGGCTGTAAATGTCAACACACCCTAATAAGATTATTTGTTAAAGTTGGTCATATTCAGCATCAATATATGCATTAATTAATTTCCAATCCTCAGTTTTTGAGATATGACGTGGAAACTGGCAAGCTCCTCCCTAAAAAATAAAAGGATTTTAAAAAGAATAAATTTTAAGGCTCTAGATTAGCAGACTAGTTATATTAGTCTGTAATCATCATACTTAAAGGGCTTTGTTGCATAAATACATAAAACACTGATTTTATTATGTTTTAATTTAGGTTGAATTTTAATCAAAACCTTTAAAATCATATAATTATGCAATCTTTATGCAACAAATCCTACTTAAAGTAAGAAAAAGTGGGATCAAAATAACTATAAAACTGACAAGTAAATTTCTAAATAACCAAGATTTAATATCGGTATCATTTCTAAATTGATAAATATTCAAAAATGGGAAAAAAACCACTGGAAAGAAATATATATAAGTCAGTTTGAATGAATCCGTCTTTTCAGTCTTAATCATGAATGGTCAAAGTTCCTGCTAAAGAGGCTAATTTCACTGATTACTAAGTAGAGTTAAAATCACATCTTGAAGCTAAGCGAGCTGTGCAAGACCTGCTATGTTCATCTTAATTGTTCATAAAATAACACCAATGTGTATATGGAAATAAGGAAACATACTCAACAATAAGTCTTCATTTAAAATGCAGATCCCTGTTGTTGAACTTTCTGTTGAAGTTGTCGTTTTTGTTCAGCTTTTATTTCAGTGTTCATTTTTGAATAATTTATTTTATCTGTGTAATTCAAATACGTTGTAGTATCAGGCCAACCACGATATGCCGTAATACTCATACCATTTTTAAAATTCCAGGTAAAACTTGCTTCTCCAAGACTAGGATTTCCTGAGTGTTGGCTCGGTTTTCCATATTTTGATGAAACAAAATTTGCAACCTCTATAATTTTTCCTGAGTCCATAAATACGGGAAATTTATATTCTGCATAAGCAAATTTTCCATTGGATGTATATCCAAAATTTAATTCTGTAGTACCTTCTAATACAGCATTGGAATTGTATTTATCTATCCAGTAGTTGTTGTCTTCACGAACTACTTTAACATTGGTATTTTGCAATGCTGAGCGAATTTGATCACGTGTTGCACCTTTTAGCTCTACATTAAATAGTTGTGGGGCAGCCATTACAGATGAAGATGCTACTGTTACAAACAATGTTAAAGCCGTATTAATAAAATGATACATAAAAAAATATCCTAGAGCACATTAATTTAAAATAAGATTCTGAATGTAATAGATTTAATTTATTTTACTAGAAATTAATTTCCCATCTTTAACGGTAAGATCAAATTTAGTTAAACGACTAGGACAGCAATGTCCGTCATCCTCAAAATAATCATATTGATGAACGTTAATATTTCCCTTCTTATCTTTTTGAATACTCGCTGTCACAGCAAAATATTTTGAGTCTAAGAAGTTAAATTTTTGATCTTTTTTACCAATAAAAACGGCTACTTCTGAACTCATTGTTGTTGGATGACAAGTCGTTTCTTCACAAAAATTAAGCACTATAATTCTATCTTTAATTCCATCGTTATTAATATCAGCAGTGGTAACTTCCTTAGATTTTAGAGAAAACTTAAAATAGTCTGAATCAATAGCATATTTTTTGCTTTCTAAATTCAAATTTTTTATAGATACTTGTACACGGTTATTAATCTGCTGCTGAAGAGTTGTTGCCTCTGCTCTTACAGTAAAAAATATGAAAAATGCAGTGAATAGTATTGATTTTTTCACACATGTACTCCTTAAAAATTGGCCGCTTCTGACTGGTTTTTTTTCTGTTGACTTTCTTGATTTATTTGAGTTCTTTGCTGTTCAAATTCTTGAGTAACATATTCAATATTTACTTTAAAGCCCCCCATATGTGGAGCACTAACTGTAATCATTTCATTGTTTGGAGTAAGAAATACTGTTTCTTGATCGCCAACAAAAGGTGCTTTTTCACGAATAATTTTGTAATTATTTTTCTGCACATAACTCACAATTTTTTTGTATGTCTCTTTTGACATATGGTTATTTTCACTTAGTGTCATCCCCACATAAACTAAATTTTGATTTTTATCAAAACCAAACTGAGTAAATAGCAGACCATCTATATCAAAACCAGTACCATCATTTTCTAAAACTGGTCCTCCAGCATAGGACTCACCATTTATTTTATAATTATTTAATCGCTTCTTTACTGAATCAAAGGTCGAGTCCCTTAACTTAAAGCCTAAAACAGGTGTACCTTTTAAAGTAGGATCATCTTCTGGGGCTATTTTTTCAGCTACTTTCTCAATAGCTCTATTTTCGTTACTCTGACTTTGTGATTGAACATGGGGATTACTATCCTTTGAGCAACTGACTATTAAAAGAGTTGAAGTAAGCATTAATAATGTCGATCTAATTTTAAGCATAATTAAAAATTCTCTTATAAATATTAAAAAGTTAAGGTGTTTAACTCAAAATCCGCAGAAGATTATTAACTCTAGAAGGATTTGTTGCATAATTATATGATTTTAAAGGTTTTGATTAAAATTTAACCTAAATTAAAACATAATAAAATCAGTGTTTTATGTATTTATACAACAAAGCCACTCTAGAAAGAAAAAGCAATGACATAATCTATTTATAAAAAGTTTTTTCTATTTATATACACGAATCAAAGAGTCTTCTAAATAACGATTTGAAAAATTATTTTCAAACCAACGCAAAGCATCTTGAGCAAAATAAATATTAGTGTATATGCGGCTATCGACACCGATAGCTGAAATTGTTTGCCATGAACGCGTCATAATCGCTACAGGACTACCATTTTTATCAAACTCTACAAAGGCAGGGTCGACATCATAGCGATTAGCAGCACCATTAAACTCGCTAATGGATTGTACTAATCCATTGTTCAAATCTTTATTAATGTTCTTTTTATACATACGGACTTGATGTCCTTTTGCTAATGCTTGTTCAATAAACATTTTTGAGGCTAAATCTTTTTCTGAAATATAAATACCATTGTTAATTTTTCGATTAGCTTCGCTAAAGTTTGCTTCATGATTAATATATTTTTCTAAATGAATTGAACCCATTGTACGTTTTTCTAATTTAAATTTATCATTGATCAATGATGGGTTTAGAACAATTACATTATTATTAGAGTTATTTGAAAGGACTAAAAATTTGTTTCGTATTTCTGTATTTGACATTTCATCCCATACGCGTTGAGTACCTTTACTTACCCAGCCATCATAGGCGTTTACTCCTTTCGATATGGCACCTACCGTACTGTCTGCTGCTGTTTGGATATGTTGACAGCCTGTTGTGTTAATTAAGACGAAAGAAATCGCTAAAAATAAAAAATTCTTATTCATTTTACCCTCTGAGTGTTTAATCAATATTATAAAAGTATAGCTATGCTGATCATAATACTAAGCAATCCTTAGTAACTTATCAATTCAAAACTAAGAGAATCTTAGTTTTGAATTGATTATTAAACATATGGAAAGCAAAAAATCCAATGTATTTTCAATGCGTTTAAAGGTTGCTCGCAAAGCGAAGAAGCTTTCTCAAGAACGATTAGGCATACTTGCCGGCATTGATGAAGCTTCGGCTAGTGCTCGAATGAATCAATATGAAACAGGAAAGTATGCACCTGATCTTCTGACGGCTATAAAAATAGCTGAAGTTTTAGAAGTACCCGTAGCTTACTTCTTTATTGAAGATAATTTAATGGCAGAACTTGTTACAAAACTCCATTTTTTAACTGAATTACAGCAGAAGGAAGTATTAGATTTTATTAATCAAACAGCCCTAAATATCAAAAAAACAAATATATAATATTTGAAATATAAGCATATTTGATACTTTTTCATAAATCCTGCATTTCAATGTATTCATTGATTAACTGCCAATTTTCCGTTGTTGAAATCTCTCGTGGAAGTTCAACTTCAAACGATTCATAAAAATATCTACGCATATAATACTCAGTATAAGAATCCGCATAGGTTTCATACCGCGCGATGATTGTTAAGTCCATCACCGGCATTTGCGCCTGATCCCACCGTTGTCTTTTCCGACTGAAGAAGAACAGTTTCCCGAAGGTATATAAACGTCCCGCCTGTTGTCGATTGCCTCTGAATACAGCATAAACTTTGAAATAATGCTGCCATGCAAGAAGATCATTTACCGCTTTGGTCTGATCTTTCTGTGAAATCACTCGATTGAGAATTTGGGTTAATTCTCTTTTTTGTTTTTCTATTTCAGTTTTCTTAAATCGCCACGTCCATGAGAAATTCTTATTACTTTTACGGTAAAACTTAGTTTGATGTTCAGCATATTTTTTATGGCTTAACCGTACTAATTCAGCCTCATATTTTCCAAAATCTAAGCTTAAATAGGGTTTATTTAATATGAAATTAAACTGTTCAGCATCTTTATAGTAACTACGGATAAAAGTTAATTCTTGCCCGACTGTGATTTTGTCCCAGATGACAGGTTCAAGTTCAGCAATTTTATCTTTTGATGTATATGCTGAACTGGTTGTTGAAGTCACTTTGCCTATCGTTTCTTTGCTGTGACGATGGCTATTAGGGGTTTTGATCAACAAGACAAATAACCACGCATCCTTATAAAGAATGTCTTGAACAATGAGATCAGCGACAGGTAATCCTTGTTTTAGTCGATATGTTCTTTGCCGACTGGTTAAATTTAATGAATATCGTTCGGTTAATTTATGAATAATCTTTTCAATATCAATTTTACCTAACTCAGTTTGCACTATAAATTTGCAATAAAAATATGATCCTCTTGTGACCTTATCTTGAATTTTTTGTGCGGTGTATTTTGTGTGGGGGCTGTAATCAATCATTTTATGTCATCCAACTATGCACTTTTCATGTCAATCAACAATCCACTTAAGTCGAAATTTCTTCATCCATTTTTGAATTGTTCATCAACAATAATTTTCTCTACATTTCCCATTTTGCTGAGTGCGTCAGCCATCAGCATTAACCAAATTGCGCTAGCACTGTCACCTCACGTTGTAAGGTGACAATAAAGTAGTTCCTAGTGCGCATTACGAACCTTGATCAGCAAATCTTATACTTGTTTAAATAATATATCAATATTATTGATATATTAAATTAACTTTGATAATATGGCTGCATATCAATCGAATTGTGGATTGACCATCCATTCCAACTTTCTTTTTTTGAAGTGGTTTGAATGGCTGACCACCATTCAAAAACTTTGATACATATTGCCCTGAATATAAGACTAACCATCTTCATATTGTCGATGTAGCGGACTGCTGGGGAAACCTCGCTCGGTACGTTGCAACGGGGGCTAGAGGATTGCAATATCCTTTTTCTATCCGTTCATTCACTTTTTAAGAGTTCCAAGCAAATAAAAAGTGGTTGGGCGACAAGGAAACGGGAGCCTATAAGCGATTTATCGTGAAATGGTCATTTGGTTAGTAATAGCCAAGTTAGGTGTGAAATTATGAAAATAGTGGAACATTGAAACCCTGTTCAAAGTGATACAGTCAGGAGCAGCATAGGATGTGCGATAGTCTCCGTTAATAGCTGAATGTGTATGCTTGATCGAACAAGTTTTTTACTTGGAAAAGTATGCTCATTTCCAATCACGATGGCTGCTGAGAGTGCCGTAAGGTACTAGGGCTTTGAGGCTAACGCTGGAAAAGCCGGCACCATTTTGCGCAAGCTGAATGGGTCGCTGGATAGCTTAAACGTGTAACGGCATTAATCGATAGATGCTGATTGGAGTGTAAGAGTTTTACCCTTTATAAAGTTGTGTATACATCATATCCCGATATTTTTTAAGGAACTACGGTCGGGGGAAACAGGAAGCATGTATACAGGCGAGAGGATAAACGGTCTGCACATTAAGACACTTTTGAAATAACTTGGGAAGCACTGAATAAAAAGGCTTAAATTGGTTAAAAGTCTGTTGTATTTTTTTCAGTGTGGGAGCGATGGTGAGTAGCGCATATAAAGCAAGTATTTACTTGCGGAAATTGTGATACAAATCTTAATAGTAAGATTTGTATTAAATGAGATAGCTAGCTTAAAGCGAATCCTAAAACATTTCGATTTTTTTCAATCGGGATGCTCATTGCGAAAACTTGAGTCGGCACATGCGTGAGCATGTTGGACAATATGTAGAAAAGAAAGGTTAATGGAACACTGGTCGTGTTTCTCAGTCGGGGATTGGTCTCTCTGACTAGGCCGAGATTGGTACAGTGTAAGTATTCTGAAGTTTGGTCACTGATGAAAATAAACTTATACGGGTTTGCCTGAAACTTAAATCAGGATAATGCTACACCAGCATGAAAAAATCGTGGCTTGTTCTTCCAGATTAGACAAGCATAAAACTATTGCCTAGCAGTAGAAATATGAAATGGAATATGGCCTAAGTCGGCATGAAAAAATTGAACCGCCAGTACAGGCGTAATCATCTGCTCAACAAAGAGCGTTAACAAATGCATTAGGCTCGATCCCTTAGGGACGAGCCTTGTCTTATTAAAAAATTATGCTACGGCTTTAATGTTATCAGTAACATTACTAACATAGTCGGCCCACCATTGCATAATTTCAATTCGTTCTTCTAAATGTGTAGCTTTGTCATAAACAGCTTTTACACCCTGTTTTTTATGCGCTAAACAAGCTTCAATAACCTGTTCTTTATCACTGAATTGATTATTTAAGGCAGTACTTGCAATATGTCTAAATCCATGTGGACTTTGACGGCCTCTATAGCCTAGATTTTTCAAAGCATTATTTAAAGTTGCTTCACTCATTGGCTGCATAAGGCTATCTCTGCTAGGAAATAAAAAATCCGATACTGTCCTAATTTCTTTTAATTTAAATAACAGTTCTATTGCCTGTTTTGGTAAAGGTACAACATGGGTAATACCACATTTCATTGTTTCGGCAGGCTTTATCCAGATTTTTTTCTCAAAATCAAAATCTTGCCATTTTGCATAGCGCAATTCTTGTGGTCGAGGAAAAAGAATAACAAGTAACTCTAAAGCAATTGCTGTATGCGAATTTCTATAGCTTCGAATAGACTGCACCAACTCGGGCAGTTCCTGAAGACTGACATGCTTCATATTCCCTTTACTACCTTTATCAAGATACTTCAAAATTCCATCCAAAGGGTTCGACTCTATTTGTCCATGAAACTTTGCAAGATCATAGGCATTGCGACAATGTGAAACTAGTTTCTCTACACGATTGTAAATACTTTCACTTCTAAGCATATCCTGAAAAAATGTCAGCCATTGTTGAGGTGAAATTTTGGTGAAATCCAATTCACCAAAAACAGATAAGATACGTTTTTCAATTGATTGAGTTTCTTTCTTTATTGTTATTGCAGCCCAAGTTGTTTTCTTAGTATCAAGCCAGTCATACATCAAGCTTTTTAAATTAAGTTGTTGTTTCTCAATATTTTGCAATTCAATTTCTTTTTTTGTTAATACTTTTTCATTTTGCTGTAACTTAAGAAAAATAGTTGAAGCTTCAAGTTTAGCTGCTACAAGCGATAACTGCGGATAACTTCCAATACTATGCCACTTCCACTTCCCAACCTCATCCTTGAAACGGACTTGCCAAGTTTTTTTTCCTTTTGGTGATACACGAAAATAAAGCCCAGCATCACATGAAATACGATACTCCTTATCCTCAGGTTCAAGATTGAGAAGATGGGTATCTTTGATTTGTTTGATGTTATCTAAAGCCGCTCTTTTCATAGCAAAATCTCTTGTATCCGAGTAATGCAGAAAGAGTATCGGATACAAGATTGGATACACAAGAGGGCCAAATAAAGCTGTGCATAGCCAAACATAGTTGTGCAAAAAGCAGAAATAAAAAACCCATGAATCATTATAATTCATGGGTTTATATATCAAATCATTACAAAACTGTGCATATGATTACAAAAAACTGGTGGGCCCACACAGACTTGAACTGTGGACCAACGGATTATGAGTCCGCTGCTCTAACCAACTGAGCTATAGGCCCTATATTCTGAATGTGTTATTTATCAACAAGTTCAGACGAAAAGCATACTAGCGAAGATTTTTTTAAAAGACAAGCCTTTTTCTTCACGGCTGCACACTAACACAACAAATTGGCTGTAGTTGCAGCAGTTGAGCTTGGATTCGACCAAAATGCACAAAGTGCCGAATCCTATCGTGATGTAAATCACGACAAAAGTTATCAAACAGTCAAAATAACCTTATAATAATGCCCATTCTTGTCAGTACCGTGTCCAACAGCGCTTAGATTGGTACTGGCCTCACATTTTTAAGTCAATGTCCTACAGTTATTCGGCTTATGTTTTCATTTTTATGTGTTGCACTGACACATAAGAATATTTAGGTGCCCACATGGAAATTAAGGTTAATTATCTCGATAACCTTCGACAAGAAGCCAAATTTGATGACTTCACGGTAATTGCCGACCAACCTATTCGCTATAAAGGCGATGGCTCTGCTCCCGGACCATTCGACTACTTTTTAGCGTCATCAGCATTATGTGCAGCGTATTTTGTAAAAGTGTATTGTGCGGCGCGAGACATTCCGACAGACAATATTCGTTTATCTCAAAACAATATTGTTGATCCTGAAAACCGCTATAAGCAAATTTTCAAAATTCAAGTTGAACTACCTGCGGATATTTCTGACAAAGACCGTCAAGGCATTTTGCGTTCAATTGACCGCTGTACGGTTAAAAAAGTGATTCAAACTGGTCCTGAGTTTGTCATTGAAGAAGTAGAAAGCATTGATGCAGATGCACAAGCTTTACTTATGCCAAATTTAGCGTCAGACAGTACCACGTTTATTCCGGGTAAAGATCTGCCTTTAGAAGAAACCATTGCCAATATGTCAGGTATTTTGGCAGGTTTAGGCATGAAGATCGAAATTGCATCATGGCGTAATATCGTACCGAATGTTTGGTCACTACATATTCGTGATGCACAATCGCCAATGTGTTTTACCAATGGTAAAGGCTCAACCAAAGAAAGCGCATTAGCTTCGGCTTTGGGTGAATTTATTGAACGTCTCAATTGCAACTTCTTCTATAATGACCAGTTCTGGGGTGAAGAGATTGCCAATGCTGACTTTGTGCATTACCCAGATGAAAAATGGTTCCAACCCGGCCCAGAAGGCGAGTTACCTACTGAAATCTTAGATGACTATACACGTGAAATTTATAACCCAGAAAATGAGTTATTAGGCACACATCTATATGACACCAATTCAGGAAATATAGCACGCGGTATTTGCTCTCTTCCATTTGTCCGTCAGTCCGACGGTGAAACAGTGTATTTCCCATCAAACTTGATTGAAAATTTATACTTGTCAAACGGGATGAGTGCAGGGAATACCTTGGCTGAGGCTCAAGTGCAATGTTTATCGGAAATCTTTGAGCGTGCGGTCAAACGTGAGATTTTAGAAGGTGAATTGGCTCTACCAGATGTACCAGAAGAGGTTTTAGCCAAATATCCAAGTATTTTTGCGGGTATTCAAGGCTTAGAAGAACAAGGTTTTCCTGTATTGGTAAAAGATGCTTCACTTGGTGGTCAGTACCCTGTGATGTGCGTAACCTTAATGAACCCACGTACTGGTGGGGTTTTTGCTTCATTTGGTGCACATCCAAAACTTGAAGTGGCTTTAGAGCGTAGTTTAACTGAGCTTCTACAAGGTCGCAGTTTTGAAGGTCTAAACGATCTACCAAAACCAACGTTTAGTTCAAATGCAGTCACAGAGCCGAATAACTTTGTAGAACACTTTATTGACTCAAGTGGTTTGGTGTCTTGGAAATTCTTTAGCGCACAATCAGACTATGATTTTGTAGAGTGGGATTTCACATCTGAAGGTGAAAATGCCAATGCGGAAGAAGCTGCAGCGATGTTTGCGATCCTAAAAGATATGGGCAAAGAAGCATATATGGCGGTCTACCAGCATCTAGGTGCTACGGCATGCCGTATTTTGGTTCCGGGTTATTCTGAAGTGTATTTGGTTGAAGACTTGGTTTGGGATAACACCAACAAAGCTTTGGACTTCCGTGAAGATATTTTAAACATTCATCGCCTAGATGAAGATGAGTTAGTGTCACTGGTTGAGCGCTTAGAAGAGCTTGAGGTGGATGATTACACGGATATTGTGACGCTCATCGGGATTGAGTTTGATGACAATACCGTATGGGGCCAATTAACGGTTCTTGAGCTCAAACTACTGATCTATATTGCCTTACAAGAATTTGAAGAAGCAAAAGAGTTGGTCGAAACCTTCCTTCAGTACAACACTAATACAGTTGAACGTGGTTTGTTCTATCAATGCATGAATGTGGTTTTAGAAGTTGAATTGGACGATGACTTAGATCTCAATGACTATGAACATAATTTCCGTCGTATGTTTGGTGACGAACGTATGGATGCAGTGATTGGTTCAATGGATGGCAGTCTTCACTTCTACGGTTTAACTGAAACCAATATGCAACTTGAAGGTTTAGATCGTCATTTACGTCTGATTGATAGCTATAAAAAATTGCATGCTGCACGTGCGAAGTTTGCCAGTCAGAACGTTTAAATCTGGGCTTGTGAATAACGTTACTCATGTGATCATCTATTTGAAAAACTCTCCTAAGGGGGAGTTTTTTTGTGCGAAATTTGCTGAAAATTAATCTATATCTGTGATGTTGATATTAATAAAAATCCTTATAACTCAGGTGAATATAAGGAAGGCTTAAAAATAACCGATTATCCGAAATTGTGTCATTTTAAAGTAAAGATATTTGACTCATTGGAAAAATATGATAATAAATTAGCTATGGCGTGTTTAGGCATGATCATAATATTTCAGGATGAAATATTTAGAAGCACATTAATAAATAAACGGGAGTTTTAACAACATGCTTCAATTATTCAGAAAACTATTTTGCATGCATATTTACGAATACGAGCAAATGGAAGAAATCGGTTCGCACAAGGAATGTCGTAAGTGCGGTGTGACAAAGTAATGCAGAGTCTAAGCCGAAAAAAAAGTGAGCGAAAGCTCACTTTTTTAATGCCGGTCAATATTGAAATCATTAAAATAGAAATACATTCACAGTTTTTATGCAGATATGAGTAAAGATTTTCAAGCCGAGCGTTATACCGTTGATGCCAATATGGCAGATACCATTGCATGGTTATTACAACATCAGGATTGCTTTGAATCTTTTCATTATGATGTGATTCAGCAGCAATTGGTGGTTCAACATGCTAATGGTCAAGACATTATTCGTGAAGGGGATTATTTAAATGCAGGCTATGGAATTTTAATAACAGCACATAACTTTGTTAAGTAAACGATATATTTTCCCTACTCATCGTGATTCAACCATTTCATTTGTTCGCACCATCTCTTGCATTGCACTTTGATACCTATCACTGATCATTCAATTGAACTAAGCCCCGAACTTCGGGGCTTATTTTAAGCCATTTGCATGGCATCAGTTGAAAGCTGTGCAGCATTTGGTTTGGGCTGTTCAGCCACTAAACCGAGTTTGCTAAATAAAAGCTGATCTTTGCCTTCGCCTGCATTTGGCGTGGTCAGTAGTTTTTCACCAGAAAAGAGTGAATTTGCACCTGCCATAAATGCCAAAGCTTGTTCTGAATCACTCAGGGATTCACGACCTGCAGAGAGTCGAATATAGCTTTTTGGCATAATGATCCGTGCGACTGCAATGGTGCGAATCCATTCGATCACATCAAGTTTCTCAACCTCTGCAAGTGGGGTACCTTGAATAGGGACAAGGAGATTGATCGGCACGGATTCAGGATGAATCGGCAGCGTTGCCAACTCCATCAAAAAGGCGATACGGTCATCACGGCTTTCACCTAAGCCCACAATTCCGCCGCTACAGATTTTCATTCCAGATTGGCGAACATAGTCTAGCGTCGTTAAACGGTCATCATAGCTACGCGTGCTAATGACATTGGGATAATACTCACGAGAAGTATCGAGGTTATGGTTGTAATAATCTAAGCCCGCCTCATGTAAGCGCTCTGCTTGAGACTGATTCAGCATGCCAAGGGTCATACAGGTTTCAAGTCCAAGCGCTTTGACTTCACGCACCATTTCTAACACATAGGGCATGTCCCGTTCATGTGGATTGCGCCATGCAGCGCCCATACAAAAACGCGAAGAACCTGAGGCAAGCGCAGCTTTCGCTTCATTAATGACTTTTTCCACAGCCAGACGTTTTTCAGCCTCTAATCCAGAGTCATAATGTGTGGACTGTGAGCAATATTTACAGTCTTCAGGGCACTTACCAGTTTTAATCGAAAGTAATGTGCTGACTTGAATATGATTGGCTTGGAAATATTCACGGTGAATGGTCTGTGCTTGGAATAATAAATCCATCAATGGTTGTTGATACAACTCTTGTATTTCTGGATGTGTCCAGTCATTTCGGTAGCTCATAAATAATCCATATTTTCTGCCTAATGCAGATCATCATACGTAAAATTTGCAGACTTCCAAGACTATTTTGTAACATTGAAATTTAGCTAAAATACATTGAAATGACTTTTTCAAAGAACTTTTGATATTTAAGATGCTTGCAAAGTTATGCTAAATGACAGCACAATCGCTGCAATGTTTATTTTGAGCTAAAAAATTAATTTTCTTGGATTACGTCACTAAGTTTTAGCTTAAATGAAAACTTTGTAAGGATCTGGAAAATAGAGAATAAAAGTCCTTAAAGCATTTTTGAGTTTTGTTCTGCAATTGCCCAATCAATATGAACTTGCACAATCGCGTCATGTTTTTCGCGAGAATTTTTTAATGATTGCACAATATTTGAACTGTATGGTGCATTGCCTAAGCCAATGGCGATATTTCGCATAAAGCTTTGATAGCCTGTTCGTCGGATAGGACTGCCTTCAGTACAGCTTAAAAAAGTGGCTTCATCCCATTGCCAAAGATCTAATAAACTCACTTGGTCGAGGCCATGACGTGGATAAAAGTCCTCAATTTGAGTTTTATGCGCAAAGCTATTCCATGGACAGATAAGTTGACAGTCATCACAGCCAAACACACGGTTGCCAATGCCACGGCGTAATTCTTCAGGAATGATGCCTTTATATTCGATGGTTAAGTAGGCAATGCATTTACGTGCATCTAACATATAGGGCTCAACGATGGCCTGAGTTGGACAGATATCAATACATGCTGTGCATGAACCACAATGTTTGGTTGCCGGAGAATCAAAAGGCAAATCGAGTGATGTAAACAGCTCACCTAATACAAAAAATGAGCCTGATTTTTTATGGATCAGTAAGGTGTGTTTGCCTGTCCAGCCCATGCCTGCATTTTCAGCTAAGGATTTTTCAAACACTGGTGCAGAGTCGGCAAAGGGTCTAGATTCAAAATCTCCGATTTTTTCACGGATGATATTCGACAAGGTTTTTAAACGACCACGCATGACTTTGTGGTAGTCACGACCTCGTGCATAGCGTGCAATGATGGCTGTATTTGGCTCATCAGGAACATAACGTGGTTTTGGGGTTTCGACCAAATAATCCATGCGGACACAAATGATACTGCGGGTGCCGGGGACTAAAAGTGCAGGATTGGCACGTTTTTCAAGGTTTTCCTCTAGGAATTTCATATCGCCATGATAACCACGTTCTAAATATTCTTTAAAACGAGGGAGTTCCTCTTGAGCATCTGGCTTTGCGATGACACAATCAGAAAAACCTAAATTTAAGGCTTGTGCTTTAATCCATGCTTTTAGGGTTTCTGGATCATATTGATCGACAGGAATTTTTTGTGCAGGAGTTGAAGCGGCCATAATCATAACAAGGAAAAACAATGCGTCTGCAAGTTTACCATAGCCCTGTTTATCTTAGCCAAAGTATTCAAGCTTGGGAGCAGCGTTGGTTTGCTCAGCACAATAGCAGTTATGGTCTGATGCAGCAGGTCGCATGGTCGATTGCTCAGCAACTCATTCCAAGGTTAAAGCAGCAAAATTTAAAAAATATCGCTGTATGTTGTGGACAGGGCAATAACGCAGGAGATGGCTATCTTACAGCGCAATACCTACAGCAAGCAGGCTTTCAAGTCGATATTTACGCCGCTGAAATTGGAGCATCGAAAGATTTACATTCTGCTGTACAAGAAGCGATAGATCACAAGCTCAAGATCTATACACATTTTGATTTTCAGCATGACTATGACGTTTATATCGACGCATTATTTGGTATAGGGCTCAATCGTGAACTTTCTAGCGAATGGCAAGCCATTATTCAACGATTAAATGCATGCACGGGACTCAAAGTTACGATTGATATTCCAAGCGGTTTACATGCTAATACAGGGCAGCCTTTACCCATCGCATTTCAAGCCGATTATACCTTTACGGCATTGGGTCTAAAAGCAGGGCTATTTACAGGTCAAGCGAAGGAATATGCAGGTGAAGTTTCGGTGATAGCATGCATACCGACTGATGCTGAGCTTGAACCACTTGCGTATTTGTCGCCACAGAAAATCACTTTACCTGCACGTCAAGCTTTTGGTCATAAAGGCAGTTATGGCCATGTTTTGGTTGTTGGTGGCCATGCTGAAATGGGTGGGGCGGTGATTATGGCTGCTGAGGCTGCATTCCATGCAGGTGCAGGTAAGGTTACGGTTGTTTGTGATGCACGACATCACACCGCTATTTTGGCGCGCGCACCAAATATTATGCTACGCGATATCAATGCATTAACTACAGAAGCAATTCAGCAACTGATCGATCAAGTCGATGCGATTAGCTTTGGCATGGGGCTTGGTCGTGACGATTGGGCACAACAGCAGTTTCAGTCATGGTTTCCATTGATTCAGCAGTCAACCTTGGAAATTGTTTTGGATGCAGATGCCTTATGGTTTCTAGCTGAAGCACCTAAAAATTTGAATGCACGAACCTATGCAACGCCACATCCGGGTGAAGCTGCGAAATTACTGGGTATTACTACTGCTGAAGTTGAAGCAGATCGTGTACAAGCAATTCAACATTTAAAAGAAAAATTTCAAGGTCAATGGGTGCTTAAAGGCGCAGGCAGCTTGATACTCGAAGATCAACTTTGGATTTGCACCGCAGGTAATGCAGGAATGGGTACAGGCGGTATGGGAGATGTGCTTGCAGGGATGATTGCCAGTTTAAAAGCACAATTCCATCAGCAAATACATCTGCATGAAATCGTAAGCCTGCATGCTTTAGCAGGTGATGTATTGGCGAAGCCGGGGATGCGTGGTTTGCAAGCGCAGGATATGGCCCAAGCGGTTTATCATGTGGTCAATCATTCAGGAGTTGAAGACTAAAATGCATGCGGTTAAATTGCGAATTCAAGGTAAAGTGCAGGGTGTTGGCTACCGTCGTTGGTTTGAGCAGCAAGCGCTTGCACTCGGTTTAAATGGCTATGTGAAAAATCTAGCGACGGGCGAAGTTGAAGCGCTGATTATAGGAACTGAAGATGCCATTCATAAAATACTGAAACACAGTCTGGTGGGGCCTTTACGAGCAGACGTGACTAAAATCGATCAGCAAGAAATTCCAATGCATGAATTAGACTATAGCGGTTTTAAAATGATTCGCTAAATTTGATCACTAGATTGAGTGGGCTTTTGAAAACAGAATGAATTGCTGAGCTATATGAATTGACGATTTATTTATCGACGTCGAGTGCTTACACGGCTTCGGCCACGAGCCATACCACCTAAGGCATTCAGTACAGCCATTTTACTCATACTACCAGACGCATGCGCATGACAAATTGCGGCAGCCAAAGCATCGGCTGCATCCTGCTGGGGTTTGATGCTTAGGTTCAGAATGCGCATAACCATCATTTGGACTTGTTCTTTATCTGCAGCACCATAGCCGACTACAGATTGTTTGATTTGCCGCGCAGTATATTCAGCGACTTGTAAATCTAAATTGGTTAAAGCGGCAATGGCAGCACCGCGTGCTTGACCTAATTTTAAGGCCGAGTCAGGGTTTTGAGCCATAAATACTTGTTCAACCGCAGCTTCAGTAGGCCCGTGAAACTTTACGATACGATCAATACCAGCAAAGATACGTTTTAAGCGTTCAGGCATTTCTGTTGTTTCGGTACGAATGGTGCCAGCATCGACAAAACGTAGTTTAGAACCATCCTTTTCGATGATGCCGTAACCAGTTAAGCGAGACCCAGGGTCAATACCGATAATTAATGACATGTTTGCCCTATTTGCCCTTTAAAAATAAAATAATGCCCATATTGTTACATAAGCGTGTCAAAAAAGCTTGATAGTGATTGAGCAGTTGAACGCAACACCTTAAATTAATTTACTGAGATTTGTTTAATTTTCATGAAATTATTTCTTCTGATTTTAGCAGGCTTGATCCTGGAAGTGTTTGTCTGGATCGGTGTGGGCGACCTCGTCGGCAGCATGTGGTATGTCTTTTTCTGGTTCGTGGCGGCCTTCTTTATAGGGATGAATATTATCCGTAAATATTCATCAGGTCTGATGCCTCAAATGCAGCAAATGCAAGCAGGTCAAATGAGTAATGATCCAGCTTTAACTGGAAACTTACCTAAAATTTTGGCTGGTTTCTTGTTGCTGTTGCCGGGTCTAATCTCAGATATTATGGCATTACTTATTTTGATTCCACCTGTACAAAATGCCATGAAAGCAGTCATGATGAAAACAATGATGAAGCGTCAGCAAGCCATGATGGAAAAAATGATGGGTGGCATGATGGGCGATATGGGAGGCATGGGCGGTGCTCAAGGTCAGAACCCATTTGCAGATATGATGCGTCAAATGCAA
Organism: Acinetobacter sp. YH12138; assembly: GCF_015218525.1. NCBI lineage: Bacteria > Pseudomonadati > Pseudomonadota > Gammaproteobacteria > Moraxellales > Moraxellaceae > Acinetobacter > Acinetobacter sp. YH12138. The sequence goes on along the minus strand of NZ_CP048670.1, from coordinate 2,103,065 downwards.
GATATGCAAAATCAGCAATCAGGTCGTGATTCATCCGTTATTGATGGTGAAGCTCGTGAAGTGACGCCAGATGCGAAACAAATTGAACTGAAAGATGTCAATAAAAAATAATTAACTCAGTATGAAAGGCCGAATGTGTATTCGGCTTTTTTTTGCGTAAATTTTGATACGGCCTAAAAATAAACCTTGTGTTGCCAACAAAAAAATTGAACAAGCGATATAATCTTCACGTTTTAATTCAAATGAATCAGCTTGCATGTCACTGTTATTCACCATCTGTGCGCTTCATTTTGTTGCGCAGTTGAGTCCCGGTCCAGATGTATTATTAATTGCTAAAAGTGCAGCATCAACAACGCGTGCAAATACCTTAAAAATTATTGCGGGGATCGCTGTCGGGATTGTGGTGTGGGTCGTTTTAACCTTATTGGGCTTTACGGTTCTGGTTGAGCAATTTCCATGGATACAACAAGTTTTAATGGCTGTTGGTGGATTTTTCTTGGCGAAAATGGGTTGGGCGATGTTTAGTGGTGGGCTTAAAAGTTTAAATCAAACAGCCAATTTAGAAGATGGGCAGGCCTTAAGTCAGCAGAATACTGAAAATTATTTCTTATTAGGTTTATTTACGAATTTAGCCAATCCGAAAACATTGATTTATTTTAGTAGTGTGTTCTCACTGGCGTTGAGTTCATCAGCCAGTAGTAACCTAAAAGCACAGCTAGCTGTCATCATTCCGATTCAGACCTTTATTGTATTTAGTCTGTTTATGATGATTATGTCTTTGCCTAAAATTAAAGCACTCTACCAACGGTCAGGTAGTTATATTGATGTGGTTTCAGGGGCGTTATTTTTAATTTTTGCGATTTGGTTGTGGTTCGACGCAATTAGAATGTTCAATCTATAAAAGCAGTAAATATATTGCTGTTAGCAAAGCGAAAGCCAAGTATTAAGACTTGGCTTTTTTTATGTGCCAATTTTATTGTTCTGGATTGGTTTGATCTTGGTCTTTAGATGGTGCTGTATTTGATGGATCTTGTGCAACATTGGTAGTTTCAGCATGATCACGATAACGGTTCGGTTTGAGGGTGGTTTCGGTATTTTCAGAGCCTTTGTATGATCGGCTACGATTGGCGCGTTCACGTAAACCGCCTTTTTTGATTAACTGCACCATCGTCTAGAACCTCATTGCTATTGTCATAGTTTAAAGAATTTTCCTCTTGAAGATAAGTGAGCAGGGCAGCGCAAGGGCATAAAAAGCCTGAAATCATTCAGGCTTTCATCATTTTAATTTCTCGCTTTGAATGACTTTAAAGCAACTGGATAATAGTGCTTGGATTTAGCTTGGCTAAATTTCACACATTGCCAGCCTGTTCATACGGCTGTATTTGGCTGTTGTAAAAAAACTTAATTTTTACCATCTTGCTTGAGTACTTCAAAGATGTTGAGTTGGGTTGTCGCTTCAGTATCGTGCTGTTGCAAATACACTTGGATACTCTTAAATAGAATGGCCACAGCCAAACAACTGAGTATGCAAAATATCCAAAAGCCATATGGGCTACGGATATTATGCGAGCCACATTCGGAACATTCTTTATCGCTTGAAGCCAATACTTTATTGCAACAAGCACAGTGATATTGATAGTGCATTGCTATTCTCCATTTAGTCCAATTTGACCAACATTCTTGTTGTTATTGTCAACCATCAATCCGTGATGATTGTTTTATCTTAATGTGCAAATAAGCTGCTGTACAAGTTTTAAACGGTTTGTTTTGCTCATTATTGTGTAAGTGAAAAGCGTCAGAGAGTTAAATATTTGTTTTATTAATAATTTATAAATGAAACAAGAGATGAATTTTCAGTCATAAAAAAAGCCAGTTCGAAAACTGGCTTTTGCTGTTCTGTTTAAACTGAATTATTGACCCGAACGGATGATGTAATCAAAAGCAGACAATGATGCTTTCGCGCCTTCACCTGTTGCGATGATGATTTGTTTGTACGGTACTGTTGTACAGTCACCTGCGGCAAATACACCTTTCACATTGGTTTCGTTACGTTCGTTAATTACGATCTCACCACGGTTTGAAAGTTCAACTGCTGTTTCTTTTAAGAAATCAGTGTTTGGTAACAAACCGATTTGTACAAAGATACCAGCCAATTCAATCGTTTTGATTTCATCAGTTGCACGGTCTTTGTAGTTCAATGCAGTCACTTGTGAACCATCACCGACCACTTCTGTAGACAATGCATTCATGATTACAGTGGTATTCGGTAAGCTGTTTAACTTGTCTTGAAGGACTTGGTCAGCACGAAGTTTAGTATCAAACTCAACTAGCGTTACATGTTCCACAATACCAGCTAGGTCAATCGCCGCTTCGACACCTGAGTTACCACCACCAATCACCGCAACACGTTTACCTTTAAACAATGGACCGTCACAGTGTGGGCAGTATGCAACACCACGTGTACGGTATTCTTGTTCACCCGGAACGTTCATTTCTCTCCAACGTGCACCAGTTGAAAGAATCACTGTTTTAGATTCAAGTTTTGCACCATTCTCTAAAGTCACTTCAACCAAGCCATTGGCTGTTTGGTCAGCACCTTTGATGTCAGATACACGTTGCAAGTTCATGATGTCCACACCGTACTCACGTACATGTGCTTCCATTTCAGCAGCAAACTTAGGACCTTGAGTCTTTTGAATCGACGTGAAGTTCTCAATGTCCATGGTATCCATGACCTGACCGCCCATGCGCTCGGCCACGATACCGGTTTTAATGCCTTTACGTGCTGCATAGATTGCAGAGGTATTACCTGCAGGGCCACCACCAATCACAAGGACATCAAAGGCTTCTTTGGCATTTAACTTTTCAGCATCTTTTGCAGCAGAGTTGGTGTCTAATTTGGCAATGATTTCTTCCAAAGTCATACGACCTTGACCGATGTGATTGCCGTCTTGGAATACCATTGGTACAGCCATGATTTTGCGTTCTTCCACTTCGTCTTGGAAGAATGCACCATCAATCATGGTTGCAGTTGTGCCTGGGTTATAGATCGCAATCAGGTTCAAGGCTTGAACCACGTCAGGACAGTTATGGCAGCTGAGTGATACAAACACATCAAAGTCAGTTTTAAGACCTAGACCTTTAATGGTATTCAGTACTTCGTCAGAAACTTTCGGTGCATAACCTGAAGTTTGTAGCAAAGCTAGAATCAAAGACGTGAACTCGTGGCCCATCGGTAGACCTGCGAAGAATACACGTGGTGTTTCACCTGCTTTTGCAATACCAAAGCTTGGCGCACGGCTGTTGTTACCATCAAAACGTGCAGTCACTAAATCAGATAAGGCAGCAACTTCAGTTACCAATTCTTTAATTTTGTCTGATTTGTCCGTGCCGTTTAAAGTCGCGACGATTTCAATCGGGCCTTCAAGGCGTTCAAGTAAGGTTTTTAATTGAGCAGAAGTATTTTGATCTAACATTGCTAACGTCTCCAGAGGAGTAAATTTATTTGATGAGAGAATGATAGAACAAACCATTAAATAGGTGAAACGGTTTGTTTTTATAAAATTAATCGGTTTTACAAATCAAGTGATTAAATTTCTTTCTAAATCATAAGAATATACCGATGTGAATGCAGTCAATATTGGGCCATTATCGAGAAATGCAAGTTAAATAGTGGAAAAATAAACGAATTCATCGCGCTTTAAGCGAGAGAATGCTAGAGTCAACGCTATTGTATTGAGAACATTTTAGGGAAATGGCATGCAGGTTAAGCAAGGGATTTATCAGCATTATAAAGGTCAGTTGTATCAAGTTTTTCATGTTGCAACACATAGTGAAACGCGTGAAAAAGTTGTAGTCTATCAGTGCTTGTATGACGACTATTCCATGTGGGTCAGACCCTTAGAGATGTTTATGGAAACCGTTGAAATTGATGGTGAAGTAATTCCACGTTTTAAATTAATTCAAGAAACCCACTGAGCAGACATTTAGTACTTTAATCTTTAAATATGAAAGAAATAACAAAAGGACAGAATCATGAGCATGGATGCAAATTTTAAAAACTATATGCAACAACTCTATGCAGACTTTAGTGCTCACGATGCTGCGCAAAATCACCGACTTGCGCGTTACCGAAATATTGAGCCTGAGTCTGCACTGTTTTTAGCTATGCAAATTCGCTTAAAACAAGCCAAACAGATCTTGGAAATTGGAACATCTACAGGCTATTCCACGCTGTGGTTAGCAGATGCTGCGCAGTCTACACAAGGGCGGGTCGAAACCATTGAAATTGATGCAGCGCGTATCGAACAAGCTAAACAGCATGCGGAAAATTTAGCTTTATCCGAATACATCGAATTTCATCATGGCGATGCACTGCATTTTTTACAGCATTCAAATCGTCGTTATGACTTCATTTTATTAGATGCAGAACGTGATGCGTATGTGGCGTATTGGTCATATTTAGCTGAATTAATACAAGTTCAAAATGGCGTGTTAATCGTGGACAATGTGCTGTCACATGCCGATGAGGTCGCTGAATTTATCCAACGTGTTGAAGCGGATGATCGTTTTATCAGTACGACATTAAATGTGGGCGCAGGGCTCTTTATGGTGATTTGGCGCAACTAAAAATCAAGGCATTCAGCCCTGATTTGATCGAATTTTTTTTTAATTAGTAAAAATACTGTTGCTATAGCGCTGAGCTTGTAGCGGTTTAACCCTGTAAGCTTACTCGTGAAAAATGTAGATCATATTCTAAATATTTGTGGACAAATGCCGTTTTATCACTACATCGAAGTAAATTATCATAAATAAAAGGTGAAACTGGATAAAAGAGATCCCCAGAACCATTCGCATAAAATATTTTTAAGTAACGTGAAGAAGAACTGTATTTCCAAGAAGTTACAACAGTTGTTGTCATAAGCCACCCCCTTATTGCGTTGTTATAGTCATACTGCAGTTAAAGGTTTATCTCATTTGAAATTAAGACAAATTTAGGGCGTGGAGTATTGCAGAATTGTTAAAAAATAATGTTTTATCTCACATTTTTTTCATTTCTTTATCAACTAATTTGATAAAAAAATGCCAGTTCAAATAAATGCCATAAGTGTAATTCTCCCATATTAGTGTAAGGAGAGTTAAAAACTACGGCATTGTTCTGATTTATTGCCTTTGACTTGGTTGTTGCTGCCATTAATTGAAAAAGCATTTTCAAGACAAATCAAATTGCCTGCGATTTCATTATTATTTAGAACAATATTGCCATTATTTTTCTTTAATTTGAGGTCGCCTGAAATTTGGTTATTGAGGAGTTGGATGTTTTTCCCAGTTGTAAAATCGACATTGCCACTGATATTGTTATGATTGGCAATGATCTTGGTAAAATTTTTATTCGATTCAATATTGCCTTTGATGTGGTTGTCATGCAGTTCAACACTTGCACCATTTTCTAAAATAACATTGCCATGAACAATTAAACCTTCAAGCTGACAATTTTTTTTGACTTTAATATCTTCACGAATACTTTGGTTTTTAATTTCACCTTCGCAGTTCACGGCAGCAAAAGTTGTAAACGAACATAAAATTAAACTGATCGAGACGAAATATTTTTTCATGGGCTTACATCTTCCTGAAATAAGCAATTGACCTAAAATTCATGTTAAAAATACTGAAATACCGGCAAAGATGTAAGCCTAGACAATCAAGTTTGCGGCGCATTTTTATTATATTTGTGTAAGTTCTAACTTGATGAATATCTACAGATATGTGGATAGTGCTAGTACGTTAAAGTTGTATGAATAAAGTGTGAACTGCGTAGGGTATATAGAGGTACATACTCTCCAATAATAGGCACAAAAAAACCACGCTAAAAGCGTGGTTTTTGAATCAGTTCAATCTAATACAGATTAGATTTTACCAACTAGGTCGATTGAAGGAGCAAGAGTTGCATCGCCTTCTTTCCATTTAGCTGGGCAAACTTCGCCTGGGTGAGCGTGTACGTATTGAGCTGCTTTAACTTTACGAAGAAGTTCTTGAGCATCACGACCGATACCACCAGCGTTGATTTCAACGATTTGGATTTTACCTTCTGGATCGATAACGAAAGTACCACGATCAGCAAGACCGTCAGCTTCGATTAATACATCAAAGTTTTTAGCAAGAGTCCAGTTCGCATCACCAACCATTACGTATTGGATTTTTTTGATTTCTTCTGAAGAATCGTGCCAAGCTTTGTGAGTGAAATGAGTGTCAGTAGAAACTGAGTAGATTTCAACACCTAGTTTTTGGAATTCTGCATAGTTGTCAGCAAGGTCACCAAGTTCAGTTGGGCAAACGAAAGTGAAGTCAGCTGGGTAGAAGAATACAACAGACCATTTACCTTTAAGATCAGCTTCAGTTACTTCGATGAATTGACCATTTTGGAATGCTTGTGCTTTAAACGGTTTAACTTCAGTATTAATTAAGCTCATCATTGTCTCCATGATTGAGGTTTGTTTTTGATTTCCAATAGGGTACAGAAATTTTGCTTATTGCTGAAATAGTATTTTTACATAACTAATATCGGAAAATCCGAATTAGTACACTCCAGAACTATTTCAACAATAACGATTATTTATCATTATTTCATTCGATATAAGCCATATCAATGCCATATAAAGTTGAAAGTAAAATGACAAAATCATCTTTTTAATGTCTGTAACCAACATGATGCTTGTGGCATAAGATTTCAAGGGTGATCTCTAAAAAAGTTATAAAAAATATTTCAAATTATAGAATTTGTTCATATAAGATGGCATGAACATAAAATGATTCCAGATTTGATCAGGTGCTTAGTCAATTTTTTCGTATCATTGCCATTCTTAGTCTTGCATTTGCATCACTATGTATTCTTAAAGTTGAAGACACAGGTACAAATTTATGTATCTATGAATACTTGCAACCTCAAAAAGCGACCTACTTTAATGAACTATTTGGAACTTCATCAGATGATCCTACGCTATTGAGTACCGTGGGAATCGTTGGAATCTTCTTTTTTTTCCCACTGTTGCTATCATTTAGACGTGCTTGGTATGTGGTTATATTATGGCTATATGCGATTTTTCAACTCATCATCATTTTAATGATAGAAACTGCTTCAATTTCAAAAATTATCTATGACAGTATTGTTTATTGTCATAATGGTTGGTTGTTCGCATGGGGGATCGGGCAGAGCATATTTATTGTTTTTAGTTTCGTTTATATTTTCTATCGCACTGAAACTAATGGATAATGCATCTAAATGGATTGGCTTGAGTTGCCTATTCTTGTTAGCATGTGGGTTTATTTTTCTGTACTGGATGAATCAAGAATGTGCTTTCATTTCAAGGTGCTAGCCCGAATCAAATTAATTATTATGCTGAAATGAATGGTTCTTCATCGGATGAACCTCTTTTATTTATTTTTATTGCGTTGATTTGCTTTTTATTCTCAATTCTTTTTGTGCTTAGCAAAATCTGTTCATCATTTTTTGATCATCTCTTTCATTTTATTGATGTTTTTAATTGTGCCGTTGAGTGTGTCTTATACAGTGCCATTTTATCAGCTATTACATGGCAGTATTGAAGCATGTGGCAATTATTGGTTATTGGCCGCAATTTTAGTTTTTTATCATTTTATTCTGTTCGGCTTTACCTATTGGTTTCAGGCACGCAAAAAATAGATTCATCTTTCACTATTTTTACATACAGCGTAAAATATTCGGTTCTATTTTTAATTATTAGGATAATGCATCTGTGCCAAGTCAGTTAAATGTCGATCAATTGGTCATGGTTCGTGATCGCCATCGCTTAAGTCGGCTGAAAAAAGGCAAAGAAGCCAATCCTGAAAAATTTCAAGATTTGTTTGAAAAGTCGAATGCGAAAGTGCGCGAACGGATTGCCCGCATTCCCAATATTAAATTAAATCAAGACTTACCTGTTACGCAGTATGCGGACAAACTAATTGAAGCGATTCAAAAGCATCAAGTGATTATTGTGGCAGGTGAAACCGGTTCGGGTAAAACCACGCAGTTACCGCAAATTGCCATGCTTGCAGGTCGTGGTTTAACGGGTTTGATTGGTCATACTCAACCCCGTCGACTAGCAGCGCGTAGTGTTTCGCAACGTATTGCAGAAGAAGTGGGCGAAAAGCTGGGGGAGTCGATCTCCTTTAAAGTTCGTTTCAATGAACAAGGTTCACAAGATTCCATCGTTCGGTTAATGACCGATGGTATTTTATTGGCTGAACTGGCTAATGACCGATTCTTAAATAAATATGACACGATTATTATCGATGAAGCGCATGAACGTTCGCTGAATATCGACTTCATCATGGGCTATCTCAAACAGCTCTTGCCTCGTCGTAAAGATCTCAAAGTCATTATTACTTCAGCAACTTTAGACGTAAATCGATTCTCGAATTACTTTAATGGGGCACCTATTTTTGAAGTCGAAGGTCGAAGCTTTCCGGTAGAACTCCGTTATCGTCCGATTTCAGAGCTGAGTATTGTTGGCAGTGATGACGATGAATTTGACGATTTTGAAGAAAATCTACCGCGTGCCGTTGTTTCGGCAGTAGAAGAATGTTTTCAAGATGCACAGGAAAAAGGTCATCCTGAACATGCGGACATTTTGATTTTTGCCAGCACCGAACAGGAAATTCGTGAGTTACAGGAAACACTGCAAAAGTTTGGGCCACGACATACCGAAGTTTTGCCTCTCTATGCTCGATTAGCTTTGTCAGAACAGCAAAAGATCTTTAATCCATCATCAGGCGGTGGGCGACGGATTATTATTGCCACCAACGTGGCAGAAACGGCTTTAACTGTGCCAAATATTCGCTATGTAATTGATAGTGGCTTTGCACGGATATCCCGTTATAACTATCGCTCACGTGTACAGCGTCTACCAATTGAGGCTGTATCACAGGCGGCAGCAAATCAGCGTAAAGGTCGTTGTGGTCGTATTGCACCAGGTGTGTGTATTCGACTGTATTCAGAAGAAGACTTTATGAGTCGTCCTGAATTTACCGAACCGGAGATTAAACGAACCAACTTGGCCTCGGTTATTTTGCAAATGCAAAGTTTGGGCTTTGGTGAATTAGAAGATTTCGATTTTATTGAGCCGCCAGATCATCGTTTGGTGAATGATGGTCGTAAGCTGTTAATTGAATTAGGTGCTTTAAAAGAAAAATCGGCGTATGCACCGCAAGTTGCTTCGGAAAACCAAGCAAAACAAGGCACAAAACATGCGAATAATAAAAATGGTGCTTTAACCAAAATTGGTCAGCAAATGGCGAAAATGCCGATCGACCCACGTCTTGCACGGATGATTTTGGGTGGAGCGCATTTTGGCGTATTAAATGAAGTCTTGATTATTGTCGCTGCTTTAGCGGTACAAGATCCACGTGAACGTCCTGCGGATAAACAAATGCAGGCCGATCAGAAACATGCTTTGTTCCGTGAAGCTGACTCGGATTTCTTGTTCTATATTAAATTATGGGAAGCTCTAGTCGCAAATCGTGACATGAGTGAAAATAAGCGTCGAACCTTTGCACGCAACCATTTCCTCAGTTGGTTACGCCTCCGTGAGTGGAAAAAAACCCATGAGCAATTGGTGGATTTGGCTCAGGGCTTAAAACTGTCCTTTAATGAAAAGAAGGCCAATTATGAAAATCTGCACCGTGCGTTATTAACGGGTTTACTTTCATTTATTGCCAACAAAACCGATGAACGTAATGTGTTCATGGCAGTGCGTCAGCAAAAGGCACGTATTTTCCCTGCATCAACTTTGCATAAAACAAATACACCTTGGGTCATGGCTTTTGAGATGGTGGAAACCTCTCAGGTATATCTTCGTACATTGGCGAAAATTGAACCTGAATGGATTTTATTGGCTGCAGGCGATTTATTGAAGCATCATTATTTTGAGCCGCATTGGTCGAAAAAAGCTGGTGTGGTGAATGCTTATGATCAAATTTCTTTATTTGGTTTGATTATTGAGCCACGTCGTCAGATTAATTATGAAAAAGTGGATCATCCGGCGGCGCATGAAATTTTCCTACGCGATGCGTTGACGACGGGACATTTGGGTATTACGCCGCCGTTCTTAAAACACAATTTATTAAAACTCGAAGAAGTTGAGCGTGTTGAAGATAAACTGCGTCGTCGTGATTTGGTGGTGGATGAAGAAACCATCTACCAATTTTATGCTGCAAAAGTGCCTGAAGAGGTGGCAAGTCGTCGTAGTTTTGAAGACTGGCGTGCAACTGTAGAACCGAAAAATCCACGGCATTTATTTATCGATGATGATGCGCTTTGGATGAATGACCGTCCAACGACCCAGCAATTTCCAGACTACCTACGAAATGGTGAACTGCGTTTGGCTGCAAGTTATCGTTTTGACCCAAGTCATGATGAAGATGGTGCAACGGTCAAAATTCCAGTTCAAGCTTTGCCGCAAGTGGATGAAAATATTTGGTCATGGGGCATACCCGGTTGGCGACAAGACCTGATTGAAGCCTTGCTTAAAGCACTGCCTAAGGATAAACGCCGTCACTTGGTGCCAATACCAGATACGGCTCGTAAATTAATGGATCGTGTCGATGCCGTGCATTTGCGCGAGCATATTTTTAGTTTCTTGGCGTTCCAACTGCGTGGTGAGCAAATCACAGATAAGGACTTTTCTTGGGAACGTGTTGAGCAATATCTGCTGCCTTTAATCAAAGTCATTGATGAAAAAGGCCGTGTGATTGAGCAAGGTCGTGATCTAGATGAACTCAAAGCACGCTGTCGTACGGAAACTCATAGCCCAGTCAAACAGTTAAAAGGTGAGTTTAAAACCTTCCCTGATAATTTTGTGTTCGAAGCATCACAAAAAGTCACGGGTGTGGTGGTGAAACAATACCAAGCGCTTGTTCCAGTCAAAGGCTTTGCAGAGTTGGATGCTAAAGACGAATCTGGTGTGGTGATTCAGACTTTCAATGACCAATTTGAAGCAGTCAAACAACACCGCGAAGGGATCATTCGTTTGGTTCATATGCAGTTGGGTGACTTAGTTCGTCAGTTGAAAAAACAGATTTCTAAACCCTTGGCATTGGCTTATTCACCGCTAGGTGACAAAGCCAAACTAGAGCAAATGTTAGTTTATGCCACACTTCAGCTTGCAATAAATGAGCTACCTGTCAATGTGCAGGAGTACCAAAACCTGATTTTAAATGTAAAGAAATCTTTCTTAACCCATGGGCAACAAGCATTAGCCGTTTTAACTGAAACCTATATTCAATGGCAGGATATACGTCGGAAATTGTTGGTTTTAGATGATTCTGTGTTTGGAAAGAACATTGATGACATTGAAGATCAACTCGATTTGATGCAACTTTCAGATTTCGTTTATGGCAAAACTTCCGATGTGTGGCTCGAATTTCCAAGATATTTGAAGGCATTAGTCTTGCGTTTAGACCGCTTGCCAAATAACCTACAAAGGGACAATTCTGCCATTGATCAAGTTGACCCATGGATGGAAAAATTATTTAAGTTTAAAAATGACACTCGCCTTAAAGAATTGTATTTCATGGTTGAGGAGTTACGCATCTCTATTTTCTCTCAACCAATGAAGACCAAGATGCCAATTTCTCCATCCCGCTTGCAAAAAGTATGGGATAAGCTCGGAATCAGTTAAGATATAGGTATTTTCTAAAAGGAGTTTTACATGGGCATCCGCATTACGGGTACAGGTCTTTATCATCCAGAAGACGTAATTACTAACGAAGAGTTAGTTGAAGCTTTAAATGCTTATGTGGAACAGTACAACAGTGATAATGCTGAAAAAATTGAAGCCGGTGAGCTAGAAGCGCGCCGTGGTTCAAGTGCAGAATTTATCGAAAAAGCATCTGGCGTAAAAGCACGTTATGTTGCTGAAAAAAGCGGTATTTTAGATCCAAAACGTTTACGCCCAGTGCTACATGAACGTCCAAATGATGAAATTTCGCTACAAGCGGAATGGGGTGTAGCTGCTGCAAAGCAAGCGATGGAAAATGCGGGTGTGACTGCAGAAGACATCGATGTAGTGATTTTGTCTTGTTCAAATATTCAACGTGCATATCCAGCCGTTTCAATTGAAATTCAAACTGCGTTGGGTATTCAGGGCTATGCCTATGACATGAACGTTGCATGTTCAGCTGCAACTTTTGGTATCAAGCAAGCCTATGACGCGATCAAATCAGGCGCTCGTCGCGTGTTATTGGTAAACGTTGAGATCACATCTGGTCACACAGATTTCCGTATGCGTGACTGTCACTTCATCTTTGGTGACGTTGCAACGGCTTCGATCATTGAAGAAACTGAAACCAAAGCTGGTTTTGAAGTGTTGGATATTGACCTGTTTACTCAGTTCTCAAACAACATTCGTAACAACTTCGGTTACTTAAATATGAGTGAAGTCGATGCTGACATCGACAACAACCGTTTCCGTCAAGACGGTCGTAAAGTATTTAAAGAAGTGTGTCCATTAGTGGCGAAAATGATCACTAAGCAATTGGATGACAATAAAATTGCGGCAACAGATGTAAAACGCTTCTGGTTACACCAAGCGAATGCCAGCATGAATGAATTGATTCTGAAACTGGTTGTGGGTAAAGAACATGCTCAGCCAGACCTTGTGCCAATCATTCTTGATGAATTTGCCAATACTTCATCAGCAGGTGTCATTATTGCTTTGCACCGTACAGCAAATGAAGTAAACCATGGCGAATACGGTGTGCTTTGCTCATTTGGTGCAGGCTACTCAGTAGGTTCTGTACTTGTTCAAAAACATGATGCTGCCTAAGGTCAGCACATTTGCAGGTTGAACATGATGCAAAATGGATAAAGCGTTTAAGCGCTTTATCCCGCATGTATTTCACGCCGACCTTTTTTGGCGCTGAATATATTGATGCATCAAAACCTGCAATGTATGTAGGGAATCATACAATTTACGGTGTACTCGATTCACCGTTGATTATTGATTATCTCTACAATGAACATAAAGTGGCTGTGGTCAGTATCGCTGATCATAGCCATTTTTATTTGCCCGGTTGGCGTGGCATGGTCAAAAAGTTCGGTGCAGTCCAAGGCATTCAGGACTATGTCAGAACAGTGATGCAACAAGGTTATTCCATTTTAGTTTTTCCCGGTGGTGGTCGAGAGGTTTTGAAGCGAAAAGGCGAAGCCTATCAACTGATTTGGAAGCAACGTAATGGCTTTTTAAAACTGGCGCAAGAATTTAATTATGATATCGTGCCTTTTGCCGCTTTAGGTGGAGATGAAGTCTTTGAACTGGGTTTTGATGCCAGTGTGATTGTTGAACATCGTTGGTTTAAACAACTATTAAAAATACAAAAAATCGATAAATTATTACGTCATGGTGATGTGATTCCGTCTTTACCCAAACGGATTATCCCCAAGCGCATTCCGTTCTATTTTCAATTTTTACCCCGTCAAAGTTTGAGTCATATTCAGAGTGTGGAGGATTTAAAGCGTTATCGAGAGGCACTACAACAAGATATTTACAATGCGATAGAACAGCTCAAAAGAATCCGTGCAGAACAACATTCTACAAATCAATAATAGTGACTACTCTTCAACTTCATCCATTTTTATTCGTCACAGCTCAAAATCATGGTGAATTTTGTCACAACAATAGCTTTTAGATTTTTTTATTGAACGCCTTTGTATTGACCTTTTGTACAGCTATTTGGCTGATTAATGGCAGTAGTCGGAGCATTAAACTTTGACTATAGTGAAGGTTGAAAAATAATCAACGATCGTTAGGGCGGAAGATGGAAAAGAAAAGCTTGACCCCGCAGCTTGAGCATATTGCTCGGCAACTTATTCGAATATCTCCAAGTTTAAAGCAGTTGTATCAAGAGCAAATGGAACTTGCTACAGCACTCAATTCACAAAATATCTTTAAAATTGAACAAGAGCAGCACCGCATTCAACTGTGTAATGGACTGTGTACCTTACAACTACAAAGTCGTGAATCGATTGGATATCAGTTTCCTAGAAGTCCGTTTAGACCCATCAAAATTGCTGAATTGCATTCGACAGTGCCTTGTATTGAAACAATAGAAGATTTCTTATTTCATGAATTATATTTTTTTACTGGCGACCTAAAGCCGCAACATTCACTCTTGCTCAGAGAAAAAGCACAGCAATTTAGACAATTGATCTTACAGTCGATTTTTCAACATCTAAATGGGCCAGCGCGTGTTCAGCAGTTTTTAGCACAGATGACAGCAGTTGAAGCGCAAATTTTTGATCAGCTGATGCAAGAGCAGCAGATTTATCAGACGCCGCTATTACAAACGTATATCGAATGCCAAATCTGTCTACCACATTGGTTGATGCAAAAGATTGAGCAGATGTTTGCGCTTCATTCACTTACAGAAGCTGAAATATTGCCGATACAGCTCTTGATGGATAGTTTGGACGAGATTTGTTTTGCTACAGCACAATTTTTAGATCCAACGATTTACCGGATCATGAGTTTGAGTTATGAAGATCGGTTCAATTTACAAGAATTAAATGAACATATAGAAGATATTATTTTGTTGCTCGACCATGCATATGAGCGTCCCAATTTGTTGGGTTTTATTCGTTTGATGCATCGGGATGTTTGGGCAGAGCAGGACATATTAAGCCATAGCAATTTTGTGCAAGCCACAGCAATTTGGCAAAAAAAATGTGGAAAACTCCCTTTACTCGATAACAATCGTGCAGTGCGATGGATGTTCAAGCAGTCAGCCGAAGTATTGGATTGGCTGAGTCGTAATTTTCAACACAGTAATGTACGAGTGGCTGTGACGGCATTAAGTTTTGTCGATACGCAGCATATTCATCCCGCATTGATTCTTGCGACCTTACAACATTTTCAATTTGTTGCAGCGCGCTTATTTATTCAAAATTGCCATACGATTGCGCATGAACATGATTGGTTTAATCATGAAAAAAATCTACAGTTTGTTTTACACCAAAAATATCAGCAGCATGATGATCATCGTGTAGTGATCAGCCCATCGATTTTGTATTTAGATGAGTGGTTGATCTTAATGCGACAGGTTTTGGGTGCAGAGGATCAGGCTATAAAAAAAGTCTATCTACCCTTGAGCCGTATTATGCAGGCCTATCTGCAGCATTTAGTACGTTGTACGCAGCATTTACCGCAGGCTTTGATGGATTATATCCGTCCAGAAACCCAAGAAAATCGCCAATTTTTAAGTGTTTTACGACAACATAAAATTCAACTGCAGGATTTTCGAAATTTATTTTATTTAAAGCATGCTAATTTAAGAGTATCTGTATTTGATGCATATGTGCGTGACTATGTTAGTGCGACTTATTCTACAGGTCATATAGTCCCTAAAAATATTACCTGGAATGGGGTCTTTCATCAGGCGGTGCATTGGCATGCCAAGCAACAAAAGCAAGAAGTGTTAACTCAATTAAAGCGTCAATTTGCGACAACGGTTTGGCAGCCATTTACAACTGACGACAAAATATATTTTCAAGAGTGGGTCTTTGAAGAATTAAAAACCATCGATCGAATTATTGATGAATCTATTCAATTTAAACATTGTTTGGCATCAAGTTATAGCGCCAGTATCATTGCAAGAGTATATGTAGCTTTTCATATGTACCATCCCATTTTGCATGTATCGATGACTTTGGGCTGTCATGTGCAAAACCACATTTTGGTTTTTGATCAACTTGAGTATTCAAATAATACCCAAGCAGAAATAGAAAAAGTAAATATCGCTAAAGAATTTTTAAATAGGTTCAATAGCTTAAAGTAAGATTGGCGAAATACGGATTTAGGAAACTGTGTTGTGCGCTTAACTTTTGAGTCAAAAATCGTTAGGCTATAGCCGTTCTTTTACGGTATAGGTCTTATGAAACAAGAAACTGCACTCAAGCTGCTCAAAGCAGGCGAAAATGTGTTTTTAACAGGTTCGGCTGGTGCAGGGAAAACTTATACTTTAAATCAGTACATCAATTATCTAAAAGCGCGCAAAGTACCGGTGGCAATTACGGCTTCTACAGGGATTGCTGCAACCCATATGAATGGCATGACAATTCATACATGGGCAGGGATTGGGATTAAAGATGCGATTTCCGAAGATGAGTTAAAGCGCTTAAAAGAACGTAAATATTTAAAAGAGCATTTGGAAAATGCCCAAGTTTTAATCATCGATGAAATTTCGATGTTGCATGCCAAGCAATTAAACTTGGTGAATAAAGTTTTAAAATTTTTTAAAGACAGTGAAGATGCTTTTGGGGGGATTCAAGTCATTGTTGCAGGTGACTTCTTCCAGTTACCCCCTGTGGGACGCAAAGGTGAATTAAACCGTGACAAGTTTTGCTTTATGTCTGAGGCATGGGTAGAAGCGAAGTTTCGCGTGTGTTATTTGACCGAACAACATCGTCAGGGTAATGACTATCTCAATGATATTCTAAATGCGATTCGTGCTCAGCAAATTACTGGCGATCATTTGCATGCTTTAAGGCAGACAAGTTCACAAAATATAGGTGAAACCTTTACGCGCTTGTATACCCATAATATGGATGTAGATAGTATTAACTATAAACATCTAAATGAAATTGAGCAAGAATCTCGCCAGTTTGATGCCCAATGTGATGGTAATGACAAACTGATCGAAACCTTAAAATCATCCGTGCGTGCGCCGGAAACTTTGACCTTAAAGAAAAATGCCAAAGTGATGTTTGTAAAAAACAACTTTGACGTGGGCTATATCAATGGCAGCCTCGGTGAAGTGATAGGTTTTGAAGAAGATGATGAATATGGCATCTTGCCTAAAGTAAAACTCACTGATGGCACGACCTTGGTGGTAGAACCTGAAACATGGTCTGTCGATAATGATGATGGTAAAACCATTGCCAGTTTCCAACAAATTCCACTGCGTTTAGCCTGGGCGATTACCATTCACAAATCTCAAGGGATGACCCTTGCAGCGGCTGAAATTAACTTGACGCATACATTTGAAAAGGGTCAGGGGTATGTGGCATTGTCGCGTTTAAAAACATTAGATGGTTTGCGTTTACTTGGTTTTAATGAACAAGCCTTAGAACTCGACAGTTTGGCGATTAAAGCCGATCGACGCTTTCAGGAACTCTCTGATGAAGCGGAAACCAATTTTGCAGAGGCTGATTTAACCGTTCAACACAAAGCCTTTATTCGCCATTGTGGCGGAACACTGAATGAAGTGGAAATCGAGCGCAATGAAAAGAAAATTGCCAAAACTGGTGCGAAACAAAGCTTTGCCACAGCGACTTTAGATCAAACTCGTGAATTGTTTGAAGAAGGTTATGAAATTCAAGATATTGCAGTGGAGCGTGGTTTAACACCTGCTACGATTATTAACCATTTGGCTCGTCTGCAAAAAGAGCAAGGTTTAGATATATCGGTGGCACATCCGGGAGAAGACGTGGTTGAACAGGTGCGTAAAATCTATAAACGCTTGGCGAAGCGACAAGACCCAGCACATTATAATGATGACGGCACGGTTAAGCTGCGCCCAATTGTGGAGTTGACCAGTCCACGCATGGGTTATGACCAAGTTCGTTTGGCTTTATTATTTGTGGAATAACACATTCTTTGGATTACATACATTTAAAGCCAGATTGATCAATCTGGCTTTTTTAATAAGGGCATCGTGTTTATTTTCATCCTTTGCATCTGCTTAAAAACGATGAATTGGTGATTAAAGTTCCAAATAAAACTTTAAATGAATAAAACTTAATAAAATAATGATAAGGTGAGTATAATTCATTAATGCTTTGCAAAAACTATTCGATTGCAAAGTTGCTCCCAAGTTTAGTTGAGAACAATCATGTTGGAATTACGCCATCTCAAAACCTTATTGGCACTCAGAGAACACGGTTCTTTGGTCGCTGCATCTAATGATCTGTGTTTAACGCCTTCTGCACTTTCACACCAGTTGAAAGAGCTAGATCATTGGTATGGGGTAGAGGTGGTGAACCGACGCACACGTCCTGTTACTTTTTCGAATGTTGGGCAACGTTTACTACGCCTTGCTGATGACATTTTGCCGCAAGTTCAAATTGCGCAATCGGACATTACACGTATTGTGCATGGTCAAACCGGCCGAATTATTTTTTCTTCAGAATGTCATAGTTGCTTTGATTGGCTGATGCCGTTATTGAATGTCTACCGTCAGCAATACCCCGATGTAGATTTAGACTTTGCCTCTGGCTTTGAAGCCAATCCGCATGAACTATTACAAACGGGCGAGTTTGATCTTCTGATTACTGCAGATCCTATCAATTTAAAAGGTGTGGAATATTTCCCAATCTTTGAATATGAGTCTCGTTTGGTATTGTCCAATACACATCCATTGGTTCGTGCGACAAATGTGACTGTTCAAGAATTAGCAGATGAAACGCTGATTACCTATCCGGTCGATAAACATCGTTTAGATATCATGGCGAAATTATTTTTACCGGCCAATATTCAGCCTAAACACGTCCGTACCACAGATTTGACCCAGATGCTGATTCAGTTGGTTGCAAGCGGTCGTGGCATCGCGGCATTACCTGATTGGGTCGTGAATGAATATGAGCAAAAAGGTTGGGTGACCTCTCGACGTTTAGATTGTGTTTCACCTGAAGGTTTAAGACGGACCTTGTACGCAGGCTATCGTACCGAAGAGGCTGAAAAAAGCTATTTTGAAGGCTTCCTAAAACAGTTGGCGAAATTCTCACAAAAACGCAATCAATATTATTCCAACTAAGGAGGAGCTATGACTCAGAGTCTTTTTGTATACGGGACATGACGTCTAGGTCAGCCCAATGCACACGTGATGGAGCGTATTGGTGGCGAGTGGAAGAAAGGTGTAGTTTGGGGTGAATTAGAACATAAAGGCTGGGGTGCGGCGATGGGCAGTCCGGGTATTCGTTTATCGAAGGCAGGTCAAGCCATTGAAGGCTATGTTTTTATCTCTGAAAACTTAGCAGCACATTGGGCGGCTTTAGATGAATTTGAAGGGGCTGAATACCAACGTGTGGCTGTCGATGTGCAATTGGAAGGCGGAGAATGGATGCAGAGTGAAATTTACGCGTTGAAATAATATCGTGAGGGAGAGTCGTGAAATACGTGGGTCATCCATACATTATGACTTTCCCCAACCTGCGAAATATGTATCGATGATTCTGCTTGCTCTGTTGTTTCCTTGAGTGCATTTTCTTTTAAAGCGTAGTATCTCAATGAGTTGTATCTAAAGTGCTTGAATGCACAGAAATCACTTTAAGATTGCTATACAAGTGGATGAATAATTTTTAGAATTGAGCTGTATCTCACACTGAACCCTGTTTGAGCTCAATCATGCCGAATACTATAGAACCATCACCAACTCAACTCATGTCTGTGATTCAAACTCAGACAGCTATTGCCAAACTGGGTTTAGATCTAAATGCAGTGATGACCGTAGTGGCAGAACAGGCGCAGCAGATTACACATGCCAAAGGTGCTGTTGTAGAGTTGGCTGAAGATGGTGATATGGTCTATCGTGCAGTGTCTGGTGGGGCGAGTCATTTATTGGGTTTAAGACTACATATTGAAAATAGCTTATCAGGTCTATGTATTGCGCAGAAACAAACACTGTATTGCCAAGATTCGGAAATAGATGCACGGGTAGATCGCGTGGCATGTCGACGTGTCGGGTTGCGTTCGATGGCTGTGGTGCCATTGATTCACTGTGATGAAGGTGTTGGTGTTTTAAAGATTTACTCTGACCAAGTCGATGCCTTTCAGGAAGCCGACTTACATATATTGAGTTTGATGTCGGAGTTGATCGCTGCGGCGATGTACCATGCAACACGTTTCGGTGCGACAGAGTTATATAAATTGGCGACTCAAGATAGCTTAACCGGCTTAGCCAATCGGGCTTTGTTTGTCGACTTTTTACGCCAAGGGATAGAAAAAGCTCGCGCGCAGAAAAAAGTACTGGGTATCTTGATGATTGATATGGATGGTCTGAAGCCGATTAATGATCAGTTTGGACATCGCATTGGGGATGCTGCACTGAAAGAAATCGCGCAGCGCATTTTGCGTGAAACGCGTCAAGATGACTTGGTTGCACGCTTGGGCGGTGATGAATTTGCTGTGATCTTAACCAATATTGCCAACTTAGAACGTGCGCAAACGGCGATGAATCGAATCGCAGAAAGTTGCGGACTGCCGTTTGTATTTGAGCAAATGAGCTTGAAAATTGGTGCCAGTATAGGCATGGCTTTATTTCCAGAAGATGCTCAATCTATTGATCAATTGGTCGAAATGGCAGATTTGAAAATGTACGCCAATAAGCGTGAACGGAAACAAATCAATCCTAAATAACGTACTGCCTAAATATCTCACTGCTTAAATAATTCACTCATAGTTATGCAGGTAAATTCGTTCACTACCTTCATATTATCTAAAGTATCGCAAAACGTTTTGATGAAAACTTGTCCTGTCTCAAACAAATGCAGATGCCATGACTAAGTATCGTTGTTTAATTTAAATCAAAGTGCGCTTAGCATGTGACGGTGCAAGATGATTAAATAATTGAAAAATCATCTAAGGTCATTTGTTTTTTGACTCAAAATAATATTTTGAATTGTTAAGCTGTGCACTATTGCATGGCGAAAAGAGCATGACAATTCAATGAAAGGGATGTCAAAAGATTTATTCATTATTGCGGCAGGTTTTATTGCTGCAATGCATATCGGGAAACTACCGCCCGCAATACCTGTATTACAACAGCAACTCGGCATTAGCTTTATTCAGTCTGGTTTATTGCTCTCACTAGTACAGGGTGCAGGAATGTGCTTTGCATTGTTGATTGGTAGTTATATCCAAAAAATTGGATTTAAACTGTGTATCTTATTGGGCTTAAGTCTATTGACGATAGCAAGTGCATGGGGGAGCTTTGCACAAAGCTTTGATGTCTTGTTGCTACTGCGTGTCATAGAAGGATTTGGTTTCTTATTGGTGACACTCACAGGGCCTGCATTTATCCGTCAGCTTGTACCGCTACAGCACATCAGCGCAAAGATGGGACTGTGGAGTGCTTATATGGGCGGAGGTATGGGCATAGCCTTATTGGTTGCGCCATTTCTAATTGCTCAATATGGTTGGAGTGTGGTTTGGCTCAGTTTCGCTATGATTACTGCAGCATTACTACTCTGTATCGCTATGTTTATTCCTCAGCCTAATGTGGCGCTGAATACAACCCCTATTATTGGTCTCATTCGGGATACTCTGAAACATCCTGCAGCATGGCTTTTGGCGCTCATTTTTGGGACATATGCAGGGCAGTGGTTTGCATTGGTGGGTTTCTTACCGATGATTTATGCGCAAAATCAAATTTCAGCCGAATTGGCAGGTGCTTTAACAGCCAGTGTTGCCGTTGCGAATGCAGTGGGCACTTGGGGGTGTGGACTACTATTACAGCGTGGTTTTCAAGCTAAAACTTTAGTCCAACTGGGTTTTGCTGTTTTGATCATTTGCTCCTTAGGTTTTTATCTCTCTACAGATGCGTTACCGTTTTTACTGCAATATTTAACGGTGTTTAGTTTTTCGCTTTTTGGAGGCTTAGTTGCTGCGACGGTCTTTGCGCAAGCACTGCATTTTGCACCTTATCCTGCGGCAATCAGTACGACGGTCGGCATGATTTTACAATGCTCTGCCATATCACAATTTGTTCTGCCACCTGTGATTGCCACTGTGGTTTCACAGACTGGAGCATGGTTTTGGGCAGGTATTTTGATGTCAGCGTTGTCATTCGTTGGAATTATGCTTAGTCGGCGTTTATTTCAAATGCAGCATGGCTCAAATTAACATTTTGTTAAACCGCTATGTCAGCAACGGCCTTATTGCTTAATCCCAATCAGTAAAGACAAGATGCCTGCTGCAATGAGTGGGCCGACGGGTACACCACGCAGCATCGCAACACCTGCGACTGTCCCAATCAGTAGTCCGGCAACAACATCTGGCTGATTCGACATCAGTTTGACACCACGTCCGCCTAGCCATGCGACAAAGATGCCAATAGCGATTGCGACGAGGGATTTCCAACTTAAAAAGGATTTTAAAATTGAATCGCCGGGTATTTTCCCGCTAGCGATCGGCGTGAGTACGCCAATGGTTAAAATAATAATGCCAATGTTTAAGCCATATTGTTGCAGATAGGGGAAAAATTCACTTAAAGGCGTGATGCGGAAAACAATCAAGACACCTGCTGCTATGGTGATCGCTGTATTGTGGCTAAAGATGCCACAAGCCAATAACACCAATAACACGATCAGATTTAAATCCAACTGAGACATAGGATATTCGTGAGAAACTTCAATAAATAATCAATAGTGTAGCGCAGAAACATTAAAAACTGGCGTTCAAGATCATTTCTGCTATTTTTCCTGCAAGTTGGCTCGGTGTTCAGTATAAAATAGCAATATATGGTGTTTATTAGGTTGTTCTATGTTTTTGGATAAAATGCTGCAATCACAAGGTTTTGGTTCGCGTAAATATTGCCAACAGTTGATTAAAAATGGTGCGGTCGAAATACACGGTGAGATTGTAGATAATCCAAAGCAAAAGCTGGACTTGAATGATTTAACTTACAGTGTGCATGGACAGGACTATACCTATCGTGAGCATGTTTATATCGCGTTAAATAAACCCCAAGGTTATGAATGTTCGCATCAGGCAACCCATCATTTTAGTGTTTTTGAATTATTTGATGATGTGCTGTTAAATCGTGGTCTGCAATGCGTCGGGCGACTGGATCAAGACACCACGGGACTGTTGCTGCTCACGGATGATGGTCAATATCTACAAGCGCTGACACACCCTAAAAAGCATGTTGCCAAAGTATATTCAATGCATACCGCAGATCCTGTGACGCCTGAGCAAATACAACAATTAGAACAAGGCGTGGAGCTGCGAAACGAAAAAGGCATTTTCGCTGCAACCGATGTGCAGCTATTGGCTTCACAGCAATTACAAATGACTGTCCATCAAGGGGTATATCATCAAGTGAAGCGGATGTTGGCGGCTGTCGGCAATAAAGTTGAAACTTTACATCGTGCTCAAATAGGACAATTAAAGCTTGATGATCTCGCTGAGGGTGAATGGATCTATTTGAATGCAGCGCAAATTGAACAATCGAAATTTCGCGAAAATATCGCTCCACAGTAATGGGTACTGGGCTTTGATAGGTCATCATTTAAAGGATGAATGTGCGGTATTAAAGCCCATAAATATGTCTGCTAATTATTTAAAGATGCGTTTCTAATATGCGTTGATGATGTTTTTAATGCCTAGCAGAGCATTAGCGAATAAAGTAATGATAGGTTTGAAATTCATCATCTTTAATGAAGCCCATCGATTCATAGAGTTGATGTGAGTGATAGTTATTTTTTTGAGTTTCGAGGCTGATTCGAAGCGCACCTTCATGTTGAGCAAAGAGAACCGCAGTATCGATCAATTGTTTGGCTGAACCTTGACGACGATATACAGGGCTGACATAGACATCATCTAAAATATAGTAGGTTGAACAAGCTACAGATGAAAAGCCTAAATACAGTAAGATAAACCCAGTAATCACATCATCTTTTAAGCAAATAAAAATAACGCTTTCATTATTTTCAAAACGTTGTCTTAGAAATTTATATGAAATATCAAGATTAGATGAGGTGCCATAAAATTGGCGATATTCATCAAATAAAACAGCAAGTGGATGAAGGTCTGCTTCAGTTGCGCGTCGAACAATCATTTTTTTCTATACTCCATGCTATTTTTATTAGTCTTGCATGAAGCATATCGAATTTTCGAAATTGGTTGATTTATAAATTGTTTATAAATGCGACAGTGTTAAGTTTTGTCACCTTCACCCAAAATTGCATTGAGTTCTTCAAACAAGTCGAGATGATCATCATCTAGTAATGGATCATTATTCAAAATTTCTAATTCCGCAGGACTAATTTCAGTGGTTGAAATAGCTTGGGCTTCTTGTTGTTTTAATTTGCGTAACTTAATCAATTGTTCAATATTGATATTTTGGTTTTCAATAGAGAAGGGGATCGATTTGGTTAAAACAACTTGTTTAAAGAATAGACGTACAGCCTGTGCAGGTGTAATGCCTAATTGTTTAAAAACGGCAAAGGCCTGTTTCTTTTCCTGTGAATCGAGACGGATTTGGTAGACTTCAGTTTTTCTCATATTCTTAGAAAGCTTTTAAATACTTAACTTTTCGCATTTATTCTAATCAAAACTGTTATAAATTCAAGAAAGTTTGGCAGTATTTTATCAATTTAATGTAATGACAATAGATTTACAGTGTCAATTCATAGGCAGAACTGAATTGAAAAGCCTGCTCTGTCACAGGATCGATAAACTCAAGCTGTTTCGCAAGTAGTTGTAAAGGTTGGCTGAAATCGTCATCTGCCTTATGTTGTACTATTGGATAAAAGGGGTCATTTTGAATTGGAATGCCCAAAGCATTTAAATGTACACGAAGTTGGTGTTGCTTGCCGGTATGGGGATTTAATTCATACTTTGCATGGTTTCCATGCTGCTGGAGGAGCTTAATGTATGTTTCACTATTAGGCTCACCATCTACCAGTTGCATTGTATAAAAAGGCTGACCTTTTTCCATACGATAGCGAGTTGTGATAGGGAAATTTAATTCATCTCGATAAGCTGCAATGGCATGATAGGTTTTTTGAACTTGCCGCTTGGCAAACATCTGTTGATATAGCCCACGGCTTTCGACACATTTGGAGAAGAGCACCACGCCGGCAGTTTCACGATCTAAACGATGAATCGGTGTTAGGTGTTCAAGCTGCGTTTGTTTTTTGAGTCGAACCAACAAGGTTTCTTGTACATACTGACCGGTCGGACTCATGGTGAGAAAATGCGGTTTATCGACCACGATGAAATGATCATTTTCAAATAAAATCTGATGCTCAAAGGGAACATGGATTTCATGCGCTAAGAATCGATAATAATAAACATGACGATTTGCTTCAAAAGGACTGTCTATCGTTAAAACGTCACCATTAGCAGCATAGACTAGACCATCCTTAAATCGTTGTTGCCACTCCACTGCTTGGATATGAGGAAATTGCTCACACAAATATGTATAAACGGTAGAGGCTTGTGTGTGTTGACCGTCAAGGAAGACTTTGCTGGCACTGACACCATTGATCATCGGGGGAGTAAATTCAAAACTATGCATGAAGAAAGATCTAAAAACTGAGCAAATAAAGCAGAGAACACATCATGAAAAATGCTCAATCTATAGTGTGAACATATCCATTTTAGCCGGTGCGATGCTATCATATTTAATTCTTATGTACATGTTGTGAGTAATATGCAGTATTCATTCAGTCTGGAACTTAATAGTGAAGTCGATACCCAAAACTTAGCTACCGTACTGGCGACGCATTTTACGACGGGTGTAGCGTATTTAATTGGTGACTTGGGTGCAGGAAAGACCACGTTAACACGTTATTTTTTACAACACTTGGGTCATCAAGGTGCGGTAAAAAGTCCAACCTATACATTGGTTGAACCTTACAATATTCAAGGACAAGATATTTTTCATTTTGATTTATATCGTCTGAATGACCCCTATGAGCTTGAACTTATGGGTATCCGTGATTATTTAGAAACGCCGAACGCCCTATTTTTATTTGAATGGCCATCTAAAGGGGGCGACGAAATCCCTGCGGCTGATTTAATTATTAATATTGAAAAGTCTGCGGATGAAACCACTCGTACAGCGACTTTAAGCTATTCTTCAGAAACTTTGCAAAACGCTTTGGAGCAGAAATTTAACCATGCTGAATGAAATCAGTGCCCGCCGCATTCGAACGCTTGATCCTGCTTTAGCCAACCAAATTGCCGCAGGGGAAGTGATTGAACGTCCCGCTTCTGTGGTCAAAGAATTACTAGAAAATGCCATTGATGCAGGAGCGACTGAGCTGATTGTTCGTATTGAACAAGGCGGCAGTACACTGATTGAAATTATAGACAATGGTCGGGGTATTCACCCTGAAGATTTACCTTTGGCGGTCATGCGCCATGCCACAAGTAAAATCCAAACTGCTGAGGATTTACATGCCATTGTAAGTCTGGGCTTTCGTGGGGAAGCCTTGGCTTCGATCGCTGCGGTGTCTCGTTTGACATTGACCAGTAGCCAAAATGATGACGGTGTAGGCTATCAGGTCGAAGTAAATGGCACTGCATTTGATTCACAAGAAATTCAGCCTGTGGCAGCGACGCAAGGCACCACCATTCGTGTGCAAGATTTATTTTTTAATGTGCCTGCACGGCGTAAGTTCCTTAAAAAACCGGGGACTGAGTTTGGACATATCGAAGAAATTGTCCGTCGTTTGGCACTGACCCATTTTGATATACGTTTTGTCCTTGAGCATAACAATAGTATTAAGCTGAACTTGCCTATTGCAGACAGTGGCGCGCTCCGTTTTCAGCGGGTACAACAATTATTAGGCCGTCAATTTACTGAAAATGCGTACTGGATAGATGCTGATAGCGTCAATATGCGTCTCAGTGGTTGGTTAGGCCATCCTTCAGATGCACGTGCGCAGGCCGATATGCAATACGTATATGTGAATGGACGTATCGTAAAAGACAAGACCGTTTCACATGCACTTCGCATGGCTTATGACGGTATTTTGCATGGGCATCAACATGCCGCTTATTTGTTGTTTATGGAAGTCGATCCTGAAAATATCGATGTGAATGTGCATCCGACCAAGCATGAAATACGTTTTCTAAATCAACGTGAAGTACATGAGTTTGTCCGCCATTTTGCCAAATCAACATTAGCGCAATTTCAAACCGCGACCGCTGAATTGTCATCTGCAATGAAACTTGATGGGCAGGCACACGAAAATATTATTCCGCAGCCGCGTCATCAGGAACAATTTTCATTACATCAACCTCAGCCAGTTGCAGAGCAAGGCACAAATTTTGTCAGTCCAGAGATCGCAGGCGGGCTTACTGATTTTAGTTCGCTAACTGCTGTGCAATATGCGTCAAATCATGCGCCAACAGGTCAGGAAGCTTATACACAGCAATATTCAAATGCGTCGAACAATAGCACTGGATATCAGTCAAATATAGCGGGTTCCAGACAGCTCAATAATGCATTGCAAAGTTATTTAGCGCCTTTACGTCAAACTGAGTCTACAAATGATCCTGATACCGCTTTAGCTGAACATATTCAGCAGAAAGTTGATGAGCATCCTTTGGGGATTGCCATTGCGCAATTGCATGGTATTTATATTTTGGCCCAAAACACCGAAGGTTTAATCATTGTTGATATGCATGCGGCACATGAACGCATTGTTTTGCAACAGATGAAAACAGCTTGGGATAAACCTGAGTTTTGGACATCACAGCAGTTGCTGATTCCTAAAGTCGTCAGTATCAGTCGGATGCAAGCGATGCGCGTCGATGAGCTCAAAGAACAATTGGCACGCCTAGGTTTAGAAATAGACCAATATGGCGATGAGCAAGTCATTGTCCGAGGTGTTCCTGCCATTTTGCATAAAGCAGACTTTGATGCGCTGATTCCAGATTTATTAAATGATTTAGACCCAAGTGATCAGGTTGCAGGGTTACTACAAAAGCGGGATCAAATATTGGCAGGCATGGCCTGTCACGGCGCTGTACGCGCACACCGTATTTTAAGTCTATCTGAAATGAATGCATTACTGCGTCAGATGGAACAAACTGAATTTGCCAGCCAATGTAACCATGGACGTCCGACGTGGCGTGCGTTTCCATTGGCACAGCTAGATAAACTTTTTGCTCGGGGAGAGTAGTTTTACATGTCAAATCAATTGCCGGTCATCAACTTAATGGGACCAACTGCAAGCGGTAAAACCGCCTTGGCATGTGAACTATACGAGCAAGGTGGATTTGAATTAATTTCTGTCGATTCTGCTTTGGTTTTTCAGGATATGGATATTGGTACGGCCAAGCCGAGTAAAGCTGAGTTGGAGAAATATCCACATCATTTGATTGATATTATCAGTCCGCTAGAAGTGTATTCGGCAGCGAACTTTGTGGAAGATGCGTGTGTACTGATTGATGATATGCATGCACGAGGTAAAACACCGATTTTAGTTGGTGGTACAATGTTGTATTACAAGGCTTTATTGGAAGGGTTGTCTTCAAATTTACCAAGTGCAGACTATGCTGTACGTGCTGAAATTGAAGCCAAAGCTGAGTCGCAAGGTTGGGATGCTGTATATGCAGAACTGTGCAATGTAGACCCATTGGCAGGTGAAAAATTTAAACCGAGTGATAAGCAACGAATTATCCGTGCACTCGAAGTTTTTAAATTAACAGGTAAACCCATTACGCAGTTACAAGCTGAGCAACCTAAAAACGTACCATACCGTTACAATTTTCATAATTACGCATTATTGCCAGACCGATTAGAATTACATGAGCGTATAGCTCAACGTCTAAAAACAATGTGGGAAATTGGATTTTTAAATGAAGTGAAAGCTCTCATTGAAAAATACGATTTAGATGAAAATTTACCCTCTACGCGCTCAGTTGGATATCGTCAAGCTTTAGATTTTTTGAAAAATAGTGATCAAAGTAGCGAAAAACAGCGTGAAATGGAGGATAAGGCACTTTTTGCAACACGACAACTTGCAAAACGTCAATATACTTGGTTAAGATCTTTGCAAGAAACGCATAAATTTACTACATATTTAACTGCGCAGCAGGCTCAAGAAGACTTGCGAAAGTGCTACGGATAAAGCAAAATTTACAGACTACCTTTTTGATAATTTTTAATTGAAAAGTAAAGGTAGCTTTTGCGCTGATTTTTATTATTTTTTGGAGTTATAACATGTCTAAAGGTCAAACTTTACAAGATCCGTTCTTAAATTCTCTCCGTAAAGAACGTATTCCTGTGTCGATCTTCCTTGTCAACGGTATTAAATTACAAGGTCATATTGAATCTTTCGACCAATACGTTGTTTTATTAAAAAATACTGTAAGCCAAATGGTTTACAAACATGCTATTTCAACTGTTGTTCCAGCACGTAATCCACGTCCTGCTGGTGCTCCTGCTGGTGCTCAAGGCGCTGCTGGCTTCGGTGGTCAACAAGGCGGCTTCGGCGGTCAACAAGGTGGCTTTGGTGGCCAAGGTGGCTTCGGTGGTCAAGGTGGTTTCGGTGGTCAAGGTGGCTTCGGTGGTCAAGGTGGCTTCGGTGGTCAAGGTGGTTTTGGCTCTCAAGGTGGCTTTGGTGGTCAAGGTGGCTTCGGTGGTCAAAGTGGTTTCGGCGGTCAAAATGCTGGTTTTGATGGCGAAACTAAATTTGAAGATGCTCAAGACGACGAAAACAACAATCGTTAATTGAATTAAAAAAACCTCCCAAATGGGAGGTTTTTTTGCCTATAAAAGAGTAGATTGTTTTCACAAAGGGTATGTAATAATTACTAAAGTGCTGAATGATGATAAGAATCGACATAAAAAAACCAGCCGAAGCTGGTTTTTTGTTTATTCACTTATTTCTTTTTACGATCTAGAGTAGGATCTTTAATTTCAACATAGGCATTGTTGCGAATTTCACGTAACCAGCTGTCCAGTTCAGTGTCAAATTGACGCTCACCTAAAATCTGACGGGCCATACGTTCTTGTACTTCATGTGTCATATCTTGTTGACGTGTATCGGTCACTTGAAGGATGTGCCAACCAAACTGTGACTGAAAAGGCTTGCTGATTTCACCTTTCGCTGTTGATTTCATCATTGCTTCAAATTCTGGAACCATCACACCTGGGCTAACCCAACCTAAACTACCACCATTGGCAGCAGAACCAGTGTCATTCGAGAACGTTGAAGCCAAGACCGCAAAATCTTCACCCTTTTGCAGGCGATTATACAAGTTGTCGATCATTTGCTTGGCATTTTCAGGACTCACCACTTCAGACGGTTGAATCAGGATATGGCGAGTTTGGTATTGAGGAACAATGGCTTTTTGTTCTCCACTTTTACGGTCGACCAATTTTAAAACATGAACGCCATCACGTACTGAAATTAGTTCAGTGGTTTGACCAACTTGCAAAGGTGCTACACGTGCAGCAAGTTCATCTGGAATATCAGATAAGTTGCGGAAGCCCATATCGGCACCGTCAACTTTAATGTCTTTGGTGCTGTATTTGCTAGTAATCGCTTTTACATCGTTGCTTGCTGCAAGTTCTTTACGAATGTCTTCCGCGATTTTAACGGCATTATCACTGCTAGCTACACGCACATGTAAGACATGAACTTGATTACCTAACGCAGCTTGACCTTGTGGTGAGCTTAAGAAGTTTTTCACATCTTGGTCACTGATTTGAATGCGAGAAGTGACTAACTGTTGGCGTAGGCGTTGTAACGCGATGTCTTCAGCGATACGTGCACGTAAACCTGCATAGGTATTTGGTGCAACAGCATCTAATTTTTGCTGAAACGCTTCTAAGCTTGGAGAGCCGGCATCTTTCGCAACTTTAAGTACGGCTTCATTGAGTGATTTTTCATCCGCTTTGACGTTATAGCGTTTCACTTGTTCAAGCTGTGCTTGGCGCGAAATCAGCTGTTCTAAAGCTTGTTGCTGCAAGTATTCAGTCGGTGGGACGGTTTGTTTTTTTGCTTGAAATTGGTGAGTGATCTCGGCAATGCTTTGATCAAGATCACTACGTAGAATCACGCTATTGTCAACGACAGCTACAATTTCATCTTTAGGTTGCGCAGCAGCAAATACAGATACAGAAGTCGATAGGCAAAGTGCCAAGGCTGACGCTTTAAAAATTTGTTTTAACTGTTTTGTCTTCATTAACGTTCTGTCCAAGATTGATTAATATTGTTAAAACCCAACACTCGGTTTTCAAGCAAAGAGGTTAATTTATTGTTGAAGCCACCTAAACCTTTTAGAGTGAACTCCGCCATAATGGCACGTTTTGGTTTAACATCTGAAGATGTTACATCATCTAAATCGTTATAGTACGAACGACCATAAACTGAAACACCCCAGCAGCATGACTCGTAGTTCACACCCAGTAAATATTCACGCGCAATACTGTTGTCGAGGTCATATTGTGCATGACCAATAATACGCCAGTTATTGTGTATAGGTTGAATAAACGATGCTACTGCTTGGTCATAGCTGTCTTGGCGGTTAGGAATGTCTTTACGATAGAAATAACCGACATTGTATAAATTGCCTTTATTTCCTGTGTAATACATTTGAATATCGCGCTGAGCATTATCACCATTCGCCATCCATGCTGAATTGGCATTCACACTGATGCTGTCAGATAGTTGGCTAGAAATGCTCACGACAGGGCCGGTATGGCGTTCGGTATCAAATTTATCAGAGACGTTGTTCAGTGTGACACGACGGTCTTCAAAATAGAAACTTTGACCAACGCTGGCTTTTAAACGCTCAAGACCAACATCATCAAATAAACTATAGCTCAAGCCTAGAGATGCGAAGTTGTTGTCTTCTAAACGGTCATTACCATAGAACCGACGCGGACTAAATAACTGGTCATAGTTAATTGACGCTGTGGTTGAGTCAAAGTTTGGGTTAGTGTCTTGGTTTTTGTATGGAGAATACGCGTAGAAGAAGCGTGGCGTTAAGGTTTGTAGATAACGACCTTCGCGCTCCATCACAAGACCCGCATCTAAAGTAAATTGCGGTACAATGACCGATTTACTTTCACTACTAGAGTAATTGTTATTTGTATTGGCGCGATCAACAGTATCTTGGTCATAAATCGTGTTGACGTTACGAATAGACACTTCTGGGATTACAAAAGACCATGGGTTGCGATAGTTATAACGCACACTAAAGTCGTTATAAATACGCGCGCCGCTTGGCTCATACATTGTCGCATCACCATTGTTTTGCGGAATATTATCGCCACTTAGGTTCTTTTTAAAATAAGCCGTATCATTGTTAAATTCGTACTGTAAGCCGAGCGGATTACCAGTCTTGTAGTTCAGTAGGAATTGCGGCAAGCGCGCATATGGACGGTCTTCATCACTGACAGTTTTATCCAGTGTTTGGAAGTCTTCCACTTTAAGCTGTGCTTTTAGGCCAGGGATACCATTTTTATAATTGAGTTCCCATGCACGGCGTAAGTTCAGGTCAGTTTTTGAGTTTGGATTATTATTGAGATCTGAGAAATAGTCTTTATCAGATGCATAATTGTATTCTAAATTTGTCGTGAATTGATCGTTAATTTTCCAGTTATGTAGGAAATGTAAGTCTTTACGATCCTGATCATCATACTTTTGGTCGGATGGTAAATAACCACCCCACACCATCCCTGAACCAAAGTTTTTGGTCAAATAACGGAATTCACCTTCCATCATTGCGCCACGGTCTGCAATATAACGTGGTGTTACTGTAGCATCATAGTTTGGCGCAAGGTTTAAATAAACTGGAACTGCAAGCTCAATACCACCATCATTGGTAAAACCAAAGCTTGGGGTCAAAATACCTGTGGTACGACGGTCATCAATCGGGAAGTTGAAATAGGGCACAGCCATCACAGGTACGTTTTTTACATATAATGTTGTACCTTTGGTTTCACCGCGGCCAGTTTCTTGATTCAGCTTAATTTTGTCTGCTTGAATTTTCCACGTTGGTTTTTCATCAGGTGGACAAGTGGTATAAACAGCGTTTTCTAATTCGAGTGTTTCGGTTGAAGTACGTGAAATTTTTTCAGCACGACCATGCGCATGCTGCTGTTCAGCAATAAAGAAGCTGTTATTTAAATCACCTTGTTGGGTTTTTAAATTGTAATCTATTGAATCGCTTTGAGAAATCAGCCCTGACTGTGCCATTTGCACGCGGCCAGAAGCATTGGCGTAGGTTTGGGTTTTATCAATTTTGATTTGATCGGCACGAATTTGACGACCTTCTTGGTCAATCAGAACATTACCTTCAAGAATGGAGTCGCCATTCGGGTCAAAATGACCATAGTCTGCGGTAATGGTAGAGGTTGCATCTTCAGGTGCGACTGCTTTCGTTGTTGGAGCAACTGGGGTAATCCAAGTGCCTGTACAAAACGCTGAACTTAATTGATTGGTGTTGCGAATCTGTGCTTCAGGTGCAGATTTATCGACATAATATTGTTCGAAGAACTGCTGCCCAGGGTAAGCTTCTGAAATGTTTTGTTTGAGTTGTTCTGTATCGTCATCCGTGGACGGGTTTGAAACAGGTGCTGCATAGCTTGGTAACGAGCTACCACATAGAAGGGTTAAGATCGCAGTCGCTAAAGGATTAAATTTAAACTGATGCTTCATTTGTCTCATTAACCAGGTATGCTTAATCGCAATTAATTATTGTCGCATCATAGAGAAAAAGTTGATAAGTAGCTACACTTAGCACTTTAAAAACTCAGCCTGTATTAGAATTTATCGCAAATGAATACACAACGTGAACAATTGATACAAACATGGATTTCATCTGTACTCGGTTCAGATCAATTTGAAATTAACTTCTTAGCAGGCGATGCAAGCTTCCGTCGTTATGCACGAATCAAATTGAATAATAAAACATTTATGCTCATGGATGCACCACCAGAAAAAGAAGATTGTGGTCCTTTTGTGTCGATTGATGAATTTTTTGATGCACATGGCGTGCGTGTACCACATATCGTGGCCAAAGACCTCGATCAAGGCTTCTTATTGTTAGAAGATTTTGGTGATGTTTTATTGTCGACGTTGTTGAATGATCAAACCGTAGACGCACATTATGCTCAAAGTTTTAAACAGTTGATTCAATTGCAGTCAATTGATGGAACTGCTCATTTTCCTGCATATGCCTATGAAAAGCTGATTTCTGAAATGGAGCTGTTAACCGATTGGTTATTGCCATCTCTACAAGTGCAGCCTACTGAAGAAGAATCGGCACTGATTAAACGTACCTTTGCTATCTTAGCCAATGCTGCATTGGCTCAGCCTCAAGTGATTGTGCATCGTGATTTTCATAGCCGTAATTTGATGGTACTTGATGGTGAGCAAGATCAGGGTGTGATTGACTTCCAAGATGCTGTGATTGGTGCAGATACTTATGATTTGATTTCTATTACACGTGATGCCTATGTGCAGTGGAATGCAGATCGCGTTTATGCATGGTTTAAAACGTTCTATGATTTGTTGCCTGCATCGGCTAAAGAAGGTCGTAACTTTGAGCAATTCAAACAAGACGCTGACCTGATGGCGATTCAACGTCATATCAAAATTTTAGGCATTTTTGTGCGCTTATTTGAGCGTGATGGTAAGTCAGGTTATCTCAAAGATTTGCCGCGTGTGATGTGGTATTTACTTGAAGAAAGTAAACCGTATGCAGAATTACAACCTTTTATGCAATTTATTCGCGCTAAAGTATTGCCGAAATTTGAAGCCAAATACGGCACTTATGAGGTTGTTGCATAATGAAAGCCATGATTTTAGCGGCGGGTCTCGGAAATCGGATGCGCCCTTTAACATTGTATAAGCCAAAGCCTTTGCTTGAAGTGGGTGGAAAACCACTGATTGTTTGGCATATAGAAAAGCTAAAAAAAATTGGCGTAACTGAAATTATCATCAATTCTGCATGGCTTGCAGATATCCTGATTGGTACTTTGGGTGATGGTTCGCAGTTTGGTGTGAATATTCGTTGGACACGTGAAGCGGAAGGTCTGGAAACAGCCGGTGGCATTATTAATGCTTTACCTTTGCTTGGGACAGAACCGTTTATTTTGGTGAATGGTGACGTTTGGACGACCTACGATTTTTCAGCCTTGCTCAATATTGAGCTAAAAGATGACTTGGCACACTTGGTCTATGTGACTAACCCAGCGCAACATCCAAAGGGTGATTTTATCTTGGATGCTGGGCGTAGTTATACCTTTGAGCAAGAACATGCAGGCGAGGCACTCACCTATAGCGGGATCGCAGTTATACATCCAAACATGTTTAATGGATTGGAAGCTGGTAAGCGTCCGCTCGCACCTTTATTGAAACAGGCTATGTTGGATGGAAAAATTTCTGCAGAGAAAATGCAAACTGCGTGGGTTGATGTTGGCACACCTGAGCGTTTAAGTGATCTAGATCTACAGATTCGCCAAGGCATGTACGATTAAGTGCATATTCGCTAAGCGTTAGCTACTGTTCCACGGCTTAGAAATCGGTATACTTCAGTTAATTTTTATTGAGATGTCTTCTTTATGCATCCTTTTTTTCAAGACTTAAAGCAAGGTAGTCAAAAGCTTGGCTTAGATTTGAGTGAAGAAGCATTAAATCTATTGCTGAAATACCAAGATGCCCTAGTGCTGTGGAACAAAGCGTATAACTTGACTGCTATTCGTGATCCTAAAGAAATGTTGGTTAAGCATTTATTGGATAGCTTAAGTATCCTAAATGATTTGCCTGCAGGTCGTTTATTGGATATCGGTACGGGTGGTGGCATGCCGGGCATGATCATTGCACTGTGTCAGCCTGAACGTGAATGTGTGCTTTTAGATGCCAACGGTAAAAAAATTCGATTCTTAAAACAATTTATTGCTGACTTAAAACTAAAAAATGTCATTGCGGTACAAACACGTGTCGAAAATGAAGACAGCATTAATGAACTCGGGCAGTTTGATGTGATCACCAGTCGTGCTTTTGCATCGTTAACGGATTTTGTGGATGCGTCTAAACCGTATATGCATGCGCAAAGTATTATCGCGTCGATGAAAGGCTTAATTCCTGAAGAAGAAGTTGAAACACTAAAAAGTGATTTCAAGATTGATATCGTTGCATTAAAAGTTCCACGACTTGATGAGCAGCGTCATTTAATTTTTCTTAAACGTATTTAAAATTTTCAAAGGACTGGGGTTACCATGGCTCAAATTATTGCGATTGCAAACCAAAAGGGTGGCGTAGGTAAAACCACAACGGCTGTGAACTTGGCTGCATCTTTAGCCATATTAAAAAAACGAGTTTTACTTGTGGACATGGATTCACAAGGCAATGCCACGATGGGTTCGGGCATTCAAAAAAATGATTTGTTGTATTCAGTCACGGATGTCTTACTTGGTGAAGTGCCGATTGAAACCGCTATTTATAAAGCGGAAGTGGGCTATAAGGTTTTAGGTGCAAACCGTGACCTAGCTGGCGTTGAGCTTGCAATTGCAGATCAAGACGGTCGTGAGTTTATTTTACGTGAAGCATTGGCAAGCGTCGAAAAAGACTTCGACTATATTATTGTCGATTGTGCACCAAGTTTAAGTTTGATCACTGTCAATGCACTTGCAGCGGTACGTGCTGTGCTGATTCCAATGCAGTGTGAATATTATGCCCTAGAAGGTTTGGCTGACCTAACCCAAACCATTGACCGTATTCAGCAAGCTTTAAACCCGGATCTAGAGATCGTGGGTGTGCTTCGTACCATGTACGATGCGCGTAATGCCTTAACACGTGATGTGTCTGCTGAGCTTGAACAATACTTCGGTCAGAAACTTTATGACACGGTCATTCCGCGTAATATTCGTTTGGCTGAAGCGCCTGCGCACGGTTTGCCAGTGATTTATTTTGAAAAAAGCTCGAAGGGTGCAGTTGCTTATTTGAACTTGGCAGCTGAGATGTTAAAAAAAACCAAAGTAAAAAAAGGAACTAAAGCATGACCGTAAAAAAACGCGGACTGGCTAAAGGTCGTGGTCTGGATGCCCTACTCGGCTCAATCCAAAAAGAAAAACTACAGCTCGAAGCAAAAGCTTTAGATCATGGACAGTTAAAACAAATTGATGTGCATTTATTGAAACGTGGTGAGTATCAACCGCGTCGTTTCATTAAAGAACAAGATTTACAAGAACTTGCTGCATCGATTGAAAAGCATGGTGTCATGCAGCCAATCGTGATTCGTCCTGTTGAAGATGAAAAGCATCCCTATGAAATTATTGCAGGTGAGCGTCGTTGGCGTGCGGCTCAGCTTGCAGGTTTAACCGAAGTTCCAGCCATTGTTCGTGACTTGAGTGACCAAGTTGCCATTGCTTTGGCATTAATTGAAAACATTCAACGTCAAGATTTGAACCCAATCGATCAAGCCATGGCTTTACAACGCTTCCATGACGAATTTGGTTTAAGTCATCAAGAGATTGCCGATACGGTCGGTAAAGCACGTACCACGATTAGTAACTTGCTACGCCTCTTGTCTTTAGCGGATCAAGTCAAAGACTTTATGCAGCAAGGTTTGCTCGATATGGGGCATGCACGTGCGATCTTGACGTTAAAAGCCAAAGATCAGCTTAAAGTTGCTGAAATGGTGATTGAAAAAAGTATGTCTGTACGTCAAACCGAACAATTTGTTCGTGATTTGAATGCACCAAAACAACAAAAAGCTAAACCAATTGTTTCATCAGACATTCAACAACTGACACAACGTCTCTCTGATCGTTTCAGTGCAGACGTGAAAATTGATCATAATAAACAAGGGAAAGGCAAGCTGGTGATTAGTTACCATACTCTTGAAGAGCTAGATGGTATTTTAAATATTTGTCTAGCTGAATAATTTTTAAATTCGATTTATTGGGGAAAATCAAATGTGGGAATTAGTCAAAGCGGGCGGGTGGTTAATGATCCCGCTCGTCATTTGTTCGATCTTTACGGTAGCCATTACCATTGAGCGCTTTATTCGTTTAAAAAAATCAATGGTGTTGCCAAAAGACTTGATGATGAATGTAAACACATCGGTGAAAAATGTGGTGCAGCAGCTAAAGCAAAGTCCAACTTTACAACAAAGTACATTGGGTCGTGTATTGGGCGCAGGTTACGCTAGTAAAGATCAAAACGAGCAATATGCACGTGCGCAAATGGAAGTCACAGCGTCACAAGAAATTGGTTATTTAGAAAAAAATATCAACTTTTTGGGCACTTTAAGCGCTGTTGCACCTTTACTAGGTTTGTTGGGTACGGTGATCGGTATTATTGAAGCATTCTTAATGATTGATATAGGCACCAATAGTGATCCAGTGTTGATGATGCCGGGTATTTCTAAAGCCTTGATTACCACTGCTGCCGGTATGTTAATTGCTGTACCTGCATTATTTGCGCATCGCTATTTCCAACGTTTGGTTCAAGAATATGTGGCTGAGTTAGAACAGCAGTCGACATTATTTCATGCCGCTTTGTTTTATAAAAAAACACCTGAAGTAGAAAGTCAGGACATTCAGAAAGCCAGCTGAGTGGAGACTGCGCATGAAATTTAAACGTCGTCAGGTTGAAGATATTCATATCAACCTCACACCGATGATTGACTGTTTGATGTTCATTTTGGTGTTCTTGTTGCTCTCGACCACCTTTAACCAGATGAGTCGAATGAACCTGACTTTGCCAGATGCACAGGGTGTTCCACCTAAAAACTATGATCAAAAGATTGAAGTTGTGGTGGATTCAACAGGACATTATTCTGTCAATGGTCAGTCATTGGCGAGTAAAGAAGTCTCTGATTTGAATACTGCAATTAAACAGACAGCCAATGATCGTCGTGATTTAATGTTTGTGATTGCCGCAGATGCAAAAGCAACACATCAAGATGTGATTCGGGTGATGGATGTTGCAGGTCAACTTGGATTTGTGAATATCAACATCAGTACCAAAGTTCCAACTCGAGGTTATTAGTGAAGCACGATTTTAAGGTCTATTTACGCCTATTAAGTTATTTAAAACCTTTTTGGGGAATCGGCCTGCTGGTTTTGCTTGGTTTCGGTATTAATGCTGCGACAGAAGTTTCTGTCGCAAAATTATTGGAACGCATTATTGAAGCCATTCAAAACAAAGATCAAAGCTTTACAACCTTATTTCCACTCTTGGTGGTTTTATTGATGTTCTTCCGTGGACTCGGTTTGTTCATGGGGGGATATTTTACCGCAGTGATTTCTCGAAACTTAATCTTTAATATTCGTCAGCAAGTGTTCGCAAAACTCATGCGTTTGCCTTCGCAATATTATTTAGATAATTCGAGCGGTCATATCACTGCAAAAATTATGTATAACGTTGAACAGTTGACGGCGGCATCGTCTGAGTCACTGAAAACGATTGTACAACAGGGTCTGATTACCATCGCATTATTGGGTTATTTGCTCTATACCAATTGGCGTTTAACCCTGTGTATTTTGATTTTTGGCCCAATTATTGGTCTGATCATCCGTAAAGCGTCTAAGCGCATGCGTAAATTATCCATGCAAGTACAAAGTACCATGGGGGATGTTAACCATGTGGTGCAAGAGACAGTGCAAGGCAATTTGGTGGTGAAGGGCTTTGCAGGGCAAGATTATGAACAAAAACGTTTTTATGAAAGCTCGATGGAGAACTTGCGCCGCGGCTTAAAAATGGTTGTCGTGCAACAACTCAATAGCCCAATTGTTCAGCTGATTATGTCGATTGCGCTCAGTATCGTGATGTATATCGCACTACGCCCTGAGATTTTACAAGATACAACAGCGGGTGAGTTTGTAGCGTATATCACTGCCGCAGGTATGCTGAGTAAGCCAATTAAAACCTTGACGGATGTCAATGAAAAACTACAACGAGGCATGGCAGCAGCTTATTCAGTTTTTGAATTGCTTGATATGCCTGAAGAAGTAAATAACGGCACGCTTAAGCCTGCTTTGAAAGGCGATGTCGAATTTAAAAATGTTAATTTGATCTATGCCGATGGTCACCATGCGATTCATGACTTCAATTTAAAAGTTAATGCAGGGCAAACCGTTGCATTGGTTGGGCGTTCAGGTGCAGGTAAAACTTCATTGGTCAATCTGTTGGTGCGTTACCAAGAAGTGTCTTCTGGACAATTGTTGCTTGATCAGCATGATATTCACGACATAGAACTCAATAGCTTGCGTACTCAGATTTCAATGGTCAATCAGCAAGTGGTTTTGTTTAACCGTACAGTACGTGAAAATATCGCTTATGGTCAGCTCGAGCATGCAACTGATGAGCAAGTCATTGCTGCTGCCAAAGCTGCATTTGCACATGATTTTATTATGGATTTACCGCAAGGTTATGACACACCATTGGGTGCCCAAGGTTTAAATCTATCAGGTGGTCAACGTCAACGGATTGCGATTGCACGTGCCATTTTGAAAAATGCACCGATCTTAATTTTAGATGAAGCGACCAGTGCGCTAGATAACGAATCTGAATTTTTCATTCAGCAAGCATTTGACGCTGCGATGCAAGATCGTACTACGATCGTGATTGCGCATCGTTTATCGACCATTGAAAATGCAGACTGTATTGTAGTGATGGATAAAGGGCGTATTATTGAACAAGGTTCGCATACAGAATTGATGGCACAACGTGGTGCATATTACCAACTTCATCAGCGTAATTTTGAGGAAAATTAAGTCATGTCTTTTGCACAATTGATTCAGGATGCTTGGAATGAACAGGCAAAGTGGCTCATTGTGTTTAGACCTTTGTCATGGCTTTATCGTGGCGGCTTTTTACTCAATAAAAAACTCTATCAATCAGGTATTAAGCAAAGCTATAAAGCGCCTATTCCAGTCATGGTCATTGGAAACATTACAGTGGGTGGAAGTGGCAAAACCCCATTGCTCATTCACTTGGTCAGTTATTTAAATAGCTTAAACCTGCGTGTTGGTGTGATCAGTCGTGGCTATGGTGGTCAAGGACCATTTCCGGCTTATGTCGATTTAGACTCGACGGTTGAAATGGTGGGGGATGAACCTAGCTTAATTGTTCAATCTACTGGCGTGCCAATGGCGGTCGGTCCAAACCGCCAGCAAAGTATTGAGTTGCTGCTATCCAAGCATGAATTGGATTTGATCATTTGTGATGATGGCTTGCAGCATTGGGCGCTTCAACGTCAGCTGGAGTGGATCGTGTTGGATAATAACCGTGGTTTAGGCAATGAAAAATTATTACCCGAAGGTTATTTGCGTGAACCGAAAAAGCGCCTTGCCAGTGGAACGGTCATTGAGCATTCAGCAGATCCAAGTTCTCCACTGAATATGCACCTAGAAGCGGCGCAGCCTTATTTGCTCAATAAAGATCTTGTGACGACATTTGATGCAAATAAAGATTTTTATGCTGTGGTGGGTATCGGCTTTCCGCAACGCTTTTATAAAACCCTAGAAAACATGGGGATTCATCAATTTCAATGTCATGAATTCCCAGATCATTATGAATATGAACTGAGTGATTTGCAGTTTGAAGATGCCAATCCAATCATTACCACTGAAAAAGATGCAGTTAAAATTTTAGCGATCCTCAAAAATAATCCAGATTTTAAAAGAGAAATATGGGTTGTTCCTGTAGATGCAGTGTTATCACCTGCGTGTTATGAAACTTTGCATGCGCAGTTGAAACAACTGGGTCTGAAACTTCCCGAAGGCATTTAATTTATGAAACATATTGTTATTCCTGCACGTTTTTCAAGTTCACGTTTACCAGGTAAGCCATTGCTTGAAATTCATGGCCGTCCGATGATTTTACGTGTGGTCGATCAAGCCAAAAAAGTTGCAGGATTCGATGACCTTTGTGTCGCTACAGATGATGAGCGTATTGCAGCAGTATGCCGTGCGGAAGGGGTTGATGTGGTATTGACCTCTACAGAGCATCCATCTGGGACAGATCGTTTAAGTGAAGTTGCACGTATCAAAGGTTGGGCAAGTGATGACATTATTGTCAATGTGCAGGGCGATGAACCTTTGCTTCCCGCTCAATTGGTAAAACAAGTTGCACAATTACTCGTTGATCAGCCGACATGTTCAATGTCGACACTCTGCGAGCCGATTCACAGTCTAGAAGAATTTCAACGTGACAGCATTGTCAAAGTGGTGATGTCAAAGCACAATCAAGCGCTGTATTTCAGTCGTGCGACTATTCCTTATGACCGAGACGGTGCAAAGCAAGCTGAAAAAAACTTGCATGATCAAGCTTTTCGTCATTTAGGACTTTATGCATACCGCGTAAAACTCCTTCAAGAATATGTCACTTGGGATATGGGTGTGCTAGAAAAATTAGAAAGCCTTGAACAATTACGTGTTTTGGAAAATGGTCATCGTATTGCCATTGCTGTGGCAGAAGCGAACCTACCACCGGGCGTAGACACTCAAGCTGACCTTGATCGTTTGAACCAAATGGATGTTTCAAACTTCGAATAAGGTTAAATGATTTATGCAAAATGAAATTGTGGCGCAAGTGTACCCTTGGCAGCAAAATACATGGAATACATTAACCAGCCGTTTTCCACAACTGGGACATGGCGTGCTTTTGTATGGCAAAAAAGGCTGTGGTAAAGAGGCATTTGCAAAACAATTTCTTGCTTGGGTGCTGTGTCAAAAACGTGATGAGCGAACTGAGCCATGTGGTGAGTGTGGGAGTTGCCAGTGGTTAAAGTCAGATACACATCCAAATTTTGTCCACATCAGCACAGATGAAGACAATAAAAAGCAAAATGCCAAAATTAAAATCGAAAAAATTCGTGATTTATTGCCCTTTGTACAGCAAACCGTAGATGGTTGGCGAGTTGTGTTGATTGAGCCCGCTGAAGCATTAAACATTGCGTCATCAAATGCATTGCTGAAAACACTTGAAGAGCCTGGCGAACGCATTGTGATTATGTTGTTGGCAGAGCATTATTTGAAATTACCGGCAACCATTCGTAGTCGAATGCAGCACTATGCATTGGATCGTATTGAACCCGAACAATCACAGCAATATTTACAGCAGCATTTGCCCGATAGTGGTGAAACCCAGCGCAAAGTTCTCATGAACTTAGCCAGTCAAATGCCATTACAAGCAATTTCATTGGCAAGTAGCGAATGGCTAAATATGCGCCAAGAGTTTCTACAAGATTGGCAAAAACTTGTGACACAAAAAAACATGCCGATGGCAATTGCGACAAAGTGGAATAAAGCACTGAGTTTTAGTGATTTTAGTCAAATGTTTGAATACTTGTTGTCCGATATAATTTGTGTCAAGCTAAATCAATCCATAAAAAATATAGATTTGGATTTTGGAGTGTTGGCAGAGCAATATTCGCTCGAAACACTCTTTGGGATTTATACAGAATTACAGCAGTCTAAGCGGTTCATCGAGCAGAACGTACAGGGGAATCTGGTCGTAGATGAGCTTTGCATCAAACTGATGAATGTTTAATTAAGGGGAAACATCATGCAACCACGTATGGGCGGGATTGTTCACGCTAATATTCCAGATGTGGAAACACTTTTTGCGAGCTACATGCCTTATGTCGTTGGTGGCGGTTTATTTGTACCATCAAAGCAAGCTGTGAAAATGGGTGATGAGGTTTTCTTATTGGCGACTTTGCCTGAACAAAGTATAAAAATTCCTTTGACAGGAAAAGTGATTTGGATTTCGCAAAAGCAAAATGGCATTAAACCACAAGGCTTTGGAATTCAATTAAGCGGCGAAAAAGGCGTTTATTTCAAAACAGAAGCAGAACGTTTGCTTGCAGGGCTTAAATCTGAGGGGCGTAGAAGTTACACTATGTAGTTACAACAGTGAAGACTTGTAGGTACATATTGTGTTTGTAGATACCCATTGCCATTTAACCATGCTTGACTTAAGCCCTTATGAGGGTAATTTAGATCTTGCATTGGATCAGGCTCGTCAAGCCGGGGTCTCAAAATTTATGAGTATCTCGGTTGATCTAGATGACCATATCGAACTTTCAAAAATTGCTTCACGTCATGCCGATGTGGGTTATTCCGTTGGGGTGCACCCATGTGAAGATCCTGCAACGATGGCTCGGGCAACAGAAGAATATCTCATTGAATTAGCACAACCTGAAAAGGTTTGGGCGATTGGTGAAACAGGGCTGGACTATTTTCATAGTACCGACTTTGTTGCAGAGCAAAAAGAATGTTTTGCCCGCCATATTCGCGCATCGCAAGCCGTGAAAAAACCGGTGGTTGTACATACTCGTTCTGCAAAGCATGATACGGTGGATATTATCCGTGCAGAGAAATCTACTCACGGTATTTTGCATTGTTTTACTGAAGATTGGGAAACGGCAAAAGCTGTCTTAGATTGTGGTTATTACGTGTCATTTTCAGGCATTGTTTCTTTTAAAAATGCACAAGATTTGCGTGATGTGGCCAAGCAAGTACCACTGGATCGCGTGCTGATTGAAACAGATAGCCCATACCTTGC
The DNA here is from genome assembly GCF_015218525.1 of Acinetobacter sp. YH12138. Lineage (NCBI taxonomy): Bacteria > Pseudomonadati > Pseudomonadota > Gammaproteobacteria > Moraxellales > Moraxellaceae > Acinetobacter > Acinetobacter sp. YH12138. The sequence continues at coordinate 2,058,781 of NZ_CP048670.1, read as the reverse complement.
ACCGATGCCCTATAGAGGAAAGTCTAATGAACCAAAATACGTTCCTTATGTAGCCAAAGCCTTAAGTGATGTATATGATAAGTCAATTGAAGAGATGGCTTTCATTACAATGCAAAACTTTGAAAATCTCCTCAATCTTAAGTAAATAATTTGAATTGATATAAGAGTAAGAGAGTATAGGGTGAAGATGGATCGTCAAGCTCAGTTTAGAGCAAGAGAGGCATTAATTTTCCAAGTGGCAGAGCAGCTGCTATTGGAAAATGGCGAAGCAGGGATGACACTAGATGCGCTAGCGGCAGAACTCGACTTGGCAAAAGGGACGTTATATAAACATTTTCAAAGTAAAGATGAACTATATATGTTGCTCATTATTCGTAATGAACGCATGTTATTGGAAATGATTAAAGACACCGATAAAGCTTTTCCTGAACACCTTGCTTTCTTTATGTTGCATCACTTACATCACCCAGAACGTACAGTGTTGTTTCATCAAATTGAAGAGCGTTTATCGACAACGGGTGTGGGTATTCAACACTTGTTTAGTGAACTTTATCAAGTGCGCAAACAACGCCTACGATTGATCATTCGTATGACTGAGCATTATTTGGAGTCGATTCAAAGTAGCATGCCAGTACGTGATTATCTTGCTTCGATTTGGTCACTTACACATGGCGCTGCAGCAATTTTGAACTCTAGTTTTTATCAGCGTTATTTGGGTTCAAGAGACACCTTGCGGGTTGCTTATATTGATCAAGCCTTGGCCTTACCAAAACAAGTGCATGCGGTTGCTCAATTCGCTTAAAGGCTGCTTATGAAAAGTGCATCACCATCATCGGTTCGTGGCTTCACCCTCGTAGAATTGATGGTGGTGATTGTGATTATGGGCATCATGGCCTCATTGGTACTTTTAAATATTGGTGGGACAGATCAACGCAAAGCCATGCAAGCACGCGAAGTGTTTGTGATGGATCTGAAACGAATTTTACGTGATGCAAATGATCAAGCTTTGATATTGGCTTTACAGCAAAAAGCTGGAACGGATGTCAATACGCAAAGCTATGCGGTACAAGAATATTTACCAGAACAAAAACGTGTAGAAAATAGTATTTTAAATCAAAATAATAAATGGCAAAACTATAAAGATTTTGAAACCCGAGTATTACCTGAAAATGTCTCTTTTACAATTCAGCCTTTAGATCAGCAGTATGAAAATGCCAATAATGATGATTTGTTAAATACCAATGCACCCAAGTTGATATGGTTGGGCAATGGTGAGGTAAAGCCTGTGCGTATACAGTTTTATTTTGAAGAACGTCCCATTGGTAATGAAATCGAAATTGATCATTTAGGGAAAGTCAATGCGGGCTAAAGGGTTTACGCTACTTGAAGTCATGGTGGCATTGGCGATTTTTGCGACGGCGGCAATGGCTTTGTCTAATGTTGCGATGCAATATACACAGTCGACAGCACACGCAATTTTAAGAAATAAAGCACAATTCGTCGCGTTGAATGAAATCGCTAAGATGGAAATCAATCGTGAATGGATGACAGGTACTGCATCTAAACAAGTCACTGAACAAGGCGAACAATGGCAAATTGACAAAAAAGCCCAAGCCACCATTAGTCCAAATGTACAACGTATTGATATCCAAGTGAGTTTGATGAATGCTGAAACAGGCGATGTTGAAGCAGGGATTAGCAGTTTGGTGTTCTTTAACTATAAGGCTCCGTTGGATGAAAATAATAACTAGAAAAAAACGTACATCTCAAGATATGCCTGTGCTTGTGCAGCAAGGAATGAGGAATCGAGCAGGATTTACCTTAGTTGAGCTTTTGGTTGCGACTGCTATTTTCGCAGTGCTGTCTGCTTTGGGCTGGAAGGTCTTTGATTATGTCTCAAAAGTTAAAGAGCGAAACGCAACCCATGAAGTAAGGCTCAGTCAGTTGCAAGATGCCCATCAGCAAATACTCAGAGACACTGTACAAGCTGTGCCGTTAACTGCCAATATTAATGGAGATATTCAACCAGCGTTAGTATTGCAAAATGGCCGATTTAATTTCAGTAAGACAGGTGTCACTGATCCATTAAATCAGGGCATTGCACCTGACGAGCGAGTGGAATATCAATACAAAGCTGATGAAAAAAAATTGTATCGGCTAAAATTTAAAAATCTCAACCAAACGGGGCATGATCAGCCAGATTCGAGTGTTTTACTGGATAATGTTGAACAATATAAAATCACGGTACTCAATCCAAATGAGTTAGAGAATTGGCCAGATGCTGCCGCTGATTTGAATAATGAAAAAACCATTCAACTGTTACCGCGGGGTATCAGGATGCAGCTCACAGTTGATGGGACAAACTACGAATGGTTATTCAGTTTGTTAAATACTGATTTTTTATTGGATAAAAATAAGAATGGTTAGCGGTCAGGTAGTAGAGTCATTTGAAGTTCGGAGTTGCGTATGAAACAGCAACGTGGCATCGCTTTGTTAACTATCCTGATGATGGTAGCTTTGGCAACCATAGTTGCAGCAGGCATCGCAAAACAACAAGCCCATACTTCTGAAAATACCGCTTATGTGATGCGCCAAAATCAGTCGTTGTTATATGCGAAAAGTGCCGAAGCATTTTTTGCTGAACTTTTAGTAAATGATGCCGAAAATGCAGGGCAGGTGGATCACCTCCAAGAAAATTGGGCTCAGCCTATGCCCGCCTTTCCAGTGGAAGGTGGAACTGTTGCAGGTGTGCTGCAAGACGAATCTGGAAAATTTAACCTCAATAGTTTGGTTTCAGAAGAGGGTGTGGTAAATGACAAAGCAAAGCTATGGTTTGAAAAAATATTGCAGCGTGTTGGTTTACCCGCAGAATTAAGTCAAGCCGTGATTGATTGGCAAGATGAAAATGATGAGACCTCTGGCCCGATGGGAGCAGAGCTGGCGTACTATCGTGGTTTAAATAATGCGGCATTACCGCCAAATGCAAAATTTCATAGTGTGGAAGAACTGAAATCAGTCCGTGGTTTTGAAGGTGCTCAATATAAACTGATTGCGCCCTATGTGAGTAGCTTGCCCTCGCATGAAACAACGGTAAACATTAATACCGCTCCTGCATTTTTGTTAGCGACCTTGGATGATCGTTTAGATGTCAATGCAGTTGAGCAAGCTTTGCAACAAAAAGCTGCCAAATTTGAACATTTCGAAAATATCAATGATTTATGGGCAATGGAGCCATTTGCACAGGTGAGCACAGAAAATAGGGAAGTTTTAAATTCACAATTGGGTGTGCAGTCGAACTATTTTAAAGCGCAAATTGAAATTATTTTAAATGAAAGAAAGCGTCAATTTACCAGTGAGTTAGTGCGAAAAGATAAAGATGTATATGTGGCTTTTCGCAGTATGGCACCATTTTAGGTCTTAAAGGTTGCTAAATTTTCATGATGCCTTTTCCCAATTGTGCTGAATAGCAAAATTAATGCCTCTTGTTAGACTTTTGCATTATAATCTCTGAGAACCCATAGATTATTTGATTGCATTACGACACATGTTAATTCGTAAGTTATTTAAGTTTGAAAACGCGCATATCGTGCGTAATTGCACGTCAGACCGTTGCAAACGTTCCATTCATGGACACAGTTATAAAGTCGAACTATTACTTAAAGCGTCGAAACTTGACCATGGACAAATGGTTTACGATTTTGGTTTGCTCAAAGGGGTAATTAAAGACTTATTTGACAGTTTTGATCACGCGATTTGTTTTTGGCAACACGATGATGCTGAGTACATTCGTGCCTGCAAACAGTTCAGTGCACGTTGGGTTGAACTACCTGTATCGCCTTCAGCAGAGCAGTTTTCACGAATCTTCTTTTACTTAGCACAACAAGTTCTAAAATCAACAGAAACTCAAAATGGTGAGGGTGATGTTGAGGTGTATTCTGTGATCGTGCATGAGACAGACACAGGCTATGCGCAAAGCTTCTTAGAAGATATCGACAACGCACAAATGGGGTTGTTGCAGTTAGATCAAATTGTCTTCTCCGAACAGGTTCAGTCGGAATGGAACGATACTCAAATGTATGAAAAATTAAAACAGGGTCAAAAATTTTTAAACCCTGCAGTTGATTTACAAGTTAGAATTTAAGTAAATATTTGGTTTTATTAGGATTGGTTAACAGTGATGTCTTTAACAGAAGAGCAACAAGCAAAACTCGCTAAAGTGCAGCTTGAGCCTAGCTGGAAATATGCCCTAAGTGAGTTTTTGCTTAGCCCTCGCATGGATGAGTTAAAAGACTTTCTGCTACAACAAATCAAACAGGATAAAGTGATTTATCCACCGAATCCGCTGATCTTTAATGCCCTAAACACGACGCCTATGGCAAATGTAAAGGTGGTGATTTTAGGCCAAGACCCTTATCATGGGCCAAATCAGGCACATGGTTTAAGCTTTTCGGTACAAAAGGGGGTTGCATTACCACCTTCTTTACGTAATATTTTCCATGAGTTAAATGCTGACCTCGGGGTTCCTGTGTCAAAACATGGGGACTTAACACGCTGGGCAGAACAAGGTGTCTTGCTTTTAAATGCGGTACTGACTGTTGAGGCTGGGCAACCAACTTCACATCAAAAACGTGGCTGGGAAGATTTTACAGACCATGTGATTGATGTTTTAAATGAACAACGTGAGCATATTGTCTTTATTTTATGGGGGGCATATGCACAGCGTAAGGGACAACGCATTGACCAAAATAAGCACTTAGTGCTAAAAGCCGCGCATCCATCTCCTTTGGCTGCAAACCGCGGTGGATTTTTTGGTTGTAAGGTGTTTTCAAAAAGTAATAATTATCTTAAACAAAATGGCATTGAGCCAATAGACTGGCAGCTGGACGCATGACTTATTCTCCCGTTTCAAAAAATTATCACCCAGATCTGATTGTTGAAGAAGCGAAAAAGGGCTGGCGCATTGTTCGCTTGAATCGCCCAAAATCGCTTCATGCATTAGATGAATCAATCTGTACAGCGTTGCTTGAAGTCTTTCAGGACTTTCAACACGATGATGCTGTAAAGGCGATTTGGTTAGATTCCACTACGCCAAAAGCATTTTGTGCAGGTGGCGATGTACGCAAATTGCGACAATTGGTGGTCAATGATGAAGTTGAAACGGCGAATAAATTCTTTGAACAAGAATATGCCCTAGATTTGCTGCTGCATAATTATGCAAAGCCGATTTTAGTTTGGGGTGAAGGTTATGTCATGGGTGGTGGTTTAGGTCTGTTTATGGCCGCACCTTTCCGTTTGGTAACACCTTATTCACGTTTAGCAATGCCTGAAATTAATATCGGTTTGTATCCAGATGTGGGTGCGACGCGTTTCCTTGCTGATCGTGGTGCCATTGGGTTGTTTACTGGGTTAACTGGCTCTATTATGACCGCAGCAGGTGCTTATGGTATCGGTTGGGCAACGCATATTTGTGATGCACAGCGTGATAACGTACTTGAAACTGTCATCAATATTGATTGGGATCATTATCCAGCTGGCGATTTTCGTGCCATTGATGACACTTTAAATAGTATGCATCGTCCTGTGGGGCCTGGCCCATTACAAAATTCTTTGGATGTGATTCAAAGTGTGTGCCGTGGGCATAATTTTGAACATGACTATGAATCAATTATTGGTTTAAGCGATGCACGCAGTGATTGGCTACGTCAAGCCAGTGAAAATCTACAAAAAGGTTCACCTGCAACAGCAGCATTAACATGGTTATTGTGGCAGTGGGGCAAGCAAGTGCATTCTTGGAATGAAGTGTTTGAACTGGAAACCCAAATTTCGGATTGGAAAATTCGTCATGCAGACTTTGTGGAAGGTGTGCGCGCCCGTCTAGTCGATAAAGACTTATCTCCAGAATGGAAAAAAGGTACAGATCTTTCCCTCAAAGGAATTCTGGCTGATGAGCCTCCTGTAACCAATATTGACAGTTGGAATGCGCTGTTAAGACAGTATGGTGTAATTTAATTAATTGATGTCTGAACCAAACTTATATAGTGATGAACATTGGATGCAGCTTGCTTTTGAGCAGGCTGCACAAGCTGCCGAATTGCAAGAAATTCCTGTAGGCGCAGTCATTGTGAGTCAAAATCAAGTCATAGGTGCAGGGTTTAATGCGCCGATTTCTCTGAAAGATCCCACCGCACATGCGGAAGTACAAGCTTTGCGTCAAGCTTGTTTAAATATCGATAATTACCGGTTACCTGACGATGCAACCTTATATGTAACTTTGGAACCATGCACAATGTGTGTGGGCGCTTTGGTACATTCAAGAATAAAACGAGTGGTATTTGCGACGACTGAACCTAAAGCAGGTTCTTTGGTCAGTTCGCGTCAATTATTAAATTCAGGCTACTATAATCATATCTTTGAGTTTGAGCATGGTTGCCTACAAGAGCAATGCTCCCAACAATTAAGTGATTTTTTTAAAATGCGTCGTGAACAAAAACGACTGATGAAGTTACAGGAAAAAGCCACTTTGACTGAACTTAATTTAAAAAATCAAGTAAACTCTACTGACAATTAATATTGTCAAATAAAATAGGGTACACCATGAAATCCATTCAAGTAAAAAAAGAATTTAATGCACCGGTCGAGCAGGTTTTTGAATTACTTTCAAAACATTCGACCTATAACGTGGCTTTTGCGCCGATTCAAGTGGTGCGCGTAAAAGATTCAGCAGATCCTGAACGTCCTGATGGTGTGGGTTCTGTGCGCCGTATGGGCTTTGGGCCAGTGAAGCCGTTACAAGAGCAAATTACCTTGCTTGAGCCAAACCGATGTATTGAATATAAAATTATTAAAAACCCATTGGTGAAACATCATTTGGGCGTGATTCAATTCGAAGCGATTGATACTGCGCGTACTTTAGTCACTTATACGATTGAATTACAGGCGCGTGCGCCATTCGTTAGTCAATTAATCCTTGCGCAACTGAAGTCAGCGATTAAAATTGGTTTTTCAAAACTTGCAAAAACCGTATAAACAAAAGTGGAAGAGCAATGACAGTTCAAATCATTACAATTGATGGCCCAAGTGGCTCAGGTAAAGGAACACTGGCAGCAAAAATTGCGGCACATTATCAGTTCCACTTACTCGACTCAGGTGCGTTATATCGTCTGTTGGGATTGTCATTGCATAAGCAAGACTTAATTGATGCATTAGACTCAAAGCTCGATGAATGCGTAAAAATTGCAACAAATTTAGACATACAATTTGTGACAAATGAAGCAGGTGTTTCGGTGCTTTTAGATGGTGAGGATGTCTCAAAAGTTATCCGTACTGAGAGAGTTGGAGAGTTTGCTTCAAAAGTTGCTGCAATTCCTGCACTTAGAACTGCGCTTTTAGAACGTCAGCATGCCTTTGCTCAAGCACCTGGTTTGGTTGCAGATGGTCGTGATATGGCAACTACGATTTTTCCAAATGCCCAAGCCAAGATTTATTTAACGGCTTCTGCTCAGTCCCGTGCGGAGCGCCGTGTAAATCAGTTGCAGGCTATGGGCGTGGATGTTAAAATAAACGACATTTTAGCTAATATCGAAGCGCGTGATAAGCGAGATATGGAACGCGCAGTCGCTCCACTCAAGCCTGCGCCAGATGCTTACTTCATTGATAGTTCAACTTTAAGTATTGATGAAGTATTCACGCTGATGACGAATTACATCGATCAGCAATTAGCAAACTAAAGAATTTTCAGCAGAAGCATAGCTTGATCAGTCTTATACGGACTATGTAGACGCTTAATTAAACCGGCCTTGTCTGATCCAAGACCGCTGACTTTACTAGGTATATCATGACCGAATCTTTTGCAGCCCTCTTTGAAGAAAGCGAATTAAACCTCAACGTTGAAAAGGGTGCTGTCATCCAAGGCGTTGTAGTAAGCATCGACTCTGACTGGGTAACAGTTGACACTGGCCTTAAATCAGAAGGTATTGTTGACCGCGCTGAATTCTTAAATGAACAACGTGAACTTGAAGTTCAAGTTGGCGACACTGTTGATGTAGTTGTTGAAGCTCTTGACAACGGTATGGGTCAAACAGTTTTATCACGTGAAAAAGCTAAACGTGCTGAAACTTGGACTAAACTTGAAAAAATCTTTGAAGACGGCGAAATCGTTACTGGTGTTATCTCTGGTAAGGTTAAAGGCGGTTTCACTGTTGACATCGGTCCAGTTCGTGCGTTCCTTCCAGGTTCTTTAGTTGATACTCGTCCTATTCGTGATACTACTCACTTAGAAGGTAAAGAGTTAGAATTTAAAGTAATCAAACTAGATGCTAAACGTAACAACGTTGTTGTATCTCGTCGTGCTGTTATGGAAGCTGAATCTTCAGCTGACCGTGAAGCTCTTCTTGCTCAGCTTGAAGAAGGTCAAACAGTTACTGGTACTATCAAAAATCTTACTGACTACGGCGCGTTCGTTGACCTTGGCGGTATTGATGGTCTTCTTCACATTACTGACATGGCTTGGAAACGTATCAAGCATCCTTCAGAAGTTGTTGAAGTTGGTCAAGAAGTTACTGTTAAAGTACTTAAATTCGACCGCGAACGTAACCGCGTATCTTTAGGCCTTAAACAATTAGGCGAAGATCCATGGTTAGCGATCATGAACCGTTACCCTAAAGGTTCTATCGTTAAAGCTCGTGTAACTAACTTAACTGACTACGGTTGCTTCGCTGAAATCGCTGAAGGCGTTGAAGGCTTAGTACACGTTTCAGAAATGGACCACACTAACAAAAACATCCACCCATCTAAAGTTGTTCAGATCGGTGACGAAGTTGATGTTATGGTTCTTGAAGTTGATGAAGAGCGTCGTCGTATTTCTCTTGGTATCAAACAAACTCGTGCTAACCCATGGGAAGAGTTTGCTAAAGAACACGACAAAGGTGAAAAAGTTTCAGGTACTATCAAGTCAATCACTGACTTCGGTATCTTCATCGGTTTACCAGGCGGTATCGATGGTCTAGTTCACTTGTCTGACATTTCTTGGAACGAACAAGGCGAAGAAGCTATCCGTCGTTACAAGAAAGGTGACACAGTTGAAGCGGTTATCCTTTCAGTAGACGCTGAAGGCAACCGTATCAGCCTTGGCATCAAACAAATGAACAGCGATCCGTTCAACGATTTCTTAGCTGCTAACGAACGCGGTGCGCTTGTTAAAGGTACTGTAACTGCAGTTGACGCTAAAGGCGCTACTGTTAAGTTAGCTGACGAAGTTGAAGCGACTCTTAAAGCATCTGAAATCAACCGCGACCGCGTTGAAGATGCAACGAAGTTCCTTGAAGTTGGTCAAGAAGTTGAAGCTAAAATCATCAACGTAGACCGCAAATCACGTTCTATCAACTTGTCTATCAAAGCGAAAGACGAAGCTGAAGAAAAAGAAGCAGTAGCTAACTTGAACAAGACAGCTACAGCAACTTCAGACAATGGTCCTAAGACTATTGGTGATTTGATCAAAGCTCAAATGAACCACTAAGTAAGTGTTTGAATTGTATTGTTAATGTAAATTAATTAATATATTTTACACAATTACTGTAACGGTAGCGTAGTAAGTGATTATTACGCTACCGTTTTGTATTTAAACAGGTTATTATCGTGAAACTGATCCTAGGTAGCTTGATAATTAAAGAGGTCGCAGATGACTACTGAAGCACTTAATAAGTCTGACTTAATAGAGCGTATTTCTCTTAAAAACCCACACTTAGCTGAACCCTTAGTGGAAGAAGCCGTTAAGATAATGATCGATCAAATGATCGAAGCTTTGTCTACAGACAACCGAATTGAAATCCGTGGTTTTGGTAGTTTTGCATTACATCACCGTGAACCACGTGTGGGTCGTAACCCAAAAACCGGCAAATCAGTTGAAGTTGCAGCAAAAGCTGTACCGCACTTTAAACCTGGTAAAGCTTTACGTGATGCGGTAAACGAATCTGCAAACTAATTTAAAACATAGTTAGGGGTGTTTATGCGTTACGTATTGGTCGTAATTCTATTAGTCCTATTTGGATACTCATTGGCTTTGGTACTGCAAAACGGAACTGAACTTTCAGTCGATTTGTTGTTTACACAAGTGCCTGCAATGCGTTTAGGGCTTTTATTGCTATTAACATTGTCATTAGGTTTGGTTTTAGGTCTTTTATTGGCAGTGCAAGTATTCCGAGTCTTTCAAAATAACTGGGAAATTAAACGTCTACGTAAAGATATTGAGCGCCTACGTAAAGAGCAAATTCAAACTGCTCAACTGGCTGCTGCTGAAGCGGCTGCACATACACGTCATGAAAAAACAGTTTTAGATATTGATGCAAATGAGCGTCCTTCTAACCCGTTATAATTGGGTTTATGAAGTAAATTAACTACTTTTATGAGTATAGTTAAATTTTATATTAAACACTCTGGTGGATCATCGGGGTGTTTTTTTTATGGGTTGAAAAAATAAGCCATATATCTTAAATAAAATAATGAGATAGCTAAATTCAAATTAATCATTTCAATTAACATGAGTTTTATGACTTTCTGATCAAGTTGAATCCATCTATAATGCACTAATTTTGTCGAAATGAAGGGTAAGTCTCTTGAGTATCATCGTTGCACTAGATGCTAAAAGCCAATATGACGCACTTACAATTGCAGAGCAGTTAGATCCTGCATTATGTCGAGTTAAGGTTGGTAAAGAGTTATTTACCCATGAGGGTTCAAGTATCGTTAAAGCATTGCACGATAAAGGTTTTGAAGTATTTCTAGATCTTAAATTCCATGATATTCCAAACACCACAGCACAAGCAGTTTGTGCAGCTGCGGATATGGGTGTGTGGATGGTCAATGTCCATGCATCAGGTGGCCGTAAAATGATGGAAACCTGTGTAGAGCGCCTAAAGGCGGGCAATTACAATACTCAGCTAATTGCTGTTACGGTTTTGACATCAATGGGTCGTGAAGATCTTGCGGAATTAGGCTTAGATGTGGAACCTTTTGAACATGTGAAGCGTCTTGCGACTTTAACGAAAGAAAGTGGTTTGGATGGTGTAGTTTGTTCGGCACAAGAAGCGAAAATGTTACGTGAAACTTTGGGTGCTGACTTTGCATTAGTAACACCGGGTATCCGTCCTGAGGGTTCTGCAGCGGATGATCAAAAACGAATTGTGACACCTAAACAAGCCATGCTTGATGGTTCTACACATTTGGTGATTGGCCGTCCAATTACTAAATCGGATAATATGCGTCAGACTTTAAAAGATATTTTGGCGACACTTTAATATTTACCCTCTCTCTAACTCTCTCCCAAAGGGAGAGAGAAAGTCCTCTCCCTTTGGGAGAGGATTTAGGTGAGGGGTTAGATAGCCGCCAATATACTCACCAATATCGGTGCAAGTACAGAAAGGATAAAGCCGCTGACCATGGCATGTGGAATAAAATCATTACCACAGGCTTGTTTGACCATAGGTAGGGTGACATCCATAGCTGTTGCACCCGCAGATGAAATTGCAGAGCGTGGGTAGCGCCAGCCAATAATATACATAAATACAATCGCAAAAATTTCTCTGAATAAATCATTCATCAGCGCGATACTGCCTAGATGCGCATTTTTTAATTCAGTCACGACGATGCCTGTCATCGAATAGAAACCATAGCCTTGTGACAGCATAATCAAATCTTTCAGGCTGATTTGTGGCAATAAATAGGCTGCAGCAAATGCGCCCAAAAGTGAACCGACGATACAGCCGAGTGGAACAAGTAGAATTTTCCAATTTAACCAAGAATGATCGAGTGGTGAGTAGGCGAGATCTAGACCAATCAGAAACATGAAGACTAAAAGTAGATCCCAAGTACTCATATGTGGCTGAAGACTAAAATGTGCTGCCATTTCAGCAAAAGCATAACCTAAACCTAATGCAATAAAAGCATAGCTAATATTGATGAGTGAGCTTGTCACTAACTGCATGGACACTTTGCCATGACTGGGTTTGTAGCCTAAAAGCTTAAACAAAATATAGCAGCAAATAAACGCACCCATTGAGGTCAATAGTGCAATAAGTACTGATGAAGAGAGGATTTGCAGAGGTGCTGGAATAGTGTGTAATGTTTCAGAAAATTCGATCGCAATCGCAAATAACAAAATATAAGTAAAGTACGGCAGGAGTTTAAAGGCGATTTTTTCAAGCCAAGTGGGTAGGCGACGTGCAAGAATAAAACCAAGCCCTAAACAGGCTAAGAGCTGGAAAATCAACCAGAAAGATTGCATACAAAAATAGGCAGATAATGAATACCTGCCTATTATGACCTGTTATTGCTTAAGCTGCATGACTAGATTTTGTTTTACTGAGGAGTCGAAAATCGGCTGGATTTATTTTTCGAGTAGCCAGCCAATATTTCCATGTATAAGTTGGCCACAGTGCAAAATTTTTACCGCCATTTTGTTGATACCAACTCACGCAGCCTGATTGCCATACCGTACCATCAAGCATGTCTTGTACATGAGTGTTAAATTGATCTTGCACCTGATCTTTGACAGCAATGGCTTGAACATTAGATTTTGAAACCAATTGCATCATTTGTAAGATGTAATCGACTTGTGCCTCAATCATAAATACCACTGAATTATGGGCAAGCACAGTATTGGGGCCTAATAATTGGAATAGATTTGGAAAGCCTTTGGTGCAAATGCCATAAAAACTTTCTGCGCCAGCTTGCCAAACTTGTTTGAGTTCTTGAGCATTTTCACCAATACATTCAAATGATTTTAAATAAATTCTTGGATCGGTAATAAAGCCGGTACCATAGATCAGACAATCGATTTCACGGGATTTTCCATCTTTGGTAATAATGGCATTTTCAGTGATTTCTTGTATTGCATCACTGACTAATTCCACATTAGGTCGATTAAACGTTGGAAAGTATTTATTAGAAATTAAAATGCGTTTACAACCCATGATGTAGTTTGGCGTTAGTTTCTTGGCAAGTTCAGCATCTTTCACTTGATACTTAATATACAGTTCTGCAAGTTTTTGCGCATACTTCATGGTGGTCGGTTTAACAATTGGCACTACACGTGATTCGTTGGTCCAATACAGGCGAGCACGGTGAATTTTTCGAAACCAATCATATTTTTTAAATAGTGATTTTTCTAAACCATGATAACTACGCTCATCTCGTGGAATGACCCAAGCAGCTGTACGCTGAAAAACATACAGTTGCTTTGTTTGTGGTGCGATTTCAGGAATGTATTGGATGGCACTGCCGCCTGTACCAATCGATGCGACTTTTTTACCTGCTAATGGATATTGATGATCCCATTGTGAAGAATGGAACACTTTACCCTTAAATTTTTCAATGCCTGGAATATGTGGAATTTGTGGGACATGTAACGGGCCAGATGCAAAAATCACGTATTGAGCGATAATTTTAACGCCATCTTTAAGTTCTAAATGCCAATCACAGGTTGATTCATTGTATTGGCTTGAAAGCACTTCACTGTTAAAGCGACAGAATTGTTTTAAATTATATTCACGGGTGACATGTTGGATATAGTCAAATATTTCCGGCGCTTCGGCGTAACGCTTTGACCAATCTGTTTTGGGTGCAAAAGAAAGTGAATACATATGTGATTGCACATCGCAGGCAGCGCCAGGGTAGCGGTTTTCACGCCAGGTTCCACCAAAATCATTGGCTTTTTCGAGAATCAGAAAATCTTGATTACCTTGTTGTAAAAGTCGTATCGCCATAGCAATACCACCAAAACCACCGCCGATGATGGCGATTTGTGTATGTATTTCAGAATTGGCGTTTGGGGTTTGCACTGTTTTTGTTTACGCTTCCTGCATCATTTTTTTAATTCCAAGCGAGATTACAAGCTAAGAATACTTGAGTTCATGATCAGAACAATATGATTGAGGTGACAGAAAAATTGATCGAAACGGCAATGTTCATAATTGCAAATTTGTAGTAAAAAAGAAAAAATTTAATGTCATTTTACGATTTATGAAACGATCCATTCTAAGCCTGATGTATTTAGTACAAGGAATGCGTAAAGCAGGCGTAGATGTCGATCAACGTTTGCAAACCATAGGGCTGCGTGTAGACGCGCTCGATCCAACTTCAGTGATCCATCCAAGTTTGGAGTGGGATGTACTGCAAGTCATTGGTAAAGATGTAGAACCTGAGCAAGGGTTATTTATTGGTCAACATTATACGTTGGCGGGTTATGGCCCATTACTGATGTTATTGGTCACTAGTGATACTTTACGCCAAGCTTTAAATCAGGGGATTCGCTTTCAACAGTTGACGCATCTAACTGGGCGTTTAAGTTTGCAAATCAGTCAGCATAAAGTGGCTTTGTGCTATCAACCGCAAGATGTGTATGCGCCACTGGGTGCATTATTGGCACAGTCGGAAATTTCTGGAACGTATAAATTCATCCGTGATCTGTACAAAATGATGGGGTTATCGACACCACAAGTTCAAATTGATTTGCCGTTCGCTGAACCCAAAGATCCTGAAAAATTAAAAATGTTTACTGATTATTATGGCTCTCAAGTTCGCTTTGGTGCGCCATTTGCGGCATTTTGGTTCGATGAAGATGTTTTAGATATTCGGATCCCTTCCGCAGATATTATTACTTTTCGATTATATGAGTCGAAATGTATTGCGGAGTTAGAACGTTTAAGCGCCGATGAAGATGCGCCATCATTGGTTCAACGTGTGCAAGATTATTTGGAATTACAAAGTGGTGCGATGCCAAGTATGGCAGCAACTGCTCAAGCGTTGAACTTGCCTGAAAGAACTTTGCGTCATCAACTGCAACAGTTAAATACCAGTTATAAGCAAATTCGTGAAGATATTATTAAAGATAAAGCACTCCGTATGATTGAATATAATGAATATTCAATTGAAATGATTGCAGAATTGCTGGGCTATTCAGAACCTGCGGCGTTTAATCATGCGTTTAAACGTTGGTTTGGGCATAGTCCGAGACAATATAATAAATAGCCAATGCGCTTTACTGCCAAAGTGTTATATCTTCGAGTTTATTCTTCGTTATAATTCATTTAGCCCAAAAAAGTATTTAATGATATGTCAGATTTTCAGTCACCACACAACACCGCATTTACTCCGATTTCACCGGCTGAGCGTTATGCTCAAGCCTTAGCATCTGGTCAGTTTTTACCAGATCAGGAACAGGCGCAAGCGGTGCATGAGTTGGATCGAGTTTGGCAAGAATTAATCCAACGTTTTAAGGCTTCTAAAAAAGCGTTTCGTCGTTTCCGTCGTCAAACTGCACCTAAAGGGGTGTATATGTGGGGCGGTGTAGGACGTGGTAAAACGTGGCTGATGGATCAGTTTTATGATTCTGTGCCATTTCGACGCAAAACTCGTATGCATTTCCATCACTTTATGCAGTACGTACACCGTGAATTAAATAAGCTTTCAGGTCAGCGTAATCCACTCGACCTTGTTGCCGACCAAATTTATAAAGAAGCAGTCGTGATCTGCTTTGATGAATTCTTTGTATCCAATGTCACGGATGCGATGATTTTGAGTGATCTATTCCAAAAATTATTTACGCGTGGGATCACCCTTGTTGCAACATCTAACATCGCACCAGATGGCTTGTATAAAAACGGGATTCATCGTGACCGTTTTATCCCAACCATCGAAATGGTAAAAAAGAACTGTGTGATTTTAAACGTAGACTCAGGCGTAGATTATCGTTTACGTGTATTGAAACAAGCGCAGTTGTTTAAGTCGCCTTTAACACATGAACATAAGTTGTGGATGGCACAGCGTTTTACAGCATTAACGCAAACCCAAACGGTTTCACAAGAGCCAATTATTATTAATCAGCGTATTGTAGAAACCATTGGTCATACGGAAGATGTGCTGTGGTGTGAATATTCTGAGCTTTGCCTAAAACCACGTAGTCCAGCGGACTTTATTGAAATTGCCAATATTTATAATACAGTCTTGGTAAGTAATGTGCCGCACATGACGGATTATTTGTCTGAAGGGACACGTCGTTTTATCTATTTGGTCGATGAATTTTATGACCGTGGTGTGAAGTTGTTGCTTACTTCAGAAGATACGATTATTGAATTATATCAAGGTGAAAAATTGGCATTTGAAATTGAGCGTACACGTTCGCGCTTATTGGAAATGCAATCTGATGATTATCTACATACATCTCACCGTCAAATCAATGCACCAGAATCTACGGCAGAAAATTAAGCGTTTCTGTTGGAATGAAAAAAGAACGTCTTGATGGCGTTCTTTTTTTTGATTTTTAGTTTTAGAAAACATGTATAAATTAAGAAAAGCTGTGGAACGAACAATAGAAGTTAAAGCGAAGTCTCATTATAAAAGCATCATTAAATAAGAAGTATGGCTGTTTAATAATTCATCGATAAAAGCGTTAAATTTAAACTGATTGGTTGAAGTTGTAGCATCGACATTGGCAGCATTTCATGGCTTAATCGAGTGAGTTTGTTTGACGCTTGGGTCTATTTGTTCAGTTTTAGAACAAAATTCTGCACTTAAGTCTAATTTCGACATTTCAAAAACTTTATACACTGTAAAAAGGTATTCAGGCTGATGATGACGTCGTATTTCTGATCTTTATTATGTTGAATGATGAGGGTATTTCATTACATAGAAAATGATCATTATTTAGGAATGTGATAGTACTATTCAGCAAAGTATAAATGGGTATACTAGAATCTCTTGTTATAAAAAATAGCAATATCAGGAAAGACAATGACTGCACGTATTCAAAAAGGCAAGTTAGCGATTGCTAAAGAACTTTACGATTTCATCGAAAATGAAGCACTACCGGGTTCAGGTTTAGACAGTGAAACTTACTGGAAAAACTTTGAACAAGTCGTTGTCGATCTTAGCCCAAAGAACAAAGCACTATTGGCTAAGCGTGACGACATTCAAGCGAAGATTGATGAATGGCACCGCAACAACAAATTTGAACTCGAAGCTTACAAAGCTTTCCTTACTGAAATTGGCTACTTATTACCAGAAGTAGAAGATTTCCAAATCAGCACAGAAAATGTAGACGAAGAAATCGCATTATTGGCTGGTGCGCAATTGGTAGTACCTGTGCGTAATGCACGTTACTGCTTAAACGCTGCGAATGCACGTTGGGGTTCACTCTACGATGCTCTTTACGGTTTTGACGTGATCTCTGAAGAAGGCGGCGCGGAAAAAGGTAAGGGCTATAACCCAGCTCGTGGCGCAAAAGTTATCGAATTTGCTAAAAACTTCTTAAATGAAACTTTCCCGCTAGCAAATGGTTCGCATGCAGATGCAACTAAATATGCGGTAGAAGGCAAAAAGTTAGTTGTAAGCCTAAAAGACGGTTCAACTGCAACTTTAGCGAAAGAAGCTCAGTTTGTTGGTTTTAATGGTGACGAAGCTGCACCAACTGAAATCGTACTTTTAAACAATGGTTTACATGTAATCATTGAAGTTGATGCGACGAGCCCAATTGGTTCAACAGATGCTGCTGGCGTTAAAGATTTAGTACTTGAAGCTGCGGTAACGACCATTCAAGACTTGGAAGACTCAATTGCTGCAGTTGATGCTGAAGAGAAAGTTGAAGGCTACCGTAACTGGTTAGGCTTAATGAAAGGTACACTTTCTGAGTCTATCGAGAAAAATGGTAAAACTGTTACTCGTACATTAAATAAAGATCGTACGCACAAAAACTTAATCGGTGGTGAAACTACGCTTCACGGTCGTTCATTGATGTTGCTTCGTAACGTAGGTCATTTGATGACAAACCCTGCGATCCTTGTAGATGGTGCTGAAATCTACGAAGGCATCATGGATGCATTGATCACACCGTTATTGACCTTTGCAGACATTAAAGGCGAAAACGAAAACAAGAACTCTCGTAAAGGTTCTATGTACATCGTTAAACCAAAAATGCATGGTCCAGAAGAAGTTGCATTTGCAGTTGAATTATTTGAGCGTGCTGAACAAGCGCTTGGTCTACCTGCGAAGACTTTGAAAATCGGTATCATGGACGAAGAACGTCGTACTTCTGTGAACTTGAAAAACTGTATCGCGCAAGCGAAAGATCGTACGATCTTTATTAATACAGGTTTCATGGATCGTACGGGTGATGAAATCCATACTTTCATGGAAGCAGGTCCATTCGTTCGTAAAGGCGAAGTGAAGTCTCAAATCTGGTTCCCTGCATATGAAAACCGTAACGTGATGATCGGTCTTCAAGCCGGCTTACGTGGTAAAGCGCAAATCGGTAAAGGCATGTGGCCAAAACCAGATATGTTGCTTGATATGTACAAAACGAAAATTGAGCATCCAGAAGCTGGCGCAAGCTGTGCATGGGTTCCGTCTCCATCTGGTGCTGTAATTCACGCGATCCATTACCATCAGTGCAATGTTTCTGAACGTCAAAAAGAGTTGTTGAATACTCAGCCGCTATCTTTAGATGACTTGTTAACGCCGCCTTTAGCGACAGATACAAACTGGTCTGAAGAAGAGAAAACCAAAGAACTCGAAAACAACCTTCAAGGTATCTTGGGTTATGTTGTTCGTTGGGTTGATTTGGGTGTAGGTTGTTCAAAAGTACTAGATATCAACAACGTTGGTTTGATGGAAGACCGTGCAACTTTACGTATTTCTTCTCAACACGTTGCAAACTGGTTACGTCACGGTATCGTAACTGCTGAGCAAGTTGAAGAAGTATTTAAGCGCATGGCGAAAGTTGTGGATGAGCAAAATGCCAACGATCCACTTTACACACCAATGGCACCAAGCTTTGATGGCTATGCATACAAAGCTGCATATGACCTAGTATTCAAAGGTGGCGAGCAGCCTTCTGGTTATACAGAGCCGCTTCTTCATGCTTACCGTTTAAAATTAAAAGGTTATACAGGTGACTAATCTGTAAATCAAAAAAAGCCTCTTCGGAGGCTTTTTTTATTGCTTGAGAAAGTTAGAATGTCGACATAAAAAATGAAAAGGAAACGCCATGTATTTATGGAATGTAAATCGGTTGGTGGAGGATATACGACTGAATAAAGTCTCAGAAAGCCATTATAAAAACTACTTTATTGCCAGCTCAATATTGATTTTCTTTAGCTACTTAGCACTGACCTTAACCCCAGAATCCAAACCTACAGAAGCTTGGGCTTCGTTTGTTTTACAAGTTGGTCTACTGATTAGCTGGGTGAATGCCATATTTAAAGCCAATGGCGGCGAGCAAGGCCGAGATTTTTTAAAGCGCTTTATTGCATTGTATTTGCCCGTAACGATTCAGAGTTTAGTCCTCTTTATCTTGATCGCTGTTGTTGTAGAAGGGCTGTTACCCATGTTGACCGTTAACATGGAGGAGGCTGCGCTTGAGCAACTCACCACAGTTAAAGATCTAAGTTTTGAAGTCATCATTAGCTGTTATATTTATTGGCGAATCTATAAAGCGATGCGGCAGATTCATCAGCCTGTTTAAAGTATAAGGTTGTAAAAGAAATTAATTATAAAGTTTTATCCTGTTTTTCTCATAGCTTTTCAATGCTGAAGCCTTTACATTGGAATGAATGATAAAAATGGGATGGAAACGATGTCAGCTTATACCGCATTAGATTTGCAATATATTGGTGGGCAATGGCGAGCAGGGACTTCAACGCGTCACATCAAAAATATAAATCCCTTTAGCCAAGCAGAGATTTTTGAATTGCAGGCAGCCAGCAGTGTTGATGTAGACAGTGCTTATAGTGCGGCAGAAGCAGCATTTAAATCAGAAAAGACCAAGTCTGTTAAAGTACGTCAGCAAGTTATCAACAAATTAGCTCAAACCATTCAGCAGCGCAGAGAAGAAATTATTCAATGGCTGATAGATGAATCTGGGAGTACACGTTTAAAAGCCAATATTGAAGTTGATGCGGCGCTCGGCATTATCCAAGAATCGCTGAGTTTTCCTGAAAAAATGCAAACCACGCAGTTGGAGAGTAAAGATCCGAGTCGAAAGAGTTTTGTCTTGCGCAAACCCTTGGGTGTCATTGCGGTGATTAGCCCTTGGAATTTTCCATTTCATTTGTCGATGCGTTCTGTGGTGACTGCGATTGCTTGCGGAAATAGTGTGGTGCTGAAGCCTGCAAGTGACACGCCAGTGACAGGTGGAACGTTACTCGGGAAATTATTTGAAGAAGCGGGTTTGCCGCATGGCGTATTAAATGTTGTTGCAGGCAGCGGCAGTGAAATTGGCGACTATTTTGTGGAGCATCCTGTGCCTAAAATGATTTCATTTACAGGTTCAACTGAAGTGGGTCAGCAGGTCGGGGTGAAAGCACTAGGAAGTTCACGGATTAAGCGTTTAGCGCTGGAACTTGGCGGTAATGCGCCTTTAGTGATTTTAGATGATGCGGATTTAAATTTAGCCGTTGAACTGACCGTGATGGGGCGGTTTTTGCATCAAGGGCAAATCTGCATGAGTACCAATCGAGTGATTGTGGATGAATCCCTACACGATGCTTATGTTGAAAAATTAATTAAAAGGGTAAAAAGCATTGTGGTCGGTGATCCGAATGCTGCCGAAACTCTGATAGGGCCTATCATCAATAAGGCGCAAGTCGATAAATTAAAAACCATTATTCAAAATGCTATTCAGCAAGATGCGATTTTAGCCTATGCAGGCGGCATAGAAGGTCAATTGGTTGCACCGCATATTTTCACCCATGTGGATGCGCACGCTGATATTGCATTAGAAGAAAGCTTTGGACCAATTTTGCCAATTTTAAAAGCTCGAGATGAAGCGCATGCACTTGAATTGGCGAATTCAACCCGATTTGGTTTGTCGAGCGCGGTATGTACCTCAAACTTAGCGCGCGGTGGAGAGTTTGCTGCCAAACTCGATATAGGCATGACGCATATCAATGGCATCAGTGTGGCGGATCATTCTAATGCACCCTTTGGCGGTGAACGTAATTCAGGCCTTGGTCGTTTTAATGGTGATTGGATATTTGAGGAATTTACCCGCACCCATTGGCAAACTTTCCCTGCTTAAAATACGCAAAGTGAAGTCTATTTAATCTTGTGCAATAGACTTCACTGCAGGTTCTGTTACGCAGGACATTTTTAGTTTATTTCCATGAAATGTCAGGCAGAATATAGTCCCAAAAACGGCTCCAACGTGTCTTGTAATAGAGAAAAGAGCCAATATCTTGGCTTGAACAATTATCCTGATAGTACATTTTGTGATTCATCAACAGCATAGGTTTACGCTGCAAGGCCGTCATATACAGCTTGACCTGAACCTTGTAATTGTAGATTGAATAATTAGAAGAAATACTCTCGGTTTTCATTTTTTGGATATTGTGAATATACACATCAAACTTCAAGCCATTTTTGTAATCTGTTGCCTCATGAATTGTTCGATCTTCGATTGGAATAAGCGGATTGTTATCACTAAGCGCTAAATATGCGTTATGTATTTTGTTTCCTTGTTGATAATTAAACTGAAGAGCTGAATTTGCAGTAGTGAAATAGGGGAGCGCATCTTGAGGATTGATTTTAAACGTGCCTGCACAATTAGTCCTGACACGCCCTTCATCTTCGTTCACCGTAAACCAGCCAAATTGATCTTCCAATTCCGTCGTATGGGCTTCATCTACGTCAGGAAAAATCACGCCAAACTGATCTCTTTGTCTTTGCTGATTTTGCATCAAGCGATAACTATTTTGAGCACGTTTTGCAAAACGGATTTCAGGAAACATCTCTGGAGATGTAATTTTAAAATCAGAGACATTGATTACTTCACCATCAGGCAAGATGACCAATGAAAATTGTTGTTCTTGGGTATTGGGAAGATTTTTGACCGTAACCCAATGATGTGTACTGATCATTTGCTGATTGCGAAAATGCTTATATTGAATGCGGTATTTGCCTGCAGGGATCTCGATTTCATTGATCAGGCTTTGTTTAAATGGATATTCATTGAGATAGAGCGCGTCGAGACTAAAAGGTAGAAATGAAACGGTATGTACAGAGACTTTTACGGCATGTGCGGTTGAATATAGGCTTGAAATTAGAATTAAAACGATAAAGCGACTTCGGTCTAGATTTTTCATTTATTATAAAGATTGATTTTTTGCGGATTATGGCAAATATGTGTGCTAATTTCAAACCGATTACCTTATCGCAATTAAAGTCTCAAAACTTGCCTGAAATCAGCTTTGAATATCCTGAGGAAGTCTATCCAAATTATGATTTGCCGCTACTCTTTAAGTCTGAACAAGGGCTAGAGTGGCGAAAAGTGAATTTTGGCATGGTGCCTAAATGGGCCGAAGACAAATCAATTGCACTTAAAACCTATAATGCTCGAAATGAAACTTTGTATCAAAAGCCTACGTTTATTAATGCGATCTCAAAATGTAAGTTTGGCGTGATACCCGTGTCTGAATTTTATGAGTCAATGTATATCGATAATAAGCCGCAGCGTTGGAGTGTCAAACGCAGAGATGGAGAAGCGTTTTATATTGCTGCCTTATATGACATTTGTAGACAAGGTGATGAGATTGTACGTTCAAGTACAATGATTACGATGGACGCTATTCAGCATGAGATGATGAAACACTTTCATGAGCCGGGCAATGTAAAGCGCTCGGTCATTGTGATTCCGCATGCGCGCTTAGAGGAATGGCTAAGTTGGAAATCACCCAACATCCAAAGTTTTGTACAAGGTTTTCCTGTTGATGAGTTTGAATGTGCGCACGCACCCAAAATAAAAATCGAAAAAATCAGTCCCCAACTGAATATTTTCGATTGATATTTCGGTGATGCAAATGCTTAGCGAGCTAAGTTTTTAAAGATATGCTTTAAGCTTTCCATGGTTTTTTCAATTTGTAGGGGTGTTAAGCCTTCAAAAGATTGCTCTAGAACGACATTCGTTAGATCGTTAATCTTCTGCGTCATTGCAGTGCCTTTATCAGTTAATACAACCCGGGTAATACGTGCATCATCTTCACAAGAATAAGTATCTACCAAGCCTTCATCTTTTAAGCGATAAACGATCTTGGTTGTGGTCGACATTTTAGATACGACCATTTCAGATAAATCTGAAACACTCGCATGTGGTTTAGACTTGAGTGCGAGCAGGATACGACGACGTGAATTATCAACGCCATACTTTTTCAATGCATGGTCGACGTTTAAAACATATTGTGAATGCACCTGAGTAACCCAGTAGAAAGGAAAATTTTCTAAACTAAAGTCATCGGTGGATGGTAAAAATTTTGAATACTTTTTTGTCATAAAGGAGTCCCCTGAATATTTGTTTTAATTTTATTTAATGTTTTAACATTCTATTGAAAAATAGAGGGTAATAGCAAGAGTTCACAATAAAAAAATAGAAAGTAGAAGATATCTCATTTTTAGATTATCTAAATAGATTATATTGATATTCTGTCTAAATGCTTAACAGAAATTAAAAATAAGGTTAGGTATAGAGATAGTGTAGTGAAAATAAATAAGTTTTTAATTTGAATTGAATATTAATATTTTTTACCAAAAGGTTGAAATAAATAATTCATTAGATTTGTCATACAATCTATTACAACGTCGTTAATCACATTTAATTAAAAGTCAGGTGAATTCAAGCTTTTTTAAAAGTGGAAGCGGATATATCAAAAAGTAGGTTTTAACATCTAGATATGTATTTTCTATCGGCCATATGATTTGTAATGTATTCAGCGTTTTTTAACATTTTGTCATATAGTTGATGCGAAAAAATATGCTTGAATACATTACAAATGCGCAAGATTGTGCATAATGGAAAGGTCTCTAGTTACACAGGTTAAATTTATGGATCCGTCGCCGTGCGTTGGTCTGATTGAAGATATTCTTACAATCCAGAATGAGGAAGAGAGCTAATGGAATTTTTGTTAGATCCCGGAATCTGGGTTGGTTTACTTACATTAATTATTTTAGAAATTGTACTAGGGATTGATAACCTAGTCTTTATTGCCATTTTGGCAGAAAAACTCCCTCCAGAACAACGTGATAAAGCCCGCGTACTTGGTCTTTCACTCGCATTATTTATGCGATTAGGATTGTTATTTGC
The DNA here is from genome assembly GCF_015218525.1 of Acinetobacter sp. YH12138. NCBI lineage: Bacteria > Pseudomonadati > Pseudomonadota > Gammaproteobacteria > Moraxellales > Moraxellaceae > Acinetobacter > Acinetobacter sp. YH12138. The sequence goes on along the minus strand of NZ_CP048670.1, from coordinate 2,034,663 downwards.
AATCTCTTGGTTGGTCACATTAACAAAGCCCCTGATTACCATTTTTGATTGGACATTCTCTGGTCGAGATCTCATATTATTGTTCGGTGGATTGTTCTTAGTCTATAAGGCGGTCACAGAGCTACATGAGAAATTAGAAGGAAAACCAGAAGTTCAAGTGACAACAAAAGTGGCATATGCCAGCTTTACAGCAGTTGTTGCGCAAATTGTTGTCTTAGATGCGGTTTTCTCTTTAGACTCTGTCATTACAGCGATCGGTATGGTCGACAACATTTATGTCATGATGGCAGCAATGATTGTGGCAATGGCAGTGATGTTACTTGCATCTAAACCGCTAACGGCTTTTGTAAACCGACATCCGACCGTCGTGATCCTATGTTTAAGCTTCTTATTACTGATCGGTATTAGTTTGATAGCAGAAGGTTTTGGTTTCCATATTCCCAAAGGCTATATCTACTCAGGTATTGGTGTTGCGATTGTCATCGAAGCCTTTAACCAGTTTAGTCAGCGTAATGCTCAAAAACACGAAGCGAAAATTCCATTACGTCATCGTACTGCGGACAGTATTTTAAAGCTGATGGGTGGACGCTTAGAAGCCGATCAAGTTGGTAATCAAGCGCAAGAAACCTTTGCAGACGAAGAGCGTTACATGATTGGGGGGGTATTGACGCTTGCAGAGCGTTCAGTAGCGTCGATCATGACTCCCCGTAATCAAATTTCTTGGGTGGATTTAAATGACACACCTGAGCAAATTCGTGAGCAAGTCCTTTCAGTACCGCACAGTTTATTCCCTGTGTGTCGTGGTAGCTTGGATAAAGTGATTAGTATTGTCCGCGCGAAAGAACTTATTGATGTTCTAGACAGTGAAGATGATCTAAAAGCATTGATTAAACGTCATCGTCCGATCTTTATTTTCCAAAAGATGAAGGTGATTGATGCGATTAATACCTTGCGTACCTCAAAAGGTTCTTTGGTACTGGTTACGGATGAGTTTGGTGCGGTACAAGGTCTGATTTCACCACTCGATGTGTTTGAAGCAATTGCTGGTGAATTCCCTGATGCGGATGAACAACTTGATTTGATTAAAATCGATGAAGAACATTGGAAAGCTTCAGGCATGCTCGATCTGTATCAGTTAGAACTTGAATTGGAAATGCTGGATTTGATCGAAGAAGATGATGGTTATATCAGTGTTTCAGGCCTCATTTTAGATCAGACTCACGGCAATGTTGAAGTCGGGACTGTGGTTGATTTTAAAGGCATCCAATTTAAAGTTACGGCAATGGATGAAAACCGCATTAAAACGGTCGATATCTATTACCAAGCTTAATGCGTAAATTTTAAAAATAACTCAAAGACAGCTTTTCGAAGCTGTCTTTTTTGTATGACTAGAAAGTATAAGAAATCCTATATAACAGGGGCTGCAATTCACGATATTAAAACGTATTATGTTTACATGATGTAACAGTCAAAAAACGCTGCAACTTTTGAGCTTTTTGAGGGCTAAAACGGTTCAAAAGGGCTTTGTTGCACAAAGATTTCATAACTATATGATTTTAAAAGTTTTGATTATTTTTTGATCCAAAATTAAATTTATTTAAATCAGATGCTTACATATTTATGCAACAAAGCCGTTCAAAAGTAAAAAATATTGATAGGGTTGGTTTTAAAAAAGCATTAGGTTAAATAGCGAATCATTTTTAACTCGGGGTTTTAATCATCATTGATGATCTATGAATAATTTTATTTCATTTTAAATATCGTTTTTGAAAACTTTATAACTAGGTACTTTGAAGAAATTCAAAGTTAATCCATTAAAAAAATGGGTGTTGGTATGGCGATCACTGAGAATATCATTGATTTTTGCAAACTCACGACTGAAGAAAAACATGAGTTGTTTCAACGGCTCTGGGAGTTTGATCAATGTATTTTCCCAACTTCTAAGATTGAGCAACTTTATCAATACATGCATGACCCAGATATTGTTGCATTACCAATTATTCAGTATTTTGAGCACGATAAACTGATCGGGCAAAATATTGTGCGTATATTAAAAATTATGCATAACAATCGGCCGATTTTTATTTTTAATTCACGGGCAGGGGTATTGGTTGATTATCGTCGGAAAAACCTGACCTTAAACTCGGCGATTAAAGTGGCGATGCAGCATCAGATTCGATTTCCAGCGATTCCGATGTGGTTTGTGGCTACATTGGCACAACCAAAGGTATATACATTATTTGCCTCGCGCTCTGTTAAGTTTTATCCAAGGCATGGTGTCCCGATGCCCACTGAGTATGCGGATGTTTTAAATAGTTATAAAATCCGTCAGCATGATGTGCAGCATCGGGCTGAGGATATTTTTGTTCATCGTTGTGATTTACCGAAGGTGACGCCTGAGCAATTGGTTCGGCTACGGAAAAAATCTGATGAACATGTTCAATTTTTTATGCAGCACGTGCCAGATTATTTTGATGGCATGGGGTTAATGTGTATTTGTAAATTAAATGTATCAACCATTTTTGAAGCAAGTATGAATCTGGCAGTTGGGCGGGCAGTTTAATGATGGACATGGATGTATTATGCGACAAATGACGATATATCGATTATTCGGTTTCGGTGCGGCAATCTTTTTAACGGCTTGTCAGCCTGCAGAGCAAAAAGTACAAGAGCAATCGCAGAAATGTGTTGCACCGGAAAAACTGGTCAAACAAATTTATGACCAAGAGTTGAAATTACATGCTTTGAGTAAAGATCAACTTGCTGCCTATTTTGAGCCATCGTTAGCGGAACGTATGCAAGCAGAAATTAACTGTAAGCAGTCGCAACAAGTGTGTAATGTGGATTTTGATATATTCACGGATAGCCAAGATCCGCAGCAAGATTCGAAAAAAGGCGTTCAGCCTAAACTGAGTTTTGATGAAAATAAAAACGTTGTTCGTGCTGAGTTTAAAATTGGTGATGAAGCCAAAGTCTTAAATTATGAAATGAGTGATGGCGACTGTTCAAAAATAAAAAATATTGTCTATGCGGGGGACTATGACCTAGACATGATTTTGAGTAATCCAACAGAAACGATCGAAGATTCAGAAATGTTTGATGCCAATGCTGCAAGTGATAGTACGGCACAGTAAGCTTTTTGACGCGTTCTAATTATTCAAAAACAACATGAAACCCTGAACAGCTTGAGTCTTTTACTCAAGCTGTTTTTTTCTCAAGCTATCGTAGTTCATAGTGCATAAATTTGTATGTTGGCAAGTTGATTGAAATTATCTTCATTGAGATTATAAATTTCATCTAAAAATGCAACATTAAAACTGCCGACACTTGAGCTAATTTCATAGGCTTTTTGACCCGCAATCGCAAAGTGCAAATGTGCTGCGACCGTGCCAGCAGTTAGCGTTTCACTCACGGCGCAATAAGCCGCTGTTAACGCACCTAAAGCGCAGCCAGAAGCCGTCACTTTGGGTTGTAAGTAAGATCCACCATTAATCTGTATCACCGCATTCATTTCTTTCGATAAGATGAAATCTGATTCGCCTGAAATTGCCACACATTCACAGTGTTCTAACAAGGGCACAGCATTTAAATAAATTTCTGCACTATTGAGCGTGCTATCTACACCACGTGATTCTCCTTGGTTACCTGCAAGACCGCTAATTTCTGATGCGTTGCCGCGAATAATACTTGGCTTGTATTGGAGTAATTGGTCAACCATTTCAGATCGCCACGGCAAAACGGGGCCATAACCGACAGGGTCAAGCACCCAAGGTTTATTTAAATTTTGTGCTGTTTGTGCAGCAATTTGCATGGCCTGCATTTGTTCAGACGTTGGCGTGCCTAAATTGATATTCAATGCACTGGCAATCGAGGCAAAGCTTTCAGCTTCAAAGGGATTGTCAATCATTGCAGGAGAAGCACCCGCAGCTAAAAGGACATTGGCCACATAATTGCTCGCGACTGCATTGGTGAGGATATGCACCAAAGGTTGTTTGGATTGAAGTTCAATCCACGCATTAATAACGCTTTGCAAAAGCGGGCTATTTAAGTCAGTCAATTCACTGTTCATGGTCGTTTCAAAAATTTTAGATTGATTCATCGTTTTCTCCCTTAGCGGGTGAAGTAATGGTCTTGATGTTTACAATTACGGCAGAACAGGGTCACATAATCTGCGGCATCATAATCGACAGAGAGTTCTTGTGAACCACAGTACATGCAACGCTTTGTGGAATAAAAATTTAAGCGAGGTTCGATTTTTTTCCAAGCATGGCGTATTGGTTGCACAAAGATACTTTCATCGAGTCCTAAAAAGTTAAAGAGCAAAATTTCACTCATTTTACTAAAGGGGAGTTGTGGCGGACGAGGGAGGGTAAAAGTTTCCCATTTTTCCTGTAAGACACGTTCACGGTATTGCTGTAAGGTCTTTTTTAACAGATTGGTGTTAATGAAATTTTCATTACGGACTTGCAGGGCTTTTTGTTTATGTAGGTATTCGAGTGCTGACTGAATCATATAATAAATCTGCCCAACCGCTAGATGGTCGAGTAGGCGATAACAGAACACTTGAAAGCTTTTATTCCCTGCAATTTGAATACCCCATGTCTTACAGTAAAACTGCATGAATTGCACAATTTCTTGAAAAAGTAGGAGATACAAGCATTCTTTCACTTCGTCAGCACTTTTAAAGGGAACACCCAAGGCTAAATTTTCATAAAACCAATGACGGAGTTGCTGCGCGACACTAAAAAGACTGGGCTCCGAATAGCCATCCAGACGGACATTTATATAATACTGTTCAGCTTGTAGTGCATCATCTTTCACAATCAAAATTTGCTCATGCACGAGATGCTTTTTGAGCGACTGTTGAAAGAGATAATTCGGGCTGATGTTGTGATATTTAATCGTATCCCAGTCGATAAATTCTTGATGTGCCGTATGTTCTTGGACATGATTATCCAATAAAGCCAGCAAAAAGAGTTTCTGTAAAAAACTCAGTTCACTTAATTCACGTTCAACGATATCTTTATTTTTGAGTTTACGCTGTTCTTGTAAGCGGGTTTCTTTCAGTAGTTTTTTTCGTGCGGCCTGACAGTTTTCACAATGGCAGTTGTATTGTTGTTCTGGAAATATTTGATGATGACAGTGGCTACACTGATAAAAATTAAATTCTTGCTCATCTAATTTTTCAGCATCTACCCAATACATAGATGCACGACACAACGGGCATTGCGTACTTTCATCCATTTGTTTGCGTAGAATATTGAACATGTTGCCAGCGTTTCTTGAAAGGTTAAATTGATTATACACATCTCTGTTTAAAGACGGGTTTGCAATTTCAGTTGCGGCAGCTCAGGCGATATGTCGACAAATAAAAAAACTGCATAGTGATGATGCAGCTTTTAGTCAGAATGGGTTATTAATAAGCGGCTGGGCATGGGATCGATTCGTCCTCCTCTCCAACTTGTTTGGCTTGTATTAAGGCTTGCACTTTTTTAGACGCGACTTTTTTAGTGCCTAATGCACTATATGAGTTAAGTAATGAACTGACCTCAAAGGCTTTGAGTGGGATCCCTTCGCAGGTCATAAACATTGCAATTACCTGATGATCGATATTTGCAGCATCAAGCGCTTGCAGGGTCTTCATATTTTCAATACGGATGATGTGTTCTTTAATAAACATAATGCACCTCTTTTTGTTTTAGCCTGATGATTTTGCTTTTGGCAATTAAGTAGATGCAAAACGCATGCTCAAATGTTTTGAGTAGACATTTTAAAGCAGATAAACGGCATATTGTTTTATTAAGATATTGAAAATAAATTATTAATTTAAAAGTAACAAAATAATATTGATGCGTATGGCTATGTCTAATGAATTCTCAAAATGCTTAAACTGTTGAAAAAGAAACATCTTGGTGCATCGTTTAAACAGAAGTATGCAATCAAATCTAAATCAGAATATTGATATGATTCGAGAGTTAAGGTGCTTTTTTGGAAGGAATCAGCTAAGCGATTGGATTTGAAAAGTATATTTGTATATATTGAGCTTATAATTCTAATGATCTGGGCTTCTAGGATTGAAACCAAGCGGAATCTACTGAAATTGATACATAGTATGATTCAGCTGGATTTCTAAAGGTTTTGATCTTTTTTTATCCTTTCTTTGTATGGAATACATATGTCAGACGCACTTAAAAACAGCAATATCACCCGTATGCAATTATATAAGCAGTCACAGGGTACGGTTGGTGCGCTGATTATTGGGCATGATCAAACACTGGAAAAGACGATCGAGTTACTTGGCCTGGCGCAGCAACATCAAGTATCTAAAATTTATGTGGCGGGTGCGACGGAAGAAATTCAGCAATTCCTCACTTCAAAAGTCACGGCATTTCAATTTTACTTTGCTGCAGACTATGACAGCGCACTCGATTTAATTTTTGCAAATCAATAATCGTATAAGTCTTAAGCAGGTAAGTTTGAGCGCAATAATTTGAACGTACAGATGGATTAAGCACCTGTACTTTCTCTGTCTAGTATATAGGCGCTTTATTTATTTTAGGTAGATAAAAAATTTGCACATTGTCATAGCTGTACTCAACTCAGGCATTTATTTTGCTTAAACATGGCGAAAATATGTGCCAGCCTTTAAATTATTCTATAAAGATGATTGAAAACAACATGCGCTGAGCCCATATATAAATCATTGTAAATGCGAAGACAGCTTATGCATCTTGTCGTATGATCAAGTCATTCACAATGTGTTCAAAAAGCTGATGAAGCAATAACTAAGGAATAGGACGAGATATGAATATTGCGGCAAATCCAGTGGTCGAAGCAGACCAAACTGTTTATTTAAAAGATTATCAAAAACCATCATTTGTCGTAGATAGTATCGATCTTGATATTCAAGTCTTTGATAAGCATACCAATGTCAATGCAAAATTAGTGATGCAGCGTCAAACGGCTGGAGATTTGGTGTTATTGGGTCGTGATTTGGAACTCAAATCAATTCGCTTAAATGGTCAAGTTTTGCCAGCAGATGCCTATGTTGTAGATGCAGAACAACTGGTAATTTCAAATGCACCTGACCAAGCTGTCATTGAAACCGAAGTCGTGATTCATCCTGAAAGCAATACTCAACTCGAAGGTTTATACCAAGCGGCAGGCGATTTATTCGTTACCCAAAACGAGCCTGAAGGCTTCCGTAAAATTACCTATTATCCTGACCGTCCAGATGTGTTGTCAGTATTTACCACACGTGTCGAAGCGGATAAAAAATTCCCTGTATTACTTGCCAATGGTAATTTGATTGAAGCGGGTGAAACCGGTGAAGGTCGTCATTATACCGTTTGGCAAGATCCAACCAAAAAACCATCGTATCTTTTTGCCTGTGTGATTGGTGATTTGGCAGTACTCAAAGACTCATACGTGACGTCTGAAGGTCGTAATGTTGCTTTAGAAATCTATGCAGAAGAAAAAGACATTCCAAAATGTCATATTGCGATGGAAGCTTTAAAACATTCGATGCGTTGGGACGAAGAGCATTATGGTCGTCCTTATGATTTAGACAATTATATGATCGTGGCAACCAGTGCATTTAATATGGGTGCAATGGAAAACAAAGGTTTGAATATTTTCAACACCTCTTGTGTGCTTGCTGATGAAGAATACACCACAGATGCAGCGATCATGCGTGTTCAGTCTGTGATTGCACATGAATACTTCCATAACTGGACAGGTAACCGTATTACCTGTCGTGATTGGTTCCAACTTTGTTTAAAAGAAGGTTTGACGGTATTCCGTGATCAGTCGTTCTCAGAAGATTTACAATCTGCTGCGGTACAACGAATCGATGATGTTGCAGTATTAAAATCACATCAGTTCCCAGAAGATTCAGGCCCGCTTTCACATCCACCGCGTCCAGATCATTTTGTTGAAATTAATAACTTCTATACCGCAACAGTGTATGAAAAAGGTGCGGAAATCAACCGCATGATGGCGACTTTGCTAGGCAAAGAAAAATTCCGTGCAGGTACTGACGAATATTTCAAACGCCACGATGGTCAAGCTGTGACTGTTGAAGATTGGGTAGCAGCACTGACAGCAGGTTCAGGTGTAGATTTATCGAGTTTCTTGATTTGGTATAACCAACCGGGCACACCAAAACTTGAAGCAAAAGGTGAGTACGATGCTGCAAATCAAACTTATACTTTAAGCTTCAAACAAAGCTTAAAAGCGCATCCAAAATATCCAAATTTAAAAGCAGTGCCTATTCCTGTGGCTTTGGCATTGTTTGATGCGACGAGTGGTGAACAGTTAGTTCTCAGTTCAGATGCATTGGTTGAAAATGGCATTAAAGATGGCGTGTATTTATTTGATACCGATACTGCAACCATTACATTTAGCGGTGTAAAAACCCAGCCTGTTGTGTCTTTACTGCGTAATTTCTCTGCACCTGTTAATCTTGAATTTAACTATTCAGATGAAGAGCTTGCTTTCCTGATGCAGTACGAGCCGAATGGTTTTAACCAATGGCAAGCCAGCCAAACCTTGTTAGAACGTATTTTGTTAAATGGCCATGATGCCGACATCTATGTTCAAGCTATTCAAAATACATTACCGGCGTTGGTTGAGCGTGATCCATTACTTGCTTCACGTTTATTCGATGTACCGACAGAGGGTTATTTAGGTAGCCGTATTGATACCGACTACAGTCCTGCCCAAGTGCAAGAACAGCGTGAAGCACTGTTAAGTCGTGTGGCACGTGAGTTAGGTGCTTTCTTTAAAGAGACTTATGCAACTTTAGACCCAGATGCGCAGCAAGAATTTTCACAAGCCATGGGTGTTCGTGCATTGAAAAACATCATGTTGAGTATGATGGCACGTCAAGGCGATGCATCCGTATTTGAATTGGCCTGTGAACAATTCAGCTCTACAGGCAATATGTCTGAACGTCTTGGTGCTTTAAAAGTATTGGTTTGGAATGATGCACCACAAGCACAGCAAGCTTTAGAAGCCTTCTACACACGCTTTAAGAATGAAGCTTTGTCGATGGACCAATGGTTTATGTTGCAAGCGGCACATCCGAAAGCAACTGCGGAAACCATTAAGGCACTGACTGCTCATCCTGACTATGACTTGAAAGTACCGAACCGTATTCGTGCGGTTACTGGTGGCTTAAATAGCAATCCTGTCAACACTTGGAGCTTTGGTGTGCAGCATATTGTTGAATTAGCAAAATTCCTCGATGAGAAAAATCCAATTGTCGGTTCACGGTTACTGCAAATTTTGTCCCGTTGGTACACGTTGGCAGAGCCGCAGCGTAGTGAAGTTAAAGCCAAACTTGAAGCGCTTAAACCTGTCGTGAAATCGAAGAATGTATCAGAAACCTTAAATAGCATGTTAAGTGTTTAATCATTCAACCTCTCTGTACGATTGATTTGAGTTAAATCAGTCGTACTGAAATGAGCCTGTTGCCATGGCTATGGCAGCAGGCTTTTTTTATATCCAGTCTTTTTATCCAATCTTTAGCTAGAATTGAAAATCAATCATGTTTAGATGGCTGAAACTCAAAAATTTTCTCTGAGAATTTATTTAAATTACATAATAATTGCAATATAAATCACATAATGGCGCTACAATAAAATAGGTCTAACATATGAATGACTGTATGCGGTAAGGCATCCAAGTTCATGAATGTTTAGATTTTTTATCTATTTCATTGTGCAAGATTTTGAGGCGGGTCATGTTAGTTAAGGTTGATGAAGGTTTTTATTTAAACTCACATCATATTATTGCAATTCGGATTAATAGAGATTTGCTTGATACCTTTGTTGTTTCGGTAGAATACACACCCAACAGTGTGCAAAACACAGGTGTATTTGAAAAGAAATTCAATGCGCGCCGAGATGCAGAACAATACCTACAGACTCTGAATCAAATCATTGGTAAATCGTAAAGGCTCAAATGCATATCGTGGATATTGTCTAGATTGAAAGCGATATGATATGAATTACACTCAGATTGATATCTAGCAAAAGGGATGAAGCGCATCCCTTTTTTTGTGCTTATCTGAGCGAAATTGATGGGAAGTATTGAAAATAAATCATTCTATCAATACGACTCGATTTGCACGTCGGATATTTTCCTGACATGCTGTAGCCATCCAAAATGAGTTAAAATTATATGCGAATCAGTATTGTGGGTGCAGGTCGTGTTGCACATCATTTGCTCAATGTGCTTCATCCACAACATCACATTGTGCAAGTTTTTGCGCGAAATCTTGATAATGCAGAAAAACTTGCAGCAACTGTAGGTGCAGAAGCCATTCATACCCCAACTGAGTTGAATGCTGAGATTGATCTTTTGATTATTGCAGTGAGCGACCAGTCGATTGCAACCGTTATTCAGCAAGTCAAAGCCTATCTGTCACAGGTTTTGATTGTGCATACGTCTGGTAGCACCAATATCACGGTACTGACCCAACAGCATTCACGAGCAGGGGTGTTTTATCCTTTACAAACCTTTAGTTTAGATCGAGATGTGGATTGGACCTCGACACCGATCTTTGTAGAAGCGGCCGACTCTGCAGATTTGACTACACTTACAGATTTAGCAAACAGCATTAGCCAAAGGGTTTATCAATATGATTCGGCACAGCGCTTGAGTCTGCATCTTGCTGCGGTGTTTGCCTGTAATTTTAGTAATTATTGTTATGACATGGCAAAGCAGATTGTCGATGCAAAACACGTCGATTTTAGCTTGCTTTATCCTTTGATTTTAGAGACAGCCAATAAAGCTACTCGGGCTGAACCACGTAACATGCAAACAGGCCCTGCAATGCGTGGAGATCAAAATATCATGCAGATGCATGCCAATATGCTTGAGCAAGCTGATCAAGTCGACCTGAAAGCGGTCTATGAAATGCTGAGTCAGCAGATTCTTGGGCATCATCAGAAATAAATAATCCATATAGAACAATGAATATTTATTAGCTTAGACATACATGTCAAACAGGATGTTACATGGCAAAAGATTTTAATAGTCCGCAAGTGGTCGAAAGTTATGATGCACATATACGAAAATTAATTCCCGGCTATGAACTTGTCCATCAACAAATTCAGGCGGTGTTGAATTGCCATATCGCTGAAGATGCCCATGTACTGATCATTGGATGTGGGACGGGCTATGAATTGGGTTATCTCATGGCCTTGAATCCAACATGGTCATTTACCGTTACAGAATTGTCTGAAAACATGCTGAATCAAACACGGCAACGCGTTGAAGCCGCTGGACAGTTGCATCGCGTCAATTTTGTTTTGGGCAGTCATACTGCTTTTGAGCAGTTGAGTTGTTTCGATGCGGTGCTGAGTATCTTGGTGACGCATTTCATTGCGTTGTCAGAGAAAACGAATTTTTTAGCAAAAGCATTTGAACTGCTTAAACCGCAGGGCATTTTTTTAAGTTTTGACTTGATGCAAACTCATTCGAATTTTGAGCAGCTTGTCCTGCCTGAATTTTGCCAAATGCAAGGTTTATCTGCTGCGCAAGCGACAAAAATGATGCAGCGTTTAGAAGATGATTTTGAACTGATTAGCCAGCAGCATTATCAAAGCTTACTGACGGAAATAGGCTTTGATCAAATCTATTGTTTCAGTCAAATCTTTAGCTATGCGGCTTACAGTGCTTTTAAAACGGCTATGGATTAAAAGAATAAAGACCAAGTTTGAGTGTATTAAGTTTATCGATCATTTTCACCGATATAGTTACTACGTTGCATGAGTGAAACTTGCATCAAAATTTTGATCAATAGTCTCATTTTTCTTGCTCGGTATGGCGCTCATTATTTTAAGAAAGAAACTTTTCTGTCAGCGTTAAATCCATTATTGTGCATTTATAAAAATAATCAATTGGATGAAAATAATGTCAAAAATGGAATTTGATTACATTGTGATTGGTGGTGGAAGTGCGGGGTGCGTACTGGCTGCACGCCTCAGTGAAGATCCACATATATCTGTGTGCTTATTAGAAGCAGGTGGGCAAGGTGATCAGTGGACGGTCAATTCCAGCTGCATGCGTGGTGAGTTTACCGACTAAGATCAATAATTGGGCCTTTGAAACTGTGCCTCAAGCTGGCTTGAATGGTCGTAAAGGCTATCAACCACGTGGAAAATGCCTTGGTGGTTCATCGAGTATTAATGCCATGATTTATATTCGTGGACATAAAAATGACTATGATCAATGGGCGGCACAGGGCAATACTGGCTGGTCATACGACGAGGTCTTGCCCTATTTTATTCGCTCGGAAAATAACAACCGAATACACAATGAATTTCACGGTAATGACGGCCCTCTTTACGTCACAGATGTACAAAGCGATAATATTTTCCATCAACGCTATACCGAAGCGGCTCGTGCACAAGGTCATAAAGTCCTTGATGATTTTAATGGCGCAGAACAAGAAGGCTTAGGGGTTTATCAGGTAACGCATATCAATGGAGAGCGTTGTAGTGTAGCGCGTGCGTACTTATTTCCACATTTAGATCGGCCAAATTTAACGGTATTGACCAAAGCAACAACGCATAAAATTACCATAGAACATCAAGTTGCGACTGGCGTAGAAGTACAACATGCAGGGCAAATGAAACACCTAAAAGCCAGACGGGAGGTTTTACTCAGTGCCGGAGCGATGCAGTCACCGCAGATTTTAATGTTGTCTGGAGTAGGCGACCAGAGCGAACTCCAAGCGCATGGCATTGAAGTGAAACACCATTTACCGGGTGTAGAAAAGAACTTCCACGACCATCCCGATTTCATTTTTGGTTATAAAGTCAAAGAATACCAGGGCACATTTGGGGTGTCCTTACCCAGCTCAATTGATATGTTCAAGCAGATCAGTCGCTATCGTAAGGAACGGCGGGGCATGATTGCTTCAAATTTTGCAGAATGCGGTGGTTTTCTAAAGTCTTCACCCGATTTAGCCATTCCAAATTTGCAATTACACTTTGTCGTGGCGTTAGTAGATGACCATGCACGGAAATTTCATGCAAGTCATGGTTTGTCGTGTCATGTGTGTTTGCTCAATCCAAGAAGTCGCGGCACGATCAAACTAAGTGGTTCTAGTGTCAATGATCCATTATTGATTGATCCAAACTTTTTAGGGGATGAACAGGATTTAGAAGATTTGGTACAAGGCTTTAAGTTGACGCAGCAATTAATGATGTCGCCGTCTTTATCGAGTCATTATCAGCAAGATTTATTTACCTCACTGGTCAAAACAGATGATGATATACGTGCAATCTTACGTCAGCGTGTGGATACGGTTTATCACCCTGTCGGTAGTTGTAAGATGGGTGTGGATGAGATGTCTGTGGTTGACCCTGAATTGAAAGTCTACGGGATTCAAAACCTTCGTGTCGTCGATGCATCTATCATGCCTTCTGTGGTGAATGGCAATACCAATGCACCGACAGTGATGATTGCTGAAAAAGCCGTGGATATGATTCGACAAAGTCAGCTCCAAGCGCAAGTAGTTTAGTGGTTATTCGTTTTATATGATTTGATACAACACAGAAAAATCTTAGATCAAAAACAGCAATAAAAAACCACCGCTAACGGTGGTTTTTTGCTTCATTCAAAAATTAGTTTACTTTTTTGAAGATGAAGTCATTAATTTTATGGCCTGCTTCAATTCCGCGACGTTCAAACTTAGTTTGCGGACGCCAGTCTGGACGAGGGTAGCTATTGCCTTTACCTGCAAGGTTTTCAAGACGTGGACGTTCTTCAAGTACTTCGATCATCCATTCAGCATACGGTTCCCAGTCAGTCGCTGAGTGGAATGTACCGCCGATTTCTAATTTTTCTTCAACCAATGGCATACGGTCATGAGATACAAAACGACGTTTGAAATGACGTTTCTTCTGCCATGGATCTGGGAAGTATAATTGCACAGTGTTAATACTGTTATCTGGCATTTCACGTAGCACTTGGATGGCATCAGCATCTAATACTCGAAGGTTAGTTAACCCTGCAAGACCTGCTTCATAAACACATTGAGCGATACCCGGAACATGTACTTCAATACCGACAAAGTTACGTTCAGGGTTTGCTTTTGCCATTAGTACCAAAGAACGCCCCATACCAAAACCGATCTCAACAGTTAATGGGCGTTCAGGGTGTTCAAAATGCTGACGCAAATCCCCAACAGGATATTCCAAAATTAGATGACCATATTGTTCCAGCGCAGTACGTTGCGAAGTATTAAGTGGCGCAGAGCGGCGCATAAACGTCACGATTTCACGGTGTTCGTTCAGGTTATCCAGATCTACTGCGTGCTGGTCTAATTGATCGTTCGACATAACTTTGGCAAATGTAAAAAATTCGAATGCGGTATTTTAAGTCCTGAGATGCACAAGTCAAATTTTTTACCGTGAATATATCCTCTTTTTGCTCAATCTCACCGACGGAAGCCGTGCCGAGGATTTGCAATGTACAGTGAATTACTCAGCTCAAAAGCGATGAAATAACATTAAGCTAGGCGATTTTATCGTCAAGATCTTCACTATCTGTATCATCAGGTTTAAACGGTAAAATGGCCTCAAGAACGGTACAACCCAGCTGTGACTGTATTTTAAATTCACCACCGATACGATGGATTCGTGTTTGCATACTATGTAGGCCGACATGCAGCCCTTGTTCAACATCATTAGGGTCGAAGCCGATACCGTTATCTTCGATACGTAATATCAGTTGAGTCTCTGTTTCGCACAAACTGACCTGAACTTTGCTTGCCTGACTATGCTTTAGAATATTGGTCAGGGTTTCTTCTGCGACACGAGTCAAATTGAGACATTGGGTCGCAGAGGGTGAGTGAATCCATTCGGTAGCAAATTTCCAGCTTGAGCTCATGTCTAATTCTTCAAAGAGCTGTACAAAGCGATGGCGAATCGGTGCCGCCCATTCGATCGGGGTGTCGGGAACTTTCGTTCCTATACTCGAACCTGAATCGATGACTTGTCTTAAATCATTTCGGAACAGTTTAAGCATCGACATGATTTGTGGTTTTTCAATTTTGTCATTTTGTTCTAACAGTAAAATTGAACGGACAA
The DNA here is from genome assembly GCF_015218525.1 of Acinetobacter sp. YH12138. NCBI lineage: Bacteria > Pseudomonadati > Pseudomonadota > Gammaproteobacteria > Moraxellales > Moraxellaceae > Acinetobacter > Acinetobacter sp. YH12138. The sequence goes on along the minus strand of NZ_CP048670.1, from coordinate 2,019,556 downwards.
TTGATCCGCCTAAACCATCATGTAAGTCATGAGATAAATGAATTCGTTCTTGAAGTCGTGCATTTTCAAGTGCGAGTTGATGTTGTTGACCAAGTGAAGTGGCGAGTTTCAGTTCAGCTCGTTGAACATTTTCAGTTAAGGTCTTATTAAAACGCTCAATTTGACGGGTGTGTCGAGCTAAACGCAAAGCCAGTACACCGCCCAAGACGAGGGTGGTCACTGGCCCGGTATAGGGCGAGAGCGCATGACCTTCCATGGTCATCATAAAGTGAGCATCATGTACCGCAATCGGTAAATAAATCAGATAAAGCGTTGCAAGCAAATAGGTTTCAGCCATTTTTGCTTTATAGGCTAAATAGGGGTAGCTAATACATTTGGCCACAAAGACAAAAACAAAGAAGCTAAAACAAATTTGGATGACGGTCTTTAAATAAGCCTCTGGTGCAAAACCGATACAGAGTGCTGCGATAGTGGCAAGGCTTAATAACAGCTTTTGAATTTTCGGGAAAGGATGGTTTGCAAAATACCACGCACCAATACAGCCAAAAACCGTATAAAAACAGAAAATGATATTTTGTAGGCGGTCGACCTGTACGGTGGTTAGAAATGCAATTGGCCCATTAAAAATAATACACAGGCTATAAAATACCCAACACATACCTGTGATGGTTAACCATAAGTAAGCTCTTTCATTACGATTGGCGAGCCATGCTAAAAAAAAGAACACAGCTACGACGAAATTAATCATCGTATTCAGTTCGACTAATTGTCGTTGTTCGAGTAACCAAATTTTAAAGGTGTCATAGACTTGCGGGTATTCCCCAATTTGAACTGAACTGAGTCCTGATTTTTGGGTCACCGAACCATATACTTGCACCCAAATGGTATTAACACCTTGCTTTAAACTCGAGCTAGGCAAGTTCAATAGTCTAGGTTGATGTTGGCTTCGTGAAAAATGTTCTGCTGAAATGTAATCTTGCCAAAGAAGGGCATCGTTGATGTAAACCCGTCCACTTTGGGTAATGCCTTGTATGGCGATAGCGATGGGTTGATTTAACTGATGGAAATTACAGTTCAACTTAAATTGGATTTTGTACCAAGCGATACCATGATAGTCCGGCCAACGTTTATTCCATGTGTCTGGAAGCTTTTGCAGATTTTGCCAACCTGTACGTGGGCGCTCTTGCTCGACAGCGCTTTTAGCTGTGGCAATATGGGTAATTTCAACAGGACAATGACTGCTTGAGATCTGAGGGGTGGCATTGGCAAAAGTGGGTATAGCAATACAACATAGCAGGCAAAATAGACTCGATAAGACCAGCAGCCGATTTGCTTGAATGCAGTGTCGTGACCAAAACCATACCATCAAAATTCCCCCAATTTTGTGTATCCACAATTTAAAAAAATAAATAGAAAGTCACATCAAATCTTTGTTTTATTTTTGATAGTTATAATTTTATGAGATGAATTATACAGTTAAATCGAATGAATGGTGAATTTTTCGCTTTTTTATAGGCTTAGTATTTTATGTAATGTCATTACAAATGAGACTTTGATTATTGAAACCCTTTGCTATATATATCCTGCTTAGGGTCCCAATAGGTCGCGCTTTATTGAAAATTGATTGGATTCAAAGTGAATATTTCAAAAATCCATTAGTCACTGACACGGTCAAGTAAAGTGCTACTTGCTTCATTTAAGCCAAAAACCTCTACTTGAATCTGTTTTGACTCAAATTTTTGCACGACATTTTTTAAAATATTGACGGAAGTAATATCCCAAATATGGGCATGGCTCAGATCAATTCGTACATGATTAACCCTCTCCTGAAAATCAAAAAATTGATAAAAACTCTCAGAGCTACTAAAGAAAATTTGTCCATAGACTGTGTAGCTACGAATATTGTCTTTAAGTTCAGATGTGACTTTTACCGAGCTTTCCAGTTGATTGATAATAAACAACGCAGAGAGGAGCACACCAACCAATACGCCAAGGGCTAAATTATGTGTTGCAAGCACCACGATCACCACAGCAATCATCACGACATTAAAAGACATTGGATGCTTTGAAAATTGCTTGACGGAATTCCACTGGAACGTAGTGAATGACACCATGACCATAATCGCGACTAAGGCCGCCATTGGGACATAAGCCAACCATTCTTTTAAGAACACCACCAAACACAACAAAAATACACCTGCAACCAAAGTGGAAAGGCGAGTTCGCGCGCCAGAACTAACATTAATAATCGACTGCCCAATCATGGCACATCCAGCCATGCCGCCCATAAAGCCACTGACAATATTGGCAATCCCTTGACCACGACATTCCTGATGACGATCACCTTCAGTTTCAGTGACTTCATTGATCACTGTCGTGGTCATCATGGTTTCTAATAGGCCAACTGTTGCAAGGGTGATGGAATAAGGGAAAATAATCGTGAAGGTTTCAAGATTGAAAGGAATTTCAGGAATCAAGAAAATAGGTAGAGTCTCTGGAAACTTACCCAAATCACTCACAGTACGCAGGTCTGCACCTAAAAATAATGCCAAGCCACTGAGGACAATAATGCAAATCAGCGGTGATGGAATGGCTTTGCCAATTTTAGGTAGATATGGAAAAAGATAAATAATTGCAAGTCCTAAAAGCATAAAGACATAGCCAAAACTATCCATTTTTGACATTTCAGGTAGCTGTGCGACAAAAATCAAAATCGCGAGTGCATTTAAAAAACCATACACCACTGACTGCGAGACGAAGCGCATAAGTTTTGCGACTTTAAAATAGCCAGCAATGATCTGAATCACACCAGTCAAAACCGTGGCAGCCAAAAGGTATTGCAAACCATGATCTTTGACCAACGTGATCATAAGTAAGGCCATCGCACCCGTAGCAGCTGAAATCATTGCTGTACGACCACCAAAAAAGGCAATGGTGACGGCAATACAAAACGAAGCGTACAAACCAACCTGAGGGTCAACCCCAGCAATAGCTGAAAAGGCGATGGATTCTGGAATCAACGCAAGTCCAACCACCAAGCCAGCGAGTACATCAGTACGAATATTGGAAAACCATTGTTCTTTTTTAAGTTGTAACACGGTAACTTTTCATCAAATCTTAAACGCGGCTATGTTAAAACAACTGAGTATAAAAATGCATAACACAGTGACTTGAAATCTTCTTAAATATGGATAATAGTCAATGAGTATATATGTTTCAGCATTTACGCTTTTTTGCAATTTACAGGTTTGATCACTTGAAAGTTTGACAGAAGAGATTTAAAACATTGAATAGTACATAACAAGGATCAGATATGAAGCTTTATTATTCTCCAGGTGCATGTTCATTAGCATCACATATTATTTTAAATGAAATTAATGTCGATTTTGATTTGGTCCGTGTTGACCTAAAAAACCATAAAACAGAAAAAGGGGTAGATTATTACGAGATCAACCCAAAAGGTTATGTACCTGCTTTAGAAATTAACCCAGGTTTGATCCTGACCGAGAACGTGGCCATTTTACCGTTCCTTGCACAGCATGATCCAAAACAAGACTTAATTCCACCATCAGGTTTAGGTCGTGCCAAAGTTTTAGAATGGCTTGGCTATTTGAACTCAGAATTACATGATGCTTATGCCGTATTCTTTGGTGCACCACTAGATGCAGACGCTAAAGAAAAAGCTTATGCAGAAATTGATCGTTTATTGACATACATCGATAAAGCGATTGGTGAATCGGATAACGACTATTTGGTCGATGATAACTTTGGCCCAGCAGATGCTTATCTCTTTGTACTGACAAATTGGTCAAATGGCATCGGACATGATTTAACGCCATATAAAAATATCATTGCATTACGTAACAAAGTTGCAGAACGTCAATCAGTTCAAATTGCGATGCGTGATGAAGGTTTAATTCCTTAAGTTGTGTATTCAAATTGAATTATAAAAAGACCGCCGAAATTGGCGGTTTTTTATTGCTAGATTGGCATTGCTCAGGTTCAACTTAGTATTCGAACTGTGTATAGAAATCATCAAAGTTAATATTTTTAAGCGTCAGTTGTTGTGGTGCTTTGAAGGTTGACCATTTGGTTTGAGTTTTGGCATTTTCAAACATATTGCCGCCTACAATTTCCTTACGTTTTAAGGTCGAAAAATTATAGCTTTTCGATGTTTCTTCACCAGAAGCGCGGTGAAAGCTATTGTAGTCAAAACCAATCAGATCAAAGCGTTGATTTTGCCAACGGAAGGTATAACTATGTCGGGGCCATTCCCAGCCACCACAAGCCATAAAATAACTAAAATGAACGAGTAAATTGCCTTTACTGATTTGGATGTCTTCTGCTTCAGCAAGTGGGTCAAGTAAACATGAATTCGGCTGCTGAGCGACAGGGATGCTATTGTTTTCAACGATACGTTGATATCCCTTTGCGGTTTTAAAAAACACAATGAGTTTTCGTGGATGGTTATGAACGACTTTGCCATCGTCATCATAGGTCACCACATCAACTTTTTGTTTTTCCACGATCATCGCAATATCTGGCATTTGATCTTTGTTTAGGTCTCCAGTCGTAGCCATCAAAATGTTCCAACCTTGAGGCGCGAGTGATTTGGCTGTGCTCGGCACTTGGGCAGACAGCCAACTAGATGCGACACAAATACTCAAAGTACAAAATATATGGGATATTTTCATTATTATCAGGTTTTCAAAATCAAAAAGAGGACTCAATAGAGTCCTCTTTTATACCGTGAATGAGTTCTTATTTAAAGAAGTATCCGGTTTCAGGTGAACTGGCATTTGCCATGCGTTTACGCGGCATACGTCCTGCTAGGAACGCTTCACGACCGGCTTCAACTGCTTTTTTCATCGCTGAAGCCATCAGAACAGGGTGTTGAGCTGCTGCAATTGCCGTATTCATTAATACGCCATCACAGCCCAATTCCATCGCTATCGCTGCATCACTTGCTGTACCGACACCAGCATCGACCAAGACAGGCACTTTGGCATTGTCTTTAATGATCGAAATAGTATGTGGGTTGAGAATGCCTAAACCTGAGCCAATGAGACTACCTAAAGGCATAATCGCTACACAGCCCATGCTTTCCAGTTCTTGTGCCACAATCGGGTCATCTGAGGTATAAACCATGATTTCAAAGCCATCGTCAATCAATGTACGTGCAGCTTTTAAAGTCTCGGTAATATTTGGATATAGGGTTTTCTCATCGCCTAAAACCTCAAGTTTAACCAGATTGTGACCATCTAATAGTTCACGCGCCAACATACAAGTACGAACCGCGCTGTTCGCATCGAAACAACCGGCTGTATTTGGCAAAATCGTATATTTCTCAGGTGGAACTACAGAAAGCAAGTTCGGCTGGTCTGGATGCTGACCAATATTCACACGGCGAATGGCAACGGTCACAATTTCAGCACCACTGGCTTGAATGGCCTGGTCAGTTTCCGTTAAGTCCTTGTACTTACCTGTACCAACTAAAAGTCGTGAATTAAATGTACGTGAACCAATGATTAGGGGTGTATCTTCCATGGGAGCTCCATTTTAGCCGCCACCTACGGCATGAATAATTTCAATATGATCTTGCTCAGTAATTGGGGTTTGTTCCAATTTACTTTTCGAGATAATCATTTCATTTTTTTCAACAGCGAAGCGTTTGCCTTCCAGTTGTAATTGTTGAACCAATTGCAAGAGGTTGACACATTCGGTTTGTGTAGCTTCGCCGTTTAAATAGATTTGCATTTGCGGATTCCGTTCTTGCTGCCTTACCTATTGAATAAGGCCAAAATCTGTTGTTAATTATTTTGCGTATTTAAATGCATTCCAGGCCAATATGAGCCATCCAGCAATCATCAACGCTCCACCAATTGGAGTAATGGCACCGAGACCACGTGGTAAACCTAGAGCCATCACATATAAAGAACCACAGAAGAAGAAAATACCAATTTGTATAAGTAGGAAACTGGCTTTTATTGGAAGTTGGGGAATGACTTTGGATAAGATCGCGAGGGCAAGTAAGCCCAGTGCATGATAAAAGAAATAGTCCGTTGCAGTTTGCCACCAAGCCAATTGGGCTTCAGTCGCGCGCGCTTTTAATCCGTGTGCACCAAAGGCACCAAGCATTACAGCAAAAGCTAAGTTAAGTGCGGAAATGGCAATCCACATGTGCATTCACCTTAACAAAATTTGCGCATAACCATAGCATATTTAGCACGCAGGGTTAAAGCAAAAATGCCCAAAGTTTTTGTGTTGTAGCTTGTCATTCAATACTATTCAGACATAAAAAAGAGCATCGAAATGCTCTTTTTAAGAATGACTGGAAAAGCCTTCAACTTAGTTTGAGGACATTGCGACTTTAATTTTTTCCATTGCATTTTTTTCCAACTGACGAATACGTTCAGCAGATACATTATATTCCGCCGCCAATTCATGCAGCGTTGACTTTTCGTCATCTAACCAGCGACGTTGTAAGATGTTACGTGAACGGTCATCCAACTGATCCATGGCTTCATGTAAAGCTGAAGTGCTTTGTTCTTCGTAATCTTCATCTTCCGCTAAACGCGCAGGGTCGTAACGGTTATCTTCGAGATAAAGGGCAGGAGCGACATGGGTCGAACCTTCATCGTCGTCATCACCTTGAGCTTCAAAGGCAGCATCATAAGCGGTTAAACGGCCTTCCATTTCCAAGACTTGTTCAGGTGTTACATTTAAGTCATTGGCAATCGACTGTGCTTCAGCCAAAGTTAATTTTTTAGATGACTTTTTTAAGCTACGTAAATTAAAGAATAATTTACGCTGCGCTTTAGTGGTCGCAATTTTGACAATACGCCAGTTACGAATCACATATTCATGAATTTCTGCTTTAATCCAATGCACAGCAAAAGATACGAGACGTACGCCCATGTTTGGGTCAAAACGTTTTACCGCTTTCATTAAGCCCAAGTTACCTTCTTGAATCAGGTCACCTTGTGGCAAGCCGTAGCCTGCATAGCTACGTGCGATATGTACAACAAAACGAAGATGTGACATCACCAGCATTTTAGCTGCGTCTAAATCTTGGTCATAATAATAACGTTCGGCCAGCTCTTTTTCTTGTTCGGCCGATAAAATTGGAATCTGATTAACAGTACTAATATAAGCACCAAGATTCACCCCAGGTGCCGATAATGACAGGGGCATCAATTGATTGCTGCTGTCACTCATGTTTTCTCCTTGAGAATTAAAATGGGTAAGCCCAATAACTAAGATTCATCTTAATCCAATATTTCCGTAAATTATGGAAAATTGGGTATAGAAATGTAAACTTTTATTCAATTATGAAGCAATTTAGTTTAACTGAATCTTTTTAAGATTCAATCAAGTAATGAAACTCAGAATCGGAAATTTTGCGCATTTCACAGTTTAACTGATGTATTTGACAGTATCGTGATACATCTTGTTGGCTGTGCGGATCGGATGACTTTAACAATAAAGATTGGTCTGGACTTTTCTTTAAAGCTTTTTTGAGCATCAATAGTGGCATCGGGCAGGGTTTACCCATTGCATCTACAGTTAAAAGCGAATTTTGGCTGTCATTCACGAAGCAGATCCAACATGTTTACATTTCAATGGAAATATTAGCAAATACAGTGCCAAATCCCAACCTAAAATAGGTAAAAATCCTTTGTGATTTATAACTCAAACGATGTGAAAAAATAAGAATATTCAAAAGGAAAATAGATCAAAAAAATCTATTAATTGCGGTAAACCCGTGTTAAGCTCGTTGCGTTGTTAAGATTTTTGTTGGCTGTGAAGCCTCTTAACTCTTGATATATTTGGATGTAACCGGGATTTTGTTGATAGTTTTACAGAATGATTACAAGCTTAGAAATAAAAATATTTTTTTTAACCTTGTTTGGTCTGCTGTTTGCAACACCGGGTGGTCCTTCTTTTTTAAATACGATAAGGATTAACTTATGACAGCTCGTGAACAAGGCGTTGTTAAATGGTTCAACGACACTAAAGGCTTCGGCTTTATTCAACGTAACGGCGGCGACGACGTATTCGTTCATTTCCGCGCAATTATGGGCGAAGGCCACCGTTCACTTCGTGACGGCCAACGCGTAGAATTCAGCGTTGTTAAAGGTCAAAAAGGCTTCCAAGCTGAAGAAGTACAACCTTTAGACTAATCGTCTGAATGTACTCAAAAACGCTCCAATGTAAATTGGGGCGTTTTTTGTTTATAATGCTTCAGCAATTTTGTGATTATTCAATTAGGGCACATCTATATGTCATCAGGTTTTGAAACCTTAAATTTACATCCGAACCTTAAAAAAGCCATTGATGCTTTAGGTTTTAAGGATATGACGCCTATTCAGCAAAAGGTTTTAAAATTTACATTGGCTGGACATGACGCTATTGGTCGTGCTCAAACTGGTACTGGTAAGACTGCGGCTTTCTTGGTCAGTGTGATCAATGACTTGTTGAATAATCCAATTAAGGAACAGCGTTATCGTGGTGAACCGCGTGCATTGATTCTTGCACCAACGCGCGAACTTGCTTTGCAAATTGAAAGTGATGCAAAAGAATTAGTGAAATACACTGATCTCAATGTCATGACTTTGCTCGGTGGGGTAGATTTTGATAAGCAAAAAAATCTATTAAATCGTAATTTTGTCGACATTATGGTGGCGACACCGGGTCGCTTAATTGACTTTGTTGAACAAAAAGAAGTTTGGCTCGATCAAATAGAATTTTTAGTGATTGATGAAGCTGACCGTCTTTTAGATATGGGCTTTATTCCTTCAGTGAAACGTATCGTGCGCTTTTCACCACGTAAAGAACAACGACAAACTTTGATGTTCTCTGCAACATTTAGTTATGACGTTTTAAATTTGGCACAGCAATGGTTGTTTGAACCAGTAACTGTTGAAATTGAACCTGAGAAAAAAACTAATGCAGATGTAGAGCAACGTGTCTACATGGTGGCGAAGTCTGATAAATATAAATTGTTGGAAGACATCTTACGTGATGAACCAATTGAAAAGGTCATGATCTTTGCCAATCGTCGTGATCAAGTGCGTAAACTTTATGATCATCTCAAAAAAGACGGTTATAAAGTGGTGATGTTGTCAGGTGAAATTGCTCAAGATAAGCGTTTGAAAATGCTTGATCAGTTCAAAAATGGTCAACATAACATCATGATTGCAACAGACGTTGCGGGTCGTGGTATCCATGTCGATGGTGTTTCTCATGTAGTGAACTTCACACTTCCTGAACAGTCTGATGATTATGTACACCGTATCGGTCGTACAGGTCGTGCGGGTACTCGTGGTGTGAGTATTAGTTTCTTGTCTGAAGATGATGCTTTTTCATTACCTGAAATTGAAAAAGCCATTGGTCAAAAATTACCTTTAACCCGTTTAGACGGTTATTGCTAATTTTTGTTTCTAAAAAAGCCTGCATTTTGCAGGCTTTTTTATTACATGTCGACTATTTCATAACAATTATTTCATAACGACAATTTCATTTTGAGTTAATGGCAAAACGAAATCACAGACTAACGTTTTAGTTTGCACGGCAACTAAAGGTTAGTACGGTTTGGTAATCATCATCTTTGCTGATGCTACCGCTATTTCCAGTAATGGTGCCAAGTACGCCAGCCGCCGCCTGAATCATTTGACCTGTCTTTTCATCGACCACGCCTTTTAACACACCGTTGTATTCTTGCTTTTCATCCACGACGACAGGGGTCGCATTTTTACCACAGGTACTATTTGCAGCTGCAATTGCATTATTTTTTGCCGCTAAACTGGTTTTACCTACGGCAGTCACTTCATATTGATTATTTGGTTTTTGAATCGCTAAGGATTTTGTTGGTGTAGATGTACATGCAGCTAAAAACACAGTTGCGCTTAGCGTGCTAACAATGGCAACAGTTTTGTTGAATTTTTTCATGCGGTGCCCCGAGTTAGAAACAATTTGATTTATTTGAACATAAAATTTCTTATAGAACAGGGAACTGCTGTACAAGTTATGCGGTTTTTTTATAGTAAATCTGTGAATAAAGCTGACTTAACAAATAAGCACCGAGTCTGATGTAAACATTCTAGAGTAAGTTATTGAGAATATGCTAATCTTGAGCAAACGTTTTAAAGTACAGTGTATAGATGTCAATTCTAAAATCAGCAGTTGATACAGTTCATCAAAATATTCATCAGCGTCAGTCGATTGGTCATTTAATTGAACCTGCGCCGAATGCTGAGCAATTGGAAAATGCGTTTCAAGCCGCTTTAACGGCGCCAGATCATCATCGTCTTAAGCCTACGCGTTTCGTGATTATTCCTGAAACTGAACGTGAAGCATTTGGTGAGTTGCTTTCACATGCTTTAGCCGATACTGGACAAACAGAAGAAGCGCAGTTGGAACGTGTGAAACATCATCCATTTCGTGCGCCACTATTGGTTTTGGCTTTAACTCAATTACAAGATCATCCCAAAGTTCCGCATTTCGAACAAATTTTAAGTTCAGGCGCAGCAGTACAAAACTTTTTGCTCTCTTTACAAGCACAGGGCTTTTCAACCATGTGGCGTAGTGGGGCGGTGGTTGAATCTAAATTGTTTAAACAAGCCTTAGGCTTAACGGAAAACGATTTGATTTCAGGCATTATTTATATCGGTACAGCTGTGAAAGCAATTCCACCTCGTGCTGAAATACAGTCTGCTGACTTTGTAAGCCATTGGCATAAAGCAAACCAATAAAAGTGAAAAATAGATCGATTGATGAAGTTCGATCAGTAAAGAAATTAGGATAAAAGAACAATGTCAGAACTTGATTTTGCAAGTCTTGTTAGCCCTGTGTCAGTTGATCAAAAAACTGCACTACGTGTTACGGTGTTGGGTGGTGGGAGTTTTGGTACTGCGATGGCCAATACCGCAGTACGTAATGGCTGTGACACCATGATATGGATTCGTGATGAGGCGGTAGCTGCGGACATCAATGCAACACATATCAATAAACGTTACTTGCCAGATTTTCAATTAGAAGCTGGTTTGCTTGCTGTTTCAGATTTAGAAAAAGCAGTATGTAATCGTGACATTATTTTAGTGGCTATTCCGAGCCATTCTTTCCGTAGTGTTTTAAAGCAGATCAAACCTTTTATCACCTCACAAGCAGTGGTGTCTTTAACCAAAGGTATTGAAGCCAATACCTTTAGCTTTATGAGCGATATTATTCGTGAAGAACTTCCTGAAGTCCCTTATGGTGTGCTTTCAGGGCCAAACTTGGCGAAGGAAATTGTTGCAGGACAACCAGCAGGAACAGTGATCGCAAGCCAATCTGAGCTGGTTCGTTATGCTGTTCAACAAGCGCTGCACAGTGCTTTGTTCCGTGTATTTGCCAGTGATGATGTGCATGGCGTGGAATTGGGCGGTGCTCTGAAAAATATCTATGCAGTCGCGATGGGTCTAGCTGCGGCTTATGGTGTCGGTGAAAATACCAAGAGTATGATTTTGACACGTGCTTTGGCAGAGATGAGCCGCTTTGCAGTGAAATTAGGCGCAAACCCATTAACATTCCTAGGTTTATCTGGTGTCGGTGACTTATTTGCAACTTGTAGTAGTCCACTCAGCCGCAATTACCAAGTCGGCTTTGCACTCGGTAGTGGTAAAAGCTTAGAACAAGCCACCAAAGAACTGGGACAAACTGCGGAAGGGATTAATACCATTGTGCAAGTACGCGCACGCTCTGAGGAGTTGGGTGTGTATATGCCAATTACCAGTGCCTTGTACGAAGTGATTTTTGAAGGTGCACCGGCACTGAATATTGCATTGTCACTGATGAAAAATGGCCATCGCAGTGATGTTGAATTTGTCTTGCCACATCAGCAAGTTTAAGTTTGCTGATTAATATGCAATACACATAGCTTTGTCATACTGGCTGTATATAATGTGCGGAATAGAATAAGGAAATTTTATGCAACTGACATTGGTTAGGCATGGCGAAGCTGCTCCGCCAGTAATGGGGAATGATGAAAAGCGTCCTTTAACAGCGCGCGGACAAACTCAAGCGGCAGAAACAGCAGCATATTTGAAAGATATAATTCAACCAGACGTTTTTGTGGTGAGTCCGCTACTGCGGGCGCAGCAAACACTTTCATCTTTGCAAAAACATTTTCCACATGTGCCTGTGGTTATTTGTAATGCCATCAAACCGGAAGATGATGCCAAAGTTGCAGTGGAATGGTTGTCACATTTACCGTATGAGTCTATTGTGGTGGTGTGCCATATGAACGTTGTGGCACATATGGCCAGTGTTTTAGTCTCAGAATATTTTAATCCCTATGCTTTGGCAGAAGCGCGTATTTATGAACAAGCGGTCATTGCTCCAGGGTTATCGACTCAAATTAAAACGTTTATACCATCAACATAAAAACCAATTAAAACGGCAGAAAAATTAATGTTGTATTTATGGATGCCCGAAGCCAATGGGGTTTGGCAATGGTCAGAAGGGGATTTCTGGAAGCAGTCATCGACACTTGAACAATTGATTCAGGAAATTCAGCCATATGCGGGAAAGGAAGCGGTTGTTTTCTTTCCAAGTCGTGATGTACAAATCATTCAGCAAAATTTTCCAAAAAACCAATATAAAAAACTTGGCCCAGACGGCGTAAAATATTTACTTGAGGAATATGTCATTTTGCCTTTGGATGCAATGAAAGTATTGCATCATTTTCAAAGTCCAGATGAATTAACGGTCATGGGGATTGCGCATAGTACAGTTGAAACGATGCAGCATGCTTTGACGCTAATTCCTGTAAAAGTCATTTCGTTATTACCTGACTTTTTGGTCTTGCCAAGCCCAGAAGCTGGGCAACATGTTTTGGCAAATGTCAGTGGTCATTTATTGGTCCGAAATAGTGAATTTGTCGGTCAGTCTGTTGATGATTTGGCATTGTATTTAGATTATCAAATTGGTCAGCCGAACTATAAGATTTCAAATCTAAGTTCAGATCAGACGCATAGTCTTGAAGCCGCTGTAACGCATGATCACATTGAATCTTTTCATTATGAATTACCCAATATAAAAAAACCGAAACAACATCCACTCAATGTTTTGCCGAAAGCCAAAACCAATACTGGTGTGAGTGGCTATTGGAAAGCATGTGCAGCTGTTTTGGTTGCGGCTCTAATTACTCAGTTTAGTTATGATGCAGTTCGCTGGTATCAATACAAAAAAGTGGCCAATATCACTGCGGCACAAGCGATTGATCAGTTTAAATATTGGTTTGGGCAAAGCTATCCTGTGACTGAACAAACGCTGAAAAGCCAGTTCGAATCACAATTGCGTCAGAGTCAAACGGGCAATGCGCAGGCGCTGTCCTTGCTGAGCCGTGTCGGGCCAGTTTTGATGCAAAACCAAATTTCTGCAAATCGTGTGAGCTATGAAGCCTCGATGTTAAATATGGAGCTAAAAGCCAATTCGGCAGAAGTACTACAAACCCTAACCAATCAATTAAAACAACAAGGTTTTAAAGTTGAATTAGGGAATATTCAACCAAGTGCCAACGGCGCGATTGGATTGGTGAAAATACAATAATGACAAAAATGGAAAACCTACAGCAACGTATAGATGGGCAAATTGAGCGTATCACTGATTATTTAGACCAACTGTCAACACGTGAACGAGTCATGGTAATTTTTACCACGATTTTTGTTGTAGTGGCAGCGATTGGTTCGGCACTGTTTTATATGAACAAAGCTGCAAATTTTCAACAAAAGCGCGTGAATGAACTCAAGGATACTGTTGTTTGGATGCAAAGTAATGCCGTCACGATGAAACCAGCAGGTGATACACAACTGAGCGCGTTGGAAAAAGTTCAGCGTGTATCGCAACAACAGGGTTTATCCGTGGCATCTCAACAAGTCGGTGAGCAAATACAGATTGCAGTGATGCATGAAAATTATGCAATTCTGGCCAATTTTTTGACTCAATTGGTTCAAATGGGCTTAAGTATTGAAAAGATGGAGTTAAGTTCTGAAGCGGGACAGGTCAAATTAACAGCGAGTGTACAATAATCGGTAAAAATAAAGATCTGCTAAGCATGGTGTTTTATTTGTGCTGTGCCTATAATATGCCGACTTAAAAAGCAGTAGACTTTTATAGATATGTTGTATTCTCTAGCCCGCCCTTTGTTGTTTACTTTAGCACCAGAGCGTGCACATGAGCTGACATTATCGCTGTTGAAATCTTCTCACAAGATGGGAATGATGCGTCAAAACGTGGCGTCTAAACCAGTGACATGTATGGGAATCGAATTTCCGAATCCAGTTGGTTTAGCAGCCGGTCTTGATAAAAACGGTGCTTATATCGATGCGCTGGCGAGCCAGGGCTTCGGCTTTATTGAAATTGGTACAATTACACCACTTCCACAATCAGGGAACCCTGAACCTCGTTTATTTCGTTTACCGAAAGCAAAAGCCATTATTAACCGCATGGGTTTTAACAACGATGGCGTGGATCAGTTGATCGAAAATGTCAAAGCTGCAAAATTTAAGGGTGTACTTGGGATCAATATTGGTAAAAATGCAGTCACACCTGTTGAAAAAGCAGTTGTCGATTATCTGATTTGTCTAGAAAAAGTTTATAACTACGCTTCTTATATTACGGTTAATATTTCATCTCCTAACACAAAAAATCTTCGCAGCTTACAAAGCGGTGATGCTTTGACTGAACTGTTAGAGACGCTCAAGAAACGTCAACTCGAGTTGGCGGATGAAAATCAACATTATGTACCTTTAGTACTTAAAGTTGCACCAGATCTAGAACCTGAAGACATTAATTTTATTGCACAACAATTGTTAAAATTTAAAATTGACGGTCTGATTGTCACCAATACGACTTTGTCACGTGAAGGTGTTGAAGGCCTTCCATTTGGTGATGAAGCTGGTGGTCTATCCGGTGCGCCAGTCTTTGAAAAAAGTACGGCATGTTTGGCGGCTTTTGCTAAAGTATTAAATGGTCAAATTCCATTGATCGGTGTGGGTGGTATTTTGTCGGGCGCAGATGCTGTTGCGAAACAAAAAGCAGGAGCAAGCCTTGTACAAGTGTATAGTGGCCTCATATATACAGGTCCGACACTTGTAAAAGACTGCGTAGACGCATTGTAAATATCATGAATACCATTGATATCTTTATACTGATTATTTTGCTCATTGGAGGGCT
This sequence comes from Acinetobacter sp. YH12138, assembly GCF_015218525.1. Classification (NCBI taxonomy): domain Bacteria; kingdom Pseudomonadati; phylum Pseudomonadota; class Gammaproteobacteria; order Moraxellales; family Moraxellaceae; genus Acinetobacter; species Acinetobacter sp. YH12138. The sequence goes on along the minus strand of NZ_CP048670.1, from coordinate 2,004,340 downwards.
TAACGGTTTGCGTCAAGGATTTGTAAAAGCCTTTGCGAACTTCATTGGATGGATTCTTGCACTTGTCATTGCGGCAAAGTATGCAACCGTCCTTGCACCTTCGATGACATCTTTAAGTACAGATCCAGTGGTACAGAAGATTGCCGCGTTCGCATTTATTGTATTGTTGATTGTAGTCATGACTTGGGTCGCGACATGGTTATTGAACAGTATTTTGAAAACATTAAAGCTTGGTCCTCTAAATCGACTGGCAGGTGGTGTTTTTGGAAGCTTAAAAGGATTGTTGGTGGTGCTGATCACTATGCAGGGGCTAGGTCCTTGGGTAGAAAGTTCACCACATTGGAAACAATCTAAAATGGTTCAGTCATTATTGCCATATGCGCCTTGGGCAACCGAATTGTCCAAAGATGCTGCAAATCAAGCACTTCATCATATTCAGTCTGAAGATGCTCAGAAATCTTCAGACCTCCCATCTGAGTCGCAGAACAAGCACGGACGTTCTGGATCGGGTGAGTCAACAAATAATCCTTTTTATTAACCCTAGCTTGTCTGCGAGGTTGCTATGTGTGGAGTAGTTGGTATAGCTGGTAAATCACCTGTTAACCAAATGTTGTTTGATGCGTTAACGATGTTACAACATCGTGGACAGGATGCAGCCGGGATCGTAACTTGTCAGGATGGTCGTTTATTCCTGCGTAAAGATACGGGTATGGTGCGTGATGTGTTCCACACACGTCATATGCGTGCATTACAGGGTAATTATGGTATTGGCCATGTTCGTTACCCAACTGCTGGTTCTTCAAGCAGTGCTGAAGCTCAGCCATTCTATGTAAACTCACCTTATGGCATCACGCTTGCACATAATGGTAACTTAACTAATGCTGCTGAAATTCATGATGACTTGTTCAAGACTGACTTACGTCATATGAACACCGATTCAGACTCAGAAGTATTATTAAACGTATTTGCTCACGAATTGCAAAAACGCGCAAAACTTACACCAAGTGCTGAAGATGTATTCCACGTGGTATCACGTGTGCATGAACGTTGCAAAGGTGGTTATGCGGTTGTTGCTATGATCACCGGTCAGGGCCTTGTAGGTTTCCGTGATCCAAATGGTATTCGTCCATTGATCTACGGTTCGCGTGAAACTGAAAATGGTATGGAATATATCATTGCGTCTGAATCTGTCGCAATTACCGCGCTCGGCTTTAAGGTTGAACGTGATATTGCACCGGGTGAAGCAATTTATATTACTGCTGATGGCGTGATGTCGACCAAGCAGTGTGCAGTAGCCCCTGAATATCGTCCTTGTATCTTTGAATACGTATATTTTGCGCGTCCAGACGCAACCATTGACGGTATTTCAGTTTACAAAGCACGTTTGAAAATGGGCGAAAAACTTGCTCAGAAAATTCTACGTGAATGGGGTGATGAGCACGATATCGATGTCGTGATCCCAATTCCTGATACTTCACGTACTTCGGCGCTAGAACTTGCAAATACCTTAGGTGTGAAATTCCGTGAAGGCTTCATGAAGAACCGTTATATCGGTCGTACCTTCATTATGCCGGGTCAGCAACTTCGTAAGAAATCTGTGCGTCAAAAGCTCAACCCTGTAGAGCTAGAGTTCCAAGGCAAAAACGTACTCTTGGTCGATGACTCGATTGTTCGTGGTACGACTTGTAACGAAATCATTCAAATGGCGCGTGACGCGGGTGCGAAAAAAGTATTCTTTGCGTCTGCTGCACCGATGGTGAAATATCCAAACGTGTACGGTATCGATATGCCAGCCAAATCTGAACTGATTGCGTCTGAACGTAGCGTTGAAGAAATTCGTGAAATTATTGGTGCTGATCGCCTAATTTTCCAAGACTTGGAAGATCTAAAATCTGCAGTACGCACCAAGAAAGTCCCTGAGTTACAAGACTTTGATTGCTCGGTATTTGATGGTAAATATGTGGCAGGTGGTATTGATGCTGAATATTTGGCAGCATTAGAGCGTAAGCGTAATGACTCTGCAAAAAATGAAAAGCCAGCTTATATCGATGTTAACATTGATGCAGCTTCTGTGGATTTAACAGGTGTTCGCGAAGAATAATCTGCTGAAAACACACTGAAAAAGCGGGAATTTCCCGCTTTTTTCATTTATGATGAGCAAACAAAAGACAATGTAGCTTAAGGGTATTACATTGAGACGTGTGGGTTATGATTTTATAAAAAACAAAAATATGTTTTGGCCTGTCACCATGTGTATGGCGGCAGTGTTTTTGACCGTCGCAATTATTAATGTAATTGTCGGTTTAATTGTGGATTATTATGATTCCACTCAGTCTATCTATTGGCATGTCCTTAGCCCATTTTTAGTGGCTACTGTACTGCTGATTATGTTGGTTTCAGTTCTCTATGATTTTTACACCTTTCGCTTAGGTGGTTATTCACTTGCAAAACAGTTAGGTGCGCGACGTCTGAGTCTCATTGAAAGTATTCCTGAAGAAAGTGTTGCACTGCGTATGACTGAGCAGCTGGCAGATACCTTTCTAATCGATACTCCCGCACTTTATGTCTTACCTGATGAAGTGGGTGTGAATGCGCTCACCGCTGGTTTTAGCCCTCGAGATACATCGATCATTTTAACCTGGGGTGCCTTACAAACCCTAGATGAGATGGAAATGTATGGTTTGCTGAGCCATGAATTTAATAAGATCTTGTCGGGGGAAGCTGCTGAAAATACCCGTTTGAAAATCTTATATAGCGGTTTGACGACCTTTAGTCAGTGGGGCAGTAAAATTGCAAAACGTGGTTTCTATAAAAATGGACAAGCACGGGACAATAAGTTTGAAACGCTCTTTGTAGCGATTGGCGCAGTTATTTGGTTGATCGGTAGTTTAGGTGTTTTGATTTCCCGCTTTATTAAATATATCTCTTTGGGTTCTCGAACCTATCGTAATGATCAGAAAACCAAACGTCTGATTCAAAATGATGCCAATATTCAAACCTTATTAAGGATTTATGTGCATCATTCAGGTTCGCAAATTCATAGTGAATATGCAGAATCGATTTCTCATATGTGTTTTGCAAACTCACTCAGTCCGCAAAACTGGATGAATATTCACCCAAGTATTGAACAGCGTATTTTTGAATTAAATCCGACGCTCATTCATGACCTGCAACTAGAAAATTTAAAAAAACTGCGAAACCAACCGCTATTTTATTTGTTCCGTTCACTAGAAGAAGCCAGTCCAGATGTTGCAACTCCATGGAACTCGCCACAACCATTACCTTTACTGCGCTTGTCACCGATCAGTTTTGCGATACGTGATGCAATTAAACCGTTGAACCCTGAGATTCGTGAAAATTGGCAGCGGCCTGAATTGATTCAACGTGCCTTACAAACTGCAACCGGTTCGCGTGAGGTGATGGTTGCGATTTTAATGATTCGTCAGTATCGAGAATTTATTCCGACTGAAGCTGAAGTCAGTCGTGCGATTGTGGATGCCTTATTGAATCTTGATGGTCGTGTGCATATCTCCATTTTTCATGAGGCATGTAAAAATATTGGCACTATGCCTGCGACGATTTCACGGCAGTTCTTAACCAAGCTGGCCAAAATTATTCAAGAAGATGGTGAAATTGGTTTGCTCGATGCCTTACTACTTGAAACAGTGAAATATGAGTTAAATCTGTTGCCTGCACATACACCTACATCTTTAGAAGATGTAAAACCGAGTATTGTGCGTTTGATTGATGCCTTGTTGCATGTGCAACAAATTAACAGTGATAACCAACTCGAAGTGCGTGAAAAAATCCTCAATCGAATCTTAACGAAAGAAGAACTAGAGTTCTATCGCGATATATCTGATGAGCCAATTGATTTGGCTGAAATCCTAAATGATATTTCTGGGCTGCTGCTGCGTGAGCGTCTAAGCATTCTTGGGGTTGCTGAAATATGTTTATGGAATGATCGAATTATCACGCAAGATGAGTTGGATGTTTTGCAGCTACTATATTGGCGTATTGGATTTGAATCAGCTGAGATAGTTGAACTAATGCAAAAGAAAAATAGTTTAATGATCGTATAATTATTTATAGCGGCTTGATTTATGAATAAATTGTTTAATTTTAAGTCAAAAGTAGTCTGAGCAAGTCTACAGAATCTTTAAAGAAATAGTATGATCTAATTGATTTATAAAAGTTCAGCAAAAACCAATGAATCCCGTTAGAATATCAAGCCTTGAATAGGTGAAAATGAAAGCATGATTGGGCATCAGCGAAGCATAATGGCGGCAATGGGAATTGATATATGGATTCCTCAGGCGGCTCCGTGTCAGCAATTTAGCTCAAATATTTGGCGAGATCAGGCGGCTCCTGAAATAGTCTCTGAAATTCTAGTCAAAAATGAGTCTCAGCCAACGCCTGTTTCATCACAGACTGAGCTTAAAAAGAACGTTGATATTGTTGTAAGTCAATCTGTAGAAGCACCTAAAGATGAACCAAAGGTTGTTGAGCCTGTTGAAGTTCGTCCGATTGTTCAAATCCCTTCGTTTAACTTAGAAGCCATCTGTTTAATGCACTGTGTCATTGTCATTGATGCCACAGAATTAACGGCAGAGCAGCAAGTTTTGTGGAGCAATATTCAGCGCGCAGTCAGTGCCGATTTTTTTGCCTTACAGTGGCCTTTTGGCTGGGTGAATTTGCAAGATGGTCGTGGTGCAGCATCTTATGTACAGGGTTTTATCGATGCGATGAGCTTGGATAAAAATGTCATTTGCCTAGGCGATATTCCGCATTTAGAGCATGCGAAGGTGTATCCATTGGCATCTTTACAGCAAATGATTGAACAGCCTTTATTGAAAAAACGCCTATGGCAATTTATGCAAAATAAGGCAGGACAAAATACTTAAATTACGTAAATGGAAAATTTATGCAAAAAAAAGTAGTGGTTTTTAGTCAAATAGATCAAGAAATAATTCAACGTTTAGAACAACAATTTAAAGTTTTCCAAATTAGTCCTAAATTGGGCGATGTGAATCAGCAAATTCTTGAGCATTCAAAAGATGCTGATGCCATGATTGGTGCGGGACGTTTGTTGAATGCCTCAAATTTAGCCCATGCATCACAATTAAAAGTCATCTCAAGTGTAAGTGTCGGTTATGACAACTATGATCTAGCATTTTTAAATCAAAAAAATATTTGGTTGAGCCATACTCCGCATGTATTGACGGAAACTACAGCAGATTTAGCATTTACCTTGTTGATGAGTGCAGCACGTAAAGTGCCTGTATTGGATCAATGGACCAAACAAGGGCAGTGGAAGCGTACAGTGGGTCCTGAGCAATTTGGTATGGATGTCTTTGCTAAAACCATCGGAATTATTGGCTTAGGACATATTGGCGCAGCCATTGGGCGTCGTGCTCGCTACGGCTTTAATATGAATGTACTCTATCATAATCGCCGAGAAAAAATTGAATTGGCTGAATCGTTATCAGCGCAATATTGCGATTTGGATGATTTGTTGCAACGTGCTGACTTTGTGGTCGTTGCAGTGGATTTAAATGCAGAATCGAAAGCTTTAATTGGTGAACGTGAGTTGGCCTTGATGCAATCGCATGCGGTATTGGTCAATATTTCACGCGGTTCAGTGATTGATGAAGCCGCTTTAATCGATGCATTAAGTCGTGGTCAAATTTTTGCAGCAGGCTTAGATGTGTATGAGCAAGAGCCACTTCAAGAATCGCCATTATTTACATTAGCCAATGTCGTGACATTACCCCATGTGGGTTCAGCAACAGCGGCAACTCGTAAACGTATGGCGGAATTGGCTTATCAAAATTTAGTGGATGTTTTGGTACATGAACGCGCGCCACGCTATGTGGTCAATCCAAAATTTGAATAAACAATCACAACAGTTTTCTCCATAATTCACCAAAATTCAATGCTATATTCGATGAAGTACGAATATGAAATTTAGAGAATAGACTTTGAAAAAGATTTTACTGGCATGTGGTCTCGGGCTTTGTTCGACATTGGCGCAGACGCAGTCCGTAGATTTTAGTTCATCCCCACAATTTTCTGTGCCTGAAATTGGTAGTGGCGTCGGCTTGTTGGATCAACAAAAAGAACGTGCCATTGGTGAGAAAGTGTATCGTGAGGTGCATCGTCAACTTCCTGTGATTGAAAATCCGTGGATGGAAGATCGTCTTTTATCTGTCTTTACGCATATTTTAAGCCAAACCCAACTTAACCAACCGGTCGGATTGTTATTAATTAATGATCCACAAATTAATGCTTTTGCTGTACCAGGTGGCTTGTTTGCATTAAATGCGGGATTAATTAATTCAGCACGTAATATGGATGAAGTGGCAGGGGTGATGGCACATGAAATTGCACATGTATCACAACGTCATTACAGTCGTTCACAAGAAGCCTTTAAAGGGCAAGGTTTATTGTCACTAGCCGGTATTTTGGTCGGAGCCTTGGTGGCCTCACAGGCAGATGGTGATGTAGGTGCGGCTGTAATGATGGGTTCACAAGCCGCTTTGATGGATAAACAGCTAACCTATAGCCGCAATCAAGAACGTGAAGCAGACCGCATCGGGATGCAGTATATGTACCGTGCTGGATACAATCCACAGAGCATGGCTGACTTCTTTGAAGTGATGCATCGCTCTACGAGTCGAGTGAGCTTTCTGCCTGATTTTTGGTTGACGCATCCTTTAACCACGGAGCGTATGAGCGAAGCGCGCTTACGTGCCAATCAGTTGCCTCAAGTTAAAACTAGTTTGGTTGATCAAGATTTTGAAATTCTGCGCTGGTATAGTCGAGTATTGTCAGGTCAGGCGACTGAATTGCAATTAAATGCGATGGTGGCGCAAAAGAATTATGCAGCTGAGTTGGCTTTGGTGAGCTTGCATATTAAGCAAGGTGACTTTACTGCTGCTCAAAAGTTATTAAATGAAGCAGCAAAACAAAATGCATCGCATGCACTTTTTACTATTTTACAGACAGATGTGCTGTTGGGCCAAAATAAAGCGGCTGAAGCCGTGAACGCTGTAAAAAGTTCGGCAATCATCATGCCTGAAAATCGTGCATTAAATTATAAATATGCAGAGGCTTTGATTCGAAACAAAGAATATGCGCAAGCACAACTGATTCTACAGCGATTTTTACAAGCAAATCCACGCGACTTGAGTGGTTGGCGACTGATGTTGCAAATGGCTGATGCAGACAAAGATGCAAGCTTCCGTTCGGTCAATGTGCTGCGATATCGAGCTGAAGTAGAGTATTGGGGCGGGGATGAAGAACGGGCGATTAAATCTTTGCTACAGGCGCAGCGCATCGCCAAAGACTCGAAAAGTCTTGCTGCGAAAATCAAGCAACGTGTAGATGAAATGCAAAATGAACGGAAATTAAAAATATAAAGATTTCAACTGTGATGTACTTATCTATGTTGATTATAAAGTGCAAATTGTAGTTTTAGTGGCTTAGATTAATCAGTGTAAACTAGCTGGATGTAAAATTTTTATGATTAAGAACTGACAAATGAAAAATATGATTTTGGCGGCCTGTCTGTTGGGCTTAGCAACGAATATTGCAGCAGCGAGCGCAGAACAATATGTGATTGCTGTGAATGATATTAACGAAAAATATAAAACTGATGTACGCCAATTTTTTAGTCAGTTAGACCCACAGCAACAGGGATTTAAAGCAGACCAGCAAGTGAAATACTGCGGTATTGTTCAGACTTATGTAAATGATCTATATCGTGCTGCAGACGAAAATCGTGCATTTTTAGATCGTGAGTACCGTAATATGAATAAGCAGGATGTGATTCAGCAGGTGATCGCATCAAAAGAGATGCAATTATTAAAAAAATATAATGTGCAATGTGCCCTAAATTAAAAATAAATTTATAAGCATTTTAAATCATCACGAGAAACTGAATAAAAATGAAACTCGATGATTTTGGTATGAGTCATGGCAGAATCACGCTTCAGTTGATTCAGCGTCACGATGCAAAAGCACTTTATGAGGCGATTTGTCAAAGTATAGAAACCTTACGAATGTTTCCTGCAAGTTTGGCTTGGTCCTTACAAGAACCTAATTTAGATGCTTCATTGGCATTTTGTGATTCGAGAGTGTTGGCTGCGTTAAATCAGGAAAATTTTGTTTATGTGATTCGTGAGCAACAGTCGCATAACTTTTTAGGTGTCATGGATATTCATCAAATCAATTGGATGGAAAACCAAGCTAACGTTGGATTTTGGGGAAATGTTGAATTTAAAGGGCAGGGTTTGATGATAGAAGCTTTGCAGTTATTTGTGGATCAATTATTAAATGGTCTAGGATTTCAGCAATTAAACGCTTTTGTAGATGTGGAAAACAAGCGAGCGCGACGTCTATGTGAACGAGCAAATTTTAAATTGATTGAAATCGAACAAGCTGCAATTTAAAATCCAGTAGATGGAAGTTGGCGAGATATTTGTAAGTATGAAATCGTTAAATAAGAAAGATAATTATAAATGATGAATGAATTTGAATTATTTTTGAATTTGGATAATTTGGCTATTTAAGTCATCAGCGTACTTAAATAGACCAAATCAAACAATATAGATGAAAGATTAAGAGAGTTTCGCTTTAATTTTAGCTGAAACTTGTGCAGGATCGGCACGTCCGGCTATGAGCGGACGTAGAGAGTTCATCACCTTACCCATATCTTTCATGCTAGTAGCTTCTTGCGCAGTAATTGTTTGCGCAATGATGGAATCAAGTTCTTCCTCAGTCATAGCTTCTGGTAGAAATTGAGATAACACCTCAATCTCGGCTTGTTCCTTACTAGCTAAATCATCTCGATTTGCACCTAAAAAGGCTTTAACCGATTCTTTGCGTTGTTTGATTTGCTTTTCAATGACCGCAAGAACTTGCTTATCGTCAAGCTCTATGCGCTCATCGACTTCGATTTGCTTGATTGCTGCCTGTAGACTACGTATTACCGTTAACTTGTCCATTTCTTTAGCACGCATAGCGGCTTTTAAAACTTCAGTTATTTGGTTTTTTAAAGTAGTCATTTATCTTGTCCAGGTTAGTCAATCAATCACAAATTAATCTTAGTAAAGGCGAGTAGTACGTACTGATTCGCGAGCCAATTTCTTTTGGTAGCGTTTAACAGCAGCAGCTTTTTTACGTTTACGTTCTTGAGTTGGTTTTTCGTAGAATTCACGTTTACGAACGTCTGCAAGAACACCCGCTTTTTCGCATGAACGTTTGAAACGACGGATAGCTACGTCTACTGGTTCGCCTTCTTTCAATTTAACTTGTGGCATGAAGAATCCTCATTAAGTTATGGATAAGATCTCGGGTCGAATTACCCTTGATCACAAGTGAAGGTCAGTATTTTACTCATTTACATCTCATATCACAAGTCTATAATAGGTTTCGCAATATTTTGAAATGGGCAAAAGGCAGTTTAATGATCGTTTTAGGCTTGGAAACTTCGTGTGATGAAACAGGACTCGCACTCTACGATAGTGAGCAAGGATTACGCGGACAAGTATTGTATAGCCAAATCAAACTGCATGCAGAATATGGTGGTGTGGTACCTGAATTAGCTTCACGTGACCATGTGCGTAAGTTAATTCCGTTATTAAAACAACTGCTTGAAGAAAGTAAAGTTGATAAATCAGAAATTGATGCCATTGCATATACTCGCGGGCCGGGCTTGATGGGTGCATTAATGACAGGCGCATTGTTTGGTCGTACGTTGGCATTTGCACTGAATAAACCTGCAATTGGTGTACATCATATGGAAGGTCATATGTTGGCGCCTTTGTTGTCTAAAACTCCACCAGAATTTCCATTTGTGGCACTTTTAGTCTCTGGCGGACATACTCAATTGATGGCTGCTTATGGAATTGGTCAATATGAATTATTGGGTGAGTCGATTGATGATGCAGCAGGTGAGGCATTCGATAAAGTCGCTAAAATGATGGGTCTACCATACCCAGGTGGTCCAAATATTTCGAAATTGGCGATCAATGGTGACATCAATGCCTTTGAATTTCCACGTCCAATGCTACACCAAGGTTTAGATTTTTCATTTAGTGGTTTAAAAACTGCCGTTTCAGTTCAATTGAAAAAAGTTGAAGGCGAAGGTCGTGAGGCGGATATCGCTGCATCATTCCAAGAAGCGTTGGTTGATACATTGGTGAAAAAATCAGTGAAGGCCTTAAAACAAACTGGTTTAAAACGTTTAGTTATTGCCGGTGGTGTAAGTGCAAACAAGCGTTTACGTGAGCGCTTAGAAGCTGACTTGGCAAAAATCCGTGCAAATGTGTTTTATGCAGAACCTGCGCTGTGTACAGATAATGGTGCAATGATTGCGTTTGCAGGTTATCAGCGTCTTAAAGCGGGTCAGCATGATGGTTTGTCTGTTACAACTACACCGCGTTGGCCGATGACGGAATTAAGTAATCCAAACGAAGCGTAAAAATCGTTAAAAAAAAAGAACCGCATTTGCGGTTCTTTTTTTTAATCTAAATTTGAAAATAACTGCGCGCTGCTGATTTTTCGCATAAATCCTGCACGTTTTAATGCCAATGTCACCATGTTGGTATTGCAAGATTGAATGCCTTCAAAATTACCAAGATCTTCTGTAATGAGTTTCCATAAATCACTTAAATCATTACATAGGACATGCCAGAAAAATTGTGAATCTCCACTAATGCCAAATAGGCAGCGTGTGTTTTTAAGTTCAGACAAGGTTTTGGCAATTTGATTTGCTGCATCTGGACGAGCTTTAATCAAAATAATCGCTTCGGACTTATAGCCCATCAAACTGGGTTCTACATCGACACGAATGTTGAAAATGCCTTCTTCCAATAAATCATTCAATAATTTCTGAGTTTTATGTTCACTGAGTTCGATTTGCTCTGCCAAACTTTTAATAGATGAACGCCCATCAATAGACAGAGCATGAATCAGTTTTAACTCTATTTCAGTCAAACTTCTAAAATTGACGTTTTTATCGCTTGTACCTTCTAAAGCTTTGGGTTTGCTTGCCCAAGTAAATGGTTTTAAAACGGCTTGGGTTTCTACGGTTTTAATATCCGGAATATGCGTAACAAAATCATGCATCCAAACAGAGAGATCGGCGGCCTTTTCTAATCCAATTTCAAGGAAAATATCGGCAAGTCCTGTGGTTAGAAAAACAATGCGTACTTCTGGACGGTTTGCAAAAAATTGCGCAACTTCTTTTTCCTTCCCAAATTTCACACTGATCCAGACATGAACGGTGTAACCCTTATTGGCAACCACAGGGTTTAATTCAATTGCAGTTCGTATAACTTGGTCATCTAGCAATCTACCTAGACGTCGAGACAGCTTTTTTTCAGGGACATCACTAATCTGGCTCAGTTCTCGCCATGATCCTCTCGGATTGGAGATAAGAGCTTTGATGCATGCAGTATCGATTTCGTCGAAACTAAAAGATTCACTCATGATGATTGACTTGTCTAAAAACTAATTATAATCTAAATTTAAGTCTAGAAAATAAAATACAACCTGTATTTATGTCTAAATATTAAATGAGACGCTTATGGATGAGTCAAAAATGCAAAACTCAATTCCCACACAAGGAAATGTATCACAAAAGAAAGTTATTCTTGCAGGAACTGTAGGAAATGCTATTGAATGGTTCGATTGGACGATTTATGCAACTTTTGCAGTATTTTTCGCGAAACAATTTTTCCCTTCAGATGATCCAACTGCATCCTTGCTTGCGACCTTCGCAATTTTTGCTGTAGGTTTCTTCATGCGCCCATTAGGTGGAATCGTATTGGGTATCTTTTCTGACCGCTATGGTCGAAAAGCAGCTTTGGCCGCAACCATCATAATGATGGCAGGTGGTTCTTTGATGATAGGTCTTTCACCAACCTATGAATCAATTGGTATTTTTGCGCCGATTATTTTGGTATTAGCGCGATTACTTCAGGGTTTATCTTTGGGTGGTGAGTTCGCTTCAGCGGCAACTTATCTTTCAGAGATGGCACCAAAAAATAAACGCGGATTCTATTCAAGCTTTATGTTTTTCAGTTCAGCGATTGGTATTTTGATGGCCTCAGGTCTTGCTTGGGCTTTAACAAGTGCTTTAACTGAAACGCAAATGAGCGAATACGGATGGCGTATTCCGTTTATTTTGGGTGCGATTGGCGGCTTGGTGGGTATGTGGATTCGTAAATCAGTACCTGATAGCGAAATGACCCATAAAAAAGAATCAGTAAAAAATCCTTTGGTTGTACTGATTAAACGTCATCCGAAAGAAACGCTTCGTATTGTGGGTATTTCTATCTTAACAACATTTGCATTCTATATTTTTGTGGTCTATGTCCCGACCTATGCCATTAAAGTTTTAGGTGCAGAGCCACAAACAGCCTTTGCTGCAAATACTGTTGGCTTAATTATCTTTATGCTGTGTCAGCCTGTATTTGGCTGGCTATCAGACAAAATTGGTCGTAAACCGCAGTTGATCGTATTTGCTGCGGGATATTTAGTTTTCTTTTATCCAATCATTAAGTGGATGGATGGGACTTTTGCATCGATTTTATTGGTCGAGCTTTTTGGATTGGTTTTATATGCTTTATATACAGCCATTGGCCCCGCGGTCATGTCTGAACAATTTCCGACAGAAGTTCGTGCAGTTGGCATTGGCGCACCCTACAACTTGATGGTGGCTTTACTCGGCGGCACAACACCGTATGTGCTAACTTGGCTACAAAGTATTGGTAAACAAGATTACTTCTATTTTATGGTATTGGTTGGCGCATTATTAACATTAATAACATTTATGAAAATGCCTGAAACGGCAGGAAAAGGTTTGGAAGATATAAAATGAATATTGTGAATTTATCTGCACTTGAGCTTGGTCGCCAGATTGCCTGCAAAAAGATAACTTCAGTAGAGACAGTTCAATTTTATATTGATCGAAACCAAACATTTAAACATCTAGATTGTATTTCGGAATTATTCGAAATCGAGGCTTTGCAACAGGCACAACATTTAGATGAGTTGCTTCAGCAAGGCACACGATTGAGTCCATTTCATGGTGTGCCAATTTTACTAAAGGATAATCTGGATGTAGCGGGTCATATCACCTATGCAGGTACGGTTTATTTAGATCAAAAAGCGCAAGCGAACTGTAAACTGGTTGATCAATTGCAAGATTTAGGTTTTGTGATTTTAGGTAAAACTAAAATGACCGAGTTGGCTTTTGGTTTGTCTGGTCAAAATCCAATGCAAGGCACACCTAAAAACCCGTGGGCAGAGCAGCAATTTGCACCGGGTGGATCATCTTCAGGTTCAGCGGTTGCTGTGGCTAGTGGTCTTAGTCCTATGGCCTTTGGCGGTGATACAGGTGGTTCGATTCGTACACCAGCAGCATTAAATGGCATATTTGGTTTTAAACCTTCAGCCCATAAAATTGCCGACACGGGTGCAGTACCTTTATCCAAAACTTTAGATACTCTAGGGCCTTTTGCACGATTTGCAGATGATATTAGTGCTTTAGTCAATGTATTGATGGATGTAGATGTTGGAGCGGCATCAAGTCAAAATGTAATTTATGCTTTAGATGAATCTGCATTTCCATATCCGCTAGAGTCTGATGTATTAACACTTTGGCGCGAAGGGCTAAAACGCATTGAATCATTGGGAATCGAAATTAAAAACTGGCAACCACCTGCACATTTCGATTTTCATAATTTATCGGACCGGACGTCTCACATTATTGCTTATGAAAGTTATTTATATCATGGCGATACAGCTGAAAATGCTGGAACACAGATGTGGGAATTAGTTCGTCAGCGTGTGCTACGCGGTAAGAGTATTTCACAGGAAAAATACGAGTCATTGATTGCAGAGCGAACTGAGTTTCAGCAGACATTTAAAGCTTCTTTAAATGGTCAATGTTTGCTGTTTCCAGTGAGCCCATTCCTTGCAGTTGTGTCAAGCTCAACGGATACCGAGTTTAGTCATGTGGGTGAATACACGCGTCCATTTAACTATTTAGATGCACCAAGTTATGCTTTTCCAATGACTCAAAGTGAAAGTGGACTGCCGATGGGTATTCAGTTGGTTTCATATCAAGCTAATGATGTTAATGTGGTAAACACAGTGCAGAAAATTGCCAATGGTTTAGGTATTCGTTCTATGCTGCCACCTATTTGTCAGAATTAACGAATCATTTGTCATATTCAATAAAAAAGAACCGCTATAGCGGTTCTTTTTTATTTAGTTTTTTGGCTCTAGGCTTGTTTAAGTTGTTCTGACCCAATCCAATGCTTTGAAAATTGATAAGCAGCACGCCCTGAACGTTGCCCACGACCTTGACACCAACGTAGTGCCTCAGCACGCGCTTCATCTGTCCATGGCATCTCGGCTTTAGCCAAATAATGTTCAACAATTTCTAAATATAAATTTTGATCCATTGGATAAAAAGACAGCCACATCCCAAAGCGGTCAGAAAGAGATATTTTTTCTTCAATCGCTTCTTGAGGGTGAAGTTCGGTATATTGAGGCACATCTACCTTGGTTACAGGTGTGTTTTCATGCATGAATTCAGGCAATAAATGACGACGGTTACTGGTAGCATAAATAATAAAATTACTCGAACCTGATTGTAATGAACCATCCAAAACACTTTTTAAACTGCGATAGTTTTCATCTTCAGCATTAAACGCCAAATCATCACAATATACGATAAATTTTTCAGGGCGATGTTCAATCAACTTTTGGATTACTGGCAAATCAGATAAATCATCACGCTCAATTTCAATTAAACGTAAACCTTGGTCTGCATAATGGGTGAGCAGAGCACGGACGATGGATGATTTACCTGTACCACGAGAGCCAGTGAGTAAAACATCATTGGCAGGTAAGCCATTTAAAAACTGTAAAGTGTTTTGAATCACTTTTTCTTTTTGACGCTCAATTCCTTTTAAATCTTCTAAATACATGACTTTGGGCTGTTGAATGGCTTTAAGCTGTTTATCTTGCCATTTAAACGCGATACTCGAAAAATCGGGTGCTTGTTTAAGCTCAGGCAAACTGTGCTGTAGTTGTAAGAGTACAGTAGATAGTGATTGAAGGATGTTGTCAGGTAAATCAATTGTAGCCATGATAAGTCAGCTTGTCGTGTCTTGTTGTTGGTTAGTATATGACAGCAGTGTACATCAATAATGCAGTTATAATCGCCTCAATATGTCAAAGTTAAATGATTGTTCTGGCAGATCAGCGCTATTCGAACAACCAAAAAGTTGTTATAAATCTAGCCGGGTGAACAGTTTAAAATGTGCTGAGGGATAGTCATGTTGTTTACAGGGTTTTCAAAAAGTATTAATCCACATCAGGCATATCGGATAAAAAAATTAAAGCGTCGGCTTGACCGTGCTGAGTGTTATGAAGAATGGAAAGATATCGCACTTAAAATAGATGAAGAATCGGGTGCGCAAGAATGGAAATTCGATAATAGTTCACCGTATTTTGATGCAGAAATTATTACTCATCGTTTAGGGTTACTGAGACGATATCGTGCTCAGAAACGTACCCGAGATTTGATGTACATTTTAAGTGAAGGTTTAACTTATGATATTGGCAATATTGCTCATCCTTTACTGTTTACAGAAGCCTACGTCGGCACCAAAAAAATTATTGAAGACTATGTTGATGAGGTGAGTAAAAGTTTGGCATTTATCGCATCTGAAGAATGCGTTTGTCTTGATGCTGCACAAAAAATTGAATTCTTTGAACAAAGCCAAAAAGCCTATGGACAACCTGTATTGATGTTTTCCGGCGGTTCAACTTTAGGCTTGTTTCATACCGGTGTGTGTAAAGCACTGATGGAACAAGATTTGATGCCAAAAGTTCTGTCTGGTTCCAGTGCTGGCGCCATTATGACTGGGATGTTGGGTGTATCTAAACCGTCAGAATTTACCAATTTATTAAATGGACAAAACTTCTTTAGTGAGGCATTTCACTTTCGTAAATTGACTGAGTTAGTGCAGGGTAATGGCGGTTTGGCAGATGTAAAATATCTGAAAAAGTTTTTGGTTGAAAACTTAGGTGACTTAACTTTTGCCGAAGCATATAAGCAATCAGGTCTGCATATCAATGTGGCAGTTGCGCCTTATGATGCATCACAAGATGCACGAATTATGAATGCGTATACATCACCCGATTTGTTGGTGTGGAGTGCGGTGCTGGCATCATGTGCAGTGCCTATTCTATTTCCACCGGTACGACTGACCAGTAAGCGTTATGACGGGCAATTTACGCCATATATGTCGGCAACGCGTTGGGTGGATGGCAGTGTGCGCAGTGATTTCCCACAGGAGAAAATGGCGCGTTTGTATAATATTAATTACAGTATCGCTAGTCAGGTCAATCCGCATATTGTGCCGTTTATGCAGGATGATGCTTCACGCTTTCGTAAAAGCATGTTGAGTTGGCCTGAGCGGATCGTTCGTCGTCAAGGTAAGGTGATTAGTAAAGGGGTGATGGATTTTGCCCGTGAGCGTGCAGGAAGTATCCCACCTGTAAGACGTTTGCTTGATCATGGTTATGGCGTGGTGGATCAGCGTTACTATGGTGATGTCAATATTGTGGGGAAATATGGCTTAAGACACTATAGTTATATGTTGCAAAATCCTCGACCCTACCTGTTTAAAGTATTGCAACGTGAAGGTGAAAGAGCCACTTGGCCGAAGATTTCATTAATCGAAACGCAAGCCCGCATTGGTAAGACCATTCAGCATTGTTTGGAATTATTAAATTATCAAAATGAACCCAGTCAACGACATGCAGAATTTATTGCGGTTTAAATCCACAGATTTAGCGCAAACCATTTGCGAGCCAAAAACCAAAACCAAAAGTTTGGTTTTTGGCCGTCGTCTATATCAATTTCAATTCAACCAACAACGTCATTGGCTCAAGGCGCAAGTCAGTGACAGCAGCCCTGAACATGTAGCTAGTTTTGGTCGAGAAATTGAGCTGTACCAGCTATTCAATCAAGCGTCTACACAAAACAGTATCACGCTACCTTTTCAAGTGATAAAAGAGACGCATCTCAGTATTCAGCAAGAGCCTATTGATCGCCTATTAATACTGCCCAATGCTGAGCCTTGGTTCTTACAGCCTGTATCGAATTTGAGCATTGAGCAGGTGAGGCAAGTGCTATGGCAAGCAATCGATGTGGTTGAGCGATTAAGCTTGCACGGTTGGATACATGCAGATTTAAAACAAGAGCATTTTGTGAATTGGCAAGGGCAGTGCAGACTCATCGACTTTGAGCAAGCGCTCCCGTTGGCTGTTGACCAGCAAAATGCCTTAACTGCGACACCACGTTATATGGCTCCAGAACTTTTCCATGGACAAGCAAAATCTTTGCACAGTGATATCTATGCGCTGGGGATTATTTTCTTGGAATGGCTGACATCACAGCGTTTAGAGGCGAAAAACTATCAAGATTGGGCCTATTTACATTGCCAACGCTTAAAGCTTGATCTGCCAATGCAATATCAAGGGTTTAGTCAGCTATTGCAACACATGTTGATGAAGCAAAAAAATGACAGATTGGTGGATTTTTATCGCTTAAAAAGCGACTTAGTTGCTGAATTTGCTTAAGAAAAATACAAAAAAAGCACTATTGTTTTTTATTTAAACAAACAAGATGCTTTTTTATAAAAAAGGCTTGTCATGTAAGGGTGATCTCTATAATATACACAGCCATCGGGGACGTGGCGAAATTGGTAGACGCACTGGATTTAGGTTCCAGCGCCGCGAGGTGTGAGAGTTCGAGTCTCTCCGTCCCCACCACTGAATTACTAAACATGAGTTTAGTAGTGAAGGTCACAGAGGATTGGTGTAATGGTAGCATGACGGTCTCCAAAACCGTTCGTCAAGGTTCGAATCCTTGATCCTCTGCCAAGTTTTAAAAAGTCTGACATTGTCAGCAACCCTGTTGGGGACGTGGCGAAATTGGTAGACGCACTGGATTTAGGTTCCAGCGCCGCGAGGTGTGAGAGTTCGAGTCTCTCCGTCCCCACCACTTAATTTATTAAGTTGCCAAATAAACAGGTTTTTAAAACAAATTAAAGTCTGACATTGTCAGCACCCGAGTTGGGGACGTGGCGAAATTGGTAGACGCACTGGATTTAGGTTCCAGCGCCGCGAGGTGTGAGAGTTCGAGTCTCTCCGTCCCCACCATTAGATTAAGCAAGGTTTTATACCTTGCTTTTTTTGTTTTTGAAATTCGAAAAAATCAGTGTCTTAAACATGGTCTTTTTTGAAGACTAATTCTAATAAAAAAATCTAATGAAAGAATGATGAACGAAGAGATACAGCAAGATGTCTAATCTTGCTTTTTTATTGTCAGAAATTTCACTCCTTAAAAATGTGTCAGTAAAACAAAGGTGAAAAAAAGCCCGCATATACGGGCAAATTTTGAAATGCGGATTCGAATCAATCGAATTAAATCATTTATTTCAAATCGTTCGAATAAATTATAGAGAAGATTATGCCTTTAAATGATCTTCAAACTCTTCACCGAGCTGCATGGCCAAAGCATTACCAGACAAATCTACAGTCACTAGACCATATTCTTTTTTAAAACTGAATGTAAATCCACGATTATCTGCCAGTGTACGAACAGAATATCCTAACTTTTCTAACCAAAGACGGAAGGCAACTAAATTTTTTGCTTTAACCACTTTTTTCACGAGCGAACTCCTTATCAATCATTAAAATATTAAATAGGGGTGTCAAAATATTTTTTAAAGGGGAAATGGAAAACTTTTATTTAAAATATGAAATTTTGATGGATAAATAAACAGATTATCGGCTTGTAAACGGTATAAACTCATTTAACTTGCTGTTTTATAAAAAGCTAAACTTAATGTAAGTAAATATAACGTATTTAAAAATTAGGTTTTTGGCAGTTGGATTAAAATATATCCTATGTGCATAGAGAAGCTGTGCGCAAAATAAACGATTGCTTGGCTTAGAATGCACAGCTGTTTGGGCATGCAGTTGTGGATTGCAAATAACAGCTTGTTCAAAGCCTAATTCGCTGGATAGGTGAGCTTGCAATGCTATTTCTCATCAAGATTTATCGAAAAGCTTTTATACTATGTTCTATTGGTATAAGTAGATTGAACGCATGCAGAACATTGAGCACGCTGTAAAAGCAAAAATTGAACAGATGCAACAAGCGGGACAGACGCCTGTTGCGGTGATGCTTGGACATGAAGATTGGTTGGTCTTTTCGGAGCAATCCAAAGTGGCATATACACCATTTGGTAGTGCACGACGTTATCAACCGGCATTAGGTGGTTTATTGATGGTACGTATCGATGAAATGCAAGCCGTACGAGTTGTGACTCAAGCTGAACTGGATGAGTTTGCTGCAACCAATCAAATTTTATAAACATAAAATGATAAATCGGCCCGAAACATTCATCACAAATAAAACAGTATATTTGTGATGAAATCTAAAATGCTTATACCTTGCAATCCAATTAAAAATTGTCTTTGAGTTCTCTTAAGCGCTGAAACGCTTCAACACTTTCTGCGCGTAAAAATGGATTGGTTTCTAGTTCTAATTCAATACTGCTTGGTAAAGTACATTGTCCAAGCATGCGTAGTGATTCAACTTCATCAAACCGCTGTTGTATGGCAAGGTTGTCAGGTTCAACATGCCGCGCAAACTGCGCATTCGATAGGGTGTATTCGTGAGTACAAAACACTTGAGTTTCAGCAGGGAATGCGGCTATACGGTTCAATGAATCGTACATTTGTTGAAAGGTGCCTTCAAATACACGTCCACAGCCCATAGCAAATAATACATCGCCACAGAAAAGTGTATGAATGTCATCGATAAAATATACGATATGACCGAGGGTGTGCCCGGGCGTTGCTGTTATTTCGACTTCAAGACCATGAAATTCAAAACGGTCATTATGATCGAGAGGATAATTCACCCATGGAATACGGCTTAATTCTGCACGGGGACCATAAACGGCAATGTTTTTATCCTGAATAAGTTCAGGTACGCCACCGACGTGATCTTTATGCCAATGCGTTAACCAAATTTGTGTGAGATTGAGTTGATGTTCCTGACAATAGCGCTCGACTAAAGCGGCTTCAGTAGGATCTACCGCAATGACATCATGGCTTTCGGTGTGTTCAAGCAGCCAAATATAATTTTGCAGTGAATTTTTGACATCCAATGTATGTATTTTAAACGCCATATCCATTCATTCAATATTTTAAATTAAGTTAAAGTTAGCATGAAAATGCTCAAAACGGATGATTATTGATTTTCAACCCTAGATAAACGACAGAGTTCATAGCACTATTTTAGTCTGGTGTCTCGTCTACAGATACAGGATTACCAATGGTATAAAAGTGCCCGCCAGCAACATGGTGTAGGCTTTTCCATTCATCTGCTACTTCATGATAATACCAATGTCCGTTACGGAAGACGCGGTCGTCTGCATAGGCAGCAATGACTTCGCCAATAAACAGATCGTGCGCTCGTTGATTGTGCGGCTCAGGAATAAGTTTGCACAGTAGCCAAGCAGCACAACCTTCAACCACAGGAATATCTGAGGCATTAAATTGAAATAATTCCACGCCACATTGGCGTAATTTTTCTGGCGCATCACGTTGGCTCATCATGCCAAGTGCATAGACGAGTTTGAGTTGTTTCAGTGTCGGTACTTGTAAGGCAAAATAACCTGAATTTTCAATAATTTCACGTGTTTTAGTTGATTTATCCAGTACTACCGTCACTTTTGCAGGATTGAACTCTAAGGCGCATGCCCATGCTGCAGTCATGACACCAGTATGGGTTTGATCCTGAGCAGAGACGAGCACAGTCGGCCCATGATTTAAAAGTCGGTATGATTTTTCTAAAGGAACGGGGTGAATATGCGTTTTCAAAATTGTGCCTATATTTAAGTTCATCTAAAACTTAGATGTTTTATTAAAAAGTGTTGCTACATAGCATATAACGCATGAAATATTTTCAAAAGCCTTTAATATAAATCACTAAATCAGGAGTTCTATCAATGAAAATGTATCAAGTTGACGCATTTACCCAAGTGTTATTTAAAGGCAACCCAGCGGCGGTTTTGGTGTTGGATGAATGGTTAGATGAACACTTGATGCAACAGATTGCTTTGGAAAATAATCTGTCTGAAACTGCATTTGTGAAAAAAATCGACAGCAGCAATTATGAAATTCGTTGGTTTACACCGACCACTGAAGTGGACTTTTGTGGACATGCGACATTGGCCAGTAGTTATGTGCTTTTTGAGTTTTATACGGCTGAAAAAAACATCCAATTTCATGTCAAAAATCTCGGTATTTTTAGTGTAAATAAAGCTGAAGATGGAAAAATTCTGATGAATTTCCCTGTGCGTCGGGCACAGGTCGTGAGCGAATATCCTGAAGAGCTACGTCTAGGGTTGAGTCAACCTTTTAAGCAGGTTTATCTGAATGCGCAGGCGTATATCGTGGAATACGAAACGGCTCAACAAGTCTTGGACGAACAACCGAATTTTGAAATCTTAAAACGTCTTGGCAAAATCCGCA
The DNA here is from genome assembly GCF_015218525.1 of Acinetobacter sp. YH12138. Lineage (NCBI taxonomy): Bacteria > Pseudomonadati > Pseudomonadota > Gammaproteobacteria > Moraxellales > Moraxellaceae > Acinetobacter > Acinetobacter sp. YH12138. The sequence continues at coordinate 1,982,695 of NZ_CP048670.1, read as the reverse complement.
CCGCAATTACAGCGCCGGGTACGATTACTGATGTTGCAATCACTGCGGCAGCCCAGCAATATGACTGCATTTCACGCTATTTTGCACCAGGCAATGGCATCAATGAAGATCCTGTTACGGGTTCTATTCATACTGGAATCGTGCCTATTTGGGCAGAACGTCTACAAAGACGTCAGATCTTAGCGTATCAAGCATCAAGCCGTGGTGGTGAGTTACACTGTCAAATGCTTGAAAATGACCGTATAGAAATCTCAGGCTATGCGTGTTTGTATATGCAGTCTGACATTTATATCTGAACATAAATCAAATACATGCTGTCTCATTCTGCGGCATGTATTTAATAAAAAGTAACTATTAATCCAGAAAAGCTCAGCATAAAATCAAAACCAATCTGATCGACAGCACTACGCTGATCGATGCTAAATATAAAGGACACTTGAATTACATGCGTATTAAACATTTAACGCTTTCACTTTTTTTTGCAGGTTTAAGTACAAGCCTCTTTGCTCAACCTGTATTGGTTAAAACTGAACAAACCATTGAAGAATATAAATTAGATAATGGTTTTCGTGTGGTTTTGGCGCAAAATGATAAAGAAAGCAAAGTGTTTATGAATACGGTGTATTTCACGGGTTCTTTAAATGACCCTGCGGGCAAAGGTGGTTTGGCACATTTGCTCGAACATTTGGCCTTTAAAGGCACTGAAAATGTCAAAGGTGATGAATTTCAGCGTCGCTTAGACCAATTCACGCTGATGACCAATGCCAGTACGGATTATTATTCAACGAAATACACCAATGTGATTCGTCCTGAACAAAGTTCGATTGACCAAGTTTTGCATTTGGAAGCAGAACGGATGGATAAATTAGTACTTCAGGAAAAATTTGTACCAACAGAAATTGATATCGTTAAGCGTGAACGTGAAATTCGTTTAGATCAGCCATTTTCAGTGTTAATCGACCAAGTTTTAAAAGAAGCCTATGGCAATCAATCTTTAGGCCGCTTACCGATAGGTGATTTGAAAGAACTTCAATCGATCAATATGAACGAATTAAACCAGTTCTATCGCCGTTGGTATGCGCCAAATAATGCAGTGATGGTAATTTCTGGTAAGTTTGATAAAGCGGCTGTATTAAAACAAATTGATCAACAATTTAGCCCAATTGCCGCACGCCAAATTCCTGAACAGGCCAAAGTCCCTAAATTAGATGGAACGAAATTAAAGCAACGCGAATTTACAGTTCATAAGGGCAGTGACTTTGGTAAATTTAATATTTATTTAAATGGTGCAGTCGAACCGTTTAAAACTGCTTTGGCGGTATCTCCAACTTTGTATACCTTACAGCCAAGTGGGCATTTGTATCAAAGCATGGTGGAAACAGGGACAGCAACCGCAGTTCAATCCACCACATGGTTAGATAAAGATTTTAATTTGGTGTTTATGGGGGCGATATATGGCCCAAGTCATGATGCTAACAAAGTGGCAACCAGTCTGGCACAAGGTGTAGAGCAGAATAAAGCCTTTAATGACGTCGAGCTAAACCGTGTTAAAAGCCTGACTCGAAATATGGCTGACAATGTCAAAAATAGCGCAACAGCACTTGGCGAGCGTCTTAGTTCTTATACTGTGGCTTATAACGGGGACTGGTCTCAATATTTCCGAGACTTAGATAAAGTACAAAAGCTGAGTGTAAGCGACGTGAATCAGGTGTATAAGGACTTTCTAAAGCCCGAATACCGTGTCACAGGAAATATTCTACCGACACCTGAAGACCAGAAGAAAGCACAGCAACAGGCTGCGTCAAAACCTGCTGAAACTTTAGATCAGCAAGCGCCTGCAGAAGAGCCATTGAAAGATGCGAGTGTTTATCGTGCTGAAGTGAAGCAATATGTTGCAGAGTCTAAGCAATATTTAAATCAGAAAGAAAAACAGATTCAGCGCGCTAAATTTAAAAACGGCATTCAGTATGCATTGTTTCCAACTAAAACACGTGACGACAAGACCTATGCCACGATAGCATTGGATTTTGGTACAGCACAAAGCTTAATGAATAAAGGTGAATTGCTAGATTTGACAGCTTACCTTATGTTCCGTGCATCTAAAGATCAAAGTTTACAGCAAATTGCCGATAAAATTATTGATGTTGGTGGCGGTGCAACGGTCAGTGCAAATGATAATGGCCTGATGATTCAAGTGGTTGCTCGTAAAGAAAAATTTGCTGAATTTTTGCAATATGTCATTGATGTTATTAAAGCACCAGCATTTGAACAGTCACAATTTGATTTAATCAAAGCGCAAAGTTTGTCGAGTTTGGATCGACCTTATACAGAGCCTGATACCGTTGCAGCAATGACTCTGTCGCGTATTGTTGAGATCTATCAGCCGGGGGATATTCGTTATCACTTCGAACCTGAACTTGCGAAAAAACAAATTGAGTCGGCTACACGTGATCAAGTGCAGCAGTTACATCAGAAATTCTTTAAAACACAGCATGCACAAATTGCGGTAACAGGTGATTTTGATACCAAGCAAATAGAAAAAATTCTGAAAAAAGAATTTGCAGATTGGAAAACGAGCGAGCCATATCAACGCTTAGAGTCTAAGTTTACGACATATCCTGCACAGAAAGTGCATGCATTGTCTGAACAGCGTGAGTTTGGTAGTTACCAAGCCATTATGACTCTACCTGTAGGTGTGGAGCATACTGATTCTCCTGCACTACAAGTATTACGCCACATACTTGGTGATTCACAGTTGTCTTCACGTTTAGCTCAAGAGTTACGTGAAAAGAATGCATTGGTGTATGGTTTTAGTGCAGACATTAATTTTGATGAATGGGTGAATTCAGGTGTACTGAGTATTGATGCAAACTACACTGCGGGTAAATCAGCACAAGTTTCTCAGTCTGTTCATAAAGTGTTGCAAAACTTATTGAAAAATGGCGTGACGGAACAGGAAGTAGAAGCAGCCAAAGCCAGTATTTTGAAAAAGCGTTTAACTGCACTTGAAGATGACCGTCGCATTCATAGCATGTTGATTCCACAGTTAGAAAAAGGTCGTGATTTAAACTATCGTGAAAAGCGTGATCAACGTATTGCTAGTTTGACCAAAGCGGATGTTAATGCTGTCATCAAAAAATATATTCAACCTGAGCGTTTGGTTGAGGTGATGGCTGACCAATATGGTCAAGCTGTAAAATCTATTCAAAAATAAAATTAATAAAAAAAATCCTCCATCTGGAGGATTTTTTTGAGCTGCATTGTATGACTTGATTGTAAGATTATCTTAACGAACTTATAGGCGGTAGAACTGACGGGCATTTTGTTGGAAGACTAAAGTCAGTGCATCATGATCATAACTCGCGACCGCATCTGAAAATGCGTCAATAATATTCACCAAGGATGCACTCACACTATCCATCGGGAAGTTAGAGCCAAACATCACACGGTATTTCCCAAAGCATTGTAGAGCATGAGAAATAAGCGGAAAGGCGCAATCGAAAATCTCTTGTTTGGATGCAAGGCGTTGTTCTTTATGAAACTGATGACCCAGCACCGGCATGAATAATCCAGACATTTTGGTATAAACATTTGGGCAACTTGCCAGTTCAGCTAAATCATCTTTCCAACGAAACAAGATATTGTCACGTGAAGTTTGGGTTAAGCCTGTATGTGAGCCGACAGGTCCAAAGGCACCGACAGGTGTCCCAAAATGATCCAGCACGATAGATGTTTCAGGGAAAGCACGTGCTAAAGCGATTAAATCACGAATTTGGTCTGAATAAACCCACGCATCAAAACTTAAGTTCATTTGAGCAAGAGCTTCAAAACCTTTCATAAATTTTTTATTGGTATAGAGATGCGGTTCATTGGTCCATGCATGAACTTTTGGGTCTTCATGTACAGCTGCCATTTTTCGTATGCCACGAAAATGTGGGGAGGCTTGTTTATGCATTTTAAGAATTTTCTTAAAACTATTGTCACATGGGTCTGCAGTGCCGACTATGGCGCCAAGTTTAATTTTTTGAGCGTTAAAGTCTAAGGATTCAATGAACTTGGTTTCACCAACTACCCCTTTACCTTTATAGTCATGCCAGCTCGCTTCTACATGTACGATTTGATCGACCTGATAATGTCCTGCATCTTGCTTATAATTTTCAGGCAAATACGGTGTCGTCACATGTTTGGTCAAACCAACTGTGTCAATTAACTCTTGCGGCTTAACTAAGCGCATCATTTTGTCGAGCAAGTAGGGATGTTTACCCAATAATTTCACGGCAAGTGAAGCGGCATGTGGGGTATTGTATGGATCCCATTGATGTATATGTGAATCCACGATGGCAAAATCGAGCGTCTGCATTGCTATCCTTGTCCTTAAAAGCATGTCCATTTCTTGCGTATTTCATTGTATTTTCGAATACGCGAGGCACTGAAAATAGCATGAATGATGAAAATACAACGTTATGACTAAATATTAAATCAAAGCTTTGTGAAAGAGAAGTTGTATAAAAAAAGCCCCGAAGGGCTTTTGATTAATGCTGATGATCGTGGTCGTGATCATGCTTGTTTGCATGGAATTCTTCGTTATGACGGAAGCGAAGATAGTTTTCAAACTGTTCGCAATATTCATCATAATTATCTTCAAGCATCATTTGAAATTGTTGAAGAATATAAGACATTACTTGATCTTTGGCATCACGCATTTCTTTGCCATCTTTGAAGCCATTTGCGGCAACCCAAGTATTAAAGCGAGCAGTACCAAATAACATGGCAGCACTCACTTGACCGCGCATTTCTGCAGGTTTAACTTGAGAACCTTTTTCAACACGACAAAATTCATTGGCTTGTTTAATAAATTCATCCGCACGTTCAAAGAAAGCTGCATTCAACGCTTCTTCTTCGGTTACATCAGTAGCTTCAATCTTTTGAACCATGAATGTGTCCTAGCATAAAAATCTAATGCAGTATTATAGGCAAAGCCTTGCAGAAACTAAACCTTTGACTTAATCTAAAAAAATAGCCTAAGTAAAGTGGAATACCCCATGCAAGATGCAATCGCAGTGCAAAGTCTGAAAAGTGATATTGCATTACTTCGACAAAATATTTGGCCGCCCTCAACCTTAGCCAATGTAGAGGGGCTGCCCATTTATTATGGTACACAGTCTGAAGTGGCTGAATATTATGCGCAGTGGACAGGTTTAATCGAACGTGCTCAGGACTTATTTCAACCCTTTATGGAAGATGAAGTCCTTGATGCAGTCCATTTGCCGAGTCATTTGAATCTGCCGCTTTTTTATTTTCATGTGGATCGTATTCGAATCAACAAAACACGGGCGAAAGAATCTAAAACCTTTCGGGGTATTGCCAGCTTAGTTGAAAAATGTGGGCAGTTTGAAGCTGATCAAATTCAAGCGATGCGACTATGGCTGGACAGCGATGACACGGCAGCTTTGGTCGCACACCGTGAATTTATTGACCTCAGAACCTATGTATTTCAACATGGGCAAAGTGATTATACCCGTACCCGTTTTTATGTGAATGGCATTGTACTCAGTGTCGAAAACGACTTTAAATTGGTGGATGCCCGTGACAAACCACGTAAAGCCCGTAGTGATAGCTATAGTGACCCTTTAGCAGATAACAATACGTGGAAAATCTTTGGGAAATATCGTTAATCAAATGTTTTGACGACATTAGTTAGAGCGTGGACTTAGTTCGCTGCACAAGGAAGCTTTGGATTATTTAATCCACGCCCTAATGTGAAAATAGCCACTATGGCGAAGGCGACAAAGATCATCACCGAATACAATAAGGTATTGGCATTAAAATGATCGACAATATAGCCGCCAAACAGAGAGCCACACGCGATCATGAGTTGGAAAATACCAATAAACAGCGGCATGCCTTTTTCAACTGCTTCAGGGGCATGTACAAACATCCAGATATTGGCCGTTGTAGGAAATGCCCCAAAAGCGAAACCCCATAATGCGGTTAAAAGATATGCACCGAATAGGTGAACTGCAAAGTGTGGAAAGCTAAAAAATACCACGATAAAACTGAATGCAACAAAAGCAAGGGTATAGCGGACATTGATGTTGCTGCCATAACCTGCAAATAAATTACCAAAGAAACCTGCGATGCCGTAGATCAATAATAATGAACTGATGGTGGTCGCATCAAAGCCTGCATGATTCTTAAAAAATGGGGCGAGATAGCTATAAGACGAAAAATGAGCAAAACCAATTAATAAAATAATAATCAGTCCTTTACGTGCTTTATCATGTTGAATCAGTGCAGGTAAATCACTAAATCGAATAGCCGATGTCGGTGGAAGTTTTGGGAGAAATTTGATTTCTAAAACTAAGATGATGATTCCGATTGCTGCAATGATTTGAAATGCACTACGCCAACCTAACCAGTCACTTAGCCATGTACCTAGTGGAACACCTAATACCGTCGCTAAAGTAACCCCTGCCATGACGATCGCAGTGGCTTTGGCAATGGCGAGATGACTGGGTGCGACACGTCCACTCAAAGCTATGGCTGTTGCCCAAAATCCACCGATAGCAATACCCAATAGAAAACGGCTAAACAACAACAGCGCAAAGCTTTCTGCGAAGCCAGTTATAAAATTAGAAATGACCATAATCACGGTTAAGGTAATCAGTAAGATACGACGGTCAAGTTGCTTCACAGCAACAGAAAGCAGGGGCGCTGCGATCGCACCCATAATGCCAGGGAGGGTAATCACCCAACCTGCGGTACCTACACTAATCTTTAAATCATGAGCAATGGCATTTAACACACCAATAGGTAAAAACTCACTGGTGACTAGTGCGAAAGCTGTAATGGCAACCGTGAGGATTGCAAACCAATTCCCTTGATTAGGAGAAGATTCATCAGGCTGCTGCGCCAACGGTACATCTGGTTTTAAAGCTGTAGCATGCGGATTCATAGCGTTACACCTTAATTATTTAATTTAATAGTGACTGTTATAAAAATAAATTATTTGATTAAATTGTGAGCGTCAATTATTTTATTAGTGAACGTTATAAAATATAAATGTTAGCTTATGATGAATGATTCAAAGCAAGAAAATCAGCACGCTAATCCAGCCGATACGGTCAAGAAGCGTGGACGACCTAAATGTTTTAATGAACAGCAAGCTTTGGAAAAGGCGATGATGTTGTTTTGGCAATTTGGCTATGAAGGAACGTCGATCAGTGATTTAACTCAAGCTTTGAATATCACGGCACCTAGCCTATATGGCACATTTGGCGACAAAACGGCGCTTTTTGAAAAATGTATTGAATACTATAGTGAACACGAAGTTCAGCCTGCAGAAAAAATTCTACAAGCAGGTCAAACGGCTAAAATTGCGATGGAATTGTACCTATATGACAGTATTCAGCATTTGGTACAAGCCAAAAAACCTAAAGGTTGTATGGTGGTGGTGGCAACAATGAATTGTTCACAGCAAAACCAAACCGTACAAGAACAGCTCAAACAACGTCGTGCCTATACCAAAACAAAAATTATGGATCGGCTCGCTATAGGCGTGCAAAATTCGGAAATTGAAAGTTTGGCTCATGCAGAGCAATTGACTGATTTTTATATGACCTTATTGCAAGGGATGACCATACAAGCACGTGATGGTATGGCCTTGACGCAATTACAGCGTATGGTGAGTAATGCGATGAAATCATGGGAGTTTTTAGCACAAGGCCCAATCAGTATGGATCATGAATTAAGCCCCCAATAGCAGCATAGTCTTAGGCAATTTTTTAGTTTTTTTTGAATGACTGATATGCAAATTATATGCTGAAGTTTATTTGCAGGGGTGAATTTTGATGTCGCCTAATTCCATTACACTGATATAACCATCAACCGCAATTAAATTGTCACTTTGACTCGATAGAGTTAGACATTCTCCAAACTTGACGCTGGATAGTAGCTGACCTTGCTGTGGATTCAAGTTCATACTGTAAATACTCAGTGTGCCAGCATCGGTTTTGATTTGGTAAGACTCATCACCATAGTCCTCATTATTATTGCGCAGGACTTTAAAGGTTCGTCGTGTCTGATCAAAGTTTTGAGTTGGAGAAAGCGGCTTTTCTACTTGTAAGGATGCCGTGCGCCTTAATTCGGTGCTTTGCACAGGCTTATGTTGTTCACTACAAGCACTTAGTAATGGGAAAAGGATAAATATAAGTGAAAATGAAAATAGGGGATGAATTACAGGTATGTGACTATTCAACATAAAACCACCCTGAATCTAATTTTTCAGATAGCTTATTTTAAAAGTTTTTATCCAGAAAACAAAAATAATAGCTTCTCAAAATATTTCAATGTAACTGAGTCAAACTAAAGAAATGATGAATTGAAATTAACCGACTTTGAATCTGAATGTTCAACAAATGAATATCTATATGACAATGTGGGATGCAAATAAAAAGGGAGACTCATTGAATCTCCCTTTTTGATTTTACTTAATGAGTTTTCGACTCACAAGGAATTGTTCTGTCGCTTCTAATAGCTTATCAGCATAAACCTCTAGTTTTGCCGTCAACCAACCGAGAACAAACCAATCGCTAGCTTCCAGCTCTGTTTGCTGAATATACTGTGCAGAAGAGGAAAGGACTTGGTATTCCTGTGCCGCAACTTGTGCATCATTGAGTGCTTTACTGTATTTCTGCAAATTTTTTACATCGTAAATCGACGTCAAAACTGGGAAGCTAAATTTAAGCTCTTGTATGCGTTGAGAAAGCACGTCTAAGCTTTCAAAATTGTTAATGTCGGCATCATTTAAAGACTCTTGGAGGGCTTTATATTGGTTTTGCAGGGTTGTTTGAGCATACCATTTAAAATCATGTTGCTGCGGCGCATCATCGAATTTCAAACTAAACATTAAAAGCTCAAGATAATGATGTACATTTTGAGTCGATTTAACCAAATTGCCTAACTTCTCTTTGCAATACAAAATATCTTTAGTTAAATTTTCTGAAGTCGTTGGGTTTTGTAAAAAGCCACCCAAGGTATTTTGCATGTGTTCAAAATGGTGTAATTGTTCAAATTGCTGCTTAAATGCGCCTAATTGGACAGCCCATTTTTCAACGATATCACTGTTCCAATCTTTAAATAGCGAAATGGTTAATTGTAAATGATGGAGTGCTTTCTGAGCTTGTGTAATGTGCTCAGCCTGAGCCACACCTGCAGAAATTGCGGCAATATTAGGCAGAAGATGCTGCATTTCCTGTGCAATTAAAAGTCGTAAGTTTTTTGCGGCAGTGTCTTTTTTACTGAGTTGAAATTCTTTAGCCTCAACTGCTGGACTCACAGTTTGATTCAATGCCAGCAAGTTACCGATTTCCGCTTTACTGCGAACGTCTAACCACAAATGGTACTTTTTAACCCATTCAAAACTAAAGGCAAGGAGTGATTGAATAGAGCCACTTTTAAGCTCAAATTCTACTTCGTGAACCTCTGTTTCTGTATTGTTGCTACGGATACAGCCGACATCTAAGCAAACTTCGATCTTGGCATCTTCAAACTCTATGACGCGATAAGTTCTGAGAATATCTGTTTCAAACTGAAGTTGTAACGAATCCTGCTGATCGCCTAAAGTGGTTTTTAAAACTGACTGAACTTCAGCTTCATTGCTATAAACAGCTAAATCTAGGGCAGGAGCTTGTTCTTGCTCGCCCAAATCAAGATTATGTTCAAACCGTTCAATGTGGCTTTTACCTGCAGCTTTCAAAGTTTGAATCCAACGCGTTCCCTCTAGACGTTGACGCAAGGCTGCATGCTGCTGTGCCATTTTTCGATCTGGGGTATCAAAATATTTAGCTTTAAGTTGAATTTGTTCCGATTTTTTTGGATCGAGTGCCTTTAATAATGCAGTTCGACGTGCTTCTGGAATCTGGAACTTTAATTCAACTTCAACCATGGTTTTCTGTCCTGATGTTACAACTTCATGATCTGGCATAAAGCGATCTTTAAATTTTTATAAAAATGAAAAACTAAAATGTGCGTAAATTTTCTATCAGCTAAACGCGTATCGATTGTAGCGAAAAACAGTTGAGAAGTAAGACTTGACGGATTTGAAAACTCTGCTTTTGGACTAAGAAAAGTTTTAAAAGATGGATATTCCATCAATTGTATAATTCACTATTGCTTGAGTTACATTGGGACAAAATAAAATTTTACGCCTTTAAAGTGGGCGAGTTTTGAGCTATGTTGATTAAAAATAAGTTCAGGATGAGCACAAAATGAATTCACAAGTACAACCCGAGTTTAATCGAGATTTAAAGCCCGAATTTCAGTTACCTATTCGTGACTACTCGCAATTTTATCGATTTTATTTGACTGAACATCGAAATATCATGAGCCGACGTTTACATGCCACAGGCAGCAGTATAGGACTCTATTTCTTTGCAAAAGCAATTTTAAAAAGACAACCGAAGTATTTTGCTTATGGCCTGGTTTCAGGCTATGCCTGTGCATGGGTCGGACATTTTTTCTTTGAAAAAAATAAGCCAGCTAGTTTTAAGCAACCTTTGTACAGTTTTATTTCCGATTGGCGCATGCTGTCTGATATTGTGAAGGGGAACTTAAGCTTACAAGACCGCAATTTAGATAAGATTGATAGTTAATTGTTTATTAATCAAACGCTTAATTTTTATGGATATGGGTGTGATTATTTTGAGTAAATGACTTGCAAAATTAGAGTGATTAGTCTAATAATGATCATATTGTTTATTTACTTCTGATATAAAACATGAATAGTTGATAAACCCCAGTTTTCCGAGCCTAGAGTGACCTTCTCTAGGCTTTTTTTATGGCTTTAGAAAAGTCTATTATTTGAAAAATATTACAATAAAAACTTTTATAAAATAGGCTAGACTTTTTGATGCTCTGAACGCTCCCCAAAACGTTTCTTACCAAGCACCAAAAAGTCTAATAGGTTACACATTTTTATTTTTATAAAAGTGTTGTGTTTTTATGCGCTGAGTTTTGAGTTCTTCTGGTGCACTATTAAATAATTTGTATCAGTTTTGTTCTATACCTGAAAATAGGTATTTTTTGCCATTTTCTACAGAAAATTTAATTAAACATTTATATAAGTAGTCCTGTGAAAAGGAATATAACTTTCTCAGCAGCAAAGCATTAAAATTTTATGCCCCAAGCAACATTTCACAGACCTAATCGTTATAATATTCAAAAGTTTTAAGTTGTGATTGAACTATGCGTGGTTTATACCTCATTACCAATGATGATCCTATCGAATTGCTTTTAGCCAAGCTTGAAGGCGCGATGGCAACTTATGAAGTTGCTGTTTTGCAATATCGTCGTAAAAAAGTGGCAAAGGAAGATCAGGCTTATGAAATTGAGTACATGAAAAATATGTGTAATCAGTACAAAGTGCCTTTTGTCATTAATGACGATCTAGAAGCTGCAGTTCAATATGGTGTGGGTGTACATTTAGGGCAAGATGACGGTTCAATTGCTGAAGCTGTAACACGCTTACCTAAAAATGTTTTGATCGGTCGAAGCTGTAATAACTCTTTAGAACTGGCTGAGCAGGCGATTGCAGACGGTGCAAACTATGTGGCTTTTGGCGCCATTTTTGCGACTGAAACTAAGCCTGAAGCAGGCAATATTGGCTTAGAAACGCTAAAACAAGCAAAAGCAAAACTAAATGTACCTATTTGTGCAATTGGTGGTTTAACTGTAGAAAATTCAGCAGAAGTCATTGAAGCAGGTGCTGATCTTTGTGCTGTGATTAGTGATGTATTAGGTCGTTCAATGTCTGCTGTTAGCAGTCGTGTTTATGAATGGTCTGAGCTTTTTGCTGAACAAGCTTAATTTTATTTTTTAGATTGAATAAGTAGAGAATTTTTATGAGCTTATCTGCTAAGCAAGAACAATTATTTAAACAAGCCAGCAAGCATATTCCTGGCGGTGTAAACTCTCCTGTACGCGCATTTAATGGTGTAGGCGGTACACCGGTATTTATCGAAAAAGCGCAAGGTGCATATCTCTATGACGTAGACGGAAAACGCTATGTCGACTATGTCGGCTCTTGGGGCCCAATGATTTTAGGTCATGCGCAGCCCGACATTATCAAAGCAGTTCAAGACGCGGCTGTTGATGGTTTGAGTTTTGGTGCGCCAACTGTACATGAAACCACTTTGGCGGACATCATTTGCGAAATTATGCCGTCTATTGAATTGGTTCGTATGACCAACTCAGGGACTGAAGCAACCATGACCGCCATTCGTCTTGCTCGTGGCTACACCGGCCGTGACAAGATTGTAAAATTTGAAGGCTGCTACCATGGTCACTCAGACTCACTTTTAGTGAAAGCAGGTTCTGGTCTTTTAACTAAAGGTGAAGGCGAAGCAACTTCGGCCGGTGTACCTGCTGATTTTGCCAAACACACTTTAACCCTGCCATATAACGATATTCCCATGCTGAAAGAATGCTTTGCAAAGTTCGGTTCAGAAATTGCTGGTGTAATTGTCGAGCCAGTTGCAGGCAACATGAATTTGGTGAAACCAATTGACGGTTTCTTGCAAGCCATTCGCGATGTATGTGATGAACATGGTTCTGTCTTCATCATTGACGAAGTAATGACAGGTTTCCGTGTCGGTCTTGGCGGTGCGCAAGCGCATTATGGCGTAACGCCTGACTTGACTACTTTAGGCAAGATCATTGGTGCTGGCCTGCCTGTGGGTGCATTTGGCGGCAAGCGTGAAGTGATGGAATGCATTGCACCTCTTGGCAAAGTTTATCAAGCAGGTACATTGTCTGGTAACCCATTGGCTATGCGTGCCGGTATTGAGATGTTTAAACATTTGCGTCAGCCGGGCTTCTATGAAACTTTGACTGAAAAATTATCAGGTTTGCTTGCAGGCTTACAAGCTGCTGCAGACGAAGCGGGCATTCCGTTCTTTACTCAGCAAGTAGGTGGTATGTTTGGTATTTACTTTACAGATCAAACTGAAATCACAGGTTTTGATTCAATTTTGAAATGTGATGTAGATGCTTTCCGTACCTTCTTCCACGGCATGTTACAGCGCGGTGTAAACTTAGCGCCTTCAGCATTTGAAGCCGGTTTCTTCTCAAGCGCGCATAGCGATGAAGATATTGCATTTACCATTGAAATGGCGAAAGAAGTTTTTGCCGAAATGAAGTAATTTTCATTTAAATCGGTAAATTCTGCTTTAGAATAAAGCCCGCAGCCTGCTGTGGGCTTTTTTGTTGTTTTAAATTCGGCTTTTTAAGAAAAGGATTTTTAAATGAAAACCAAGCATTATTTAACTTTGGCAGATGCAGAATTTTTACTAAACACAGCACATGCTTATGCAGTTGAACAAGGTTTTAATGTCAGCATTGCGGTAATGGATGATACAGGCAATTTATTGGCGATGAAACGAATGGATGGTGCAGCGCCAATGACAGCAAATCTATGCTTAGAAAAAGCCAAATGTTCAGCCATCAGTAAGCGCCCATCTAAATTGTTTGAAGATTTGATAAAAGGTGGGCAGATGGGTTTCTTAACCATGCAGACGTTTAATGGCATGCTGGAAGGTGGTGAGCCGATTTTGTATGAAGGGCAATTGGTGGGTGCAATGGGCGTGTCTGGGGTAAAGTCATTTCAAGATGCAGAAATTGCACAAGTGGCGATTGAGAAGTTTTTCGCGCAGCAAAACTAAGCATGATCTTGAGTGAAATAGATAATTCAGCCCAATCGATATGTTGGGCTTTTTTTTATTTTGATTTAAATGTCTAGGAACTTCGCCCATAGCATTAAATCGAAATTTTCTAAGATTGAGCCGAAGCATTCAGCATGAAATTGATAAATGCTTTGAGTTTAGAAGACTGATAGTTAGACTTTGGATAGAGTAAATAAAAAGGCCGAGTTGTTTGGCTATAAGATTTGAGAACTTCCACCAACGCGCCGCTTTGTAATTCTTGCTCCACTGAAAAGCGGTAGACTTGCATCAGTCCCGCACCTGATTTAGCTAAGATTAAGGTCGAGAGATAATCATCTTTACAGGTAATTTTTCCTTGCACATCAACCATAATTTTTTTGCCTGCATCCATGAGTGACCACGGTCCAGACTTACCTGAACTCGGCAATTCAAACAAAATACATTCGTGATGCTGTAAGTCTTCGATGTTTATAGGTGCAGGGTGCCTTTTCAAATATTCAGGTGTAGCAACAATGCATAATGCAGCATCTTCAAGTTTTCGTGCAATTAAGCCAGAGTCGGTTAACTCATTACCGCGAATCGCAATATCATAATCATCAGTTACTAAATTTACATTATGGTTGCTGACATGAATCTCGAGCTTGATGTGTGGAAACAGCTCGGCAAATTTAGCCATTTTAGGCAGCAGTCGATAATGTGCATAAGCTGTAGGTACGCTAATTTTCAGTAAGCCGATGGGGTGTTCCTGTTCACCGCTGATTTGCATTTCACCTTCGAGTAGGCTATTCAGGGCTTGTTTGCAAAAATAATAATAATGCTGCCCAGCATCGGTAATTTTAAGTTGGCGTGTAGTGCGGACAAATAGCTTTACCCCAAATTTTGCTTCTATGCGTGATATCGCTCTACTGACTGCGGCAGGAGAAATGCCTGCTGCAATTGCTGCAGCAGAGAAACTTTTCTTTTCCACGGTTAAACAGAATAATTCAAGACTGCCGATTTGCAGATCATCATAGTGACGCAACATAATATTTCTGCTTATTAATTACATGATGTAATAAGTAAATTAAATTTGAAGATCTTTTTCAAGAATTTATTTTCGATAAAGTGGGTTTAACAGCTGATTCAGCACTGGCTGAGAGCAATTATTTATACAACTCCACAACGAATATAGGAGATACACATGGCGATTCTCAACTACGAAACAGGCCAGATTCAGGCAGAAGCAGCGTTTACTTCAGACTTCCCGGTTGCAAGTGAAATCAAGATGCATGATTTAGTGAATATGCAGGAAATTGAACGTCGCAGCATGGATGTGCGTCCGGGCATGCGCCACAAATATATGCCACTTGGTTTTGACCGTTTTAGTGGTGCGCTTTGGACTGGTGGACGCTACTTATTTGATACTTGGGAAAATGTAAAAGATTATGAGCGTTTCACCAGCGAAGAATTGGAGTTTGAGCCGAATGTAAAGTTTTGGAGCCGCCCATTTTTCTTGAATGTACAGCGATATATTTGGCGTGTTGCTGGTGCGCATGATTTTAAATCCTTAGCAACATCGCATCATGTTGTTCGTTTTGAGCGGTTTTCGACACAGCATGATCAGTTAGATCAGCTGCTAAAAGAGGTTTGGCCGACTTTGCGAGAGCAAGCGAAGGCGCAAGGTTTGTCCAGTGCTTGGCTGATGTTTAATCAAGATGAAAAGCAAGTCAGTATTGTGACCGTGGCTGCCAAAGTGGATACAGGTAATGCGGCTGAGGATAGCATCAAGGCTTTGGCTAAACTTGAAAGCATGAGCTCTTTGAGTGAATTGTTACCTTCTGAGTTAGAGTTAACGCCACTATTTGACCGAACCAATCCAATACTTGCACAGTGGCTGCCTCTATCTCGTGTTGCAGGCGGTGAACCTTCGGCACATCCGATGTCACCACCATTGTCGGCACCTACCGTCGAACCACAAAAATAAATACGATAAGCTGACAGGGGTCGTGCTCTTGTCAGCATTCATATTGTAGTAAAACAGTCTAGAAAATGTGGTCGTTTGAAGTATCAGGGCTTATTGGAGTGCTAGCAGTGTGTTTTATAATGATCAGTTCTAGTTTGATATACTATGTAATATACAGATTTAGGAAATATATTAAAAAAATATAATTCTTAATGCGATGTATACTAGGGAGGAGCAGCTATACATATATTTTACAATGATGAGTATTGATGTATCTCGAATATTGTTTGTGAATGAAAAGAATATTAAAGAAATTATCGTAAAATAAAAAAATGATATTTGAAAATTTTTTATGTTCTTTTAAAAAGAATGGACGTTATACAAATTAAAATAAATGGACAGCTATGGACTCAAAGGAATTAGTATATTTACTCAAAATAGGAATAATCAACGAAAACCTTGAAATCTATAAAGGATTGTTTTCAGATACCTTGCCATCAGAAATAAAAGATCCTTATTTTATTGATGCAATAAGTTTTTTTAATAATTTGCCAGACGAACATAAGAGAATTTTTTTTTCAATCTTACGACAAGTAATGATTGATTCAATTAGTAATGTATTGGGTGTTATTGATGGCAGCTCAAGTTTAGAAGAGCACGATGGTGATTTTTCTTTGCTGTATGAGGGTAAGTCACTTGAATATTTACAAGATTATTTTTTATCCCAATTTGAATAAAACCAAAACTTAGGTTTATCTAATAAACTTAATAGAATTAAAAAAATATATAAGTTTAAAGTTGACCAAAAAGTAAATCATCAGTAGCCGAAAGTCACCTTCAGATATGATTCTGCGTTAGCATAACAGTTGTTCTAACATCAGTTTTGTGCCGAGCCCGTATGCTGTATTCCATGCCCAAAAAAATCCAATTTGCACCATCTCAAGCGAAATGGCAGTTGTCATCAACACAGTCGGTATTGGTATTAGTAGGACTGCAAAACTTACGCATGCAGCAGGGCATACAAGATACGCAGCTGATGGAAAATATTATCCAGCTGACCAATAAAGCCAAAGCTTTAGAGATTCCCATTGTCGATTTATATGGGGATGATTTAATTCAAGGCATGCCGCAGCTTGGTGAATATGCAACGACACATCCGCAGCTGATTTTTGCGGGGCAAATTACGCCGATGCTGAAACAGATTTTGTCGCATCTATATAGCGTAACAGAGCAAATCTGTATCGTTGATGATGCGATTGCGATGAATAATCAGGAACAGCATATTCAGTGGGTGGGCTCCATATCAGGCCAAGGTATTCATCACATGAGTAGTTATAATTTGATGCGGCTTTGGAATCTGTCAGCACCAACGGAATTCGTTTTGTCAACCAAAGGTATTTTATTGGCTATTGCAGAGCAGCTAGATATGGATGCATTGGAAATAGATCCCTTAATCGATTTACGTAGTTATGGACTCGATTCCGTTGCCATGGTCAGCTTAATTGGGTTGTGGCGTGCCAATGGTGCAAACATCCGTTATGAAGACTTTTTAGATGATGCAAGTCTAGAAGCATTGCTAGAAAAATTGCTCAGTACAGACTAAACAAAGCCAATTGGAATTATTTTTGTTCTAAATCGGAAAATACGTCGGGAAATATGCCTTTGTGCATTGTAATTGTTGGCTAAGCTTTTTATTATTGCCGCCTTGTTTTTCGAGATCAGAACTGGATTGAACTTTGATTAATTTTCTAACCGAACACCTGATACATCGTGACACTGACTTTATGGTGATCCATAAACCAGCAGGTTTACTCACAGTTCCGGGAAAAACAGTAGATTTACAAGACTGTGTTATCAATCGATTATTACAAATTGAGCCGAATACTTTGCTCATCCATCGTTTGGATCGTGATACCTCAGGTATTTTGGTTTTTGCATTAACCCGTCAAGGACAAAATCGAATTTCACGCCAGTTCCAAGAACGTCAAACTTCAAAAACATATCAGGCATTGGTTGCGGGTACGCTCGAAGGTGAAGGTACTGTTGATGTACCCGTCGTGTATGACCCAGAACATCCGCCACTGCATATTGCCGATCCTGCACATAATAAGCCTGCACTTACGCATTGGAAAGCCACTGAACATTTTGAGATTCAGGGTCAAGCCGTAACACGTGTAGTGTTAACTCCTATTACCGGTCGATCACATCAGCTTCGTGTTCATATGCAATATTTAGGTCATCCTATTGTAGGTGATACTTTATATGCAACAATTGAACAACAACAGCTGATGCCGCGCTTATGTTTACATGCTGAGCGTTTGAGTTTTAACCATCCTGAAACAGAGCAAACAGTGGAATTTCACTGTCCTGTACCATTTTAGGAAAATCATTTAAATCCCTAAGAATTCTGCTCACTATTTAGTGGGCTTTATGTCAAAATATATTGCTTTATGGTCTAGATTTTTGCTCAAATAACGTTCACAGTTTGAGCATAATATTTTCAGACCGAACTTGAGAAAAAGGTGGAAAAATTGCAGCAGTTTGCTATTGGTCAACGTTGGTTATCAGATACAGAAACGGAACTGGGTTTAGGTGTTCTTATTGATGTTGATGAGCGATCGGTCAGCATTTTATTCCCAAAAAGTGATGAAACTCGTGTCTATGCCCGTCACAATGCACCTTTATCTCGTATTGTTTTCAATGTAAATGACGAAGTCCAAGACCAAGAAGGTCAAATTTGGATTGTCGAATCTCTTGAAGACCGTGGTGGCGTGGTTCGTTATAACGCGGTACGTAAACTTCCCGATGGCACAGAAGAGCGTAAAGCACTGAATGAAACACGTATTGGTGCAAGTATTCAGTTAGCAAAACCATTAGATCGTTTACTTGCAAGCCAAGTGGACTATAAAGAATGGTATGACCTCCGTATCGAAGCCTTATTGCTACAAGCCAATATGAAGTCTAGCCCTTTACGTGGCTTGGTGGGTTCACGTGTGGGTCTTATTCCACACCAACTGTATATTGCGCATGAAGTGGGTAAGCGTTTTGCTCCACGTGTATTACTTGCTGATGAAGTGGGTCTAGGTAAAACCATCGAAGCGGGTCTGATTATTCATCAGCAACTCAAAACGGGTCGTTCAGAACGTATCTTGGTCTTAGTACCTGATTCATTGCAATATCAATGGATGATTGAAATGCGTCGTCGTTTCAATCTTGAGTTCTCATTATTTGATCTGACACGTACAGCATCAATTAAAGAACACGATCCAGACCTCAACCCATTCTTAACAGAACAATGCATCATTGCGAGTGTCGATTTGATGATCGACCATGATGACTTGCGTGAACAAGCCCTTAAAGCTGGGTTTGATTTGCTCGTAGTCGATGAAGCTCATCATTTAATGTGGTCAGAAGAAGAAGGCGGCAATGACCGATATGACCTTGTTGAAGAACTTGCTGAAAAAACGCCGGGTGTCTTGTTACTAACCGCAACGCCTGAACAATTAGGTGTGGAAAGTCACTTTGCACGTTTGCGTCTGCTCGATCCACAACGTTTTAGTTCGCTTGATCGTTTCTTGGATGAAGAAGAGCAGTATCACCAAACAGCTAAAATTGCTGAAGTGCTGATGTCTGATCTGCCACTCGAAGAAGGGCATTTGGCAGCGATTGAAAGCCTATTAGGTCATCGAATTACTGACGAGCCAGAACAACGCTTCCGTGCCATTCACGAATTATTAGACCGTCATGGTACAGGCCGTATTTTATTCCGTAATACACGTGAAGCGATTCAAGGCTTCCCCGGGCGTGACTGTCAGCCTGCGCCATTACCTGCACCAGAAAACTGGTCTAAAGATGGCAAGCTACGTGAACAAATGTGGCCTGAAGAAGCGCAGCTTGATGGCTCGTGGATGGAAACCGACCCACGTGTGATGTGGTTGATGGAACGTCTGCGTACGGACTTGAAACACAAAAAAGTGTTATTGATTGCACGTAGTGGTCCAGTGGTTGAGTCCTTAGAAAATGTACTTCGTTTGCATGCGGGTATTCGCACAGCAATGTTCCATGAAGGCATGAGCTTATTAGAACGTGACCAAGCAGCGGCTTACTTTGCAGAAGAGTCATACGGTGCACAAATTTTACTATGTTCAGAAATTGGTTCTGAAGGTCGTAACTTCCAGTTTGCATCCGACCTTGTGTTATTTGACTTACCTGCTAACCCAGACGTACTTGAGCAACGTATTGGTCGTTTAGACCGTATTGGTCAAGAAAATCGTATTCAAATTCATGTGCCTTATCTGGTTGGTACTGCTCAAGAGCGTATGTTCCGTTGGTATAACGAAGCATTAAATATTTTCTGTAATATCTCCCCGACAGCGCAAACTCTCCAAGAAAACTTCATCGTCAATCTGAAAGATTGTTTGTTGGCAGATAAAGGCCAAGAGTTTGAAGATCTGCTCGAAGCCGTAAGTGTGCAACGTGAAGCGCTTGAAGCTGAACTTCAAGAAGGTCGTGACCGTTTACTTGAGTACAACTCTTGCCGTCCAATCGTGGCACAAGAAATTGTGACTGCACTTGAAGACTACGACGACAATACAACCTTGCCAATGTTTATGAAGCGCTTCATGGCGTCTACAAACATTGATTTTGATGAGCAAAGTAATGGTACCGTGATCATCAAGCCAACAGATCAAATGCAAGTTCAAGGTTTGACCTTGGACGAGGAAGGCATGACGGCGACGTTCTATCGTGACCAAGCACAGATTCGTGAAGATGCTCAGTATTTAACTCTTGAGCATCCATTCACTGAAAGTGTGATGGAAATGATTAATACGCAAGGCTTTGGTAGTACCAACGTTGCTGTATTGAAATCGGCCGCTTTACCGCAAGGTTCTGTGTTAATGGAAGTGTGGTTTAAAGTCGATGTCGTTGCTCCGAAAGCATTGAATTTGCCGTCAAGTTTGCCACAACAGTTGGTTCGTGTATTACTGAGCGAAAAAGGTCAGGATTTATCGCAAAAAATTGCACCTGAAATTTTACGTCCTTATTTACATCATCTTGATGGTAACAGTTGCCGCCAAGTAGTTAAGGCGCGTCGAGATGTTATTGAACAGCGTTATACGCAAGCGCTGGAAATTGCACGTGGCGCATTACCGGGCTTTAAACAACAAGCCAAAGAAATCTATGGTAGCAAATGGCAGTATGAAATTGACCGTTTGACTTATTTGAAGCAGTTCAACCCAAGTATTCGTGAAGACGAAATTGCACGTTTACAAAAACTGCAAAAAGAAGGTTTAACACTGCTTGATGGTCTGGCGGTTACACCAGAAGCAATTCAAATTATGGTAGTGGTTAAGCCATAAGTTAAGAATCTTAAAAAAGCACCTTAGGGTGCTTTTTTATGGCTAAAATTATAACTGTAAAATTAATCACGACAGATTTACGCTAAATCTAAGTTTTGTATTGTTTATTTTTAATCTAAATTGTCGACATCAGCATAAAAAAAGTAACTATTCTTCAGCAATTCTACAGCTTGATCAAAGTCTTCATGTTCATCCAACATATAAAATATGGCTTCGAGCTTTGTATAGTCCGGATGATTTTTTGCTAACTGAATTTGGATCGTACATCGGTCTGCTTGGCTGCGTGTTGCATAATGAGCAGTAAGTAAATCAAAGTTGATGTCAATGCATAGCGGCTGTTTTAAGGCAATGGCACCACAATAAGCATGTATTTCAGGTAATAAACGTAAGACTAAATCAGCCTCTTTGCTTTCCGCCACGATGAGCTCTGGGTCTGCGGTCTTACACAAGGCGAGTACTTCAGTTAAAAGGGTTGAGTCATCTAGTGTATGGTCTAACACGATGACTTTTTGCGGTTGGGTTAAATCAAAGTCATTTATTAAAATCATAAAACCTCCTGAAAATAGAATGGTTATGCTTTATTTATCTGCGCTATATATATGAAGTTGTGCTACGTATTGAGTCTAAATATTTATAAAAATAGTTTTGAATAATGTGTTTAGTCTAAGAATGTTCTAAAGTTAATCATGTCGTAGAAATGCAACGTTTTTTGATTCGAAGCTCAGTTAAATACTGAAATTGTTAATATAGGGCGCTACGCTTCATGCTCATTGCTAGACCCAATATACATGCTTTGATTAGTAAAAGAATCGGCATCGCGACATAAGCTGTCGTGATTGATGTCAATTGAATTATGAAGGTGAAATGATTAAATGTATTCGGACATACAGAGATAGCATCATATTCAAATGATTGATCACGAACTGTCAAAATGTCGTGTTTTGATGCTTTAGTTAAGTAAAGTTTTGGCTTGGTTGAATTTATACGTCAATGCTAGCGAGTTGAGGGTAGTTCCGTTAAAATGCTTCAAATTTCAGCAGTTCGTTAGAAGAAAATAAAAATATGAAATCCTTAATTACCTTAGGTAGTAAAACGTCACACGGTGGTGTGGTTTCAGAATGTGAACCTTCATTTGTGATTAATGGTATTGCTGTGCATTTAAATGGCATGAAACATTATTGCCCGAAATGTAATTCGACTGTGGCTGCGATCGCGGCGGATCAAAGTACAACGGTCAAGGGGCGTGGTGTTGTGGTTGCTGGAGATAAAACCACTTGTGGCGCAACCTTCTTACCGAATCAATCAATGGTCGGATCACAAAAATAATCTGCATACTGACTTTTAGTTCATCTAAATAAACTCATTGAGTCCTATTCTAATCGAGTTGATCTCTTTATGATGGGTCATCATCAGTTGATAGGATGAGTTTTAGATGAAAAGCGCGATCCATTTTACCCATGCCAATGGTATTCCTGCCGCGAGTTATCGAAAGTTTTTATCTTACTTTTCACCGCAATTTGATGTGAAGGCGATTCCGCTGATTGGTATGGATGAGCGCTATCCGATCACCAAAGATTGGCGATATTTGGTCGAACAAGTCATTGCAGATATTGAGCACCAATTTCCAAAGCAACAAGTGATTGGGCTTGGGCATTCTTTTGGCTCTTTAGTCACCCTGATGGCGGCTTATAAACGTCCAGATTTGTTTTCACAACTGATCATTATGGATCCACCTTTCGTAATCGGTCCTAAGTCTGCCATTTTTGAAGGTATGCAAAAATTAAAGCTCAAAGCTGTCGATAAAATTACCCCAGCGGCAATTACATTGAAGCGTAATGACCATTGGCCAAATTTGGATGAAGCCTATACGGCACTACGGAATAATCGTTTATTTAAAAGTTTTGATCCGCAATGTTTTGAGGATTATTTTGCACAAGGCATTCAAGCTGATGAAAAACGCGGTGGCGTGACCCTCAGCATTCCAAAAGCCGTGGAAGCGCAAATCTTCCGTACAGTGCCTGCATGGTGGTGGCGTACTCCACGTAAAGCCCCTCAAATGCCTGTACACCTTATCACCGCAGATAACAGCCATTTTTATAAACAAGGTTTGCCTGACGGAATGAAGAAAACCTATGGTATAGATTATAGTGTAGTTGAAGGTGGGCACATGTTTCCACTTGAGCAGCCGAAACAGACAGTGCTACACGTCATGCAGTACTTACAGCATTAGAAAAATAAATTTTGCTCAAAAAAAGGAGACCTGAACGTCTCCTTTTTTTTGACCGTTAATTTTTATCGAATCTGGGCTTCGTCTAAATGGCGAGCACCTTCCAGGATCATGCGAATCATAATCATGGTTTGTTCGGCAACTTCTTTGCGTTGTTCTGTCGGTAGATCAATGACTTTCGCACCCATGTTAAACACCAATTGGGTAATACCACGTGCCACGATGTCAGGATGAGCCAACTTACTCTGATTTAAACGTTCTAGTACGATTAAATCTTCTCTTAATTCTTGTTGGAAATAGTTAAGTTGACGCTCAACTGCATTTTTATAGGAATGCGAACCAGTATAGCCTTCACGAAGTAAAAGGCTTAAGTTGCCTTCATCGGCATCTAGCTGCTGAATAAATACTTCAACTGAACTACGAATAATACTGCTTTGGCGTGATGCCTGAAGGCGTGCTTCATGCAAAATTTGACGTAACACACCACCAGCTCGATCAATCAACTCAATGGCTAATTCATCAATATCTTTGAAGTGACGATAAAAACTATTTGGAGCAATGCCAGCTTCACGTGCAACTTCACGCAAACTCAGTGATGAAATACTTTTTTGTGGACCAATTAAATTAAGCGCTGCCTGAAACAGTTCTTCCTTGGTAATTGTTGCTTTACGACCTACAGTGCGAACTGCAAGTGGAGTTTCAGCTTCAGAATGTAATTCTTCCTGGTACATGTTAACCATATTCGTCTGTGCAGACTGAGTCATATTTTTTAATAGATTAAAAACATTAACATATTATAGCGTCTGCTAATAGCTTTTGTGAAAATGTCGATTAAATGCACAAGCGTATATACAAATATATATACATGTGTATAATAATTAAAACCTCCCATGAGTTGTATTTGATTATGCATGTACTCGAAAAAGCAAAAAAGCCTTTAAACGCACTCAAAGACAGTGTTATAGACGTCAATGCGGTGAATTTCTGGTTGCAGAAATTTAATCCGTTATGGTCTGGTAATCAGGCTCTCGGCAAAATTGTACAAAAAGAAAATGCAGCAAATGAGATGGTCAGCCTAACTATACAGGTGAACCGTTTATTTAAAATTGGCGAAGCTGGTCAGCATCATCCTGTTTTTGCTTGCGTAAATGGTATCCGTTACGAACGTACTTATAGTTTGACTCAGTTGGATGATCAACACGTATTACTTAGCGTAAAAAAAGTGAATACGGGTATTGTGAGTACATGGCTCGTAGAACAAGCGCAAGTGGGTGATATCTTAGAATTTGGTCAGCCTTTTGGTGATATGACTTTGGTGTCAAATTCTGCGCCGTTGCTACTATTGGCTGCGGGTAGTGGTATTACGCCAATGTTAAGTTTGTTGAAAGCGATGAGCAAAACTAAGCAAATTGCGGAGCAACCAATTCAGTTAATGTACTGGGTTAAGTATCACGATGATGCCGCATTCAAATTACGCTTCGAAGCTTTGGCAAATCAATATCCAAACTTTAAATTTCAAATTTTCTTTACCCAGGAAGAAGTTGCAGATCCACGATTAAATGCCGCTCACGCTGCTCAAATTGACGACATTGAGCACAGTACTGTGTTTGCATGTGGTCCATCGGGTTTCGTCACTCAGGCCGAAGCGTTATTTGATCATGCACAATGCTTTATGAGTGAAGCATTTAGCATGAGCCCAATTGCAACGGATGACATTGGCTTTGTGAATGTCACGCTTACACAATCCAATAAAACCGTCAGTATCCCAAAAGGCCAATCAATTTTAGCCAGTCTTGAACAGCAAAATATCAAACCAAATCACGGTTGCCGTATGGGCATTTGTAATAAATGTGCCTGCAACAAAGTTGAAGGTTCGACTAAAAATATGGTCAATGGTAGCCAAAATACAGAACCGGGTAATTTACTCAAAATTTGTGTGAACTCAGCACAGTCAGATCTCGTTATTGATTTATAAGGTAGAAAAAATATGAACATGCCTGTAAAAATTGAATATTTTAAAAATCCTAAAAACCGTGAGTTAACCCAATCGCAATTAGATGAACTTGCGCGTGAGCTTGACGCGATTAAGCAAGAAGTTTTAGATGACTTAGGTGAAAAGGATGCGAAATACATTCGTCGTGTGTATTCGACTATTCGATATTCATCTATGGCAGGTCGTGCATTATTGTTTGCAGGTTGGTTTCCGCCAGCATGGATTTTAGGCACAGGTCTTTTAGGTTTTGCCAAAATCATGGAAAACATGGAATTAGGTCATAATGTCATGCATGGTCAATATGACTGGATGAATGATCCTAAATTCAATGGTCAGACTTATGAATGGGATATCGTGGGTACTGCAGATAACTGGCGCCAAACTCACAATTTTAAACATCATACCTATACCAACATTAAAGGTATGGATGATGATATTGGTTATGGTCTCGTTCGTTTATTCCCAGAACAGCGTTGGAAGCCGGGCTATCTATTACAACCGATTTATAGCATTCCATTTTGCTTATTGTTCCAATGGGGTGTTGCCATTCAAAACCTTGAATTGGGTAAATACTTTAAAGGTCGCAAAACAAAACAGCAGACCAAAGAAGAATGGAAGCCAATGCAAGCCAAAATCGGCAAGCAATTATTTAAAGACTATGTGTTCTTCCCGCTTATTGCAGGGCCTGCAGCATTACCTGTGCTCACAGGGAACCTCGTTGCGAATGGTCTTCGTAATATTTGGACATTTAGTATTATTTTCTGTGGTCACTTCACCAAAGATGTTGAAGTTTTCCCGAAAAAAGTACTTGAAAATGAAAGCCGTGGACATTGGTACATGCGTCAAATCCGTGGTTCTTCAAACCTTACTGGTTCAGAAGCATTTCACATTTTGACAGGGCATTTAAGCCATCAGATCGAACACCATTTATACCCTGACGTTCCTGCACGTCGTTATCGTAAAATGGCGCCAAAAGTGCAGGCGGTCTGTGAAAAATATGGTTTGAACTATAACAACGCAAGTTTAGTGAAACAGTACGGCAGTGTACTAAAACGTATTGTGAAATATGCGTTTCCATTTAAAAAGTAATAAACGCTACACTAAATTTACGGGAAAAAAAGCCATGCAATTGCATGGCTTTTTTATATTAACTTTGGGGAAAATATTTATTTCAATTTTTGATATGTAATTTGAGGATCTTAATCAAATTCATATAATTTCCTTTTTTAGCCATACGAATGACCAATTCAATTTCTTCTTTCGTCCACATCTGGCGAGTGGCTGAGAAGGCAAATTGAGCAAGGAGTACAAATGGATTTTCGCCAAATTTAATATGGAGGCCTTTGACATATTTCGGTGGATTGAATTGATTCATATTCTTTTCCCGCTTTTAATATTTGACCGCATTATTTCTAATTAATGAGAAAAATAGCACACTATAAAGTCAAAATAAAAGCAGAATTTTCAAAATTTAATCATATATTAGAGCGACTTAAATTTAAGTTTGTGATTGTTAACTTTGATTAATAAACCAAACTAAATCACTCGACTTTAGTCGAGTTCAGGTAGGCGTTTATCCTTTCCATTCATGAAATGGTGGGTGGCCAATTCGAACATAGCGAGGTCTTCATCGCTATTTCCATAGGCATAAACATGCTCATAGTCTTGAAGGTTAAATTGCTCCAAAACGCGATTTTTCTTTTGCTCACCACTACAGTCTAAGGTTTCATATAAACCAGTCAGTTTTTGGTTATTGGTTGCAGTTTCAGTACAGATCAGTTTGACCCCGAGCTTTTCAGCCACAGGTTTAAGATATAAATCGACGGATGCAGAAACCAATACGACTTCATGACCGCGTTTTTGGTGTTGCTGTAATTGTTCATACAGTGAAGGATTGAGTTCTGCCATCAAATGTTCAGCATATTGCGCTGCTTGATTTAAAATGTGCTCATGATTGGCTTGGCTAAACATTGCGGCATATAGGCGAGGACGCATTGCATGTGCAGGATATAGCTTGAGATAATAGCCTTGAATCCAAGGGAGAATTTTAATCCCTTGGCGCACGATATGCCGTTTAGGCAGGGAATAGAAGATGAACCCTGTAAAACTGTCTTTATTACACAGGGTTCCGTCAAAATCAAATAAGGCTAAAGTTTTAGGTTTTTGATGCGGCGCATGCATGTTTGATAACGTCCATCGACTCGTGTGGCAAACCAATTGGTATTGTAATCACGGCTTAATTTTGGCCCCGAAATTACGACTTCAGGCATCATGGCATAAAACGGTTCTTTACCAGTCTTTTCTTGGTACAACTTTTTGACAGCTTTATACGTCAAAGTATCTTCAAAGTCCTGATCTTTTTCTTTTTTAAGATCTGAACGAATTTGACGTGGCGTCGCGATCACATTGTTTTCTGCAAAAACGGCAATCAGCGCGGTTTCAGACTGGCTTTTTGCAGAACGTGGAGAACCATCTTTATTATAAAGTAAGAGGTCACCATCTAAGCCGAGCTCAGCAGGGGTCAAGTCATTCAACATGCTTTGGAATGCCGCATTACGACTCGAATAACGACCCGAGTTATAATCTGCAAAACGATAAATCGGTTTGTCATACTCAGCCGGATACATCATTAAACGGTGGATGCCATAATACAAACCGCCATATTGGCTATACATGTCTGTGCGTAGTGCGGCAATATTTCCACCTTGGCGTTTGTGGTCTTTGGCATAGCCTATATGGACTTGCATCGAACCCAAAGTGGTAATGGGGTTGAGCTTTTCACCAATATCTTGTCCAACCAATTTCGCCGCGCCTGTTAACGCACTCACGTGATAGTGTTTAGACATATAGTCAAAAATTTCACGATATAGCTCGTCTAGCTCACGTTCAGTTTGAACGCGGCGCATTTGGCTCAAATAGTTATCTTCAGGACTCGGCTGATTTTTTAACACATCTTGGAAATAGCCAGCGACTGTACCACCGATGCCATCACCCAATTTATCTTTAAACTTTTCTTCAAGACGATCTTGAACTTCTTTAACGGCTTTTTCACCGAGCCCCGGCACATGCGGATCAGCAACAAAATTGGACTCTTGATCGACCACAGCAACAATCGTACAGACATTTTCTTTCGTGGTCGGAATACCGAGCTGATCACTAATGTCGTAGATATCATTGGCCCATGACAGACGTTCATTCACGCGAGGTGGAATGGCTTTTTTAATCTGTTCTGCTTCCATAGTGGGTTCATCTTTGCTCCACCATGAACCATTACCACAGGCAGCCAAGCCAATGGATAAAGCCAGTACAGAAAGGGATTTAAAGCATAATGTGGTCGAAAAAGTTTTGTTCATATTTTCCAATAAACTCAGCCATATGGGGGCGACAAAGCAGGAGCAGTATACTATGCAAAATACATAAGTAATGAATAAATATGTATATGCCTCATAGGGGACTGCCAATCTATTTATGGAGATCTACGCGTCTAAAAACAAGCAGTTTGGTTGGGATGATTGGAAAAAGAATGCTTTTTGAGCTAAATAGATGAATATTCCAATATCATTTTCAACAGATTATAAAAAATGAAGGTATATACTAGCTGAAATCCATAATTTTTTAAGGGGATTGTTATGCCTGCTAAATTTTTCAGTCGTTTCTTAGGTTTGATTGCGTTAGTTATGGTATTGGGGGTAATCGTTATAAACTTTGTTGTGGCTAAACCAATGGTGGAATATTGGATCTTACTCTTACTACCTTGTTTTGCAGTTCCAATTTTAACCTCAGTGATGATCACAAAGGATGAAAATCTTTAAGATCATCGTTCAGTAAATTTATATTTCAATCCAATAGATGATGAATACTCAGTCTGTGCAAAAAAGCTCACATCGGGTGGGCTTTTTTGTGAATTAGCCAAAAGTCTTTTATACTATGCAAATGAGAAGGTCAAAACGTCAGCAAAAATTAACAGCTTCAAAAGTTATTTGGTCAACTGAACAAGATGCCGAGTTGATCGAACATGTAGACTTAGCAATTCCTGAGTTAATCCAGCGCTTGGGATTTTGTGAAGAAGATATTTTGCAAAGAAAAGAAATATTAGGTTTAAACCGGCGGGCACGTCAAATTCAACGTTTATATTTTAAATAATTGAAGTCAAAATCATTGAAAACGGCGTAACACTTAAAATGCCTGTGAATTTAAAAACCACACAAACTGTGGGTTTTTAAATGTTTACTCAATTATTTTGCAACAGCTTCAGAAGCAGAGGCTACTTCAGTCGCGTCCTGAGCAACTTCAGTTGTTTGAACTTCAGATGCAGCAGCTTCAACTTTTTGTTCTTCAGCAGCAAATGTAGTTGCAGCCGCCGTAGAGATAAGTACAGCAAAAAGTGCTTTATTTAAAGTTTTCATGATTCAATCTTCAGTCTATTTTTGGAAAAAACAACTTAATGTATTAATCATGAGAAACGTGTAATTAAAATAGATTGTTCTGTGTCCAACTTGTGAATTTCAACGAAAAAATTATTAAAATAAATCAGTATTTTGAAGTCTATCACAAAATAAAATGTGCCATTCAATTGCCGTTTATTATTTGAAAGCTTTAAAAAGAAAAACCCGAATAAATCGGGAAGTATATTTTACGTTGTTATTACAGCGAAACTTACCCACTTTTCGCTTAATTACAATTTATCGCTGAAATATGACGCCATGATGAAAGGGAGATTATTCAGCAGGGCATTCAATTTTGAGTTTTTCTTTGTAATAGTCCTGTGCGATCTTCAAGTCGTTCAACATTTTATCTTGAGTATAGTCTTGGGCTGCGAGTTTGAGCATGGCAGGCATGTAGTTAGTTTTATATTCATGAGGGTAGTCATGACATAAGACTTGGGTTTTTTCCTTAATAGATGTGCTTGGGGCATCTAAAACATCAAGGTATTGACTGATTTGCGCATCTGACTGCTCAAATTGTTGAGTCGCTTGTTCCGTTGTTAAATCAGCGTTTTGGCTTTCAGCTGCAGCCACCTCGTCATTCGGTTGTTGGCAGGCAGTCAGAATAGTAGCGAAAAATATAAAAGAGAGAATTTTCAATTTATTCATAAAGTTCAACTCACAGATGTGAATTTATCGGGTTTAAGTTTTCAATGATTTTAGTAGTATCCCTCTATAGTAACACCTGTACAGGCAGATCTGCTGAAAGTCTGATGTTGAATCGATAGTGTGTTAACTACATGGCTGATGCATAAGTTTCAACGACTCTTAAGCAAAAGCGTAGAAATTTTTGTTTGGAATTACTAAACTATCGCATTGCAAATTTGCCGTCCAATTCCGAAGCTTCAAATTCCTCAATTCAATCGTTGAGCAATGTTGATATTCATTGTCATCATTCAATTGCATAATCATTGCCATGAAACGTTTTTACGCTCAACAGATTTTGCGAACATACATTTGAATTTAGCATTGTTAAAAGTGGATTCGAAGATTTCGAATGTGGTTCGGGTATCATTTGCTAAATATAGCTAGAGGTTAAAACATTGAGTCAACATCCTGTCATTCAAGAATTATTCGATCGTCCCATCGAGAGAAAACTGTGGGTGGCACCTATGGCAGGTGGGTTAGATTACGTTACTATTTACAATAACATCCAATTTAATGAGTATAAATAGTGCATTATCTAACCAAAATTATTAACGGACTAACAATTTGCTTCCTAGCATCAGTGAATTGCTATGCTAAAGATGAACCATCAAATGCTAATAATGTAATTGAATTTAAGTGGTACGAAGCCAAAAATTATTACAACAGAATAATGAGAGAGTCTAGAGAAGCCAAAAGGAATGATAGTGATTGTGAGAAAAAACTGGATAGCTGTGATAAAGATATGAAAAGCTATCTTTATTACCCGAAAGCATTAGCTGACGCAAAAGCTCGCTTAGAAGCAGCTGAAAGTAAACTATATGAGAAAATATCATTAGAATTTAATGCAGAGAATGCTGGGGTTCAGAAAGATTAATACTTTTATAAGAAGCGGCGTAATCAGAAAAGTCTTGTCGCGTTAAATAATAGATATTCTTTTCAGAAATATCTAAACTAGCGATATGCTGTAGTGCTCCTGTTTTTGTCCTAGCAAAACTGTCCGCCTCATCCAAATACTGAAATATGAATTCTCTGAGTGTTTTTGCTTAAGTTGCACCTCAGGGTTCAACATTTTTTCAGGGTGCAATTCAATTTCTGCCTCTGCGCGTTTAATCCACTCATCAGCCAAAGACTTTTAGCTAAATGTTTTGGATTGCTTGAATTCTGGGTAGCCTTGAAGTTGTACGCGGACTTGAGCTCTATACCGAGTTGTACTGTCTTTTGTTTGTCGCTTAGTGACTGTACCTATAAATTTGCAACATTGAAATTTCGTGGTGCAAATAGGTTGCAACTAAAGAGCATTAAAAGTCAATACGAAGCGACTAAACGAAGTTAAACGAGGTTAAAAGATTTTGAGTAAAAACAATGTCATTCAAGAATTATTCGATCGTCCCATCGAGAGAAAACTGTGGGTGGCACCTATGGCAGGGGTTACAGATCGCCCATTTCGTACACTTTGCAAATACTTTGGCGCAGGTCATGCTGTCAGTGAAATGATGACGGCAGATAAGACCTTACGCATGAGTAAAAAGAGTCTTTATCGTGCCAATTTTGATGGTGAGATAGCACCTATCTCAGCTCAAATTGCAGGGTCAGATCCAGCTGAACTGGCTGAAGCCGCTCGCTTTCAAGTGGCAAATGGTGCGCAAATTGTCGACATTAATATGGGATGTCCGGCGAAGAAAGTTTGTAATAAGTTGGCAGGTTCTGCGCTGCTCAAAGATGAAGATTTGGTGGCCCGCATTTTAGATGCTGTGGTTGATGCAGTTGATGTACCCGTGACTTTAAAAACCCGCTTGGGCTATCTCAATGGTCATGAAAACATTATGCGCGTTGCGAAACGTGCCGAAGAAGCTGGCATTGCTGCATTGGCACTTCATGGTCGTACACGTGAAGATATGTATCTGAATACGGCGCGTTATAGCTTAATTAAAGATGTGAAATCGTTGATCAATATTCCTGTGATTGCCAATGGTGATATTGATACACCTGAAAAAGCCAAATATGTACTGGATTATACTGGTGCTGATGCAGTCATGATTGGTCGTGCAGCTCAAGGTCGCCCATGGATATTCCGTGAAATTGGACATTACCTGACGACAGGTGAGCATATGGCGGCGCCAAGTATTATGGAGGTTCGTGACGTATTGCTTGGACATTTGTCTGAATTATATGGTTTTTATGGTGAATATTCAGGTTGTCGAATTTCACGCAAACATATTGCTTGGTACACCAAGGGTTTACGCTCTAGTAATGAGTTCCGCCAAAATATGTATAAAGTTGAATCTACAGCAGATCAATATAAAGTCGTCGAGGACTATTTCAATCACTTACTTGATCATGGTCAGATCATGAGTGATGTTCAGGTTGATCAGGTCAATTTGCTTGAAACCAAATAACTTAAAGCCAAACGAAATAGATCTGTGCAATTCGATGCAAAGTAAGTCGATTTAAGCTAGTTAGATTGATTTGAAATATGTAGATAATAAAAAGCCCTCAATGTTGAGGGCTTTAGTGTAGGCATTCATGATTGAATGACGCGTTGAGCTAAGTATTAGTTAAAGCGCATTTCTAAAACCAATTGATTGATCAAGTCGGGTGCTTCCAATTCACGTATTTGAGAGACATTGGTTCCTGCCCAAAATGCACCATATTCATGTACGCCATGTTTACTTGCTGCTGCATGTAATTGTTTGCCTAAATCATAGCTATATGGGTAAGCCGGGACGGTCGGGCGAGTCGGTGTGTCAATATCTGTGTGCCAGTTATTGATAATGCCACGAGCAGGGCGGCCTGAAATACTTGATGTAATCTGCGTGATGGGTGCATCAAATAATGCTTTGCGATAAGCTTCATTTGCATTTGATGTTTTGCATTGCACAAAAGCAGTGCCCAATTGAACAGCATCTGCACCCAACTCCATAATTTGATAGGCCTGATGTCCATTCATAATACCACCAGCCGCAACGACTGGACATTGAATATGGCGTTTCAAGAGCTGAACCAAGTCACGTGTCTTAACGCTGCTATCAAAGTTTTCATTGAAAATGCCACGGTGACCACCAGCTTCAATACCTTGAGCAATCACGATATCAATGCCTGCAGCTTCGATCAGTTTAGCTTCTGCTAAGTTGGTTGCAGAAACTAGAGTCAAAATACCCGCTTGTTTCAAGGCTTGGATTTGATGTGGATGTGGAATACCAAAATGGAAGCTTACCGCTTGAGGGCGCGTTTCCAGTACGAGGTTTAGAAAATGGTCATTGTCTTTAAAGCTTGGATAAATACAGTTCAGTGCTTCTGGAGCTTCTGCATTATATTGAGCAAAGCGTGATTTAAATTGCATGATCCATTTGGCAGCAACTTGTTCATCGAGTTCTACTGTGTCATGACAAAAAAAATTGACCTGAAAAGGTTGTTCAGTGAGTTCTTGAGTTTGTAATATTTGTTGACGTGCATTCTCAACACTGCTTGCACCTAAACCCAGTGAACCAAGTCCACCTTGATTTGACACTTCTGCAGCAAGTTCAGGTGTAGAAACACCTGCCATTGGGGCAAGAAATATAGGGTGTTTGATGCCAAGTTTTTCTAATAAAGTCATGTGCATACTCCAATCACTCTAAATACTTTGCCCAAGCGAGTGAAATTAAGCAAATAATATTCGTTATTTCTTATCAAAATGGTCTTATGCTTACACGAAAGTTGTACTTGAAATTAAGCGACACCTCGTGTCGTAGTAATGATGTATGACCCGACTTTTGAGGTGGAACCTTTTAAAATAATGCTGTGTTCACTTTAAATTTTATAATTCTCCCATGTCTGAACGTATCCGTGAAAAACTGCAAATTTTAGCCGATGCTGCCAAATATGATGTCTCATGTTCTTCGAGTGGTAGCAAGCGTCAAAATAAAGACAAAGGTCTGGGTAATACTGGAAACGGTATTTGCCATAGCTATACAGAAGATGGCCGCTGCGTTTCGTTATTAAAAATTCTATTTTCTAATGTCTGTATTTTTGACTGCGCATATTGTGTGTCCCGTCGAAGTAACGACGTAAAGCGCGCAGCATTTACGGTACAGGAAGTGGTCGATTTGACTATGAATTTTTATCGTCGGAACTATATTGAGGGGCTATTTTTAAGTTCGGGGATTTTTAAATCTGCGGATTACACCATGGAACGTATGTTGCAGGTGGTAAAAAAACTGCGTTTAGAAGAAAATTTTAATGGTTATATTCATCTGAAGACCATTCCGGGGGCATCTCAGGAAATCATTACCGAAGCAGGTTTATATGTCGACCGTATGAGCATTAATTTAGAAATGCCGACAGAAGATGGTTTAAAAAAATTTGCACCTGAAAAAAGTCATGTTGAAGTCCAAAAAGATTTAGGTATCGTGCGAGATCGTTTGATTCAATTTAAAGATGAACGAAAAATAATACGCACAGTTCCTAAATTTGTACCCGCAGGACAAACGACGCAAATGGTGGTGGGCGCACATCAAGAGTCTGACCGTGATGTAATACTGATGGCAGACCGTCATTACAAAGAGTTTAAGCTCAAGCGTGTGTATTATTCGGGTTATATTCCAATTAATGAAGAGGAGCGTGCGCTGCCAGCTGTGGGGTCTGCGCCACCTTTATTACGAGAAAATCGGCTGTATCAAAGTGACTGGTTAATGCGTTTTTATGGATTTGAAGCGACAGAGTTGGTCGATGAAGAACATCCAAATTTAGAATTGGACATTGACCCTAAATTAGCGTGGGCACTGCGTCATCCCGAGCAATTTCCCGTGGATATCAATCGTGCTGAATATCAAATGATCTTACGTGTGCCGGGCATCGGTGTGCGTTCTGCTAAAAAAATTGTTCAAGCACGACGTTTTGGTAAAATTCATATCGACCAATTAAAACGTATGGGTATTTCCTACAATAGGGCGCAGCACTTTATACGCTGTGAAGATTCACCTAAATTTATTCGTGAACAACAGCCTCATCAAATAAGACAGCAGATTTTGCAAAGTGGCCAGTCGAAATATACGCAGCAAATTTCTCCACAATTGAACTTAGGTTTTTAGGATACAATCGTGAGTATTTATGTCTTTGATGGCACGATGACAGGATTGTTAAGTTGTGTTTTTCGGGCCTTTCAATTTAAGCAATTTGACATTCAGATTTGTACAGATGGGCAAGTGCAGGCAGGTCTTTTCGCCGAAGTCATTGATGTGGCTAGTCACGATGAACAAGCACAGCGGGTATGGCAAGGATTAAAGCTTAAAGCATCTGAAAGTGCTTTGAAGCAGTTTTATTATGCGTTTTTATCCGAGCAGCAGCAGGCTTTTCAGCATTGTTTTAATTTTGTGATTTATGTGTTCCAGCAACAGCGTGATGTGTCTAAAAACTATGGCTATGCTGATGTATTAGGGATGAGCCAATGGGCGAAGCAAGTGGGGCGTGAAAAGCACCGAATGGAAGCTTTTGTGCGCTTTAAAAAATGTCAGGATGGCTTGTTTATCAGTTTAGTCTCACCTGACTTTAATGTATTGCCTTTGATCGAACGACATTTTAAATCACGCTATCAAGATCAACGTTGGCTGATTTACGATGAAAAACGCAATTATGGCATTTATTATGATTTAAAACTGGTGCATCAAGTGGATATGGATGCCACAACCATAGATAGGCAAATACAATCAGGCCATAGTCAATCCTTTAATATCGAACTGGATGATGATGAGGTTTTGTATGATCAGCTTTGGAAAGATTATTTTAGAAGTGTCAATATTGAAGCCCGACGTAATATGAAATTACATGTGCAGTATGTGCCACGTCGTTATTGGCGTTATATGAATGAGAAAGTAATTTAAGTGCGAATCATCTGGCTATTTCGGGCATAATGATTGCGCTTTTGATTGTTTAAGTGAGACCTTGATGAAATTATTTCTTGTTACGACCGTTCTGACGACAATGGCATTAACGGCGTGTTCTGCAAATAAGCAAGAAAAGAAAACATTCAATCCACAAAGTTATCAAGTTGCCGATACAGCGGGATTACAACAACGCTTTGAACAATTAAATCAGACTCTAGCAGCTGATTTTAGCCAACTAAAAAAAGTAGAAAGTATGGCTTTTTCAGATCAATCCGCTTTAGATGTTCAGAACTTAAAAACTTTAAATCAGCATTTTGTTGCTAATACCGCTTTAAAAAGCTCCAAAATTGCCTATTGCGAAGTAATGAATCATTATTTTTCTGAAATGTATCATCTCGGACATGTGAACTTGGCCTTGGTGAAAGACGTTAAACTGCCAAATGCCGCAAACGAAGATTTGAGTCAGGTATTTGCGAATGCAGACCAATTTTATGATTTTATTATCAACCGCTATACCACATACAAACAGGCACAAGAAACCATGCAATATGGTTGTAATCTAAAAGGCGCACTGAAAGATTAAAAAAAGCCCCTCATTTGAGGGGCTTTTTATTTCACAGAAATTAGCAGCCTGTTAGTTTTTCAGTTTGTGGACGTTCGCCGGGGAAGAAGATTGGACGTAGTTTGACGCCAATACCGTTCCCAATGAAGGCAAATACTAACCATAACCAACCGTGTAAACTGCCTGAAGCAATACCGCTGAAATACGCACCAATGTTACAGCCGTATGCTAAACGTGCGCCATAACCCAACATCAAACCACCGATAATAGCCGCTAGCAGTGAACGTTTTGGAATATTAAAGTTTGGTGCAAATTTACCAGCTAGGCTCGCTGCGAGTAAGGCACCGAGCATGATGCCGAAATTCATCATAGACGTGATATCAAACCATAATGATTCGGTCAGTGCTTTGGCATTTGCAGGTTGCTGCCAATATGCCCAAGATGCAACATCAATCCCCATAACACTTGCTGATTTTGCGGCCCAAACGGCTAAGGCAGAGGTCACGCCCCAAGGACGGCCTGCAAGTGCGAGTGTGGCAAAGTTCAGTAAAGTTAGGATAATTCCGCCCCAAACCAATGGCCATGGTCCACGTAGAAAACGTTTCCAGCCGTGTTGCATTGCTTGCGGCTCAACCTCAAGCTGACCATGGCGTTTCTTTTCAAAGTAAACTGTTGCTGCGGCAATCAATATAAAGAGCACAAAGTTTAATGCCAGTGCAGGGACTACACCAAAGCTTTTGACTAAAGAAATCGGCTCAAAGTGGGGAAGGTCAAACCACCATTGAATATGTGAAGTTGCAATCAGTGAACCTGTACAGAAGAAGATCAGCGTTACAATCATACGTGCGCTACCTGCGCCCACAGTGTACAGAGTGCCTGATGCACAGCCGCCGCCAAGTTGCATACCAATACCAAAAATAAAGGCACCGATCATCACGGACATTGAAACAGGATTAACGTTACCTTTGACTGGGTTGCCAAATAGTTCACCCGCACCTAAAGCTGGGAAGAAGAGCAGTACAGCCAAAGCCAACATGATCATTTGTGCACGCAAGCCACGACCACGACGTTCTTTAATGAATACACGCCAACTCGAGGTAAAACCAAAAGACGCATGATAAAGCGTCATACCCAAAGCACCACCAATTAAAAATAGCAATGCTTGGTTAACGCCTACAACGAGATAAGCACCAAGGGTACCTAAAATTAATAAAACAAAAGCCACCCAAATCGATACATTTGATCGATTGGCTGGCGCAGCAATAACAGACATGGAGAAAAAAGCTTAAAAAATGTATCTCTATTTTACGGTTTTTATATATTGTAAAAATGAATATTGTTGAAAAATCACACAATCATTGCTGTGTATAATTGATTTAATATATATAAAAAACTGATAAAGCGAGCGTTAAACTGGATTTACATTAAATAAAGAACCAATCCAGCTAGAAAAAAGCATGGCTGCAATGCCCCACAGAGCAACACGTATACTGCCTTTCAACATAGAAGTGCCTGCTGCATAACTAGCTAAGGCACCGAGGAGTGCTAGGGAAATCACGCCAACGGCCATAACGGTTTTTTCAATATGCATGTCAGCACTGATCAAGATCGCAACCATCGGAAATAGTGCACCAATTGAAAATGCTAAAGCCGATGAGAGTGCTGCTTGAACGGGTTTTGCTGCGGTATTGTCATGGATTCCAATTTCATCTCGTGCATGGGCCTCTAGTGCATCATGGGCCGTCAATTGGACTGCGACTTCATGGGCCAGTGTAGGCTCTAAACCACGTTGAATATAAATTTGGGTAAGTTCTTTAAGTTCTAGCTCAGGGTTCTTTTGTAGTTCTTTATGCTCCATGTGAAGATCTGCTTTTTCGACGTCTTCTTGAGATTTCACAGAGATATATTCTCCCGCCGCCATAGAGGTTGCACCAGAGATGAGTCCTGCAATGCAGGTAATGAGTAAGGTATGGCTAGAAGCACCACTTGCAGCCATGCCCATAATTAAACTAGTAACGGAGATAATGCCATCATTTGCACCGAGTACAGATGCACGTAGCCAACCTGTACGTTCCATAAAATGTTTTTCGGCATGATGTGAGTAAGACATTATTTTCTCTAAGTTTGTTATTTATATGACCTCATAAGATTGACCTGACATCAGTTAAATTTCAAGTTAAAAATGGATTGAACCAACACTTTGAACAAAAGACAAATATAAAAAAAAGCACCCGAAGGTGCTTTTTTTAAAGAATGCTTATTGTTGCGCTTTTTCTTTCACGTTTGCTGCACCTTGCTCAACAGCACCTGCTGTTGCAGCAGTCGCGTCTTTAGCTGCTTCTTTTGCATTGTGTGCAGCAGCTTCAGCATTTTCTGCAGCATTGTCAGCTGCTGTCGCAGTTGCAGTTGCAGCATTATCTACAGCAGTAGCTGTTGCAGTTGCTGCTTCTGAAGTTGCATCAGCGATGTCATGGCCTGCTTGGTCAGCAGCGTTTTCTAGGTGTTCACCAGTTGTTGCACCTGTTTCCGGCGCTTTGTCTTTATTACAGCCAACAAGTGCAACAGTCGCAGCCAAACCTAAAGCAACAAGTAATTTATTCATTTTGATCTTTCCTTTTTTTGTTATGCCCGTAGCATGGGCTGAATTTATATTAGCTGAAAAAATATTCAAAAATCGATCAAAAATTGTTGATTTAGTGTAATTTTATCCAGCTTATTTTGTAGTTTGAAAGGGTTTATATCTGCTTATGGCGTTAAGGGTTTTGACTAAATAATCCTTCAATTGAAGTCACAAGTAGATAGATAAATTCACTGTCTTCATGGCGCCATAAATATATTTCTTCCCCTAATTGCGTATCGTCTACCGTGCGCATCAATAAATAATCGCCATCGCCGTTATGCGCAATAGCAATGCTGTTTTCAGGGAAGTCTTCAATTTCACTTATAGTTTGATGTTCTGCGGCTAGATGATTCGTTGTACGTTTTATTCTTTTCACATCGCTGGTGTCTTGGAAGGGAAAAAGCCACCAAGCTTCGATGTCATCACCATCTTTAAATTCATCCGCGCTAGAAAAGCTAATGCCGAATTCGCCACCATTTTCAATTTGCATTTTGGCTTTATATTTTTGTGGAAACTTAAATCCTAATTGTTCTTCAGTTGCAGTAATAAATTTTAAGTCTAATGGAAAGTGCATGATGTTGTTCTTAAATTATTTTGGTGATTTATGAATAAGCTAGGCGTAAATTTTAGTCAATATTTTTTTACACTAGTTATTTTTATCCTAGATGTTTTTGTTATGGACATACGGGCCATAAAAAAGCCTGCAATCAATGCAGGCTTTTTTGAGAAATTAATCTACTAAGATTAAAGACCAGCAGATGCTTTAAGCGCTTCCACTTTGTCAGTTTTTTCCCATGTGAATGCGGTATCAGAACCTTCACGACCAAAGTGACCATACGCAGCAGTTTGTTGGTACATCGGTTGGATCAAGTTCAACATACGAGTAATACCGTATGGACGTAAGTCAAAGTGTTCACGTACAAGTGCAATAATCAAATCTTCAGATACTTTTGCAGTATTGAATGTGTTGATCGAGATAGATGTTGGTTCTGCAACACCAATCGCATATGACACTTGAATTTCACATTTGTCAGCTAGACCAGCAGCCACAATGTTTTTAGCAACATAACGGCCTGCATAAGCAGCAGAACGGTCCACTTTTGATGGATCTTTACCAGAGAACGCACCACCACCGTGACGAGCCATACCACCGTAAGTATCTACAATGATTTTACGGCCTGTTAAACCACAGTCGCCTACAGGGCCGCCAATGACGAACATACCTGTTGGGTTGATATGGAATTTAGTGTCTGCATGGAACATTTCAGCAGGAATCACTTTTTTCACGATTTCTTCAATTACCGCCTCTTTCAATTGAGCTTGGGTAATTTTTGGATCGTGCTGAGTCGAAAGTACAACTGCGTCTAAGCGAACTGGCATGCCGTTTTCATAAGCAAATGTTACTTGGCTTTTTGCATCAGGACGTAACCAAGCAAGTTTGCCTTGTTTACGTAGTTCAGCTTGTTTTTCCATTAAGCGATGCGCATATGAAATAGGTGCTGGCATAAGCACATCAGTTTCACGGCTTGCATATCCAAACATTAAACCTTGGTCGCCTGCACCTTGATCTTCAGGTTTTTGACGGTCTACACCTTGAGCAATTTCAGGTGATTGTTTACCGATCATGTTGATCACGGCACAAGTTGAACCATCAAAGCCAAGATCTGAATGGTGGTATCCGATACCATTTACGGTATTACGAACAATCGCTTCAAAGTCAACATTTGCAGTTGTTGTGATTTCACCGGCAAGTACAACCGCACCCGTTTTTACAAGCGTTTCACAAGCAACCCGTGCATATGGGTCTTCTTTTAAGATTGCATCCAAAATAGCATCACTGATTTGGTCAGCCATTTTATCCGGATGGCCTTCGCTTACAGATTCCGAGGTAAATACAGCGTACTCGCGCATAAGTCCTATCACAGTTAAATTTAAAGACGCAATATGTTACATCGAGAAAGCGTTTAGGACTAGCTTAACATGACCAAATTGGATGAAATTAATTCATTTCAATGACTTTTTAATTGATATAGGCATCTAAAAAATTGATATGAGCAATGGATTTCTCAATTTAATTTTTTATGATGAGATAAAACAGAGATATTTTGTTTTGGCACAAGCAACAATGTGATTAGGCGTTAAAATGCCTAAAGTGGCATTTTAAGTGAATCAATTATAAGAAAAAATCAAATCAATATCCTGAGATTTATCAATAATGAATGTCATGAACTGCCAGAATATGACTGTAAACGACAATTATTCGTTTAATTTGAAAAATAAAACACAATAAGTACGCGCTTTTGAGACTTGGTACGCAAATTGCCTATTTGTCATTACGTTGAATGGGGGAAACGTAATGAAACAGTCTGGTTTTACACTCATTGAAATCATGACGGTAGTGGCAATCATCGGCATTTTGGCTGCAATTGCTACTGTATCTTACAATGGCTATGTCGATCGAGCGCAAGTGGCTGAAGTTTTAACAATGATTTCATCCTATAAATTGAAACTGATTGAAAATTATTCAGCAGAACAAAGCTGCATAGATTTGAATACAGCGCTGAATAAAAGTATCAGTACCAAATATATTGCGAGTAGTGAAATTACTGATGTGGCAGGAACGTGTTCAGTGGTTTTTACGTTTAAATCAACAGATGTCAATTTTGCTCTTCGCTCAAAGCAGATCTATTTTAGTATTCCAGATGGTTTAAATGGTGCTTGGAATTGTCAATCGGATGATATTTCGCAGCGAAATTTACCTGCTACATGTCGTGGGATCTAAAGTATTGAATGTGAAACCGTGAGTATATTGGATCAGTGCTGATTTCACAGGGATGAGTATGCTCTTAGAGTTTAATAAACATTCATAAGTTTCTTTATTGATTATATTTCATATTTCTAATGGTCATTTATTTGGATCGGCTTTGGCTGCTATTTATATTCACAATTTCCATTCGATGTATTGGACTTTTATCAATTACGAAGCGTTTGCTTTCGCCACTAAACTCTAAATATGCATTGCGCTGTCATTGATTCGCCATATAAAAGCGTCACTGTATACAAAATAAACGACATGCATAGGCTTGAAATTGTGCAATAAGCGCCCAAAATACAGGTGGTGCAGGAATAATTAGCGAAAATTTGCCCCTGAGGCTTTACCCATTCCGCTTTTTTTAAGACAATATGCGCATCTTTGAATTCTTATTCATCTTACTCTTTTAAACCATTTGTTTGGACTCTGACCTATGACAACCCCGCTTAACGAACGTCGTATTGCAAACGCAATTCGTGTATTGGCAATGGATGCTGTGCAAAAAGCAAATTCAGGACATCCAGGTGCTCCAATGGGGATGGCAGATATTGCTGATGTGGTATGGCGTGAATTCCTCAACCACAACCCTGCAAACCCACAATGGGCAAACCGTGACCGTTTCGTATTGTCAAACGGCCATGGCTCTATGTTGCAATATGCGCTATTGCACTTAACAGGTTATGACCTGTCTATTGAAGATTTGAAATCTTTCCGTCAATTGCATTCTAAAACGCCAGGTCACCCAGAATTGGGCTATGCACCGGGTATTGAAACAACGACTGGTCCATTGGGTCAAGGTATTGCAAACGCTGTAGGTTTTGCACTTGCTGAAAAAACTTTAGCGGCTCAATTCAACAAAGAAGACATCACAGTTGTAGATCACAACACATACTGCTTCTTGGGTGACGGTTGTTTAATGGAAGGTGTTTCTCACGAAGCTTGTTCATTGGCAGGTACTTTGGGTCTAGGTAAATTAGTTGTTTACTACGATGACAACGGCATCTCGATTGACGGTGAAGTGGAAGGTTGGTTCTCTGACGACACAGAACAGCGTTTCTTGGCATACGGTTGGCAAGTGCTTAAAGTTGATGGTCATGATGCAGATGCAATCCGTGTGGCAACTGTTGAAGCAAAAGCTGAAACTGCGAAACCAACCTTAATTATCTGTAAAACTATTATTGGTTTAGGTTCACCAAACAAACAAGGTAAAGAAGATTGCCACGGTGCGCCGCTTGGTAATGATGAAATCGCTTTAACTCGTGAAGCTTTGGGCTGGACAGAAGGTCCATTTGAAATTCCTGCTGATGTTTATGCAGCTTGGGATGCAAAAGCCAAAGGTACTGCTTCTGAATCTGCTTGGAACGACACATTTGCTGCTTATGCTGCTAAATATCCAGCAGAAGCAGCTGAACTAAAACGTCGTCTTTCTGGTGACCTTCCTGCTGACTTCGCAGCAAAAGCGGATGCTTATATTGCTGAAGTAAATGCTAAAGCTGAAACAATCGCTACTCGTAAAGCTAGCCAAAATGCC
This sequence comes from Acinetobacter sp. YH12138, assembly GCF_015218525.1. Classification (NCBI taxonomy): domain Bacteria; kingdom Pseudomonadati; phylum Pseudomonadota; class Gammaproteobacteria; order Moraxellales; family Moraxellaceae; genus Acinetobacter; species Acinetobacter sp. YH12138. Next base: position 1,938,937 of record NZ_CP048670.1, on the reverse strand, counting down.
ATTCAAGCATTTGCACCACAGCTTCCAGAAATTCTAGGTGGTTCTGCTGACCTTGCAGGCTCTAACCTGACTTTATGGAAAGGCGCAGAAGGCGTTGAATCTAACCCAGCGGGTAACTACGTTCATTACGGCGTACGTGAATTCGGTATGACTGCGATTGCTAACGGTGTTGCACTTCATGGCGGTTTCGTTCCTTATGTAGCAACATTCCTGATGTTTATGGAATATGCGCGTAATGCAGTACGTATGTCTGCATTGATGAAACAGCGTGTGATTCATGTGTATACCCATGACTCAATTGGTCTAGGTGAAGATGGTCCTACACACCAACCTGTAGAGCAAATTGCATCTTTACGTGGTACACCAAATCTGAACACTTGGCGTCCATGTGACACTGTAGAAGCGTCTATTTCTTGGAAATCTGCGCTGCTTCGTTCAGAAGGCCCTACAGCATTAATCTTCTCTCGTCAAAACTTGCCATTCCAAACTCGTACAGCAGATCAAATTGCTGACGTTGCGAAAGGCGGTTATGTACTTGCAAAAGAAAAAGGCGAATTGAAAGCAATCATTATTGCGACTGGTTCAGAAGTTTCATTGGCAATGGATGCTTACGCACAGCTTGACGGCGTACGTGTTGTTTCTATGCCATGTGCTGAAGAATTCGTAAAACAAGACGCTGCTTACCGTGAAGCGGTTCTTCCTGCTGCGATCCGTGCGCGTGTTGCTGTTGAAGCTGCGCATGTGGACTACTGGTGGAAATTTGTAGGTCTTGATGGCCGTGTAATCGGTATGACGACTTACGGTGAATCTGCTCCAGCAAAAGACTTGTACAAACACTTCGGTATCACAGCTGATGCTGTTGTTGCTGCAGTGAAAGAAATTACCGCTTAATCTATAAAGATTAACAGTAAAAAAGACGCCCCAGAGAAGGGGCGTTTTTTATTGCAGAGATTAAATATATTTTTTAATTGTGAAATAACGATTTGTAACGAATGAATTAAAGCATTGGTTTAAAATTAATTCATTCATGCAGTATTCAGCCACGGGTGCAATGTTGCCCCAAGTGAGGAAACGATGAGCCTTTACGATCAGATAAATGATGAAATTGTACTGATGGATGCTGGTGAACAGAAATGGATAGGCACGGACTTAGAGCTTGAAGCCATGGTTGCAGTAGAATTGATGTTGCAAGATTTGCAAGAAGACAAAGTGATTAAGATTCGCCGTAAGAACCATGAAAAGCATACAGGTTTAAAGCAGGTAGATCGGATCTTGGTTGAAAAGCTATAAGCTGAATGGTTAAAAAGTCCGAATCTTCGGGCTTTTTATTTGTCTATTGTATTTATAAAACAGATAAGAAAACGTTCTTTCAAGACTCATCATGTTTAAAAAGAGCGCATAAAATACAGTGTTTTCAACACAAAAAGCTTTATTTCAGTTATAAAAATCCAGTGATCATTTAAAAAAGACATTGAACGTGCAAATACAAATTAAAAATTTAACTGAAATTTCAAAAAGCCAATGGCAGCCGCTCTGGGAGCTGTATTTAGAATTTTATAAAAGTCAGGTGGCGGATGCAGTGACCGAGCGAACATGGCAAAGGTTACATGCTGCTGAGTGCGAACATATGTATGGCTTTGCAGCCGTAATTGAACATCAAGTGGTTGGGATCGTGCATGTCATTGAACATGAGAGCTGCTGGACATTGCAGCCTTATGCCTATTTGCAAGATTTATATACGCTTGAAGAATATCGCGGGCAGGGTATTGGCAAGGCGCTGATCGCGAAAGTGAAAGAATATTGTGATCAGCGGCAGTGTGACCGTGTGTATTGGCTTACGCATCAGGACAATGAAACAGCACAAAAGCTGTATGATCAAATCGCGAGAAAAACTGGGTTTATCCAATATCGCTGTCATTAACTTAATGTAAAAGGCCATTCCAAATCAACAGCAGCTCTTGCGTGAAGAGCTGCTGCATCTAAGTATTAAGCTGAAACTTTAAAGTTTTTAGCTGAGTCTGCATCTTGCTGAATGATCCATTCTCCGCCTACGCGGAAAGATGATGCTGAAGCATAGGTATCTTCCATGAATTGGAAATAGCTGATTAAACCATTTTGAACTTTGGCTTTGATTGAAAAAGGCGAGGTAAATGTATTTTTAGCATACACTGAGGTGTAGGTGAATTGACCAAATACAGCTACGGTTTCATCTTCAGCGATCATATCCGTGATTTGAAAGTCATCGATATTCCAGTAAGTGCCGACATTGGCAAAGGTATATATATAAATGTCTCTACCTGTGCCAGACCCAGCCCATGGCTCAATTTGTTTCAGTTCTGGGTTGCTAAAGTTAAGGGAAACATATGCTGCGTCTTCGGCTACCAGTAGCTGAGTTGCATTTTCAATGAGTTCTTTTGAAGTATTCATAAGAAATGCCAAAACCACATCTTTGGGTGTTTTAGTGTTTAAGGCTTTTTCAATAGCCAGCGATTGTTCTGTCATTTTTCGGTACTCAGATTTTTATGATGTCTAAAAATCTTAAGTGGATTTGTATTGAAAACCTACGACTCAGATGGGTTGATGTTTCCTAAATTTAGGATAAATAGCTCATAGCCTAAATTAATTATTTGAAATATATGGGAAATTTAATAATTGAGAGTAGTTGTGGATGCTGCTACAGATTTTACAAAACTATCGTTCTAAACATGCAACAAAACGTTTTATCTTTAAAGCTGTAATACGGCTAAAAATCTATAGACTTAATGGTATTCGAAAGTGAGATAAAAACATGAACTTTAAAGCATTAACAATCGGTTTGGCGGTAGCATCAGTTACAACAATTTCTATGGCAAAACCTGTTGCCTATCAAATTGATCCTACTCATACAGCAACAGTATTTACTTGGAATCATTTTGGTTTCTCAACGCCTTCTGCAAACTTTAGTGACATTCAAGGGACAATCAATGTCGATAATGCAAAACCTGCAAATTCGTCTGTGAATGTGACGATTCCATTATCGAGCTTAAATACCAATGTCAAAGCATTAGATGATCATTTAAAAACAGCTGATTTCTTTGATGCTGAAAAATATCCAAATATCACGTTTAAAAGTACAAAAGTTCAAGCGATCAGCAAAACTAAATACAAAATTACGGGTGATTTAACAGTTAAAAATGTGACTAAACCAGTGGTATTGGACGCTGTATTGAACAAGCAAGCCGTTCATCCAATGACTAAGGCTGAAACGATTGGTTTCAATGCAACGACTTCTTTTGATCGTTCAGCATTTGGTGTCGGTGCATATGTACCAAATGTAGGCGACAAAATTACGGTAAATATTACGACTGAAGCCGCTGTGTCTACAGCAAAGGCAGCAGCGAAATAAGATTTAGCTTCCTCAGCTAAGTTAGGAAAGCACCCATTTGGGTGCTTTTTTATGTCTCGTAGATGAGTATTTGATGAGTGGTCAATCGCGATTGAGCAGCAATAGGCAGCCAAAACTGATGAAAATTCCACCGGTAATGGCGTCAATTTTTTTACTAAATTTTTGATAGTAATGGGTCATTTTAGGTGTTGAGAATAAGACCGCAACCAATGCAAACCAAATCAAACTTTCAATAAAGACTAAAGCCAATAAAGAGCTTTGATCAAAAATGCTGACCTTTGCACTGATCCCAATGGAAAATACACTAGTGAAATAAACCAATGCTTTAGGATTGGCCATATTGGTCAAGAAACCTTGGAATAACAGCGTCAAAGGCGATTTTTTCTGTATGGCTTGCTCGGTTGGTTTTGTTATTGTGCCGAGGTCTTTACTCCACGCGGACTTTAATAACTGAGAACCTAAATATAAAAGATATAGACCACCCAAAATCATGAGGCATTGTTGTAACCAAGCCATTTTTTGAAATAGAAAATGTAAGCCACTTATTGCACAAATTGACCAAACTAAAATACTGAGTGATATACCTAATGCGGCAAATAATGCATGTGATCTGGATTGTCGAATAGCACTTTGAGTGACAAAAAAGAAGTCTGGGCCTGGGCTGATGAGAGCAAAAAAGTGGATGAGCGCAATGCTGAGTAAGGGAGTCATTCTAATGGCTTATACGTTTTGAAGTGCAACTGTTATAAGCCATTTAGCTTTAAATTAATAGCTGTTTTAAAGCTCAAGCTGTTGTAAGAATTGTTGCAAAATAAGGGGAGCAACACGTTCTAAATGAGGTGCATGTTGTTGGCTTTCCATGCGTAAATTTGGGATGTTAATTTGTGCTTTATGCAGTTCACATGTATGCCCAATTAGCCATTTTTCCATGGCCTGTGTTTCTGCTTCAATATGAAACTGTAGAGCTAGAATATTGGGCCCATAGCTAAACGCTTGATTTGGATAAATTGCTGAGCTGGCGAGTAACTGTGCATTTACAGGTAAATCAAAGGTATCACCATGCCAATGCAGTACAGGCACTTGATCTAATGGCGCTAATATATTGTGAGTAATATCATCAAGTTCTAAGTTGCTCCAACCGATTTCTTTGCTATGACCTGCATAAACTTTCGCTCCCAATGCATGCGCAATTAGCTGAGCACCTAAGCAAATGCCTAAAGTCGGTAAATTACTCTCTAAACGTACTTTAAGTAAGTCTATTTCTTTTTGTAGGAAAGGGTAGTCATTAGTTTCATAAACTCCGATCGGGCCGCCCAAAATGATGGTAAGCCCTGTATGTTGCATAGCTTTACTGAGGTCATCGATACCAGCTTCGAAGTATCTCACCCGATAACCCAGTTGATAAAATACATCTTCCAATGAACCCAAATCTTCAAATGCAAGGTGTTGAATGACGTAAATGGTTTCGTTTAATGCAGTACTCATAGGGATTTTTCAGGATTAAAATTTCAAAATAGAATGTAGCTTGAATTGTCGGAGATTAAAAAGGAAAACTGTAAATTTTTCACAATTGCGAAAAGAGATAAATATAGAAGTTGGCTGAAGCATATTTTTTTTTCTTTGAATGATTAGGTTCGATCGTTGAACTTAGCATTTAAAACCTTTGTATTGTGAATTAGGGGATTCCCGAAAGGCTTTATTGGTAAAATTTATGAGAAAAAGTGCATGAAATTTTGATAAAGCTTTGGTTTAGTATAAAAAAAAGATGAAAAACCAATGGAAAAGCGTTTAGAGATGCGTATGATGAAATCTTCGACAAACAACAGTTCATTTTTCTTTTAATATCATCACATAATTAGATAACTGATTTTAAAAGTAAAAAATATAAGCCAGGGAACTTGTATGCAGTCAAAACATAATCGAGATGCCAGTCTCTTGCATGCGATACATAAAATTTTATTGAAGGAATGGGACCCTTTAGGGATTCGCCGTATTCCTGCTTTACGTGATGAATATGATGATTATTTGCCCAATATTTTTAAATTAATTCAAGAGGATTCAAGTGAATCAGAAATTTTTGAATATTTATGGTGGGTTGAGCAAAAGGTCTTAGAGAAAAAAGGGCAGAAGGAACATACCCTAAAAATTGCGAAAATGTTGAAGGCAATTGAGCGCTAGTTTGCGGTCGTGTACGCATAAAAAAACCGATTCGTTGTCCGTATCGGTTTTTTATTTTAAATCTCTTAGAAGTCTCTTAGAAACGGTTTAGAATTTCTTTTCTAAGGTAAACATAAAGCTTGGAATTGCTTCATTGATACGAGATTGGTATAGCGCGCCAGAACTTTGTTCTTTTAACACTTCTTTATAATCTGAGCTGAGAATATTACGTGCATTCACCGATGCAGACCAATTTTGATCAAAGCGTTTAGTAAAACTCACATCCATATTGACGCGTTCATTGCTGGTGCGATTGTACGGTTCGTTACTCAGCGCACGTGTATATTCAGGGGTATAATTGAGGTTCACACTTGTTGCAATACGCCACGGTTGATAGTTATAAGATAAACCAGCACTTGCGGTATAAGGTGCAACATCGCTTGCCAAACGATCAGAGCCGTCAGTTTCTTCAATTTTTGCACGTACAGTTGAAAGTTGAGCATTCAACATAAATGAATGGCCATTCTCCGTTTGCTTCAGTGCATAGCGTCCAGAAATTTCCACACCATAGGTGGTTGCACTGTCTTGGTTATAAGGACGTTCGACAAAACGGCAATCGGTATTTCCTGTTTCACAACGACCGCCTGTAGCATTTTCTGACAGGATCGATTTTTCGATATAGTCATTAATTTCTCGATAATAGGCAGTGATATTTACACCGCCAGCAGGGGTGTTATAGCCTAAGGTTGTTTCGTAAGCATTGATGGTTTCAGGTCTTAGGTCAGGATTACCACCACGATCAGGGTTGTTTAGTGTCCCAGCATCACTATCTGTAGAAACTGAAACCGTCGGCATCAATTGATTGCTACGTGGATTTTTAAAAGCCTGACTCAAGTTGGTTTGGAGTGACCATTGGTCATTAAAGTCAAAACGGTGTGCTAATACAGGACTCAAATGCTGATCTTGATAATCCACTAAACCTGAACGATCAATCCACTCTTGGCGTACACCTAGAGTTAAGGTTTGGCGCGGCGTATATTTCCAACTTCCTTCAACATAAGCAGCATACAATTGTTCATCTAAGGTCTCTGCAATATTGCTTTTAAGTTCATTGCTACGTAGATCAGTACCAAATTTTATTTGGCGTTTTGAGTCGAACTTGCGGACACCGTCGTAGCCTAAGCCATATTCATTAATTTGTTCATCAATATACGATTGAGAATCTCTGAATTCGGTCAATTCCGTTTCATTTTGCTGTTCGATTGATAAGCGAATTTTGTCGGAATTGCCTTGGTCTTTACGCTCATATCGTGTGTTGAGTCGAATACTGTCATTTTTATCTTTTTGGATTTGAGTGCCACTTGTGCCTTCGCTTTCATTGTTGCGATAAAACATTTCAGCGACCAGTTTTTGTTGATCATCAAGTTGATATTCAACACGTGGGGTTAACATTTGCGACGTACGATTGGTGATGCGTTTCTGGGTTTTCGTTCCTGTTGCATCTTGTGTACGGATGAGCGTATCTGAGTCATTCCACATTTGGCTCCCAGATAAACTATAGATCCAAGGGTCTGAACGACCATCCATTTGAAAGTTTAAATTAGTGCGTTCTTCTTCACGTGTATTTGATTTGGTTAGGCCATAACCAGCACGTACAGATCCACTCAAGCGCGTGCCATTCAATGGTTCTTTTAAAATAATATTGATGACTGCAGAAGAAGCAACCGAGCCTTGAGCAACGCTCGGTTGTTTGGTGATTTCAAGGCGTTCGATCATTTCCGGTGTAATGCTATCAACAACTGACATACCCCCACGAGGACCACCTTGTACAGGTTCACCATTTATTAAAAACACGGGTGCGCCACCACCACGAAAGCGCATGCCGCCAGCACCTGCACCACCACGTGGACCAACGCCAGCACCGGGTAGTTGAAACCCTGCAGCACGGCGCAGCGCATCATTGATTGACTGATCGCCAAATTTCAACATTTCATCACGGCTTATAATGGTTTTTGCGACAGCACTGATATCTGGGTCTTTGGGCTTAGTGCTTGCTGTTGGAACTTCAAATGTTAAAGCTTCCATTTGCTGAACTGCTGCAGATTCTTGGGGATTTTGAACAGTATCTGCGGCCCAAATTGATGTTGAGATCGTAAGTAATGCGTAACTTAAGCTGGTCAGTTTGAATGAGAGACAATGTTTCGTAAGAGTACTTCCAACCGAAAGCTAATCCCTTTATTTAATTCTTAAATGTAAGACTTTGTCGAATAGATTTAAAATTATTTTAAAAATGCGAAATGGCTTTCATGTGCATAACATGAGTAAATACATCTAAAAATAAGCCGTTGAAGAAAAATTTAGACATAAAAAAACCCTCATCTTTCGATGAGGGCTTTTCGTATTCTGGAGCGGGAAAGGAGACTCGAACTCCCGACCCCAACCTTGGCAAGGTTATGCTCTACCAACTGAGCTATTCCCGCAATGAGGTGAATTATAGAGAATTTCACGCAACTGTCAACTCTCTATGCTTCTGTTTGCTTAATTAATCAGCGCGACGCCAAATAGTACCTTGACGTGTATCTTCCAGAACTACGCCCTGATCCAGTAAAGATTGACGAATGTCATCTGCTTTGGCAAATTCTTTGGCTTTTTTCGCATCTTTACGTTGTTGAATTAAATCTTCAATCTGTTCTTCTGATAAGCCTAATGCTTCCTGACCGATATCAGATTTCAGGAAATCATCCACATTGTGTTGCACCAAACCTAAAATATTGGTCAAGTGACGCAATGTCGAATAATACACAGCCGCTTGTTCAGCATTTTCATCTTTCACGGCACGGTTCAATTCTTTGTTGACTTCAAACAATACCGCAATTGCTTCTGCGGTGTTGAAATCATCACGCATAGCGGCATTAAAGCGCTCAACTAAAGCATCATCCAAAGTTTCTACGGTTTTTTCACCATAGACTTGCTGATAAGCTTTAAATGAATGATAGAAACGGGAAAGGGTATTTTTCGCTTCTTTTAAAGCAGTGTCAGAGAAGTTTACTGGGCTACGGTAATGTGATGACACAATAAAGAAGCGGATCACTTCAGGGTGGAATTTATCCATGACATCACGAATAGTGAAGAAATTACCTAAAGACTTCGACATTTTTTCGCCATCGACATTAATAAAGCCGACATGCATCCAGTAATTAACATACTGTTCGCCAGTAGATGCCTCAGATTGCGCAATTTCATTTTCATGATGCGGGAAAGTTAAGTCTGAACCGCCACCATGAATATCAAAATGGTTGCCTAAGCAGCAGGTCGACATCGCTGAACATTCAATATGCCAGCCCGGACGGCCATTGCCCCAAGGTGAAGCCCAAGAAGGTTCATTTTCTTTGGCATGTTTCCAAAGCACGAAGTCAAAAGGATGTTTCTTTTCTACTTCTACATCAACGCGTTCAGAAGCACCAGCCTGCATATCGTCAAGTTTACGACCCGAAAGACGACCATATTTGGCAAACTTTTCAACTTCAAAATAAACATCGCCATTTGCAGATGGGTAGGCTGTACCTTTGTTAACCAAGCTACCAATCATATTCTGCATTTGATCGATATAGTCTGTTGCACGTGGTGCTTCATCAGGTGCTGCACAACCTAAATTGGCAGCATCTTCGTTCATGGCCTTAATAAAACGGTCGGTTAAAGCAGTAATGCTTTCGCCATTTTCATTGGCACGGGCAATGATCTTATCGTCAATATCGGTAATGTTTCGAATGTATTTAACGCTCCAGCCCTGACTGCGCAGGAAACGGATAATATAGTCAAATGCAACCATAACTCGAGCATGACCAATATGACAGTAGTCATACACAGTCATTCCACAGACATACATGTCGATATGTCCTTCTTTGCGAGGTACGAATTCTACTTTTTTACGTTGCTCTGAGTTATATAGAACAAAAGGTTGCATAGGTCTTCAAATTGTTTCTACCAAAAGATGGCTCATCTTAACCTAAGCATTTTTTTTCATAAAGTTAAAACCCAAAAAAGCAGATATTTTTTAATGCTTGATGTAATTGTACTGCTGGAAAAAGAAGTTGAAGGCTCATTTGATTCGGGCTGAATTTCATTTGAGAGTTTAATTCAATTTATCTGTTCCTAAGATAAAAAAGAAGAAATGCATCTTTTCTGCATAATTCATGAATTCTTATACATTTGGAAACGTGCTATTTGCATAGATATGATAAAATTGTGAAAATTTTTTATTTTGAAAGTGAGAGCGCACCTCTCACGGCTTAAGGTATAACAACTTTGAATCCACCAAATATGCCGAATCAAGTCGATTTTCAGAAAGTCGCATTAGAAACTTTGCGTATTGAAGAGCATGCTTTACAAGTATTAGCGACGCAAATAGATGATCGTTTTAGCCAAGCCTGCGAAATCATTTTACAGTGCAAAGGGCGTTTAGTGATTACTGGTATGGGCAAATCGGGTCATATCGGTCGTAAAATGGCCGCTACATTTGCCTCGACAGGTACGCCATCTTTCTTCATGCATCCGGGTGAAGCTGGACATGGTGATTTGGGCATGTTGGTTAAAGGTGATGTGCTCATTGCAATTTCAAACTCAGGTAAGAGTGATGAAATTATGATGCTCATGCCATTGATCAAACATTTGGGCATTCCTCTTATTACCATGAGTGGTGACAATAAAGGCCCAATGCCACAAAATGCCGATGTCGCATTGACCTTGGGTAATATTCAAGAAGCATGTTCTTTGGGTTTAGCGCCGACCTCCAGTACCACTGCAACATTAGCCTTAGGTGATGCCCTTGCAGTTGCATTATTGGATGCACGTGGCTTTACTTCAGATGATTTCGCACGTTCTCATCCTGCTGGAGCGTTGGGTAAACGTTTGTTATTGCATGTAAAACATCTTATGCATACAGGTGAAGACTTACCAAAAGTGTCGCCAGAGACACCAATGAATAAAGTTCTGTACGAAATTTCAAATAAGCGTTTGGGTCTCACCACGATTGTCGATGAAAACGATACCTTATTGGGTATCTTTACCGACGGTGACTTACGTCGTTTGATTGATAAACAGCAAGGCTTTGATGTGAATATGAAAGTCTCAGAAGTGATGATTAAAAATCCTTTGACCATTTCACAAGAAGAACGCGCGGTACATGCTTTAGAACGTATGAACGAAAAGAAAATTACACAATTTGTAGTTGTTGATGATGTCAATAAAGTGATTGGGATTATCAGCATGCATGACCTAATTCAGGCTGGGGTAAATTAAGAAAATGGCATCGTATGTATTGCTAGAACAAGCGCGTCACATAGAAGCACTAGTACTGGATGTAGATGGAATTTTAAGTGATGGATTTGTAACGTTGACCAATAGCGGCGATGAAATCAAATCCTTTGATATTCGAGATGGCTTAGGCATGAAGTTGGTGCAAAAAGCGGGTATCAAAGTCATCATTATTACTGGCCGTAAAAGTAATATTGTTGAAAAACGCATGTCTGACTTAGGTGTCGATTTGGTTTTTCAAGGTCGTGAAGACAAAGGTGTTGCTTTGACTGAAGCCTGCGCACAGTTCGGTATTGATCCTTCAGATTGCCTATATATGGGCGATGACTGGCCCGATCTTTCAGCCTTCGCTATTGCGGGGATGAAAGTGACCGTACCAAATGGACATTTAGAAGTACGTCGCCGTGCAGATCTTGTCACTCAGGCGATGGGTGGACGTGGTGCTGTTCGTGAAATTTGCGATATGCTTTTAGTGTCTAAAGGTGTATACCAGGAACTACTTGAAAAATATGCAAGTGCACCTTATTAATAAATTGATGCAGTCATTGGATTGAATCTCCGCTTATGGATACTAAAGTTTTATACGTGACAGCTGTGGTCATTGCTGCTGTAAGCGGTGGTTTTTACTATTTCGGTGGAAAGGGTAATAAGCTTCAGGCGGACTCTTCGAAAAGTATGACTTACTCAGCTGAAAACATTAACCTGACGCAGACTGATGAGCAGGGAAAATTGCATATTCGTGCGCAAGTCGATCGACTTGAGCAGGATTTGCAAAAGCAAACTTCTCATTTGGTCAATCTGAAAGCATCGACCTATCAAGATGGTGCTGTCGATGCCACGTTCTTTGCCAAACAAGCCAATGGTATGGATGATAACCAAAAAGTCGTACTGAGTGACAATGTGGTTGCAACGAAATTGATGCGTGAAGGGCAAATGGAGTTTCGTACTGAGGAACTAACTGCTTTTCCAAAAAAGCGTGAAATAGAAACGGACAAGACTGTAACGGTGATTTCACCACAAGCTGAATTTGTCAGCCAAGGTTTAAAAGCAAATTTAAACGACGGTCAATACGAATTTTTTAATATTCGAGGAAAGTATGAACCATAATTTTAATCGAAAAACTGCAAAAACTTTCCTAAAACGTACAGCGCTACTCGGTTCACTGGCGTTATGTTCAGTTGCAGCTTTTGCTTTGCCTTCAGATCGTAATCAACCGATTTCATTGGTTGCCGATCGTGCAACGTTTAATGAAAAAACCGGGATTACGACGTATACCGGTAATGTCATCATTGAACAGGGTTCGATGAAGCTTCAGGCAAACTCAATCGTTGCGAACTTAAACAGCAAAAAAGAGATCAGTACGATTACAGCAACGGGGGGGCCAGCACATTTCCAACAAAAAACTGACCCTGCCAAAGGCTATGCAAAAGGCCAAGCTCAGAAAATCGTCTACAATGCTGAAACAGGTATTATCACCATGACGGGTGGTGCTTTGTTGCAACAAGATGGTGCAAGTATTCGGGGTAATAGCCTGAAATACAGTATGAATAAAGGCGATATCGTTGCTGAAGGTACACCAAATAAATCTGGATCTTCTTCAGGTCGTGTACAAATCGTGATCCCACCATCAAGCACTAAGTCCTTCCCAGGAGCACGTGATTAATGGAGCAAACCTCGCAAGTTCAAACTTTATGTATTAAACATTTAGCCAAAAACTACAGTAAGCGTTGGGTGGTAAAGGATGTATCCTTTAGCATGCAAAGTGGTCAAATTGTGGGTTTACTTGGTCCAAATGGTGCAGGTAAAACCACAAGTTTCTATATGGTTGTTGGCCTGGTGCGTATGGATAAAGGTGAGATTCATTTAGATGATCTTGATTTGTCTGACTTGGCAATGCATGAGCGCGCTCGTAAAGGTATTGGTTATCTACCTCAAGAAGCATCTATTTTTAGAAAATTAACCATTTCAGAAAATATCATGTCGATTTTAGAAACCCGTAAAGATCTAAATAAGCAACAACGTCAGCAACGTTTAACGGAATTGCTTGCTGACTTTAAAATCACTCATATTAAAGATTCTCTTGGTATGAGTGTGTCGGGTGGTGAGCGTCGTCGTGCGGAAATCGCACGTGCTTTAGCTGCAGACCCTAAATTTATGTTGCTCGATGAACCTTTTGCAGGGGTCGATCCTATTTCAGTGGGTGATATTAAAGACATTATCCGAACATTGAAAGATCGTGGTATTGGTGTATTAATTACCGACCATAATGTGCGTGAAACCCTTGCGATTTGTGAGCATGCTTATATCGTGAGCGAAGGTTCAGTGATTGCAGAAGGTACTCCAGAAGAAGTCCTTGCAGATGAAACGGTACGTAAAGTTTATCTTGGTGATGATTTTACTGTTTAATTGAATAAAATAAGAAATTTCCCGTTGAATGGCGCTAGTTTCATTCAGCGGGTTTATGTTATTGTCTGAAATGACAAAAACTGAGCGATTAATCTAAAAAATTAGCAAGAATTCAGTATACTTTAAACTAAAAATACGACCTGCAAAAATCATGCGATTACGAAAGATGAATGGTCCAGAAGTTGGGCGTCCGCGTAAAAATAAGTGCAATTTCTTTTGTATATTATTATTACCCTTTTCCATTGGTTCAGTGTATGCAGCAGATACCGGCACTACACAAAGTACCATTCAAAAGACATTAGATAAGATTTTTTTACCTAATAAGCCGAAACCTTCTGCCGAAAAAATTAACATCACAGAACTCAGTAAATATAATTTAGATACCTCACGTGTCCAAGAAATGCCAGCCGTTGCTTATGGTCGAACGCAACAAGGCAGCTATAATCCAAACACAGTTGCGAAGAATCTAAGTTTTATTGATGCGATACATATCGCCGTCCAAAGACGTCCAGAAATCACACAAAGTATTGCTACAGTCGCATCGCAAAACGCCAATATTGACCTTGCGAATGCTGCATATTATCCCCAAATTTCAGGTGGATTAAGTACCGCAGATCTGACAAAAGGCGAGCGTGGACGTCAGTTGGTATCTTTAAATGCGACGCAGATGTTATATGACTTTGGTAAAACCAAAAGTGCTGTCGGTATCGAAGAAGCAAAAATGTTACAAGAGCAGGCTAATGTACTTGTAAATTTAGATGAAGTTTCTTTTGATGTTGCAAATGCAATTATCAACATTAAACGATATCAAGAAGTGGCTAAAATTGCGCAGCAGCAAATTGCCGGCGTGAGTCGGATTGCTGAGATTGCTAATCTACGTGCAACCGCAGGGATCAGTAGTCAAGCAGACCCTATTCAAGCCAAGTCAAATTTAGAAGCTGCTGAATCAAATTTAATTGTGCAAGAAACTCAACTTCGACAGTACCAACAGCGACTTCGTACCTTGTTAGGTTTTGATGTAAGTCAGATCAATTGGGTGATCCCAGATCGCATCTTAACGGCTGCAGCTCTATATGAAGATCCGGATTTCAAGATGATTCCGAGCATGATGAAAGCACAGGCTGGGGTTGAAATTGCCAAATTGCAAAAGCAACAGTCAAAATTAAGTGCTTATCCAACCCTCAATGTCAAAGGCAGTCTGAGTCAGGCGGTGAATGGCCGTAATCCAAATAATGATGAAGATGATGGTTTATATAGTTCAATCATGTTGGAAGCCACCAGTAATTTTTACCAAGGTGGTGCAATTGCAGCGCAAACACGTGCCGCAAGCTATGCAGAAGAAGCAGCAAAAGCACAAGTAAATACAGTGTATTTGGATGTGATTGATCAAGTCCGAATGATTCGTGAACAAATCGAAAATAAAAAGCGTCAAATGTCGATATTGGTGCAGCGCCGTGAAACAACGGTAAGAACCAAAGAGCTGTATCAAGAACAATATAAATTAGGAACTCGAACGGTTGTCGATCTACTGAATGCAGAGCAAGCCATACATAGTGCCGCACAAGAAATTGTGACATCGCAATATGATATCTACTCAGCACTTGCACAGTACATCCAAGTGACAGGGCGTTCACGAAATATCTATGAACTTAATAATATATCTATTCAGGGGTTTGAAGTTCAGCCATGAGTAATACAATAAATTATCAACCGTGGCTACAAGCGGTTCTGAATATTGCAAAGCATTATCGAATTGAACCCTCTGAAGAACGTATACGGTTGCAGTTGGATTGGGATCAACACAAAAATGCCGATGAACTGGTTGCAGTCATGGCACGCCAAATTGGATTAAGTGTTCGAAAAAATAAATATGACATAAATCTGCTCAATCCATGGCGCTTACCGGTATTGGTTGAGTTTATTAGTGGTGAAGTGGGTGTGGTAGAACGCATCGACGTAGACGGTAATGCCAGTGTCCAATTGAGCGGAGATGAAGGCCTATCTCAAGTCTTCTCTATTGAACGATTGAGCCATGGCGTTCGCAATATTTATATTCTGCGTCCAGAGTCATCTGTACCCGATGCACGTGTTGATGAATACATCAAGCCGTTTGAAAAAAATTGGTTCTGGTCGATCGTTTTAAAAGACTGGAAACGTTATATAGACATTATGTTCGCTTCATTAATGGCGAATATTTTGGCCCTAGCCACCATTTTGTTCTCGATGAACGTGTACGACCGCGTCATTCCATCTCAATCAGTACCGACTTTATGGGTACTTGCGGGTGGGGTGTTAATTGCAGCGATATTTGAGTTTGCATTACGTGTTTCACGAATTTATTTATCGGATATTATTGGTAAACGTGCCGATTTGAAAATTTCCGATCGTGTATTTGGTCACGCATTAAGGATTAAAAATAGCGAACGTTCAAAATCAACAGGTACTTTTATTTCACAAATTCGTGAATTAGAAGGGGTACGCGAAATGGTCACTTCGACGACTGTTACCGCAATTGCCGATTTACCGTTTTTCTTCTTGTTTTTGTTCATCTTCTGGTTAATTGGCGGCAATCTATTTTGGGTCATGCTGTTGGTGGTTCCTTTGATGATTATTCCAGGGATTTTGGCGCAAAAACCATTGGCTAAACTTGCACAAATGGGTATGCGCGAGTCTTCGATTCGTAATGCATTATTGGTTGAATCTGTGCAAGGCATGGAAGATATCAAATTACTTCGTGCTGAATCACGCTTCCAAAACCAATGGAACCACATGAATGAAGTGTCTGCTGATGTCAGCATGCGTCAACGTAAAATCGTGGGCTTAATGTCGGCATGGACACAAAAAATTCAGGGTCTAACGTTTGCAATCGTTGTACTCGTCGGCTGTTTTGCTGTGATGAAAGGTGAAATGACCACAGGTGCTTTGGTGGCTTGTTCGATTTTGTCCTCACGAATGTTGGCACCAATTTCTGCACTGGCTGGGGTATTAGGTCGTTTACAACAGGCTAAAGTGGCGAAAGCAGGTCTTGATGAACTCATGAAGAAACCTGTCGATCAACCGGATTATTCTCATCTTATTCATCGACCATCAATTAATGGTCATTATGAACTCAATGGTGTGTCATTTAAGTATGGTGAAGATGACCCACGTCCAAGTCTTTTAATTCCAAAACTGGAAATTAAGGCAGGAGAAAAGATCGCAATTTTGGGCCGTAACGGTGCTGGTAAGTCGACGCTACTCCAATTGTTATCGGGTATGCAAACGCCAGTACAAGGCAAAGTTAAATTAGATGGGATTGAGCTGTCTTTAATTGACCCCGCAGATGTACGCCGTGATATGGGGCTATTGAACCAAAATGCACAGTTATTCTACGGTACGATTCGTGAAAACTTGACCTTGGGTGCTCCGCTGGCTACGGATGAACAATTGATTGAAGTACTGAAAATTACGGGTGCAATTCACTTTGTTCAAGAGAAAAAAGAAGGGCTAGACCATATCATTTTAGAAGGTGGTGTAGGCTTCTCTGGCGGTCAACGCCAAGCTTTGTTGCTTGCACGCTTATTGATTCGTCAACCCAATATTTTATTGCTTGATGAACCTACAGCAGCGATTGATGACGTTTCAGAGAAGCAGCTGATCGATCATTTAAAAGGTTATTTACAAAACCGAACTATGGTCGTGGCAACACACCGTCGTGCGGTACTTGAGTTGGTTGACCGCATTATTGTGGTGAATGAAGGTAAAATTGTCATGGATGGGCCACGTGATCAAATTCTGAATCAGAATGCTCAGAAAAAAGTAGCTGGGGCTTAAATCATGAGTGAGAATAAACAAGAAATACAACGCTCGACCAAAGTCAGCTTTAAAGAGCCACCATTACCGAAATCGAGTTTAATCATTTGGATTATTACGATTGGTCTGGCAATCCTTTTAGTTTGGGCTTGGTTGTTTAAATTAGAAGAAGTCTCTACAGGGACAGGTAAAGTGATTCCATCTTCGAAAGAACAAATTGTTCAGTCGCTTGAGGGAGGTATTTTAACCAAGTTGAATGTGAAGGAAGGTCAAATTGTTGAACAAGGTCAAGTCCTTGCGCAACTCGATCCAACACGCTTCGCATCAAATGTTGGTGAAACCGAGTCTTTACTTGTGGCATCTCGTGCGACAGCAGCACGTTTACGTGCAGAAGTGAATGGTACACCATTAACCTTTCCTGAAGATGTTCAAAAGATTCCAGCTTTAGTGAAGGAAGAAACAGCTTTATATCATTCACGTCGTGCAAACTTGGAAGAATCTGTTGCCGGCTTAAAACAGGCATTGGTGTTAGTTCAACAAGAATTGGCCATGACTGAGCCGCTCGTTGCTAAAGGGGCAGCAAGTGAAGTTGAAGTACTTCGTTTAAAGCGTTCAGCGAATGACTTACAAAATCAGTTAAATGATGTCCGTAACCAATATTTGGTAAAATCACGGGAAGAATTGTCGAAAGCCAATACTGATATTGAATCACAGCAACAAGTGGTGAAAGGCAAATCAGATACACTCAGCCGTACCGTTTTTAAATCTCCAGTTCGTGGTGTGGTCAAAGAGATTGATGTGATGACATTGGGCGGTGTGATTCCGCAAAATGGTAAATTGATGACCATTGTACCTTTGGATGAACAGCTTTTGGTAGAAGCACGTATTTCACCGCGAGATATTGCTTTTATTCGTCCGGGTCAAGAAGCCTTAGTGAAAATTACGGCATATGACTATTCGATCTATGGTGGTCTAAAAGGTAAAGTGACCGTCATTTCACCAGATACTTTACGTGATGAAGTGAAACAAGATCAGTTCTATTATCGTGTTTATATTCGTACAGATAGTGATAAATTAAGCAATAAAGAAGGTAAAAGTTTTAGTATCACTCCGGGTATGGTGGCGACAGTTGATATCCGTACCGGCTCGAAAACTGTACTTGAGTACTTAATCAAGCCATTCAATAAAGCAAAAGAAGCACTTCGCGAACGTTAATAGCGCAGTGCTAATCAAGCCTCCAGCATTGGGGGCTTTTTTGTGGATGTAAGTCTTTCAAAAAACGCTATAATATCCTTTGATACAGAATCTAAAGACGTTATGCCATTTACACTCGCCGCACAGTTTGAATATGAAGAAGACATTAAAAAAAGTCGTTTTCAAGCCATCGCAGTTCCTGTGGAAAATGAACAAGCCGTTAAAGAATTTCTCGAAGCCCATAAAGATATCTCAACAACACATCAGTGTTGGGCATGGAAAATTGGACATACCGTACGTTTTAATGATGATGGTGAGCCTTCAGGCACAGCAGGTCGGCCCATTCTAGCAACCATAGAAGGGAATGACCTAACCAACGTGTTGGTCTTGGTTAATCGTTGGTATGGCGGAATTAAGCTCGGGACAGGGGGATTGGTACGTGCCTATGGTGGCTGTGCAGGTCAATGCCTTTTACAAGCTGAAAAAATTGAACTAATTGAGAAGAAAAAAGTGCAATTTAGTTGTCAGTTTAATGAATGGGCAATTTTCCAATACGAACTCAATCAGCAGCAAATTAAATTTCAGGAAGAATATACAGCGCAGGGCGTAAATGTACTTGCATCATTGCAAATTCATCAAATCCAACCGCTACAGTTAAAGATTCAAGATGTAACTCGCGGACGTGAACAATTGCATATCGTTGAGGCTGCTGAAGATGAATGAACAAGATCCATTATTGAAATATCGAGAGCAACATAAGCATCGTTTGAATTATATGCCTTGGTTATATTGGTCACTCAAACCAAAAAATCGTGGTTGGGCTGAAGCTTGGCAACAGGAATATCAAGACTATCTCAAATCGATGGAAACCGTTGAAATTGGTGAAAACTGTTTTATATCGCCATTGGCTCATATTTTTGCCGAACCGGGACGTAAGATTGTTATTGGAGATAACAGCTTTATTGCGGCGGATTGCACTTTACATGGCCCAATAGAAATAGGCAATGAAGTGGCGATCAATCATCACTGTATTTTAGATGGTGGGCGCGTGGGCATCAAAATTCACAATCAAGTCCGTATGGCGGCGTATTGCCATTTATATGCTTTTGATCATGGAATGGATGTCAATCAACCGATCTATCAGCAAGCTGTACGATCACAAGGGATTGAGATAGAACGTGATGTTTGGCTAGGTGCGCATGTTGGAATCAAGGATGGCATTCACATTGCTGAGCAGGCTGTAGTCGGTATGAACAGTATGGTGACGAAAAATGTCGAAGCGCGTGCAATCATTGCTGGAAATCCTGCAAAATTCATTCGATATCGTGAATAAATAATCGCCAAATACGTCATAAATATTTTTTATGCTTACACAAATGCATGCACAGTGAAACAGAGTTGTGATAAGTTAAAAATAACAAACAACATTTTATAGCCAAGCAATAATAAAACGAGGGCTAATCATGAAACGAGTTATCGCCTGTATCGACTCTTCTCCATGCATTAATGCACTAGCTGATGCTGCTGCTTGGGTTGCTAAACAAACTCACCGTGAGTTGGTTTTACTGCAAATACTTGATTACTATCCGGCAAGTTATCACTTAGGTGAAATTAGCGGCGTGATTGGGTTTGAAAGTAATGCCATGCTCTTAAAAGAACTCGCGGAGTTAGAACAAAAACAAAGTGATTTAGCGCTAGATTATAGTAATAACTTGCTCAAACACATTTCTGAAATGATCCAAGATAAGCATGGTATTCAAACCACCCATATTCAGGAAAAGGGTGACTTCTTAGAGCAAAGTTTTAATATTTTGCAAGATGACGATATTGTTTTAATTGGTCGCGTTGGTGAACGTTCAGCAGAGCGTAATAAGCCGCTGGGTAGTAATGTTGAAAACTTTATTCGTGGTGCAAGTTGTACAGTTATGACCGTAGGACCAACGTTTAAACCACCGACTCGCTTTATTTTTGCCTATGAATATTCGCCTAAATGCGTTGAGTTAATGAAGCGTGTGGCACAAAGTGATCTACTCAAACTCTTACAATGTCATTTGGTTTATGTTGGAGATCACCCACAAATCTTGGATGATCCAAAAAATTATTTAACCAATGCCGGTCTCGATGTGGTGACAGAATACCGTTATGGCGATGTTTCGGAAAATATTCTGGACTATCAACAAGAGCATGGCATTCAGTTAATCGTACTGGGTGCGTTTAGTCACAGTAAAATCCATCAGTTCTTCTTGGGCAGTATCACCACCAGTATTTTCAGAAATTCGAGTGTTCCATTGTTGGTTGTAAAATAAGTTGAGCAAATGAACAGTTGATTTAATAGACGGACAATTACGAGTAAATAAATAATAAGTTGTTGTTTTAAAAATAATCAGAGTTATCCTCAAAAATTGTGGATAACTCTGTGTGTAGTATTTGTAGGTAATTGTTTTTAAAATAAAATATTATATTGATTGTTTTTTATACCTTTATTCGAGGTGTTTAAAAAACACCTCGATTGAGATTATTTGACGATTGCAATCGCAAAACCATCATGACCTTTACAACCTACAGTTTGAAGTGCCGTGCAAGATAAAATTTTTGGATGATTTTGCATGGCTTTGAACATATCACGGATACCTTCAATGCTTGGTTTGTGGTTTTCAGCATTTAGAATCTCACCTGCACGAATTACATTGTCTAAAACAATCACTGTACCTGAATGAGATAAATTTAAGCTTAATTCTAAATATTCAGGGTAGCTCTGTTTGTCTGCATCGACAAAAATAAAGTCAAAAGGTTCGGTATCTTCAGGAAGGGCACGTAAAATATCTGCCGCACGACCACATTTCAGTTCTATCGTTTGTGCAAGCTTTGCATTATCAATATTTTCTTGACCGAGGGCAGCATGTGTATCACGACCTTCAATGGTCAGAATGTAACCATCTTCAGGTAATGCACGTGCTAACCACATGGTGCTATAGGCTGCAAAAGTTCCAAGTTCTAAAACGCGTTTACACTTGTTCATTTGGATTAACATTTGAAGCAGCATGCCTTGATTAGCCGCTACAGCAAGATGATCAGGAAAGCCACGTTCATCCGTATGTTGAAGTGTTTGGGTCAATATTGGATCTTCAGGAATTAAATGTGAATCGATGTAAGCATCAATGTCTGTCCACATTTGTTGCATGTTGTCGCACCTCGTGATTGATGCAAGCATTTTAAACCTTTCCACCAACATCGCAATTTATTGTTCTGTATTTGAATATTTTATGTACAAAAAAGACCTCCGAAGAGGTCTTGATATGACGATGTAATGTTTTAGTAATTACACATTGAAGAGCGACTTGAGTGATCAGGTCCCCAAGTACGGTAGCCTTGAGTATCAATATGAATTTGTCCGCTGGCATATAAACCTAATCCCATATTGAGACTCTGCCCGTGTTGTGACCAAAATTGGCATAAACGGAACTTGGTATTTTCAATATAACTGTAGTCTTCGGGCTGCGGGTACGCAGGTCCAATACGGAAATCAATCGCCGAGTTATATAGGTGACGAGATGAACTTGCACCACCGGCACATTGGTTCAAAGGCAAATCACGATAAACCGAAGTCACTTCAAAGTCCGTTAAGATATTGGCCGCAACTAAATATTTAAAGACACGTAAGGTTGCAATTTGGTTTTGCCATAATTCACGGTTAGGCACCATATATTCTGAGCGACCACATTTTTGCCAATCACGTGCAGTACGCATCAGCTCAAATGAAGGGATGATATTGCCTACACCATTTTTCTCTAAAAAGACTTCATAGTCTCGAACGCGACGTAAATTATCAACAGACGCGACCCATGAGTTGTATGCATAAGGCACCACTTTAGGCGGGGCTTGTCTGATGGTCGTCACTTTTTCTTGAGGTATGTAAATACGTTTACCGTCGGGAGTTGTAATAGTGTGACCTTGTTTTTGTGGTGTAGTTGTACAACCAATGAAAACAAGAGGGAATATTGCAACGGACAATAATCCCTTGAGTAAATGCTTCATTATAGAAATCAATTATTTATAAACTCGTTCTATTTTAATCTAATTTGATTGAGAAAATTTGAATAATTTGCAATGAAATGTGTGCTTTAAGTATAAAAAAAGATCAGCATGTGCTGATCTTTTCATGAAAGCGTAAAATTACTTTTCAAGATATTGTAATTTATCAGCTTTACCGTTCCACTCTTCACGGTCGGCAGGTTGATCACCAATTTGAGTGATGTTCGGCCATTTTTGAGAAAGTTCAGTATTAAGTTCGATAAATACTTCTTGACCTTCAGGTAACTCATCTTCAGAGAAAATCGCGTTAGCTGGACACTCAGGTTCACATAGCGCACAGTCGATACATTCATCTGGATTAATAACAAGGAAGTTTGGACCTTCATAGAAACAGTCAACAGGGCAAACTTCTACGCAGTCTTGATATTTACATTTAATACAGTTTTCAGTGACAACAAAGGTCATGGCGACAGCTACCTAAAAAATATGGTTCTAATAAACTAATGGTGTATTTTAGGCAAAAAATAGGGTAACTAACAATTCCTTTTATTGATAATTATTATATGCAGTGCTGTTAAAATCACTAAAAACTGAACAATTTATGTAAATTTCACAATGAATGAGAATCATACTCAAAAACTGATTAAATTACATCTGTTTATCGAACAATATTTTTAATGTGTATTTTAAGCATGAAACATTTAACAACATTAATTTTTTATCAATTTATTGCTGAATAGCCGCAGTAGTAGATAGCAAATATTTACTAATTTACACATTTAAATGGAGTCAATGCAAAGAACACCTTCATAGGTGTTCTTTGCATATCTCATCTATCGCTTCTGCTAAATTTAGATATTAAGTAAATCCTTTAAGGCGTAAAGCTGTTGTAATGCTTCGCGTGGACTTAAGTTATCTACATCTAAATCTGCTAAGGCATCAAGTACGGGCGATGTTTTTTCAACTTCCACCACGCGTTCAATGACTTCGGGCTCTGTGAGTGCCGAGAATAGATCGGTTTGTACAGCAGTATTGAGTTGCTGTTTTTGCTGAGTTTCTAAAATACGAAGTCGATTTTGCGCTTCTTTGATCACTGCTGCGGGAATACCCGCAAGCTTTGCCACCTGTAGACCATGACTTTGACTCGCCGGGCCTTGTTGAACTTTATGCAGTAAGATCAGGTTGCCATTTAGCTCACGAGCAGTCACATGATAGTTATCTATATTGGCGTCTTTGCCTAACTCGGTGAGCTCAAAATAATGCGTTGCAAATAGGCATAAACATTTAATGCGACGCGTGAGATCGAGCACACATGCCCACGCCAAAGATAAGCCATCATAGGTACTCGTACCACGTCCGACTTCATCCATCAGTACCAATGATTGATTGGTCGCATGATGTAGAATCTGTGAGGTTTCAGTCATTTCCACCATGAAGGTTGATTTGCCTGTAGACAAGTCGTCGGCAGATCCTATACGGGTAAATATCCGATCGATCGGCCCTAATACGGCAGATTGGGCAGGGACAAAGCTACCACAGTAGGCTAATAAGCTGATTAAGGCAGTTTGGCGCATAAAGGTCGATTTACCGCCCATATTTGGCCCTGTGATAATCGCCATGCGGTGATTAAAGTCCAAACTAGTATCATTTGGAGTAAATGCTGATTTGCTCAGAGATTCCACAACTGGGTGACGTCCGGCTTTGATTTTGATCCCAACTTCAGGGCTATATTCAGGACGTGACCAATTTCGTAATCGAGCTTGATGGGCAAAATTGGCCAATAAATCAATTTGCGCTATAGCGGCGCTCATCATTTGTAAGTTGCCAATATCTGCACGTAGCTCATCAAGTAATAGCTCAAAGAGCATTTTTTCGCGCGCTAATGCACGTGACTCACTCGAAAGCACCTTATCTTCAAACGATTTCAGCTCAGGGGTAATGTAGCGTTCAGCATTTTTAAGGGTTTGGCGGCGAATATAATGATCAGGTGCTTGCTCGGCTTGTGCGCGAGTGAGTTCAATATAGTAGCCACTGACACGGTTATAGCCAATTTTTAAGGTTGAAATTCCGGTTTGTTCACGCTCTTTAATTTCAAGATCAATGAGGAATTGTCCTGCATGGTCACGAATTTTACGCAGTTCATCGAGTTCAGTGTCGAAGCCCTCGGCAATCACATTACCATCACGTAAAAGCACCGGCGGGTTTTCTACGATGGCAGACATGAGACGCTCATGTAAGCCGTGAAAATCACCCATTTCATCATTTAACTGAGCAATGAGCTTAGATTGATGTGCCTGAATGATCGGTTCAAGTGCATGTCGAAGATAGGGAATTTGTGCACAAGTTTGACGTAACTGAACAAGGTCTCGTGGTCGAGCACTGCCGAGAGCTACACGAGATAGCACACGTTCAATATCACCAATTTCTTTGAGAACTAAGCGGATCGGAGACTCATGATAGCCTTGCAGCATCGCTTGTGAGGCATCTAAACGTGCATCCAATAGAGCAGTATCACGTAAAGGCTGCATCAAGGTGCGGCTTAATAGGCGACCACCCATCGCAGTTTGGCAATCATTGATTAGTTGGAACAGGGAAGTGCCATGTTCAAATAGGGGATCAATCAGTTCTAAGTTACGACGAGTGACGGGGTCGAGCGCCACAAAATCACTACTTTGTTCGAGTTGAATGCTGCGGATATGTGGTAAAGCAGTTTTTTGAGTCACTTTTGCATAGTGAATCAAAGCCGCTGCGGCAGCTTTCGCCAAAGGTAAATGGTCAATACCAAAACCTGAAAGTGTGGCAACTGCAAATTGGTCACACAGCGTTTTTTGTGCGTTATTTAAATTGAAGTCGACGTTTGGACGCTTGGTAACAGGGCAGTCTAATTGACGTTTAATTTGCTCGACAATATTCGGGTCAATGAGATCTTCATCAATCAAAATTTCACTCGGCATTAAACGAGAAAGTTCGATTGCCAATTGTTCCAGCTGATAGTCCATTTGCTGAACTTTGAAAATACCTGCACTGAGGTCTAGTAAAGCAATCCCGATCTGATTTTGTTGTAAGCAGATCGCGACTAAATTTGAACTTTGATGAGAGGCAATTAGTGCATCATCCGTTAATGTCCCCGGGGTAATGATACGAACAATGCCGCGCTCAACTGGACCTTTACCTGTTACCTCACCAATTTGCTCGCAGATCACCACCGTTTCCCCTTTTTTTACAAGGCGGGCTAAATAGCCTTCAGCTGCATGGTATGGGACACCAGCCATAGGAATTGGTTCACCATTGGCTTTACCACGATGCGTTAATGTAATTCCTAAGAGTTTTGCTGCTTTATGCGCATCTTCAAAAAAGAGCTCATAAAAATCACCCATCCGATAAAACATCAGTGAATGCGGATTTTGCATTTTGACTGACATGTACTGTTGCATCATCGGAGTCAGGGTTGAAAGGTCAACTTTGGAATTATCAGCTTGCATGAAACGAAATACCTTAAAATAAAAATTTGTGCGCCGCTAAACGAAAAACACTGTTTTGATGAAAATTGGATTTAGAAAAAGTCCTTATATTTATATTGTCTCTTCGTTCAAAACCACAGGTGTACGTTAACAAATCGTGTTGCTGATTCTAGCAAAAAAAGTGGCAGGAAAATGCCAGAAAAGGTTTGTCTGCATGTAAAAAAAGCAGTCAAAATATTATTTATAAACGCTAAAAAGTCTGTGTGTAAATTCAACAATGGATACATTTACAAAGCGATAGACTGACTCAAACATCAAGCTGCGCTTCAGCCTCAGCTAATCGATATTGGTTTCGACCGCTGCCTTTTGCAAGGTAAAGTGCACGATCGGCAGCCTATATAAATTTCTGAATTTTATAAGATTTAGATGGAATGATCGTTTCCGTACCGATGCTAATCTTCACAAATTTAGACATATGGCTGGCTGGATGTGGAAGTTCGAGTGATTAAATTCTGCGTAATAAATCGGCTGCGAAAGGTTCATTTTTCAGCTTCAGTTAACACCCTAAAGAGGAGTAAAAACTCTTCGCTGCCATAGTGTGCAGCTAACTCACCATTTCGATTAGTGATTTGAGACAAAACCTCAGTAATTTGTGTGAGGCAGATGTCACCCGCCTGATGACCTAAATGATCATTTTAATTTTCAAAAAATCGATATCGATCACCATGATGCTTAAAGGCTGTTGATGGCGTAGGGCATAATGCCATAGCTGTTCTAAAGCTCCTTATAACGGACGATGGTTTGCTAGCCCAGTCAGTGGGTCATGTTCTCCCAACCAACAACCATGGCAATATAAAAACGCAGACCAACAAAGGCATAGATAATGACCAAGGCATACTTCATGGCTGCATGTAATAGCGCATCATTGTGATCATTACAAATCACAGTAAATATGATCGCAACAGCGCACATCGAGCTAGACAAGTATAAACATTAAAATAAGGGTTTAATGCGGAAAAAAAGATAAATCCCATGCGATCAGAGTGATAAACACTACCCAAATATACAGAGGAATCTACAAAACTGCGTTATGGAATCACTTGATAAATCCCCGTACATGACAGGGCATACAGGAGAAAAATAATGATTCCGCGAAAACAAAATTTTTTCGCCGCTTCATCGCGGTAGAGCGGTTGATAAATGGATTATAAACTTGACGTAAAATATACTTAATTTTATATAGTTATGATTAGACCCTTAATTTCACAGAAGAAGTGACTTAAAGCCTTAAAATTTCATAATTCGATATGCGCATAAAATAATTAGGAAAAGCGCACAATATTTTATCTGTATTTTACAACAACTTATCTACAATATAAGGTTTATGTAAAGTTCAACGAGTGCCTTTGAGTTTTAAAATGATTAAAAAAAAGCTTATATAGTAACTACCTGAATAATGGCATATTCAAGTAAATGCAGAAATAAAAAAAACCGATCCTGAGATCGGTTTTAAAATATGTAGATCGATTTAAATGCTGTATTGCCTTATGGTTTATAGAGGCCAAGTTCAATCAAATGCAAACGTAATATACGGCGTAGTTCGAGTACAGCTTCAGGGGTTTCTTGAATCGAATGACCCCCTTTAATGATTTTTTCTGAAACAGCACCCTCTAGATGAGCACTAGTGTATGGTACGATATCATCCGTTATAATATTTTTATCTTGACTGTTGGTGTTATTTCCCATAATTGAATGAAACTTCAAACCCTTACGCGGCTGAATATCTTCAGTGAGCGCGATAAATTTTGATTGATGACTTAAGTCACTTGGTCCATTTTGGATCAAGCCATGGTCAATTTCACGAAATAAATCTTTCAGGTCTTCTTCTTGAGTTAACACATCACCCATGGCCGATAAAAAAGCTCCTGGGAGTTTAATAATTTTTCGAGCGGCTTTGGTAAACCAGCGATCTGCATATTCTGTACCGCGATGAGGTGCAGCTAAAAAAATTGCGCGGCTGAAATTTGGAATATCTTCAATCACCATACGTTGCTTCACTACTGGAATATTTCGGTACTGATTTAATTGACGTGAATTCATCATTTTCAAAGCTGCTTGCGTGGTATCGGCTTGGCTGACAAGTAGTCGTGCAATAATGCCGCCCATACTATGACCGACTAGAACAGCATCTTTTTTAGCCGCGGCATTGGCGTCTACTTTGCTAAAGGTCTGAGTCAAAATGGAATAAATTTGGAAGCGGCTTTCAATAATCGGCATATTAGTTGAATAGAAGACTTGCCACACTTGATAATGTTCACGTAGCACTGAATCGCCCATAATATCGTTAGTCAGACGAATCCATGCTTCAGGGCTGCTAGCAAGGCCATGTACCAAGACGATAACTTTCTTGTCAGGATTATATGGTTCAAGCATGTAGAGATGCGGCATCGTCAGTTTTTCATCTCGGTCAATCAGTGATAAATAAGCTGCCTTACCCAAGTTATTTTGTGCTAACCAAAGACCATATGGAGCAGAAAAATTGGCAGCAAGCGCATAGTTTTTATTGGCAATATTGACCTGTTCGTACTTATACGGGTCGTAAGCTTTAATTTGAAACTCATGTTGATTCAAAATTTGATCAACTGTAGTTGCAGCGCTTAGTGGTTCAGCCGTTAAGGTTGCAGCTAAATAGCGCGCTTGATGGATATTAGGATTTGAACCAGACGGATATTTAAAATCAATCGGATTGATAATATATTTGGCTTTGCCTGTTTCAATCGTATGTTCTTCGGGTAAAACCACAAGAAATTCGGAGCCAAAACCATCTCGACGGGTAATTGAACGTAAACCTGAGAAGTTAAGGTTATAGGTTGACATCAATTGTTCAATTTTACGATTTTTGAGTTCTGGGTAGTGGCTGAAGTCTATGTGATAGGTGGTTTGTCCGACTTTAATCTGTTGGGTGACTTCTTGCGGCTTATAACGTAGTGCATAGCTGCTAACCAATTTGGCAATCCCTTGATTATAGAAATCACGGATTTGAACTTGACGGTTATCAAAAATACGATCAGCAGGCGCACGTTTGGTTTTAAACATGTACGCATAGCTATAGCGAATACTTTTATCGAGAAGTATCAATTGTTGATCTAAGCACTTATTATAAGTGTCTTGTTCAATTTTTTGTTTTTCTTCAGATTTGTGACTACTGAGCACACCTAACTTGCAGGCTGAATAAGATTCATATTCTATAGCTTTAGCTAAATATAATTCACTTGCTGTAGAAAGTAATTGTTCATCTTGAATCTGAGGAATTTGTTGTAACTCATCAACACAGGCTTTCGGATCTTCTGTGCAGGCTTTGGCTTCCCGACCTGTCATCGACAAGACATTTAAACTGGCTTCGCTAAGTTTATTTCGAGAAATAATACTTTCACGTTCATTGGCAATCGAAACATTGAGTTTTTGATTTTTGACACTGACGACCTGACATCCACTCAGTACGCTTGTACTTATGATTCCAAGGAGCAGTATTTTTTTAATATTTTGCTGCATAAAGAGGCCGCGCATAAGGTTAGGTATCTTCAAATCATACGATAATTGTCAGGATTTTCAATTCACCTTAAATGAAAAAAGACCGTTAAAACGGTCTTTTTTCAAAAGAATTTTCTAAATCGTCTGATTTAAGACGCAGCTTTAGGTGGATTTAAAACTTGCCAAACATTCCAGCGACCTTGCTTTTCAATTTCTTGAATTAAACGATCAGCAACTTCTGCTTCTTGTGGATATTTAACTTTATAGTTCTTTAAAACCTGAATGGCGTTCTTTTTTTGTTCCATGGCAATATAGTTATTTGCTGCAGAAAGATACGCTTCTTGAACACCGGCTTTCATTGCTTTGTCTAAGTATGGAATCGCTTCACGTTGACCACCACCTTCAGATAAACCAAAACCGAACCAGAAGTTTGCTTCTGCATCATCTTGGTTGATTTTTAAAATACGTTGTGCGTAAGTTAATGATTTAGTTGTGTACACAGAACCCAAATCAAGGTTACGTGCCATCACACTGGCTTTAAATGCACGAACTAAAATATCAAAAGAAGCGTTGTCTTTAGACGCAAGCGTATCTAATTTTTGCGTAACTTCCTTGAGTTTAAGCTCAAACCCTTTGCGTTCTTGGCGTTGAACAAAACGTGGTGGATAGTGACGTGCTTTACCTTCAACAAGCTGTAAGAAATCATCAATTTCAGTAATGTCGATTTCATTGTCACTTGCTAAAGCAGCAAATTTCATCGAACGTTCTTTGCTGTCAACAGTGGGGATAATCAGGCGGTTTTCTTCAAGGGTTAATTGCTTAGATGGGTCGGTTGGGCTAGTTACCACCATCTTAGTCACAGGCTGTGCTGCAGCTTTTTGTAAATTTAATTCAAAAGGAGGTGGTGCATCGTAGTTAAATGGGTTGAGTGCGTAGAAAGGTGGAGTCAGTTCAGGCTCTACAAAAATCATGGCATCTTTAGGAGCATTATTTTTAGTTGGGGCGCTTCCACAAGCGGCAAGGGTTAAAGCAATACAAGCAACTGCCAAGGGCTTAAGCGTCATATTATTCATCCATTAAATTTATTTTATACAAAAAAACATGTTGGTCAGTCTAAAAAAACTCTGAACAACATGCAAGTTAAAGGCAACTTATTCTGATTGCTTTTGGTTAAGCCTTAGATTGACTACTTTGAGCTTCGCATTCGCGGCGCACATCTTCAATGATTTTAAGTTCTTCCTGACTAAAAGGTTGTTCATTAAGCTGTTGCTTTTTGAACGTTGGGTCAAGGAGAGACAAACGCTGACACAAATTATTCATACGTTTTTCATTGTGCTGAATACGATCTAACAATACACGCATACCTTCTAATATCGGGTCAGTTTGGTCTTGGGTTGCAGCATAAGGCTGGAAACCAATACTTTCTGCATAGTCGCGACGACGTGTTTCCGCTTCATCTTTTGGTTTATCTTTGGTGATAAAGCGTGCTGGATTGCCCACAGCAGTAGTATTTGCAGGAACTTCTTTAGTCACGACGGCATTTGAACCGACTTTGGCATTTTTACCCACCGTAAATGGGCCCAAGATCTTTGCACCAGCGCCAACCACTACACCATCTTCCAAAGTTGGGTGACGTTTGCCTTTGTTCCAAGTCGTGCCACCTAAGGTCACACCATGGTAGAGGGTGACATCATCACCAATTTCAGCTGTTTCACCAATCACCACACCCATACCGTGGTCAATAAAGAAACGACGACCGATTTTCGCACCCGGATGAATCTCAATGCCTGTGGCAAAGCGGCTAAAAGAAGACAATAGACGAGCTGAGCCTTTACACTCTTTTTTCCAAAGTTCATGTGCCATACGATGCATGATTAAGGCATGAATTCCTGGATAAGTCGTTAAGACTTCGAGCGTATTTCGTGCAGCAGGATCGCGCGCGAATACAGCCTGTATATCTTCTTTGAGCTGCTTAAGCATTAGATTGATCCTCATTGTCTGTAGATTTTTTCCATGTTCCGTTATTTAAAGCCTGTACTCGGCTAAAGATGCCACGTAATAAGTGGTATTCCATACGATCTAATTGTATACGTCCAAATAGGCGACGCAAGCGTAAAGGTAATAATCTTGGATTTTTTGGATCCATAAATTCAATCTCTGCCAGCATTTTTTCAATATGCGGGTAGAACTGTTCCATCATTTCATGGGTTACCAAAGGTTCATCCCATTCCATATCGATGTCATCAGTAACATGCATCTTGGCATCAGGATTTGCCGTTAACTCAGTATGTGCAAGGGCGGCCATGCGCATTTCATAGCAAATGACTTGAATCGCTTGGGCAACGTTTAAGACGCCATATTCAGTATTCACTGGAATAGTGACATGGTAGTTGGCCATTGCCAATTCTTCATTGGTCAAACCACGGTCTTCACGGCCAAATACTACGGCAATTTCTTGTTGTTGTTCGCAGACCGCTTTGAGAGACATTTCGGCAGCAGGGCGAGCGTCAAGTAATGGCCATGGGATGGTACGACTACGCGCACTGGTACCAAAGACAATATGACAATCTTTAATGGCATCTTCTAATGATTCAACGATTTCAATTTGATCAATTAAATCGACAGCACCGGCAGCCAAAGCATTAATGTCAGGATGCGGGTAAGTCTTCGGTGCAACTAAGACCAACTTTGAAAGTCCCATGGTTTTCATGGCACGTAATGCACTACCAATATTTGCGGGTAATGTTGTATTCACCATGACAATACGCACATGAGAGAGATGTGCTGAAACCGCAGCATTGTCAGTTTGATTCATGATATTTCCAATATGTTTATTTAAAAAAGCAGTTCAAACAGCGTTTAAACTTTAAGAAAATTGATTGGCTTCTGCTTGGTATAAATCCATGGCATCATCCATGCTCATCCCATCTGGCGGTGGCGGAACCTGCGCAGGAATAGAGGCTTGTTCATAACTTACCGCTTTGGCAGCTTTGGATTTGACATGATATTCGACATGCAAAGATTCTTTGCCGAAGTAGTCACGCAGCTTAGACAGTAATTCATCTAGTGGGGCAACTTTCCAGTTTAACCCCAAATGAATGTCGGCCGTCGCATATGGATAGTCTATATATAACTGCACAGGGATATGCGTACACATATCGACATTGCAAAAAGGCAGTAAAATATTTTGGATGTCGCGTGATAGCGTTTTACTAAAATGTTCAGGTGTTAATTTAATTTGAATGGCATTGGCACGTTTTTGACGGATTTCATTCAAACTGAAGGCTTTAGTTAAGCGACCCATTGGCCGATCAAAACCTTCACGTTCGTAAATTTCACCTTCAATGACCACCACTTTTTCGTTTTGAATCACATCTTTGAAGCGGTTAAAACGTTCGTGATTCGCAGACACTTCTATACGTGCAGTACCATCATCGAGCGTCACCATCATGCGGTTCGGGAAGTTGGCAATATCGACGACGAGGCCTGCAAATACTGTAGTGACACCACGTCGTGTAGGCGTAAGCTCATTAATGCGCTGTGAAATAAAGGCTTTTAGCTCTGATCGATACACATCGATCGGATGACCTGTTAGATAAAGCCCAAGAGTATCTTTTTCACCTTTAAGACGAACTTCATCAGACCACGGTTTAACAGGTTTAGAAGGTTTACGCTGAACTTCTTCAACTTCACCAAATAAATCCATCATCCCTGTTTCGCGGTTTGTACGGGCTTGGTCAGCCGCTTGTACAGCTTCTGGCAATTGCGCCATCAAGTCAGCGCGTTCTAATCCTAAACAATCCAATGCGCCACCACGAATCAATGCTTCAAGCGTGCGCTTATTGATTTTTTTTAGGTCAATACGATGACAGAAGTCAAACAGATCTTTATATGGGCCATCTTGGATACGTGAGTCAATCACAGACTGCATGGCAGCTTCACCGACACCCTTGATCGCACCTAAACCATAGACGATGGTTTTTGGATCGCTGGCATGGAAATTATATAAAGACATATTGACCGAAGGTGGTAAGACTTCAAGACCATTAATACGACAGTCATCGATCAAGAACACCACGTTGTCCGTGTTCTGCATTTCCGAGGTCATCACTGCTGACATAAATTCAGCTGGGAAATGTGCTTTTAACCAAGCGGTTTGATATGCAACAAGAGCATAGGCTGCGGCATGGGATTTGTTAAAACCATAGCCTGCGAATTTTTCCATATAATCGAAGATATGGTTGGCCGTATCTGCATCAATACCTTTGGTTGCAGCACCTTCAGTAAAGATCTGACGGTGCTTAATCATTTCTTCGACTTTCTTTTTACCCATGGCACGACGAAGTAAATCCGCGCCACCCAAGCTATAGCCAGCACAGAACTGCGCTGCCTGCATTACCTGTTCCTGATACACCATAATGCCGTATGTCGGTTCAAGGACACTTTCTAGTAATGGATGTAAGTATTCAAACTCGCCACCATGCATACGGTAAATAAAGTCAGGAATCAGATCCATCGGGCCTGGACGGTATAAAGACACGAAAGCAATAATTTCTTCGAACTTACTTGGACGTGCCTCTTTCAGCATTTTTTTCATGCCGACGGATTCAAACTGGAAGACTGCTGTGGTGTTTGCTTCTGCGAACACAGCATAGGCAGGTTTGTCATCCAAAGGAATCAAGGAAATATCGACAGGTGTAGTGATATCTGGACGGGCATTAATGTGCTTAATGGCATCTTCGATTACCGTTAAGTTACGTAAGCCCAAGAAGTCGAATTTAACTAGACCTGCAGCTTCCACATCGTCTTTATCGAATTGGGCTACACGGTTAGTTCCATCTGCATCACATAGGACAGCCGAATAGTCAGTTAACTTAGTTGGTGCAATAACCACACCACCGGCATGTTTACCTGTATTACGGGTAATGCCTTCAAGTTTGAGTGCCATTTCCCAAATTTCGGCTGCATCGTCGTTATCTGGGTTAGATGGATTGGTGACAATGTCTTTGAGTTGTGGTTCGGCCTCAATGGATTCTTCCAAACTTAAACCTAAAGGCTTGGTCGGAATCATTTTAGAAATACGATCAGCCAAACCATAAGATTTACCCAAGACACGGGCTACGTCACGAATTGCACCTTTTGCCGCCATGGTACCGAAAGTTGCAATCTGAGAGACCGCATCTCGACCATAAGTGCGTGCAACATAGTCAATAACACGGTCACGACCTGCAATACAGAAATCGACGTCAAAGTCGGGCATTGATACACGTTCAGGGTTTAAGAAACGTTCGAACAGTAGGTCATAACGTAGTGGGTCTAGGTCAGTAATTTTTAAACTATAGGCAACCAAGGAACCTGCACCCGAACCACGGCCTGGACCAACAGGGACGCCATTACCTTTAGACCATTGAATAAAGTCCATGACAATTAGGAAATAACCTGGGAATTGCATGGTCAGGATGATCCCAACTTCATAAGCCAAACGTTCATCATAAGGCTTACGAATTTCTGGCCAGTCGTCACCACGTTGTTCGACAGGGTACAAATGCGCTAAACGTTCTTCTAAACCTTCTTTCGATAAATGTTCAAAATAGGTGTCAATTGTATGACCTTCAGGAATTGGATAATCGGGAAGGTCATGGAAGCCTAAACGTAATGACACATTACACCGTCGCGCAATGTGATAGGTATTTTCTATAGCTGTTGGAATGTCTGCAAACAGCTCCGTCATTTCCTCGGCAGTTTTAAAATACTGTTCAGGACTGTAATTTTTAGGGCGACGATTGTCACCGAGGACATAGCCATCGGCAATACAAACGCGTGCTTCATGTGCCTCGAAATCTTCTTTACTTATAAAATGCACATCGTTATGAGCAACCACACCAATGTTAAATTTCTTCGCAAGTTTTACTGCTTCGTGAATAAAGTCTTCTTCACCTGAGCGCTCAGTTCGTGTAATCGCTAAATAAACACGATTGCCAAATTTTTCGACCCATTCAGCTAACAGTGGTTCAGCTTTTTGCGGGTTGGAAGAGCAAAGCATTTTGCCGACATCACTTTGCATACCCAGTAAAACAATCAAGTCTTGATGTTGATTTAAAATCCAATCTTTTTTTACGCAAGGAATATCAAGCTGTTGACCTGAAATATAACCTTCAGAAACCAACTCTGTTAGACTGCGCCAACCTTTATTGGTCATCGCTAGAAGAGTAGCTTTGTGTTCAGCATCATTCAAACGAATGGTTGAACCAAATATGGGTTTAATGCCTTTATCTAAGCACTTTTTATAGAATTTTACAGCAGCATGTAGATTTGAAAGGTCAGTAATGGCCAGAGCGGGCATTTCATCTGCAGCTGCAGCTTTTACAAGATCAGGTATACGTACAATAGATTCAGTAATGGAAAATTCTGTAAAAATACCAAGATGTACAAAGTGCATAGATGAGTCCCTGCGAAAACAGCTGCTGATTTTAGCATGCTCTGAGATCAAACTTGCGTTTATTGCATGGCTTTATGCAGATTTATAAATTCACTGTTTAATCAATAAACGCTGTATGATAATCACGGTTTAGCAAGCAATACCTTGATTAACTGAAAAAGCTATTAATTTGCTATTTTTAAAGTTGAAGGCTAGATTGCCAATATAGGGTAAATCATAGTTATGCGGCTCTTTCAGCACGCATTTGGCATGAGTCGGTGAGAGAAAAATCACAAATGCAACTTCATTTGGATTGGCTAATTTTGCACTTTTGGTAAAGTCTTTTACAAATTGTTGATAGTCATATTGGCTTATCAGATGTTTTGATCCAATTTGAATTTTATCGCGTATTTGAGTGGATTTATCCCATTCCATCCAAACAACCCCTTTGGTTTGTCCAAGTTGGGCGAAGCTGTTTTTATTTTTATAGAATGAATCATTTTTAACTTAAGGATTGTCCTCAGCATAAATTTCAAATTTTAGAAATTTACCTTTTGATGTGACATGAAATTCAGTATTGCCGGTACATTCTGAATATTCATATTTAAGCTTTACTGGATTTTTGCTGATTAATGCATTTGCTTTTGATGCAGGCAAGGGTAAGGCTAAGTCAACATCATTTACCTTAATATTAGTTACATAGTCATAATCAGCAATGGATGCAGATGCTGCTGAAGTGATCAATATTGCTGTTGTGAAAAAAATTTAAGCGGAAAATTTTTGCTGTCAGTATTGTTTGCATGGAGAATATAAAATTCTATTCTTTTGATAGTTTGTACTCATTCAAGTTTTTGTAAACGTAATATTGAAGGTCATATTTTAAATTTTATGGTGTTGCTAATTTGCCGTCAAAATAATTTAAAATTAAAGACATTTTGGTTTAATTTCAGCTTTAAAAAAAACAAATCTTAAACATTAAAAAGCCCTCCGAAGAGAGCTTAAAGATATAAATTGCGCAGGCTTAGCGTAATTTTGATAACCAATCACCTAGGCTTTGTACGATTTGAACCAAGATCAATAAGACAATCACGGTCATGATGACCACGCTACTATCAAAACGTTGATAACCATAAGAAATAGCAAGGTCACCGATACCGCCTGCACCTACTGCACCCGCCATGGCTGTTGCGCCAATTAAGCTAATGGTTGCAGTCGTTAAGTTTAAAATCAAAGAGCTACGTGACTCTGGTAGCACAAATTTAGTAATGATTTGCAGCGGAGATGCGCCCATCGCTTGAGCAGACTCAATGATGCCGTCATTCACTTCAAGCAACGAAGTTTCAATCAGACGACCAATGTAAGGACCAACATAGATTGTGAGAGGAACAATTGCAGCCCAAGTACCAATTGAAGTACCCACAATGACTTTGGTCAAAGGGATGACCGCAATCAGGAGGATAATAAATGGCAATGAACGCAGCGCATTCACAATCGGGTTCAAACCATGGTAGATAACACGGTTAGGCAAAATGCCTTGTGGACGTGAGACATATAAAATCACGGCCTGGATAAAACCCCAAATACAGCCAAAGAGCATGGCAAAGAACACCATGTGAAAAGTTTCTTGTAGGGCAGTGACGAACTGATCCATGGACAAAGAACTTTTCCAAAAGGGTGCTGTAATTTGAGTCAGCCATTGAACAATTAAATCTCTCATTGCTGAACTCCTGCTTGAGTGACTTCAACGCCATGTTGTTCTAAGAACGCCACCGCTTGTTGAATCAATGCTGCATCACCTAATAGCTGAACGAACATTTGCCCAATTACCGCACCATTAATTTCAGTCATATTGGCAAACAAAATATTCAGGCTAATATCAAACTGTTTAATTACCACTTGAATGACAGTTTCTTGTGCCGAACTGCCCAGAAATTTTAAACAATAAATACTGTTATGATTTTGATTTTCTAGATTATTTAAAATATTAACAGGGAGCTGTTGCTGCAATACAGTTTGAATAAAATTTTTGGTTGTATTGTGTTTTGGCTGACTAAAAATCTCTAAGGTTGAGCCATGTTCGATGACTTTGCCTTGTTCCATTACCGCAACATAATCACAAACAGATTCAATCACATCCATTTCATGGGTGACCATGACAATAGTAATGCCTTGTTCTTGATTGATTTTCTTTAATAACGCCAATACCGACTTGGTGGTTTGCGGATCGAGAGCAGATGTTGCTTCATCACACAGTAAAATTTTAGGATGATTGGCAAGCGCACGGGCAATCCCGACACGTTGTTTTTGGCCACCAGAGAGCTCATCTGGATAGGCATTTTTCTTATGTTTTAGGTCAATAAATTCGAGCAACTCTTCTAAACGTTTTTGGCGTTCAGCTTTAGACACACCTAAAAGTTTAAGCGGCATTTCAATATTTTCTGCAACTGTTTTGGTTTGCAGTAAATTGAAGTGCTGGAAGATCATGCCAATATTGGTTCTTTCTTGACGTAGCTCTGCCGAACTTAAAGCAGTAAAGTCTTTATCATGAATAATAATTTGCCCTTCACTTGGACGTTCTAGCAAATTAATTAAACGGATTAAGGTACTTTTGCCTGCACCACTGTAGCCAATTAGACCGAAAATACAGCCATCTGGAATGTCCAGATTAATCTGATCCAGTGCTGTAACGGTTTGGCCTTTTAGCTCAAAATGCTTGGAGATATTTTTAAATTGGATCATAGCGTCAAAAAAGGTTCAGAAATGAAAAAACAGGCAAAGTAAACTTTGCCTGTTTATTTGAAGAAATTATATTACTATTTTGCTTCAGTGAGGTAGCTAGTTGGTTTATTTACATCAATTTTAGTACCACCAAAATGTTCATCGATGTAAGCTTTAACTGCTGGAGTGTGATAAAGCGCGCCTACTTTTTGTAGAACTGGGTCATTTTGACGGTCAGCAGAAACAGCAAGAATGTTCACGTTCATTTTTGTACTTTGGTCGATTGGCTCATAGTAAACCGCATCTTTCAGTACGTTTAAACCACCTTCCATCGCAAGGGTATTACCCAAAACAATCGCATCAACTTCGTCTTTAACACGAACCGCAGTCGCCATTTGAATTGGTTTGATTACGATTTTCTTCGCATTTTCAGTTATGTCAGCAGGTGTGCCTTTTACATCATCAAAATCAGCTTTAAGTTTGATTAAGCCAGCAGATTGAAGTAGTAACAATGCACGTGATTCGTTTGCGCCATCATTTGGAATCGCAATTGTTGCACCTGTTTTGAACTCTTCAAGTTTTTTGACTTTGCTTGAATAGATACCCATTGGCTCTAAATAAGTAGTCGAAAGCGGTGCGATTTTATCTTTATTGTTGTCATTAAACGCAACCATATAAGCATATGATTGGAATGCGTTAACATCAATTTCTTTGTTTGCTACAGCAGTGTTCATAGACACATAGTCAGTGAAGTTTTTCACTTCAAGTTTAATGCCAGCTTCTTTGGTTTCAGGAAGCGTAGCAATATAGCGCCAAATATCAGCATCCGAACCAGTCGAAGCCATGGTGACGGTTTGCACTTCTGCAGTGTCTTTTTGTTGTGCTGCGTCAGTTGCAGGAGCTTCTTGTTTACCACAGCCTGAAAGGCCAACAGATAAACCGAGAACTAATCCTAGGAGCTTTTTCATATATTCACCCGAGTAAATTTATAAAATTAATAAATTCACAAATCATATTATGGAGAGATTTACTTAAGTCTTTTGTCAGACAGGCTGATAGATGCTTAATAATTTAAAATGCTACACAGACTTATACAATTAGATCTGAGTCTATTTCCAAATGGGAAAAGATAGCCATTGCAAGCTGCTGTAAACAAAAGATTTAATAAAGCAAATCTCTATATTTCGCTAGGCATCATATCAATTTTTTATTATTCAATATAGTGATTTAAAAAGTTATGCTTAGCACCAAAATTGTATATGGAATATGTTTAATTAAAAAATTTAATAAGTAAAAACAATATATTATTTATAATTAAACTATTTCAGTACATCATATATATAAGTTTAGGTCTATATAACAAATTTTAAAATGTATTGCTGAAAAAATGATAAAAATGAAATAAGTCCTGTCATACACAAAATTTGTAACATTCATATGTGAAAATAACGAAGTGCTCCAATCTAATCTGCATTGAAATCTTTATTGATACATTTACAGTTCAACTCTGATTCATGGTTTTTCAAAATCTTAGATCTAAATCTGAGGAAGATTGAATCCGCTACATTGTTTAATATAAGCTGCTTTATAATTGATCATAATAAATTGCTATGTGCGGCACGCTATGTTAAATCAGTTTGATTTCGTCTCAATTGTAAAAAGCCTACAGTACATTATGGCGGTAGATCGGTGAGCCATGTTTTAAAAGTGGAAGATGGTAGTCAAAAAACCATCGGTGTATTTTTACCTTCAGAGCAACCCATGACGTTTGAGGCGCATGTGAAAGAACGTGTTGAAATCACATCGGGGTAGTGTGTTGTGCAAATTGGGGAGCAGGGAGAGTTTGTACAATATACTTCTAGCGAAAGCTTTATTGTTCCTCAAGATTCTATTTTTAAAGTGCAATGCACCGATGTTGTCGACTATGTATGCAATTTTGATTAAGTATGCTTAGACAGGTTTACAGTTGCTTTAGCTTTACACCTTATGATTTTTAGTTCCTAGGTCATAGCAAATGATTTTTTAGAGCTGAACCCCGCACTTAGCGGGGGGTATATGATTCAATGAATGATTTAGCTTTCTTATGCGAAATGCTACAGTAACTAAAATTAAGCTTTTTAACATCATCTATAGCCACTGTTTGGCAGAGTTAATGTACTTTAGTTTTGCCGTGAATAATTATTGAATTAGCAAAATGGAATGTGCAAATAATCACTGCGCTGAATTTCATAGAGTACATGACGGTTTAATGGATGATCCGCTGGTACATGCGGATGATTAAACTCGCGTACTTTTACCATGCCAATGCGCTGCATCACACGTTCCGAAGGCGTATTTAAAATCGCTGTAAATGAAATGACTTTATCTAATCTTAGGTTTCTAAAAGCATATTTGAGTACAGCTTTTGCTCCTTCGGTGGCATAGCCTTGATGCCAATATTGCGGCAGTAAGCGCCAACCAATTTCTGGTGCATCGGCTATTTCAAACTCAGGGGGATGTACATGTAAGCCGATAAAGCCAATAAATTCTCCTGTAGCTTTAAGCTCGACAGCATATAAACCCCAACCGCGTATTTCTATTGCATCGTGTAGGCGTTGCATAAATGCAGTGGCTTCGGAAGCATCAAGTTTGCTAGGGAAATAGCGCATGATGTCATCATCTGCACACATGTGGATGAATGGAGCAGTATCGGAGTCTTGCCATTGGCGGAGGATAAGGCGAGGGGTTTTGATATTCACTTTCTTTTTCCCAAATTAGATTTTAAATTATAAGAAATGACTAAACTATCAGAATGTATTTAATTGGTTTTTATAATTTAAATATTATGGGAAAATACGATGATGAGTAATTTGATTGTAAAATAGTGTTGATATTTATGAGATTATATTTAGGGGAAATTTTTTGAATAGCAATAATACAGATAGCTCTCATTTAAGTGATGAAGAATTTTTAGAGCACTTAAGAAAAAATGAGTCAGAGACAAAACAAAATAGTCAAATGGAAAGGGAAAAGAGACTTAAAATTTATCGGTTGATGGTATTTACATATGTTGCTGCTGCAGGTTTAGGGGGAGTTTTCTATATATTATATTTGACGATTGGCAGTGAGCAGATGGATGGGATTTTCAAATTAAATGAAGACGTACTATTTGCTTTAAATATGAGTGTAAATGCATTTATTTATGCCTTACCAGCATTTTTAGTTGCATGCTTGGGTTCTTTAACAAAGATGTTGCTTTCCCAAAACAATTTAAAGGACTATGAATATGCGAAACTTTTAATTGGCTCTGGTCTATTAGGAGTCTTAACATTTTTAGGGCTTAAAAGTGGCATAATCTTAGACTTAATAGTTGATCATTCTAGTTCAGTTAAATTTGATGAAATAGATAAAAAGAAATTTTTTTATAAGATGATAGTTTTATGTTTTTTAACAGGAATGTTTTCCACAACACTATTTCTTACTATTGAGGAAAAAGTGAATAATTTAGCTAATAAGATTAAACATTCTTGAAAAAAAGTAAAAACCCCGCACTTAGCGGGGTTTTTTATTCTTAAATCTAATTAAGCATTTTCACGCGCAATTGCACGGTAACCAATATCCTTACGGTATTGAACACCATCAAAAGTCACTTTTTGGCAAAGCTCTAAAGCTTTAGCTTGCGCTTCGCCAATGGTATTGCCTAGAGCAGTAACGCAAAGAACACGACCGCCTGCAGTCACAATATCACCATTTTCAAGTGCTTTAGTGCCTGCATGGAAAACTTTCGCATCAGCCATTTCTGTGTCTAAGCC
This sequence comes from Acinetobacter sp. YH12138, assembly GCF_015218525.1. Classification (NCBI taxonomy): domain Bacteria; kingdom Pseudomonadati; phylum Pseudomonadota; class Gammaproteobacteria; order Moraxellales; family Moraxellaceae; genus Acinetobacter; species Acinetobacter sp. YH12138. The sequence goes on along the minus strand of NZ_CP048670.1, from coordinate 1,896,739 downwards.
AGAAATCACATCGCCATTGCTAGACGTTTCAGGGTAGCCCTTAGATGCAAGTACGATACCTACAGTCTTACGCTCATCCCATTCAGCTTCCGCAGGTAAGTTACCCGCGATACCAGCTTCAACCAAATCAACTAAAGACGATTTTAAACGCATCATAATTGGTTGAGTTTCAGGGTCGCCAAAACGACAGTTGAACTCGATCACTTTAGGTTGACCTTGTTCATCAATCATCAAACCTGCGTATAAGAAACCTGTATAAGCGTGACCGTCTTTTTTCATGCCTTCAACGGTAGGACGCATCACTTCATTCATAGTTTTTTCAAATACATCTGCAGTCACTACAGGCGCAGGAGAGTAAGCACCCATACCGCCTGTGTTTGGACCTTGGTCGCCTTCAAAGATACGTTTGTGATCTTGTGAAGTTGCCATTGGCAAGATGTTGTCTCCATCAATCATACAAATGAAAGAAGCTTCTTCACCTGCAAGAAATTCTTCGATTACTACACGTGAGCCAGCATCGCCAAATTTGTTGCCTGCAAGCATGTCATCAATCGCATCAAATGCTTCTTGATTGGTCATGGCAACAATTACGCCTTTACCCGCAGCAAGACCATCTGCCTTGATTACAATCGGCGCGCCATTTTTTTCAACAAATGCTTTAGCTGCATCTACTTCTGTAAATACATCATAGAAAGCAGTTGGGATGTTATGGCGTTTTAAGAAGTGCTTCGCAAATGCTTTAGAGCCTTCAAGCTGTGCAGCAAATTGAGTTGGGCCCCAAATTTTTACACCCGCTTCACGGCAAGCATCGACTACACCATTGACTAGTGGTGCTTCTGGACCAACCACGATTAAATCAACTGCATTGCTTTTTGCAAAGTCGATAATCGCAGCATTGTCTAAAATATTTAGTGCAACATTTTCGCATTTATTTTCAGTTGCAGAACCCGCATTACCTGGTGCTACAAATACTTTTGTGACTTTATCATCTTGTGCGATTTTCCATGCTAATGCATGTTCACGACCGCCATTACCCAAAACTAAAATATTCATCGGTTCATACTCCATGAATCGAAAATGACATAAAGTCCTCAACCTGAAAGCAGGAGAGGACTTTATGCAAGATTATAAATCTAGTGTATTAAGCAAAAAACTGTGCTTAATTGTCATGATCACGTTGCCAACTTAGTGACGGAAATGACGCATGCCAGTGAAGACCATTGCAATACCAGCTTCATCAGCAGCAGCAATTGTTTCTTCATCACGCATAGAACCACCCGGTTGGATAATGCATTTGATACCTGCTTTCGCAGCGTTATCAATACCATCACGGAATGGGAAGAATGCATCAGATGCCATTACAGCACCTTCAACAACTAAACCAGCATGTTCAGCTTTGATTGCAGCAATACGAGCAGAGTTCACACGGCTCATTTGACCTGCGCCCACACCAATCGTTTGACGGTTTTTAGCATAAACAATTGCGTTTGATTTAACGTATTTCGCAACTTTCCAAGCAAAGATCATGTCATCGATTTCTTGTTCAGTTGGTGCACGTTTAGTCACAACTTTAAGGTCATCTTTAGTGATCATGCCTAAGTCTTGGTCTTGAACCAATAGACCGCCATTCACACGTTTGTAATCTAACTGAGCTTTACGTTCAGTAATTGCAGGAAGCTCGCCGCATACGAGTACACGTACGTTTTTCTTCGCGCCAGTCACTTCAAGCACGCCTTCAGCAACGCTAGGAGCAATGATCACTTCAACGAATTGACGGTCAACAATGGCTTGAGCAGTTGCAACGTCTAATTCACGGTTGAATGCAATGATGCCACCGAATGCAGATTCAGGGTCAGTTGCGTATGCAAGGTCATAAGCAGCTTGAATGCCGTCAAGTGAAACTGCAACGCCACATGGGTTTGCGTGCTTAACGATTACACAAGCAGGCTTAGCGAATGATTTCACACATTCAAGTGCAGCGTCAGTGTCTGCGATATTGTTATAAGAGAGTTCTTTACCTTGAAGTTGTTTCGCAGTAGAAACAGATGCTTCAGTTGCTGTGTCTTCTACATAGAAAGCAGCAGATTGATGCGGGTTTTCACCATAACGAAGATCTTGAACTTTGTTCAATTGAGTATTGAAAGTACGTGCAAATTTGTCAGCTTGACCTTCATCTTTACCTACGCGAGCGCCTAAGTAAGAAGCGATCATACCGTCGTATTGAGCAGTATGTTCAAATGCTTTAACCGCAAGGTCAAAACGAGTTGCATGTGATAATGCGCCTTCAGCTTTTAACTCTTCAACAACAGTTCCATAGTCAGATGCATTTACTACGATACCTACAGATGCATGGTTTTTCGCAGCAGCACGAACCATAGTCGGACCACCGATGTCGATATTTTCAATCGCATCAGCAAGTGAGCAGTTCGGTTTAGCCACAGTCGCAGCAAACGGATAAAGGTTAACAACAACTAAATCGATTGCATCGATGTTGTGTTCAGCCATCACAGCTTCGTCTAGACCGCGACGAGCTAAGATACCACCATGAATTTTCGGATGTAGCGTTTTTACACGGCCGTCCATCATCTCTGGGAAACCTGTGTGCTCTGAAACTTCAACTACGGCAACATTATTGTCTTTCAACAATTTGTATGTTCCGCCAGTAGATAAAATTTCTACCCCTAGAGCAGCAAGTTCTTGTGCAAATTCAACAATTCCAGTCTTGTCAGACACAGAGATTAAAGCGCGTTTAATAGTCATGATCTTCGTCACAGTTTTCAAGGAACAGATTAAAACAAAATTAGCAAAATGCAGGTTAAAAAAAATGCCTGCGGAAGCCGCAAGCATTTTATCATTTATTCACTCATTAAACCGTGAGCTTTCAACTTTTTACGTAAAGTACCACGGTTTAAGCCGAGAATCTCAGCAGCGCGGGTTTGATTACCACGTGTATATTCAAGAACTACAGATAGAAGAGGCTTCTCCATTTCCGCCAGCACCATATCGTATACCTGAGATGGTTGCTCGCCTTGCAATTGTGCAAAGTAATGGCGAACTGCGCGATCTACGTGAATACGAAGAGCGACATCAGATTGTGCAGTAAAAATAGGAGATTTGCTATTCATGCGAATTAATCCGAAAAATCAAATATCACTTGGGTAAAGTGATTTGTTAAAAGTGGTCTATAAACTTGAATGAACTCCGTTTTAGTTCCTAATGCGGAGTTCTAAAACTTGTACATTACTTGTAGCTTGACACAACTCGCAAAATTGTTCGAAAAATAAGCGTAACAATAGATTAATAATTGTTACAGCCTAAAAAACAAACAAAAAATCTACTCAATACGCAATAAATATTAAAGCGCACGGTTGGGATTGTATTTGTTGTGAAAAATTAGCGAGGAGTTTGCAGCACAAAGCTTTCGTGGCGCGTATCATACCATTGTCTAGGAAAAAGTGAGCAAGAAAACTGCATTTTTTTTATGTTTTTTTTACTTTTTTAATAGTTTTTTCCAATATTAGGGGCGAATCAACTCAATTGAATAATTATCGAAGCTCTTGCGTGCAATTGGTAGACTAAATTGGAATTTAAAAGGACTACTTTTTGGGATCCGTTGGATGCCATGCAGACTTTTGTCCAAATACTCTTCAGGTAAAAGCGTATAGTTTGCTATTTCAGTACCATTTTCTTTTAGTGAAATTTTCATATTGGGTAAGGCAAGGCTACGGTCATGAAAATTGATCATTTCACCTGTAAAACGTGTTTCATTATTTCCAATGCTACGAATTTTGACTTTTTTGGTACTAATTAAACTGTAATGTTCTTCGAGACGTGAACAATTGAATACATCACAGACCGCAGTAAATGCAGCACCCATCACTGGACTATTTTTTAAATATTGTGGATTGAACCAGAAAAACTGGAATATAAGTGCACCAAATAAGAAAGCATTAATACAGAACCACATAAAATAATTCAGTGGTGTACGTTTTTTATCTTTTTCAGCCTGTTCTGCCCAATTTACAGCAGGAAGGTTGCCGATCGGTTCGGTGCTGAAATAATTTAAGTTATTTAAATAAGTTTTTAGATCGATATTAGAGTTTTCGACTTTTTGATCAAATAGTTTTAATAAATGGTGGGTTGGTGTTTCTTCAACAGTCACTGGTGTAAGCGTATTATTAAATTCGCTGACATTAATAATAGTATTGGAGTTTTTTTGAGGTGCATTTTCTTGCTCAGGGGTAGAAAAAGACAACGCTTTATCTACCACCAAATGAGACAGTGCATTAAAAGATGTAGAGCACTTTGGGCAACAAACCATGCCCTGAGCGACAGTAAGCTGCGGAACAGTTACTTTATATGTTGTAAAACAAGTTGGGCAGTTAGTTAATTTGTCGCTCATAAGTACACATTTTAAATTTTAATACTGTTGGCGTTTACCCGAAATTCGGCACCATGTTTCGTCACGTTTTTCTACGTCTAATATATCAAAAAATTCAGAATAAACACTAGAAACATCAGAAACTTGCTCTTCAATTACACCTGCAAGTGCGAACTCGCCCTCAGATTTAATTAAAGTTGAGAATTCTGCAGCCAAGGCCATTAGAGGGCCTGCAAGAATATTAGCAACAAACACATCGGCTTTTTGTCCAGCAAGCTCTTGGTTGAACTCTTCAGGTAGGCCAACATACAAATTTTCCAGTACACCATTCAATTCGGCATTTTGTTGTGTTGCTAAAACGGCTTGTGGGTCAATATCAGTGGCATAAACTTTTTTTGCACCCAAAAGTAAAGCGGCAACACCTAAAATACCAGAACCACAACCGTAGTCGATTACGATTTTATCTTTAAGGTCAACTTTACCTAACCATTGTAGGCATAAGAATGTTGATGCATGGTTGCCAGTACCAAATGCCAGACCTGGGTCTAGTTTGATGTTTACGGCGTCTGCTTCTGGCGCTTCCATCCATTCTGGTACGATCCAGTATTTTTCACCAATTTGAATAGGCTCGTAAGCATCCATCCATGTGCGTTCCCATTCTTGGTCTTCAATGAATTCGCTACGCATTGGCACATCAGGAAGTTGAGCTTTAATAAATGTTTCTAATGCTGCAACATCAATTTCTTCATCATCTTCTTGTGCATATATACCAGTTACGATCACTTTATTCCAAAGTGGTGTTTCACCTGGAAGTGGTTCAAGTAAATCCTGATTTTCTGCATCATCTAGCGTGACACTGACTGCACCTAAAGAACTGAGCAGCGTTTCAGTGTAATCAACTTGAGCTTTTTCAACAGTAATATGAATTTGTAACCACTTCACGGACATAACCTAAATGAGTTTTATAAAAAGCTATTGTAACGGAACTCGGCAACTTGCAGCTAGCGATTATCAAAATTGACCAAAAATAAAAGGATGCACGTGGCATCCTTTTAAGTTTTCAGTGACTTAACTTTTAATTGTTTCAGTTGTAGTTGTCGAGATCGGTGCAAAACGTGTAATTACGAAACCAAATACAGCGGCAAAAATATACATAAAGATTGAATATACTGCCGCAGGCATTGCAACTGCAGAGCTGGCCATCACTGTTAAGGCGATGGTCATGGCCAATGTGCTGTTATGAATCCCGATTTCAAATGCACAAGCACGTGCCTGAGCACTATTGATGCCGAATAGTCTCGGAACAAAATAACCGATACATAAGCTGAAAATACAGAATAGAACCGTAGCTAAGCCAACTTGGGTTAGATAAGCCGCAATATTATGTCGTTCAGAGTAAATAGCACCGATAATAATTAAGATGAGAAAGACCACAGCAAAGATGCGGAGTGGTTTATGCAGTTTCTCAGTCAGTTTAGGTGCATAGTGACGAAGCAGCATACCTATACAGACTGGGATGATAATGATGCCGAAAACTTGGAGGATTTTTCCAAACTGTAGACTGATTTGTTGCCCTTCTTGCATGAAGTGCATGATCGAAAAATTCACGATCAATGGAAGGGTTAATGCTGCAATGACAGAGTTGATGGCGGTCAGGGTAATATTTAAAGCCAAGTCACCTTTAAATAGATAGCTAAATAAGTTAGCTGTGCTACCACCAGGTGAGGCTGCGAGTAGCATCAAGCCGACAGCAAGCAGTGGTGGTAATGCTAACAGTTTACATAGTAGAAAGGCGATACCGACAAGCAACACGAGTTGGCAAAATAATGCGATCAACACGGCTTTAGGATGTTTGGTGACACGTGCGAAATCTTTGGGGGTAAGTTCTAGCCCAAGCCCGATCATAATAAAGGCCAGTGCTAATGGCAAAAGAACCGTAATAATTCCAGAATCCATCGTATTTATTCTCCTTGAGCATATTTAATGGTTTTTCACCAAAGTCCTTATGGTGATTGCGTTAGAAAAAATAGTTTAGGTTTTCACTTGTTGAATTAGGTGGCTGCCACGGCGCGTCAAAATAAAACCAAATAAGGTCGCCAATAAATACATAAAAATAGAATAAACACCGGCAGGTATCGCCACTGTGGTGTTTTCAAGCACACTCAGTGCGATGGTTAGGGCGATACTGGTGTTATGAATGCCAATCTCAAAGGTACACGCACGAGCCTGTTTTTCAGGCACACCCGAGAGGAACGGAATTAGGTAACCCAAAAATAAGCCACTGAAACAGAGTAAACAGGTCGCAATGCCGACGCTGGCAAAATACGTAATTATGTTGGATTGTTCACGCAAAACTGCGAGTGTAAAGATAAGAATTAATAAGAAAATAGACAACATTCGCATCGGCTTGTTGATGTGATATGCAATGGTCGGAAAGGAGTTTCGAATAAACATACCGAAACATACCGGTATCAAAATAATCAGAAATACATGGGTGATCTTATCGATAGGCATACCAATACTGGTACTTTCACCAACAAAATGCAAAATGGATAGATTGACGATAAAAGGCAATGTAAAGCACGATACAACTGAGTTAATGGCCGTTAAGCTAATGTTTAAAGCAATATCACCTTTATATAGGTAGCTAAAAAGGTTTGCTGTGGGGCCACCGGGTGAAGCCGCAAGCAACATGAGCCCCACCGCAAGTAATGGGGGTAACTCAAGCAACTTACACAGGAAAAACGCAATACTGGTCAGTAGAATAAGCTGAGTAAATAAAGCGATGAAAATAACTTTTGGATAGCGTCCAACGCGTAAAAAGTCTTTGACTGAAAGTTCAAGTCCCAAACCCATCATCATAATGGCTAAAGCAATGGGTAGAAAAAATGCAAATAATCCCGAATCCATGGAATTTCCTGATATTTTTATCCTTATAGTGTTTTTGAGTTTATCTCAGTTTAATAAATAAGCAATAAATAAAAGCGAGTAAAAACTGATGTTTTACCCGCTTTATTTTTGATCTGTTAATTGGTCGATATTTTCATCGACAACTGATTATTTAGGACGAGGAGGAGTAAACCCTAAAGCACATTTTCCTTTAATTTCTTGTCCATTAATCGTTGCAGTAGTGGCTTTTGCATCTGCACTACATGTGCTTAATAATTCGGCTTCTTCGCCATGAAGATTTGCATTTTTGGACGAGCTAAAAAATTGTGGTTCGCAAGTACCATTCCAGATAATACCGCGATAGGCAAATGATACTTGAGCGCCTTGGCTTTTACCTTTACAGACTTGTTGATATCGCTGTGCATCATACACTTTCTCAACTTTATCATTGGCTGAGGCAGCAAGTGGTGATAAACATAAACCGCATAAAACCGTGGATAGCAAAATATTCTTATTCATGCTTATAGTCCTTATGATTCTCATGGGATCTATAACAGAATAAAAAATCATCAGAATAAAACAACAATCTTCGAGTAACATTTGCTTGAGAAATGTATATTTTTATGTGGAATATGCAAAGTATGTATATTCATAAAGAAATATATAGGCATAAAACAGTAGCCAATAACAATAAAATCGAGTTAATCAGTCAACTTATCGGTGAATTTTTGCTATAATCTTCCGTCATCCTTTTTTAATCTCCTTTACCACTATGCATTATCCTAAAGTTTACGATGTCATTGTTATCGGCGGCGGTCACGCGGGTACTGAGGCAGCTCTTGCTGCGGCACGTATGGGTCGACAGACTTTACTCTTAACTCATAATATTGAGACTTTAGGGCAGATGAGCTGTAACCCAGCCATTGGTGGTATTGGTAAATCACATTTAGTACGCGAAATTGATGCGCTTGGCGGTGCTATGGCATTGGCTGCCGACAAAGGTGGTATTCAATTCCGTATTTTAAACTCACGTAAAGGTGCGGCTGTTCGTGCGACTCGCGCACAGGCTGACCGTATTCGTTATAAAGCTGCGATTCGTGAAACCTTAGAAAATCAAGCGAACTTGGATATTTTCCAACAAGCAGCTGATGACCTTATTGTTGAAGGCGATACCGTTAAAGGTGTAGTCACCCAAATGGGTATTCGCTTTGATGCGAAAACTGTTGTATTGACTACAGGTACATTCTTGGGTGGAGTGATCCACGTAGGTCTAAATAATGCTTCAGGCGGTCGTGCGGGCGATCCTCCTTCAATTTCATTGGCTGCGCGCCTTCGTGAATTGAACTTACCTGTAGGTCGTTTAAAAACTGGTACACCACCACGTATCGATGCACGATCAGTTGATTTCTCTGTGATGACGCCACAGCCGGGTGATTTCCCATCTCCGACTATGTCATTCATGGGTGATGCGTCGATGCATCCTGAGCAAATCAATTGCTATATCACACATACCAACGAGAAAACTCACGATATCATTCGTGGCGGCTTAGACCGTTCACCAATGTATACTGGTGTGATTGAAGGTGTGGGTCCACGTTACTGCCCATCGATTGAAGATAAAATTCATAAATTTGCCGATAAAGATTCGCATCAAGTGTTCTTGGAACCTGAAGGTCTAGATACACATGAGCTTTATCCAAATGGTATTTCAACTTCATTACCATTCGATGTTCAGTTTGAATTGGTTCGCTCGATTCGTGGTATGGAAAATGCGCACATTTTGCGTCCGGGTTATGCAATTGAGTACGACTATTTCAACCCACAATCATTGAAATTCTCTTTAGAAACCAAATCGATTAATAACCTGTATTTTGCAGGTCAAATTAACGGTACAACAGGTTATGAAGAAGCGGGAGCGCAAGGTTTGCTTGCAGGCTTAAACGCAGCACGTCGTGCATGGGATCAAGAGCAATGGACACCAAAACGTGATGAAGCGTACATGGGCGTGTTGGTTGATGACTTGATTACTCTCGGTACTAAAGAACCGTACCGTATGTTCACGTCACGTGCGGAATACCGTTTGATGCTTCGTGAAGACAATGCGGATCAGCGTTTAACTGCCATTGGTCGTGAAATGGGGCTGGTAGATGATGCGCGTTGGGATTCGTTCTGCCAAAAAATGGAAGCTGTAGAAACGGAGAAAGGTCGTTTACAACACCTTTGGGCAGCGCCAAACAATCCACTAGGCAAAAAATTCGTTGAAATGACTGGCGATGACCTGTCAAAAGAAACCAATGCAATTGATTTGCTCAAACGTCCAAATATCAACTTTGCGCAAATTGCTGAATTGACGGGTTCTGAAGTTTCAGCATTTGTGGGTGAGCAAATTGAAATTGCTGTGAAATATGCAGGTTATATTAACCGTCAGCAAGAAGACGTTGCGCAAATGAAGCGTTTGGAAGATACACGTATTCCTGCTGATTTTGATTATGATGTCGTTTCTGGTCTTTCACGTGAAATCACCATGAAGCTGAAAAATGTATTGCCTGAAACATTGGCACAAGCAAGTCGTATTCCGGGTGTAACACCTGCGGCTGTTCAATTGGTAATGATTACGATTCGTAAGAATAACCAAGCGAAAAAATCTGCATAAGATTTTGAGTTAAACAAAAAACCCGCTCAGTTGCGGGTTTTTTTATTGCTTAAAAATTATTGGCTATTGGTATTTGATCGGATTAAATGAATATTTTTATCATCATTAGTTTTAGCTATGGTTTGATTATTAAAATCTTTCATAAACTTAAGTGATTGATAATTAATTATAAATATAAAAAATAAGATCTAAAAACTATTGATATACAAAGTTTTAGGTCTTAATGGTGGGCTTTTGGTCGTGTGAATTCCGACCTTTGTAGTGGTATTTATTCTACCCAATAAAGCCGAAACTTCAGGGCATGGCGTACAAGTGGGTTTACGCTACATGAATGGAGTTCGATTATGGCAAATCAACAATCGGGAAAAATGCAAAAATTTCTAACAGTATTTTTGTGTTTCTGGGTGGCATTTTTTGAAGGTTTTGACCTACAAGCTCCCGGTATCGCAGCAAAAGGAATCGCAGCGACATTTTCCTTAGATCAGGTGCAAATGGGCTATGTGTTTAGCTTGGGTGTATTTGGTATGTTATTTGGCGCGTTCTTTGGGGGGCGTGTCGCTGACTATTTGGGGCAGAAGAAAGTCCTAATGTTGTCGATTTTTATCTTCGGTGTATTTATGTCTATAACGGCAGTTGCACCAAGTATTGAAATTTTATATATCGCACGATTCTTTACAGGTTTAGGTTTGGGCGCTGCGATGCCAACGATGATCTCGGTGGTGGGTGATGAAGCGACGGATGCTAACCGTGGACGCTTAAATAGTTTGATGTACTGCGGCTTACCTGTAGGTGCAATCTTTGTTGCTGGCTTGGGTATTATTTTTAAAGATATCTCTTGGCATACACTATTTTTAATTGGTGGTTTAACGCCTTTAATTCTAATTCCATTCATGGCGATTATCTTAAAAGATAAGCGTACTGAAAAAGTTCAGGCAGAAAGCAAAGAAGCGGTTCCTCCGATGGGGCAAATCCTTTTTGCTGAACAGCGTTATAAATATACCTTGCCGCTTTGGTTGAGTTTTTTCTTTACCTTAATGGTGAACTATATTCTGATCAGTTGGTTGCCTAACTTGCTTATGGAACAAGGGTTGGAAAAGCAACAAGCTTTTATGATCATGTTGATGTTCCAAGTGGGCGCGGTGATTGGTACGCTGGGTTTAGGCTACTTGCTAGATCGCCTAAAATTATGGCAAATGGCAGTGATTATCTATTCAGGTTTGTTTGTGGCATTGTTTGTACTGTTCACAACAAATTCAATTCCTGTACTTATCGCAGCAGGCATCATGGGCGGGATTTTCTCTACAGGTGGTCAATCGATTTTGTATGGGATCTCTCCAATTTTCTATACACCAGCTGGGAAAGTAACAGGTGTGGGGAGTGCGATTTCATGGGGGCGTTTGGGTGCAATGACAGGTCCATTACTCACAGGTAAGATTTTGGCGCTAGGTCTAGGAACGACAGGTATTTTAATTGCAAGTGCGCCGGGTATTGCTTTGTCAGCTATCGCAGTGGCTGCATTGTCAGCCTATAAGTCATCCCTTAAAAAATAGTCAAAACCAGTCATATTTAAAGGAGCTACGGCTCCTTTTTTATTGAATAAATATCTTTAGCTGAAACTAAGTTTTGTTAGAATAAATCTAATATTTATGAATAAATTTACTTTTATGTCTTATCAATTGATCGAACTTGATATTTCTCCCTCAGATAACATTCAGTGTCCACATTGCCAGCAGCAAGTGATTGATTGGTCAGAAGAGCAGTATGTGCAGCCATGTGAGCATGTGCTGTTTATTGCAATGGATATTGGTTTTGAGTTTATTACCGATGAATTTGAGCAAACCATGCAGCATACAGTCGATGACTTGCATGCCAATGATGATCAATATCATATGTTTACTGAAATTACCGCCTCAAGTTTCCCTGAGTTTCAGATATATAAGTCTGATTTAGGGGTGGAAGGTTATTCACGTTATGTCGGCTTTACGGCATAAAATATTGTTAAAAAATCTCAAAATAAAAAAGCCAGTCAAGTGACTGGCTTTTTTAATGTAAATCAGAAAATTAACTTTCTAATTCTTCTTCGACATCATCTTCGGCACTGTCCATGCCAAGTTCTTTGAGTTTACGGGTTAAGGTGTTGCGACCCCAACCTAAAAGTTCTGCAGCATGACGCTTACGCCCACGTGTTTGTTGTAGTGCAGCATTGATGAGGGTGCGTTCAAACATTGGTGTTGCAATATCTAGAATTTTCATCTCACCATTTTTAAGTTTTTGTACTGCCCATTGACCAAGTAGCTCATCCCAATGATGCACACCGATGCGATCAATCCCTTGAGCAGCAGGGTTACCATCTGTGCCTTGAATTGGAATCTGTTTTAATTCAGAAGGTAAATCTTCTGGATACACTTCACGGCCTGTGATCATAACCGTTAACCAACGACAGGTATTTTCAAGCTGACGCACATTACCTTGCCATGGTAGTTTTTGCATGTATTCTTGCGTTTCAGGACGCAGAATCTTCGGACTTACCCCAAGTTCTTTACCTGCACTTGCTAGGAAGTGTTGTGCAAGCATCGGAATATCTTCACTACGATGTGCAAGTTTTGGAATATGAATACGAATCACGTTTAGACGGTGGTACAAGTCTTCACGGAAGCGACCTTCATGTACTAACTTTTCTAAGTCTTGGTGCGTTGCCGCAACGATACGGACATCCACCTTGACTGGGATGTGACCGCCAACGCGGTAGAATTCGCCATCCGCTAAAACACGCAATAAGCGGGTTTGGGTTTCAAATGGCATGTCACCAATTTCATCAAGGAAAAGAGTCCCGCCATTGGCTTGTTCAAAACGCCCTTGACGCTGTGTGTTGGCACCGGTGAACGCGCCTTTTTCATGACCAAATAATTCAGTTTCGATCAAATCCTTTGGAATTGCCGCCATGTTGAGCGCAATAAAAGGCTTGTTGCCACGTGGTGAATGCTTATGCAGCGCATGCGCAACCAATTCTTTCCCTGTGCCTGATTCACCATTAATTAATACAGTAATGTGTGATTGAGAAAGACGACCAATGGCACGGAAGACTTCCTGCATAGCAGGTGATTCACCAATAATCTCTGTAGATTGAATCGGTTGAATGGTTTTAGCAGATTCTTGTTGTTGTAATTTGGCAATATGCAAAATTGCACGGTTTACAAGTGCTAAAGCTTCATCAATATCAAAAGGTTTTGGTAGATATTCAAAAGCACCCGTTTGATAGCTCGACACAGCAGATTCTAAATCTGAATGTGCGGTCATGATAATTACAGGTAAGTCAGGGTAGTTGCCTTTGACTTTACCTAAAAAGGTCAGTCCATCAATACCCGGCATACGGATGTCTGTCAAAATAACATCTGGCGCATCGACACTTAACTGATCTAAAGCGGATTGTGCTTCTTCAAAACTGGTAACATCAAAACCTTCTTCTTTGAATGTTTTTTCCAGCACCCAACGCATGGCGCGATCATCATCGATGACCCAAATCTTATTACGCGACATGATCTGACTCCCAAGGTAAATATAGGCTAAATACTGTTTTTCCAGGAACTGATTGGCATTCAATCATTCCGTTATGTTGATGCATAATATTTTGTGCAATGCTAAGGCCGAGACCTGTGCCTTTCGCTCGTCCTGTCACTAAAGGGTAAAATACGGATTCTAATATTTCTTGTGGTACACCCGGTCCATTGTCCTCGATGTCAATGCGTACCGCAGAACGTTTTAATACACCGTTGATGGTGACTAAACGTTGAATACGTGTGCGCAAAGTGAGTTCTGGTTGATGCTCAACAAAGAACTCTTTATTTTCCGTCATCGCCTGAACGGCATTTACACTGATATTCAGCATGACCTGAATCAATTGATCACGATCTGCTAAAACATCCGGTAACGAAAGGTCGTAATCACGGGTGATCTTAATTTTCTTTTTGGTTTGGTTGACGATCAGTGAACGGACACGTTCAAGTGGTTCGTGCACATTGACTGGTTCGTAACTTGGCAATTGTCTAGAGCCAAGCATGGTGTCAGCTAGATTTCGTAATCGATCCACCTCACTGATAATAATGTCGGTGAATTCGCTGTACTTCGGATCATTTAAGCTACGCGCTAAAAGTTGTGTCGCCCCACGGATACCACCGAGTGGATTTTTAATTTCATGGGCAACACCACGAATCAGTTGTCGTGCGACTTGATGCTGTTGAATCAGGTTTTCTTCTTTAGAGATTTTCAACATCCGGTCGATTTGATTGAGTTCAATCAATAGCAACGGGTGGTAGGGTTTGCCAGAGTTGAGCTGTGACACGGTGTAATCAACATGAATGTCTTTAAAGTTGACATTAATCGTTGCTTCTCGGCGCGTATAGTGCTGGCCAGAAGTTAATGTATTCATTAATGCATCATGCGTATTGAATTCATCATCGGGCATATGGAGTAAATTTAATACAGGCTGACCTGATGCACGAAGTAAGCTGATGTCAAAAAGCGCTTCACAAGATGAATTTAAATAAAAAATATTCAGGTTGCTATCGACCAATAAAATGGCAGTGGTTAAATTATCCACTAAAAGCCGGTAATCAATCGTCATAGTCTGATCCATTAGCGAGAGGTTCCTGTCTTAAAATGGCGCAATGGCATCTTCATAAAGCAAATCGTTCAATCTAATAAGGTTCGAATTGATGCAAGTTATGCAAGATATAAGCCAACTATTTCAGAAATACGCTAAGTTTTGATGCTTATTTGAATAAATGCGCTTATTTAAGACTTTAAATAAAGTGTATAGCTGATTAAAAACAGGCTGTAAATCTAAAATGCATTAAAATGGTGCAAATGAAATTATATGGATGAATTTATAGCATTATTTTGGTGCGTGATATAAAGAGTGGCCTTTTCACCTGTTTTTATGTTTTGAAAAGACATACAATACGCGGATTATAGTGGAGCGCAGATTCATGAAATCCCCCAAAGTCGGTTTTGTTTCTTTAGGTTGTCCTAAGGCATTGGTAGATTCCGAACGAATTTTAACTCAGTTAAAGACTGAAGGTTATGATGTAGCATCAGATTATGATGGTGCCGATTTAGTAGTTGTAAATACCTGTGGTTTTATTGAATCTGCAGTACAAGAGTCGCTAGATGCCATTGGCGAAGCGATGAGTTCAAACGGTCGCGTAATTGTGACTGGTTGTTTAGGTAAAGACGAAGACAAAATTCGCCAAATGCACCCAAATGTCTTAAAAGTGACAGGTGCTGCGGCATATCAAGAAGTGATGGAAGCTGTGCACGAATACGTGCCTGAGCCACCGAAACACAATCCGTTTATTGATCTAGTACCTGAACAAGGTATTCGTTTAACACCAAAACATTATGCTTATTTGAAGATTTCAGAAGGTTGTAATCACCGTTGCACATTCTGCATCATCCCAAGCATGCGTGGTGATTTGGTTTCTCGTCCAGTAGGTTCAGTATTGACTGAAGCTCAAGCACTGAAAAAAGCAGGCGTAAAAGAAGTTTTAGTGATTTCTCAAGATACATCTGCTTATGGCGTAGACACCAAATACAAATTGGACTTCTGGAACGGTCAGCCCGTTAAAACCAAATTCTATGACATGTGTGAAGCATTGGGTCAATTGGGTATCTGGGTGCGTCTGCACTATGTATATCCATATCCACATGTGGATGCTGTGATTGACTTAATGGCACAAGGCAAAATCCTGCCGTATTTGGATATTCCATTCCAACATGCAAGTCCTAAGATTTTGAAACTCATGAAACGTCCTGCGCACAGTGAAAATACACTAGAGCGTTTAAAAGTTTGGCGTGAGAAATGTCCTGATCTTGTGATTCGTTCTACATTTGTTGTGGGCTTCCCGGGGGAAACTGAAGAAGACTTCCAAATGTTGCTTGATTGGTTAAAAGAAGCGCAGCTTGATCGTGTGGGTTGTTTTACTTACTCACCAGTTGAAGGCGCGACTGCAAATGATTTGCCAGATCATGTGCCTGAAGAAATCAAACAAGAGCGTTATGAACGTTTCATGCAAGTTCAGCAAGAAATCTCTGCTGCGAAATTGCAAAGCCGTATCGGTCAGAAAATGACAGTACTGGTGGATGATCTTGAAGAAGAGTTCCCAGTTGCTGTTGCGCGTTCTTATGCAGATGCACCTGAAATTGATGGTAATGTTTTTGTGGAAGATATCGATAAGTCAGTGATTAAAGCAGGTGATTTACTTGAAGTAGAAATCACAGATGCAGATGAATATGACTTATTTGCAAAACTGATCTCGGTTAAGTCTGCTTAAACGATTCATTAAAAATAATTGAAATTAAATAATTCGGAGTTGATGATGCTTGATTCTAAAAAACCACGTTTTGGTCGCATCCTGCTTAAGCTTTCAGGTGAAGCTTTAGCGGGCAATAAAGAGATGGGTATCGATGCACAAGTGCTCGATCAAATGTCACTCGCAATTGCGCACCTTGTTGGTTTGGGTGTTCAAGTGGGTATCGTTGTCGGTGGTGGTAACCTTTACCGTGGTAGCCAATTACAAAAAGATGGTTTGGTTGGGCGTGTAACAGGTGACCAAATGGGTATGTTGGCGACTGTGATGAACGGTTTGGCGCTTCGTGATGCTTTGGTGCGTCGTAATATCAAAACTCGTCTAATGTCGGCTTTACCCATTGGTGCAGTAGTTGAATCATATTCTAGCCGCGATGCAATTCGTCATTTAACTCGTGGCGAAGTATGTGTATTTGTCGCAGGTACGGGTAACCCATTCTTTACGACTGATACAGCAGCATGCTTACGCGGTATCGAGATTGAAGCCAATCTTATCCTTAAAGCGACGAAGGTTGATGGCGTATACAACAAAGATCCAAGTAAATATGAAGATGCAGTGAAATACGATGCATTAACATTTGACCAAGTTTTAGATGAAAAACTGGGTGTGATGGATTTAACTGCGATCTGCTTATGCCGTGACCACAACGTTCCACTTCAAGTATTTGATATGAACAAATCAGGTTCATTACTTTCAGTGGTAATGGGTGAAAAAGAGGGTACTCACGTTACTAACTAATGTACGTGGGCCCTAAAGCTCTTTATACTACAAGCTATTTTAGAATTTACATCTTTTCGAATTAAGTTAGGAAGATCACATGATTAACGATCTTAAAAAAGACGCAGAAGACCGTATGAATAAATCTCTAGATTCTCTAGAGCATGGTTTTGCCAAAGTTCGTACAGGCCGCGCGCACCCATCAATTTTAAATGGTGTTATGGTTCCTTACTATGGCTCTGATGTGCCATTAAACCAAGTGGCGAACGTGGGTGTAGAAGACTCTCGTACTTTACTTGTTCAGCCTTTTGAACGTTCAATGGTTGCTGCAATTGATAAAGCAATCCGTGAATCTGACTTGGGCTTAAACCCGATTACTGCTGATGCGATCCGTGTTCCTATGGCTGCATTAACAGAAGAAACACGTAAAGACATGCAGAAAATTGCACGTAACGAAGCTGAAAATGCAAAAGTTGCGATCCGTAACATCCGTCGTGATGTTTTGGGTGATATCAAAGCATTGTTGAAAGAAAAAGAAATTTCTGAAGATGATGAGCGTCGTGCAGGTGATGACATTCAAAAAATCACAGACAAATTCGTTGCTGAAGTTGAAAAACGTCTGGCTGCAAAAGAAGCTGAATTGATGAAGGTCTAAGTTTTAATGACCTCATCTGAAGAAACTTCCCGTCTTCCAAAACATGTTGCCATCATTATGGATGGCAACAATCGTTTTGCCAAAAAGAATCAAATGCAAAAAGGTGAAGGGCATCGTTCTGGAAAGGACATCCTAGATCCCATCGTTGAACATTGTCGTAAAAGAAATATCCAAGCACTGACCGTTTTTGCTTTTTCAAGTGAAAATTGGAATCGTCCTCAGTTTGAGGTTGATCTGTTGATGGCTCTTCTCGAAGAAACCATTCATGAGCAGTTGCCGCGTATGGAAAAATTTAACATTTCCCTACGTTTTATTGGTGATCGTTCTCGTTTATCTCCTAACTTACGTGACTTAATGTTGCAAGCAGAACAAAGGACTGCTAATTTCGATAGCATGACTTTAACTATTGCAATTAGTTACGGTGGTATGTGGGATATGGCACAGGCTGCAAAACAAATCGCAGCAGATGTTTTAACTAACAAAATAAATCTTGAAGCAGTGGATGCTGTAGTCTTTGGTCAATATGTCAGTTTAAGTGATCTACCTCCGGTAGATTTGTTAATTCGTACAGGTGGTGATTTCCGTCTTTCGAACTTCTTGCTTTGGCAAGCTGCGTATGCAGAACTTTATTTTACCCAGACATTATGGCCTGAATTTACCATTGAAGAATTTGATGACGCACTAGCAGTATTTGGTGGTCGTGAACGTCGTTTTGGTAAGACTTCAGAGCAGATTCAACAAGAGCAGTTTGAGAATAAATAAATGTTAGAGCGGATAATAACCGCATTGGTACTGGTTTCAGTTGTACTGAGTTGCATGTTTGCAACCGAGTCTAAATACCCAATGCTTGTGCTGATGATTATTGCATCAGCTGTCGCGGGTTATGAGTGGTTCAAACTCATGCCGCGGAATACACAAAATGTGATTAAACCTTTCGCTTGGGGCTATGGTCTAGTCACTGCTATTCTTTCAGCACTAGCATTGCATTTTACAGATGTTGCATTACTGCTTTGGGCGGCTTCGATCTTTACTTGGATCTTAAGTGTCTATTGGGTGAAGTCTTATCCTGATTACGATAACTGGTATAACCCGAGTCTGAGTGGTATTGGTTTAGTCTTAGTTCCTGCTGCGGTAACTGCTATTTTTTCTGTGTGGATGAACTCACCTTGGTGGCTCATGTATCTGTTCCTGTTGGTATGGGGTGCAGACAGTGGTGCATACTTCGTGGGACGTAAATTTGGTAAGAAAAAACTTGCACCAGATGTGAGCCCAAATAAATCGATCGAAGGTTTATATGGCGGTCTATTCACTGCAATGCTAATTGTTATTGTTGTTGAAATTATTTATCTTGATTTAAGCATTGCTGAACATATTTTATTTTTAATACTTTCAGTAATAACAGTATTTAGTTCAGTACTTGGTGATTTATTTGAATCGATGATCAAGCGTCGTGCAGGGATCAAAGATTCTGGTCGTATTCTTCCCGGACATGGTGGTGTGCTGGATCGTATTGACTCGTTGCTTGCTGCAGCACCTATCTTTGCGGCAGGTATGTATGTTTTAAAATTAATTGGCGTAGATTTATAGATGTCACAATCTGTTTGTATATTGGGTGTAACAGGATCCATTGGTCAAAGTACTTTAAAGATTCTGCAACAGCACCCCGAAGAGTATTCAGTTTTTGCAGTCACTGCACATAGCCGAATTGTAGAACTTGTCGAAATATGCAAACAATATCGACCGAAAATCGCAGTTGTTCCATACAATAAAGTGGATGAACTGCGCCAATTACTCGTAGCTGAAAAATTAACTGATATTGAAATCTTGCATGATGAAGCAGGATTGATTGCAGTAGCAGAACATCCACAGGTTGATGTGGTCATGGCAGCTATTGTGGGTGCGGCAGGGTTGCTACCTACATTGGCTGCTGCGAAAGCAGGTAAACGCGTGTTGCTTGCAAATAAAGAAGCGCTGGTGATGTCGGGTGACATCATGATTCAGACCGCACGTGAAAATAATGCTTTGTTGCTGCCGGTCGATTCTGAACACAATGCAATTTTCCAATGCTTACCTGAAACTTATCTACAAGGTGAGCGTCATGGTCAGCCAAAATTGGGTGTCAAACAGATTTTACTCACCGCATCTGGTGGTCCATTTTTACATCATAGTTTAGAACAATTGCAAAGTGTAACGCCGGCCCAAGCCTGTAAGCATCCAAATTGGTCGATGGGGCAAAAAATTTCAGTTGATTCTGCAACGCTAATGAATAAAGGCTTGGAATTAATCGAAGCCTGTCATCTTTTTGCAGTTGAAGAACAATTTGTAACAGTTGTTGTCCATCCACAGAGTATCATTCATTCAATGGTTCAATATGTAGATGGTTCGACTTTGGCACAAATGGGAAATCCTGATATGTGTACGCCTATCGCTCATGCATTAGCGTGGCCAAAGCGTATTCAAACACATGTGCCTCCATTAGATTTATTTGTTCATTCACAGTTAAACTTTGAACAGCCTGATATACAACGATTCCCAGCACTAAAATTAGCACGTCAAGCCATGAAGGCTGGGGGCTTAGCTCCTACGATTTTAAATGCAGCCAATGAAATCGCCGTGGCAGCATTTTTGCATGAGAAAATTGGCTTTACTCAAATCCCTCAAATTGTGGAACATGTGTTGGGGCAAGTTGAAAACTCAGCTGCAAATAATATTGATGTTATTTTGCATGCAGATAAATCGGCACGTATGGTTGCTGAAAAAGCAGTATTGAATTCAGGAAGTTAAGACATGAATGCCTTGTTTATGATTATTGCAGCAATATTGCTACTTGGACCGTTGATAGCGATTCATGAATTTGGGCACTATTTCGTTGCACGTAAACTGGGCGTAAAGGTTTTGGTTTATTCGATTGGTTTTGGCCCAACACTGCTCAAGTGGACGTCAAAGAAGTCGGGTATTCAATATCAACTGTCTGCATTACCACTGGGTGGTTATGTCAAAATGTTGGATGAACGCGAAGGTGATGTCGCAGCAGAAGACTTACCAAAAGCATTTAACCGACAACACCCTTGGAAACGTATTGCAATTGTTGCGGCAGGGCCACTCATTAACTTGGCTTTTGCAGTAGTGTTGTTTTGGATTTTATTTTTACCAGCTCAGGAACAGCTCAATACGCGCGTAGGTAAAATTTTACCGAATACGCCAGCAGCGGCTGCGCAAATGCAGTCTGGTGATAAAATTACTGCCGTAGATGGCACTCAAGTATCCACTTGGGAGCGCTTGAATTATGCCTTGGTTGATCGTGTAGGTGAAACTGGCGATATTCAAATTCAAGCTGAACGAGCAGGGCAAATTCAAAACTTCAGTTTACCGATTCAAAGTTTCTTACGTGATCAAACTCAGTCACCACTCGATGTTCTAGGTTTTACACCGTATCGTCCTGAAATTCCTGCAGTAGTTTCAAAACTCAGTGAAGATGGCGCAGCGATTCGCCAAGGGATGCAAGTGGGTGATCGAATTGTTTCGATCGATGGCGTAAAAATGAAAGACTGGTTTGATGTTGTACAAGTTGTACAAGCTTCTCCAGAAAAGTTACTTAAAATTGATGTTTTACGACAAAATAAAATTGTGCATTTAAGCGTGATGCCGCAAGGTAAGCGTGACCAAATGGGTAAAGTCACAGGGCTTTTAGGTGTACAAAGTGATCCGGGTAAAGTCAATATTCCAGCCGAATACAAACAAACCATTCAATACACGCCTGTAGAGGCGATGGGCAAAGCGGTAGAAAAAACAGGTCAGATATCTAGTATGATCCTGAATTCTATTGTAAAAATGGTGCGTGGTTTGGTTGGTTTAGATAATTTATCTGGTCCGATTACTATTGCGAAAGTGGCTGGACAAAGTGCTGAGATGGGGTGGCAAACCTTCATTTCATTTATGGCACTGATGAGTGTAAGTTTGGGTATTTTAAATTTACTACCGATTCCTATGCTCGATGGCGGTCATTTAATTTACTATTTTATTGAATTAATTCGTGGTAAACCTGTTTCTGAACAAATACAATTGGTTGGATTAAAAATTGGTATGGTATTGCTGGGTAGCATGATGCTACTGGCTCTATTCAATGACATTATGCGTTTATAAGAACGTTATACGAAATAAATTAACAGCGGAAAAGACTGGCATGCAGCACAAACATTTATTTATGCCATTGGCACTGGTTAGTGCTATGGCCGTAGCACAACAAGTATATGCAGCAG
This sequence comes from Acinetobacter sp. YH12138, assembly GCF_015218525.1. Classification (NCBI taxonomy): domain Bacteria; kingdom Pseudomonadati; phylum Pseudomonadota; class Gammaproteobacteria; order Moraxellales; family Moraxellaceae; genus Acinetobacter; species Acinetobacter sp. YH12138. Next base: position 1,874,820 of record NZ_CP048670.1, on the reverse strand, counting down.
ATGATTTTGTAGTACAAGATATTCGTGTTGATGGCTTAGTGCGTTTAACTCCTGACAATGTAGCCGGAATGATCCCATTCTCCGCTGGTGATCGTGTCAATGATCAAATCATTTCAAACTCAATTCGTAGCATGTTTGCGTCGGGTTTGTTTGATGATGTGAAGTCTTCACAAGTCGGTAGTACCCTTGTATATACAGTGGTTGAACGCCCTGTAATTTCTAAAGTTGAGCTAAAAGGCAATAAACTTATTCCTAAAGAAGCCTTGGAAGAAGGCTTAAAGAAAATGGGTCTGTCCGAAGGTGAAGTTTTAAAGAAATCATCTTTGCAAACGGTTGAAACTGAATTAGAACAACAGTACATGCAGCAAGGTCGCTACGATGCTGATGTCAAAGTGATTACAACCGCTCAACCGAATAACCGTGTAAATGTCTTAATCGAGTTTGAAGAAGGTCAATCTGCCAAAGTATTTGATATTAATATCATTGGTAATACGGTCTTTAAAGAAAGCGAAATTAAACAAATTTTTGCATTAAAAGAAAGTGGTTGGAACTCGATCATTTCTCGTAATGACCGCTATGCACGTGAAAAGATGGCTGCGAGTTTAGAAGCGTTACGTGCGATGTATCTCAACAAAGGTTACATCAACTTCAACATTACCAATTCAAGTCTAAATTTGAGTGAAGATAAAAAACACGTCTTTATCGAAGTTTCGGTGGATGAAGGTGAACAATTTAAGTTTGGTGAAACCCATTTCTTAGGTGATACGCTTTATACGCAAACAGATTTAAATGCTTTAAAACTTTATAAAGATGGCGATTTATATTCACAAGAAAAAGTGAATGGTGTGAAACAACTTTTACTTCGTAAATACGGTAACGCAGGTTACTACTTTGCAGAAGTGAACATTGTTCCTGAAATCAATAAAGACACCAAATTGGTTGATTTAAATTACTATGTGAATCCGGGTCAGCAAGTCACTGTTCGCCGTATTAATTTCACAGGTAACTCGAAAACAGCTGATGAAGTTCTACGTCGTGAAATGCGTCAAATGGAAGGCGCCTTAGCAAGTAACGAAAAAATTGATTTGTCTAAAGTGCGTTTAGAACGTACTGGTTTCTTTAAAACCGTTGATGTTAAGCCTGCACGTATTCCGGGCACGCCAGATCAAATTGATTTAAACGTGAATGTTGAAGAGCAGCATTCGGGTACAAGTACTTTAGCTGTAGGTTTCTCACAAAGTGGCGGTGTAACTTTCCAAGCAGGTTTGAGTCAAACCAACTTCTTGGGTACAGGTAATGCAGTTTCTATCGATTTGTCTCGTTCAGAGACTCAAGATTACTACAACCTCAGTGTAACTGACCCATACTTCACTATTGATGGTGTGCGCCGCGGTTATAACATGTACTACCGTAAAACCAAGTTAGATAACGACTATAACGTTAACAACTATATTACAGACAGTTTTGGTGGTGGTATCAACTTTGGTTATCCGATCGATGAAAACCAAAGTATCAGTATGGGTTTGAATATTGATAATACCGAAGTGACAACAGGTCCATATGTTTCTACATATGTTCGTGACTACTTGTTAGCACATGGTGGTAAGCCAAAAGGGCAAGGTGAATATTGTTCATCGGGCAATACTTCTTCACAGTGGGATCTTGATTTAGCTGCAAATCCTAACCTTGAAAAACCTACTGATAAAGAAGATGAGTATTTTAAAAAGTTATGTAGAAACTCAGCAAATGAAGACATTGGTTTTACAGGATTTGATGATGAGTTTTCTGGTGATTTTTTAACATATAATCTTAATCTTGGTTGGTCTTACAACACTTTAAACCGTCCAGTATTCCCAACATCGGGCATGTCACATCGTATTAATGCAGAGGTTGCATTACCTGGTAGTGATGTTGAGTATCAAAAAGCAACATATGATGTTCAAGCTTTCTTCCCGTTGGGCAAAGACTTTGTTTTACGTGGCTATGGTAAGTTAGGCTACGGTAATGATCTACCATTCTATAAAAACTTCTATGCTGGTGGTTTTGGTTCGGTCCGTGGCTATGACAACAGTACTTTAGGTCCAAAATATCCAGGTGTAACTTATAATGAATCGCACAAAATTGATTATGACCCTGAAGAGGTTGGTGGTAACGCCTTAGTACAATTTGGTGCGGAATTAGTTTTACCTGTGCCATTTAAAGGAGATTGGGCTCGTCAAGTTCGTCCAGTATTGTTTGCCGAAGGTGCGCAAGTTTTCGACACGCAATGTGATGTTCCTGAGGGGAAATTATATTTAACAGGTGAGTTGGACGATAAAGGTATTGATGCGAAGAAATATTGTAAAGATAACTTTGGTTTCGACACGAACAATATGCGTTATAGCGTGGGTGCTGGCTTTACTTGGATCACGATGATTGGTCCAATTTCACTCAGTTATGCATTCCCGCTTAATGACAAAGCTGGCGATGAAACAAAAGAAATTCAATTCGAGATTGGTCGTACGTTCTAAGTACGACCCTTCGGGGAATAACAAAATTACAGGTTGATAAGATGAATAAATTATTTGCTGGTTTGGCCGTATTGGGTATGTCATGTTCTGCTGTGGTACATGCAGCAGGTTACGGTGTGGTTGATTTAGAAAAGGTGGTGGATCAAAGCGCTTATCTAAAACAACAAAATGCTCAAATTCAACAGCAATTGAAACCACAAACCACTAAAATTGAATCACTTGCTAAAGAGCTGGAAGCAATGCAACAAAAAGCTCAGCAAGGTGGTGATAAGTTGACTGCTGCGCAAAAGCAGCAAATGGGTCAACAGTATCAAGCTAAACTTAAAGAGCTGACTGATTTGCAGCAAAAAGTTCAAGCTTCGGTTCAAGGGAATATTCAGTCCTTAAATCGCACGATGGATACTCGAATCAAGCAAGTTGCAGAACAATTGCGCACAGAAAATAAGTTAGATGTTATTTTGAATAAAAATTCAGCACTTGCGTATGACCCTAAGTTTGATTTAACTGATAAAATGATTCAAAAGGTTAATGCAATTAAATAATCAATGAATTCTCAAAAATTCAGTTTAGAAAAGCTTGCTCAACTTGTTCAAGGTCAATGTATTGGTCAGCTAGACTTGCAATTCAGTGGAATGGCAAGTTTGGAGAGTGCTCAACCGCATCAGCTTGCATTTTTAAACGCAGATAAATATCTGAATGAAGCTCAACAGTCTAAGGCTGGTGCGCTGATTGTGACTGCAGACATGCAGTCACAAATCCCTTCACAGCAAAACTTCATTGTTGTACCCAATCCGTATCTGGCTTTCGCTATTCTAACGCATGTTTTTGAAAAAAAATCTGTAGAAATAGGAATTGAAAGTACTGCTCAAATTCATCCTTCCGCAATCATTTCTGATACTGCTTATATTGGGCATTATGTGGTGATTGGTGCGAATAGTGTGGTGGGTGATGGAACTCGCATTGAATCACAAGTGAAGATTGATCATGGAGTTGAAATTGGTAAAGATTGTTTTATCGATTCGCATGTGACAATTACTGGTGAAGCCAAGTTAGGTGATCGCGTACGTATCCATGCAAATACGGTGATCGGTGGTGAAGGGTTTGGTTTTGCACCTTATCAAGGGAAATGGCACCGTATTGCTCAATTAGGTTCTGTACGCATCGGGAATGATGTGCGTATTGGTTCAAATTGTAGTATCGACCGTGGTGCTTTAGATGACACAATTTTGGAAGATGGTGTCATTATTGATAACCTTGTGCAAATCGCGCATAACGTCAAAGTTGGTGCAAATACGGCAATGGCTGCGAAATGTGGTATTGCCGGTAGTACAACTATTGGCAAAAATTGTGTGCTAGCAGGGGCTGTTGGTATCGTAGGTCACATTAATATTGCAGATAATGTGACAATTACCGGTATGTCAATGGTCACAAAAAGTATTTCCGTTGCTGGAAGTTATTCTTCAGGTACGCCAATGCTTGAAAGTGGTTCTTGGAAAAAGGCAGCAATCCGCTTTAAACAATTAGCAGATGTGCCATTGACCCAATTGGTCAAACGACTTGATCATATGCAGTCTCAAATTGAGTCCCTTGAATCAACATTTAAATTGCGTAAATAATTATGATGACAGAGTCGAATACCCCAGCTTTCACAAAACCTGAATTACCAATGACTATTCAGACTATTCGTGAATATTTGCCACATCGTTATCCGTTTTTATTGGTTGATCGTGTTGTAGAAGTGACTGACAACGGGATTGTAGGCTATAAAAATGTAACGATTAACGAAGAATTTTTACAAGGCCATTTCCCTGAATACCCAATTATGCCGGGTGTGCTGATTGTTGAAGCATTGGCGCAAGTATCGGGTATTTTAGGTTTCATCATGAATAATGAGAAACCTTCAGCGGGTTCGCTGTTCTTATTTGCTGGTGCAGAGAAGGTTCGATTTAAAAAACAAGTCGTTGCAGGCGATCAACTTGTATTAAAATCGGAATTAGTGATGCAAAAGCGTGGCATTTACAAATATAATTGTGTTGCCACTGTAGATGGCGTAGTCGCAGCAACCGCGGAAATTATGGTTTCGCATCAGAAAACAGAGACAGCATGAGCAATAACGAATTAATTCATCCTACCGCCATTATTGACTCATCAGCAGTAATTGCTCCGGATGTGCAAATTGGACCATATTGTATTATTGGTCCTAAAGTCACAATTGGAGCGGGCACTAAACTGCATTCACATGTTGTGGTGGGTGGTTATACCCGTATTGGTCAACATAACGAAATTTTTCAATTTGCCAGTGTTGGTGAAGTCTGCCAAGACTTGAAATATGCTGGTGAAGAAACCTGGTTAGAAATTGGTGATCACAACTCGATTCGTGAACACTGTAGTTTACACCGTGGTACTGTTCAAGATCAGGGCCTAACTAAAGTTGGTAGTCATAATTTATTGATGGTAAATACACATATTGCACATGACTGTGTGGTAGGTGATCATAATATTTTTGCTAATAACGTCGGCGTTGCAGGTCATGTCCACATTGGTGATTACGTCATCGTAGGTGGTAACTCTGGTATTCACCAATTCTGTAAAATCGATTCATACAGTATGATTGGTGGTGCATCACTTATTTTGAAAGATGTACCTGCTTATGTCATGGTATCTGGTAATCCAGCCCATGCTTTTGCAATGAACATTGAAGGAATGCGTCGTAAAGGTTGGTCTAAAAATGTGATTCAAGGTTTACGTGAATCTTTTAAATTGATCTATAAAGATGGTTTAACGACGAATGAAGCGATTGAGCGTATTCGCATTGAAATTTTGCCTGAAGTGGCAGAAGCGCAATTGTTGATTGACTCACTTGAGCAGTCTAAGCGCGGTATCGTACGCTAAATGCTGCGAATAAAAAAAGACACCTTATAAGGTGTCTTTTTTTTTGCATTAAAAAATAGAACTATTTTTTAACAAAGCCTGCTTCTTCAGATTTTGGATACTTTTGGGTGAGCTTGGTTTTGAGCTGCGTTGCTAAACTGCTATTTCGATCGACATCTTTTGCAATGCTATACAGTTGATATAACGCTCTAGGCGCGCGGGTCGATTCAGGGTATTGATCTACTACGATACTATAGTTCTTTTTTGCTTCCGCGTAGTTGGTCGGTTCAACAGCAAGGTTGAACTCAGCTAGCCAAAAATATGCATTGCTAATATAGACACTGTTAGGATTATTCTTAATAAAGTTTTTCATCGGTGCAATGGCTTTTTTCGCACCACCTTGTTTGTATGCATCTAAAGCAACGGTATATGCCGCTTTCTCGAGCTCAAGTGAGTCACCACCTGCATTTACAGGTTGGTTTGCAGATGAGCTTAATGTTGATTGGGTCGTAGGTTGTTTAACAGGTGTAGGCGCTGTATTAGCTGTTACTGGGTACAGTACCTTGTTGGTTATCCTCCGCGGCCTCTGTGTCTTCACTTGGATCTACTTTTTGTTGGAGTAGTTCTAAACGTTGATCTAAATCTGCATAGCGGTTTGTAAGTTCACTTTTTAATTGTTCGATAATATTGTCTTGCTCTTCCATTTTACCGCGTAAGCTACGCAATTCATTTTCAAGCTGTTGGCTCTTCTGCATAAGCTGCCAGTTTAAATTGGTTGGAATAGGTGTAGAGCCAGCACCTGTTTGAATGGCCGTATTATTTGCTGTATACACAGTGCCATTATTAGCGCCACTCAAACCACGAGATTCAATTGGAATATTGGCAAATAATGCACCTGAGCAAGTCAATGTAAGGGCACACAATACATGCTGTTTAAACATCATAAAAATTCCATGTAGTTGCAAGCATGTCCGTATAGAATAGTTTTATTACAGACAGCTTTAGATAAAACGATAAGCACATTAAAAACGCCAAAGATCTGAATTGCAATAAGCTTTTACAATCTTGTTGTGTATTAAAGTAAAAATATAGTGATGAAGTTTCACGTTTTCTACATCATCGACCATCATATTGATTTATAAATAATCAAACAGTTTTTTCTATTCAGGAATTCTTGGTTTTAGGCTTGCATGTTTATTAAAAATCTCTATACTCTGTTCTTGCAATGGTAGCCCTGCCGGTTACTTCGCAATTGTACTCTATAAACCCCGCCAGGACCGGAAGGTAGCAACGGTAGTAGAAATATGATGTGCCGAAGTCTTGCTGGTAGGGTTGCCACCAGTTTCAACAATAATAAATTAAACGTCCTCTCATTTTTTCAACCCTATATTATTCTTTATTTTAGTTTTATTAATTCTTCATTTAGATCTATATTTTTTTTATTCGTCATCAAATTCTTTACGTGCAATCACTTTAAAAATCGTATCGAGATCAAAGCCTCGATATTGCAAAAAACGTATTTGTTTGGCTTTTTGTTTTGGATCACGTTCAACAGCTTTGCCAAATTTTTTTATTTTGAGCTGGTAAGCTTCAGCGACCCAATCTGTTTCTTTTAATTCATCCAGAATTAATTCACTGTCTACTTTTTTATTTTTTAACGCGAGCTTTATACGATTAGGGCCTTTACCTTTACGTTTTTGACTCGATAGCACCATCTCTGCTACACGCTGATCGCTTTGATAGTTCTCACGTGCAAGTTCTTCCACCAAGTGTATGACTTCTTCACGACTATCCGCATACAGTGCTAATTTTTCGATTAAATCCGCTTTTGAGTATTCTTTACGTGTGAGTACTGCAAAAGCGTACGAGCGTAGACGAGAGCCGCGCAGTCCCGATTTTTTTTCAGCATGAACATCTTTACCATTGGTGTCAAAATGCAACGCAGTGTGATCGATCACCGAAGTATTGTCATGTGAAATGTCAGTTTGTGCAGCATGATTTACGCAGGTAGTTTCTTCAGCTTCTGCAAACTGTTGTTTCAGTGCTTCATAATCAAGCAAGAGTGGAAAATGGTCTTTAGTCATGGGGTCATTTTAATACAAATTTTGAGTGCAAAACAAAACGCCCCGTAGGGCGTTTCGTCTGCTATTAAAGTATGCTGTAATTAAGCATCTAAAAAGTCTGGTTCTTCTTCGTCTTTGTCTTCTACAGGTGCTGTACCCGTAGTCAAAAGTTGTTCACGAATCAGTTTTTCGATAGTTTGCACAAGTTCAGGGTGTTCTTCTAAGTGGCGAATGGTATTGTTTTTACCTTGCCCAATCTTGTCACCTTGGTATGAATACCAAGCACCTGCTTTTTGAACAATTTCTTGTTGTACTGCGAGGTCAACAAGCTCACCTAAATGGTTCACGCCTTTACCATAAAGAATTTGGAAAATCGCTTCACGGAATGGAGGAGCCATTTTGTTTTTCACAACTTTCACTTTGGTTTCTGAACCAATGATTTCGTCGCCTTCTTTCACTTGACCAATACGGCGGATATCTAAACGTACAGATGCATAGAATTTAAGTGCATTACCACCAGTTGTGGTTTCTGGGCTACCAAACATTACACCAATCTTCATACGAATTTGGTTAATGAAGATCACCATACAGTTAGAACGTTTCGCATTACCGGTAATTTTACGCAGTGCTTGGCTCATCAGACGAGCTTGTAAGCCCATGTGTGAGTCACCCATTTCGCCTTCAATTTCGGCGCGAGGGGTCAGTGCAGCGACCGAGTCGACAACGATCAGGTCAATGGCACCTGAACGTACCAGCATGTCTGCAATTTCAAGTGCTTGTTCACCATTGTCTGGCTGTGAAACAAGTAAGTTATCAATATCTACGCCAAGTTTACGTGCGTATTGAGGGTCTAATGCATGTTCAGCATCGATGAATGCACAAGTACCGCCAGCTTTCTGACATTGTGCAATAGCTTGTAATGTCATAGTCGTTTTACCAGAAGATTCAGGACCGTAGATTTCTACGATACGACCTTTAGGCAAACCACCAATACCTAGTGCGATATCTAATGTTAAAGAACCTGTAGAGACAGCTTCAACTGCCTGTACGGTATTATCACCAAGACGCATAACGGTGTTTTTACCAAACTGCTTTTCAATTTGGCTTAAGGCCGCATTTAACGCCTTGCTTTTATTATCATCCATCTTACAACCTCAATACGATGTCACGAAACAATATACTCAAGTGGATGTATTCAGTTTAGATCTGTTCCACGAGGGTATAGTGACAGAAATCATCCTTTTGTTCTATGAAAATCACAACAGGTGCGACATGTTGTGACGCTTTAACTTAATCATCATTATAAGACCATTGCTGGTCAAACTGTTGATCATTTTCTCTTTTAAATTTACCAATATCTCGACGATCTTTTTTACTTGGTCGATGATCTGGCCGAGCTAGATTATGCAACTTTCTTTGGGATGCGAGCAATTCCCGTTTTGCAATACTGACCTCAGTTTCATCATAAAGCAGCTGAGCGGTTGGGGCAGGCCCACGAACATCCGACAGTGCTTTTACCACCACGGTTTTTTTCTCAAGGCCTTGGGCAATGGTTAATTCCATGCCTACACGAACTTCACGAGAGACTTTAACGCGTTCGCCATTATGATGAACTTTACCGCCTTCAATCGCATTTTTGGCAATAGAGCGTGTTTTAAAAAAACGTGCAGCCCACAACCATTTGTCTATACGCATACTAACCGCATCTTCGGCTAGATTTGATTTACGCATATTTTTTCTGTTCCTCGGCTTGCTCAATCATTTGAGCTTCTAAAATAGGGATTAAATCTGTTAATGCGGACAGCATTGGGTAATTGCAAGTCTCGCGAGGCGCTTTGGCAGATGAAGGCTGCTGAATCGAATAGAGCTGTTCAATCCCAAAAAGTTTTGCACCATTGAGCACTTTTTCTGTGTCATCAATGAAATAACAGTTTTTTGCATCGAAGAGATGTTTGCTTGCTAATATTTGCCAAAACTCAATAAACTCTTTGGCATGACCGAGAGTTTCTGAACTGACGATAACATCGAAAAAATCACGAAGACCGGTTTCTTCAAGTTTGAATTGTAAACCTGCAAAGTCGGCATTAGTTGCAAGCCAAATAGGATAGCCATTTTCTTTCAGATAGGTGAGCAGCTCAATGCAGCCTTCGCGTTTAGACACTTTGGCTTTTTGTTCTATTTGCATCTCCAGAACATCAACGCCAACTTGTGACGTCCAAAAGCGAGAGGAGTACCATTTTAGGGTATGATTATGCTGTTGATAAAAACTAAATAGCGTTTGCTTGCTTTGTTCGAGTGAGCACTGATGCTGTTCAGCATAGCGAATTGGCAGCAACTCATTCCAAATGAAATCATCATAAGCAAGATCGAGTAAAGTACCGTCCATATCAAAAATGATCGTCGGCTTTTCTGAGTAATTTGGCATATAAAGGTATTCTATGTTTAAAACAACAACAGCACCGCAAGACCCACTGATTTTGCAGTTGGTTCCCATTGTGACACAAGCTTGCGAAATTTTGCGAGAAGAATATCGGCGTTATTGCTCAGGTGCGGATTTTGATGTGGAACGTAAAAGTGATGATTCACCTGTAACGCAAGCTGACTATCGTGCAAATAGCTATATTACTCAAGCATTATCCAAAGTTTCTAACTTGCCTGTATTGTCAGAAGAAGGTGACAAGTCTGAACGTATGCAATGGCAAAAATTTTGGCTGCTTGATCCTTTAGATGGTACCAAAGAATTTTTACATAAAAGACCTGAATTTACCATTAATCTGAGTTTGGTTGAGGGTGCTAATACTACCTTTGCCATATTGGCAATTCCGGGGGAATATAGTGTATATATTTGTCCTTTTGCAGGATTTCCATTGAAATATGATAGCCAGTCAACCACATGGTATGAATATGTTCAAACCTCTGTAGAGAATGTCGTACACGTTGGCTTGAGTCAAAGTGCCAAAAATAAGCCGATTTATAAGCACTATCTAGACGCTTTAGAAAAACTCACTCCTTATCAGACATACCATGCTGGTAGTGCATATAAGTTTTGTATGATGTTAGAAGATCGAGTGGATATTTATCCGCGTTTTCATCCGACTTGTGAATGGGATACGAGCGCTGGACAATGTTTAATCGAGCGTATTGGTGGTGGTTTGGTTGATTTTAAAGGTCGCGCATTTTTATATAACCAACGCACGACTTTATTAAATGGTGGATTTATTGCATTTAAAAATGCCGAAATGAAAGAATTGGCCTTAAATGCTTTGGCAAACATGCCTGACAAAACTTGAGCTAAATTGGGTTCATGCTATAGTGTCAGCACACTCCGTTAAATCTCCTGCATATAAGAACTGTCAATTATGGCCCTAGATTTGCTCCCTCCTAGTATGCTGAAAGCAATAGACTTATTGCCGGATGAAAAGACGCCTGTAACATTGTTTACGCGTCATTCCATTCGTGAAGTTGTACAAGGACAAGGCTTGGCCGGTTATGACTTGCAACTGACGCATCAAGGACGTGATTTAGCCGAAGCGTGGGGCAGCTATTTGGTTGAAAATACCGATCGTGTTATTCAGCACTGTATTTCGAGTCCAATTCAGCGCTGTGTGGATACGGCAGCATTGATGATTCAAGGTGCAGATAACGTCACGATTGAGCCAAATACCCACCATATCGAGATCATTGAACAAGGATTATTGGTCGAGCCGGGAAGTTTTGTGCTCGATATTAAAAAAGCAGGACCATACTTTCAAAAGCAAGGTGCTTTAGGCTTTATCAATAGTTTTGTGAATAATGCTTTGCCGGGTATGAAACAGCCCATTCATGGGGTGGTAGATGTTTTGGAGTTGATTTACAACACTCATCCAACCAATGATTATGGTCTGAGTCTAGCGGTGAGTCATGATACGATTTTGGCTGCAATTCTTGCCATTATTTCAGGTAAAAATATCGTGACACGCGAAGATTGGCCTAAAATGATGGAAGGTTTATTTGTTTGGTTTGAAGGAGATGTATTCCTTGAGTCAAAACTGAAATGGATTTGGCGTGGTGAACTAAATGAATTAAATATTCGTGAATTTCAGCAAGCTGAACAGCAACTTTAAGAAATTTTGCTAATAATAAAAAATTTATAAAAGGCATCCATGTGCGTGGATGCCTTTTTTATCTGTTTCAGTATTTCATTAAATAAAAGATTAAATATTGGCTTTAATTCGTGCAGGGTACTGATTTAAATCAATACTTGAACCGTCGTCACTATAAGGCCAGCGGCTAGTATTAACTGGGAGGTGCTGTTGGTGGATTCGACTATATTTGTCAGCGGCAATCAAAGTCGCAATGTCATGATCTTTAATGCTATACGCTTGCACGAGTTCAGCTGGATATTGTGTGCGTTCAAAAAATTCAGCTTCTGTTTCCCCTTGATGCAGTGCAAAGATACGTTCTACAGCTGGTAAGTACACGCCATATGCTAACCATGAATCTACGCCTTGAGAGGCTTGAATCTCAGCGGTCGATTTCATATTTGAAATGACTTTACCTAAAATGTCTTTTTCACCTTTAGATGTAAAATATTCAATATATTGATTTTCTGCTTCTGCAAATTTTTCTAATGATGGCAAAAATTGGTTAATTGACATTTTTATCCCTCTTTTCATTTGTACAGCAATGGCTGCCTAGGATGAAAATTAAAATACCATAAAAAATATATGGGATTAAGCCATTTCTTAAAATTTTTATTTACAAAGTTTCTAAAAATATCCTGACAATTTCTGTCGGGAATATACGATTGTATTAACAGGTCTACATCTTAATTTTAGTTGAAAAGTGAAGTACCTGTCACACCAATCGTGATTCCGCCAATGCAAAATATTTAGATTTTATTTGAATTGTTAATAAGTGACAAAACTCGGCAATTGAATGATTTATACAAAGAAAATATTATTTATTATGTTGTAACTTATTGATTTATATATTTTATATAAGTCTCTTAATTGGATTTTTTTGTGGCTAATTGGGGAATAGTGGTGAAAAGTGTGATAGGTTTTTCATATAACAAATTATCAATTTGTATTGTGTCATTAATGCTAGTTGCTTGTGGTGGCGGAGGCGGTGGTGATAGTTCAGGCGGCTCTGCATCAACTGGCAGTTATCCAGAACCAACCCAAGATATTGTGGATGAAACAAGCATTGGTTTTTATGACTACGATGCCAATGATGCGGTTCGTGAAATTCGAAATGATTTAGTCGGTAGTTTTTCAGCTCAAGTTCAATTTGGTCAAAGTCATGTCGTCGACCCGAATGCAAACGAAGCTAAGAAAATGCCACGTTTAACCAGTGAAAAAGAAGCGCTGCTTATCGTGACACCAACACTTGATATGCAAAACATCAAGCAACTCAAAGTAGAAATCTATCAAAACAATCGCTTAGTTCGTACCGCGACATTGGATGATCCGACGCACATGCCTATTTCAGACCAGAGTGGGCAAAGAGGGCGTCCAGATGTTTGGTACAGTAAACGCGCGTGGACCACGAAACTCAATTGGGATGAAGTTAAACCTGGTCTAAGATTAAAATTTATCGATGCAAATAAAGCCAGCGGTGAATTGGCTGAAGATAAAATCGATTTTGCTGCACCAGGTGAATTGGTTTTAAATAATATCCGTGTTGGTATGTTGGCAGATAAGCCAAATTCTACCGGTCACTATATGCTGCTTGAGCCTGAAAAAGCAGGTACAGATTATTTCCAAACCATTCCTGCAGCAGAAATGACGGTTGCACAATATGATGATATGCAGTTAACACGTGCAATGGTTTCTTCGGGTGTTATTTATGACAGTAAAAGTGCCGGAGATGGTGGTGTTTATGCAGGAGACATGCGTGAGGATGTTGGTAAATCAACCTTTAGTGTTGGTATAAACCTTGCCAACTGGGGTATTACCAGTGCATCTATGGCCAACCAAAGCCAGCCACAATTAACCCAAACAGTGGTTGTCCATCATACGAAGGGGAACTATGCCAATGGTGTGCATACTCATGGCCTGAGTGGTGGTAATGGTATGCTGACACTTTATGATTCTGTAGGGAATGAATTTAGCCATGAAATCGGTCATCACTATGGTTTAGGGCATTACCCTGGTCAGGTAGGCGACAATCTATTTTGGGCTGCACATCATGCGGATAGTGGATGGGGCTATATTGCCAACCGTCATATGATGCGTGGTAATTTATCGTGGACAGCGACATGGAAGTGGGATGGTAGCAATGGGATCCCTAATTTTAAAAATATGTTCCCATACGGTAAAGATGCGATGTCTGGCGGATATACCGATAGTAATGTATCACGATATACGCACTACACAGGTTACAGCACCTTCCTGAAAATTCAACCGCACTTTGACCGTTATGTCTGGGATGAAACATCACCTACCGGCTACAAAAAGTGGAACAAAACCACTCGTGAGATGGAAGTCGCACAACCGAAAATGCCAAATTCTACGGCTCCGGTTTGGTATAACGCAGATCAAAATTATCCACGACCAAGAGTATTTGGTCAGCCTGTCATTACAATTTTAGGTGGTTATGATCCTGTCAATCAAGTCGGTTTGTTATATCCTGCGGCACGTTCAAACTGGGGTAATGTTTATGATTTAACGGCGGCCAATACGGCCTTAGACCAAGCTGCATGTTGGTTGAATGTGCAATACACGAATAAAGTCAACAATATTGCTTTAGCACCTGCACGATTAGGCAGTAATGCCAATAAATTGCATGTCAATTTAGCTTTGGCAGATCAACCACAGAAAGTTGATTTATATTGTAAAAAAGCAGGTGAAGAAGCCAAGTTATTAGCAAATATTGATATTCCAGTCTACAGCACAGCGATCAAGCCGGCCGTCAAAATTGGACGTCAGCATGGTTATAGTGCATTGCGTGCTATCGAACTTCCTCAATTAGAAAGTGCTTTGGAAGCGCAAGCTGTAAATGCTGTTGTTGCACTAAATCCAACTGAAAAAATGCTGTATGAGTCATATAAAAATGACAAGTCATTAATGAATAGTGTAGCGCGTCAGCAATTAACCCGTTATGAGTCGCAACAAAACACAGCATACCGACTAAATCGTTGGATGAATGTGTATGCACAAGACCTAACCAATCAAGTACCTGAGGCGCAAAGCGCGCTCGAAGCATTTATGAAAAAGCTTTCAGTCACTCAAGAAGGTTTGTTCGAGCAGGCGACATTGATCAAAAATGGTAACAATTGTTTGAAATCTGAAACCTTAACTGATGGAACATTGAATTTATACATCAGTGGCCCAAGCGGTTGTACGGCGGACGAATCGGAACAGTGGGTATATGATGCCATTGGCCGTATACACAGTAAGTCAAATCCAGATCAATGCATAACAGGCAACGGTGGTTCAGCTAAAGTGACGCTAGAACGTTGCGTGTTAAACCAAACCAACCAAATTTGGACCATGGACCCTGCGACTACAACGATTCGTCAGAGTGGTCAATGTATGGATTTAAATACGGGACGTTTGCAAAATAACCGTGCGGATTTAATTCGATATAGCTGTACCAATGGTGCCAATCAGCGTTGGACAAATTTGACAGCAAGCCAAAACTTATTATGGACGTACTTATCAGCGACGAATATGAAGCTGATTAATAAATAGCCTATAATTAAAAAAATAAGGTCCATCGAGGACCTTATTTTTTGCTTTTAAAAACCTATAGGTACAAAAAAAGCCCTAAAAAGGGCTTTTTTTATCGCAACAAATTAGTTAGCTAAAGCTTTAACTTGTGCATTTAAACGGCTCTTATGACGAGCAGCTTTGTTTTTATGGATGATGCCTTTATCAGCCATACGATCGATAACAGGAACAGCTTTTTTGTAAGCTTCTGTAGCGACAGCATAATCACCAGCAGCAATAGCAGCTACTGTGCGTTTAAGATAAGTACGAACCATAGAACGTAAGCTTGCGTTGTGTTGACGTGCTTTAACGTTTTGACGAGCACGTTTTTTTGCTTGAGCAGAGTTTGCCACTCGTGCACTCCTTGAAATAGATTGGTCTGGGCGGGCTGAAATTACATCTGAAAACCAACATCAGAAGAACTATCACCAGCCCGTAAACAAGTGCCATATTGTGATTAAACTAAGCGCTTAAGTCAAGTCTTGACATGCTTTGACAACATTTTAGATGCAGAAAAATTTTAAAGAAAACGTTAGATTAGTCTAAAGTGATTGAGATTGTATGAAAAATGACTAAAAGTATAGAGAATGCGATTGTCATCGGAGCAACAGGATTGGTCGGGCGGGTATTGGTTCGTCAGCTCAGTCAAAATACAGGATGTAAGAATATTACGGCTGTGGTACGTCAACGTGACCATGAACTGAATGGACTGGCAAAAGTTCAACAAATGGTGATCAGTGACTTTCTTTCTCTGACTCAGGATGATGTGAGAGATTATAGTCATGCCTTTAGTTGTTTAGGCTCGACCATTAAAAAAGCAGGGTCTAAAGATAATTTTTATCAAATTGATTTTAGCATCAATGCGCATTTTGCTGAATTATTAGAATATACAGACACACATCTGATCATTGTCAGTGCAATGGGCGCAAAAGCCAATTCCGCGTTTTTTTATAATCGAGTCAAAGGTGAATTGGAATATTATTTAAAAACCTTAAAGTTAAATCAACTTTCGATTTTAAAACCTTCGCTGTTACTTGGTGAGCGTCATGAATCTCGACGTTTAGAAGATGCGACACAGAAACTTTATATGCGCTTTTCGCATTTTGTACCTGATCGTTTCAAATTTAAGCCAGTGACAGCACAGCAAGTGGCTCATACTATGGTCGAGGCGGCACAAACTCAGACTGAAAAGTTCGAGATTTATGATAATTTACGCATACTAACAATTAAATGAGGGAAATACCGTGTCTACAGTTCCATTCGTCACTTGTGATTTACTTGATGATCATCCAGACAAAGAATTACAAGTGGTGATCCCGTCTTTGGATGGTAAATTCTTTCAAAGTTATGGTGCACGAAAAAGTTTTGGCGGTCAGGTGGTGACGGTTAAATGTTTTGAAGATAACTCTCGTGTTAAAGAATTATTGGCAACCGATGGTACGGGTAAAGTATTGGTTGTGGATGGTGGCGCTTCGATGCGCTGTGCCTTGATGGGCGATATGATTGCTGAATCTGCAGTCAAGAATCATTGGAATGGTGTCATTATTTACGGCTGCGTGCGTGATGTCGATGCAATAGCCGAACTTGATTTAGGTGTGCATGCTTTGGCCGCAATTCCACAAAAAAGTAACCGCAAAGGCGTGGGTGAAACAGATATTCCATTGAGTTTTGGTGGTGTAAACATTCAATCTGGTGATTTTATTTATGCTGACAATAACGGCATTGTTGTTTCAAAAGAGCAATTGGTTGTTCTATAAGTGTGTTTGAGTTTTTAGTCATGGAATGAGTGGGCATTGCTTACTTATATACGACGATACAAATCTGGAAAAATACAAACTTCAGCTGAGGACTCTCGGCTGTTGTATAAAAATACGAAATAAAAGAAGAAAGGAAGAATGTATGTTGTTGCATCAATTAAAAGTGGCGCAAGCGTTGCTCTCAGGCGTAGCAGAGGGAGGACGTGGTACAAATGGGACGCCTTATCCCAAACAACCTGAAAAAGCCCTTAAACTGTACGAATTTGAAGGTTCTCCGTATTGCCGTCGTGTGCGTGAAGTTTTGACCACACTTAATTTGGATTATGAGGTTTACCCATGTCCCAAAGGGGCTAGAAAGTACCGTTTAGAGGTACAGAAATTAGGTGGAAAACAGCAATTTCCTTTCTTGGTGGATGACAATACAGGGGATCGTTTGTACGAATCTCAGCAAATTATTCATCATTTATTTAAACATTATGGCAAAACAGGTCAGACTCCTAAGAAGTATGCCAATTATCCTAAAATTCCGTATGTTGCCTATGTTGGAACCTTAATTAATGGGGCTCAAGGCGTGTGGGTGCAGCGTAAAGTTATCCATCGTGATGCACCAAGTCAACTCTTAGAACTATGGGGCTTTGAAGCGAGTCCATATACACGCATCGTACGTAGCGCATTGTCTGAAATGGAGCTGGCATATACTTTTCATAATGTGGCCAAGGAGCGTTGGCAAGATCAGGGATTAGCGATAATGCGCTTAAAACCGGGTAAATATGTACCTCTAAAAGGTGGTAAGCGTGAACAAGTGTTAAAAATCATGGGGAACAATATTCAAGTACCATACTTGAAAGACCCTAATACTGGTGTAGAACTTTTTGAATCTGAAAAAATTGTAAAATATCTGAAAAAGCAATATTTGAGCTAATCTTACTCAAGTTTAAGCTAAGTACAGTGTATAGTCAGACTGATGGCTATACATATATTGTAATGTTAAGTGGATTTAATATTAGAAGAAAAATGCATCATAACTGCATAAATTGAATTAGAATAAATTATTAAAAATAAGAAATTTACTTAATTACAGGGATATCCTAAAAGGATTAAACTCATTAATGTAAAAGACATTTCATTTTTTCGGGGGAAGTAAATCATGTCACCACAAGAAGTCATACTACCCGTACCGGTGCTCGTCGTTGAAGATGAGGAAATTATTCAATTACGTTTACGTCAAATTTTGACGGAGCTGGGTTATAAGCGTGAAGAGCTTATCTTCACCAAAAATGTTAAAGAATCTATTCAAGCCGTAGAGACACAACCGATATCCTTAGCCTTAGTTGACTTAGGTTTGCCTGATGGTAGTGGTATCGAAATTATTGAAAAAATACGTTCCCTCGAAAGTAATACTATGATCTTGGTTGTCTCTGCATGGAGTACACAAGAAAGCTTATTTGCTGCGATTAAAGCAGGCGCAACAGGCTATGTATTAAAAGAACGTGATGATGCTGAAGTACTTTTATCTATTCGGAGTATTTTACGTGGTGGGGCGCCGATTGACCCATTTATTGCACGAGAAATCCTCAAACAAATATCTGAAGCTGAAGCACCAAGTCCAGAACAAACAGTCGCCGATGAAGCAGACTTAAATCTGCTGACCAGTCGTGAAAAAGAAATTTTATGTTTGGTTGCTCAAGGTTTGAGTAATCGTGAGATTGCTGAACAGCTTTTTGTATCGCGCTATACCGTAGAAAGCCATATTAAACATATTTACCGAAAATTAGCCGTAACGAAACGAACAAAAGCCGTGAGTACAGCAAGATCTATGGGTATTTTATAATGCGTAAAGGAGGATATTTTTTATTATTTATCCTCTGTTTAGTATGGGGGACCTTGAGTCATGCAGAGCAAGTTTTCCCTGTAAATGATCAATGTAATGTAACTGTAAATAGCATTTCACGGGTGAAAACACCATCCAATCAAGAATTACCCAGAACGGGATGGAAAACCACACAATTACCTGATCGTTGGAAAGAAGATAAAGACTGGGAAGGTTATCAAGGTGGTGCTTGGTATAAACTAGACTGGTCTTGGTACTGTAAAAATAATGCCCGTTTGGCAGAACCCATCGTACTATATATTGATTATATCATTAATACGGGTTCAGTCTTTCTGAATGGCGACTTGCTGTGGACCAATAAAAATCTTCAAGAACCGATTTCTAAAAGTTGGAATGTTGCGCGCTATTGGATTTTACCGATAAGTGGAATCAAACATGATCATAATGAAACTTTGATCTATGTGTATGGTTACTCGAGTTTAAATGCTGGCTTGGGCCCAGTAGTATTTAACAATGTAATGGCAACGGTAGAGCAAGCCGAAAAAACAACATTTACACGTCGGACCATATTACAGTTAAATATTTTTCTTTCTGGGGTCTTGGGTCTAATTTGCTTTATTATTTGGTTGATGCGTCCTCGTGATACCAGTTTTGGCTGGTTTGCGCTTTCAACAGTGCTGTGGATTTTATTTCTCAGTAATGCCCTGACTACTGAAACCTTTCCATACCCAGATTCGGTTTTTTCTGCCAAAGCTAATCTGATATTTGTAATGCTGTACTTTCAGTGCTTTAGCATTTATATCTTACGCTTTCTTGGGCGTAAGTTTCCACGAATAGAACTGTCATTTACAATGTTGACTGCTGCACTGATTGGTGTGGTGTGTATTTGGCCATTCGAACAAAATGCAGATATTTCGAGCCTTATTTTCTTTTTGTATTGTGCATTCTTTTTTATCACTTACCTCTATCTGTGTAAAATTTGTTTCAAAGAACGAAGAAAGGACTATATTTTATTAGCAATCTGTTTGACTGCGATAATTGTGATAGTCATAGCTGACATCATGGTCTTGGTGCTCTTTCCAAAAGAAAATTTTACACCTTTATCACCCTTTACTTCACCGATTATAACCTTATTTATAGTGGTGATCTTGGGGGCGAGACTCAATCGAAATATACAGAAAATTGAAAAATATAATGATGATTTGGCATTTGAAGTTCAGAAAGTCAGTGATGAACTATGTAGTAGCTTGAATGATAAACATCAGCTTGAACTGAGTAATGTACGCCTGCAGGAACGGATTAAATTATCGCATGATCTGCATGATGGTCTGGGCGCATCCATTGTGCGCTCGATGATCTTGGTTGATCAGTGTGAAAGTAATATTCCAAACAGACAGTTCTTGTCGATGTTGAAATTATTGCGCGATGATTTAAGGCAAATTATTGATAGTGGATCATCTTTAGACAGTAAAGTGCCAGATTCACCTTTGCTCTGGATCGCACCTGTTCGACATCGCTTTAGTCAGTTGATGGATGAAGTGGAAATGAATGCCAAATGGTGTATTCCTTCGCAGTGGGCGATCAAACCAACGGCAATTCAGTGTCTGACTTTAATACGAGTGATTGAAGAAAGCCTGACCAATATTGTGAAACATAGCCAAGCAAATCATGTCAATGTCACGCTGTCACAGTTCGAAAATGGCGCATTGTTATTAACTATTGAAGATGATGGCGTTGGTTTTGATGTTGAGAGTGTTTCAAATCATGGCATGAGTATCGGTATGAGAAGTATGAAAATGCGTGTGGAGCGTATAGGCGGAAATTTCAAAATTCATTCTCAGCAAGGCTGTACCATTATTCAAACAGAAATTAATTTAAAATCAGCTGCATAAAATAATATATTGAAATAATAAAAATGATGATCAATTCGATATTAAGTCATCTAAAGCGCATTGCATTCTTCTGCTGTGTCACTTTTATAGCAGCTTGTGGTTCGCAGGATCATGCGCCTAAACCAGGTGAGTATGGGCAGATTTTGTTCCAGCATGCGGTGTTAAGTACCGAAGAAATTCAACAATTACTCAGTGAAAGTCAAAGCGATACAAATACATTAAACACTAAAAAATTTGCAGTGGATTACACGGCGACATCGAGCCAAAACCCATATCGTGCAGTCTTGTTGGTCAAAGGTAGGGCAATGATCAGTGGTGAGGTATCTGTAAAATTTCAAATTGATAACTACAATGCCGCTATTCAACAAACCTCAAGCAATCTTATGCAAATGGGTGCAGGTATTGATCAGGTTGAACGATTAGAAACATTGGATGCAGGACAAGAATTTATTTTTGTTATGGACGGTGCGCCTTTTTCAGTCAATGCTGCCAATGATCCAAATAGTATGACCAGTCAAATAAGTTTGTTAGAGTCGAGGAATGTAGAGTTTCAAAGTATTGAATTACAAATTTGGCAAGGCAAAGGTAGTCAATACGGTGTAATGCGCTATCTGTGGTTTATTGGATTGGTGTTATTGATAGTATGGGTTTATCACGTCATCGTGGAAAAAAAAGCCGATCAAGTCGAAGATTTTTTAAATCGTAGAAAGCGAAAATAATGCTATTCAGCAGTATAAAAAGGGAGCATGACGCTCCCTTTTTATTGAGTTTATTCAGCTTCTGTTGGGACGAGCATCAGCACAGATTCATTTAATAACATGGCAATATCTTCTAAGATATCAGCATCATATAAAGATTCGTCTAGCGCTAGACTTTGGCCATCGGCAATGGTTTTTAAATGCACTGCAAATTCGTCTGAGATACAGATTCCTTCGCCATTTGCCCAAAACAAAATATCACCGTCTTGCTCTGTATATAGTAAGCGTGAAGCCGGTTCTAACATGAGTTGATAGCCTTGATCTAAGGCCTCTTCAAGATCACCAGTGCCGATTTCTTCGGCTTCAGGAATATTGTCAGGATATTTAGGTTCTGACATTAAGCTCATGATTGCATCTTCAAGTACGGTTGAATTTTGCAATTGTTCAAATAACTTTTCTTTTAAATACTCAAGTTCATTTTCAGTCACTTGGCCGATCGCACTGATTTGGTCACGTAAAATGTCAGTTAATGGATTTTTAAGTAGGGGATTGTCTGTGAATTTGTCTGTCACTCGATCCATCATTTCAGTGACATTTGGCATGCGGAAGCCAAATGAATACGTCAGACATTCATCTTCAGCTACGCCATAATGTGATAGGCCTGGTGGCACATAAAGTAAGTCGCCGGGAGCAAGCACTTCATCAAAATGAACGTCCATTTCTGGCAGTAAGCGAAGCGGTTGACCTTCGACAAATGAAGTATCTGCATCACACATCTGACCCAATTGCCAACGGCGGTGACCATAGCCTTGTACGAGGAATACATCGTAAAAATCAAAATGTTGCCCGACAGAGCCACCTTTTTGTGCATACGACACCATGATGTCATCACGACGCCATTGCGGAATAAATGAAAACTGCTTCCAAAGCTCGGCTAGGTCAAAAGAATAATGATCGACAGCTTGAACTAATAAAGTCCACAGTTTCGGCATTTTTTGAAAATCGGCTTTAAGTAGTGGAGAAGATTTTACTGTCCATTGGTTAGGATCACGATCTTTTTGTTTGATGAGACGTGCAGTGACGTTATCTTCTAAAGCCAATTCAAGAATGTCTTTGGGTTCTAGTATATGGGCAATTTCAGGGAGTGCATTACGAACCAATAATGGTTTTTTCTGCCAATATTCGGCAAGGAATTGTTCAGCGCTGATACCGCCGAGGATGTCAAGAGAATGAGCCATAGCTAAATACATACAATTTCAATGGATATATTGTCCCTTGAGATTCCAGTTTTTAGCAAGGCTCTATTTCATTAAATTATTTCGATTAGCTTGAGACTATTTTAAAGGATTGTCTTTGAGATATTGCATGACTAATTTTTCAACTTCCAAATCATAGCTATTGGCAGCAGCCGTAGTCGCTGAAAATTTCATGAATTGCTCAAAATGTGCATTGGTATCAATTTTAGTATTTTCTTTATCAGATATTAATTTGAAATGATTCGGCATGACTTTTGCCATCATTTCAATGTTTTCGGTTTGTAGTTTTAGAAGTTTTTTTACTTCAACTGTTTGTGGTTGAATGCTTTCAAATTTTTGTTTGCCTAGAGCAACCAGTTTATTGATTTGTTGTTCTGGCGTGTTACTACCACCGGTTTTGGTCTTAGTGCCTAGCTGTTGAATGATTTGCTCCTGCATTGCAGCGCCTTGTTGTTCTAATTCAGCATGGATAAATTTATATTGAACCCATTCATTGACTAAGTTTTTGTTGTATTGCTGAGAGTTGGTTACAGTTTGATTCACTGTATTGGTATGACCGTTTGTCGAACAAAATAGAAGGCTAATGCTAATGAGGCTAGATGAAATTAAATTAAACTTTTTCATGTTTTCAGTTCTTGGTTGTAATAAATAAGTAAGTGACTTTTTAATCATTAGCCCATAAAGAGCTAATGATGTGTTTATTATGCTGTAACAAATAAAGATTTTAAAATTATGGGACTAAGATCTTAAGCTCACGCAAAATATTGCAGAGTTTAATCATCGGCATACCCATGAGTGTAGTTTGGTCTTGCCCGATCATTTCTTCAAATAAGCTAATCCCTAAACTTTCACATTTAAAACTGCCAGCGCAGTGTAACGGTTGTTCAACCTGAACATAACGTTCAATTTCAGGCAAGCTAAGTTTGCGAAACTTCACTTTATAGTGCTCGACAAGGGTTTGTTCAAAACCTGTCGATTTTTGTTGGACACTGAGTGCCGTACTGAAATAAACGATTTTGTCAGAATTGGCTTGAAGCTGCTTAATGGCTTTTTCATCGCAAAGCGGTTTACCGATAAAAATATCTGGTGCGCCTTCGCGCCATGCGACTTGGTCAGAACCAATCACAATTGCGTCTGGGTGTTGGTTTGCAATTGCTGAAGCTTTTTCAAATGCCAGTCGCTTTGCTAACTCATCAGCGTGGTTCTCACCACGAGGTGTTTCGTCTATATCTGGTACGATTGAGAGGTAATCAATCCGTAAACGGTCCATTAGGTCTTTACGGGTTTGGCTGCTAGAAGCCAAAATGATTTTGGAAGTACTCATTACACTGCATATTCCATAAGTACATCAAGCGGTACATAAGACAGCACCGCTTGGTGACACGCTTGTATTTTAATAGGTGGGGCAAATCCTTCTTGATACGCTTCCACCCAGCGAGTCACACAGATACACCAGAAGTCACCAGGTTGTAGTCCTGGAAAACCAACTTCGGGTAAGGGTGTGATTAGGTCATTGCCAACTTTTTGGGAAAAGTTTAAAAATTCAGATGTCATTTGTGCACACATCGTATGCTGACCAAGGTCTGTTGTTGCTGTATGGCAAAAGCCATTTCTAAAATATCCGGTAATCGGATCAAAACAACAGCTTGCCAAGGGTTCGCCTAAAACATTTAAACGATTAATATTTGGGTCTGGATGAATCGACATAAGCGCTGAATCTTTATAAGGCTTTTCGCTATCATAACAAAACTTTGGCTCGACATAGCTTTTCTGCAAAAGAAGCTAACGTTTTTCTGCATAATCATTTAAAATCGTCGCGTTTTGATATCAATAAAAGAGAGTAATGCATGAACTTTCAGCGTATGACTGACCTAGATTTGGCGGGTAAACGTGTTCTGATCCGTGAAGATCTTAACGTACCAGTTAAAAATGGCGTGATTACAAGCGATGCACGTTTACGTGCGGCGTTGCCAACAATTAAAGCAGCTTTAGAAAAAGGTGCTGCTGTAATGGTGTATTCACACTTAGGTCGTCCTGTTGAAGGTGAGCCTAAAGCAGAACAGTCTCTAGCACCTGTAGCCGCTTATTTAACAGAAGCTTTGGGTCAAGATGTTCAATTGATCACTGACTATTTGGATGGTGTTGACGTTGTGCCAGGTCAAGTGGTTTTACTTGAAAACTGCCGTTTCAATGTAGGTGAAAAGAAAAACAATCCTGAATTATCTGCTAAATATGCAGCACTTTGTGATGTTTACGTTATGGATGCATTTGGTACGGCTCACCGCGCAGAAGCATCGACTGAAGGCGTAGCACGTTGTGCAAAAGTGGCTGCTGCAGGTCCTTTACTTGCTGCTGAGCTTGATGCACTAGGCCGTGCACTTAAAACTCCTGCAAAACCAATGGTTGCGATTGTTGCAGGCTCAAAAGTTTCTACTAAATTAGATGTATTAACTTCACTATCTGACATCTGTGATCAATTGATCGTGGGTGGTGGTATTGCCAATACATTCTTAGCTGCTGCAGGCTTCAATGTTGGTAAATCACTTTGTGAAAATGACCTGATCGACACAGCAAAAGCGATTGCTGCAAAAGTATCTGTACCACTTCCAACAGATGTTGTTGTTGCTGATGCTGCTGAAATTGATTTTGCAGACTTCCTCGGTTCATTAGCTGCTGCTAAAGCTGTCGTGAAAAAAGTTGAAGATGTAACAGACAACGACATGATTTTGGATGTGGGCCCTGAAACTGCCAAAGCATTTGCAGAAATCTTGAAAACTTCAAAAACTATTCTATGGAATGGTCCAGTAGGTGTGTTTGAAGTTGATCAATTCGGCGAAGGCACCAAAGCATTGTCTTTAGCGATTGCAGAATCTGAAGGCTTCTCGATCGCGGGTGGTGGTGACACGCTTGCTGCAATTGATAAATATGAAGTTGCAGACAATATTGGTTACATCTCGACTGGTGGTGGTGCTTTCCTTGAATTCGTAGAAGGTAAAACACTTCCTGCTGTAGCGGCGCTTCTTGACCGTGCTTAATTTAGTATTATCAATAAGATAATACAGTATTAAAAAAGGTTGGCTTCGGTCAGCCTTTTTTTATCGCCCATTCATTTTGCCGTCATCAAAGTGCAATATTTCTGCAATAAAATTCATCGCAACACCTAATTCGCAGTAGTAGGAAACAACGATGAACTTAAAACTTGCACTTGCTGTACTTTTAATCGCACCATTAACTTTGACAGCTTGTGCTAAAAAAGAGTCTGCACCAACGGAATCAGAAGCATCTGCTGTTGCCGTAGACAACGCTCAAACAACGCCAGAACAACAAAAAGCCATTGATGAACTTGATAAGCCAGTATTGGATGAAAAGAACCAAGATGTTCCTGCTGAAATTGCAAATGCACCTGCAGACGAAGCAACAGCTGACACTGAAACAGCCGGTTCAGCAGCAGCAACTCACTAAGATTGTTGTCTTTATTTAAAAAGTCCCTGCAAATGCAGGGATTTTTTTTTAAATAGTGTTATTTGTTGCTGAATTGAAATGATTGAGCATGTAGAATATGCGGCATTACCTGGGAGGATATTATGGCTCTTATTTCATTGCGCCAGCTCTTGGATCACGCCGGCGAACATGCTTACGGCGTACCAGCATTCAACGTAAACAACTTAGAACAAATGCGTGCAATTATGCTTGCAGCAGATGCAACAAATTCACCTGTAATCGTACAAGCATCTGCGGGTGCACGTAAGTATGCAGGCGCTCCGTTCTTGCGTCATTTGATTTTGGCAGCAATCGAAGAATGGCCACATATTCCTGTGGTTATGCACCAAGACCATGGTACTAGCCCTGACGTATGTCAACGTTCTATTCAACTTGGCTTCTCATCAGTGATGATGGACGGTTCTTTAGGTGAAGACGGTAAAACGCCAACTTCATACGAATACAACGTAGACGTGACTCGTCGTACTGTTCAAATGGCACATGCGTGTGGCGTTTCAGTAGAAGGCGAAATCGGTTGTTTAGGTAGCCTTGAAACTGGTATGGCTGGTGAAGAAGATGGTGTAGGCGCTGAAGGCGTACTTGATCATTCTCAGCTTTTAACTTCAGTTGAAGAAGCGCGTTCATTTGTAGCTGATACCAATGTTGACGCACTTGCAATTGCAGTGGGTACTTCACACGGTGCGTACAAATTTACTCGCCCACCTACAGGTGACATCTTAGCGATTGACCGTATTAAAGAAATTCACGCTGCGTTACCAAATACGCATCTTGTAATGCACGGTTCAAGCTCTGTGCCACAAGAATGGTTAGCTGTAATTAATGAATTCGGTGGTAACATCGGCGAAACTTATGGTGTTCCAGTAGACCAACTTGTAGACGCAATCAAACACGGTGTTCGTAAAATTAACATCGATACTGACTTACGTCTTGCATCTACAGGTGCTATGCGCCGTATGATGGCTGAAAAACCAGCTGAATTTGACCCACGTAAATTCTTCTCTGCAACTGTTGATGCAATGAAACAAATTTGTATCGATCGTTATGAAGCATTTGGTACAGCGGGTAATGCTGACAAGATTCGTCCAATTTCTTTAGAGAAAATGGTGAGTCACTATAAATAATTTGTCTTGAGATAGATTATTTTTGAAGAAAAGCCCACAATTAAGTGGGCTTTTCTTTGATTTGAACTTAGAAATATTGCTTTAAATACAACTCAAGAATAAGAGCGTGTCATGGAATTGATCTTTGCTGCCGCGATTTGCAGTGTTCTCGTTTCAGTAATTCTAAAACTATGTCGTGATCGGGGTTTTAACCCTGCACAAATGATCACATGGAATTATGCATCTGCGAGTATTTTATGTTTTCTATGGTTTAAGCCGGATCTAGCTCATATTTCGATTAATAAAACGCCGTGGGTTTTAATTGCGGCTTTGGGTGTATTACTGCCGACGATTTTTTATTGCTTAGCACGCTCACTGCAAACAGCGGGTATTTTAAAAACCGAATTGGCTCAGCGCTTATCTGTTGTGCTTTCTCTTAGCGCAGCCTATTTTATTTTCAGTGAATATTTTAATGCCATTAAGCTCATTGGTATCGCACTTGGTGTACTTGCGGTATTGCTGATTTTATTTTCACAGCGCAAGGGAAGCATTGATGGAAAGCAGGGTATTTTATTTTTATTAAGCGTTTGGGCAGGCTATGCACTGATTGATGTGCTATTAAAATTTGCTTCAGGTTTGGGCATGCAGTTTGCGGTGACTTTAAATTTGGTGTTTATTTGTGCATTTTTACTTTCGAGCATTTATAACATCGTACAGCACGGCAGTTTGGGGCAGACCAAAAATATCCTCGCTGGATTGGGCTTAGGTCTCTTGAACTTTGCCAATATCGCACTGTATGTGAAAGCCCACATGTTGCTTAAAGACACACCTGCAATCGTGTTTGCTGGAATGAATATTTTGGTCGTGGTTTTAGGTGTGGTTGCGGGCCTCATCATCTTTAAAGAAAAATTGAGAGTCGCAACCGTATTTGGTTTGATTGCTGGGATCATGAGTGTGGTTTGCTTAGCATATGCCATGTATGTCTAAGATAATTTTTAGCAAAAACGATCGGGTGTTGTAGTAAATCATCCCATTCAGCCACGCCCATGAGCAGTCCTTGATCTCGACAGGTTGGACACTCAGGGCAGTGGAGGTCGGTATATTGATAAGTATGTAGATACATTTGATGGCAATGACCGCATTCAAACTTCATCGGCATTTGTAGTAAATATGACATGTCCCACCTCTGCTTGATTTGTTGTTCTGATTCAAATTATTCAGCAAAGTCCAGACCAATTTATAAATATTATATTTTCACATTGTTGCTAAATATGTCGTTATTAAAAAAGCCCTCGATTTGAAGGCTTTTAGTTTTAGATGCTTAGTTAACGTGTGAGTTGTTGAAAACGTTGTAAGGTGTTTTCAAAATAACATTTACCCACTGCAACGGGGTGTTTTAGGAAATCTTGAGTTTCAATCGTGCCTTGTAACTGACCCGGTTGTTTACAGTTTGGGCAGTTTGGATAGCTATGGAGCATATCGCCCGCATATTTTTGTAAATAAACCGTATTGCACGCTTCGCAATGAAATTTCATGGGTAATTTTATAGCTGTAGGCATAGGGAGAGACCTGAGTATATTTTGAGCAGAATATACTCGATAATTGTTTAAATAATAAGTCCCGAAATGACAAAAAAGAGGCAAAATTGCCCCTTTCGTCGGTTTTATGGAAAGCTTAGAGGTGTGTAAAAATTTCTTCAGCATTCAGACGTGATTTAGGTAATTTCGCATTGAAATCATTTTCGCTACGATAGCCTAAAGTCATCAGTACAGAAGGAATCAAGTTTTGTTCAACTAAGCCCAATTCTTCAGTGATGATCGCTTCGTCAAATCCACCAATCGGTGTTGCATCCACACCTTCAATGCCTGCTGCCAAAAGCATTTGACCTAAAGCAATAAATGTTTGGTTTTCAGCCCAACGTTGAATATCACCTTTTTCATTACGATAATAATCGACATAACCTGTACGGCTGTCTTTTTGACCTTGTTTTGCTTTGTCATCTTTAAAGCGACCACTACGATCATCCTGATTTAAAAGATTATCTAAATGCTCTGCAGTGATGTCTGCTTTAGTACAGAATAAAATCGTATGTGATGAATCTAAAACTTTTGGGGCATTGTAGGCATATTTTCCTACTAAGGCTTTGGCAATGCGTTGTTTGGCTGCATCATGATCTGCAATAAAAAAATGCCAAGGCTGAATATTGATGGAAGATGGTGTTAAACGGAGTATTTGTAATAAACGCTCAAATTGTTCCTGTGGAATTTTTTTAGCAGGATCATATGCTTTCGTGGTATAGCGTTGTTTTGATACGTTTAACAGATCCATCGAATATCTCCAGATATAGTTTGCTGTAGTTTAGCGGATAAATGGACAAATGGTCTAAGGAGAAAATTTTCCAAGGATAGATCTTAGTCGTATATGCAGGACTCAATGGCTAAAAATTAACAGATTTAAGCTGTATGAAGTGCGAATTAGAGTTATATAAAATCATAAGATAGATAAATGCTATTGGTAGTTTTTGCCAAAAGGCGTTTAATCAATTGTAGTTAATCATAGTTTAAGCATGAGACAGCAGCGATGGATTACACCAATCATTTCAAGAAAAAATTAAAAACCGAACAGCAGATTGGTTTGTGGGTCGGTTTAGCCGATGCTTATGGTACTGAAATAGCTGCAAATGCAGGTTATGACTGGTTGCTCATTGATGGTGAGCATGCGCCAAGTGACTTGCGGACGACATTGTCGCAATTGCAAAGTATTGCAGCATATCCTTCGCAGGCTGTGGTTCGACCTCCAATTGGTAGTGTGCAACTGATTAAACAATTGTTGGATATAGGTGCGCAAACCTTGCTCATCCCTATGGTCGAAACTGTTGAACAAGCTCAACTTATGGTTAAGGCAGTACGTTATCCACCCGAGGGTATTAGAGGCGTTGGTGCAGCATTAGCACGTGCAACACGTTGGAACAGTATTCCTGACTATTATGCAAATGCACATGAAAATATCTGTTTACTGATTCAGATTGAGTCGGTTGAAGGGATTAAAAACTTAGATGAAATATTGAAAATTGATGGCATCGATGGGGTGTTTATTGGTGCCGTGGATTTGTCGGCGACGATGGGTTATCAAGGGAATCCGAATCATCCTGAAGTACAAAAAACCGTGATTGATGCGATTCAGCGCATACGTAAGGCGGGTAAAGCTGCAGGTATTTTGTCGACACAACATGATGTGACTCAGAAATATATCGAGTTAGGCACAGAATTTGTTGCCGTGGGTGTCGATACCAGTGTGCTCATGAATTCGTTACGTGAACTTTTATCGAAATACAAAAATGATACCCCAGTAACGAAAACAGAAGGTGGTTACTAAGCGATACAGCCTTCGTTATATTATTCACTGTATGGGTAATTAATTTACTCGATGGTTAAAATTTTAATTCAATAATTTTAGCAAAAGTAGTGGCTTAGAGTATATGTAAACTCTACTTTTGCTAATCAAAGCACAATATTGTATACTTCTGCTTAACTCGAAGCGGGTAATGTTCCTGCTTATCTTTTTTATTTAGCTGATTGTGATTTATCTGTATTCAAGCTTCTGACTTGAATCTTATCTTTGTAACTACAGAATTATTATTCCAAACCCGATTGATTAATCTCTTTGTTCTGTCACAAAAAGCTCACATGTTGAGTAAATCTTTTGAATATTTTAAATACTTGGCAAACTGCCAAAGCTGTAAATGGCGATGAAATTAATGTGAAATTGGTGCCTTTGAAACGTCAACAAAATACCAATGCTGGTTTAATTTGGGTTGATGTTGGGCAAATGATTGAATTAGAAACAGGTGAGACATTTAACCTGAATCTAGATGGTAAAAGCTTCTATACTGGCCCAAACCAGCTATATCGCTTAGCCTGAAAGCAAAAAACAGCAGATCATCTGCTGTTTTTTTTGCCTAAAAAAAGTGGCTTAAGCCATTTCAAGGTGTTGATGCTTGTTCGCAACTTGAGCGTGATTTTTATATCGGTATTGCGCCGCACGGTGGTTGTCGGGCAATTTCGCGCCTTGGCCGAAGAGTTTTTCACGCAAGGTTCCGTCAGCATATTCTGTTTGATATACACCACGACGTTGTAATTCTGGTACCACGTATTCCACAATATCTTCAAAACTCTTATGCGCCAATATGTAGGCTAAGTTAAAGCCATCGATACCAGTGTACTCAATCCACTCTTGTAAGCGGTCTGCCACGGTAGTTGGTGAGCCAACAATGACTGGGCCGTTACCGCCGACACTGGTCCATTTTGCAATTTCCTCAATCGTCCAAATTTTATCAGGATCTGATTCTACATAAGATTGCAGCATGGATTGAATGGCATTGGTCTGAATGTATTCAACTTGATCGGTTGGTTTAAACTGCGAAAAGTCGACACCTGACCAGCCCGAAGCAAGCGTCAAACCACCATCATAGCTGCCATATTGCTGATATTCACAGAATTTTGCTTGGGCTTTTTCATCGGTCTCATCAACCACTATGGCCAGCATGGTATAGATCAGAACAGAATTCGGATCTTTGCCTTCTTTTACTAAATTATGCCGAATACCATCTGCAAGTTTTTTTACAGCAATTTGAGTTGGTGCAGAGATGAAAACACATTCCGCATTTTGACTAGCAAACTGTTGTCCGCGTGCTGAAGCGCCAGCTTGATATAAAACCGGTGTACGCTGGGGTGAAGGTTCGCAAATATGAATGCCAGGAACTGTAAAGTATTTTCCTTCATGTTGAATTGGATGCACTTTACGGTGATCGGCAAAAATCCCTTTTTGCTTATCGCGTAGCACAGCATCATCTTCCCAAGAACCTTCCCAGAGTTTATAGAGGACCTCTAAATATTCATCTGCAATGTCATAGCGGTTATCATGGCTGACTTGGGTTTTCAGACCTAGATTTTTAGAGCCACTTTCTAGATAAGAAGTCACAATGTTCCAACCTGCACGGCCTTTCGTCAGGTGATCTAAAGTGCTCATACGTCGTGCAAAAGGATAGGGATGTTCAAATGAAATTGAAGTCGTGACACCAAAGCCTAAATGTTTGGTGACGGCTGCCATTGCGGGAACAATTTGCAAAGGATCATTCACTGGCACTTGCACTGCGCCAGTCAGCGCATGTTCAGCAGAACCATGATAGACATCATAGATACCCAAAACATCTGCTATAAAGACACCATCAAATTTTCCGCGTTCTAAAATTTTAGCTAAGTCGGTCCAATATTCTAGGTCTTTGTATTCTGTAGAACGGTCTAATGGATGACGCCATAGACCGGGTGACTGATGTGCAATACAGTTCATTTCAAAGGCATTGAAGCGAATATTTTTAGACATGATTTTTTACTAGGTTATTTAATCTCTTGCATAAGAGGGTATATAAAAATACAGCTGCATTTATTAATAAAAAGTCAAAAACAAATCTGAATAAATGCTAATCATAATTTTTGAATACTTCATATATTCATATGGATAAGCAGATATTTTTTTTGTTTGGTACGGCTTATAAAGATTTTGTTTGACAATTAAAAATGTAAATTCCATGTCATGAAAACTGATTTGTTTTGATGATAATTCTATAAATAATCAAAATAAAAAGTGCTAGCTTATTTGAATAATATCTAAACTGAGCATTTTAAGAATGACTTCAAAAATTGAAATTAAACTAAAAGAGGCGCAAAACATTCCGCGCGATTTCTATCAATCTAACGGTTTAGCGCATATTATTCGATCTGATCAAGAAGCTATCGAGGTTGCTGAACAATTAGCAGTGGAATTTACAAAAGAATCAGCTAAACGCGATCATGAACGCCGCTTACCTTTACAGGAAGTACAGCAATATTCAGCATCAGGTTTGTGGGGCATTACTGTACCGCGTCAATTTGGTGGTGCAGGAGTGAGTTATAAAACCCTTGCAGAAGTGGTTAAAATTATTTCTAGTGCAGACTCATCCCTAGGACAAATTGCTCAAAACCATTGGGCCTTTGTCGAGCATATTCGTTTGGATGCAAATCCATCACAGCAAGAGTTTTTCTTTGATCAAGTTTTACAAGGTAAACGCTTTGGCAATGCATTTTCAGAAAAAGGTTCCAAAACAGTTGCAGAATTAACAACAGCCATTGAGTTTAAAGATGATCATGCGCTCATTAATGGTCAAAAATTCTTTGCAACAGGCGCTTTGCTTGCACATTGGATACCTGTTGTTGCTGTGAATGATGGAAAGCCTTATGCAGCCTTAGTACCCCAGCATACGCCGGGTTTAACCATTATTAACGACTGGAGTGGTTTTGGACAAAGAACGACAGTCAGCGGTTCTGTACTGTTGGACAATGTCAAAGTGGATTTAAATCACATTGTACCCATTCATCAAGCTTTTGAACGTCCAACGGCTGCGGGCGCTATTTCTCAATTCATTCAATCTGCTGTCGATGCTGGTATTGCGCGCGGTGCGATTAATGAAACGATTCAATATGTGCGCCAGCATGCACGTCCTTGGATTGATTCGGGCTTAGAAAAGGCGGTGCAAGATCCGTATACGATTGCCAACATCGGTGAGTTGAAAATTAAACTCCGAGCTGCAGAGGCAGTGTTGGCTTTGGCGGGTGAAGCGATAGACCGAGCCGTAGAGAACCCAACAGAAGAAACGGTGTCAGAGGCAACACTACTGACAGCAGAATCTAAGGTCCTGACGACTGAAATTGCGTTACTTGCGGCGAATAAACTATTTGAACTCTCAGGCACACGATCAACATTGTCTGAGCTGAATTTAGACCGTCATTGGCGTAATGCGCGCACGCATACTTTGCACGATCCCGTACGTTGGAAGCTGAATATTGTAGGCAACTACTATTTAAATGATGTAACACCGCCGCGCCATGCTTGGAGTTAAGAGGAGAAGATTATGACGATTCAAAATAATAAACAGCCCTTATCTTTAGGTGCTGACTATGATCAAGTGGCCGCTAAGTTCCGTCCGATTTTTCAGAGAATTGCAGAAGGCGCTTTGGCGCGGGAACAAAATAGGAAACTGCCGTATGATGCAATTTCATGGTTAAAACAAGCTGGATTTGGTGCGGTCCGTGTACCCGTGGCTTTTGGCGGTGAAGGGGTTTCACAAAAACAGTTGTTTCAGCTGTTAATTGAATTGGCTAAGGCCGATTCTAATGTTGTACAGGCATTAAGAGGTCATTTTACTTTTGTAGAAGACCGTTTAAATGCGCAAAAAACACAAGATCAAACAGTTTGGTTTAAGCGCTTTCTGCAAGGCGATTTGGTCGGTAATGCTTGGACAGAAATCGGAAAAGTTGAAATTGGAGATGTTGTTACCCGAGTTACTTAAAATGTGCAAGGTCAGCTAAGGGTCAATGGTCAAAAATACTATTCTACCGGAACAATCTTTGCAGATTGGATCGATCTATTCGCTTTAGATGAAACAACGAATCAACATGTTATAGCCGCAGTTTCAACACATGACGCTGGCATACAAGTATACGATGATTGGGATGGCTTTGGCCAAAAAACCACAGGCAGTGGCACACTGAATATTCAAGATGTCAGCATTGATCGTGATCATATTTTGCCGTTCGATCAGCGCTTTAAATATCAAACGGCGTTCTATCAGGTCGTGCATTTGGCAACGCTGGCAGGTATAGCACAAAATGCTGTGGACGTTTTCAGTAATGAAGTCCGTGAACGCACACGTATTTACAGCCATGGTAATGCTGATTTAGTTCGAGATGATGCACAAATTTTACAAGTGATTGGTAAGGCGTCGGCACAGTCTTATGCAGCTGAAGCAATTACACTTCGTGCAGCAGAAGCTTTGGATGTCGCATATTTAAGTCATTTTCAGTCTGATACCCAGTTGGATCAGCAAGCGAATGACCGTGCGGAGCTTGAATCCTCTAAAGGGCAAGTGGTCATATCAGAGTTGGTACTAAATTTGAGTAGTGAATTGTTTAATGCCTTGGGCGCTTCAGCAAGCTCGACAACTAAACAGTTAGACCGCTTTTGGCGTAATGCTCGTGTAGTGTCATCGCATAATCCACTTATTTATAAACAGAAAGTCATTGGTGATTGGGAGATTAATCAAACGCCGCTACCATATGTATGGCAAATTGGTAATAGTCCAGCAGTTAAGCAACCTGTCATTGCTGCTTAATTAATATCTGAAGATGTTCACTGTGGATGAAAGTAGTCCATAGTGAATTCCTTGTGAAATTATTTTTAAGTTTAAACTTTGTTTTTTTAAGATTTTAAATGACGTTAATCTGCTATATGTAGGATGCAGTTCAATTGATAATCTGTTGAGATAGTCTGGTAAAAGGCTATGTCTTGATATATGGATGTGTTGTTTTAACCAAATTTGACGACAGGATTAACTAAAGTCTAAGGGTTAGTAAGACCATTTTTTTAATTTTAAATCACTCACATATGGGTTTTCACCAACCTCTAATATTTGAGCTTGTTCTGCGCGCCAGTCCCCTAAAACGATACGTAGTTTGCCATGCACATCATGTATTTGGGGCCGGTGGGTATGTCCATGAATTAGTAGATCGGCATGCTCTAAAGCTTTTTCTACAGCTTCGGCATTTACATCCATGATTTCATAAGATTTAACTTGCTTGGTTTCTGTACTTTTTTTGCGGAAGCCATTGGCGATTTTTTGTCGAATGCTAAGCGGTAAGCTTTTTAAGAAACCTAAAAGCAAAGGATTACGAATCACTTTACGAAACTTTTGGTAAGACACATCATCGGTGCAAAGTAAATCCCCATGTTCGAGGCGAATTTTATAGTTGCCAATGTGGAGATAATCTACGTCTTGTAATAATTGACCGTGAAATTTATCTAAAAACTTTTGACCCAATGCAAAGTCACGATTACCCACTTGGAAATAAATTTGATTTCCCAACGCAGTAAAATCTTTAAGCGCTGCAATGATTTCGTCTAACCATGGGGCAGTAAAGTCATCACCAATCCAAGCATTAAACCAATCACCTAAAATATACAGCTGGGTATTTTGAGTTTTGTATTGTTCTAACAAAGCTAAAAACCCCCGAACGAGTCGAGGGTGTTCAGGTGACAAATGTAAATCAGCGATAAACAGATAGGTCACGAATCTTTTCCTTATTCTAAAAATCCCTCCCAGCCTCCCTTTGGAAAAGGGAGGAGTTTCGACATTTATTTCATATTGAAACTCCCTCCTTTATTAAAGGGACTTGCGCAGCAATGCTACTCAGGGAGGATTTAAAAATTATTCAGAAATGATTTTAGCTGATTCGATTACAACGTTCTCTAGAGGAACGTCTGCGTGGTAGCCACGGTTACCAGTGCGAACGCTTTTGATTGCGTCAACAACGTCAAGACCTTCAACTACTTTACCAAATACTGCATAGCCCCAACCTTGCGCTGTTTTACCAGTGTGGTTAAGGAAGGAGTTGTTTTTCACGTTAATGAAGAATTGAGCTGAAGCAGAATGAGGTGCTTGAGTACGTGCCATAGCGATCGTACCAACATCATTGCTTAAACCGTTGTCAGCTTCGTTTTCAATAGAATCACGAGTTGTTTTTTCTTTGAAGTTTTCATCCATGCCGCCGCCTTGGATCATGAAACCATCAATAACACGGTGGAAAATCACGCCGTCATAGAAACCATCGCGAACATACTGTAAGAAGTTTTCAGCAGTTTTAGGTGCTTTTTCAGTGTTAAGCTCAAGAACAATACGACCTTTATTGGTGTTTAATTCGACTTGAGGAAAACTCATTGTGTAATCTCCTGTACATGGACATGAAAGCCATGGGTTTTTTGGTTGTGAGAAGCATAAGCAAACTGTAAACTACAAGGCAAGTAAAAACGTTACTTTCTTTGTTAAAAATAAAGAAAAGCGTTTTAATTATCCTAATTTTATCTTTATAGAAGTGATTTTATTACCATGAAGCCAAACGATGTTGTTTCATCCCTGCCTAAAAATCCGACAACCAAGAACAATGCCCCTGTCGAAGCTGCGCAGCAGGAACAACAGCCAGGCTTAGATTTTGTACGTCAAGTCATTACAGATGATTTATCTGCAGGTCGTACCGAACAAGTTGTAACACGTTTTCCACCAGAGCCAAATGGCTACCTACATATTGGTCATGTAAAAGCTATTTGCCTAAACTTTGGTATTGCTCAAGAATTCGCAGGTCTATGTAACCTCCGTTTTGACGATACAAACCCGGATGCCGAAGAGCAAGAGTATGTAGACGGTATTGCCAATGACGTGAAATGGCTAGGTTTTGAGTGGAACGGCGAGCCACGTTATGCATCGAGCTATTTTGATCAACTTTACGCTTGGGCAGTTCAATTGATTGAACAAGGTGATGCTTATGTGGATTTGCAGAGCCCTGAAGAAATCAAACTAAACCGCGGTAATTTTGTGGAGCCGGGTAAAAATTCGCCGCAACGTGATGCTAGCGTAGAAGAAAACTTAGCGCGTTTTGAACAAATGCGTAATGGTGAGTTGGGAGAAGGTCAGGCAGTACTACGTGCCAAAATTGATATGACTTCACCTAACATCCATATGCGTGATCCTATTTTGTATCGTATTTTGCATTCTGAACATCACCAAACTGGTGATAAATGGAAAATGTACCCAATGTACGACTATGCGCATCCATTATCAGATGCCATTGAAGGGGTTACGCATTCACTGTGTACACT
Organism: Acinetobacter sp. YH12138; assembly: GCF_015218525.1. Taxonomy (NCBI): domain Bacteria; kingdom Pseudomonadati; phylum Pseudomonadota; class Gammaproteobacteria; order Moraxellales; family Moraxellaceae; genus Acinetobacter; species Acinetobacter sp. YH12138. The sequence continues at coordinate 1,836,904 of NZ_CP048670.1, read as the reverse complement.
AGAGTTTGTTGATCACCGTCCATTCTATGACTGGGTTGTCGAGAAAGTTAAATCACCATCTGTACCACATCAGTATGAATCAAGCCGCCTAAATGTAGATTACACCATTACCTCTAAACGTAAATTACGTAAATTGGTTGAAGGTGGTTTTGTGAATGGTTGGGATGACCCACGTATGCCTACCGTTGTGGGTATGCGCCGTCGTGGCTTTACTCCAGAAGGTCTACGTGACTTCTGTAAACGTGTAGGTGTAACGAAAGTTGATGGCAGTATCGTAGATGTTGCAATGCTTGAATACTGCATCCGCCAGTCTCTAGAAAATACTGCTGCTCGTGGTATGGCTGTGTTGAATCCACTCAAAGTGACTTTAACTAACTTGCCTGAAGCAATGGATTTGGTGCATGCACGTCATCCAAATGTAGACATGGGTGACCGTATCATTCCGTTGACTCAAGACATTTACATTGATCGTAAAGACTTTGAAGAAGTTGCGCCTAAAGGCTTTAAACGTTTGATTCCGGGCGGTGAAGTGCGTTTACGTCATGCGTATGTGATTAAGTGTGTTGAAGTGATTAAAGACGAGAACGGTGAAGTGGTTGAATTGAAATGTTCAATCGACCCTGAAACTTTAGGTAAAAACCCTGAAGGCCGTAAAGTGAAAGGTGTTGTACATTGGGTTTCTGCAAGCAAGGGTATTGCTGCGGAAGTTCGTATCTACGACCGTTTATTCACTGAATCAGACCCTGAAGTGGGTGATGACTTCCTTGCAAACTTAAATCCAGAATCACTTAAAGTGGTTCAAGCGGTCATTGAGCCTGCATTGGCAGAAGCAAAACCTGAAGATCGTTTCCAATTTGAACGTGAAGGTTACTTTGTTGCAGATCAGTTTGATCATACAGCTGAAAAACCAGTGTTTAACCGCATCTTAGATTTGAAAGACAGTTTTAAACCGGGTAAATAAAATCTTAGTTTTTAAAGGGATTCATCTTTGAATCCCCAATAGGTTAAGATCAAGTAGGTTAAGATTAAGCTCAACTTCGGTTGGGCTTTTTTCATGCTTGAGATGGTTCATTAAGGCAGTACAGAGGGGAAATAAGTGATCATTCGAAATAAAAATAATAGCTTTAAACTTTTATTTGCATGGCATGGCACGATACTCCCAAAAGTCATGCCTGCGTTGGCTATCGTCGTGAGTTTGTCGGCGATTTTGGTGTATCTAAGCGCTGCACACTACCTGAATACGCCTGAAGTTCCAGCCATCGGATTTACCATCTTTGGGGTGATTCTGTCGATTTTTTTGAGCTTTCGAAATACTGCCTGTTATGACCGTTGGTGGGAAGGGCGCAAGCTTTGGGGCTCATTGATTGCCAATACACGCCACATGATTCGTAATAGCCATGTCCTTGAAGATGAGCAAAGAAACGTGTTGATGTACCGCATCATGCTGTTTTGCAATTTGTTACGTGATCGCTTACGCTATGAATCACAAGATATTGCACATTTTAAAGACGGCGTAGCTTTGACGGATCAGCAATGGCAGCAATGCCGAGACAATATCAATGCACCACAGTATTTACTTGAAATTATTCAAAAAGATTTAGTCAAAGCCTATAAGCAAGGTCAGATTACAGACATTATTTACAGCACGCTCACACGTCATTCTGTAGCGATGGGTGATATCCATGCAGGCTGTGACCGTATTATGACCACGCCATTACCATTTTCCTATTCGGTGCTTTTACATCGCGCAGTGTATTCATTTTGTCTGATTTTGCCATTTAGCCTAGAGGCCAGTTTAGGGATATGGACACCTGTCATTGTGGCTTTGATTGCATATTTATTTTTAGGTTTGGATGCGTTAAGTGCAGAACTGGAAGAGCCTTTTGGCTTGCAGGAAAATGATTTACCGCTGGACTCGATTGTACGAAACATTGAGCGTGAAATGTATAGCAGCTTAGAAGTTGAACTTCCGCCGCTGATTAAGACTTTTAACAGTAATTTAAGATAAATTCTTGGCCTAATTTTCAGATAAATTCGGCGATACGTACCAAGCATATTGATGCTGAAAATAATCGTCCAAGTGTCGCATAAAAGCCTGTACTTTAGGCGGAACAAAATGTCGATGCGGAATTACCACATAGATTGCAGTACTTTGAACAGGGATCTTGGGTAGAACTTGGATGAGCTGGCCAGATTGTAAATCTTCATCCACATGCCAGATGGAGTGGTTTGAGATGCCTAAACCTGCAAGTGCTGCTTGGCGTACGCCTTCACCTGAGTTGATATGAACTTGTCCTGAAACAGGTATATTTATGTTGTGTTGATCTTGGACGAATGTCCAAAGCTGCGAAACACCCTTAGGGTATTTCTGTAAAATGCATTGGTGTATAGAGAGCTCTTCTAGGGAGTGAGGTTCGCCATGTTGTTCGATATAGCTAGGCGAGGCACACAAAATACGACGGTTTAAGCTGAGCGGTTTAGCAATCAGTGATGAGTCTTCTAACTGTCCAATACGTATCGCAACATCTAAACCTGCAGAGACCAAATCTAAATTTTGATCGGTCTGTTCAATATCCAAAGTCAATGTTGGATGCAACTTGGCAAAGGCTGCAAATACTGGCCCTAAGATACGATTACCAAAAACTTCTGAACAGGTGATTTTTAATACCCCACTAAGTTGTTGTGGTTCAGGCTGAAATTGGCTCAGGAGAGAATTAAATTGTTCGAATAAGGGAAAACCTTGCTGCAATAAAACAGCACCTTCCTGTGTTAAATGTAGCTGCCGTATAGTGCGATGAAATAAGCGCAGCCCTAAACTTTGTTCAAGTCTGTGTAGACGGCTACTAGCGACAGAAACAGAGAGATTGGCTTCTTTAGCGGCTTGACTGATTGAACCCAGTATCGCCATTCGTGTGAATAAGTCGAAATCTTCAGTTAGCATTATCAATATAATCAAGAAAGTCTTTCTTGATATTTAGGGTTTTTCTGATAAACATCTGTGCCTATTCTGTGTATAAATCAAACACAGGAATTCACCATGAACTATCACAACCTAGGGCAATCTGGCTTACAAGTTTCAGAGTTCGGCTTTGGTGCAGGTACATTTGGCGGGCAAGGCCCTATTTTCTCTGCATGGGGGCAAGCGAGCTTAAATGATGCTCAGCGCATGATTGATCTCTGTATTGATCAAGGCGTGAATTATTTCGATACCGCAGATGCTTATTCAAATGGTGCCTCAGAGCAGATGCTAGGTGCATTACTTCATTCAAAACGCCAAGAGGTGATTATTTCCAGCAAAGTGGGTATCCGATTGAATGATGGAATCAATCAAGGTGGATATTCTAGAAGCTATTTAATACAAGCCGTGGAGGCGAGTTTAAAACGGTTAGGCACAGATTATATTGATGTGCTGCAGCTGCATCAGTTTGATAGCACGACGCCACTTGAGCAGCTGATGCGCAGTTTAGATGACTTGGTACGTAGTGGAAAAATTCGCTATATCGGTGCATCGAATTTTTCAGGCTGGCAGCTTATGAAAGCACAATCGATTGCCCAACAGCAGGGCTATGAAAAGCTAAGTGTGCATCAAGTCTATTATTCTTTGATTGGACGTGACTATGAATGGGAGTTGATGCCTGCGCAGCATGATCAACAGATTGGTGCAGTGGTTTGGAGTCCGCTGGGCTGGGGGAGATTAACAGGGAAATTTGATCGTGAGCACGCGATTCCAAAGCAAAGCCGGCTGCATGAAACAGCACAATTCGCACCGCCAGTTCAACACGAGAAGTTATATGCGGTGTTAGATGTAATGCAAGAAATAGCCATGGAAACAGGGCACTCTATCCCGCAGATTGCATTGAATTGGCTGAAAACCAGACCGACAGTTTCTAGCATTTTGATAGGCGCACGTAATGAACAGCAACTGTTGGATAACCTTGCGGCGAAAGATTGGTCGTTAAGCGTAGAGCAGTTAGCCCGATTAGACGCAGTCAGTGCAGTGTATCCACCTTATCCATACTATCCCTATTGGAATGGGCAATTTACAGAGAAGAATCCCACGCTAGTGACATCAGCATTTATTACAGAACATACAGCATAATAGGGCAATAACAATTCAGTGGTAGGCAATGATCAGTTCTCTGTGCTATCACTGAATAAAATTAAAATACTGTAGGAATGCTGATGAGTGTCGTGATTGAAACCCAGATGTTAATTCGTAAGTCCATCAATATCGTATTTAATGCTTTTGTTGATCCTTTAATAACACAGCATTTTTGGTTTAGTGCATCGAGTGGCTATCTAGAAGAAGGTAAAACCGTGCAATGGACTTGGCAGAAATATAATGCAGTCGCCGATGTAGACGTGCTGAGTATTAAGGAAAACAAATTAATTCAAATACAGTGGGGAGAACCAAAAACTCAAGTCGATTTTATTTTTGAGCAGATTAGCCCGATGGAAACCTACGTTCATATCAAAAATTCAAAGATTCCTCTGCAAGGTCAGGCATTGATTGATTTTATTATTGATAGTACAGGTGGTTTTACAACGGTTTTGGATGCAGCCAAAATTTATTTAGAACATGGCCTGCAAAGCAATTTGGTTGAAGATAAATTTCCACCTTTTAGCAATGCGAACTTTTAGCAATGTGAAGAGTGACCAAGATTAAGCATTACATCTGATACGCTAAAATAAAAAGCTTGTGTATTGGCACAGGATCTCTAAGCAATGTGCTGATCTACTGAAATTTGATAAAGCCACAGTTCAACGATGCTGTAGTGGATTAACGATTTTTATGTTCTTCACGCTTTAAATAGGTATAAACCGGCATCTGCATTTTGGCTTTTTCGCGCAGTTTCTTTTTGATATAGAACACCAGTGCAAAGCAAGTAGTGGTCACGGTCAGCATCATGCTACTCATAAAACTCATCAGAGAACTGACATAACCAATCGTGGTGAGTCGGTTCATCATACGAAACACCTGAGGACTACTTTCAACACCAGTAATGGCCCATGTGCATAAGTGTTCGCAGTTATTAATAATCAGATGATAGTTGTTTTCATGCATACGTGAGCGCATGCGACGCACCACTTTACGCCCTTTAAATTTTGGATTGCTGTACGACTGAACGATGATTTTTTTGCCGTGACTGAAATTTTCGATAGAAGTCATTTCAATCGGATGTTTTTTGAAAAGGTGTGCAAAACCTGAGTAGTGAATGACTCTACCGCGGCCGGCATATATGCCATGATGGCTATAACCGAAGTGTTTAACAATCAGATGTGTTCCAAGAGGAAAACCATCTTTCTGCACATGCATGTATTTACCAGTCCTACTTTAAATCCGAATTATTTTTAAAGATTAGTCTACTTTTAATCTGTGAATTAATCGACTATTTTAGCGATGATTTAGCTAAAATTTGTTCGATTTTTAACGTGCGCTATGGATAGGGTCATGCTTGGTCTTCAATTAACCTCAATGTTTAAAAAAATGCGCTTTATGATGCTGCTCGGTCTGATTTTCTCACCGAGTATTTCCTATGCCAATATTCAAGCGAAACGTGTCAGTCAGCCTATTGCCGTGGATGTGGTTGAAATTTCGGATCTGAGTCAACTAAAGCTCTATTTATATGATGCAGAGCAGCAGCCATATCGAGACTTACAGCGTTTAAAGCAGGCATTAGCGCGTAAATGTAATACGATGAACTTCGCAATGAATGCAGGGATGTATCATGCAGATTTAGCGCCTGTTGGTCTTTATGTTGAAAATGGGCTGCAGAAAAAAGCCTTGAATCGTGCAACACGAGGCTTTGGTAATTTTTTAATTCAGCCGAATGGTGTTCTGGCATGGAATGACAAGCAAGCGGTGATATTAACTACACAAAAATATGCTTCCACAGATTTTAAGGCACGTTATGCAACGCAGTCAGGTCCAATGCTGGTGGTAGATGGAAAAATCAATCCAAACTTTATCCCACAGTCAGATTCATTGAAAATCCGCAATGGTGTGGGGATCAAGAACGGCAAGTTGTATTTTGTGATCAGTCGTGAAGGCGTGTCGTTTTATGCATTTTCACAATATTTTAAGCAGCAATTATCGATTAACAATGCCTTGTATTTAGATGGATCTGTGTCTAGTGCAGATATCCAAGTGTTGAATAGACATGATTCGAGTTTGAAAGCTTTAGGGCCAATTGTAGCCTACACAACAGCATCTCAATGCAAACAATAAAAGCCCGAATATTCGGGCTTCATGTATACGATCTTTAGATGGATAGAAAATACTGTTTATTTGCCGACTAAACCTAAAAAGGTACTTTGGGTTTGGCACATTTGAATGGCTTGTTCTTTAGATTGTTGCTTAATACTTTCTTCAAACTGTTTTTTCTGTTCTTTGATTTGCTCTTCGTTTAAGCCCATTTGTTTCGATAGGGCTTCGAGCTTATCCCAAGATTCTTCGCATTCTTTGGGGATTTGGCTACAAGCACTTAGACTAAGTATGCAGCAGGCAATAAGGCAACTTGTTAATTTATTCATGTTCATTCCTTTAATTTTTATATCAATGCTGTTTAGAGGTCATCTGCCTCTTATTTGATGCAATATTAGGTTTTATTGTCGTGTGTTTAAAAATAGACATTACTGATTTGCCTTGGAGCATAGCATAAAAGCTGTAAATAGTGATGTGGCCAATCCACAAACCTGATCTGTAAATAAGCGGCATACTTTTGATTAGACTAAAAATGAAAAAGGCACTCTGTAAAACAGAATGCCTTGTTTGAACATTGAATGTTCAGACTCTACTGTAGAGGTAGATGCTGGATTTCATTTAATTCCTTACGGCTATAACCGCGCGAAGCGAGTACTTTTTTAATACCGAGGATAACATCTTCATCCGTTGCCTTTGTAAGAGCAGCAATAAGCTGTTCATTGGTTTTACAAGAGCAATCATTTTCAACACAGGCAATTTGATTCTTATGCCCGTTTTGCTGTTCATTAGCGAACAACTTATGCCAAAAACTCATAGAGCCTTCATTTGCGACCTAACATAGGACGAAATATAACCAATCCAATAAATAAAGCAAGACTACTAAAGTGAAATTTTAGCCACTTGAATCATCATTTTTTCGATTGGACTTTTAAAATCTTTAACTTATTTGTTCTTAAAGCTGTTCATAAATATGCATGTGACGAGAAAATAAAGCTTTTTTAGAATATAAAAAAGGAGCTTTTAGAAAGCTCCTTTTATGACAGCAACATGACTTGAAATAATTTGTTTAAATCTTCTCAAGAAACACGCCAGACTCTACATGGTGTGTATAAGGGAACTGATCAAATAAGGCAAATTTGCTGATTTTATGCGTTTGTGAAAGTAGTTTGAGATTGTCATGCAAAGTATCTGGGTTGCATGAAATATAGATAATGCGTTCAAAACGTTGCAACAGTTTTAGTGTTTCATCATCGATACCTGCACGCGGTGGATCGACAAATACTGTATTGAAGTTATAGCTCGTAATTTCAATTTCAGCTTCTTCAAGGCGGCGGAATGTACGTTCAGCATTGTAGGCTTGGGTGAACTCTTCAGCTGATAGACGAGCCACTTGGATATTATCAATGCCATTTTGCTCAATATTCCACTGTGCGGCATAGACTGAAGACTTGGCTAATTCTGTTGCCAAAACGCGATTAAAGCGTGTTGAAAGAGGCAGTGTGAAATTACCATTACCACAGTAAAGCTCAAGTAAGTCTTTATCAGAGTGATCGGCAGCCTGACATGCCCATTCCAGCATTTTTTGACATACGCCGGCATTTGGCTGTGTGAAGCTACTTTCAATTTGTTTATACTGATATTTACGGTCAAATACTTGGAGTTCTTCAACCACATAGTCATCAGTTAAAATCACGCGCTGACCACGACTACGGCCATAAATCTTGATATTGAGCTTTTCAGACAGCGCTTTGGCAGCAACTTCCCATTCAGCATTGAGTGGGCAACGGTAAACCAATGAAACCAGCATTTCACCTTTCAGCGTTGCTAAGAAATGAACCTCAAATAAACGGCTAGATAAGATCTTTTGCGCCTTGAGTTCATTTAATAATAAGGGCATTAAATCATTAATGCTTTTATCTGCAATCGGGAAATCTTTAATTTCGACAACTTGTTTTTCATTGTCTGAATTGCGTTCAAACATTGCATAGAACATATCATTTTCAGTATGCCAAATTCGGAATTCCGCTCGCATACGAAAGTTTTGTTCAGCAGAAGGAAAAACTTCTAAAGAGGGAGGGTTGTATTCTGAAAATTGAGCCGTAATGCGGGCAACTTTGGCATCAAGTTGTTGCTGATAAGTTGAAGTCATATGCAGTAAAAAATCGCAAACATATTAAAAAAAGTCATGTTAGCAAAATTCACCTTATAAGACTAAATTAATTCCACTTTTGGCTGTATTTATCTGTCGAGAAAATGAGTCTGAATACGCTAAACAGAACTTTTATCGAGGGGAAGTTAAAAAAACGCTCAATCTTTATGGAACATTCATAAAGATTGAGCTAAGTGAGGAACTGATTAGTTGGAGTTCAATTCAGTGTTTAATTCATTGTCATTAAGCTAGCATTACCACCGGCTGCCGCTGTATTGACACTGATTGCCCGCTCAATCACGAAACGCTCTACAGGGATGTCATATTGGCCTGAAGCTAAATGCGTAATGCCAATAATTGCACCTTCACGAGATGCAATGACTTGTTGAATTTTTAATAACTCAGCTTTTTCACCATGATGTAAAACTGCATCAAAATTGCCATGATAAAGATCCGTGATCACTTTAAATTGGTCCACGAGGATTTTTGGCATGCTATTTAAGTGTTTCAACACAAAAGTATTGTCTGCAAGTACGACGGGCTGACTACCCACCGATAAAATCGCAGCAATTTGATTCAGTTGATCTGCATCATTATTAGCTAATGAAAGCACACCCTTACGTGCCAAAATGGTATATTGGTTGTTTTCACCGGTTGGTCCTTGCAGTTCAAAACTTTGTCCTGCGGCTATGGCCTGTGGTGTTTGAATCGCAATGCCTGAAAAATGCTGCTTCGCCCAAGCGTTAAAAGCTTCATATGCAGGGAAGTGTGCAGCTTGTGTTTCTGCCTGAGCAGCATAAGGTGTAGCCAGTTTTTTCTCAGAAACTTGATGCATTAAACGGTAAAGATATAAAGGACCGCCCGCTTTTGGACCAGTACCTGATAAGCCCTCGCCGCCAAAAGGTTGTACACCAACCACAGCGCCTACAATATTACGGTTAATGTATAGGTTGCCAACTTCTGCATGACCGATAACTTTTTGAATCGTGTCATCAATACGTGTATGCAAGCCCATGGTTAAACCATAACCTTTGGCATTAATTTGCGTTAATAGGTTTTCAATCTCACCATATTTGTAGGTGATTAAATGCAATACTGGCCCAAAAACTTCGCGTTCTAAATCATTTAAATGTGGAAGTTCAATTAAAGTTGGTGCAACAAAAGTTCCCGTACTTAACGCATTGCTATCAGCATTAAACATGATTTGATGTACGGGATAGCCTTTGCTACGCATCTTCTCAATATGTTTTTCAATATTTTGTTGTGCTTCAAGGTCGATCACTGGGCCAATGTCAGTTGCTAAAAGTGCAGGATTTCCGACACGAAGTTGCTTCATCGCACCTTGTAACATGGTACGGACTACGTCCACATTATCTTCTTGCACACAGAGAATACGCAGGGCAGAACAGCGTTGACCTGCACTGTCATAGGCAGAGTTAACGACATCCAATACCACTTGTTCTGTCAATGCTGATGAGTCAACAATCATGGCATTTTGACCACCAGTTTCAGCAATCAAAACCACACTTTCGCTAAATTGGTTTAAGCGCTGTGCAACGGTTTTTTGCAAGATACGTGCGACTTCCGTTGAGCCTGTAAACATGATGACTTGGACACGTGAGTCCGCGCTGAGTTTGGCCCCAATGGTTTCGCCACGGCCAGGGAGAAGTTGCAATACATCGAAGGGAACACCTGCTTCCCATAAAATATGTACAGCTTGAGCAGCAATCAGAGGCGTTTGTTCAGCAGGCTTGGCAATCACGGTATTACCTGCAACCAAGGCTGCAGCAATTTGACCTGTGAAAATAGCAAGCGGGAAGTTCCATGGGCTAATGCACAGCACAGTACCTAGGGGTTCAATTTGCGTATTCTCTGCTAGATCAATTATTTGAGCTGCATAATAACGTAGGAAATCTACAGCTTCACGGACTTCAGCAATAGCATTGGCATAAGTTTTACCACTTTCACGTGACAACAACACCATCAGAGATTGCAATTGTGCTTCCATCAAATCCGCCGCACGGTTTAAGCATGCTGCACGCTGATCTTTGTCTAAAGTTTTCCATGAACCTTGGGCATTTACCGCATTATTGAGAGCGATTTCCGCTTGTTCTAAACTGGCTTCGCTGACACTACCGACCACATCACTACGGTTTGCAGGGTTTGTAATGTTGATACTTGCAGTATGAATTTCTTCTAAATTAGCGCCCATTGCACTAGCATGCCACTGGGTATGTGCATGCTGTACTGCCGTGGTATTGAGCTGAGATAAGTCGCGATCATTGGCTAAATCGAGTCCTTTTGAGTTGCGACGTTCTGAGCCATACAAATCTTGCGGAAATGGGATGGATGGATGCTTAGCGCCAGTCACACCTTCTTTTTCAGCAGCCGCTAATATCGTTTGTCTTGGATTTTCAATTAAATCTTCAATTTTTAAATTTTTATCTGCAATACGGTTGACGAAAGAGGTATTCGCACCATTTTCCAGTAAACGTCGAACTAAATAGGCCAATAAGGTTTCATGGTTACCCACTGGTGCATAAATACGACAAGGCACACCCAGTTTGTTATCAGACTTCGAACCCACCACTTGTTCATAGAGGGGTTCACCCATGCCGTGAAGGCACTGAAATTCATACTGGCCTGGATAGTAAAGCTCTGGCTGTGCTAATTGGTAGATCGTAGCAACGGTTTGCGCATTGTGTGTTGCAAACTGAGGATAAATTTGCTCAGGTGCTGCTAAAAGTTTTTTAGCACATGCAATATAAGACAGGTCGGTATGAACTTTGCGCGTAAATACAGGATAGTCACTCATACCTTCAATTTGCGCTTTCTTAATTTCGCTGTCCCAGTATGCACCTTTCACTAAGCGGATCATTAAACGTTTTTGGCTACGCTTAGCGAGGTCAATAATATGGTCGACCACATAGAAACAGCGTTTTTGGTAGGCTTGAATCACAAATCCAATACCTTTCCAGTCTGCTAATTTAGGCTCGAAACACAGGCGCTCAAGTAGTTCCAAAGAAATTTCTAGGCGGTCAGTTTCTTCAGCATCGATGTTTAGACCAATATTGTAATGCTTGGCTAATACTGCAAGTTCAAGCACTTTGCCATAAAGTTCGTTATGCACACGGTCGATCTGTGAACGTTGATAGCGCGGGTGTAGGGCAGATAATTTGATCGAAATACCTGCGCCGTTATAAACATCCTTACCTTCAGAAGCTTGACCAATCGCGTGGATCGCATCGGTATAGTCTTGATAATAACGTTCTGCATCAGGTTCAGTTAATGCTGCTTCACCCAACATGTCATATGAATAACGGAAGCCTTTGTCTTCTAATGCTTCTGCATGTTTAAGCGCTTCATTGATGGTTTCGCCTGTGACAAACTGTTCGCCCATCATACGCATAGCCACGTCGACAGCTTTGCGGATAATGCCACGTCCACTGCGTGCTAAAATACCGGTCAGTAGGCTAGACAGACTTTTTTGTTGAGGGGTTTCCATCAGTTTGCCCGTCAGCATTAATCCCCAAGCAGCAGCATTAACGAACATGAGGCTACTTTGGCCAACATGATCTTTCCAGTTACCTTGGTTGATTTTATCTTTGATCAGTAAATCACGTGTTGCTTTGTCTGGAATACGGAGTAGCGCTTCAGCTAAACACATGAGCGCGATGCCTTCCTGAGAAGACAATGAAAACTCTTGTAGCAAGCCTTGTACAATGCCTGCTTTACCTGTACCGCTTTTACGTTCACGTAATGAATGGGCTAAGTCAAAAGCCAATTGTTGAATTTGATCGCTGATCGGGGAAGGGATTTCAATGTGTGCTAATAAGTTTTCAATGCACTCAGTTTCAGCACGACGCCATGCTGTATTAATCAATTGTTCAAAGCTATTCTTGTCTTTAAATTCAGTGATGTAGTCATCGCTTCCCGTGACTTCAAATACTTTTCCATTCATGTTTCAATTTTCCGTGTCAAAGTTCTATGACGAGCAAATAAATCTTGAGCTTGATCCTTTATTTAATTTATCATCACAGAATATTTAGCGAATAACTCACTATAGTTTTAATAATATTTAGAGAAAAATTCAGATGACTAGCCCATATTTGAGCTTAGACCGTATAGATATTCGAATTTTAGAGCTGCTGCAAGACGACGGAAAATTGTCCAATATTAAGCTTGCAGAAATGGTGAATTTATCACCCACTGCGGCGTTGGCACGTGTGCAAAAATTATCGAAAGAAGGCTTTATTTTAGGCTATGAAGCACGTTTAAATCCGGTCTTACTCAATAATGGATTTGTGGTTTTTGTGGAGATTTTACTAGATAAAACTACGCCCAATGTATTGGAAGATTTTTCGGATGCAGTGCGTCAAATTCCAGAAATTGTAGAATGTCATATGATCAGCGGCGGTTTTGATTTTGTAGTGAAAATACGCTGTGCAAATATGGAAGAATTTAGAAAAATTTCAGGGCAGGTGCTTTGGCAATTACCTGGTATCAAGGAAACGCGTAGTTATCCTGTGATGGAAGTGATCAAAGAAAGTATGCAAATTAAGCTGAAACCTGCGGCTCGGCCGAAGTAGCTAATCATCAATAATTGAGTACTAAAAAGGGGCATTTAGCCCCTTTTTAGTGTCAAAAATTTTAGATTTCAGACATTTCTTTTTGATATTGCGCTTCGGCTTTTTCAAAGCGTTCAACCACATCCGCCTCTGGTGCTTTGCCCAATAAGCTCACCACAACGATACTGATCGCAGAGAAAATAAAGCCTGGAATGATTTCGTATAAACCAAGGTGGCCTAAGTAGTTTTTCCACACGATGACAGTCACAGCACCTACGATCATGCCAATGATTGCTCCGTTAAGCGTCATACGTTTCCACAGCAATGAAAGAATAATCAGTGGGCCAAATGCAGCACCGAAACCTGCCCATGCATAAGCCACTAAGCCTAAAACTTTACTTGCAGGGTTCATTGCAAAGGTGATTGCAAATACGGCAATTGCCAAGACCATCGCACGTCCAATCCAAACCAATTCTTTTTGCGATGCATTTTTACGAATAAATCCTTTGTACAAATCTTCCGTCAAGGTGGTTGAGCAAACCAATAACTGACAGCTAAGTGTGCTCATCACCGCAGCTAAAATTGCGGCTAAAATAATCCCTGCAACCCACGGATTGAATAGAATTTTAGTCAATTCCATAAATACCGTTTCAGGGTTGGCATTAACGACACCTGCAAGTTCTGGGTGGACTTGGAAGTAAGCAATACCGATATAACCCGCTGCTACAGCACCGCCTAGACATAGGATCATCCATGTCATTCCAATGCGACGTGCATTTGGAATGGTTTTAACAGAATCGGCTGCCATAAAGCGAACCAAGATATGCGGTTGACCAAAATAGCCTAAGCCCCATGCCATGCTGGATAAAATCGCAACTGTACTTAAACCTTCAAATAAATTAGAAGCTTGCGGGCGAGCTGTTTCCAAAATAGCAGCAAGATTTTGACTGTTATCACCTAAAGCAAGGTAGGCGATGATCGGTGTGATCAGCAGTGCAAAGATCATCAGACCCGCTTGGAAAGTATCGGTCCAACTGATCGCTAAGAATCCACCAATACAGACATAGCTAATGGTTGCAATTGCACCAATCCACAGTGCTGTTGTGTAGTTCCAACCGAATAAACTTTCGAAAAGTCGTGCGCCAGCCACCATGCCAGAAGCACAGTAAATCGCAAAGAACACTAAAATCACTACAGCTGAAATGATACGTAAAATCTTTTTACGGTCTGCAAAACGGCTCGTGAAATAATCGGGCAGGGTCAGGGCATTATTTTGATATTCGGTATGAACACGCAAGCGACCAGCAACGATCAACCAGTTCAACCAAGCACCGATAATTAAGCCGATTGCAATCCAAGCTTCGGAAAGACCAGATAGATAAATTGCACCAGGGAGACCCATGAGTAGCCAACCACTCATGTCGGATGCACCTGCTGAAAGTGCAGTCACAACACTTCCTAAACTTCGTCCACCTAAAATGTATTCGTCAAAGTTATGCGTAGCTTTGTAGGCATACAAACCAATGGCAAGCATTGCAAGAATATAAAAAATAAAGGTGACTAATGTCGGGTTTAAATGGCTCATAGGCGGTTCGTCCTTAATGAAAGCAAATCATCTCTGTCCTAGATGAAAATTTGTACTTCTGTCGTAAGTCGCAGATTCAAGCACGATTTAAAAATTACACTCTGTAACCTTTAAGCATATTTTATGTATGTTTTATGTAAATGATATTTTTTCTTATTACAAATCGAATTTTTTATTGTGCTGCTGAAATGTTGTCCAGAAGGGAATTTAAATTTTGGTAAGTAACTCTACCTAAGACTTCTCATCACAAAAAGAGAACTAATGAAATTAGGTAAAAATTACACAATGTTACATGGTGAACAAGAAATGTGCATTTGAAATATTTTGTTGCAAATGTGCATCACATCATCTGTAGTGAGATGATTTGAACAGGTCGAATATGAGGTATGCACAGTCTTGGTGCGTAATTAGAGGGAATGCGCAGTGACAACGGTTCAAATGGAAAAAACGAGAATAGAGCATGATTTATTGGGGGATAAAGCAGTCCCGCAGTCATGTTATTACGGTATACATACATTGCGTGCCATCGAAAACTTTCAAATATCAAAGCAGCATGTCGGACAAAATTTAAACTTTGTACGCGCTATTGCTCAGGTAAAAAAAGCGTCAGCAGAAACCAATTATCAATTTAACTTAATACAAGATGATATTCGCCAAGCGATTCAGCAGGCGTGTGATGCATTGATTGATCATCCTGAACAATGGGCAGATTCATTTCCAATTGATATTTATCAAGGTGGAGCAGGCACTTCTATTAACATGAATGCCAATGAAGTCATTGCCAATATTGCCCTTGAGTCGCTCGGAGATGCGAAAGGCAGTTATCAACGGATTCATCCCAACGACCATGTTAATAAGTCACAATCCACCAATGATGTCTATCCAACAGCGCTGCGTCTAGCAACATTTAGCGCTTTTGATGCTTTATTTGTGGTTTTAAATCAGCTAATTGGAAGCTTACATATTAAAGCCGATGAGTTTAAACATGTCATCAAAATGGGGCGTACACAGTTACAAGATGCTGTTCCGATGACTTTGGGGCAAGAGTTCCGAGCATTTGCAACATTATTAAAAGAAGATTTGAAGTTGATTGAGCAAAATCGACAGCTTCTATTGGAAATTAATTTAGGTGCGACGGCAATTGGCACTGGCGTGAATTCTCCTGCGGGTTATGCAGCGAAGGCCGTTGAAAATCTAGCTCATTTGACCGGTCTAAAATTGCAAGGTGCAGAAGACTATGTCGAAGCAACCAGCGATTGTGGCGTATTTATTTTATTATCCAGCTGCTTAAAACGTTTAGCTGTCAAACTTTCTAAAATCTGTAATGACTTACGTCTTTTAAGTTCGGGGCCACGAACAGGTTTAGCGGAAATTCGTTTACCTGAGTTACAAGCAGGTTCGTCCATTATGCCTGCAAAGGTCAATCCTGTGATCCCTGAAGTGGTCAACCAAATTGCATTTCGAGTGATGGGCAATGATTTAACCATAACTTTAGCCGCAGAAGCAGGGCAATTACAATTAAATGTCATGGAGCCGGTCATTGCATTGTCCATGAATGAATCGATTGAGCTTTTGGTGAATGCCGTAAAAACATTAGATAGCAAATGTATCCAAGGAATTCAGGCAAATGAGCAAGCATGTTTTGATGCTGTGATGCGTAGTGTAGGAATCGTGACCTTACTCGATCCATATTTAGGTCATGCAAAATGTGATGAAATCGGTAAGCAATGTATTGCCGAAAATAAAACCATTCGCCAAGTGGTTTTAGAGCAAGAGCTGTTAACTGTAAGTCAATTGGATGAAATTTTCTCGATTGAAAATTTAGTTTCTGAAGTGACACCATTTAGTATGCCACTCGCTCAAGTGAGTTAAATGCTTATTTAAGACTTTTAAATAGCCCCATGATGAGTAAATGACGAAGGTTAATCCTTCGTTTTTTATTTGAAGAAATCAGTGGTAAATCTAGAAAACTAATCTGATGGCAGTGATGTTTTAGATTTCTAAAAGAAAGTATTGGGTTGAAAATAAAACGCTATATTTGCTTAAGATCGTAATTATAGTTCTATATAGTCATGAAGGTTTGGATGAAAAATTTAGCGCATAGATAAAGTCAGAAATACTTTAACTTGCCCAAAAAAGGATGTAATCGAAGTACAATAGGTTTTTTATCATGTTGTAGATAGTCAGATGTTTAATAAGTTAGTCGATTTATTCAAAGGCGCTAAAGAGTCGCCTGAGCAACTTTACTTAGAACAACACCACATTCAATATGATGAAACTCAGGGCTATATCATTGAAGGCGTAGTTTTAAATACTTTGTCTGAACGTATGGAATACTTGTCGAATAGAAAAATGACAAATTTCGATGATTTAAAACAGCTCTATGCCACTGCAATGATTATCAATGAAAAAATAGACTTGGAAATTGCAAATCAACGCTTTGTTGCACGATTAGGCAATACTGAAGAAAATCTTTTGCAATTTAAACACTATGTCAAACTATTGAATGATTATTATCGTCAATTCATCCGTGATCGTAAGTAAGTGAATGGACTGCAGTGTTTGAGTTTGATGGGTGCGTTTAGGGTACTCATCAATAGAAAATACAATCGCAAATCCACATTGGTTAAAACACTGTATATAGTTGCTTAAATCTCGGAATGTAAAAAGCATCGTGTTAATATGATCACTAAGTGATTAAAACATTAAAAGCTATTTACATCATGTTCCAGCAAGAAATTTCACAACTCAATCTTAAACAGCTCAAAGCTGGCGAAAAGCGGTGGGTCGGAAACTTACAGGGCTCATCTGCTGCATTATTATTTAAAGAAATTAGCAAACAATCGAAACAGTTGTTTGTGATTGTAGCACGTAATAATCAGCATCTCGGGCAGTTAGAAAGTGAGCTGGAATTTTACGGAATTAAGCCGACTATTTTCCCTGATTGGGAAATTTTACCTTATGACCGCCTATCGCCACATCAAGACATCGTTTCTGAGCGCTTGGCGATTTTGTCCAATATGCCACAGCAAGGTGTGTTGTTGGTTTCAGCAACAACTTTAGCGCAGCGAGTTGCGCCTGCATCTTGGGTATTAGGTGAACACTTTGATATTAAAGTGGGTCAAAAATTTGATATCGAACAACAAAAATTAAGATTAGTACAAGCGGGCTATCACTTGGTGGATACCGTTTATGATCATGGTGAATTTGCAGTACGCGGCAGCATCATGGATATTTACGCTTCGGGGCAAAGTTCACCGATTCGTATTGACTTATTTGATGATGAAATCGATACCCTCAAATTCTTTGATCCTGAAACTCAGCGAACCACCCAAAACTTAGATCATTTTACGGTTTTACCTGCAAAAGAATTTCCATTAAAAGAAGCGCGCTCACTGTTTCGTGATCGATATGCGGAAAATTTTCCGACGGCAAATCCAAAGAAAAATCCAATTTATCAGGATGTACAAGATGGCATAGCTTCACCGGGTATTGAGTTTTATTTTCCGTTGTTCTTCTCTGAACAAGCCATGAAAGAGCAAAGTACGCTATTTTCGTACTTACCAGAGAATGGCATTGTCATTACAGATAAAGCTATTGATGACACATTGATTCAGTTTTGGTCGGATATTGTGCGTCGTTATGAAGACCGCCGTCATAATGTCGACCAACCGATTTTGCCGCCAGAGCAGATTTTCCTACAACCAAATCAAGTGTTAGAACAATTAAATCTTTGCCGTCGTATCGTGGCTTCGCCTGAGGCTTTTGATGAACGCACTGGCGTGATCAATCTTGCAGCTGAGATTCCACCCCGTTTACCTGTCGATCCAAAACGTGAAAAGCCATTTTCTGCGGTTAAGCAATATATAGATGCGGCAAATTATCCAGTGCTATTGGTGGCTGAAAGCGCAGGTCGACGTGAAACCTTAAAAGATGCATTGCGTCCAAATTTGGGTGATATCCCGACGGTCGAAAGTTTTGATGATTTTATGCATTCTATGCATGCGATTGCGATCACCAATGCGCCCTTAGATCGTGGTTTATTGCTAACTGACAAACTCAGTGTAATTTCTGAAAATCAGCTTTATGAACACCGTGTGGTTCAACGTCGTCGTAAACGCCAACAGGAAGTATCAGAAGAGTTTCTTGTTCGTAGTTTAACCGAGCTCAGTATTGGCGCACCTGTGGTTCATATTGATTATGGTGTGGGGCGATATGCAGGTTTAATTACCTTGAGTATCGATGACCAAGACCATGAGTTTTTGCAGTTAGACTATGCCGATGCAGCTAAGGTGTATGTCCCTGTAACAAACCTGCATTTAATTAGCCGATATAGCGGTGGTGACCCTGATCTAGCACCATTACATAAATTAGGCACAGATGCATGGTCTAAAGCCAAACGCAAGGCTTTAGAGCAGATCCATGATGTGGCGGCAGAACTTTTGCATATTCAAGCACGTCGTCATTCGAAACCGGGTTATGGATTTGAACTGGATCAAAGTCTCTATATGCAGTTTGCCAGTGGCTTCGCCTATGAAGAAACTTTAGACCAAGCCAATGCTATTGAAGCGACACTGTATGACATGCAACAAGCGAAGCCGATGGATCGCTTGGTTTGTGGTGATGTCGGTTTTGGTAAAACAGAAGTGGCCATGCGTGCTGCATTTGTGGCAGTACAAAATAACAAACAAGTGGCTGTACTTGTTCCAACGACGCTGTTGGCACAGCAGCACTACGAGTCTTTCAAAGACCGTTTTGCGGACTGGCCTGTACGTATTGAAGTCCTATCACGCTTTGGTTCATCAAAATCACATACCAAAACCATTGAAGACCTCGCAGAAGGCAAAGTGGATATTGTGATTGGCACACATAAAATCTTGCAGGAAAGTGTGCAATTTAAAAATCTCGGCCTCATGATCGTGGATGAAGAGCACCGTTTTGGTGTACGTGATAAAGAGCGAATTAAAGCCTTACGTGCCGATGTTGATATGCTAACGCTAACTGCAACGCCTATTCCACGTACGCTTAATATGGCTTTTAGTGGCATGCGTGATCTATCTATTATTGCAACGCCGCCTGCACGTCGACTTGCTGTGAAAACCTTTGTACAAGAGCATACTGGAGATTCGATTAAAGAAGCGATCTTGCGTGAATTGCTACGTGGTGGACAAGTGTATTTCTTACACAACGAAGTCGAGACCATTGAACGTACGGCAGAAACCTTACGGGAATTGGTTCCTGAAGCACGTGTTGCGGTTGCTCATGGTCAAATGCGTGAGCGTGAACTAGAGCAAATCATGCAACAGTTCTATCACAAAGAATATAACGTACTGGTGTGTTCAACCATTATTGAAACTGGGATTGACGTACCAAACGCCAATACCATTTTGATTGAGCGTGCAGATAAACTTGGACTAGCGCAGTTGCACCAACTACGTGGTCGTGTTGGTCGATCGCACCATCAAGCCTATGCTTATTTACTAGTGCCTTCGCTCAAAGGTCTAAAAGGTGATGCTGAAAAACGCCTAGATGCCATTTCTCGTGCATCGACTTTGGGTGCGGGTTTCATGTTGGCTACAGAAGACTTAGAAATTCGTGGCGCAGGTGAGTTGCTAGGTGAACAGCAAAGTGGCTCAATGCAAACCATCGGTTATAGCCTGTATATGGAAATGCTTGAAAAAGCCACCAAAGCCATTCAAAAAGGCAAAACACCTAATTTTGACTCACCATTATCATTAACGGCTGAAATTAGCATGCATATACCAGCCTTAATTCCAGATGATTATTTAGGTGATGTACATCAACGGTTATTGTTCTATAAACGTATTAGTAATACGGATACTCAAGAGAAACTCGATAACATTCGTATGGAGTTGATCGATCGTTTTGGCTTACCACCACAAGCAGTTAAGCAGTTATTCTCTGTCCATCAGTTGCGTTTAAAAGCGGAACAATTGGGTATTACTAAAATTGATATCAGCTCACATGGCGGCAGTATTGAGTTCTCGCCAGATACACCAGTTCAAGCCATATCCATCATCCAAATGATGCAAAAGCATCCGACTTTCTTCCGAATGGAAGGTGGACAGCGTCTAAAAGTGATGGTCATGCTCGAAGAATATGACAAACGCATTCAATTTATAAATGACTTATTAGACAGTTTACTGAAGGAATTAGCGCCAAATCACTAGATTTGGCGTATAAATTGCTTGTTTAGAATGAGTAGATTTTATGCGTGTTTTTTATATAGAAGAAACGCTTGATTTTTTTGAAAAATTTATTAGAGTCATAAGCAAGCAACGTTTTATTCAAATACAGTTTATTTGTAATGAAACGTTCTGTACAGAATATTCACACCCATAAGGATGTGATAGTATTAGCCATCATTCTAATTTTGCATCATTTATAAAGATATGTTTAGTTTACATCCACAACTTGCTCAAGATACGTTTTATGTAGGCGACTTTCCTCTGTCAACATGTCGTTTGATGAATGATATGCAATTCCCGTGGCTTATTTTGATTCCACGTGTTCCGGGAATTACAGAGCTTTATGAATTAAGTCAGGCAGACCAAGAGCAATTTTTACGTGAGTCAAGCTGGTTATCAAGCCAATTGTCACGTGTATTCCGTGCAGACAAAATGAATGTAGCTGCATTGGGTAATATGGTTCCACAATTACATTTTCATCATGTTGTTCGTTATCAAAATGATGTGGCTTGGCCGAAACCAGTTTGGGGTACGCCAGCAGTTCCTTATAACAATGATGTCTTGGCACACATGCGCCAAACACTGATGCTTGCACTACGTGGTCAAGGTGATATGCCTTTTGATTGGCGTATGGACTAATCCCGATTTACGGACAATATCAGGATAGTAGAAGAATGAGTGTCCGTATGGGGGCGATCGAGTGCCGTTAGACAATTTAATCAGCAAAGAGCCTAAACAGTTTGAATATTTTCATCGTTTGATGGGATATATCATGCTGTCTTTGGTGATTGTTGTCTATCATTACACTCAGCCAGATACGCAATATCAAATCTATATTCCTGCATTTTTATTTTTTCTGATTTTAGTCGTTCCTAAGTTTTCTCATTGGTTAATTTATCGATATAGCAATCAAGTTAAGCGTAATGTGCTTTTTCTGATCGATATCATAGTAATTGCTGTACTGATGTCTGCAGTACATTTAAGCCTTGTTTTAACTTTTCTTGCGGTCTTTGCGCTGCTATATACAACCATTTATAACAAAATTAATTTCTTAATGATGTCCTTGGCCGGGATTGTAGGCGTCACTGTATTTTATTTATGTAATATTTATGTCTTTGGTTTTCAAGAATATTTTGAGTCAACCAGCAGTGAGTTAACCGTTCTAGGTTTTTTGTGCCTTATTACGTATTTCAGTGTGGGGACATTTTATCAACACACCCAAGTTCAGTCTTTAAGCAATAAAAAGAACCATTATTATGATCAGATGAATCGTTATATGGAATTCGCCAATCAATTGAGTCGTTATGCGCCAATGCAGCTTTGGCAATCGATTATGAAAGGTGAGTCTGAGGCTAAAATCGAATATAAACGTAAAAAACTCACGATTTTCTTTTCAGATATCCAAGGGTTCACAGAACTTTCTGAAACATTAATCCCAGACGATTTAGCATTTCTACTCAATGACTATTTGAGTCATATGACTGAGATTGCCAAACAGTATGAAGCGACTGTCGATAAATTTATGGGTGATGCAATTCTAATCTTCTTTGGTGATCCACATAGCCAAGGTGTAGAGCAAGATGCAAAAACCTGTTTAGAGATGGCAATGGTTATGCGTCAGCAAATGAAGTTACTGCGTGAACGCTGGATTAAAATGGGTTATCCGCCGCTACACATTCGTATGGGTATTTCTACAGGGTATTGTCACGTTGGGAACTATGGTGCGGCTCACCGTATGGCTTATACCATCGTTGGACGTGATGCAAACTTGGCTGCAAGATTACAAAGTGCGGCCGAAGTCGATGAAATTTTGATTTCAGACGATACGCATCATTTAGTTAAAAATGACTATTTATGTGCGCCCAAAGCACCGATCTTCTTAAAAGGTATCAAAGGCCCAGTACGTACTTGGCAAGTGATGGAAAAATACACCTCACAGAAAACAGATTATCAGCGTTGGTTCGACTACGAATATAAAGGCTTTAATCTATTGTTGAACTTAGATGAAGTACAAAACTTTGAATATCCTGAACTAATACATGTTTTAGAACGTATGATTCAACGCTTACAAACTCAGCAAAAAATGACCAATTCTGCTGGTATTGTTAAACTGAATTTAGAAGACGAAGTGATCGAAGAAGTCAAAAAAACTGAATCTCACTCTTAATTTCATATATACATTATAAAAATTAGATCTAATCGTATTGCCTTAAATTGTAAAAATAACTCAATTCATTCTTTTATCAAAACGTCTTCTTTTTTTTAAATTGTTGAATAGTTTTATGCATAAAAAAGCCAGTTACGATGAACTGGCTTTTTGATTATAGAAAATTATCTATAAATTAATGATTTTCTGAAGCATGGTTGATGGTGTATTTAGGAATTTCAATTTCCAAATCTTCATCTTCAATTTTTACTTGGCATGACAGGCGAGAGTCTGGTTCTAATCCCCAAGCACGATCGAGAAGATCTGCTTCGACATCATCCATTTCATCTAGACCATCAAAACCTTTACGTACAACCACATGGCAAGTGGTGCACGCTTTAGACATATCACATGCATGCTCAATTTTGATGCCGTTTTTTAACATGCTTTCGCAAAGGTTAGCATTTGATTCGACTTCAAACTCAGCGCCGTTTGGGCAGATTGTTGCGTGAGGCAGTACTTTAATACGTGGCATAATCTTGACCTATAAATTAATTTGAGTTTGACCAGTCATCGAGTTTTGTGCCTTTCAGTGCGGCATCAATGTGCTGATTCATACGAGCTGCAGCAAATGCATCACTATGTATTTTAAGCTGTTCTACAGCATGTTCAATAGCTTTAATATCTGTCGTTTCAAGTGCAGCATCTAAAACAGTGCGTGCTGCAGTGAGGGAACTGAGTTGCTCTTGGCTGAGAAGTTGAGCATCCACTTTAAGTGCTTGATCAAGTGCTTCAAGTTCACGTTTTGCTTCCACTTTGGTTTCTTGAAGATGACGTAAGTTTTTGTCTTCTTCAGCAAACTTATAACCATCAATTAGTAATCGTTCAGTGTCTGCATCAGATAAACCATAAGATGGTTTGATGTCAATTTGAGCATGTACTCCAGAAGTGGTTTCTTTGGCTGACACCGTGAGTAAACCATCAGCATCGACCTGAAAAGTCACTTCAATGCGTGCTTGACCCGCAGTCATCGGTGGAATGCCACGAAGCACGAAACGACCTAGACTACGGCAATGTTCAACCAGATCACGTTCACCTTGTACAACATGAATCAACATCGCTGTTTGACCATCTTGATAGGTTGTGAATTCTTGGCGACGAGCCACTGGAATAGCTGTATTACGCGAAATAAGGCGCTCAACCAAACCGCCCATGGTTTCTAAACCTAAAGAAAGCGGTGTGACGTCTAAAAGCAATGAACCATCTTTAGAGTTACCAATAAGCTGGTTCGCAGTAATCGACGCGCCAATGGCCACAACTTCATCAGGGTTAATTGTGCAGAGTGGTTCTTGATTGAAGACATCTTGAACAGCTTTTTGCACAGCATATGAACGGGTAGAACCACCGACCAATACCACATTTTGAATATCGCTAAGCTCAAGCTTGGCATCACGCATGACACGTTTACAAACGCTGATGGTTTTATCTAAAGCAACTTTGATGATGGATTCAAAAGTAGGGCGGTCTAAAGTCAATGATTGATCAAGAACTTTAAGCTCTACAGATTCAGCCTCGGTTAGAGCTTCTTTTGCTTTACGAGCAGAAACGATGAAATGTGCATATTCAGAATCATCTAAAGTTTCAATATTCAGTTGTTTTTTCGCCCATTTTACAATCAGACGGTCTAAATCATCACCACCAAGCGCCGTGTGGCCACCCGTTGCTAGAACTTCAAAAACACCTTGAGAGAAACGTAAAATTGAAACGTCAAAAGTACCGCCACCCAGATCATAGATCACATAGTTTTGATCATGTGCAAAATTGGTGTCTTGGTCTAAGCCATAAGCCACTGCAGCAGCAGTAGGTTCATTTAATAGACGTAGTACATTTAAACCTGCAAGCTGAGCCGCATCACGCGTTGCTTGACGCTGTGCTTCATCAAAATAGGCAGGCACTGTAATGACAGCACCATTTACTGGATTGTTTAAGCTGATTTCTGCACGGTCTTTAAGTTGTTTTAAAATTTCAGCAGAAATTTCAACTGGTGTTTTACGACCTTGTGCAGTTTCAAAAGCAGGCATTTCATTCGCTTCACCGACTAAGTTGTACGGGTGTTGGAATTTAATATCTGCCTTAGAGCGACCCATAAAGCGTTTTACAGAAACGATGGTGTTTTTAGGATCAGTCGTTAAGAATGCCTTTGCGTCGTCACCATATTGCGTAGTGGATTCGCCATAGTGTGCAATAGAAGGGAGTAACACACGACCATGTTCATCGTTAAGCACTTTCGCTTTACCAGAAAGTACCGTGGCTACTAAAGAGTGTGTAGTCCCAAGATCGATACCAATTGCGATGCGGTGTTCATGCGGCGCACTTGATTGACCAGGTTCTGCAATTTGCAAGAGAGCCATGTGTGTTACATCCTTTGAACGTCAAATATAAAAAATAAATTAAAAATCATCGTCTAAATCAAAGCTATCGTCGTCTAAGAAGCGATCTTCAGCTTTATCGATGTCAGCCATTACTTTTTGGAAGAAGCGTAATTTACGTACGGTATCACGTGCTTCAGCCCAGTCTTCGTCGTCATAATCAATTTTAAATTCACGAACCAAACCGTCAATCCATTGCTGAACTTCAGTTTTAAGTGAAGTGAGGTCATCAGCAGAGCCTGCCTCATCTAACTGTTCACGAATTTCTAAGGCATCTTGTAGGAACTCAAAATCACTAATCGATTGATCAAGGTGATAATCTTGTTTTTTGAGACTTAAAAGATATGCAGCGCGGCTATCAACATTGGATAAAGCTTTAAATGCTTGATTAATCTCACTAGATTTTATCAGGGCTAGATCTTTGTCTTCGGCTTTATCTGGATGATATTGTTGCTGCAACTTTAAAAATTCAGCTTTTAAAACTGCTAAATCAATATCGAGTGCTACAGGTAAGTTAAACAACTCAAAATGATTCATGGGAGATGGTGTCCGCAATAGAGGTGCAAAAAGTGTTGCTTTAAATGCAATTAAAACAGTGAATTTTACACTGTTTTAATGCGAAAAAGGAGCGTGGAAATGGCTTAAACCGTAAACGATTCGCCGCAGCCACATTCGCCTTTTTTATTTGGGTTATTAAATTCAAAACCTTCGTTTAAACCATTTTTCACATAGTCCATCTCCATACCTTCAAGATAAACTAAGCTTTTTGGATCAACGAATACTTTTACGCCAAACTGATCGAATACTTGGTCATGCGTGTCAATATCATCGACAAACTCAAGTACATAAGCTAAACCAGAACAGCCAGAAGTTTTCACGCCAACGCGAATACCTTCACCCTTACCGCGATTCTTGATGTAATTGCTGATATGAGTTGCAGCATTTTCAGTTAAATGAATCATGAAAACTCCGTTAATCTTTTTTAAAACACGTAAACAATTAAGCTTTTACTTTCTTGCTACGGTAGTCTTCTACAGCAGCTTTGATTGCATCTTCAGCAAGTACAGAGCAGTGTACTTTTACTGGTGGAAGTGCAAGTTCAGTTGCAATATCAATGTTCTTAATTGCTTGAGCTTCATCAAGAGTTTTGCCTTTTAGCCACTCTGTTACTAATGAGCTAGATGCAATTGCTGAACCACAACCGTAAGTTTTGAAGCGAGCTTCTTCAATTACGCCGTTGTCATCAACTTGGATCTGTAAACGCATAACATCGCCACAAGCTGGTGCACCGACCATACCTGTACCAACGTTTTCTGCATTTTTGTCTAAAACACCAACATTACGAGGGTTTTCGTAATGATCAATTACTTTTTCGCTATAAGCCATGATGCTTCTCCAAACCTCGGGGTCAGCCTTAAGATTAATATGGGGGTGAAATTACGTTAATCAATGAGATAGCCTTAAAATAAAAGCTATCTCACCGGGATGAATTAGTGTTCAGCCCATTCTACAGAATTAAGGTCGATACCTTCTTTGTACATGTCCCAAAGCGGTGAAAGATCACGTAGTTTTTCAACTGCTGCTTTGGTAATTTCAAGTACGTGGTCAATATCGGCTTCAGTGGTGTATTTACCAAAGCTGAAACGAATCGAGCTGTGAGCCAATTCGTCTGAAAGACCCAATGCACGAAGTACATAAGATGGTTCTAAAGTTGCTGATGTACATGCAGAACCAGAAGATACTGCGCAATCTTTAAGTGCCATCATTAACGATTCACCTTCAACAAAGTTAAAGCTGACGTTTAGATAATTTGCAACGTTGTATTCTGGGTGACCGTTGAGGAAGACTTGTTCAAGATCTTGCAAGCCATTCCAAAGTTTGTCACGAAGTACACGAATACGAGTTTGTTCAGCATGCAGGTTTTTGCCGGCAAGTTCGAACGCTTCGCCCATACCCACGATTTGGTGAGTCGCTAACGTACCTGAACGCATGCCACGTTCATGACCGCCACCGTGCATTTGCGCTTTAATACGTACACGTGGTTGACGACGTACATAAAGAGCACCAATACCTTTAGGACCATAGATTTTGTGGCCAGAGAAACTCATCAAATCAACTTTCATTGTTGAAAGATCAATTTCTACTTTACCAGCAGCTTGCGCAGCATCTACATGGAAATAAGTTTTGTTTGCACGAGTCAATTCACCGATTGCAGCTACATCTGTAGTTGTACCGATTTCATTGTTCACCATCATCAAAGATACAAGAATTGTATCTGGACGAAGGGCAGCTTGAACCATTTCAGGTGTAATTAAACCAGTTTTTGCTTCTGGCTCAAGATAAGTAATTTCGAAGCCTTCTTCTTCAAGCTCGCGGCAAGTATCAAGAATTGCTTTATGTTCAATTTTACTTGTAATAATGTGTTTGCCTTTAGATGCATAGAACTGAGCAATACCTTTAAGCGCAAGGTTGTCAGATTCAGTAGCACCAGAAGTCCAAACGATTTCGCGTGGATCAGCTTTTACTAGATTAGCAACTTGTTCACGTGCATATTCTACTTTTTCTTCTGCCTGCCAGCCGTAAGCATGAGAACGAGAAGCTGCATTACCAAAAGTACCGTCAAACGTTAGACATTCCATCATACGTTCTGCGACTTGAGGGTCTACAGGTGTAGTTGCTGCATAGTCAAGATAAATAGGACGCTTCATGTCAAATACCTGTAACCGATAAAAGGGCTGAATCAAAGTTTGCTGAATTTTGACGAATTGATACGGTTTGAACGTTATCGCGTGCTACAAGGTCAGCAAGGGTGATTTTTGCAAGATAATCGGCAATGTGGTGGGAGAGTTCCTGCCATAAATCGTGAGTCAAGCACATTGCACCATTTTGGCAGTTGCCTTTGTGGTCACAACGGGTTGCATCAACTGTTTCATTTACAGCTTCAATAATTTCCAAAACAGTGATGTCTTCAGCACTACGAGCAAGGTGGTAACCACCGTTTGCTCCACGGATGCTGGAAACTAAGCCGTGACGCTTTAATTTTGCAAATAACTGCTCAAGATAGGCCACTGAAATGGTTTGACGAGCTGCAATTTCTGCAAGAGTGATCGTTTGTTCAGTTGGCTGCAAAGCTAGATCAAGTAGAGCAGTCACTGCGTAGCGACCGCGAGTTGTTAAGCGCATGATTCGATACACATGTTAAGTCTAGATGTGCAGATTTTATGAATCCTGACTAAAATAGTCAAGTTTTTTTGAGATTGTTTATTTGTTTTATTTTGTCTGAAAAATTATGTATTTATTTGAAACACACATTATACACTAATAACGTTATTAAAAGAACAGATATTAGACTAAAAGCGATATTAATCCGCTTTTGACGACGTTCGATACGCTTAATACGGTTTTTGTATTGTTTAACTTCAACTTGTAGCGTGTTTATTTTAGAGCGTTGCTGTTCAATTTTTTCTAAAAGTGGGGCAATACGTTTTTTAGATGCAACGATATCGTTTTCTTCGACAGGTTCAGACAACCAGTGTTTCCAGTCAGATAAAATTTTCGGCACACTAAATAAAGAAACCAAATCACGAAATTCATCTTTTAAAACTACATCGCCATCGATACGCATGGTTTTGATGCTCTTACGATTACCAAATACAAAAATTTTCACCAAATCCATTAGTGTCGTGCGGACATCAAGGTCGATGGCTTTATCTGGAGATTTCGTGTCGAACAGGATACCGTGCTCAGTAAACTGAACATAAAAGTCAAAATAAGGGATGTAGCTATTTATTTTTAGTGCGACTTTTTGATCAACAAATTTTTTAGCTTGTAATGCTACAACACGGTCATGTTTTAAGATGAAGGTAAAAATCGTTTCTAAAACAATCAGGGTCATAGTAAGCAACAAATGTGGTTGAGCTTGTGTTTGTTGCGTATCGCTCATAAAAAATGTCCTTGTTAAAATCTGAAAGCACTGGAAACTGAGCGTCCTGCTCTAGAGGAACTTAGAATATACCAAAAAGTTGGTAATTCACTAGCTTTGTAGAACAGTTTAATCAATCTATCAAGTTATATGTTTGCTATTATGTTGTTAAAATGAAGAATCACATGTTGATGTGCACATAAAATAATCAGGAGAAGTGCGGATTATGGAAAATACAGAAAGCATAATTGACGATGCACAAGAAACATCAGAAAAGCCAGCTAAAACTCGCGTACGTAGTCATTCTGATCGACGCTCTAAAATGGATTTTCGCAAATATACCAAACAGATTTGGTTGGCTGGATTAGGTGCTTTTTCACGTGCTGAGGGAGAGGGAAATAAGCTTTTTGACTCTTTAGTCAAAGTTGGAGAGGAGCTTGAGTCCAAAACGATTGATATTGCAGATCAAACTGTCGAAAAAGTTTCAGAAAAAGCCAAGGAATCTGTAACCGATACGAAAGATAAAGTAGAAAAAATTTTAGATAATGGTGTTAATCATTCTTTAAACCG
Organism: Acinetobacter sp. YH12138; assembly: GCF_015218525.1. Taxonomy (NCBI): domain Bacteria; kingdom Pseudomonadati; phylum Pseudomonadota; class Gammaproteobacteria; order Moraxellales; family Moraxellaceae; genus Acinetobacter; species Acinetobacter sp. YH12138. The sequence goes on along the minus strand of NZ_CP048670.1, from coordinate 1,807,121 downwards.
TTTAGGATTGGTGACTGTAAAGGATTTACAGCACTTAGAAAGGCTTATACTTCAATTACATACTAAAGTTGACCAATTGGCCGAAGAGAATGCCCAACTGAGGGCCGAAATATTAAAAAAACACTAACTTTTTTAATATTATCGAATTTTCAAGGTTTTTTTCGTCAAAAAATTCTATAAAAAGAGGTTGAGGAGTATTGCGTTTAACCCTAAACCATTGCTATAAAGGCGTTATGGCGTTTTATACAAATTCTTGAACCTTAAATAAACGATATTAAGAGGACGTAATTTTCATGAATAAATCAGAATTAATTGATGCAATTGCCGAAAATGGGGGATTATCTAAGGCCGATGCCGGTAAAGCTTTAGATGCTACAATTGCTGCAGTTACCAATGCATTAAAAGCTGGTGATACAGTTACTTTAGTTGGTTTCGGTACATTCAGTGTTAAAGAACGCGCTGCACGTACTGGTCGTAACCCACAAACTGGTGCGACTTTAGAAATCAAAGCAAGCAAAGTTCCTAGCTTCAAAGCGGGTAAAGGCTTGAAAGATTCTGTAGCTTAATCTTATTAAGCACATGAGACGCGCCATAAATTGGCGCGTTTTTTATTGGTAAATGTGATTAATTGATATATCGCATTCATTCATCTCGGGTTTTCGGTTAAAATTCACCGCAAATAAAATATTGGAATACTTATGGAATCGTTTCGTAAAGTCATTAAGGGTTGGCTGGGCAAGGTCTTGCTCGTTTTGTTTTTGACCCCTTTAGCACTTGTAGGTATTGAAGGATATTTTAGTGGTGGATCTAAAGATGCAGCAAAGACTGTAAACGGTACTGAAATTTCTCAAAAAGAACTCGAGGCACTGACGAACTCATTAAAAGAACAATATCTGGCATATGCTCAGGGTGATGAAACATTATTGAATCAAAATTTCATTAGCAATAAAGCGATGGATACTTTGGTTTCACGCCAATTGCTATTGCAACAAGCTGATAAATTAGGCATTAGCTTGAGTGATGCACAAATTGTGCAAATGATTCATCAGCAGCCAAGCTTTCAAGTCAATGGTCAATTTTCAGATGAAGCTTTTGGAAGATACCTTGAATCGATTGGTATGACGAACCGCACATTCATTGATAATTTACGTAAAGACCATGCTTTAAAAATGTTGTCTACAACATTTATGGAATATGCATTGGTGAGTAAGCTTGATATCTTGCAAATTGCGAACTTACAAACGGAACAACGTAGTATTCAGTTGGCAAGCATTAATCTTGAAAATTACAAGAAAAATGTAAAAGTATCTGATGCAGAAATTGCGGCTTATTATGAGCAACATAAAAACAAATTTAAGCAAGCAACTAGTGTTGATGCAGATTTTGTCGTATTAACACCTGCCAATATTACTGCACCTGTAGAAGCTGCAACTGATGCTGAACTGAAAGAAGCGTATAACAGCTTTGTTGAGAATGCACAGAAGTCAGTTAAACCTATCGTAAAGCACATCATGATCACTGCGGACAATCGTTCAGATGCCGAAGCTAAAAAACTGGCTGAAAGTGTTCAAGCTAAAATTAAAGCGGGTTTAAGCTTTAACCAAGCTGCTGCGCAATTCTCTGAAGATCCTGAATCTAAAGCAAAAGGTGGTGAACTGGTTGCTTATGAAAAAGGTGTGTTTGGTGATGCGTTTGATGCTGCAGTTGAAGGTGCTCAAGCTGGTCAAGTGACTGCTCCAGTAAAAACAGACAGTGGTTATCACTTGATCGAAAAAGTGGCGCCAGCTGTAAAAGTGGCTTCATTTGAACAGGAAAAGGCACGTCTACAAGCAGAAGTCGCTGCTTCGAAAAAAGCCAATGTTTTTTCTGACACTGTAAACAGCCTCAATGATATGGTTGTGAGCAGTGATGCCCTTGATGTCGTGGGTCAAGAAGTGAAAGGCGTAAAAGTACAATCATTGAATGGCTTAACATTAGCATCGCAACATCCAGTTTTAAGTGATGCAAACGTCAAAGTTAAATTGTTTAACGATGATGTTAAAAATGGTGAACGTAATGTTTCATCGAGCATTCAGTTGAAAAACGGTGATGTAGTTTGGGTGAAAGTGCGTAACTACCATGCTGCAGGTGTTCAAACCTTAGCTGAAGCGAAAGCGCATGTGAAAACTCAGCTGATTGAAAAGAAAGCGTCTGATGCTGCAAAAGCCCAGATTCAAGCGACATTGAAAGAGTTTGCTGCAAAACCTGCTGCTTCAGTCGCGAAAGGCAATTTAAACTTTGAAAATGCGGGTACCTTCACTCGTGCTGATGGTTTGTTGAAACGCGAAATTCAACGTGCTGCATTTAGCGTAAAAGCGCCGAAAGCAGGTCATTGGTCTGTTACTACAACCAATCTACCAAATGAGTTGGTTGTGGTTGCTGTGACTGCAGTGAACAAACAATCTGATGAGGCATTAACGGGTGAGCAGTTAGATGAGTTAAAAAAACTTTATCAACAGCTTCGTGGTCAGCAAGAATTTGATGACTACACACGTTATCTAAAAGATCATGCCAAAATTAAATAATTAAGGTAGCTTTAAAAAAACCAGCTTTCGAGCTGGTTTTTTTTGGCTTAAATTGACAGATATAATTTTTATTTTAAAGATTTGGCAAATGAAATATCGACTCTAGCATCGTAGATTGGTGTTCTCAAAAAAATAATATGAAGAAGAAATAACTCATCACGACAAAGGATTAAGCGGATGACATTTCTGTATATGCCTCAATTTAAACGTTTAAAGAACCCGTTATTGCGATGGATAGATCATTATTTTAAGCACATGATATTAATGCTATTAACGATTTGCGTTGCAAGTAGTATTCAAGCTGCAGAACGAAACTTTCAAAATGTTCTAGAGCAGGAAAGAGCTTGGGCGGGCTTGACCAGTAAAAAAGTCAAAAATAATGAAATCGAATGGACATACAGTGAAGGAGGAGATCCACGAAAACCGACGCTGTTGTTGCTGCATGGTTTGTCAGGCACGCGTGATAATTGGAACCGCGTTGCCCGTTATTTAACGGCCAACTATCATGTCATTATTCCTGATCTGCCAGCACATGGAGAAACTATTGTCGCAGATCAATTTGATCTATCGATTCCAAATTTAACTGAAAAATTACGACGATTTATTGATGCTACAAAGTTAGATCCAAATTTACATATCGCAGGGCATTCGATGGGTGGTGCAATTGCCATGCTCTATAGCGCTCAGTATCCCTTAGAAGTGAAATCTTTATTGTTGGTGGATTCGGCAGGTGTCTTTAAGTCGAGTAATACAGTGTATTTAAAAGATACGGCAAAGCTTGCAGAGCTAGTGGTCAGAAAAACTGGTGATTTTGATCGCGTGATGAAGATCGTGATGCAATCCCCGCCTTTTATTCCACAAGAATTAAAAATTGGGCAAGAAAAGTTGATGATAGTTCAGTCTAAACAAACCAATAAAATGGTGGAGCAACTGCAAAAAATGGCGACCTTGTATACGCCGGAGTCCTTTGCTTTGGCTGCACGAGGCATTGATGCACCTGTGTTTATTATCTGGGGGAAGCAAGATCAGATTATCAATGTTGAAGTGGCAGAAGAGCTGAGACGCTTATTTAAAAAAGCCGAAAAGCCTCTGATTTTAGACCATGTTGGTCATATGCCTATCTTAGAAGCGGAGCAGTTAATGGCGCTGCCATATTTAAAGTTTCTTTCAACTGTTCAATGAATAAAATCGGTAAAGTGTGTGAAAAAAAAGCGAGAAATAGCTCGCTTTTTTAAACTTAATTAGACACGTTAAGTCGATTTAAGTACGTACTTTAATTTCATAGCCCGTGTATTTACGAATATTGATCACACCGGTATCCAAAATCAGATACTGACCTTTAATCCCTTGTAATTTTCCTCGAATAATCGGTGTTTTGTCCAAATTATGTGATTTGATTTTTTCAGGATATTCTTCTACCGGGTAGATAAATTGGCGTGGTAACTCATCTTCTAACAGTTCGACGGTTTCATTAAACTCTAAATTTTGGCTAAATTCTTCGCGAATGGTCTGAATTTTAGGTGCGAATTCTTCTACCAATTGGTCGCGAATTTCGATCAGGTTGATGGGTTCTGCTTCACCTTTGAGCAATTTACGCCAATCAGTTTTATCGGCCACTTGCGTTCCAAACATGACTTCAAGCTGACCAGATAGACGACGTGAACCAACTTTCATAATAGGCAAAGCTTGCGTCGCACCTTGGTCCAGCCAACGTGTAGGCATTTGACCCAATCGGGTAATCCCAACTTTTAAGGCACTTGAATTGGCTAAATAGACAATATGCGGTTGAAAGCAAACTTCATGGGCAAAATCATCTTCACGGCAAGTCCCGAGATGATAATGACAGGTTTCAGGCTTCATAATGCACATATCACAAGAAGCCTTAGTCTTCATGCATTTGAAGCAATGACCTTGTGAATACGATTTAGGCGTTTTTGCGCCGCAAGAAATACAGTAAATATTTCCCGTGGCTTCGATTTCAATTTCTTGGCCAAGGCTAAACGGTAGATCAACTTCTGAGCGATCTAGAATAAATTTATACTCAACATTTGCCTTGTGTGTATGTTGATCAGTTACACTAAGGTCTTTAAGACCTGCATGCATTTTATGGCAAATGCCTTGTAGTTCCATACGAATACTCACTTCATTATTAAGGATGCGGTCAATGGCTGAACAAAATGTCATCACTTCTATGCTAGACGATTTGTCAAAAGAGCAGCCCATTTCAACCGCAATCTGTATTGGTCAGGATCTTGAGCAATACAATCAATTTCATCCAATTCAATGGCAACATTTTAACGTAACTGAGTTTTTAAATCTGCCTTTTACCCAGCGTTTTGACCTTGGATTTGTGATTCTTGATACTGAAACCATGTTGAGTTTGGATCAGCAGCAGAAAACGCAGATGTTGGTAAAATTGCGTGACCTATTTGCCAAACGCATCGTGGTGGTGAGTAAGTTACACGATGAACAATTATTACGTGCTTTAGGCTTTACTCAGCTCATTGATAAAACCATGCATGAAAGTGATTTTGCTTTATGGCAGTTTAATATTTTGACTTATAAACATATTCCAGATTGGTTTAACTCTAAATTTTGGGCAAATCCTGAAAACTGGGATAAATTCCGTTGGTAACAAATACTTAGCCTGCGAGAAATTGCAAAAATTAACAAACATTTATGATAAATCTGTGTTTTCCCACGTATGCTGTAATGAATTTATCTAGGTTTCACTGGGAAAAATAAAATGACAAATTTAAATAATATTGTTGAGATTTTAGCAAAGCAGGCCCTTGGTGGTGCAAACAATCAAAATCAACAAGGTGGTCTGGGTGGTATTTTAGGTTCGGTGCTGGGTCAATTGGGCGCAAATGCAGGCACTCAAAATACCCAAACGAATGCTCAAAACCAAGCAGGTGGTTTAGGTGGAATTTTAGGCTCTGTGTTGGGCCAACTGGGTGGTTCAGCGCAGCCGCAGCAACGTAGTAGCGGTGGTAATGCATCAACCATTTTAGTAGCAGTGTTACCTCTGGTGCTGGCTTGGATTCAAAAACAAGGTGGCCTACAAGGTGCTTTGGATAAATTACGTGGACAGGGCTTGAGCAGTCAGGTTGATGATTGGGTATCTACAGGCCCTGGTGATAATGCTGCTGTGACTAATCAACAAGTACAAAATTTATTTGATGATGCCGAAGTGGAGCAAGTTGCACAAGAAACACAAACTCAGAAACAAGATGTATATAGCGCAATTTCAAGGGTATTGCCGCAAATTATTGACTCATTGACGCCACAAGCTGGACAAACCAATCAGCAAGAAGCGAATGCTGATATTCAACAAGTGATGAATTTGGTCTCAGGTTTCCTGAAGCGTTAATCAAAATATCGATTTAGGTATTTGATTGAATACAAGCCAGTGAACACTGGCTTTTTTATGATTTGAAAAATGATAACAATGTGACGTTTAGATTGTCATTAGGATGGATTAAATAAACGGTTCGACACACTGATTTTTTTGCCAATATAGTGTGATTTTTTTTGACGAATCAAAATGATTTTCGACTGAAACTCTAACTCACCAAACTCTGGCTCAACTTGCACATAATGTAGTTGACCAAACTCATCACGCACCCGCGCTTGAGCTGAAAAGCCGGGACGGGCATTTCCACTTGAAATGGTGGCTAGACGACCGAGTAAATTAACCGTTTGTTTTTTATATTTGGGCGGGACAACCTGATCCAAACAATGAATCATAAATACCGTAAAGAATATGGCAATAATCAACGCAGGTAAAATAAGATAATAAGCAGGAACGAATTGACCTTCTTTGGCATGTATACAGAACTGAAGTACATAGCCTGCAAAGCTAAAATTCATCAGTAGGAAAAACAAAATCAGAGTCTTGGAAAATTTGACATTCAATAATGCCAATTCTTGTATGCGCTGTGGGGCAATTCTTTTCAAAACTTGGCTAGGACTAATATTGATGTAATAGCCAATGGTTTCAACCATGCCCAATAACAGTACGGCCAATAAACTTAAATGAAAGGGTATTAAGTTATAGTCTGTTAAAAATGCGGACATGGTTGTATTCCAGTGTTTATTCTTCTGTGAGGTAGATTCCACCATCAGAATGCACGTTAATGTTCACTTTTTCAAGGGCTTGACCTTGGCATGGACCAGAAATACATTCCCCAGATTCGACCATAAACAGGGCGCCATGTGTTGAGCACTCAATAAATTCTTGGTCACGATCTAGAAACTGATTTTCTAGAAACTCAAGTTCTACGTGCAAGTGTGGGCAGTTATTTTGATAAGCGTAAAACATGCCGTCGCGTTGGGTGATAAAAATCGTTTCGCCATCAGGCGTTTCGAATGATCGTGCTTCACGTTCAGGCACATCATCCGTCATGCAAATTTTAAACATTAAGCACATTCCTTTTGAAATGATTGTAAAAGCTGAGCATATTCTTCAACTGCTAGGCGTGGACCAAACTGAGCCACAACTTCACTTGAAATCAAGATGGCCAGTTCAGCAGCCGTTTGATAGTCATGACCTGCATTCAGTGCATATAGGAAAGCACCAGCAAATGCATCACCTGCACCATTGGTATCTACTGCGGTAACTTTACGACCTGGCACGGTAAATGTTGCTGCTTCATTATGGATTAAGGCGCCTTTGGCACTTAATGTAATGACAATGTGTTTGCTTAGTGATTGCAATTTAGCAAGTGCAGCATCTAAATGATCTGTTTCTGTGTACATCAGCGCTTCTTGTTCATTACAGAACAATAAGTCCACGCCATCATCGAGTAACTCATCTAGACCTTGACGTGCATATTGCACCATTGCTGGATCAGATAAGGTCAATGCAATTTGTACACCATTGGCTTTGGCGATTTGGCGTGCTTGTTTTACCGCAAGGCGTGCGCTGTCTGATGTTGAAAGATAACCTTCGATATATAACCATTTCGCAGTATTTAAGCTGCCAAAATCAATTTGGCTATCAGTCAATTCCGCAGTAATACCGAGGTAAGTATGCATCGTACGTTCAGAATCAGGGCTGACCAATACCATACATGTGCCAGTTACACCTTCACTGATTGATTGAGTTGCAGTTTGGATGCCAGCGTCGTTTAAACCATTTAGGTAAATTTGACCTAAGTCATCATTGCCGACACGACAACCATAAAATGCAGTTCCGCCTAAAGCACTAAAAGCAACCGTTGTATTTGCTGCAGAACCACCAGAAGCTTGACCTTTATATTCTTGAGTGGCTTTTAGATTGTTATAAAGGGCTGCTTGAGTATCGCCATCTGTCAGTTGCATCGTACCTTTTTGCAGATTGTGTTGAATTAGGAATTCGTCAGAGACTTTAAATTCTTGGTCAATAAGTGCATTACCAATTGCAAAAAGGTCAACAGTTGCCATGTTGTATGTTCACATCAAAAAAATGAAAGTGCTAAGTTTACACGAATGCTCAGGATTACTGTAGTTTGTTGAAAAAAATTCAATTAAAGGACAAGTGTGTATAAAAATCGGGCAAATCCATTATATTTTTACATTTTTTTTGAATTAGTTGCCGTTTTAATCAGCTTTGCTATTGTGCAAATCGAAAAATTTTACTTTTATAGAGCTATAGGGTGTTCAGACTGAATCAAGATGATTTGGTCATCATAAATAGATAACAGATTAAAAGTGTGAATATATGGAAATTACGATTCGTCCAGCAGAGCAACTTCCTGCTCAAATCGAAAATATTGCTGCTTTGGCGCAGCATGAAGGCTATACATTTATACACCGTTTAATTGAAGAATATCAAAGTGGTAAAAATCGTTTTGACCAAACGGGTGAGCAATTATTGCTTGCTTATGATGGCGATAAATTAATTGCTTGTGGCGGTTTAAATCAGCAATGGGGTGATACTGGTGTAGAAGAACGGATTGGACGAGTTCGCCGTTTCTATGTGCATCCGCAGTACCGTCAGCATGGCGTGGGTAAGCAGCTATTGGTGGAATTGGAAAAGGGTGCGAAAAAGCATTTTTCTGCACTGTGCTTAAATACAGAACTTAAAAATGCTGCAAAATTCTATCAAAAGCAGAATTATGTCTATGTTGAAAGTCATCCAAATTATAATTATTTCAAATATCTAGTTTAGTTTTAAATCCAAAAATAGACTCTAAATACTGTAAATGAAGCATCCGATATCGGGTGCTTTTTTTTCATTTAGTAATTCAAAAAAAGAGTGCTTTATTTTAAGCAAAGTTTTAAGCAAAAATTCATTTTAGTTATCGAAGATATAAGCATCAAAATAACTGCATAGAGTGATGCATATGCAAGTGTATGAGCTACAAGACTACGTTAAAAAAGTCCCTGAGATTACCGCACTGTTTTGGTTGACCAAAATTTTTGCGACCACCTTTGGTGAAACCAGTGGTGATGCATTGTCCATGTCCTTAAATTTGGGCTATCTACTCAGTACCTTTAGTTTCGCAGGCATATTTATCAGTTTGCTGTATTTTCAAATAAAGTCCAAAGCCTATAAACCTTATTTATATTGGGCCACGATTATTGCCAGTACAACGGTAGGTACGACTTTAGCGGATTTTGTAGATCGTTCTTTAGGGATTGGCTACTTGGGTGGTAGTTTGCTGTTGCTGAGTTTGGTGCTCATATCGCTTTTTAGTTGGTATCGAGTCGAAGGATCGATCAATCCAAGTGTAGTGAATTTGCCGCGGACACAGATCTTTTATTGGTTGACGATTACATTTTCTCAAACGCTAGGTACAGCTTTGGGGGACTGGACTTCCGATAGTGCAGGATTAGGCTATAGCGGTGGCATTTGGCTATTTGGTGGTTTAATTCTATTGATGGCGTTGTTGTACTTTTTTAGTCGGGTCTCAAAGACGTTTATATTTTGGGCCACTTTTGTTTTGACACGTCCATTGGGCGCAGTTGTCGGCGATTTTCTAGACAAGCCCATCAGTTCAGGTGGATTGGATCTAAGTCGCTTTATGGCTTCTTTTGTACTGTTGTTGGCGATTGTGATTTGTGTCTATTGGTCAATACGAAATGATAGGCAATCCATAAAACCAGTCTAAATGTTTTAGTGCGAAAACAAGTGATTTTTAAAATTAAAGTTCAAGTTGATTAAAACAGTTGGAAATGTTGTTTCGGTGAATCTAGTTGTGATTTTTTAAGGTATACTTTGCCTAATTTAAATGAATAGATTAGGAGCACACATGACTGTAGATGTCACTGAAACCATTTCTCAAACTGTACATCCCGCGTTTCAGTTGATTCGTCAACATCATGTTGAAGCTTTAGACATTTTAGTGTCTGAATATAAACACAAAGTGACTGGCGCGGTGCATTATCACTTAGCCACAAACCATGATGAAAATGTATTTTTAGTTGCCTTCCGTACGCAGCCGATGGATTCAAAAGGTGAGGCGCATATTCTTGAGCATACGGCACTGTGTGGCTCAGAAAAGTTTCCTGTACGTGACCCATTCTTTTTAATGATTCGTCGTTCACTCAATACGTTTATGAATGCGTTTACCGCAGCGGATTGGACGGCTTATCCATTTGCAACGCAAAACAAAAAAGATTTCCAAAACTTGTTAGAAGTTTATATGGATGCTGCTTTTGCTGCGAATTTGAACCCGCTTGATTTTGCGCAAGAAGGGATTCGTATTGAGCTAGAAAATGGAGAAGCAGTATATAAAGGCGTGGTATTTAATGAAATGAAAGGTGCAATGAGTTCACCTTCAGATCAGTTGTATCACCAACTTGCCCATCATTTATTCCCAGAAACGACATATCATTACAACTCAGGTGGTGATCCGAAAGACATTCCTGACTTAAGCTATGAAGAGCTAGTGAGTTTCTACAAATCACATTATCACCCAAGTAATGCGGTGTTCATGACCTTTGGTAATGAGCCTGCATATAACTTACAAGAACAGTTTGAAACGCTTGCTTTGTCAAAATTTGAAAAAGGTCAAACGCTGTATTCAAAACCTGAGCGTCGTTTAACTGCGCCTGTAACTGTAACTGAAACGTATGCAGTTGATGCTGAAGACCTCAAAGACAAAACCTATCATGTGCTTTCTTGGTTATTGCCTGAAGCAAGTAATATTAAATTACGTTTAGGTATGCGTTTGGTTGAGGGTGTATTGCTTGAAGATTCTGCTTCACCATTACGTCATTACTTAGAAACCTGTGGTTATGCACAGTCGACTGGTCCATTTATGGGCGTAGATGACTCAAACTATGAAATGACGTTCTACTGTGCAATTCAAGGTTCCAACCCTGAGTATGCAGAACAATTTAAAAATGGCGTGTTTAAAGTATTAGAAGACGTTGCAGCTAAGCCTGTTGATCCGGCTTTAGTTGAAGCGATTTTACATCAGATTGAATTGCATCAGCGTGAAATCAATGGTGATGGTACACCATATGGCCTAAGCTTAATTCTGAATGGTTTAAGCAGTGCGATTCACCATTCAGACCCTGTGGATGTCTGGGATGTGGATACGGCCATTGAACAAGTGAAGGAAGAGTTGAAAGACCCAATGTGGTTATCTAACTTAATCAAAACTTACTTGCTTGATAATCAACATCGTGTGCAATTAACTTTGGTTCCAGATGCTGAAAAAAATGCGTTGGAAGCGGCAGCAGAAAAAGCACGTTTAAAAGAAATTGTTGCGAACTTAACTGAAGCGCAAAAAGCAGAGATTATTGCGCAGACTGAAGCACTGAACATTCGTCAAGATACCCCAGATGATTTGAACCTATTGCCTAAAGTAGGTTTAGAAGACGTTCCTGCACAATTACAGATTGTACAAGGTCAATTACGCGAAATTATCAGTAATGGATTAGATACGCCGTTAAATCTTTACCACGCAGGCACCAATGGTCTTTATTACCAACAAGTTTTGATTCAGATTCCTGATGAAGTGGTGCAATCGCCGTATTTCAACCTCTTGTCGATTTTGATGGGTGAAGTTGGTGCAGGTGAATACGACTACTTAGAGCTACAACAGTTGCAAACAGCTGTGAGTGGCGGTTTAGGTATGGGTGCATCGCTGCGTTCAAAAGTGGACGATAAAGGTCAAATTAGTGCTTGGCTAACGTTGACCACTAAATCATTGGTGAATAATCTTGAAGCCATTCGCTTATTGAAATTGGCTTTTGAACAGCTACGTTTTGATGAGAAAAACCGTATCGTAGAGTTATTGCAACAACGTAAAGCACGTTGGCATTCGCGTGTTTCTGGCTCTGGTCATAGCTATGCAATGCAAATTGCAGGTCGTCAACATAGTGCATTGGCGCTACGTGATTATCATAATACAGGCCTAGGCGCGCTGAACTGGCTGTCAGAACTTGTCAGCAAAATTGAGCAAGACGACACGGCTTATAATGCCTTGATTGATGAGCTTAAGTTAATTCACAACCGTTTACTTAAAGCACCAAAACAATTCTTGGTGGTGTGTGAGGAGCATCATTCAGACAGATTGGTTGAAGAAGTTCAAACCATTTGGGATAAAGTGGCGATTGACGATAACCCACATGATTTAACTCAAGTGAATTTTGCAGATAGCAACAATGACGAAGCTTGGCTCATTCAAGCCAATGTTCAGTTCTGCGCTTCAGCATATCCTGCGGTGGAAGTGTCACATCCAGATGCAGCACCTTTAATGATTTTGGCGGCTTATCTACGTAATGGCTTCTTGCATAGCGCGATTCGTGAAAAAGGTGGTGCTTATGGTGGTGGTGCAAGCTATGACGGTAATGCATGTTCATTCCGTTTCTATAGCTACCGTGACCCACGTTTAGCTGAAACGTTTAAAGATTTTGACGCAAGTGTGCAGTGGCTACTGAATGCTGAACAACAACCTCATCAGCTAGAAGAAGCGATTTTGGGTCTAATTGCTAGCATGGATAAACCGGGATCACCAGCGGGTGAAGCTATTACAGCTTGCTACGCTTTATTGCATAAACGCACGCCAGCTTTCCGTCAAATGTTACGTGAACGTTTGTTGAATGTGACTTTGGAAGATCTAAAACGTGTTGCTGTAGCGTACTTGGTTGAACAACAACCGACAAAAGCTGTGGTTGCACCGGTGGCTAAGCGAGATGCTTTGGTTGAGCTTGGTTTCGAAATAAAACAAGTGAATTAAAACAAAAAAAGGGGTTTTTATGGCGTTCAAATCTCTTGAGCGTACGACATTGCAACTGAGCCTCATTGCGCTCAGTTCAATGTATGTCAGTACTGTAAATGCACAAAATGCGGATGTGGCTGCTAAGCCTGCAACCGCAGAAGCATGTGTGGCACTTGAGTCAAATGCAGAGCGATTATCGTGTTATGACGCTTTGTTTAAAGTGCAACCAGCTGAAAAAGAAATGTTGGTCTCTGAGCGTCAAGCCGCACAAGAAATTAAGCCTGAACCGACCGAGAAGCTGACTTTCAAAGAAAAAGTCAGTCATGCGTTTACGGACCGTTTATTTGCTGTAGAAGCACCGAACCTCAATCCAAATCTTTCATTATTGGATAGTCGTTGGGAACTTTCTCCAGAGAGTAAATTAGGGACGTGGAATATTCGTGGCTATCAACCTGTGTATTTAATGCCGGGATATTGGACTTCGGATAAAAATGAACGTCCATCAAGCCCGAATGAAAACAACACGGTACAAGCCGATCAGGAACAAAACCTGAAATCGATGGAAGCCAAGTTCCAATTGTCATTAAAAACTAAAGCTGTTGAAAACTTATTTGGTGATAATGGTGATATCTGGTTGGGCTATACCCAGTCTTCTCGTTGGCAAGTCTACAACGAAGACGAATCACGACCATTCCGTGAAACCAACTATGAACCTGAAGCCAGTCTGGTTTTTCGTACCAACTATGAACTCTTAGGTTTGAATTGGCGTATGTTGGGTCTAACCTTTAACCATCAGTCTAATGGACGTTCTGATCCCTTATCGCGGAGTTGGAACCGTGTCATGTTAAATCTAGGATTTGAACGTGACAATTTTGCACTGATGTTACGTCCTTGGTATCGTTTCGAAGAAGATACCAAAGATGATAACAACCCTGACATTACCGATTATGTGGGACGTGGGGATTTAACAGCATTTTATCGTCATAAAGATCATGATTTTAGTTTGATGTTACGTCATTCACTGAAAGGTGGTGATGACTCACATGGTGCTGTGCAGTTTGATTGGACTTTCCCAATCAATGGTAAATTGCGCGGCACAGTTCAATTGTTTGATGGCTATGGTGAAAGCCTGATTGACTATAACCATCGGGCAACCTATGTCGGTGTCGGTGTGTCATTAATGAATTGGTTCTAAAGATGCGAATTTAAAAAAACCACGCTAAGGCGTGGTTTTTTATAACTGTGAGAAAATGTACAAATCAACCAATCTGAATCTCAGAAGGAGGGTGTTTTAACCGACTCTTCTTCGGTGTGGCAATCAGATAGGCCAGTGTTAAGGGGCCAAGTCGGCCTGCGAACATTAATAACATCAGGGCGACTAAACTGGCAGGTTGTAAGTCACTGGTGATGCCACGAGATAGGCCTACTGTACAGGCAGCGGACACTGCTTCAAAGAGTAAGTCTAAAAAGCGTTTGTCAGGTTCGAGTAGCAATAGGCTGAAAAAACCAATGAAAATCAACGTCACTGTAATGAAAATCACTGCTAATGCTTTGAAGGTCGTTTTTTCTGAAACAGAATGGTTAAACACACGCAGTTCGTCTTCACGTCTTAAAAAGCTGACTACACTGAGCACAACAATGATAAACGTCCCGACTTTAATGCCACCGGCTGTACTGAGAGAACCACCTCCAATAAACATTAGTAACATCGTGACGAGTGATGATGCATCGCTCATGCTTTCCATGGGTAAGCTGTTAAAACCGGATGAACGTGGAACAGTTGCATGGAACCACGCGTTGAGGGCTTGGTCACCAAGTGACATCGTGGCTAAGGTTGCAGCATTATTGGCTTCTAATAACCAAATGGTGATGAAGGCAAAGACATTTAAACCTGCAATAGTCGATAAAATCAGCTTGCTATTGGTACTGAGTTTTTTCCAACTTTTATTGCGCTTAATGTCCATCAGTACCAAAAAGCCGATACCCCCAATAATGTAAAGCATACTGATGGTAAACGTAATGAAATAACGGTCAGCGAAGCTCATTAAACTATTGGGAAATAATGAAAATCCACCATTATTAAATGCTGAAACACTATAAAAAGCAGCATAAAACAGGGCCTGGTTAAAATTGTATTCTTGCATCCAAGCGATGGTCAAAATAACCGTTCCCACCATTTCAAAAAATAGCGAATAAAGCAGTACGCCTTTAATAGTCATGGTCACTTTGGCAAGGCTGGTTTGTCCAATGGTTTCTTGAGCCATAATTTGTTGTTTTAGCCCAATTTTAGGGGACAAACTCATAGCGGCCAATATCGCAAAGGTCATAAAGCCGAGACCGCCGCATTGTAGTAACCCCATAATCACGACTTTACCAAACACAGTATAGGCTTCGCCGACATTTACAACCGAAAGTCCTGTAATGGTCACGGCTGAGGTCGCTGTAAAGAGGGCATTGATCCAACTTAAATCACCATGATGTGAATAAGGGAGTTTTAACAGCAAGGTGCCAATGATAATGAGCCCAAGAAAACCCAATGCCAAAATACTGGGTGGGCTGAGATTAATGGTATTACGCTGTTTATTGTGAAGTTTCATGTTTTTTTACTGTCATCTTGCGTGATTATGTGCAAAAGGAGCTCGACGCTGATTACAAAGTTGCTTTAAAGTGTTTAGCCAGTCGACGTAAATGTTCGAGTAAACCTTCAACCACTAAAATATCGCCTGTTTGTAAAATCAGGTTCGGATCTAAACTATATTGAAGCTCGGTGCCACGTTTATGCAAAATCGTCTTCACTTCTGGGACATGATCCATAATTTGATTTAAACGCGTGCCTTGTTGTGACTCTTTAATTTCAACTTTCACCAAATAATGGTCATCTTCGAGCACCATGTAGCGGCTCACCATTGGATAACTTAGTGACTGAGCAACACGGACACCCATATCTTCTTCAGGATGGATGATTTTGCTGATGCCTAAATGGGTTAAAATCATGTGATGCGCTTTGGACTTGGCTTTGGCCCAAATTTTGTTGATCCCCATGTTTTTAAGATGGAGCACACATAAGATGCTGGCTTCAATATCTTCACCAATTGCGACTACGACGGCTTCACAATTTTGAATATTGAGTTCTTGTAAAACGTGCTCATCTGTTGCATCAGCAATCACTGCATGGGTCAGTTGGTCCGAAATACTTTCAACAAACTTTTTGTTGCTATCGATTCCAATGACATCGTGTTTTAAACCCATGAGTTCAGTGGCAACAGTTGCGCCAAAACTTCCTAAGCCAATCACAGCGAATTGAGCCATGCCGTATTCCTAAATTATTCTAAAGGTATTGAATATGTTGATGTTAGCTTGTTCAGCCTAGAGCGGCTATGAAAATTTACATAATCCATCTAAACCGAAAAGCTCTAATTTTTAATTTCTTCAGTGTTTTGATAGGCATAAAGTTCAGCAATATTGGGGCAATTATCCATAACTTGTTGATATTTAAAAATTTCATAGCCTAGTTTATTTTTTAGAATATATTGAAATTGATGTTGATCTTCTTTAATGACATTTAGAGTGGCTTTACGAACAAGCTCGGAATTATTCTTTAAACGGTTTAAGCCATCGCATGAAAATTCACGGATGATGGCTTGAACAGGTTCTGGAGCGGTTTGATCATTTAGCTCATCAAAGCGAATATATACAATATAATTTGGATATTGATTCAGCATTTCAGCCTGCGCGGTATATCCGTAAATATTTTCTAGATTTTGCGTACGGGACTGATTTGGAATTTGTTTCATACTTTGACGAATCTTATCTTCCTCTTGCTTAAGTTGATAAGCCGGATATGCATAAAAATATCCGCCTAAACCCACAATAGCGATCATAAATAAGGCATAAAAATTCAATTTTAAATATCCATTTTGTTTTATTTTCAATGGATTATAGGGTATGGTTAAATTAACAACAATGACAGCGTTGATGAATTAATTTGATGAATTTATTTATTTTGATTCAGGAAAGAATTGATGCAAATAAAAAAGCTGGAACCTAGATCCCAGCTTTCATATAGACGTTTTATTTATTTCAAGAAACGTTGATAACCGAGGTTATTGGTAATCTCAACATATGGATAGGTAATATTTTCCAATGTCTCAATTAAACCATCTGGGTTTTGTTTCGCATCCGTTGCTTCCATACCCACCAATACACGACCTTCAGCAGCACCGTGATTACGGTAATGGAATAGGGTGATGTTATGCGTTGGGCCTAGACGTTCTAAGAAAGTGAGTAATGCGCCCGGACGTTCGGGGAATTCCACGCGGAATAGGCGTTCATTTTCAATATCGGCATGACCACCAATCAAATAACGGATATGCAGTTTAGCCACTTCATCATCGGAAAGATCGTCTACATCGTATTGGAATTTTAAAGTTTCAAAAATTTCCTGACGTTCTTTCTCGCCATTTTTGAGACTAATACCCACAAATACTTGAGCGGCACTTGAGTTGCTTGCGCGGTAGTTAAATTCAGTAATGTTACGGCCTTGTAGTGCGCGGCAGAATTGGAGGAATGAACCTTTTTCTTCTGGAATAGTCACAGCAAAAATCGCTTCTTTACGTTCACCCAGTTCGGTACGTTCTGCAATGTAGCGCAGACGGTCAAAGTTCATATTGGCGCCGCATACAATCGACACCATATTTTTATTTTCTAGACCATGCTCTGCAACATACTTCTTGATACCTGCAAGCGCCATTGCACCTGACGGTTCTACAATGCTGCGGCATTCATCAAAGGTATCTTTAATCGCTGCACAGATTTCATCGGTATTTACCAGTACAACTTCACGCTCAACAATAGGGCCTGAGTTATCTGATTTTTGTAGCTGAATCACTTCAAATGGTTTTTCACCAATTTGAGCAACTGCTGTACCGTCGGCAAATAAACCTACAGATGGAAGAATGACACGTTCATTAGCTTCAAAGGCTGCTTTTAAACATGCTGATTCGTCATATTCAACAGGAATGACTTTAACATGCGGTGCCACATCACCTAAGTAAGCAGCTACACCGGCAATGAGACCACCACCGCCCACAGCAACAAATACATAGTCTACATCACGCCATTGACGCAAAATTTCGTTGGCAATGGTTCCTTGACCGGCCATAACGAGTTCGTCGTCATAAGGTGGAATAAATGTCATACCTTCATCTTTTGCACATTGGATTGCGTATTTATTGGCTACGTCAAAAGAATCACCATGCAGAACTACTTCACCGCCTAAGCGTTTAACCGCTTGTACTTTAATGTCTGGTGTGGTTTTAGGCATAACAATAATGGCACGGATACCTAACTTTTTACCAGATAAAGCCACGCCTTGAGCATGGTTACCTGCAGAAGCAGTAATAACGCCACGTTCCAACTGAGATTTCGGTAATTGACTAATACGGTTGTAGGCACCGCGTAGCTTGAAAGAAAAGACAGGTTGTAAATCTTCGCGCTTAAAGCGAATGTTATTGTTTAGTTTTTCACTAATTCGTGGCGCTGCTTCGAGTGGGGTTTCGATTGCAACGTCATAGACCGTTGCCTGTAATATTTGTCGAACCAAACGAGACAGCATGTTAATTTTCCATCTAACAGTTTAAAATAAGCGTTCATTGTAACAAACACCCGTACATTTGGGCTGTAAAATCAGCAACAAATGTCAAAAAATAGTTGAGCCAAGTTATGAGTCTGTATGCTACCCAAGATGAAAAGAAACAAGCTGCCGCAAAAGCTGCATTAAAGCATTTGCCAAAGGGCGGTATTTTGGGTGTTGGTACAGGAAGTACTGTGAACTTCCTCATCGAATTATTGCCAGAGCTTCAACTCGAAGCTGCTGTTGCGAGTTCTGAAGCAACTGCACAACGTTTGAAAAAATTAGGCATTGAAGTGGTTGATATGAACCACGTTGGCGGTTTAGATGCCTATGTAGATGGCGCTGACGAAATTGACCGTCATATGCACATGATTAAAGGCGGCGGTGCTGCGTTGACTCGTGAAAAAATCGTTGCTTCAATTGCAAAAAAATTCGTATGTATCGTAGATGATTCTAAATGGGTTGATCAATTGGCACGTGAATTTCCGCTTCCTGTAGAAGTGATTCCAATGGCACGTTCTGCTGTGGCACGTAAAATCGTTTCTTTAGGCGGTGACCCTGTGTACCGTGAAGGTGTAGTTACAGATAACGGTAATGTAATTTTAGACGTACACAACTTAAATATCCTGAATGCCTTAGAGCTTGAAAAGACTTTGAATGACATTCCAGGTGTAGTGTGTAACGGTATCTTTGCATTAAACAAAGCGGATATTGCTGTTGTTGCGACCGATAACGGTATTGAAGAGCGTACTGCGGTTTAATCTATAGAAAATTTAATTGTAAATTGAGTTTCGATTTATATTAAATTTCTAATGGAAGTTCCCTCTCCTTTGAGGAGAGGGTTAGGGAGAGGTCAATTTAAAAGTCCCCTCATCCTAACCTTCTCCCTAAGGGAGAAGGGACTCCTAATATATTTTTGAAAATATTTAAAATTCAATTTTATGCATTATTAATAAGCTTTTTAAAAAGAATAAATGACACCAAACCTTCCTGAAATTCAAATCACCCGAAAATTACGTGCCACACGCTTAAGGCTGCGTGTAGAACCAACTCAAATTAAATTAACGGTTCCCCAGTTTTGTACACAGCGCCAAGTTCAAGATTTTCTTAAACAATCGGAACAATGGATGATTGAGACATGGCAGAAGCAGCAGGAAAAAACAGGGCAGATTGATAAAACGCTACCAGTAGAATTAAAACTATTCAATTTAGAGCAGCCTCTAAGCATTGTTTATAAAGTACAAAAAAACTCATTCATCTTAGATGAAGAAAAGCATCAGCTTTTCATCAGTGTTCGGCAGCCTGAGCAATATTTAAAAAGCTTTGTGATTGCTTATGCCAAAGAGTATTTACCAATTTATTTAAAGCAAGTGAGCAGTGAAACAGGCTTGAAATATGGTGATTGCTCAATTCGTCAGCCCAAAACTCGCTGGGGCAGCTGTTCTGCAAAGCATGACATTATGTTGAATAGTGGGCTGGTACTTTTTCCGTTGGAAATCACGCGTTATGTGGCTGTACATGAGTTAGCGCATACTAAGCACTTTGATCATAGTCTAAATTTTTGGGCTGAAGTGCAAAAGCATGATATAAATTTTCAGCAGCATCGAAAAATACTAAAAATGACGGCAATGCCTTGGTGGTGGGTGCTCTGAATTAAAGGCACTAAGTTGTAAACACTAAAGCATTTCTTAATATATTATTTCAATTAAATCAAATCCTTCTTGGTATATAGGCGGTTCTAATGCGTAATAAACATTGGTTAATGCCGTCAGATCGACTATTTCATCTGAAGGTCGTTGAGCGTTTCTTTTTATGCATACTTCGAGCGGGATTTGTAACCATACAGCAACGCATTTTTTACCCAATTGTTTAGCTTGCTCAATTATCGGTAGACGTTCAGATTGCTTTACTAAAATAGCATCAAAAATAATATTTTCAGGTTCGCGGGATATTTGGTTTTTGGCCCAAGTTGATTTCCCAGCCCCTTGGCATCCGATCAATATATAAATGATTTTAACCTTTGGGTTAGTTTTTAATTCATGCTTAAAAGCGTCAAAACAGCATTGCCATGCTGGAATATTTCTTTCTTTAGTGAAGACACGACCTTGAGCTGTGGATAGGTAATGATCAGGATTTATATGCATGATCTGACTTAATAGGATTCAGAAGATAAGCTAACATTATAAAGTGAAGCTTTATATGTCAAAACAGTTCAGAAAACCGTAACTTCCTGTCATACTACGCAGTCATCAAATGGATACTTTGAATAGAGGTAATGAGCGTGATTTCAGTAGGTATTGTCGGCGGTACAGGTTACACAGGTGTTGAATTACTGCGTATTTTACTGCGACACCCAAATGCAGAAGTGAAAGTTTTAACTTCGCGTACTGAAAATGGCCGCCGTGTGGATGATATGTTCCCAAGCTTGCGTGGACATACAGACCTTTGCTATTCAGATCTAAATATTGAAGAACTAAAACAATGTGACGTTGTATTCTTTGCGACGCCGCACGGTGTTGCAATGAAACACGCAGAAGAGTTAGTTGCTGCAAATACTAAAGTGATTGACCTTGCTGCTGACTTCCGCTTGCAAGACTTAGCTCAATTTGAGAAATGGTATGGTTTAGACCATGCCTGTCCAGAGCTATTAAAAGATTCAGTTTATGGTTTGTCTGAATTAAACCGTGAAAAAATTCAAAAGGCTTCAGTGATTGGTAACCCAGGTTGTTACCCAACAACTGTTCAGCTCGGTTTAGCGCCAGTATTAAAAGCCGAAGGATTAGTGAAACCTGAAAGCATTATTATTGATGCAAAATCAGGTGTGTCTGGTGCAGGTCGTAAAGCCAGCCTAGGTATGATCTATTCTGAAAATGCAGATAACTTTAAAGCATATGGTGTAGCAGGTCACCGTCATCATCCCGAAATAGTAGAAGCCTTAGAAAATATTTCAGGTCAAAAAGGTGTGTTTAACGAAATTTTATTCGTACCGCATTTAGTACCGATGATTCGTGGCATGCTCAGCACTATCTATATTGATTTGACAGACGCAGGTGCTTCTGCGGATTTACAAAGCATATATGAACAGTTCTATGCTAATGAGCAGTTTGTAGATGTTATGCCTGCAGGTAGCTCACCTGAAACACGTACTGTTCGTGGTGCGAACCAATTACGTATTGCGATTTGCAAACCTCAGCCGAAAAAATTAGTGATTTTGGTGGCTCAAGACAACTTGGTGAAAGGTGCAGCAGGTCAAGCCGTACAAAATATGAACTTGATGTTTAGTTTTGCTGAAAATGCAGGACTTCAAGGCATTGGTTTATTACCATAAGAAACGATTTAAAACTTCACACACATTTAAAACTGGATTTAAATGTGTGCCTTGAGTGAACTAAAAATAAGAGATGACGATGTCGAATACAGAATCTAATTTCAAGTCAGAACCTGAAAACAGTGAAAAAACGCCTTTTATGAAGACGAATATGCCACTGGCGATTGGTGCAGTTGTACTTGCATTGAGCAGCGGTTTTCTCGGATATAGTATCGGTCATCGTCAGGGCTTAACTGTGGTCGGTTATGATGCAGATGCAGAGCAACTTGTTGATGTGGTGCAAAAGCAAAAAACTGAATTAGCAGGCCTGAATAAAAGTTTGAATGCGGCAATCCAAGAGCGTGATGTCGCTGTAAGTAATTCAAATGATTTATATTTGGCTGTTAAAAAAGCACGTGATGATCAAGAATTAACGGGTAATTTAGGTGTTTTGTATCGTGAAGTATTACGCCAACGTGGTGGTATGCCTCTTGCAGTACAACATTTAGCGATTAAACCGTTACCTGAAAATGCGTATGAATACCAACTTGATCTCGTTCAAGTAAGTCCGTCAAAAAGTAATGTGTCTGGAAGTGTTGAGCTGCGTCTAATTAAGGGTACAGAAGTACTTGCAGTGCCTTTAGAAGACAAAAACTTTAACTTTAGCGAAAGTGAGCGACTCACTGGACGTTGGACCATGCCAAAAGGCTTTAGTCCAGACTTTATTGAAGTGCGTTTAAGCGGTTCTAAACCCGTTATTCGCCGTTTTAGCTGGTCGAAAGGTCAGCCTGTTGAAAATCAATCTGCTTTCCTTTCAGAAATTCCTCAAACTGAAGCAAGTGCAAACTAAGTGTGAAACCTAAATCCTATGCGAACCAATAAGCGTCAAACGTGTTTATCTGACATTAAAAATTCATTTTACCAATCTGGTTTAGTGGACTGGCATCTAAACCCGACTCTCAGCCAAGGTATGCAGGATGATGGTGATTCAGACATTCAAGTATTGACTGCGCCACCTGAGTTAAAGCGTCCTCCTATGTATGCTGTCGTTTTAATGAACGATGATTACACTCCAATGGACTTTGTAATTGAAATTTTACAACAATACTTTGCTTTGAATCTTGACCAAGCCACTCAAGTAATGCTAACTGTACATTATGAAGGAAAGGGTGTTGCAGGGGTTTATCCGCGAGACATCGCAGAGACTAAAGCAAATCAGGTCAATAATTACGCTCGGTCGCAAAGTCATCCATTACTTTGTCAGATTGAGCCAAAAGATTAATAAGGGGATTACATGCTCAGTCGTCAATTAGAAGTATCACTACGTTTGGCTGTCAGCATGGCTCGTCAAAAGAGACATGAATTTTTGACGGTAGAACATTTATTATTGGCTTTACTGGATAATGATTCCGCTGTTAATGCATTGAAAGCATGTGGCGCAGACATTATTGTACTTCGCAAAGAACTTGAAGAATACGTAGAACAACATACCCCTAAGCTTGGCGAAAATAGCGATCAAGCGCCACATCCTACAGAAAGTTTTGATCGTATTTTGCAGCGTGCAATTTTCCATGTGCAATCGAGTGGTAATGACCGCACTGTAGAAGGTGCAGACATTTTAGTTGCGATGTATTCAGAGCGTGATTCATTTGCGGTGTATTTACTTAAACGCCATCAAATCAACCGTTTGACATTAACGCAGTACTTGTCTCATGGCACACGTAAAGATGAAGTTCAAGCCGAAGAAGAAATAGAAGAGCTCGATGGTGAAAGTACTACGTCTTCAAATTCTGGCCCATTAGAGCTTTATACGACCAATCTCAATGTTGAAGCTCAAAAAGGCAAAACAGATCCACTGATTGGTCGTGAAAAAGAGATTGAACGTACAGCTCAAATTCTATGCCGTCGCCGTAAAAATAACCCACTTTTGGTGGGTGATCCGGGTGTAGGTAAAACTTCGATTGCTGAAGGTTTGGCTTGGCTCATTGTAAATGGCAAAGCTCCTAAACCGCTTGAAAATGCAGAAGTATTTAGTTTAGACATTGGTGCTTTAGTTGCAGGAACTAAATACCGTGGTGATTTTGAAAAGCGTTTAAAACAACTGTTAAATGCATTGAAGAAAAAGCCCGAAGCTATTTTATTTATTGATGAAATTCATATGATCATCGGTGCAGGCTCAAGTATGGGCAGCACGATGGATGCATCGAACCTCATCAAACCAGCTTTGGCGAATGGTACTTTACGTTGTATCGGTTCAACGACTTTCCAAGAATACCGTCAAGTTTTTGAAAAAGATCATGCATTATCTCGTCGTTTCCAAAAAATTGATGTCAATGAACCATCTATTTCAGAAACGATTGATATTCTGCGTGGCTTAAAAGGTAAATTTGAAGAATTCCATCATGTGAAATACGAAGATCAAGCGTTGGTTTCTGCGGTTGAACTATCAGCGAAATTTATCAATGATCGTTTCTTACCTGATAAAGCCATTGATGTGATTGATGAAGCTGGTGCGCAGCGTCGTTTAAAAGCTGAGCAAGATGATACGGTCATTTCAGTTGAAAACATTGAAGATATCGTTTCGAAAATTGCCCGTATTCCACCGAAAACTGTGTCTAAAGATGACAAGAGCGTCCTTGAAAATCTTGAGCGTGATCTGAAACGTGTGGTGTTCGGTCAGGATGAAGCGATTGAAGCGCTTGCATCTGCGATTAAATTATCTCGTGCAGGTCTAAAAGCACCAGATAAGCCAGTGGGTAATTTTGTATTTGCTGGTCCTACAGGTGTGGGTAAAACTGAAGTCACTAAGCAATTGGCAAAATTATTAGGCGTTGAACTTGTACGTTTCGATATGTCGGAATACATGGAACGTCATGCCGTATCTCGTTTAATTGGTGCGCCTCCGGGTTATGTAGGTTTTGATCAAGGTGGTTTGTTGACCGACGCGATTCATAAAAATCCGCATTGCGTACTTTTACTAGACGAAATTGAGAAAGCACATCCAGATGTCTTTAATTTGTTACTTCAAATTATGGATCATGGTTCATTAACGGACAACAATGGTCGTAAGTCTGACTTCCGTAACGTCGTGTTAGTGCTGACTACCAATATTGGTGCAGAATCAATTTCACGTGTGAGCATTGGTTTCATGGATCAAGATAACAGTAATGATAACCAAGACGCGATGAAAAAAGCCTTCTCTCCGGAGTTCCGTAACCGCTTAGATGGTGTTATTCAATTTAAAGCATTGCCAACAACTGTCATTGAAAGTGTGGTTGATAAGTTTTTAACAGAGCTTCAGGCACAGTTAGATGACAAAAAAGTGGTTCTTGAGGTTGACCAAGATGCACGCGAATGGATGGCAGAGCAAGGATACGATCGCTTGATGGGCGCTCGTCCAATGCAGCGTTTAATTCAAGAGCATTTGAAGAAACCGCTTGCTGAAATGATTTTGTTTGGCGAGCTTGCGGAACATGGCGGTAATGTTGGTGTTTCAGTGAAGAGAGAAAATGGTAAAGCTGTGGGCTTAAAACTCGAAGTGTTTGAAGACCAAACCGCTGAACCTGCTTAAGTAATTTAATTAACGAAAAACCCGTGCTTGCACGGGTTTTTTATATTTATTCGACGCTAGATTTGGGTTTCTCAATGATGGACATACCATTAACAAAAGTGCTGACCACATTTGGTTTATTTGCACTGACAGCACTGATGGAAATTTTAGGCTGTTACTTCCCATATTTGATTTTAAATCAGCAAAAATCGCAGTGGTTATGGATTCCAACAGCGCTTGCATTGGCTGCATTTGTTTGGTTATTGACGTTGCATCCAGCAGCTTCGGGTCGTATCTATGCAGCCTATGGCGGAATCTACATTTTCTCTGCATTGCTGTGGTTGCGTTTTGTCGATCACGTAGTTCTAACACGTTGGGATATGCTAGGTGGCGTCATTGTGTTGGTGGGCGCAGCTGTGATTGTATTACAGCCTCAAGGTTTAATTCGTTAAGTCAAACAATGCAAAAGTTAAACCAAGAGCTGTAAGAAACCAAGAGCTGTAAGAAATTAGATATTTATTTAAATTTGCACTCTGTATTTTTAATGATAATTTCGTATTGATTGCTACCCGAGCTTAGATCCATTTCAATTTTATATGGATTAACACGTTGAAATTGATGCTCGAATAGTAATTCACAGTTTTGGAGTGAATTATGCTTGATGAGTTGCTTCACCTTATGTTCACCGACTGATTGTTCAAATTGCGCAAAATCAGGGGTGGTGATAATACCATCAATTTCAATCTTATCCGCTTCAATTTCCATTTTTTCCATCAACATATTCTGATCAACTTGATAGGGAAGAGTGCGTGAATCTTCATCACTAATGGCAGCCAGTATTTCGTTTAAACCTGTTTTATTTTTAATTTTAAAATTGCTATCTAAAATCTGATTTTTCACCAAGTATTGATCTAATTCACTTGGTTCACCAGCAAAGCTAAAAGTAGATAAGCTCAATCCAAGAGCCAATAAGCAAATATTTCTTAAACGCATAATCTTAATCACTTATAAAAGTTATGGTTTTATTAAAGCATGCAAAAACAAAAAAAGCACCCGAAGGTGCTTTTTTATCTAAGTAAAACCTTAGTCTTTTTTAAGATTTTCGTTAATTAAAAATTCTACAAGTGCTTTTTGTGCATGTAAGCGATTTTCAGCTTCATCCCAAACCACAGCATTTTTGTGGTCAAGCATATTTTCAGAAATTTCTTCGCCACGATGCGCAGGTAAGCAGTGCATAAATAGGCAGTCAGCGTGAGCAAGATCCATCAGGCGTTCATTCACTTGATAATCAGCAAACGCTTTTTCACGAATTTTTTGCTCTTCTTCTTGGCCCATACTTGCCCAAACATCTGTAACGATTAAATCTGCATTAACTGCAGCATCTTCGGCAGAATCAACAAGTTCCACACAGTGTGCAAATTCAGATAAAAATTCTGCTTTAGGTTCATAGCCCTTAGGTGCAGCGATTTTTAATTTAAAGCCCCACATATGAGCCGCTTCAATATATGAGTTACACATATTGTTGCCATCACCAATCCAAGCAACCGTTTTACCTTCAATAGAACCACGGTGTTCAACAAATGTTTGAACATCGGCAAGTAATTGGCAAGGGTGGTGATCATCTGTTAATGCATTGATGACAGGAACTTTTGAATAAGAAGCAAAACGTTCAACAATGTCATGACCAAAAGTACGAATCATTACAATATCAAGCATGCTTGAAATCACGCGTGCAGAATCTTCTACTGGCTCGCCACGCCCTAATTGAGAGTCGCGAGATGAAAGGAAAATTGCACTACCACCAAATTGGCTCATTCCTGCTTCAAACGATACACGTGTACGGGTGCTCGATTTCTCAAAAATCATGCCCATGACTTTACCAACGAAAGGTTGGAAAACTTCATTGTTATGCTGTTTGCGCTTGAGTTCGATACCGCGCTGTACAATTTGATTAAGTTCTAAAGTCGATAAATCGCGTAAAGTTAGAAAGTGACGTAGAGCCATTGTTACTCCACAATAATTGCTGAATCAAAAAACAAAACAACAATTAGTTGTTGGTTGGTTAGAGAAAAAGGAATCGATTAATATACTATAAGAGAGGTAAATTGCAAAAAATCTAGCGCTTTTGGTGACCGTCTAGGAAACGATCGACGCAATAACTGATGTAATTGATGGTTTCTTGATCATTTTCATCAATGGTGATGCCCATGAGAACGCGCCATTCTAAATTTCGCAAAATTCCAAAATAAAATTGAGCCGAAAACAGCGGGTTTTCACAATACAGCAAACCGTGTTGATGCGCTTGATTTAAAATTTCTGCAACGGTGTTCTGAATTTGTTTTGGGCCTTGCTCATGAATATAACGTGCTATTTCAGGATTACGTCCTGTTTGTTCTAAGACTAACCGCATAAATGCCGCATTTTCAGGCATCACGATATGCTGATGAAAGTCACTTAAAGTATTGATGAGATAAGCACGAATATCGGTGTCAGGGCTGACTGTAAATGGTAGGCAAATATCTTTGAAAAATAAGCAGCGACGATAGTCACAAATAGCCTTAAATAACCCGTCTTTATTACCAAAATATTTATAGATTGACGCTTTTGAACCACCCGCATGATTCACGATGTCATCTAATGAAACTGCATCAAACCCATGTTTTAAAAAAAGCTCCGTAGCACTTTCTAAAAGCGCAACACATCGTTCATGTCCGCGCCGCGTTTGTGGCTGGTCATGCGTTAAAGGTTCAATGTGTATTAAATCTTGCATAAAGTGATAATATTTAACAAAAAAAGAGCTGATTTGACGATAATTATAGCAAAAAATTCAGTACTTTTCTGCTTTGCTCATAAATAAGGGATCTTTGACTAAAGAATAACAACAGATAGGTGACAAGTGAAATATTTGACTAAAGTTTTAGAGTTAATATTCTACAAAGCCATAGAGTTGGAAAAAAATATGGATATACTCAAACTTCGAAAATTAAAGTAAATGCCGTGGAAAGGAATATGACACAACAAACGTCTGCAGGCTTAAGATTTAGACAAGCATTGGAAATCGAAAAACCATTACAAATCATTGGCACAGTAAATGCCTATGCAGCAATGATGGCAAAAGAAGTTGGCTATAAAGCCATATATTTATCTGGTGCAGGTGTGGCGAACTATTCATATGGTTTACCTGACTTAGGCATGACCAGTTTAGACAATGTTTTGGAAGATGTTCGTCGTATTACTGAACGTGTAGATACGCCATTACTCGTCGATATCGATACAGGTTGGGGCGGTGCATTTAACATTGCTCGTACTGTGAAACAAATGATTGCTGCGGGTGCAGCAGCGGTTCATATCGAAGACCAAGTCGCGCAAAAACGCTGTGGACACCGTCCGAACAAAGAAATTGTGACGCAGCAGGAAATGGTTGACCGTATTAAAGCGGCTGTCGATGCAAAAACTGATTCAAACTTTGTGGTGATGGCACGTACAGATGCTTTGCAGAAAGAAGGTCTGCAAGCAGTGATTGACCGTGCATGTGCATGTGTAGAAGCCGGTGCTGATGCGATCTTTGCTGAAGCAATGACTGATATTACCATGTACAAAACTGTCTGCGATGCAGTCGGTGTCCCTGTACTGGCAAACATTACAGAGTTTGGTGATACCCCTTACTACACCAAAGAAGAACTAGGCGAGCAGGGTATTGCAATGGTGCTTTACCCATTATCACCAACACGTGCAATGCAAAAAGCGGCACTCGAAGTAATGCATGCGATCCGCAATGAAGGTACACAAGTCAATGTACTGGATAAAATGCAACAACGAAAAGAACTCTATCAATTCCTCGATTATCACACTTTTGAAAACACCTTAGATAAATTGTTCACTGAAGGAAAATAAAAAATGGCTGAAGGAAAAGTACTCACGGGCGCAGGACTGCGCGGACAAGTAGCTGGTAAAACTGCATTGTCAACTGTAGGCAAAAGTGGTGCGGGCTTAACCTATCGTGGTTATGACGTTCAAGACTTGGCAGAAAACTGTCAGTTTGAAGAAGTCGCGTACCTGATTTTCTTTGGTGAATTACCAACAACAGAACAGCTTGCAGCATACAAAGCCAAACTCAAATCATTGCGTCAATTACCGCAGGCGTTGAAAGAGGTGTTAGAACGCATTCCTGCTGACTCGCACCCAATGGATGTGATGCGTACAGGCGTTTCAATGCTTGGAAATTTAGAAACTGAAAAATCGTTTGAAGAGCAACAAGATGTTGCAGACCGTATTTTGGCAACACTACCGGCAATCATCTGCTATTGGTACCGTTTCAGCCATGATGGCGTACGTGTAGAAGAAAACACTGATGATGATTCAATCGGCGCACAATTCCTACATTTACTGCGTGGTGAAAAACCAAATGAATTGCATGAGCAAGTGATGAACGTGTCACTGATTCTATATGCAGAGCATGAATTTAATGCCTCTACATTCACAGCGCGTGTATGTGCATCAACATTGTCTGATATGCATTCTTGTATTACAGGTGCAATTGGTTCACTTCGTGGTCCATTACATGGCGGTGCAAACGAAGCTGCAATGGAAATGATTGAAAACTGGACGTCTCCAGAAGAAGCTGAGCGTGAAATGTTGGGCAAACTTGAGCGTAAAGAAAAGATCATGGGCTTTGGTCATGCGATTTACAAAGATAACGATCCACGTAATGGCATTATCAAGAAATGGTCTGAACGCCTAGCAAAAGATGTCGGTGATACTGTACTTTATCCTGTATCAGTGCGCTGTGAAGAAGTGATGTGGCGTGAGAAGAAATTATTCTGTAATGCTGATTTCTTCCATGCATCTGCATATCATTTCATGGATATTGCAACTAAACTGTTTACGCCAATTTTCGTGATGAGCCGTGTAACGGGTTGGGCAGCACACGTGATGGAACAACGTGCGGACAATCGTATTATTCGCCCAAGTGCGGACTATACAGGTCCGGAATTACGTAAAGTTGTGCCAATTGCAGAGCGTTCTGCAGCATAATTTTAAGTGTAATAAAAAAGCCTCAAAAGAGGCTTTTTTATTATTTGTTATTTAATTTAACAATCTATTTGGATAGTAAAACTGGATCTTCAACGCTATATCCTGTTTCAAATGGAATCCCTAGATATTTAACAGTTACTAAATAAAAAGGCTTTTGCACTACACGATAAGTTTTAGAGATTTTTAAACCTTCTTTATAGGTCTCAGCCTTTTGTACAGCGCTTTTATACTGCGAATTTTTAACACGATATTGATAGGTCCATTTATCAATGGTTTCAGTGGGGTCATACCATGATTTTGCAGTGCCATTCATGGTTGTTAATACCTGTATTCGAGCATTATTGTTATTTACAGGTGTTAACTTGACTAAACGTTTTTTTATTTTCGCGATTTCTTTATCAAACTGGGTGCTGTCTTGATCGTAATCAATCCGTTTTGTCTTTGGATTAATATACAAAGACTTCACTGTAATTAATTGCGTCGGCTTTTGGCTATTTAATTGATAATAATATAATTGTGGTAAACGACCACGACCATCTTCAAAATGACGCATTAAATAGATTTTTTGATCTTTTTTATCAAAACCTAAAACCTCAATGGTTTGAGGGCCGCCTACCGTCGCGAAAGCAGAGCAGGACAGTAGGGTGCTAATTGCGAATGCATTGAAATGACGTAGCTGCATTTTCTTGTCCTGATAAGTAAATTCCTTAATACAGTATGCGATGCAAAATGATATTTAAATATGAAGATTATGTATGTTTTATTCTGCATTTAAGATGTCTAATACACTGTGAGCAACATTTTCAGTTAACTGATCTAGGCGTTCTAAAGCCGTACCTAAAATAAAATAGTGATAATTATAGATACGACCGTCATGTAAGATTGAAATATAAAATGTACCTTCGGGTTTTTCTACGGTTGCACTGCCACCAGGTTTGAGTAATCCAGTGCAGGCCACCACAAAGTCCGCATGTAAAAATAGTTGTTGTCCTTGCTCAGCCATCGCTTGAGTCACTTCTGCGGATTCGGCCGTAAATTTTTCTATTAGTAGAGGATCTACTTTTAAAATTTCACGCTTGATTGATGGATCATAGCTCACTAGTCCACCTAATAAGATATCTGCACCACTATTCTTATAAATTGAAAATTGACTACATAAATAACCAGAGCTTGCACTCTCGATAAACGCGATAGTCATGGATTTTTGTTCTAAAGCATCGCAACACTGTTTAAGCATGTGCTTACCCCAAAGTAGAATGGTGAATGATCATTAGTATTCTTAAAATTTTAGCATTGATTTCGCTCGCCTGTAATTTCACTAAAAGTCTAAGTTGGTACTGTGTGTGTTGTGGAATTCACGAAAATAGCGTGATTGTTTAGAAGCTGTACGAAAATATGAAATAAAGGTTTCTTCGGAAGGAAAACGATGTTAAAACTTAAAATAAAGAGCGTAACAAAAGTAGGTTTATTTCAATGAAAACGACTGTTAAATATGTAGTATTAAAAAGCCTAGACTATCAATTGGGCACGCCACTTTTTCAAGAAGAATTAGACGCAGATAGCCTGTATTTTGATCAAATTCCGGCTGTAATTCAGTATCAAAATCATCAATTCAAAGTGAAAAGCAAAGAGTTAAAGCGAGTTTATTTGGCGGAAGAAAATGAAGACATGCAAACCATTATTGTGAAAGTACTTGCCGTTTAATTTCGATCAATTTGTAGTATTAAAAATACAGTTCTCATTGAGTTGGGAGCTGTTTTTTTGTATTTGACAGACTCAAATTTATATATAAATCTAGATTTAAAGGAGATATGTATTTTTAATGACCACTTGATCGTGTCGTCTTCGCTATTCGACTAACAGCTATTTAATCCCCCAGATATTATTTAGTATAATTTATCTGTTTTTTCATAGGGGGAAGAAATGATGGACTTATTTAAATTTCTAAAAAGCTTTAATACAACGGGCACTTATCTTTTAATTTCAACGATTTCGCTAGTATGCTTAGTTGTGTATTTCTATTTTATTAATCCAAAATGATCTAAGTTGGTTACCAACATCTTTGGCTTTAAATAAAAAGCTTAGTAAGTAAAACTACATAATTAAATTTTTTATCAAAAATATTGATATAAATTTTTGAATAAATTTAAAATAGAGCTAATGGTTTTAATTCATTTGTGTATGGGTAAAGCCAAAACGATAGCAAGGTTTTTCTATGCAAGATTTTATGAAAGAAGAAGCGCCACGTACGAAAGATTTTGGACGTAGGTTTGTTCATCTAGGAATTATATTGTGGAATAAGACCTTACCGGTAGGTTTGTGCAACAAAGCCTTTAACGATATAAAAACTTTAATTTTTTAAATTGTAAAAAAATAACTTTTAAGACTTTTAGGTTGTGTATTTTAATTAAACTTAACAATGGTTTAGCTAGATATTTAAAATGGATAAAATTAATATCTTTAATTTACATTAATTTTTTATTTTTTTTCTATTTCGCACTTTTTAAATTTATACAATTTAGTTAGATTTATAGAACAACAATTCTAAATCGAGCAATCAAAATGCCCAATCTATATGATCATCATGTTTTAAGGCAGATCTATGATTTTATAGTCGAACGGGAAGGATTCGAAAAATTAACACCCTATAACCAAGCTATGGAGTTTTTCAAAGAACTTTCTCAAGGAGATCAATCGGACGTCATACAAACGGAGCCAAATATCCTTTATGGAAAATTTGGGAGTATATCTAAAATCAATCTTAGATTAGTACCCTTATTTCGAGAAAAGGATAAGTTCTTAAAATGGGCTTATGAGCAACTAAACTAACTAAATAACTTACTAAGTATTACTAAAGAGTATGAAATAACAAACTCAAACATTAGGAATAAAAAATGACTAACAATACCAGCGGTATAGTGAAATGGTTCAATGAAGGTAAGGGATTTGGATTTATACAATCTGATAGTGGTGAAGATTTATTTGCACACTACAGTAAAATAAATATGAGTGGATATAAAGTACTGAAAGAAGGCCAGCGTGTACAATTTGAAATTACTCAAGGAAAAAAGGCCGACAAGCTAGCAATATCACAGTTATGTAAGGCAACTGTGTTGGGGTGCTAAACGCAGTTAATATACACGATAGTTTGGCCGTAAAAAATTTTTGAGGTTTCTCCATATGCGTAAAAGCTTCAAAATACTTATTACAATATTTCTATGTAGTTTAATCGTTGTCTGTTTTGTGGTTCATAGACAGAACACGGAAATAAGGTTAAGTGAAATGGAACGACTGGTTAAATAATATTTAAGCTCTTAAATTTAAATAATTAATTTAATATATCAGGGACCCTTAAAATGTTACAACTTATAAAATGCTTGGTTGGTATTCATGGTGAGATGGTTACACGAAAGTGCTTTGATGGAAATTTAATTTTTTTGTCAGAGTTGTTTAAAAGTAAAGAAATAACGGCTCAAAATAATTTAAAGTTTCAGAAAATCCCGCTAGGAAGTAGCGGGATTTTTTTGGTGACTATGTGACAGACAAAGCACAGGCGAACCTAGACTTAGAAATTAGTATGAAGTGTTGTAATCCTAATGCCCCGAATATGCCTAGCTAACAAAAAAGTTAATTTATAAGTTATGAAATATAAATAAAATTGAAATAACATTAGGTATATATTAAAATATTTGATATAGTGTGTTTGATCGAATCCGTAAGCGGAACGGTAGTGTTTGAGTTGTTAACGGAATTGCGTATTCCCTCCATTCTGATGTTCAAGCGTCAAATTCAAACAGTTAACGCATAGCATGAATTCGCATCATGCCGATCAAGGGAAGCCTGCAGCTATCCGTGGGTTTTCCTTAAATCATATTTTTAAGATAATGATTTAATTTTTATATCTTTTCTTAAATTTCACAGCTACTGTAAATATCATAAGTTTAAATTTTTCTTAAGTGAACAATCTCCAAAATTAAAGTTGGTTTTATTTTTAATACTATTCTGTTTACAAAAGCTCATTATATGAGTCAATAAATGAACATATCTAACGGCTGGACTACTGCTTCAGCAACTAACGGCGATGAAATTCGTGTGAATATTATTCCGTTAAAAAAAATTCAAAGCAATTTGAATGGTAAAACCTTAGTTGAAGTTGCTAAACAAGTTGTCTTGGAATCAGGACAAAAGTTAACTTTAAATATTGATGGTAAATCTTTTTATACTGAACTAAATAAACTATATAAATTGTATTTTTAAACATTCACTCTCAAACCTAAACAGTTTAGAGCTAAATTTTTTAATTAAATTATTTATAGATTAACTATTTATTTTCTTAATTTTTGAAGAACTCTAAATTAAATATTATTAAAGGAAATTATTATGTCAAATTTAACTACAGGCACTGTTAAGTGGTTTAACGATACTAAAGGCTTCGGTTTCATCGCGGCTGATAATGGCGAAGAGGTCTTTGCTCATTTTTCTCAAATCATTTCAGGTGGTTTCAAATCACTTGCTGAAGGTCAGCGTGTACAATTTAGCGTATCAAAAGGTCAACGTGGTTTCCAAGCGAGTGAAATCGTTGGGATTGATGGCTAATACATGGATACTTTACTAAACAAAGTAATGTTAGATGTGGTTGATCAACATGGCGCTGTCTATACACTAGAAGCTATGTGCGAAAAGTCATCTGATGAGCCAAATAGTTTTGGGGATTGCGTCCGTTATCTAAATATAGATGATGAAATAATTAAGCCTAGCTTTGATATGCATTTCTACAGTGATAAAACTGGAAAAATATTTAAGTTATTTTAATTTTTACATGCAATTAAATTAACCTCCTCCGGGAGGTTTTTTATTGGGTGAAATATGGAGCCTGATGTATATAAAGCGCTAACCAAAAAGATACGTCCCAAAAAGAAACCACGCACCAGGCCTTTACCTAAAGCCAGTGAAAAATACTTAGAAGCATTCGAGAGGTTAAAAGAAATATTAGACCGGATGGAAATGAAGTATGAGGAGTACTTTCATTTCAAAAGTACCAAACATTGGCGTTTTGATTTACACCTCATCGAACATCGCATGCTAATTGAAATAGCAACTGGTCCATGGTCTGGAGGTCGCAAGGGTAAACTAGCAACAAAGGCTTGGAGTATGGATCGTTATGACCATGCTGAAGAATTGGGGTATCGATTTCACAGATTTGAACTTGCAGATATCAATATGGGGCGGGCAAAGGCCTGACTAAAAGCTTAAAAAAAACATGAGTTATCTTAAATTAGATATTTCAAAGCATATTGTTTCAGGATGCTAGATTACTTTAATTTTCTCATAATAACCGTTAGTTTGGGATTCCAACCTTAACAATTATGAGAAGAAAGTCATGAATAAAAATTTTGAATTACATGTTTTAAGCCAGATTTATGATTTTCTGATAGAGCGAACTGAACATTCACAGCAAGGTTTGCATAACAAGGTTCTGGAGTTTTTCAAAGAACTTAATTTAGGTAATGACAATGATTTTGAAATTGTTGATCCTAAAAAGATTGCGGGTAAATTTGGAGCAGTGAGTTTTATTCACTTAATCAATGTACCAAACTTTCATGATAAAGATAAATTTTTAAAATGGGCATACACGCAGTTGAATCGATAGTTTATATTAATTAGCTTTAAAGATATATTTTGAATACATATTTTGATTAAAGTGCTTTATAATTTACTGGCTCATATCAGCGCAAATGAATTGGGTGAAGCCCCACATGTATATGTGGGGCTTTTTTCATTCAATTTATGGAAAGTGTGAATGATCGAATATTACAATCTATATCTGATTATTACCTTAATATGAGGGATATTTATCACTTTTGTGTGTAATTGCAAAATAAAACAAGAACTTGATTCACATAGATCTAACAGTTGTATCCTCATATTTAAGGATTATTGGTTATATTGAATATGCTTGTTAATTAATCAATATTTACAGCAATTTCTAAAC
Source organism: Acinetobacter sp. YH12138 (assembly GCF_015218525.1). Classification (NCBI taxonomy): domain Bacteria; kingdom Pseudomonadati; phylum Pseudomonadota; class Gammaproteobacteria; order Moraxellales; family Moraxellaceae; genus Acinetobacter; species Acinetobacter sp. YH12138. The sequence goes on along the minus strand of NZ_CP048670.1, from coordinate 1,770,882 downwards.
TTATAATTACTTAAAGGAAATATGAATGTCTAATTTAACAAACGGTACAGTGAAGTGGTTCAACGGTACAAAAGGTTTTGGATTTATTGCTTCCGATACTGGTGAAGAATTATTTGCACACTATAGTGAAGTACGAATCGATGGCTATAAAGTACTAGAGGAAGGTCAGCGTGTAATGTTTGAAATTACGAATGGTAAGAAAGGCAAGCAAGCCAGCAATATCCAAATTCTCTAAAAAATATTTACTAAACATGTAATGACATGTCATGTCTTGACCCGTCAATAATTGACGGGTTTTTGTCATTAATTGCCATTAAGTTTTAATATTTAAATGCTTAATTAAAATGAAAACTTCATGATAAGAGCAATAAAAATGATCTTTACAAGACTACAAGTACTGATTGGCGGACTAATTATAAGTGTGTTGATTTCTTCTGTGTGGATTTACCATGAAAAGAAGAAACAACGACGGGAAGAAATTCAAAAAATCATCGTCGAAGCTAGAGCAGGATTAAGTCACGCTCAATAATAGGAGCTAAACTTGGAATACTTTAGACCATTCCCTCCTTCAGATCTAATTGATCAGGCCGAGGAAGAAGACGCCATACGTCTTGCAGCAGCACAAGAATTATTGGCCTGGGTGAAAGATAATTATTTGAATGTAGGGATAACTTCATAATCTAGACAATCATTAATATATGAAAAACTTTATTTAAAGACTTTCTTATTATTTATCTCATAAATGATATTTCATAAATTTACACAGTAACCGTCATACTTTGTTAGTGTAGAGGTTTAGCAAATATATAGGCCTAAGTATGAAAGCGTTAGCAATTATAAGCGTAGTACTAGTAATTGGGCTGGTAGGTTGCCAGCAAAAAGACAGTAATGAAAATGAAGAGACGACAACACCTCACACATTAGATAAAGACTAACTTACTCGAATGATTTCACCAGATATAAAAAAACCCTCACTAAGAGGGTTTTTTTATAGAATAGAGGTTTTAAGCTTCAACCCAAGTATCTTTAACTTCTTGAGAGTCTTTAGTCAGTACAATTTTATTGTCTGTAATTTCACCAACCCATGAAACTGGAATTAAGTGGTGATGGCCGTCACCATGTTTAGTCAGTTTAATTTGATCTGAACCTTGCAAGTGGTCTACTTCACCAACTTTAGTCCCACATGAAGCAATTACATCTGCATGGCTCTTAATATTTTCAACATTAATAGTAGTCATTAGAATATTTTCCTATTTCAATGTGAGTGAGCATTCAGCCTATCGTAAATAGACGCTGATATCAGGGATTGAAATAGAAGGGATACAAAGGGTCTTATGTTCTTACGTTCTTGGCCAGATAAATTACATTGTATTATTTAGAAATAAGTTTTGATTTGGGCGTTTTACGACCTTTTTATAGTTTTTTTGGATACTTTTTATCTCTTGGAAATACGAAAACTTGCAAATATTATCTTAATTTGTAATCCTTTCGGCCAAGGGTGTCTAGCTATGCTAAGGCAGGTATTTGTTGTAGTCGGGCCGCTATAACGCGGATAACGAGTGCCTGTATGTTTAACTTAAAGATTTTTAACAAAGTCTCTACGGAAGTATTGACTATAAAAAATGATCTCCAGCTTAATTCAGAGCTGCAACTTATTAATAAATATAAATCTTCTGATTCTGATGTGTATAAGCAAGCAATTGTTTTAATTTTCAAAGATCGTGGATATTCAAATTTAGAAATTGGTCAATTATTAGAAAGATAAATTTATTTGTAATCAGTTTAGGAAAAGAGCCTTTGCCTAGCGCAGAAAGCATATATTGTTCTAAGCACTTATTTTTAAATTTAATACAAATAATGGATCATTAAATTAAAAAGCCCTCAATAAGAGGGCTTTTAAAGCTTATTTATGTTTAGTCTTAATTAGATCTGATAAATCAAAACCGATGGATTTTGCATAATCTAAGTATTCATCAACTGTGGCCTGGTCAGGGTTAGCAGTTCTGCTGAGTACCCAAAGGTATTTTTTATTTGGTGACCCAACTAGTGCAGTTTGATAGTCATCATCAATTTTTAGAACCCAATAATCGCCACGGCCTACTGGCAACCAACGAATTGCTTTTGGTAAAAAGCTCACTTTAAGTTTCGAGTTTGCTGGCGCGTTCTGAACATATGCTTCACCTATTGATTGGTTGAGTTTACCATCTGCGCTATAACAACTGTTATCAACTTTGACGTTACCATTTTCATTTAAAGAATATTTAGCTGTGACGTTATAATCACATTTATTTTGGAAATAAAGTGGCTTACGTGCAATCTCATGCCAAGTACCAAGATATTTATTTAAATCTACTTTTGGTACCGCTTGAACTTCCGTAGTATTTGCATTTGCCGTTGAGAGCAATGAGCCTGCAATAAGTACTGCACCACCAGCTAAAAGGAGCTTACGGGTTTTTGAATTCATGTTATAAGCCTGCTTTAATTTGAAAGTGAATTAATTACTATAAATTGCTTTTCAGCTCATTTTGTTTTTTTATGTATTAAGTATTTGATCTTTAATCATTGTTTCAGCTTTAAAATTTATTAAGTGTGTTTAATACTCATTTTATAAGATCAACAAAATTTTTACGTAATCATATAAACTCTAGAAAAGAATAAATGTTTAATCTCAGCAAAGCGATGAGTATTTCCTACATTAGCAAATCAATTCCGTAGAGAATAAACAGGGCGTCAAATAAGAAAAAAATTGAAAACTATGATTATGGATCGTTTTCTTAATTTGCTTTACTACTTAATATTGGATTATATATCTAAAAATATGATAACATGCTCAAACTCTAAACAACGGCTTTGAACGAGTCAGCTTTAAATTTTCAAACGAAAATGAAAATGCCAGCACTTTTCAATACAAGCCTGTTTCTTTCGCAAGTAGCGGATATCTCTTTGATCAATTTAGATCTGTCTTACAAATAAAACGGAATAGGGAAGGTATGTCTTCATTGAAACCGTCATGGTATTCCAATGTGAATCCAAATGTGTTTATTAGCACAGTTGTTATTATCGGCATTTTTATTGCCATTGTATTTTTAGCTCCCAATGCTTTTGATTTAATAACTAAACAACTGAATCAATGGGTTACAAACTCATTTAGTTGGTTCTATGTGCTATCTGTAGCCATTTTTCTAATAGTGCTTATTTATATTGCCTGTTCAAATATGGGTAAAATTAAACTTGGTTTAGATCATAGTCAGCCAAAATATAGTAATAGCTCCTGGTTCGCTATGCTATTTACTGCTGGTATGGGTATTGGCTTAATGTTCTTCGGTGTCGCGGAGCCAGTGATGCACTATGTATCACCTCCAACCGGTGAACCAGAAACTATCCAATCAGCTCAGCAAGCTATGCGTGTAACATTCTTCCATTGGGGACTTCATGCTTGGGCAATCTACACAATTGTTGGCTTGGCGTTAGCTTACTTTGCTTATAGACACAATCTACCTCTAAAAATTCGCTCTGCGTTATATCCTCTCATAGGAAAAAAAATCTATGGTCCAATTGGTGATGGTGTAGATACCTTTGCAACGATCGGTACTGTATTTGGTGTCGCAACGACTTTAGGTTTTGGTGTGACACAAATTAACTCCGGCCTGAATTATCTATTCGGGATTGAATATTCAACGACGACGCAACTAATTCTAATCGTCATTGTTACAGCTATGGCCTCTTTGTCCGTATTTATGGGCTTAGACAAGGGTATTAAACGATTATCAGAGATCAATTTAGGCTTAGCATTAACCCTCTTATTATTTGTATTTTTTGCTAGTTCAAGCATTTTTATATTGCAAACGACTATCCAAAACACGGGGCAATACATTTCAAATTTGTTCAATATGACCTTTAATTTATATGCCTACCAGTCTGATGGTTGGATCGGTGGTTGGACAATTATGTACTGGGCATGGTGGATTTCATGGTCACCATTTGTAGGTATGTTTATTGCGCGTGTGTCTGAAGGACGTACTATTCGTGAGTTTATTGTAGGTGTTTTACTTATTCCAACAGGCTTTACGCTGATCTGGATGGGAGTCATGGGGAATGCTGCACTCTATAGTATTTTAAACGAAGCGAACACCTCGCTGATTTCTGCAGTGCAACGAGATTCATCCGTTGCATTATTTGAATATTTAGGGACCTTGCCATTCTCAGGCTTGATGAGTTTTGTGGCGACTATACTGGTTATGCTATTTTTTGTGACTTCAGCTGACTCTGGTGCACTTGTTACAGACTATTTAACAGCAAAATCGGAAAATTCTCCGACCTGGCAACGATTGTTTTGGACAACAATAATGGCAGTGCTTGCGATTGTTTTGTTGTTCGCTGGAGGTTTAGGAGCTTTGCAATCTGCAACAATGTTGAGTGCATTACCATTCACCTTCGTAATGCTTTTAATTTGCTGGGGCTTAGTCAAGGCTCTACATTTAGATGCAACCAAGATGCAAGCATTACAGGATGCGCGTATTACACCTAGAGCAATTCATAATCCAAGAAGTTGGCAGCAACGTTTAGGATTGATTATGCATTATCCGCATACACGTGAAGAAGTTGAAGATTATATTGAAAAACGGTAAGCCAGGCATTTTCAAATCTACAGAAAGAGTTTAAGCGTCGTCATTTAGATGTGACAGTAAACACGATAGATGATGGCTTGCAGCTACGTGTAAACCATCAAGATGAGATTAACTTTATCTACCAAGTGGTTGTTCAAGAAAAAAATACACCAAGTTTTATGACTGATTCAGCAGAAATTACGCAAGATTATCAAGCTGAAGTGTTTTTGAGGGAAGGTGGTCAAAATTATGACATCATCGAATGGACGCAAGAAGATATTTTGCAAGATGTTATTGATCAATACGAACGTCATCTACATTTTTTAAATCTAGTTAGAACCAAGAACCAATAGATAAAAAAACCGCCCAGAAAGGCGGTTTTTTTATTCATAGTTAAATTAGGCCGGTATAGAAGCAACCTTATCCTTTACAGCGTGGACAAAGTCAGGGAACTTGATTGCGTCCTGAATAAAAAATACAGGAATGTTATTACCGACTAAATCGTAGTTTCCATCTTCGGTATAAAATTTGATGGAAAATCCGCGTACATCACGGACTACATCAGCTGAGCCGCGTCCGCCTTGTACTGTAGAAATTCTGACAAAGATTGGTGTTGGATTTTGAGTATTAGTCAAAAATTTAGCCTTAGTCCATTTTTCGTTGCCTTCATAAGCTTCAAAATAACCATGCGCTCCAACACCACGAGCATGCACTACACGCTCAGGGATACGTTCACGGTCAAAATGAATTAACTTATCTCGTAAGAGAAAATCTTCTAACAGAGTAGGACCAGTCTGATTTATTTTTAAGCTATTTTGATTGTCAGCTACAGGTACACCCAAAGATGAGGTCAGTGTTTTACCATTAGGGTCTACATATGCCTCTTTTTCAAACTGATCAATTTTAGGATTATTTGATTTTTTCATGAGCTACATCCCTTTGTCTGATGTTATTTAGTACATGTGCTAGATAAGGTTTTGCTATTGCATAAAGCTAATATAGACAATAAAGATGCTTGGCAAAATTAGAGTAAAAAATTGTCTATTTTATGTTCAATCTGATGGTTGATTGGAGCTACTTTCACAATAAAAAGCAGATTCAGCCCAGCGGTCACATTTGCAGCGGGGGCACTGAGCATTTAGAGAACTAATAAATTGTGTTTGACCACACAGCATGCACGAATAGTATTTTTTGGAATCAAAACGCTGTGCTTTTTGGTAGTGATCAGGAAAAATTGGTAGTCCCCATTTAATATTATCCTTGGCATAAGGGATTACACTTAGACACCCATCTGTTTCAAGTAAGGCTGATTTGACTTGCCCTAAGTGTTCTATTTTGTTTTGCCTTAGCTCAGCAAAAAATTCGTCATATGAATACTTTTCCTGTTTGATATCTTCAACAATCAATAAGCCATCTTTGACGATATACATTGGCCTACCTTCTAACATGGTTTCAAATGAATCTGATTTCATGATGAGGTATGTAGTTAATCTATAGAGAAGAATAATGACTGCAAATACAATGAGTGCTTGAATGATGGGGATATCATCATTAAACATGGGGTCGCCTGCTGCAGATCCCAAACTTAAAATAATAGCTAACTCAAATACTGAAAGTTGCCTAACACCTCTTTTACCTGAAAATCTTAAAAAAATAATAATTAAGATAAACATAATGATGCATCGGAAAATAATTTCCAATGCAAAGTTAAAAGAGGTGTCATGCAGAATTATTTTTATGAAGTCCATATTTGATACAATTTATTAATTCTAGTTTTACATACATACAGGGTTAAATTTTATCCCAAGCATCCTTAATCGCATGCTTAGCATGTTCCCATTTCAAACGAGAATCTGCTTTAAACTCTTCCCATTTGGTTTGTAAATCCGGCTCAGAATCCTCGAAACGCGCATTTTCACCGTATAAATGACGTTCGCGCTCACCAAGCTCATAAGCTGACCTTAGATCACGGTCATAGTCAATATCGGGTACTTCTCGTTGAAGATCGCCATAGTACGGTCTATTGGAGTAATCCGTACGCCAGTCATGATGTATTGGATGTTCATTTTGATGGTCGTTCATAGTAATAACTCCGATAAATTATTTAATAAATTGCAAAAGTAGTGATCCCTGGGCTACTTCTGCAAATACAAATTACTGTTGTTACTTTGACTATTTGTCTTGCTGATCATTCTGCTGACGCTGTTGATCAGACTGCTGATTTTGTTGGCGTTGGGGTTGCTGCTGCTGTTGCTGACCATTCTGCTGGCGCTGCTGATCATTCTGCTGACGCTGTTGATCAGATTGCTGATTTTGTTGGCGTTGGGGTTGCTGCTGCTGCTGCTGACCATTTTGCTGACGTTGTTGATCAGACTGCTGGTTTTGTTGATGTTGGGGTTGCTGCTGTTGTTGCTGACCATTCTGCTGACGCTGTTGATCAGACTGTTGGTTTTGTTGGTGTTGGGGTTGCTGTTGTTGTTGCTGACCATTTTGCTGACGCTGTTGATCAGACTGCTGATTTTGTTGATGCAGCGGTTTTTGAGTGTTGTTGTTCTCTTGATCTTGGTTATAAATAGACATAATACTGTTCCTTCAAAGATTAATTAGATAATCTACTCAATTACAGTAGATGATTTATTAGTAACATGAATATTATAAATTTAAATATTTAAGATGTTACATAATCTGTATTAGGTTTCATTGTGTTTAAAGATTATGTATTCGGTGCTGTTTTATATGGATAAATAAATAATTTTTAATTACATGAAGCTAACAATAATATTTTTTTAATATTTTTGAGAGTGATTTTAGAATAGCTTTATATAGAGTATTTAATTTTGTATTAGGTTTTCCTTTAGTTTTAATTTTGAAGTTATAGTAGTTTTTTTTAAAGAAGATGCAATAGAAAAAAGTACCTACTGGTTTATATTTGTTTTCAGATCCTCCACGCTTTAAAAGCCCAGTGCAAGAAATATAAATATCAGATTTAAAAAGTTTTTTACCATTCACTATCATTTGTGTGGTGACCTCTTGGGATTCCGCTGTATATTTGTTTATAAGTGATTGTTTTATATTTAAAATACGCTTCTTGAATAGTAAGTCATAACTTACAACAGAGCCATCAAGAAGTATCCCAGAGTTTTTATCCTGTGAAATTCTATATGCTAAATATCCAGCACTCGCACTTTCAAATAGCGTTATTGATAGGGATTTTTTAGAAATAAAGTCAAAAATTGATTTCATATAAATTATCCTATGAATATTTTATAAAAGAATCATAATTGATATTTAAATATGAATATGTGAATTAAGTCACATCAAAAAAATGTTGCTTTTTTAAAAACTTGTTAAAAATTATGCTAAAGGTGTGTTTTATATATTAAAATTTTTAAAATATTACATTGCGTTAAATTTTATTAAAAAAAATTAACAAATACTACTTATTTTCTGAACTATGGTTAAGAAGAATCATTTACCGCGTGAGAATTATAATGCCTACAGCAGTAAAAGAAAGAATCTTAAATTTAATAACCAAAGATCATCAGAAATATTTCGAAATTGTTGAGTTCTTCTTAGATGCTTCAATACCTAATTCTGCCAAAGAATTAAAGGCATTTAAGGTTTTAGAGAATGAAATTATAACTCTCGAACACATTGATGAGATGCCAAATGAGATAGATCATCTTATCGATTGGATTCATCATAATAACCGTACACAGTGTGAATATTATAAAGAATACCTAGATAGAAGAAAGCAAGGTGGAGGAAGAGAGTATTTTTCATCAGTTAGTAAAGCTTATGAGTTTTTATACAAGATTGCACCCACAAAAAAAGTGGATGGTTCATGGCTATATAGCTTTACTCAGTATTGGAATGATCCAGTATTTAGAGATTTTATTCAGATATATTTAGAGGAACTTGGTCTCGGTTCAGAAAAAGCCAATCACGTGAGAATGTATGAAAACCTACTACTGGCACATGGTTTGAATCAACTATCTTTAAATTTATCTGATGCCTATTACCATCAGGCAGCAATTCAGCTTGCGCTTGCATATGCACCTTCAGAGTTTATACCAGAGATAGCAGGATTTAATTTAGGCTATGAACAACTTCCTTTACATTTGCTAATAAGCAATTACGAGTTAAAAGAACTTGGAATTGATGCACACTATTTTAATGTTCATATCACGATAGATAATTTTGATAATGGGCATGCGCAGCTTGCAACCAATGCTATTAAAAAACTTTCTACAAGGTACAGATCTAAAGAAGAGTTCATTCGTAAACTCAAAATCGGCTATCTCCTAAATAACAAAGGAATGAGTTCAGTTCAGATAATTAAAAATTTAAGCACTGAAAAGATGGTGCTAGAAATATTTAAGAAAAAGGCGATCGTTGGTAAACACATGCATAGCAATAAGTGCATGTTTAACAATAGAACGACGAATGAATGGCTGTCTGAAGATGATAGTGTTGAAGAGTTTATTTTTGAACTTGTCCGTATGGGCTGGATAAAATTGAATCGACCACCTGAAGAGAGTAGGTTTTGGCAGATGATTCACAACGAAGACGGTAAAATGTTTGGAGTGTTTAATGCTGTTGAAAAAACTTTTATTTATGACTGGATTGCAGGTAAATCAGTAGATTCGAAACAAAATCAAGTAAATAATGAGTTTGTAAAAAACTTCCTAGAGACCAATTCATTTAGTTATTTAGCGAACCATGAAATGGCTGAGCTTAAGAAACAATTTGATGGAAGTACGAATACAGGATACAAGATTAACAAACTTCTAAAGTATTTAGCACCTCATATGCATCATCAAGAAATTGGTTTATGGAGTACCCAACGTATTGTTGAGTGTTTATTTCCATCTCTAGCCCGCCAATAAAATAAATACTCCAAAAGATTTATAACTTTCATCGTCAAAAATAACCGCCTTCGGGCGGTTTTTCTTTTATGCGATAAACAGTGATAAAATAGTGAAAATTAATGAGTTTTTAAAGCAGTCTACAAAAAATCAAAAAAAATATTTTTTTGCAATTAGTAGACTCATTTGTAGACTGTTGAGCTACAAATATAGCCAAATGACTGCAATCTTATACAACCATTAAAATTTTTAAGTGTTTGAAAATACAAGTGAATACAACCAAATGCAATCAATTCCAATCCAAACAAAACTAGGTGGATTCTACTTTTTCTATTATTCAATAGTGGGTACATTCATGCCGTATTGGAGTTTGTATCTAGAGGATCAAGGGTTTAATTATCAAGAAATAGGTATTTTATCTTCGATTGCAATTGTCACACGTTTTTTTGCACCGTTTATTTGGGGTTGGATTGCAGATAAATCCGGCAAGCGCATGCTTTTAGTTCGAATCGCAACATGGATGGAAGCCTGTATTTGGTTTCTGATTTTTATAATTCCCAACAGTTTTCAATCTGTTGCATTACTCATGCTGGTTTTTAGTTTCTTTCAAAATGCTATATTGGCTCAGTTTGAAGGAGTAACTTTATTTTGGTTAGCTGAGCGGCGTGCAGAACTTTATGGAAAAGTCAGAAAATGGGGATCAGTTGGCTTCATTGTTGGGGTATTTGGAATTGGGGCTTTGCTAGAAATAATACCTGTTTCAATGCTGCCTATCATGTTGTTATGCATTGCATTTCTCGTATTTATTTGGTCATTTACGATTAAAGAGCCTGCTACTGCACCATCTTCACAGAAAAAACTTGAACCACTTTGGCCTATCTTAAAACGACCAGTTGTAGCGAGTTTTTTTATCATTGAATTTTTTCTGCTCTTTTCGCATGCACCGTTTTATAGTTTTTATAGCAATTACCTTATGCAGGCTGATTTTTCGACGAGCCAAATCGGTTTTTTATGGTCTGTCGGAGTCATTGCGGAAATCATTATGTTTGCCTATGCCAATGTCTTTTTTAATCGATATTCTTGGCGTAACTTAGCGCTCATTTGTTTGGGGCTAACAGGGATGCGATGGTTGATTGTAGGCTTATATCCGACGGTGTTTATCACTCAATTTGCTGCGCAAACGATTCATGCCTTTAGTTTTGGATTATTCCATTTAATCGCTATGCGAATCATTTTTCAAAATTTTACCGCAAGTCAACAAGGGCGTGGTCAAGCGCTATACAGTACCATGTGGGGCTTAGGTGTTGCGAGTGGCAGTATTTTAGCAGGTCGATATTGGGACATGCTTTCGGGACCCGTCATTTTTATGATCGCGGGATTGGCTGTTATACCCGCCATGTTTTTGGTCGTGGGCTTGCCTAAAACGATCCAAAAGCCAGCTTGAAACAATTCAGTATTTTGATAAATCTCAATGAACTAAAATCACCTGATTACGGCCGAGCTCTTTGGCTTGATATAAGGCCTGATCGGCTTGATTTATCATACTTTGCAAACTTGGAGCATTGGGCAAAGACTGATGAATCAGACCTATACTCACCGTAATATAAATCGTATTTTTTTCATCAATGAAAATAGGCGTAGTTTCAACGACTTTTCGGATACGCTCAGCAATACCTTGAGCTTCAGCTGCTGCAATGTTCGTGAGTAATACACTAAACTCTTCACCACCAATACGTGCAAATAAATCTGTTTCACGTAAATTCTTACGCACAACGCTCGAAAATTCTTGTAAAACTTGGTCACCGACATAATGCCCATATTGATCATTCAATTTTTTAAAATGATCAATATCTATCATGATAATGGAAAAGTTAAGCTGAATTTGGTTTTGTAGGTAAAGCTCACCTTGCTCGAAAAAATATCGACGATTCATCGCATGCGTTAAACTATCATGATTTGCAAGGTATAAAACCTCTTTATATAGTTCGTGCCGATTTCGGCTAATAATACAAAGAATCAAAGGCGAGAGAATCAGCATGGCTAGGCCAATACGAACTGAAATTGCTGTCGATAAATAGGCTAATGAAGAATCGTGTAAGTAGAACGCATTTAAATTGTAATAGGTCGCTAAAATTACCACGGCATTAATTAGGGATAAGGTAAATAAGCGATAGGTTAATGCTGCCCAAATTAGAGCCGCTAAAGGGTAGAGAATTGCCCCTGGACCTGCAGAAACGGCTGTTAAAAATACACAGAAGACAACTGCAATTGCCGGAAATATTTTATTGATCTGAAAGCTTTGATGACGTCGATCTTTGAAATAAAGTTTAAGATCGGCCAGTTTAGGAAAAGACAGAATAAGCGGTAATATAATCAGCGCATTCAATATTTCGGTAATCCACCACATACCAAAATCAATCGACAATCGATCGGTCGACATAAACGTATTGGGAATATAAGGCACGGTGAAAATAGCAAAGAGAGCACCTGCAAGGCATCCACCGCAGGCGATGATGACAATCATGGTCAGAAAGGTGAAACCTTTATTATAGTTTTGATAGTTCACCTGAAAATATCGCATAAAAAATAGCGATACAATGCTGTTGGTTAAATTTGAAAAAGTGAGAAATAAAGTGAGTTGGAAATAATTGCCCGTCACTAAATCTGCGAGCATATAACCGGTAAATGCACCTAACCATCCACCTAGATTACTGAGTTTGGGAAACCTTAAGAATAACGCTAACAATACTGCATTCGCAGGCCAAAAAATCGCTAAATAGCTTAATGGGCGGGTGAAAATACCGATTAAGCAGCAGCAAAGAATAACTGCAGCGACTATTACAAAAGCCATGCTGTGGCGTGCATTAAGCGGAGCAAGACTATTCGAATGCAGTTTCATTAGCTTATGTAAGCCTAGGTTAAATATGGGAGAATTCGTTTTTTTCGTATATTAAACGATAAAAAAGATTTTATATTATTTTATTGTAAATAGTGTGATTTGTTTGGCATTTAGCTGATTTGTAGTTTCGTTAACCGAGATTGATTTTTTGGATAAATAGGAAAAATGATTGTTATGAAAATGTGATAAACCGCGGATTTGTAAAAAAATGTGTTACTTTAAGAGCATGATTTATATGACTGATTAAATGTATGAAAATAGCATATCTTACAGTTTTACTCATGTTGAGTTCATCGTTGGTGATGGCGGCAGATAATAAGAATACAACTCAAAATTCAGAGGCTAAAAATCAAGTTGAAGCGGTGAATAGCTTTAGGGTGACAACACGTTCTGAATTGGTCGGCTTATGGGGTATGGAAATTCCGACCAATAAAAAGTGCGTTGAATATTATAATTTTAAGAGCAATAATGATGTTGTGATCAAAAGCGGTGAAGAGTGGTCATCTGGGGTATATGACTATCAACCTGCGCAAGATCCGAATGTGCAAATTCCAGCACTGATTTTACAAGTGAAATATGACAATAATCAGATGGATTGTTCGGGCAATATTCAAGATCAAACCGGCGAAATTTCACAGTACTTTGTAAAGTGGAAAAGTCCATCGGTTATTAATTTCTGTGCCAATGATCAGGCTCAGCAGTGTTTTGCGACATTGCGTCGAGTTTTGCCTTAAGCATGACTATAGATCTTTCTTATGAAAATAAAAAACCACTCATTTGAGTGGTTTTTTTGACGCTGAAGTTTTATTTCTCTTCATGTCCTTCGACTTTCTTTAATAGATGTTTTTCAAGATAGTGAATATCCATTGCTTGTTCGCAGAAATTTTTATCTTGAAGAATCAAATCTTTATGTAGCGGAATATTGGTTTTCACGCCAGTTAAGATAATCTCTTCTAGAGCTTGTTTCATGCGCGCAATAGAGGTTTCACGATCTTTACCATGCGCAATGAGTTTTGCAATCATTGAATCATAGTATGGTGGGATGCTATATCCTTGATAGATATGAGAATCTAGTCGGATACCTGCGCCGCCCGGTGCATAGAAATGATCGATTTTGCCCGGTGAAGGCATAAATGTAGATGGATCTTCTGCATTAATACGACATTCAATCGCATGACCTTTAAGTTGAATATCTTCTTGTTGAAGATCCAAACCTAAGCCAGCAGCAATGCGTAATTGTTGCTCGATAATATCCACACCAGTTACTTGCTCAGTAACAGGATGTTCTACTTGTACACGAGTATTCATTTCAATAAAGAAGAATTCACCTTCTTCAAATAAGAACTCGAATGTACCAGCACCACGGTATTGCATCAATTTACAAGCATTTACACATGCTTCAAGAATATGCGCACGTGCTTCTTCAGGTAAGCCTGGTGCAGGCGCTTCTTCAAGCACTTTTTGATGGCGACGTTGCAATGAACAGTCACGATCATAAAGGTGAATCGCATGGCCATTACCATCTGCAAGAACTTGCACTTCGACATGGCGTGGCTTTTGAAGGAAACGTTCCATATAAACGGTATCGTCACCAAACCACATTTCCGCATCACGCTGAGCAGCTTGTACAGATTCGAGTAGTGTGTCCACACGTTCAACGATACGCATACCACGACCACCACCACCAGAAGCAGCTTTTACGATCAATGGGAAGCCAATTTCTTTGGCTTCTGCCAATGCATTGTGAATCGTTACAGCATGGTCACAACCCGGAACAGTTGGTACACCAGCTTTTTTCATCGCAATAATGGCAGAAACTTTGTTCCCCATTAAGCGAATGTGTTCAGGACGCGGACCGATAAAGATAAAACCTGAGTTTTCTACAATTTCTGCAAACTCAGCGTTTTCAGATAAGAAACCATAACCTGGATGGATGGCATCTGCACCGGTGATTTCAGCCGCTGTAATAATGGCAGGGATATTGAGATAACTTTCGCTGCTGGCACCTGGTCCAATGCACACAGCTTCGTCACAGAAGCGTAAGTGCATTAGGTCTTTGTCGGCATCGGAATAAATCCCTACGGTTTTAATTCCTAAAGTTTTGCAAGCGCGGGTGATGCGGAGCGCAATCTCACCACGGTTTGCAATTAAAACTTTTTGCAACATTGTGATTCCCCGTGGTCTTAAGCGCGATAGCGGAATAATGGTTGACCGAATTGGATCACTTCGCCATTTTTAACCAAAATTTCTTCAATTACACCGCTTTGAGTTGCTTCAATTGGGTTCATGATTTTCATTGCTTCGATGATACCGAGTGTTTCACCAGCAGATACAGTTTGACCAACTTTCACAAATGGTGCTTCACCTGGATTTGGCGCAGCATAGAACACACCAACCATAGGAGACGGCTCAACAGCACCACGTGGTGAACGAGGTGCAGCAGGCGCAGCGGCAGGAGCAGCCATAGCAGGCGCAGCGGCAGCAACTACTGGATTGCGACGAGTTAGAGCAATCGATTGATCGCCTTCTTTAACTTCAATCGCCTGTAAGTCAGATTCAATCATCAAATCGATGAGTTTCTTGATTTTACGGATATCCATGAACAGTATTCCTAATTAAGATTGAGAAGTTGGTTGAATTTTTTCGATGGCGAAGTCTAGTGCTGCGGCATAACCTTTTGCACCTAAACCACAAATAACGCCAACGGCTTTATCAGATAGATAGGAGTGATGTCTAAATGCTTCGCGAGCGTGGACATTTGATAGATGTACTTCGATAAACGGAATGGCTACACCTAGAAGGGCATCACGCACAGCAACCGAAGTATGTGTTAGGGCTGCTGGATTAATAATGATGAATTGAACGCCTTCTTGTTGCGCTTGATGAATTCGGTCGACGACAGCGCCTTCCCAATTACTTTGGAAAGTGTCGAGAGAAATGGAAGCGTTTTGAGCCTGTGAAATCAGTTTTTGGTTGATATCTTCGAGTGTTAGATAGCCATAAACTTCGGGTTCACGTTTTCCCAGTAAGTTGAGATTCGGTCCATGAATGACCAAAATGGTCGAGCTCATTCAGCCTGCTCCAATAAAAAGTTGCAAATTTACTTTGCAAGATACCTGCAAAGTTTGCTCATTATGGCATAAAATTCCACATTTTTTTTATAATTTCTTTGAATTGACGTGAAAAGCATGTGCCGAGAATGGGCTATATAATGCGAACTTTGCAAAGAATTGGCAATGTTAAAAGATTACATTTTTATCGTTATATTGTCGGACATCATTTTAAACCCAATTGGCTAAAACTGTTGATATCTTTTGTGTAAACTTGCTTTATCGTGGTGCATACGTTTAGCAATAATCAGTGCGAATGATCTTAAAGGTGAGATGGCTTGTGTATCCACCTTATAGATCGTCAGTTGAACAGCCTAAGCATGCGTAGCCGTAAAGATGGTATTTATACAGCGAATTAAAATTTCTAAGGTTTAATTTATTTCGTGCATAAAGAAATCTAAATTGCTCTCAGCTTTCAAGCGAGTTATTTGAAAGAATAAAGTAGCTTTGTATGCTAAGTATATAAAAATTAAAAGATAGTTAATTTTTTATGGTTTATAAAGCATATTTCTAAACCAATAAAATGTTTTCATAAATGATAGGGCTCACGCTAGATATTTTATTTGCCTCAGTGAATTGAATATTCTGTGGGAGCATTTCCTTATAAGTAGGCAGCTTTAGATATGATGAACATTTATTGCGTAGTTACGTCATATTTTATAGACCTATATATAAGCGTATTAACCATCCTGTGTATTTTCTAGTCAGTGTTTTGAATGTATGAAGCGTGCAAGGCATTGACGATTTCTTTCATAAATTATGTAAGTTTGGAAAATCGGGTATTTGTCCAAATTTGTACTGGTATTGGCAAAAGTTAAATCTGTGGTGGTAAAGAAGCTTGCTGTTTGCATGCTGATTCTATTTTTTATTCGTCTATTACTGTGTTTTAGCGGTATATGTGTTGAATAAGTTTCCTTTCTTCTTGTTTATACTTTTAGGTGGAATCTACCGCATTGAGTCTTTTTCTATAAATGAATTGATAAAACAAGGCTCGAATGCTTTCCCGCGGAAAAAATTTATCTATATAAGTGTAATTCACGGTAGAATGCCCGAAACCTATATGGCCTGAGAACAAACATGGCAAAACATACGCAAAATTCATCACCTTTGGCAGAATTGATTGCAGAACAAAAACTTTTATGTGAAGAAGTGGGTTCTGCATATGTAGAAGTGCAGGGCGGTGATGTAATTGCTGTGGCTGTTCATACCTTAAATAAAGATCCAATTGTTGGTATTCGTAAGCCTGCAGAAGGTGATGAAAATGTCAGTTGGTATATTTATGGTGGTGAGCTTGAAGGCGCAGATAACTTTGAAACAATGACTGTGCGTAAACTGCAAGATGTTGTACCTGAAGTGCTACCATATTTAGCTTTGGATGTAGGCTATCGTTTTATGATCGATGCTGATGATTATGAAGATGTCTGGAAAGAAGGTGATGAGGCTTAATTTATGCATTCTCCGTTGATGTATAAACTTTATGTCCTTATTTTCTCTGTGTTTACTGCTTCTGTAGCATATGCAAATGTGAATGAAGCGGTTACTCCACAACTGACTCAAGCTGAATATAATGCTCAGATACATACATATACTGAGCAAATTAATTCAACCAAAGCCATTTTAGATGACCCTACATCTACTGCAACGGGTCAGCAGCAAACTCAAGCTTTTTGTTTAAGATTGAATGCATATCGACAGATTTTAGAAATTTCTCAGCAAAACTCAGCTCTTGAAATGGCCAATCTAATGCGAGTGGCTTCACAGCACTATTTACAACAACAGCAACAGAGTATGCAGTCATCTGGCTTAAACGAAAGTGCATTTTGTTCGAGTCCTACAAAATAATTTAGGTTTAAATTTCTCTGCTTAAACTTTTGGGCTCTCGTCTAACTTTCTTTCATTTTGTTCTATTTTTCATAATTCGAAATGGTCTAATATTTCAAAATTATTACAGCATTATTCACTATAGGTGTAGTTTCTAATAATATTAGAAATTGAAAATGCAAATTGTCAGGAAATGATATGAAATATGCTTAAAATGATAAGTCCATCACATTATTATGATCAAGTTAGAACGATTTATATGCAACAAACATCCCTGGTCCTGTTGCATAGGTCAGTCCTAATACATCAACTTGTTGATGTCGTTCTCTTTTAGCCACTGAATAAGTGGCTATTTTTTTGTGAAAAATTAAATGCTTAATCAGATTATAAATCGAATTTGGATAAAATTTAAATTTTTCATGATGTGGCATCCCCATACATTGACTCATATGTGCAGTTTGGTTCGAGGAATACAATCAAATGATTAAATCACTTTGTATTTTATCATTTCACTCTCGGTATGACTGATGGATAAATAGACAAATATTGCAAGTATGATAAGATAATTGAACACATTATTTTTGATGTTTGAGGAGTTGTTTACATGACAGCTTATACTTCAGTAATGAAAGCAAGCCAATATGAGGACGATATGATCCCGAGCCTTGCTATCAATGCATTTCGCCATGCTTTTGAACAAGCAAGTGCGTCATCCACTGTGGTTTATGTAAAAGGTCTACAACTGGTTCAACGTCTGCAAAATGGTCAAGAAGTACAAATAAAAGATGTATCAGCCGACTTCGTACAAGTGGATGATCTACCAAAAATTTTAAAACGTAAAAAGAAAACAGAGGAAATTGTTTAATACATGCCTCCACAACCTCGCATTAGAATGTTCGCGGGTCCAAATGGTTCAGGTAAAAGCACAGTTAAAGAATATTTATTGCCCCATCATATTGGGGCATATTTAAATGCGGATGAACTCGAAGCTCAACTGAAACATTCACACCGGCTCAATTTGTTGGATTACCATTCCGCTTTAAAATCAGAAGCATTAATTGACTTTCTCGATACGAAAAAACGTCCCGCGAATGGAGAATTTATTCCGCTATTAGCACGAAAACCACAGATATTAGATCCGTGGAAAATTGAATTTCATCCAGATCAGATTGATTCATATCTTTGTGCAAGAATTATTGATTACATCCGTTTGCAGTTTTTAGAGCTAAAAATTAGTTTTACCTTTGAAACGGTGATGTCCCATATTTCCAAGGTAGAATTTCTACGCGAAGCAAAAAGAAAAGGCTTTAAAACCTATCTGTATTATGTTTCCACTATTGATCCTGTTATCAATATTTCACGTGTTCAGTACCGCGTAAAAACGGGTGGACATGGTGTGCCAGAACAAAAAATTCGCGAACGTTATTATCGAAGTATGGATTTGTTAATGCAGGCGGTAGAAGCAACGGATCGAAGTTATTTATTTGATAACTCTGCCGATGGACAGCATGCTTCTTTCATTGCGGAAATTGAACAGGCTGAAATTTTAAAGATGAATTCAGGTATTCAGCGTTTACCGTGGTGGTTTGTAGATAAGGTGCTTAAAGAGTTTGAGCCAAATTAATGTCAACTGAATATCATATAAAACAAAATAACAGGATGAACCTATGCAAAATAACGACTATGAATTACAACAACATTCAAACTCATCTCCATTAGATCAAACTCATCTTGATCAAGCCATTGAGCAGCAAGCTGAACAAGAACAGCAAAAAAATAGTACATCATCTGATCCTCTATCTTCTCTAGATTTGACTGACTTAGCTGAAATTGGTTCGAATATTATAGAATTGGGTTCAGATGCTTTAACGTGGGTGAGCGGTGCACTCAGAGATATTAGTATTGGTCTATAAATTATCTATTATTTCAATTAACTTCATAATAAACAGCCTTTATTGAAAAATCTCCGAGGATATATTTCGTGATTTTTCAAGTTTATAAATTAATTCTAAATAAAATTAATCAAACACTCTTGAAGCGTTAAATTTTTCAATCAGGAAAGGCATGTCAGAATGAATATTTAGACTGGCGGCAGTTGGTTACTTCAATAAAATAGCCTAAGTATATAATAGATTTTAGAAACGCATGTGCACGCAGATCACTTAACCGCATCTCAATATTTAAAACAAGTTCTTGGTGGTAAAATTGCGATGAGCCATAACATCAAGATTGTGCAGGAAACATTCAGCACCATTTATAATTTTGATGTGAAATATTTTAATTCACATCAGTCTTTTGATTATTTATTTGCAGATCATGAGGCATTTAAAATCGGTGCATTAAATGCGTATAACAATTCAACGCCTGAACATACACCTGCTTGTCTGAGCTATGTGGTTGTTGATGATACTGTGTTTGTCTTTGATAGTTTATTTATGCATGATTTTGGGCACAGCACATTGTGATTTTCCCAAGGGCAGTGCGGCAGTATTATTCGACTCTGTACAAAAGATTTATCAGTTAGCACTTGAAAATGCGCGTGTTTTTATGTCATGACTATTTACCAGAAAACCGGTCAAAATACTGCTGCGAAAGCAGTGTGCATGCGCAAAAACAGCAGAATATTCATATCCACGTTGGTACGAAAAAAGAAGATTTTGTCACAATGCGAACTCAGCGTGACGCAAATTTGGCTATGCCAAAACTGATTTTACCTGCAATACAAATCAATATGGATGCAGGTAAATTTCCACAACCAGAAGGGAATGGTATCCGTTATTTAAAAATTCCTTTTAATTACTTTAAATCTGCAAATTAAAGACAAAGAACCTTTAGGTCGAATGCGGTTGGCTATTTCATTTTATAAAATAGCCTAAGCAAATTAAATATTTGCTACCTACAAATAGCCTAAGTAAGACTAATAATTTTTTAACTGTCATTTGATTTCATTCATTCAACTAGGCATCATAATATCAACATAGCAAAGTATTCAAAAATGATCCTAAATTACGAATATCATCAAAAATTAGAAGGCGAAACACACCCACTTGTCTTTATTCACGGTTTATTTGGAAGCCTCAGTAACTTAGGGATGCTTGCCAGAGCTTTTCAAAATTCATATTCTGTCATTCAGCTTGATTTACGAAACCATGGTAAATCACCTCAAAGTACAGAAATGAATTATCGTGAGATGGCAAACGATGTACTCGAAACATTAGATGCGATTGGCATCGATAAGTTTTCAGTGATTGGCCATTCCATGGGTGGCAAGGTCGCAATGCAATTGGCTTTAATTTCAGAGCGGGTAGAGCAACTTGTTGTATTGGATATCGCGCCCTTTGCATATCAAGAACGTCATCATGATGAAATATTTAAAGCTTTGATCGCTGTACAAAATGCGCAAATTCAATCTAGACAACAAGCGGTTGAAATTATGCGTGAGTATATTCATACAGATATGGTGATACAGTTTCTACTCAAATCGTTTAGTAAAGGACAATGGTTGTTTAATGTAGATGCGTTGTATAAACAGTATGACCAAATTATTGGTTGGGAAAATATCGGAAATATTTGGCAACAGCCTGCATTGTACCTCAAAGGTGGACAGTCACCTTATATTTCAAAAGCAGAACATATCAATGCGATAGAACAACAATTTCCACATGCGAAAATTGTAGAAATAGAAGGTGCAGGCCATTGGTTACATGCAGAAAAAACAACTGAAGTTATAGAGCAAATACAAAATTTTTTAAATTAATACGGTGTGCCTTCAATTATATTTTGAAGGCACAACATCGAAATTACTCAATCGAAATGTTATTGGCTTGAAGCTGACCTTCAGAGGTCAGTAGTGCCGCCATCTCTGCAGTTTTTTTCAGGCCTGGCATACGATATTCTGTATGACCATAATCTTGAATAGATTTCCAGCGTCCGCCCCATGTTAAACCAACAGACTCAGCGGCTTGACCATAAAGTTGATAACCACGCATAGCCCAAGGGTCTCGTTCAGTAATGACCACTTTGCCATTGCGTTTAAATGCAACATCGGCTGCTAAGCCAAACTGATGATAACTTTGGAAACCACGGGCACGAGTGGTATTTTTATTGGTAGCTAAATTATTTTGACGCTCTGGACTTCGATAACCTTCAAGCAAAACCATTTCATAGCCATGCTGTTCACGCATAATTTTAAACACCATCAATAAACGTTGTTTATAACGTGGGTTCATTTTATGCCATTTACGATCTGCTGAAGGCACATCTGTAGAATATGAATGCGTATGGATATCTTGAACTTCTGGGTTAAAGCTTGATGCCATAACAGATGGCTGCTCAATCATTGCTGCTTCTTCTGCGATTGCCTCTTGAACAAGATATTCTTCAACTTCAGGAGGCGCATCTAAAACCTGTCCATCGAGCATGGCGTAAATTTGTGGGTCGACTTTACGTAAATAATCTGCTTCTACTTTACTTGCAGTTATCGGGCGAGTAAAAGCAAATAATAAAATACTGGCAAACAGTAAAAAGCCTGCAAATAAAATCCACCATTGTTGTAAATGCCAGTGTGATTGAATTTGTTGTGGTGCTGCTGCATAGTTCAGTTCATAAGCAAAATTTTTGGCGTGCTGAATTCTTTTTTTGCTTTGTGGAATGATTTGAAAGAAAAAATCTTGAACTTTAATTCTAAGCTCATAAGAAAAGCAAAGCACTGTCACCAGTGCTAAGACAAAGAAACAACTAACCAAAAAGATGATCATGGGGAAACTGTAGCGCTCACAGTCGCATTAGCAGTGTTTGTTGTAGCAACCACTTTCGGACGTTTGGTTTCAGAAATTT
Organism: Acinetobacter sp. YH12138; assembly: GCF_015218525.1. Classification (NCBI taxonomy): domain Bacteria; kingdom Pseudomonadati; phylum Pseudomonadota; class Gammaproteobacteria; order Moraxellales; family Moraxellaceae; genus Acinetobacter; species Acinetobacter sp. YH12138. The sequence goes on along the minus strand of NZ_CP048670.1, from coordinate 1,748,741 downwards.
GCGTTCCGCCCATCGGCTCTTCGAAGTACTCATCTTCTTTTACTGCTTTCGTAGATGGCTCTGTAGGCTTGGTCACCTTGGCTGTTGTTGGCGCAGCTTTAGGTTTTGCTAATGTGGTTGGAATATGTTGTTTAACGGTTGTTGTAGCAGCTACAACAGGGCGCTGCGGTTGGGTAATTTCAAAAGGCGAACGGTTATTCGCTACAGCTTGAACAGGCTGAGTCACTTTTGTTGTATTTCCATGATTGAAAGCGGTAGCTAAATCATTCGAATATAAACCATTATCCGGATCTTTTTCTTCAGTTACATGAACGGTTTGCGGTGCTTTTTCAGCTGAAGCTTGCTCATTTTCACTTTGACGGGGCGCAGCGGATGCCTCAGTTTCAGTTTTATCTTCAGTTGGAGCAGAAGTAGTCATCTCTGTATTTGCAGGCTGATCGTCAGAACTTAGATAAAAATATCCCAGGCCAGCAACAATAATGACCGCTGCACCAACAAGAAAGCCAATCGCAGCATGAGCTAAAGGCGGTAAATTATTCTTTTGAGTCGACTGTAAAATTCTAACGTTATTCGATTTTTCGTTTGCCATGGTGTCTAAGTCTTATGGTAAATGAATAGTGATATAAGCCTGTTCCGATGGTGCAGTTATGACATTTTGATATTGTGATAACGCCTGATTATTTTGACTGGATAACATATATTTCAGTCCACCAAATGCTAATACAGCAAACAATGCCCAAAAGATAATAATCCAAAAAAATGGTAATTCACGGTGAATAATATTTTTAATTTGATCCGGCAGTGCCGCGAAAGGCGAAAACGCCTTTTTACCTTTCATATAATCAATTTCATCACCGACACGTGCAACGAGTGAATTGAGCATTTCAATCGATTCAAGTCGGTATTTACCATGAAAACCAAGGAGCATGCAGTAATGATAAACTTCAAGTGCTGCTAAACGATCTTTATTCTTAGAACGAATTTGCTCTAAATTTTCAAAAAAGCGGTAACCCGCAAGCTGTGAACCAAAAAGACTTAATTGCAATGGATTCATCATCCAATTGTTTTGTAAATCAAAAAAGCGTGCATCTTGTTGGGTGACAATGGTTTCATCTAATAAAGCGCAATAGGCATATTTTGCGTCCGTGATATCTTCATTGCTGAATTGAAGCTTACGGGCTTGGCTTTCAAATCGGTTTAATAGATCCATAATTTTTGTCCTGAAACTTTCAGGGCTGGATGGAACATATTGATTTTTGAGTAAGAAAACAATGTAAAACCCATCATGCAGTAGATCAACTAAATTGGTTGAACTGTTGATTTTCGGTTCAGCACTTGGTTTTGAAGAGCCTAATCCAATTTGACCGTCGTCAAAAAGTGAAGGGGCATTATTTGAAATATTCATGATTGCTCCTTAACCATTCATCACTGCAATAAGTTCAATCGAGATATCTTGGAAGCCAGCTGGTATGTAAACGCAGATCGATTCAGAATCAAGCATACGCTGATACAAATCATTATTTGGCTCAATTTCAAAATAACTCACACCTGAACGAACTGGAATTGCTGTTGGCACTTGCATCATATGTTGCAATGGAACAGCAGGTAATGCTGCCATGACACGCTGTTCAACATCGACAGTGTTGCCGACTTTAAAGCGCAGTGGTACATAAGAAATAATGTCATGTGTAGGCATCACACTACTTGAAACAGCTAAATACAGGCGCGAATCGCGAGTAATTTTGTCACTTTCAAGACTGCCCACCCAGTAGGATTGACGGGTTTCTTTCAAGTTAATACTGATATATCGATTTGAAATAATCGTATCGAGCAACTCACGTAAAATCACATCTAATTGAGCAAAACTTTCTTGCAAATTATGATGTTGATACTGTGGGAGTTGATCTACTTCATAAGCTGTAGAGAAGGTGAGTAAAGAACCTGTCAGACGCAATAATTCAAAATACAAACGTTCAGGATGAATCAGTGGATATTGCAATAAATGATTTAAGGTCGCATGTGCAGTATTCAGCGCATTAACCAACCAAAATGAAACGATATCACCAGAACGGAATTCAATTAACTTTTGTTCGTTTTCACGATTATTCGATTGAATAGTTTTAATTTTAGCTTTGATAATATTGAGCGTTCGTTTAAGCCCAGTAATCAGCGAATCACACGAACTAATATGTAATATTGGTGGGATAAATTGATAATCTAAAACAAAATTACCTGAACTTTGGCGCTTAATTCGGCCTATAGGCATGTAAAGAAAACCATCAAGATTGTGCTGTGGTTCTTGGCCTAATTCAAAGATTTTAAACTCTGCACGGCGGCGTAATAAAGTGATTTCAGCAGCCGTCGCATCTGTAAACAAATCATGAGTTTTAGTCAAATGTGAATGATAGCGACTCGATTGGGTATTTTCTTCAAAATTGACGTTTCGTTTATTCGGTTGAACAATCGGTAATGCTAAATAAATTTGCATTTCACCGCGTAAATTTAATGAATCAAGTAGTACAGGCTCAGGTAATAAGTCTTGTGCAGGTGCTTGATAAATCTCACCATCTTGCCAAATCATTTCGACTTTATTCAAAGCTAATGTGTTGGTACTGAGTTGCGATTCATCAAAAATTAAACTTTGAATACCATAAGCGAACGGTATTGTTGCGCGAACCGTATGGTTTAAACGCTGTTCATGATAAGCATCTTGTAATTGAAAGTGTTGCGGGCGTAAAAATAATCCTTCACCCCATAAAATTTTTTCTGCTTTAAACATTGTTTTTACCAGTCGCTATTCGATTCATTACTTTGTTGCTGAACACCTAACATTTCTTGTACAGCTTCAAGAGGGTTTTCATCCTTAATCACATGAGTTAACCATTCATGCAGTGGCATTTGTGACCATTTAATGGTTTTTTGCAGCATATAACTGACAGGGCTATGCGGCTCATTCACTTGGAAATAGTCCGCAATATCTTGCAAGACTTTCATGGCTTGTTCACGGTTTTCAAGATGATTTTGCACTTGAGGTTTAAATTGCTGTGTATGCTGTTGTTGTATTATTTGCATATCATTCTGCACGGAAGTTACAGTGGAAAGTGTTTGGCTTTCAATTGGAGAATTTGATTGAACCTGTTCAGCGCTCGATGAATTGATAAAAGCATCTGCTTTATAGATTTTTTTTAAGCTCAAGTGAATCATTTCGATTTGAGAGTCAATGCCAGCAAAGCTTGGCGCATCTAAACCCATCAAATCATCAAGAGTCGTTTTTAAGTTTTCCCAATGGTTTAAAATATCTAAAAACTGTTGGTAATACTGGTATTGAATTGATTTTGACGTATTGAACAAGGCATGTTCAAACTGTTCCATACCATTAAAAGACTCTTCTTGATCATCATCTTCATGGTTAGATTTACGTCTTTGGTTTTGAACATGCAGCAGTCGATCATAGTCGGATAGGGAATAAGCTACCGCGCCATGAACGATTGAAACTGATTTAATTAATGTTGGGATTTGATTAATTATCCCTTGTAATAAACCTAGACGTTGATCAAGGTCATCATCTTCAATTTCAGGATGAAGTTGTAGCCAAAAGTCTTGCAAACTTTTTTGTGTAAGTTCAATCCCTTTGGCAATCCCTTCGAAACCATGAATGTGAGTCCACGCTTCAAGCAACCAACCATATAAGCGAATATCTTTTGTATGTTCGCGAAGTAGATCTGACGATTTTTGGTGCACAAAGCCCCAATCTGCCTGTTTTGGTTCTGCGATCCAGTCGCCTTGATCCAAGAGCGGGTCATCTTGTGTTTTAGCTTTTTTAATTGCATGAAAATCATTTGAAAATGAAAAATCACTACCGCAAGGTAAATCATCCGTAATCGGTTGCAATAAAGCGTCGAGCTCTAAACTCATATTCTACATCGTTCCTAACTTATGCTTCTAAGGTTTTGGTCTTTTTGCTGCTGCGTTTTTTCGCAGGTTTACTTTTAGGATCTAAAACATAAATAATTTCATCGTCTTTGACATCGATTTCAATGACTGATGGAATCTTTTGTTCACTCATCGCCATCAACAATTCAGTGGCTAAAGCAGGTAAGACCGTCGCATTTAAAATGTTATCGACATTACGCGCACCACTATCGACCTCAGTACAGCGACTTAATAATAATTCGACTAAATCATCGGTATAACGTGTTTGCGTACCATATTGTTTTTCAATACGCGCGGTGATTTTGCCTAATTTATGCTGAATAATGCGTACGAGCAGATCATCGTGCAATGGGAAATACGGCACAATACGCATACGACCTAAAAATGCCGGCTTAAATTGTTTATATAAAGCTGGTTTTAATACATCTAGAAGTTCTTCTGCTGACGGCCATTCTTCTACTGGCTGATTTAAACAAGCCTGCATAATGGCACTAGAGCCAGCATTTGAAGTCAGCAGGATAGTGGTATTTTTAAAGTCAATAACACGACCTTCACCATCTTCCAAAGTACCTTTATCGAATACTTGGTAGAATAGCTCTTGAACATCGCTGTGTGCTTTTTCAATCTCATCGAGCAATACCACACTATATGGATTTCGGCGAACTGCTTCTGTCAGTACGCCACCTTGGCCATAACCGACATAGCCTGGAGGAGCACCTTTTAAGGACGACACGGTATGTGCTTCTTGATATTCAGACATGTTAATGGTGATTAAATGAGACTCACCACCATATAACTCGTTTGCTAACGCAAGTGCAGTTTCGGTTTTACCCACACCACTTGGGCCAACCAGCATGAAAACACCTTGAGGTTTATTTGGATCTTCCAATTTTGCCTTAGAGGTTTTAATACCTTGTGCCAGTTGATGCAGTGCATAATCTTGACCCATCACACGTTGTTCTAACTGTGCTTCAAGCTTCAAAATTTGCTGAATTTCATCATTCACCATTTTACCAACAGGGATACCGGTCCAGTCTGAAATGATTTCATTAATAATTTGTGCATTCACACGCTCAAAAACAAGCGGCGTTTGACCTTGTAACGTTGCCAGTTGGTTACGAATATTGCTTAAAGTTTCAATATTTTCTGGTTTTTGCTCGGACTCTTGTTCAAGCGTTTTAATCTGTTGAACGATTTCGAGTTCTTTTTTCCACTGCGTTTCTGTCGACTGAATTTCTTGTTCAAGCGCGGATATTTGTGTTTTTACACTTTCAATGCGTTCGTGGTGAATCGGAATATTCTTATGTTCATTTTCAAGAATCGCCAATTCAAGCTTCAAATTATGTAATTGAGCATGAAGTTGATCCAATTTTACTGGTTGTGCATTTTGCGTTAACGCAACACGCGCAGAAGCTGTATCTAAGACACTAATCGCTTTATCAGGCAATTGACGGCCAGTGATATAACGGTGCGAAGCATGGACTGCAGTAACGATAGCTTCATCGTCAATTTGTAAATTGAAATGTTTTGCCATCACGGGAATCATGGCACGCAGCATATCGATTGCGACTTCTTCAGTCGGTTCTTCAACCTGAATTACTTGGAAGCGTCGGCTTAATGCGGCATCTTTTTCAAAATACTGCTTATATTCAGCCCATGTGGTTGCAGCAATGGTTCTTAACTCACCACGTGCAAGCGCCGGTTTTAACAGGTTTGCTGCATCATTTTGACCTGCTTGACCACCCGCACCAATCAACGTGTGTGCTTCATCAATAAATAAAATGATTGGATGTGCAGAGGCTTGAACTTCATGAATGACTTGTTTTAAGCGATTTTCGAATTCACCTTTAACACTGGCACCCGCTTGTAGTAAGCCCATATCTAAAGTATGAATGCTGACATTTTTTAAAGCATCTGGAACTTGGTTGGTTGCAATTTTTAATGCCAGACCTTCAACAACGGCCGTTTTACCAACACCAGGCTCACCCGTTAAAATCGGATTGTTTTGACGACGACGCATCAAAATATCGAGCATTAAGCGGATTTCAAACTCACGACCAATCACAGGATCAATGCCACCATTTTTAGCTTTTTCAGTAAGATTAATGGTGTATTGGTCTAGAGCTGGTGTTTTAACTGGCGTAGTTGCATTCGTTTGTACTGCTGATTTTTCATCAAGTGATGCTGTTGCTAAATCTTCATTTTCAATGCTTTTTAGGCAAAGATCTAAAAATTTATGTTTAATCGTATCGATAGGTAATAAATCGAATAGAGAAGAAGCTCTTGCTGCGATTTGGTATAAATCTGGCGCGGTAAGCAGTGCAACAAGTAAATGACCACTACGAATTTGTGGATTTTGTTCAGCAGATGCTAATAACCAAGCTTGTTCAAGTAAGCGCACAATGGATTGGGCAAAAATCGGGGTGCGCGTATTTCCTTTTGGAAGTTGAGCGATACTTTCTTTGAGGTCATCTGCCAAACCGTCTGCAGAAACTTTGTATTTTTCTAAGAGTATTTGAAGGTCATTTTTATTGTTATAGGTTAATAATTCGAGTAAAAAATGTTCAATTTCGATTTCATAATTTTGCTGTGAAATACATGTATTGGCTGACTTTTCGAGTGAAATGCGGGCGTGAGGTGAAAGTTTAGTAATTAAAACTTTTAAATTATTCATAAATAACTCATCAAATTTAGAATCCACAGTACAAAATTTTACAAGTTTGACTGTGATCTCTTTTTTCTTGCTATAAAAATAAAAACTTTAAAATCAACACCTTATATATTTTTAGTGTCTTGCTTTAGGCGATATAATACAGACTAAATAAAAAAAGGAAAAAGATTTTTTTATAAAATGAAACAAAAAAAAACAAATCGTCGACAAACTTTGGAGTATTTGGCACATTTTTGTATTGACTCTATGTGCTTATTTTTTGTTAAATCTGCAGCATATTTTTAATTTTGATAAATGAAGAGAAAACCCACGGGAAAATAAGTGGTGATTTCTCCACATATTCACATAAATTAAGTTTTAGCACGTAGAAATACAGAGGCAATTTTGAATAAATTTAGTGTTTTATTACCTATAATTTTAGCAGCTAGTTTAACACAAACCGTTTTTGCAAAAGATAAAGCGGCATCTGTGAAAAAATCCTGTTTAAAGGATTATCCACTGGCAGTAGGTGATACAGATCCAGAGATTATTGGTTTTTATAATCAGTTATGTGACAAAAAAAATAAGAAAAATGAGAACTTAAAAAATGAAATTTTTGTAGATATTGCCAAAAAATATCAAGCTAATGGTTACAATTTAAAAGCATTGCAAGCGGTCAATCTGCTGCGAGAAAAGAACTATCAGTCGCCTGAACTTACTGATGTCACTTTTTTAGCAGGTATCGCTATTTCTTATAATGCGCTGAATCATATGCGGAGTAATGAAAATCGTACTCTAGATGAACAGACCTATTCTCCTGCCAAAGTGTTGTCGGATAATATTCGTTATATTCAGCCGACGATTGATAAATCTACGTCTGCTGCAGCAGATGTTCGTGAAAAAAGTACAGAATCTTCGAGCAATGTGAAATCTAAACAGACAACACCAGCTAAAAAACGAACCAATACAGCGTCTACCAAGTCTAAACAAACGACTACAGCAGCAAGCAAAAAGAAAACTACCACGACAGCAAAAACGCAGACTACAGCGAAAAAACCTGCTGCCAGTGGTTCACCTTTCGATACATTAAAAAATAAATAACAAGGAAAAGCACTCATGGCAAAACGTGAAAGTGTACAGAAAAAACTTCAACGAATTCGTCCTCCTCGTGTTCAATTGACTTACGATGTTGAAGTTGGCGACGGTAAAGAAATTAAAGAATTACCATTCGTTGTTGGGGTGTTAGGTGATTTCTCTGCGGCATCTGAAGTAGAGAAAACTAAATTAAAAGACAAGAAATTCATTAATGTTGATTTAGATAATATTGATGAAGTCATGGAGTCTTTAGCGCCACGTGCTAATTTTCAAGTTGAGAATACCTTGACTGAAGACGGTGGAAAAATGTCGGTAGATCTTACATTTAAGAGCATGGCCGATTTCACTCCAGAGCAAGTTGTACAACAGGTTGATCCATTACAAAAGTTAGTTGCCGCGCGTGAGCGTCTGTCTGACTTGCGTAATAAAATTTCAAATAATGAACGCTTAGAAGATTTATTGGATGAAGTGTTACATAACACTGATCAAATTCGTAAGTTGAGCGTGGAGGCAGAAAATGAGTAATTATAATACTGCAACTGCTGTAAACGTTGAAGCAACCGAAGAATATTCACTTTTAGATTCAATTGTCGAACAAAGTCGTATCGCGCGTACAGATCAAGAACATGATCGTGCAAAAAGTTTGATTGGTGAACTTGCTAAAGAAGTGATGGCAGGTACCATCACCGTTTCAGACAATATGACTTTATCAATTGATAAGCGTATTGCTGAAATTGATGCGTTGATTTCATCTCAGTTAAGTAAAATCATGCACCATGCTGAATTTCAAAAAATTGAATCGACATGGCGTGGTTTGTATTATTTCTGCCAAGAAACACCTTCAAACTCTTTAACAAAAATTCGTATGTTAAATACGACGAAAAAAGAGCTGATTAAAGATTTCCAAGGTGCGACCGATTTTGACCAAAGCACATTGTTCAAAAAAATCTATGAAGAAGAATATGGATCATTCGGTGGTGCGCCTTATGCAACATTGATTGGTGACTTTGAGTTTGACCGTACTCCATCTGATATGTATTTGCTTGAGCAAATTTCACATGTCGCTGCGGCTGCACATGCACCGTTTATTTCGGCTGCTAGCCCGAATATGTTGGGACTAGAGTCTTTTACTGATATTGATCGTCCGCGTGATGTATCTAAAATCTTTGAAACAGCAGAATATGTACAATGGCGTTCATTCCGTGAAAGTGACGATGCACGATATGTTGCATTGACAATGCCACGTGTATTGGGTCGTTTGCCATATGATCCAAAAGAAGGCATTGCCACTGAAGGATTTAACTTCGTTGAAGAAGTTTCAGGTGAAAATCATAATGAATATTTATGGATGAACGCGGCGTATGCCTTTGGTACGCGTTTAACCAATGCATTTGATATGCATGGTTGGTGTGCTGCGATTCGTGGTGTAGAAGGTGGTGGTTTAGTTGAAGGCTTGCCTGTCCATACGTTCAAAACCAATGATGGCGAAGTGGTCTTTAAATGCCCAACTGAAATTGCCATTACTGACCGTCGTGAAAAAGAACTGAGTGACCTTGGTTTTATTCCGTTGGTACACTGCAAAAATACGGATTATGCAGCATTTTTCGGTGCGCAATCGACGCAAAAACCTAAAAAATATGATAGCGATACAGCAAATGCCAACTCTGCATTGTCTAGCCAGATCCAATACATCATGGCAGTTTCACGTATTGCACATTATTTAAAAGCAATGATGCGTGACAAAGTGGGTAGTTTTGCATCAGCGGGTAATGTTGAGACCTTCTTAAATGAATGGTTATCGCAATATGTATTACTCGATGATGGTGCATCTCAAGAAGCTAAAGCTCAGTATCCATTGCGTGAAGCTTCTGTAAAAGTTGTAGAAAATCCAGCTTTGCCTGGTCACTACAAATCTGTGGTTTTCTTAAGACCACATTTCCAGTTGGATGAGTTGTCTGTTTCATTACGACTTGTGACCGAGTTACCTCAGTCCTCAAATTAATTTTGGGTCAACACTATAATAACTTTAAATAAATAGGTATTCAGAACAATGAAAGATATATACATTCAATTTCGTGGTAAGTACAAAGTAGACGGCGAATCTCGTGATGCAGAGCACAAGAGTTGGTTAGAAGTTAACTCTTGGACGCATAACATCCGTCAACCTAAATCTGCGACTTCTTCAAGTGTGGGTGGTCACACCGCAGAACGTGTAGAACATTCTGACATGGTTTTTGTTAAAGATTTAGATGCGACAAGCCCTAAACTTTGGGAAGCATGTTCAGCAGGTTATACATTTGATGAAGTTCAAATTGATTTTTACCGTGCGAATGGCGACAAACGCATTAAATATCTTCAAATCAAACTGAAACATGTGTTGGTTTCTAGCGTGACACCAACTGTAAATGATGAAGGTGTTCCACACGAATCATTTGGTTTGAAATATGCTGCAGTAGAGTGGACATATAACCAACAAGATATTAACGGTACTGCGAAAGGTGCTGTTACTAAGAAGTGGTCATTATCTAACAACACTGCTTCATACGCAGCGTAATAGATGGATTCAGATAGAGGCTTACTTGGGTAGCCTCTATTTTCATTTTTTTAAATATTTATAAGAAGATATGAATCTCGATCAGCTTTATCCTTATGGTTTTAGAACGACTTTATTTGACCGCTTATTACCAGCAGATGCTCAGCAGACTCAAGGTCTGTCTTTGCAAGAACTTCGTGAATCTGTTGCTTCCGATTTAGAGGATCTCCTCAATAGTCGGGTGGCAAAGTTAGATGAACTGATTGATGACTTTCCATTAGCAAAAAAGTCTATTTTGCAGTTTGGCATTATCGATTTTGTGGGCTTATCGACAGCAAATCCATCGGATCGTGACAAAATTTGTCAGTCAATTGAACAATCGATTGCTGCACATGAACCGCGTTTAAAGCAGATTCGAGTCGAAATGCTCATGGATGGTCATAATATGGGGGCACTATGTTTAAGTATTCAAGCATATTTAAATATTCATCCTTTATATGAGCCAGTTATTTTTGATGCCTTATTAAAACCAACAACACAACAATATGTTATTTCTCCAAGAGCTTAATGAAGTGGGTTATCTGTGATTGAAGAGCTGTTACCGTATTACGAAAAACAACTACAGGAATTTGGACAACAGTCCCGTGAGTTTGCCAGTAAATACCCCAAAATCGCCCAGCGTTTGTCTTTAAACCAAGAACAAATAGATGACCCGCATATTGAGCGTTTAATTCAAGCATTTTCTCTAATTTCTGCACGGATTGATAAAAAACTTGCAGATAGTTATGACGTTTTTACCCGTTCAATTTTTGAGGTGATGTTTCCTCAATATTTAAAACCATTTCCTGCATGTTCTGTAGTAAGCTTCGAAGATATAAATAAAATTAAGCAATTAACAGATCGACACGTTATTCCAAAGGCGACCAGTCTAAAAGCCAAAAGTACGCGCGGTGTTCAATGTGAATATCAGACGGTACAAGAAGTCACATTATTACCGATTCAATTAAAACAGCTCAATTTCAAAACTCATCCATCGGCACATATGCATTTAAATCAAAATGCCACATTGAGCTTAGGATTTGAAATTTTTTCGAATAAGCACGCTTTACTCAAAAATGAAACTTTGCCGATCTTTTTAGACGCTATTTCTAATTTTCCTTTGCAGGTTTTGGATAGTATTTTTAAATCCACTACAAGTTTTTCGATTCGTGTAGGGCAGCACATTTTTGATATTGCCAATCCATTTGAAATTATGGGCTTTGAAGAAGTTCAAAGTGTTCTACCTATCGATCAACATACGCATCATGCATATCGTTTATTGATGGAATATTTTTGTGTTCCTGAAAAATTCAATTTTTTAAATCTAAATTTAGATTTCATTAAGTTTTTAAGTTTAGAACATAGTGAATTTGAAGTTCAAATGCACTTTAAACTCAATTTAAATGATCAAGCGGCGATTCGAAATTATTCAGAATTAAATGCGGCAAATTTTAAATTGTTTGCTACACCAATTGTTAATCTTTTCAATAAACAAGCAGAGCCGCAAAAGATTAATCATAAGCGAATGGAATATCCATTGGTGACAGATGCACACCATCCTGAATATTTTCAAGCCTATAGCATTGTAAAAATGAATATGGTGCGTGAAAAAAGTAACCAAGATGAAGTGTATTATCCTGTACTGCCTTTTTTTGCAATGAGTCATTATCATCAGGATAAAGTCCAGTTTTTTTATAGTTTAAATCCGCAGCAGATGAAGAATAAACATCAGGAATTAAACTATTCAATCATATCTCGTGCTTTAGACCCACATAGCACTCAGTCCGATTTTATTAGTACTGAACTACTATGTAGTAATCGTGAGTTACCTTACGAAAGTTATAATAAAGATCAGAATGCATTAACTCTGAATGATAGTAATTTGGCCCGTCGTGCCCTGATGCTCAAACGACCGTCGTTACCGTATTATTTTGAGCAAAATAAACAAGAACAGTGGCGGGTCATTTCACATTTATCTTTGAATAATATGTCTTTAATGAAAGGCGATACGGTCTCTCATATTAAAGAACTTTTGGAATTGTATAATTTACCTAAATCGAAAGAAAACCAAATTATTATCGACTCCATAAAAAAGATTCAGTTTTCTACCACACAGAAACTTGTAGATAGTAAACCGTTTCCATTATTTGTCAGAGGTTTAAAAGTACAGCTCGATATCGATGCGGATATATTTAGAGGGCATAGCCTGTATATATTTAGTCAATTGCTGGCCCATATCTTTAATTTAAAAGTCAATATGAACAGCTTTGTCGATGTCTCGGTTTTTGATGCAAATAGTCAACAGGAGTTATACCAATGCGTGCAGAACGTTGGTGGCAAGAAAGCTCTGTAATTGACGGACTTTTCCAAGAACCGAAAGCCTACGAGTTTGTTCAAGCTACTCGTTTGTTAAGACATGCACCTTATGGAGCAGCTCAAGTCCATTGGGCCAATGACTTTGAGTTTAATAGTTCACTTAATTTGAACTTCCCGAACACTGAAATTGAAAGTTTAGAGTTCAACGATGAGAAAGTTGAACTGACAAATTTAATGGTGGGTTTAACGGGTATTCAAGGTGCATTACCTTATAGCTATACCAATAAGATTAAGCTCAGCGGGCGACATCAGCGACACGAAACACAAAAGTTTTTAGGGCTGTTTAATCATAAATTAACAGCACATTATGTTGATGCCAGTTTAAATTATCATTTACCTATTCGTTATGAAATCGAGCAGGATAATCACTATCTTGATATTTTACATGCATTAAATGGTTATATCCGTAGCCAGCATGATCAGCCAGATTTAGATGATTATTTTGCTGAATTCTCAGGTTTAATGCAGGGGCAAAACAATACAGCTTATGCATTAAAAACCATGCTGAATTGTATCTTTAAGCAGAAATTTGATATTCGAGAATTTATCCCTGAAACTTTTGTATTTGAAGAAGATCAGAGAACATGTTTAGGTGGATCTCAGCCAAGCTTATTGGGGCTGAATACTTTTTGTGGTGAGAAGATTCAACAGATTGACGAAAAAATTGAAATCGTGATTGGACCTTTAAATCATGAAGATTATTTAACATTTTTACCGAATCAGGCACGCAGCCTAAAATTAAAACAAATGATTCAAACTTGGTGCAGTCCAACATTAATGGTGGATGTGCGCTTAATTTTACAAAAAGAAGAAATAAAACCGGTGTGTTTAAATTCTTTGAGCGGAATTGGTTTAGCTCAGGGAGCATTTTTACAGCCGAATAAACAGGTCGATAATACAGAAACCTGTTATGCCTTAATGGGGAATGCATAATAATGCTGAAATTAATAATTGGAACCTTTAGTACGCTTTTTGTTTTGTGTACTGCTTTCGTGATTTTTTACTGGCGAGATACAGGCTATGACCCGACGGCTTTCGATTTAGTCACATACTTTTTACTTCTTCCTGTCGCTTTATGTGCAATTATTTTGTCGCCTTATTTGCTTTACAAGGGCATTCAACATCAAAAAGAAAAAAAACTTGAAGCTGAAAAACGTGCAGAAGAACAAGCTGAGCAACAACAACTTGAGGCCATTGAACAAGCAAAACCAAAGCCTATTGATGTACAGCAATTTCGTTTAAATGTTTATTCTTCAGCGGCTTGGCATAGTTTTGGTGAAAACGAACAAATTATCCAAGATATTCAACAATTCAAAAGTCCTGAACTCGATGATAAGTTATTTAATGCATACGGTTTGCCTGTTCTTTCATTTCGAATCAAAGATTTAGATGAACTCACTAATGAAGAAGCAGATGATGAATATAGTGCCATCACCATGCGTGAAAAACGAATCCAGTCACTTATTCAGCAACAACTAGAGCAACACGTTGAAAGTCTGTTTTTAATCGCTGAGCATCTGAAGCAATCAGCACTCTTTTATGATAGTGAATTGGCATATCAGTATCGTATGCATCCGGGTTGGGTGGACCCAGACTATACGCAAGATGAACACCCAGAACATTTGGAGAACACTGCACAGCAAGTTTCACGTCTAAATCGTATAAATGTTCATATTTTGCTTGCTGATAATTTGATTCATCAATGGAATGATGATTATGCTCAAATTATTCAGCAGTATCTATCTGACGGATTTTCGATCATTCCCGAACAAATTCATATCGAGCCACATTTTATCGGCACTCAAGTCGCTTATTCAGAATGGTTAAGCATTTTAGAGATGATTTCAAAACAAAAGTTTGAAGTCAGTTTGATTCTCAATGCTGACTCTGAAATCGACCAAGAATGGATTGATGAAAAGATGTGGTTACAAGAAAAATACATTGCTGCAGAGTTTGCATCGAGTTGGTGTTTGGCTGCTTCAGACGTTCAAGTTCGAGGTTTAACTCCAAATAAAGTGCTACAGGTGGTGGCACATGAGCCTGAGTTGAAGCGTAATTTAGAGCTTAAAGCACTGAATAATTTAGATCAGTATGATCAAGAACAACCCTTTTTATTGATGTTAGATGATGCAACGGATATGAAAGTGGTGAAAAAATTACAGTATAAATTTAATGAAACCGCGATTGAAACCTATCATTTTTTATATACAAAACAGAATCTTGGAAATACCCAGCAATTGGCAAAAATTTTTGGATTCATGTTGGGTATGCACTTGCCAGAAGAGTTAACTGCCATGATTTATAGCACAGACCAAGAATCGACATTTGCTTTTATTCAAGCATTTTCAGTAGAAGATGAACTTGAACAAGAAACTGTTTAATTAGAATTAAGACGAAATTGAGAACATTGTGAACACACTATTTTATACGATCCTCGGTTATGTTTGGCAGTACGTCACCAATCCTAAAGCGATGGTGGCTTTGTCATTTTTTGTGGCCATTGTGGCTATGCATAATTCGATTCCACAAAAGACTTTTTACATTGTGGTTGCTGTTTATATTCTCGGATTAATTCTGTGGGGTATTTATGAATTAGTGCAGCATTATCGTCATAAACAGCAAGGCGAAGAGCTAGCTGAGGCGATTGCCAAAGATAATGAAGCTGAATACGGCAAACAAAAGAATAAAGAAGAACTTGCGCTGATCAATCAGCAAATGAAAGACTCGATTCAACTTATCCGTAAATCAAAACTCGGCGACAAAAAGGGTAATGCAGCCCTATATGAATTACCTTGGTACATGGTGATTGGTAACCCAGCAGCGGGTAAAAGTTCAGCGATTTATAATTCTGGTCTTAGATTTCCATTTGAAGAAACTCATCAGAAAATGGTGTCGGCAGGTTTAAGTGGTACACGTAACTGCGATTGGTTTTTCTCTACAGATGGTGTGTTACTCGATACCGCAGGTCGATATTCAGTTTATGCCGAAGACCATTCAGAATGGTTAGGTTTCTTAAATATTCTAAAGAAAAACCGTTCTAAAGCGCCGATTAACGGTTTAATCGTGATTGTTTCTGTGGCTGAGCTTGTCAGTCAAAGCCCTGAAAAATCAATCAAATTAGCCAAAAACTTACGCGCACGTATACAGGATTTGACTGAACGTTTAGAAATTTTTGCGCCAGTGTATATCGTTTTTTCAAAAATGGATTTGATTGCTGGCTTTACTGAATTTTTTGATTGTTATGATAAGGATGAATTTGATCAAGTTTGGGGTGCAACACTGCCTTATGATCCAGACTCATCTGAGCATGCCGTTGAGATGTTCGAAAAGCATTATTCAATTTTATACGATGGTTTGAAGAGCGTCAGTACTACGCACTTGAGTCGTCGTCATTCGCAAAATATTTCTCCAAGTGTAATGACATTTCCACTTGAGTTTAAAAGTTTAAAGCCAGTGTTAAAAACTTTTATTGGTACGTTGTTTCAAGACAACCCTTATCAGTTTAAACCAGTTTTCCGTGGGTTCTATTTCACCAGTGCGCTACAAGAAGGTGTGATTGAAAGTCCAATGACCGAGCAAATCGCTGAAGACTTTCATTTGGTGAAAAGTACGGATAGTGAGTTTGGCATTCCCACGAATTCTGTTTCGCAAGACCATGGTTATTTCTTAAAAGGACTCTTTTCAACCGTCATTTTAAAAGATAAAAATCTAGTTAAACAACATATCAATCCTGCACGTAAACGTCAGCGCTTTATGGCATTTATTGCTGCATTGTTATTGGTTGCTGTGGTGCTTGGGTTATGGGTTTGGTCGTATCGTAATAACCAACAACTCGTGGCGGAAGTTCAAGCTGACTTAGACAAAGTTGTGCAAATGGAAAGCCATAGCGGAAGTGAGCTTTCGACTCAATTGGATGCATTGCTGATATTACAAGGGCATTTACAGCAGCTCGATCACTTTGATGAAGATCGTCCTTTGAAATACAGCTTTGGTTTATACCAAGGGAATAAAATCCGTGAAAAACTTAAAGTTGAGTATTTACGTGGTATTCAACAAATTGTATTGGCACCATCTCAGCAAAATATGGCGCAGTACTTACAACGCGTTAAAGCCAATGAAGCGACGTTGAAAGAAAATCACGTCAATGTGCAAATCACTCAAGCTGTGAAATCAAATCAGCCCTATTTAGAACCATCGGATACTAATCCTCAGGATGCATATAATGCACTGAAGGCTTATTTGATGATGAGCAATCATAAATATATGGAATCGAGCCATTTGAGTGACCAGATTACTCGTTTCTGGCGTTCGTGGTTAGATTCAAATCGTGGTCAAATGCCACGTGGGGAAATGATTCAAAAAGCCGAACAAGTTTTATCTTATGCGATGACTTTAGCTGCTGATCCTGCGTTTCCGCAAATGGAATCTGATCCTTTATTGGTAGATCAAACACGTCAATTATTGACGGCTGTTACTATGGGTATTCCTGCACGTGACCGCGTTTATAATGAAATTAAAATGCGTGGTTCGGTACGTTTCCCTGCAGTAACTGTGAAGCAAATTTTAGGTGAAACAGGCCAAAACAGCATGTTAGGTAGTTATGCTTTGCCGGGTATTTTTACTTACCAAGCATGGAATGATTATGTAAAAGATGCGATTAACCAAGCTGCGAATAATCCGACAGATACCCAAGATTGGGTACTCAATACCAATCGCTCTGATGACCTGACGTTTAGTGGTAGTCCAGATCAGATCAGTAAACAGTTAACCGAACTTTATAAGCAGGAATATATCGCTGAATGGCGTAAATTTTTAAATGCTGTGCATTATGGCAAAGGTGCAGATGTTGCTCAGCAGTCACGTTTTATCGATATTTTAGGTGAACCTGAGAATTCGCCAATTCGTAAAGTGGTCGACCGTATTGCCAAAGAAACCAGCTGGGATAATCCAATTGTTCAAGCAGAACTGGCTGCGCCTCAGAAAGGTTTTATTGCGTGGTTTAAACGTAAAGTCCTCAGCCGTGATGATGCGCAGCAGGCACAGCAAGTTGCTTCTAAAGCCGGTCAAGGCGTTATTGCAAAAGAGTTTGATGTGTTCTATCAACTAGTTCGTAAGCGTGATGATCAGCAAAACAAATCTATTTTAGATGAATACATGCTGTCTTTGAGTCAAGTACGTAGTAAGTTCAATGATTTGAAGAGTGGCGGTGATATGGGACCTGCAAGCATGACATTGGTGAAACAAACCATCAATGATCAAAGCTCTGTCTTTAATAGCACGCAAAAATTTGTGGATGAAAAAATGTCTGTGGGTCTGAATGAATTAGACCAGCAGTTGATTCAAAAGCTCTTTATGCAGCCGGTGACCCAGTCATTTGAAGTATTACTGATCCCAGCTCAAAACGAAATTAATAAGTTGTGGGCAATGCAGGCGTATCAACCATTTACAACCAATCTTGCACCTAAATATCCATTTAATAGCAATGCTACTTTACAAGCGACCAGTAATGAAATTAGCCAAATTTTTGGTGAAAACGGAAGTATCGCTCGTTTTGTAAAAGAATATTTGGATCCATTGGTGATTCGTCGAGGCTATACCTTAACCACGAAAACATGGAAAGATTTGGGCATTGGTTTAAATCCACAATTCGTAGCGAACTTCCAACGCTATGTTGCGCCAAGTAATGGCGTTGCTACAGGGGAATTGAGTCAAGCAGCACCTGCGGCAACCAATCAATCGAACTTCCAGTTCTTCCCATTAGAAAATACACAGTTGCTTTCATATACCATTGATATTGATGGTCAGCGTATGGTGTATGAAAACGGTGTTCAGCAATGGGTGAACTTCGTTTGGCCAAATAAAGGGGCAATTCCGGGTGCACGTATTACTGCAATTGACTTGGAAGGTCAAACGCATACGATTTTTGATGAGCCAGGTGAATATGGTATTAACCGATTGGTTGAAGGCGCTCAGCGTACACAAAATGGTAATTCATTTGAAATGGTGTGGCGTAGCAAACAAAATCCAAAAGTGTTTGTTAAAGTGAATTTCCGTTTAATTAGTGGTAACGCATCTGGCCCAACTACAGGTTCAGGCTATTCAGGTATGACTCTTGTTGATCAAGTGGTGACGAATAAAGGTGTTCGTGTCGTCGCAGCGCAAACGATGCCTGCAGGACAAGCGCCTGTAGCGCCACCAGCGACTTCACCGATGAGTGTTGTACAAGGAACAGCAACACCATGATGATGAATTTAAAAATGAGAGCGGTGGCATTCGTGCAAAAGAACAAGGAGTGTGACGATGTATGAAGTGAGAACGACACCGCTGTATTATGGAAAATGTCCAGCTCGTGGTGACTTCTTAAAGAGCCGTGAACAATATTCACTGATTCAGTTAATCGATCAGTGGATCACGGAGGCGCTTGAGTTCGCTATGCGTTCAGACAATTTTAATGCAGCGTATAACTCACTGCCTTCATTAGATTTCTTTATTGCCAGTCCAAAAGATAAGCGTTTTTTGGTTGCCAATTTGATTAGCAGTGAAGACAGTTCAAAGCGTCAATTTCCAATGGTGCTCGCTCATCTGCTAGAAATCGATGATCCTTTCGATAATATTTTGTATGCACCATATCGTTATAAACAAACCTTAATTGACTTATATCAGCGTAACCGAGTGATGCGTTCTATTCGCGATCCCGATATTTTGCTCGATAAATTAGGCAAATTGAATAACGAAATCCAAGTGTTCGGAACAGAAGAAACCTCTTCTTTTTATGAGCACCATACGTTGCATTCATTTGCACGTTTATTGAATTTTACGCCTTATCAGTTGGCGCAAAGCATGATTGGTCTCGGTTTGCTGCTACAACCGATTATTCATCAGGGCACGTCTCGGTTGAATAAAGTGTTGATCTTACCGATCAATAATATTAGTTACTGCTATGAAATCGCGGCTTTTTGGGTCAATTTAATTAGTCGTTTTGTCGAAAACCAAGATGCTGAGTTACTCATTGGCATCCTACACAGTGATTCACCTGTTTTACTGTTTGGTTTTCAAGGTGCTGATATTACTGCACTTAGTGATGTTTTCACCCAAAATATGCAAAGTGATCATTGGGTTTCCCTGATCGATGCCAGTTGGATTGATCCTTATCTTGAACAAAATGCAGGCTTAGCCGTTTTGGAACAGTCTTTGAGTGAGCGTCAGATCAGCCTTATTCATGGCATTAAACTTTTTAGACAGACTTTTATAGAAGAATAATGATGCAAAGAATCTTACCAATGTTGCCCAAATTTATTGCGAGTGTATGCATTTTAGGTTGTTCGACTTTGCTTTGGGCAGAGCCTATTGTGATTGAAGGTGCTGTACCGAATGAAGCAACCAAGCAAGAAATATTAAATAAAGCCTATTTGACCTATGGTCAGGCAAATGTGGTTGATAAAATTCAGGTTCGAGCGGTTACAGCACCTAATGGTTGGGGTAATAGCGTAAGCCAAATGATTAATGACGACTTAAAAAAAGTAAAACAGGGGAAACTCTCTGTACGCGGAACGCAAGTCGATTTAAGTGGCAAGATGTCAAATCAAAATGATATCCAACCCACGACCACCAAGTTTCAGTCTTTGGTCACAGCACCTTTTCGTTTCAATGCACAGCTTTCTGTCAATCAGGCTGAACAGGCCATTATTGATGCGGCTTTACGTAATCGTATTATTGAATTTGAATCTGGAAGCGCGATTTTAGCACCATCTGGGGTACAGATCTTAGATGAAATGGTTATCGCACTGAATCGCGTCGGTGGGAAAAAAGTACGAATTATTGGTCACACAGACAGCTCAGGGAATCCTGAGAAAAACTTAAGTTTAAGCCAAGATCGTGCTAATGCAGTTAAAAACTACCTGATTTCAAAAAATATTGCAGCGGCGAACTTAAGTACTGAAGGGATGGGCTCAAATAAGCCTGTGGCAGACAATGCTACGCCTGAAGGCCGTAAGAAAAACCGTCGTATTGAGTTTGAAGTGCTGTAACTATTGTAACTACAACGGCTAATGCGACGATTGAACCCAGTGTATCTAGACTGGGTTTTTTTATGCCAATTGACTCAGTCGATTATTTGATAACTGAAATCGACATTTTTTAAAGCAAAAGAACGAAAACAAAATAGGAACATATTTTGAATTGGGATGATGCTATTAATTTTTGCATTATATACCACTAAAGCATTCATATTTTGAGCAATAAAACAGTGGATTCTAAAATCAATTAAGGTTAAAACATAAGAATCAGTTTTGGATATGCGTTTCATATCTACTGCTTTAACCTTGTCGATAAAGAACAATCACTTTTGACATGGTGCAAAGTTTTAAAAAATCTGCAGGACAGTGCGGAAAAACAACAACTCAATATGGATGAATGTGGGAGCAAAGAATGCTTGGTAATATGATGTTTAAACCGCTTTTGATTAGTAGCATGATTGAACATGCGGGTCGCTATCATGCGGATAGTTTAGTAATTTCAAAAAATACAGACTCGACGATTACGAAAACCACTTGGGGTGATGTCCATAAAAATTCAAAACGATTTGCTAATGTTCTTGCTTCACTCGGTTTAAATTTAGGGGATCGTGTTGCGACCATCGCTTGGAATAACCACCGTCATTTAGAGTCTTGGTACGCTATTTCAGGTAGCGGCTATGTTTGTCACACCATTAATCCGCGTTTATTTCCAGAACAATTAATTTTTATCATCAATGATGCCGCAGACCGCGTGATGTTATTTGATAAAACCTTTTTGCCTTTAATCAAAGCAGTAAAACCACTATTAAAATCTGTTGAACATTTTATTTGTTTAGATGCACCGGATGCAGCAATTGTCGAAGCGGTGCCAGATGTTAAATTTTATGATGAACTTATCGCGGGACAATCTGCAGACTATACATGGCCAGAATTAGATGAATTATCGGCTAGTTCTTTATGTTATACCTCGGGTACCACAGGCAATCCAAAAGGCGTGTTGTATAGCCATCGTTCAACAGTCTTACACAGTTATGCGATTTGTATGCCGGATTCATTAAATATCTCAGCGCGAGATATTATGATGCCCGTTGTACCGATGTTCCATGTCAATGCATGGGGTACGCCATACGCTGCGGCAATGGTGGGATGTACTTTAGTGCTGCCAGTCCCAGGTTTAGATGGTGCGAGCCTGACGCAAATGATTGATGACTATAAAGTATCCGTTGCATTGGGCGTTCCAACGATTTGGCAAGGTTTAATTAATGCTGCGCAGCAAGCGGGTAGTCAGCTTGAAAGTTTAGTGCGTAATGTGGTTGGTGGATCTGCTTGTCCTCCTGCGATGTTAAAAGTGTTTAAAGAACAATTTAACTGTGAAACGATTCATGCTTGGGGAATGACCGAAACCAGTCCATTAGGTTCTTCAAACCAATTTAAAGCCAAACATTTGTTATTATCTGAAGAAGAACAATTACAAGTACGATTATCACAAGGTCGTCCGCCATTTGGAGTTGATTTACGTATTACCGATGAAGAAAACGGTACACATGAAGTTGCACGTGATGGCGAAACGACGGGTAATTTACAGATCCAAGGGCATTGGATTATTGGCAATTACTTTGGCAAAACAGAGTCTGCATTAACCTCAGATGGTTGGTTTGATACCGGGGATATTGCAACCCTGAATGAAGATGGTTTCTTAAAAATTAGTGACCGTTCAAAAGATTTGATCAAATCGGGTGGTGAATGGATTTCTTCTGTTGAGTTAGAAAACTTGGCTATGGGACATCCTAAAATTGCAATGGCAGCAGTGATTGCAGCGACTCATCCGAAATGGGATGAGCGACCTGTTTTGATTGCAATTAAAAAGCCAGATGTCGATTTATCTGATACAGAAATTTTGGATTATTATGCAGATAAAGTCGCTAAATGGCAGGTGCCAGATAAAGTGATTTTCGTGGATGCTATTCCTTTGAGTGGAACAGGTAAAATGCTGAAAAAAGATTTACGTGAGCAATTTGGTGCTGTACTACTTGAAAGCTAACTTACTGTAAGTTACCAACTAAATGTTGGTAAGGAGCAAAACGCAAAGGTAACATGCCTTTGCGTATTTTTATAAAAACTTAAATTTTGATAAATACCATATTCTTAATATGAGGTTTTTAAATAAAATTTTTTCAATGAATCCATAACCAAGTTCAATGAATAATCTAGCCGTGTTAGGTCGCATTCAATTCAATAAAAGCGTAAATTGATGAGGCATCCACCGTTAAACCACCTTTCTTATGTTTCCAGTTTGGATCTTATTCACTTTAATGGCTGCTTTTATGCAGTCATGGCGCAATGCATTTCAAAAACAACTCAGTACCACTGTTGATGTGTATGGTGTCACCCTTGCACGGTTTATTTTTGGGCTCCCATTTGCCTGCATTTATTTATTTGTGCTGTACCAACAACAGCCTGTGACTCACGTGACCACATTTACACCTATGTTTTGGATCTATGTGGTGATTGCAGGACTAAGTCAAATTTTAGCGACGATTTTAATGGTCTTGCTTTTTAAGCAAAAGAATTATGCCATCGGCGTCGGTTTAGCGAAAAGTGAAGCCATCTTTGCGGCCATAGTGGGGGTGATTTTCTTAAGTGAACATTTAAGTTTATTTGGTTGGATTGGTGTTTTGGTTGGTGGCATAGCCGTTTTTCTTTTAAGCAAAGGTTCTCAACGACAAAAGTTATCTTTGCCAACTTTATGCATCGGTGTAGGGAGTGGATTAAGTTTTGCCATTACCTCTTTATTGGTTCGTGAAGCCAGTTTAGAGCTAAGTGATTTACCGACTTTGCATCGTGCGGCGTGGGTATTGTTGAGTGTAATTGGCTTTCAATGTGTGATTATGCTGCTGTACCTCAGTCTATTTAGCCGCAAAACGCTCATTGCCATGTGGGATAGAGTCGGTCTGACCTTTCGCGTTAGTGTCTGTAGCTTTCTAGCATCCTTGGGCTGGTTTACTGCTATGAGTATGCAAACGGTTGCGATTGTCAAAACCCTAGGTCAAATCGAAATATTATTTAGCCTCTTAATCTCTGCCTATTTCTTTAAGGAAAAACTCGCAAGAACCGATCATTGGGGTTTAGCCCTAGTGGTGATTGCGGCGATTATGGTGATTTGGGCTTAATGTGTGCTTTAAACAGACATGAAGGTAAAAAAAGTCCGAATTTAAGTCAGATTTTCGAATATTTTTTTAATTAAAAGATGAGAAATATTTGATGTCCACTAGGATATTTATCATTGAATTGTTTATGATTTAAAGTATGACTAAACTTTGAACATGATTGAAAATGCTCAAGTTGTTCAATTTATATGTTTTTTTCAAATTTTAGCGTTAAATTTTTATATTATTTTTTTTTATATTGCCAAAATAAACAATGTATTGATGGGAGGGCTTAAATTTGGAAATACTCATACAAACATTATCCTTCCCAGCGTTGTTAACTATTTTAGCTTCGGCTTTAGGCTGTGGATTGCTCATCGGTTTGGAGCGTCAACGTAACAACAATTTGGACAGTGAACAGAGCTTTGCCGGTTTACGCTCATTTACCATTTGTGCGCTGTTTGGAGCATTGTGTTTTTTAATCCATTTAGCTGTTGGTGTAATCGGTGCAATTGTCGTCAGTATGTTTAGCTATTATGGATTAAGTCAACAAAAACAAGATATTGGAACAACCACTGAACTTGCTTTTGTCATGACTTATTTGATCGGCGCCGCTTGTGTTTTTAATATTCCACTTGCTGCGTGTTTGGCTGTGGTGTTGACCCTCATATTATTTGGAAAAAAAGGCTTACATCATTTTGCAGCGCATTGGATCAAAAACTATGAGTTAAGAGATGGGGTCTTTTTACTGGCATTGATCCTAATTGCCTTACCTTTAACGCCGAATCAAGCCTATTGGGGTTCAGTATTAAATCCCTATGTGATTTTAAAATTACTGATATTGATCTTGGTGGTGCAGTCATTAGCGCACATCGCCAAGCGGCTATTATCCTCTGATAAAGCGATTATCTTATCGGCCTTGGCATCAGGTTTTGTGTCGAGCACAGCAACAATCGCAAGCTTAGGCATGGAAGTGCGAGCAGGAAAAGCCAGTGCCAAAAGTAATGCAGGGGCAGGACTTTTTTCATGTGTTGCGACATTGGTTCAACTCTTGATCATCGTCCTTGGGGTGAGTTTTGCATGGTTTAAAATATTAGTTATACCAAGTATCGTCGGCATCTTGATATTGGTCCTTGCTGCGCTATATCTGATTTATGGCTCATCTCAAGTTCAGCATAATAAAGAGTCAGAACCCGAAATGCTTCATGTAGAGGCGAATGAACCAGCAAAGTTAGAAAAGACTGATAGTCGAATGTTTAGCTTAAAACAGGCGGCAATCATAGCCATCACGCTTACTTTGATTCAAACACTTGTCTATGGATTAAATCTCGCTTTAGGTGATAAAGGTTTAATTTTAGGGACATTATTGGCATCACTCTTTGAAGTCCATGCAGCTATGGCAACCGTGGTGATGCAAGGTAATATCGACAATTTCACACTGGTTTATGCTGTGGTGATTGGATTATCAGCCCATGCAATTTCAAAATGTGTGAATGCATTTCTCACAGGTGGATGGAAATATTTTCTATATTTTGCACCAACACAGTTACTTCACATGCTGTGCCTAATCGCGGTTTTGCTATTCAGTTTAAGATAAATGAGCCAAGTGACTGCTTCTTATTATTCATGGCGCAATTGCATTAATCTGGCTTTAATTTGTGGCCAACTGGTTGAAATCCAACATACCAGCGAACCGAATGTCACCAAAATGGCACCATGCCAAAAACTTAAACTCAGTGGTGTCTGTAATATAAACATTGAAATAACCGAAGAAAAAATCGGACTAAAATACGATAAGGTCACCAATATCGTAATATTGCCTTTTATAATACCAACATTCCACGCTGCATAGCCCAATGCGGTCACGATGGACACGATTAACATATACTTACCGGTATGTAAGTCTACGGCAGGCATTCGCGGGATACCGTGAAATATCAACATTTTTAGCCATAGCACAATGGTGATCACGACGAAAAAGAATGAAATAGGGTTATGTCCATGACTGTATTTACGGGTAATCACACAGTAGAGTGACCATAAACTCGCGCCCATAAAAGCAAGAAAATAGCTTAATGGATTGGACTGAATGTTCGTAAAGACTGTAGACCAGTTAAAACTTCCATTACCCGTTTGGATCAAAATAATGCCGCCCAAACTAATGGCTAAACCAATGATTACGAAAAAGTTAAATTTTAATTCTTTAAATAATATTAACGCGGCAATTGTCAGACTCGGCCATAAATAGTTGACTAAACTGATTTCAATCGCTTGTTGAGCTGTTTGAGCCAAAGCAATGGCATACGAAAAACACAACTCATAAATCACAAATAAAAGGGTGGCGTATATCAAAAATTGGCGCGGAACCAGTTTAAGGTTTGGAATTTTAAATAAGAGCAATAGAATAATTGCGCTCAAGGTATACATAAAGAGCACAGCAAGATCAGGGCCAATACTGAAACTAATTTTCTTAAGTAAACCAACAATAGAAGACCATTGTAAGATTGCACTGAATCCAATCAGCGTTGCAAGATTTTTGGACATGATTGCTCGAAGATTTCGCAAATAGCGAATGAATTTTTAATTTTTATTATAGTCTTTATTCAGTCGTTTAGTATAAGCGTGAAAATTATCAAACTCTATTTAATTAAAAAGATTTAGAGCTCGTCGTACGTCAAGAGCAGCATGGCGATGAACTAGGTTTAGGTTCTGGTTTATTAACACAAGATTTAAAACTTGGACAATGTATTCATGCCTATATTCGTGCGAATCCAAATTTTGACTTAGCAGAAGGCGTTCACTCTGCGATTTTGATTGGCAATGGCTCAGGAATGGCGGGTTTGCTTTCACATCTTAAGCAACGTGTCGCAACAGAGCACTATCAAAACTGGTTAATTTATGGTGAACGTCAACAAGCTTTCGATGCAATTTTTGCTGATGAACTGCATGAATTACAAAACCAAGGTAAAATTGCAGAAATCGATCGGGTATTTTCTCGTGATGGATTTGCTGAAAAGTATGAGCAAGATGTCCTAGTTGTAAAAAAAGCTGAATTGATTGATTGGCTAGAGCAAGGGGCTTGTCTCTATATCTGCGGCAGTTTGAATATGGCTAAAGCGGTAGATGCCACTTTGCAAGAGATACTGGGCATTGAACAACTGCATACACTGCGTAAAGCAGGTCGTTACCGCCGTGATGTGTATTAAATAATTGATGTCTACTGAAGAAGTAAAGTAATGATGCAGTTCGTAATGAGATGGATCGATAGTTTAAAAAGGAATAATAATGGAAAAACTTGTAATTAGAGTTTATCACGATTATAAAAGGCTAATTATAGCTATTTTTTTTATTATTGAATTTTTGATTTTTTTAATAAAGTATTACTTTTTTGGGATAGGTTTCTGGAGTTTTATTGGTGCAGTAGTTTTTTTTATTATCTTTGTTGATCTAATTTATAATGGGAGTTATTTGTTGATCGGGAAGATAAAAAAAGAAAGTGAAGTTTATGAATATTATATTAGGTTTATCTATATTTTTGTAATTTATTTATTTTCAATATATTGCATTGTTGAGTGAAGAGTAAAATTTAAAAATTATGAGTAAATATTTTTTTTAATATTTTGTAGAGTTTTGCTCGTTTATGGCTCTATTGCATAAAGATTCTTAAGGCAGACCACCATAAGTCACTAAAACTTATGTAACTTACTTGGATGTGAGGTGGGCCTAATCAAAATCTTTTGTCTTCTCCAAAGCGTGGATTAATCAATTGCTAGCCAATCTTATTGTTTGAATCTTTTATTTGGAACTGAGTGAAAATGACTTATGAGTATAAATTAATTTTCAGAGTTAGGTGTTTTGATTTTACAAAGATATTTGATCATGATGCTTTAAATTTAAGTATAGTTATACCATTAAAAAATTTACTAGATTAAAAAATCAATGAGAATGCATATTTTTTTAAATTCCTTACTTACGATGTATTGTTCAATTTCAATATTTATGGTCATTTTTATATATTTTTTATCTAATTGGAAAATATGGGAAAAACATTTTACATTCATTAGCATAATTTCTTTTTTAATATTGGCAATTTGTTTTTACTGTAAATACAACGAAAAATTGAATGATGGTGATATTTTATTCAAACAGTTACCAATGAAAGTGAAGCTGCCAATAAGAACTACAACAATATTGTTTTTAAACATAAATTTTGGTTTTGTCTTATTTATATTGGCAGTGCTTACGATAGTAATTACAGCTAATATATGGTTTTTTACACTTTGTATTTTTATTATTTGGAATGCAATAGTTTGTCATCCTCATATTTGGTTTGTAGATTCAATTGATTTAAAACAAGATATAAAAAATAAAACAAACGAATTTGAAATTCTAAGACAGGATAAAGGTGATTTTGAATATTTTAATGATGGTTTCACTTACACTACAACTGGGCCTGAAATAAGCACTAAAACTATATTATGGAAAAATATTCAAAGTATAGATGTCGTACGCCATGATCTTGGTATCTTTGATGAGATTCAACTCTATATATTGTGTTCAAATACAATCATTCATATTACCGAAAATACACAGGGTTATTACTTTTTCCTTGATCAACTGCATCAGAATTTTCCAGAAATTGATGAAATTTGGCAAATTTCAATCATTGCAGATGATTCAGGGCAACCATTCAATATTTTAAAAAAAGGCAATGGTCATTGATATGAAAAGTTATTTAGCCGTCTACGACATTGGCGCATAATTTGCTTGTTTCTACCTAATTTTTTACTGTTTGATATAACAAATTAGGAAGTTGAAGTGACTACAGGCTACTTACGTGGACAAGACTTAATTGATCAGATCCAACAACAGGATTATTCCAGAGATCTAATTGGATATCATGGCGATGTACCTCAAGTCGTATGGCCTAATCAGGCACGTATCGCAGTGCAGTTCGTGTTGAACTATGAAGAAGGTGGAGAAAACCATATCGAACATGGGGATGCAGGATCAGAACAATTCTTATCCGATATTATTGGAGCGGCCAGTTTTCCTACCAAACATATGTCGATGGACTCGATGTATGAATATGGCTCCAGAACCGGTTTTTGGCGGATACATGAAGAATTTAAAAATCGTGATTTACCCATGACGGTCTTTGGCGTTGGTATGGCTTTAGCACGTAATACTTATATCGTCGATGCGATCAGACAAGCCAACTATGATGTCGTTTCACATGGTCAACGCTGGTTACATTATCAAGATATGCCGATAGAGCTGGAACGTCAGCACATGGATCAAGCGATTAGTGTGCTTGAAGCATTATTTGGAAAGACGCCTATTGGTTGGTACACAGGGCGTGACAGTCCCAATACACGTCAGCTATTGGCTGAATTTCCGCAAATCAAATATGACTGTGATCACTATGGTGATGATTTACCTTTTTGGAGTCATTTGACGAATGAAAATGGTCTAACCCGTCCTCATTTAATTATTCCTTATACACTCGAAAGCAATGATATGAAGTTTTGTTCACCGGGTGGTTTCAACAGTGGTGAACAATTTTATCAATACCTTAAAGACGCTTTTGATGTGCTATATGCAGAAGGTGAAAGCGCGCCAAAAATGTTATCGATTGGGATGCATTGTCGTATTTTAGGGCGACCAGGCCGTTTTAAAGCACTACAACGATTCTTAGATTATGTGCAATCACATGAAAAAGTCTGGATTTGTCGCCGTGGTGATATCGCGGAACATTGGTATACACATCATGCAGTCTAGTAAAAAAATATTTGGATAAAGAGGAGCTTAGCTCCTCTTTTTTTAGGCCTGTACTTAGGTAACTGACATCATAGACCTAGGTTGGCACTGATATTGCAAAACTAAATTTGAACAATCATTCAATAATTTTAGGCGATTTTATAGTGCAACTTGTTGAATTTAATAAAGCATCCGAAGCAGATGTAAAAACTTTTTTAAAGCACTGTGTGCAAATTGAAAGCTGGGCAGAACACATTGTGGCGCAGCGCCCTTATACCTCTGTCACGCAAATCATAGATCAAGCAGTAAAAGCTGCAAATGCTTGGACTTGGGATGAAATCAAAAATGCTTTAGATAACCATCCCCGGATTGGTGAAAAAAAGGCGCAGGCTGAATTAAGTAGTTTGGAACAACAATTTTCAAATCGAGAACAGTCTAAAATTTCAGCAGATGAAGAAACTCAATTTGCATTGCTCAAAGGCAATATCGCGTATGAGAAAAAGTATGGTTATCTCTTTTTAATCAAAGCTTCTGGCCTCAGTAGTGAAGATGTACTACAGGCACTGCAATATCGATTATTGAATGATCCTGAAACTGAAAAACGAATTGTTCATCATCAATTGGCTGAAATTGCCTTATTAAGATTAAAACAGGAGCTTAGCGCATGATTAGCTCACATATTTTAGATACCAATCTAGGCAAACCCGCAGCAAACGTCCACATTCAATTATTTAATGCACACGGAGAGTTACTAGGTTCAGCCCAAACCAATGCAGATGGTCGCGTTAACGATTTTGCGCTGAAGGACTTTACAGCAGGTGCTTATAGCCTTGAATTTGCGACCGCTGAATATTTTCAGACTTTAAATACCGAAACCTTTTTTCCAAAAGCTGTGATTCATTTTTATGTAAAAGATGCCTCGCAGCATTTTCATATTCCTTTACTCATCAGCCCATTTGCATATTCAACGTATCGTGGCAGCTAAGAGCAAAGTTAAAAAATAGGGGATATAAAAATGACAGAACAAGATAAAACAGATTCACCAGAACATGAATATTTAGGCGCAGGGAAAAGCCTTGCCTATGGTTTACAGCATGTATTAACCATGTATGGCGGTATTATCGCTCCGCCATTGATTATTGGTACAGCCGCGGGACTTGAACCTGCGCAAATCGGTTTATTGATTGCGGCGGCGCTTTTTGTCGGTGGCTTGGCGACCATCCTACAAACCGTAGGTGTGAAATATATCGGTGCAAAATTACCCTTAGTACAAGGTGTTTCATTTGCAGGTGTGGCGACGATGATTGCCATAGTAACCGCAGGCGGTGGGCTTTCTGCTGTTTATGGCGCAGTGATTGTTGCATCTCTAATTGGCTTTTTTCTAGCTCCATATTTTTCAAAAATTATTCGTTTTTTCCCACCGATTGTGACTGGCTGTGTGATCACTGTGATTGGTCTTTCATTGCTGCCTGTAGCGGTACGCTGGATGATGGGGGGGAACAATAAAGCACCAGACTGGGGAAGTGCTGAGAACATCAGCTTGGCATTTTTGACTTTGGGTATTGTGATTGCGCTGAACTTAACCCGTAATGCAACCATCCGACGTTTATCTATTTTGTTAGCCATCGTTTTCGGTACGGTGCTGGCTTATGCCTTTGGCTTTGGAGATTTTTCTAAAGTTGCACATGGTAACTGGATTCAATTTCCAAGCTTCTTTGCTTTCGGTATGCCAACTTTTGAGTTAAGTGCCATTATTGCCATGCTGATTGTGACTTTAGTGATTATGACTGAAACGACGGCAGACATTATTGCCGTTGGGGAAATTGTTGGTACTAAAGTAGATGCTGAGCGTATTACCAATGGCTTACGTGCAGATATGCTATCTAGTGCAGCAGCGCCAATCTTCGGTTCATTCATGCAAAGTGCTTTTGCACAAAATGTCGGTTTAGTCGCGATTACAGGCGTGAAAAGTCGCTTTGTTGTCGCAGCGGGTGGGATGATCTTGGTCGTCTTAGGCGTTCTGCCAATTATGGGGCGACTGATTGCAGCGATTCCTGTCCCTGTATTAGGTGGTGCTGGTTTAGTTTTGTTTGGAACGGTTGCGGCAAGTGGTATTCGTACCTTGGCGAAAATTGACTATAACGAGCAAAAGAATCTCATCATAGTTGCGACTGCGATTGCAGCAGGGATGATTCCAATTATCGATCATTCTTTCTATGCCAACTTCCCGAAATGGGTGCAAACACTCTTTCATTCAGGCATTAGTTCGACTTGTTTGATGGCGATTATTTTAAATATTGTATTCAATCATCTAAATTTATTTAAAAATAAAGAAGTGACTATGAGCAAAGATCAGGTTAAAAAACCAAGCATGGCGATAGATGTGCAACATTAATCATGGCAGATTTTAAGTCTTAAACCTCACGATGATTCATAAAATAAAAACTTTATAGTTTAAAAAAGCCCTCGAAGTAGAGGGCTTTTTTATTGCGATATTTTTTAATTAAACTATATCAATAGGTTAAATAAAGAATGTATTAACAGATGGTTAAGTGATTTTTAGTCTATTTAACTGTAAGTATTTAAGCTAAAAATACATTAATTTGAAATGTGAATAGGCGTTGGGAACTGGAACACATCACAATTATGCCCAGCGCCAATACGATCGATGACGGCAAAGCTACTCGGTGCTTCGAGTGTTAGGAGAGGATGATGCCATGTTCCTGCACGATAATTGACTCCTTGGCTACCATCAGTAATGAAAGCACATAGCTGTGTAAGATCAGGGCTGTGATCATCCAATGCAGGTGCGACTAACACTAAAAAAGCCTGTGCTTGCATTGGAATAAAAGCTTGCGAGCCGTTGGGATGCCGCTCTAACATCGAAATCGTAAAAGGCAATTCAGTGGTTTTGATATTTCTAAAGATGCTAATTCCAGCAACCGCATCACCTGAAATTTCTGTTTCTACGAGGGCATGATATCGCTCTGTATGTGCATCATTGATGTGGAAAAAATCATGTCCAGTTGTGCAAATGACCTCTCCAAAAGGCGCAAAGCCTTCAATACTGAGAGCTTGTATTTTTATGCTGTGTGTCATGTTTAGATATCTTATAGGGCATTTAATTAAAAAAATTGAAACCAAACACATAGGAAGCACGAAGGCTTCCTATGTGATTAACACTGCAATTAAGGATGTATTTTTCCCCATAACCGTATGCGACTAATCCCCCCGTCAGGAATCATATTGATGCGGATATGCGATATTTTTTCATGCTTTAAAATCTCACTAACGAAGCTATGAATATGATCCATCTGCATGTCTTGTGCGTCGAGCAAAAACGGCCAGAACATACTTTGCGGAATCAGTTGAGGGTCAGTGGCATCTTCTACATAGATCGCTTGTATGGAAACCTGCGCAGGGAAGTTGCCTTTAAAATGGGCAGTATCAATATCAATTTTTTCAATTGCACCAGATTGCCCCAAAGCTAAAATACACCAGTCAAAACCTGGTGCACGGCGACGTTTAGTTTCCCAACCATCTCCCATATTGATGCCGCGACCAGGGTTAATTAAGTTTCGTGGATGTCCAAAATGAGCATCACTATAAGCAACAACACGTCCACCATTTTCTAGCGCAACGAGGTCTAAAGTGTTCGTACTATCTTGAATCTGAACCTGAACTTCACCATAGACTTTAAATCGCGCAATACCGCCGTCTGGATATATATTTAAACGCACATGGGTAAAAACCTGATCAGTTGAGACCTTCAATATATGGTGTTGGCTCGGGCCCAATACGGTATTGCCTAAGATATTGACCCATGCTGCCTGTGCTAGCTCTCCACTTGGTGCAAAACAGGCCTCAACTGATGCGGAAGCTGGGTAATTCCCAGTAAAGAATGTTGTATCAATATCTAAGGCTTGAATTCGACCAGCAACACCGAGTTGGATAATTGCCCAATCATAACCTGCATGGCGTTTACGACGCGTTTCCCAACCATCCATCCATTTGCCATGATCATCAAATTTATCTTCGACAAAGATTGGTGCATTAAATTGAAGCATGCGTTTTGCTTCTGCAAAAAAATCATCTGAACATTCAAGTATTTTTGCACCAATACGGTCATCTGCTAAATTTGTAAGTGTCTGTAATTGTGCAGGAATATCAAAACTAGGTGCAAGTAAAGTTGCCATATATAAAATCCATTCACTATTTTCATTTAAAACATATGCATTTAGTTTTCAGTGTTAAAAATTTAACATTTGATAAAAACAAGCATTTACACGTGTTTAGAAGCACAGCGTGTGCCAACTTTAGAATTTTTTATTGCTTGTTTGAAAAAATGGCATGCTTTTCGCTTTTTAGGAGAAAGATATTTAAAAAAACACAGGGGAGTTATAGATGGACATTACAATTATTGGTGCAGGTATGGCGGGCCTAACGACAGGGATCGCTTTGAAAAAATTTGGACACCAAGTAACCATCTATGAACAGGCAGAACAAATTTTACCTGTTGGAGCCGCTATTTCTTTATGGTCTAACGGTGTCAAATGTTTGAACTATTTGGGGCTAACCGAACAAGTCGAAAAGCTCGGTGGCAAGATGGATCACTTAGCCTATATCGATGGTTTAACGGGCGATGTTATGACACAGTTTAGTCTGTTTCCTTTAATCGAAGAAGTTGGTCAGCGACCTTATCCAGTTTCACGCGCAGACTTACAAAATATGCTCATGGATGAATTTGGTCGTGAGAATATTCATCTAGGCAAAAAAATGGTGAGCTTCTTGGAGCAAGATGATCAAGTGATCACCCGTTTTGCTGACGGAAGTGAGGTTCTGGCTGATTTATTGGTTGGCGCCGATGGTACACATTCATTGACACGGGTGTATGTATTGGGGGAACAAGTTGAGCGCCGCTATGCAGGTTATGTCAATTGGAACGGTTTAGTCGATATTTCAGAAGAATTTGCTGCGGCAGATCAATGGACGACATTTGTAGGAGAAGGTAAGCGCGTTTCGCTGATGCCCGTTGCCGACAACCGATTCTATTTCTTCTTTGATGTACCTTTGGCAGCAGGCTTAGAAAATGACCGCACACAATATAAGGCCTTATTTAAAGAATACTTTAAAGGTTGGTGTGAACCGGTTCAAAAGCTAATTGATGCTGTAGATGCCAAAAAAACCAATCGGGTAGAAATTCATGATATTGAACCTTTTGCAGATTTCTACAAAGGTCGTGTGGTGATAGTGGGTGATGCAGCACACAGCACAACGCCTGATATTGGACAAGGTGGTTGCCAAGCAATGGAAGATGCAATTTATTTAGCTCGTTCTTTGCAAATCAATACTTTGGGCTTACAAGATTCATTGCGTCGTTATCAAAATAAACGTAATGAACGTGCTAATGAATTGGTTCTGCGAGCGCGTAAACGTTGTGATGTGATGCATATGAAAGATGAAAGTGTGACGCGTGAATGGTATGCAGAACTGCGTAAAGAACAAGGCAATCATATTATGAAAGGCATCATTAGTAATATTGTAGGCAATCCATTGGATTAAAAAAATAAACTAATAAAACTTTAGCTTTCAGCAGCCAGTACGGGTTATTCGCACTGGCTTTTTTTAAATAATTATTTGCTATTACAACGCCAAAATATTGGTTTTAGGGGGTCATGGATTTTAAATTGATTTTAATTTCTTCCATTTTTTCCACCAAATGATTAATCATGATCTGAGAAATTCGAGAAGTTTGGCGCTTCGATGCGACACATAAAGCAATGGTCAAACTGTGCAAACCTTTTTCACGGATCGGTTTAAAAATAATCTTATTATTCTCAAGCAATGGCAAAGCATCCATATATGACATCAAACTGATGCCTAATTGTTGTTGAATCAATGACAGTATCATTCTAATGTCATTACATTCGATCTTTTTAATAGGACTAAACTTATGATGTTTATATAAAGTCTGTACATATTCACTAATAATGAGTGGATCACTCGGCAAAATATGCCGTTCATTTAACGTATCTGAAAGATAAATTTTATCCATTCCACCCAGGGTATGATGCGGCGACATCACAAAGCCCAACGGAATTTCTATAAAGGATAAAATCTCTAATTGGCTATGGCTTTTAGGATTTAAAATAATGCCAAAATCTAATTCTGCATCAACGATTTTTCTGGAAATATCTTCACTGCTATTCATGCTGATGTTGAGGTTGATCCACGGATAAGTTTCAGCCATCTTTTGAATACAGTCGACAACAAAGCTATCATTCAAAGCCGCAATAAAACCCATTTCAATGTTTCCACGGTTTAAGCCTTGGATTTCATCAAATCGAGTTCGCGTCAGTTGATATTCTTTTTGCCATTTTAATAAATCGGCATACAGTAATTCACCCGCAAGCGTCAGTTTTAAGCCCTGAGGTAGTCGTTCAAATAGGGCAACCCCCAGTTCTTCCTCTGCCAAAACGATTTGTCGATGTACTGCCGAGACTGAAATAAAAAGTTGTTCAGCAGCTTTGCGTAGACTTCCAGTCCGTGCAACCGCCATAAAATATTCAGAAAATCTAGAAAAAGTAATCGACATACAGGCTTCAATCTCTATCGCGTAAATAGCGAATCATAATGTTATGTATTTTAAGCGATATTCATGCCAGCTTTATCAAATCAAGCAGGGTTCAATGCTTAATGTTCTAAAAAACAGAACAATCTATGCAAATCATTCTAATAGACAGAAATGTGTTTAGATATTAATTTCGACTTAGAAAATAAGGGTTTAGCAAAACCTTGATAATGCTAAATGCTGAAGAAATATTGAAAATGTTGAGATGAACTATGAATGCCATTCCAGTACTCAATTTATTTACCCAACCTCAGTGCAGTACATTTGATGCTAACGACTGGAATATTTTGGCGCAGCATTGGTATCCCGTTGCACGTGTAGAAGATGTTTCGACTGAACCGCAACAAGTGCAATTACTCGATGTAAAAATGGCGTTATATCAAACTGAAAGTGGAAAAATTCATTTAGTTCGTGATATCTGTCCACATCGAGGGGTGCCATTAACCAAAGGTTGGGTCAAGGGTGAAGATATCATTTGTCCATATCATGGTCTACATTATAACGGCGCAGGAAAGTGTGTAAAAATTCCCGCACAGCCAGAGCTGACTCAAATTTCAGAGCGTTTTTCATTAACTAAATTTCCAGTTGTATTGAAATATGGATTGGTGTGGACCAGTTTATTTAACCGAGACGAATCTACGGCCAATTTTCCAGATTTAGACACGTGGGATACAGAGCAGCACCAATCGATATTGCCACCTTATGTAGATATTGGAGGTTCAAGTGGACGTCAGCTCGAAGGCTTTATTGATGTTGCACATTTCGCATGGGTGCATCATGAAAGCTTTGCAGACCGTGAAAACCCTAAAGTACAAAAATATTCGACAGTGCGTACAGACTATGGACTACATACAGAATATCTCAGTGATGTGAGTAATTATCCGCATGGCTTACAACATTTAGCGCCAGAAGATTTTTTATGGAAAAGAACATTTGATGTCTATCCGCCATTTTCAGCAATTTTAACCATTGATTTTCCTGAAAATGGGGTGTTGAAAATCTTAAATGCCTGTTGTCCTGTATCGCATAATAAAACACGTTTATTTGTGCCTTTAACTCGTAATTTTGATACCACAGGAGATTTACAAGCGGTCTATGATTTTAATGCACAAATTTTTGCAGAAGATCAGGACATGGTGGAAAGTCAAAAACCTGAGGAATTGCCATTGGATATCAGTATGGAGGCGCATTTCGAAGCAGATCGCTCATCCACAACCTATCGTCGCATATTAGCCGAATGGGGGCTAAGCAAACGTTATACCGTTTAAATTTTATATTTGAAGTATTCATACAAAAAAGCGACTCAATCGAGCCGCTTTTGACTTTGTACACTAAGGATTAGTTTACACGTATCCATGTCTGGCTGCGTCCAAGCGCAGATACACCAATATAGCCACGACCATTTAAAGTCTTGCCGTCATTCGACATTTTGGCATTGAAACTATAGGTTTTACCATTTTTCGGGTCAGTAATTTTACCGCCGTCATAGGTATTTTTACCGGTATTTTTCAAACCATTCACGATTTGCACACCGAGTAGTGGTTTATTGTGGAATTTACCTACACATTTTTGGCAGTTTTCTGCTTCACCCGGGGTGAGTACATCCACGATTTTTGCAGATAAAACGCCCTTTGATGTTTCATTAAATTGAACTACAGATAAAGGTTTTTTGGTTTGGTCATCGATGGTTTTCCATTTAGTACCATGCAATGGATCAGCAGCCAAAGCTAAGCTAGACACCAGTGACAAACCGATTAGGCTAAGAGTTGTTTTTATCATTTTAGAACCTCTATTGAACATAGTAAGAGATGTGCATCCCTGATCTTCCAAAAGGTGGATACACAAGACTTGGAAAATTACAAAGCATCAGCCTTGCTGTCTTCAAGGGCTATATTCACAAAAAAATAAGTATATATTGTGGATTTTATATACTGATTTTGAATATGTAGAATCTGGATCGTGTAGAAAAATAGAATAAATGTTGAGCTTTGTTTATAACATTTGGGATTTGTATCACTTTTATAAATATCAAACGCTGTTTGAGCTGAAAAATTTAGAGCTACAATCCCAAAAAAAGCCGGAGCTAAAAGGCTCATTTAAGTTTTCAATTTTTGCTCTAATCATGTTGAATTACATTAATTTGATTTGAAGCAATAACGCTAAAGAGCTATGTATAGCATTCATATTTTACAATTAAATAAAATCATTTCATTCATAGATCAGTTCTCGTTAAGCTTGTGTTATGAATAATATGAAAATGCAGCTTGTTCACTGAACGAGATTAAGTGTGTATAGGAATAACGATGAAAAATTTTAACAACAAAGTCGCAGCCATTACTGGAGCAGGTTCAGGTATTGGGCAGCAGTTAGCCATTCAACTGGCTCAATCAGGTGCGCATCTAGCATTAAGTGATCGCAACCTTGACGGTCTTGCACAAACGGCTGAAATGATTAAGCACACCGGTGTGAAAATAATTCAGACCCAATTAGATGTGTCTGATCGTGCCGCTGTAGAGCAATGGGCGGCTGCAACCCAAGCTGAATTTGGCCAGGTCAATTTGATCTTTAATAATGCAGGTGTCGCGTTAGCCAGTACTGTAGAAGGTATGCATTATGATGAAATTGAGTGGATTATGAATATTAATTTCTGGGGCGTGGTATATGGGACAAAAGCATTTTTACCGTATTTAAAACAAAGTGGCGATGGACATATAGTTAATATTTCCAGCTTATTTGGTTTGACGGCTCAACCGACTCAAAGTGCCTATAATGCAACGAAGTTTGCAGTCCGTGGTTTTACTGAATCTTTACGCCAAGAATTAGACTTGGAAAATGCTGGAGTCAGCGCAACTTGCGTGCATCCGGGTGGGATTCGAACCAATATTGCAAATAGCGCGCGTATGAGTGACAGTATTCGTGCGTTAGGGATGAACCCAGATAGGGCAACCAAAGCATTTAATAAAGTGCTAAAAACACCGCCTGAAGTCGCAGCAAAAGGCATTTTAGATGCGGTAAAGCAGAATAAACGTCGAGTTTTAATTGGTAATGATGCCAAAATTATTGATTTAATTCAGCGAATTGCACCTACACGATATGCCCAAGCCATAGATCTACTTAGTGGTAAGAAAAAACGTAAATAATTCAAAGATCAATAACAAGGGATGATGCAACATGATCCCTTGTTTTTGTTTTTGTTTTTGTTTTTGTTTTTGTTTTTTTTGTCAAAATATATATTTGAAAATGTATTTCTAAAATGAATTAAGCGGTGCTAGAGAAGACGCTCTTTTGAAATCACATAATTCCAGCATGAGTTCAATTGATTAAAAATTTTGAACTATTTAGAAGTAAAATATGAGAAAAAATGATATTTAAATAAAAAATGAACACTTCACCACAAAATATAAGACTATTTTAGCTTGCTAACGGAATTGTATTAAAAACGTCCTAAGGATTGGACTACACAGGTGACTTAAATGGAATTAAGACATTTAAAATATTTTGTCATGGTTGCACAAGAACTTAATTTTAGCCAAGCGGCCTTAAAACTTTATACGGCTCAGCCTTCTCTTAGCCAACAAATCAAAGACCTCGAAGAGTTTATTGGCGTACAGTTATTTATTCGCTCTAAACGTAAAGTTGAACTGACCGATGAAGGAATTGTGTTTTTAGAACATGCCAAAAACATTTTAGAAAGTGCCGATAAAGCAGTTGCAATGACGCGCCAAGTCAAAAAAGCCAAAGACCAAAAAATCACCATTGGCTTTGTACCAGTTGCAGAAATGAAAATTTTTCCTTTTATTATTCCGAAACTCACAGAGATGTTTCCTGACTTAAAAGTTGAACTTTTGAGCTTAAATGACACGCAAATCGTCAGTGATTTACATAATGGGCGTATTGATATCGCCATTTCTAGGGCAGATGTTAATAACCATGAAATTTCGAGCCAGTTGATATTTGAAGAGCCTTTGATTTTCTTGATGAATAATCAGCATCCATTTGCAAATCAAAATAAAATATCAGTCAAATCTTTAGAAGAAATAGATTTTATTATTCCGGCTGAGGAAGTGTCGTCAGTTTTGCATCATAAGATTTTAAAATTTGCAGAAGACAAAAAGATCAACTTAAAAATCATCCAACGCGCCAGTAATATTTTATTCAACATTAATTCAATCAATATCACACAGTCGTGTACGATTTTACCGAGTTATATTGCAGATATTGCTTATGAAAATATTATTGTCAAAAAGTTAGATACGGACCTTCCAACAATCAACTTATATATGAGTAAGCGCAGTACAAATTCATTACCTAGTGTGCAAGCATTTATAAATTTAATTAACGATTTTTTTCATTTGAAGTTTGATTGAAGTATATCATTTAGTTAAGTGATTCTGTTCAATAAATAATCTTCTCAGGGGGTAAAAACCTTTAGATTTACGCTGCTGATAAAGTTTATGTTGGTTCAAATTAGATGGTTTTTTTTAAACTAAGGCTAGGTGGCGATTACTTCATCATAAAAATTGAATCTGTGCGTTGCTATGCTTATTTGCCTAAAGGGTTCACTGGATTGCCAAAGTTGTAGAGCTTTTATTGACTGCTGTGGGATTAGATGTTCAAGAAGCTTTTGAAATCGCTCATCGAGAATTGCCTGAATTAATCGAAGTCTAAATGAAAGCATTTAGTTGTAGATTAAACAAAGAAGATGTAATTTTCCCATCTTCTTTGTAGTAGTAATGCTTTTGAATATTATGAACTTTTAGAATCTTGAGCCGTTGTCATCGGCGCTTGTGTGGCTACTCGTTTGGTCAAAATGACATGTGCAGCGACACCGATACAAATCCCCCAAAATACTGAGCTTAGCCCTAAAAAATGCATACCTGAGGCTGTCGCTAAAAAAGTGATTAGCGCCGCATCACGGTTGGCCTCATTTTTCATTGCAACGGACATGTTTGTTCCAATCGCACCTAATAACGCTAGACCTGCAAGTGCAGCGACCAACTCTTTAGGTAATAGGCTAAATAACATGACAATGCTGCCTGCAAATAAGCCGCCTAAAATATAAAAAATACCATTGGCAATACCGGCTATATAACGTTTTTCTTTTAGTTCATGTGCATCTTTGCCCATACACATGGCTGCGGTGATAGACGCTAAAACAATAGTAATGCCTCCGACACATGCGACAACGAGCGAGGCAATACTGGTCGCTGTAATAATGGGCTTAGCTGGCGTGTCATATCCACTGAGTTTCATGATCGCCATCCCCGGAAGAAATTGACCACTCAGACTGACTAAGATTAAAGGAATCGCCAAATTTAAAGTCGAGTTCCAAGTCCAAATTGGGGCAATAAACTGCGGTATAGCGAGTTGAAAATTCACATCAACAGGATTAATTTTTCCTAATGTAAAACTCAGGATGACACCAGTCAGTAAGACCCAAATCATCGCGTAGCGTGGCGATAGTCT
Source organism: Acinetobacter sp. YH12138 (assembly GCF_015218525.1). Classification (NCBI taxonomy): domain Bacteria; kingdom Pseudomonadati; phylum Pseudomonadota; class Gammaproteobacteria; order Moraxellales; family Moraxellaceae; genus Acinetobacter; species Acinetobacter sp. YH12138. The sequence goes on along the minus strand of NZ_CP048670.1, from coordinate 1,707,097 downwards.
TTTAGAAATCAGAAAGACCAATAACATGCCAAAGACAATGATCGGCATACTATCTGTAGCAGTGAACAGTCCAAGCCCAAACTGAAATAAAATACCTGCCATCATTCCCGCAGCGACATCTTGAGGAATCCATTTTAGGAGTTTGTCAAAATAGCCGGTGATTCCAATCAAAAATATAACGATAGCAGACGTGATATAAGCTGCTATGGCTTCATTCAGTGAAATATTCGGAAATAGGGTGACTAAAAGGGCTGTACCGGGCGCTGACCACGCGGTAATCACCGGGGTTTTATATTTAATAGAGAGATAAATACCCGCCAGCGCAGCACCAATAGAAATCCCCCAAATCCATGAAATCATCATGGCTGGGGAAACTTGAGCTTTTTGTGCGGCTTGGAAAAAAATAATCAGTGGGCCTGAATATGAAATCAGCACGGCTAAAAATCCTGCAACCGTCGCTGAGATCGACCAATCTTCTTTTAATGTTTTTAACAGGGGTGCCATCGCTTTTGCCTCCATGCGACTATGTCAATGAGCCTGTTGAATTAAACCAATGACGGTATAGCGTTTAACCTTGATCTCCACCACCAACAGGGACGACTGTTCCTGTCATATAAGATGAATCATCGGATGCCAAAAATAAGATGGCATTCACTTGTTCCTGAATTGTGCCATAGCGTCCTAAGAATGTACGGTCAATGGTTTGATCGACCACGTCTTGCATCCATTGTTTTTCATGATCTGACAATGGATTGGTATTTCTTGGAACTTTCCGTGGAGGTGCTTCTGTACCACCTGTGGCTACGGCATTGACTCGAATACCATCTTTGGCATGTTCAAAAGCGAGTGCAGCGGTTAAGCCATTGACCCCACCTTTTGAGGCTGAATATGGCACACGGTTAATACCACGGGTTGCAATAGAAGATACATTTACAATTGTCCCTTGCTGATTTTGAATCATTTCAGGTAACACGGCTCGGCAGCACCACATAGTTGGAAATAATGAACGATTAACTTCCTTAATGATTTCTTCTTCTGAAAACTCTTGGAAGGGCTTCATCCAAATCGCACCGCCAACGTTATTGATTAAGATATCAATTCGACCATATTTTTCAATGGCTTGGGCAGCAACTTCTTGGGCGCCTGCAAATGTTTCAAGATTGGCTTTAACAATAATGGCATCGCCATTATGGGCTTGAATATCGTTCAGCGTATCTTCAACAAAATCTGAGAGATCTGCCAATACCACTTGAGCGCCTTCTCGAGCCACTTGTAGTGCTACTCCACGACCGATACCTTGAGCGGCACCGGTAACGATGACAACTTTATTGTTAAATCTGGCTTGTTCTGACATTAAACTATTCTCCCTTAATTCGCTGAGAATTTTTCAAACAAAAAGTTTGCAGGTTTAACGCCTTCGGTATCTAACCAGCCACGTACCGCTTCGACCATCGGTACAGGACCACAGAGGTAAATATCCACATCGCCATTGTTTAACCAATCTTTTTCAACATGACTGGTCACATAGCCTTTACGTTCATGCTGTGACTCAGGGTGAGCGACCACAGTACGGTATTCGAACCACGGGAGTTTGCTTTGTAATTCATCGAGCTTGTCTTTTGCTACGATGTCAAAGTCATTGGTTACGCCAAATACAAGACGAACAGGTTGTTCAGAACCTTTTTCTTCAAGCACTTGTAACATGGACATAAACGGCGCAATACCTGTACCACCTGCAAGCATGACCACAGGGCGGACAACATTACGCAGATAAAAACTACCAAAAGGTCCTTTGAAGGTCATTTTGTCGCCGGCTTTCGCATCGGCACTCAGGAAAGTACTCATTTTGCCTTCAGGGACATTACGAACCACGAAGCCTGTTAAACGATTACCCGGCTTTGAACTAAACGAATACGAACGAGTTTCTTTTGTCCCCGGAATGCCGACATTGACGTATTGACCTGCCAAGAAGTTAATGTCAGGTTGATCTTCATCCAGTTGAATATCAAAGGTAATCGTAGAATCCGACATATTTTTAACACGAGACAATGTGCCTTGAAACTCATGAATTTCAGTTTTACACACGTCAGATGATGCACTGATTTGGAAAACCGCATCTGAACTTGGACGACATTGGCAAGCTAAAATATAACCTTGCTCAGCTTCTTCGGGGGTTAAAGCGTCTTCGATATAAGATTCTTCAGGCATGTCGTAAGTACCTGACTCACAAAATGCACGGCATGTCCCGCATGCGCCATCACGGCAATCTAGAGGGATATTGATTTTTTGACGATAGGCTGCGTCGGATAAGGTTTCACCTTGAGCAACACTAATAAAACGAGTAACGCCATCTTCAAATTGAAGTGCAACATTATGGTTTGACATGGCTGAATATCCTTTTGAAAATCTGGTATAACGTGTCCTTTCAGCCAAATATCCTTCTGGCTGAAAGTTAAACCTTGCTTAGTGAAATAAGCTTTTAGAGGTGATAAATATCAATAACTTGGTTGATATAATCGTTTTTAAGAACTACATATTTGCTGAGGATTTTTGGCTGCTCACCTGAAAAATCAATTTCATAACGTGACATGCCAAAGTAGCTATAGTTGGTTTTGTAGCGGAAACTTAAGGTGTTCCAGTTAAAACGCACCGTTACTTTGTCGCCATCACGTTCAATAATCTCGACGTTATTAATGTTATGGCTGGTTCGTGTATCCGGCATCGTGGCAGATGAACGCTCAGTTTTAATGCGGAAGACACGGTCTTCTAAACCTTGACGGTCTGGATAATAAATCAAAGAAATCTCAGACTGCGGATCTTCCGTTAGGCGGTCATCGTCATCCCAAGCAGGCATCCAAAATGATGCAGATGGGGCATAGCACTCTAGCCATTCATCCCACTTTTCATCATCTAAAAAACGCGCTTCGCGGTAGAGGAACTGAGATACAGCTTCAATGCTTACGCTGTCTAAATGTGCAGTTGAATTCATGCGACATCTCCTTGTTCATTTGCGACTTGTTGTGCCAATTCTTTTTCTTCAGCGATGGCATGTTTCATGGTTTTTAACCAATATTGATGCTGAGCAAGGTAAAGACCTTCATCTTCGGTTTTGATGCCACTTAATAGTGGTTTTAGACCAATTTCATTGGCTGCATCATCCGGTCCATGAATCCAGTGTTTTGAACCACGGCACATGTCGTTCCATTCCAGTTCAATCCCTGCATAACCTGCTTGGCAGGCACGGAATTCTTCTAAATCATCGGGTGTTGCCATGCCTGAGGCATTAAAGAAGTCTTCATATTGACGAATACGACGTGTACGTGCTTCTGGCTCTTCACCGACAGGGGCGATACAGTAAATGGTGACTTCAGTTTTATTGACAGAAATCGGGCGTAAAACTCGAATTTGTGAACCGAATTGATCCATCAAATAGACGTTTGGATAAAGACATAGGTTACGTGAACGCTCGATCATCCATTTCGACATCGGTGCGCCGAATTTTTCGGTATATTCATCGGCTTTGCTAAAGTTTGGACGGTCTTCTGGGTTTGCCCATTGGGTCCATAACAACATGTGACCACTGTCAAAACCATAAGAACCACCACCTTGCTTGCCCCAAGAACCCGCACTCATAGCACGAATATTATCTGCCGCTTGTGCTTCTTTACGGTGCTGAGTGGTCGCTGCATAGTTCCAATGCACGGCTGATACGTGATAGCCATCTGCGCCATTTTCAGCTGTCAGTTTCCAGTTACCTTCATAGGTATAGGTAGATGAACCACGTAAAACTTCCAAACCGTTTTCCGACTGACCTTCGATCATGTCGATAATTTTGGTGGTTTCACCTAAGAATTCTTCAAGGCTTGGCACATCAGGATTTAAGCTACCAAATAAAAAGCCTTTATAACTTTCAAAGCGCGCGACTTTTTTCAAGTCATGTGAACCATCTTGGTTAAAGCAATCTGAATAACCAGCTTCAGCAGGGTCTTTAACTTTGAGCAATTTACCTGAGTTATTAAAAGTCCAACCATGGAATGGACAGGTGTAGGTTGCTTTGTTGCCTTTTTTATAACGACATAACTGTGCGCCACGGTGTGAGCAGGCATTGATCATGGCATTCAGTTCACCATTACGGTTACGTGCAATGATGATCGGCTGGCGACCGATATGAGTCGTGTAATAATCATTGTTATTTGGAATTTGGCTTTCATGTGCCAAATACACCCAGTTACCTTCAAAAATGTATTTCATTTCAAGATCAAACAACGCTTGATCGGTAAATACTGAGCGGTGCAGTTTAAATTCACCAGTGTCAAAATTATCGACAAGAAGTTCATCAATACGATCTAGATGGCTGGTGTTAATTACAGGAATACGTGGCATGTCCATTCTCCGACTGTCCAATGAGGGGATAGTCACCGAGTTGTCAGACTTAGATGAGACAGCTCGGCTTCCTTAGATTGAGTAATTAAGCGCTAGCGCGTCGACGATCTACTTCAGTATTTGGTGCAGCAGCTTGTTCTTTAACTAACTCAACATTAAAGCTAATGTGCTTAAACGGTTGGTTTAGACCACGACGTGCAATTTCAGCTTCGTCTGTGATATCAACAGCAGTTGCCACCAGACCATCACGAGTTGCAAAGGCAAAGTCGTCCCAAAGGTATTTATCACCTTCGATGTTGAATTGAGTAGTTAGCTTGCGGTAACCCGGTGCAGAGATAAAATAATGTACATGTGATGGACGGTTACCATGACGGCCTAGTTTGTCTAAAACAAATTGAGTTGTACCTTCTGGAGGGCAGCCATAACCAACGGGCATCGTAGTTTGTGCAACATATTTACCGTCTTGGTCAGAAAGAATCGTACGGCGAAGGTTAAAGTCAGATTGAGACTTATCAAAGAAAGAATAGTTACCTAGGCTGTTGGCATGCCAAATTTCAACTTTAGCGCCTTCAATGATGTTGCCTTCGGTATCTGTTACCGTACCTTCAATAAACAGAGTTGGAATTTTATCGGTTTCCGTACCATCATCCATACGAGCAAAGCCCACTGATTCAGGTGCGCCAGCCACATATAAAGGGCCTTCAATGGTACGTGGTGTACCACCTGTAATACCTGCTTTCGCATCAGCTTCATCGGCACGTAAATCTAGATAGTGCTCTAAACCTAAACCAGCGGCTAAAAGACCTAATTCGTTCGCTTGACCCGCGTCTGTAAAATACTCTAGACCTTTCCATAGTTCAGTTTGAGTAATATCTAGATCTTCAATCGCTTGGAATAAATCACCCAATAAACGTACCACAACTTGCTGTACACGTTGGTCAACAGGCCCTGTCGCTGTATCTACGTTCATTTGTTTAACCAGAACATCAATCTCTTGACGGTTCATACTATATCTCCTTAAGTATGCATTTAAGTTTGGGTGGCTATCACTCGATAAAAGAGGTCTTTGGCTGCCACGTTCCTTGTTTGGTTGTCTAACAATACTTTTTAAGTTGTTTCGTGTAGCGGCTGAAGCCTCTTTCAGGTAATGCGCTGCACGATATTTTTGATCTGTTGGATGGGATTAAATTTGCTTAATCCTGTCTATGTGATATACCTTAAAAGAATAAAATCTTCACGTCGAAGATCAAATTTGCATTTTATTATACTTAATAGGTATCGATAACCATGGAACTAAGACACTTAAGATACTTTGTCGCGGTGGTTGAAGAGCAGAGTTTTACCAAAGCGGCAGAAAAACTATATATAGCTCAACCACCTTTGAGTCGGCAGATTCAAAATTTGGAACATGAGCTTGGAATTCAGTTATTTGAACGAGGTAGCCGTCCGCTTAAGACTACAGAAGCAGGTCAATTTTTTTATCATCATGCTTTAAAACTTTTGTCTAATGCAGAAGAAATTAAATCAATGACGAAACGAATCGGTTTAACAGAACGGACCGTGACAATCGGTTTTGTGAGCTCTTTATTGTTTGGTTTACTTTCGAATATTTTGTATTTATTTAAACAACAACATCCACATTTAAAAATAGAAATGGAGGAAATGGCGACCACTGAACAAATTAAAGCATTAAAAGAAGGTCGTATAGATGTCGGCTTTGGGCGTTTGCGTATTTCAGACCCCGCGATCAAACGGGTTTTACTGCGTGAAGAACGCTTAGTGGTAGCCTTACATGCTAGTCATCCATTGGCACAAAAAAAGGAAGGGGTATATCTCGCAGATCTGATCGATCAGCAATTGATTTTTTACCCAAATCACAACAAACCAAACTTTTCGACCCAAGTGCGTGGCATATTTTCAGAGTATGGTTTGGAACCTAAAAAAGTACGTGAAGTACGTGAATTACAACTAGCCTTGGGCTTTGTTGCAGCGAATGAAGGAGTTTGTATCACCCCAATGAGTGCCCAAAGTGTGCAATTAACACATTTAACATTTGTTCCGATCTTAGATGAAGCCGCGATTAGTCCTATATTTATGGCTGTACGTAATATGGATGAAAGCGAAGATATTCGTGGTTTATTTGATAGTGTTTATCAAGTGTATGATTTAGAAGCGATTCCATATGATCGTGCTGTGTTTTGAGTATGTTGTCGCTAGACGTTCAGATGAACTGCACATATGAAATGATCTATTTAAATAAAGCGGAATCAAGGGATTAATTTGTATTCAACTTTTTAGGTATACAAACATGCCTAATCGGTTTTGGACATTAAGCACCGACTTATTCATTGTGAAAAGCGAATTTTACAAGCTTCACAATTAGGAGGTGGGCTATGCAAAACCAGAAAATTAATATTAATACCTTGGTTGATGAAGCCAAATTTACGCCATTTCATTGGGGTGTTTTGATTTGGTGTCTTTTGATTATTATTTTTGACGGTTATGACTTGGTGATCTATGGCGTTGCCTTACCGTTGTTGATGCAAGAATGGTCCTTATCTGCGGTACAAGCCGGCTTACTGGCAAGTACGGCTTTATTTGGCATGATGTTTGGTGCCATGTGTTTTGGCACACTGTCCGATAAAATTGGTCGTAAAAAAACCATTATGATCTGCGTCGGTATTTTTAGTGGTTTTACCTTCTGCGGCGCTTTTGCAAGTATTCCCGTTGAGTTTGGTATTTTACGCTTTCTTGCCGGTCTAGGCATCGGTGGTGTTATGCCGAACGTTGTGGCGTTAATGACGGAATATGCGCCTAAACGTATACGCAGTACCTTGGTTGCACTAATGTTTAGTGGTTATGCCATAGGTGGTATGGCTTCAGCGTTATTGGGTGCTTGGTTAGTGCCTGTATATGGCTGGAAAATCATGTTTTATATTGCAATTATTCCATGTCTTGCATTGCCTTTAATTTGGAAATTCCTCCCTGAGTCATTGATGTATTTAACCTCAAAGCATCAAGCAGATACGACTCGAACGATTGTCTCTAAAATTGCCCCTGAACAAGTCCTCACAACGGATACACAATTTGTACTCAATGAAGTTTCTGAAGAAGATAACGCTCCGTTAAAAGCATTATTTCAACAAGGCCGTAGTTTCAGTACGTTTATGTTCTGGATTGCATTTTTCATGTGCTTATTGATGGTTTATGCACTTGGAAGCTGGTTACCAAAATTGATGATTCAAGCTGGCTATTCGCTTGGTGCAAGTATGATTTTCCTCTTTGCGCTGAATATTGGTGGAATGGTAGGTGCTATTGGTGGTGGTGCTTTGGCAGACCGATTCCATATCAAAAAAGTACTGAGCATCATGTTCATGTGTGGCGCGTTGGCTTTAATCTTACTGGGCTTTAACAGTCCGCAAATGGTTCTGTATACATTAATTGCTGTAGCAGGCGCAGCTACCATCGGTTCACAAATCTTACTTTATACCTTTGTCGCACAATACTACCCAACCACGGTACGTTCTACAGGTATGGGCTGGGCATCGGGTATTGGACGAATTGGTGCAATCGTTGGGCCGGTACTTACTGGTGCGCTTTTAACGATGAATTTGCCGCATCAAATGAATTTCTTGGTGATTGCCATTCCCGGTGTCATTGCTTCTTTAGCAATATTTATGGTGAATTTGCAAGCGTCTGTAGAGGCATCTACTCAAGGTCAATCGCCAAAACTCAATACGCAAGCTATCAAAAATCCAGCGAATTAAGCCGATATTTAAAGATTTAACATTACCCCAAAATTTTAAGTTTCTAGGCCCTGATGTACAGCATGAGGGCTAGTGGGAAATTGTGACAAAAAATAAGGAAAGGGCATCGCCCAAATCGAGGTCAGGATGAAAACTCAAAAGCTAAATTTAGTCAAAAAAACCTTTAAAATTAAACTTATGATACTAGCTTGTGCAGCCGCGTTCCCCATGTGGATACATGCGGCAGTCAGCGAGGCTGAAGTTGAACAGTTGCGTGAAGAAGTCAAAGCGTTAAAAGCCATGATGCAGCAATATATTCAACAACAAAACACCTTGTCGAGTGAAATCAAAGATGTAAAACAACGACCTGTAGTTGCTGCACAGACTCAAACACCGACCCTGAGTTTAAATACCAAATCGGGCGCTGAGTTTAGCTTGTATGGCAATGTGCGTGCAGATGCATCTTATCAGGCAGAAGGCGGCAGCTTATCTCGCCTGTATAACCAAATGAATAGTGTTCCGCTAGAAGGAAATGCTGAAAGTTCAGATCGTTTAAAAGTAACACTTGCTGCTACACGTTTAGGACTAGACTTTAAAACGCCGACTCAAGTGGGCGATGTAGGCGGTAAAATTGAAGTCGACTTTTTGGGTGCAAATGATGGACTGAGGATTCGTCATGCCTATTTAACTTATGGTGATTGGTTGGTGGGGCAAACATGGTCTAACTTTGCTGTACCTGATTATATGCCTGAAACCATTGATGCATTGGGCTATGTCGGTGGTGCTGTTAAACGTACACCGCAAGTTCGCTATAGTCACAAATTTAGTCCAGAGACAAATCTTGTACTCGCTGCAGAAGATTCTAAGGATGACAGCTCAATTATGCGTTTGCCTGCATTAACAGCGCGGTTAAACCATAAAATGACAGATACACTGATGTTAAGCGCACGTGCGATGGGTGCTGAAAAGAAAACGGATACGGATACAGAAACCGCATGGGGACTTGGTCTGGGCGCAAAGCTAGATTTGACGGATAAAACAGTGCTCAAAGCGGATTATTACCATGTCAAAGGCGACAGTAGTTTTGTGTCATGGACCAACCAAGGTTTTGTGACCAATGCAGATAAAGACATCATCGCCACCAATGAATTTGACTCGATTACAGTAGGTTTAACTCAACAAATTTCAGCACAATGGCGCGGAACATTGGGCTATGGTTATATGAAAGCAGATGGTAATGCAGATTATGTCAACTCATTAGTTGATAAAACCAAGGCCAATAAAAACTTGTGGCAAGCATGGGCAAATGTATTTTACAGCCCTGTTAAGCCGATTAGTTTAGGTCTGGAATATGTCTATGGTGAACGTGAAGCTTTTGGCGCTGCACCAAATGGCAGTACTAAGGGGGAAGATAACCGAATCAATGCAGTCGCGATGTACAACTTCTAATGCTATTACAGAGAATAGTTTAATTTAAATTGCCTTAGAAATTTCAATATCAATTTAACGAGAGCGTGATTGAAATTATATTCAGGTTTTAACATCTGACTTTCCGACAATCTTTCAATGCGTGCTCTCAATTCATACTAGCCCTTGATCTTCACTGATTGAGGGCTTTTATCTTATTTAGAAACTTATATTTTTTGACTAAAAAATATAATTATCTGTTTTATTTCATTTAACAAATCATTTGAATATAAAAATACGAAGAAGGATATTGATAAAAATCATGAATTTTGAAATATTTTGATACATACATGACGATAAAACACACTACAATCCTTGCCGTAAATTTCGTTTCACTTAGAAGACGCAATCATGGATGTCCCTCAATTTTCCAAATATAACAACACGTCACTTAAGCTTTTAAGCCTGATGATGCTTACTGCAATGGCACAATATAGTGTTGCAGATAGCAATGTATTACCTGAAATCACCATTAACGTTGAACAAAGTTCAATGGATGAAAAAATAAAAAAAGCACTGACTAAAGTAAATGGTGCAACCAATGCGATCGTTGCAGCAGACATTCAAGATGTACCCAAGCGAACAAATGCTGATTTATTTAAAAATCAACCGGGGATATACGCGGCATCTTCAGGAAATGAAGGGGTGAAACTGTCGATACGTGGCTCGGGGATCAATCGTGCACCGGGGGCGCATGCTTCAGGGTTGTATGTAACCTTAGATGATTTGCCATTTACAGGGCCAGGAGGAACACCTTATGAACTGCTTGAGCCGCTGTGGGTAGACCATATAGAGGTTTTACGAGGGGCTAATGGTTTAACACGTGGCGCATTAAGCTTGGGTGGTCTAATTAACTATGCAAGCCCAACAGGAAAAAATGCAGCAAAACTGTCAGTGCATCATGAAATGGGCAGCCACGGTTATCAAAAAAGTGAAATCAGTTCAGGACAACAAATCGGTGACTTAGACTATTATCTTTCCTTAACACAAAGTGATGATGACGGTTTTCAAGATCATGCTTCAAGCCAGAGCAAAGGTTTATCGGCCAATGTGGGATATAAAATAAACCCTAACCTAGATACACGTTTTTATCTGCGTTACCGAGAGACTGAACACCAAACGCCGGGACGTCTAACCCAACAACAGATTGAACAAAATCCAAAACAAGCAGTAGCCCAAAATATCTCGCTGAATAATAATCGTCCGCAGCCGGGAAGTCTTTGGTTGGCGAATAAAACCAATATGACTTTGGACTCGGGCGATCGTTTACAGTTGGGTCTGGCCTATCATCATTATCCGATGGATTTGCAAGAAGGTTTGTATAGTACCGATGTTGACTATGACGATATTATTACCTTATTTAACTACCAATTTGACCGAACGCTATGGGGGCATGAAAGCCAAAATACTTTAGGTTTTCGTAGTACCACGCATTTGCCAGATGGTCAGGTCGTTGAACGCTTGCGTGTAGCGCAAGGCGCCTATGCTGCGGGTACAGAAACGCGGCATTATACCTACCAAGGTGGTGACTATGTTTTACATTATGCCAATGCCTTGGCACTACACCCACAGTTTTGGCTCGATAGTCGAGTTGCATTGGCGTACACCCATCGTGAAAGTGAAGTGACATGGCCTGTGCAAAGTCATAAAGAAAATATTCGTGAATGGAATGTCCTGCCATCGCTAGGTTTTCGATATCAAATCTAACCTGAAACACAGCTCTTTGCCAATGTCAGTCGAAGCTTAGAAGCACCACATCCTTGGGCTTTAATTTGGGGTTCGGATCAAAAGTTCCCCGATGAAAGTGGCGCAGCGACGGGACGCCAAAATGCTCCGATTCATTTGAATAGTCAGACAGCGAATACTCTTGAACTAGGTGGGCGTGGTCAACATGCACTGGGTGAGTGGAATATTGCATATTACTATTCACAGGTTAAAAATGAACTGTTGGCTGTTGAAATCCAACCAGAGCCTAATCCGATAATTTACGAATCGAATGCTTCAGACACCATCCATCAGGGGCTAGAACTCGGTTTAAACAGTTCACTTTGGCAAAATGATGTATATGGACAAGTTCAACTGAAACAAGCCTATACTTTGAATGATTTTCACTATAAAAATGATGCGGTATTTGGAAAAAATGAACTTGCAGGTATACCAAAACACATCTATCAGGCTGAACTGAAATACGAACATCCTTTAGGATTTTATGTTGCGGTGAATACACTTTATGCCGCAAAGGTCGCAACCGACTATGCCAATAGTTTCTACGCAAAAGATTGGCAAATTTGGGGAGCATCATTCGGCTATATGCAACCACAAAAACAGTATTTGGCTTGGTTGGATTTCAGAAATATGGCCAATAAAAAATATGCATCTACCGTGACACCGGGCTATAACGATGCCGGCAAAGATCCTGCTCGTTTAACACCTGGTGAAGGTCGGGCGGTATATGCAGGACTGACGTATCATTTTAATTAAGCATCTTATATTCAAATACAGCGAACAATTAAAAAGCCTTATTCTGTGGATTTGAATAAAAAAAGGGAGCCAATCAGCTCCCTTTTTTTAACTCTTTGATTAGTTTGTTAAGCAGTTCGAGGCATATCCTGAATACGTCGCCATGGCTGAGCTTCTTCAATTTCATATGCCAGTTCAATTAAGGTTTTTTCATCACCGACATCGGCTGAAATTTGCATACTGATCGGTAGTCCATCGTTTTGCGTTTCTCCCATAGGAATCGACATGGCTGGAGCACCAACAACATTTTGGATGGGTGTAAAAGTCACATAGTTCTGTATACGTTCAAATAACTGGTCAAACGGTAATTGAGGTGACAAATAGCCGATTTTAGGTGTGGTATGTGCAAGTACAGGTGATAGCAACACATCGTAATGCTTAAAGATTTCACGATATTGTTGCTGCATTTTCTTTAATCGATACAGAAATAACGGGGTTTTATAAAAGTTCTTTTTATACAACTTCGATAAACCAACGGTTAAGTGATCTAACTCTTTTGGATTAAAGTCAGTACCAAAGATTTTCTTGCCAAAGGTACTCAGTAAAAAGGACAACATCCCCCAATATTCACTAAAATCTTCCACAAAGCTTAAGGCAAAAGGTAACTGAAGTTCTTCAACATGATGGCCTAATTTTTCTAAGAGTGCTGCGCTATGCATTAACGTTGCAGTTGTTTCGCTATCTATTTGCCCTGTAATCGATTGCGGGACTAAGCCTATGCGTAGTCGACGTTTAGAAGGGCCATGAATCATGCCTATGCGTGGCAGTTTTTTATTGTAATAACTTGACTCCATTCCTGCATAGAAATGCGCAGTATCTCGTATGCTACGGGTTAGGACACCTTCACTGATGATATTAATCGGAAGAGAAGCTGCTGCTTCACTGTCATAAGTACGGCCACGGCTAGGCTTTAATCCAATCAAACCGCAGCATGCAGCAGGGATACGAATCGAACCACCGCCATCATTGGCATGGGCAATCGGAACTACACCGGCTGCAACGAGAGCTGCGGAACCCCCTGAAGATGCACCGCAGGAATAACCTAAATGCCAAGGGTTATAGGTGGCTGATCCATCTTTATATTCGGTGCTGGCATTTAGACCAAATTCAGGGAGCTTGGATTTTCCTAATACGACAAAACCTTGATCTAAGATTTGTTGGCTAATTTGAGGATTACGATCGGCTGGTTTTGAACCTATGGCCTTTGAACCATGGCGTGAGGGCAAGCCTTGATAATCTAGATTATCTTTAAAGAAAAAAGGGACGCCCGCAAATAGACCATGTTCAACATATTGATTTTTCTCTAAAGCACGCTGAAAACAGTCTAATTCAATGGCATTTAGATGCGGGTTCACTTGTTCCGCACGTGTAATGGCCGCTAGTGTTATTTCCTGTACAGAGGCTTCTTTAGATTTGATGAGCTGTGCAATCCCCACAGCATCTAGATCTGTGAGTACATCCGAACTAAAGGCATGTATGCGTTGACTGTGTTTTTGATCTTCCATGAACTAACCTATTTGTTTTTTGAATTTTGGTAAATATTGAATGAATTCATTGCTCTCTCAACAACAAATATATGTATTTGAACATTATCTGGTTGAGCATAATAATGACAATAAAAATTGTCAAATATTCATCTGATCTGAAGAAAGTGCAGAGATTGTACTAAGGAGGGCATCTAAAGCCTGTTGAATCTCATCCTTCCATGCAAAGGAACAATTTAGACGGATATATTGAGTTTTGGCTTCTGATACGTTAAATAAACGGCCTGGAGCAACACCGATCTGCTGTTGAATTAAGGCTTCATAGACCGCCATGCTTTCAATATTTTCTGGTAGTTTTAACCAAAGAAAATAACCACTTGGATGATATTGTAATTTGCATCCAGTCGGTAGGCGGCTTTCTAAATAACGGTAAAACTGTAATTTATGTTGCTGTAGACTTTTTCTTAAGACCCGTAAATGTTTTTCATAATGATAATTTGAAATAAATTCCACCAAGGCATTTTGCAATAAGGTATTAACGGAAATCGTGCTCATAAGCTGTAAGTGTTGAATCGCTTGAGAGTATTTACCTGCATGCACCCAACCCACCCGAAATGCAGCGCCCAACGTTTTAGAAAAAGAAGAGCAATGTAAGACCATATTATTTTGATCAAAGTATTTCATTGAAACAGGTTTCTTAGACGCATAATGCATTTCTTCATACACATCGTCCTCAATTAAATGCACATGATATTGGTGTAAGAGCACGGCAATTTTTTGCTTGATTTCATCACTCACTGTGAAGCCCACAGGATTATGTGAATTCAGCATCAACCAACAGATCTTGACGGGATAAGTTTTTAAAATATGTTCAAACGCGGTTAAATCAAAACCGTCTTGTGGATGTTCAGGTAAGGTCACCACTTTAAGGCCTAAGCGCTCTGCAGCTTGCAAGGCGCCATAGAAAATATTTTGCTGTAACACAATATAATCACCCGGTGAGGCAATGGCTTGTAAGGAAAGATTCAGTGCATCCATACAGCCTGAGGTAATCACAATATCCTCTAGATCTGTGGCAATGCCTTGCATGCAATAACGCTGTGCAATCAACTTACGAAGGGCTAAATTACCGGGTGGAAGATTATCAATGGCATCGTAACTTTTAGGATTTCGGGAAATTTGCCCCATGATTTGGGTTAACTTTTTAGAAAAAACAATATCTTGAGATGGAAAGGCTGAACCCAATGGAATGATTTTTTCATCTTGTATTGATTTTAAATACTTAAAGACCAGAGAGTTAATTTCAACCGGTGTGTTTAAGGACACGATTTGAGTTTGTTCAGCTTCTATTTCGACTAAGCCTTGAGCTACATAGTAGCCTGATTTTTCACGTGCATAGATTAAGCCACGCGATTCCAACTCCTGATAGGCATTCATGACCGTGATCAAACTAAAACCGGACAACTGCACTTGTTCACGTAAAGACGGAAGTTTTTCGTGCGCTTTTAAAGTGCCATTTTCAATCAGTTGACGTAGGTGCTGAGCGAGCTGTTCCGATTTATACATAGTCATCAACAAGTCAAGATTCTGTTATAAATATATCAGTAAAAGTAGCCTTGCATTATATTTTTATAACAGATGAGTCTGTACTGTTATATGTTTTTTCAAATTCACTGTATCTAGTTTTAAGTTTGAATTTTTTATAAGGTGCATTGACCACAACACTTGTGGCGTCAAATGGTATGGAAGTTAGGGAGTTGAGTATGTTTAAAGCCAGTGAAGTAGATCTGATACAACATTTACTGGTGGATGTTCCATTGACAGATTCAACGCTGCATCTGCTGCAACAACAGCATACTAATTTAGAAGCGGTGCTGTTACGCAGTCGAATTTTGCGCCAAGTACAGCAAGTGGGCTATGTCAGTATTTGTCAGGAGCATATGCACGCCAAGGCTGAAAATGCTGCTTTTTTATTTGCACCATTTATCCTAGCGAATTTGAATCAGAAGGTGATCTACGCTACACCACAAAGCCCTGAAAATGTTGCGATATTGAATCGTTATTATCATGCTGAGGCTAAACTTAGCGCATTTAAAGTTGATGATGTTTTATCGGGACTCAATGTCTACATTGAGCTAAATAATGAACAGCTATCGCCAGCAGAATACTTCTATTTTAGTTTGATCAATAGCTTATGTAATCCGAAAGTTTCCAAAATTATTTGTATTACACATCTACATATCGACTTAGAAAAATTAAATCAGCTTGCTGAATATTTAGATGTTGAAATCCATGTCTTGGCGGATAAAGCTGAACCGATTGACTTTGATCTAAATAAAATCAATATGTTAAAGCTGCTATTTAAAGACAAAGATCAGCAATATATCGATTTATGTCAAAAATTTTCGTTTATTAATGCGCAAATTTTACAACGATTAGGTTTATATGAGTTTGACCGTGCGCAAGTCTTGGTAGAAGACATGTTTTATTCAGAACACATCTTTGAAAAAATGTCGGTATACGGTGAATATATTCAAACGCATCTACAGCACCAAGTTATAAAGCACAGTCCTGCATAAGCGATTCAGATGGGCAAGTAATTTTTATAGCTGTGAATTGATTACTTTAAAATGCAAAAAGCTTGTAAATCTAGACTTACAAGCTTTTTTAAAATTCAAATTTAAACCAAATTATTTGGTCTGATGATCAATATGAACTGATCATGAGCGAACATGAAATGTAAGATATACATACAATAGCGAGTTGTAATAAGTGAATAGATTATCGCTTAAGGTAGATAGGAATTATCTGCACCAACGACAAACGCTACACCAATACAGAATAAAAGCACATAGATCGAGAACCAAATAATGGCACGCTTAAAGGCCTTATCTGAAATTTCACTGTCTGCATATTTTTGCGGTTTTTTAGGCTCTTGATTGCTCATAAGATGTACTCTAAATCCCTAGTGGTTATAGGTGATTATTAGGGTATATCGCTTGAAAGCATAGATACAACATTCATCTAAATTTCTATAACAGTTATAGTTTAGAAGCAGCCATCCTGACTTAATCCATTAATAAACTATGATATTGATCGGTTCTTTTTCTCAAAAAGTCCCAGACCAGCTTAATGCGTGGCTCATGCTGTAAATCGACTAAGGTCAGCATCCAAAAGGTATGCACAAAACGAACATCTTGCGCCAAGACTTGTTCTAATTCGGGTTTTTCCTCGGCCAAAAACTTGGGCAATATTGCCAATCCTGCACCCGCACTCACGGCAATTTGTTGAGCTAAAATACTACTACTTCTAAAGTTTGCATTGAGCTGAATAGGTAAACGTTCTAAACAATACAGTTCAGGGCTATAGACTAAATCATCTATATAATTCACAAAAGTATGTGATTTTAAATCATCTAATGTATGAATGGGTTGCGTGTTTTTTAAGTATTCTTTACTGCCATAAATCTTTAAACAATAGTCTGCCAGTCGAGTAATGATATAAGGTCCAGATTTCGGTCGATCAATGGAAATAACAATATCTGCTTCACGATGTGAAAGCTTGATCATTTTCGGGACAGGAATAAGGTCGATCGTCAGTAGAGGGTATTTTTTGGACAATTCTGCCAAGAGCTGTGTCAAAAATGCTGTTCCAAATCCTTCGGGTGTGCCAATTCGCACACGACCTTGCATAGGTTGGTTGGGTTTTTCGATTTGTAAAAATGCCTGTTCCATTTGTTCAACGCGAGGAACCAGTGCCAAACCTTCTAAAGTGAGCTCATAACCTGTGGCTTCACGTTTAAATAATGGTGTGCCTAAAGCCAGTTCTAGCGCATGTATACGTCGAGAAACCGTACTGTGCTCAACACCGATAATACGGGCGGTATTGGTTAGGGTTTTCGCACGAGCCAAAACCAAAAAATACTGTAAATGATCCCAGTCTACTTTCATTGTTATTGTCATCCCTGTGCATATTTGCACATCAATCGTGCGTGAATCTCTATTGGTAGTCAAAATTTTCTTTGCTAGTTTGAAGTGAATTGGAAAATATAAATATAAGGCTTTTGGATATTTTCTAAGTCAGTACAAAACAATAAGTGCCTATGGAGAGGTCATGAACACAATGTCAAATATTCAGTCAGCAACGGCTAAATTATTAATTAACGGTAAATTTGTAGAGTCAAACACTACAGAGTGGCAAGACATTTTAAATCCTGCAACTCAAGAGGTTTTAGGTCGTGTTCCAATGGCGACTATGGAAGAAGTGGATGCAGCGATTGCTTCAGCGCACGAGGCTTTTAAAACTTGGCGCTTAACACCCGTACAAGCACGTATGCGCATTATGTTGAAGCTACAAGATCTGATCCGTAGCAATATGAAAGAGATTGCCCGTGTACTGACGGCTGAGCAAGGAAAGACGCTAGCAGATGCCGAGGGTGATATTCAACGTGGTTTAGAAGTCGTTGAGCATGCGTGTTCGGTTGGCACACTTCAAATGGGCGAATATATAGAAGGTGTTGCACGTGGTGTGGATACCTATACCTTGCAGCAACCTTTGGGTGTATGTGCAGGAATTACACCATTTAACTTTCCTGCGATGATTCCACTGTGGATGTTTCCAATGGCGATTGTCAGTGGAAATACCTTTGTTTTAAAGCCATCTGAACAAGATCCATTATCGACCATGATGCTTGTCGAACTTGCGATTGAAGCCGGTATTCCAGCAGGTGTATTAAACGTAGTGCATGGTGGTAAAGACGTTGTTGATCGTTTATGCACACATCAAGCTATTAAGGCCATTTCATTTGTAGGCTCTACAGCCGTTGGTACACATGTATATAACCTTGCAGGACAGCATGGAAAACGTGTGCAGTCGATGATGGGGGCTAAAAACCATGTCGTGGTAATGCCGGATGCCAATAAAGAACAAACTTTAAATGCCCTCGTTGGTGCAGCATTCGGTGCGGCAGGTCAGCGTTGTATGGCTTTGTCGGTTGCTGTCATGGTTGGTGAAAGTAAAGAATGGGTCAATGAACTGGTTGAAAAAGCCAAAACGCTGAAGGTCAATGCAGGGCATGAGCCGAATACCGATATTGGCCCAGTTATTTCACCTCGCGCAAAAGCACGTGTACTGGATTTAATTCAAAGCGGTGTAGAGCAAGGTGCGGAGTTGCTGCTGGATGGTCGTGATGTTCAAGTCATAGGCTATGAGCAAGGAAACTTTGTCGGAGCAACGATTTTTAATCAAGTTTCAACTGATATGCGTATCTATACCGAAGAGATCTTTGGACCTGTATTAGCCATTATTCATGTCGATACTCTGGAGCAGGCGATTGAATTAATTAATGCCAATCCATTTGGCAACGGTGTCGGACTATTTACACAAAGCGGTGCAGTCGCACGTACATTCCAAAGCGATATCGATATTGGTCAAGTGGGTATCAATATTCCAATTCCTGTACCTGTACCTTTCTTTAGCTTTACAGGATCGCGTGGTTCAAAACTGGGTGACTTAGGTCCATATGGTAAGCAAGCAGTTCAGTTCTATACACAAACCAAAACGATCACCAGTCGTTGGTTCGAAGATACACAAGAAAAAGGTGAAGTGAATACCACCATTAACCTACGTTAATTTAGGAGTTCAAGGATGAATATTGCCTTTATCGGTTTAGGAAACATGGGCGGAAAAATGGCCCAAAACCTACTCAAAGCAGGTTTTACGGTTTACGGTTTCGACTTAAGCGAAATTGCGATTCAGCATTTTACTGAAGCAGGTGGCATTGTTTGCCAAAGCCCACAAGATGCAGCGAAACAAGCAGATGTTGTGATTAGCATGTTGCCTGCTGCCAAGCATGTCAAAGAAGTGTATTTGGGAGAAAATGGTGTATTAGCGGTAATGAAAGCAGGAAGCTTATGTATCGATAGCAGTACCATTGATCCGCAAACCATTAAGGATATAGCCGAGGCGGGTGCTGCACATCAGATAAAAATCTGTGATGCACCTGTTTCAGGCGGCACTATTGGTGCTCAGGCAGGTACATTAACCTTTATGGTCGGTTCAGATGATCAAACTTTTGAAAGAACCAAAGCTGTATTGGGGCACATGGGTAAAAACATTGTGCATTGTGGTGATGTGGGTGCAGGTCAAATTGCGAAAATTTGCAATAACTTGATTCTTGGTATTTCCATGGCAGCCGTTGCTGAAGGTATGGCGCTCGGTGCGCGTCTGGGGATTGATCCTCAAGCCTTAGCAGGTGTGGTGAATAGTTCGAGCGGACGTTGCTGGAGTTCGGATGTATGTAATCCATGGCCGGGTATCTCAGCAAATGCACCTGCAGGACGTGGCTATACCGATGGTTTTGCAACGCAGTTGATGTTGAAAGATTTAGGATTGGCTGTAGAAGCCGCAGGACAAGTCAAACAGCCGATTATTTTAGGTGGACTGGTTCAGCAGATGTATCAACAGCTGTGTTTACAAGGTAATGCACACTTAGATTTTTCAAGCATCGTGCAGCAATATTTACCTAAGGATGCTGAATCACATTGAACACCAATCTAGCCTAGGGATGGCTAAAAATACTAATACTCGTGTCGGAATAACAATAAATTGAGACTGAGGTAGAGAAGATGTCGAATTATCAAGATGTTGCAAAGGCATTTGACTTAAATCATGCTGCCAAAGAAATGTTATCAGGCTCTTTAGAGCAATTAAATGCATGTTATGAATGCTGCGACCGTCATGCGATTGATCAAAATAAGGTCGCACTATATTGGCAAGGTAAAGATGGGCGGAAAGAACAATATACCTTTGCAGAGCTGCAACAGTGGTCAAGCCAATTTGCCAATTTTTTAAAGTCACAGGGTGTGCAAAAAGGTGATCGTGTATCGGGTTTATTACCCCGTACAGTTGAATTACTTGTGGTGATTTTAGGGGCTTGGCGAATAGGTGCTGTATATCAACCGCTATTTACCGCCTTTGGCCCCAAAGCCATTGAACATCGTTTACACCTTGCACAAAGCAAATTGGTGATTAGCGATGTTGGTAATCGCAGTAAATTAGATGAAGTTGCACATTGTCCTCAAATCGTTACTGTTGCAGATCCAGCGGGTCAAGGGATACAACAGGGAGATTTAAACTTTTGGGATGAAGTAAACGCACAGTCTACAGATTGTGAAATTGTCCTACAGAGCATCAATGATCCATTTCTTTTGATGTTTACTTCAGGTACTACAGGTCCTGCAAAGCCCTTAGAAGTCCCGCTTAAAGCTTTGATCGCTTTTGGTCAATATATGAAAAATGCGGTAGGGCTACGTGAAGATGATTCGTTTTGGAATATTGCCGATCCGGGTTGGGCTTATGGTTTGTATTACGGAATTACTGGGCCACTTTTACTTGGACATGCAACACTCTTTTACGAAGGTGGTTTTAGCATTGATAGTTTGTGTCAGATCGTAGATGACTACAAAGTGACGAACCTTGCAGGCGCACCGACAGCGTATCGAATGATGATGGCGGCTGATCCTGAACAAATGTCAAAACTCAAAGGGAAATTTAGAGTCGTGAGTAGTGCTGGAGAGCCGCTTAACCCTGAAGTGTTCCGCTGGTTTAAACAAGTTTTAGATGCACCGATCTTTGACCATTATGGTCAGACTGAAGTTGGTATGGTGGTGTGTAATCACCATGGTTTACAACATGATATTCGCGCAGGTGTCGCAGGTTATGCCAGTCCGGGATATCGCGTGGCGGTTGTTGATGAACAAGGGCAAGAGCTAGCTGCAGGAACGCCAGGAGTACTGGCTGTCGATATTAGTCAATCACCGATGATGTGGTTTGGTGGCTATAAAGAAAGTCGTAAGTCACCCTTTGTAAAGCATTATTACCTCACGGGTGATACCGCAGAATTACACGCAGATGGCAGTATGAGCTTCGTTGGTCGTAATGATGATGTGATTACCACATCAGGTTATCGTATCGGGCCATTCGATGTTGAAAGCGCTTTACTTGAGCATGATGCAGTGATTGAAGCTGCGGTCATTGGTGTACCTGATCCGGATCGGACAGAAATTGTAAAAGCTTTTGTGATTTTAGCTGAGCATGTCACAGCGTCAGAAGAGTTAGCAGAGCAACTAGGGCAATTTGTGAAAAAGCGCTTATCTGCACATGCTTATCCACGATTGGTGGAGTTTGTTCAAGAACTGCCGAAAACCCCAAGTGGAAAAATTCAGCGTTTCTTATTAAGAAATCAAGAGATTGCGAAACAATCCACGCAGCATGCAAGTTAAATGACGTAACGATTAACCCTAAATGAATGCCGAACAATCAGGATCAAAATCAAGCTTTCATTCAGTTCTAGTCATTTTCAAACTGGATGAAAGCAATTGATTGATGTACAGGAAGATAAGATGCAATTTACCGAAGAACAATTATTAATTCAGGACATGGCACGCAGTTTCGCACAGGAACAAATTAAACCTCAAGCGGCTGAATGGGATAAAAACGGTACCTTTCCCAAAGCGGCATTAGCGCAGATGGGAGAACTGGGTTTATTGGGTATGTTGGTATCAGATGAATGGGGTGGTTCAGATACAGGTAATCTTGCCTATGTTATGGCTTTAGAAGAGATTGCCGCGGCCGATGGGGCAACCTCAACCATTATGAGTGTACATAACTCGGTAGGCTGTGTTCCTATTGCTAAATTTGGCACAGAAGAACAAAAGCAGAAATATTTAGTGCCTTTAGCACAAGGCAAAATGATCGGTGCATTTGCATTAACTGAGCCACATACGGGTTCAGATGCTGCTGCCATTAAAACTCGTGCAGTAAAAGATGGCAATGAATGGGTGATTAATGGTGCTAAGCAGTTTATTACCTCGGGACATAATGCAGGGGTCATTATTGTCTTTGCTGTGACTGACCCAAGTGCAGGGAAAAAAGGCATGAGTGCTTTTATTGTCCCAAGAGAAACACCTGGTTATGAAGTGATTCGTACTGAAGAAAAGCTTGGATTACATGCCTCAGATACCTGCCAAATTGCACTCACAGACGTGCGAGTGCATGAAAGCCTGATGTTAGGAAAAGAAGGTGAAGGTTTGAAAATCGCCTTATCAAATCTAGAAGGCGGTCGTATTGGTATAGCGGCGCAAGCGGTTGGTCTTGCACGAGCAGCATTAGAAGAAGCAACCCGATATGCCAAAGAGCGTATTACTTTTGGAAAGCCGATCTTTGAACATCAGGCAGTTGCGTTCCGATTGGCAAGTATGGCAACAGAAATAGAAGCTGCACGCCAATTGGTCTATCACGCGGCACGTTTAAAAGAAGCAGGACAACCTTGTTTAAATGAAGCGTCTATGGCCAAGCTTTTTTCGTCTGAAATGGCTGAACGTGTTTGCTCCGCAGCATTACAAGTCTTTGGTGGTTATGGTTATCTCAAAGATTTCCCGATAGAGCGTATATATCGTGATGCACGTATTTGCCAAATCTATGAAGGCACAAGTGATATCCAACGTTTAGTGATTGCCCGAAGCTTATAACGTTGTCTTTAAGACATTTAAAACGACAAGGCTTCAGACGAAGCCTACTTATAAATATTGAACAAATATAGGGATATTACATGCAATTTGAAACGATTCTACTCGAAAAGAACAATGGTGTTGGACTCATTACTTTAAATCGTCCTCAGGCCTTAAATGCGTTAAATAGTACATTAATTCAAGACCTTAATTCTGCCTTGGATGATTTAGATCGAGACCCTGCCATCGGCTGTATGGTTATTACAGGTTCAGAAAAAGCCTTCGCCGCTGGTGCAGATATTAAAGAAATGGCTGAACTGAGTTTTCCAAATATTTATTTGGATGATTTTTTTCATCTGGCAGATCGAATTGCTCAGCGCCGTAAACCTCTAATCGCAGCTGTCAGTGGTTATGCGTTAGGTGGAGGCTGTGAGTTAGCGCTCATGTGTGACTTTATTTACTGTGCCGACAATGCAAAATTCGGTTTACCAGAAGTGACATTGGGAGTAATCCCAGGGATAGGTGGGACACAGCGCTTAACGCTTGCTATAGGTAAGGCCAAAGCCATGGAAATGTGTCTGACTGCGAGACAAATGGGCGCAGTAGAAGCAGAGCAGAGTGGTTTAGTTGCTCAAGTCTTCCCTAAAGAGGAGTTGGTCGAAAAGACCTTAAAAGCTGCTGAAAAAATAGCCGAAAAATCTGTAGTCGCAACCATGATGATCAAAGAGTCAATTAACCGTGCATTTGAAGTCAGTTTGCAAGAAGGTTTACGTTTTGAACGTAGAACATTCCATTCGATTTTTGCCACTCAAGATCAAAAAGAAGGCATGCAAGCATTTGTTGAAAAGCGCCAAGCCAATTTTAAAGACAATTAAAAATAAAAAAGGATTATATGGATATGAGTACAAATAACTTAATGATTGAAGAACATGGACATTTAGGCCAAATCAGTTTAGATCGCGTGGCAAGTTTAAATGCCTTGTCTTTGGAAATGATTCAGGGAATTCAACAGCAATTAGGGCTATGGGCTGATCAAACTAATATTCATGCCGTACTTATTCGCTCAAATAGTCCCAAAGCAT
The DNA here is from genome assembly GCF_015218525.1 of Acinetobacter sp. YH12138. NCBI lineage: Bacteria > Pseudomonadati > Pseudomonadota > Gammaproteobacteria > Moraxellales > Moraxellaceae > Acinetobacter > Acinetobacter sp. YH12138. The sequence goes on along the minus strand of NZ_CP048670.1, from coordinate 1,682,906 downwards.
TTTGTGCAGGTGGAGATATTCGCTATCTCTATGATAGTTACATGAATGGTAAAGAAGATCATCAAGCTTATTTTCAAGCTGAGTATGAAATGCTGAATAGCATTCGTGCCTATGAAAAACCCATTATTGTCATACTCGATGGCTATGTACTTGGCGGTGGATTTGGCTTAGCGCAAGCATGTCATGTGCTTGTGAGTAGCGAAAAATCTAGATTTGCCATGCCTGAAACTGCCATTGGATTTTTCCCAGATGTGGCTGCGACACACTTTTTATCACGTTTAGATGATATTGGTGTGTACATGGCAACTACGGGCGATCAAATCAGTGCTAGCGATGCGTTGTATCTAGATTTGATTGACTACCATGTTCCGAGTGAGCAACTTGTTCAATTAGAAGAAGATTTAAGAAATTCCAAGCATCTCAGCAAAGAAAATATTGAACAATTGATTGCGAAATATATTACTCGACCAGTGGAAAGTGAACTCAGTCAAAATGCAGATTTAATTCGTAAGCATTTTGGTTTTGAGAGCATTGATGCCATTGAAAATAGTCTTGAAAATGAACAGCATAATGATGCTCAAGCGTGGGCGTTAAAAATACGCAATACCTTGGAACAACGATCTCCAATCGCGAAAAGGATCAGTTTGCAACTCCAACATTTAGGTCGAGGTCTTTCACTAAAGCAATGCATGCAAATTGAACGACATTTACAAGACGTTTGGTTTCAACATGGCGATATTGTTGAAGGTGTGCGTGCATTAATTGTGGATAAAGACAAACAGCCAAAGTGGCAACAGTCCAGTCCGACTTTAGACAAAATAATGGAGGAAATATCTATTTAATCAGTAGGTTTATATTTTTAACGGTTCAAACCCTTGGTCAATATTCATATTTGATTTTATGTTCGATATGAACCAGTGACTCAGCGTAAATTAAACACATATAAGATCTAAAAATATTGATTTTCATGAAGAAAATCATCATACAAATCAAGCATCGTGAAAATGCAACGTAGAAATATCTTGCAGAATAAGGAAGATAACAATGCAAAATGTACAGGGAAACACAGCTCCACCAGCTAAGTCCTCGCATCGTTTAGCGGGTATTTCCAGCATGGTGGGTACAACCATCGAATGGTATGACTTTTTTATCTATGGTGCTGCCGCAGCACTCATTTTCAATCGACTTTTTTTCCCAAATCTTGATCCATTAACTGGCGTATTGGCAGCATTTGCCACTTATGCTGTAGGCTTTATTGGTCGACCACTTGGTGGCATTGTTTTTGGTCATTTTGGCGATAAAATCGGTCGTAAATCAATGTTATTGGTCACATTAATGTTGATGGGTATTCCAACGGTGATGATTGGGTTGTTACCGACATTTGAAACCATTGGTTATTGGGCAACGGTCTGTTTAATTATTTTAAGATTTATACAGGGCATGGCCATGGGTGGAGAATGGGGCGGAGCAGTCCTCATGGCGGTAGAGCATGCGCCAGCGGGTAAAAAAGGCTTTTGGGGAAGTTTACCGCAAGCCAGTACAGGTGGTGGTTTATTGCTCGCTTCGGTAGCTTTAGGCTTAGTCTCAATGTTACCTGAAGAAGCGTTATTTAGCTGGGGTTGGCGTCTACCATTTTTAGCCAGCATTATTTTACTGGCTGTAGGTTGGTATATTCGTGTGAAAGTGCCTGAGTCGCCAGACTTTGAAAAAGTTAAAGCGCAAACCGAAACAATTAAAGTTCCAGCAAAACAGGTATTTAAGAATCATCCTAAGCAGTTGATTACGATTATTTTATCTCGAGCTGCTGAAAATGCTTGGTTCTATTTGGCATCGACATTTGCTTTAGCCTATACCACCACACAGCTAAATATTCCTAGGCAAGATATCTTGTTTGCAACGATTTGTGGTGCTGCAGTCATCATGGTTATTACGCCAATTTTTGGACATTTGTCTGATAAAGTTGGGCAAAAAAACATGTTTAGATTTGGTTTATGCGTACTGGCTTTATACAGCTATCCATTTTTTGCGATGTTAAATACTAAAGATCCAGTATTGGTTTGGACGGCCATTGTGATTGGTATTGGTGTAGTTTTTCCTTTGATGTATGCGCCGCAGTCACAGTTATTTTCGCGCCAATTTCCAGCAGAAATACGTTATAGCGGTATTTCAATCTCAGTTCAATTTGCAGGCGTGCTAGGTGGTGGTTTAGCACCATTAATCGCGACGAAATTGCTAAGTATTGGTGATGGAAGCCCTAATTTAATTATTGCCTATATTTCAGGCTTTGCAGTGATTGCGATTATTGCATCATCATTTTTAAAGCCAGATCAAATAGAGCAAAAGACTAAAGTATTTAGTAGTGAGGAAATCAAATCTTCCTAAATCAACAATCAGGAAAACAGTGGACTGATTTAAATATAGAAATACATATGTACAGCCATAACAACAATTGTTATGGCTTTTTCTTGCCTAAGGATTGTGGCAGGACAAATTTATTTTTAGCGAAGCTTAGGAACATAGCAATTTGAATACAGTTGATGTGCAAGAGCTGTGAATTATCATCTTTGTAAATAAAGCTTAAACATTTCGTATAATGTATATTATGTTAAATCCGATACACCTAACAATAACTTCATATTTTTCTTTCTTGAACTAAGATTCAATAACTTAACTAATTTCTATTTCAATCATAAAATATGATATGTTGACCTTAAGAATAATTCATAAACTTTACTATGTTTGCTTTAAAAACAATTCATTTAGAAAAGAAAGTCTCAAACGAAAATCAAATTATTCTTTTATTTGATTTAGATTCATTCTGTCCATGTATGTACCCTATGCTGTACACCATGAAATTTCTTAGATTTCAAAGTATCTCTACGCAGCATGCAGATTTAATCGCAATAAAATTTTGGTATGAATTTTGGTTTGAAAAGTTTGCCACGTCCTTTTGTGAGTCGTTCTATTCGACATCCTATAATTTTGAGATCATTCAATGTGAAATTGATAATTTCATTGTTTACTTAGAAAATAATAAAAAACTTGAAAGTAATCTTATACGGCTAAGCAATTCAGAACATATTAATTACACAACAATTGGTCATAGAGTTAGATCCTTCTTAAAGTTTTACAACTTCTTGATTAATGAATACTTAAGCATGCAATCACAGCCACAACTTACGTTGAAGGAAATTCAAAAAATTAAAGAAAACTTGAATAAATATATGACAATAAAGAAAAAAATTATAAATAATTTTTCAAAAGCCAATAAGACAATTAAAAGTGAGATAAATCATAATTTTAAGAGCATGAATCAGGAAATGATTAAAGGATTGTATTCAGTCATTTCACCAAGTAACTCTAATAAATACAATGAATTAAATCCTTTTAGATCTAAAAATGTACAACTCAGAAACTTTCTGATCATACATCTCATGCTCAACTATGGTCTTAGAATTGGTGAGCTTATGCTACTAACAACCAACTCTATTAAAAAATCAATTCAGAATCATAGTTTTAGTTTAATTATTACAAATACAGATGATGAGTTCGATGATCGATCAAAAAAGCCAAAAATCAAAAATGAATATTCGTACCGAGTAATTAAACTGCAGGAACGAGACTACAGAATTCTTCAAATCTATATAAATGAAATCCGAAAAGAAATTCCTTCACATATCTTATTTACATCCTTAAAGCCTCCCTATTCTGCTTTAAGTTATGCCAGTGTTAAAAAGATATTTGATCAAGTAGATTCGTCATTAAAAGCATTATTACCTGAGTGTTTTGATACTTCAGCATATGATTCAATAGAACGTCTCACTCCGCACGTTTGTAGACATTCTTGGGCTTATATGATGTTAAGCTTTTCTTTTGAGAAGTATAAGAAAGAAAATGATAGTCACTCTGATCTCAGGCAAAGTGTAAATGATGCTCTGCTAGATGCACAGCATGATCTAAGAGCCTTAGGTGGTTGGTCACCTACAAGTAAAATGCCCATATATTATGGTAAACGCTTTATTGTAGAACGTGCTAATTTTATGAACTTGGCTCGGATAATTGATTCTAGTATTAAATTATGAATGATAAGAATATACCTCAACTTAGTCTAGATTTTGAAAAAAATGATGATAGTCCTAGTGACTTTATTATTTTCCATGATGCTGACCTTAGGCTCATAGAGTCTTTACACTTACCGGCAATCATCCGATTCTATAGAGCTGATAAATTTGATAGCAAGTTCGTTCAAACATCTAACGATGTTTGGAATTTTTCATATTCAGGGAAAAAACTTCACTTAAACTTCTCTAACTTCAGTACGTCAGAGAAAAAATTGGCTAAATTTTTTCTAGCTAATTACATTCAAATTAATACACCATCTGCACTTGAAGCTAAATTACAAGCTTACACTTTTGTAATAAAGTCGCTAAAAACTAGAGACTTAAAGCTTGATTATCAGAATGCGAAATCTTTACTGGTTGATTTAGCAAAAGCCGATAATTCTACATACTATTACCATTTTAAGTTCTTAGTGAAGCTACTATTTCTCGAGAACTTTTCATGCTTTGATCTTGATCAGGAATATGAGTTGGAATTTCTTGAACGTCCTAAAGCATTTAATTCAAGTTTATATTACCAGCAATACGAAGATACGATCGACTATCCTCTTATTTCAATGATTCAACAAGGCTTTATCAAGTTAAACCAAGCTATCAAAGATGATTTTCAAGGTATCGATAAACAAACATTACTTTATTCATCAATACTTGGTTTGGTGTATGCAACTGGTCATAGACCTGTACAATTAGCAAAACTATCTGCTGAAGACATAAAGATAGATACCACACGCACTACAGATCATTTTCATCGCTATAGCATACTAGTTCCCTATGCGAAACAATCACGTTATGTACATGAAAAGATCGCAGTCAAATTACCAGAAGAAGTTGCTAAAATCATTATTGCTTATATCGAAAGATTTAACTTAAGTCCAAAAGATAAGTTATTTGATTTAGGGGAAAATTCTGCACGCTTTTGCTCAAAAGCGATTAATACACAATTATTTGATTTTGCTTCCGAAGAGTACAAAGAAGCTGTTCTTGCAGATGAAATGATAAAGCAAAAGTACTCATTTTCTGATTTTAGGCATCATGTTGGCTATAGTTTGGCAATGGCTGGGGCTTCTGCTGAAGAAATTGCTTATATCTTAGGTCATTCTTCTATTGTAACTGCTAGACATTATATTTTCTCTACCCCTGAACTTGCTCAAATTAGAGCACAGGCACTTGGGAAAAATTCCTTATATCGACAAATGATCGCCATGCTCCTGACTGGAAGGCTCGTTTATAAGAAAGATTGGCAACAGAAAAAAGTACTAGGAAATATTGGTAGCAAAATTCATTACGATATTGGTGGGTGCTCCTACGAAGACAATTGTTTATTTCAACCAGTTCGTAATTGCTATGGCTGTATGTACTTTTATCCTTTTATTGATGCTAACCATAATCATATTTTAGAAAGTATACAAAGCGAAATCAATGATCTGATCAAATTATCAGACGGTATAGGTGTATCTAGAAACCCATTGATACGAGTGCATGAGTCAACTAAATTCGAAATTGAATCCGTAATAGCTCGTTGTGCATTACAGAAGGATGATATTTATGAACAATGAAAAATATAATATTTTTATAGATGAACAAAAGAGTTATTTTAATGAGAATTTGCAGTCTAACTTCAAATGGGATTGGAATGATTCAGTTTGGTATGGTGGTACAATAGGATCTGGTTGGTTACTGTCAAGAAGTGGTAAAGTAAATTTTACTTTCAGCACAATTAAAAGATTAAAAGGTGTTGAAAACACTACTATAAATACAGATTTTCAAGAGTTTATTAAATCTGTGCTCATTCTTAGTTATCGTAAGTCCAATTCTAAAGCATCCCCTCAAAAACTTTATGCAGAATTTTTAATTCTTAAACGATGGTACAGCGCTTTATATACTGAAAAAATCGAGAGCATACATCCCTGTCAGTTATCAACATTAATCTTAAATAAGTCTTTTGAAATTTTGGCAGAAAACTCAAGTAGAATGAATCTGCCTGACCATGTTGGAACTTACAGAAGATTGCAAGAAATAATAAATCATTATGCTTTTACTAAACAACCATTAGAATTTTCTCAAAAATACTTATACATAAATCGACAAAATAGAACCCCTAATGCTAGAAAAACTAAAGCATTAATAGATCAATTAGAGTTAGATGAAGATGATCTAGATAAGGATAAGCTCATTTCGATTCGAACATTCATCAATATTGTTTCTTTAATAAGCTTATGTAGTACAAATGGTGAAAAGATAGTACTAAATATTTTACTATTACTTATAGTCACTGGTTTACGTTCTACAGAAGCCTTTCTTTTAAAAACTGATGCTTTGATAAAAAAACCTATTCTTGACCCTTTAACCAAAGAGCATTTAGCTTTGGATGGCATTAAGCAATACACAGTTGGCATTCAGTATCATGGAGCAAAAGGTTCTGGCTACCGTATTCATTGGGTAGAACCTCTTGCTGTTCCTATTATAGAAAGTATATTCTCAAATGTATTATCTCTAACACAGCCCTACCGAGACTATATAAAATATATCCGCGGGAAAAATATAAAGGATTTTTTACCTAAAGAGATTGATGATATTAATTCTGATTTTGTTGAAATAGATGATTTAATTAAATATTTTTTTGGTATCAATGAGGAGTATAAAGTAACTAATGACTCAAAACGTAGAGTTATTATGGATAATGCTAGATTTACTGGATTAAAACCTAGTTTCATTGATAAATCTGAAAAACAATTTAAGCGATATTATAGTAAAAAAGATTTAAATGATTATGTGATTAGTTTGAAAACATACAATATTGATAATCCGTTTAATCATATTTTTAATTATGAAAATAAATTAATCAACCTACCATTTGAAGACATTTTATTTATTCATGAATATAGATCTACAAATGTTAAGCAAGTATTATCAAATAAAACGAATATTATGCCATTTCATGCAACAATAATTAATAATTTTTTTGGAAATGGCAGAAATATATCGATTTTCCAAAAATACCTTTTACTTGAAAATAAAGATGAATACTCAAAGATAACAACACATATTCCTCGACATAATATAAATACTTTTTTAGCTTTGAGTGTTATATCTGAACATTTACAGGCCATGCTCATGGGACGCATAGATATAAAGCAAAATCAATATTATCAACACTTAGCGTTAAAACAACGTAAAGTCACAGCTAGTTTGTTAGAGAAATATGAATTGACACTTTACAAAAACGATAAACAGGAAATAAAGTCAGACTATCCAATTGATTCTATAAAACATGATGGATTAATGTACTTTTCAGAAAAATTGGATCTAGAAAATAATTTAAAGATGAATTTACAAACCTTTGACTCGAAAAATGAAGTAGCGAGTTATATAAGGGAATCCTTCTTCGATGAATATTTTCAAGATATCGCTCAATCTTTTAATGAATTAGTTAAAGAAGATCGATCATTGGCTAACTCATTAGTTCAACGCCATGCTTGTTTGCACCCTTTACCTTTTGGTGGTTGTATGCGTGATGTGGCTGTGCACGATTGTCCTAAACGTCTTGCATGCCAATCAGGTGATCAATGTGGAAACTTTGCTTTAACTGGACGTAAAGGTGAATTAGAAGCCCTACAACATACTTTGAATGAATTACTAGATAAGTTTGTACAAATAGAGCAAATCGTAATCCATGATTCATCTTATAGCGAAATGCTTGAGGGCTTACGTAAAAAAATACTTTATTTAAGTGATTTAAAAACAAAAGCACTTGATAAGCAAAATAGTTTAACTCCTGTTCCTGTTTTTCCTTATGGTGATGCTATTACTAAATTACCAACAACCTTAAGTGAACTATTCGCTATAGAACAGCAAAAAATTGAAACCAAGGAAGCCTGATATGTTACGTGGTAAACAATTAGATGAAGTCATTGAACAAGAATTGCAAATGATGTTGGTTGAAGGTTTTGAGAAGTCCCCTATTTCTCATAAGAGCTTACATGATCGTTTAACTGCCAGAGGCTACATATCTGGGGGACTTAGTACTTTGAGTTCAGCTGAAAGAAAAAGTCTTATTAGTCTTTATATGGTGGAGCAAATAGCACCATTGAATCTAAAAACTAAAGAACAGCAACTATATGTAAATAAAAAAACGAGAAAAGCGCTTACTGATACCAATAAAAATCTGCATTCTCAAATAAATGAGTTGGAATCACAGCTGAATCAAAATACAGAAACATTGATAGATATTATTGAGGAGGTTAAATTAAGAACAAATTTAAAGATCGATCATCTCTTAGCCCCACATCTTTTGAAAAAATATTTATCAAAGTAGACACTATTATGTTAGAAGAAAAGTCAAAAACCTGTCAGCATATATTCCCTGAGAATATCTGCTCAAATCAAAAAGAAAATATTTATTTTATAGAAAAATAAGGCTTTGTTGCACAAAGATTTCATAACTATATGATTTTAAAAGTTTTGATTATTTTTTGATCTAAAATTAAATTTATTTAAATCAGATGCTTACATATTTATGCAACAAAGCCGAAAAATAATGAATTACAAATTTTCTTCTAAAAAGTTGACGATTGAAATTCCTAACACATTCAACCAATCGTGAAGTTCCAATACATCAATTCTCCTCTCGAAATTTTCAACTTTTGCTACATAGGATTGTGGTTTTTTTAAGGATGAAGCAAGTTGCACTTGAGTTATATTTTTTAACTCACGTTTAAGAATTAATGCTTTGATAAGTTTTCTATATCTAGGATCATGTATTGAGCTCATAGCTCAAGATGGTGTACTATTAAATCAAATATCCCAAAATAGGATATTTGATTGATTTTATTAGTTTTTAGGTCATTAAATATGCAAGATACTCATCAGCTTAAAAATTGTTTATTTGGATTTTTATCAAATATGTCATTCACTAGCTATGAGTTTAAGGATTTAAGACAATCTTTTATCCAATATTACCCGGAATTTAGTGCAAAAAAATACTATTCAAAAATATATCTAATTATAAGAGAGTTAGGTGAATCTGGGATGATTCTCGTTGACCGAAAAAACTGTACATATAGATATACGTCAAACTATTCAAAAGAAGAAATTTTAAATTTCAGTTCATTAGATACTAATGAATTAATTCGAAAAAACCTTTTAATTGAACATAATAATGTCTTGGATAATATTGAATTGTTACACAATGAAATAAATGCTTATTATTCATATTCTGGAAAATTTCCAATAATTTCAGATGCTATAGGCACATTAATAAAAAACAAGAAAAAGGAATTAATTTTATTAAGAGCTGAATTAAATGCTCTTAAAAATATTTTAGAAATACAGTATTGATAATCTTACATATTAAAATATATGAATAACTCTGGATCGATCCTAGCTTGAATTAACCTTAACAGAGTAATTTATGCAACAAAACTTGAATAGAGTGTCACCTAATTTAAAAATTTAGCCTTTCCTTTTTGTACGACATATTCTAACACTTTCATCCGTGCCAACAAAGATGTATGCATACATCTTTGTTGGCACGCCATTTATAGAAGACCGTGTTCACAACAAAGGGCAGCAACAGGTGTGCCAAACTTTCCGCTTGCTTTAATATAGCCATGATATGGCTGTCAGTAAATTTAGATGTTTTCATGCAGAATCTCCTGCCTATACTTTAAGAGGAAATTCTACTTTTAGGTCCTATTATTTTTAGGGGGATTACCTGACTACCTTGGTCTGAGTGCACCATCACACCTTTTGAATAGCCTTCCCTGAGCGGAATTTCTGCTCAGGGGTAATTATTTAATTAATTAGCATTTCAAAAGGATAGCTTGTTCAAGAACTTCCACAATTTTTACAAGTTCTTGTTTTGAGCCACAGGAATAGCCATTTTCTTGACTAATTTTTGCTAAAATGGCTAGAGCTTCAGGTTCTTCAATCAGATATTCAACCAATTCTAGTGGTGTAAATTCAGCATGATCTTTTTCCCAAAGTTGATTTGGCACCAATACTACCAACTTTTTGACAGCATAAATATTTCCAGACCAACAAGCAGTATGTAACGGTAATCTTCCATCTACTGTTCTCACATTCCAATCGGAAGACTCAGTGCAAAAGGCATCAAAAATTTGGGGAGTTTGAATTTTACAGGCCGTATGCAACGCAGTCATCCCTTGATAATTTTCAATATTCGCATTTGCTCCAGCTGCCAACATTTGTTCAACTAACATCGTTTCACGAGCTTCAACAGCCAACATTAATGGTGTTTGGCCTTTAAGATCAGAAATATTCAGTTGTTCTGGATATTTTTCAAAAAGATCTTTTAAGAAGTTTTCCCAAACCTCTAATATCTTCGCATCCATTAATTTTTGAGCTTCAAAAAATAATTTTAGCATCAGCATGAGCATTGAGTTACCTTCAACGTCAGGCAGATTAGATTTAAACAAAGTATTATTAGAATTTAGCCAATCCTTCAACCCTGCTAAATTATTTTTTTCTAGCAAAGGAAAAAGTTTATCCAACGCCGGTTTGACTAGAGTTTTACTGAGCGGTTGTTGAGGCTTGATTCCAGGATACGGTTTATAAAGATCTTCCCAAAAATAAGAGTATGCCCAGCGTGCTACTTCCTCTATAGAAGGAATTTGATCACTTTCTATTATTCCACCACTAAGCATTTCACGATAATATTTTTCGTGATTGTTCGTGATAAGTTTTTGATTCGCTACCGCTATGGCTAAACAATCTCGTGCAATTTCTCCAGTTATTAGGCCATAACTACATTTAAAACTTTCTTCCAGTGCATCTCTGAAATATTTTGATGCCTCATCAAAATTATTTTGTGCCAATAAGTGTTTAGCTTTGTACTGCAAAATGGCAAACTTCCATAAATCATATCCTTCGGTTTTTTCTGCTTCATCAAGTAAAGCATCAACCTTATTTTTGCAATCTTTAGGTCTATTTTTACTTTCACCATTTAAATAGTAAGCAAGCTCCGGAATAACAACTAGAATTTTCTCTATAGGCGTATTAGCCAATTCTCTCATACGCTTAGTGGTCATTTCTTTCAATCGAATCGGTATATCTATTGACTGAGCTACGCCACTTACTACCCAATAATTCTGCTCATTTTGTAATGCTCTCCATGGTGAGCTCTGTTGCATACGACTTTTTAGATCTTGAACTTTGGTTTGTTCTTCATAAAAGTGATGCAGTTTAAGTAGAGTGCGTTCAGCAATTTCAGCACATGATTCCTGATCATGACCAATTACATCATCAAGTGCATCGCTTGCATTGATACGGAAGCTATAGCTCAGATACGTTGCTAGCTCATCAATAGCTGTTTCTTTACTAGAGGGTATAATTGAAAGAAATATGCTTTGTTTATCCCATTCAGGTAAATGAGCTTCAAACCACATATCTTCCGCAAATTCACCTTTACCTCTACAATTTCTCCATGCCTCGATAGTAAGGTTATAAACACCTTTATATAATACAAATAGTTGTAGGACTTTATTTTTCTTGATGTCAACACAATACTTATCTACGTCAGGACACAGAGAATTGACTAATCGGTGATAAATATCCTGCACTACACTAGCGACAATAAGTCGTTGGCGAATAACGTCTATAGAAGGTGCTGAATAGCGATTTAATAAGCATTCGATTAATCTAATTTTCTCTTTAACATTTACATTCCCCTGCAAAATATCGGTAAGGGCTTCCTCAGACAATGGAAGTTCAAATTTAAGCTTTTGAGCATTTAGGTCTTTTTTGTTGATGAAAGCTAATGCTTGGTTAAATTGCTCATCAAGAGTGACAGTTTCATCTAGAATAAATACACCTTTAAAATCTAAGGTCGACTCTTCTGGAAAATATTCATAAATCGAGCTATAACGAATAGTATTAGAACCATTCTTCCAATTATAGAGAGAGCGTCGTAAATTTTGAATGTCTATATCTAGGCTATGGTTGGCAACATTGTCTACATCTGTTCCTAGTAGATCTGTTAACCAATCAATGACTTGTGGTACAGGTAGAATTAGCTTTTTATCACCATCACTTTCAACGGCACTGTTGCAAATAGAGATTTGAGTCGATGATGTTCCCTTTAAAAAGTACTTAGAGACCGAAAACCCTGTTGATTAGACACACTTCACCCTGAGGCTGACCATAATAAAATGACGATGCTTGTCCTTTACGTAGTGCACGCATGACTTCAATACCTTTAATTGTGGCATAAGCCGTCTTCATAGATTTGAATCCTAATGTGGCCCTGATGATCCGCTTTAGCTTGCCATGATCACATTCAATCACGTTATTTTTATACTTAATCTGCCTGTGCTCAAGGTCTGGTGGACATTTACCTTCCCGTTTTAACCGTGATAAAGCACGTCCATATGTGGGTGCTTTATCCGTGTTGATCACTTGTGGAATTTGCCACTTCTTCACATTATTTAAAATTTTTCCAAGAAAACAATATGCTGATTTGGTATTACGTCTAGAAGAAAGATAAAAATCAATGGTATCGCCACGTTGATCGACTGCACGATACAGATAAGACCATCGTCCATTCACTTTTACATAGGTTTCATCAATATGCCACGAGCTCAGATCTGTAGGATTACGCCAATACCAGCGTAAACGTTTTTCTATTTCAGGAGCATAACGTTGAACCCAACGGTAAATAGTCGTGTGATCAACATTCACACCCCGTTCAGCCAGCATTTCCTGCAGTTCACGATAGCTAATGCCATATTTACAATACCAGCGCACAGCCCAAAGAATGATTTCGCCCTGAAAATGCCGACCATGGAAAGGATTCATATGCTGCACCTTTAGCTAAAACAGTCTTCAGCTTACCATTCGTGGTTATTTGCAACAGTGCCCTTCAGCTTACCATTCGTGGTTATTTGCAACAGTGCCGTAATTCCACCCAGGAAGAATGCCAAGCCCTGGAAAGATTCTAAAATCAGTTCAATAGAACGAAATGAGTTACTTCAAACGGTTAAGCATTTAGGCAGAACCCTATGGAAAAAATGGTCGGGCTATCACCGTCGCAGTTTGGTGGAAACCAAGATGCATTGCATCAAATTATTAGGAGATAAGCTGACGGCAAGACATTTTCAAAGTCAGGTCAATGAAGTTCATGCGCGTGTGGCAGTTCTGAATAGATTTACGGAATTAGGTAGACCTCACACCCAAGTTGTCACTTAAATTTGAATGGATTGGGGAAAACTCAGCTTTTGAATGTTTATGCAACAAAGCCGGTTTTAGTTATAAACTTATTCATTCAGGAATTATATTGCTGAATGAATAAGTCTAATTGATTTATTTATGCAACCCAACTATTCATTTGATTCATTTGATTCATTTGATTCATTTGATTCATTTGATTCATTTGATTCATTTGATTCATTTGATTCATTTGATTCATTTGATTCATTTGATTCATTTGATTCATTTGATTCATTTGATTCATTATTTTTAACTTGTTTTTGTTTAGAATTTTCAACTTTAGAAGCTTTTAAATTCTTTTCAAGAAATAACAAGCCGCCATCTGCATAACTAAAACTTGCGATACTAAAGAATGCACTAATTAACAGTAATTTAGTACAAAATTTATTTTTGAATAGCATGTTTATTTACTCTCATTTAATACTTGTTAGATATTCTAACTTTAAAGAATTAACACCCAGAGGACTCATAAATTACATTCTTGTAATTTTAAAATGTCTCAGGATGGTGTTTAAAGTGCGTGTGATAAATAGAAGTGTAATACAGGAAAATGGTAAGGTTTATCAGCCTAGTCATCTGTCCATTATGTAGAAAGAGCAGCACTTTAATGTTTATGCTGTTCCAATGTATTACATTCCTTACTTTCTATTTGTAACGTAATTTCAGTAATACTATGATTATGTTTTAGAACGTCTAAGGCCTTTTGATAGAGCTGATCTGGATCGCTATTAGGAGCAACCAAATGAGCAGTTAAATGAATGTTTTTTGAAGATATAGCCCAGACTTTCAACTGATGAATCCCTTCAACACCCTCTAGCATCAATAAATCATTTCTTAACGACTCAATATCAATCTCATCAGGAACCCCTTCAAGCAAAATATGGATACTTTGTTTTAATAAAACCCAAGTTCGAGGTAAAACCCAGAAGCCAATTAACACAGCGATTACGGTATCTACCCACATCCACTGGGTAAAATAAATGACCACTCCTCCGATAATCACGCCTATCGATCCCAGTGCATCACTAAGGACTTCTAAATATGCGCCTTTCACATTTAGACTTTCTTGAGCACTCGCAGAAAGGATTTTCATTGAAATCAAATTTATGACCAAACCAATGACTGCGACAATCATCATTCCAACACTTTGAATTTCAGCAGGATGCGTAAAGCGTTGGTAAGCTTCATAGACAATATATATCGCCACCACAAAAAGCATCACTGCATTAAACAGAGCCGCTAAAATTTCGAATCGCTGATAGCCAAAAGTTCTTTTATCATCTGCGGCTTTTTTACCAATTTTGATAGCAGCAAGAGCAATAGCTAATGCGGCTACATCAGTAAACATGTGAGCGGCATCAGACAGTAATGCTAAACTTTGGGTAATAAAAGCAGCGACAACTTCTACTATTAAAAAAGTAGTCGTTAAACCTAAGGCAACCATTAACTTCTTACTATTTTCTTCAGTAACAACCGCATGGCTATGATCATGATGTTCTGACATAAAATATTTTCCTTATTCTATTTATGATGAGCAGAGATATTGGATAACAGCCAATATCTCTGCTGTAAATCGACTAATCTATTGGATTAAGAAACTTTTTTTTCATTTATCCAACGATAAAGCACGGGTAACAGCACCAAAGTTAGTAATGTTGAAGAGATAATCCCGCCAATGACTACAGTCGCTAAAGGTCTCTGTACTTCTGCCCCAGTCCCGGTTGCCAAAGCCATCGGAACAAACCCAAGGGACGCCACACAAGCGGTCATCAGCACAGGTCTAAGACGCAAAATTGCACCCTGCCACGTTGCATAATAAAGGTCATATTGCTGTCGCAACTCTTTGATAAAGGTGAGCATGACTAAGCCATTCAGTACAGCCACCCCCGATAGTGCAATGAAGCCAACCCCTGCTGACATGGATAATGGAATGTCACGCAACCACAATGCGATTAAGCCTCCACATAAGGCAAACGGGACACCACTAAAGACCAGTAAGCTTTCTTTGATATTATGGAATACAGCCATCAATAAAATAAAGATCGTCAACAATGCGAGCGGAACCACCAATTGCATACGCGCTTTTGCAGACATCAGATTTTGAAATTGACCGCCATAATCTATCCAATAACCGCTTGGTAATTCCTGTTTGGATAACGTGCTCTGAAGCTCTGTTACGAATGAGCCTAAATCACGTCCTTCTACATTTGCAGTAATAACCACTCGACGTTTACCATTTTCACGGCTGACCTGATTAATACCCAGGATATTTTCAACGCGTGCCACATCTTGCAGTTGGACTAAACCACCATTCGGCAATTGAACAGGAAGTACCGCTAACTGTTCAGGACTACGCTGGGATTCATCTAGACGGATGACAAAATCAAAACGCTTGTCTCCCTGTAAAATTGTTCCAACATTCTGGCCACCGACACTTGTAGCTACCAGATCCTGAATTGCTCTTACCGACAAGCCATATTGTGCAGCTCTGGACTTATCCACCTCTACATTCAACAAGGGTAAGCCACTGGTCTGTTCTACATTAACGGCTGTCGCGCCTGAAATTGAGTTAATTTTTTGAGAAATTTTATTCGCTTCGCGATTTAGAATCTCCATGTCATCACCAAATAATTTGACACCCACATCACTTCGCACCCCTGAAATTAACTCGTTAAAGCGCAGTTCAATGGGTTGCGAGAACTCACTGTTATTTCCCGGCAATGTCGCTAAGAAAGTAATCATTCTTTGGCGAAGCTCATCAATCGTTTGTTTTGGATCAGGCCATTCATCATGAGGTTTTAACAGTACCACGCCATCTGAAATGTTGGGTGGCATAACATCTGTGGCCACTTCTGCTGTACCGGTACGAGCAAAGATCGCTTTAATTTCAGGAAATTCTTTCAACAGTAACTTTTCAGTATTTTTCTGCATTCTCAGTGACTGTTCTAACCCTGTACTTGGGGAACGCATTTGCTGAACAGCAAAATCACCTTCACCCAGTTGAGGTGCAAACTCGCTACCTGTTTGAGTGGCTAGCACGCCCGTAAGCACTAAAATACAGGCAGCCACAATAGTCACAAATAAACGAAGCTCATAGGCTTTATCTAAAAGCAGTTCATATTTGGTTTTAAGCCAATGCATCCAGCGACTTTCGGTTTCCTTGACTTCTCCAGTGACAAATAGGGCAACTGCGGCTGGCACAAAAGTGACAGATAAAATCATGGCCCCAATTAAAGCCAGTACAACAGTCATTGCCATAGGATGGAAAAGTTTGGCTTCTACACCCGTCAGGGTAAAGATAGGTAGATAAACCACCAAAATAATTAACTGTCCAAAAATCAGAGGACGACGCGCCTGTTTTGCAGCCAAGAAGACTTCTTTAAATCTTTCAGAACGGCTAAGTAAACCACCTTTCAGCTTCTGAGCTTCTGCTAGCCGACGGATACAGTTTTCTACAATAACCACTGCACCATCAATAATAATACCGAAGTCCAGTGCCCCTAAACTCATCAGATTTGCACTAATCTTCTGCTCTGCCATTCCCGTCAAGGTAAACAGCATTGACAGTGGAATAACGCAAGCCGTGATCAGCGCAGCACGGAAATTACCTAGAAAGAGAAATAAAATAACAATGACGAGGATTGCACCCTCAATCAAATTTTTCTGAACGGTTTTGATCGCCCGATCAACCAAATGCGTACGGTCATACACAGTCTCAATCACCACACCTTTAGGTAGCGATTGCTGGATCGATTGCACCTTTTCATCAATGGCTTGAGCAACGGTACGGCTATTTTCTCCCATCATCATCATGGCAATACCCAATACAGTTTCTTCACCATTATAGGTTGCAGCCCCTGTTCTTAAGTCATGACCAATTGAGACATTGGCGACATCTGCCACCCGAATCGGATAGCCGTTTTTATTGGCAATACTGATGTTCTGGATATCTTCAATCGTGTTTAAAGTGCCGGGAACACGAACCGTTAGCTGTTGTCCATTTTTCTCAATATAGCCAGCACCACGGTTTTCATTATTCTCTGTTAAGGCAGTTTGTAAATCAGACAAAGGAATTTGCAATTGTTGCAATCGGTTCAGATCAGGGGCAACCACATAGGTTTTATTAAAGCCACCGATACTGTTGATCTCAGCAACGCCTTTTACGCGCTGTAATTGCGGTCTTACAATCCAATCCTGAATTTCACGTAAATCCATCGCCGAATAAGCGGTTCCATCCGGCTTTTTAGCATTTGGTTCGGCTTTAATCACCCATTGATAGATTTCACCTAAACCTGTCGAAATAGGCGACATGTTAGGTTGCACATCTTCAGGCATTTCTCCCATTGCTTCTTGCAAGCGCTGGTTGATAAGCTGTCTGGCCCAGTAAATATCCGTGCCATCTTCAAAAATGATGGTCACTTGCGATAAGCCGTAGCGTGAAATCGAACGGGTTTGTTCCATTTTCGGCATGCCTGACATGGCATTCTCAATTGGATAGGTAATCCGCTGTTCCATTTCCAAAGCCGTAAAGCCATTGGCTGAAGTGTTAATCTGCACCTGAGTATTGGTAATATCCGGTACAGCATCAATCGGTAACTTTTGATAACTATAAATACCAATAGCAATCCAGGCTGCAATAAACAGCATAATCCAAATGGCGTTATGAATAGAAAACTGGATCAGCCGATCAAACAGCCCTTCAGGTTTTACCGATTCGTGGTCTGGAATGTGAGGGCTTTTAGTGCTCATGTGAAGCCTCTCCTTTTTCCATCTCAGATTTCAGTAAGAAACTGCCTTGAGCGGCATATTTTTGTCCCTGATTAAGCCCATTTACCACTTCAATCCACTGGCTATCCCCAGACGATTGACCTAATTTCACCGGTTGCGGAGTGAATTCAACTTTTTGTCCATGCTGAGTGGCGACAAAAACCACATCTTTTCCATCGACATTCTGAACTGCGGACTTAAGCACCCGTAATGCGGTACTTTCACTGCGTTGTTGCAACTGTACGTTTACCATCAAGTTTGGACGTAATTCGGTTGCATTCGATTCAACTTTTGCTCGCACCTGAAGACGACCTGTTTGAATATCCGCTTCAGTATTTAAGGTTTGAATAACCGCCCTATAGACCTTTTCAGTTTGCAAAGATTTAAATTCGATCTTTTGATTCGGGGCTAAGCCCACAATTTCAGAATTTGGAACAATAAATTCAAGCCAGAGCTGATCTAACCGGTCTATGGTAAAGAGTTGACTTGCTAACTGAACATTTTCCCCGAGAACCAAATCCTTTTTACTGATCACGCCAGAAATTGGGGCTTTTAAAATATAGCGCCCGTTACTAGCATTCACTGCACCAAATGCACTTAAACGTGATTGGGCCGCTTGAACCTGGATTTGTGCCCGTTTATAACTGTTATAAGCCCGTTGATAGTCCTGTTTTGCTGAGATACCCTGTGACCACAATTGACGCTCACGCTCAAAGTCTTGTTTTGCCAGTTCCAGATTGGTTTGTTCAATTTTAAGATTGGCCTGCTGATCAACTAGATCAGGAACAAGCAATGTAGCCAAAGGCTGCCCTTTCTGAACTTTTTGGCCGAGTTCTACATAAACATTTTCTACATGACCGCTAAAACTCGGTGAGACATGCGCTTGCTGATCCGTATTCACATTGAGTTTGGCAGGATAAGAACTTAATTTAACCACCGGACCTTGATCGACCGCTGATAACTGTATGCCCTGTTCCACCAGTTGCTTGGCCGTCAGGCTCACGCCTTCTGCATGCTCTTCGGTTTCACCGCCATGTTCTTCACTTCCATGTTCCTCTGCGCCTTCTTCCTCTGCATGTTCATCTGATGTTTCAGATTTATTCTTACCCGACAAGATCAAGAAAATACTGAGGAGTACGGTTGCGCCGATGACCAAACCAATCAGTAGAGGTTGAGAGATTTTTCCGCTCTGTTTTTTTAAGCTGTTTTTAAGATCGAACATGTTAATTTCCCCCACCAATGACAGGCATGGCCTGTATGTCTTGCCATAAGTTTTGATTGATTTGTGCAATAGCATCTTTCGACATGACTTCACTTGGGCTAATGCCTAAGCTCAAACTTTCTGCTTCAATGGCCTTTTGCCAGCCATCCCGTAACAACTGGACTTTACGCAGACGGATGTCTTGTAATTGAAGCGTGGCTTGCTGAACATCGGTTAAAGCAAACTTGCCTGCCAAGAAACCTTGTAGCGTCTTACTTTGAACTTGAGTCGCCAAAGGAATTTGAGTCTCGTCAACGACTTTGAATTGCAGCTCTAAACCCTGCAACTCGGTTAAAATTGTGCCTATTTGCAGCGCATTTTGCTTCAGATAAAACTCTTTCTGACGCTCTAATAAGTTCATTTTTTCTTGCGCGATTTTTATGCCATTTTGCTGACGATCGAAAATATTAAGCGGTACACTAACTCCGACTACTAATTGATTTTGTGTGGAGTTTTCCAAGGATTGGGTGCGGTTGACACCTAGGTTTAAAGTGGGGTTAGGACGTGCCTTTGCTCTTAGTTGATCAACCGTTGCTTGAGACTCTAATACCAGTAAAGCTCGATATTTCTCAACGTAGTTTTCCGCTAAATATTCTTGAACCTGTCCATGAGTCGATTTTGGCCAGAGCTTTTGTGAAGAGAGGTTTACCTGCAATGACTTATCAGACGTACCCCATAAATTTGATAATTGTTGGGTGGCCACTTGTACCTGTAAGTCTGCCTGTCTAAAAAGACGGATATTTTCAGCATGACTTAAACGTGCGCGATTCACATCTACTTGCGCGATACCGCCCGCAGTAAAGCGCTTCTCGATCGCTTTAAGGTTTTCTTGGCTCACCCGAAGTTGTTCATTGACAATGTTTCTTTCAAGTTCAGCAATGGCCAGTTGTGACCATACATATTTCACCGCAAGCTCAATTTGCGCTTGATAAATCTTCTGCTTCAGTGCTGTTTTATCTGTAGAGAGACTGGCTAATTTTTGGTTTGCTTTTCGCTCACCAAAAATATCCAAGGGTTGTGATATGCCAATGGCAAGCTCTTTTTCATTATTTGAACCAAAGCCCGTTTGTTCAACTGACAATTCAGGATTTTTAAACAGCTTACTTTGCTGAAGATTCGTGGCATTAATACTATTTTGCGTTTCCCAGAAATTTTGGGACGCTTGATATTGGTTAACCTGCTCAATAGCTTGCTGCAGCGTTAAATCTTGAGTACTGGCGACTACGGAAGTACTGATGCTGATCATTGCAGATAGCAAGATACCGCTACCTAAGGCTGACCAGGATAAATTCAGGATGGAGGTATCCTGATGTAATTTGTTTTTTGACATGAAAATGCCCCACGCATAATGAAATTAGGAGTGGTGGGCTTTTATAAGACTACCCCACCAATAGTAGGGGCAAATCGGGAGGCGGGGTTAATTGATTCAGATAAGGGGATTTATAAAAAGTTATTCCCAAATAAGTTGGGGTAATGCCGGTCTCAAAATCAGCTTTAAGCTTCAGATCATCGGGTGGGTCAATCTGAATCACGATTGTATTTGAGAAATGACTGCACTTTTCGTTAAAACAAACCTTCTGACAATAGTCATAGATTTCTTTATAGTTTTCTAGGGAATAAAGTGCTTGACGAGGACTATCACTCTTTTCGTCTAAATCGATTGGATTAGAGAGTATTGAATTGGGTATGTTTGGCATTTCATGCAGACACGCGGCCTCTGCCACACTCCAAATATTCTGGAATGTGAATAAGAGTACCAATATCTGGATTAGAAATGTTTTTCTCTTCATACACAAATCTGTATTTAAAACACCAATAAAGAAGCTGTCCAGATCTATCAAAGATCTGATCACAGAATTTGAGTAACCTTAAACTTTTTGCAGCCTTAAGTAAAGATATACAGAGTTTTTGAAAAAAGCATAGGTCTAGATAATCAAGCTAGATTTTTTAAAACTCCACATTGGTCAATTGTACATAAACCATCACAAGTACCTCTTAAATCAGATAGTTGTTCAATAAGCTTTTGTTGCTTGATTATATTTTCTCTGATAGCACTGACATGTAAGTCAATTAATTCATTCACCCCTGAACAATTTTTCTCAGGTTTGTCTTTATAGGTAAGTAATTGACGAATTTCATTCAAACTCATATTTAAAGTTCGGCAATTCAAAATAAATTTAATTCGCTCAACATAGCCTACATCGTAAAGGCGGTAATTTCCTTCCGTTCTTTCTGGTTCTGGAATTAAACCTTCCTTTTCATAAAACCTAATTGTTAATACTGAACATGAGGTTTTTTTAGAGAGTTCACCAATTTTTAAATGCATTGAGTTGGTATTTCCAAAAAATCTTGACTCTATAGTAACTATAGGGATTCTAATATTCAAAGTTTATAAATTTTTTTAATGGGTATAACTATGAGTGGCTGTGGATGTAGTAAAGAAACACCATGCGAAGATAAGAAATCTCAACAAGAAAATCATCCATCAATTGCAGAAGCAAGCAATTCAAAGAATTGTGATAATACGCCTAGCTGTTGTGGTGAAGAGGAAGAAGAAAAATCTTCATCTCCTTGCTGTAACACTTCAAACAGTTGTGAAGATACCGCTCAATCCTGTTGTGGTTCTGATCCCAAAGAAAATTTAAGCACTGAAAACGTTTTAAAAGATTCGCACTACATGAGTGAATACTTAGTTCCCAAAATGGATTGTTCTGCGGAAGAACAGATGGTTCGTATGGCGCTATCTTCAATTGATGGTGTTCAAAAACTCATCTTTGATTTACCTAACCGGTCTTTAAAGGTTCTACATAATCAAAAAGATGAAAATATAACTACCAAACTTGAAGCTTTGGGTTTTGGTGCAAAGCTTGTGAAGACTGAAACTTATATAAGCAATCAACAGGCTAAGCAAACAAGTACCTATACCATTCCTAAAATGGATTGCTCTGCTGAAGAGCAAATGGTCCGTATGGCTCTTGCAGATATTGAAGCAGTTAAAGGTCTTACTTTTGATCTTCCCAATCGAAAACTGAAAGTCTTCCATAATGAAGGGAGTCAGCAAATTACGGCCAAACTTGAAGGACTGGGTTTTGGGGCGAAACTTGATGAAACACAGCTTTCTACAGGCGATATACCTAATGAACCTGATCCTGTGAGACAAGCTAAAGTACTTAAACTGTTATTAGGCATTAATGCTCTACTGTTCTTTATAGAATTCATCAGCGGAATTATTGCTGCGTCTACAGGATTGATTGCTGATTCTCTAGATATGTTTGCCGATGCAGCCGTTTATGGTATTGCGCTATATGCCGTCGGAAAAGCTGCGAAATATCAAGTGAAAGCAGCCCATTTCGCAGGTTGGATTCAGTTATTACTTGCTGTCATCGTGATTATTGATGTCATTAGACGATTCATGTTTGGAAGCGAGCCAGAATCAACGCTCATGAT
This sequence comes from Acinetobacter sp. YH12138, assembly GCF_015218525.1. NCBI lineage: Bacteria > Pseudomonadati > Pseudomonadota > Gammaproteobacteria > Moraxellales > Moraxellaceae > Acinetobacter > Acinetobacter sp. YH12138. The sequence continues at coordinate 1,660,088 of NZ_CP048670.1, read as the reverse complement.
TGTTATTGGCCTGCTCGCACTTATAGCTAACGTGACATGCTTATATCTTATTTCTGGTCATCGAGAAGATGGCGCACATATGAAAGCCAGTTGGATTTTCTCGGCGAATGACGTTGTCGTAAATATGGGCGTTATATTTGCCGGTGTACTCGTGGCGTGGACGGGATCAGCTTACCCAGACTTAATCATTGGCATCCTGGTTTCTTTATTCGTGCTTAATGGTGCTCGAAAGATTTTGGCTTTGAAGTAAGAGTATCGAAAATGAATCTATTTCAAGTTAAACAAAATCAGATCGTCAAAATTAGAGATCTCAAAAAAGGTAATCAATACAGTCATACCACTGATCCCGTATTGGAACGGCTCCAACTATTAGGTTTTAGAGAGGGTGAAACTCTACAAGTACTCGCTAAAGGTGTTTTTGGCGGAGATCCTGTTTTAGTTCAAATTGAAACTTCAAGATTCGCATTAAGAAAGAATGAAGCTGAAAGAATTTTTGTAGAGTTAGTATCCAATGAAGATTAAGAACATTGCATTAGTCGGTAATCCAAATTGCGGAAAAACCTCTTTATTTAATACGCTTACTGGTACGCGACAAAAAGTTGCCAACTATGCTGGGGTTACCGTAGAAAGAAAAGAAGGTTCTTTTAAATTACCTTCTGGTGATGCAATACGAGTATTGGACTTACCCGGAACTTACAGTTTAAAACCTAGTAGTTTAGATGAAGAAGTCACCAGGGCAGTTTGTTTGGGCGAGCTAAAAGGTGAAATTCTACCCGATATTTTTATATGCGTTGTAGATGCCACAAATTTAAGCTTACATTTGAGCTTGGTTCTCGAAGTTCGTGCTCTAAATCGCCCTATGATTCTTGTATTAAATATGATGGATGAGGTCAAAAAGCGTGGTATTTCCATTGATAAGGATAAACTGTCTCAACTGTTAGGTATCCCTGTAGTTGAAGCTGTCGCAGTTAAAACAAAAGGAATTCAAGATTTAATTAGGGTGTGTTGACATTTACAGCCGATAAATTGAGCTAAAGAGGCAACCATATAAATATACAAGCTAAAGCAACAGCGCTTTGATAGTTACGTTTTAGCTTATCGTATCTTGTGGCAATTCCTCTAAATTGTTTTAATCTACAAAACGCATTTTCAACTAAATGTCTGATTTTATACATATACCAGTCCATATCATCATTGCTAGATTTGGCATTTGATCTTCGAGGAATGTTTGCTTTCGTATTACTTTCTCTAATTTTCTTTTTGAAACTTTCTGAATCATAGCCTTTATCTGCACATAGCATTTCTGACTCTGTTAAATCTAATTTTGATACAAGATCAGGTGCAACCTTAATATCATGTGAAGTTCCATCTGAAATAATAAATTCAATAGGATTACCATTTGAATCGATTGCTAAATGTATTTTTGAACTATTACCACCAATACTTTTGGAAATACTTTGATTCTTAATACCGGCTGAATGTTGATGCGCTCGTACATGGCTCCCATCGATAAAAATCCACTCTTTATCAGCATGCTGGCTGAATAATTTAAAAATATTCATAAACTTACTATTTTTAGACCATCGATTATATTTCTTAAAAATAGAATTTGATTTACCAAACTCTTGAGGTAAATCACGCCAAGGACAGCCTGTTCTAATTCGAAATAAAATCGCTTCAATAAAATTCCGTAAATTTAATTTGAGATAAATATTAAAGTGACGGAAAATAGCAAGTAACTTGGACCAGTGTTGATCATTTAGCATTGTTCGAGGCATAGCGAGTGTAAAATTGGGTTTGGCGATTTAATTTTACTATCTCGCTATTTTTTTAATCAACAAATGTCAACAGACCCTAATCAATTAGATCAAAAAAATCTTTTTATTACTCCTTATCATTCTGAATTAAGTCATTTTGAACAGGTCAAACAAATCACCAAACAAGTTATTTTAAATAATGACAGTGGTGATAAAAGAACCGCATTTCTAGATAAAATTTTTCTACATCCTGTATTGGGTTTAGTAATCTTAACTTTAACCATGTTTGTGATGTTCCAGGCGGTATTTATATGGGCAACGCCTTTTATTGAATTCATTGAAAATTTTATCGTATGGCTCAGTGATTTTATTGGACCACTAATCCAACATCCTCTATTAAAAAGCTTGGTAGTCGATGGGGTAATTGCTGGCACAGGTAGCGTGCTTGCATATATGCCTCAGATTTTGATTTTATTCTTCTTCATTTTAATGCTTGAAGAGTCAGGCTATTTACCCCGAGCAGCATTTCTTTTAGATAAATTAATGTCTAAAGCCGGGCTTAGCGGCCGTTCATTTATTCCTCTGCTATCCAGTTTTGCTTGTGCGATTCCCGGAATTATGGCAACCAGAAGTATCAGCTCTGAACGGGACCGATTAGCAACAATTATGATTGCACCATCATGGGAGTAATGATTTGCAGACCAACAATCCCCACCATTTGTGACAAGTACGACAACTGAGCCTGTCCGGAATAATGCTGCTGATTTGTATTGGTTAAAAACGAAATCATAGTGTGAAGGGCTAAATCCCACGACATATTTGGGGCCTGATTGGGGTTCAGCGGCAAGTTCGCTTGAGTCATAAATAAAACCCAAGTAAAGCCACCCAACACCATGCAACTCAGTACAAAACTAAGAGCATACGTTTTCACACTCATACCTAATTTAGGGTTAGTCCCCAACACCGCATAAATCGGCTTTTCAACCCAATTGAAAAGTGGATCTATCCGCATTTTTTTATTTTGCATGACGGCTGCTAAATATTTACCAAGCGGATAAGCAAGAGCAACAACGATCATGATGAGTAGAATAAATACTAACATCCGTTTTTACTCCCCTTAAAATGGAGAGCAAATACGCTTTTTTTAATCTCTCTAAGATGTATCGCCTCATGTATGGCGCAATTGTTGTGATACGGCATTTTTTGATGCGCTATGAATTTAGCACTCATCTTTTCCATCCTAAGCATGGATAAATTTCCATGATTTAGTATCTAAAAGACGCCCGTAAAATCTCTATTCAGAAATATGCATGAAGCGTAAAATTTGCGTAAAAATTTGCATTTATACATTTATATAAAGTTTGAAATACCTTAAAAGATTCCGACCATTGATGATTATTTTTACTTATGGAAAATTTAGAACTTCTAAAAGCATTATTTTTAGGTCTGATTGAGGGTTTAACTGAATTTTTGCCAATTTCAAGTACTGGTCATTTAATTCTTTTTGGGCATTTAATAGATTTTCAATCCGACTCAGGCCGTGCATTTGAAGTCGTCATTCAGCTAGGTGCTATTCTTGCTGTTTGTTGGCTTTACCGTCAAAAGATAATCGACTTAGTAAAAGGCTTTTCCTCTAGTGATACTCATGCCAGATGTTTTGCCATCAATGTTTTTATTGCTTTTCTTCCCGCTGTTTTCATCGGTATATTAGCCGTCGATTTCATCAAACAGGTGCTGTTTAGCCCACTCGTCGTAGCTTTCGCACTTATTATTGGCGGGTTAATTATCTTTTCTGTAGAAGATAGAAAGTTTGAACCAAAAGCACTCGAAGCCACTGACATTAGTATAAAACAAGCTATTCTTGTCGGTTTTGCTCAATGCCTTGCAATGATTCCAGGCACTTCTCGTTCAGGAGCAACGATAATTGGCGGTATGCTCTCAGGTTTATCACGTAAAGCTGCTACAGAATTTTCTTTTTTTCTTGCTATGCCAACAATGTTGGGGGCTGCGTCATATGACTTAATTCGCAATGCTTCTTTATTAAATGCAGATAATATGATGAACATAGCCTTAGGCTTTGTGGCCGCATTTATGGCTGCACTGGTTGTGGTCAAAGCTTTAGTCAAATTTGTAGAGAAACATTCACTGAGAGTCTTCGCTTGGTATCGGATTATTCTTGGAGGAATTTTACTCATAATATTTTTATAATAAAAATGGTTTTTGAGTATGAATCTCACCGATTTACTATCGATTAAAATTAGCCTACAGCACTAGTTCATGAACCAACTTTAATATTTAATTCAAAACAATCATATAAGTTTTTGTTTTTATTTTAATTTCACTAGAAATTATTTATGAACTAGATTTTAGGTGAAAATAAGTAAACTAAGGTAATATGCAAACCTAAATATGATACTGACCTATTGTCTGGCTTACGTAATTCTCTGATTCTTTAATTGGCACAAAAACTATTCTTATTTTCTCACATTGATCACTTGTTTAATGCTTTGATTCCAAAAAATTGTCACATGACGTTTTTCTTAGGATTTAAAACAGAACATCGAAAAATGACCCTATTTTCCTAGAGTCATCTTGTTATGCGTCATATTAACGCCAAGCAATCCTCCCAGCATATTTGAAAAATTTGATAACATTTTAAAATATGCTTTGACACATATTTGGCATCTTGATCAATTCCTAAGAAACAAGCAGAACCCCATGTATATAACCATAATCATCTTTAAAATCACCAAAAAGTCCAAGCAACTATATGCTTTTTAAAGCAAATTAACGCAAGTCGATATCACAGCATGACTATGTAAAGTCGCAATCTGCTCGTAAGAAATTCCGTCTTGGGCTTGAAATTATAAAATTTTGGGCGCTGTGGAGCAGTTAAAAGTCGCAACAGGTATTTTGTTTATAGATAATCACAATGCTGATCTTGCTACGCGGTGTAAGCATACTTTTGAACCGCTAAATTGAACCATGAATCATCATAGTATCTCCTTGTACTGAGCCCCTTGTGATTACTCGGACCTGCTCTCACCTTTACATACAACCGACATTCCTCCTTCCCATTTCAGTCCATTGCACTGCAATTCACTTAATAATTCAACTGCTGAGATGTTGTTTAAACTCGTATAGTGTTGTTGAAAAAGTTACATTTATTTTCTCTTTAAATTTACAAACGTGTATTGTGTTATGCATCTTCATGCTGATTTTTCAAAACCAATTATCATCACTCCGCAAGATTACCATTGGGTCAAATCTCCAGGCGGTCAAGTCAATCGTATGATACTTGACCGAATTGGTGCAGAAAATGCGCGCGCAACCAGTGTGGTTGAATTTTCGCCACAGACTCCATTCACTGAACATACGCACCCCCTTGGTGAAGAGGTTTGGGTCTTAACTGGAACATTTACTGAAAATGAGGATCAACACTATCTTGCAGGATGGTATATGCGTAATCCACATCAATCTAGCCATCGGGTATCGAGTGAAATGGGTTGCCAAATTTTTGTCAAACTCATGCAAATGACAAAACATGAAGTGACTCCAACACGCATTAATACTCATGACCCAAAGCATTGGCGTATTCAGCAAGGCCGAGAAATCTGCTCCTTATTTAAATCAAATGTTGAACAGACTTTTTTGGAAAAATTAAAACCCAATCAATGCATGGCTGAAAGTGCTGAACATGGCATTGAAATTTTTATCCTTGCAAGGTGCGCTTAGCTCAGCACACCATGTATATCCTACGGGAACCTGGATGCGCTTCCCTTCAGATTATGATATTGATCTAAACGCCACCGAATTAGGTGCAACGCTGTGTATCAAAGCGGACATTTGCAACATGCCAGAGACGTTTGGACAGATGAATTGAATATGTGAAGAGCTTATATCTGTTGCTTTAAGACATGATCTGCCTGAAAATTTTTATATGTTAAGCGTTCTGCTGTGTCATGGGGTAAAGGTTCTACCACTTGTAGACTGTTGAGACAACGCTCGGTTAACTCAATGTACTGCGCCGTACCATGACGTTTCCAAGCAATTTCTTGATCGGTTAAGGCTCTCACCACCCGTGCAGGACTGCCCAATACCAGCATATTATTAGGAATATCTGCTTTTGCCTTAACTGTACTGTTGGCACCTATAATCACATTTTCCCCAATCACAGCTTCATCGAGAATCACACTATTCATGCCAATGAGGGCATTCTTGCGTACCACACAGCCATGCAAAATAGCACCATGCCCCACATGACCATACTCTTCCACTAAAGTCACACTGTTTGGAAACCCATGAATGGTACAAGAGTCTTGAACATTGGCATTTTTTTGAATATGAATACGGCCAAAGTCAGCACGTAAGGCAGCAAAAGGTCCAATATAAACCCCTGCCTCAATAATCACATCGCCAATCAACACGGCGTTTGGGTGTACATAAGCCTGAGGATCGACCACAGGAATCACGCCATCAATGGCATAGCACGGCATTGTTCTATCCTTATTGTTAATTTTAAATTAGACGCTAACTTAATAGCTCAAATCTGGCTGTTTTAAACCACCAAAACGTTTATAGAACTGTGGGTGTGCGGGCGGCATACTGCCTTCAGCCGTACGTGCAACATTTAAGAAAAACTCATCGCCTGCCATAAATACCGCCTGATACAAATTGGTACTTAAATTACGTGCAATTAACGACAGCCAGTCCGTCGGTAACAAGTCAAATGGTAAATTTGGATCTTTAAGTAAAATACGACGGAACTGATGAATCAATAAGATACGAATTTGAAAGGCTTGGACAGAATCTATTTCTTCTTCTTGCTCAACAAAATAGAAAAACTCACGAAAATCACTAATGAATTTTTCATAGCGTTGATGTAATTCTTGAATAGGCCAATTCACAACCACCATACGTTTAATGGTGGGATAAGATTCTTGCCAAAGTTCTAAGGTTTCGGCACGAAATACCACCACTTGATCGGTCATTTGATGACTGAGTAATAAGTTTTGCAGCTTTTGTTGATCACAGCCCGGATACGCCATGACATTGGTTGCAATATTGGCAAACCCTAACCACTCAAGCTCTTTCTTTAACACCAATTTGTTTTCAAGTTCAACTGAGCTCAGTAGCACCAAGTCCCACTTTTTATCCCAATCTTTATGACTAAAGCCATAGATTTTCTGATCGGCCATGATAAAACGCTGACGACTACTTTCAGTAATACGGTAATAACTGGTGCGACCAATTTTCTCTGAACTGAGCCAGCCATTTTGTACCAAACGAAAGACCGCCGTACGCACTGAACGTTCATTCAAGCCAAATACGTCCATTAGCTGAATTAAGCTCGCAAGACTGATGACACCGCCACGGTGATAAATGCTATCACCAAAAATGGTCATGACCAATGAAGTCCCACTGAGCGCTTCACGTTGAATAAACTCATCAATAATTTGTTTTAATTTAGGATTCATTGCGTTTTCATTTACCTATTGAATTGCCTGACGACCTTTATCGTCAGGCATGTTCATTTAAGCGGATTGTCGAATATCAAAAACGCGCTGCGCTTTGCCTTCAGAGCGAGGTAAACTCCCTTCATTCAGCACTTCAACACTCACACTAATCCCCACCATGGTTTTAATCTGTGATTTTAATTGGTTTGCAAGCTGCGTCGCCAATTGAGGACTGCTATCTTGACGCATTTCAGTGCGAATATGCAATGTATCCAAGTGACCTTGCTTACAAATATGAATCTGATAATTGGCAATTAATTGTGGAATTTGCAAAATTTGCTCTTCAATTTGCGATGGGAACACATTCACACCACGAATAATCATCATGTCATCACTGCGACCGACAATTTTATCCATACGACGCATGGTACGTGCTGTGCCTGGCAGTAAACGCGTCAGATCACGGGTACGATAACGAATCACCGGCATGCCTTCTTTGGTGATGGTAGTAAAAACCAATTCACCCAGTTCACCATCTTGCACCACTTCACCCGTTTCAGGATTGATAATTTCTGGATAGAAATGATCTTCCCAAATGGTTGGACCATCTTTGGATTCTAAACATTCCATTGCTACCCCAGGACCCATGACTTCAGATAAGCCATAAATGTCTAAGGCATCAATACCTAAACGCGCTTCAATTTCTTTACGCATTTCATTGGTCCAAGGTTCAGCACCAAATACACCAGTTTTAATAGAACAGTCTTTGGCTGAACCAAACTTTTTCTCAAGAGCTTCAATGATATTCAAGCAATACGATGGTGTCACCATGAGTGCTGTTGGTTTAAAATCGTGAATTAACTGCGCTTGTTTGTCTGTTTGCCCGCCTGACATTGGAATGACAGTAGCACCCAAACGCTCTACGCCATAATGTGCACCTAAGCCACCGGTAAATAAACCATAACCATACGACACTTGAATGGTGTCTTTACTGCTTAGCCCTGCAGCACGCAGCGATCGTGCGACTACGTCCGACCAGATATTGATGTCATGTTCGGTATAGCCAACCACCGTCGGTTGACCTGTGGTGCCCGATGAAGCATGTACGCGCACAATTTGCTCTTGAGGCACCGCAAACATGCCAAATGGATAATTGTCACGTAAATCTTTTTTGGTGGTAAAAGGGAATTTTGCTAAGTCCTCAAGATGTTTAAAATCATCCGGATGTACACCTGCTTCATCAAACTTTTGCTTATACACCGTGCTGTTATGATAAGCATGATTGAGCGTCTTTTTTAAACGCTCAACTTGCAGTTGACGTAATTCATCTACTGATGCGGTTTCGATGTGTTCCATTGCATTTTTATTCATTGTCTTACTCCTTACGCAGTCATCGCGACAGCTGGTTTTATGTCAATCAATTACGTCCTGAATTGATATTTTCGAGTACTAAGGCAACACCTTGCCCAACGCCCACACACATGGTGCACAGCGCATATTTCCCTTGTTGAATTTTGAGTTGATGCATCGCAGTGAGCACCAAACGTGTTCCGCTCATCCCGAGTGGATGACCCAGTGCAATTGCACCACCATTTGGATTAATTCTAGGATCCTTGTCTTGTAATCCAAGTTCACGAATCACAGCTAAAGCTTGTGCTGCAAAGGCTTCATTGAGTTCAATCACATCCATTTGCTCTAAAGTTAAGCCCGTTTGTGCTAAAACTTTACGCACTGCAGGTACAGGCCCAATACCCATATAACGTGCTTCTACACCAGCACTTGCGATCCCTAAAACTTTCACTTGGGGAGTTAAACCATGCTGCTCAGCAAAGGCGTTATTACCTAAGAGTAAACATGCAGCACCATCATTGACACCTGATGCATTGCCTGCTGTGACCGAACCTCCTTCTTTACGAAATGGTGCTTTAAGTGCATTTAAAGCCTCTAGTGTGGTTTCTGCACGTGGATGTTCATCGAGAACAACATGCACTACACCTTTTTTGCTTTTAATCTCAACTGGTAGAATCTCACGCTCAAAGCGACCTTCAGCCTGTGCTTTTGCGACTTTTTGCTGACTGTTGTAGGCAAATTGGTCTTGATCGGCACGGCTGATATTGTATTTTTCTGCCACGTTCTCAGCGGTTTCTGGCATGCTGTCCACACCAAAATTGTCTTTAAATGCAGGATTGATAAAACGCCAACCAATCGTGGTATCAAAAATTTCAGGTGTACGGCTAAATGCACTCGTCGGTTTAGACTGAACAAATGGCGCACGAGACATGCTTTCCACACCACCTGCCAAGACAAACTGCGCTTCACCTGATTTAATAGCACGCGAAGCAAGACCAACTGCATCAAGACCTGAAGCACATAAACGGTTTACGGTAATGGCAGGTACACTGTCAGGTAAACCGGCAAGCAAGCTTGCCATCCGTGCCACGTTACGATTGTCTTCACCCGCTTGGTTGGCACAGCCGAGAATCACTTCATCGACCTCCGTCCAAGGCAAATTTGGATGTTGTTGCTTCAAATACTGAATCGGCAATGCAGCCAAATCATCAGTACGAATACTACTTAAACCACCGGCATAGCGCCCAATTGGGGTACGAATCCCATCAAAAATAAATACGTCTTGCATCATTTTATCCTTAACTGGCAGCGCGTAATGGCTGCTGCGTTGACACATGTCCTTGTGCCGCTTTTTTTAATAAATATAGATTAGGACGATAACGCTCTTCACCATAAATACGATACAGATTTTGCAAAGTCTGTAAAATAATGTTGTATCCTAATTCTTGTGCCCATTGGAATGGTCCTTTAGGATAATTCACAGCAAATTTCATGGCTGCATCAATGTCTTGTTCAGACGCAATTTGATGTAAAACGGCCTCGCATCCCTCATTGACCAACATGGCAATAGTGCGCAGTACATATAATCCTGGATGATCCTGAGACCAAATCGGAATAATATTTAGACCGATAAACAACTGTTCAATCGTTTTTTGATCTATCGCTGTACACGCTGGTGAAGCTGTAACTGCAATGGCTTTGGCTTGTGACCAATCGCCATGCCAATCCATCAACACCACTTTTTGTGTTGCATAATCAATCGCGGCAGATTGCCCCATTGATAAACGTAAAGACACATCACCAATGAGAATTTCAGCCGTAGGCGCCGCTTCAATACGCAGATGAATATGTGCAGATTGTTGTAATAGTGCGATTAAACCCAGTGAATGTGACCAATCACCTTTGACCACCACCTCAATTTTTTCAGGTGATTTACTGTAAATCACAGGGAGTTGATACACTTTTTTAGAATGTTCCGTTCGATAGTCATAAAAACCCTGTTGAGTTTTGCGACCGAAACAGCCTGCATCGACTAATTCTTTTTGAATTAAGGATGGACGATAACGCGGTTCATCAAAAAAGGCATCATAGACACTCTGTGTGACAGAAAAATTAATGTCTTGGCCAATTAAATCGGTCAGCTCACACGGCCCCATCGAAAAGCGTCCACATTCACGCATGATAAAATCAAGCTGCTCAGGTGTGGTGGCATTTTCCTGCAGGGCACGAAATCCTTCCGCATAATAAGGACGTGCTATACGATTGACGATAAAACCAGGGGTGGATTTTGCACGTACTGGCACTTTTTTCCATGCTGTCATCAAGCTGACTAAAGCATCAGAAATTGCTGGGTCTGTTTTTAAGCCTGCGATCACTTCCACTAACTTCATCACTGGTGCTGGGTTAAAGAAATGCAAACCGACCACGCGTTCTGGATGTGGAATATTGGCAGCAATCGCAGTAATCGAGATTGAAGATGTATTGGATGCAAAGATCGTCTCAGGCGAGCAGATATCAGCAAGCTGTTGAAATAGCTTTTGTTTAACGTCTTTGTTTTCTACAATCGCTTCTACAATCAGTTGGCTGTCTGCTAATTCGTGTAAATCCGCTGCCACGTTTAAATTGGACAAGGTCAGTTGCAAGAGATCAGCCGCCATTTTTCCGGCATCTACACGTTTTTGTAATTGCTGTTTTAGTGCAGCAAAAGAACTTTCTACACGTTGTGGATCGACATCATACACATGGGTCGGATGGCCATGCATGGCCGCCAATTGTGCAATGCCGATGCCCATGGTACCGGCACCAATCACTGCCACAGGGGCATGCTGTAAATGAAGTTCTGCCATGATTTAGCATCCTGTATATTGTGGTGTACGTTTTTGCATAAAGGCTTGTACGCCTTCACGATAGTCACTGCTACGCCCTGCTAAACGCTGTAAATCACGTTCTAAAATCAATTGCTCATCGAGACTATTAGCTGCTGCAGCATGAATGGCTTTTTTAATCAATGACAAACCATAAGTGGGTTGTGTCGCTAAATGTTCTGCCAATTTGCTGGCTTCGGCTTTCAGTTTTTCGTCTTCAACCACTTGCCAAATCATGCCCAATTGTTGTGCTTGCTCAGCAGGAATCTTATCGCCAAGCATAGCCAAAGCCATTGCTTGTGCACGACCAACCAAACGTGGCAAAAACCATGTTCCACCCGAATCTGGAACTAAACCTAAACGACAAAAGGCTTGAATAAAGGATGCTGATTTTGCAGCCAGTACAATATCACACGCCAAAGCAATGTTGGCACCTGCACCCGCTGCTACACCATTCACTGCACACAGCACTGGTTTCGGCATTTCAGTAATCAGTTTGATCAGTGGGTTATAATACATTTCAATCGAGCGGCCTAAATCAGGTGCATCGGCATTCGGATCAACCACGCGGTCGCTTAAATCTTGTCCTGCACAAAAACCTCGACCTTCCGCAGAAATCACCACTGCACGAATCTCAGCATTTTTTGCCCATGCTTTGAGAACTCCTGAGACTTCTTTGTGCATAGTTTCATTAAAGCTATTAAGTTGCTTTGGACGGTTAAAGGTTAAATAACCGACTGCATTTTTTTCTTCGACAATAATTGTTTGGTAATCCATTACACACCTCTAAATGCGGGTTGTCTTTTTTCTAAGAAAGCTTGAATGCCTTCCTGACGATCTTGGGTTGCTGCCAACCACACAAAATGTTGACGCTCGAGTTTTAAACCCTGGCTTAGGGTCACTTCATGAATACTTTTTAGCGACTGTTTAATCAAACGAATCGCCAAGGGTGCTTGCTTGGCAATTTTTTCTGCCAATTCAACGGCATATTGCACCGTTAAAGCTGTTGGGCAAATTTGACTGCTGATCCCGTGTTGCAATGCGGTCTGGGCGCTGATCATTTCACCAGTCATTGCCCAACGCATACACAGTTGCTGACCGACGAGACGTGCCAAACGCTGTGTTCCACCTGCACCGGGCAACATGCCTAAACCAATTTCTGGTAAAGCAAATTGTGCATTTTCACCACTCAACACAATGTCACCATGCAATGCCAATTCAAAACCTGCGCCTAAGGCATAACCGTTGACGGCCATAATTAAAGGCTTTGAAAACTCATCAATCCGCTTCCACAACTGTGGTCGTTGATCCTGTTGAATGCTGACCACATCAAGTTGGGCAAGCTCATTCAAATCCGCACCTGCAGCAAAGCATTGTGAATGACCTGTAATCACGACTGCACGCACTTCACGGTCTGTATCTAAGGTTGTTAGATAATCCGCGAGCTCTTGCAATGTGGCATTGTTTAAGGCATTGCGTTTTTCAGGGCGATTCAGTTCAATGAGCACTACACCGGTTTTTGGAGAACTACTTTTTAGATATTGCATGTCCATACTTTCATTCCACACGGCGTTATTCATCAAAACTTAAGCATACATTGGCAGTGGTTGGACGGGCTTGGCAGCTCAAGACAAAACCTCTTGCAACTTCATCCTCTTCAAGACTGTAGTTGATGGCCATCTCGACTTCACCTTCAAGTACCTTACACTTACAGGTGGCACACACCCCACCTTTACAGGCATAAGGTAAATCTGCACCTGCACGTAATGCGGCATCGAGGATGCTGTCATCTTGTTTTGATACCTCAATGATCAACTCACGACCATCTAAAATAATGTTGACCTTTTCTTCACTACGTTGCGCAACTTGTTGTGCTGATGCTTTTGTAGTCGTACCTGTATTAAAGCGTTCTGTATGAATCTTGCTGCGCTCAATCCCTAGCGTCGGCAAAATTTCCTCAACGGCCGTCATCATCTCTTCTGGACCACAGGCAAAACAGTGATCGGTATCTGTACGAATCAAACCGGCTTTGGCCAACTGCTGGAGCTTTTCAGCATCAATACGACCGTTAAAGATCTCGCTGTCATTCAATTCACGTGAAAAAATATTCACCAATTGCAAACGCTGATGAAAGCGATCTTTAAGATCCATGATTTGTTCAGCAAACATGGTTTGTTTCCATGAACGATTGCCATAAACCAGTGTAAATGTGGCATCTTGCTGACGATTCAGCACTGATTTCACGATGGATAAAATTGGCGTAATTCCACTGCCTGCAGCAAAGCCTAAATAATGTTGTCCACCGACTTTTGCTGCTTTTTGGAAAAACACCCCTTGAGGTGGCATCACCTCTAACACATCCCCTACTTTGAGGTGTTCATTTGCCCATGTTGAAAATTGACCTTGGTCAATTTTTTTAATGGCAATACTCATATCTTCTTGCACATCGCTACAAATCGAATAGCAACGACGAATTTCACCTTGCTCTGTGAGATGGCGAATAGTCAGGTGTTGACCTGGTTGATATTGAAACGCTGAGGTTTGTTCATCTTGCACAGCAAAAGAAATACAAATGGCATTTTCCGTTTGCGGCTGGATTGATTTAATGGTTAAGGGAATAAATTGACTCATTGTTAAAATCCTTCTTTTATTTTATTGCTATGCTGTTCAGCGCACATCGAGGTCCATTAGATTAAATACATTTAAAGTAATCAAAGGGTTCTAAGCAGTCTTTGCAGCGGTATAAGGCTTTACATGCAGTAGAACTAAACTCGCTTAACAGCTGTGTATGTGCACTGCCACAATGTGGGCAAGCCACGCCATCCGTCAGCGCCACATGCGTACCACACAGATGAGATGAACCTTGTGGTGGTGCAATACCGTATTCACGTAGCTTTTCTTTACCTGATTCACTCATCCAATCCGTGGTCCATGCCTCAGATAAATCCACCACTACTTTGACAGGGTGAATGTCATGCGCCAACAACGCTGTTTTGATTTCGTCTTTGAGTAAATCAGTGGCAGGACAACCGCTATAAGTTGGGGTCAAACGCACCACAATCTCTTGGCTTGCATTGAGTTCTACACCACGAATCATGCCCAAATCCAAGACCGATAACACCGGAATTTCTGGGTCAGACACCTGTTGTAAAATCTCCCAACATTGCTGCTCAACGTGTTGAATTCGGTTCATGTCACTCACTCCCTGTGAACGCTGTGATTACCACACCATCTCTGGATAGCTGCGTTGTAAATATTGCAACTCGGCAAGGACATAACCTAAATGTTCAGTATGCAAACCTTGCTTGGCTCCGCTACGGTAGGCTCCCTCTTGTGGTAGTTGTAGCTCGAAACGCGTTAATTCCGATTGAATCAGTTCTAACCATTTCGCAGGTAATATTGTTAAGTCAGGAACAATGCCGGCTTCTACCAATTGTTTTTCATCGTTAGTCAGTGCAAATAGCTCTTCGGTGAAACGCCACAATTGATTTAAACCATGTTGCACCTTGTCATGTGCTTCTTGCGTACCCAGACTTAAGCGCTCCATCCAAGCTGTTGAAAAACGTTGGTGATATTTCACTTCTTTGAGAGACTTAATCGCAAAGGCAGACAGTTCGGCATTGTTGCTATTGCTTAACGCGGCAAATAACAAGGCATGATAATGATCCATTAACCATTGACGTACGATGGTCTGTGCAAAGTCGCCATTGGGTTGTTCACAGAGCAGTAAATTGCGATATTCACGCTCAGTTCGGAAGTACGCTAAACGATCTTCATCACGTCCTAAACCTTCAATACTCCCTGCCAGTGAAAGCGCAATACGTGCCTGACCTAATAAGTCCAAGCCAATATTCGCAAGTGCAATATCAAGCTCAAGTTCAGGTGCATGCCCACACCATTCCGCTAAACGATGTGACAAAATCAGTTGGCTGTCACCAATGTGTAATAGAAATTCGGATAAAACTTTATTGGTCATGCTGTGATCCTCCAATTACATATGCTCAATGCCGTGTGGAATGTTGTAAAAGGTTGGATGACGGTAAACCTTATCCAAATGTGGTTCAAAAAACTCCGCTTTTTCATCTGGTTGTGAACAAGTAATTAACTCAGATTTGACCACCCAAATACTGATACCTTCGTTGCGACGGGTATACACGTCACGCGCATTTTGTAAGGCAATTTCATCATCCGGTGCGCGTAAGCTACCCACATGTCGATGGCTTAAACCTTGTTTGCTACGTACGAAGACTTCGTATAAAGACCAATTGTTTTTGTTATCCATGATTAAACTTCCTGTATGTCATTGATGACTTAAATGCTTATGCAATTTTGCGCGTATCATTGAATTGCTGTTGTTTTTTGGCATAGCTTGCTGCTGCATCACGAACCCATTTGCCGCCTTCCCATGCTTTACGACGTGCTTCAATACGTTCATGGTTGCATGGACCTTTACCTGCGATCACATTAAAGAATTCAGTCCAATTCACTTCACCAAACTCATAATGACCGGTCTCTTCATTCCACTTCAGGTCTGGATCTGGCACAGTTAAACCAAGCTGTAAAACTTGTGGCACGGTGTTATCCACGAATTTTTGACGTAAGGCATCATTACTAAACAGCTTAATTTTCCAATTCATGCTTTGTTCACTGTTCGGTGAATTGTCATCACTTGGACCAAACATCATGAGTGCAGGCCACCAAAAACGATTGACTGCATCTTGCGCCATTTGTTTTTGTTCAGGTGTGCCTTCTGCTAAACGCATCATGGCTTCAAAGCCTTGACGTTGATGGAAACTTTCTTCTTTACAAATACGCACCATGGCACGTGCATAAGGACCATACGAGGTACGGCATAAAGCAACCTGATTGACAATCGCCGCGCCATCGACCAACCAACCAATGGCTGCGACATCTGCCCAACTTAAGGTTGGATAATTAAAGATTGATGAATACTTCATGCGACCTGCAATCAGTTTATCCATCATATCGTCACGATCTGCGCCTAAGGTCTCAGCTGCGCTATAGAGATATAACGCGTGACCTGCTTCGTCTTGTACTTTGGCAAGTAATACCGCTTTACGTTTTAAGGTGGGCGCACGGGTAATCCAATTGCCTTCTGGCAACATACCAATCACTTCAGAATGTGCATGTTGTCCAATTTGGCGAATTAAAGTTTTACGATAAGCGTCTGGCATCCAATCCTTTGGCTCAATCGATACATTATTGACAATGTTGTCATCAAATCTTTGTTGTTGCGTGTTCATGTTGTCTCACTTATCCCAAGTGTTGTTAGATTCAAATTAATACGATACAAAAAATAATTCAATTGATTTTTATTGGTATCATATAAATATTTTTAACACCTATTAATAAGATATTGTTTTTATTTAATTAATATTTTTTTCATACTAAAAAATAATTTTTTTAACAGGGAATTTGATTGACAATCTGTTTTTTTGAATGCAATTTATGAAACGCATATTATAAATTTAATATTAACAACGTATCATAAATGGAGTTATATCGATGTTGGATCTTGAGCAAAATTCACAAGACAATACCATTTCAGTGGATGGCAAATATGAGCCATCGGAATCTTTACTGCGCTTAAGTTCATTGGTTCTTGGACAAGAACACGTTGCATCAGCAGACTTACGTACAGTATTTCACGCCATTTCAGGTCAAGCCATTTACCAAGTCAGTAGTCATGGCATTGACACTCAAGCCGTGGTGCAATATGCCAAAACGCATGGTTCAAGTGTTGCCAATTGGACCTTTCATCAACGTGCCAATGCATTAAAGCAAATTGCACAGTACTTATTGGAACGTAAAGAAGACTACTATGCGCTTGCCGCAGCAACGGGCTGTACCCGTAAAGATGCATGGATTGATATCGAAGGCGGTATCGGCACTTTATTTGCCTACTCAAGTTTAGTCCGCCGTGAGCTGAGCGATGAAAAAGTTTGGATTGAGGATGATTTTATTCAACTGTCTAAACATGGTTCATTTGGTGCTAAGCATTTACTGAGTCCCAAAGCTGGCGTGGCAGTGCATATCAATGCCTTTAACTTCCCGATTTGGGGCATGCTGGAAAAAATTGCACCGACTTTATTAGCGGGTGTGCCTTGTATTGTCAAACCTGCAACAGAAGGTGCTCAGTTGACCCATGCAGTGGTGAAGGCCATTCATGAAAGTGGTTTCTTACCTGAAGGTGCTCTACAACTGATCTGTGGTCAAACCTACGATCTCTTTGAACATTTAACTGAACAAGACACCGTGACATTTACTGGTTCTGCCTCTACGGGACAAAAATTACGTTTGCATCCGCATTTAAATGCCTATTCCATTCCATTTAGTATGGAAGCCGATTCAGTCAACAGTGCCATCCTGACAGCACAAGCCTCAGATGAAAGCATTGATTTGTTTGTCCGTGAAATTTTCCGTGAAATGACCACCAAAGCCGGACAAAAATGTACCGCGATTCGCCGGGCATTTGTCCCTACGGCTTTATTAGAGACGGTGCAACAGCGTTTGATTGAGAAGCTAAAAAAAGTCGTATTGGGTGATCCAAGCCAAGAAAGTGTGACGATGGGTGCTTTGGCGAGCTATAAACAAAAGCTCGATGTTGCAGAAAAAGTCGAAATATTGGCACAAGATGCTGACATTATTTTTGGCAGTCATTTACGCCAAGATATCACGGTAAATGGTGCATATCATGAAAAATCAGCCTTATATCCACCTACAGTCTTACTTTGCCGTCAACCACTTGATGCACAGTACGTCCATCAGGTTGAAGCGTTTGGCCCAGTGGTGACACTGATGCCGTATAGCACAGAAAGCGAGTTGGCAACCTTGGTTGCAAAAGGTGAAGGCAGTTTGGTGGCATCCATTGTACGCAATGCGGATGAAAATATTGAAAGCTTAGTCGCAAAAATTGCACCATGGCACGGTCGCCTGCATATTCTAGATACGGAAAGTTCACGTGAAAGTACAGGTCATGGTTCACCCCTACCACTTTTAGTCCATGGTGGACCTGGGCGTGCGGGTGGTGGTGAAGAATTAGGAGGCTTACGTGCAGTCAAACATTATATGCAACGTACAGCATTACAAGGCTCACCAAATGTTTTAACCCAAATTGGTCATCGCTGGACAGCAGGTGCACAAGTCTTTGAAGATCGCGTGCATCCATTTAAAAAGTCATTTGATGAACTGCGTATTGGTGAGCGTTTACTGACTGCACGACGCACCATTACCGAAGCAGATATCGTTAATTTTGGTGGTTTGAGTGGCGACTACTTCTATGCACATATGGATAAAATTGCCGCTGCAGAATCATTATTTGGTGAACGCGTTGCGCATGGTTACTTTATTGTATCTGCAGCAGCCGGTTTATTTGTAGATGCCGCAGCTGGCCCTGTTATTGCCAATTACGGTATGGATAATTTACGTTTTGTAGAGCCAGTCAAAATTGGCGACACCATTCAAGTGGAACTGACCTGTAAGCAAAAAACACCAAAAACCTTGCGTGATCCAGAACAAAAACCTCACGGCGTGGTGGTGTGGGACATTAAAGTGAAAAACCAACGTGGTGAATTGGTTGCAACCTATGACATCTTAACGCTTGTCGAACGTGATGTATAATTTCGACTCGACCAAAAAAGGAATCAATATGATTCCTTTTTTTTATTTCATAGATATATCTGTATCTTTTTTTGTAAATAGCATTGACGAATAATGAATTTCAACCTAAATTCGATTAATGATACTTTTTAAAACTAAAATAAATAATAAATGTATCAAATTTATTTCAATAATAGCTTTGCACAGGAAGTTGCAAAATGAATGACAAAACAATGGTTATAGAAACAGTTGGTTGCATCAAGCAACCTGCCATTTTAATCAAAGTAGGTAGTTATATGGACATGAATAAAAGGAATTTCGCATGAATAATTCGCAAATAGAAATGAATACACCAGAACTTGCACTGGATATCCCCGAACAATCGAGTACACAGAAAATTGCTTTAGCAACCATCGTTGGTACCACCATCGAGTGGTATGATTATTTTATTTATGCCGCTGTTGCAGGTTTAGTTTTTAACCAACTTTTTTTTACACCTGCCGGACCTGCTTTCGGAACCCTATTAGTCTTCGCCTCGATTGGTATTAGTTTTATTTTCAGACCCTTTGGTGCCTTTATTGCAGGTTACTTTGGCGATAAATTAGGACGTAAAGCTGTACTCGCTATGACTTTGCTTTTGATGGGTGGGACGACGACCATGATTGGTTTACTTCCAACCTATGAGAATATTGGTATCGCAGCTCCGATCATTTTAATTTTATTGCGTATTTTACAAGGTATTTCTGCAGGTGGTGAATGGGGTGGAGCTGTATTAATGGCTGTTGAACACGCTCCTACCAAAAAACGTGGCTTATTTAGTTCATTTCCACAGTTAGGTGTACCACTAGGTTTGTTACTTGCATCCTTTGTTCTGGTGATTATGACCGCTTATGTTTCTCCTGGTGACGCATTTTTAGAATGGGGATGGCGCGTACCATTTTTACTCAGTATTATTTTATTTGGTTTAGGCTATTGGATTCGTCGCTCCGTTGAAGAAAGTCCAGTGTTCGAACAATTAAAAGAGCGTAAAAGCACAGCAAAAAAACCAATACGGGAACTATTTTCTGAGTATAAAAAACTTATTTTAACAGCTTCCCTTCTTACTGCTGGTACAACTTCACTTGGTTATATGACAGCAGGCGGTTTCATTCAAAGTTTTACTACTAATCCAAATGGCATGGCGTTAGATCGACCAACAATTTTGAGTTTAGTCTGTACTTCTGCAGTCATTTGGACATTCTTTACTTGGCTTTCAGCAGTCATGTCCGATAAATTTGGTCGAAAACCTATTTATATTTTAGGTTCAATCATTCAAATTTTAACTGCACTATTCTTATTCCCATTGGTTAGCACTGGTGAATATGTATACATTATGCTTGGTTTAGCAATACTCGCTATGGGAATTGGAATCACCTATGGTGTGCAAGCTGTTTATTATTCTGAACTCTTTCCTGCATCTATTCGATTCTCTGGTATTTCGATTACTTATGCACTGGGTTCAATCATTGGTGGTGCATTTGCTCCCCTGATTGCTGCAGCTTTAATCACTAAAGCTAACGGCATTTTCTTGGTAAGCACCTATCTGACGGTTATGGCTGTTATTGCTTTCATTGCAATCTGTGTACTTAAAGACCGCACAGGTATTACACTGGAACCAACCGATGAAGCTGAGAATGCACAAAAGAAATCGCCATTTATTTGGAAATAATCTAAGCGTTTAGATTTTTTAAATGACTTGCACACCCTGTCATTAAAAATAAGACCTGACTCGGACTTTTCAATCCGAGTTTTTTCTTGACCGATGCTTATAAATTTCTGCATATATAAACAGTCAAAAGAAGTATAGGCTGACTAACTAAAAATGAATTGTTTAAATTAATTATTTTCTGAATGTCAATTCTTCTTTTATTAATTTTACGCTTATAAATCTTCATACCCAAGATCTTATCTAGAGTGTTTCTTTGTTTTTAAGAAATCTTAGTCTTGCAAAATGGCTTCGGAAATATGTTAAATATTGAATATGAATCACATTTCAGTTCAAGCTCCCACTTTTTCAACTCGCTCGGGTTATAATGATCGTCTCCCAAAATACGATTGATCTAATATGAGCACCTCCAATGACCCTTTACACGGCAAAAAACTTGCTGACATCTTGGATGAATTATTGGATTACTACGGCGGTTTTGAGGGCTTAAGCCGTAAAATTGAAATTAGATGTTTTTGCATAGATCCAAGCGTTAAATCATCACTACGATTCTTACGTACTACACCTTGGGCACGTGAAAAAGTAGAAAGCTTATATTTGTATGTCTTACGCCAAAAAGCCAAACAGAAAGCATAACGATTAATACCTAAGCTCAAATAATCTTGTATAGCAGTTTGTGTTTTAAGATAAAATGAAACTGCTGAATCCTTCTAGCTATTCCTTGCACGCAGTATCTTCGCCTCAGATTTAATTCGATCCCTATTATGAGCAATCCTTTTTCCCAGCATCCTCAAATTGGTGTAGTTACTACATTTTCTGAATTGATTCACAGTCATTTCGAAGGTCAAATGAATGCGCTTTGCTGGCAACGTAGCTTACAAGGTGACTTTAAAGAAGTAGTCAAAAAACTCGAACTGATTGAAAATATTACTGAAGTTTCTATAGATGATCTGATGGAATTAAAGCTTTCAGCGCAAGGTCATTTAGCTAGAGAAATCATTTTAAATGACATGCAACAATTAACAGCATTTGGTGCATCACCCTCGCTGAATTTGCTTAAATGTTATGAACGCGATGATGAATTCGATTTCATCTCAACCGATGTTTATTCTTTTCATGTTGATCGATCACCCATCGCTACCGATACCTTTTTATGTACGTATTATGGTGCTTCTAGTGATATTGTGCCAAATGATCAAGTCACACAAAAAATCTTAATTCCTGAAATACGAGATCAACTCAAAGCTTTATACGATGGCCCTGACTCAGAGTTTGATGACTTTTTAAAGGAATATTTTTTTGATTTACATTATCAACTCAAAGACAATGCTGTGCCTGTAAATTTAGGCAATGGTCATCTATGGCGTTTAGCGGTGGATCATCCTACACAGCCAGTTTTACCTTGTGTGCACCGCGCACCTGTTGAAAATGCAGGTGAATATCGGCTTATGCTGATTTGCTGATTTTAAATATTGATAAATCCTGAGTCCATACGATCCATTCTGTCTAATGAATGAACCGTAATTGAGATCGAGCTGAATTAAGGCAGCGGTAAAGCACTGGCAGTAGCCAAATATCTGTTTGTGCTTGGTCGTTTGGTACCTTGGCAAATGTAGATTCAAAACTGCTAACATTTTCCGCAAAAGTACTTTGTATGGCCGTCGAAATACCGACAGCTAAGCCTAGGCGTATAAACGCAGTAGAATATAAAGACATGATTTTTCCCACTCATTTATTAAAAAAAGTGGCGGGAATGTTTTAGGCTACCCCCATTAGCGGGGCATAAACAGGAGGTGGTGTTTGCAGTAAGAGATCAGGGGCTTGATAAAGATTCTTCCAAACAAATTTTGGCGAATATTCAAAGGCCTGATGCGCAATAAAAAGAATCGAATGTTGATTTTGTACAATCTAATGCGTCATAGACGGCAAATACTGTTGATAATCTTCACCGAGTTGCAGATCACTTGCGGTATTTTTGTCTAGTTTGCTACTTGATTCAGATGCTTGATGCAACGAATGCTGTGGATTGGTTTCACTGCTGACGCATAAGGTATTTTGATGATGACCAAAATGATAGCTTTGAACAACATGAGTTTGCTCTTCATGCACACAGAAAGCGGCTGCCCGTTCCAAAGGGTTTGGAACATGAACAATCCGACTAAGACTGTTATCCATGTCGCAGAACGCATATTGCATCAATCAAGAAAATTTGAATGATGATAAAGCTTGGAGTTAGTCGAAGGTCAAGTGAATCTTTGAATTTGTCTTAAAAATGGATTGCCATTGAGATATAACTCAACGCATTCACTTTGATCACCGGACATGATACATTCTAAAGACAATCCATTGGTTCATGATTACGATTTTTATCAGCGAAACTTTTTTTAATTTAGTTCGGAATCATTCTTCAACTTAGCTTTTCTTGTCACCACTATGCCGCAGAGCACCACCAATGTCGTAACACCTAAAGATAATGAAGTCTCATAACTGTAGGCTGGAGATAAAAACATATAGATCAGCACACTTAAGATCACCAAAATGACTGCCCATGTCAGCCATGGAAATAGCCACATTTTAAACGCAACCTCAGTTCCATTTTTTTCGATTTGTGTTCTCAATTTAAGCTGTGAAAATGCAATCACTAAATAAACCAATAAGGCAATTGAACCTGTTGTAGACAGTAAAAATCCAAATAATTGGCCTGGAAATAAATAATTGACTGCACAGCAAATTAAGCCCACTACAGACGATGCCAATACTGCAATTGCAGGCACACCAGAGGCATTAATTGATGTGACCCATTGAGGTGCTTCTTTGCGTGTCCCCAATGAAAATAGCATCCTTGATGAACTATAAAGTGCAGCATTCATACAACTTGCAACCGCAATAAAGACTACACTATCAATAATCAATTTTGATTGAGGGACATTTAAACTGACCAAGACATATTGGAAAGTGCCTAATTGTTGTAATTGTGGTGAACGCCAATCTACCAGTGCAACCGTTATAAAAATTGAAACCACAAAAAATAAGATGACCCGATACAGTACTAAATTGGTTGCACGTTTAATTTTTTGTTCAGGATCTTTTGATTCTGCTGCAGCGATAGACAGTATTTCTACACCAAAGAATGAAAATGCTGAAATCAATATTGCTGAAAGTACACCACCCAGGCCATTTGGCATAAATCCATCATTTTTAAACAGATTTTCTACACCACTTACATTAGGTGCTAAGGGCCAAAACCCCAATATGGCGGTGAGTCCAATGCCGATAAAAATTACAATAGCCAAGACTTTTATCAGAGAAAACCAAAATTCAAACTCACCAAAACTCCGAGTACTAAAAAAGTTCGCTAAACTGAGAAGCACAATAAAGAATGTCGCAAATACAGCACTGGATATTGAAGGAAACCATGCATGCAGAATTTCTGCACCAGCGATTGCTTCAATTGGAATAACCAAAACCCAAAACCACCAATATAGCCATCCGATGGTAAAGCCAGCCCAAGGCCCAATGGCTTTTCTTGCATAGGTTGAAAATGAGCCGGTGTCAGGTTGAGCTACAGCCATTTCTCCCAACATTCGCATGATTAAAAAAACCAAAATACTGGTAGTAATATAAGCAAGAACGGCGGCAGGCCCTGCTTTTGCAATCGCAGCAGATGATCCAACAAACAGTCCAGCACCAATTACACCACCAATACTGATCATTGTAATATGCCGATTAGATAGCCCTGCACCCAGTTTTGCAGTTGAATTATGTGTGGCTAAGCTATCATCATGCATCGATTAGATTCCCTGTCTGCACGGTCAGTCGTACAAATCATTATTTCCAAGATCATTAGGAATAAAAAAGGGAAAACGCTGTGTTCTCCCTTGTTTTGTAACAATTTAATCTAGAAAATGAGTTTTTCATAGTTCTAATCAAAACTTTAAGATGCAGCTTAATACCATTTTTTCATCTAATTCACTGTTATTACTTATATAATTTATATTTATTTAAAAACTTATTTGACCATTTTCTAGATACAAAATATGGGCTTTTAAATAATCTAACTCATCGCCATGATGCGTAACATATATCATCGGCAGCGCCAACTGTTCTTTCACCGTGTTTAAAAATGGCAATATTTGATCTTTCAGCCTGCGGTCCAGTCCTGTCAGCGGTTCATCTAACAGCAGTAAGTCAGGCTGTGACAGCAATGCGCGTCCTATGGAAACGCGCTGCGCCTCACCGCCAGAAAGTTCATGCGCCCGCCGTTTGAGCAGTGGCTGTAACTCAAGCAGATTAGTCACTTGCTCAAATTTAAATTTCGCATTTTCCTGAGCGCCTAAGTTCTCCGCATATTGCAGATTTTGCTGCACATTCATATGCGGAAAAAGCCATGCTTTTTGAAAAATCAGCGCAATACTGCGTTGATGCATCGGCACGTTAATCTTCTGCGCCGTATCGAACACATCACGCTGATTCAGCGATATATAACCTTGCTGCGGCTGCAGCAAACCAACCAAATTTTTCAGCAGCGTAGACTTGCCGCTGCCTGATGGCCCCATAATGCCAAGCAGCTGTTCTTGCATCTGCAGCCGAGCCTGCAATTGAAAATCTGCATATTGAAACTGAAAATCACACTGAAGCATGGCCGGCTCCGAGTTTTCGCTGATAGCGCTGTAAAATATAATAATTGGCAATCAATGCACCAAAAGCCGCCAGCAATGAAAGGATCACTAAACGCATTGCAGATTCTTCGCCATTGGGCTGCTGTATCAGCGAATAAATAGCGATAGGAATGGTTCGGGTTTCATCTGGAATATTGCCCACAAAGGTAATGGTTGCGCCAAACTCACCTAGACTTCGGCTAAATCCTAAAATACTGCCAATTAAAATCCCCGGTAAAGCCAGCGGCAGGCTGATTGAGGCAAATACCCGTAATGGATGTGCGCCTAGTGAGCCTGCAACCTGCTCCAGCTGCTGATTGATCATTTGAAAAGACAAACGGATCGGCTGCACAATCAGCGGCAATGACACAATCATGGATGCTAAAACGGCGCCTTTCCAATTAAAAGCCAGTTGAATGCGCCATTCATTGAGCAGCTTGCCGATCCAGCCATTTGAACCAAACAGCACCAATAGTAGATAACCCAAAACCACCGGCGGCAGCACCATCGGCATTTGTAATAGCGCTTCGACTAAAAATTTCAAATGAAACTCATAGCGCGCCAGCACCCAAGCCAGCCCAATAGCAAATGGCAAGCAAAATACAGTGGCGCAAACGGCAACCTTAGCCGACAGAAACAAGGCGCTCCACTCTTCTGGGCTGAGCATGCTTTAGCCTTTCACACCAAAGCCATAATGCTTAAAAAGCATTTTGCTTTGCGCATGGTCTTTAAGATAACGGTAAAACTTCACGGCCTCAGGTTTAGCTGCGCCTTGATGTGTTAAAGCCAATGGATAAATGATCGGTTGATGAGTATGATTTGGAAAAATCCCGGCTATTTTAACTTTAGAACTGATCAGCGCATCGGTACGGTAAACAATCCCCGCTTGGCACTCACCGCGTTCAACAAAAGCCAAAGCCGATCGTACATCATCTGTCCCGACAATCCTTCCATTCAAACTTGATAGCCAGCCCAACTTGGTTAGGCTTTGTTTGGCATATTTTCCAGCAGGTATAGATTCCATTTGCCCTGTACATAAGTGACCTTTGAATGCCTTGGCAAAATTAAACTGCGGCACGGCTTTAAATTGCATATTCACCGCTTTAGGCGTAATCAGCACCAAATCATTGCTTAGCATGTTGAATACTTGCTTTGCAGGTATTTTCTGTTTTTGCACCAAATAATTCATCCAGTCCACATCTGCTGAAAAATACAAATCACTTGGCGCACCCGCTTCAATCTGTTTGGCTAAAGCAGATGACGCGCCAAATACCGGTACAATTTTGATGTCTGGATTCTGTGCCTGATATTGCTTTGCAATATCGCTGATAGCATTGCTTAAACTGGCTGCAGCATAAATTTTGAATGTTTCCGCCTGAGATGCGCCAGCAATGAAGCTCAGTCCTACTGCTAAAATAAATTTGAATCGCATAGCAAACTCCTAATGCTGAATAAATACGCCTTGAAGAATTTGTCCTGCTTGCACAGACTGCCCTGCAGGAATCCGAACAATGCAATTGGCTTGCATTAAATTGCTCAACATATGCGACTGCTGTTTAGACAGGCTGGTTAGTTGAAGCTTGCCTTGCTTATCAAAGTGCGCCGACATTCTTAAAAACCGCTCACGTGCATCTGCTTTTAGGTCATGTGTCATGACTGCGCTGAACCAGTCCAGCGCAGGTGTTTGACCTTGTAGGGCTTTCAATAATCTATCTGTATAAATTTGCATGCCGACATAGACTGCAGCGGGGTTGCCCGGCAGTCCGAGTAAATAACAGGAACTGCTGTCAGGACGTCGATATTGTGCAAACAGCATCGGTTTGCCGGGTTTTTGTTTCACTTTCCAGAAAATTTGCTGAAAACCGATGTCCAAGGCTGCCGGCCGAACAAAATCATAATCACCGACAGATACGCCGCCAGTCGTTAAAATTAAATCAAAGCTATCTTTTAAACGGTTGAATAAATCTAAAACCGCCTGTTTTTCATCTGCAATATGAATCACTTCAACTTGGACGTGCTGCGACTGAAACCATACTAAAATCAGCGGCGCATTGGCATCAAATATTTTACCAGCACGGTAATCTTCTATATTTTGCGCAACTTCATCACCTGTAATTACGACCGCAATTTTCGGATAGGCAAAAACTTCGCAGTGTGAAATACCAGCCATACTGAGCGCTGCAATTGATCCAACCGTCAGCTTTTGACCACGCGCTGCTAAACATTGTCCAAATGAAATTTCCTCACCTGCATCTCGAATATCTGCATGCGGGCTTAAGGCTGCAGTCAGTTCAATCTGCTGTCTATCCGCCTTTACAATTTCTTGCCGCGCTACAGTTGCCGTGCCTTCAGGTATCGGCGCGCCGGTAAATATGCGGACAGCTTGCCCTGCTTTTAAGCTTATTTGAGCCGTTTGCCCTGCGCGGATTTCTCCAATCAGCTTAAATTGCGCGCCGAGTTTAATTTCACCCGCTGCGCAAATGGCATAGCCATCCACTGCGCTTTGCGCAAATAAAGGCAGCTGAATTGGTGAATGCACATCTGCCGCCAAATAACGGCCTAAAGCGTGCTGAAGCGCCAAAGTTTCATGCGCTAAACTTTGCGTATGTGTCTGAATCAGCGTAAGCGCTTCGTCCACTGAAATCAGTCCAGCCTCGGCCCCGCAGCCTGCGTGCAATACGGCTTGGTTCATTGGTAGCCTCCTGCATGCGGAATATTCTTCTGCACATCAAATAGATGCACCAAGGCAGGTAAAATGGCAATCAATGATTCTTTTGCGCCTTGTCTGCTGCCCGGCAGTGTAATGACTAAACTGTCATCAATATAGCCGGCAACACCGCGGCTGAGGGCCGCATAAGGGGTGCGTTTCTGCCCAAAACTGCGGGATGCTTCCATCAGCCCTGGAATTTCCCGTTTTAACAGCGGCTGAATGGTTTCAACGGTTAAATCTTTCTGGCCTAGACCTGTACCGCCCACGGTCAAAATCAG
Source organism: Acinetobacter sp. YH12138 (assembly GCF_015218525.1). Taxonomy (NCBI): domain Bacteria; kingdom Pseudomonadati; phylum Pseudomonadota; class Gammaproteobacteria; order Moraxellales; family Moraxellaceae; genus Acinetobacter; species Acinetobacter sp. YH12138. The sequence continues at coordinate 1,631,690 of NZ_CP048670.1, read as the reverse complement.
CGGATATTGCGTCTTATGCTGTTCAATAAGAGCCAAAAGCTGTTCAGGACTGTCCTGTATCACTTGATAGCTGATGTTGCTGAAGTTTGCTTCTTCTAAAATTTCGAGGACATTTTGCCCCGCAGTATCTGGTTTTTTACCGGCAGCAACTGTATCTGAAAGCACAATAATCGAAGCCGATAAGCTTTCTTTTAATACACGGGTAAAATGTGATTTACCGCCTTTTTTCTTTTGCAGTTTCACTTGATCTAGGCATAAATCTTCAGGCTCACAGTGCGGTTTCAGCATGTCATACAGCGTTAAACCTGCAAGACTGACCGCAGTTAAAGCTTCCATTTCTACCCCTGTAGGCCCAATGGTTTCTACAGTGGCAATAATTTCGACCTGTGCTTCACCCAACTCATATTCCACATCTGCACGGTAGATCGGCAGCGGATGACAGAGCGGAATGAGTTCATCTGTACGTTTAGCGCCCAAAATACCTGCAATACGTGCGGTTTTCAGCGCGTCGCCTTTTTCTGTATTGCCATTACGCAGCAGTTCAATGCAATGTGGCGGTGCATGCAGAATTCCAGTTGCAATGGCTGTACGGTAACTTTCCGCTTTCATGCCCACATTTTTCATTGCTTTGTCCTTATCTTATTCATTTGCATCTGCAGTATTAAATTTGGAGTTTTATAGGTGCCATTGGTAAATATTGGCGTTCAAATGCATGGTCTGATGGCTGTTTTGATGTGCATGTTCACATGACTCGCCATGAATATGAGCATGCTGCGCTGCATGACTTGTCGCCTTGGGCACATGATCTTTACGAATACAGCAGCCCTCTACATATTGGCTGCTGCCGTCCATATAAAACTCTTCTTTCCAGACCGGAACTTCATGCTTAACCCGCTCAACCGCTTCTTCGCAGGCAGCAAAAGCCTCACGTCGGTGCGGCGCATAGGCCATGGCGATAATGGCGGTATCACCGACCTGCAGCGCGCCAATACGGTGTACAACCCGTACATATGACACGCCGTATTTGGCTTGAATTTCCTGTTCAATTTTCCGGATCATTTTTTCAGCCACAGGCGCATAAGCGGTATATTTCAAAGCTTTTACCGCTTTGCCTTCATGGTGATTACGCACCGCGCCTATAAATACACCTATACCGCCGCATTCAGGAAATGCCTTAATGCTGTCAAAATCGGCTTGGCTGAATACCGTGTCTTGTATGCGTGAAATATGCTTGAGCTCCATATTCAGCCTCCCGCCACAGGTGACAACAGCACAACGGTGCTGTCCTGCATCAATGCGGTTTGCCTTGGCACAATGTCTTCTCCCATAGCGCAGGCGCAGCGTTCAAGCATGCTGAACGACTCCGGAAATTGATCTGTAACTTGCTGCAAAACCTCTGCAATCGACTGCTGTGCGAAGCAAGTCAGACTCAAATTCTCTGGCAGCAGGCGTTCAATAGCGCCAAAAGATTCTATTTTGATGGTGATCTGACTCATCTTTAACCTCCAATCATATGCATGCTGATTTTTCTAGATGGGCTGGATTGGGTAGTAATGGCATGAAAGCCTTGTTCCTTCTGCCAAATGTAACCGCCTAATTTTTGCTGCAAAGCCATTGCATCGAGCGGCATTAACTCTGTTGTTTTACTGCTTTTCAGCTGCTGAATTTCATGGCTGAGATTTAAACCTTTTCGGGCAAACAGGCAGTTAAAAAACTCGCCTTGCGCATTCAGTCTCAAACGGTCGCAGCTGCCGCAAAAAGAATTGCTGATGGTTGAAATAATGCCTATAGGCAAGCCGTTGATTAAGTATGATCTGGCTGGTGACGCACCTTGACCGTGCAGTGTTTGCACTTCAAAAACAGTCTTTAGTTTATCCAGTATGTCTTGTTCGGTAACGACCGCAGCTTTAGACCAGTTTTGATCACCATCCAGCGGCATAAACTCGATAAACCGTAGTTCGAAACCTTGTTGCAGCGCCCATTTTGTTAATGGAATGATTTGCTGTTCATTTAGACCTTTCATTAACACAGCATTGATTTTTATTTCAAAGCCCGCTTGCTGAGCAGCTTCAATCCCGTCTAATACAGGCTGTAATTGTTTTTGTGTCAGCTGGAAAAATTGCGCTTCATCCAAACTGTCTAAACTGATATTTATGCCATCTAGGCCGGCTTGTTTTAAGGCCTGTGCATATTGCTTCAGATAATGTCCATTGGTGGTCATGGAAATACGTTTAAGACCTAGCTTTCTCAGCTGTTGCAGCTGTTCAATAAAATGTACAACGCCTTGACGCATAAGAGGTTCACCGCCGGTGATCCGGATTTGATCAATCCCGCGCAGCACCATAAATTCACAAAAATTGTAAAGTGATTCAAAACTAAGAAGATTATGTTTTTTCATCCATTCAGGATGTTCAGGCATACAATAGACACATTTAAAATTACAGCGGTCTGTCACTGAAATGCGCAATTTGCGTTTTTCACGGCCAAACTGATCCTTAAAAATGGTCGCTGGCTGTAATTGTGTCATGCTGTTCATGTTTATCTTCCATGGTGCTGTCATTTGCCCTGTCTTAGCTCAGTACAAATTTTGCGCCCTCTTTTCTTGCAGTAAAAATTGCAATAAGTGTTCCAACTTTGCGCTTTTTTGAATATTTATTTCAGAGGATTTGGTTTGTTTTTTTGACACACAAAATCAATAACTTATAAATAACTAATAGCAATTAAAAATATAAATTGCCGTTAAGCCCATTATCTAAGGTATAAAAGCAGTCTGTTTTATCTCTAGATATCATGCTCAAAAGCTTCATATTGGCTGTAGATTTTCTCTCTGGGTTCAAAAACAGCACATTAGGCTCATTATTTGAAATGAAAGCTCCGCAAAAGGTACAGCTTTTAGAGAAAATTCAGCTGACGGTGCTGCTGCAGCTCATCTAAAGAGTTAATACTGTGAAAAAAGAGTGCATTATTTTGAAAACGTGCAACTTGCATGTGCATTTTACTGAAACACCCCTTCAAACTGCGCTGTTTTTGATCAAGATGCACCTGCAGCATTGTGAGACTGCTTCGTTTCAGCAAACAAAATGGATACAGCGCTTTGCCATTAATTTCCACTACAGCTACTTCACACAAGGGATCCCGCTGCATGGCCTGATGCAATCTCGAAAGCACTTTCTTCGGGATATAGGTCACATCGCACGGGACAAACAAAACATAATCAGACTCAACATGTGACCACGCGCTTTTCATCCCCATCAATGGCCCTAAAAATCCGGCTTCATCATCTTGATAAAAGCGGATCGAGGGAATGAGCCGTTTATAAATCGAATGATCGCGATGGCTGTTGATCCAGACATTTTCAGCCCGTGATTTCAACTGCTGATGAATCTTAATCAGCTGAATTTCATTATCAAATTTTTGCAGCACTTTATTCATGCCGTTCATTCTGCGGGCCTGACCGCCCGCCAAAATAACCAAGTCTGTTTCTGGATAGCCTACTGATTTGGTGATTTTCTTCATCATTCTGCGTACTCCGTCCGACAGGCTTTAATTAAGCCTCGAATTTCTGATAAGCACGAACCGCAATTGCCGCCAGCCTTTAAACATGCAGTAACTTGTTTTTCATGGCTAATATTCTTTTCTTTAATGGTTTCGATAATGGTATTTTTACCGACTTTAAAGCAGCTGCACACCAGCGGACCTGCACTGTTGGTCATGTTCATCGGCTGACCTGCAAGCAGCGCTTTGCGGTGCATTGCGCTTAGTCGTTCACGCTTAAACATGCCAGCAATCCAATCACGGTCTGGCAGCATAGAGCGTTGCGCAATATATAGACTGGCAATTAAATGCCCATCTTGCAGCACCACGGTATGACTCAAATCGGCAGTTTGATCTTCCAAATTCAGCCATTCAAAGCTTTCATCGGTAAATGGCAGTAATGTTTTCAGCTGCTGAACTGTGTTTCTAAATTTTTTACGATCTGCCAACTCAAAACGTGTCGCTTTCGCTGTTTTAATTTTGGTCCACCACACCGTGTTTTGAATGGTGTTTTGCACCATTTGCTCAAAGCCGTCACGTACATACAGTACACCTTGCCACTGTGTATAAAACGGCTGTACAAATACAGGTGTATGTTTAAATTCAGGCTCACCAGATAGTGCATCGACCACAGGATTCACCACTTTGCCAATACGCGCATCCGATGCAACTTGGTCATTCCAATGAATTGGCGCAAAAATTTGACCGCGTCGAATTTTACTGCTGACCTGTGCACGTAAAATACATAAGCCCCAGTTAGATTTCACCTCAACCAGTTCACCATCTTTAACACCAAACTTCAGTGCATCTTGCGGGTGTATTTCACAAAATGGTTCGACGATATGTGTACTCAAGTTTGCAGATAAACCCGTACGGCTCATGGTGTGCCATTGATCACGGATACGGCCAGTATTTAAAACCAGCGGATATTCGCCGCAAATCTTGTTCAAAGGGTCAATAGCGGTTGTTGCTACAAACTTAGCTTTGGCATCGGCATGGCTGAATTGGCCTGCTGCAAACAAACGGCTGACTGCATCAGCGCTCTGATCTAACTGCCAAACTGGCCATTGCACGGGCTTTAATTCAGCATAATCTTGTGCAGATAACTTACTTAAACCCTGCAAGTTAAAGTAGCGAAAAGACTCAGTGGTATCACGTTGATCTAAAGGCGCATTTTGATAAGCAGATAATTTTGCATGTTCAATAAATATGTCATAGCTGCTGCTGTAGTCAAAACCGCTATAACCCATCTTTTTCGCAACTTGTGCAATAGACCACCAGTCTGCTCTGGCTTCACCCGGCGCATCTAAAAAAGCAGTTTGACGTGAAATACGGCGTTCAGAATTGGTAACGGTTCCGTCTTTTTCACCCCAGCTCAATGCAGGTAAAAGCACATCTGCATATATTGCTGTGTCTGTGTCTTTGCAAATATCCGACACCACTACAAACTCGCATTGCTCTAAGGCACGTTTGACTTGATCTGCATCTGGCAAGCTAACTACAGGATTAGTAGCCATAATCCAGATGACTTTTATTTTGCCGCTTTCAACCGCCTGAAACAGATCAACCGCTTTTAATCCCGCTTTATTGGCAATAAATGGACTTTGCCAAAACTCTTGTACTAATGCCTGATGCGCTGTGTTATCGACATCTAAGTGCGCAGCCAGCATATTGGCTAAGCCGCCAACCTCGCGGCCACCCATTGCATTGGGCTGACCTGTCATAGAAAAAGGCGCTGCACCTAATTTTCCGATTTTGCCAGTCAGCAAATGGCAGTTAATAATACTGTTGGCTTTGTCTACACCGCGCGAAGACTGATTAACCCCCATCGAAAATAGCGACATAACTTTGTCAGTTTGCGCAAATTTTTCAAAAAATAGCTGTAATTTTTCTAAAGAAATACCTGTACGCTCAGCAACTGCTGTCATAGAAGCTTCTGTTTTACTTTGCTCCAGCGCTTGCGCCAAACCTTGAGTATGTTTGGTGATAAAATCTACATCACTATGATTATTTTGTACTAAATACTGCAGCAAACCGTTGAACAGTGCGACATCTTGCCCCGGTAAAATTGGCAAATGCAAATCTGCAGCCTCACAGGTACTGGTAAAGCGCGGATCAATGACCACCACGAACAAATCACGTTCTTCTTTGGCTTTCATAATGCGCTGATACAGCACGGGATGGCACCATGCTGTATTGGATCCGACCAGCACCACCATATCTGTATGCTCAAAGTCTTCATAGCTTGCTGGTACAAGGTCTTCACCAAATGCACGCTTATGTGCCGCCACAGCCGATGACATGCAAAGCCGTGAATTGGTGTCAATATTTGCAGTACCTAAATAGCCTTTGACAAATTTGTTAACGGCATAGTAATCCTCCGTCAGCAGTTGGCCCGACACATAAAAAGCGATGCTTTCACGTCCGTAAAGATCTATACATTGCTGAAATTTTTTGGCAATCAGTGCTGTTGCTGTGTTCCAATCTGTAGCCTGACGAGTATGAAATGGTGATGTTTGACGCCCAAGCATCGGCTGTAAAACACGTGTTTCTAATCCAATCGTATCGGCTAAGTTACTGCCTTTAATGCACAGCTTGCCATAGTTTGATGGATGGTTCGCATCGCCAGTCACGCTCACTTTTTGCCCTAAAGCTGTCTGTTCAACTGTTGCGCTCACGCCGCAGCCGACACCGCAATATGGACAAGTGGTTTGCGTTGTTTTAATTTTATTTTCTGTGGAGCTATGCAGTTCCACTATCGGGATGCTATTCACTTCTGCTGGCTCCTTTTCCAAACTTTTTTAAACACTTAACACGCTCAAATCGGTGTCTTTTCATTTACGTTTATATTTAAAGGTCAACATTCGGTTCGACCTACTTTTCTTTAGAGAAAAGTAGGCAAAACCATTGTCATCCGCTGAACTCGTCCACTACCGGCTTCTAACAGATGTATTGCAAATACATGACTATTCATCTGCAATCCTGCCTTAAACAACAGCGGATGACGTTATCGCGTATCCAATGAAGATTTAAATCTTGTATCTTTTTTTATCAGGGCGATTCCGTTACCCTGCTTTCTTTAATGCAAAATCCTTACCAAACAGCAATTTGTTTCGGATACTTGAAATTGGAGTTTGATCTGAAATCAATTCTGCATACCATGCCCCGTCTTCAGTATCGCCAAACAGCACAGCACCAATCACTCTATCTTTTTGAATAATAATGCGTTTATAGATTTGGCGTTTTTCATCATTCAAAATAATGTCTTCAAAATCATCCAACGGTTCAAAGTTGCCTGCAGAAAAAACATCACAGCCGCTGACTTTTAACTGCGTCGGAACCGTAGGCGCTTTGAAGGTTAAGCTGCCATGTTCGGCCAAATGCGATGCACAAATGAATGCCTGTCCCCAAAGCGGTTCAACTAAACCGAAAGTTTGGCTTCGGTGTTCAATACATTCACCCACCGCATAAATACTCGGATCAAAAGTTTGCATGGTGTCATTCACCATGACACCGCGGCCGCAGCGCAGTCCTGCACTTTGCGCAAGCTCAATATTCGGACGAATACCCACCGCAAAAACCACAAGATCTGCATCTAAAACAGTACCGTCTTGCAAACGAAGCTGCTTCACATGGCCATCTTCACCCATCAACTCTTGGGTATTTGCTGCGGTCATGATTTTTATATCTTTTTGTTCAATCGCATGATTGAGCATTAAGCTGGCTTTTTCATCTAACTGACGGTCCATAATACGATCCATCAAATGCAGTACTGTGACATTCATGCCACGCTGTTTCAGGCCATACGCAGCCTCTAGGCCAAGTAAACCGCCGCCAATCACCACTGCATTTTGCTTAGATTTACAGTAATCCAGCATGCGGTTTACATCATAAATATCACGGAAGCTGAGAACACCTTTTAAGTCAGTTCCCGGTATAGGCGGAATAAATGGCTTAGAACCTGTCGCTAAAATCAGACGGTCATAATCGATGACCAAGCCTTTTTCTGTGTATACCTGCTTGCGCGGACGGTCTATGCGTACCGCCGCATCACCTGCTACAAAACGGATATTTTTGTCTTTATACCAAGCATGTGAATGCAGCATGATATCTTCAATTGTTTTATCACCTGAAAGCACAGGTGAAAGCATAATTCGGTTGTAATTACCCCAAGGTTCTTCGCCTATGACTGTAATTTCATAACGCTCTGGCGCCATATCCAGCAGATCTTCTAAGCAACGCATACCCGCCAAGCCATTGCCGACCAAAACAAGTTTCATCAACTCAGACGATGGCGCGTTATTGGTAATATAGGTTTTTTGAGCAGTTGGACTAATCAGCACACGGCCATTTTCAATTTTGCTTGGAAAAACCAAGAGTTTTTGGTCTTTATCTTCTAAGCAGCGTCCAGTAGCAAGGCTGAAATGCTGTTTATAAATGGGTGATGCCACAACACGTTCACCCTGCAAGTCACCAATAATACCGCGGGACATAACATAGGCTTGGCTAAATGGGTCTTGATTGCTCAGTGCATAAACCCGCTTTTCTTCACCGACACGGAATATCGCAATTTGCTGATTTTCAATCAGTGCGCCCACACCTGTATTTGGCGTAATATCTTCTAATGCACAAACATCAAACCAGTCTAAATCATTCATTTCTTTTAAAATTGTCATATTCTTCATCCTTTTTTAAACTTCTTTTAGTTCACCATCTTTCGTTTCCGCTTTAACGAGAAACCGAATAAGGATGTAAATCAAATAAAAGAAGTTTTAAATTCGTTATTCTCTTAAGCTTCAACCACTGGAATGCGTGACGAATCGCGTTCAGCTTCTGTTTTGGGTCTGATTTGACCGCGAACGGATGCAAACTGAATATGCGGATCATTTTGCTGTTCTGCTTTTGCGTTCACGAAAGTCACAAAGCGTTTACGTACTTCAGGATCTTCTACAGCAGTACGCCATTCATCTTGATATGTACCCACAACATGGCTCATACGGCGTTCAAGTTCACCCGCTACGCCAAGCGAATCATTCACAACGACATCTTTCAGGTAATCTAAACTGCCTTCCATGTTGTCGCGCCATACAGAAGTACGCTGCAAACGGTCTGCTGTTTGAATGTAGAACATAAAGAAACGGTCAATGTATTTGATCAATGTTTGCGTATCTAAGTCTGATGCCAAAAGCTCTGCGTGACGTGGCTTCATACCGCCATTGCCGCATACATAAAGGTTCCAGCCCTTTTCTGTCGCAATCACGCCCACATCTTTACTTTGCGCCTCAGCACATTCACGGGTACAGCCCGACACAGCCATTTTCAGTTTGTGCGGTGAGCGAAGGCCTTTGTAGCGGTTCTCTAAATAAATCGCCAAGCCGACTGAATCGTCCACGCCATAACGGCACCAAGTACTGCCGACACAAGATTTCACCGTACGCAGTGATTTGCCGTAGGCATGGCCAGACTCAAAACCAGCAGCAATCAATTTTTCCCAGATTTCAGGCAGTTGATGCACTTGTGCACCAAACATATCAACACGCTGACCGCCTGTAAGTTTGGTATATAGACCATATTCTTTGGCAATTTGACCTACGGCAATTAAACCATCCGGAGTCACTTCACCGCCTGCCATTCGCGGCACGACAGAATAAGAGCCATCTTTTTGTATGTTGCCGAGGTAGTAGTCATTACTGTCTTGCAAGCCCGCATGGCTTGGTTTAAGTACAAAGTCATTCCAGCATGACGCTAGGATATTGGCTGCCGTCGGTTTACAGATATCACAGCCTAAACCATGGCCATGCTGTTGAATCAGGTCATCAAAGGTTTTGATTTCGTTCACACGTACCAAGTGATAGAGCTCTTGGCGTGAATAAGCAAAGTGTTCACATAAATGGTTATTTACAGTTACACCTTGACGCTGAAGCTCCGATTTAAGTACTTGAGTGACTAATGGCGCACAGCCGCCGCAAGCTGTTGCAGCTTTAGTACATTTTTTCAATGCGCCTAAAGAAGTCGATCCGTCAGCAATGGCTGAACAAATATCTGCTTTAGAGACGTTGTTACATGAACAAATCGTTGCGCTGTCTGGCAGCAGATCGACACCGCTTCCGCCCGATTTACCTGCAGATTGTGCATAGCCAGGCATGATTAGGCTTTCTGGGCTTTCTGGAACTTCTAAGCCATTCAGCATCATTTGCAGCAGGTCATTGTATTCTTTAGCACAGCCCACCAATACTGCACCTAGCAGCTTAGTTTTCTCTGCATTCACGACAATTTTTTTATAAACCTGAGCTGCTTCATCTGCATAGAAATAACTTAAAGAATTTGGTGTCATTGCATGCGCATCGCCTACAGATGCAACATCAACTCCCATCAGTTTCAGCTTGGTGCTCATATCTGCACCAGCGAAAAGCGTGCAGTTTTGTTCCATCACATGCTTTGCTGCAATACGTGCCATGTCATAGCCCGGCGCAACTAGGCCATAAATTTTATTTTGCCAAAGCGCACATTCACCAATGGCATAAATGTCAGGGTTTGAAGTTTGGCAATAGTCATTAATCGCAATTCCGCCACGCTCACCAATGGCTAAACCGCTTTGGCGCGCTAATTCATCGCGTGGGCGGATACCTGCAGAGAATAAGATGATGTCGGTTTCCAGTTCAGAACCATCACCAAACTTCATTACATGCTTCGCATTTGCACCGTCTTCAATGCAAGATGTTGCTTTTTGCGTATGGACTTTAACACCTAGATTTTCAATTTTCGAGCGTAAAACTTTACCGCCTAGATCATCAATCTGAACTGCCATTAAGCGTGGTGCAAATTCAACAACATGGGTTTCTAAGTTTAAATCACGCAGCGCTTTTGCTGCTTCTAAACCCAATAAACCGCCGCCGATCACCACACCTGTTTTAGCATTGAAGCTTGCGGCACGGATGGCATCCAAGTCTTCAATGGTACGGTACACAAAGCAGTTTTCACGCTCATTGCCTGGAATTGGCGGCACAAATGCATATGAACCTGTTGCGAGCACCAGCTTGTCAAAAGAAAGAATATCACCGTGATTGGTTGTGACCGTTTTATTACGCTGATCAATTTCAACCGCTTTGGTGCTTAGCCGTAAATCTATGCCATATGCATCAGCAAAGTCGCGGCGGCACAGGGTTAAGTCTTTCGCTGACTTGCCGCTGAAGTATTCAGTTAAGTGCACACGGTCGTAAGCTAGACGCGGCTCTTCAGCTAAAATGGTTAATTCAACATCATCACCTGCGTGTTCCAGTACAGATTCGATAAACTTGTGGCCAACCATGCCATGTCCAATCATGATGATTTTCATATTCTTACTCCGCAATATTTTTTTTGTTTGCCCCTAAAGCGCTATGTTTTGTTTAGAGGCAACTTTCAGTATTAGTTTTGAGCTTCAGCTAGATTTCTTTCATTCACAGCTTGTTCAAACAAACGCTGTTCTTTTTCTTTATGCTCTACAGAGAAGCGGATCATCAGTACACAGCTGGCTGCAATCATCACCAAACCGCCAAGCACCATTAGCGTGGTTTGTATATCCAGCATGCCTTTAAGCAAAAAACCTGCAGCCACTGCACCTACGTTACCGCCTGCGCCGATAATGCCTGCCACGCCGCCTAAAGCATCACGGTCAATGAATGGCACCAAGGCATAGGTTGCGCCGCACGCCATATGGGTGAAGAGCGCAAAGACTGTCATGGCAAGAATGGCGAAGATTGGCGTGCTCATTTGCGAGAACAGTATTAAAAACAGTCCTTCTAGCAGAATCATCGCAAACAGAACTTTGGTACGGCCATCCAAGCCTTTGGTAGTCGCGACTTTGTCTGAAACAATGCCGCCGAGCGCGCGGGCAAACAGTGCCAATAGACCGAAGATCCCTGCTGCCATACCCGCTTCTTTTAATCCAAATTGGAAGTTGTCGACGTAATACAGCGCAATAATGTTGTGAATAAAGATTTCTATACCAAAGCAAGCTGCATAAGCGCCAAATAAAATCCATACGCGATAGTTACGTGCAGCGTGCATGAGAATGGCTACACCGCCTTTTTTATCTGAACCGACTGCAACGCCTTGTTCACGCAGTTCTTTAAAGTTGCCTTGCGGGCAGTCTTGGGTAAATTTCCAATACAGCGCGCCTACGATCAACATCATCATACCAGGAACGATTAACGCTATGCGCCAGCCCATCGCTTGCTCTACACCAAACATAACGAGTGCGCCAAGCAATAAAGGCATGAGGGCTTGAGTTGCACCGCCGCCGGCATTACCCCAGCCTGCTGTTGCCGCATTGGCTGTACCCACCACATTAGGCGCAAACATAATGCTAGTGTGGTATTGCGTGATGACAAAGCTTGCGCCGATCGCACCGATCAGAAAGCGGAAGAAAAGAAAAGATTCATAGCTATTTGCAGATGCAACCCCAAAGACTGGGATGCTGCCGACAATTAATAATGCTGTGTAGGTCTTACGCGGGCCATATTTATCACATAAAGGGCCGACAATCAGGCGGACTAAAATCGTGATTGCAACCGCGGCAATATTAATATTGGCAATTTGATCTTTAGTCAGGTGAAATTCGCCTGCAATCACTGGCATCAACGGCGCACAGGCAAACCATGCAAAGAAGCAAACAAAGAATGCGAGCCAACTCATGTGGAAGGCCCGCATTGCTGCTGAAGAAAAATTAAATAGAGTTATTTTTGTGGCTTTTTTGGCATTTAAATTTGAAGACATAACCTTCTCCTGACTGAACTGAACGCATGAATTACTCGGTTATGTCGCTAACACATAACAGAGTCGATCAGAACGGACGTCGTTGGCCGTCTAACAAATTTTTAGAGTCTTCATTGACTCAACAAGTATTAAGCACGAGCCATGCCAAGTTTTTATTTTCGACTTCAATTCATCTTTACATTGCGGCTTTGAACGCCGACTTGTCAGAAATTAAGCGAATTAAGGTAAATAGATAGTCAATGTGTCTATAGAGATGCAGCTAAATGTTCAAGCGTGGTTCAGCCCTGCACAAGATCAGTGCATGGAAATGGTTCAATTTAAAAATGCGCACATAACTATGCTCAAACATAGAAGCAGATTTATATTTTGTATTGCCTTTAGATTTGGCATTTAATTTGCTTAGCAAGCTCAATACGTATCTGTTTGGCTCTGTCTGAGTGTTTGCATGCCAAAACTAAAAATAGCCCTGATTGATGATGATCAAGAACGCGCTGAATTTATTCAAGCCTCATTAATTCAGCATGACTTTGATGTGGTCGCCAGTTTTATAATTGATCATTTAAATATGTCATATCTGCAAAATATTCAGGCAGATGTGATTTTATTGGATATGGATCACCCGCATCGCGATGTCATTGAAAGCTGTGTCAGTCAATTTGACTTACCGACTGTTCTGTTCACTAAAAATTCGAGTCGAGAAATTATCCGAAGCGCGATTGATGCAGGTGTCACGGCTTATATTGTCGATGGTATTGACCCTGCACGTTTGAATAGCATTTTAGAAATTTCAATTGAACAATATAAAAAGCATAAAAAACTGCTGAATGATTTGGCTGAAACCAAGTGCAAATTGGCCGATCGAAAAGATATTGAAAAAGCCAAAGTGCTTTTAATACAAATGCATGGATTAACCGAAGATCAAGCATTTAATTTGCTGAGAAAAAATGCCATGAGTCACCGTATGACAATGGGTGAAATGGCGCGTCGGCTGCTTGATGCGCAAGCGTTGTTACAGTCTCAATTTAAGGAATAAACCATGCAAAAGCTTGAAAAAACAGATATTCAATTGGGGTATATTCCTTTACTCGACTGTGTTGCTTTGCTCTGGGCAGAACATCAAGGATATTTTGCTGAACAAGGGTTAAATGTCACACTGACTCAAGAACCGTCTTGGGCAAGTTTACGCGACCGTCTAGCTTTTGGTTTTTTAGATGCTGCCCATTGCTTATCGGCCATGCTGCCTGCGTCTGTGACGGGTAAAGACCATCTCGGCATTCCCTTACAAACCTCTCTTACACTCAGTACTAATTGTGCTTATATTAGTTTGAGTCAAAAGCTGTGCTATGAATTAAATATCCATGCTTTGGATCTTCCAAAAAATTCAGCAGAGAAAATCGTATCTGCGGTAAAACAGAATCAAACGATTCAGTTGGCGCATGTTTTTCAGCATTCGATTCATCATTATATTCTAAGAGAATGGCTGGCACTTGCAGACACAGAAATTGCTCAAACGCAAACGTTTTCAACTTTACCACCGCCTTATATGGTCGAAGCAATATCAACGCAACGAATTGATGGATTTTGTGTCGGAGAGCCGTGGAATACACAAGCTGAAATACAAGGCTATAGTCGTATTATCGTCAATAGCCAAGATATTATTGATCATATTCCAGATAAAGTTTTGGCTTTTACCCATGATTGGGCAGAAAAACATCCCAATACCTTAAACGCAATCAATCTTGCCATCCAAAAAGCCCAAAACGATCTGCTTCAACAAACGCATTTTTCTGAAATATTTTCTTTGTTAAAGCAATATCACATCATCCGTTTTGATTGTTCTGAGCAGATTCACGTCGAGGCTTTTCATCGGATCAAAAGAATCATTCAAAATTTTGGCAAGAGCCAAGCGCCACAAACGTCAGATTTTGAATGGATGATTCAAAAAATGCAGCAATATGATCAATTGAATATTGAAGATGAAAAGGTTTTTGAAATAGCTCAGTCTTGTATTTATCAGGATGCTTTGGGCTGAAGTGATTGATATTCCATAAGACCCTATCATCTGAATAGTGGATCTTGTGTTACATCGACCATGAAACCTTGACTTAGTTATGCATCTGCATCGATGGCGCGCAGATCGATATTTTCTTCAACAAAGACTTCACGAATGCAATCCAGTATCTTTGGAATGTAATTACTATGATCCATATTGCGCACCGACAAAGAGATTGGACTATAGGCTTCCAAATCTAAGATTGGGATGTACATCAAATTTTTCATGCCGATATCACTAGCACTTTCAGGAATCAGGGAAATGCCCTCTCCCGACGCTACTAAGCCCAAAGCCATATGGATTTCACGCACTTCGGTTAAATGTTTAGGTACAAGTCCTAACTCGGTAAAAATGGATTGGATGAGGGTGGAAAAATTCGGTTTAGGTGTCGTAGGGTAGGCAAAAATTGGTTCATCTAAAATTTGAGAAAGATAAATGCCTTTGTCTTTAAATTCAGCCAAATGATGGTTTTTATGAATAGCTAAACGTAGCGCTTCTTTTCTTAATAAAACACGTTTAATGGACGGATCGGTTAATCGAAGTCGTCCAAAACCAATATCGATTCGACCGGTTTTTAAGGCTTCAATCTGATCACGTGTGCCACATTCTATGAGTTCAACATGAATATCTGGGTTACGTTGTCGAAATAAATAAATAATTTGCGGCAATAATGCGTATAAAAGCGAACTGACATAACCAATACGGACAGTTTTATCGACGGCATTAATCCGCTGTGCCATGGTTGTGGCCTGGGCGGTATGCGTCAATATCTGCACAGCATGCTCATAAAAGAACATACCTGCTTCAGTTGTTTTCACGGGTCTAGAACCACGCTCAAACAAGGTAATCCCCAGTTCTTCTTCAAGTTTTTGAATTTGGCGGCTCAAAGGCGGCTGAGCAATACATAATTTTTCTGCTGCCTTGGTAATACTTTGCTCTTCAACCACGGTGACAAAGTAACGTAAGTGCCTTAATTCCATTTATATACCTTTTAAGTATCTAAAAATACCAAAATCGCTCTAGTTAAAGATATTACATTAAATTAGGGTATATAAATAGTTGGATAGATAAGAAATACGCAAGATGTATAAGTCGATTGAAACCCTGCTCGTGGAAATCCCAACAATCCGTCCGCACAAGATGGCTGTTGCAACCATGCAAACGCAAACCCTTGTTTTGATTAAAATCACCACCGAAGATGGTTATATCGGTTGGGGTGAAGCGACGACGATTGGTGGTCTAGGCTACGGTGAAGAAAGCCCTGAAAGCATTCGAATCAATATTGAAACTTATTTTAGTCCTTTACTGAAAACCCTCACTGGTTTGAATGTTGCTCAAACCATGCAAGCCATTAAACGTAATATTAACGGCAATCGCTTTGCTAAATGTGCCATTCAAACGGCGCTACTCGATATTTTGGCGCAGCGTTTAAATCTGCCTTTGAGTGAATTATTGGGCGGTCGTTTACGTGACAGCTTACCTGTTCTTTGGGTACTTGCATCTGGCAATACGGAAAAAGACATTGCCGAAGCACAAAAGATGATTGCGGCAAAACGACACAATATTTTCAAACTTAAAATCGGTTCACGCCCCGTTGAAGCTGATGTTGAGCATGTTTTAGCCATTAAAAAAGCATTAGGTTCAGACATTTCTATACGTGTAGATGTCAACCGTGCATGGTCTGAATTAGATGCCATTAAAGGCATTCAATTGTTACAAGATGGTGGTGTTGATCTGATTGAGCAGCCTTGCGCGATCGATAACATTGACGCGATGCGCCGTTTAACTCGTCGTTTTGATATAGCCATTATGGCAGATGAATCACTGATGGGCCCGCAAACGGCATATCAACTTGCGCGGCACAATTCTGCATCTGTTTTTGCAGTCAAAGTTGCACAGTCTGGCGGTTTAATCGAAGGCTGTGAGGTTTCTAAAATCGCCAAACTTGCGGGTATCGATTTATATGGTGGAACCATGCTTGAAGGCCCTGTGGGCACTATTGCATCGGCACATGCATTTTCTACATTTGACAATTTAGCTTATGGCACAGAGCTTTTTGGTCCATTGCTGCTAACTGAAGAAATTTTAAAAACCCCACTTCAATATCAAGATTTCGAACTCAAGATTCCGACCACAGCGGGTTTAGGGATTGAAATTGATGAAAACAAAATTGATGACTTACGTCGCAAATAACATTTAGCTAGGAGTGAGAAATGCTTTTCCAAGTACGCATGGATGTCAATATTCCATTAGATATGCCAGTCGAAAAAGCCAATGAAATTAAAGCTGTAGAAAAGGCATATTCACAAGATCTACAACGTCAAGGTAAATGGCGCCATATCTGGCGCATTACTGGTCAATATTCAAATATCAGTATTTTTGATGTTGAAAGCAATGAAGAGTTACACAACATTTTACAAGGATTACCCCTTTACCCGTATATGAATATTGAAGTTATGGCTTTAAATCGTCATCCCTCTTCTGTTCGTAGTGATGATAGCTGATGCGATTGGATTCCAATTGTGTAGCACATGATTGAAGTCCATTGATCTGCATTTTTAAGTTTGTAAATATTTGAAATAAAAGATTATCTGCCTTACATGACTGAAGTGGTTAGTCAGGTAAATAGTTTTATCGTTCTTGATGAAGGATCGTAGCATGATTGATAAAAGTACCGCTTCCTTAACAGAAGCACTTTCTCAAATTAAGGATGGATCAACCATTATGATCGGCGGCTTCGGTACGGCTGGTCAGCCTGCTGAACTGATTGATGGATTGATAGAACTTGGCATCAAAGATCTCATCATCGTCAACAACAATGCAGGTAATGGTGACTATGGACTTGCTAAATTACTCAAAGCTGGTGCTGTCCGTAAGATGATTTGTTCTTTCCCTCGCCAATCGGACTCTTGGGTATTCGATAAGCTATACCGTGCAGGAAAAATAGAACTTGAGCTTGTACCACAAGGTAATTTGGCTTGCCGTATTCAGGCGGCAGGCATGGGTTTGGGTCCAATTTATACACCAACAGGTTTTGGTACGTTGTTGGCAGAAGGCAAACCTACACTCAATTATGAAGGCAAAGATTTTGTTCTCGAAAATCCAATTAAGGCCGATTTTGCTTTAATCAAAGCACATCAGGGCGACCGCTGGGGCAACTTGGTTTACAACAAATCAGCGCGTAACTTTGGCCCCATTATGGCCATGGCGGCAGATGTGACGATTGCTCAAGTCTCAGAAGTGGTTGAACTTGGTGCATTAGACCCAGAGCACATTATTACCCCTGGTATTTTTGTACAACATGTCGTGGCTGTTCAATCTGCACAGCTTGAGCAATCTGCATAAATCACGTGAGGAAAGAACCATGAGCTATACCAAATTAACCCGTGATCAAATTGCAGAACGTGTTGCACAGGATATTCCAGATGGTGCTTATGTCAATTTAGGCATTGGCTTACCCACTAAAATTTCAAATTATTTACCAACAGACAAAGATGTATTTCTACATTCAGAAAATGGACTTTTGGCTTTTGGTCCTCCTCCGGCTAAAGGCGAAGAAGACCCTGAATTAATTAATGCAGGAAAAGAGTTTGTCACTATGCAAACGGGTGGCTGCTTTTTTCATCACGGTGACTCTTTTGCCATGATGCGTGGCGGTCATTTAGATATTGCAGTATTAGGCGCTTTTCAGGTTGCCCAAAATGGTGACTTAGCAAATTGGCATACTGGTGCGCCAGATGCAATTCCTGCTGTAGGTGGTGCAATGGATTTGGCTGTTGGGGCGAAAAAAGTCTTTATTACTACAGACCATGTGACCAAAAAAGGTGAACCGAAAATTGTCGCCGAATTGTCATACCCTGCGACAGGCCTGCAATGTGTCGATCGTATTTACACAGATTTGTGCGTGATTGATGTAACAGTTGAAGGCATGAAAGTGATTGAAAAAGTTGAGGGTCTGAGCTTTGACGAATTACAGTCAATGACCGGTGCAAAGCTGATAGATACGACAGCTTAAAGCAAAGAGTCCCTCCTTGATTAAAGGAGGGATTTAGGGAGGATTAATATTAAAAAATTAACTTCCTGTAAATCCCTCCCAACCTCCCTTTAAAAAGGGAGGAGCTGAGTTTTTAGGATTTATAAAATGAAAAATGCCTATATTATTGATGCAATCCGCACCCCTTTCGGTCGCTATGCGGGCGGTTTAGCAGCAGTACGTACCGATGACCTAGGTGCCTTACCTATCAAGGCACTGATGCAGCGAAATCCAAGTATTGCTTGGGAGTCTGTTGATGACGTGATTTACGGCTGTGCGAACCAAGCCGGTGAAGATAACCGTAATGTTGCACGAATGTCGTCGCTACTCGCAGGTGTACCTTTTCAAGTTCCTGCTACAACTGTGAACCGACTTTGTGGTTCATCACTTGATGCAATTGCGATGGCAGCCCGTGCAATTAAAGCAAATGAAGCAGACTTAATTATTGCTGGCGGTGTTGAAAGTATGTCCCGTGCGCCCTTTGTTATGGGTAAATCGGAAAGTGCTTATGGACGCAGCCAAAAGATTGAAGACACCACCATGGGCTGGCGTTTTATCAATCCAATACTCAAACAAATGTATGGCGTGGAAACCATGCCTCAAACCGCTGAAAATGTGGCAGAACAATTCAACATTAACCGTACTGATCAAGATGCTTTTGCCTTAGAAAGTCAGCGCCGTACAGCCGCTGCACAGGCCAATGGTTTTTTTGAGAAAGAAATCATCCCTGTAATCATTCCACAGCGTAAAGGCGACCCACTGATAGTCGATACAGATGAACATCCACGCGCATCGACGACAGCTGAAGGCTTAGCAAAACTCAAACCTGTAGTGAAAGCAGATGGGACGGTAACTGCGGGCAATGCTTCAGGGATCAATGATGGTGCAGCTGCACTGCTGATTGCTTCAGATGATGCAGTCAACAAATTTAAGTTAAAGCCACGTGCCAAAATTATTGCGGCGACGGTGGTGGGTGTTGAGCCCAAAATCATGGGCTTTGGTCCTGCTCCTGCCATTAAAAAATTGTTAGCTCAAACAGGTCTAAGCCTTGAGCAAATGGATGTAATCGAGCTGAATGAAGCTTTTGCGGCTCAAGCCTTGGCGGTAACCCGTGAATTAGGTTTAGAAGATGGTGCTAAACATGTCAATCCAAACGGTGGCGCTATTGCTTTGGGGCATCCTTTAGGTGCTTCTGGAGCACGTTTAGTCACGACGGCATTAAATCAGCTTGAGGCAATTTCAGGTCAATATGCCCTCTGTTCGATGTGCATTGGTGTCGGTCAAGGCATCGCTTTGATTATTGAACGTGTTTAATCCTCAATAATAGTCCCCTTATCATAGGGGGATTTAGGGGATTTATAAAATTAAGGATTCAAAACATGCCTACATTTATATCCAATGATGCAACGATTAATTACGCAACTTTTGGTGACCACACACAACCTGCGATTGTCTTTTCTAACTCTTTAGGCACAAAGTTCAGCATGTGGCAGCCTCAGATAGAGGCGCTGCAGCAGGATTATTTTGTCATTTGTTATGATACACGTGGCCATGGTGCATCTTCTTCCCCCCAAGGGCCATATAGCCTTGATCAATTTGGTACAGATGTCATCCATTTATTGGATCATTTAAGTATTCAACAAGCCGCATTTTGTGGAATATCGATGGGTGGTTTAACAGGCCAATGGCTTGCAATACATCATCCTAAACGCTTTAACCATGTCATTATATGCAATACCGCTGCAAAAATTGGGCAAGAATCAGCTTGGAATGAACGTGCGCAGTTAGTCCGTCAACAAGGTCTGAAACCAATTGCAGAAACGGCAGCATCACGATGGTTTACAGAACCCTTTATCCAAAGTAACACGGCAACTGTACAATCTTTGAGTAACGACCTCGGAGCTGGCAGCCCAGAAGGTTATGCAAGTTGTTGTGAAGCTTTGGCTAAAGCGGATTTACGCAATGAAATCTCGTCTATTCACATCCCAGTATTGATTATTGCAGGTCAACAAGACCCTGTAACTACAGTTGCAGATGGTCAATTCATGCAAGAACGCATTGCAAATAGCCAATTATTTGAAATTAATGCATCGCATATTTCAAACATCGAACAGCCAGATGCATTTAATCAGGCTTTGCAGAATTTTATACAGCAATAATAAGCAGCTGAACAAATTCAATGTAATGTTATTAAAATAGAGCCTTGCCATTGTGCAGGGCTTTGTTTCGTTTGAAGGCTTTGATTTAATGTCCGTTCTTAAAATAAATGGACAATTAGAAGAATGATTCATCTATATAAAAAACGTATCAATATTGCTTTCTAGTTTAATCATTGGCTTTAGTTCTACGATTTCTAATGCAGATGTTACAACTCAGCGTATTAAGGATATAAAGACTTATACTCTCGCCAATGGAGGTGGTATCGAGATCTTTCTGTGCAATTAGTAGACTTGAAAAATAGGCATATAAATGCTTATTGCCTGCAGCTTTGCGGAAATTGGTTTGTGGATTCCAGAATTTTAAAGTTATAGCTTAAAGAAAAAATATCAAGGCGCAAAAGTATGGACATCTCTTTCATACAAAAAAATAAAGACCGTATTGCAGGCCCAAGCCTTGGTTAAAAATTATACTTTATCAAGAAGGTTAATATTAAAAATATTCCATAGATGAATATCCAAATTGAAAAAAGACCGAAGTATTGGAGTCCTTCGGTCTAAAATTTTAACTTCACTCATTCCTCATAGGTGTTTAAGACCAGATATTGAAGAATAGTTTGAAGAATAATCTCTGGGAATTTTAAGCTGCAGGATGATTGAGTTGATCAATGATACCTTGTGCAGCCAATTCATTTAATTCAGCTTCAGTTTTAAATTGGGACAAAATTTCGATTGTGTGCTGCCCTAACTGCGGCGGTGCATGACGGTATTCTACAGGCGTATCAGATAATTTCATCGGTGATCCAATCACTTTAAAATCATGATTTAAAGCATGTGGAATATTCACCACCATTTGACGATGTTGAATTTGCGGTTCATTTAATGCGTCTTCTACAGAGTTGATTACACCCACTGGCACTTTTACCGCATGAATCGCATCAACCCAAACTTGAGCATCTTGTGTCAGAAAATAGGCACTCAATAATGGAATCAATTCTTCACGGTGCTTCACCCGATCTTGATTACGTAAATAGTTCGGCTGATCTAGCAGTTCTTTATAGCCAATCGCAATACACAAATCTTTAAATTGTTTGTCATTACCACAGGCAATAATAAATTCTTTATCTTTAGCTTTAAAGGTTTGATAGGGTACGATATTCGGGTGATTATTTCCCATACGTTTAGGTGCTTTACCCGAGGTCAAATAGTTCATACCTTGATTGGCTAGCGCCGCCACCTGTACATCGAGTAATGACATATCGATATATTGACCGCGTCCTGTATGCTGCCGCGCCAACAATGCCGCCTGAATGGCAATCGTTGAGTACAGTCCGGTCTGAATATCGACCACAGCGACCCCTACCTTTTGTGCGCCACCACCGATTACATCATCAGATTCACCAGTAATACTCATCAAACCGGACATACCTTGAATGATAAAGTCATAGCCTGGTTCTTCCGCACGTGGACCATCCTGACCAAAACCTGTAATTGAGCAATATACGATATTTGGATTTAGCGCACTGAGCGATGCATAATCCAAACCATATTTGGCAAGTGAGCCTGCTTTGTAGTTTTCAATCACGACATCTGCCGTTTTAGCAATTTCACGGACTAGGGCTTGCCCTTCTTCACTGGCGATATCAATGGCTACAGAATATTTATTGCGGTTCGCACATTGGTAATAGCCTGATTCTTTCGTCGCTTGACCTTGCTGATTTGGCATCCAAGGTGGTCCCCACGTACGGGTATCATCACCCACTTTTGGACGCTCAATTTTGATTACCTCTGCACCTAAATCAGCCAAAATTTGACCGCACCAAGGACCTGCCAAAACACGGCTTAAGTCCAATACACGAATTCCTTTTAATGCACCCATAGTTCACTCCAGATGTGCCATAGTATTGAGCTATGGCACAGATTTTTTATTTATTTTACTGTCGCAGTTTTTGCAGACACTTTTTGCTCTGCATCAGCAACATGTGTATCTACACTTGCCAGTTTTTCTTTTTCCGCATCTGAAGAAAGTGATGCTTGCTGGGGATCATATTGACGTTCACGAATGAACAAGCCCGGAATAACACCTGCAATAAAGTACGCAGCACCCATTACAATAAAGGCCATGGTGAATGATCCGCCAGCGGCAATCATACCAATGGTTGCTGGTGCTATGGCTGCGCCTAAACGTCCCATATTGTAAGCACCGCCAATAGCCGTACCGCGTACATCCGTCGAGAAGCTTTCTGCCATATAAGTTGCATTTACACCGTATGGAATACCGTATAGGAAACCGAAAGTTACGAGTAAATAGGCGATGTTGGTTGGTGTGTTATAGAAAATGATGATCGGTAAGAATGCTGCCGTAGCTACCGTACCAAACACAAAGGTAATACGACGTCCGAACTTGTCAGCGGCATAGCCTGCTAAAATTTTACCCAGAATCATGGCGGTATATGCGCCTACCATATAGCCTGTCATGGCTTTAAAGTTCATGCTGAGTTCGGTTTCTAGATACGTTGGCATCCAGTTGTTGACACCGTAGTAACCGAATTGTAGAAATGCAGCGGTCGACATCCAAAAGAAGAACATTTTACGATGATTGGTATGCCCAAAAATACGTTTATAAATACTTTCAGAAGGTGCATTTTGATTGACTGCAGCATGTTGCTGTACAGGTTCAAGTTTTAATTCACGGCGTTTTAGCTGCTCAATTTTTGCTTCCTGCCAAGATTTTGGTTCAGGAACAAAACGCATAAAGATCAGGGCAAAAGCAGCAGGAATAATGGTGACATAAAATAGCATGCGCCAGCCGTGATCTGGAATAATGGCACCCGCCATCAGCGTTGCAACGATATACCCCACAGTTTGACCCGTTTGCAAAGTCCCAATTACTGTTGTGCGGTATTTGGTTGGTACATATTCTGCCATCAGCGTATTACACGCCATATAAAGTGAGCCCAGACCAAATGCGCCAATAAAACGTAAAATTAAAAATTGTTCATAGCTTTGGGTAAAGCCTAAAATACAGGTCATGATTGAGAAAAATACGACCGACCAAGCAATAGTTTTCACACGACCGAATTTATCGCACGCCCATCCACCCGAAATACCACCCAGCGCCATCCCTGCTAAAGAAGAACTACCGAGCATTCCGGCTTGAAATGTACTTAAACCAAATTCAGCCTTTAAACTGGTCAGGCTGAATGACAGCAACATGATGTCTACACCATCAATCACCAAAGAAATAAAGGCAAAAATAAAAGCCATTTTCCAAGTGTTGCTTGTAATACGATGCATCGTGCCCACGTTAGAAGGCAATTTGAGCGTTCCTGCTCCGTTTCGCATTTCGTTATTCATTTCCTTGTTCCTCATTTTCCCAAATGAGTCATCGGCATTCCTATGTCTGCACATTTGCCTTTTTTATTCTTTTTATTTCATCACTGCTCAGGCTATTGCACAGAGTTACAAGAGTGTTTCACGATGAATCCTTTATTGATTAAGTTTATTTTTGCATAAAAAGTCTCTAAGGCACTCTATGTAGAGCACCTTATCGATATATAATTCAATTAGTTACCAAAAGCCGCGATGCCTGTTTGCGCACGACCTAAGATCAGTGCATGTACATCATGCGTTCCTTCATACGTGTTGACGACTTCGAGATTGACCAGATGGCGGGCAACACCAAACTCATCAGAAATGCCGTTACCACCCATCATGTCACGCGCAACACGGGCAATATCTAAAGCCTTGCCACAGTTGTTACGTTTAATGAGTGATGTGCCTTCTACAGCAGCAATGCCTTCATCTTTCATACGTCCAAATCGAAGCGCAGCTTGTAAACCCAAGGCAATCTCAGTTTGCATATCTGCAAGTTTCTTTTGAATCAGCTGATTCGCTGCCAATGGTCGGCCAAACTGTTTACGGTCCATAGTATATTGGTGCGCTGTATGCCAGCAGAATTCTGCGGCGCCCATTGCGCCCCAAGCGATACCATAACGAGCACTATTTAGACAGGTAAATGGACCTTTTAAACCACGTACTTCTGGAAAAGCATTCTCTTCAGGGACAAAGACATTGTCCATCACAATTTCACCGGTAATCGATGCACGTAAGCCAACTTTACCGTGAATTGCAGGAGCAGATAGACCTTCCCAGCCTTTTTCTAAAATAAAACCACGAATGTCACCAACATTACCTTCAGGCGATACTTCTTTCGCCCAAACAACAAACACGTCGGCAATTGGGCTGTTGGTAATCCACATTTTTGCACCCGTGAGACGATAGCCACCTTCGACTTTTTTTGCACGAGTAATCATGCTACCTGGGTCAGAGCCATGATCTGGTTCAGTTAAACCAAAACAGCCAATGTATTCGCCTGTTGCCAGCTTTGGTAGGTATTTCTGTTTTTGCGCTTCAGAGCCAAATTCATTAATGGGCACCATCACCAAAGAACTTTGAACGCTGGCCATTGAACGGTAGCCAGAATCAACATATTCAATTTCACGTGCAACGAGACCATAACTAACATAGTTTAGACCTGCGCCGCCGTATTGCTCTGGAATCGTTGGGCCAAGTAAGCCAAGTTCGCCCATTTCTCGGAAAATAGATGCATCGGTTTTTTCATGGCGGAATTGTTCGAGTACACGTGGCTGTAAACGCTCTTGACAGTATGCATGCGCAGTATCGCGAATCATGCGTTCTTCTTCAGTTAATTGCTGTTCCAAAAGAAACGGATCTTGCCAGTTAAATTGTACTTTTGGTTTTTTTACATTGACCATTTGATTCATCGCATCCTCTGCTTTTTCGGGCTTTCTTTGTTTTATTCGATGCTATGTGTGAAAAGTGATTCATTCAAACGATTAATTTGCATGTAGATATGCGCCTTTCGCATACCTGAGCTTTGTTCACAGCGTGTTAAGCACTTTAGCCACTGATTTGAACTGCGGATTGCTTTATTTATAGACTATAGTGGTATATGAAAATCATTCTTATATGCCATTTTGTGATACCTATCGATAAAAAGGACTTTATCTATGCGGCGCAATATTCCGTCTTTGCAAAGCTTAATTTGCTTTGAATCTGCTGCAAAACACGCAAGTTATACGCATGCTTCTCAAGAGTTATTTATTACGCAAAGTGCCGTGTCACGCCAAATTCAGCAGCTTGAAGAGTACTTAGGTGTCATGCTATTTAGCCGAACACGTCACGGTGTCGATCTCACAGAAGCAGGCAAGCAATATGCAAAAAGTATTAAACCCTTTTTGCAAGGCATCGAAAAAAGCACCTCAGATATCATGACGCACAAAGGCTTAGGCGGTACTTTAAAGCTGGGCGTTGTGCCAACCTTTGCCACACGTTGGCTGTTGCCAAAATTACATAAATTAAATGCACAGCATCCTGAAATTACCGTGCATTTGGAAACCAGTACCAAACCTTTTTTGTTTAATGAAAATGTCTTTGACGCAGCTATTTTTGCAGGAACGCAACAGCAAATTGAGCATTGGCCTGGCATTCAAGCGCATTATTTAATGGATGAAGAAGTGGTTCCCGTTTGTTCCCCCAAATTGATTGAAAACAACTTTCCACTTGCGGAAATGACGGATGATCATAGTTTTAATTTAAGTGATGAAGAATTGCTTCGATTACCCTTATTACAGCAAACAACCCGTCCAAGTATTTGGCAAGAATGGTTTCAAGCCCATCAAATTCAGCATCCCAAGCCTTTCGATGGGCAGAGGCATGAACTATTTTCTATGCTTTCTGTGGCAGCCAGTCATGGCATGGGAATGGCACTGATTCCACAAATGCTGATCGAAGCAGAACTGAGAAAAAAAGAATTGGTGATTGCATCAAATAAAAAACTGCACGGTAGCAGAAAGTATTATTTGGTCCACTCGAGTCAAGACAGTTCACCGCAAATACAAAAATTTGTCGATTGGGTGTTACAAGAATTGCATCAGCTGAGTTGAAGTAGTCGCTATATTTTGAGTACAGTAAATTCGCTGCATTATTCGTTCAATACATGTAACCGTACCTAATGGACGCATCAATTAAAATATAAGGCTATAATCTATGCAAAAAATTGTGGTGTTTTCAGGTGCTGGTATGAGCGCAGAAAGCGGCATCAATACCTTCCGTGACAGTGATGGTCTTTGGGAGCAGCATCGCATTGAAGATGTGGCCACACCTGAAGCTTGGGCACGCGATCCAGCTTTAGTACAGCGTTTTTATAATGAACGCCGTAAACATATTTTAGCCGCAGATCCTAATGCAGCGCATAAATTGATTGCTGAACTCGATGATTTTTTTGATGTACAAGTCATCACACAAAATATTGATGATCTACATGAACGTGCAGGCAGTCACAATGTACTGCATCTGCATGGCAATATTCGTTACGCAAAAAGCTCTGGCCCTCAGGCGCAATACACGCAGGAATTTTTCCCTATTGAAGGTACTGATTTAAACTTAGAGACCGACAAATGCCCTGAGGGTTATCCTTTACGGCCACATGTGGTCTGGTTTGGCGAAGCAGTTCCTGCCTATGAAGATGCCAGTGTAAGTGTACAAACAGCAGATATTTTTATTGTGATTGGCACAAGTCTGGCAGTCTATCCTGTGGCTGGATTAATTCACGAAATCCCTGCCAACTGCCGTGCATTTTATATCGACCCGAAAGCAGACTATCAACGCGTACCTGAGCAGTATCAATTGATTAAAGCAGGCGCGAGTGAAGGAATGAAAAAACTTTTTTTACAATTGGTTGCGCCATAAAAGTTCATTTTGGCATCAGTATTGATCAAAAAAACTAATATTACCTGCTTCTTTTGCAGGCTTTTTGCTGTTTATAGCTTATCTAACTTGGCTTAAGTCCAATAAAACACGGCATACACGCGTTTGGCATTCAAATTGCTTAACAGTATTACGTTTTATTAAAAAAGTAATATTGGGGCTTGGTCAGTATGGGTTATGTCGCAAGAGAGCTCAGTCCGAAAAGCAAGCTATTGCTTGGCTTAGGATCATTTTTAATTCCTGTGCTCATTTGGTGTGCAGTGAGTTATTTGCCATTTTTATGGCATCCGCAGGTGCAAATTACGCAGTCAGGCAGTGTGCCGTATTTTCAGGTCGATAGCCGTGTAGACAAAGCGGTGTTTTATGCCGAAGCGCAATCTGCGGTCAATGCAGGTTTAGCACCACCTCAAGGTAAACTGGTCAATCCAATCTATTTACCTGCACCGCACGAAGTAGCAAAAGCATTAGTTACGGCTTTTATAACTCCACCTGCCCAACCTGATGCCCCATGGTTTCATCAAAGCTTATGGCACAGTATTAAAATTGTGTTCAGCGCATTTTTTATTGCCTCTCTCATCGGTATTCCGCTGGGTATTCTTTGCGGTTTTTCTCAAAAGATATCACAACTGACCGAACCCTTCGTTGAGTTTTTTCGCTACTTGCCCGCTCCTGCTTTTGGTGCCTTAGCCGTTGCGATTTTAGGCATTAATGATTCACCTAAAATCGCCATTATCGTGATTGGTACGCTGTTTCAGCAAATTCTGATTATTGCCAATACCACACGGATGGTTGACCGAGGCCTGATTGAAGCAGGTTTTACGCTAGGTACCAATAAATTAAAAAGCTTATTTCATGTGGTGATTCCAGCGGCGCTTCCCGACATTTACCGCGACTTACGTGTATTGCTGGGCTGGGCTTGGACTTATCTGATCGTATCTGAACTGATTGGCACAACCTCTGGGATCACATGGTTTATTACTCAACAAGCGCGTTACCAAAATTTTGACAATGTCTATGCCGCGATCCTCATCATTGGGGTGATTGGTTTGGTGTGCGATGTGGTGCTCATGAAACTCGGACAACGTCTATTTAAATGGAAAGCAGGAGCAAAATAATGAACAGCACAGAATTTAATGCCACCACTTATTTCGATGCAATTTATGCGCGCCCTATTATTTTAGAAGCAAAAAAACTCACACAAAGTTTTAAGCACGGCAAAACTGAACGCACTATTTTAAATCAATTGGATTTAAAGATTCATAAACGTGAATTTATCTGCGTGATTGGCCCATCGGGTTGCGGTAAATCGACCTTTAGCCGAATTGTGGCTGGTCTTAACCCATACAGTAGCGGTGAATTGCTGGTCGATGGCCAAGCGATTGAAGGCCCAAGCCCTGAGCGTGGCATGGTGTTTCAAGGCTACACGCTTTTTCCATGGAAAACCGTCAAAGAAAATGTGATGTTTGGCCCTTTAATGAAAGGTGCCAGCAATGCTTCGGCCGAATCCAGCGCCCGCGAATGGATTGATATTATTGGTCTAGAAAAATACCAAGATCAGTACCCGCATCAGCTGTCTGGCGGAATGAAACAGCGCGTTGCTATTGCCCGCGCATTGGTCAATGAACCAAAAATATTATTGATGGATGAGCCTTTTGGCGCACTTGACCCGCATACCCGTCAAAAAATGCAAAAGCATTTAATGGATCTATGGCAAAACATTGATATCACCATCATTTTTGTCACACATGATATGGATGAAGCCATTTTATTGGCGGATCGTATTGTGGCGCTCAAAGCCAATCCTGGTGAAATTAAAGAAATTATTGAGGTCGATTTACCCCGTCCTCGTAATCCTGAACTCATGCTAAGTCCTGAATTTAAACAACTGCGCGAACGGGTGGATTTCTTGGTACATGCACAGGAAGACGAGCTCGACCCTGCGTTGGAAAACCTACCGAAAATTCCACGTATGACCCAAGTCAGTACGCAAAAATAACTGGATTAATCCCTCTTCATCTTTAGGACGGCCTAAATGATGTAACTACAGCGTTGGACGGCCAACTTTATAGGAATTGAAGATGAATGAATCTTATGTTTTGCCACTTGTTGATATTTCAAAAATGCAAAGCACGGAATTGTCAGAGCGTTTAGAAGTAGCCTCTGCATTGGATCAAGCCTGTAAAGATGTAGGTTTTCTATATTTAAAAGGTGATCAGTTCAATTTTGATTTTGCGACATCACTGATTCAGGTGGCAAAGCTCTATTTCCAACAAGATACCGCCAATAAAATGCAACACTATATTGGGCTGTCGAAAAATCATAGTGGCTATGTGCCAATTGGTGAAGAACAATTTGCAGGCAACAGCTACGACTTAAAAGAAGCCTATGACGTCAATTATGATTACCACGGCGAAACTACGGCATTTCCTTTGCTTGGCCCTACTTTATGGCCAAATGATGCCACATTTAAAAGTACTGTCAGTGATTATTACTGCCATTTACGCAGTATTAGTGAGCAGATTTTTCAGGCCTTTGCTTTAGCTTTGAATGTAGATGAGCATTTTTTTGAGCGCAAAATTACACATCCGACCAGCCAACTGCGTCTAATCCATTATCCGTATAACCCTGAAGTGAAAGATGCTGAAGGTATTGGCGCACATACAGACTATGAGTGTTTTACACTGCTCTTGCCGACTGCACCGGGTTTGCAGGTTTTAAATAAACAAGGTGAATGGATGGATATTCCATTGATTGATAATACCTTGGTGATGAATATTGGCGACATGATGGAAATTTTGTCGAATGGCAAATATTTGGCCACCAAACACCGTGTTAAAAAAGTCTCTGAAGAACGCTACTCTTTCCCTCTGTTCTGTGCCTGTAATTACGAAACAATTATTGAGCCTGTACATTCTACTGACGCGCCAAAATATCAGCCCTTAATTGGGGGTGAACACTTATTTAACCAAACCGCGCAAACCTTTAATTATCTTAAAAAACGTATCGCTTCAGGAGAGCTGAGTCTAAGAAATGCTGTGCCTTTGTCCTCATTTGGTATGGATGAAAATACAGAAGTACAAGGAGCAAACGCATGAATTTATTTCAGGCTTTAGCACAGCTTCCAGCAAGCCAAGAGGTTTCAGGCCCTATTCCAGACTATTTGTATGGTGCTTTTCGCCGTAAAAGCATTAGTTTTTCGAATGGATTAACGGATGAAAAAACCATTGTGTATTGGTTTCAGTCACGTAGTTTCACCATCGATCTACGTTTAAAAAGCCGTGAAAATACGCCAGTGAATGAACGTCAAGGCTGGATTGGAAATACCCTTTGGAATGCTGAAAAGCAATTATTGTCTTGGGATGTTAAAGCACACTCGAATTATCAAAATCATGTGCAATGGCCAGAACCTGCAAAACTACATGCGATTGGCAACTGTATTTTAGAATTCTCTCCAAGCAATGCCTATGTCGAAGACTGGCGTCAACAAGTGCATGAAGGGCTATTCTTAGGCCTGCGCTTGAAGTCAGCCCTCGATGTAGAAAGTCATCAACCCTTGCAGATGGATGGCGGTTTAATTATTTGTGATAAGCATGTGGCCTTTGCACTGAGTCGTTTACCTGCAGATCAGCAAACAGTTGCCAGCGTCAACATATCATCTGCACCTACTATGTATGAAAAAGTGATTGAAAGCTTTGAAGTATCCATCGCTGTAGATGGTCTGCATAAGTACTATACAACGACTTTCTCTCAGCAAGATCAATCACTTAATTTTGATCATTTTGAATTTATTGATGAAACACATTTAAAGCAAAACCTAATTATTAACGGTCAAGCAATACAGCTGATATTTGAGGTGGATATTTATGTTCCACATTATGCATTTCAGCATCGCACTGATACCACGACAGAAAGTACAGATTGGTTGCAAAATGAAAAACAGCACCTCTTGTACCATGCCGTAGAATGTCTATAGGAAATCAATGTCGTTTATATATTTGCTCATCGCAATCATTGCTGAAGTGATTGCCACGTCCGCCTTAAAAGCCAGCAATGGCTTTACTGAACTAGTACCGATTATTTTTACCGTATTGGGCTATGCCATTGCACTCTTCTTTTTAGGTTTGACCTTTAAATCGATTCCAATGGGATTGGCCTACGCCATGTGGTCTGCTGCAGGCATTGTACTGATTTCTTGTGTGGGCTGGATTGTGTTTAAACAAAATTTAGACCTGCCTGCCATGATTGGTTTGGCCTTTATTTTATTGGGTATTGTGATTATTAATGTTTTTTCTAAAAGCACAGAGCTTTGAAATGTCAGTTTTAAAATGAAGTTTTTAAATAATATCTCTGAAATTTTAAAGACTTAAATTGCTATAGATAAAAATGCTCTAGCTTGCTGTTGCACACTAGAGCATACGTTTCGAATGAATTAACTGTGATCAGTCGGCTTCTATAAAATGCCTTTCACTAGAAAAAAGCATCCAACAATACATAACAGCACAGCAAAACATTTTTTCAGTACTGCTGGTGAAAGCGCATGCGCAGTTTTCGCGCCATATTTAGCCGTAAAGAAACTCATCACACTAATGCCCAAAAAGGCATAGATATGAATAAAGCCAATGGTATTTGGAATTTCAACTTGCTGTTGCATACCAAAAAACATAAAGCCTAATGCACCAGCAATGGCAATGGGTAAACCGCAAGCCGCAGACGTCCCGACCGCTTTTTGCATCACCACGCCATTTGCCGTTAAATACGGTACCGTAATACTGCCGCCGCCAATCCCGAAGATGGCCGATGCAACGCCGATACCCGAACCTGCTGCAATTTGTTTAGCTGTAGATGGTAGTGTTTTATTTGGATCGACTGGCTTTTTTGCACCCATAAACATGGTATAAGCCACCCAAAGTAAAAACACACCGACAATCATTTGCAGATGTAAGCCTGACAGCCAGCCTGCAATACCCGCGCCTGCAAAACAACCAATCGCCATAGGCGGAGCTAAATTTTTAAATACAGGCCAAATCACAGCGCCATTTTTATTATGCGCCATCAATGAACTGATAGACGTCACAACAATCGTAGCCAAAGATGTGCCGAGCGCCAAATGCATAATCACATCGGGACTATAACCCATTTGGCTAAAAACAATATAGAGCAATGGCACAATGATAGTACCGCCGCCAACGCCAAACAGCCCTGCAGCAAAACCAGCAAATGCGCCAATAATTAAGAAAGTAATGAGTTCCACGAAATAGATACTTTTAAAGTGATGTATTGAAGAAGTCTGACTGGTTTAAGCCAACTCCACTTGACCCACAGCATGATAAGCACGGTTGAAATACACCAAACTCTCTTCCTGCTGACTTTGCTTGATTGCGACCACACGGCACATAAACACACTGTGCGTACCCACTTCTTGAACCTGTTCAATCTGACAGTCAAAACTGACCAAAGCATCTTTTAATATTGGTGAACCTGTTTCTAATGTGCTCCAAGAACCCAATTTAAAACGCTCTTCCGAATTGAATTTGCTTGAAGCAAAAGCATTGGAAATGTGTTCATGCTGTGCGCCCAAAACATTGACAGACAGAACTTTATTTTCAAGAAAATGCGCATGAGAACGAGATGATTGATTCATACAAACCAGCAAAGTTGGCGGTGTATCTGTCACACTGCATACGGCTGATGCTGTAAATCCATGCATGCCTGCTTCACCCTCAGTCGTAATCACGTTGACTGCAGTCGTCAATAAAGACATTGCATTTCTAAAATCAGTTGCTTCAATCATCTCTTCAATCTCAATGGTTTATATGGCTTATCTCACGCTCAGGTTTGGGCAATAGGGATTTAATTTCCTTCTTGCCTTTACATGAAATTGAGTCAGCCCGAATTTATGCGGTCAATTCTTGGCGAATAATGGCAGCGCCTGCACTTAGCGCATTTAGTTTGCCTTGCGCCACGTGGCGAGGTAAAGGCGCCATACCGCAGTTTGTTGAAGGATATAGCTTGTCGGCATCTACAAATTGCAATGCTTTACGTAATGTATTTGCTACTTCTTCTGCTGTTTCTACTTGATTGGTTGCTACATCAATTGCGCCAACCATGACTTTTTTGCCGCGGATGAGTTCGATTAAATCCATGGGTACACGAGAGTTTTGGCATTCAAGTGAGATGATATCGAGCTTCGATTGCTGCAGTTTCGGGAATGATTCTTCATATTGGCGCCATTCATTACCCAAGGTTTGTTTCCAATCGGTATTGGCTTTAATGCCATAACCATAGCAAATGTGAACTGCTGTTTCGCATTTCAAACCTTCAAGCGCACGCTCTAATGTCGCAATACCCCAGTCATTGACTTCATCAAAAAATACGTTAAACGCAGGCTCATCAAATTGAATGATATCCACGCCTGCCGCTTCAAGCTCTAAAGCTTCTTGATTCAGGATTTTAGCAAATTCCCAAGCCAATTTTTCACGACTCTTGTAATGACCATCATACAAAGTATCAATCATCGTCATTGGGCCAGGCAGTGCCCATTTGATCGGCTGATTGGTTTGGCTGCGTAAGAATTTCGCATCATCCACAAAAACTGCTTTCTTACGAGATACTTCACCCACAACTGACGGTACACTTGCATCATAACGATTACGAATACGCATCGTTTCACGCTTTTCGAAATCAACACCTTCAAGATGTTCAATAAATGTGGTTACAAAATGCTGACGGGTTTGTTCACCATCGCTAACAATATCAATGCCTGCATGGATTTGTTCATGCAAAGATAATTTCAACGCATCACGTTTTGCATCTAATAATTCTTCGCCTTCAAGCTTCCATGCTGACCACAGTTTTTCAGGTTCAGCCAGCCAAGACGGTTTAGGTAAGCTGCCAGCAGTTGAAGTTGGAAGTAAAATGGCCATATTCGATCTTCTATCTCTATTTTCTTTTAAACGGGTGTTTTTACTCACCCGTGTTTCATCTATTTACGTAATTTAAAATTAAGCTGCGTCTGCATTTTCAATACTAAAATTAGCCGCCCACTCATTCAGAATGTCTTTATATGGCTGGATAAAGTTCTCTTCCGTCCATTTGCCCTGTTTAACCGCCAACTGACCACGTTCAACACGGTCATAAACAATACGAGTTAATGAGTAATCGCCAAAGCTTAAGCTTGGTTGATACACTAAACCTGCTGTCGCATTGGTATTGTAAATTTCAGGACGGTAGATTTTTTGGAAACTTTCCATGGTGCTGATCGCGCTGATCAGTTCGAAATCTGTATAGTCGCTGAGCAAGTTATTTGCCGAATAGAATGCCAATGGTGCAGTTGCATTTTCAGGTTTAAAGTAACGAACGCTTAAGCCCATTTTTGCAAAATAATCATCGGTACGTGAATAGTCATCATTAGTGTATTCCACACCTAAGATCGGATGCACATTTGCAGTACGGTAATAGGTTTTTGTCGTAGAAATACTTAAACAGATGACAGGTTGTTTCTTAAATTCAGCTTTAAATACCTCTGAATTAATCAAGTGTTGATATAGCTTTCCATGTAAATCACCAAAATCTTCAGGTTTTTCATTGAACTTACAGCCGAGTGCTGGTAATACCACGCTGAAGTCATAGTCACGTACATACGATGAAAAACTGTTGCCGATCATGCCTTCAATGCGTTCATTGGTTTTATGGTCGATGATGGTACTCTTTAAAGTTTCAATAAATGGGAAAGTTTGACCATTGCCTTCCACATCGAGTTCAGCCGAAATGATGTCAATTTCAAGTGAATAACGATCTGCATTTGGGTTGTCACAAGTAGCTAAACTATTGAAACGGTTATTAATCATTGCCAAAGTACGGCGCAGATTCTCTTCACGGTGTTCACCACGTGCCAAATTGGCAAAGTTCGTTGTTAGACGCGTATTGTCTGCTGGCTCATAGTTTTCATCAAAGCGGATACGTTTGATTGAACACGCAAATTTATGACTCATGGAGATTCACTACCCTAAAATTAAAAATAATCAAAATTTCTGTATGAAGTAATTTATACGTGAAACTTAAGATGAATAAAAATGATTTAACCTCAACTCAAAGTGAGATAAATTCATGTTTAAGATTTAAATACAATGAATTTTCTTCAACTATGCATCATTCAACTGGCGATAAAAAAACTGCCACTCAGGTAGTATTTAAATTTTATTTAATATAAATAAAGGCTTAAAAAAAAATTCAATGAATAATTTTTCATTCAAACACACATCTGAAATGTGTCGAATCGTACAGATTGGCTCAATATCTCCACTTTCAAAATTCAGCGATTTATTCATTTGGGTGAATTTTTCTAACTTTAAAATGAAAAAAGATCAAATCACTAATTGTTTTAATATTGAATCTGTAACACTAATATACTTTTGTCCTGAGCTATAAAGTTCTTAATCCTTGCCATAAATAGATAAACCAAATATGAAATAAGCATATATTCATGTCGTTTCAGCTTTTTAGTCAATATACTGAATATGACTCAACTTATACTTAGAAAAAATCAGCATATTCGAGCTTTGGTATGTTAAGGAATCGCTAAAATATTCGGTTTATACTTATACCTTCTTAAAATCATGTCTAATAAATTAGAACGTCAGACACTGACTCTCCCAGTAGGTCATGACAAGCTTTTACTCCACTCTTGCTGTTTCACCATGCTCTGGCGAAGTCATGGAAACATTAATTGAATCAGGTATCGATTTTTCAATTTTCTTTTACAATCCCAATATTCATCCTGTGAAAGAATATGAAATCCGTAAAGAGGAAAATATCCGCTTTGCCGAGAAACATAACATTCCGTTTATTGACTCTGACTATGACACAGACAATTGGTTTGCTCGCGCTAAAGGTATGGAAAATGAGCCTGAAAAAGGCATTCGTTGCACGATGTGTTTTGATATGCGCTTCGAGCGTACTGCACTTTATGCGGTAGAACATGGTTTTAGCTTAATTAGTAGCTCACTGGGAATTTCACGCTGGAAAAATATGAAGCAGATTAATGACTGTGGTCATCGCTCCGCTTCATATTATGAAGGCATAAGTTATTGGGACATTAAATTGATGTTGTTAGCCCTGAAGCATTTATACTATTCAGAGCTTATTTTTATTTACGTTTCAACTTATTTCAGTTCTTCAACCAATGTTGGATAGATTGATCCATCGACATCCATTTCAGTTTTATAAATGCCATTAGCAACATTGAATTTATTTACGTGGTAGCTAGAACCATAAATCGAGTCAAAACCAGTTCCTTTTTTAAAGACTTGTTTGTTGGCAGCTAAATCCAGTAAATGTGTGCCTCCAATAAACTGTTCATACTGTACAGGATTAACGCCAACGCGGTTCGACATGATTTTCACTGCATCGGCATGCGTTGCAGGGTCGTTGATGTATTTAACTGTTTTATCCCAAACTTGAATGATTTTTTTCCATTCTTCTTTGTTGGCAGATAAATGCGTCATATTGACGGTTAACGTGTCGTAAATCAGACCGGGTTTATCTTTCGATGTATAAATGATTTTAGAGCCAGCAACTGCTTTCAGCGCTTGATTTGCAACCGGTTGCCACACAGCAATTGCTGCAATATCAGGACTTGCAAATACTTGTGGCAGCTCGTTGGTCATGGTGTTGACCAACTTTACTTCAGAGGCTTGAATTTTTGCATCATCCAACGCCGTCGCCAAAAGCAAATGATCAACCAAGCCTTTTTCTGTCGCGACACTTTTTCCTTTTAGATCGGCAAGGCTATTGATGCCATCTTTAGCAATAATGACATCATTACCCGCAGAATAGTCCGTCGCCATAATCATGACGCCTTTTGTGCCGCCAGAACCTGTGACTAAGTTGTCACCATTGGTGACCAAAACGGCATCCAACTGATTTGCAGCAAATGCAGATAGTGAGGCTGAATAATCAAACCATTTAAAGTCTACATTGACACCGGCTTCTTTCAACCAGCCTTTTTCAATAGCAACCTGCCATGCGACAAAACCAGGCCAGTCGCTATAGCCGATCGTAATGGCTTTTGTATTGACTGTGCCTTCTGCTTGCGCGTTTGGTTCAGGTGTTTTGGCCGTATTGTCACAGCCACTCAGTAAGATGGCAGTCACAACGGATGCAGATAAGCAGGCTTTTTTGATCATAGTTCGATTTCCCCGATGGCATTACAGTTAAATTTGGTATTGGTATACAAAAACGATGGTGTATTCGGCTTACTGACAGATTGAGTATTACGCTTTGCACGATTTGGTCTATGGTTGCCTGCATTGGCATGTGCTTGCTGTTTATCTGTGATTTGGTCTTTAAACTGACCTTGTGATCGATATAATTGGCCCATTTTAAAACTCCTTAATTCTTTGCATTTTGCGGAATTGGCGGCATTACAGCGTCCATCAACTCCAAATGTCCTTTAATCACACCTTTAAGTGCTGAAAAATGCTGACTGATAACTTTGAGCTCTGAACTGACGCCTTGCAGAATCATGACTTCTAAAATTTTGTGGTCATCGAGTTGAATATGCAGCGAACTCACCACTTGTTCTAAAAACTGCTGCTGTAAATCTAAAAGCTGAATACGTAGCGCCGTACTACTTGCGTCATAAAGTAAGGTAAATGTGCCAACCATCACTTCGTTGCGCTGCTCCTGATCGGCAATCAGATGCTTATTGATCATGTCGACAATGGCCTGAGAACGGCTTTCATAATGCTGATCGACAATTTTTTGATCCAAAGCATCGACTGTTTTTTCAGGCACGGTAATACTGATACGCGCCAGCTTTTGTTTAGGCACTGTTTTTCCTTATTTTTTTTGCTGAATATAGAAACCCGCACGGGCGCTCAGTAACTCAATAAAAAATTGCTTTAATTGATGCAGAAATGTTGCAGATTGATGGCGGTTCATATGCATCTCCTGTTTGAGTAATACAAAATATTTATTTCGTAATATCGATAGAAATGCAGAATCTGTGCCAAGTGAGAAATACAAAAAATGATCGATTATTTTGTTCTTTTAACTTTCTTTTAAATTTTACTGTTCATGATTTGTGCAATAAATGCACTCATCGAGACCCCTTTGCACTATTGCTGCGATGTATTATTTGATGAAAGACTATTTCTAAAGGTCGTTGTTCTTAAACAAGAGCATTGACCGACATGCAACAAACTCGAAGTGCAATTTATTTCATCAACATTGAACATCATTTATACTGATTGATCATTCTATTCATCACTCAACGCCTATGAAGTATTTCAGCTGCGCGGTATGTTCTAACCAAATCTTTTTTGCCAATTCACACTGTGTCAATTGTCAGACTGCGCTGGGTTATATTGCCTCTGAAAAGCAAATGGGCTGTTTTGACAAGCATAGCAGTACGTTATGGCTTGCGTTAAATCCTGAAATAAAGGGAAAACGCTTTAAACCTTGTCATAATTATCAGCACCATCATGTATGCAACTGGATGGTGCCTGCCGACAGTGAAGAAATTTATTGTGAGTCTTGCCTGCTCACGCATACCATTCCCAACTTAGATAACCCAGACCATATTGTGTACTGGGCACGATTGGAACATGCCAAACGGCGTTTTTTATATTTGATGCAGCAACTGAATACCATGCCACGCCCTAAACGAAGTAAAGATGACCGTTATGGCCTGCGTTTCGACTTTCTCATGCCCACGGAAGATGCGCCGGTGATGACCGGTCATGCTAATGGCATTATTACCTTAAATGCCAGTGAAGCAGATGTGATTTACCGCGAAACAACGCGTATAAAAATGGGGGAAAACTACCGTACACTTCTTGGTCATTTTAGACATGAAAGTGGTCATTATTATTTTGATTTGATCAAACATTTACACCCAGAGCTGATTGATGAATTTCGGGAACTATTTGGTGATGAACGACAAGATTATAGTGAAGCTTTGAAACGACATTATAATGACGGTGCGCCACAAAATTGGGCGGATTACTATGTCAGTTCATATGCCAGTACGCATCCTTGGGAAGATTGGGCGGAAACATGGGCGCATTATTTGCACATGATGGATACCCTAGAAACAGCCTACTATGCAGGATTAGTGGTCAAAACCAATAAGTCGGATTTGAATAATTTAGAATTAAAAGAAAACCCGATTGGCGCTCAGGATTTTGACCTATTGCTGCAACATTGGATGACCTTGACCTTTAATTTAAATGCGTTGAACCGCAGCATGGGGCTAGATGATGCATATCCATTTACATTGTCGAATCCCGTATTGGATAAATTACGGTTTATTCACCACAAACTGCTCAACATGACCTTAAAAAACCAGCCGCACAATTAGATTAAATTTAACACGTGACATTATTTGAATTTCAGATCAACTTTTCGGTATCACAGTATTCGGACATTAGCTTAATTTGAAAAGATATATACGTAGTAATTTTCTAGGATTGAGTGCTGTAACACCTGCCCTATTTTTACGATTTTATAAAGGTTAAAATAACAAAAATTAGATGCCTGTGACCTTTCCAATGATGCCTTTCACGCATTTACTCGCTCGTTTCATATGTATCATCAGCCTGAGTTTGCTCAGTGGATGCCAATTGGTCAAATTACAAGAAAATCAACTCAGTGCGTCACTAAATAATAAAACAGATAGCATTTTAACCCATCAGAAGCTCAGTACATTTAGCCATCAAATCCTGTTAATGGTGAATGAAAGCGACCAATCTTGTTTAAGTACGCTTGAAAGCTGTATTCACAAAATGCTTAACAATGAAACTTTAGATATTGCCCAAGTCTATGCAGCAGCAAGTGAACTGTACATGGCACGTGCTTTAAGCGCCGATCAAAATCCACAATGCAAAAAAAGCTTAAAACAAAACAGCGGAAAATTAGCTTCAAGCAAAATTAAAATGTGTATGGATCAGCAGCTTACTGACTTTGATTTCAGTCTGCGTTACAGCTATGTCTATCTATTTAAATCCGCTCAAGCCCCTGAAGAACGCTTATTTGATTTGCGTCAGGGACAAGTCCGCACCTTTTATAATGTGGCTTTATCACGTCTGATCACCTCATCATTCACCCGTTTTGACTATCAGCAAATGCCTGAAAGTTTAATGTTGGGTTCTTCGCTTTATCATTTTAATTATGAGCATTATCCTGAAATCAAAAATGCGGACATTGATAAATTACAGTCGAGCTATAATTTTAATTTTTCAGGCTTAAAAACCATTAACCGTCAGGAAGGCATTGGCTCTGAATTTGTCTTAGTCAAAAAAGCTATGGATCTGTCTGCCGCACAGCCTTTTGTACTAGATCCTGAACAGTATTATTCAAATAAACTCAACCCCAATATCCATACAGCACGCTATTTATCTGTTAGTGCGATCGCCGAGCCTGCCAAGACCAATAGCAGCATTAGCGAAATTTTATCGCCGCAATCAAATTTTAAGGTTGAATTATTTAATCCCTATCAATTTAAAAAGGCAATAATTGAATCTCAATCCTATACCCTAACGGCCAATTATTCTGTGCCTTATGGACTTTGGTTAGCCGAAAATAAATTAGGACAATCTGGCTATTGGACACTTCTGAATAAGGAAGAACATTTGCGCATGCCACATGTGTTTATGTTAGAGCCGTATCAACCTTATAAAAAAATTATTGTCATGGTTCATGGTTTAGCCAGCAGTCCTGAAACGTGGATCGGCCTGACCAATAACATTATGGGGGATCAAAAACTACGTGATCATTACCAAGTTTGGCAAGTGTTTTACTCAACCAATATGCCAATATTAGAGAGTCGTTTTCAAATCAATGCTTTACTCAAACAGGCATTTGCAACTGTTCAGCCCAATACGCCATCGGCTCAGGATGCTGTCATTATCGGACATAGTATGGGCGGCATCATTAGTCGTTTATTGGTTAGTGATGCAGATATTTCCGCTCTAGCTATTCCACTCATGAACTATGAACAAAACACACAGTTACAACGTCATCCGATTATCCGCGATCGTTTTGTCTTTAAAGCCTTGAAGCCAGTTAGTCGTGCAATTTTCATTGCCGCCCCGCATCATGGTACTGACTATGCAGACCGCTGGTTTACCAATTTGGCGAAAAAAATCGTGGTATTGCCTTTAAGTTTTTTAAATGATGTCAATGTTGAAATCCCGAATGCAAAAAATTCAACTATGGGCCTGATTAAGTCTGGGCCGGCAGATTTAAGTCAACAATCACGTTTTATGCTGTTGACTACAGCCATCATGCCAAATAAAGATATTCCTTATTATTCTATTATGGGGAATCAGACGCAAAATACTGAACCGAGCAAAATGTCGGATGGCATTGTTCCCTATACAAGTTCTCATTTAGAGGGCGCGGTGTCTGAAAAGATTTTCAATGGTGGACATTCCATCCATGAGTCTCCAGATGCCATTTTAGAGTTGCGACGCATTTTGAGAGAACATATGGATAAATAAGTGAACTTTTTAATCGCGGTTTTTGTGAACTTGATCTTGTAGCTCGTCTAAAATGATCTTTATCGTTTTTTGCCCTTTAGCTTTTTCTGCTAGTTCTGTTAAATGCACATCTTCCGAAAGACAATCATTCAAAATTATTTTTGCATTTTCCATAATTCGATTTCGACTTTAGAAGCTACGAGCATCTAAAAGTTCTTCTAGTTTTTTAGCCATAACTAATGAAATCCAGCAGTTTTAAAATATTTCTTTATTAAGAATGCTTTTTATAAAAATAGCGTTTAAAATTTACATAAAACT
The DNA here is from genome assembly GCF_015218525.1 of Acinetobacter sp. YH12138. Taxonomy (NCBI): domain Bacteria; kingdom Pseudomonadati; phylum Pseudomonadota; class Gammaproteobacteria; order Moraxellales; family Moraxellaceae; genus Acinetobacter; species Acinetobacter sp. YH12138. Next base: position 1,589,567 of record NZ_CP048670.1, on the reverse strand, counting down.
ACAATTAACTAGGGAATAGCTATGTCACGTGGTTCTGAATGGGGACGCTGGGATTTGCATGTACATACAAAAGGTACAGCTAAAAATGACCAATTTGGAAATATATCTTTTGATGAATACTGTATTCAGCTTTTTAGAAAAGCTTTGGAACTTAATATAAAAGCCATTGGTATCACGGACTATTTTAGTATTGAAAACTACAAAAATGTAAAAAAATTTCAAGATGATATTAACAATCAAGCTCAATTTAATGATGATGAAAAAAATTTAATTTCTAAAATTTTAATACTTCCTAATATGGAGTTACGAATTTCCCCATCCACAGGTGCAGGTAGTTTAATAAACTTACATCTAATCTTTAATCCATCAAAGATTGAAGCTATTGAAAATCAAATTTTAAACCATATACAGATGGTTCATGGTAATGGAAACAAATACCAGCTTAATGAATATGGGCTAAAGAGCTTGGGCCGCTTATATCTTTCAGTAGATCAGCTAAATGACGAAAATCTTGCTTTAAAGAAAGGGATTGAGCAATTCTGTATTCCACACACTGAATTAATTGAAGTTTTTGAAGCGAATAATAATCTAAGAAGTGAAATACTTGTCTTTGTTGCAAATGGAGATAATGATGGTGTTTCAGGATTGAAGAGTCATGAAGAAATTTTACAACAACAACAGGCATCAGCGTTCAGTCTTAGAAACTCTATTTATCAATTGACTGATGGACTATTCTCTGCAAAACCTTCAGATCACAAATATTTCTTAGGTCACGGTCGAGAATCTGCTGAAGAGATAATTTCTAAATACAGATCACTTAAACCTAGTATCCATGGTAGTGATGCGCATTGTCCAGAAGATTTATTTGAACCTAAAATGAACCGCTATTGCTGGATCAAAGCTGAACCAACTTTTGAAGGTTTAAAACAAATCATTCATGAACCTGAAAGCCGTGTTCATATCGGACAACATTGTCCTGAAATAAAAAACACATATGAAGTAATAGATTATATTGAGTTGAACAACACTAATGTTGCAAACGAAAAAATTTACTTTAATGGTAATTTGACTTCAATTATCGGTGGGAGATCATCAGGTAAGTCCACCCTATTGCAATGTCTAGCAAATAAATTGAAACCTACTGCACTAAACACTCTTGACCCATCTCAGCATATTGATGAGCTTTGTTCAAATTTTAGAATTATTTGGCAAGATGGTAAGGAGGATTACAGTAGACCCATTGAATATTTTTACCAAGGACATATGTATTCAAAGTCAAAAGATCAAGGTATTGAAGATATAGTTAAGGACTTGATACAGCAAAAAGACAACAAGCTTTTTTCTAAATTTAAAGAACAAAATGATTTTTTAAGACATGAAATTTCAGGGAAAGTATCTACTTATTTTTCAATTCTAAGCTCTTTAAGTGACTATCAATCACAATTGATACAAAAAGGTAATAAGGATGATATTCAAAATCAAGTTAATGAATTATCTATAAAAATTCAAAATAATGATATTGGAAATATAACTCAGGAGGAAATGGCTGATTTTAATGCTTCGAATGAAACTTTGAAAATTCTTAATAAAAATCTTGAAGGGCTTATTACCTTTAAAGAACTACTTATAGATAAGCACTGTTCTGATTTCTACCAACTGTTAAATCCATTAGAACTTAATTTAAATTATGTGCTAGTACAATCACACTTTGAATCCTTTGCAAGTGAAATAGAAAAATTTACAACTACTCAATTTGAGCAATTCAAAAAGCTATCCCTACAAACTATTTCTGATCAAATCCTAAAAATTGAACAAGAAATTTTAGGTATCCAAAGTACTGACACATTTAAAAAAGTAGAAGTCTATCTAAAGTCTTCTGATGCTATAAAACCATTGCTAGAAAGGCTGAACATTGAAAAAGCTAAGATTCAAGAAATTGATGATATTTTAGAAAAAATTGCTGAATTAAAAAAATCTTTAGAAAGTCTGAAAACTGAGTTTCAGCGTACAATTTGGTTATCGATGTCTAATGTAGCTTCCGAATTAATTCAGGCTATATCATCAATTACAATCAGCCAAGATCTACAAATAATTGCAACGAATATGTTTGATAAATTTAAGTTCAATGAATTTATCAAAAAGACAATTAACCAACAGCCTGAAAAGGCCAAACTATTCGCTGAAATGCAAGTAGCTTCTCAAATAGAGCTATTAGATAAATATCATGAAATAGTAGCATCCTTAGAAGAAGGAGAAATTCGTTTTAGAGGTGGTACTACTTTAGAAACATTTACGAAAGAATTCTTTGATAATTCATGGTTTAAAATAAAATTTGACGTGATCTATGATGGTGACAACTACAATGAAATGTCACAAGGCAAAAAAGCTTTTGTAGTGTTAAAAATGACTTTAGATTGTAGTGAAAGTAAGTGCCCTATTATCATCGACCAACCTGAAGATGACTTAGATAATCGAGCTATCTATTCTGAATTGGTTACTTTCCTAAAACAAAAGAAAAAGGAAAGACAAATTATTCTTGTGACTCACAATGCAAATGTTGTTGTGAATGCCGATAGTGAGCTAATCATTGTTGCCAATCAACATGGGATTCATAGTCCAAATATGAATAATCATAAGTTCCAATATAAGTTTGGCAGTATTGAATCACTAGATCATGATCCAAGTTGTTCATCCACTTTAAATCAAAAAACAATTAAGTCACATATATGTGAAATTCTTGAAGGTGGAGATAGAGCCTTTAAGTTACGAGAACAAAAATATAATTTAGCTTCATAAATAAAAAGACCGCCTAAGCGGTCTTTTTTTATGAACCTATTATCAAGCAACAGGCGCTAACGTAAACAACACCTGTCCCGTTTTCACCGTCTGCCCTTTTTCAATGGTAATTTCAGAAACCTTCATCCGTTCAGGTGCAATAATCGGGATCTCAATTTTCATCGCTTCAATCACAGCAAGCGTTGCACCTTCTTCCACAATATCACCTGACTTGCATTCAATTTTCCAAATACTTCCCGGCATATGTGATTCCACAGCACAACCACCTTCTGGAATTTGAACATCACTATCATCAGTTACGGTATCTAAGCTTTCAGACACATACTCTGCAAGCCCAGCTTCATGCCAACGACGACGTTCTTCATCAAAATTGGCTTGTTGGATGGATTTAAATGCTGAGATTGATTCTGCATTTTCAGTTAAGAAGTCATTGTATTCTTTTAGGTTCAGTACACCCTCTTCTACACGCAGTTTTAAGCGACCCGCTTTGAAGTCTTCACGCATCTGCATCAGTTCAGCTTCTGAAACTTCATAAAACTTAATTTGGTCAAAGAAGCGTAATAACCACGGCATACCTTGCTCAAAGTCAGGGTTTTTACGATAACGAGACCACATTTGCGTAGTACGACCCACGAACTGATAGCCTCCCGGACCTTCCATACCGTACACGCACATATACGCACCGCCAATACCGACAGCATTTTCAGGTGTCCATGTCCGTGCAGGGTTGTATTTGGTGGTGACTAAACGCTGGCGAGGATCAAGTGGTGTTGCCACAGGTGCACCTAAATACACATCGCCCAAACCCATGACCAAATAACTCGCGTCATAAACCACATCTTTGACCGCTTGTTTGTCTTTTAAACCATTAATACGACGGATAAACTCAATATTATCAGGACACCATGGTGCATCTGGACGTACCGTTTGCATATAACGCTCTGTCGCTAGCTGGGTTTGTGAATCCTCCCAAGCAAGTGGTAAATACACAGTCCGTGACGGTACTTGCATTTGGGTCACATCAGGCAGTTCAGCTTCAGCGACTTGCAGCAAACGCAATAAATCCAATTGATCAAGCTTGATCGAATCAAAATGGATTTGTAGCGAACGAATCCCCGGTGTGAGATCAATAATCCCTGTGATATTTTGCTTTTGAACCCATTGCATGAGTGCATGAATACGGAAACGTAAGTTCAGATCTAAAACTAACTCACCATATTCCACCAACATGTAGTTATTGCCCGCAGGACGATACACCACATCCGGTAAGCCATTCTGACCTTTTAAAGTATCAAGCACCGCGTTTTTTAAGGTGGAAAGTTCAGGATAAAATGACTCATCAAATGCCACAGCCTGCGTATCATTTGCTTCTAATTGCACATGATATTTTTCATTTAAAAGTTTCGCTTGATGATAACTCACAGGTATAAATCTGACTTTGTCTCCTGCTTTCAATTGACCAAGTTTCCAAAGCTCAGAATTAATCACCACGGCAGGACAAACAAAGCCTCCTAAACTTGGACCATCTGGACCCAAGATAATCGGCATATCGCCTGTGAAATCAATCGCACCAATCGCGTATGCATTGTCATGAATATTTGATGGATGCAAACCTGCTTCACCGCCATCCTCTCGTGCCCATTCAGGTTTTGGACCAATCAAACGAATACCTGTACGGCTTGAGTTAAAGTGAATCTCAAAAGTATTGGCAAAGAAGGTATCAATGTCTTTTTTAGTGAAAAAGTCTGGTGCACCATGCGGGCCGTACATTACCGCAATTTCCCATTCATGGCTGAATGACGGCACTTGTTCAGGCGCAAGCGCTGTCACTTGTTCAGATGTAAATGCCGTGATTGGCAACATATCCCCAATCAATAAATTACGACCGGCATGACCACCAAACTGACCAAGGGTAAAGGTCGCTTGTGAACCTAAATATTCAGGCACATTCAGACCACCTTTAATGCCGATATAAGTACGGCAACCAGTGGCGATTTTTCCACATTTTAAAATCTGACCTTTGCGCACATTCACGGTTTGCCACATTGGTACAAACATACCATCAAGGGTTGATGGCATATCACCACCCGCCAATACAATTTGGCTATCACAATGGAATTTTAAGCTTGGTCCTTGCAAAGTGCATTCAAGCCCTGCTGTGTTATATGCATTGCCTAATAATTGATTCGCAACATTAAGTGACAGCGGATCAATGGCACCTGATGGTGGTACACCCACATCCCAATAGCCCAAACGACCTGTGACATCTTGCACAGAAGTTTGAATGCCTGATTGCAACACTTCAATTTTTTGAGTTTTCCACTCGAATGTATTTAAGAATCGTGTGGTTTGCGTACCGGCTTTAAATACATCGCAGTCGATAATATTTTGTAGATATTCAAGATTAGTTTCGATGCCTGCAACCGATGTTTTGGCAAGTGTTTCGGTCATGGCAGCAATTGCAGAGTCACGATCATCAGCAGTAACAATAATTTTAGCAATCATCGGGTCATAAAATGATGAGACATTTGAACCCGTTTCAACCCAAGTTTCATTACGTGCATTGGCATCAAAATCAACATGTGTAAGTAAACCTGCACTGGGTTGGAAGTTCTTGATTGGGTCTTCAGCATATAAACGTACTTGAATTGAATGACCTTTCGATTCAAGTTGTGCTGTTGGTGCAATCCAATCCCCACTACCGAGAGTCACCATCCATTCCACAAGGTCTACACCAAACACTTGCTCCGTCACGCCATGTTCAACTTGCAGGCGGGTATTCACTTCTAAGAAGTAGAATTCTTGCGTGTCAGTATCCATGACAAATTCTACTGTGCCTGCCGAACGGTAATTCACCGACTGCATCAGCCCAATTGCAACCGATTGAATATAGGCACGTTGCTCATCATTAATATGTGGTGCTGGGGTTTCTTCCACGACTTTTTGGTTACGGCGCTGCACCGAACAATCACGCTCACCGAGTGCTAAAACTAAGCCTTTACCATCACCAAAAATCTGCACTTCGATATGACGGGCATTCTGTACAAATTTCTCTAAATATAAACCTGCGTCTTTAAAGTTGGCTTGGGCAAGATATGACACTGTAGAATAAGCATCTTTCAGCTCTTCTTCATTCCACACCAAACGCATGCCGATACCGCCGCCGCCTGCAGTACTTTTCAGCATGACAGGATAACCAATACGATTAGCTTCAAGCAGTGCTTCAGCTTCATCTACCAAAAGCTGACTGCCCGGAAGTAGCGGCACATTAGCTTGAATCGCAAGCTTACGCGCGGTATGTTTTAAGCCAAATGATTTCATTTGTGCCGAATTTGGCCCTAAAAATACTATGCCTTGAGCTTCACAGAGATCACAAAATTCAGCATTTTCAGACAAGAAACCATAGCCTGGATGTATCGCTTCAGCACCTGTTTGTTTCGCGACTTCTAACATTTTATCGACATTTAAATAACTTTGGCTGGCAGGACTATCGCCAATAAATACAGCTTCATCGGCTAAGGTCACATGCAAAGAATCACGGTCTGCTTCTGAATACACAGCAACCGATTGAATGCCTAGTTTTTTGAGTGTACGGATCACACGGCAAGCGATTGCACCACGGTTGGCAATGAGGACTTTATTGAACATGGTATTACTCCTCGCCTTCACGGATGATCAGTTGAATTTTTGTTGGGTTATAAGCATTACATGGGTTATTCAGTTGTGGGCAATTGGAAATGAGGACGATTAAATCCATTTCAGCTTTAATCTCGACATATTTACCCGGTGCAGAAATACCATCATCAAATTTCAAATGTCCCTCAGCGGTCACAGGCACATTCATAAAGAAGTTAATATTTGGACCGATATGGCGCACATTTAAGCCATGTTTTTTGGCAATCGGATGTTGCGACAGAGCAATCATGAAATTATTACGGCAACTGTGCATTGGGAATTTGTCATGTGCATAGCGAACGGTGTTGCTTTCACATGAACATGCACCGCCTAAGGTGTCATGACGACCACAGTTATCGTCATGGATGGTGGCAATTTTGTTGCCAATGTTAGTGTATAGCGCTGTGCCTTTTTCTAAATAAATCTGCTGATTAATAGCCAATGTATCCGTAGCGCTATAACGCTCTTCAGGGTTTTGGCTTGAAATAAATAAGGTATCAACAGCTTGATTACCTTCGAGGTCAACGATACGGAAATATTGCCCTTTTTTGACTTCGCACATCCAAGCTTCGCCAGCAGGACATACCTGATCTAATACTGTTTTTTCTAATGTATGAAATACAGACATTTTAATTCTCCCCAAAATTAAAGTGCGCTAAGTGCGTAGTACCGATTGTTGTTTTGGAACGCACGCTGATTTTGCGGACATGAATCTCGGCATACATCTGTTTCATCTAAAGGATTAGCTTTAAATAAGCTTAGTTGTACATCGGCAGGTGCATATTCAGTGCTGTTATCTAGAGCATGTGGTGCAGCAGATAAAAACACCAAACAATCCATTTCAAAGCGAAGCTCAATGATTTGATTTGTATTGTCCGTAGCAACATAGCTTAAGTTGCCGTTGTCATCAGGTTGAACTTTAGAGAATAAATTTAAGGTACTGCTCAGGTCAGTTGCAGATAAACCAAACTTGGTCATTTCAAGCAGTAAGCTATCCTTACCACTTCGGTACATATCGTTACGGGCATCTTGGAAAGTTTTTGAACCAAATTGTTGTTCGATTTGTTGTGCTGTACTTGGTGCACAAAATGCATCGTTCCAAGCGTGATCGTCTTTGACTATCGAGATCATGGCACGACCTAAATCCGATGCCAAAATATGACTTTTACTTAAATATGCTGTGTGTTGACCTTTGAGACTATCTGGCATGTTGTAGCGTTCAAGCTTATCTTCACTATTTACACAGTACAGCGCCACATTGGCATTTTTTCCAAGGGATTTAAGCTGTAATACTGCCCCACGCTGAATACGCGCTGACCAGTGGTGTCCGCCAGGTAAAAGTTCAGTCCATAGTGCTTTATCATCATGATAATGTGTTGTGCTCATTGCAGCCTCTGCCTAATTCTTAACTGTTTACCTCCCGGGCTTTTATCCCTCCGTGCAGCTTTGCTTTGAATTAAAACGAAGCCGTGAACTCTCGGTCGCAGTCATACATGAAGATGTATCGGAACCCTAGATCACTTTATGATGTATGTAGAAATGCAAAGGCTGTGCCAATTTAGTATTACGGTTTGAATAAATCGTATTACTAAGGTTTTCAGGTTCGTTTTGATGCTTTAGCTGCAGTATTGATTTTAAATTGCGCTATTTTTGAACTGTGTATCTGCTTAGGTATGCATCATCCTTGTGCATGTGCGAGCATGGTTAAGTATTTTTAAATTTATCTTTTTTAGATTTCTGCATAATAAAAAGCCCAATTTTAGTATTGGGCCTTTCCTGTGATGTTTGCAAATAAGCTACTTCCGCTTTTAACTTGCTGATTTATAAAATGGTACCGAGCCATTCACGGTTGCACGATGCATAATGCGGTGCGCATCGCCATAGTCAAACAGCGCTTTGTGCTGCGTACAGCGGTTGTCCCAAATAGCGACATCACCTTCTTGCCATTTCCAGCGCAAGTGAAATTCCTCCTTCACCGCATGTTCAAATAAGAATGTCAGCAACTTCTCGCTCTCTTGTGCATTCAACTCATTAATCTGCGTTGTAAATCCTTCATTTACAAACAACACTTCAGCACCAGTTTCAGGGTGTGTACGCACAACTGGATGCGCTACTGGCGGGTTTTTACGGAAACTATTTTCAAGCCTTTCGCGGTCTGCTGCTGTTGCGCCAAAGCGCTCTAATGGAAAAGATTTACGAATATCATGTGTTGCTGTTAAACCGCGTAGTTGCTGTTTTAAATCTTCACTGAGCGCATTAAAAGCAGCTGTACCACTGGCCCACAGCGTATCCCCGCCAAATTCAGGGATTTTAATGGCTTGCAGCACACAGCCCAATGGCGGTGTGTGACTAAAAGTCACATCGGTATGCCAAAGATCATTGTCTCTTAAATCTTGTCTGTGGCTATCCAGTACAATCACTTCCGGTGCATCATCCATCGCTGGGTAAATCGGATGAATATGTAAAGTACCAAAGGTTTTTGCCAACCTCACTTGCGACTGTGCGCTAAGCGCCTGCTTTCTAAAAAAGATCACTTGATGCTGCAATAGTGCCTGTTTTATTTCCAGCAACAATGGTGTATCGGCATGGTTTAAATCGATACCTTCAATAACAGCGCCAATGTTTGGGTTAATTTGCTTTGCTTGCAATGACATAATTAAATCTTCTTCAATCTCTAAATCTGTTTACAGCTGTTGGCCATACCAAGGCGCCAACTGCTTTTGCAGCCAACGTAAAAATAGCTCAAAACTTACCGCGACAATCGCGATCACAATAATCCCAAGAATCACAGTATCTGTAATTAGGAACTGAGCAGCTGACTGCACCATAAAACCAATACCGCGATCAGCAGCAACTAACTCTGCAGCCACAAGTGTTGACCAGCCCACACCCAAGCCAATACGCACACCCGTTAATATGTGCGGCAAAGCTGTTGGTAAAATCACATATTGCAAAACCTGCAAGCGCGTTGCGCCTAAAGATAATGCTGCGCGTTCACGGTTTTTTTGGTGGCTGATCACACCATGTGCACTGCTGATAATAATTGGCGCCAAAATTGAAAAGAAAATCAGCAGCACTTTGGTGGTTTCACCAATACCAAACCAAATCACCAAAAGCGGTAAGTATGCAAGCGGTGGAATGGGACGAAGAAGCTCGACCAAAGGATCAAATACAGCACGTACCCATTTGTTGAGTCCCATCCATAAACCTAAAGGCACACCAATCACAATGGCAGCAATGAGTGCGCTAAACACACGGCCAATACTTTCAGCCAAATGCTGCCAAAGCGTGGCTTTCATAAAACCTTGCTGGCTGACTTCAATAAACTTCTGCCATACCGCTGCAGGGCTTGGTAAAAACAGATCTGGAATAATTTTCAAAGCGGTTGCCGCAAACCAAAGTACTAAAATGCTCAGTACGCTGCCGATGCTTACAATAAGTGGTAAATTTTTTCTAAATATAGAAATAGATGTGCTTCTATTTAATGTTGCCGTTTCTGCACGATTTTCGCTTAGATGAGCTTTATTTAATTTTTGAATTTGCGTATTCATATTAAGACTCCACCGCATGTAATTTTTGCGCTTTTAAGCGTTCAAACAACATTTCACGCAGCTGAATAAACTGCGGATCAGACTTAATCGCTCGTATAGATTCGCCTTTACGGTAGCGCTCAGCAAAATCCAGCTTGAGCGTTTCAACTATCGTCCCCGGACGCGCTGTCATCAGTACCAATTGATTGCTTAACAAAAGCGCCTCTTCAATATCATGTGTAATTAAAAAGAAGCCTTTTTTCTCTTTAATCCATAAATTCAGCACAAACTCCTGCATACTTTCTCGAGTAAATGCATCGAGTGCTGCAAAGGGCTCATCCAGCAAAATAAATGGCGCATGACTAATCAGCGCACGTGCAATGCCGACACGCTGTTTCATACCGCCTGAAAGCTCCCAAATATTGGCATTTGCTACATGCGACAGCCCGACGGTGTTTAAAATTGATGCAACTTGTGACTTTATCTCTGTACTTTTTAAGCCTTTTAATTTCAAGGAAAATGCCACGTTATCTGACACGTTAAGCCACGGCAGCAAAGCATGTTCTTGAAAGACCACTGCACGTCTTGCATCTGGAGCTGTTAAAACTTCATCATCGATTTTGACGTGGCCAGCGCTCACCGGTTGAAAACCCGCCAGAATATTTAAAAGCGTCGTTTTACCGCAGCCAGACTCGCCAAGTACAACCGTTAAAGTCGATTCAGGCACGTCTAAATTGATATTTTTTAGTACAGCCACCTCTTGTTCAGGATAGGTCAGGCTAATATTTTCCGCTTTTAAGATACTCATTTTCACATCCTTAAGGCTGAACAAATAAGGCTGTCACATTGCCCTTGTAATCGGCTTTGACTTTATCTACTTTGCCTTGGGCTTTTAAAAAGGTCGCTGTATCTAAAATATTCTTGGCAAAATCTGTGCTGAAGCTTTTGGCTTGCTGCTGCTGGTTCAAATAAATATTGCCAGATAGCAGTAATGGAATATCTTTCGCATCAGAACCAGTTAATTGCGCAATGCTATTGATATAAGCTGTATTCGCTTCAAACGCTTTCTGATCTTGATTGTATTCATCTATTTTCTTTAAAGAAGTTTGAACGAAAGATTTTAAAAACTCTGGATTTTGCTCTGCAAAGTCTTTACGAACCACCCATACATCAAAGGTTGGTGCGCCCCATTCTGCAACTTGCTTAGAATCGGTCAGAACTTTACCTGTGGCACTCGCCTTGCTTAAAGCAGGTTCCCATACATAAGTCGCGTCAATATCGCCACGTTCCCACGCTGCTGAGATTTCAGGCGGGCGCAAATTAATAATTTTGACGTCAGACTCTGACAGATTCCAATGCTTCAATGCAGAAAGTAGGCTGTAATGTGCTGTAGAAACAAAAGGCACAGCAATGGTTTTACCCTTTAAGTCTTCAGGTTTTTCAATGCCTGATTTATTGCTCACCACTAAGGCTTCTGAAGCACCCAGTTTTGCTGCGATAAAAAACACTTCAATAGGTAAATCACGGCTGGCGGCAGCAGCTAAAGGACTGGTACCAATATTACCAATACTGACATCACCTGATGCCAAAGCATTTACAACGTCTGCGCCCGTATCAAATTTTTTCCATTCTATGGGCTGTTGGCTGTCTTTTTCATAATCGCCATTGGCCTGCGCCACTTTGCTCGGATCAACACCAGTTTGATAGGCAATAACTACCGCTTTCTGCTCTTTTTGCGCAATTGCAGTCGTTGAAGTGTCAGGAGTAGATTTTTTAGCTTGGAAATATACGAAAGCAGCGATCGCCACAATGACGATCGCCGTAATAATTAAAGGTTTAGATTTGCCGCTCATATTTTTTTCATAAAAAGTGATAACTGATTCACATACTAATCAGTCAGCTTTATGATGAAAAATAAGTTAATTGACAATATTTATCACAAAATTGCATTTATCGATTAGTGGAATACTTATGCTTTTATTCACTAAACGTCTAGCAATCAATTTTCTGCGCGAGATCTTTTAATGATATTTTTTACTTCACTAAGATTTCATGGAACATATGACGTAGCCATTGATGGCTGGTTTTATGATGGCAGGACATATGCCAATATTGCTTCACGCCATAGGTTGGAAATGCAATCGGTGCGTCAAATATTTTTAAGTTACCGCGCGAAAGCAATACTTCACTCAAGTAATACGGCACAGTAGCAATCGCATCAGTGTCTTGCACGACTAAGCCTACACCTAAATAACTAGGTAAACGCATCAAAATATTACGTTTTAAATCAAGGTTAAGCAGCTCATTTTCAATATGGTAATGCCCCATCCCTGCATCAATATCAATGTGCGACTCTGATAAATATTGCTCAGTTGTAATGGTGTCACCCGTTAATCGTGGATGATCCTTAGCTGCAATCACCACATAATATTGCTCAAACAATTTTTGTTGATAAAAGCCGCTTTCCAAATGCGGTAAAAACCCCAATGCTAAATCAATTTCACCATTCGCCATCTGATAACTGGTTTCAGTGGTAATCGGGCGTACATTCAGACGTATTTGTGGCGCGTGTTTTTTTAGATATTGGCTGATTTTAGGCAATAAAACCAAATGCGAAACATCGGTCATGGCCAAAGTAAATTGTTGATCTGAAATGGCTTGATCAAAATTAATCGTAAAATTATTAATAGCTTCAACTTTACTCAAGGCTTCGCTGACTAAAGGAAATAATTGACGCGATAACTCCGTAGGCACCATTTCATTGCCGATACGTAAAAATAAGGGGTCGTTATAATGCTGTCGTATTTTATTTAAAATATTACTGACTGTAGGCTGACTCATCTGCAAGTGTTCAGCAGCTTGTGACACATTTTTGTACTTATAAACATGAAAAAAAATGCTAAGAAGTTTACAGTCCAATTCAAACACGAAAGATTTAATCCCTAATTAAATATTGCAAGTTATGCTGTGCATCATCTGCTGAATTATACAAAAAGCCAATAACGAAATATTACTTTTATTGCAGATGAAACGCCAGTTTAGCCTGCTCAGTTGCATTTGGCTTTTCAACACTCCAATCAGTCCGCATAATAGACCCAGCACGAATTTGGATATCAACATGCTTCAAGGAAAAAAACTGGTTTGTTTTGATTTAGATGGCACACTTATCGACTCTGTTGGCGTGTGGAATCAGGTCGACGCAGATTTGATTCAACAGTTAACTGGACAAACCATTCAACTGGGTTTAATTCAACGTGAACGTGACATTCAGCTGCAATTATTTAAAAATACACCAGACCCTTACTTAATGTACTGTAACTATCTAAAAGATACTTATAAGATTGAACAACACACAGCAGATCAAATCAAACAGCAACGATATGCCATTTCACAGCATTTTTTAGAACATATCATCTTGCTTAAACCACATGCAGCGTTATTTGTTCAACAGCTCATTCAGCAAGGCATTCAGGTGGCAATTACCACCACGACCAGCCTGCAAAATATTTATCGATATCAAAAAAATATTAACATCTATCCAATGCTGCATTTTGAAAATAGCTTTGATCTGATCCTGACCCGTGAAAGTGTCAAAAATATTAAGCCGCATCCTGAAGTCTATTTACAGGCGATTGAACATTTTGCCGTTCAACCTGAAGAATGTTTAATTTTTGAAGATTCACTCATTGGTGTAGAAGCTGCAAATGCAGCAGGCATTGAAGTGGTTGCCGTGTATGATGCATATTCAGAGCACGAAATTGAGCAAATCAAAAATAAAGCGGATTATTTTATCCATGATTTCTCTTCGGTTCTGAACTGAGTTAAAGTAAAAAACATTCGCTTTAAAGTTAAAAAAGCAGCCCAACTTAGAGGCTGCTTTTGATATTTTTGCATCAATAGATAATTGATCTATTTTACTTTTTTATAAATTGATCCAGACCCGACTAAATTTCCAGTTTTTTCGTCAATCGCAAATTCAACAGCACCTGTACCAGAGTTTACAGCCAGTAAACCAGATTCAGCGACAGATGCAGGTACAGGATTTTTCTTTTCAGATTTACCACTTTGTTTATCTTTTAAAGTATTGGTAATGAAATAGTTTTCACCATTTTTACTAATAATCAGCGCATTTTCAAGTTGCGGATCTACTGCGGTATTTTGCCATGTTCCTGCATAATCAGGCGCTGGACTTTGTTTACATGCAGTGAGGAGAATGCGAACAACATCGCAGAAAATAATTGAATCTTTTTCAAAATACTGACCTTGTTTGTCAATGAGTTTTGCATTATAGAAAGCCTTGAAGAGAACTTAAGACCGTTCATGTTGTGCAAAAGTTGCAAACCAAGTCCTGCTGTTTTTCTTTTGTCATGTTTTGAAACATTTGTAGTCTTTTATAATAAATAAGCCCACTTGATCATGGGCTTATTTAAATATTTTCAATCTTTAGATTTATACGATTTGACGCATTGAACCAGTTTCTTCAAAAGTGGCATGCCAAGATAAAGCCTCTTTTAAAATATGCGGCGTTTGACCACCACGCTCACATGCACGTTCAAAGTAGCTCAACAATGCTGCGCGATAATCTGGATGTGCACAGATTTCAATGACTTTACGTGCACGCTCACGTGGTGAAAGACCACGTAAATCTGCCAAGCCCTGCTCTGTAACTACGATGTCAACGTCGTGGTCAGTGTGGTCGGTATGACTCACCATTGGCACGACAGATGAAATCGCACCGCCTTTTGCAATCGACTTAGTCACGAAAATGGCAATGTGCGCATGACGAGTAAAGTCTCCTGAACCGCCAATACCGTTCATCATTTTCGTACCCGTCACATGGGTCGAATTTACGTTTCCGTAAATATCAAACTCAAGCGCAGTATTAATCGCAATAATGCCTAAACGTCGAATGATTTCAGGGTTATTGGATAGCTCTTGTGGACGTAACACAATTTTATCTTTGTACTGATCAAAATTGTTCATCACATGCTGTGCGCAAGGCTCAGATAACGTCATTGAACAGCCTGAGGCAAATTTCATTTTTCCAGAATCAATTAGCTGGAAAGTACAGTCTTGTAGTACTTCTGAATACATTTCCAAATCATGAAAATTCGAATGCTCAAAACCTGCGAATACAGCATTTGCAATCGAACCCACACCTGACTGTAGCGGGCCTAAATTTTCAGGCAAACGCCCTGCTGCGACTTCACCTTCAAAGAAATCAATCAGATGCTGAGCAATCGCTAGGGTTTCAGCATCAGGTTCATCCATTTTAAACTGGGTATCTGGCAGATCATTCAACACAATAGCTGAAATCTTATCGGGGCTGACATTGATCCCAATCGTACCAATACGTTCACCGACCTGAGTCAGTGGAATTGGCCCACGGTTTGGTCGCGCTTTCGGCACATAAATATCATGTACACCTTCAAGCACTGGGTTAATTGTATTATCAATTTCAATAATCACATGATCTGCCATTTCAATGAAATTGGCTGAGTTACCACATGAACCTGTCGGAATAACTTGACCATCTTCTGTAATTGCAGTCGCTGCAATAACGGCCACATTAATGCGCGGTAAATTATGATGACGAATATTATCGGCCATTTCAGACAAGTGTTGGTCAATATACATGACCTCGCCAGCGTTAATGGCTTTACGTAAACCAGGATCTGCCTGATACGGATAACGACGTTCTATCGCATGCGCCGCATTGAGGCGACCATCAATACTATTTCCTAAACTAGCACCCGTTGCCAACGTGATACGAAGAGGATGTGAAACTGCATGATCTGCAAGTGCCAATGGAACCGTCTTTGCCTCACCTGCACCACCAAAACCACTTAAACCAACCACTGAACCATCTTGAATTAACTCAATCGCTTTTTCAGCAGACATTACTTTGTCGCGAAGGGAGAGTAAGCGAATGCGATCTAAACCATTCATAATTAAATCTCAAAAAACAAATATCTCAAAATAAACATCTTTTTTCGCCATCCCAGCGAACTGAGATAGCGTTTGTTATTGCTTATCTAAAAGCTTACTTATATAAATTGAGGCAAATTAAATCAGTTCAACCGCAATTGCTGTTGCTTCACCGCCACCAATACACAGTGCTGCGACACCTTTTTTACCGCCAGTGCGTTTTAAGGCATGAATCAGCGTCACAATAATACGTGAACCAGATGAACCTAGTGGGTGACCAAGTGAGCAAGCACCACCATGAATGTTCACTTTTGCTTCATCTAAGTTAAATCCATCAATCGCCAGCATTGTAACCATAGCAAATGCTTCATTGACTTCCCACAGGTCAACCTCTTGTGCATCCCAACCGGCTTGTGAAAGCACTTTCTCAATAGCACCGACTGGAGCAATCGTGAACTCTGACGGATGCTGTGAATTTGTAGCATAAGCAACGACTTTTGCTAGTGGTTTTAAACCACGTGCTTGAGCCGTTTCTTCTGATGTAACCACCAAAGCAGATGCACCGTCAGAAATTGAGCTGGCATTGGCAGCTGTGATCGTGCCGTCTTTTTTGAATGCAGGACGCAGTGTTGGGATTTTTTCAGGCTTAGCACTTAATGGCTGTTCATCTGTGTCAACAACGACGTCACCTTTACGGCTTTTAACAGTAACTGGTACGATTTCATTTTTGAAGAAACCGCCTTGAATCGCTGCAACGGCTTTATTGAGTGAGTTGATGGCAAAAGCATCTTGCTGTTCACGGGTATAGCCTTTTTTATCTGCCATATCTTGTGCCAGAATACCCATCGATAAACCTGTCTCAGCATCTTCTAAGCCTTCTTGGAACATGTGATCTGTGGTTTTACCATGACCCATACGATAGCCTGAACGCGCTTTTTCAAGTAAATATGGCGCATTTGACATCGACTCCATACCACCAGCAACCACAATATTAGCAGAACCGGCTTTAATCGCATCAGCTGCTTGCATCACTGCCTTCATGCCTGAACCACAAATTTTATTAATCGTGGTGGCACCCGTTGTATCTGGTAAGCCTGCTTGACGCATCGCTTGGCGTGCAGGACCTTGTTTAAGACCAGCCGGTAATACACAGCCAAAAATAACTTCGTCAATATCTGTAGGTTCTAAACCTGCACGTGCAACAACAGCCTGAATCGCTGCAGCACCTAAGTCTGGGGCTGTACAAGATGAAAGTGAACCCTGAAAACCACCCATCGCTGTACGTACGCCATCTACAATTACAATCATTTCTTATTTCATCCTGTTTTAAATCTTTTAACCCCAAGGAACCATGACTGGTTCCTCAGATTTTCCATCTTAATGTTTTTCACAGTGGTTTCGATGAAACCTTAAGATTGAGCGGTGAAGTATTCTTCAGATAGCTGCATGATAAGTTCAGAACCTGCTTTAATGCGTTGAGCACGGGCAGCAAGGTCAGGTAGAACTTTCTCAACATAGAAATCTGCGAGTACCAGTTTGTTTTGGAAGAAGCTCTCTGGTTTTGCAGCCGCAGCTTTGCTAATACACGCAAACATATAAACGAAGCTGAGTAAACCAACAGCGTGCAGGTAATCGACTGCCACCGAACTGCTAAAGTCTGGGGTGGTCTTAGATTGTTCTACAATGAATTGCGTTAATGCTTCAACTTCGTCAGAAACTTGCAATGCTGCAGATTTAACTTTTGAATCAGCCATGGTTGCAGCAAAGTCACGAATTTCAGCAATGTATTCGGCAATAAATGCACCATTACATTTCGTGGTTTTGCGTCCAATTAAATCAATCGCTTGTACGCCATTTGTGCCTTCGTAAATCTGTGAAATACGTAAGTCACGAATGCATTGCTCCATACCCCATTCACGGATATAGCCATGACCACCAAAGCACATTTGCGCTTCTAAAGTAGCTTGTAGGGCTGTATCTGTTAGGTAGGCTTTTGCAATAGGTGTCAATAAAGCCACGCGGTCATTGGCTTTTTTCACTGCAGCTTCGTCAGTTGAATATTTTGTAATATCCAGTTGCTGGCCAACATACACAGCAAATGCACGAGATGCTTCGTTATTGGCGCGTACATTCAACAACATACGACGTACATCACCATGTACTAAAATAGAGTCTGCTGGTTTTTCAGGAGATTTCACACCTGTCGCAGAACGACCTTGTAGACGATCAGTCGCATACTGTGCAGCATTTTGGTAAGCAAATTCTGCAGCGCCAATCCCTTGGATACCCATCGATAAACGTTCATAGTTCATCATGACAAACATCGCCGCAAGACCTTCGTTTTCTTTACCAACGATATAACCTTTGGCACCATCAAAGTTCATAACACACGTTGCAGAACCTTTAATACCCATCTTGTGTTCAATTGAACCCGCTGAAACAGCATTACGTTCACCGACTGAGCCATCGGCATTGACATGGAATTTTGGAACGATAAACAATGAAATACCACGTGAACCCGCAGGTGCATTTGGCGTTTTTGCTAACACAAGATGGATGATGTTTTCACACAGATCATGTTCACCACTGGTGATGAAAATTTTCGTGCCTGTAATATTAAATGAACCATCTTCATTCGGCTCTGCTTTGGTTTTAATGATCCCCAAATCAGTCCCTGAATGTGGTTCAGTTAAACACATAGTGCCTGACCATTCACCCGTATAAAATTTTGGAAGATAGGTTTCTTTTTGCTCTTGCGAAGCACGGTCATTAATCGCCATACCTGCACCCACAGTCAGTAGTGGATACAACATAAATGATGGATTGGTACTCCAAATCATCTCGTCAGCAAGTACTGTCAACATTTTCGGCATGTTTTGGCCGCCCCATTCTTCAGAAGCGCCTAAACCAACCCAACCACCTTCAGCGAATTGTTTAAAAGCGTCTTTAAACCCTGTAGGCGTAGTAACAACACCATTACTAAACTGCGCACCACCTTCTTCATCTGCAGTACGGTTCAAGTCTAGAATAACGTTTTTAGAAAACTTAGCCATTTCTTCTAAAATGGCATTTGCAGTCGCCATATCAATATGAGCTAAGTTTTCATTTGACTGCCAGAACTCATCTGCATTGAATACATCATTTAAGATGAAGTCCATGTCCTTTAACGGCGCATTGTATATTGGCATTGTACTTTCCTTTTCTACAGGCTTTGTCAGCGTCTTTGACAAAGTACTTTTTTAAAGTTGCACGCTCCCGCACAAAATCATCAAATCAATTTTGTGTGGATTTTTTAAAGATCTGTTTTTTCAGATAGATATCTAAAAAGAATATAGATAACGTGTTTTTACCGACAAGTGGAAAATAACCACCTGATATTTTGAGCAGCATTATTTTATTACAATTAAATAAATTTATTGAATTGACTAAATTTATAATTGGTAATTGATTAAAACCAAACATAATAGTACCTATAATCATGTTTAATTTAGGTTGTATTAATAACATAACAACCAAGACCGTTTTGTTAAATGCTGCTTTTGTTGTAAAAGCGAAAAGACAATAAATTAAAAAAAATAAAAATGGAATTTTATTTCAAAAAAATGACCTCAAGGGTTCAGTTTTATTGACATTAATTTTATGCTATGAATTCTATATGTTTTACGCACTCTACTAATGTGTTTATTTTTAAACCAATTTATGTAATATTTGAGACCATAGTGGAATGTAAGATTCACAAGATTTAGCTTAAGCTAGGCTTGTTCACCCTCAAGATGTTTATGGAACAGTTATCATGAGTTCAGTACGCCAACAAAATTTTATCCTTCGCAAGGAAAAAATTTTAGCCATGGCAGAAACCCTGCTATTAGATAATAATCAAGACATCACCTTAAGTGAGTTAGCTTGTGAACTAGATATTGCCAAAGGCACGATTTATAAACATTTTAAAAGTAAAAACCAATTATATTTAGAACTGATTATCTTAAATGAAAAACGATTATTAGAAATTTCAAAAAAATATAATCATGATATTAAAACTTATGTTTCACAATATATGCTTTATAATATGTTGAATTCTAATAGAACTATATTATTACATGTCATTGAAGAACGCTTAACCAATAATGAACGTAAATTAAAAGAGTTATTTGAAGAGCTCTATCGTGTTCGTGAAGAACGTATTATTGAAATTAAGGATATGACCAGTGATTATCTAAAATCACTTGAAAGCGCAATGTCGATACGTGATTATTTATCTTATATTTGGACGGTCACTTATGGTGCATCCCTACTCCTCAATTCAACGCATTATCAAAAATCAATCGGTTCACGTGAACGCTTAATCAAGCTATATATTAATCAGGCGCTGATGACGCCAGATAAAATTTCAGCCGTATAGAATTGATTTATAAATAAAAAAGCCGAACAATTGTTCGGCTTTTTTTTCATTAAACAATATCTAGGTTATGCAATCACAGGTGGGAAGCCATCTTCGGTTAAAGCGCTAATCAATTGCTCTGCACTGGCACTAGATTCAACGTCAACTAATTTTGTAGCTACATCAATAGTGACCGTTGCATTTTCGTCTAAGTCTTTAATCGTTGCTGTTACGCTACGGGCACAACCACCGCATGTCATATTATCAATACGAAATTTCATGATATTCATCCTTCTTTTCTAATAACAACACTATAAACCTTGCCACGATTGTAAGGTCAAGCGGATTTAAATCTTTGCTGTATGGCAGCACTCAGCCATGCCCGTTTCGATTTGATTTAAAATCGTACAATCGGCTTGATCATTACCGGCACAGCCATCTACAGATTGTTGCAAGATCTCAACCATGGCCTGTAAGTCTGCGATTTTTTGATTTAAGGTCTGGATATGTTTTAACGCCAATGCTTTAACTTCTACACTTTGCCGACTTTGATTTTTCCAAAGCCCAAGTAAATCTTTCATTTGTTCAGAAGAAAAACCTAAATCACGCGCATGTCTTAAGAAACTCAAGGTTTTAATATCGGCTTCCGAGTAAACTCGATAGCCGGCATCGGTGCGCTGCGCATTATTTAACAGCCCAATCGATTCATAATAGCGGATCATTTTTGCAGAAATGCCCGATGCTTTCGCTGCTTGTCCAATATTCATCTCAAGACTCCTGAAAAACTGGCCCTTTAAATGCTTTTAAACGCAAGGCATTGGACACAACAAACACCGATGAAAGTGCCATTGCACCTGCGGCGAACATCGGTGAAAGCAATATGCCAAAGAATGGATATAACACACCTGCAGCGACAGGAATCAATGCTGCATTGTAAATAAATGCCCAAAATAGGTTTTGGCGAATATTATTCATCGTCGCAGTACTCAGTGCGATTGCTGTCGGAACCATTTGTAAATTACCCGACATAAGCACAACGTCCGCAGCCTCTATCGCCACATCTGTCCCTGTACCAATCGCCATGCCCACATCTGCTTGCGCAAGTGCAGGCGCATCATTAATGCCATCGCCGACAAAACAAACAACACCATGTTCTTTTTGCAATTGTTGTACAGATTGCACTTTTTGGTCTGGCATTACTTCAGCGATCACATGATCAATCTTCAACTGTCGTGCTATGGCAGTGGCAGTATGTCGGTTATCGCCTGTAATCATGGCCACTTTCAGCCCTAAATCATGCAAAGCTTGAATGGCTGCGAAGGTTGTAGCTTTGATCGGGTCGGCTACAGCAACAATGGCAGCAAGCTGTTGATCGATCGATACATAGAGCGGGGTTTTCCCTTCATTGCCCATGCGTTCCGCTAGTGATGAAAAGATTTGTGTATCTAAACCAAGTTTATGCATCAAATGATCTGCACCGATAAAAATGCTTTGTCCTTCAACAACGGCCTGAATCCCAGCACCAGTCACGGAATCAAAATGCTCAACCTCTAAAAGTTGCACTTGCATCTCTTTTGCAGCTTGAACAATGGCATATGCAATCGGATGCTCAGATTTCTGCTCTACAGAGACCAATAACTGAAATACGCGATCTTTATCAAATGTTTCAGTGACTTCAAAATCTGTCAGTTTCGGTTTACCTTCCGTCAATGTCCCTGTTTTATCGACTGCAACCACTTGAGTATTTTTGAGTTGTTGTAAGGCTTCACCTTTACGGAACAATACTCCAAGCTCTGCACCTCGCCCTGTACCGACCATAATAGACGTTGGTGTTGCCAAACCCATTGCACATGGACATGCGATGATCAGAACTGCGACAGCATTGACTAAGGCATAGGTTAAACTCGGTTCAGGTCCTACAACATACCAAACTAAAAAGGTGATCAAGGCCAACGCCATCACCACCGGTACAAACCATAACGTGACTTTATCCACCAAAGCTTGAATCGGTAATTTTGAACCCTGAGCTTGTTCAACCATATGGATAATTTGTGCCAAAACAGTATCTTGACCTACCGCAGTGGCTTGTATTTTCAAGGCCCCATTTTGGTTAATCGTTCCACCGACAACTTGATCACCGGCTTTTTTCTCGACAGGAATTGGCTCGCCACTGATCATGGATTCATCAATATAACTGTTCCCAGACACTACAGCACCATCGACTGGGCAACGTTCACCAGGCCGAATTTCAATCAACATACCTGTTTTAACATCACTAATCGGCAAATCTATATAGCTACCAGATTGCTCAACACGTGCTGTTTTGGGTTGCATGCCGACTAAGTATTGAATAGCTTGCGATGTTTTACCTTTGGCTTTCGCCTCCATAAAACGACCCAAAAGAATCAACGCCACAATTACTGCGGCTGCTTCAAAGTACACATGAACCGTACCTTGCGGTAATAATTGCGGAGCAAATGTTGCAACACAAGAAAAACTATAAGCAGATAAAGTCCCGACTGCGACCAAAGAATTCATATCCGGGGCAAGTCGCGCAAGTGCTGGTATGCCGTGCTGATAAAAGCGTCTTCCGGGTAGGATTAACACCAAAGTGGTTAATATAAACTGAATATACCAACTATTTTGTGTCCCTAAATTATGCGCAATAAAATGATGAAAAGCTGGAATCATATGTGATCCCATCTCCAAGATAAAAACAGGAACAGCGAGTACCAATGCGATGATTAAATCACGTTTGAGTAACCGAGCTTCGTCGGCTTTTTTTTCTGCCATTGTCGGTTGTTGCTGCGTAGCAATGCTAGCACTGTATCCCGCTTTTTTAACTGCCGCGATCAATTCTTGTGTTTTTGAAGCGGGAGCCTGAACAAAAGCTTTTTCACTGGCTAAATTTACAGTTGCTTTATTGACACCATCAACAGTATTTAAGGCTTTTTCGACTCGTGCTACACATGAAGCACAGGTCATACCGTCAATATTTAATTCAATATTGGGCTGTGCAATATGAAAACCTGCTTTTTCTACGGACTTCGCCAATGCAGAATTTTCAACAGATGCCAATGCCGTAATCGTGGCTTTTTCAGTTGCCAAATTCACTTTTGCATCAATGACCTCTGGAACTGTCTTTAAGGCTTTTTCAACACGTGCAACACACGATGCGCAAGTCATCCCTTCAATTTCAAGTTCAAGCTGCTTTTGTGCAACGCCAAAACCTGCCTTTTCAACGGCCTGAATTACAGCAGAATAATCCACATTTTTATCACTCTGAACATGTGCTGTTTCAGTGGCTAAATTCACTTGAGCATCAGTGATGCCATCGACTTTTTTTAAGGCTTTTTCCACCCGTGCCACACAAGAAGCACAGGTCATCCCTTCAATAGCAAGTGTGCCATCAAAAAGTTTGCGTTCTGTCGAATCTGTCATGGCAACATCCCAATCATATGTGCTTGTTTTAGGCTATAGCTTAAACTTTACCACAATGGGAAGGTCAAGTTTTTCTGACTCACAGCAAGGCTTTTCTTTCAGGTATAAAGAATTGCGAAGATTTAAAAACATAATCAATAATATTGAATAATGATTATTCAATTAGTTTATTTTTCTGATATTAAAACTACACTTTTCCTCATTATTCAGTAAGATAGAGATTCGTGACCACCAAACGAATTACTCTCTTTCGCATGTACAAACTGTCGAACATTTGCTTTAACTGCGCATATTTGTGTGCTTTTTTATTTTTAATTTTAAGTTGGAGTCTAGATCATATTGATGTTTGGCTCACTCAAGTGGTTATCCCTGCTGTCACGATATGCATACTCTTAGGCTTCCTGTTTAAATATATCGCTCGAAAGTTAGGATATGAACCGCCTAAACGAAAAATAAAACAACAAAATGCCAAAAACGATGATCAAGACGCGGCTTAAGACACTTATAGATAACAAAATCATCAATAAAAAAGCCCATTCAAATGAACGGGCTTTTTTTCATGTCAGACCTATTAGTCAGCACTAATATCTTCAAATAAAACTGAAGAAAGGTAACGTTCACCACCATCCGGTAAAATGACCACAATGGTTTTGCCTGCATTCTCAGGACGTGCAGCAAGTTTTGCCGCCGCAGCCATTGCCGCGCCACTAGAGATACCCACTAAAATACCGTCGTGAGTAGCCGTTTTACGTGCCCACTCGATCGCTTCAGCACTTTCAATACCGATCACTTCATCAACAAGGTCTAGATCTAAGTTACCTGGAATAAAGTTAGCACCAATCCCCTGAATTTTGTGTGGCCCAGGAGTCAGTGTTTCGCCTTTTTTCGCTTGGGCAATAATCGGAGATTCAGCAGGTTCTACCGCAACAGAATAAAGCGGCTGATTTTTCACTTTTTCAAAATAACTTGAAATGCCCGAAATCGTACCGCCTGTACCTACGCCTGAAACTAAAATATCCACTTTACCACCGGTCGCTTCCCAAATTTCTGGGCCAGTGGTCAATTCATGAATTTTAGGGTTTGCAGGGTTTTCAAATTGTTGTGGTAAATAATACGTTTCAGGATGTTCGGCAACGAGGCGCTGTGCTTCTTCGACTGCACCTTTCATGCCTTTAGCAGGTTCAGTCAATACGAGATTTGCACCAAAAGACTTCAACACCTTACGGCGTTCGATACTCATACTTGCTGGCATGGTTAATGTAATTGCATAACCTTTCGCTGCTGCAACAAATGCCAAGGCAATCCCTGTATTACCACTTGTAGGTTCTACAATATGCATACCCGGTTTTAATAAACCTTTTTCTTCTGCATCTGCAATGAGAGCTGCACCCACACGACATTTCACAGAAAATGCTGGGTTACGGCTTTCAACTTTCGCCAAGACCGTTGCTTCTGACTGAATCGCACGATTAATACGAACTAAAGGTGTATTACCAATCGCTTCAGCGTTATTACTATATACTGCGATACCTAAATTACTCGTTGCTGGAAAAGCTGAATCTGTTGTCATGACTATTTATCCCTTGTGTATTTATTGAATACGATCTTTAGATGATACAATTATTTTCAAAGTGTGCATGATTTTTTAAGCTAATGTCTTATATTTATGTGCATTTTGTGAAAGCTTGCACTAAAATCAAGCAATAAATTTAACTGATTAACTAAATTTAAACTTATAAAAATTAATGATATTTGATTTCATAAAAAACCATAGAAATTGTCTTATTTATTCAATGTATTAAGCCGTGATATCCGTATACTTGAGCTGTTGTTAATCGTATGGACATATCCAATGAATATCGATCTGGAAATCACTACTATGCGTGATTCTGCCGAATTAGTCGTGGGCGTTTTAAAGTCGCTGGCAAATACGGATCGTCTACTAATTTTATGTCATCTAGCACAGCAAGAATTGAATGTGTCTCAGATTGAAGAAATCACTGATATTAAACAGCCAACCCTCTCACAACAACTGATGATGTTACGTAAAAGTGATGTTGTGACTACGCGTCGTGATGGTAAGCAAATTTATTATTCAATTAAAGATGCAAATTTAGTTCAAGTTCTCAATACTCTTTACCAATTGTATTGCAACCAATCTTATAAATAACATTCAGTTATTTTAAAATTTCAAGCCAGACATGCTGTTCTTGCACTACTACAGATGAATTATCGCAATGGACAGCAATTCAATACCTTAATTTACCGCAATACTTCTTCAAAATATCTATATCTATTTCGAATATCCAAAGCTTTAAATCAGCTCATACTTTTCATTAATTCATTTAGAATGATGGTTTCTTATATATCCCACAAATGTACTGCAATATTGTACGGTCAAATTTATTGCACAAGACTTCTTAGCATTTTTTATGCATAATATATATGAAATTGTGATTTAGATAAGTTTATGTCAGATTTAAAACCTCATTTCTTACAGAAATTTCCAGCTTGGCAGTGGTTACAGCACTACAGCACTGTGAAATTTAAATCTGATGTACTTGCTTCGCTGATCGTGATTGCCATGTTGGTTCCTCAAGGTATGGCGTATTCCATGCTTGCAGGTTTACCTCCAATCATGGGTTTATATGCCAGTATTTTACCGATGATTGTCTACGCCCTCATTGGTGGAAGTTCAACCTTATCGATAGGCCCTGTGGCAATCATTTCGATGATGACTTTCGCCACGCTCAATCCGCTATTTGAAGTTGGTTCGCCTGTTTATATTGAAGCAGCGACACTTTTGGCCTTAATGGTCGGCCTGATTTCTCTGATGCTAGGTGTACTACGTTTTGGTTTTTTAATTCAGCTGATCAGTCATCCTGTCATTAAAAGCTTCATTATTGCCTCGGCTCTGCTCATTGCGCTCGGTCAGTTTAAGTTTCTCGTCGATGTCCCGCTAAAAGCCAACAACATCCCTGAGTTTGTTTTAAGTCTGTGGGAATACCTGAGTTTGACTCACTTTGCTTCACTCATCTTTGGTGTGCTGGCCATACTGTTTTTAATCTATGTGCCGAAAATATTGGCCACTCAATCGATCCAATCTAGATTCGGCTCTACTGCCTTTCTAAGTAAAGCACTTCCATTGATACTAGTGGTGATCTCAATTGCATCAGTGATGTTATTTGACCTGCAAAATGTCGGCATTAAAACCGTCGGTGAAATTCCTTCAGGTTTTCCACCCTTAACCTTTCCACATTGGAACTGGGAACTGGTACAAACCTTACTGCCCGGTGCAACAATGATTGCCATGATCAGTTTTGTTGAGTCACTGTCTATTGCCCAAGCTACTGCCTTACAACAACGCAGCCAACTCAACAGTAACCAAGAGTTGGTCGCTCTAGGTTTAGCCAATCTAAGCGCTGGGGTTAGCTCTGCCTTTCCTGTGACGGGTAGCTTATCTCGTACAGTGGTTAATGCAGATGCAGGTGCAAAAACACCGATGGCTGGCGTGTTGTCGTCATTGCTGATTATCGTTGTCAGTCTCTACTTCACTGGTTTTTTCCAAGACTTACCTTTAGTGATCTTGGCAGCCACAATTATTGTTTCTATTTGGAAATTAGTCGACTTTAAACCTTTTGTGGATACATGGCGTTATTCAAAAGCTGATGGTATAGCGATGTGGGTAACCTTTTTCGGTGTGGTGTGTATCGATATTTCTACAGGTCTCATTATTGGCATTATTTCTACCTTTATTCTGTTGTTATGGCGCATCAGTCGTCCACATATCGCGGTGATCGGCTTGGTTGAGGGCACACAGCACTTCCGCAATGTACAGCGCCATCATGTCTATACCGCACCACATATACTCTCGCTCCGTATAGATGAAAATATCTCGTTTTTAAATGCCAATACGCTTAAAGGTTTCTTGATCAATGAAGTCAGTGAAAATATTGACCTAGAACATGTTGTTATCAACTGCTCAAGCGTCAGTTCAATTGACCTCAGTGCCTTAGAAATGTTGGAAGATTTAAATGCTGAATTATCAAAATTAGATATTCGACTGCATTTTTCCGAGGTCAAAGGCCCTGTCATGGACAAATTGCAGCACTCAAAACTACTCACGCATTTAAGTGGTCAAATTTTTCTCACCCACTATCAAGCCGTTACAGAGCTTGCGACAGCTAGTTCTGAGTACCAAATTTAAAGGCCTATTAGCTCACTGTTTAATCAATTCGAATTTGATAAACAGTGAGTTTTGAAGGGTTTACATTTTAATACACAAAAATATATTATAAAAAACAAAGGTTTATTTTTAAATTAAATTATTTTTTAAGCATGCGACATTTTCGTATAAAATACAGGGCTAATTTTCATCATTTTGTCATTGTAATTCTGACAAGGCTCTCCTATGTTTTCAGCATTTACACGCTTGAGTTTAGTAACCCGAATTATTATCGCCATTATTTTAGGTGTATTGGTTGCTGTTGTTGCTCCAGGCGTTGCACCCTATTTAAGTTTGCTTGGTGATTTATTCATTAAGGCATTGAAATCCGTAGCACCGATACTGGTCTTTGTACTTGTGCTGTCATCCATTGCAAATTTCAAAGTGGGTAGCAGTAATGCATATATTAAACCAATTATATTGATGTACGCTATTGGTATGTTCCTTGCTGCTTTAAGTTCAGTAGTAGCAAGCCTTTTATTCCCTAGTACATTAATTTTGGATGTTGCTGCAGAAAACCTTGTGCCGCCAGGCAGTCTTGCTGAAATATTGAAAAACTTATTATTAAGTTTTGTCGCAAACCCTGTTACAGCAATTTCTGAAGCAAATTTCATTGGGATCTTAGCTTGGGCTGTTGCCTTAGGTATTGCATTTCGTCATGCATCAGAGAACACCAAAGTCTTTTTATCTGACGCTGCTGATGCAGTGAATAAAGTGATCCGTTTAGTGATTAACTTTGCACCTATTGGTATCTTCGGTTTGGTTGCTGTTACATTTGCCGACTCAGGTCTAAAAACGCTTGTTAGTTATGCGCACTTACTTGCGGTATTACTCGGTACCATGTTCTTTGTAGCTTTGGTCATTAACCCACTAATGGTGGCATTTATGACTCGCTCAAACCCGTTCCCATTGGTTTTCCAATGTCTACGTGAAAGTGGTATCACTGCATTCTTTACACGTAGTTCCGCTGCAAACATTCCAGTTAACTTAGACCTTGCAAAGCGTCTTGGTGTACCAGAGTCAACTGCAAGCGTAGCGATTCCTTTAGGTGCAACTGTCAATATGGCAGGTGCATCGGTCACAATTACAGTTCTCACACTAGCAGCAGTTCATACTTTGGGCATTTCTGTTGATTTCAGCACAATGTTGATTTTATCAGTCGTTGCTACCGTTTCTGCATGTGGTGCTTCAGGTGTTGCTGGTGGTTCATTGCTGCTTATTCCAGTGGCTTGTGGCCTGTTTGGTATTTCAAGTGATATCGCGATGCAAGTTGTTGCCATTGGTATGGTTATTAGCGTACTTCAAGATTCAACTGAAACCGCTTTAAACTCTTCGACTGACGTATTATTTACAGCTGCAGTAGACCGTGGTTTAAGATAATATCCTGATATTGGATACTTTTTAAGGCGAGGCCATGCCTTTACAGACTTTACCGCTTTGGATACAACTGGGTGCTTTTTTCCTCGCAGTGAATGCAGGAATGATTAATGTACTTGGACTGGTGACCATCTTGCACCAGTCAGTATCTCACATGACCGGTAATGTCAGTATGTTAGCCATGGCCTTCATTGCATGGCAGCCAACTACGATTATTTATTTGATTTTAGTCTTGCTCTGTTATGTGATTGGCTCATTTTATAGTGGGCTTATTCTTGGAAATAGTCACTTTAGCTTAACCAGACGTTATGGCGTCCCATTAAGCTTGGTGGCTTTTTTTATTGTCCTGTGTTGGCTACTATTGCCCTATTTTCCACGTTACGCTTTACTTTGGGCATGTGTGGCTATGGGTGTACAAAATGCAATGGTTAGCCACTATAAAGGTACCATTATTCGTACCACACACCTTTCTGGTGTTTTGACGGACTTAGGTTTGGCTTTGGGTTATAAAGCCCGTGGACTTCCGGTTGAGTCTAAACGTGTGGTCTTACATTTATTAATTTTGGCGGGATTTATCGTTGGTGGCATACTTGCCAGTTGGCTTTATCCTTATTTAAAATTAAACGCATTCCTGATTCCTGCCGCACTCAGTTTAGTCATGAGCGCGGTATATTGGATCATCTATTTTCATTATCGACATATACACGATTAGTTGGAACGTACTATGGTTAAAAATGCATTACAGGCGCAACTGCTTAAAGCAGGTCTGGTCGATAATAAAAAGGCAAAAAAATTGTCTAAACAAGCCGTACATGAAAAACGTACTGGTGAAAGTAAAGATGCTGAAATCAAGGCGAAAATTGAGCAAGATCAGCAGCAGAAAATGGCCAAAGATCATGCTTTAGAGCAAGATCGTAAAGCAGTTTTGCAAGAAAAAGAATTAAAAGCTGCCATTATGCAAATGATTAATCAGCATAAAATTCGTGATACCGATGGCGAATCGACCTATCAATTTATTGATGATGCCAAGATCAAAAAGCTTTATATCAATCAGCAAATTTATAATGCCTTGGTTGCTGGCAGTCTTGTTATTGCACGGGAAAATAGCAACTATGCTTTTTTACCAAAAGAATTAGCCGACCGTATTAATGCGAAAATGGAAGGCTTTATTATTGTGAATAATTCTGAAGTGAATGAGCAAACCACGGATGAAGAAGATCCATATGCAGCTTATGTAATTCCTGATGATTTAATGTGGTAAGCATTTCATATCGCTAATGAAGCTCCTAATTAGGGGGCTTTTTTTAGCTCAACATTTATTTATTTTAGTTCATCAATTAGGTTATACCTTCAAAAAATCATTTTTAGCACAAAATAAGTAACATTATGGACTATACATGTCGTAACTCCGTAAAGTTTACGAGTATAAAATTGCTTATATAATCATCATAATTACAATAGTTTGATCATTAAGCCTTTCATTTACTTCAATAAGAGTAGGATAATTTTGGAAAAATTTCAGTTCATTAAAAATATTCAAGATTGGTCAGATCAATACCCTTGGTTAGAAATGCTGACATCGCTCAGTCTCATTATTATTTTTGCCATCATTGCAAATTTTATCGCCAAGCAAATCGTGGTGCGTGGAATTCGTAAGCTCGTTTCTAAAATGGCCTTTAGCCATAGTCAAATTTTGTCAGAACATAGTGTGATTAAACGCTTTGCTAACATTGTTCCAGCAATTGTGATCTTAAATGGCATAACCACAGTCCCACATTTATCTGTGAAATTTATTTCAATCGTTCAGATGGCTTGTCAGGCTTTTATCTTCTTGACCATTGCTTTGGCAATTTCTGAATTACTGAATATTTTTAATCTGATTTACCAACGTAATCCAAAATCTAGAAACAAACCGATTAAAGGCTATTTGCAGTTGGTCAAATTGATTATTTTTTTGGTCTGTGGCCTGATGATTTTAGGTACTTTCTTGAAAAAAGATGTATTTACATTACTCGCAGGCTTTGGTGCTATGGCGGCCGTGCTCATGTTGGTTTTTCAGAACACCATTTTGTCACTGGTGGCTTCGGTACAAATTTCTTCTTATGACATGGTGCGAATTGGTGACTGGATTGAGATGCCTTCGCTCAATGCGGATGGCGATGTCATTGATATGTCATTACATACCATTACCGTGCAGAACTTTGATAAGACCTTTACCACGATTCCAACCAATAAACTGGTGACTGACACCTTTAAAAACTGGCGTGGTATGGCACAGTCAGGTGTGCGCCGCATCAAACGCTCGCTTTATATTGATCAAAGCTCTATTCATTTCATGACACAGGATGAGCAAAACAAACTCAAAGAATTTTTATTGCTAGATCAATATCTTGATCATAAGCATGAAGAGCTTGCTCAGTTTAATCAGCAACTTTCAAATCAATCGAAATATAATCAGCGCCGTTTAACCAATCTTGGGACTTTTCGTGCCTATGTAGAATTCTACTTGCAACAGCATTCAGGCATTGCCCAACACCAAACGATTTTGGTGCGTCAGTTACAACCCACGAGTGAAGGCATACCTTTAGAGATTTATGCTTTTAGTAAAACAATTGCATGGAAAGATTATGAAGCGATTCAATCTGATATCTTTGACCATCTGATTGCAATCACACCCGAGTTTGGACTTAAAATCTATCAAGCCCCTTCTAGTGCCGATTTTAAAGCCCTCGTTCAACCAAATGCCGATAAAAGCTAAGAGCTAAACTTTCCTCTCCCCATGTATATTCAAAGAAGAAATTCTGCAAATTTAAAAAGTCACAATGGCTTTTGAATATACATGGGGCTATCGGTTACCCCCCTCTACTTCCGCAATTACTTTAGATCATGCGATATAAGGAATAAAAGCGAATCAGATAAATGCGCTAATCGCTCGATTCCTTAAAAATATAATTCATCCGAAACAACTAAATATAATTAAAAAATCAGAACAAATACTATACAAATGTAGACATTTTTAGATACTATTTGTTAACAGTTGCATAAAAACGCTTCTAAAATAGGAACTTGATCATGGAAGGCCCCAATCAACCTTCTCGGAAATCAGTTAAAAACGAATCACAATTACTCATAGAATCGATGAATCGCACTTCTGCCAAACATACGCTCATACAGGCAGAAGCATGTGACCTAGAGAATCGTGTCCGTATTGAGCGTGCTTTATCCGACCCGATTGCACGTATTCCGGCACAGTTTAAAAATGCTTATTACAAATTTTTGTACTATAACCAGAAAGACTATTTAAAACAGGTCAACTATTTCGCTCAATTGGCATTTTTAATCTATTTTTGGGCAGATCGCTATGTGCTGCCAGACGTAGAAATGCTTTCAGGAGTGATACGTATCATTGCCATTATTGGTGCATTTAGCCTGAACTATGTTCTGTTTAAATATATCAAACAGATTAAATTGCTCGATTTGATTTTGCCACTCGCCACTTGCCTTTCAGCGATACTCTGGTTTGAAATATTACTTCAGTCGAAAAATGAACTGGTTCATAGCTATCAATATGCCGCCATTATTTTGATCGTATTGGGTAATTTAAGTATTCATGTGCATTTTCGCCCTTCGATCATCACCTCAGCCATGATCACGGCAGCGATCCTTTTTGGCGCATGGCGCATTAATGATTTTGGTGATTTTACAATATTTTTATTGGTGTACGTTCCTGTGCTGCTGTTCAGTATGTATATCTGCTGGAACTCTACGCTCAACTCTCGTAAAACGTTTCTAAGAGCGCTGCTAGATGACTGGAACTTTCATACCCTGCGCAAAATTGCCCATACGGATGAATTGACCCAGTTAAGCAATCGTCGCCAATTTGTACATGCTGCAAATAAAAAAATCCAAGAAACCCCGATGACGGTCTGTACCAGTCTGTTGATTTTTGATGTCGATCATTTTAAAACGATTAATGATCAATACGGACATGATGTCGGCGATCAAGTGTTATGCCAAATTGCTGAAATTGCACGGAAAGAAATGCGTTTTTACGATATATTGGCGCGTTTCGGGGGTGAAGAATTTATTGTACTTTTGCCTTATACCGTCCCAGAAGATGCATTAAAAATTGCTGAACGGTTAAGACATAAAATGGAACAATACCAGTTTTATATAGATGGTCAATTGGTGAAATTTTCGATCTCCATTGGTGTTTCCAAAATTGACCCTAACCACGCCAAACTTGATCAGTTAATTAAACAAGCCGATATTGCTCTATATGAAGCAAAACGCCAAGGTCGTAATAGGGTTGTACATTTTAATTCTATGAACTTTTGCAGCCAAGCTTTTAAG
This sequence comes from Acinetobacter sp. YH12138, assembly GCF_015218525.1. NCBI lineage: Bacteria > Pseudomonadati > Pseudomonadota > Gammaproteobacteria > Moraxellales > Moraxellaceae > Acinetobacter > Acinetobacter sp. YH12138. The sequence continues at coordinate 1,555,864 of NZ_CP048670.1, read as the reverse complement.
TAAATAAACAAATCAAAATGGAGAAAAACCAGCGAATCCATTACACTCAGAGCTGAAGAAAGAAAGATTAATTACAGCAAAATTCTCAGGTTATCTGCATGCTTAAATGGTTTGAAAATTTAGTTGACGCTTATCCTGAACAGGACTTGAATAAACCATTGCCGACAAAATTTTTCCCCTTTGTATGGCAAGCTGCGACTGGCGTAAAAAAATACCTATTGTTATTGGTACTCTGTACAGCTGGTGTAGCGAGTTTTGAAGCATTGCTTTATTCCAAAATTGGCGATTTAGTCAATTGGATCAGTAAGTCTCAACCTGAAACCTTTTTACAGCAGCACCAGACCAATCTGACCATTTTGAGCTTTATTTTATTGGCAAATATCTTCTTTTCTTGCCTTCAAACCATTATTAAACATCAGATTCTATATAGCACCTTTCCAATGCGCCTACGTTGGAGATTTCATAACTTATTACTGAAACAAAGTTTAGATTTCTTCCATAACGACTTTGCAGGTCGTTTATCTGCCAAAGTCATGCAAACTTCACTGGCTGTACGTGAGTTTTGGATTATTCTTGGTGACATGTTGGCCTATGTCTTCATTTACCTGATTTCTATCACCGTGATTTTAGGTGCTATATCGCCACTGTTAATTATTCCGTTATTACTTTGGCTGGCTTTATTTATTGGTTCTGCATGCTATTTCATCCCAAAATTAAGCAAAATTTCAAATGAACAAGCCAATGCACGCGCAGTAATGACTGGTCGTGTCACCGATGCCTACACCAATATTCAAACGGTGAAATTGTTTGCCCATGCAGGCCGTGAAAGCCAATATGCCAAAGCCTCAATGAAAGAATTTATGGTGACGGTGTATAAGCAAATGCGACTTGCTGCAAAATACAACATCGCGACGAATTTGCTGATCATTGTTTTATATGGTGGCGTACTTGGAACAGCCGTTTGGCTCTGGATGGATGGTCAAGCTGAGCTTGGGGTCATTGCAGCAGCGACCGCCATGATTTTAAAACTCAGTAGTATTTCCGAGTTTATGATGTGGCAAACGTCTGCCCTATTTGAAAATGTCGGGACCATTCAAGATGGGATGAAAACCATGGGCCGTCCGATTCATATTCAAGACAAAGCTGATGCAACCGACTTAAAAGTACCGCAAGGCGAAATTAAATTTGAGGACGTCAGTTTTGCTTATAATGATAAAAATGTCATCGATCAATTTAATTTAACTATTCGACCAGGCGAAAAAATCGGTATTGTCGGACGTTCGGGTGCCGGAAAATCGACATTAATTCAACTTTTACTCCACTTTTACGATATCAACCATGGTCGTATTTCGATTGATGGACAAAATATAGAAGATATTACCCAAGATAGCTTGAGAAAAAATATTGCTTTGGTGACCCAAGACACCTCGTTATTGCATCGCACGGTTGAAGAAAATATTAAATATGGCCGTCCGAATGCGACTGATGAAGAAATGTATGATGCAGTACGCAAAGCGAAAGCTGATGAATTCATTCCTCAATTGATCGATTTACGTGGTCAACGTGGCTATGAAGCATTTGTCGGTGAACGTGGTGTTAAATTATCTGGCGGTCAGCGTCAACGTATTGCGATTGCTCGAGTATTTTTAAAAGACGCACCGATTTTAATTTTAGATGAAGCCACAAGTGCGCTCGATTCAGAAGTCGAAGCTGCGATTCAATCGAGTTTAGATGATTTGATGCAAGGCAAAACTGTGATTGCCATTGCGCATCGACTTTCAACCATTGCGCAAATGGATCGATTGATTGTCTTGGATCAAGGACGTATTGCTGAGCAAGGCACCCATGAAGAGCTTGTCGCTTTGAATGGTATTTATGCACACTTGTGGCAGCGTCAAACCGGTGGATTTTTAATAGAACAACATAAAGTAGAATCAAAGGAAGATGAAAATGCTGTATCTGGAAGACCTTAAAGTTGGTGATCACTTTAGCAGTCGTGAATATGAAATGACTGTTGAAGAAATAAAAAAATTTGCCATCGCTTATGATCCTCAGGAATTTCATACAGATGAAGTCAAAGCCCAACAACACCCGATCTTTCAAGGGCTAGCGGCAAGTGGTTGGCATACTGCTGCTGTAACAATGCGCTTATGGACTGAATGTTTCCCTGTGGCTTATGGCTTAATTGGCTCAGAGTCAAGTCTGCGTTGGCCGCGCCCAACACGTCCGGGGGATAAAATTCGTGTAGAAGTTGAAATATCTGCAATTACGCCATCGAAAAGTAAGACAGACCGCGGCATTGTGACCTATGTTACGCAAGCGCTCAATCAGCACAATGACATTCTGTATATGTCTACGACCAAAATTGTGGTCTTTTCCAAAGATTTTAAACCGAATTAATCCTTAACGGCCTACTTTACAACGCTAGGTAGGCCGCTATAAATAATTGAGCCTAGTCAGTTTGTCCAACAATTTTTGTGGGATACAACACAGAATCATGCCAATATAAGCTTGAACAGAAGAAAAACCCGCATTGCAACGGAACGCTATGAAAACAATTAATTCCCGTCAGGATCAGGGTATTCCCGGAGTATATGGATTGCTCCTTTTAGATGTGGTCTCTCGATGGGGCTACACTGCAGAAACATTATTTAGTCCCTTCGAATTAAACAGCGAACAATTGGCTGAACCAGATTTCCGTATTCCAACACCCATCGCCAATCAATTGGTAGAGCACGCATTACGATTAACCGGTGAGCCCACTTTAGGTTTTCATTTGGGCAACCAAATGCGCATCTCTATTCATGGTTTTATTGGCTATGCCATCATGACGGCGAAGGACATAACCGATGCCTTAGTCTTGGCAAACCGTTTTATTCAGCTACGCATGCCCTTTTTACAGCTTTTTTTCTCAACTTTTGGAACCAAAGCGACTGTTCAACTACAAACAGACGTTACGATTGAGCCTTTACGTACTGAGATTTCAATTGCCTTAATTTTTGGCATGATCAGCATGGGCAAAGCAATTACCGGTGTGGATTATTCTGCTGGTGAAATTGATTTTGATTTTCCTCAACCTGAAGGTTTTGAGCGGTTTATTGCAAAATATCCACGCCACCAATTTAGATTTGATCAGCCACATCTCTTACTTAGTTTTGATAAGCAATATTTAACCAATAAATTGGTCCATGCAGACCCAATTGCCAGTCAAATCGCGATTAACCAATGTGAAGCTGAACTCTCAGCTTTGGGCGAACGTCACCGTATTGCCATGCGCGTTCGTGATATTTTAACCAACTCCGAACAGCACTATTTAAGTATCGAAAGTGTTGCTGAACGGCTACACATGTCCGATCGAACCCTTAAACGCCAACTTGCTGCCGAAGGGACTTCATTTTCAACATTGGTCGACGAAGTTCGCTACCGTCATGCTACTTCGCTCCTGTCACGAACTGATTTTACCTTAGAGCAAATTGCTGATGAATTGGGCTATAGCGATGTCGCCAATTTTAGCCGTGCTTTTAAGCGTTGGAGTGGTCGTAGCCCAAGCAATTGGCGTAAAGATCCGTACTTATAAGTCTTTTGTTTTACCTAAAAAGCATGTATAACTCATGCCAAAAATGAATTTAATGGATTTAAGGAGTTATCAATGAATCATCCTTCAGATTTAAAGTACGCAAGTACACATGAATGGGTGCGAATTGAAGGTGACCTTGTTGTTACAGGCATTTCTGATCATGCACAAGACGCATTGGGTGATTTAGTTTATGTTGAAGCACCAGATGTGGGTCAACATATCACTGCGGGCGAACAAGCGGGTGTGGTTGAGTCGGTAAAAACCGCTTCTGATATTCATGCACCGGTTTCTGGTGTAGTCATTGAAGTCAACCCAGATCTTGAAGATGATCCTGATTTTGTAAACGATGCGCCTTATAGCAAAGGTTGGATTTATAAAATTAAACCAGACAATATGGCTGATGTAGATGCTTTATTGACCAGCGAACAATATGAAGCTGGCCTGTAAATTTTTCTAATATCTAAAAAATCAGCCCTCAGGCTGATTTTTTTATTTCAATATGATGGCTGAATTGCCACCTTCGCTGTAAGCATGAATTTTCAGCTTATATTTCTTCCGATGCTTCGGTACTTTCAGGTTCTTCTTTCTTTTCTTCAACCATACTAAATGATTGTGCAGCCGTTGAAGTACCATTTGCGCGTGAACTTTTCAGTTTAATTTGCAAACGTAATTCATTGGTTGAATCGGCATTTCTTAAGGCTTCTTCATAAGAAATTGAACCGTCATTATATAAATCAAATAAAGCTTGGTCGAAAGTTTGCATCCCAAGTTCACGAGATTTTGCCATGATCGCTTTTAATTCATGAAACTCACCTTTCAAAATCAAATCTGAAATAAGTGGCGTGTTTAACATGATTTCAACGGCTGCACGGCGTCCTTTACCATCTTTAGTCCGGATTAATCGCTGCGAAACAATCGCTTTCATATTGCTCGATAAATCCATAAGCAATTGATTTCTTCGTTCCTCTGGGAAGAAGTTAATGATCCAATCTAGGGTTTGATTGGCGTTATTTGAATGTAGCGTACCTAAACATAAATGCCCTGTTTCAGCAAAGGCGATTGCATGTTCCATAGTCTCGGTGTCACGAATTTCACCGATTAAAATCACATCTGGCGCTTGTCTTAGAGTGTTTTTTAAGGCGTTATGCCACGAATGACTGTCTACACCGACTTCACGATGTGTAATCATGGATTTTTTATGCTTATGCACATATTCCACTGGGTCTTCAACAGTGATGATATGCCCTGCGCTGTTTTCATTTCGATAATCAATCAGCGCCGCTAAAGAGGTTGATTTACCCGAACCTGTACCACCAACCACTAAAACCAAACCACGTTTTTCCATAATCACGTGCTTAAGCGAAGCCGGTAATTTAAGCTTTTCAAAATTTGGAATTTCTGCGGTAATGGTACGAATGACCATACCTACATGTAACTGTTGCTGAAATACATTGACACGAAAACGCGAAACGTTTGGCACACTAATCGCAAAGTTACATTCTAATTCTTTCTCAAATTCTTTGCGCTGCTTCTCATTCATCAAACTATAGGCGAAAAGCTTTGTTTTCTCAGCATCAAGCTCTTGCTGCCCAAAGGGTTTCATCATGCCTTGATGTTTAATACTTGGTGGAAAATCTGCCGTAATAAATAAATCAGAACCACCATATTCAACTACTTTTGTTAACATGTGGAACATAAAACGGCGTGCTTCTTCCAGCAATTCAGCAGTGTACATCAACTTCCCCAATATAAAATTTCAAACACCCAAGCACAGATTGTCATTATTTCAGGCGCTGTATTGGGCTTAGACATTATTGTGCATAAAAAATTTGATTCACTCAAACATAAAATACTGAATTATCAGTATATATTTTAAAATATAGGCCATATTTCAATTTTTATATTGAAGTAAGCAACAAAGGATTTTTCAAAATAAAAGCCTTAGAACAATCAATGTTCTAAGGCTTTGGGCTAAATCAATTCAGACTGAGTATGCTCTGGATTGTTAAGCACTACGTTTGATTTGTGATGCACGAAGTTCATTCGCAACCTGTTGAATCAAATCAATGGTTTTGTCCCAACCTAAGCATCCATCTGTTACAGATTGACCATAAGTCATGTCACAACTAATTTTTTGATTACCATCCACTAAATGACTTTCCAACATCACACCACGCACTTGGGTATGCTCACGCTCCGCAACAATTGTGCGTAATACTTCAGGTTGCTTCATTGGGTCTTTATGGCTATTGCCATGACTACAATCGATGACTAAAGCCGGTAAATCACCTTTTACTTTACTGCGGATTTTGTCTATTTCAGCCAAACTATAATTTGGACCTGTATTTGAGCCACGTAAAATCAAATGTGCTTGCGGGTTACCAACAGATTCTAAAATACACGGTAAGCCAGTTTGACTCATACCTAAAAACTGGTGTGGATGCGAAGCAGATTGAATGGCATCTAGAGCAATTTGGATTGAGCCATCTGTTCCGTTTTTGAAACCGATGCTGTATGGCATATGACTTGAGATTTCACGATGAATTTGTGATTCGCTGGTACGCGCACCGATTGCACCCCATGCCAAAAGGTCATCAAAATAACCCGTCGCCATTGGGCTTAAAATTTCAGAGGCGATCGGCAAACCCATTTCAATAATTTGTAAGTACAGCTCACGTGATTTTTCTAAGCCCAATTGCATATTAGATGAACCATCTAAACTTGGGTCATACATATAGCCTTTCCAGCCCACTGTAGTTCGTGGTTTTTCAATGTATGCGCGCATCACAAGAAAAATTTGATCTGAAACCTGTGCCTGTAATTGTTTTAATTTTTCAGCATATTCCAAAGCAGCAATCGGATCATGGATTGAACATGGACCTGTAATAATCATTAGACGCGGGTCTTGACCCGTCAAAATATTTTGAATCGTTGCACGATGTGCAGCAATTTGTTCTGCAGCATGAACTGATAAAGGTAATTGTTGTTTGAGTTGATGTGGCAAGCTCAAAAGCGTTTCTTTTGGCTGTGTAGATTTCTGAATTTCTGAATTTTGAGTTTGTTGTAAAGCAGTATTTAGCGCATTCATTGGTTCTATTCCTTTGGACTGTACGTATAAACAGTCCGATCTTTTATCTGAGCGTTATGGGACTTTGGGACTTCAAGGCTTTAGACATAGACTGACTAAAGTAAAACCAATAACCATTGCTAAAATATGAATTATTTACTGTAAACATGAGATTTCTCCAAAAAAATATTATAAAAATCAAGACATAAAAAAACCTGATCAGGGTTGCCGATCAGGTATAAACTTGGTGGGCAACCTTTTTCATGCCCGAACGCGTTCAGGCAATTATCTAAACTGCCAGAAGTAATAATATGCGTTTGAGATTAAAGGTTGCTTTAACATCTTGATTTCATCAAAAAGTATCTGTCTGAAAATTAAAATACGCTGTATTCATCGGTTTGACAATAGTTTTTTGCTATTTTGTTGTATTAAATAACGCTGCTGTAAATAATTGCGACCTATTTTTAAAATTTGATGTATTGATTAATAAATGAACATTTATTAGACTGCACAACATTAGGCTGTTTAAAGCTTTTTTCCATTTATTTTTAATTCGAGTATTTACCAATGAAGTAAGCCCTGTTTTTTTCATCATCAAATCCATTTTTTTGATGTGCAAACACATGGCTAATGACTTCGACTGCATTTTCTCAAATATTGTCTTTTTTATAGAGTAAAATTAGTTATTTGTATTGCGCATCTTTGCTATCGCAAGGTGCATCTATGACTCAAACGGCTTGTACAATTTCCAAATTAAGCTTGGAATTTCCATCCAAAACACTTTTTAAAAACCTGAAATTTAACCTCAATCAACAGCAACTTTCGGCATGTATTGGTCGCAATGGTTTAGGAAAGTCCTGCATCCTTAAAATCTTACATGCGCAAAATCTGAAAGATTTCCCCTATGAAGGGGAAATTTCATGGAATGTACCACATGCCTATTTATCACAATTTTCTCGACTAGACGCTGACACGATTGCTTCTGCACTCGGTGTGGAAGACTTATATGACGCATTTCAACGTATCGAAATAGGCAGCACAAGTTTTGAAGACTTTGAGCTGACTGAAAACCAGTGGCACCGTCCTGCACTATGGGAGCAACAACTTAAGCAAGCTTCATTACCAATAGATTTAAATTTTCCACTCGCTCAGCTGAGTGAAGGTCAAAAAACCAAATTGGCTTTGTGTGCATTATTTTTAAAAACTGACCATTATTTACTTTTGGATGAACCTAGTAACCATTTAGATGCATCTTCACGTATATGGCTCATCGATCGTTTAAAAAACCATCCTGCGGGTGCATTCGTCGTCAGTCATGATCGAGGATTGCTGCAACATGTAGAGCATATCTATGCTTTAAATGAGTTTGGACTCAGTCATGTTACTGGAAACTATGAAGACTACGTTCAACAAAATGATCTGCAAAATAAAGCCTTACAGCGTAATGCTTTAAAGCAGCAGCGTGAGTTAAAACAACTCAAATTACAACAACACGAAACACAGATGAAAGCGCAAAAACGAGAACAACAAGGGCGTGTCCTACGCAAGTCAAGCACCCAAGCCAAAGTGTTACTCGATTTTAAAAAGGAACAAGCCGGTCAAAGCCTCGCGACAGTTCAAACGCAACAGCAGAAGCAATTGGAAGAAAAGAGATCTCAACTAACACTGTCACAGCAACAACTTGAGCATGTCAAAGAGCAGCAATTCGTTTTTCAACATCACGCTGAAAAAACAGGAGAAATCTTAAGAGTTAAACATTTTCATCGCAAAACATCTAAGCACCAGCCTTTCGACTTGGCCTTACAGGCAGGTGAAAAAATTCATTTAAAAGGAAAAAATGGTATTGGTAAATCTACATTTCTAAAGTATTTGAGTCAGGTCACATCACAGTCTAGCCATGAAACGTTTTTGTCTGTGCATACCCTGTATTTAGATCAAAACTTGAGTAATTTATCACCTGAACTGAGTGTTTTGGACAATTTGGCAAAGTTTAATCCTGAGGTTTCGTCAACGGAATGGCGTAATCAACTCGGTCAACTTAGAATCCGTGGTCAAAAAGCGGAACTGCCATTTCACTGTTTAAGTGGTGGTGAGCGTTTAAAAGTGACCTTGTTGGGCTTAAATTATTTAACACCGAATATTGAGCTTTTATTGTTAGATGAACCTGAAAATCACTTAGATATAGAGTCTAGAATGTTATTGGCTCAAGCCATTCAGCATTATACAGGTGCGGTGATCCTCGTTTCACATGATGCATATTTTGTAGAATCTTGTGGCATTCAGAATAGCGTGCAATTAGTTGAATAACTCTCGCTCGCTAGATATATCTAAAAAAGCCAAAGTAGATGAACGCTACTTTGGCGAATTTACAGCTTTAAAAATCATCCATTCGATACTGTGTTTTAACGCCCGATTTTCTTCATGATTTTTTGTTTAAGGCGCTGCTGAAGTGATGCTGAGCGTTCCTTGAGCTCGGCTCTCCAGTCATTCGGCACTGAACATTTCGCGAGTCGAACCCAAACGCTGGCAAACTGTTTGATAAAACTGGCTTCGTTGTAGTGAATACCATATTCCTCACAAAGTGCTTTAATTTTAGGTGCGGCTTCTGCATAGCGGTTTGCAGGCATATCAGGGAATAAATGGTGTTCAATTTGGTGACTCAAATTACCACTGAGTATATGCAACCATTGTGTTCCACTAAAATTACTGGAGCCACGAATTTGACGGAGATACCACTCTGCTCGAGTTTCATTTTCGGTATTGTCCATCTCAAAGTTTTCCGCATCTTCTGTAAAATGGCCATTAAAGATGACAGCGGAAGCCCATAAGCTACGAATCACGTTGGCTACAGCATTTCCTGCAAATACCGGAATCGCATTGGGACCTGCAATAAGCGGGAAAAACACATAATCTTTAATCACTTGGCGCTTAATTTTCTGACGTACATCGACCGCTTCATGCCATACATCTTTCCAAGTTTTGGTTTTATACGCAATAACATCTTCTAAATGTAAACGTTGAATGCCGACATACCACTCAAAGAAAACCATGAGTTGGGCTGCCAGTGGAATATTGAAAAGAAAACGTGGCTCCCACTTTTGCGATTCACTCACACGGATTAAGCCATAGCCGACATCATGGTCCATACCGACAATATTGGTATAGGTATGATGCACATAGTTATGGGTATATTTCCAGTCTTGACCTGTGGCAATGGTATCCCAATCATAATTAGCACCATTTAAACTCGGGTCATTTAACCAATCAAACTGACCATGCATCACATTATGACCGAGTTCCATGTTCTCTACGATTTTAGAAATACCCAATAAACCCGTACCCATTAACCAAACTGGTGGAATCCAACCTGCAAACATCAACATGCCACGAGATGCGATTTCGCTATAACGTACAAAATTACGAATTTTATAAATATACGCTGCATCTTTTTCACCTACACTCTGCATGATTTCACGGCGAATTTGCTCAACTTTTTCGCCAAATTCAGCATTTTGTTCTGGAGATAAATAACGTGACTTACTATTCGGACGAATATATATCGATTGATTCATGGTGATACCCCTGATTATTTTTATGCGGCTAGGATTAGAGTTGAATACGTACAGGTGAAATTGCCTGAGAGACACATAATTTGATTTGTGTGTTATTCGCATGATCGATTTCGCCAGTGAGTAAGTTTTTCACTGAACCCTGCAATTTCGTACACGAACAAGTATTACAAATACCCATCCGACAGCCATGTGCAGGTTTTAAACCGGCTTTTTCAGCACTTTCAAGTAAGTTACCTTCTGCTAAAAAATCTTGTTGGGCTAAACTAAAAGTGACAGGTTGAGCAGGCACTGAATCATCAGCAATCATTTGAAAGTATTCAGTATTTAAATACTCTGAAAGCTTGAACTCACGATACAGTTGCTCAATGCTTTGCATCATTGGCGCTGCACCACAGGCATAGCAATCTCGCTGCTTAAAATCAGGGACCATGTGATTTAGCACCTCTGGTGTGATATGCAATTTGGTTTTCAGCGTATTAATCGCATGTAAATGCGCACGGTTAGATTGCTTCGCTAGTTGAATCAATTCATCCAAGTAAGCATCATCTCGATTGAAGTAAATCAGGTCAACCGGACGTCCAAGCTGAATTGCTTGTTTAAACAAAGTCATGATTGAGGTAATGCCACTACCTGAAGCAAGCAGTAAAATTGGTCGATCCGAATTTAGCTTTAGGCCAAACTCACCTTGCGGTTGCGATAATTCAACAACATCACCTGTTTTTAATTGCGTCAGGCAGTTGGACACTTTGCCTTGTTGTTTGACTGCGATTACTACATGACTAGATGTATTGATTTCGACGATGCTATAGCTACGTTGATGCCGTACACCATCCTTTACAACTGTCACCAGAACACATTGGCCTGGTCGATAATTTTCTGCTTTAAAGTTGTGATTCGCTAAAAAACTCAGTTCATAAAACCCGATCCCCACACAACGTGATTTGACCAATTGTGCTTTTATACGTTTGTAGGCCCAAATTGCATCAAATTTTTCTGCAATAAAATCAATAAAATCTTCCCGAATCCACTCAGGCTTGTAACTTGTAGTTGTCATTTTTTGCCTCGGATAATGCATTAATATACATTTGTTTTTAAATTATGCTTACCTTATGTTTAGTGCTAATTTCCCACCATGTGAATTCGGGACAAAATCTATCATTTGGCATTTTTTATCATTTTATGTCTAACAATTTGTCACTTTTTGCAAATCCTAATTTGAAGTTTTGATTTGTTATAACGACACAAATAAAAAAACTAGGCAAAAGCCTAGTTTTTAAATAGTGAAAATTAACGCATTAATTTTTAAATGATTAGTCGTTTAATCAAAAATATTTAAATCAAAGTTTAATCTTCAAAATGTACAACAGAGCGAATTGATTTACCTTCATGCATTAAATCAAAGGCTTCATTGATTTTATCCAGCCCCATGGTATGGGTCACGAATGGTTCAAGTTTGATCTCGCCTGACATGGCTTCTTCTACCATACCCGGTAATTGTGAACGACCTTTAACACCACCGAAAGCAGTGCCTTTCCAAGTACGACCTGTAACCAATTGGAATGGACGGGTTGAAATTTCTTGACCTGCACCTGCCACACCAATAATCACAGATTGCCCCCAACCACGGTGAGCACATTCCAAAGCAGAGCGCATCACATTGGTATTGCCAATACATTCAAATGAATGGTCGACGCCCCAACCCGTCATTTCTACAATCACTTCTTGAACTGGACGATCATAATCTTTTGGATTAACAAAATCTGTAGCGCCAAATTCTTCAGCCAGTTTGAATTTGTCAGGATTGGTATCTACCGCAATGATACGACCTGCTTTGGCTTTTTTAGCACCTTGTACCACAGCCAAACCAATACCACCTAAACCAAAGACTGCAACTGAGTCACCTTCCTGAACTTTAGCGGTATTTTTGACTGCACCAAGGCCTGTTGTTACGCCGCAACCCAACAAACATACATGTTCATGATTCGCTTCAGGGTTAATTTTTGCCAAAGACACTTCTGCTACCACTGTATATTCAGAGAATGTTGAACAGCCCATATAGTGATAAATCGGCTGACCATTATAAGAAAAACGTGTTGTGCCATCCGGCATTAAACCTTTCCCTTGTGTTGCTCGTACCGATACACAAAGATTTGTTTTACCCGATTTACAGAATAAACATTCACCACATTCTGCAGTATAAAGTGGAATAACATGATCACCCGGTTGCACTGAAGTCACACCTTCACCGACTTCAACCACAACACCTGCACCTTCATGCCCTAAAATTGCTGGAAATACGCCTTCAGGATCATCACCTGACAATGTAAATGCATCTGTATGACACACACCTGTATGGCTAATTTTGACTAAAACCTCACCTGCTTTAGGTGGTGCCACATCAATTTCAACAATTTCTAAAGGCTGACCCGGTCCAAAAGCAACGGCTGCACGTGATTTCATGTCTAAAAACATCCTGTATGGCTTATATTAACAGATGAGTTACAGTAACCTCTTTTTAAGCCTAGATACAACCTTAAAACATGATGTTATGATGAATTTTTCAAGGAATGATTAATGCTATTCGAATGATACAATTACGTGAAATAAGTTGTACTGTCGGTTTAACTGTTTCGATCAGCCTATTAACTGGATGCAGCTTACCTAGCAATCAGTCAAAAAAAGATGTCCCTATACAATCACATGCAGAAAAATGGATTACGTCTGCTACGGATTTAGAAAAATTACAACAAAAACAAACGGCTTATTTAGCCTTAGATGATGCCTTCTTAAGCATTGCATCTCGCCTGCATTTGATTCGAAACGCAAAATACACCATCGATTTGCAATATTATATTTGGGAAAATGATGCTATTGGGCATCTGATGTTTCAAGAATTACTGCATGCCGCTGACCGTGGGGTAAAAGTAAGGCTACTAATTGATGATCAAAACGGGACGAAACTCGATCCGACCTTACAATCCCTTTCAGCTCATCCCAACATTTCAATCAAACTGTTTAATCCCTATAAATTCAGAAAATTACGTGTCATTGATTATGCATTTCGCTTAAAGCACATTAACCATCGTATGCATAATAAATTAATTGTTGCCGATGGTTTTATAGGTGTAACTGGTGGTCGTAACATCAGTAATGAATATTTTGATGCCAGTGAAAGTTTTCAATTTACAGATTTGGATATCCTTTTCTATGGGGAAGCCATTCAACAAGCCAATCAAGTGTTTTTGAACTTTTGGAATGATGATTTAAGTTATTCTGTTCAGCAATGGATTGGTGCAGGTACAAAAGAAGACTTAAATCAATTAAGACAAACGTACCAAGAAAACTCTACAACGTTGACTAAAGATCAACAGCGCATTAACTATGCACAGCAACAACTGGCGGCTCAGCTTAAACTAAGACCGGTGAATTGGGCCGTAGCACATTTCATTGCGGATAGTCCGAATAAAATTCGTGGTGAGGCTAAAGAGCAAGAATTAATTTATAACCAATTTTCGACCTTGATGGGACAGCCCAAGGAACGCATGGAATTGGTTTCAGCTTATTTTGTTCCCACGCAACAAGGAACTGACTTTCTAACGGGTCTTGCAGGTAAAAATGTAGAAGTCCGTGTGTTAACCAATTCATTTTTAGCCAATGACGTCGCTGTCGTTCATGCGTTTTATCAAAAATATCGCAAAGACTTACTCGAAAATGGCGTGAAACTATATGAATTTAAACCTTATATAGAGCGTTCAAAACGCACATGGTATGAGGTCATAACTGGAAATATCATCCCTGCAAAAGGCAAAAATACCTCTAGTTTGCATGCAAAATTTTTCGATATCGACGGAATGGTGTTTATTGGATCATTTAACTTTGATCCACGTTCCGCAAATTTAAATTCGGAAGTTGGCCTTGTCGTTAAGTCTGATCGATTACAAAACGATATTTCTGCCGCATTAAACCAATATTTACCGCAAATTGCGTATGAATTAAAACTGGATGAAAACGGCGAAATCATTTGGTTAGAGCATCAAAAAAATGGAAAAACCAAAACCTATACTCATGAACCAGAAACAACTCGATTCCAACGATTTAGTATAAAAGCAGTGTCATACCTCCCCATTGAATGGATAATGTAATGACAATGTACTGCTAATTGGTTAGGTTTTTCTCATCGATACGATCTAATAGGAACGAATTAAGCAGTTTTAAGCAACTCAATAATGCTCTGGTTCAGTCTCGTTCATATGAGTGCTGGCTTTTAAAAACAACCAAGCCATTGATTTCGCCAAGAAATTCCACTTGCCCATATTTGGCTGCTTTCAGCGCGGCTAAATGTTCCTCAACTGACATATACAACTCATGATTTTGCTGTGCATGTGGTGCATATAAATGATCACATACAAAATACACGCCTTGTGTATTTAACAACGTTTTTACAGTCCGATGAAACTCTGCTGCATACGCCTTATGTCTCAATTCATGTAAGGCCTGATGAATAATAATCACATCAAAGATACTTTTTTCATTGAAGTGAAGAGATTTTTCCCAATCCGATTGTTTGAAATCCCCTGTTATAAAATTACATTTTAAGCGTTGAGTTGTACTTAGTTTTTCTTTTGCCAAGTCATGCATATCTTCGGAAAAATCAAATGCTGTGTAATCTATATTTGGACAATGATTAATTAAAAAATCAGCCAAATAACCTGGACCTGAACCCAGTTCAAGTACACGGGCATTCGGGTTGAAAGCCAAAATAGAGTCAACATACATTTGAAAGATGTCATAATGCCACGGTCGTTTTAGATTCACTTCAGCTGCCCACTGTTTAGCTTCGATTGGATCTTTTAAGTCTATGGGGGCTGGGCACATCATTTATGTGTATATTATTTTCGCAATTCATTTTTCTTAGACTTAATTTAGATAGATTGAATGCTATTTATACATAAAATATCTCAATAAAAGCAAAGGTTTTACTCACACTTGATGATGCTTTAACATCCACCTCTTATTTTGTTTTATCTCCTCCTAAAGTTTTCTAATGCAATTTTTTGATTTAAGCCGCCAATTTAATTTAAGTGATATTTTAACGCCTTTTACAACGCTCTCTGACCTTGGTCATCAAGAATGGTTTTTGTCGAAAGTTCGGGTTGAGCATGACTGCTTATCTGACAATGACATGATTGAAGGCCAAGCTGTACTTAAATCTAATCACAATATTCAAATTGAGTTGGAATGGTTAATTCAAGATACAGGTCATGAATTACAGCTTTTATTTAAAGGCATTGAAACTGCAGCTAGCGAAGAAACTTTGGTGATCGTGAAAGGCGCGCAAATTGTAAATGATGCAAACAAAAAAGTTTCATCCCAGACTCTGAGTTTATGGATCGATGGCACTTTACTGCCTATGCTGCCGAATATTCGCAAAGAAATTAAAGCGCGTTTAAACCTTTGGGATTATGTTGAATATGATGGCTAAGGAATTGGTGTTTATCCATTATTAAGATGCCACCTTTTAATCATTGAATGTTTGCCTGTTTAAATGAGACATATATTTCAAGGTATCTCACAATAACGTAAACTTCCTTAAAGTAAGCCTATATCTTTAAATAAGCTTTGATAGGCCTCAGCTTTTTTTTCCAGTGCCAATGGATAAGCTCTAGATGATGATGGCATGCGGTATAAAGTCAAATCTCTGCCTGCAAATTCGGTACGAACAGCATGCCCAATGTGTGGTTTTTCAGTATTTTCTGGCATCGAGAGCATCAAAGTATCAGTCGCCTTGTCTCCCGTCGTCATAATACTGTGGCAATTCGGCATCTGTGTAAGCAGCTTCGCAATGTCGGTTGGCTGATAGATCTGTAAAAACTTGTCTGATGCATTGCCTTTCAAACGAATCACTTGATAGGCCGTATCAAAAATGCCTATACCTTTTTCATTTAAAAAATCTCGAATGAGCTGTTCTTTAAAAGTCTTGCTCTCTACATTGAGAAAATGATTTTTATCCTGAAAAAAACATAGGCCAAAGATTTTCCACATATCATTTTGGAAATTTGGATAATAAAAATCCATCTTCCAGCGTGTTTTGGGTGGAGGAAAACTCCCTAGCATCAAGAGTTTCCCATTTGATGGCAAAAATGGCGCTAAAGGATGCGTTTCGATTTGCGGATTCACGTCTGAAATATCTTTACTCATATAGATGTAACTTCACCAAGTGATTGAATCATATATTATCTATGAAAATTGTTCAGTGATATGTTTCGCTATTTTTTCAGCCCATAACTGATAAATTTCTTTACTCGGGTGAAAGCCGTCTTTGGCCATTTTTAATTTTTTTTCACGATACTCGTGTAAATCGTATTGAATTAATCTCATATTCGCTTGAGTATTAACATAATTTTTTTAACAGCGCATTCATCTTTTGCGAATATTGTCCAAACAACCATGACAATGGAAACGGTAAAGCTGGAAACTCATTCATTGGTGGCACACCTGAAATGATCAATAGCTGTGGATGAAACCTTTCCTCGACAGCTTGATATAACCACTGCTGGAGCTTCAACCATTGGTCTGGCTGTTTTAAAGCTGTGACATCATTGACACCAACAGAGCTGATCACGACATCAAAGTTCTGCATAGTGACATTGTCCAAAGCATTGATGATTTGCTGGCTGTTATGCCCCGTTGTGGCTTCAAGGCAAAAGTGAACTTGATAATCAGGCGATAAAATTTTAAGCAATTGTCCTAATAGCGCATCCGACTGATGCTCGACGCCGACACCTGCTGCTGAATCACCTAGTATTAATACCGATAATGGTCGATTACCCTGACCACTCATCCCACAACGTTCTCCCATCGGTTCTGCTAAACGTGGTGTATTTTTTTTCACACGGTAACCTTGGATCAGTAATGCAGGTAACAGCAGCAGTGTTGATACTTTGAGTAGCATAATATTTAGCAATGATTGAGAGCTTGTCGACTGCATTATTTTAATTAGTTTAAAAAACAAAGCATTGACTCTATTGTTATTTTTCTACATTTTCTTTTATTAAAAGCATCATTCTGGGGCATATTGCTAGTTTTTTATATTAATAATGATTATCATTTATTAGTTTTCATCCTACCTATTTTATTATTTCAATGAAAAAACTTTCCCCACTTTTTTTAGCTTGCTCTATGAGCATTGCTGTTTCTTCTGCTTTTGCCCAAACTCAAAATTCACCCGCTTTAACCGATACAACAGAAAAAAAACATTTCCCCTATGCTGCTGCATGTGAAGATGTCAAAGCGCAAAGCCAAATATTACTAAAACTACAACATCAGTTAAATCAAAATCCAAAACAACATGCTCAAATACTAGAAGATTTTTGGAAGCGTGTAGAGCTTATGGGTACACCAATCATCGAAAACTATGATGAACAACATAGCCGCATAGTTTTCTTATGGAAAGGTGCGCAGCATAATGTTCGTCTTATTGGTGGCCCGAGTAATGACCATGAATGGTTAACACGCCTACCAAATACCGATATTTGGTTTAAAGAGTCGATTATTGATCATCGTTATATTGGCAGTTATAGCTTTGCTGTCGATTTACCGAACTTAGAAGGCTATCTGTCAAATTATTGTCCGCATCTTAATCCTAAACTTAAAGAATCAAGAACGCAGCGTCGTGCTGTGATACAAGTGCAACGGATTGATCCTTTCAACAAAAACATTTATCTCGCAAGTAATGATACATCAGGCTTGCGTAATGAAAATTTAGTGGCGCTTAAAGATGCCCCGCCTTTTATTGATCCAAAACAATATCCAAATGTTAAACAGCCCCAATTACAAGAGTTTGTTCTAGACAGCAAAATTTTGAATAACTCACGTAAAATCCAAATTTACCAATCTAAAGCTAAGAAAAATGAAAGCTATATCACCGCTATATTTTTTGATGGTCAGCAATATAACGAGTTGCTGAATGTTCCAAAGGCATTAGATATATTAGTTGAGCAAGGTCAGTTACCGCCAATTCAAGCCATTTTTGTTTCTCCACCGAACGATCAGGAACGACCGAAAGAATTAACACCAAATACTAAATTTTCAGCATTTTTTAGTGATGAACTGATGCCTTGGATTCAAAAAAATGCACCTGCAAAAGTCGATTCGAAGAAAACGGTACTACTTGGGTCAAGTCTTGGCGGTTTAAGTTCAGCTTATTTAGCCTTAGAAAATCCAAATCAAATTAGTCATGTCGTACCGTTATCTGGATCATTTTGGTGGCAAAATGCGCCGACAGACCTCCCTAATGGCATGAGTAAAATCATTCGTGATAAAACCTCACAACCTAAACAGCATTGGTTTATTACTGCCAATAGTTATGAAAGCTCTCGAAATAATAATGAACTGAGTATTTTAGAGACTTCACCTATTGTTGCAGCCGATTTAAAAAATAAAGGTCATGATGTGCATTACCAATCATATATCAGCGGACATTCCTACGCGGTATGGCAAGTTGCCTTGCAAGATGCGCTCAAGCATTTTTTTGCACACAAGTAATTTATAAAAGTTTAGATCATAAAAAAGCCCTCAATTGAGGGCTTTTTTTGAAGCCAGTACTGATTTAATTCCAGCGATTTATGCGTTTAAAGGTTCCAAAATCATTGAAACGTACACCAACCTCACGCATGACTTGGTGTGCAGTTTTTGCGGTTAGATGACGAATATAAAACGGCTCTTTGACCACAAAATGGTGGATGGCATGGGTCGAACCAAAGTTAAAGCAAAATAATTGCATTGGGAACAACCACCACGGATTTAACACCTGAGTTTGTTTAATGACATCGCGTGGGTCAATATCACCATAATAATGCATATTTGAGCTGATAAATTGTAAGCAGAAAGAACGTATAAAGTTCGGAATAATCCAAACCACAGCTAGAAAATTAATCGTTGGAATTAACTTTACTAAATTGACTGACCAACTAATACTTTGCCCTAACATTGGAGCAATACCATTCACTACATGATAAATGACAAATACATACCAAATGCCGTAATAAACAAAACTTAAGGGGAAAAATCCAGTCAATTGAGAGAACAATGCCGTTTTACGTTCTTTTTCAGGTTGTTTTTCAATGAATGTCCTAATCATCTTGAACATTTGAAATGGGCGCAAATAAACCGTCATCAATTGATCGCTAATGACCAATATACGACGTAAACCCCACGGCATGCCATTACTAATGCCCCGTTCTTCCAAATCGTATTCTGAACCTGAATATTTATGGTGGTTGAGATGCAAACGACGACGTGCCCAAGGACTAATAGTATTCGGACGTGCTAACCACACCAAGGCCAACATGAGATGGTGAGCCCACGGCGTCTTTTTAAAGTACATATAATGAATCAGGTCATGTTCTAATTCATGTGTCAGTGAAGCAAACATCGCCACCAAAATCACACAAGCCCATGCTGGTAAAATGCCAACAGCAAACGCCCAAGCTGAACCCAACATTCCTAGTAGCGCAAAAATAAGGATGGCTGCGCCTATAAAGTTTTGATGTTTTAAAATGGGATATTGCTGACGTAAGTCTTCACCAGCTTTCGTTACGACAGTTCTGACTTTGTTAATTCGCTGTTGATCTGTCATATCGGAAGACATAGACATAGTACAAACCTAAAAATTAATGAACAGTTGTACATTAAAGCAAATTAAAAAAAAGGAAATCGCTATTTTGAGAACAAATCATCGTCTGTTCAAATATTCAACATTTTATTTATTTTCAATATCTTATTTATAAATAATCTGAGTATTTACTCCATTTTTTCTTTGCAAAATCGGCTGCTTTTTATGTCTTTTCATCACAGGTTTTATGTATTCCTTTTTAACCTACAGAGGATGACGAATATCATTTGAGAATAATAAAGCCCCAAAATTGGAGCTTTATTATTGCATAAAGGTTTAACCCAATTTATTCACGATCTTCAACGGCAATACTTTCATCGCAAGACCTAAAGGCAACCACGGCCATTGTGGTACATAAGCTTTAACTGGTGCTTTCTCAATGGCTTTTGCTAAAAGATGTGAACCAGTTTTTTCATCGACTTCAAATGGTAGTTTTTTCGCACCTTCATTGATCTCCGTACGAATATAACCTGGGAAAATTGTCGTCACTTTAATTGGGGTATCAATCAGCTCTGCACGAATACCTTCAGCTAGAGCAGCAACACCTGCTTTACTTGCACCATAAGCCGTTAAATGTTTAGGCATACCACGCATAGCACTCATCGACGAAATCACCACCAAATGCCCTGCATTTTGGCTACGGAAAATTTCAACCGCAGCTTCGCATTGCGCCAAAGCAGAGATAAAGTTAGTTTCAACTGTGGCGCGGTTAATTTCAAAATTACCTTTACCAATACGACGACCTTCACCGACACCTGCGTTGACAATAACACGGTCAATACTGCCAAAATCTGCTTTAAAGGCACGGAACACTTCAAACACTTGATCGTAATTTGTGACATCGAGGGTTTTCGCAATCACTTTGATGCCATATTGGCTTTCCAGTTCATTTTTTAGCGTTTCTAGACGCTCTAAACGACGTGCACAAATGGCTAAGTTGTAGCCTTTTTGTGCAAACTCGCGTGCCATTCCTGCACCAATCCCTGAGCTTGCACCTGTAATTAAAATTGTTTTAGCCATGATAATTCCTTTGTTTATCTTAGATCCAAGTCAATAAATTTGGATCAACTGCTTTTATAAAATGATGTTCATTTAAACTGAGTAATTGCGGTTCATTTCCAACCAAACGCAGTGTTGTCATACTGGTATTGGCAATGGCCCAATTAAGTGCAAATGTTTTTTCAGGACTCAGCCCTAAAATTTTACCGACTGCAACGGAGATCACTCCACCTGAACTAAACACAACGGCATAACGCGGTTTGGTTTCAGCCAGTTGAGTGCATAACTTTTCTAGCGCTGTTTCGACTCGATTTTTAAAATGTGGCCAAGATTCATCGTATTCATGATGAAATTCTCCGCCTGTCCAACGTTCAATGGCACCTTCAAAAATTTTAGATAAATAAGCACGCGGGTTTTCATGCTTAGACACATCTTCTTTTAATAAATGCGGTTGGTTAAATCGAGGTTCATATTGAGCAAAAACTTGCTGATGATTAAATTCATTCCACGCGTTATCTGTATCAACTTGTGCTTCTGGAAAGCATTCAGCCAATGCAAGATTGGCTGTTTGTTGATGACGTTGCATGGAGCCCGTAACTACATAAGGACTTTCTTTTAAAATACGGTCGAAATACTGTCCCAGCACCTTAGCCTGTAGCTCACCATTGGGAGAAAGCTTGTCATAGCTTTCTGCACCAAAAGAAGCCTGACCGTGCCGAATTAAATATATCGTGGTCATTTCCCTAAAATATCCTTCATTTTTTCAATATATTTTTGTGCCACATCATTGGCTTCAAGTTTTTGCAAACCAATAAGTTTTAAGGCACGAATATGTAAAGCATGGATCACAATCCAAAAATCTTTGAATGCCGGATTATTGGTTTGCTTGTGGTAAAAGCGATAATAAATTTGCTGTGCGATTACGGCTAAACGGAAAATGCCGAACACTTCATAAAAGGTCCAATTGTCCGTTTGAAGACCAGTTTTTTCTAAGTAATATTCAACGACTTCTTTACGGCTAAACATGCCTTTCAAGTTAGTCGGCTGACGGCGTGTCGCTTTAAAAATTGCGTTATCGCCACTTTCAACCCAATACGCTAAAGCTGAACCTAAGTCCATCAGCGGATCGCCAAGCGTTGCCATTTCCCAATCCAATACGCCAATCACTTGGGTAGGATCATTTGGATCTAAAATGACGTTGTCAAAACGCCAATCGTTATGAATTACACAGGTTTTAGAGTCAGCAGGAATATTGTCTTTGAGCCAATTACGGACATATTTAAAAGAAGGAACATTTAAGGTTTTGGCTTTTTCATAGCGTGCGTCCCAACCTTCCACTTGACGTCGACAGTATCCGTCGCCCTTGCCTATTTTTTCTAAAGAGGTGCCTTCATAAGGCACTTGATGCAGTTCAATTAACTTATCGATGACGTTGGTACACAACGCTCGAACTTGAGTTTCATCAAAATTGATTTCTTTGGGTAAGTTTGCACGTGGAATGATGCCTTCTACGCGTTTCATCACGTAGAAATCACAGCCAATCACTGATTCGTCCTGACATAGTGCCACCATTTCAGGGAGCACAGGATAAAATTCAGATAATGCTTTCTGTACGTTATATTCACGTGCCATATCATGTGCAGACTTGGCTTTGGTGCCTTTTGGAGGACGACGTAAGATTAAATCAGCATTGTCGTATTTTAAGCGATAAGTCCAATTTGACGCGCCACCTGAATATTGAGTGACTTCTACAGGCCCTTCTATTTCAACGCCATGTTCAATCAACCAATTTCCTACAGCACGTACATCCAGTTCTTCACCCTCACGAACTGAACCGCCTACATCGATCACTGACATGCTTTTCTTCCTAAACTTGAATCTATCATGATGATAAAAATATAATTTTCTATAGTTTTATAGCATGGACAACTCAGGGTTGCCATGCCAAATATGTGACTACAACTTGTTTATTTTTTACGGCGGCTGCTGTAACCGCGCTTTGCCAATTCTAATTTAGCAATCATACCTTTATGCACTTCATCAGGGCCATCAGCTAGACGCAGTGAACGTGCTTGCGCAAAGAAACCTGTGAGCGGTGTATCTCGAGAAACTCCAGCACCACCGTGGATTTGAATCGCCATATCGACAACTTTTTCTAAGACACTCGGCGCAACTACTTTAATTGCAGAAATCTCGGTTAATGCAGCCATATTCCCTAGAGTATCCATTTTATATGCTGCATAAAGGGTCAGTAAACGTGCCTGATCAATCGCAACACGTGCTTCTGCTACGCGTTCTAAATTGCCACCGAGTTTTAAAATTTCTTTACCAAAAGCAGTACGGCTCATACCGCGGTCAATCATCAGTTCTAGCGATTTTTCGGCAGCACCAATACAACGCATACAATGATGAATACGGCCTGGGCCTAAACGACCTTGTGCAATTTCAAAACCTTGACCTGCGCCGCCAATAAAGTTTGCAACAGGAACACGAACATTTGTGAAGCTAATTTCACCATGTCCATGTGGCGCATCATAGTCGCCAAAGACCGGAAGCATACGTTCTATTTTGACTCCATCCGTATCTACTGGAACTAAAACCATAGAATGCTGATGATGACGGTCTTTGCTTTCATCTGGTGTATGCGCCATAAAAATAATGATTTTGGCATTTGGATCACCTAAACCTGAAGACCACCATTTACGTCCATTCAACACAATTTCGTCGCCTTCAACGACAGCTGTAGCTTCCATATTGGTTGCATCACTTGAAGCAACAGCAGGTTCTGTCATACAAAATACTGAACGGATTTTGCCGTCCAGTAATGGTGTTAACCATTGCTGCTTTTGTTCTTCGGTACCATAACGCCAAATCACTTCCATATTGCCGCTGTCAGGTGCATTGCAATTGAATACCGTAGGTGCAAGTAAGCTACGGCCTGAAAGTTCTGCGATGTGTGCATATTCTTGTACAGATAAGCCTTGCCCAAGTTCAGAACAAGGTAAGAACATATTCCATAAGCCCGCAGCTTTGGCTTTATCTTTTAAGACCTCTAACTGTGCCGGCCATTGCCATTTGGTCCAATCGCCACCTTGGTTCAGCTCATGAACTTCTGCCCAAAACTCAGTTTCTACAGGCTCAATTTCATCTTTAATAAATTTTTTTGTTCTTTCAATATAATCTTGTGCACGTGCTGAAAGTTCAAACATGACAACATCCTTTAAATATTATGTTCTTTACGCTTTACAACACCATAACCTGAAATCTAATATGAACAAAATGATTTAATTCAATAGATGAACATGAATAGTATTCATAAAAATACCGTCATCGATATGGGTGTTTTCCACCGTATGGATATCAATTTATATCCGCTGTATATCGCAATTTATGAACAAAAAAGCATTTCAAAAGCTGCGCAAATTTTGTGTATTACTCAATCTGCAGCGAGTCATGCACTTCAACGGTTAAGACAACATTTACACGATGACTTATTTGTACGTGCTGGAGCAAAAATGCTTCCGACGCCATTTGCCGAGCAGATTTATCCCGTAATTAAAAATGCGCTTATTGCGATTCAAAGCATTTCTATCCAAAAACAACAATTTACGCCGTCGATGGTACAGAGCTTGAAAATTGCGGTACATGATGAAATTGAACCGATCATTTTTCCCAAGTTAGTTGAACACTTTCAACAGCAACAGTTTCAGATCCAATTTTCCAGTATCAAATTAGATCGTAAAACCATTGTGGCTGATCTAGCTGCACAGCAAATCGATTTTGCGATTGACCTTGAGCAAAACTTTGGTGAAAAGATTAATTTTCAAACCTTAGTTGAAGACCAATTCGTGGTTTGTAGTCAACATCCCAAAATGGATGAACATATTTATCTTTCGGCTCCTCATATTGGGGTTTCTTCCCGACGTGCAGGTGTATTAGTCGAGGATATTTATTTAAATCGTAAAAAACACTCTAGAGAGATTTTATTACGCTGTCAGCATTACTCTACTGCGCTACAAATTTTGGCACAGCAGCCCAAGGCGATATTGACGATTCCGCAAAATATTTTGACGCATTTACAGGTTGCTCCCGAACTGAATATTTTTGATGTACCTGTAGACTTGCCGAAAATTAAATTAGGGATGTATTGGCATAATGATTTGGAATTAAATTCACGGCATGTCTTTTTGCGAAGCGAAATTTCTAAAATATTTGCTTAGGCTATTTTTTATGATGGTATATCAATTTGCTTAGGCTATTTAAATGGGTTTAGATTGAATTCTGCGTGATGAAACTTGCTGTATATTTATAGATCAAATGCTGATTATTTAATGTATTTTTAACTGACCGCCGGTTTATTCGACAGCCATAAATCATGAGTTCTTATAAAATCTAAATTCCTGTTTTTATGCGATATGAGCTCGTTCATATCATTTTGTATGCTTTCAAATCTCTCCGCGAATTGGCTCATGGCGTTAGGTGCAGTATTGTGCCTGATCACAGTCTATGTTCTCTATAAAGTCACCATTTTCTTAAAGGATTTTTTCCAGCCTTTTAAGAAAGGGAAATCATACCTCTGTCGTGTATCTGATATTAGTGATGGCGACACCCTCACCTGCTATCGGATGAATCTAAGACGTTCTAAAACCAAACTTCGCTTTGCTTATGTGGATGCGCCAGAATCGACACAAGCCTACGGTAAAGAGTCAGCCCGCCTGATCAAATCCATGGTTTATAAGAAATTTGTCCGCGTAAAAATCACTGATGTAGACCGTTATGGCCGCTGCGTTGGGGTTATTTATCGCTATCGTAAATGCATGAATGAAGAAATGGTAAAACGTGGTGCTGCGTGGGTGTACGAAGAATACATCCGTGACCAAAAGCATTTGCACTATATGATGAATTTACAAAGTAAAGCACGTAAACAAAAGAAAGGTTTGTGGAAAGCCAGTCGTCCAATGCGCCCTAAAGAGTATCGTAAATTACATAAATAACAGACCACATTACAGCATGGCTAAGGAATATTTGATGACTTAGCCATGTCTAATATTTGACCTTTTTTTACTTCGCTATACAATAATGCTGCCCTTTTGGGCATAGAAAATAAATTAGATAATTAAAATTGGAATAATAATGACTGAACTTACTTCAAGCGAATTGAATCCGTTTCAACAAGATCAAAATATTCAACCTCAAATTCAAAAAGCCGATCACCCACTGTCTCCTGAAGGACGTTTTGGCCGCCTGTCCTATTTAGCGTGGTTATTTATCATTAGCATGATTTATACCTGTCTATTGGGCATCAGCGTCGCGCTAGGTCTTTTTGCATTTTTCAATTCAGCAGAACGTAGTATTGAAGCACTTTTTAATTCATTCTTAGGACTCAGTGCGATCGCTCTCATTGTCGTTTCTATCGTTGCAATGTTTGTCGCAATGATCTGCATTACGATTCGTCGTTTACATGATCTAAATAAAAGCGGTTGGCTCTGCTTAATTTTTCTCATCCCTCTGGTCGGTACCATCTTTAGCATTTATGTGATGGCTGCAAAAGGCACCGAAGGTGAAAATAAATATGGCATTAAGCGTCCAACGGAACAAACAGAGAAAGTTATTGGGTCACTGTATCTGATCTTGATGATTGTTTATTTATTGGTCATGATCCCATTGATGTTCAATATGCAAAGTATGATGAGCAATTTAGAACAAGCCCAATTACAAGAACAAGCAATGATGTCTGAAGGTGAACCTGAAGAATTAACAGATGAACAACTTGCAGCTTATTTAGAGCAAGCTGAATCAGAAGGTGAAGAATTTGCTTATGCAGATGGTGAAAGTGTAGAAATTTCAGAAAATGCAGACAGTTCAGCGGAAGATGCTGCAATTGCAGCTGCAGAAGCTTCTGTAGAATAAACCCGTATTGTTTAAAGTATCAATTCAACGATATGCATTGAACGATAAGCTTTATATGAAATGTTATGCAAGAAAACCTGTGTGCGCGCAGGTTTTTTTATACCTGTTATTTATGCTTTAAGTTGTTCACTTGAATTCAAAATAAATTAGGCGTAAAGTTGCGATAATTTAGTTACCCTAGTTAACTATTATGAATTCCACATTAGGTTTCCGCTCTTCACTTCTACGCTGTGCGCGTTTGATGAGTGATGAAATCAACACGATTTTATTGCCCTATCAATTGAACTATTCACTTTGGCAAGTCATGTTTGTCATCCGTGAAAAAACCGCTTGTACATCTATTGAAATAGCGGAATATTTAAATGTATCCAAGCCATCCATCACTAAGCGTGTCAAAATTCTTGCTCAGATGGATATTTTGGCACATGTGCAAACTGACGATAAACGTCAAAAGAAAATGATGCTCAGCGAGACTGGACGTGAGTTATTTCAGCAATGTGCAAAAGACATAGATGCCTTTGAGCAGCGCCTGATAGCGCCATTAGCTAGCCAAGATATCCAACATTCCATTCAAATTTTACACCGTCTCATGCAAGAACTTGAACAAAGCACTGTAGGTGATGATCATGCAAGATAAAGCACCACTTTGGACTCGAAATTTTATTTTAGTCAGCGCCATTAACTTCCAATTGGTTTTAACCTTTTATCTCTTGGTTGTGGTGATCGTGGGCTATGCGGTGGCTGAATTGGGTGCGACTACAGCCCAAGCAGGTTTAGTTTCAGGCTTGTTCATTGTCGGCACATTGGTCGGGCGTTTATTGGTGGGTAAGTTCCTAGAGCGTTTTGGTCGTAAAACAACACTGATCGTTGGTTTAATTGGCTTTTTAATTTTTTCTGGTTTTTACTTCATACAGTTTGGCGTCGGCATATTGCTCTTCATACGCTTTATGCATGGCTTTATGATGGGTATGGCATCAACAGTGCTGGGTACCTTAATTGCCCAAATCTTACCAGCGACACGTCGCGGTGAAGGCATTGGCTACTACAGTATGAGTAGTACTTTAGGTACAGCTATTGGGCCATTTCTTGCCATTTGGATGATGTTACACATTGGTTATCACGCGATTTTTATCGTTTCTACGATTATCGCATTGAGCTGCCTATTGGTTGCCTTACTGATTCAAGTGCCCGATTTACCCAAAATCAATAAACCCCTCGATACTGTTGAAGCCGTCAAAAAACCGTGTTGGATTGCTCAATTTGTAGAACCTAAAGCATTACCGATATCATTCATCATGCTTTTCGCTTCAATCTGCTATTCAGGTGTTTTATCTTTCATTAACTTCTATGCCAAAGAAATCGATTTGGTTGAAACAGCCTCGTTTTTCTTTTTGATGTATGCCATTGCGATTTTAATTTCTCGCCCATTTACCGGCCCGTTGATGGACCGTAAAGGTGAAAATGTAGTGATCTACCCTGCTTTTGTGATTATGGGCGTGGCATTGGTATTACTCAGCATCACTCAGAGTTCATGGATGCTTTTACTTTGTGCAGGCCTACTTGGACTCGGTTATGGCAATATTCAGTCGGTCTGCCAAACAGTTGCGGTAAAAAGTGCGCCGCTTGAACGTATGGGCTTTGCCACTTCGACTTTCTTTATATTTTTGGATGCAGGCTTAGGCTTTGGACCATACTTTATCGGTAAATTGCTCGACCATATTGGTTACTCACAATTGTATTTGTATAGCGCATTTGCTGCCTTTGCATGTATTGGTGCTTACTACATTGTACATGGTCGTTATACCGTTCGAACTGCTTAAACTATAACTAAACATCAAATCGTCGGCTGAAACGTCGACGATATTCTAAGGGGCTCAGCCCAGTTTTTTTCTGAAATAACCGTCGAAATGAGCTTGGGTCACTATAGCCAACATCTCGCATAATCAGATCTAAAGCATGTCCCGTTTCTTCTAAACGCTTTCGTGCAGCTTCAATCCGTATTGATTGTAAGTACTGATTCGGTGGAATATCCAAAGCCGCTTTAAAATGTCGAATCAATGTCCTCGTTGTCACATTAAACTGCACCGCAAGTTC
Source organism: Acinetobacter sp. YH12138 (assembly GCF_015218525.1). Classification (NCBI taxonomy): domain Bacteria; kingdom Pseudomonadati; phylum Pseudomonadota; class Gammaproteobacteria; order Moraxellales; family Moraxellaceae; genus Acinetobacter; species Acinetobacter sp. YH12138. Next base: position 1,526,972 of record NZ_CP048670.1, on the reverse strand, counting down.
ATCTAAGACTATATTTTCATGATAATGCTGTTCCAACCAATCTTGAACTTTTTGCACTAAACCATCCTGATGCGGTTTAGATATTTTCAATAATGAATAGGACAACTGACTATCACGACGATAATCCAATACAAATGATTTTGCCGTATGGATTGCCGTTTCAAAACCATAAAAACGTTCTATTAGGTGTAGTCCCAAATCAAACCATGCTAAGCCACCTCCAGCACAGTAAATATTTTGATCATGGCTAATGAGCTGATCTGCATTCAGTTTCACCAAAGGATAGCGTTCACGAAACATTTGCTGAAAGCCCCAATGCGTCGTTGCCTGCTTACCATCTAAAAGCCCTGCTTCTGCCAGAAAAAAATTACCCGTACAATTTCCTGCGATCAGTCCGCTCTGCAATTGCCGAGTTTTTAATAATTCGATCAGTGCTGCGTTTTGCGCTAAAACATCTAAGATCGGCGCCCCAATAGTTGGGACAATGATGACATCTGCATCTGTTATTTCAGAAAATGCTAAATCTGCATAAAGCTTGATGCCATTGATACATTGCACAGCTTGACCATGTTGTGAGGCAATTTTAACCTGAAATAGCCGCTGCACATTTTGTTTTTGAATCCGGTTCCAACTGACCCCCGCCATTGCAAAGAGATCAACAACCCCAGTAATCGCAGAAGCCAAAGCACCATCAAATGCTAAAATTATGATTTTCTTCATTTAAAGTTCAAATTATCAAAATGTCATTTTTGACTTATTAAGTGTCATTATTGACAATTTTATATCCAAAAATCAACTGCTAGTCTTGATGCATAAAATTCAACCCGATTAGAGATTGAGCAATGGCGCAGTTAATCAATGACAAAGATTTAAATTTTTTGCTATTTGACGTGTTTAAAGCGCAAGACTTAACGCATTACACACGTTTTGCTGAGCATGATGCTGAAACCTTCAAAAGCATCCTAGAAACTGCACAAGGTATCGCTCAAGACTTTTTTGCCCCCCATAACGCAACAGCCGATCAGAACGAACCTACCTTTGATGGTCAACAGGTTAAAACCATTGCTGAAGTCAAAACGGCATGGAAACAATTTGCAGATGCAGGTCTGCTTTGTGCGCAGCATGATTATGATGCAGGCGGTATGCAACTTCCGACTTTGATCAACATGGCTGCAAATGCTTATTTCATGTCAGCAAATCCTTCATCAGTGGCTTATTCATTTCTAACCGCTGCGGCTGCAAATGTGATTCAAGCTTTCGGTACGACTGAACAAAAAGATATGTTTGTACCGCATATGTTTAGTGGTCGTTTTGCAGGAACGATGGCCATGACTGAACCTGATGTGGGTTCATCTTTAGGTGATTTGACCACAAAAGCCATACAGCAAGCCGATGGTACCTACCTCATCAAAGGCCAAAAGATGTTTATTTCAGGGGGTGACCAAGACATCACTGAAAATATCGTGCATTTGGTCCTTGCTCGCATCCAAGACGCACCTCAGGGCGTGAAAGGTATATCGCTGTTTATTGTTCCGAAGTTTAAAACCCTGAGCGATGGTTCACTTGCAGGCGCCAATGACGTTCAACTGGCTGGCTTATTACATAAAATGGGCTACAGAGGTACAACATCGACAGTACTGAGCTTTGGTGAAAAAGACCAATGTACAGGCTATCTGATTGGTGAAGCAGGTGCTGGTCTTAAATATATGTTTAAGATGATGAATGAAGCACGAGTCGGTGTCGGCTTAGGTGCAGCCATGATTGGATACCGTGGCTATTTAGAGTCACTCGAATATGCCAAAAACCGTCCACAAGGTCGCTTAGTATCAGATAAAAATCCTGCTGCGAAACCTGTCAATATCATTCAACATACAGATGTTAAACGGATGCTTTTGGCGCAAAAATCTTATGTGGAAGGCGCACTTGCATTATGCCTATTTGCTGCACGATTAATTGATGAACATCAAGCCGCTAACAACGAAGACAGTGCGCTGTTATTAGATTTAATTATCCCTGTCGTCAAATCATTCCCTTCTGCCTATGGTCCAAAAGCCAATGATTTAGCCATCCAAGTTTTAGGTGGTGCGGGCTATACCCGTGAATATCCACTTGAACAATGCTATCGCGACAATCGCTTAAATCCGATCCATGAAGGCACATTTGGCATTCAATCTTTGGATTTGTTGGGTCGTAAGCTTTGGCAGCACAACAGTAAAGGTTTGATGCTGTTATTACAACGTATGCAAAATACGATTGATCAAGCTCAACATCCAAAAACGCAAGCGCTTGCAGCAATTTTTTCAGCGCATTTAAACACGGTGAAGAAAATCACACAAAGTTTGGGACAAGTCCTCGCCCAAGGTCGTGTCGATCAGGCGCTGGGTAATTCTGCCTTGTATCTAGACATGATGGGCAAAGTCATCATTTCATGGCTATGGCTTGAAATGGCCAATCAAGCTCTTGTGAAATTTGAACATTCAGATTTAGCTGAAGATCAACAATTCTTAGCCGGTAAATTACAAGCCGCGCAATATTTTATCCGCTGGGAATTACCTGAAATAGAGCACCAAGCCAAGTTATTGCTAGAACTTGATGATACTTGCCTCAACATGCAAGAAAGTTGGTTCTAGTCACCCGTTTAGCTCAGTCCTCAATGGGCTAATCTGGACAAGGTTTTCACGGATGAAAATCTTGTCCAACCCTATCTATTTCAATAAAATTGCAATAAAAAAGGAACTTAGTTTTCGTTCCTTTTTTATCAAAATTGAGTGTTATACACTGCAATTATTGGAAGACTTTAAAACGAGCGGCATCTTCCATATAGCCTTTTTCTTTCGCTTCACCTTCCACTGAACCAAAAACCAATTGAGCACGAAGTTTCCAATTCGCAGGAATGTCCCATTCAGCATGCGCTTGTTCATCCACAATTGGGTTGTAATGCTGTAATGATGCGCCTAAACCTTCGGTGTGCAATGCGGTCCAAGTCGCAAATTGGGCAATGGCAGTTGAATGTTCGGCCCAAATCGGAAAGTTTTCTGCATAAGAAGGAAACTGTGCTTGTAGGCCACTGACCACATCCAAATCTTCAAAGAACAGAACTGTACCTAAACCTGCTGCAAAACTTGCCATTTTAGCTGTCGTCTTCGCAGCACTTGCTTCATCTTTTGCATAAGATTTTAATTTGTCAGCGACTAAGCCCCAAAATTTTTCGCTTTCACCATTAAATAAAATAACAGCACGAGAAGATTGTGAGTTAAATGAAGATGGGCTTTGTTTAATCGCTGTTTGGATCAAATCAGTTAAATATTCTGTGCTTTGGCTTACATTGTCCCCAATAGCATAAATAGTGCGACGTTTGCTTATCAGGTCAATAAACTGATTTGACATATAAAATGATCCTTTAGAATATAATGTGCAGATGAGTCAGAAACATTTGGAATGGTAAGTATCGCGACTTTCCAAATGTTGGAATGCTTCAGTTACTTGATGGGTCACTATGAAACAGTCACTTGTCGAAGTAAATCTGAAGTTCTGCTGTACATATAAAAAATCCTCCTAAGCGGAGGATTTTTCGACTAAAACCTTATGAAGTTTAGAATTTTGCTTCTAGCACATTCGCTGACACTTTGTTTTTCCAAAGCTCACGTAAAGTCGGTAGATAGAATTTTTCACCTAGCTCAACCAACTCTGCATCAATCAAACCATGAACTTCGTGCATGAATAGATAATCCAGTTCAACAGTTTGTAATTTTGACTGTGCTTTTTTATATTCTTTGCGCTTTTGCTGAGCTTTTTTTACCAAGTTATCTGCATAAGCACGGTCTTTATATTGCGCAATAGCATTCAAACGCAGTTCGATTACGCCCCAACCACTGAGTAGTAATTTGAATTTTTCAAAATCAGTAATAGTAGATTCCCAGCTCATTTCTTCTAGATTTTCATTCTCAGGCAAAACTGGTAGCAAAAGCTCCATAACACTTGGGAAAATCTTTTTAAAATTCAAAACAAATTTAACAGGATGCTCGCCCGGATAGTCTTTAAATTGAACGTTCTTTTGGACATCTGTCAAATAGATGGTGAGCATTGGGGGAAATCCTTAAATAAAACACTGTCTTGCAAATATTTATTCAAACAAATGTCAAATAGCAACGAAAACAGAAAAAGAAAGGCATTTTAACAAGTGTGCCAATGAATTCAAAGCCCAATCCTATGAATTACTTGCTTCATACTCCGGCCTTGCTGCATTTTGTTCGTTGCCCTATTTTTAATAAACAGTCCTGTTTATATACATACATTTCAAGATGACTATGATTCAAAAAAATATGTGTTAGCCAGTATTCAGCGATAAAAAGAATTAAAAAGTTATCCAATAAAAAGAGAGGCTGAATATGAATCAGCCCCTCTTTTTATTTTCAAACACTCTAGATGAATGATCTCAAAACAATTTATTTGGTATTGGGTGAAACCATTTGCTCAGGACGAACCACTTCATCAAATTGCTCTGCAGTGACTAAACCGAGTTCTACCGCAACTTGCTTTAGAGTTTTACCTTCTTTATATGCAGTTTTAGCAACTTTCGCAGCATTTTCATAACCAATTACAGGATTGAGTGCCGTAACTAACATTAATGAATCATGTAAGAAATGATCGATTTTTTCACGGTTTGGCTCAATGCCTACTGCACAGTGGTCATTAAAGCTATTACATGCATCACCGAGGAGTTGAATAGATTGCAATAAGTTAAAGGCAATAACCGGCATAAACACGTTTAATTCAAAGTTACCCGATGCCCCAGCAACATTAATGGTTGTGTCATTTCCAAGTACTTGAGCAACCACCATCGTCATAGCTTCACTTTGAGTTGGATTAACCTTACCTGGCATGATGCTTGAACCTGGTTCATTTTCTGGAATGCGTAGCTCACCAAAACCACAGCGTGGGCCACTGGCTAACCAGCGCACGTCATTGGCGATTTTATTTAAACTTACAGCAAGTGTTTTTAACGCCCCCGATGCAAATACAGCAGCATCACGTCCTGCAAGTGCTTCAAATTTATTTGGCGCAGTGACAAATGGCAGACCCGTTTGTTTCGCAAGTTCTGCTGCTGCTTTTACAGCATATTCAGGATGTGCATTCAGACCTGTGCCGACCGCTGTACCACCTAGTGGTAATTCATACAGTCCTTCTAAAGCTTGATTTAAACGCTTCAAACCATTATCGACCTGTGAAACATAGCCACTAAACTCTTGGCCTAATGTTAAAGGCGTTGCGTCCTGTAAATGTGTACGGCCAATTTTAACAATATCTTTAAATTCTTTAGATTTAGCTTCTAAGGTATTACGCAGTTTCGTTACAGCAGGAATTAAAAGCTCATTGATTTGTAGACTTGCAGCCACATGGATTGCAGTTGGGAATGAATCGTTGGTCGATTGAGCACGATTGACATGATCATTGGGATGGACAGGTTTTTGTGAACCCAATGGATTGCCTAGTTTTTGATTGGCAATATTGGCAATTACCTCATTACAGTTCATGTTACTTTGCGTACCTGAACCAGTTTGCCAAACTACCAGTGGGAATTGTGCATCCCATTGACCTGAGATCACTTCTTCGGCTGCGTTGACGATATAACCAGAAAGTTCCTGAGGGATTTGACCCAATGCTGCGTTGGTGATCGCAGCTGATTTTTTCACGAGACCCATTGCACGAATCATTGGACGTGGTAAACGTTCACCACCAATTTTAAAGTTTTGCAAACTACGCTGTGTTTGTGCACCCCACATCGCATCGCTAGGTACTTCAACATCGCCCATTGTGTCATGTTCAATACGTGTTTGCATAAATGACCTCATATCCTTATCTATAAAACTTGAACGTCTGTGCAGAATCAAATTCTGCTGATAAATACAGTTTAGGTAACTTGCTTAGATTTGTAAATAATAACCATTATCAATTATAAGTGGTTTATTTGATAATCTTTATCGTGATTTTATAAAGAAAATCATGCACGACGATTAAAATTACCCAATACAAGACGAGTTAATTCCCTCTTAATGTTTGTTGATAGAAACGCCATTCATCTTCTAGCATTTTCTTTAAATCTTGTTCAGGCTGCCAATCAAAAGTACTTTTCGCTTTCTGTGTACTTGCCCCAAGCTGGTCATATTCATGGCTTGGGTAAAAACTAGATTCGACCGTCTTAATCTCGGCCTTAGTTACTTCTGAAAGCGTATCTAATAGTTGCTGTATCGAAACCAACTCACCTGAAATATTAAAAGCCTCACAGGCGAATTGCTGCTGCGACAACCATTGCAAACATTGCCACACCGCCTTACAACAGTCGAGTACATGCACGAAACTCCGTTCCACAGTACCATCTTCAGTTTTAGCTTGTTTGCGAAGTTCGATAAAATCTCGTTGTAAAGCCCCAACTTGCATCGCTAGTGGCACGATATTTTTTGGCAATGGCGCTACAAACTCACCTAAAACTGCATGTTCGAATGCACCTGCGACGTTTCCTAAACGCAAAATCGCAATTTTCCACTCATTATCAGTACGTGCCGTATCCCGTATAATTTCTTCCACCATTTGTTGAGATTTCACATAGGGATTTGGATAGGTAAAATTGATTTCTGTGTCTTCTGTTAATTCTGCCGACGACTGTCCATATACCGCTAAACTTGATAAATGGATCAGTGTTCGTACACCTGTTCGCTGCATAGCACGCAGCAAACTCATGATACAACTGACATTATCATTATAATATTCAAGTGGTTTAAGGACGGATTCTTCCAATGACTTAAAGCCTGCCGTATGAATGACAGCATCGACGTTATATTGTTCAAATACTTTATTGAGTGCGGGAGTATTGCGAATATCGAGTTTGACAAAAGGGACATACATGCCTGAAATAAATTCAAGTCGTTCAAGTGTTTGTAAATTTGCATTGGATAAATTATCCACAATAATGACTTCTTGACCTTGAGCCATTAAACTCAAGGCTATATGTGAGCCTATAAAGCCTAAACCACCAGTCACTAAAATCATTGTTTAGATACTCCTTATAGTTATCAAGCTTTTACAAATCTTTGGCATCATCTTGGTGTCGTCACCAACTTATCTACAGATCTAAATTTTGAAATTTCGCCTCAGCATTTTTCATGAGCCGAATAATCTGCAAGAGCATTCTAGTTTTATCTTACTGCTTTAGAATTTTGACTGTGTTGCAGTTATGGATATTAACTGTATTTGATTTACGACAAATGACCTCGCTAGCGATCCAATTTGAAGACATCACAATTATTCGTGGCATTTGAGTGAACGCGTTTAGAAGAAGATATTTAAAAATAGTCGCACGGCAAACATATTACACAGCAACAAAATATTAGAAATGATCTTGATCGAATGAGCAAATTGAATTGAGCAGTCTGACTATTTTTGAGGTATAGGATCTGGATGTGAATGCCAGATGAATCATTAGAATTACTCATCTAGCAAGATGTTGGCAATGTAACTGCAACAGCAGCAAAAGTTTGAAATCGCAAATATCTAGCAAACTTAATTTAGCGGATATAGCCTTTTTTAATCATGGCTGAAAATACAAATTCATAAACTTTTAAGATCATGCTCACCAAATAAGACCCATATTTTCGCCATAAAGACAGTCCAACAAAATTCAGCAAAACCGCAATGATCAGCGCTCCCGCCATATCCATTGGATAATGCACACCTAAATAGACTCTCGACCACGCCACAAGAAAAGCGAAAGCTAGAAATACATAGCCGACAGCTTTTTGCTTTGAAAAAATATAAGAAAATGCAATCGTGCTAAAAAACAGCATGTGATCACTCGGGAAGGATCCATTCGGTGAATGTTCTATAATCGTGCGTCCAACGTCCAAGACAAAAGGCCTTGGATAGTAAAAGAAAATTGAAATCACTTGGCTGATTAGAAATGCGACAACTGTAAAAACAGTGGCTTTAACAATTTGTTTTTTGGTGTCAAAATTGCCTTTAAACCAAGCCAAAAACATCAAGAGAATCACGATATAAAATAGATCATTGGCTATAAATATGGCGAAAGAAATGGTGAAATCTAAAGCATTGTCCGAAGCATTGATTGAATTAAATAAACTTAAATTAAATTTCTCTATATTCATGAGATGGTTTAAAAAATGAAAAGATCATAGCACTCAGCAAAATCAAAAATTGCATTTTATTCATATAAAGATTATTCAGTATGTAACTGCACAGTTTATTTATGAAAAGTGATGGCTTGAGGCTGAATCCCAAATAAGCCAGAAGTTATACCAATCGTTCTATTTGAAGAAAAATTTGCAATGGCAGTGCTGCCTAAATAAGCAAAACTTTGCAAATGTTCAGATCATTGAGTAAATCATTGTATACTAGCTTTTTCTTCTGAACTCAGAACAAACTGTCGATCTAGACCGTTTATTCATTTAGTGAATTTCGATGAGTACTCTATTACTAATTACCTCCTCACCCGCTTCGATATTGGCTTGGCATGCTTTGGGTCTTGCCCAAGCGCTGAAGCAGAAAGGCGAAAACTTTCGGGTTTTTTTCTATCAAGATGGTGTAAATGTGGCAAATGCCCTGCAATGGGTGCCAGATGATCAACGCAAACTCAGCAGTGAATGGCAAAAACTCGGCATTCGTTTACCTGTTTGCGTAAGTGCAGCGCTCGCACGTGGGATCACAGATCAGGAAAATGCACACCGTCACAATATTCAGCAACATAATCTAGCTGAGCAATTTGAACTTGTGGGCCTAGGCGAACTTGCTGATGCCGTACAAGCTGCTGACCGCTTATTGCAATTCTAAGTATTTTGATTGCCGCGCATTTGTAGCATTGAAAAGGAAAATTACGTGAAATCTGTACTGGTTGTTTTAACCCATGCAAATCTTGCAAGCTTACAAGTACATGAAAGTCTTTCTGCGACCATGGTGCTTGCAACCTTCGGCTGTGACGTTAAAGTGTTGCTCAAAGATGCTGCGCTGAGCCTACTTCAAGCAGAACAAGAGTTTAGTCAGCTCAAGCATGCATTTAAACTCGCATCTAACATGGTTGATAGCTTTGAGTTTTATGATCTCACCCCGATTTATATTGAACAAAAAAATTCACAGCATCCATTTGTGATCAACAGTGAACAAGAACTTGAATTTGTTCAATTCAATACTGAATTAATTCAACAATTTGATCATGTGTTGTATTGGTAAAAGAGGAATGATGATGTCAAATTCTACGCTGTATTTAGTCCAAGCCAGCTATGCCAATACCCTACAGCACATCCAGCAGTTAGCCAGTTTAATCAACCCTGAAGATGCGATCATCTTGATGGGTGAAGCAGTCTTAAATATTGCAGATGAACGAATTCAGCAATTTGGCACATGTTATGTACTTGAAAATGATGCTGAAATTTTAGGTAAAACTATGAATTATAGTCATATGAAAGTGATTGACTATGCCGCTTTTGCTGATCTATGCCTGAGATTTAAAAGATGTATTTCACTCAAATAATTTGAGTAAAAGCGATCCATTACTACTATCTTCTCTTTTGGAATGAATATGAATCTTGAATTAGACCAAGATGGCCATTTGGTGGATTACACTATTTGGAATGAAACTGTTGCCCAAGAATTGGCTAAAAGTTTAGATCTTGAGTTAAGCCCATGGCATTTTGAAGTTTTACAAGCTGTGCGACAGTTTTATCAACAGTTTGGTCACTCGCCGGCAACTCGCCCACTCATTAAATTTTTAATGAAAACGGTGAGCGCTGATATTAATAATGCGGTGTTACAAGACAAATTTAACACCGGTTTGGTCGCTCGACATTTAAGTCGTTTAGCGGGCATCCCTAAACCTGCAAATTGTTTGTGATTTTAAAGCAACCCAAATACCGCTTAGGCTAATTTGGCTAAATAGATGCAAATCAGCATCTTGAAGAAAGCCATAAAACAGCTTAGGCAGGTTTTAATTGATTTAGAGCGATGTAATAGGCTTGGGTAAATATCGGTTTCACCTGTTTGGCTTGGATCGGTTCAGCACAACATGAGCACACTAAAACCGGTTTAAATTTTTGCCCACATGCCTGATGGACATATTCAACAGGTGATCCTAAGCCCTGATCCATATATTGATCGGCCCAATGGGTCATAGCTAAAAGGATTGGATACAAGTCTAAGCCTTTTTGAGTCAGTCGATATTCAAAACGTTCCTGACGCTCGACATAAGCAACTTTGGTTAAAATACCTTCTTCAACCAAACGCTTTAATCGGTCAGATAACACATGACGCGTCACACCGAGATTTTGTTGAAAGTCATCAAAACGTCGAATGCCCATAAATGCATTACGGATAATCAACATGGTCCAACGATCCCCTAGCACTGAAAGTGCACGAGCGATTGAACACGGTTGTTGACCAATATCATCCCATTTCATTTTATGAACCATCAAAAATAACGACCAACACCCAATTTAATTCATGCCTGTTGATTTTGCAAAATCCTTTTCAATAATCTTTGATGTACAAATCATAAATCCACCATTGTTTCAACGTATTCATTTTATCTGCTTGATCTGTAAATGAACTAAAAATGTATTTTGTCTTTATTGTCCTCAATTATTTCTAGCCATGCACGCGTTGCGGGACTCATGGCAACAGTGGTATTCCAGGCCATACTGAGTTTCCAGTCTAGGTTTGGATTTTCTAATTCAGCCATATGGTATTTTGCCGCATCAAGTTGTTCACAATAAATTTTAGGCAGGAGTGCAATCCCGACATTTGAATCTACCATTTTGGCGATGAAGTCCCACTGGCTACTTTTACACACCACATTTGGCTCAAATCCGACGTAATTTGCCGCCTGTATAATGATGTCATTGAGTGTGAAGGTATCGTCATACAATAAAAAAGATTCTTCTTTTAATTCAATCAACGAAACGGTTTTTCGCTTACGCCACTGTGAGTTTTTTTTGGATAATAAACATAAAGGTGACTCCATCACCGGAATACCGCTCAACACCGGTTTCAAGTGACCCAAAATAATCCCGACATCGACCTGTTTTTTTAAAATGGCATTTTCAATACCCGTCGCCCCTACCTCAAAAAAGCTCAGTTCAATATTCGGGTATTTTTTATGAAACAGCGCAATTAACTGACTAAACAACACCGATGCCAATGGTGGTAAACCTAGAGTCAATTTACCTTGTTTTAAGGCACGAACTTGGGTGACTGTATCAAGCATCCGTTGTTGTTCATTCAATATCACCAAAGCATGCTGATAAATCTGCTCTCCCATATAGGTGAGCTGTGCTTCCCTTTTTCGACCTGCTTCTCCTTTATGAAATAAAGGCACTCCGATCTCGTCTTCTAACTGACGAATTAATTTACTAATGGTCGGCTGAGTGACAAAAAGCACTTCTGCAGCATGACTAAAACTCTGTTTTTGTACGATGGTCACAAAGACTTTTAGGCTTTTAATGTCCATTATTATTCCATTTAAGCATAATTAATAATTAATTATTCATAATTATACAGGGTATGCACTTTTAAAATAGCGTCATCTCCTATTCTACTGTCGTCTCATGGATACGTTTCCACAATCTACTTCCAAATTTACCCAGTTTCTCAAAACTTTAGCGCAGCTAAGTTTATTGATATTGATCTGGTGGATTGGCTCTTGCATTCAATCTTGGTTTAACTTGCCGATCTCTGCTGGCGTGATTGGTTTATTGCTGCTATTAGCTGCATTGTTGAGTGGTTTATTTAAAATGCAGTGGGTCAAACAAGGCTCAGATTTTATTTTGGCTGAACTGGTTCTATTCTTTATCCCCTGTGTAGTTGGATTAATTAAATATCAAGATTTATTACTCAGCTCTGGCTGGCAGTTAATTTTAGCCGTGGTACTGGGTACCGTCTGTGTCATGGTGTTTACAGCATTTACGGTTTATTGGGGCTTTAAACTCGAGGCAAAAATTAAAGCGAAACACCAAACTGCGACAGATCATGATGTCAACACAGCAGGAAAAAACTTATGAACGATTTTGGGTTGAACAGCATCTCTGTATTGTTTTTCGTCCTGACCCTAATCGGTTATATTTTGGCGAAAAAGCTACATCGTAAGTTACCGTATATGGTTCTTTCCCCTGCACTATTCGTCCCGTTTGTGCTGATTATACTCATGCTTTGCTTTCATATTTCATATGACACCTATATGCAAGAAAGCCAATGGATTGTATGGATGCTCGGCCCTGCCACTGTGGCTTTTGCTATTCCCATCTATGAATATCGACAAATTATCCGTCAGCATGCGCTGAGCATTAGTTTAGGCATCGTGATTGGCATGTTAGCTGGGATTACTAGTGCTTTTTATTTGGCACAGTTGTTTCAATTTGACCAAGAAACGTCTTATAGCTTAATGGCACGTTCCATTTCTACGCCCTTTGCCATGGAACTTACCTCGAATATTGGAGGTTCAGTAGAATTGGTGATTCTATTTACCATGATTACTGGGATTGCCGGCGTGGCTATGGCTGACCTAGTTTTGGCTGGGCTTAAATTGCATTCACGCTTTGCACAAGGTGCGGCTCTTGGCAATGCTGCACACGGATTTGGTACAAGTAAAGCATTATCACGTCATAAAGAAGAAGGTGTTGCAGCCTGCTTGAGCATGGTACTTGCTGGAGTATTTATGGTATTGCTTGGGCCATCGCTTATTCATTTAGTCATTTATCTATTGGGATAAATAAAAAGCCCAGTGCAGTCTCTGGGCTTTTTAAATGATGATTTAAACTGTTTCATCTGTAAAACTATACAGCTAAATAATGTATTGCTATGACAAACGCTAAAAGACTCGACACTTCTGTGATTTCAATCGCGGCACCAATTGTATCTCCTGTCACACCACCTATACGCTGAATAAATTTCCATCGTAAATACAATAAAGTACAAATAAATGTAAGAATACTGACCACTCCAGTCCAGCTAAAAGACAAACATGCACTTAGGCAGAGTATAAAGACTAGGTATGCCGACTTTCGTGGAATAGTTTCTGCTATCGATGAGCCTAAGCCTTTTTCGCGAACATACTGAGTTGTTAAAAACAAAAATAAAGGGGCTAAACGTCCCAAGACTGGAAATACAATTAATGCCAAATACATTTGCTGTTGTAGCAAAACATAAAGTGCCGACCATTTGAGTAAGCAAATCACGACGAGGCTCAAAACACCGATCGGCCCACATGCAGGGTCTTTCATGATTTTTAGTGTACGCTCGGCATCACCAAAGCCACCGACCCACGCATCTGCCGTATCAGCTAAACCATCTAGATGTAATCCACCTGTGAGCCAAATCCAAACTACCAGCAAAATACTGCTGAGTAAGATAATCGGTAGACTATGCAATGTAAAAGCAAGCAAGGCAAGAATGCAACCGATCAACAATCCCACCGCTGGATAAAACAATAAAGACTGTCCATTTTGCTGTTTCGATGGCATCGCTTTAAGTTGAATCGGAAAAGTCGTGAGAAACTGTAGAGCAATCCAAAAAGGTGTCATTCACTTTGCTCCAAAAGACGAATATTTGCACGATTTTGCACAATGAATGAATTTAATTGTCCCAATTCAGCAGTCATTTTTAATAAATCATCTAAATGACTTTGCTGTGCCATACATTTTAATAATTTAATCACGCCACCATGGGAAACCAATAAAACGCGGTGCCAATGATGCTGTTGAGCCTGCAAGACTAGCTCATCTAGACCGCTTAATATCCGTTGTTGAAATTGCTGAAGACTTTCTGCATTCGGCGGCGTAAATGTGCTTGGACTTTGCCAAAACTGTGCGAGTAACTCTGGGGTGTTTTCATAGATATACTTGGTTGATACCGCTTCCCAGTCGCCAAAATGCATTTCTTGAAACTTCGCATTTTCAAACATTGGACATTTAAGTTGTTGAGACAGTTCCAAAGCAAATAAACGACAGCGCTGTAAGTCAGAAGTGATGATGACATCCCAGCTCGCTAAACCGTGTGTATGTATCACGTTCAATACATCATCTATAGTCTGCTGCATCTGCTGCCAACCTTTTTGCGTCAAAGCATCATCTGTAGAGCCACGTAAGGTATGGCTCAGTTCAGTCTCACCATGACGCAATATATCTAAATGGAAATGTTCCATTTAAACTTTTTCACCAATCACAACAGCTTGTGCAAAAGTTGCCATGTTGTTATGTAAACGACATGCCAAACGAATTAACCCCAATGCCGCACCGGCACCGCTGCCTTCACCTAAACGTAAATTCAACTTTAAGAGTGGATCAGCTTCAAGGGCTTGGAGTAAACGTTGGTGCCCATATTCAGCCGATTGATGACCAAAAAGCATCCACTCACGTACAGCAGGATTTAAACGAACAGCGACCAAGGCCGAAACCGTACTAATAAATCCATCCACGACCATTGCCAGACCCAATTGCGCACAGCGAATGTATGCTCCAACCATTGCGGCAATTTCCAAACCACCTACGGCACATAGGGCTTTAAAGACATCTTGGCCGACATAGTCCTGATGTAAAGCCAAGGCCTGATCAATCACTTGTTTCTTATGTGCCAATTGTTCAGCACGAATACCTGTACCAACACCTGTCAGTTTTTCGGCCGGCTCATTAAATAAAAAACATGCAACAGCAGAGGCCGAACAGGTATTGCCAATGCCCATTTCCCCTGCGACATAAATAGACGCACCTGCAGCGATAGCATCTTCAACACTTTTACGGCCAAGATTCATCGCTTCAATACATTGTGATTCGCTCATCGCAACAGTTTTAGCAAAATTTGCTGTACCCGCTGCAATACAGTAGCGCTCTACCCCTGCATATTCATAAGCTTCGCCTACCGAACCACAGTCAATCACTTGTAGTTTGGCTTGATACTCACGTGCAATGACACTAATACATGCACCACCTGTCGTGAAATTTTGTAGCATTTGGCGTGTGACAGCTTGAGGATAGGCCGAAATATTTTCTTCCATCACACCATGATCACCAGCAAAGATGGTAATCCATGGAAAATCGATATTAGGCTGATCCGTGTTTTGTAATGATGCAAGTTGCACCGCTACATTTTCAAGTTCTGAAAGCGAGCCCGTAGGTTTAGTTAGCTGTAACTGGTGATTTACCGCCTGTTGCTTAGCTTCGATACTCGGATTTTGACAGGGTTCTTGCCACCAGTTCATGCTTTATCTCCTTTTAAGATCATTGGAAAACCTGCAACACAAAACACCACATGGTCAGCAATTTGACCAATTTGTTGATGTAAGCGCCCAGATTCATCGACGAATTTTCGACTGATTTGTCCCATGGGAACAACGCCTAGTCCAGTTTCGTTACTGACTAAAATAATGTCTGACTTTAATGTTGGCAGCACCGTAAGTAATTTTTGGCATTGATGCTGTTGAAAGTCTGCTTGTTCATGCAGCAATACATTACTCATCCACAGCGTTAAACAATCGATAAGAATGGTTTGATGCGCTTGGTCTATTTCAACTAAGCGATCGGCTAAATACAAAGGCTCTTCAATCAGCCCCCAATGTTCAGGTCGGTCCGCTTGATGATGCTGAATTCGCTCCTGCATTTCCTCATCATAGGCTTGTGCTGTAGCCACATAGATGACGGCTTGAGCACTTTCTTTGGCTTTTCGTTCTGCAAGTCGACTTTTGCCTGAACGTGCCCCACCCAAAATGAAATGAATCATGACTGTGCCATCTCTATATTTTGTCTGAACTGATGTTGATAATAAGGACTCAAAGCCCCTTGTAATACTTGAGCCTGATAATGACCAAAAGTCAGTTGCTCGCTTTCAAAATCAAAGCTGTGCTGCTCAATTTGTTGGATTCTTTCAAAAATATCATCGCTATTCCACGCCTGTTTATACAATCCCAATGTGATATGCGGACAATATTCGATTGGCGCAATTTCATTCGAACTTAAATTCAAAGCTTGACGTAGATGCTCTAACTTACGCTCTAAATCCACAATTTCAATAAACAACGCGCTTTGAAAGCTATTGATCTGACCTGTACGTAACCGAATATTAGATAGTGATAACTGTCGAAGTTGTTGTTGATGCAGTGCCAATTCATCTGCTGAGAAATTATCATTCCATCGTTGTTCAGAATGATCGATTAATTGGGTTTTATTTAACTCTTCAAAAAAGCCACAAATAAACACAGTGATATGAAATTGGCGCGTATTCGGTGTGTATAAAAGATCTGAAAACTGCACTCGAAGTGCTGTGAGATATGCCAATAATTCAGGATTCTGTATTTCTAGATACCACAAAGCATAGTGCTGACGACCTTGATGCCAATCGGGATAATCCTGATTGAGCGTCGGTACGACTTGCATTGAGGGTTTTAAAAACACAAATAAATCACTTTAAATTTAATCTGCTTTATTAAAGCATGAATCAAAACAGACTTTGCCCAATTTTGATTTAGTAATATTCATTTAAAGCTGAAATTCCTTCATCTAAAGCTTCTGTGTAAGAAAAAAATGCCGAGTTATGCTCAGCATTTTGATTCAATATATATTGGTCACAGTTAAGCATTATATTTTAGGCAAATTTCGCAGTATCTTTCTGATCTTGCGTTACAGCATGGTTTTTCCAAGATGTAAACTGCTCTGTGGACTGTTCAGCAAATTGCTGCAACTGTACCATTACATTGGCCTCAATCTGTTCGATCCGTTGCAGTTGTTCAAGCTCGTTTGTCTTTTTCAGTTCTGAAAATTGCAACTGGATAAAGTTGATAACCTGATCCATCGAACATTGATTAACACTCACGGCATACATCAAACCATAGACAATCCCTTGTCGTAGATGTGTTGTCTCCAGTCCATATTTCACATTGGTCGCCAACGAGCCCAACACTCGTTCATTAATTGCAAGTTTACGTAAAGGATCTCGTGCCACACGCGCACATGGATCTTTATACGCATGTTCACAAGAGTTTATAAAGCTTTCTGCCAGTCGTGTTAAATCAAAAGCACGATTTGGTAAGCGCAGTGCTAAACCAGCCTTCACCTCGTCAATGAGTTCATGCATAAATTGATCAACACGATGATCTGCAAGTGCCACACCTATGGTTTGATGATTGAACAGTGCAGATTGCCAAGCCAACATGGCATGTACGCCATTCCATAAGCGATTTTTGATTAGCTGAATATCTTCAATATGATCGACCAAAATCATTTGACGCATTTTTTCTAACAAAGGACTGTTATTTTCTACATAGATCGGCATGTCAGATTCTGCGTTAAATAAAATTAAATCCATGCTTTGCAATATATGACTTGGGTGGAAATTTCGGCGCATATCCTCAACATATAAAGTGGCTTGACGTTCCTGATCAGGATTTAATTTCGTCGCATCTTCTAAGTCTAATTGAGCATCCACTTCAACTTCATCTAATTGAAATTGTTTGAAAATATTATATTTTATACGGAGCTGACGATATAAGTTTTGGTCACTTAACTTTGATACCATGCGGTTGACCACGGTATCGCAAAAATAGTGTTGTTGTATGATTTTCTCAGCAACGACCGCCCCTGCAAGCTCAGTTAAAGCCTGTTTTAAATGTGTCATTAATAAATGTTTTGCCCCGACTTTGTTCAAAATGATTAGCATCGTTAGAGGTTCGATGGCTTTCTCATCATGTGCAATATGTCGTGCATACAGGCCTTGTGCAATGGTTTTGGCTTCTTCTGCAATCGCTTTTTCAGGCAAACAGATGGCAACCAAACTCGACTCTGTGTACATCTCTTGCATCTGCTGAATATTTTCAGCATCAATGACTGCCATGTTTTCAATGCGTTCGTCATAAGACAATTGACCATAGCGAATACAGTAGGTACCAAATGCATTGACCGCAGAGCGATATAGAGGGTTACGAGTCGATGCATAAATTTTTTTCGGGCGTGTATAACCATCCCAATGCGACAAAATTTGTGCTAAATAACCACCACCAATCGCCCCAAAACCATGAATACCAACAGTGAGCTGATTAAGGGTTTGTGGAAAAGCCTCTTGCACATGCGGCATCTCTAAATGCGCAGTGAACGGGTCAAGTTCCGTCAAACAGTCATACATACATTCATAATAATATTTGGCTTTGGACAGCATGTTTTGATTGGGCGATTTAATATCTTTAAACAGTACGGTAATACCGCCAGCCTCAAAGGCCGAAGTCACACCATTTTCCGAGTCTTCAAACATCAAACAATCAGCAGGATTTAAATTCAGCTTTGCGGCAGCACGCATGAATATTTCAGGATGTGGCTTACCATTTTCAACTTCATCGCCACAGACTAAGACATCAAAGAACTTATACACATTGGCATTGATGAGATATTCTTCTGCGATTGCACGGCGACTCGATGTTGCCACGGCCATCCTCAGTCCTGACTTGCGTAAGCGTTCTAATACTTGAACCAAGCCTTTTTTGATCGGTACACCAAACTGACGAACATGCTCCAGCTCTAATTCATCTGCGCGTTTGCGAATATCTGCGTATGGAATGTTTTCATCATATTCGGCTTGGGCCAATCGATGCGCGCTTTGTGCACTTAGCCCCAAACAATTCATCAGATATGATTCGGAAAACTCAACACCGGTCAATTCAAGAGATGCCTGTTTCAATGTTTGAAACCGTAAACGTTCAGTATCAAACATTGTTCCATCCATATCAAAAATGGCGCCCAGAACCAAATCATTATTAAATTTAAGCATTTAACCTCCGTTATTTTTTATGTGAAAAGAATAACGGAGAAAACTATTGATTCAGTACTTTGAGAATTAATGAAACAATTGTGATTATTTTTTAATCAAAGTGCTTGCTTTAAACATCTATTTTGTAAGATCAATCACCGATCAAGTAACATCATGTAATCAAAACCATCTATTGTCAGGATAGTCCTATTTTCACACCGACCTATTGAAGTAAGTATACAAGTCTCTGCATATTTCACTCAGTTACTCGCTTTACGGTTTGAGTTTTGGTTTGAAATAAAAAGAATACGATTAAACCAAGCATCACTAAAAATAAAAAATAATACGGAAATTCTTTGTGCCACTGGTATAAACCCGTACTAATCAGTGGCCCGACCACAAAGCTCAAAGCCTGAGTTGCTGTACACCAACTTGCCACTTTGGTCTGTAACGCACTCGGCGCCGTTTGCGCTGCACCCGTTGTAAATGCAGGGATTAAACATGCAACCGATATACCATATAACAGGTAAGTGGCTTGAAATATCCGTAATTCAGTGGTGAAAACCGAAATCAGCAAGGCTGCTGCCATGCTAAACAGCCCAACCCACAGTAAGCGATATACAGACCAATTTAAATACTTAGAAATCAGCATTTGCATAACCACCAAAGCAATACCTACGACGAGAGAACACTCTGCAAAATGCACTGCACCTTCTGCAGCAGTCATATTAAAGCGGTCTTGAATATAAAACCCTGCCGTTAAATTTACAGTCACGATAGCAAGATAGAGACTAAAACCTAACATTAACCATGGATAACATTGCTGAATGCTCAAATCCGTAGATGGTGACTCATGCTTTTCTGTCACTGGCTTTTCAACGCTATGCTGTTCGGTATGTCGATCAAAGCTGAGTACCAAGACCACAGAAATCAACGCTAAAATAATGATTGCAGCCCAAAGCGGCGTCATGATTCCACCGAAGCCCAACAGCAAAGTTGTTAGAAATGGCCCAATGATCACGCCTGCACTATTTAATGCACCGAATTTTGACATCGCTTGTGAACGCTGCTGCTCATTGCTAAAACGGGTCATCACATAAGTTTGCAAGGCAATCTGTGGCATCGCCATAAATACCCCAGTCGCTGCACGTGACAACATCAATAAACTAAACAGCAGCAACATCCCTATATGAACAGTAAGGCCATACATCAACACTGCAGTAAATAGCCCCCATGTCACAGCCATGCCCACAAAACCGATACTCAACAGTTGATAAATCGAAAACTTGGATTGATTTTTTGAAATGTAAATCGCACCGATGGCCATCAGCAGCGCACCGACGGAAACCATCGCACCGCCTTGTAGTTCAGAAAGTTTTAACTCACGAACCAATGGCGCCAACAGCGGCAATATCATCGAGAAACTTGCACCATTGGCAAGACTGGCAGCAATAAACAGTTTATTATTTCGATCCATTATTTTTGTTATCCATTTTTAATGGCTACGTTATAAACAATAGAGGTGACTTAAGCCACCTCTATTTTGTAAGTCACGATACCGTGCTTTAACCCTGATTCAGGATTTAAATTAGTATTTCACCGTATAACTTAAACCGTAGGTACGACCTTGAGCTGCTAGGCTAGAAATTGGGCCATAGACAGTTTCAACCGACTGGCTGTATACCGACTTATAATCCGTATTCCATACGTTGTAGACACCAAAGCCCACATTACCCGATCCTACTTTTGCATTGGCAATCACGTCCATCGTTGCAAAGCCTTTAATTGCCGCTGCTGGAGCAGATCCATATTTCACAGCGTCTTTTTGGGCTTTGTCTGTACCGCCAATCGCTAAAGCTTGAACACGTAGGCTCATGTCATTATCAAATTGCCACTCTGAAAATGCTGTACCTTTTAAAGGTGCTACACGAATGGCATCCAATTCTTGCCAGTCACCTTGGGTATTTTTAAATTGGCCCGTGGTATATGCAACTGTGCCCCCAACCGTCCAATTTGGTTGAACTTCATAACTGGCATTGGCTTCGACACCATAGATACGTTCATCGGTATCAATAACATCAATGGTGTAATTCGGCGCACCAAATTTCAGGCTTTTATCTGAGTCATTATAAAAAGCCGTCACTCCTGCATTTAAACCACCGGCATTTTGTACACGCCAACCGAGCTCATAGTTATTGACTTTAATCGGGTCAATGGTTTGGCTATTAATCACAGAATTTGCTGGCACATCGCGCAGCATACGTTGCACATCGGGCAAGTTTGAACCTTGTGAGAAATTGGCAAACACTTGCTGTACATCTGTTAAGTGATACACCGCGCCAACATTAAACAGCGTTGCATCATGTTTCACTTTGCCGCCATTCAGTGTTTTCGCCACATAACCTGGGGTTAAATCTGCGGTAATGGCTTCCATATAAGGCACAGATGAATCGACATCACTCTCTACCCGCTCATGGCGAATGCCGGCTTGTAAACCAAGACGGTCGGTTAATTCATATTGCGCTTGGGCAAATACGCCAAGTTTTTCTGTTTCAACATCTGGGCCAAAGGCATAATAGTTAAACGGCTGATAACTCAGACCATTACTTTGAATAAATGTAGCACTGTCATACATTTGGATATTTTGTTGATCTTTTTCCTTTTCATAGTCCACACCATAGGTTAGCCCCAGTTCACGACCATTTAAGTTAAGATCTTTTTGTAGTGCAACACGTGCGCCTAAAACATCGATATCGGTTTCTGACTGATACACCAAGAAGAGTTCAGGTGCCATTTGACGTGCAGATGGGAACCACCGTGCTTTTTCATTTCGATAATAGGTTTCAGCATTTAGACGGTGGCCTAAAATATCTTGATTTTCATATTGTGCGTTGACGCTATAACGTTCAGTTTGTGGTTGTTCGGCAAGTTGTAAGCCTTTTACCGCATTTAAAGACAACGGCAGCTTTCCACCCACGGGCTGTGAGCGCAGCGCATTTAAATTTGGACCATAGTCTGGACCATAGTCACTATCTTGCTCATCATTATAATATTGCGCACCGAAACTCAGCGTTTGACCATCGGCAATTTTCCAACTGACACGACCATTTAGATCTAAAGTGTCGGTATCTTGACGGTCTGTTTGCGCAATCTCAGGCCCAATACGATTGCCATGACTATCTTGTATTTCACCACGTTTGGTATAGCTTGCACCTAAAGTTCCGCGTAAATTGCCTTGATTAAAATTCATGGTTTGTGCAGCTTCATAAGCTAGCGCATCAGACTTAAAGTTATTACCAGAAGTGACACCAACTTTTGTTTCAAAACTCAGCGGCTCTGATCCACCTCGTTTGGTGATGATATTGATGATACCGCCTGTCGCACCTGAACCATAAATACTACTTGCACCTGAGACCACTTCAATTCGTTCAATCATCGACGGGCTAATACTTGCCAGTTGTCGAGATCCATCACGATATCCCGTTTGCGGCACACCATCGATCATGTATTGCACCACACGTCCACGCATGGTCATCCCATAGTTAGACGTTGTACCACTTGATGGAGTCAGTGATGGCACCAATAAACCGACAATATCAGCTGTGCTTTTACCTGCATTGGCTTGTTTTTCAATTTCTTCTTTAGGAATGCTGTACACCGTACCCGCAATATCGGCAATGCTTTTCGCAGAACGGGTTGCCGTCACGACAATCGGGGCCATTTGAGTAGCTTCTGCAGTTTGCGTTTCGACCGCAGTATTTTGTGCAGTGTCTGTCGTAACGTCTTGTGCATAAAGCTGAGTGCAAATTGCAAGGCTGAGACACGTCAGTTGCATTGGTAGAGCTAAACGTTTCATATTCTTTTCCATTTCTTAGAGTTCCGGTTGAATCGGAAGTGTTTGAGTTTTTAAATTTTGTGCTTTTAAAACAATACGTTGACTAACTAAGACACTGATTACTGAGCCGATTGCCAATACCAAGTAAAAATGTCCATAGCCTAATGATTTTGCGAGAAAGCCTGAAAATGCACCGCCAATGAAGTAAACGAGCAATTCAAAGCACACTAATATGGTGAAATCGGTACCGGCTTGTTCTTTAGAACTGGTCTGCATGAAATAGGCATAGAGTGATGTCATGGCGATATAACGAATGGCTAGCATCAGCACGACAAACAGACCTAAAAGCAGATGCCATTGATTCAACCACCCCAATACAACGGCTGCCCCAATGACGGCATATAGCAATGTACGTAACCATCCTGCCCAGACCAACAATTGCGTCGCTTTGATTTTTTTCAGCAATACAGCTGCACTAACAGCTGCAATCAGGCCGACACCGGCACCGACCACAGACATCAACACCCCGATCTGAGACAGTGACCATTTTTGATCGATCAACATGGGATTCAGCATTGCCATAGCGGGTGCTTCCACCACGCGATAACAAACAATGAGCAGCAAGGCCCAACGAATCTCAGGTCGTTTAAACGCTTGTCGTAGGCTTGGTTTGGCTTTGGCAAGTTGAGTTTCTGGTTCTTCTTGAATAAAAAACACAGCAAACATGGTTAAAAATGTCAGCAGCGCTAAAGTTGTGAGCGCTGACTGCCAACCCCAATATTGGTAAATCCATAAAGTCGCAGCGCCACCGAGCATACTACCGACGGCCACCCCAATACTTTGTGCCATACTGCCCAGACGGTAATTGCCTTCGGTAAATTTCTCTACGGTATAACCATCAATCGCAATATCTTGCGTTGCCGCAAACGTTGAAATCCATAAACCAACAATGACAAATAAAGTCAGTCCATAAGAAAACTGCGTAAAGGCTAAAACCAATACCCCCAGTACCAATGCGATTTGCGTAAATAATAGCCATGTTTTACGTTTACCGAGTTTTTTGACATAGAGCTGATCGATCCAAGGCGCCCAAAAAAACTTGAATGCCCATGGAATGTAAAGCAGCGATAACATGCCAATCCAACGTAAATCTACCCATTGATGTCGTAAAATAGCAGGCAAAGCCACATTGTAAAAATACAAAGGCAATGCATGTGCTAAGTACAAAATGATCACGACGCTCAAACTTAGGACTGAAATTTGAGATGGTGAAATTGCATGATTTAATTTTCTTGAGTGTTGTTGCATATCCACCTCTGCACTGCCCATTGCAGCGCATCAGACTGTTCTAATGAAACGTAATAAGGCACACGCCACGCTGCATGCAGTGCGGGTGTATTTAAACGTTTGAAGTCATCTGGATCTTGTGCAATACGCACCAGACCCAAACAATATTGAAAAAAGAGATGTTTAAACTTCTTGTACCAAACGGCCTGTATTTGCCGATATTCTTCGGGAAAAGTCGTTCCCTCAGCCGTTTGCATTACCAAAACAAAGGGCTGACTCTTTAAAAAAAAGCGCTCAACTTGAGTCAACCATTGTTCAAACTCTTCCACTGAAACATGCGCTGAAAAGCGCATGTCCAGTATGTGCATGTGGGTGCAGCGATAACTCATGACACCGCCTTAGCTAGTTGCTGATGCTGAAATGCCTTGGAGTCGTTTAAGTAATGACCAAATTTTGCATAAAAAGTTTCTCTAAAGCAGTAATACAACATGGCAGTCTTTTCAGGCATTGGGATTAGGCGCTGCGCTTCATAGCACATGTCTTCAACTACGACGGCATAAGGCTTCACACTATGATCAGGCTCTCCCACAATCTTGGCTGAGGCGGCATTTTCAAAGATATAAAAACTCAATAAACGCATGACGGGACGTAAATAGCCTTTACCAAAAACGGACTTTTCACCAAATAACAAATGCCAACCTAGATCTAGCTCGTCACCGTCGTAGTACAAACCTAATCGATCCCGTTTTCCCTCGTAAATCTCTGTGTAGCCCACATCTTTACCGTTTACCCCTACGATCAAAATTCGGTGATGATCATCTGCCAGCATTTTTTCGTAATACACTTTTAGTTCAGTTTCTGACTTATTGAGTTGCCACTGTGGAATCACATGCGGTTCATGCATCCATTTATGAACCAAAGCCATATCTTCTGGATATTGCATTTGTCGTAAGTAGTATTGCGTCTCATTCTCATAGTATTCATAAAAATCAGGTAGTTGTCGTGATAACGTTGTCATGATCTCGTCCTTTAAATTTATTTAATCTTTTCTGTTCTTAGCTCAAAAATCTGCTTATGACGCAATACGGTTGGTTGTCGTTTTCTGTTCGGCGGTATGCTGTTGTTTCGCCCACTGATTTAAAGTGCTTGGACTCACAGGATTTGCAATTGGATCTAAAAATACAGGTACTGGTCGTTCTGCTTCGTCGTTATAACTGGTGGTAAACAGCCGAACGCGGTTCAGACAAATTTTCTCGAAATTTGGACGGAACATACTGAATTTTTCAATACGATCTGCCAATTCAGGATGTGCTTGATGAAATTCGTCGATCACGCTGGAGATGGTTTGCCAAAACTCAAGTTCTGTATGCTCTGGATAATCTTCAAGGAAGACATTACAGATATAGCGGTAATGCACCATGAATAAACCTGTAAAGATAAAGTGACTAAGTTCTTCAGCAGGATGGCGCAGTAAAATTTGCCCTTCGGGTGGTAAATTTTCGAGTTCTGGAAAATCTTCATCAACTAAATTGACATCATCAATAAAGTCCTTCAGCACCATTTTTTTCGGTATGCCATTTTCATGGATCAACATGGTGTTTTCACCGTGGGGAGAAAAAGCCAAACCATATTTGTATAAACAAATCAGTAGTGGTGTTACGCAGACTTCAGCAAAACGCTTCAGCCATTGCAAAGGCGTCAAACCTGAAGCCTCAATCAACACGGATAAAATAGACCGACCATTTATGTCTCGATGCAACAATGCTGCTTGGGAAAGTGCTAACTGGTGTTCACCAATACATGGCTCGACACTTTCACGCCATAAACAACCAAACAATTCTTTAAATTGGTAAGGCGCACCGTCTATCTGATCAAAACATGGCTGTTGCAAAGTTAAACTTGCAACTTCACCCAAAAATGCTACCTGTGTTTTTTGCAGGTCTACATCATGATGTTGAATGTCCTTCAGCCAAGCGGTCACCGCAGGTGCAGCTAAATTTCGTTTTGAAGGCAAACCTCGATATACCGCCGTATTAAAGATACTGACAGGTAACTTTACATAATGACGTTCAGGATGACTGGTATTGCATAAAGTACGAATTGATTGCATTGGGACATAGTCATCTTGTCCAATGTCCAATTCGACAATGCGCTGATCGACGATTTCATTGGCATAGGTGGGGATTAACCACTGATGCCATTGCCACGCATGTACAGGAATAAAGAAATACTCAGCAGCATCTAAGGCTTTGTCCGCCAATTGCTGTTGAAAATCGTGTAATTGCGCAGAATTCAATTCATGGCGATATAAGCTTTGCGCATCCCAAGCCTCGGTCGAACGAAACTCAGCTAAATCACGATGAACAGCTAACCATAAGACTTTGACCGTTGGAGAAATCTCTGGTGCGGAGCTTAAATAATCATCATAGCCAAAGCCCATACGGCCTTTACTCATAATAAGCCATGGGTGTCCACGTAACATGCCTTCAATTTGATAGTGTGGCGCTGACAAGACAGCCTGACTCAGCAATCGCTGTTCATCGAAAACATGGGCTTCTGCTAACCATGTATTGTTCATTTCTTTAATCAAATATGCCTTGGTAAATGGTTTCACATCAGCTTGATTTGAAAAAGCACGAATAAATTCATGCAGATTCCATGCGGGCTCTGTTGTCGATTCACTTAACTCTCGAACGCTCCCTTCAACAATACGCCAATGCCCAAGCAGAAACTGAGTCGCTTCAAATTGATACGTTTTGTCATCCAGATTGAGTTGCCAAGTGTTATTTTCCACTTGCTGAATCTGAATAATTTCTTCATATAAAAATTCAGCAATCGCCATTTCAATCAGTCTTTGCCCTGCACGGCGCCACTGCGTTTGATTTATCTGTAATTTTGCAAATGTCATTATAATTTCTCGAGTTTAACCGCATTCTGTTCTTGCTTATTCGGCATAGTCGTATTGCGGTTCATTGCATAGTTGGCAATGGTTTTTTTTACGGATAAAGATCTTTGGATATTGGTTGGCGCTGATTTCTTCACAATGCCCATACTGTGCATTTCAGCATTTTCACTGGGTGAAAAATGTTGGAAACTTTGTGCTTGATCGCCTAAATCGTATAAGTCAAAACCCAATAATTGATTAGCAATGACCGCTGCACGGTGAGCACCCAACCCTAAATCTGGTGTTCCTACGCCGTGGCTGTGCATTTCCTGATTTTGAACAAAAATTTCACCGACAGCGTCATGCTGTACGCGGTAGTCCTGACTAATTTTCCAACGACCGAATTCATCACATTGAATCAGTGGTTTTAGATATTTGAGATATTGCCACTCTGGACTGTGATATCCCGTTGAAGCCACGACAAAGTCCGCATCTAGATAGAATTGTTCTGCCGTGACTTTATGCTGAAACTGCAAACGGACGCCCGCACTATGCGGCTCGGCAGCAACCAAACTCACCTGAGCATGTAAATGCGTCTGTTGAATATTTTGACCAATGCTTCGGTGATACAGTTTTTGGTAAATATCACGGATGGTTTTTGCACTGATGCCCTTATATAACAAACCTTGTTGTTTCAGTTGTTCGGCTTTATTTTCAGGGCTCAGTTGATAAAAATGCGTAGTATAATCCGGACTAAAATGCTCTAAACCAAGCGGCGCATATTCCATTGGGAAAAACCCATTAGAACGGGTCAGCCAATGCAATTTAAACTGCGCTGTTGTGGTTTGATCCTGCAAATATTGACGATCAAACAGATCCATAAAGACTTCGGCCGAAGACTGGCCTGATCCCAGTACAACCACATTCCCTTTCAAGTGATTTAACGCTGCATTGCAATAATTTGCAGAATGTAAGCAACGCTCTGGATATTGCTGTTGTATGTCTTTTAGACACTGTGGTAAATGCGGAACATTACCCGAACCAATGACCAAATTTCGGCATTGATAACGTCTAAAACGTCCATCTTGTTCAACCATGACTTCAAAGCCTTGCTCTTGGGCATAAATGGCTTTTACGGTTGATTGATATTGAATATGCTCTAGTTGGTCTGCAACCCATTGACAATAATGGTTATATTCACGTCTAGGAATCTGAGCTTGTTCTAAAAAATAGAATTTGTATAAACGCTGCTGCGCCTTTAAGTAATTTAAAAAACTAAAAGGACTGGTTGGATCGACCATGGAAACTAGATCGGCCATAAACGGCACTTGCAGTACTGTATTGGGCAATTGCATACCCGCATGCCAGTCGAACTGTGGTTTCTTTTCAAAAAATTGATATTGCAAATGATTTTGCTTATGTAGCAAACTCGCCAAACTGAGGTTAAATGGCCCTAAGCCTATCCCAATAAAATCAAGCATATTGCACATCCTTCTGTTCCACACATAAAGGATTTGGCAATTGTACATAAACCGATTGCTGATCGACTGGGGCAATCAATTCATCCAGCTCATACAAGCGTGTCAACAGATTGCCCTTATACGGCAAAGTCGGCTGATAAAGTAATGAATGAATCAATGAACTTTCTGGATATGCCCGATGTAAGTCCAACAGTTCATTTTGCAATATCGATATCAACACTTGCTCTGTGACATATCCAGTTGCACCAATTGCATTGATAATGCCGAATAAAGTATTACCAAAGAAATAATAGCTAAAGCGCTCATCGACAAAGGCTTTGGAACCCACGGCATGCGCTTTTTCTTGCAACTCTGGAAACGCGCTTAAGACCTCACCTGCAAGTTCTTCAATATAGTAAAAGCCTTGATTGTCACGTAGCCATAGATATTTAGGCATTGCATTTTCAAGCTCAAGTAAGACATTTTGCTGATGTGATTCAAAGGCCATTCCGTATTGATGGTACAAATACATTAATGGTTTTAGACTGATAGCTAAGAATTGTTTAAACCAATTGATCGCAATGGCGCTTTGATCAAGTTCAGGTTGTTGTTTTGCGATTTGTTCAAATAAGGCATTAAAACGGTTTTTCGGCTGTGCAGGATGATCTTGGCACAATGATGCAATACAACTCACCTGCTGCTTTTCACTAAAAGACTGATCACGGAAGATGCAAATAGTTTCATCGACTATTTCATCATCTATGCTCAATGCCATCCAAGCAGGATCATTCACCGCTTTGAGCGTTGGGCATTGTTGTAAAATACGCTCACCAAGACTTGAATGCCACAGTCGATGGGTCATTTCACCACGGTGGCATTCTTTAGCAAGATTGACTCGGATTGAATTGGTGATCATTACGGATAGTGACGGTTTCAACATCCACGGCGCTGCAAAACTTGCCATGGTGCGTACCGAAGTTGTTGGGGAAAATGCCCAACCTTTCTCGCCAAAATCGATAATTTTTAATTTGGTTTTTAAGTTTTTAAACCATGTTTTTGACTGTAAATAACGTGCTTGCCAAGGATGCAAAGGCAATAACTTATAATGCGAATAAGCATTCAGTAGTGCTTGATCTGTTTCTGATAAATGCCATTGCAATTCGCTTTTCAATTGCGCTGATACAGCTTGATCTAAAGCTGAACCTTCTTGAATATATTCTGGAGCCACCAACCAATAATGCAGTTGGCTGAGACCTTTGGCTTCTGGCGAATACCTTTCCCAATCTTCATGCACAAAACCGACCCGACTTTTCGGTGCAGGATGCATGCTGTGCCCTAAAATTAAAGCTTGTTCCGATTCAATGAAACTTTGTTCCGCTTGGACTAAAGCCTCAAAATCATGTTCACGTAGTGTCAAAAATTGAGTAAGCGCTTCACGACTTTCGATCCAACGCTCCAATAATGATGAAGCATCCAGTGTATGACCTGACTCTTGTACAAGCTGTTCAAGTAATAAACTCGCGATCGCGGTGATACTAAATGACTGTTTCTGTCCCTTGTTAAAGACGTGTGGGAGATCTGCAAGACGATGTCTACCAACAAGGCTGACATAAGATAGTGGTACAAATAACTGTGATTGTATGCAATCTAAAGGGATGCATAACAACGTCAAGCCTTGGCTAAACGTCAATTGTGATGAATTCTGTTGATACTTTTCCAGCAAAATACCTTTACCGGTTTCTTGTGAGTATGCATTGACAAGATGCTGCATCGCCAAGCGATTAGCAAGCTCTTTCATCTGACCATATCCTCTATTTTTAAGCTTTTCCAAGCTTTGTCATGTAATTATGTTTCTTTAACTGTGCAAGTCGTGCTTAGTACGCTGGCTAGCGTGAAACTATGTTAATGATAATCATTATTATTAATAATTGCATTTTTGTGAAGATTTGCTACAGGATTGCAAATTTGGTCTTATCTCTATGTATTTAAAAATTAATTTTTTTGATATGAACTTTTCTGTTTTTATTTATATAATTTTCTGAAATGGAACTAAATGATAATTTTCTCATTTAGCATTGAACAAATAAATCATGTTGCTTATTTTTTAGCCGAATTATCACATTGTGCAACTTAAACTAAAAACCCATGTCTTTTACATGGGTTTTTATATTCTGCTTTTAACCAAGCTTTTATTTAAATCAAGGAACGAAATGTGCAGTTAAATTTTAATCATTGAAGACTTTACTAACACCATACTGGCCATACATCCTTATTGCCAATTAGCATGTATTTCATAACAAACACCTACTGATTTCTGATCTATATCTTATATTCAGACTGGTTATAGAGCATGAATTATGTACTCCAACGATTTGGTTGAAATCAATCAATTGATTTAACAACCCAATCCAAAAATTTGTGCTTATCAAAAAAGTCTGGCGCAGCATTCGCAAATATACTTTTTTCTCTGTTATTAAAGATTCCTTTGTAATAAAAAGACCTATCTGCGGTAAATTTTGATTCTTCCCCTTCATGCAATTCTCTAAAGAAGATCGATAACTGCATAAATCGACTTTTAGAAGCTAAACCATGTTTTTCTAATACAAAATTATAGATTTGCTCAATAATCGCTTTAGTATTTGAATAAGGCATTTTGTTGTCTCTTTATTAGATCGCTCTTTCAAATTACAGCTTTTAAATTAAAATACAACTGTTTTGTTCGGATTTTAAATACCTATTTTTTATAAGTATTTTTATAATTAAACACCTTTAAGTGCTATTAATGAATCAACCTCTAAACATGAAGTTTTACTAAATTCTACTTCTGCGACTACATACATTTTCGTTATTAAAAGCTAAATCTGTAACAACAAAAGTGTAGTCTTAGCTAGTACTTCCAAATTAAAAATAATCAGTTGGAGTGAATTGATCAGTATTAATATGCGCAAAATACGTATTAACCAAGATTAAAATGTTAAAAGTTTTAGCTGAACAAGGAATTCACCTAGATGCATAACAAAATTTTAAAGTTTATAAGTTTTCTCATTTTTAGCAGTATTTTAACAACAGGATGTAAATCTTCACCGTCTCCTCAACAAGAATTAGATGTACAGGCAAATTTTTTCCCGTCTATGTTGAGAATTGATGGAAATCTCTTTGCCTTAGCGAATCAAACACCTCCTAATGATTTAACTATGGAATTATTTAAATCAACACTACTCAAAGCAACTATGTTGAGAAAATACGAAGTTGAAGCCAAAAATAATTTTAGTTTAGAAAAAAATAGAAATCCAATTGAGCTGAATTCAATGTGTTTGATGACAAAATTTCTTCTAAATAAATCATATATTCAAAAAGCTAATCTCAATCCTGAATTTTATGAAGATATTTATAGTTGGATTAAAACAAAGAATAGTTCTTGGGAAAACTTACTTAAAGAGACTAAACCCGGAGAGTTCGAATATTCATGTGTGATTTCTCCTTCAAATATCCCCAATTAAGATGCGACATCGAACCACAAAGCCGCTCAATGCGGCTTCTGTTATTTTATAGATTGTGAAGTGGAAGGTATTCCCTCTAAATTCACTTAAATTTAAGTAGTGAAAAACTGCACTTAAACATCAATCACATCAGCAAAATTTGCACCCAAGACTTTTGCTAAATCTTCGGGTTTTAAACCAATATCCAAACCACGCTTACCACCACTCACATAGATTTTAGCTAAGTGCTGCGCAGAAGCATCGATCACAGTTTTTAAGCGTTTTTTCTGTCCAACTGGACTAATACCACCAACCAAATAACCGGTTAAACGCTCTGCATCTTTTGGGTCAGCCATTTTGAGTTTTTTACAGCCAAATGCTGTGGCCACTTTTTTCAAATTTAGCTGATATTCAACTGGCAATACGGCAACAAAGTAATTTTTATCGTCCGTAACCATTAATGTTTTAAACACTTCTTCGACCGTTAAACCAAGTTTTTCCGCAGCTTCTAAACCAAAACTTTTTGCTTCTGGGTCATGATCATATTCATGAATTGTAAAGTCGATTTTATTAGATTTTAAGAGTTTACATGCAGGTGTCATTGCTTTATCGTCATTCCATTCGGACAACTAGGAAAACTTAATTATAAGCCTATTCTCGAAAGACCGGCGAAGACTTTTATATTTTTCATGAACATGACTTGTGCAATAAGTTTGAGTTGAATACATTTAAACAAAGCAAAAATTTTAAAAAAAATATGACAACGCTGACTCAAGACCTCATCCAATTATTATCTGTAGTACCCAAAGATCAGGGCTACTTTTTAGCACAAAGTAAACCTCTGTTTGGTGACCATATTTTTGGTGGACAATTACTTGCTCAGAGCATAGTCAGTGCATCCTTACCTGCACACTCCCACTCCACTCTTTACATGCCAACTTTATTTCTGCGGGTCTTGCAAATCATCCCGTATTATTTAAAGTCGAAAATTTACGTGATAGCCATAGTTTTTCTACACGACAAGTGACCGCCATACAGCATGGCAAACCAATATATATGGTGATGTTGTCCTATATGAAAAACGAAACGGGTATGGAGTATCAAATACCTGAACCAGATCTGATCCAACAGTTTCCACCAAGTATGCTCAAAGAAGAGCAATTCTATAAAGCGCAAATCCAATCATCTATTTCACCTGAATATCTATCCACATTTTTACAGCCTTTTCAGCTCATATCTAAACCAATTGAATACGTGCTGACAGATTTGCCACCGTCCGGTCAAGCTTCTGTCTTAAATCAAAATCAATATGCAGAATATTTAAAACTCCATGATGCCTTAGATGCCCAATTTGACCAACTTCATATACATCAAGCCATTGCAGCATACTATTCAGACTATAATTTATATTCTGCGGCGCTCAAAACACATGGTTTAAATTATCTGTCTCCTGAACTCATCGCAACCAGCCTTGATCATTCGATGTATTTTCATCATACCTTTAGGGTAGATAATTGGGTATTCTATGACATGAATACTACCCGAACCTCGCAATCACGTGGGCTTAGTCATGGGCAAATGTGGCAAGATGGAAAATTAGTCGCAAGTACTACACAAGAAAATTTAATGCGTTATACAGGCGAATCGTCAGCCTTGTGACAATCTTTAACATTCAAATTCTTGTTAAGTGAAGCATCAAGCGTATAAAATTCATGCAAATCATACCGCTATAACAATAATATGCCTTCGATCTACCAACTTAAACCTGCATTTCAAAACCTGCTTCGACCTTTGGTTAAATCACTTCATCATCTTGGTATTACAGCAAATCAAGTAACACTACTAGCAATGTTCATTTCGCTAGCTGTGGCATTTTTTATTTATATCTATTTCTCTCACAACGGTATTGGCATTTTACTGTTGATTTTCCCCGTGTGGATGCTTATTCGAATGGGCTTCAATGCCATAGATGGCATGCTGGCACGTGAGTTCAACCAACAATCCAAACTCGGTGCTTTTTATAATGAATTATGTGATGTGATTTCTGACTCATCACTCTATTTTAGTTTAATTTGTTTTGCTTTTATTCAAGCCGAACTGCTAATTTTGACCTGTTTTCTCGCCATACTTGCTGAATATACAGGTGTGATGGCGCCATTAGTGGGTCAAGAACGTCGCTACGATGGTCCAATGGGAAAAAGTGACCGTGCTTTTGTATTTAGTATCATCTGTATCGTGATCGTGACTTCTTCTATATTTAACTTCGGTTTAAATACATTGTCTCTTATTTGCAATAGTATTTTGATTATTATCATCTTTTTATTATTTATCACGATTTATAACCGCATTAAAAATAGCATTATCAACCCACAATAAATTTCAGTTTAGATCGTCAGTCGATTTATTATTTTGAGAACAACACAATGTATAACAATACTCAGCATACCTTTACGAGCCATGATGGAACATCCTTGTTTTATCAACATTGGGAAAATAGCAGTTTAAAAAGCAACCGTAAGAAAAAAGCGGTGATCTTATTTCATCGTGGCCATGAACATTCGGGACGAATGGCGCATTTGGTCAATGAATTGAATTTGCCTGATTTTGATTTTTTCGCTTGGGATTCGCGAGGTCACGGCAATACCCCAGGTGAACGTGGTGATGCACCTAGCTTTTCTGCATGCGTTCAGGACATTCAATATTTTATTCAGCATATTGAACAAACTTACCAAATTCGATCAGAAAATATAGCAATTGTAGCTCAAAGCGTTGGTGCTGTTTTAGCCGCGACATGGGTGCATGATTATGCCCCTAAAATCCGTGCTTTATGCCTTGCCTCGCCTGCATTTGACATCAAACTCTATGTGCCTTTTGCAAAACCCGGCTTAACACTCATAAATAAATTCGCTGGCAACTTTTTTATTAATAGTTATGTCAAAGCCAAAATGTTGACACACGATACTGCACGTGCGCAAAGTTATGATACTGACCCAAAAATCGCTCGGGCCATTTCAGTCCGAATGCTGCTGGGGCTATACGCAGCTTCAGATCGACTCGTTAAAGATGCACAAAATATTTTTGTTCCTACACAGATTTTATGTTCAGGATCTGACTACGTGGTGCATCAAAAACCGCAAGTGGCGTTTTATCAAAAACTCCCTCATCCATTGAAGGAATTTCACGTCTTAGATGGTTTTTATCATGATACTTTGGGTGAAAAACATCGAAAAATCGCCACAGATAAAATCCATCGCTTTATTCAACAATGTTTTAAACAGTCTTATTCCGCACCTAAACTTTTAGATGCCGATAAAATTGGCCCAAGCTGTGCTATTGCAGAAACCTTAAGTTCAACGCTTCCCAAACATTCTTTAAAACATGCATTTTGGAGCTTAACCAAACAAAATCTTAAAATTGGTAGTCTCTTTTCTAAAGGTTTAAAAATTGGTGAAGAGACAGGATATGACTCTGGCAGCACCTTAGATTTTGTCTATCGAGATCAATCAGAAAGCCAAAATGCACTGGGTAAAATCATCGATCGACAATATTTAAATGCGATTGGTTGGCGTGGCATTCGCCTTAGAAAACAAAATATTGAAGCACTATTAACGAAATATGCTTCTAAGTTACATGATGACCAACACGCGGTACGGATTATGGATATTGCAGCAGGCCATGGCCGATATATTTTAGATGCTGTACAAAAACTGCCTCAGCAGCCTGAATCCATCCTGCTTAGAGACTATAGCTCGATCAATGTACAAGCGGGTCAAGCAATGATTGAGCAAAGAGGTTTAAGCCAGATTGCCAAATTTGTAGAAGCGGACGCCTTTGATGCCACTTCACTAGCCAGTGTTGAACCTAAACCCACTCTAGCCGTGGTCTCAGGTTTATACGAATTATTTAGTGATAATGATTTACTCAGACAGTCCTTATCAGGCTTGAGTCAGGCCATTGAGAAAGATGGTTATCTCATCTACACAGGTCAAATTTGGCATCCGCAACAAGAGTTTATTGCCCGTGCCCTGACCTCACATCGCCAAGGAGATGCATGGGTCATGCGTTTACGCTCACAAGCAGAAATGGATGCCTTGGTTGAGCAAGCAGGATTCAAGAAAATCGATCAAGTTATTGATGAGTTTGGTATTTTCACCGTTTCCGTTGCACAAAAAATTTAAGCTTGGATGGTCAATCTTATGCATAAACTGGATACGGAAACAGGAACTTGGAAATACGGCCTACTGTGTTTGGCATTTCTGGCACCTTTTTTCTTCTTAAGTTATGGTTTTGCCAATCAATACGCTGCGGGCTTAGCTTCCGTACCTGTTATCGTCTTTGAATGGGAAAAATATATTCCACTTTGGCCATGGAGTATTGTGCCATATTGGTCGATTGATCTGTTCTATGGTTTGTCTTTATTACTTTGTTGGAATAAGTTTGAATTAAAACAACATGTATTGCGACTTTTTTCAGCACAAATCATTTCAATCAGCTGTTTTTTACTTTTCCCACTACGGTTTAGCTTTGAACGCCCCGAACTCACAGGTTTTTTCGGGTTGTGGTTTGATGTCTTGATGGGCTTTGATAAACCGTTTAATCAAGCACCTTCCCTGCACATTGTGCTACTGGTGATTCTTTGGGATTTTTACCGTCGGCATAGCACAGGTAAGCTAAAATATCTGGTAGATGGTTGGTCCTTTTTGATCGGTCTCTCAGTTCTAAGCACTTGGCAGCACCATTTTATAGATATCCCAACAGGTTTATTAGTTGGTGCCTTATGTTTATGGCTATTCCCAATGTCTGGCTCTGCGCCATGGGTTCAAAATCAACAAAGTCGGCTAAGCTTGAAGCACATCAAAATCGGCATCCTTTATCTGTTTGCTGCCTTATTTTGTAGCGCAATCGCACATGCAAAAGGTTGGTGGCTTTGGCTGCTCTATCCTGCAAGCAGTCTGCTTTTAGTTTCGTTTGCATATTTATTCAATCGACCGCATTTTTTTCAAAAACTCAGTCATGGTGATATGACCATTGCTGCAAAAATATTGTTTGCGCCTTACTTTGTATTTGCTTGGATCAATAGCCGAATCTGGACTTATCGCCATCCTGAAGATTCTAAAATCATCAAAATCAATCAGAGTTATATTTATTTAGGTCGCTATCCGTCCAAACACGTCATGCAGCAATATGATGCTTTACTCGATTGTTGCGCAGAATTACCCACTTATCCAAACTGCTCCTATGCTCAAAACTTGAGTTTAGACCTGATTCCTTTACAGGCCAATCAACTGCATCATGCTGTAGAGTCTTTAGAACTATTATTGAACTCTAAAAAAAATGATGAAGCACAAAACATCTTGGTCTTCTGTGCTTTGGGATATTCACGAAGTAGTGCTGTAGTTGCCGCATTATTATTGAAACAACATCCTGAATATTCAGTCGAAGATGTTTTAAGGATTATTCGCCATAACCGTCCTTGGGTCGTGCTTAAAGCACCGCAAATAAAACATTTAAATACTTATCGTTTAAAACTAAAAGGACTTGCACCATGAATTTACAACTTGTGGTGCTGTCAAAGTTGTTGCAATCCACCACTGGATTGCTCATCTCAGCTTATGTGGCAGCCATTTTCACGCTCTGGCTCATCATCCAGTTTGGCAATGTAATGCTATTCGATTTGCTATATGTATTGATTTGTCTAGTTTTGCTCGGAATACAGCATTATTTAAGCTTGAGAATCAAATTTGATTCGGCACTGTTAGCCACTGTCGCTGAATACAGCCAAACCCAAAGCCTAGAACAAACCACCAAAGAGCTGGACTTAAGCTTAATTAACCTAAAATTAATGCCTACAAATAAATGTGGCCGCGCATGGGAACTACGTGAGTTAGGTTGTCTGGCTTTATTTAAATGGCAGATCTTTGTGCTTTGCTTGCAATACATCGCATTCATCTGCATATTTTTACTGTATAGATAAATTTACAATAATTTGAAGCCATGCCAAATCCAATAGAAACTTCAGGGAATGCTCACTCACCAATGAAAGGTAATTTTTTAAGCCGTTCAATTGCTCGCTATATTGCCTTTCTCACTCGTCGTGGGGCGCGGCTACTCACGGGCGCGCGGAGTCTATGGGTCGGGTGCAAACCGGTTATGAAACAGCGTATTTATTATGCAAATCATAATAGCCATATCGACTTTATTTTGCTTTGGTCATCACTGCCGACAGATCTCAGACGGAAGACGCGTCCTGTAGCGGCTTCGGATTATTGGTTAAAAGATGGCTTTCGACGTTTTCTCATTCAAGACACGTTTACTGGCGTCACTATTCAGCGAAATCGAGAGCAAAATCAAGATCCATTAGAACCGATCAAAACCGTATTAGCACAAGGTGACTCGATTATTTTCTTTCCTGAAGGCACTCGGAATTTAAATGATGACGTTGAATTATTAGAGTTTAAAAGCGGTTTATTCCATCTCAAAAATCAATTTCCTGATGTTGAAATCGTACCAGTGTGGATCTCTAATTTAAAACGTGTCATGCCTAAAGGCGCGCTTATACCATTGCCATTATTATCTACCGTTATTTTTGGCAAACCTTTAGAAGCCCATAATGAACACAGTAAAACTGAGTTTTTAAACTACGCTCAGGATGAATTACTCAAATTAAAAGCATTGGAGTATCAATAATGGAATTCACCAATGCGCAAATGACCTATGTATTGTTTGGTATCTTTGCAGTTATTTTGATTATTGCCTCAACCATTGGCTCAATACTAAAATTTAAAGCGGGTTATGCACCAGCACCGGTCATCGACAATTTAAATGCGCGGATCAATGCATGGTGGGTCATGTTGTTGGTACTTGGTGTAGCAATTTCATTAGGCAAAATCGCCTTTGTGATGCTGTTTGCATTGATTTCACTCTTTGCTTTACGTGAATTTATCAGTTTACTGCCGACCCGTCGCGGTGATTATCTTCCTTTATTGATCGCTTTTTATTTTGTCATCCCTTACCAGTATTACTTGGTGTATATCGACTGGTATGGGCTATATTCGATTTTTATTCCGCTGTATGTATTTCTTCTTATCCCTATCGCTACACTCAAAGCCGAAGATACCACGCGATTTTTAGAGCGCAGTTCAAAAATTCAATGGGGTCTGATGATCAGTGTATTCTGTATTTCACATGTGCCTGCGCTATTAAATCTTAAACTTCCCGGATTTGAAGGTGAAAAAATTTGGCTAGCGATCTGGCTGATCATGGTGGTACAAGCCTCCGATGTCTTACAATATGTCTGTGGCAAGCTATTTGGAAAACACAAAGTCGCACCGATACTTTCACCATCTAAGACCGTTGAGGGTTTAATCGGAGGCATTGCTTTAGCCACTGCACTAGGTGTTGCTATGTCATGGCTTACACCCTTTAGCTATCTACAGGCTGCATGTATTGGTTTTATTGTTTGTATATTCGGTTTCTTTGGTGGTCTGGTCATGTCGGCCATTAAACGCGATCGTGGTGTAAAAGATTGGGGACAACTTATCCAAGGCCATGGTGGCATGCTCGACCGAATTGATTCCATCTGCTTTTCAGCACCGATTTTTTTCCACATTTTGCGCTATTGGTGGTCTTAAGAAATGACTAAGTTTTAAACAGAAAATTTGGGATTTTAAATGATGTTACGCATGTAGAATTAATTTCACATTTTAAAAATGATTTTTAAGTCAATGCGACGGTGTCTTACATCTAAGGATTGAATAAAGGTATTAGCCTTCGGCTGGAGATACTCTTACGAAACGTTGTTTCTCATTCGGCAAAATGAGAAGCGAAGCTTCGCAAGGAAACCATCTTGCGGTGCAATGCACCTCACCGACAAAACGCGTTTACTAGCGTCAAATTATTCAAAGTATCGCAGAAACATTTTTGATTACAATTAGTCCTGTCTCAAACAGTTGCGGATGACGTTACCGTGTATCGTTCTTTTATTTGAATCAACGTGCGCTTCTGATGTTACTTCGTAACATCAGTTAATAATATGCACAATAAAAAATCCCAAGTAAACAAGCTTGGGATTCTTCTTATCAGGTATTCGATTTAAATGTCTGAAATTGCAAACTTTTTAAAAATACTTGCACGACGTTTAGGATGAATATTGGCTTTAGTTAAATCGCCTTGGTAGTGATCATAGACACGTTTATCCATCATCTTAAACCAAATAGAGGGTACTAAAGCAGGAATTAGCATAGTGGCATAGCCGCTAGGCAACTCTGGCGCTTCATCAAAATGTCTTAAAGCCTGAAATGGACGAGTCGGATATGCATGATGGTCTGAATGTCGCTGTAATTGATACAAAAATAGATTGGTCACAATATTATTGTTATTCCAACTATGTTCAGGCATGGTTCGCGCATAACTTCCATCCGGTTTTTGCTCACGCTTCAGGCCATAATGTTCAATATAATTAATAATTTCAAAAAGGCTGATTCCATAAAAGGCCTGTGTAACTAAATACGGTGTCACGCCTTTACCAAACATTTTCAGCATCGAGGCATGAAAACCTGCACTCATCGCCCAACCATGAAACAGTTCATTTTCCTTCGAAAAGAAACTTAAACCTTTACGTTTTAAACGTTGTTTCTCAATCTGCACCGCCGATTTAATTCCACCAAATACAGTGCGTGGCCAAAACTCATAAAAGGTTTCACCCATTTTTGAAGATGCAGGATCTTCAGGAGTTGCCGCACGTTTATGGTGTCCGTATGGATGTTCTATACGGAAATGGCTATAACCCAAAGGTGCGAGCGTCGCATGTGCCCAGTAATGGTCTTTTTTATGGGGTCGATGGCAGAGTTCATGTGCTGTATTTACGCCAACACCATTGATTGCACCCATCGAAATCCCAAGTAGAACTTGATCTAATAATGAAACATCTTTACGGGTAACAACATAGCCTGCAAATGCATTCGCTGCCATTTGCAGTGGAATAAATAGTTTGACGATCCGATCATAATAAGGATCATTCACTAAAATTTTGATGTCATCATCTGTCGGGTTATTGGCATCATCACCGATCAGTGCATCCAGTGCAGGAATAATGACATGCAGTAGAAGCGGCCCGCCCATGGCAAATAGTTTTTTTGTCGGTTTTGGACCAAAATGATAACCCGCCAAAATCCCCATACCAATGACTGGTAAACCTGGACTCAATAGCCAACCATAACGTTTTTTATCTAAAACACTACCGATTTTGCTTTCTAACTGAGCGAGCTGCTGTTCATTTAATTTTACTGGTGCATTCATGCGCTAGACTTCCCTATTTACTTCTTCTGTGTTTATATTCGTAAAATATGGGCAGCCATAACAGTTTTAAGCGTCCAAAAAAACTATGTGATCGTCTTTGGCATTTAAGGATAAATGTTGACCTTTAAACACATAGTGACTATCTATAAATAGAAAATTAATATGAGTAAATATTTGAAATATGGATGCTTTAAGTAAAATTTTTGATGATATTCATCTCCACCGATCTGAATATATTTATTTGAGATCAAAGCATCCTTGGGCTTTTCATTTTCAAGATCACAATGCCATGGTTGCGTATGTGGTGATTCAAGGTCAGTGTGTTGTGCATATAGATCAAGAGCAGGTTTTGCTTGAAGCTGGCGATCTTTGCCTTATTCCGTCAGGGCAAAACCACCACTGCAAATCTATACAGTCTGATATCTTGGTCGAATCAATAAATATCACGCCACTGTTTCAAGAGCAACGAAATAAAACCATTGAATTAAATTCTGCCGAATCTCATGAAGCAGAAGAATTATTTGTACTAGCGATCCGTGGACATGTCGACAGCATTATGGCAAAACCTTTAGTGAATGCCCTCCCCACGCTGTTACATACACCACATATCATGAGCAGTACCGCACCGGAATGGTTGCAAATTGGCTTACATTTTCTGGCAGTTGAAGCGCATCAGATCCGTCCAGGCCGCGACAAAATTTTGGATCATTTGGTGAGTATTTTATTTATCGAATGTGTGCGTGATTATATTGCAGCCTTGTCAGATTCAAGCAGTTGGTTGCATGCCTTGAGTCATCCTGAATTATCCAATGCTTTAGCCGCGATTCATGAACAACCACAGCATGCTTGGACCGTTGAAAGCTTGGCAGAAAAATGTTGCATGTCACGTTCTAAATTTGCCAGTTTATTCACTCAAATGCTCGGTGAAACTCCACTCGCCTATTTGCAGCAACATCGTTTGCGACTGGCGACACAGCACTTACAAATGGGACAACTAACTATTCAGCAAATTGCACATCGTATCGGTTACTCATCTGAAACGGCATTTAGCCAAACTTTTAAAAAGTTTTATGATCTCACACCGAGCCAGTATCGACAGCAGCATCAGCTCGCAAAAACTGAGTCACCTTAGAGGTTTATTTAACTGACGTTACGCACATAAAAGTAATTTTGCATTTTTAAAATGATTTTTAATTTTATTCGACGGAGTCTTACATCTAGGGATTGAATAAAGGGATTAGCCTTCGGCTGGAGGTACTCTTACGAAACGTTGTTTCTCATTCGGCAAAATGAGAAGCGAAGCTTCGCAAGGAAACCATCTTACGGTGCAATGCACCTCACCGACAAAACTCGTTCACTAGCGTCAAATTACTCAAAGTATCGCAAAAACTTTTTTGATTAGAAGTAGTCCTGCGTCGAACAGTTGTGGATGACGTTACCGTGTATCATACTTTTATTTAAATTAAATTACGCTCCTGATGTTACTGCGTAACATCAGTTATTTAATTTAAAAGCTTTAAAATCGCTTCCACAGGGTTTTCACTGTTACCTGAAAGCAGTTGTTTATGCATGGTGATGTGCTGCATCACTTGAATTTGCGATTTTTCAACATCCATCAAGCTTTCAATTTCTGCTGCTAATTTTTCAGGCGTTGCATCATGTTGGATGAGTTCCTGAATCACCTTTTTGCCCGCAATAATATTTGGCAATGAATAATACGGAATTTTGATCAGCAATTTCACCACATGATAGGTCAGCCAATTTAACTTATAAAAGGTCACCATTGGGCGGTGTAAAAGCATCGCTTCTAAAGTCGCTGTACCCGAAGCCAAAGCGACAATATTCGATGCGTTCATCACCTGACGGCCAATTTTAGATTCGGTATCGGTGTTTTCCATCAAGCGAACTTTGGCTTGTAATGCTTCAGGGTACTGCTTGAGCAACAATTCGATTTGCTGTTTACGTGCATCATTAATTGCAGGAATCAGGAACACATAGTCTGGATGCTGCTCCGTCAAAATCTGTGCGGCGGACAGTACCAAAGGCCCCAAACGCTCAATTTCACCGCGACGGCTGCCCGGAAGTAATGCAATGTGTTTTTGATGCTCATCTAAGCCTAACTCGTGTTTAGCCGCAACGAGTGGATTATCTAAAGGCAACTGACTTGCCAATGGGTGTCCGACAAATGCAGCCGGAACTTGCCATTTTTGGAAAAACGCTTTTTCAAATGGAAATAAGCAAAGGACTAAATCAATACTTGCTTTAATGCCATGTACACGCCTTTGACGCCACGCCCATACTGAAGGGCTGACATATTGCACTGTTTTAATTGGTAGCTGTTTTTGCTTTAAGCTCTTAGATAAACGCAAATTAAAATCCGGTGCATCTATCCCTACAAAAACATCGACAGGGTTTTCAGTCCATTTTTCAACCAGACCATCACGTACAGCAAAGAGTTTTTTAATATCTTTTAAGACTTCAACAATCCCCATCACCGATAAAATATCCATCGGGTAATAGCTGTTAAAGCCTTCTGCAATCATTTGCGGACCACCGATGCCTTCAAATTCCGCATCGATCCCTTGCTCTCGAAAACTACGGATAAGCTTGGCGCCTAATGTATCCCCGGATACTTCCCCAACCACGATGCCAATTTTAAGTTTCCGATTTTGCAAAAGTCTGTCCTTTTAACTCAATTTTCTTTAGCTATAGATTCTATACGAGTCCTTCACAAAGTTAATAGATTTCCTGAAAAAAGCTGCACAGCTCTAATTCACCATTTTAGAAATATTCCTCACTGTGCTTAGCTACTA
The DNA here is from genome assembly GCF_015218525.1 of Acinetobacter sp. YH12138. Taxonomy (NCBI): domain Bacteria; kingdom Pseudomonadati; phylum Pseudomonadota; class Gammaproteobacteria; order Moraxellales; family Moraxellaceae; genus Acinetobacter; species Acinetobacter sp. YH12138. The sequence continues at coordinate 1,483,137 of NZ_CP048670.1, read as the reverse complement.
ACTAAAATTTTTTATACCAATGGTTCGGATTTGTGCCGTATTTATTCTTAAACAATTTACGAAATAGCACTGCTGTATTAAAACCTGCGCTTTCCGCAATTTTATCAATCGAATAATCTGTCACTTCAAGCAATTCAGCCGCATATCGCAGTCTTTCATTATTTAACCAAGTGACAATAGGCAGCCCTGTTGCATGTTTAAAATGTCTGGTCAGTGTCCTTCTACTCATATTGGAATAATGGCGAAACCTTATCTTTTTAAGGAGTATTAGATTTTGCAGGAATGGACTTTAAGTTCACAGTCGCATATATCGATAAATAACTAATTAAAGACTAGGAAAATAAACCTACGGTGCGTTTTTTGGTATTAGATATGCATTTCAGATAGTCATCACCTTATATTCTAAATACATGATTTCACTGCAGCATAATCTCCATTTGAACTATCAACCAGTTGAGAAAGCCGAAATCAATAACTTAGCTTAGTAAAAATTCATGTATTTCCAAATTAAAGACACTCTTTATCTATTTTTTTCACAAGCAAATCACTAATCGAGACAACGACTTATATCAATTAGTCATAAGATATGCACGTTTTTTGATATTTGGCATTCAGCGATGGTCGGTCCTTTAGAGTTCATTCTGGCAGGTGTAATTGTAGGTTTCTGCGTAGGTATTACCGGTGTTGGTGGTGGCTCTCTCATGACCCCAATATTAATTAGCCTATATAAAATTGAGCCTCACATTGCTATTGGTACGGACTTGCTTTATGCCGCAATTTCAAAATTTTGTGGTTCTTTAGTCCATGCCCGTAAAATGAATATCGTTTGGACCATTGTTATTTGGCTTGCAGTCGGCAGTATCCCTGCGTCTTTTGCGACCCATTGGGTACTGGAAAACTATCTCAGCCAATCGACACATTACAAAACCGTCTTAACCATGTTTTTAGGTTTTATGCTGACGATTACAGGGATCTCAATTATTTTCCGTGGTCATATCGAAAAATTCTTTAATAAATTTCGAAAAACTGATCAGTTAGATGATATGAGTGCGGATCTTGAACGTATCAATTTCCAAGCTAAAAATAAGCGTGCATATATCATCATCATGGGGATTATTTTAGGTGTATTCGTTACCCTATCGTCTGTTGGTGCAGGTGCCTTCGGTATTATGGCTTTGGTACTTATGTTCCCGAACTTACCGATGATTCGTATTATCGGCTCTGACGTCGTACATGCCGTGCTTCTTACACTGGTTGCAGGCTTGGGTCATATGAGCTCAGGTAATGTCGATTTTCATTTATTGGGTTGGTTATTGGTGGGTTCTATTCCTGCAATTGTGGTCGGAACTTTAATCAGCTCACGTTTACCTGAAAAAGTCATTCGTAAAGTCTTAGGCATTACCTTGTTTGTTTTAGGCATGAATTTCATCATTAATCCAGTAAAATCAAAACCTGTCGAAAAACCAACAACTGCAATGTTGATCGCACCGACGGTGAATAGTCAGCAGGTTTAAATTAACTGCCCGATTCATCACTTTTTTTTCAGAGACTTATTGATCTTTTTTATAACATTTGAATGCTATATTCATGTTATATTCGGCTCACGAAACAACCTTTTGTATAATCAAACCAGTGACGGCAATGAATACTTTACAGTCAAATTCTATTACCCAAAACGACATTGATGACGTGAATGTAAAAAGCATTCAGCCTCTTGTTACTCCTGCAGAACTAAAAAAAGAGCTACCTCTGACTGAAACTGCCTATCAAACAGTCCTTAAGGGCCGTGAAACTGTACGTAATATTTTAGATGGAAATGACAAACGTCTTTTTGTTGTCATTGGTCCATGTTCAATTCACGACACAGTCGCTGCACATGATTATGCTGACCGTTTAAAAGTTTTAAGTGACAAAATCCAAGATACGATTTATGTCGTGATGCGTGTGTATTTTGAAAAACCACGTACCACTGTGGGTTGGAAAGGTCTGATTAATGACCCAGACATGAACGATTCTTTCAACATCGAAAAAGGCTTACGTATTGGCCGTAAACTTTTACTTGAATTGAATGAAAAAGGTTTGCCTTGTGCAACTGAAGCACTCGATCCAAACTCACCACAGTACTACCAAGATCTTATCTCTTGGTCAGCGATTGGTGCGCGTACCACTGAAAGCCAAACACATCGTGAAATGTCTTCTGGGCTTTCTTCACCAGTCGGCTTTAAAAATGGTACAGATGGCGGTTTAACCGTTGCGACCAATGCTATGCAATCTGTTAAACATGGTCATAGCTTCTTGGGCTTAAGCGACCAAGGTCAAGTTTCAGTTATTCGTACCAGTGGTAACCCATATGCACACGTTGTACTTCGTGGCGGTAACGGTAAACCAAACTACGACGCAGGTTCTGTTGCAGATGCCGAAGCGGCATTAGCCAAAGCAAAAGTTAGTGGCAAAATCATGATTGATACCAGTCATGCAAACTCAAACAAAGACCCGTACCTACAACCCCTTGTTCTCAAAAATATTACTGAACAAATCCTTGACGGAAACAAGTCAATCGTGGGTATTATGGTAGAAAGTCACTTAAAAGGTGGTCGTCAGGATATTCCTGCCAACTTATGTGACCTCGAATATGGTAAATCAGTGACTGATGGCTGTATCGATTGGGATACGACTGAAAAAGTCTTGTTAGAGATGCATGAAGCACTTAAAGACGTGTTACCGACACGCTAAGTGAATGAAAAACGCCATCTTCGAGATGGCGTTTTACTTTGAAGGATTATTTGTCAGATGAATGAAATCGAAAATGCGTTAAGTCACATTGAAAACTTCCAATATATACATGAACATTTATTAACGTCCGGTCAACCATCTCCTTCTGAGCTTCAAACGATCAAAGAATATGGTGTTTCAACGGTTATCAATTTAGCACTGACCAATGCATCCAATCATATCGAGCATGAAGACCGCATTTGCCTAGATCTAGGCCTGAACTATATCCAAGTTCCGATCTCTTGGGATACCCCTTCAGATGATCAATGCCTTCTAGTACTCGATATGATTGACCATTTGGTTCAAGGTCAAACGGTTTGGCTTCACTGTGCGAAAAACTTCCGTGTCAGCAGTTTGATGTATTTATATCGTCAATACTATATGGATGTTGATATGCCAAAGGCTCAAGATTTGATGCATCAAATTTGGGAACCCAATGAAACATGGACAGGTTTAATCCATGCGGTTGCCTTACAACTTCAAGGCCGTAAGGCAACTCAAGATTTACAACATGCACTGATCCATCCAGATCATTTTGCGTGAGAAATCAGTACAGTTGCTGTAGAAAGAATACCTTCTTGGCGACCGGTAAACCCTAATTTTTCGGTGGTGGTCGCTTTGATGCTAATTTGTGTAACTTCAACATCCATAACATCTGCGATACTTTGACGCATTTCTAAATTATGTTTTGCTAGTTTAGGACGCTCACAAGCCACGGTAATATCAGCATTATTAAGTACATATCCACGATCTAAAATCATTTGGTAGACGTGTTTTAAAAGTACTCGACTATCGGCACCTTTAAATTTTGGATCTGTATCTGGAAAATGCTGACCAATATCTCCAAGTGCCAAAGCTCCTAATAATGCATCACAAAGCGCATGCAATACCACATCACCATCTGAATGTGCTTTGAGTCCATGTGTATGTGGAATTTGAACACCAGCAAGCGTTACAAAGTCACCTTCTTCAAATGCATGTACATCCATGCCCTGACCGATACGAATTTGAGCTATCATGCTTGAGTTCCTTGAGAAAATAATGATTGAAATCTTGTATTCACGCTTTCTATTTCGCTATAGTGTGGGCAAGCGCAACATAGTGAAAGTATAAGCGATCATGCTGTTGAAAACTGAAATAAATATCATCAAAAAATTCGGACTGGTTCTGCTAATAGGTTCTGGCCTAGCGACGTTTACGCATGCAGAAAAAATTAACTGCGATCATGCCAATACTCAGGCAAAAAAAAATTATTGTTCTGACCGTTTTAAAGAACAGCGTGAAAAGCTAGATGGGCTTTTTTTAACAGCGCAGTTGATTACCGATGCCCCAATACGCTTACTGATAGATACGCAAAAATTATGGTATAGCCGAGTTCAGCAATGCAAAAACTTGGAGTGTTTTAAACAACAGTTTGAACTTCGCCATGAAGATTTGAATATTTATACCTCGATGAACCAAAGTTTAACGCAGCATTATCTGAAATTTGAAAATGGTCATTTTGCGACATCACCTGTACATTTAAAGGTACATCAACTGGGCAAAGACAGCATCAAAATAGAAGGCATTGCCTATCGTAATCCGAACAATCGAGTTGAAACACAAACCATTCCATTTTTAGCTTACACAACACCCGAACAAAAAAATCAAATCACCGATAATGAACACGACTGCAAATATCAGTTCAATTACAGTAAAGCCTTACTCTCAGTAAAAACTGAACAAAAAGGCTGTGAACGTTTTGCAGGGATTTATCGCTTATATGATTAAGATCAAATTCGAATGACTTAGAAACATCAAAAAAGCCTCAACATTGAGGCTTTTTTGATGTCTACAATATGTCAGTTAAATCGGATGTGTTTGCTGCACTTGCTGGCTAATCATTGCAGCTGTTGCCGCAGATAAGGTCCATCCAAGATGACCATGCCCAGTATTATAGAATATATGATCACGCTTACCTGCATGCACCACAGGCATCATATTAGGCATCATTGGTCGTAAACCCGCCCATGGCACCACATGTTCTGTTGATAGATTAAAGTTACGATTTGACCAATCAATTAAGGGCTGAATTCGATCTGCACGAATGTCTCGGTTATAGCCATTAAACTCTGCCGTGCCTGCAACACGTAGTCGATTTGCACCTAAGCGTGAAGTCACAATTTTGGCACTTTCATCCAACAGACTCACCCAAGGCGCATTGGCCTGACTTTGTTCATCATTTAAATTAATAGTGATTGAATATCCTTTGACTGGATAGACATTTACGCGATCACCGAGTTTATGTGCAAGTTCATAACTACCTACGCCACCACAGACCACCACAGCATCTGCTTCAAGTATGGTATCAGCATCGGGATGTTCCATATTTTCATCACTGGCTTTTAACTGAACATTGACACCTTTTGCATGATGTTCAAAGTCAGTCACCTCAAAGCCCCACATATATTTCACATCAAAGCGTTCTGTTGCTTTGGCAAGCTGCGTCGTAAATTTATGGATGTCGCCCGTGGCATCCCCCGGACAATAAAAACCACCATAGTATTCACCTGTCAGACTAGGCTCAATATCACGGATTTCAGCTAATGTCACAGGATGACGCTCTAAACCACCCTCACAGAGCATATTATTAACTTGAGTCGCCACCTCATAATCATGTTGATTATGAAAGAAATGTAAAATGCCGCGTTTTTCTAAATCAAACTGTAAGTTTTCATGCTCAGCTATTTCAAATAAACGCTGACGTGCCATCAAGGCGAGACGAACGGTCTCGTGAGTATTTTCACGATAATCTTTAATATGTCCCATAAACTCAAAGAGCCATGAATATTTGTGTAGATTAAAACTAGGATTTAATAATAATGGCGCGGTTTTTTGTGACATCCATTTGATGCCTTTCACCACCGTTGCTTTTTGGTTCCAGACTTCAGCATTACACGCTGATAATTGACCACCATTGGCAAACGACGTTTCCATCGCAGGATAAAGATGTTTATCAACCACAGTGACATGATAACCGAGTAATCCGAGTTCGTAAGCTGTCGTTACCCCAGTAATACCTGCACCAATCACAACAATATGACACATATAGGCTCCTTGGAAATTATATTTCCTATGCTCGCCCCATCTGTCATTGGTACCTGAGAGCTTTGGTTCCTTGCGAAGCAATGTGAACCTTCCCCTTCGGTGAGTAGGTCTAGCCTACTTCTCTCCAGATTTTTTATATGATTACAGTCCTTTTGCCTGAGAGTTTCCTGGGGGAACTTGCTCCTTCGGCGAGCACAATATGTGCTTCTCTCCTGCAATCATCCATTCGTTTTTATTCGGCATTCATCTTGGTATTGCCTTAGTTAGATATGAGCAATATTTGTACCAAATCTCAAGTCCTATTTGGGTCAATATTGTTAAATATTATTTTTATATCGACTTAAGTTGTTAGGTTATAAATTTAAAATCATTTTTTCTAAACCTAAATACTTAATCTTTAAAATAAAGGTTTAAAATATTAAATGAAATTTATAACTAGAAAGATTGAAGTTTTATGTCGGATTCAACACTTTTCTCTCGCTACGCATCTGTGATCAAAACACATTCTATTGAAGAATTAACCCAAAGTGATTTACTCCTTCTTAAGACTCTGGGACCTGTTCAAAGTTTTTATGCACCATTCGAGGCCATAAACCATGATGCAAAAGTGGTCATCGTCGGCATCTGCCCAGGCCAACAACAATGGCGTAATTCATTAATCGCAGCGAAGGACGGCTTAGAGCAGCAATTATCTGAGGAAAACATTCTTAAACTTGCAAAAAATAGTGGTGCTTTTAGCGGCCCTATTCGTAAAAATTTAACTCAACTGCTAGATCATATTGGATTACAAATTCAATTAGGCATACAGACCACTGCTGAGCTATTTAGCAATCATCAAGATATGGTGCAAATGTGCTCGGTTTTACAGCAATGCATTTTGGTCAATGGAAAAAATTATGCTGGTTCAACGCCCGCAATGTTGAAAAATGAATTATTAAAACAACATATTGATGATTATTTTATTTCTATGGTTCAACAGCTTCCTAACGCAATTTACATCCCGCTAGGCAAAGGTGTAGATGAGGTTTTAAATTATGTATGTAACTTAGGCTATTTAAATGATCAACAGATTCTAGCTGGATTTCCCCATCCATCAGGTGCAAATGCTGAACGGATCAAATATTTTTTAGGTGAAAAACCACGTGAACAATTATCTCGACAAACCAATCCCGAGCAGATTGATAGCGCGAAATCACAGATTTTGCTTAAGATATCTAAATTTCTATGAAGTGCAATAAAGATCACTAAAAAATATTTTTTATCTGAATATCGAACACTTATATCAAAGCAGTGCTCAAACAAAACTAGAAAAGTGTGATGTATTTTACTTTTTTGTTTTTCTGTGTGAATATGCGCCAAAATAAATATTGCTCATAAAAATAACACTAACATGGAAATACGCATGAAAAATTATTTAGTTCTAGGATTTACACTCCTACTACTCACAGGTTGTATTACCGTACCTAAAAATAAACCTGAAACAAGAACCTTGAAGCTAAATGGTGTGAATACCGTTGAAAACAGCAAAGTGATCCAACGAACCATTACTCGGGGTCAGTTACTATGTGAAGCTGGGCAAAAATGTCCTGAACTTGCAATTGATTGGCAAAAAAACAAAGGTGAGTATGCACTTTCACTGCATTCTTATGATCAACAGCAGCTTGATATGAGTGAAATATCTTTTGTGATTGACGGCAAAGTTTTGTCTTATCCTGCAATTGGTCAAACAAATTATCGTCGCTTAGATAATTCAAATGTGATTGATTCTTCTAATACCGTGATGATCCCAGATGCTGTGCTTAAACAATTTCGGGACGCAAAAAATATTGCTGTGATAATGAATACCAACCAAGGTGAAATCGCACACTATATGTTAAAAAACCAAAAATCTTCAGATGCCTATCGACTATTTTTACGTGCTTATTCTTAAGCTCAAATAGTCTAAAATAAAAATACCAAAAGTTAGTGTATGTTTTCTTTTGGGATTTTTTATTCATCTCGCTTTATAAATTGATCAAATACATCACATGATCTTTATTTTATTCGTTTAATTAATTGTTTAATTGTCAGTTCATATATCGGTTGACCCACCTCTAGATGAAGAGGATAGGCTTGATTTTCATCTGTTATGTTATAGCCACGTCGTTGATAATATTTTATTAATTCTAAACGCCGATCAATCACATACATGACAAATTCTTCAACATTGGGTTCCATCAACATCGCTTGCTGTTCTGCAAATTGCAATAATTTTTTTCCAAAGCCCTGAGCTTGCTTATCTGGATGAATTGCAAAATGACCAATTTCACAGCTCCCCCCTTTATTTGAATACCAATACACCCCATGATCTGCGCGTGTACCGATTCCATCACATATAGATGAAAATCCTTTTTTTTGTAAGAGTTGACTGAGTTGAGAGACATTTATTCGATTTCCTCGAACAATATGATGTTCCGTGGTCCAGCTCTTGGGATGATTCTCTCGATAGGCTGTATTCATTAAGCTTTCGAGCTGCTGAATATCATCAAGTAAAGCATGTCTCATATTCATATTTTTTATCTATTTATTTTCATAGGCCTATTTTACTGAAATAAAAAAACCAGACAATTGTCTGGTTTTTTTATGCAATTTGCTCATCAGTGTAGCTTGCTAGCGCTATTCACCAACCGCATCGGAACAAAAAGCAGTGCTTTGTTATTTATCCACTGTGACTCGCTAACGCTACTCACCAACCGCGTTCGAAACAAAGCAGCGCTTTGTTTCCTCACTTGGGTTCAATTGGAGCAAATGGAGCGACAACATCCGCATTTTGTGCACGGTTACGCATGAAGTGATCCATGAGCACAATTGCCAACATCGCCTCTGCAATTGGTGTCGCGCGAACACCGACACAAGGATCATGGCGGCCTTTGGTCAGTACATCAGTATCTTCACGATTAATCGTAATGGTTTTACCCGGCGTAGTAATGGAAGCTGTTGGTTTCAAGGCAATAGCAACACGAATGTCTTGACCACTCGAAATACCGCCCAAAATGCCGCCTGCATGGTTTGCCAAGAAACCATCCGTTGTTAACTCATCACGGGTTTCATGACCAAACTGCTCAGCAACGCCAAAGCCATCACCAATTTCCACACCTTTTACAGCATTGATGGACATCATAGCATGTGCAATATCTGCATCTAAACGATCAAATACAGGCTCGCCCCAACCGACTGGTACTTGCGTCGCAATAATTTCCAGTTTGGCGCCACAGCTCGTTCCTTGTTCACGAAGTGACGTTACGAGAGCTTCGAAACGTGGGACGGCATCTGCATCACCACAGAAAAATGGGTTATTCGGAACTTCATTCCAGTCCAATTTCTCTGCTTTTTCGGTACCAATTTGGGTTACATGACCACGAATTTCGATGCCAAATTTCTCAAACAAGAATTTTTTAGCAATCGCACCCGCAGCAACACGCATCGCAGTTTCACGAGCACTCGAGCGACCACCACCACGATAATCACGGAAACCATACTTATGTGTATAAGTATAGTCTGCATGACCCGGACGGAAGGTTTGCGCGATGTTGCCATAATCTTTTGATTTTTGATCTGTGTTACGGATCAATAGACCAATCGATGTACCGGTTGTTTTGCCTTCAAATACGCCTGAAATAATTTCAACTTCATCGGGTTCTTTACGCTGAGTCGCAAACTTAGATGTGCCCGGCTTACGACGATCCAGATCCTTTTGCAAATCGGCTTCAGTCAGTTCAATACCCGGTGGAACCCCATCCACAATGGCCATCAAACCAACGCCATGAGATTCACCACAAGTCGTTACACGGAAGAGTTGCCCTATACTATTACCTGCCATGTCAAACGACTCCTTATGCTTGAACAGATTGAATAAATAAATCTCGGTATTCGCGGCATTGAGCAGCAGTCAATGCAAAGATACCTGTACCGCCTTTTTGGAACTGTAACCAGTAAAAATCAACGGTATTGAAGTTTTGACGCATTGCCCATTCTGAGTTACCCACTTCGATCACAATTAAGCCATCTTCAGTCAGGTAATCTGCAGCTTGTGCCAACATTTTACGGACAAGATCCAAACCATCTTGACCCGCAGCAAGCGCCATTTCAGGTTCATGGTGGAATTCTTCTGGTAAATCTGCCATGTCTTCAGCATCCACATATGGTGGATTCGACACGATCAAATCATATTGATTTTCCGCTGGAATTTTGGCGAATAAATCAGACTCAAGTAAAGCCACTTGATATTGTTTATTGTGGTGTTCACAGTTAATTTGCGCCACTTCAAGTGCATCTTTAGACAAATCTGTTGCATCAACTTCAGCGTCTGGGAATGCATAAGCTAAAGCAATCGCGATACAACCCGAACCCGTACACATATCTAAAATGCGCTGAGGAGTTTTTGGATTGGCATTTTCAGGTAGATTATTAACCGCAGCACCCATTTCGCCATTTTCACCTAAGCAATACGGCGCAAAACGGTTTTCAATCAATTCTGCAATTGGAGAACGTGGAATCAGTACACGTTCATCGACATAAAATGGCTTACCAAAGAAATATGACAAGTTTAGTAAATAAGACGTCGGCACTTTTTCATTAATACGACGTTCTAACAATGCTAAAAATTCTGCAACTTCACTTGGCAATAATTTCGCATCTAAGATTTCCGCATCTGCATTCCAATCTAGAGATAACGTTTGTAAAACCAATGCTGAGCTTTCAGCAAAATAGTCTTCTGTACCTTGTCCTAAGTGGGCATCATATTGACGTAAAGCTGTTACCCCAAAGCGGATATAATCACGAATTGTAGATAGGTTTTCAGCTGCTTCCTGTAAATGTTCAGGGCTAATAGTCGGTCGATCCACTTAAGGCGTCTCCAGTTCATAATTTTTTAAACGCCCTATGATACCTTGTTTTAATGCTATTTATAATAAAAATACGGCATTATTCACCGCTTGAAAGCATTTCATAACCGTATATATGAGGTCTGATACATTCGCTGAAATGAAATGTGTACTTTATGCCTTTCTTCAGCATTCTATAAAATCTAATTAGATGAAAATTACGAATAAAAACCAATTCAAGCTCAATTGTTTAGCAATTTGTACTTGATCCTAAGCTTTAATTTCTTAAAATCATCCCCATACAAACAGTTAAATTTTAAATGCGGAGCTCCAATGAGCTATAAGCACAATAACCTCATGGCTATGCGTCAGAGCTATTGGGAAGACACTCAGTCTTTAAATGTGCAAACTGAAAAGGCATTTTTTCAGCAACTATTGATCGAACATCAAGTTTTCCCAAATGCGAGTCTAGAAAACGCACGCACCCTATTTTTTAGCTTACCGAGCATTATTATTGTCAAAGGTTATGCTGCCGGATTTAAAGACGAATCTGTCCAACACCTTATTCATCAACATATTGAAGAACATAAAGCGGCATTGATGCAAAACGATACGGTAAAAATCAAATATCGTTTATAGTTTTCTTTTCCAATGTGCCTGTCTACGCGGCATCTTGCTTAAGTTTGCAAATGCTTACTGCATATTCAGTAAGTTGAACTATTTTAATACGTTAAGAAACGTTAAAATTAGCTACAATGTATTTTTCTGCGAATTGCTGATTAAAGGATTTAATTTACATGTCAGATCAGAACGATAAGCTCAAACACTTGAAAACGTCTTCTATGGATCGACGCTTATCTATCGCAAAGGCATCGCTACTTGCGGGAACTCGTTGGGCAGCATCAAACGCCACTTCTATTTTTTCGAGTGAAGAAGAAAAAGAGAAAAAGCGTAAAAAAGCCATGAAAGATCAGGCCGAATATCTCGTCGCAGAAATTGGTAAATTAAAAGGTTCGATTGTAAAAATTGGGCAAATGATGGCGTTGTATGGTGAACATTTTCTGCCTGAAGAAATCACCCAAGCCCTCAACACGCTGAACAATCAAACAGTTGCATTGGCATGGCCTGCCATCAAAGTTCAATTACAAAATCAACTTGGCTCAAAGCTTGATGATCTCGTGATTGATCATGAGCCACTTGGCACAGCATCTCTGGCACAGGTTCACCGTGCAAAACGCAAATCTGATGGTTTAGAACTGGTTTTAAAAATCCAGTATCCGGGTGTGGCAGATGCAATCGATTCGGATATGAATCTATTCAAAAACATGCTCAAACTGACACGAATGGTGCCTCAAACCCGTGAATTTGATCAGTGGTTTGATGAAGTTCGTGAAATGATGCATCGTGAAGTAAATTATAAAATCGAAGCAGATACCACTCGCCGTTTTGCTGCACGCTTAAAAGAAGACCCACGCTATATCGTGCCGCAAATCATTGAAAGTTATTCAACACCTCAAGTACTGTGTATGACTTTTGAACGTGGTGTGCCGATTAACAGCCCAGTAATGCTGTCACTTCCTCAAGAGCGCCGTAACGCCTTAGGTGAAGCATCACTTGAAATTGCCGTACGCGAAATTTTTGAATGGGGTGAAATGCAAACCGACCCTAACTTCGGAAACTATTTGGTGCGTTTGGGCAATGGTGCGGATGTGCCAGATAAAATTGTTCTCCTCGACTTTGGTGCGATCCGTCAGTTCGATGAGCATCTATTAGGCGTTGCGCGTAATTTGATTACCGCGGGTTACCATCACAGCTCTGAGCAAATGGTCAAAGCGATGACAGGTTATGAGTTCTTTGATGGTATTCCACAAAGTATTAAACCTGATATGGCTAAAGTCTTTTTGTTAGCGACAGAGGCATTTAGTAGCACTGAAAATAACCCAAACATCCCTGCTGGTGTTATGGACGAACAACAACGCTATGACTGGAAAAAAAGCCAATTACATAGCCGTGTGATGCAACAAGCGTCAAAATCGATGGCATCTCGCTATTTCTCAGTTCCACCTAAAGAGTTTATGTTTATTAGCCGTAAATTTATCGGTGCATATACCTTTATGACCGTCATTGAAGCAAAAACCAATGTTCGTCGTATGATTCAAAAATATCAATAATCATTCAATACAGACCTTAAAACTTGGCTGACTCAAATGTCAGCCAAGTCAATTTTAAAATAACAATACTTTTAAGCCTTTTTACTTTTCTATTCTTAATTAATCATTTATCTATCGAATCCCACCTAACCTCGCCGTTTATCTTTGACAATCATGCATGTCATTTATGACATGGTTTTTCTATCTTTGGCATGTCAGCATTAAATAAGAACAACGCAAATGGAAAACAACAATGACCAATATGGTAAACAAGGCTCAAGGATTTGGGCTCTCACTTTTAACTAAAATTGCCGGAAGTGATGTACTCGATCAGTTTAAACTACGCAAATTTGTTGAAAAATCTTTGTATCAAAGCTCAAAAGCTGGTTTTAAAACCCTGAGCCAGACACAAAAAGCATTTCAGACCAACAAAGGTGTGCAAAAGCAACGTTTGCCAAATCAACAAAAATCATTATTTGATTTAAACCTGACTGAAGAACAGCAAATGACTGCTGATGCGATGCAGCAGTTTGCCACAGAAGTCTTGTATCCACTTGCTCATCAAGCCGATCAAGAGGAAAGATTTCCTGAAGCGTTATGGCAACATATCCAAGATCTAGGTCTAAATTATTATGCCTTACCTGAAGATTTGGGTGGCGTCGCGGCAGAAAAAAATATCATTAGCAATATCTTAATTGCTGAACAATTGGCTGAAGGTGACTTTAGTTTAACAGCAGGTTTACTGTCGACATTTAGCTGTATCAACGCCATCACCCAATGGGGTTCCGAATCTGTTCAAGCAACCTACTTAGCGGCATTTGCAGATGATTCAGCCCTACGTGCAAGCTTTGCGGTTCAAGAGGCAACAGCGGCATTTAATCCCTATCAACTTAAAACTCACGCGATTGCTGATGGCCAGCAGTATAAAATCAGTGGGGAGAAAACCTTAGTCCTTTTAGGTGAACAGGCAGATGTGCTCTTGGTGAGTGCCATGCTGAATGGGCAGCCTGAAGTTTTTATTGTGCAATGTGACCAGAGCATTAACGCAAAAAAAACACCTGCTATGGGTTTGAAAGCCACTGAAACGGTAACGTTAAAATTTGATCAGACCCCTGCCCAACGCTTAGGCGATCAAGATTTCAACTACACATCATTTATCGATCTTGGCAATTTAATGTGGTGTGCAATGGCTGTTGGTACCGCAACTGCAGTGAAAAAGTATTGCATTCAATATGCAAACGAACGTACAGCTTTTGGGGAGCCAATTTCACATCGTCAAAGTGTGGCATTTATGATTGCAGATATGGCAATCGAAATTGATGCCATGCATATGCTCATCCTCAATGCAGCAAGTCTAGCCGAAGCTGGCAAGCCCTTTCATCGTGAAGCCTATTTAGCCCGCGTATTATGTGCTGAAAAGTCAATGAAAATTGGGACAGATGGCGTGCAAATATTAGGTGGTCATGGCTTTACCAAAGAACATCCCGTAGAACGTTGGTATCGAGACTTACGTGCCACAGCGATTCTTCAATCTGGCTTACATACTTAATTCAGCAAAATAAAAACAAGGAAATGTCCATGAACTTACAAAATCCGAAAAAATTTAAATTGCTGATCGACCAAGCCCATGAAGTCGCTTTAAATGTTCTACGTCCTATTTCACGTAAATATGACAAAGCCGAACATGCCTATCCTAAAGAGTTAGACATGTTGTCTTCCCTCGTCGACGGTATGAATGATGGCGGTGATGGCATGAATGCAGGTGCTGCCGTCAATAAACGTGGCGACACAGACACGGGAAATAAAAACGGTGTCAATATGTCGACTGCACTCAGTATCATCGAGATGTGCTATGGAGATACAGGCCTGTTGCTCAGTATGCCTCGCCAAGGGCTTGGCAACTCAGCTATTGCAGCAGTAGCTAATGATGAACAACTAGAACGCTTAAAAGGAACTTGGGCCGCTATGGCCATTACAGAACCGAATTGCGGCTCTGATTCAGCAGCAATTCGGACAACAGCGACGAAAGATGGTGATGAATACATCCTCAATGGTGAAAAAATCTTTGTCACCTCGGGTGAACGTGCTGATTCCGTGGTGGTTTGGGCAACCCTAGATAAAAAATTAGGTCGAGCAGCGATTAAATCCTTTATTGTTGAAAAAGGTACACCAGGCATGACTGTAGAACGCCTAGAACATAAATTGGGTATTAAAGCTTCTGATACGGCTGCTATTAGTTTTGTTGATTGTCGTGTCCCTGCTGCAAACTTATTAGGCAATGCTGAAATTGATGTAGCAAAGGGTTTTGCTGGGGTAATGGAAACTTTTGATAATACTCGCCCACTCGTTGCTGCGATGGCTATTGGCTGTGCAAAGGCATCTTTAGAGCGAATTAAAGAAATCTTTAAAGATGAACTAGATGAGCAGTATTCAACACCCATCTTACAAAGCTCGAATATTGCTGCACAAATCTACCGTATGGAAGCAGACTGGGAAGCAGCACGTCTACTCATGCTCAAAGCCGCATGGATGGCCGACAACAAAAAACCTAACTCACGTGAAGCATCCATCGCTAAAGCAAAAGCAGGCCGTGTAGGTAATGAAATCACATTAAAATGTGTAGAGCTCGCAGCTGCAGTTGGTTATAACGAAGATGAATTATTGGAAAAATGGGCACGTGATTCAAAAATCCTTGATATATTTGAAGGAACACAGCAAATTCAACAATTAATCGTTGCACGACGTGAACTGGGTAAAAGTTCAAGCGAATTAAAATAATTACTTTGCTTGAGCAATTTGAAACTTAAAGATGGATTTTTATATAGGATCAGTCTATAAACAATCCATCTTTTTGTTTTTCGATGATTATGTTTCAGATCCGACCACTTCAACTTGAAGACAATGCAAGCATTGCCAATGTCATTCGCACAGTTTCCAAAGAATTTGGATTAGCACCTGAATCAGGATTTGCCGTTGCAGATCCAATATTAGATGATTTATATCACGTCTATGCGCAAGCAAATGCACAATATTGGGTTATTGAAAATCAACACGGTACAATTTTAGGTGGTGGCGGCCTTTCTCCTTTAGCTGGAGATTCAAGCATTTTAGAAATCCAAAAAATGTATTTTATGCCTGAATTACGTGGTCATGGCTTAGCCAAAGATATTTTAGAACTTTGTTTTCAATTCGCCAAAGATCATAATTTTAAAGCGTGTTATTTAGAAACTACACATACACTTGGACAAGCGGTAAAACTCTATGAAAAAGTAGGATTTCAACACTTACAAGCTCCCAAGGGCAATACAGGTCATAGCCAAGCATGCGAAATTTGGATGCTTAAAACACTTTAAATTATACTTAGATTCCATTCATACCTCTGAAAAAAGTTATAGCTTTTTCAAATAGGGATATTTCATGAGTGGATATTCTAGTTTTTTATAACTAAAGTTCTCGGGATTTGAATGTCCCCACAATCTTAATAAGTACCATGTCAAGAGAGAAATACTGACACAAGTAATGCTGTCTGTTTTTCTCTCTTCACTTAAATAATTATGTAATTTGAGTACATTTCCATCAATTCTTACAATTTCACTGTACAGAGCATCTTAAGAAAATATTGACCTCTAAGTCTCCAGTTCATAATATCGCTTTAGTAATTACACTTAGCCATGATTATTTTAAAGTGAATATAAATGCAGAATGTACTGAATAAAACTCGCCTTTCAACTCATCTTTCGTCGCTCCTAAGCGCTCACAGCTTAAAATTTTCAACTGTTATTATATCTTTAACCCTGATTTCTGGATGTTCATCACTCGGTGGTGGCTCTGTAGAAAAACGTGCCGTTAAACTTTCATCAGGGATCCAAAAGGCCTATTCAGTCAATCCTGAAACTGCAAATCGAGTGTCACCCTACATTGTGCAAACTGCTGATCAATACAACTTAGATCCTTTACTACTGGCTGCTGTTATTCGCCAAGAATCAACTTTTCGCCCTTATGTCAGTTCACCTACAGGTGCAGTCGGTTTAACTCAGGTGATGCCACGTTATTGGCAAGCAACATGCCCTGGGGATTTATATGACGAATTAACCAATATTAATTGTGGGTCATTTATTTTAACTAAATATAAAAATGCCGCTGGCAGCATGCCAAAAGCTTTAGCCTACTATAATGTCGGACCTACCGCTTATAACACCAATCGAAAAATGAAAAAACAAGGCAAACGTTATGCAAAACAAGTGAAACAACATCGAAATAATTTAAAAAGTGCATTGTAATAAAGTACAGTTCAATCCTATTGACCTAGGATTGAACTTTTAACATATATCACAAATATTTGAATTTAATAGACTTATATCACAAATATAGATTTTGGAATAATATTATATAATGTATTTTAATGAGCAATAAACAAACAAACAGCACAGATATTTAATACTTATTTAATCTTATACAATCGTTTTTGTATATTAAATTAATGAAATAATATATTAAATCTATTAATAAAAAAACTCTTATAAAACAACAACCTTAATTGAATTTCATATACAACAATTCTATAAAAGGTTTAAATATTCTACAGAATCCTACAACTATTAGCAGCCAAGAATCGTTTAAAAACCATTTTTACTTTATTTATTATTAACAATAATCAACCAGCTGATTTTTTTAGCATTGTTTATTCATTATTTTTAGCTAATATCATATAGGTCAGTAAAACTATATTACTGATTAACATATAATTTATTGGGGTTAATAATGGCCAAATTATCTTTAAACGCTTTAACAGACATTGACGGTTTTATTGCTGCAGCTTTGGTTGACAGCGAAAGTGGCCTTGCTATGGCAACACAAGGCAATAACGACATCGATTTAGAATTAGCTGCTGCTGGTAATACTGAAGTTGTACGCTCAAAGCGTAAAGTTGCCAAAGCGTTGAATTTAAATGACTCTATTGAAGACATTCTAATTACTCTGGGTAAACAATATCACTTAATCCGCCCACTCGACTCAAATGAAGCATTATTTCTTTACCTCGTCTTAGACCGTAGTAAATCAAACCTTGCTATGGCTCGCCATGAACTTAAACATTTCGAAAAAGAATTAGATTTTTCTTAATTTAAAGTTGGGTTATTTCACAAGAAATAACCCAGTTTTTCTGGACCATTTCGTGAATAGCACATTATATATTTCTATCTTTGGCTTAAATCTAAATGTTATCAATGACATTAAATCTATTATTTCAAATAAGCTATCTGAAACTTTTACTATTCATTGGACAAACATTGCAGATTCGAAACTCCAAGTCCTATTAATCAATGATGACTTTATCGACCTGCCGAATATAAATAAAATAAGGCACGAAGCTTTAATCATACTTAAACTTAAAAAAAATGAATTGAAAGCAAATCAAATCGAACACGATACCCTGTTTTTACCCCTAACAAATACCAATCAATTTGAGCATTGGTTAGAGCATTCAGTTGCGTTAAGGTTCCGAGACATTAATCCTGTAAATGTGTCCAATCCTATTGTTGTTCAAGACACAAAACCTAAATTAAATGCACTCCAGATCTCACAGGCTTTTAAAGATTTAAATAAACATCAACGTCAACTATTGCTTTTAGATCAAAAACCAATCGCACTCATTGATAACTTAAGCAATGAGTTTTGGATAGAACAAAATATACAAATCACACAAAATTCTGAAATCACACTCATTTCAGCAGATACAAATACAGTTGTCACTTTTAAATATGGGTTGGAATCAATAAATTTACAGCATGGATTATGGCAATTTGTTTGGGATTACGTAGATGATACTCCCCCCAATTACACAAGCCACTATAAACTTTTGCATTGGCCACAGCCTATACATTGTGCTGAGCGACAATCACTATTGAAAATATCCGCTTTTTTTATGGAAGGTAGTTCTACTCAATATATCGCTGAACAAATACATTTGAGCCATAACATTATCAATCGCTATTTATTTGCATGCCACATAGCTCAAATCATAGAAGAGATACCGGCCATGGCGAGTGTATATCATAGCCAAAAAACAGCTCAAGAATCTTCAAATCCACTACAGAGTTTTTTCCGTAGTCTTCGAAAAAAATTAGGAATCTAAAATTTCATTATGATTTTACAGCAATACAAAATCGTATTTGCCGGAACGATGGGTGCCGGAAAAACCACTGCTATTCAAAGTATTTCTGATATTCCTGTACTGAGTACAGAAGCGCTGAATACGGATCAAAATGCGCATCAGAAAATGTTGACTACCGTTGGAATTGATTATGGTGAACTTACTCTAGCCGATGGTACTAAACTTGGTTTATATGGTACGCCGGGCCAAGAAAGATTTAACTTTATATGGAATACCATTTGCAACGGCGCGATTGGTACAATTATTTTGATTGATCATACACATGACCATCCAATTCAGCAGCTGAATGATTATTTAAATTCTTTTTCTGAAAATAATGAAAACATCATCATCGCGATTACACATTTAGACAGTACGCAGTATAAATCCACCAAACTTTATAAAGAATGGCAGGATTCACAACAGATACATCACCCGATTTTTTATATCGATGCTAGAAATAAAAAAGACATTCTTTTTATTCTAGAAGCACTTATTGCAAAAGCCGAAGTTCAACTTTCAATCTAATGAAGATATTATGAATACAGCAATTCGTACAACACGTTCAGCACCACTACAGCTTATTGAACATGCACATAAACTCATGAAAGAGTTAATTTCTGATGTGTCCGGTGTTGAATATATGATGTTATGTTCAACTGATGGTTTTGAATTAAAATCTATAGAAAAGAAAAATATTGAAAATTCTGGAAAACTTGCAGCTGTAAGCAGTTCGATCTTAGCAATGGTTCAAGCTTTTACTAACGAGATTAATTTAATTGGTTGTCAAACCATTACATTAGATGCTGAAAATGGTAAAGCATTACTCACAGCTATCTCTCATCCTCTACACCCCATGATATTAGTTGTCTTAACATCAAAAAATGTATTATTAGGGCAATTATTATATTCCTTAAAAAGAGTGAGTAATGAACTAAGCGAATATCAACTGTCAAATACATTCGCCTAGTCCGATTCAATTTATTTCATCGAGTCACGCATTTTATCTTCATCAAAATATTGTGCAAATGATGCAATACGTTTTTCAACAACTGGATTTTTCATCAGGTTCTCAGCTGCACGATTCCCCAATAGTTCAAATGCTTTACCCAAAGCATTTGTTCCTTCATTTTCTGTAACAGCTTTGATTTCAGCATTACAACGTTTAGTAAATAAATCTTGAAATAAATTTGCCATATTTTTATCAATCTTTTGCATCTCAGCGGACGTCACTTTACTATACTTAGAAATTTCTGGATGTGCTGAAAATGCCAAATAAATCCAAGCCGTTAAGTTCTGACTCTCTTCTGCTGAAATTTTATTTACCAAACATTCACTTAGTTTATCCTGATACACACCAGCTGTAGTATTTAAAGAAACAAATGCAAATAAAACTATAGTTAATAATTTTTTTAAAAACATCTTAAATACCCTATATATTATTAATGAAACAAACGATTTTATTATATTGATTTATTACACATTTTCATTAGCAAAAGATTTTAAAATGATATAGATGGATTGAGCATTTTAGTTTTATTTTCTTTAAATATCTCTCGTTTTCCTATTTTTTGAATTTGCTTCTCTTATTATTTTTCTATTTTGATAACTTTCCCTTTTTCCCAGCACATAAAAAAACACCCCCTGACTAGTGCAGGGGGTGTTTAGAATAATGAGCTGGCGATGACTTACTCTCACATGGGTAACCCCACACTACCATCAGCGCTAAGAGGTTTCACTTCTGAGTTCGGGAAGGGATCAGGTGGTTCACTCTTGCTATTGTCGCCAGCACAACTGTTATGGATACTTGCTTAGTCTAATCTCAGAGCAGTGCTCTTCGTGCTAAGTTTTCTACCAAATGAGTTATTAACAGAAGTACTTGAGTTAATTTAAGGTGTTCATTTTATCTAGCTTTTCAACTAAATCAAGTTTGATTGATTATATGTGAATCAATTGATGCTATTTATACAACTGTTTGGGTGTTGTATAGTCAAGCCTCACGAGCAATTAGTATTGGTCAGCTTCATGCGTCACCGCACTTCCACATCCAACCTATCAACGTCGTAGTCTTCAACGGCTCTTTAGTGGACATAAAGTCCAAGGGAAATCTTATCTTGAGGTAGGCTTCCCGCTTAGATGCTTTCAGCGGTTATCCCTTCCGAACATAGCTACCCGGCGATGCGACTGGCGTCACAACCGGTACACCAGAGGTTCGTCCACTCTGGTCCTCTCGTACTAGGAGCAGATCCTCTCAAATTTCCAGCGCCCACGGTAGATAGGGACCGAACTGTCTCACGACGTTCTAAACCCAGCTCGCGTACCTCTTTAAATGGCGAACAGCCATACCCTTGGGACCTGCTTCAGCCCCAGGATGAGATGAGCCGACATCGAGGTGCCAAACACCGCCGTCGATATGAACTCTTGGGCGGTATCAGCCTGTTATCCCCAGAGTACCTTTTATCCGTTGAGCGATGGCCCTTCCATACAGAACCACCGGATCACTAAGACCTACTTTCGTACCTGCTCGACTTGTGGGTCTCGCAGTTAAGCGCGCTTTTGCCTTTATACTCTACGCGTGATTTCCGACCACGCTGAGCGCACCTTCGTACTCCTCCGTTACTCTTTAGGAGGAGACCGCCCCAGTCAAACTACCCACCAGACATGGTCCTCGTCCCGGATAACGGGACAGAGTTAGAACCTCAATATTACCAGGGTGGTATTTCAAGATTGGCTCCACCGAAACTAGCGTCTCGGTTTCAAAGCCTCCCACCTATCCTACACAAGTAAGATCAAAGTTCAATGTCAAGCTGCAGTAAAGGTTCACGGGGTCTTTCCGTCTAGCCGCGGGTACACCGCATCTTCACGGCGATTTCGATTTCACTGAGCCTCTGCTGGAGACAGCGCCCCCATCATTATGCCATTCGTGCAGGTCGGAACTTACCCGACAAGGAATTTCGCTACCTTAGGACCGTTATAGTTACGGCCGCCGTTTACTGGGGCTTCGATCAAGAGCTTCGCTTACGCTAACCCCATCAATTAACCTTCCAGCACCGGGCAGGCATCACACCCTATACGTCCACTTTCGTGTTTGCAGAGTGCTATGTTTTTAATAAACAGTTGCAGGGGCCTGGTTTCTGTGGCTGCTCTCAGCTCAGGAAGCAAGTTCCATCACCAAAAGCAGCGTACCTTCTCCCGAAGTTACGGTACCATTTTGCCTAGTTCCTTCAGCAGAGTTCTCTCAAGCGCTTTGGTCTACTCGACCTGACCACCTGTGTCGGTTTCGGGTACGATTCCAGTGTAACTGAAGCTTAGAGACTTTTCCTGGAAGTATGGTATCAGCCACTTCACTGTACAAGTACAGCTTGCTGTCAGATCTCAGCATAGAGTACCCCGGATTTGCCTAAGATACATGCCTACTTCCTTTCACCTGGACAACCAACGCCAGGCTGACTTAACCTTCTCCGTCCTCTCATCGCATTACACTGAAGTATTGGAATATTAACCAATTTCCCATCGACTACGCCTCTCGGCCTCGCCTTAGGGGTCGACTCACCCAGCCCCGATTAACGTTGGACTGGAACCCTTGGTCTTTCAGCGAACGGGTTTTTCACCCGTTTTGTCGTTACTCACGTCAGCATTCGCACTTCTGATACCTCCAGCAGACTTCTCAATCCACCTTCATCGGCTTACAGAACGCTCCCCTACCACTTACACTAATGTGTAAATCCGCAGCTTCGGCATATAGTTTTAGCCCCGTTACATCTTCCGCGCAGGCCGACTCGACTAGTGAGCTATTACGCTTTCTTTAAAGGGTGGCTGCTTCTAAGCCAACCTCCTAGCTGTCTATGCCTTCCCACATCGTTTCCCACTTAACTATAATTTTGGGGCCTTAGCTGGCGGTCTGGATTGTTTTCCTCTTGACTACGGACGTTAGCACCCGCAGTCTGTCTCCCGGATAGTACTCATTGGTATTCGGAGTTTGCATCGGTTTGGTAAGTCGGGATGACCCCCTAGCCGAAACAGTGCTCTACCCCCAATGGTATTCGTCCGAGGCGCTACCTAAATAGCTTTCGGGGAGAACCAGCTATCACCGAGTTTGATTAGCCTTTCACCCCTATCCACAAGTCATCCCCTGGCTTTTCAACGACAGTGGGTTCGGTCCTCCAGTTAGTGTTACCCAACCTTCAACCTGCTCATGGATAGATCACCCGGTTTCGGGTCTACACCCAGCAACTAAACGCCCTATTAAGACTCGATTTCTCTACGGCTCCCCTAATCGGTTAACCTTGCTACTGAATGTAAGTCGCTGACCCATTATACAAAAGGTACGCAGTCACCAAACAAGTTGGCTCCCACTGCTTGTATGCATGCGGTTTCAGGATCTATTTCACTCCCCTCACAGGGGTTCTTTTCGCCTTTCCCTCACGGTACTGGTTCACTATCGGTCAGTCAGGAGTATTTAGCCTTGGAGGATGGTCCCCCCATATTCAGACAAGGTTTCACGTGCCTCGCCCTACTCGACATCATTATCTAAGCCCTTTCGTGTACAGGACTATCACCTACTATGGTCGCACTTCCCAGAGCGTTCCACTAAAGCTTAGATAACTTAATGGGCTTTTCCCCGTTCGCTCGCCGCTACTGAGGGAATCTCAATTGATTTCTTTTCCTAAGGGTACTGAGATGTTTCACTTCCCCTCGTTCGCCTCATAAACCTATGTATTCAGTTTATGATACCCGCCTTATAGCGGGTGGGTTTCCCCATTCAGAAATCTCCGGATCACAGGATATTTGCCGCCTCCCCGGAGCTTATCGCAGGCTATTACGTCTTTCATCGCCTCTGACTGCCAAGGCATCCACCACATGCACTTAATTACTTGACTATACAACCCCAAACAGTCGTTACACCTACAAGTCAGTGTAGCAACAAGATCCACCAGTAAACTGGCTTCTCTCACAGTTCGTTGTTCCGTGCACTTAAGCACTGTACAGCTTCAATTAGATTCATATACCAAAACGCTTGATTCAGTTAATTTCGCTAGTAACTCATTTCATTCAACTTTCACAATTGCTTGTTAGGTTAAATCAAACGAGTATGAACAAATTATTTCAACTCAAATATATTCTGTTAATGATTTTTTCCAGCCTTCGTCAGGTCAGGAAACTGTGATAAATCACAGAGCTTAATAACAATGGAGCGAATCATACGCCACTTTGTTGCTAAGCTCTATAACCTAAACACTTGATCGCTTAAGGACTAAGCTAACAATCGTTTGATTGTTTATTTTAGCTTCGTTCTTTATACATTCCGAAGGAATGTATGGTGGAGACTAGGAGAGTCGAACTCCTGACCTCCTGCGTGCAAAGCAGGCGCTCTACCAACTAAGCTAAGTCCCCAGCTTATCAATAAGTCAATGTTCTGATTTTCCGTACTTTGTCAGTAGTGGTGGGTCTGACAAGACTTGAACTTGTGACCCCACGCTTATCAAGCGTGTGCTCTAACCAACTGAGCTACAGACCCTCAGATACATCGTCATGAAGAACAACTTGTTGTGGATTCTTACCAATCGTCAATCTTTCGTTAAGGAGGTGATCCAGCCGCAGGTTCCCCTACGGCTACCTTGTTACGACTTCACCCCAGTCATCGGCCACACCGTGGTAAGCGTCCTCCTTACGGTTAGACTACCTACTTCTGGTGCAACAAACTCCCATGGTGTGACGGGCGGTGTGTACAAGGCCCGGGAACGTATTCACCGCGGCATTCTGATCCGCGATTACTAGCGATTCCGACTTCATGGAGTCGAGTTGCAGACTCCAATCCGGACTACGATCGGCTTTTTGAGATTAGCATCTCCTCGCGGAGTAGCAACCCTTTGTACCGACCATTGTAGCACGTGTGTAGCCCTGGTCGTAAGGGCCATGATGACTTGACGTCGTCCCCGCCTTCCTCCAGTTTGTCACTGGCAGTATCCTTAAAGTTCCCGGCTTAACCCGATGGCAAATAAGGAAAAGGGTTGCGCTCGTTGCGGGACTTAACCCAACATCTCACGACACGAGCTGACGACAGCCATGCAGCACCTGTATGTAAGTTCCCGAAGGCACCAATCCATCTCTGGAAAGTTCTTACTATGTCAAGACCAGGTAAGGTTCTTCGCGTTGCATCGAATTAAACCACATGCTCCACCGCTTGTGCGGGCCCCCGTCAATTCATTTGAGTTTTAGTCTTGCGACCGTACTCCCCAGGCGGTCTACTTATCGCGTTAGCTGCGCCACTAAAGCCTCAAAGGCCCCAACGGCTAGTAGACATCGTTTACGGCATGGACTACCAGGGTATCTAATCCTGTTTGCTCCCCATGCTTTCGTGCCTCAGCGTCAGTATTAGGCCAGATGGCTGCCTTCGCCATCGGTATTCCTCCAGATCTCTACGCATTTCACCGCTACACCTGGAATTCTACCATCCTCTCCCATACTCTAGCTTCCCAGTATCGAATGCAATTCCCAAGTTAAGCTCGGGGATTTCACATCCGACTTAAAAAGCCGCCTACGCACGCTTTACGCCCAGTAAATCCGATTAACGCTCGCACCCTCTGTATTACCGCGGCTGCTGGCACAGAGTTAGCCGGTGCTTATTCTGCGAGTAACGTCCACTATCTCTAGGTATTAACCAAAGTAGCCTCCTCCTCGCTTAAAGTGCTTTACAACCAAAAGGCCTTCTTCACACACGCGGCATGGCTGGATCAGGGTTCCCCCCATTGTCCAATATTCCCCACTGCTGCCTCCCGTAGGAGTCTGGGCCGTGTCTCAGTCCCAGTGTGGCGGATCATCCTCTCAGACCCGCTACAGATCGTCGCCTTGGTAGGCCTTTACCCCACCAACTAGCTAATCCGACTTAGGCTCATCTATTAGCGCAAGGTCCGAAGATCCCCTGCTTTCTCCCGTAGGACGTATGCGGTATTAGCATCCCTTTCGAAATGTTGTCCCCCACTAATAGGCAGATTCCTAAGCATTACTCACCCGTCCGCCGCTAGAAATCGGTAGCAAGCTACCTATTCCCGCTCGACTTGCATGTGTTAAGCCTGCCGCCAGCGTTCAATCTGAGCCATGATCAAACTCTTCAGTTTAAAATCAATAGTACATATAGTGTACCAATCTTGGCTCATCAATTACTGACAAAAATTTGCTCAAATAAACTTCGAGTAATTTCTACCATCAATCAATGAAAATAATTTCGATCAATCAATCAGTAAAAATCCACACAAGTTGTTCTTCACAATCTCTTAATGATTTTCTTAATACTTCGTCAGCAAATAAGAAAACAACATCAAACAACTAAAAACCTTACGTTTATCGCTGTCTGCGTTGGTATGCAGCGTATTCTATAGAGTTTCAAAACAAACACAAGCCCCTATCATAGAAATTTCTATAATATTTTGCTTGAGTGTATATTTTTTAAACTAAAAGCAATCTATTGCTTATTTAAAGATCAATATATCCTTATATTTTGCTTTATGAAAGACGAATTTTATAATTCTTGGTGATTTTTATATTCTTCAATCTAAAAAGCCCGTAATTCAACGGACTTTTCGAATATCACGGATTTTAAGAAAACTAATGAAGTTACAAAAGTGACTTTAGTTTGCTTGCTCAGCCAACCAACTCATAAATTTTTGTCGTTCAGCTTTACTAGCCTTCTGCCAAAGCTGAATTAATTGTTGATCTGCCCCATTTTGATGAACAGCTATATTTTTTGGAGCGACCACAGGAGCTGCCACGTTTGTTGGTTTTACATTTAAGGATTGTGCATAAACAGGTGCCGGTTGATTTTCTGGTACAGCTTCTTTCTTCGTAAAATCTACAGCATTACCTAAAACACCACTGGAGAAAATCGATTTTTGTTCTTTCTTCGCCCCAGCTTGCTGCACAAGTAATTGATTAGATCTGTCATACAAACCAAATATCGGTTGGTCTTTATATTTTTGCGCAGCATCAAAATCTTTTGGTGCATTGACTAGACCCAAACGATACTCTTGACCATCAATCAGTGCTGGAGTACGAATAGCGGCCACACCTGACTTTAAAATATCGTGAGAATTATCAGCATGTTGAAAAAATTCACTATAACGTACCGTTAATAGGTTTTCACCTGCATCTAGCTTATACTTCTCCGTAGATCGAAATAAACCACCAGTAACTTCTTGATCATTAACTGCAACTATTTTAATTTCTTCCGGAACAGTCAAAGTTACAGCTGCAAATCCGGCACTACTTAACATCAGCGCTGCAGCAGCAACAGTTAATCTTAAAGTCATCATTATCACTCTTTATCAATTATTTAGTTTCGAATGCACTATGCAATGCATATGTGACAATCTTATGACATCTAACAATCACTGTATATTTTGTTTCAAGACATTATTTTGATATTCATTAAAGAATTTTGCATATAAAAAAAGGATGCTCAAAGCATCCTTTTTAATTCATCACACCATCATTACTTGAATGTTTTGAATCGTTCTTCATCTGCAATAAAGGTTTTTTCACCTGCAGGTGCTTCAATCGAACCGAAAACAAGTTGTGCACGTAGTTTCCATTGATCTGGCACATCAAATGCCGCAGCTGTTTCAGCATCAACAATTGGATTGTAATGTTGCAATGATGCACCGATATTTTTTTCAGCCAAAGCCGTCCAAGTAGCAAATTGAGCAATCGCTGTTGAGTGTTCAGACCATACTGGGAAATTATCTGCATAAAGTGCAAATTGTTCTTGGAGAGCTTTTACTACAGCCTGATCTTCATAAAATAATGCTGTACCAAAACCTGCTGCAAAACTATTAATCTTGCCATTGGTTCCTTCAAATGCATCTGCAGGTACAATTTTACGTAACGTTTCACGTACGATATTCCAGAATTTTTGATGTGCATCACCAAACAGAATAACGACACGAGACGTTTGAGAGTTAAATGATGAAGGACTTAAACGTACAGCATCTTTAATGGTTTGCTCAATTTCATCTTGCGATAAAGTAACGTTATTACCAATAGAATAGATTGTGCGACGTTGTTCGATTTGATTCAAGAATGACATTACAAGACCTCTTTTTATTTTCAATTAGCTTACTAAATTGAGATTTATAATAGGTGAAGTTTTTAACCGTTGCATGACTATATTTACAACATTGTGTCTTATTTCTAGAACAATCAGTTGCAAGCATCTAAATACGTACAACCCACTTACATTCAGATTTTGGTTTCACTGTCTTTAGTACGGCAGAAATCAAAGCAACTTACAGAACATAGAAATTACTCATAAATTCTAAACTGATCTTGATCTTCTGGTTCTAAGCGTTCAGGCGCTTGGCCTTCAATTGAACCAAAGACCAACTGCGCACGTAGCAGCCATTGTTTTGAAATATTAAAGTGTTCGGCAACAGCATAATCAATGTGTGGATTATAGTGCTGTAAACATGCGCCTAGACCTGCATCTGCGATCGAAGTCCATACTGCGAATTGAGCCATGCCAGACGTTTGCTCCGACCACACTGGAAAATCTTCTGCACTTAATGGCACTTTCTTTTGTAATTGTTGAATCACAGCTTGATCTTCATAGAAAAGTACAGTTCCCAGGCCAGCTGCACACAGATCTATTTTGAGCGCCACACCTTCAAATATATAACTCGCAACATTCTTGCGTTGTACGTCTTTTACAATGTCCCAAAATTTTTGATGAGATTCGCCAAATAAAACCACAATACGTGTGCTTTGCGAATTATATGCAGATGGACAACTTCTTACAGACTCTTGAATCAGTTCCGCCAAATAAGCCTGACTATAATGTACCTTCTTTCCAAGCTCATAAATACTGCGACGTTTCTTTAGTTGGTCGACAAATGACGCTTCTACTTCTTGGTCAGTATTTTTCTTTTTTAATTTAAAATCTTTAGTGATATCCGCAGTCAATACATGACCAATTTTTTCGAGTAACGCCACCCTAAACACCCCAAAGCAATTTTTATATATAAACAACAATTCCTTACTTATTCTAAGGGTATATCAGGCTGAATTTTGACTATGATTTATTCACATGTTGCTTTTTAAATCAATCAGTAAGCTCAAAAACAAAAAACTCCGCATTTTGCGGAGTTTATGTGACATTTAACGCATTTTATTTATCAGTTTCAAATAATGCTGCGACAAATGATTTAGCTGAGAATGGACGTAAGTCATCAATTTTCTCACCTACGCCAATAAAACGAATTGGCACATGGGTACGGCTTGCAATATTAAATAACACACCACCTTTCGCAGTACCATCCAGTTTAGTAATGGTTAGACCTGTAAGCCCTACTGCCTCATCAAACATTTCAACTTGGTTAATGGCATTTTGACCTGTACCTGCATCAACCACCAACATCACTTCATGTGGAGCTGTAGCGTCAATTTTTTGCATTACACGTTTTACTTTAGACAACTCTTGCATGAGGTGTCCTTTGTTGTGTAAACGACCTGCAGTGTCTGCAATCAGCACATCTACGCCTTTTGCACGAGCACTTTCAAATGCATCAAAAATAACAGATGCAGAATCTGCACCATGACCTTGAGCCACAACGGCAATATTATTACGTTCACCCCAAATTTGTAATTGTTCTGTGGCTGCTGCACGGAATGTATCACCAGCAGCCAACATTACTTTTTTACCTTCACCTTGTAAGCGTTTCGCTAATTTACCAATCGTGGTGGTTTTACCCACACCATTTACACCAACAACCAAAATCACATACGGATTTTTATTGCTGTCGATATGTAGCGGTTTAACACGTGGTGCAAGTAATGCCACCAGTTCTTCTTGAAGCGCTTTATATAAAGAGTGCGAGTAAATTAAATCGCCACGTTCAGTACGTTCAGTTAAGTTCGCAATAATCGTTTTGGTTGCATCGACACCAATGTCAGCAACCAAAAGTTGCTCTTCAACTTCCTCTAAAAGTTCATCGTCAATTTCCTTCCCACCGATCAGGATATTCACCATACCGTCTGCCAAGTTCTTACGTGACTTTGCTAGACCTTCTTTCATACGACTAAAGAAGCCGCCTTTCACCTTCGAATCTTCAGTTTCTGACTCTGTTTCTTGTAATGGTGCAGCAACTTCTTGCTGTACTTTCGGTGTCTCGATAATCGGCACATTTACCGCAGGTAAACTCGGTAGCGTGACATCGTCATCACCGATATCAGCATCAATCAAAAATTTATTCTGCCCATGAGATTGCTGTTGCATGCCGAATCCTTGAAAAGCACTGCGTTAAAAAAACCGATTCTATCATAAGTTATCTTAAATTGAGTCGATACACGCCCGTCAGAGCGAAGCACACTAAAAAACAACATGTTGAACTTGCAATCAAAATTAACTTTAGGAAAACTAGATAGCTATAAAATGCATTTTAATGGATTCCTTTGTGTCCCATAAAAAAAGATTTTCTCCTTATTTTTTTAAAACTTTATTTCGTTCTGCGCTTCCTATCTGTGTCATCAGCAGTTGCCTTTGGTCTGCACCCAATCTACATGCAGACACACGTACCCAATTAACGCGAAGCACCTTTGAAACCACGCTTAAAAATGGCTTAAAGGTCATTATCCGTGAAGACCACCGTGCACCGATGGTAATGACCCATATTTGGTATCGTGTTGGCAGTAGTGATGAGTCGGGCAATCTATTAGGGATCTCTCATGCACTCGAACATATGATGTTTAAAGGAACCACTAAAGTTCCTAATGATGAATTTACACGTCTCAGCCGTATCTATGGCGGCAGCATCAACGCTGCAACCTTTACCAATTACACCAATTATTATCAGTTGTATCCTAAAGCCTACTTCCCTATGGCGCTGGAGCTCGAAGCGGATCGTATGAGTAATTTACGATTACAACAACAAGATTTCGAACCTGAAATTAAAGTGGTTATGGAAGAACGCCGTCAGCGCACAGATGACAACCCTCGTTCTTTGGCTTATGAACGTTTCAAATGGATTTCTTATCCAACCAGTCACTATCGTCAACCCGTCATTGGACATATGAAAAATCTGCAAAACATCAAATTAGCAGATTTAAAACAATGGTATAAAGATTGGTATACCCCGAACAATGCCATTTTGGTGATTGTTGGTGATGTCGATGCCGAAGCAGCCATTCGTCAAGTTCAAAAATACTTTGGTGATATTCCATCACGCAAAACACCTGATCGTAACGATGTGAGGGAATTCGAGCGTGTGGGCTATCGTCATATGGAACTAAATTTACCCGTACAAGTGCCCAATTTGTATATGGCGTGGAATGTACGCTCACTGGCTACCGCCAAAAACCCACAAGATGCTTATGCACTCAATATTATTCGCAATATTTTAGACAGTGGGATCTCATCTCGCCTACAAGACAAACTGGTACGAGATAGAAAATTACTCACGGCTGTAAGCGTTTCTTATGATCCATACAATCGTGGAGACAGCTTGTTTACCATTTCAGCACTCCCTGCCGATGGAATCAAAATGGAACAAGCGCAAAAAGCCATACAAGATGAAATCGACACTTTAAAAACAGAATTAGTCAAAACACCTGAAGTTGAACGTATCACCACACGTTTTGTCTCCAATTTAGTCTATAACCAAGATGACATCAGTAGCCAAGCCAAGACAATCGGCAACTTAGAAGTCAATGGACTCAGTTTCAGGCTAATGGACGAATTACCAAAACTATATGAAAACGTCAGCGCACAGGATATTCAACGTGTCGCAAATGCGTATTTTGTCCGAGAAAATTTAAGCACCATGTATCTACTTCCAGAACAGACGGAGGTTCCAACAACCTCAAATAAAACAGATCAAACAGTAAAATCCGCTCAAACGGAAGTTGTTATTCCAGAGCAACAAATCAGCTCAACCCAAAACACTGAAAGCGTCTTGTAAGGATTAGTGATGACTATTACGAAAATTTTATCTCTAAGCTTACTCACTGCGTTTGGCTCAATCCTTCATGCAGAAACTTATAAGGAAAATGTTCCCGACCTCAACGATAACCAGAGCCAATTACAATCTATCCCCATGCTGCAAAGTTTAAAGAATTTACAGATTGATAAAGACTACCGTGCTCCGCTTGTTCAAGTGCTGAAAAACCGAAATGGCGTAAATAGCCTGTTTGTTGAATCACAAGATCTACCTATGGTGGATATTCAACTGACCTTTAATGCAGGTTCTGCTCGTGATGAAGAAGTCGGAAAAGGCTTGTATGGTGTTGCCAACA
This sequence comes from Acinetobacter sp. YH12138, assembly GCF_015218525.1. Lineage (NCBI taxonomy): Bacteria > Pseudomonadati > Pseudomonadota > Gammaproteobacteria > Moraxellales > Moraxellaceae > Acinetobacter > Acinetobacter sp. YH12138. The sequence goes on along the minus strand of NZ_CP048670.1, from coordinate 1,450,834 downwards.
TGGCTGCACGTTTAATCGATGAAGGCACAGAAAAATACAATGCAACGCAAATTGCCTCGGTTTTTGACCAAACAGGTGCTCAATTTAGCGTACAAGCACATCGAGATATGTTTGTCGTTCGGCTACGCGTATTGTCAGACCCTAAAAAATTAGAACCTGCTTTAAGTATGATGATGGACGTGATTAAAAATGCGACTTTCAAAACCTCTAGCCTAAACTTAGCTCTCAGCAATAACCAAGCTGGTCAGAAGCAACTCCAAGAAAGCCCAATTCGCTTAATGAATATTCGTTTCTATCGGGCTGTATACGGCACACACCCATATGCAGAACCGATTACTGGAACCAATGGCAGTATCAAAAAAATCACCCCTGACATTTTAAAGAAGTTTCGTAATCAATTTTTAGTTGCTCAAAACATGAATATTGCCATTACAGGCAAACTCAGCAAAAAAGAAGCACAAAACCTTGCAGAACGTATTTCCGGAAACTTAAACCAAGGTGAAAAAGCTAAGGCACTTGCACAACCAGAAGAAAAACAAGGGTTTGATATCATCCATCTTCCCTACAATTCCACCCAAGCCAACATCATGTTTGGACATTTAGGAACGACACGTGATAACAAAGATCGATTAGCCCTAGAAGTAGCCAATCGAATGTTTGGTGGTGGAGGTTTTAACTCGATCCTCATGCAAGAGCTTCGCGTTAAACGTGGCTATACTTATGGTGCCTATAGTGCATTTAGCTTTAGCCAAGCACCTGGTATCTTTAGCTTTAGCTATGGAACACGTCAAAATCAGCTAATAGATAGTATCCGAGTGGCACACAAGGCTTTTAATGATTTTGTCAAAATGCCTATTGATCAAAAACAAATGGAAGAAACCAAAGCAGGCATGCTGCGTGCTTTTCCAAATAATTACAGCAGTAATGCAACGATCAATGCACAGCTTGGTCTATTGGGCTTTTATCAACAAGACCCAGATTATTTGACACAGTACCCTAAATTATTGGAAAAAATAACTGTAACTGATGTACAAAATGCGGTTCGTACTTACATGCACCCTGAAAATATAACTGTGATTGTGGTGAGCAAAACCTTAGATAAAAATGAAGTACAGCAGATATTGGAGAAGAATGTACAAGCAGCTCCAACCAAGATAATCCCTACAACTAAAGCTGTTCCTCTGCCAAAGCCGGAAGTTGATGTGCTCGCACAGACTCCATCTGATAAGCATGCATCAATTTAAGATAAGCACCCACACGAATGCGATCTTGCTGTCTCAGCAGCATCGCCATTTCCTGTGTTTCAGGATAACTTTGCTGCAACGCAAGTCGTGACACGTTTTGGTATTGCTGTACAGAAATAGGACGATATAAGGCAATCACAGCCAATACCAAAATCACCACGATCATGACTGAAACAAAGATATTATAAATTTGCTCAAGCTGTATTTTAGATTTGAATTGAATAATTTTTTCTAAATCAATAGTCATACACTACCTCAGGTTCAAAGTAGTGTATGGCTGACGTTCAAGAAGTTCAAGTCACAGCGCTTAAAACTGCATCAGTTCACCTTTTCAGTCTGTGAGTTAGCTAAACAATTTAATGAATAATGGTACGTATCACCGCAAAATAAAGAATTAATGCAATAATCGCCAAAACGATAAATACTGCAAAAATACTCATTCCACCTTCTGCATGCGCAGGATGTAAATCATCATCATCGGCGATTTTGAGTAATTCGCCATTATATGCATTGTAAAATTCTAAGCGCTGTCCCTTATCTAAATCCCGTGTGAAATCATATACACGTTTGCGCTGTGCCAAACCAAAATCCCCTAAATGAATTTCTTGATGAAAAATTGCTTCATCAAGATTGCGACGATGTAGATGTGCCAACTCCACAATTTGCGCTAATGTCGGAGGATAATCTAAAGTTAAACCGTCTAAAACTCTTGTCATTTTACTTCTCCTTATTATCTACAACTTCTTATGATAGTATTTTACTCACGAAAACAATTGTCCATTGTTTAATCATGTAAACTATAGCAAATTAGAAATATTTACGTGAATAGTTGACAATTCAAGATAATTGTAATATTAGTTTAATAATACTTAGTTAAATTAGTTAATAGGGCTAAAGAATGGGCCCTTAATGATCATAATTAGAATAAGGAGTTAAATATGATTCAACAATTCTCTCAACATGAACTCGAACATGTATACGCAAATGCGGTAAACACAATTCAATCTCAAATGAACTTCAGCGATGCAGTTCATGAATTGGAAGATGCAGCTCGTGCTGGACATGGTAAAGCAGCGTTATTTTTGGCTGAACTTTATTATCAAGGCTTCCGCGTAGAACGTGACTCACTCAAAGCGCAATATTGGCAGAACATGGCCACCTTGCAAGCATAACAAAACGTCACTAAGGTGGCGTTTTTTACACCCTTCAACTTTTAACTACATAAATTCTTACAATCAAGTTCAAAGCTTACACAGCTTTTTCATAAGAATTTCCTACAATAGGAGCAACATCAACAACACGCTGCATATGATGTCTAAATTAAAGCAATATAAACCTATTCCAAAAGATTTATTTTATAAAATTAGTATTTTAAAAACCATGATGTACTGTGGAGTCCTTTGGGGTCTCTACCACCAACAAGGTTGGGCAATGACCAGCGATCAAGATCATATTATATTCCCGTTTTGGCTAAATGGCATTCAAGCGCATAAATATGCCAAAAAGCATTGGCCCAACTACACTCCACGACGCATTACATCACAAGATTTTGAGGCATCGCTATTACCGACATTAACACGTCTTAAAGTTATCCCTGCGTTGCATAGCTCTAGCCACATCCGTCTCAAGCTCACAACCTCGCAAATGCGTTTATTCTTTTTTAACCAAAATAAGATTCAAATAGCATAAAACCCTCAGTGCATGTTTGACCCCAACATGCACTGAAAAGTATTTGCTTTTTTCAAATTTCGCGCTAATTTAAATTAAACAAAAACTACTATAAAGGAATGAAAATATGACTACAGTTGCCCAAGTACTTAAAGACAAAGCTTATCAAGAAATCTACACCATCACTCCAGATGCGACTGTACTCGAAGCCATTTCCCTAATGGCACAAAAAGGCATTGGTGCCCTCGTTGTGACCCATGAAGGCACAGTTGTTGGGATTTTGTCTGAGCGTGATTACACACGTAAAATCGCCCTGATGGAAAGAACATCTTTCGATACCTCTGTCAGCGAAATTATGACGGGTAGTGTCATCACCGTGACAAGTGCCGCGACTGTCGAAGAATGTTTAGAACTTATGACAGATCGCCATTTACGTCATTTACCTGTCGTTGAGGAACAGAAATTAACCGGCTTAATCTCCATCGGCGACCTTGTAAAAGCAGCAATGGATGATCAACGCAAACTGATCGAACAACTTCAACAATATATTTCAGGCTAAACTTAAAAATCCCCCTTAACAAGCTTTAAGGGGGAAATCTAGAAATCAAAATTCTTCATACAACTCACAATATGTAATGACACACACATTACAAATTAATTACTTTTCTCAATTTCCTTTCTTATGTTGAAACCCGTTTTAGATAAATTAGACCAACTGGATGCCATCATTTTAGAATTAGAACGCTTAATGGTTTCGATGAAGAATGATGAGCTGCTGGAATACCACCGACGTACGATTAATTTGGAGATTGCTTCGTCTATCGCTGAAATTTTAGATGCAAAAGCAATTATTTATGCACTACATCCTGAGTTAATTCCAATTACATCAAGCGTTAACCACACTTTTTATAAAAATTATGTCAAAAAAAATATCCCAGTAAAAAACTGGGATACTTCGAATATAGATCGGGCTATACAACTGCAAAAGATTTTTGCACCATCAACAGATGATGCGCAACTTAGTCTTTTTTAATGGTAGTAATTAATTTAAACCTAATTTTTCAGCCACATAGTCTGAGTCTTTATCGCCACGGCCTGAAACGTTAACGACAATCTTCACATCTTTAGCAAGTTTTGGTGCTTCACGAATTGCCCACGCAACCGCATGTGAACTTTCTAGTGCAGGAACAATACCTTCCACACGTGAAAGCGTCATGAATGCATCTAAACACTCTTGGTCTGTCGCTGTTGTATATTCAACACGGCCTAGGTCTTTTAACAAACTATGTTGTGGCCCCACCCCTGGATAGTCCAAACCTGATGCAATTGAATGCACTGGTAATGGTTCACCCTGTTCATCCTCAAGGACATAACATGCCATGCCATGAATTTGACTTGGCTTACCCAATGTCAACGTCGCAGAGTGCATATTGGTATCTAAACCATGACCTGCAGGTTCTACGCCAACAAGTTTTACATCGGAGTCATTCAGGAATGCTGTAAATGCACCAACGGCATTGGATCCACCACCCACACATGCAACCACATAGTCAGGATTTGCACCAAATCGATCATTGGCTTGAACTTTAATTTCATCACCAATAATTGACTGGAAGTCACGAACCATTTTCGGGAATGGATGTGGGCCAACCACTGAGCCAATCGCATAAATAAAATTGGTTGGATCTTTTAAATATTCTTCAAAAGCGCTATCTACTGCATCTTTAAGCGTAGCTGTACCACGTGTAACAGAGATAAGGTTGGCACCTAAAATCTTCATTTTCACCACGTTTGGATGTTCTTTTTCAATATCCACTTGCCCCATGTGAATTTCACATGGAATGCCCACTAAGGCACAAGCCGTTGCCAATGCTACACCATGCTGACCTGCGCCGGTTTCAGCAATCACTTTGGTTTTACCCATGTATTTTGCTAATAAGGCTTCGCCAAGGCAGTGGTTAATTTTATGCGCGCCAGTATGGTTGAGGTCTTCACGCTTGAGGTAGATTTGTGCACCACCTAATTTGTCAGACAAGCGCTTCGCATAAAACAATGGGCTTGGACGTCCAACATAGTGTACAAACAACTCTTTCAATTCATTTTGAAATTCTTCTGTATGACGAATTTGCTCATAAGCAACATTAATGTCATCCATTGCCTGTTTTAAATCTGGTGGAATGAACTGCCCACCGTATTCACCGAAGAAACCTTCTTCATTAGGTAATGCGATACCATTAATTTGATGATCCATCATATTTCCTTCATGTTGTATGCAAAACAAAGACTTTTAAATACTATCCAATTTTGAAAATAAGAAACAATGCAAAATTGGAGTAAGTAATATAAACATCATTGATAAGAAAAAGTATCGTTTTTAACGCTTTAGCGCGCTAAATATTTCGTCATATCTTCCACACCTTTTAGGGTCATCGGGAACATATGATCTTCAAAGATTTGTTTAATCGCAGCTATGGTTTGGGTGTAATGCCAATAACTTTCTTCTTCAGGGTTTAGCCACGCTGTTTTATCAAAATGATTGCGTAAGCGCTGTAACCACACCTGACCCGCTTCATCATTCATATATTCCACAGATCCACCTACCGAGTTCAACTCATACGGCGCCATACTTGCATCACCGACAACGATGACACGGTAATCTCGACCATAGGTGTTGAATAGATCCCATGTATTCATACGCGTGCTTGAACGGCGAATATTATCTTTCCACACATACTCATATAAACAGTTATGGAAATAGAAATACTCTAAGGTTTTAAATTCAGTTTTAGCCGCGGTAAAGAGCTTCTCACATTGGGCAATATGTGAATCCATCGAGCCCCCAACATCAAACAGCATCAAGACTTTAATGCGGTTACGTCGTTCAGGAACCAACTGCACATCCAAAATTCCTTGTTTGGCTGTTTCACGAATGGTTCCGTCGATATCTAGCTCTTCTGCTGCACCTTGGCGGGCAAATTTACGCAAACGACGCAAAGCCATCTGCATCTGACGACTACCGAGAATCTGCTCATCATCTAGATTTCGGTATTGACGTTGTTCCCACACTTTCACCGCAGATCGTTTACGACCAGGCCCACCGATACGCACACCTTCAGGATGGTCACCATAGGCACCAAAGGGCGAAGTACCGCCCGTACCGATCATCCGATTACCACCTTGATGCTTTTTATGCTGCTCGCGCAAACGCTCTTCAAGCATTTTCATCAGTTCTTCTAATGATCCAGCTTTTTTTAATTCTTCTCGTTGTTCAGGTGTCAAATGCTTTTCGATGAGCTCTAGATCAAACCAATCCTTTGGCAGTTTATGCACCTGATTTAATAGCTCGTCTAAATCAAAGGTCGATATACCGTCAAAATAGTCCTTCATTGCACGGTCGAACTTATCAAAGTAACGTTCATCTTTGACCATGACGGTTTTTGCAAGCTGATAAAATTCATTTTGATCTGCAAAGACCAGCCCTGCTGCCACTGCTTGGTTCAAGTCAATCAATTCACGAGTTGAAACAGGAACACCGTATTTTCGAAGGGTATAAAACAATCGCACAAACATAGGCGAATAAAATCCAATAAAAATTAAATATCAGGAGGTCAAATCCAGTGTGAATGCATGTGATCTTGTTATTTCATCTGCAACTGAGTCTTGCCTTTACATCCACCATTATGAAAAATTGATCTCTACAAGTAAAGCCAAAAGCTTTTACTGCGTGTTCATATACGTTGCCCCACTACCCAAAGAAACACATACGGTATGATTTATTCGCAAGTCGCATTTCTATTATTAAGCGATTGTTTAAGAGTTTCATATTTGTGCTGAACATCGAGACGATCTTGCTGTAACTTTTCAATGGTTACGATTTTATGAAAACCTTGATGGTTTCTATAGCGGTTAAAGTCTCTTAGATTCAAGATCACAAAATCATAGTATTTCAGCTCAAGTGCAGTTGCAGCACAGACCTTTTGCTGAATGGCCGTTTGAGCTGCGAGATGATCTGATTGATCAATGAGCTTTTCTTTTAGTTGATGTTCTGCAACTTGCGCCCAATACGCATCCTGGAGTAGCTGTTGATGCTGCTGTTCAAACTGAGCATCATCCATCGCATAGCTATAACCAGATAAATACAAGCTCGCAGCCAACAAAAGTACAGTCGGCTTTAATCTCTTAGTTACAGCTATGTGTACACGAGATACGTATGCATTTGTCTGCATAATTCACCTTTATATTTTTTTATGCTCAAAATAAAAGCCGGATAACCGGCTTTTAAATCTTTTAAAGAATTGATATCAATTAACGACGTGACATAAATGCTAGACGCTCAAGCAATTGCACATCTTGTTCGTTCTTAATCAAGGCACCATAAAGCGGTGGAATTGATTTTGATTTATCCGTATTTCGTAAAATATCTTCTGGCATATCATCCGCCATCAGCAAACTCAACCAATCAATCAACTCAGAGGTTGAAGGCGGTTTCTTTAAACCCGGAACTTGACGTAATTTAAAGAAGATTTGTAGCGCTTCGGAAACCAAGGTATTTGAAATATTTTCAAAATGCACATCGATGATTTCACGCATGGTTGCTTCGTCCGGGAATTCAATATAATGGAAGAAACAACGACGCAAAAAGGCATCTGGAAGTTCTTTTTCATTATTTGAAGTAATGATCACGATTGGACGTTGTGTTGCCGTAATCGTTTCCCCCGTCTCATACACAAAGAAGGACATTTTATCGAGTTCATGCAGCAAATCATTAGGGAATTCGATATCTGCTTTATCAATTTCGTCAATTAGAAGTACACAACGTTCTTCACTGGTGAACGCTTCCCAAAGTTTACCCGGCTTAATATAGTTTTTGATGTCATATACACGGTCATCGCCCAACTGACTATCACGCAGACGGGATACGGCGTCATATTCGTACAAACCTTGTTGAGCCTTGGTCGTCGATTTGATATGCCAAGTAATGAGCTTAAGGCCTAAACTTTCAGCCACTTGTTCGGCTAAAAGAGTTTTACCTGTCCCCGGCTCACCTTTAACCAAAAGTGGCTTTTGCAATGAACGTGCAGCTTTTACTGCAAGTTTTAAGCTATCGGTCGCAATATATTGATCTGTACCAGTAAATTGTTGAGTTTCAACAGACATGACATAACCTTATTTTTTTATTTAAAGCGGTGAAATTTTCTTGTTTACAACGTGCTGTGGTTTCGCTGCATTGTATTTTGTCCAAAAATAGCCGAGGACTAAACCAATACCCAGCACAAAGAGAATCAACGATAGATTCAACCAAACCAATGGCTGATCTTTTGTTAATACACCAAAAATCAAACCAAAAATCGCAGGTGCGATTGCTGCATTTGAACCTTCAGAAACGGTTGGTGTTAATAAAATAGCAAATACGATAAGCCAACCAATGGCACCGATCGTTTTGGGTAAGCGCTTCATCAGACCATACCAACACAACAAAGCAATTACAGCCCCACCTAAGTAAACCGTAATTGCAATACTGCTTTCAGGAATTGAGTCCAATACCGATACTACACCATTCATTTTCACAACTCCTGAATTAACTTAAGCGCCGCGCAAGCCTTCCGGCTCAACTGCATTTGGGTCAATTAAACCTTCTGGAGGCATCTGAATAAAGAATCCTTTTGTTTCAATAGAATCTATGACGTGTAATACGTTCACACGTGCAAGTTTGCGTGATTCACTGAGTTCTAGATCCATGACAAATGTGGCACGACCAAATGCTGTACGTAAAGCATCAGGCATTACTGCAAGCGGATCTGTCGCTTCAGTTTCGTTTTCATTAACTTCAGGACGAGCAATATAAAGATACATTTCATCTTTTTTGCTCGATTTGTAGATAGAACAGTACATAATTGAATCAATACTCATTAAACGCAAGGCAAAGGATACATCAAAAAAAAGACTGATACATTAGTGTTTATTAACGCATCAGTCGTGAATTTGTATAAGTGATAGTTCTTTAATCAATCAGAACTTATTCCATCACTTTCATTTGACCAGAAAGATAGCTTTCATCGGCATGCAGCACTTCAATTAAAGGCTTCGTCAGCAAATCATAGCGCCAGCCCAACAAATAACTCGGTAAATCTTGTTCATCATTATGAAAAACCACATGCTGATACAAGGCATTTAACCATTTTTTGCGCATTAAAACTTCTTTAGGTACAGAGGTTTCTTGTACTGCACGCTGAATGACTGTATCGACGCGCGAACCAATATCCTGAGACGAATGACGAATTGGACGTGCCATACGCAGCGGCCATTCAGCTTGTTCTGGTAAAAACTTCAACAAATCTAAAATAATTTTACCATGCTCACGCACAATGTTCGGACGAATGTCTTTTACTGCACTCAATTGAAAATTATTTTTTGGATTTTTTTCAACCATATCAATGATGGTTGAGTTTTTAAGAATAAAGCTACGTGGCTGATTTAAGGCTTTCACCATTTGCTCACGCCAAACGGCCAATTGCTGAATTTGCATGAGCTGACGACGTGAATGTCGATAATTACCAATATCGTGATACAGCATATGGATCGGCGTTTCAGTGCCAATTTCATAAGTTAAATTTTTGCAGTCCTCAAGCACACAATTTAATAAACTTTTCGCAGCCAATTCATTCTGAATCGTATGGCTTAAATTCATTAAATAATGTACATCATTCGCTGCATAGTTCAATTGCTCGGCACTGAGTGGACGAGCTAACCAATCTGAACGTGTCTGATCTTTATCTATATCTACATCGAGCATAGTTTTTAAGGCATTTTGATAGCTAACTTGTAAGCCATGCCCTAAAAATGACATCCCAACTTGGGTATCAAAGACATTTTCTAAAGACTTATGCTGTGCATAGTGATAAATCAGGTCGATATCTTCACTACAAGCATGAAAAATGTTTTGCTGAGCCGCAAATAATTTTTGCCAGAATTGGGTTAAATCGAGGGTTGTACCATCAAGTAAATACACCTGATTTTGTACATTAATTTGGAAAAGTCCAAGTTTGGGCCACAGGGTATCTACTTTTATAAACTCGGTGTCGAGTCCGTAAATCGAGCTTTGGTCCATAAGATTTAAAACAGAATTTAAATCTGGCTGATTTTGAATGAATTGATACATAAGTTGCTGAGTCTAATTTTAGATGCTCTATGAGCTTATATTAACTGATATATATTATTTATCTATAAGGAAAAACGTTATTTTAGTGACTTATTTCCTTTAATTGGCTTTTTTATTCATTGTAAACAAAAACTTTAATCGTTATTAAGTATAAATAATTAGGTGAAAATTATACAAAGCGAAACGAGTTTCGCTCTATAGTTACTTCATTCGCATTCGGTTATGCACGGCCTGACTTAAGGTATGACTATCCACATATTCAAGCTCACCACCCTGTGGTACTCCCTGTGCAATACGGGTCATTTGTATTGGTAAATGTTTAGTCGCTTCAACCAAATAATGTGCTGTCGCTTGACCTTCAACTGTTGCATTGGTCGCCAAGATCACTTCCTGCACTTTACCTTCACTTAGTCGTTGAATTAAATATGGGATACCAATTTCGTCGGGGCCAATACCATCGAGTGGTGACAAATGTCCACCCAATACATGATATTTCCCTCTAAAACTGCCACTTTGCTCGATTGCCATGACATCTGCGGGAGATTCAACCACACAAAGCAGTTGATCATCACGTTCTGACGAGACGCATATGTTGCACACTTCATCTTCAGTCAATGAATGGCAAATTGAACATTCATGAATATAGTTGGTTGCTTCAGTCAAGGCATTTGCCAGACCAACAGCACCTTCCCTATTTTTCATGATTAAATGCAGTGCCATACGTTGAGCCGACTTTGGCCCAACGCTTGGCAAAATACGCAATGCCTGTACAAGTTGATCAAAACGATCACTAAACATTCAACGTATTCCTTAGAATAAACCTGAAAGGCCTGGTGGAAGACCCATACCAGAGTTTGCAGATTTCAGTTTTTCTTCTGAAATCACTTCAGCTTGACGTGATGCATCATTCATTGCTGCTGCAATTAAGTCTTCAATCATATCTGCATCATCTTGAAGTAGTTCAGGATTGATTTCGATACGTTTCACTACATGACGTGCAGTCATAGTAACTTTAACCAGACCACCACCTGCTTCAGCGTGAACTTCAACTTGTGCAAGCTCTTCCTTAGCTTTTTTTATGTTGCTCTCAACTTCTTTTTGCATGCGTTGAGCTTGCTGCATGAGCATATTAATGTTCATAAAAATCTCCGAACAAAACTGATGAATTCACTTTAGATAAGATCTAAACCGCGTGAAAGATCGCGAATAATATCATTAATATCTTCTAAACCAACAGATACACGAATTAAACCTTCGCTAATCCCTGCTGCTTTTTTCGCTTCTGCTGACATTCTGCCATGAGAAGTGGTTGCAGGATGAGTAATTGTTGATTTTACATCACCCAAGTTACTTGTAATAGAAAGGAACTTGGTATTATCAATCACGGTCCAAGCACCTTCACGTTCGCCTTTCGCAACAAACGATACGACACCGCCAAAGCCTTTTTGTTGCTTTTTCGCCAACTCATGACCTTCGTGATTTGGAAGTCCAGCATAGTACACTTTTTCAACTTTCGGGTGTGCATCTAACCATTCAGCTAAAGTTTGAGCACTTGCACAGTGGGCTTTCATACGTAAGCTTAAAGTTTCTAGGCCTTTCAGGAAGATCCATGCGTTGAATGGACTCATCGAGTTACCCAGTGTACGAATAACACCTGTAATCTCTTCCATCAATTTTGCACTACCTACAACAGCACCACCGAGCGCACGACCTTGACCATCAATATATTTTGTTGATGAGTAGATCACGAGGTCCGCACCGAATTTAATCGGTTGCTGTAACACCGGTGTACAGAAAGTATTATCGACTGCAAATAATGCCCCATGCGCATGTGCAATATCAGCAATGGCTTGTAAATCCCCTACTTGAGCTGATGGGTTTGACGGTGTTTCAATAAACAAGAGGCGTGTCGTTGGACGAATCGCTTGTTTCCAAGCATCTAAATCTTCCAAATCAACAAAAGTAACGTCAACGCCAAATTTGATGACATATTTTTCAAACAGAGAAATGATCGAACCAAAGACAGCACGTGAACACACCACATGATCGCCAGCTTTCAAATATGCCAAAGTGATCGCGTGTACGCCCGCCATACCTGAACTTGTCGCAACAGCGGCTTCAGCACCATCCAAAACAGCTAAACGTTTTTCGAACGCTTGTACAGTTGGATTGGTATAACGTGAATAGGTATTGCCTTCAATTTGACCTGAAAATTTTGCTGCGGCATCTGCTGCACTTTCACAAACAAATGATGAAGTCAGGAAAATTGGCTCGCTATGTTCACCCTCAAAAGTACGAATATGACCTGTACGAATCGCTAAAGTCTCTAATTGGTATTCGATGTCGTCTTGTTGGCTCATCTGTATTACTCAGTCGCGAAGGACTGCCTTTGTGAAGAATTGCCAATATTTTGAGCGTCTAAGCTATTTAAGGTCAAGGTAAAATACGAAATTATCGCTTAGACTTCGACCAATCCTACAAGGACTTAGGCAATTGACAGTTATGCACCCTTTCAAACAGAAATTTCTGGCGCAGCAAAAGAAAATTAAACACCTGTCTACACGTGTGTTTAATGCAAAATCGTTGGTCCTTTCTCAATCGACACCCTATGAAGTAATTACTGAATATAAACATGCAAAAGTTCGGTATTACGCTTCGCCTGATCGTAAATACAAAGAACCCTTAGTGTTTGTTGCTCCACTGGCCATCAATATGGCGATTTATGATTTGTATCCATATCGCTCATTGGTGAAACATTTTCAACATAGTGGATTTGATGTCTATTTGTTGGAATGGGGAAAATTAAACTATCAAGATCGTTTCTTAAATTTTCTATCGTTTATTGATGATGTGATTCCACATTGTATTGATCAAATTTGTCAGCATGCAGATAGTCGATACATCTCGCTACACGGTTGGAGTATGGCTGGAGTCTTTGTCACGCTGTATACCGCATTACATCAACCTGAACATGTTAAAAATCTAATGGTGATGGGCGCACCGATTGATAGCTATGCTTCAGGTCGTATCGGAAAGTTATTTCAAAAAACCAATCGCTTGCTTTCACGTAGTAAGAATTTACAAGATAAGGTCTACACAGGGAAAATTCCTAAACATTTTATCCATACACCGGGCGTACTCAATGCGATTGGATTTAAAATCGTTGATCCAATGGGTTGGTTCAAAAGCCAAAAACAATTTTTATCTAACTTAGACAATCTACATGACCTGTATGAACATGCAACCATGGGCGATTTTCTCAATCACATGATTGACTATCCGGGTGGTATTAACCAAGACATGGTGTTCAATGTTTGGCTACAAAATCCACTTAAAAACGGCATTATTCAATTGAAAGATAAAGTTATTAAATTAAAAAATATCCACTGCTCTTTGTTGATTGGCGCGGGTTCTACCGATCAAATCGTTACTGCTGATGCAGCAAGTCCTTTAGGCGAATTGACAAGTAGTCAAGATGTCACGTTTACTCTCATTCCCGGTGGTCACCTCGGCCTAATGTCGAGTCAAAAAAGTGCCAATCAATTTTGGCCAACTTTGACCCAGTGGCTTACACAAAGATCCAGTTTATTGAAATAAAAATTTAGAGGGTAAAGATGATTCAGTCAGTTGCATTTATCGGATTGGGCGCAATGGGTTACCGTATGGCAGCGCACCTACCAAAACAGTTCGACACGGTTTATGTCTGGAATCGAAACTTTACCAAGGCAGAGCAACATGCTGCTGAATTTGGTACGCAAGCGGTTGCATTAGAGCAAGCAATACAAGCGGACATTATTTTTTCATGCCTACCCATCAGCCAAGATGTTGAAAATTTAATTGCGAGTGTGACGCTGAAATCAGGCTCGATTTGGGTCGACTGTACCAGCGGTGTGCCAGAATCTGCAAAAAAACTCGCTGCTGCCTTAAAGCAGCAAAATGTTGCATTCTTAGATGCCCCTGTGAGTGGACAAACCATTGGCGCTGAAACGGGAACATTAACCGTCATGATTGGTGGTGACAAAGCAGCCTTTGAACGTGCATTACCTGCAATCCAAACATTTGGCAAACTGATTAAACATGTGGGTGAACCGGGTGCGGGTTTTGCCGTTAAAGCTGTAAACAACATGTTAATGGCTGTAAATCTTTGTGCAGTTGCTGAAGGATTCACCACCTTAAAAGCGCATGGCGTGGACTTACATGAAGCACTCGATTGTATTAATGCGTCGAGCGGTAAAAGTAATGTGACTGAAACAGTTTTACCGCAGCGCGTACTGAATCGTAGCTTCCCATTAACCTTTGCACTTCCATTACTTGCAAAAGATACGGGAATTGCTGTTGATCTTGTGCGACAAGCAAAACTTTCAGCACCTGTGCTCTCTTTGACGCAAAATTTAATCCAAGCAGCAAGCGATCAAGCTAAAGAAAACAGTGATTTTTCAAGCGCTATGATTATGTATGAAAAATGGAGTAAAATTACAATTGAGTAATATCTCGCCATTGAATAACGATAAATAACCATCATATTGTACTCTAGTGTCATAACACACATTGTTACAAATGACAGAGGAAACTCGCATGAACAAATTTACCCTCGCAACTTTGCTAGGTGCTGTAACTTTAATCGGGGCTTCTACTGCTGTTTTAGCATCTGAGCAAGAATGCCAAAAGTTGAAAAATGACCATGATGTGATTTATGCGTCGAAAGGTTTCTGCTTTAAAGATCCTGATGCTAAAGCGAAGTTTGGCAATGACAATTGCTACACAACTAAGCCTAAATTTTCAGAAAAAGAGCAACAACGACTTGACGCGATCAAAGATCGTCAGAAAGAATTGAACTGTAAATAATTACGATTCAATTCGCTCAAGGAATTTAGCAATGACTTATGATGATCAAAATATTTTTGCTCGGATTTTACGTGGAGAACTTCCTGCGTTTAAAGTCTATGAAGATGATCAAGTACTCGCTTTTATGGATGTCATGCCACAGGCCGAAGGTCATACGCTCGTAATTCCTAAAACCCCTGCTATTACGCTGCTTGATTTAGATCCAGAAGCGGCTGCTTATACCATTCAGGTAGCTCAAAAAGTTGCGAAAGCAATGGAAAAAGCCTTAGACGTGAAAGGTATCGTATTGATGCAGTTGTCTGGCGCTGCTGCGGGTCAAACTGTTCCGCATGTGCATTTCCACCTGATTCCGACCTCAGTCCATGAACTAGGTAAACATGCCGCACAAATGGGCGATATGGAAAAAATCAAAGCCATTGGCGAAAAAATCAAAGCAGCACTTTAAGTTCAATTGAATTTAAAGTGATGATCAATGGAGCTTCGGCTCCATTTTTTATATCTACACTATTACGCTAACTATTTTTAGCTTTAAACAACTTAATGTTCAATTCAACTATAAACACTTAATAAATATTCATTTTTATAAATATAAAAACAATTTAAACCAAAAATCACCTTTCACCGTTTTGAAATATTTCCTTAATAGAACTGTCTTATTTGTAATGAATACTTAGCGCCATTAGATAGCGAAATTACTTCTAGCCAAGCTACTGATAAAACATATTGATATGACTGGAAAAGTCTTCTGGAGCTTCAAATGAAAAAAACTCTATGTGCATTAGCAATCGGGGCAACAATTCTTACACCAATGATGGCATCTGCTGCAGATGTAAAAATTTATGGCCGTGCACATGTCTCTCTTGACTATCTAGATGATGGTAAAGATTACAACGAAGTTGGTCTTTCTTCTAACGCTTCACGCTTAGGCTTCAAAGTAGATCAAAAAATTAATGATGACCTCAACGTATTCGCTCAAATTGAGCAAGAAGTAAACTTTGCAAGCGGTAGCCAAGACAGCAAAGGTGTAGATTTTTCAACACGTGACACATTCGTGGGTTTAAAAAGTTCAACTTATGGTCAAGCACGTGTAGGTCGTTTTGACAGCCCATTTAAAGTCGCACGTAGCCCTGTGAACTTCTTCGGTGACATGGTTGGTGACGTTCGTAACGTAACACGTGTAGGCAACTTAAAATTTGATGAACGTAATGAAAACACCATTGAATATAAATCTCCAAAATTTGGCGGTGGTTTCAATGTATTAGCTGCAATGTCGATGCATTCAGGTACACAAATTGACCGTGAAGCAGATGGCGAAGGCAAAGATGATAACAAAGCCTATGACCTTGCTCTAACCTATAAAGAAGGCCCAATTGATTTTGCTGCAGCATACGAAAAATATGATGAAAATGCAGCAAACGCAGCAGGTGGCGCAAGTCGAGATGCATTCCGTATTGCCGGTGCATATAAGTTAACTGAAGAATTTAACTTGGGTGCTCTATACCAAATTGCCAAGCACGACAACGATACATCCAACCCAGATGCTCAAGTTTTTGGTGTAGCTGGCGAATATAAAGTAACGCCTAAAACCTCAGTACGCGGTGAATATTTCTACCGTGACGTAGATGCTGATGATGCTAATGCAAGCTTGATCGGTGTGGGTGTAGAACATAAGTTGGATAGCACATTACGCGTATACGGCAACTTAGCAACTGTGCTTAACGACAAAAACTCTAAACTCAACCCTTGGAAAGAAGGTCGTAGCTTCGGTAACGGTATTTCAGGGATCGGTGATGAAAATGCAACTGCACTTTCTCTTGGTCTACGTTACGATTTCTAAGCTGCAATATCTCCCCCAAAAGACATACTCCGGTATGTCTTTTTTTACTCAAAAGAAATGTTTCAGGACTAAAATAAGCTAAGTTCATCATGTATCAAATATTTAAAAAGTATTTAAAAAACTTAGTCCAGCCTCTTTAACATCAACCATATAGAGATCGTTTAACAGCACTACATCAATAGCCCATTTTTTTTAGCAAAACTTAAACATAACAAATAAAAATCTTATTCATTCAATAAAGATTCTCATTATTAACAATATAACTTTTAGTAAATATAGTAAATTAGTCAGAATTTAAAATATAAATATAAATATAAGCGTTTTAGTCGGATTTAAAATATTTAAACACAAGTGTTTTAGTCAAGTATTTAAAATAAAAAATTAGTTTATTTTTTAACTATCAAACACAATAAGTCTTTGTATTTACTATGCTTAATAATATATTTTTATTTTAACTGTTCAACCTATTTGCTTTTTGTATATATTTGTTAATAATATAGTACAAGTTTAAAGAATAGGCTTATCTCCATGAGCTTAAAATTCAAAGATTTAAATCGTCGTGTGGTCAGAGAAATAACCGCAATACTAATAATTAAAGTGATTATTTTAATGATCATTAAGAACATTTGGTTCGACGCCCCTACTATCCCTAAAAACTTTGACAATCAAGTTGCCGAGCATATTGCTGGCAGTCCTTCCCAAATCAAGGAGACACGTTGATGATTTCTGAAAGCGTGGTCGATCTTTCGCGGTTCCAATTTGCAATGACCGCGATGTATCACTTTATTTTTGTTCCACTGACTTTAGGTCTGGCTTTTATTCTTGCCATTATGGAAACCACCTATGTGATTTCTGGCAAAGAAATTTATAAAGACATGACTAAATTCTGGGGAAAACTCTTCGGTATTAACTTCGCTTTAGGTGTTACTACTGGTTTGACCATGGAGTTTCAGTTCGGTACTAACTGGGCGTATTACTCACACTATGTCGGTGATATTTTCGGTGCACCATTAGCCATTGAAGGTCTGATGGCATTCTTCCTTGAATCAACATTTATTGGTTTATTCTTCTTCGGCTGGGATCGCCTATCTAAAGTTCAGCATTTGGCTGTCACTTGGTTGGTTGCACTTGGCTCGAACATGTCCGCACTATGGATTTTAGTGGCCAATGGTTGGATGCAAAACCCTGTCGGTTCCGCATTTAACTATGAAACTATGCGTATGGAAATGGTGGACTTCGGTGCATTGATTTTCAACCCTGTGGCTCAGGTTAAATTCGTACATACCGTATCTGCAGGTTATGTGACTGGTGCTATTTTCGTACTGGCAATTTCAAGTTACTACTTATTGAAAAAGCGTGACTTGCCATTTGCGCGTCGTTCATTCGCTATCGCTGCTATCTTTGGTTTAGCTTCTACACTTTCAGTGATCTTACTGGGTGATGAATCTGGTTATGAAATTGGTGACGTACAAAAAACTAAACTTGCTGCGATTGAAGCTGAATGGGACACTCACCCAGCTCCAGCGCCATTTACTTTGTTTGGTATTCCAAATAAAGAAACTATGTCTACTGACTACGCGATCAAAATTCCTTATGTCATGGGGATTATCGCAACACGTTCAACTGATAAAGAAGTAACAGGTATTAAAGACCTGATCGTACAACACGAAGCGCGTATTCGTAACGGTATGGTGGCTTACTCACAGTTAGAACAACTTCGTGCAGGCGACACTTCTCCTGAACTTAAAGCAGCGTTTGCTGAGTCTCAAAAAGACTTGGGTTATGGTTTGCTTCTGAAAAAATACACAGACAAAGTTGTCGATGCTTCTGACGAACAAATCAAAGCAGCTGCAAAAGACACTATTCCACATGTTCCAAGCTTGTTCTGGGCATTCCGTGCAATGGTTGCTTCTGGCTTCTTAATGCTACTGTTATTCGTACTTGCAACATTTGCTGTCGGTAAACGTAATGCAGAAAACAAACCTTGGTTATTAAAGTTTGCTTTGTTTGCTCTACCGTTACCTTGGATTGCTGCACAAACAGGTTGGTATGTTGCCGAAGTTGGTCGTCAACCTTGGACTATCGGTGAAGTTCTACCTACACATCTTTCAGCTTCTAGCTTAAGTACGGGTGATGTATGGGGTTCTATCCTTGCATTAGCAGCGTTCTACACTGTACTGCTGATCATAGAAATGTACTTAATGATTAAATTCTCACGCCTTGGCCCAAGTTCTCTACATACTGGTAAATACCACTTCGAGAAACTTGAAGCTGCAAAAAAGGCAAATGAGGAGGCTCAAGCATGATCGAATATGAATTACTCAAAATCATTTGGTGGGTATTAGTCGGTGTCCTACTGATCGGCTTCGCCCTCACCGATGGCTTCGATATGGGCTCAATGGCGATCATGCCATTCGTAGGTAAAAAAGACGAAGAACGTCGTGCGGCAATCAATACGATTGCCCCACACTGGGACGGTAACCAAGTTTGGTTTATTACTGCTGGTGGCGCACTGTTTGCAGCATGGCCAATGGTATATGCGACTGCATTCTCAGGGATGTACTGGGCACTGTTACTGGTACTCTTCGCCCTTTTCTTACGTCCAGTCGGTTTTGATTACCGTTCTAAACTCGAAAATACCAAGTGGCGTAATTCTTGGGACTGGGGTTTAGCAATTGGTGGTGCCGTTCCTGCCCTCGTATTTGGTGTTGCGTTTGGTAATATGTTCCTTGGTGTTCCATTCACTATGGACGAAACTGTTCGCTCAACTTATACAGGTAGCTTCTTTGCGCTGCTTAACCCATTTGCTTTAGTTTGCGGTATTGTGAGTTTATCTATGCTTTGCGCTCATGGTGGTGCATGGCTCATGCTTCGTACAGACGGCGACCTACGTGCACGATCTGCAAAAGCGACTCAGCTTATGGGTATCGTATTCTTGGTTTGCTTCTTACTTGCAGGCGCATGGTTATACTTCGGTAATATCCAAGGCTACACATTAGCTCAACCGTTTGACACGAATGGCGTTGCAAACCCGTTAGCTAAAGAAGTGATCACCAATGCCAACCCAGGTTGGATGAACAATTATAGTATTTATCCTATTACTATGATTGCGCCAATCATGGCAATTTTAGGTGCTTTGATCATTATCCTTGCCGCAGGTAAAGGTAAAGCAGGTTTTAGCTTCCTTGGTTCAAGCTTGGCAGTCATTGGTGCAATCTTAACCGCTGGTTTTGCATTGTTCCCTTTCCTTATGCCATCGAGCATCAACCCAACTGTAAGTTTGACTATGTGGGATGCGGTTTCAAGTAAAAATACCCTGACTGTGATGACAGTTGCCGCGTGTATTTTTGTCCCTATTATCCTGTGCTACACAACTTGGTGTTACTACAAGATGTGGGGTGTGGTCACTAACAAACATATTGAAGAGAATTCACACAGCCTATACTAAGGCTGTGTCTAAGGAGAAAAGACGATGTGGTATTTTGCTTGGATTCTCGGTATATTGATGGCATGTTTTGCAGGTGTACTTAGTGCGCTTTACATCGAACATCATCAAGATCTAGATGAGGAATAACAAATGACTGATGCTGCTGTAGAAAAATCACTTGTAGAAAAGAAGCCAAATAAATTTGCAATGGTCATTTCCTGCCTGTTAGCTTTTCCTTTGGCAGCCGTGTTACTTGTACATCCTGCTGCCATGCTGGATGACAATGGTGGATATAGCCATCGAGCGCTGATGTTCATCATGATAGGTATTTCAGGTGGTTTTGTGCATGGTGTGGGTTTTACACCACACCATTGGTTCTGGAAATGGCTTTTTAGCCCCTTCCTCGCTTGGCCACTGATGTTATGGGGCTACTACACATGGTTCCTACATTAATTAATATCTAAATAAAGCCCTCAATTGAGGGCTTTATTATATTTGCGATCAATTTCGGCTTTTTTTTCTGCTGTAATATCGTCTTGCATTTGAAAACAGTCTCTAAATTTTTCATGGATATGATGAATATATTTTTCTTTAGCTGCATGTCTTAGTAAAATTTGAGCTGCCATCACAATAAATCCATTGACTTGCTTTACTATTATTATGCGCTGAGCATCCGCCAACCCAGCTTTTCGCTGAATTAATGAGTTTCGACCAGTATGCACAATCGAATGCAAATGCTTTAACGAATAGAACTTAAACTCTTTAAACATTTCAACAATATGCTTAATTTCTACAACATTTTCTAACTTTGTAATCATTTCAGCTGCGGTAGGAATTTTCACATTCTGAAGCAACTCTTCTTCTCGTTGAATTTCAAATTTCTGAATTTCTATATTAGAGGCGACCATTAGTAACCAATATGCCCTCACCACAGCTTCAAATTGAATTCGAAATAATGCGAGTGCAGATATATCTTGGCGTGATTCTAAAAGTTGTAAAATGGCTTCACCATGCTCCATGGATAATTCATAACATTCATAGACTAAATCAAGTCGCTGCACGCCACCAATAAATGCTGAATGATTTAACTCGTTATATAGCTCATCCAACATCGATTCAGAATCACGAAAAATATCTATCAACATCAGCTTCCATTTTTTAAATGCCAAAATTTAAAATATAAAAAAAGCCGGATTAATTCCAGCTTTAAAATTTAACGATGCGTATGAATCGACATCACAATCCCCATCCCTGCGAGCATCGCAATTACAGCTGTACCACCATAACTCATCAACGGTAGTGGATCACCTGTTACCGGTAAAATCCCACTGACCATACCCGAGTTTAAAAATACAAAAAAGAAGAAAGTTAATCCTATCGCTCCTGCATAGAGTCGTCCAAAATTATGGAAGCAATTTAGTCCAATAATCAAACAGCGAACAATAATTGCTGTAAATAAACTAAATAAAAGAAATACACCAATAAAACCAAACTCTTCAGCATAGGTCGACATGATAAAGTCAGTATGATGCTCTGGCAGATAGCCCAAGTGCGACTGCGTCCCTTCGGTATAACCCTTACCCATTAAACCACCTGATCCAATGGCAATTTTAGATTGAATAATGTTCCAACCTGCACCAAGCGCGTCAGATTCAGGGTCAAATAACGTCAGTACACGTTTTTTCTGATATTCCTGTAAAAAAAACATCCAAAGTACAGGTGCTGCAATTGCAAAGGCGGTTAAAGCACCTGCAATTAAACGCCAAGACATACCACTTAAAAATAAAACAAAAATACCCGGAATAATCAAACCGATATTCAAGTCAGGCTGTAAAGCGACCAATGCAAATGGAATCAATAATAAAATTAATGCCCCGACAATTTGTAAAAATTTCGGTGGAAAAGGTTTTCGCGCAAAATACCACGCCATCATGAGTGGCATGGCAAATTTCATAAACTCACTCGGCTGCATACTGCCGATACCCGGCAAGCTAATCCAGCGTTTCGCCCCCATCCTTTTTTCACCAATGACCAGAACCAACAACAGTAAAAATATACCGATGGCATATAAGTACGGACTCATAGATTGGTAAACTTTGGGGGGAATTTGCGCACAGATCAACATCACAATAAAGCCCACACCAAAACTTGTGGCTTGGCGTAGTACCATTCCCGAATCTTCCGCGGTCGCACTATAGACAACCATCAGCCCCAATATTGCATTGAGTACCAAGAAGCAAAGTAACCACGGGTCTAAATGAAGTTTAGCCCATCGAGAAGAATCGTGTTTTATACTGCGGCCATCACGTAATGACTGACGTAAAAAACGATACTGTTGAGAAGGGATCATTGCGAAACAGATCTAAAAAGGATGCGGGAATTATAGATTAAAGCGACAGTAAAAATCACTGTCCCTTAAATATTCCTTGAAATAATCATCTATTCACTTGAGACGCTAAAATTAAACGTGCCAATTCCAAGTCATCCGGATAGGTAATTTTAATATTGTCCGAACGACCCTGCACGACATTGACATGCTCACCGACAAATTCTAAGGCACTTGCTTCATCTGTGATGGTCGCACCAGCGGCAAGCGCTTGTTCAATGGCATTTTTAAGTACACCCAATTTGGCAATTTGTGGTGTCTGCGCTTGCCATAAAGTTGAACGATCTACCGTTGTTGATATAAGTGGTGCCGCTTCAACTCGTTTTAAGGTATCGCGTACGGGAATTGCGAGAATCGCACTTTGCTCCGAATCGACTGCCGATTGAACTAAATCTTCTAGACTCAACTGCGAGACACATGGTCGTGCTGCATCATGAACAAATACCCAATCATCATCATTGGCAATCCTAGATAGATATTGCAATGCATTGAGTACAGAATGCACACGCTCTGCACCGCCTAAACAAAAATGAGCCTTCTCTTGATTAGTGAGTGCCAAGGTCTGAGCAACATTATCTTGCTCACCTATAGCCAATACATAGCCTGTTAAAGGCAATTGGTTGAGACGTGCAACTGTGTGTTCAAGCACAGTTAGACCCGCAATGTTTTGATATTGTTTTAGTTCAGTTTTAGAAAATCGACTTCCTGAACCAGCAGCAGGAATAATAGCCCACAATTTAAGGTTCAGGTGGAAGTTCGGCTGGTTCTGACTCATTGGTACGTAGGTCTACTTTTGCGTTTGGATCAATATAAATTGGTTTGTACTGAGTACTGATCGTACTCATCTGCACGAAAGTCTCATGCGGTTTAATTAAACCTAAATCTAGACGAGCATGCTCTTCAATAGCTTCAACGCCATTTTTTAAATCGTATACTTCAGCTGCAAGTACGCGATTTCGTTCTTTTAATTCGTTATTGAGTTCGACTTGTTGTTGTATTTTCTGACTCAGTTGTTGATGTTGATGATAACCACCTTCACCGAACCAGTATAAATATTGAAACCCTGCGATCAAAAAGATCGCAAGGCCCAACAATGCTTTACTCGCTTTGGAGTCAAATACATTTAACATAGATAGCATGATCTGCTTAGTTCAAACCTTTGAACTCAGCTTTACCGCGATATGCAGCATTAGTCAATTCTTCAATACGAAGTAATTGGTTATATTTCGCTACACGGTCAGAACGGCAAAGTGAACCAGTTTTGATTTGACCCGCTGCTGTACCCACTGCAAGATCTGCAATAGTTGAATCTTCAGTTTCACCAGAACGGTGTGAAATTACTGTAGTGTAACCATTTGCTTTTGCAAGGTAGATTGCATCTAGAGTTTCAGTCAACGTACCGATTTGGTTGTACTTGATCAGAATCGAGTTACCCACTTTTTCATTGATACCACGTTGAAGAATTTTAGGATTCGTAACGAATAGGTCATCACCAACCAATTGGATTTTGTCACCAAGGATTGAAGTGAGGTAAGACCAACCTTCCCAATCAGACTCGTCCAAACCATCTTCAATTGAGATGATTGGGTATTGTTTTGCAAAACCAGCAAGGTAGTCAGCAAATTGGTTGCTTGTGAATGCTTTATTGCCTTCACCTGCAAGGATGTATTGACCATCTTTGTAGAATTCTGAAGATGCACAGTCAAGTGCAAGCATAATATCAGAACCTGCTTTGTAGCCAGTTTTTTCAATTGCTTCAAGAATTACTGTAATTGCTTCTTCGTTAGAACGAAGGTTCGGTGCAAAACCACCTTCATCACCAACTGCAGTATTTAGACCTTGTTTCTTTAAAACTGATTTTAAAGAATGGAAAATTTCAGCACCAGCGCGTAAAGCTTCAGAGAATGAAGTGAAGCCAACTGGCTCAATCATAAATTCTTGAATGTCTACGTTGTTGTCTGCATGTGAACCACCATTTAGGATGTTCATCATTGGAACAGGCATAGTCAAAATGCTGTTATTACGAAGGTCTGCGATGTATTGGAAAAGTGGAATTTTCTTTTCATCAGCAGCAGCGCGTGCAGCAGCTAGCGATACCGCTAAAGTTGCGTTCGCACCTAATTTTTCTTTGTTTTCAGTACCGTCAAGCGCGATCATTGTGTTATCAATGTCTTTTTGTTCGAATACTGATTTACCCAACAATGCATCACGAATTACTGTGTTAACGTTGTTAACCGCAGTTTTAACGCCTTTACCTAAGTAACGAGCTTTGTCGCCGTCACGAAGTTCTAAAGCTTCACGAGAACCAGTTGAAGCACCAGATGGTGCACATGCACGGCCTACAACGCCAGAGGCTAAGATTACGTCTGCTTCGATGGTAGGGTTACCACGAGAGTCCAAAATTTCACGTGCACGAATGTCAACGATTTGGCTCATGAACAATTCCTCAGTTGATTAATAAAAATGATGCGTCAAAAGTGACGCATCAATGTGTATCGAATTAGTGTGTGTCTAACTTTGCGAAACCTTTGACCAAGGTATCGAGTTCTTTTAACTGTGCCAAGAAAGGCTCCAACTGTGACATACGTAACGCACATGGACCATCACATTTGGCATTTTCTGGATCTGGATGAGCTTCTAAGAACAAACCTGCTAAACCAGTTGCCATACCTGCACGTGCCAGTGTCGTGATTTGCGCACGACGACCACCTGCAGAATCCGCACGACCACCCGGCGTTTGAAGCGCATGTGTAACATCAAAGAACACAGGGACATTCATTTCTTTCATGATGTCAAAGCCCAACATGTCTACAACTAAATTGTTGTAACCAAATGCTGAACCACGTTCACAAAGAATCAGCTTGTCATTCCCTGCTTCCAAACACTTATGCAAAATATGACGCATTTCGTGTGGTGCGAGGAACTGTGCTTTTTTGATGTTGATGATGGCATCTGTTTTCGCCATCGCTTCAACAAGGTCAGTCTGACGGCTTAAAAATGCAGGAAGCTGGATAATATCCGCAACTTCAGCAACAGGCGCAGCTTGGTATGGTTCATGTACGTCAGTAATAATCGGCACATTAAAGTGTTTTTTAATATCAGCTAACCACTCAATTCCTTTTTCCAGACCTGGGCCACGGAAAGAGTTCAAGCTTGAACGATTGGCTTTATCAAAACTTGCTTTAAACACATACGGAATATCCAAGCGTTTGCAGATATCCACATAGGTTTCAGCAATTTCAAAAGCAAGGTCTTTTGACTCAAGTACGTTCATGCCGCCGAATAGTACAAATGGCAAATGATTTGCCATTTGTATATCGCCTAAACGTACAATTTCCTGTGGTTTTAATTGTGACATTTAAACTCTTCCTGGTTTAGTCAAAAACACATTATTTCGCTTTTTGGTACTGCTTTTTAGCAGCATCAATAAAGCCTGCGAATAATGGGTGTCCATCACGTGGTGAACTTGTAAATTCCGGATGGAATTGTACAGCAATAAACCAAGGATGTTCAGGAATTTCAACAGTTTCAACAAGACGCTGTACTGGAGAATAACCTGAAATCTTCATGCCTTTTTCTTCAAGCACTGGGATATAACGGTTGTTCATTTCATAACGGTGACGGTGACGTTCAACGATCTCTTCAGAACCGTAAACTTGTGCAGTTTTTGTTCCCGCAACCAATTCAGATTTTTGAGCACCCAGACGCATTGTGCCGCCTAAGTCAGAATCTGCATTACGTTGTTGAACTTCGCCGCGCTCATCTAACCATTCAGTGATTAGACCAATCAATGGTGATTTTGTAGAACGGTTAAATTCAGTTGAAGTTGCATCGCTAATACCCGCAACGTTGCGCGCATATTCGATCACAGCCAACTGCATACCTAAACAGATGCCGAGGAACGGTACACCGTTTTCACGTGCAAAACGAATCGCTTTCATTTTACCTTCTGTACCACGTTCACCAAAACCACCTGGAACTAAGATTGCATCCGCGTCTTTTAATACGTCGTTTACATCTTGGCTTTCAAGTTCTTCTGCATTGACGTAATCGATTTGAACTTTCACACGGTTTTGAATACCCGCATGTAAAAGTGCTTCGTTTACAGATTTGTATGCATCTGGAAGTTCAACGTATTTACCAACCATCGCTACACGAACTGTATATTCAGGGTTCAGTAATGCATCTACAACGTTATCCCAGTCTGTAAGATCAGCTTCTGGAAGATCGTTATAACCAAAACGTTCGCAGATTAAATCATCAACGTTTTGTTCATAGAAAGTACGTGGAATTTGGTAAATTGAACGCGCATCTTTACATACCACAACTGCACGCGCTTCAACGTTCGTAAATAACGCAATTTTACGTGTAGTGTCAGCATCAACATCATGCTCTGTACGGCAGATCAGGATGTCTGGTTGAATACCAATCGACAAAAGCTCTTTTACAGAGTGTTGAGTTGGTTTAGTTTTTAATTCAGCAGCTGACTTAATGTATGGGAGTAAAGTTAAGTGCATTAACATTGTTCGCTTATGACCTAGTTCGACCATAAGTTGACGTACAGATTCCATGAATGGGAGAGATTCAATGTCACCTACTGTACCGCCGATCTCAACGATCGCAACGTCATAGCCTTCACCTGCGCGAAGAACACGTTCTTTAATATTGTCAGTAATATGTGGAATAACTTGAACTGTACCACCGAGGTAGTCACCACGACGTTCTTTATTCAAGACATCTTGGTACACTCGTCCTGAAGTAAAGTTGTTCAGTTTGGTCATTTTCGCACGACGCAAGAAACGTTCGTAATAACCCAAGTCTAAGTCAGTTTCAGCACCATCCTCTGTGACAAAAACTTCACCGTGTTGGAATGGACTCATAGTCCCTGGATCGACATTAATGTATGGATCCATTTTTACCATGGTTACTTTTAAACCACGGGCTTCTAAAAGCGCAGCCACTGATGCAGCTGAAATACCTTTACCTAGTGATGATACAACACCACCAGTAACGAAAATAAAATGGGTCATTAAGTTTCTCGTACAATGGAGCCTAAATTGGCCTACAATGTTGTGCGATTTTACTTTACTCTGTACCAAGAAAGCAAAGTCATTCCGCATCAATTCATAGAACAATTAACAATTGGCTATTGTAACAGCAATTATCATAAAAATTTAGAGTAAGTTCTTATCATTTCTATATTCTTATTTGCTGTTATAATGCATTTATCCAATCCACACTTTTTTGTTTTGTGTAATTATGAATAAGAAACTTTTAATCTGCGGTGCAATCGCAACAGGTCTACTTCTTACAGCATGTGTAAAAAAAGAAGCACCAAAAGAAGAAGAACAGGAACAGGTTGAAGTTGCAGCATCTGAACCAACAGCATCTGTACCTACACAATTAGAACCAGTTGAAGAACAACCAGTTGTTGAAGAAACGACTCAACAGCAAGTTGAAGTGATTCGTGAAGAAACACCGAATACAACAACTGAAATTCGTCGTGAACCCACTCCTCCTGCAGAAGCTCCTGCTCCAAAAGCAGAAGCACCTAAAGCAGCAGAAAAACCTGCGCAAGCTGCTCAACCTAAACAAAACTCTGGTTCTGCACAGTCTGAAGATGACGCCGTTGCCGCTGCCATTGCTGCTGCAACACCAGCTTTAGAGAACTAAGATCGAAGTTTTATCAAACAAATGATCAAAAAAACCCGGCAAAAGTCGGGTTTTTTATTGTTTCTATGTAAATAAAAATCTGTACCCGACGATGCACTGTTTTTTCTCACAACTATTCTTGTAATTTTTCAGCTAAATATTCAATAAATAAACGAACACGTTTCGGTAAATGCTCTTGTTGATAATAGACAGCATGAATAAGCTGTTCATGTGGCTCAATTTGATCGTCTAAAAGTTGTACCAATCGTCCTTCTGCAATATCTTTTTCTAACATAAAAATCGAAAGACAAGCGATGCCCATCCCATGAATCGCAAGCTCGCGTATCGTTTCACCATTTGATGCCTTAATATTTGGTCGGATCGTCAAAGGTTTCCCTGCGACTTGGATCGGCCAAGTATTCATATGGGTAATTTGACTAAATCCAAGTAAAGCATGTGCGGTTAGCTCTTCAGCATTTTGCGGACGTCCATGCTGCTGAAGATATACAGGACTCGCCACCAAACACAGTCGACTCTTGTAGATAAGTTTTGCATGCAAACTGGAGTCGTTTAATTTTCCAAAGCGAATTGCAACATCCGCTTTATGCTCTAATAAGTCAATCACTTGATCATGATTTACTAATTCAATCTGTATATGCGGATAACGCGCATTAAATTCTGGAATCAAGGGAACGATCATATGCAGAATAAACGAAATCGCAGAATCGACTCGCACCAAACCCGATGTATCTGCATCTAATTTCAGCAGAGAATCTTCCGCTTCGCTCAAATCATTCAATATCCGCCGTGTTTTAGCTAAAAACAATTGCCCCTCTTGCGTCAGCTTAATTTTGCGGGTTGTTCGTTCTAACAGGGTTACATTTAATTTAGATTCCAGACGCTGTAATGCGCGGCTTACACCAGATGCTGTTTGATCCAGTCTTTCTGCTGCTTTGATAATAGAGCCGCTATCTACAATAACAGTAAAAGCCTGCAGCTCTTCAATAGTCGATTTCATTGCTTATTCGAATTCGTGATTTTTAATCAATAATATATTCCAAATTCATGCATTTTTCTTCAATAAAATTAGCAGCACAATAGCATCAATTCAAAAAAGAGAATTCCTGATGATTGTTCCCCAATTTGGTGTCGGCACCTTCCGTTTGACAGGTGATACTGTCATTCACTCAATTAAAACAGCCTTAGAGCTTGGATATCGTGCTGTAGACACCGCACAAATTTACGGTAATGAAGCAGAAGTAGGCCAAGCACTCCATGAAAGTCAGGTCAATAGAGCTGATATTTTCTTAACCACGAAAATTTGGACTGAAAATTATACTGCCGACAAACTGATACCCAGTCTAAAAGACAGCTTAATTAAATTAAGGACGGATGCAGTTAACCTCACACTTATTCATTGGCCTGCACCTGCACTTGGAGTCGATATTCCTGAATTAATGGGACATTTACATGAGGCAAAAAAACAAGGTTTGACTGAACATATTGGTGTATCTAATTTTAATATTGAGCTCACTCAACAAGCCATTGATCACATCGGGCTGGAAAATATTTCAACCAATCAAATTGAACTTAGCCCATATTTGCAAAATCAAAACTTGGCCAATTATCTGCAAGCGAACAATATAGATGTCACATCCTATATGACTTTGGCCTATGGCAAAGTTTTGCAAGATCCAACGCTGTTAAATATTGCAGCCGAACACCAAGTCACTTCGGCCCAAATTGCACTCGCATGGGCATTACAAAAAGGTTATGCCGTAATTCCATCTTCAACCCAACGTGAACATTTAATCAGTAATTTAAAAGCTCAAGACATTCACTTAACACCTGAACAGATGCAGGCCATTGCCACACTCGACAGAAATGCGCGTGAAGTGAACCCACCTGAACTTGCTCCAGTTTGGGATATTTAATATGAAATTCAATTTTCCATTAATTGCATTAGCCGTAGGTGCTTTTGCAATTGGCACAACAGAATTTTCACCGATGGGTTTTTTGCCTGAAATCGCAGCAGATTTATCGGTATCTATTCCTCAAGCGGGCTTACTGATTAGTGCCTATGCCGTTGGCGTCATGATTGGTGCCCCATTGATGACCTTATGGTTAGCACGTTTTCCAAAACGTACTGCCCTTATTTTACTTATGGCAATCTTTACCATCGGTAATATTTTGGCAACGATTGCACCCAATTATCTCGGTTTAATGGCTGCACGTTTGGTGACTAGTTTAAATCATGGTGCATTTTTTGGCTTAGGTTCTGTCGTTGCAGCGAGTGTTGTGCCGAAAGATAAACAAGCCAGTGCCGTTGCTATGATGTTTATGGGCTTGACCATTGCCAATATTGGCGGCGTGCCACTCGCAACGTGGGTGGGGCAAAATATCGGTTGGCGTATGTCTTTTGCGGCTATTACCTTACTGGGCATCATCACCATGTTGGCATTATGGAAAGCACTACCCCATCAGCAACAGACCGAAAAACCTGATGTACGAGCAGAGTTAAAAGTATTAACACGCATGCCTGTTGTTTTAGCACTGCTCACCACAGTAATGAGTGCTGGAGCTATGTTCGCGCTCTATACCTATATCGCACCAAGCTTAAAAGTCTTTACCCATGCAAGTCCTGAACTTATCACTTTCATGTTGGTTTTAATCGGGATCGGATTTTCAATCGGCAACCATTTCGGTGGTAAGTTTGCAGATCAGTCTTTAGATAAAACCTTGATTGGCTTTTTAGTCTTACTGATGCTGATGATGCTGTTATTTCCAATTTTAGCAACCACCACCATTGGCGCAGCGATTGCATTAATCATCTGGGGAGCAGCAGCCTTTGCCGTCGTACCACCTTTACAAATGCGTGTTATGACAGTAGCTCACGATGCACCAGGCCTCGCTTCTTCAGTGAATATTGGTGCATTTAATCTTGGAAATGCATTGGGTGCAGTCACAGGTGCCGCAGTGCTAAATCTTAACCTAAGCTATGCTGCGGTGTCTTATGCAGGCGCTACACTGAGCGCTATAGCGTTGATTTTAGTATTGATACAGATGAAGCTTAAACCTCAAATTACTGCATGTTGCGCACAAGCTGAATAACACATACTTAAAATAGCCTACCCAAAGTAGGCTATTTTTTAGTTCGCATATAACTTTAAAAAATCTGCCATTAATTTGGTTGCCCATGAATGGGTGTCGACTAAACCTTCATAATAACCACAGTGACTGCCTTTTTTAGTGGTCACCACCACTACATTCGGCAAAGAACGGATTAATTCTTTATAGGGTTCAAAGTTTTGAATGTGGCAAATAGGATCGTCTTCGGCATTTAAAATCATCAAAGGAATTTTAAGATTTTCAAATACATAAATTGGGTTGGTGGATTTGGCATAACTTTCATAATCAGTAAAACCCGCCATTTGAAAATATGTACGTTCAAACTGCGCCAGATCTTTACTTTTTAGGACTTCTATTAAAGATGGTGTTGATGACCATGTTGCAGAATAGGGTTCTACAAACTTCTGAAAGAGCTTCTTGGTCATCATTTTACTGTAAAAAGGATGGACATTTTTAAAGCCAAGCTCAGTGTCATAGCCCGGACATAAAGCAAAAGCCGCTTTAAGTGGTGTTTCCTCCCCTTGTTCGCCTAAATAGCGGACCAATAACCCCGTTCCTGCAGATGAACCTACACCATACAAACTCGATGCGGGAAATTTCTGCTGAATATAGGCAATCTGTTCACGTAGATCATCTGTTGAACCAAATAAATTTATTTTGGCAACTGGCATAGGTAAATTGGCATGACCACGTCTTAAACACAGTGCAATGCGCCAACCAGTATATAGGTGAAGATCCCGAACCACTTCCCGCATACTTTCAGGCGTTCCCGTAATCGTATGCATGAGCACCACAGTTGGCACAGCCGCAGGTAAATCTAAACCTAACCATGCAATGGCTGCGATTCCACCATCAGCCATGGTCAGCTGCTCTATAGCATCATATTTAAGCTTCACTTGACGCTTTTTAATGATATCAAAATATAGTAAATGTGCGTGGGTATTCGACAGCCAAGGCGTAGGGCGATATTTTTCATGTAGTTGCTTTAACTTCGGCAGCACATGTTTCATTTGCCCTTCAGGATGATAATAAAGCTGTGGTAATTCTGCACCGATAGCATTATCTACAAAATTTAAAAGAGCCTGACGCCCTTTATGAATCACATTATTCATTGACCTTACCTTCACCTCGCTTCGCACCACAGCAAATCATTTCAATCTTTTCACTTTGACTAACAATGCTCATTAAAAAAATGTATCTACAAAACCGTATCTCGCTAGCAATATTTGTTTGCTTAAGCCTCATAAGCAAAAAGCATGACAATATTCATCATGCTTTTTATCATTCTGTGATGAGCATTTAAAATCAGCAGAGTTAAGGCTGATATTGCATAATGCGCTCACCCATTTTCGCCGCCAATGCTTCCAAGCCACTTTTTGGACGAAGCATGACTTCAAAATCAATCATCTGACCTTGTTCATTAAACTGAATCATGTCGATCCCTTTTAACTTTTTCTCGCCAACATTGGCAGAAAACTCAAGTACAACATTGAGGCCATCCTCACTATAAAACTCACGGTGGTAAGTAAAATTTTCAAAAATTTGAATCACATTGGTCAAAATAAAAGTTACTACAGGCTTACCTGGATATGGGTTAAACGCGACAGGTGAACGAAACACCACATCCTCTGCCAAGAGTTCATTTAAAATATTCATATCCCGTGTGTTAAGCATTTCGTGCCAACGTGCAACAGATTTTTTTGTTGTTTCAATAGTCATGTTTATGTCTTTTTTTTGATGAATCATTTCCCTTTCCTCAAACTCCTCTCCCAAATGGAGAGGAAGCACGACAACTGCATATTAAATTGAATGAAGTTGTCGTGGTTTAGTATGAGGCTGATTAAATCACCGCAGCCAAATCTGCACCTTGACGAATGGCACGTTTAGCATCTAACTCACCTGCTTCTTTCGCACCACCAATCAAATGCACATTTTTCCCATCTGCTTGTAGCTGTTCATACATCGCGGTATAGGATTCCTGACCTGCACAAATCACCACATGATCAACATCTAAAATACGTGATTGACCATCAACGGTAATATGCAAACCTTGATCATCAATTTTGTCGTAGCTTGCACCCGCAATCATTTTCACATCGCGGTGTTTCAAACCTGTACGGTGAATCCAACCCGTGGTTTTACCTAAGCCAGCACCAACCGATTTAGCCTTACGTTGCAATAAATACACTTCACGCGGCGA
Organism: Acinetobacter sp. YH12138; assembly: GCF_015218525.1. Taxonomy (NCBI): domain Bacteria; kingdom Pseudomonadati; phylum Pseudomonadota; class Gammaproteobacteria; order Moraxellales; family Moraxellaceae; genus Acinetobacter; species Acinetobacter sp. YH12138. Next base: position 1,417,287 of record NZ_CP048670.1, on the reverse strand, counting down.
TTCTTCGACGTCTGGATGTTTCAAGCCACCGACTTGCGCATAAGTGGTATCAATACCCCATTCATCATAAAATTTCTCAGGATTGAGGCTACCGCTTTCACCTTCATGCGTTAAATATTCAGCCGTATCGAAACCAATACCGCCTGCACCAATGATTGCTACACGTTTGCCAACAGGTTGACGTTCACGTAATACCTGTAAATAGCTCAATACTTTTGGATGATCAATACCATCTATATCTAACTGACGCGGTGTTACACCCGTCGCCACCACGATGTCATCAAAATCAGACTGAGCTAATTCTTCATACGTTGCTGTATGGTTCAATACCAATTTAATCTGAGGCAATAGTTCTATTTTACGTTTGAAATAACGCAGCGTTTCATAAAACTCTTCTTTACCAGGAATCGTTTTCGCAATATTAAACTGTCCACCAATTTGGCTCGATGCTTCAAAAATAGTTATGTTATGACCACGCTCTGCAGCATAAGTTGCAAAGCTTAAACCTGCAGGTCCCGCACCAATCACAGCAATATTTTTCACCTGTGCAGATTCTTTAAAAATCAGTTCAGTTTCATAGCAAGCTTGAGGGTTAACCAAACATGTTGCAATTTTCATTGAGAAAATATGATCTAGGCAGGCTTGGTTACAACCGATACAGGTATTAATTTCATCACTACGACCTTGTTCTGCTTTTTCCACAAAACGTGGGTCAGCCAGCATTGGACGTGCCATGGACACCATATCTGCATCACCCGAAGCAAGTACGTGCTCAGCCATTTCAGGAGTATTGATACGGTTTGAGGTGATTAAAGGAACATTCACAAGACCTTTTAATTTCTTGGTCACCCATGTAAATGCAGCACGTGGCACTTTGGTTGCAATGGTCGGAATACGCGCTTCATGCCAACCAATACCGGTATTGATAATAGTTGCACCGGCTGTTTCAATGGCTTTTGCAAGTTGCACAACTTCTTCGAAAGTCGAACCACCTTCAACCAGATCCAGCATAGAAAGACGGTAAATAATAATAAAATTTTCACCGACTAATTCACGCGTACGACGCACGATCTCAATTGGAAAACGAATCCGGTTTTCATAACTGCCACCCCATTCATCATCACGGTGGTTGGTACGTGCAGCAATAAACTCATTAATTAAATAACCTTCTGACCCCATGACTTCTACACCATCATAACCCGCTGTCTGTGCTAACTGAGCACATCGAGCAAAATCATTGATCGTGCGTTCGACGTCTGCTGTGCTTAAAGCTTGCGGTTTTACTGGGTTAATTGGTGCTTGAATAGATGAAGGTGCAACATTATTGGCTTGATACGAGTAGCGACCTGTATGCAAAATCTGCATCGCAATTTTACCGCCAGCATCATGTACCGCCTGCGTAATCACTTTATGTTTTTCTGCTTCTTCTAAAGAGTCTAATTTTGAACCACCAGCAAATGTCACACCATCATCATTGGGAGAAATACCACCGGTTACAATCAGACCTACACCGCCTTTAGCACGTTCTGCATAAAAAGCAGCCATGCGTTCATAGCCACCCGGTGCTTCTTCAAGGCCGATATGCATAGAACCCATCAATACACGGTTCTTTAACGTTGTAAAACCTAAATCTAGTGGTGCCAATAAATTTGGATAATTTGACATTTTTTCTCCTTAGCGTGCTGAAAAGCTGGCTATTTTTATCTTCACTTGTATACAAGCTTTCTCTTTCCATCTACGTATACAATATTTTTGCAACTTGTTGCACTAATTTATATGCGAGATTTGATTTTTATGCAACATGTTGCATAATAAAAAGTACAAAACTATTTTGACTGAGCCATATATGTCTTTAGCCCATGTTTTACTCACGAGCTTACTTGAAAAACCGAGTACAGGAATCGATCTTGCACGCCGTTTTGACCGCTCTATGGGCTTTTTTTGGAATGCAACACATCAGCAAATCTACCGTGAACTCAATGGCATGCTGCAAAAAGGCTGGATCAGCACCATTGAAGATGAGCACAGTACAACCCGTAAAAAAACCTACCAAGTTGAACAGCTTGGACGTGTTGAATTAGCCAATTGGATGGTTGAGCAAAGCCCTCCGGCTCAATTACGTGAAGAGTTGATGGTTCGTTTACGTGCAGAAGCTCAGCTGGGTACAAATGGCGTATTACCCGAATTAGAACGTCATCTAGAAATTCACAAAGAAAAACTAAAAGTGTACCAGTCTATTTTTGCAAAAGACTTTGCACATGCGCATGATGAAGACCGTACTTTGTACATTCATAAAATGATTTTACAGCTTGGGATTGATTTGGAAATCGGTTGGATCAAATGGCTCGAAACCATCATTCCACAGTTGCATAAATTTAATCGCTAAAACAAAAAATAAATAGGAAGCCGCATGCCACACTATACAATGCCCGATCAGCAACAACTGTATGTTCGTGAATATGGTCAAGGAGAACCCATTCTGGTTTTATCTGGGCTGGGAATGCAGAGTTGGCAATGGCACCCTTTTCTACATCAACACCGAAAACACTTTAAATTTATCATTCCAGACTGGCGTGGATTTGGCGGCTCTAAACATTGTCAAATTCCAAATATGGATACCATTTCAAGCCATTGGCGAGATATTGACAGCTTAGTTTCCCAACTTGGTTACGATAAAATCACGGTCATTGCCTACTCCATGGGGGCAACGACCACCATGCACGGTTTAAAATACGGTCAGTTTGCTGAAAAAATTAAACGTTATTTGCACATCGATCAAACGCCTAAAATACGAGTAGATGCAGATTGGCAATATGGTTTATATGGCAAACGCCACACTGAGTTTTTGAGTATTTTAGAAGACATATCGAAGGTACTTGCAACTAACCTCTCCGTGCCATTTGCACAGCAGATGAATAAACATGACCGTCAAGGTCTGGTCGACGCTTGGTTAAGATTCATAGACTTACAAAATAGCAATCCTTATGCATTATCAGCTTTCCGTTTTGCATACCAACAACCAACTTTACAGAAGCTGATGTTACCTTCACAAAGTGTGGCCTATTTATATTGGTATATTCAAAATTATTTAAACCATACTGAAGATTATCGTGAAGCCATTGCCGCACTCACCGCACCGACGACTTTTTTCACCGGTGCAAAATCGATCCTCTATCCTGCCCAAGGTCAAAAAATTATTGCTGACAGCCTAATCAATGCTGAGCAGATTATTTTTAAAAAATCGGGACACACTCCATTAATCAGTGAACCGGTCAAATTTAGCCGTGAAATCACCAAGTTCTTAAAACAAGTAACCCTATAAGACTGAAAAAAATAGGCTCAAAACTTTCAAGATTGAGCCTATTTTTGTATGAAGGTAAACGTTACTTAACTGTTTGCTTCAAAATTGAATTTCAAAATTAACTTCATAATTACTTTTAAAATAGACCCTAGAAAACCCGACGATCGTATTCAATTGCTTCCAAGTCATACACTTGGTAAACGCAGTCAAATAAAGGACGTGCCAATTCCCCTTCATCATCATTCCGCACGATCAAATAAATTTGGCTAATGGCTGCACTATCCGATAATTTCACATAATTCACATGCCTAAACTGCATAATTTGTACAGATTCAGGAACAATACAAATGCCTTCGCCTGCGGCAACCATGCCTAGTGATTGCTGCAAATCTGCTTGAGTGTTAAAGCGTTTCGGCTCCATACCATATTCTAAAAACAACGACTTGATCAGCGTTGCATAACTTTGACCATCCGTTGCTGGATAGATAAAAATCTGCTCATCTTTGAGATTATTTAATGCAATCTGCTGCTGTGAAGATAAAGGATGGCTCGAATGCACCGCAACAATTAGTGGCTCTTCACGCAATAGCACACGTTTAACCGCCTGATCCGACACACGAACTCGGCTAAAACATGCATCAACCCGACCTTCTTTTAATGCCTGAATCTGATCGACTGCACTCAGTTCAATTAAATTTACATTTAAGTGTGGATATTGCTGACGGAACAAATAAACAATTCGAGGTAATAAACCACAGAGTAACGAACCGCCATACCCAATATTAATGGTACGTTCTGTAGCACTGGCCCGCTGCGTAATGAGCTTAATTTCTTCTGCATTGGAAAGTAATTTCACAGCTTGCTGATAAAAGAAACGTCCAATGGTGGTGGTTCTTAAAGGACGGCTGCCACGCTCAAAAAGCTGTGCCCCCAACTCTTCTTCTAAATTTTGAATTTGACGACTTAAAGGAGGTTGAGCAATAAATAGCTTTTCAGCAGCCTTCGTAAAACTCTGTTCTTCTACAACGGCAACAAAGTAACGTAAATGTCTTAATTCCATGACATTGTCCTTTAATGTCGAATTTCTTTCATAATGGTCTTTTATTTGAATATATCAGGACGACACTCAAATCACATCCTTCAAATTCGGTTATTTAAAAGATGTATACACCACATTTATTGTTTGGTCATGCTAATGTGAAACGATTACAAGGTTAACCCGACTTTAGTATTGGCAATTTTGCTCAATCTTCTCACATGAAAAACTACAAAACGTGATTGACTTCATGAAACAATTCAAGTTAATTAGCAAAATCGTTGCAAATATGGAATAAGAACAGTGCTGAGTGATCTAGATGATTTTTATTGTTTTGCCCAAGTGGTCGAACATGGTGGTTTTAGTGCAGCCGAACGTGCAACAGATATTCCAAAATCAAAACTGAGTCGTCGGGTCTATAACTTAGAAGAACGTTTAGGTGTCCGCCTGATTCAACGTAGTTCACGACATTTTGCTGTTACAGATATTGGTATGAATATCTACCGCCATGCACAAGTTATGATGAATGCCGCTCAAGCCGCACACGATTTGGTTGATCATCTCAGTACGCAGCCGCGCGGCTTAATTAAAGTCAGCTTACCTGTTTCCATCGCGCAAAATGAAATGACCAAAATATTGCCTGAATTTTTAAAGCAATATCCAGAAATTAAAGTGCAAATGATGGTGACCAATCGACGCGTAGATATCATTAATGAAGGCTTCGATCTTGCGCTACGTGTACGTTCAAATCTAGACGACGACCCCAATTTAATCATTCGTAAATTTGAAACGATTGAGCAGCACTTATTTGCCAGTCAGGCGTATCTGAATAAATTTGGTGAACTCAAACAACCTGAAGATTTATCTCAGCATCAAATATTAAGTATGGCGGATGAGCATCTCGATCAACATATTATTGTGACCGATGCACAGCATCATCAGAAAAAAATCAAAGTTAACCCAACCGTGATGGGCTCTGACCTGTCTATGTTAGCTGCACTGGCCTGCCAAGATTGTGGCGTGGTGTTATTACCCGACAGTATTGTGTCCGATCACGTGAAATCAGGTGCTTTGGTTCGTGTACTACCTGAATGGAAAGCTGCACATGGTATTTTCCATGCAGTTTATCCATCTCGTCGTGGCTTACTACCTGCTGTCCGTGTATTCATTGATTACTTAGTTGAAAAACTCAGCCAACATGAACACGCTAAATTTTAAGCAAAAAAAAAGCTTACCCATGTGATGGGTAAGCGAAAACTTAAAAACTAAGTAAAATCAGAAACTACAGCAGAATCTGTAGGGCTATTGTATAAATAAAATACATCTTTATTAAATCGTTAATAGCTCTAACTGATTTTTTGAGCTATAGGCAAAGCCTTACAAATTAAGACTTAGAGAAATGTAGTTAGTCTTAAAAACGATAACGCCCATAACCACCACGAACTCCTAGACTAAAGTCAAAAAATATACAACTGTATAATTTTATTTAACTTCAATCATTTAGACACAGCAGATATGGCATTAACATCACTACAGAGCTTAGATCGCGGGATATTCGCCTGTACCCTCTGGCCATGGAGATAACAACTCAAAACCAGTATCGGTTACAACAACCATATGTTCCCACTGTGCCGATAAAGAACGGTCTGCGGTAATTACTGTCCAACCGTCTTTTAACTCTTTAGTACGCGCTTTACCGCTGTTGATCATCGGTTCAATGGTAAAGACCATGCCTTTTTTCAGAATGACACCTTGACCCGGTTGACCATAGTGTAAAACGCTTGGTTGCTCATGATAAACTTTACCAATCCCGTGACCACAGTATTCACGTACAATGCTGTAGCCTTCACGATGAGCAACTTGTTGAATGGCATAGCCTACATCACCCAATGTTGCTCCCGGTTTAACTGCATGAATCCCTGCAACCATCGCTTCGTAAGTAGTTTCGACTAACTTTTTAGCCGCAGGCGAAACCTCACCCACATAGTACATACGACTGGTATCACCGAAATAACCATCTTTAATGATAGCAACATCAATATTGATAATGTCACCGTCTTTCAATACGGTTTCTTTCGAAGGAATACCATGACAAACCACTTCATTCGGTGAAATGCAGGTGGTTTTGGTATAGCCATAGTAGCCAACGTTGGCAGGAATCACTTTAAGTGTGTTGACGATAAAATCATTACAGATATCGTCTAGATATTCAGTGGTCACGCCCGGCTTGACATACTCCCCGATCATCTCTAAAACCTGAGCAGCTAAACGACCTGAAATGCGTAATTTTTCAATATCTTGCTCGGTTTTAATCGTGATTTTGGAAGCTTTCATCTGAATATCCTCAAATTTGAATACACCGAATTATAGACCTTTTAGATTTTTTTTGTTTTATTCAGCCAATATTTCTGCATTTATTCGGCTTATAGCATCCTATTTAGTGCTGAAAATTAGACCAATTGATTTATATCTGATAAATCTTAATAGCTAAACATATTCCTATAAAAAATTTATATACAATAAATTTCTTTTATTTATCATAAACATAAATAAAACATTATTTTATCTGTCAATATATTCATAATTCGTATTATAAAAACTATCTATACGATTTATAAATTTTGCTCCAAAAACGAGCTTAATTGCACTAAAATTGCCTTTTTTCACAGTTCATCTCCCCTTTATGACAAGTCTTCGTACACGGGATATTGTTGCCTTAGGTTTTATGACCTTCGCACTGTTTATTGGTGCAGGTAACATTATTTTCCCACCAATTGTCGCACAGCAAGCGGGTGAACATGTTTGGTTAGCTGCATTTGGTTTCTTGATCACTGCAGTTGGCCTACCTGTCATCACGATTATTGCTTTGTCGCGTGTAGAAGGTTCTATTCAAGTTTTAAGTTCACCTCTGGGTAAAGCAGCCAGCATTATCCTTACTGTCGCGTGTTACTTAGCTGTTGGACCTTTATTTGCAACACCTCGTACAGCTACCGTTTCTTATGAAATTGGTTTCTCTTCTTATTTTGGTAACAGCGCAAACAGTCTGCTGATTTATAGCGTGATTTATTTTGCATTGGTGACGATTGTTTCACTTTACCCAAATAAAATTTTAGATACCGTAGGTTATTTCCTTTCACCACTCAAGATTTTAGGCCTCGTTATACTGGGTATCTCTGCGTTCTTTATCCCTGCCGGTGTGATTCCACCTGCAATTGATAACTACGTAACTGCACCAGTTTCTGAAGGTGTAGTAAATGGTTATTTAACCATGGATACCTTAGGCGCTTTAGTTTTTGGTATTGTGATCGTCAAAGCCATTACTTCACGCGGTGTAACGGATAGTAAGCTCGTCACCAAGTATGCTGTTATTGCCAGTATTATTTCAGGTATTGGTCTTACCCTGGTTTATATCAGTTTATTCAAACTCGGTATGGGCAGCCATGATATTGCTCCAAACGCAACAAATGGTGCAGTGATCCTGCATGCATATGTACAACATGCTTTTGGTGATATGGGCGCTTATTTCCTATCTGCAATGATCTTTGTTGCATGTATGGTGACCGCGATTGGCTTAACCTGCGCATGTGCTGAATATTTCTCAGAATTGACTAAAATTCCATACAAAGTTTTTGTGTTCATTTTAGTTGGTTTCTCACTACTGATTTCAAACTTAGGTTTAACCAAACTCATTGCAGTTTCAGTGCCTGTTTTAAGTGCGATTTATCCACCTGCGATTGCCGTTATCCTACTGAGCTTCTGCTCTAAATGGTTTATTTCACCATCAAGAGTTATTGCGCCTGTTACCGCATGTGCGTTTATTTTCGGTATTTTTGATGGTTTAAAAGTGGCTGGTTTCGAAGATGCACTTCCAAGCTTTATTGCCAATCTACCGCTTGCTCAACAAAATTTAGCATGGCTGATCCCTTCTGTGATTGTGCTGATTATTGCTGCTGTAATTGACAAAGTTAAAAAATAACCTTTTTTGACCTGTCTAAAATCGGAGTTTTACCCGAATGACGATTTTACCTGTGACCAATAATTGTCGAGTTTTACCCAAACTGACTTTTATTTGTCCTACTACAGCGCAATAATCCTAAGTCATTGAACTTTTAAATAAAGTTTTATTTTCATGATGAGAAAAAAAGCCAGCCCTTTGGCTACAAAATATAATAATAGTTAAAATACAAATACTTTCTGCAAAATACACCGTACACAAACTCCATGATTAAGCCCGATTCAGACTGTAAGCTAGGCGGTTTCTTGTCATAAAGCCGATATACCCGTGTTGGTATATATATTGCTTATTCATACATAGATATTATGCATCGACCATTTTACTCACCAGTCAACACCTTTAGATTCATAATATTTAGTATATGAATAAAATGATTATTCTTATATGATGATCTAACATAGTTTTATGACAAAATAATGACATTTACTATTGAAATACTTCTAGTTTCGAAGTACAACAGTAGTTCAAACCTGACCAAAATCATGGGTTTTGGCTAAACAACAACACGGAGGGGTGGAGATGTTATCAGTACATTTCAAAAAGCAATTCTTCATTAACGCTCTGAAGGCAAATAAGAACATGGTGACCTATACAAGCACCACTATTGCTCTCATGCTGACACTACTTATTCAAGGCTTAATACAAGGAAATTTAAGACCTGAATACTTTGCTTATGCGCTTATTGTCTCGGTGGCCTTTTATTTATGGGCAGTCATTGACCACAAATATCGAAAGCAAAAATCAACAGAATTTTAAGTTAGAAGATGGATGAGGCATCATCCATCTTGAAAAAAGAAAAGATGCCAATCCCCCACCTTCTCGTTCATTCAATCCTTTTTAAATAACAATAAAAAATAATCCTTAAAATAACCAGAAAATCATCAGCCTTTTCTCATAAATTTTCAATTCTGCAGAACTTAAAATTTTGTTTATATAAATTCTTCTACCGAACAATCGTCTGCACTTTAAAAGCTTTTATCTCCTGATTAGCCTCCAATCTAATTGGTACTATTTATGATTGATACTACATTTGCTTAAAACCAAAATTTAACGATGACTCCAAAGAGCAAACCGAGTGTTGCAATTAACTCACCAATCACCAATCCAAGCATTGCCATACTCATCATCCATTTAGGTAAATGCCATTTGCCTAAGACGTGCGGTACTTTAAATTGATTGGTGGTATCAGCTAAAAAGCCATGCAGCACATAGCTTAAAATCGAAAAGCTAAAAAAGAACAAATTGATGATTACAAAGAGTAAATTGAGTGTATGTGGAAGTGCTGAAAAATAGGCCAATACCGCTAAAATAAGCGTCGCTGGGGCGTATAACAAACTGCTCCGATGTGCAATATCGACATAATAATGCGCACGTGCCAGTTCAGACTGTCTTATTTGTGCATATTTCCACACACCCGTGAGCATACCTACCCATAAATAAATCCCACTAAAGACTATCGCAATTTTTACTGCACCCGAAAGTTGAAGCATGTCCATTTTTAATTTACATCCATTGTTCAATTACACGCATTATTTTTATCTGTATTTATACTGCAATAGTAATTGCTTCAAACCTGTTATGACATGACTTTAGAGTCATACTCTTTTCAGGTTTCTTTTTGGAACTTGTGTAAATTAGAGTCATCGGAACACACCCATGAAGTTTGAATCATGTCATCATCTGAAAAACTCACGATTCATTGCCAAGACGGCTATTCGCTGAGTGCGCGCTTTTATCCGCACCAGACAGACCTAAAACAGGTTTTACCTGTGTTGATTTGTCCAGCTACAGGCATTACCAAGCAATTTTATAATAGCTATGCAACATGGTTGAGCCAACAAGGCTATGACGTTTTAGTTTTTGATTTTCGTGGTATTGGTGAGTCGCTACATAGCCCTTTAAAACAATCGACAGCAAGTATTGTTCAATGGGGGCAGCTCGATATCCCTGCGGCAATCGACGCTTTAATCAGTAAAACGCAAGCGCCTAAAGTCATATTACTCGGTCATAGTGCAGGCGGGCAATTATTAGGTATCGTTCCAAATTATGACAAAGTTGCCAAAGTAGTTGCTGTTTCTGGCTCTACAGGACATGTTAAAGAACTTAAAGATCGCACCAAGCTTTTAGCTCCGGTGATGTTTAATGTGATCTTCCCGATTGCACGCTATACCATTGGCTATGGGCCGACCAATGCGATTGGCATGGGGGAAAATTTGCCAAAAGATGTAGCTCGTGAATGGGCTGAATTTTGTAGCAAACCTGGTTATGTCATCAATGCCTTAGGCAAAACTGTTCAGCATGATTTTCATCAAAAAGTGAGCTGCCCGATCACTGCCGTATGGAGCTCCGATGACGAAATTGCCACGGAAGCCAATGTCAAAGACTTGCTGCGCTTATACCCGAATGCTTCGACTCAAATGATTGAGTTAAAACCGAAAGAAACAGGTCATAAAGCCATCGGACATATGTTGATGTTTAAATCATCACATCAAAACCTATGGCCGATCATTGAACAACAGTTACACGCTTAAGTTTTTACCACTCAGTCAGTAATCCGGCTGAGTGGTCTTTTTATGGACTGCACAATAATTTCTACTTTTAGATTCATTCAAACTGCCTGACAGCTTACATATTCTATTTTCTATCTTTAAAATCTGCACTGAACGTCCAAGTGTACTTATTTTCATCAGCCGACTATTGCAAAAAATGATATAACTATTTTTTCTCAATTATATTCTATTTTGGCATGAGTGAAGCACGACACAACCTCGACAGAATTGATCGTTTAATATTATCCGCATTAAGAGAAGATGGACGACTCACCATAGCCCAGCTTTCTGAACGTGTTGGTCTCTCCTCTTCGCCGTGTTGGACACGCTTAAAGCGTCTAGAAAATTTAAAAATTATCGACGGCTATACAGCCAACATCAACCCAAAATCGATTGGGATCAATGAATTATTCTTTATTGAAATCACATTAGAACGTCACGATGATGAAATTTTAGATCAATTTAGTGAAACTTTAGCCAATATGCCAGAAGTGGTAGAGGCCCATTTAGTCACTGGCGATTATGATTATTTGGTGAAAGTTGCAGTTAAAAATGCTGAACACTATGAGCGTTTTTTGCGTAAAAACTTATATTCTATGAAAGGTATACGCCACACCCGCTCCATTTTTGCGCTACGACAATTAAAATCTGCCAGCAGTGCTGACCTCATGATGATTGAGTAATGAGCCAATATAGATCTAATCTATAAGATGACTTTAAATTTTAAGGCAATTGAGTTCAGCACACAATTGCCCTATTTATGTGTTCTAATCTATATAGCCATCTTTTTTCAATTTTTTATCTGTCAAATACTCACGTATGACCAATGTTGCAATAATAATGATGGCTTCTAAGATCGCTACTGTGACGGTTAGTTTGGTAAATACTTCGACACTGAGCAACTCAAACCATAATTGAGCGATGGCTAATAAACCCCATAAAACTGAAATAATAAGTGCACTAAAGACACCGTATTTCATTTTTCTCTCTCCAAAACAACTACATAAGCTTCGCGCTTCCAAAAAAGCAGCATACGACGGATATCCTTTTCCATCGTAATCACCGCCCAACCTTGCTGTGCATTTTGATTTAAAAAATTGGTGAATTTAACAGGATCAACTTTTGAAGAGCCAAGCAGTAAAGATCCCAGCATACCTTCTTGATAGATAACAACTTTATATTCTTTCATCAATATAGTTCTTTATGGTTATAGTGAAATGAACAAATGTTCAGAGCAAAGTATAACGATCGGTTTTTCCTAAAACAACAAAGTTTTAACTGTCAATTTACTCAGCATTTTTTTCAATTTTATGCTTTAATATACACAGTATGAGATGAGCCTTATATGAGTATCACGCGAGTGATACGACTAGCCCCTAACCATGGGGCTTTTTATTGTTTTCTACTCAGCTCACATTGTTGTGTTTCATTGTTCAATTCTGACAAAACGAGACTGTGAATTTCACATGTTTTCACAGGGTCTTGCTCATAAGCCGAATTAAACCATGCAGCAGCTTTTTCAAAATCTTGCTGTACGCCTAGCCCACCTAAATAAAAACTTGCTACGCTAATTTTTCCGTTCAAATCATTTGCTTCCGCAGCCTTTAAAATCCATGGATAAGCTTTTTTATAATTTGGCTTTCCATCTGTACCTCTATAATAAATCATGCCTAACCGGTGCTGATACTTTGCCAATCCTTTTTCTGCTAAAAGTACTGTAGGTTTTTCTGCAAGTAGTAGATCATTCTTCGTATAGTAATAATAGTCGGCCAATTGTTCGATATCTTCCTGCTTACCTTTATTAGCAAATTCAATTAAAAGGCTTTCAAATTTTTTATCATTCCTTGGAATGAGTTCATATTTATTCATGATCAAAAGCATACGCTTTGAATCATCTAAGTTTCTTTCAGCACCGATCTCAAACCATTTTGCGGCTTCTGCATAATCTACTTTTACTCCTACACCTTTGTAATACATCAATCCCAAATTTTGATTTGCTGAGCGATGCCCTAAGGCAGAAGCACGCTTATACAGCGCTATGGCTTCAGGCAGATTAATCTCCACACCTTCTAGCCCTATATGTTTCAGTACAGCCAAATCATAAAGCGCCTGTTTATCGTTATTTTTTGCTTGAACGATGGTCTTTCGGACATCAATTTCGGCTGAAAAGGTTATAGAAAATGGAAATGCTGTTAATACAAATAGCATGAACAATTTGATGTAAGGCAAATGATATTTTAAAACTTTCATTGTTTATTATTCTTGATCAATAAGATGGTGAAAAATGAAATGCTAAAGCACTCTATCTAGATGCTTTAGCATTTTTTAAAGCTATATATAGTATTAACCAAAGAAGCCTATCGTTGCCTGAATGACCACAGCATTGACAATATCTACAAAGAATGCCCCTGTCAAAGGAATAATCAAAAAGGCTTTATGTGATGGCCCATAGGTATTGGTCACTGCCTGAATATTGGCAATCGCTGTAGGCGTCGCACCGAGGTTTACGCCGCACTGCCCTGCACAAAGTACTGCTGCATCATAGCTTTTTCCCATGATCCTAAAAGTTACAAAGTACAGATACAGTGCTAAAACGAGGGTTTGTACCAGTAAAATAATCACCAGTGGGCCTGCAAGATCTGCCAATAACCAGAGCTGCAATGACATCAGCGCCATCGATAAAAACAGCGCCAATGATGCATTACCAAAGACATCGATACAGCGATCAAACATTTCAATTTTAAAGCCAAGTTCAAGGGTGTTTCTTAAAAATACACCACACGCTAAAGCCCAAACGAATGTAGGCAACTCAAACCACTGTCCACGAGCAAACTCTGTCATGAAATAAGCAAAGCTGATACAGATGGCAAACATCCCCATCGTTTTGACGGCATCATCTGCGGTAATTAAACGGGTTTTTTCAGGATATTCGAAAGGCGCCGTTTCAGATGCAGGCGGTGCTTCATTACGTCCTGTTGTCGGTACAAGTTCTTCTGCCAACTGAAAACGGCGGATGAGGAATTTCGCCACTGGCCCGCCCATCATGCCGCCAATGACTAAGCCGAAGGTTGCACTTGCCATACCGAGTACGACTGCGCCTTGTATACCATGATCTTGTTCAAACACTGTACCCCATGCGCCTGCTGTACCGTGACCACCTGTAAGTGTTACGGAGCCTGTAATTAAGCCGATAAGCGGGTCCAGTCCCAAAACTTTGGCCAAGCTGATACCGACGATGTTTTGCAGCATGACAAATACAATGACACAGCCTAAAAACAGCACCAGCGCCTTTCCGCCTTCTTTGAGTTTACCAAAACTTGCGCTCAAGCCTACAGAGGTAAAGAACATCAGCATGAATATTTGCTGAATTTTGGCATCAAAATTTACGGTGATATTAAAGTTTTTAAATAATATAAATGTGATAACGGCAGCGACCAAACCGCCTGCTACAGGTTCAGGAATGTTGTATTTTTTCAGGATGGAAATTTTATGTACAAAGAAATAACCGATAAATAAAACCAAAACCGCCACGACAATTGTCAAAAAAGCATCTAGCTCATAATTCATAATTTAATCTTAAGTGCTCAATTTTATTTACCTTTTTACATAATCATTGGAGTTTTTTCAGCTAGAAAAATGTAAATAAGCTATTTACGCCCCTTCTTCTACTACACATTTTTGAAGCCTAATAAGTGAAATAAATAAAAATGCTCAGCGTATGTGATGTGCTGAGCATTGGTTATTTATGACTGAATATAAAGATTTTTGAGATATTATTTGATATCGAATACCCAGTTATGCGCCTCTTTATCACTGGTGGTTTCACAGACATAGTAATCTTGATCCCACGCATCTTGGTTAAAGATTTCTTTTTTGTGGTAAGTCATCTGTTTGCCATTTTCGACGCAAACAAAGCTTTCACCTTGGTCTTTGACTTGGGTTCCGTTGAGGAAACCACCGATGCAGAGGAAGCGGGATTGTTTGGGCATTTTCACATCATCACTTAAATCACTAATATTTTACCGAAATCCACACCCAGTAGTAAATTCTTGATTGAAACTAGTATGAGCTAAATCATCTAGATTTTTAAATAAATTTTCACCCTATCGCTTCTAAAAAAATTTAAAGTCAAATATCACAATCATGGGTTTTTTTACATACTTTATCCCAGTATTCATAATCTTTTGAATTATTTAGTTTTTTATAATAAAGTCTTAAGTTATAAATAGCATCTGGATGGCCATCTATTGCTAATGGCTTTATTATATTAATAGCAGTATTAATATTAGCTTCCACACCATATCCTTTAAAATATAATGTTGCTAATTGAATTTTCGCTAGATAATAATTTTGATTTGCTGACAAAGTATACCATTTGAAAGCCTCCTTAAAATCCTCATTACCGCCATTTCCTTTAAAATACATTTGGCCAATATTAAACTGCGCATCTGGATTACCTAGCAAAGCAGCCTTCTTATAATATTTCAGCGCATTTTCCAAATCTACATCATAATTATAGCCATAATTATACATCACACCTATTAAATTAAGAGCTGGTGCGAAATTATCATTTTCAATCGTCTTAAAAATTGATGCTGCTTCTGCATAATGTCCTTGTTCTAATCGAACTCTTCCTACATTATAAATAGCTGGAATATAATTTTTATTACCAGCTTCAACGTAATATTTTAATGCTAATTCTAAATTTTTATCGACATAAATTCCATTCTCATAAAAATTGCCAATCTCATTTTTAGCATAGCTACTGATATTATTTACATTTTCTAAAATTAATAATTTTTTATATGCTTCTTCATACTTTTTCTTTTCCAGCATATCTTTATATTCATTCAAAGTATTTTTCTCTTGCTGTTCGGATAAAATTAATGGTTCAGATGAGCTTGAGGTACAAGAGTTTAAAAAAATTATAATAACTAAAGGTAAAAAATACATTCTAAAGTTCATAACTAATCCGTGAATTTAATATCATTTATTTCTTAATATTTTCTAAAAGTAATTTAAACCTAGTGACAGAAGTCAACTTACAATATTCTAATTAACTAAATTTAAACACGTATAAAGTTCGGAATATACTTTTAATAATAAAATAAGGGCTGATTACTCAGCCCTCATTTTTAACTCAATTTAATTTATTTTTCAACAAATTAGCTTAATTGAGCCGCAGCAATTTTCTTAGTATCAACATCTTTAGAAGCGTCAGTATAGTCGCTCATTTTGTCGAAGCTTAAGTATTGGTAGATGTCTGCAGACATGCTATCAATTTGAGCTGCGTATTCTTGGTACTCAGCTGGAGTTGGTAATTTACCAAGTACAGCAGCAACAGAAGCAAGCTCAGCAGAAGCTAAGTAAACGTTTGCGCCTTGACCTAAACGGTTCGGGAAGTTACGAGTAGAAGTCGATACACAAGTAGTGTTCGGAGCTACACGTGCTTGGTTACCCATACATAATGAACAACCTGGCATTTCTGTACGAGCGCCAGCTTTACCATAGATGTTATAGAAACCTTCTTCCATCAATTGACGTTCGTCCATACGAGTTGGAGGAGCCAACCATAGACGAGTAGATAAAGAACCACCAGGAACTTTGTCTAGAAGTTTACCAGCCGCACGGAAGTGACCAATGTTAGTCATACATGAACCAACAAATACTTCGTCAATTTTTGTACCAGCAACGTCAGAAAGCAATTTAGCGTCATCTGGGTCATTCGGGCAGCAAAGAACTGGTTCAGTAATTGTAGAAAGGTCAATTTCATACACTTTAGTGTATTCAGCATCTGGATCTGCTTTGATTAGGCTTGGGTTAGCCAACCATTTTTCCATGTTCTCAACACGACGAGCCATAGTACGCGCATCGCCATAACCTTCAGAAATCATCCACTTAAGCATAGTGATGTTTGAACGAAGGTATTCAGCAACTTTCTCTTCAGAAAGTGTGATAGAACAACCAGCAGCTGAACGTTCAGCAGAAGCATCAGAAAGTTCGAACGCTTGCTCAACAGTTAAGTCAGTTTCCATTTCTGTTAAGTCGATTTCTAGAATACGACCAGAGAAGATGTTTTTCTTACCTTTCTTCTCTACAGTTAAGTCACCTTCTTGGATCGCTACGTAAGGAATTGCATGTACTAGGTCACGTAGAGTGATACCAGGTTGCATTTTACCTTTGAACTTAACAAGAACAGATTCAGGCATATCTAGTGGCATAACACCAGTCGCTGCAGCGAACGCTACAAGACCAGAACCCGCTGGGAACGAAATACCGATTGGGAAACGAGTATGCGAGTCACCACCAGTACCTACTGTATCTGGAAGAAGCATACGGTTTAACCAAGAGTGAATAATACCGTCACCTGGACGTAGAGAAACACCACCACGGTTCATGATGAAATCAGGAAGCGTGTGTTGCATTTGAACGTCAACTGGTTTTGGATAAGCAGCTGTATGACAGAATGACTGCATAACGAGGTCAGCAGAGAAGCCTAGGCAAGCAAGATCTTTAAGTTCGTCACGAGTCATTGGACCTGTTGTATCTTGAGAACCAACAGTAGTCATCTTAGGTTCACAGTAAGTACCTGGAAGTACACCTTGACCTTCAGGAAGACCACAAGCGCGACCAACCATTTTTTGAGCTTGAGTGAAGCCTTTACCAGTAGCTGCAGGTTGAACTGGAGTACGGAATAAAGTTGAAGGTGCAAGACCAAGAGCTTCACGAGCTTTAGTTGTTAAACCACGACCAACGATAAGGTTGATACGGCCACCAGCACGTACTTCATCTAAAAGAACTGGAGTTTTAAGTTCAGATTCAGCGATTTGAACGCCGTCTTTGAACGCAGTTACTTTAGCAGCAGCGTGGTCGATTTTAAGCGTGATTTCGTCGCCCATGTTCATATTTTGAACATCGATTTCTACTGGCAATGCACCAGCATCTTCCATAGTGTTGAAGAAAATCGGAGCGATTTTAGAACCTAAGCAGTAACCGCCGTCTTTTTTGTTCGGGATGTGAGCAATTTCGTCACCAAAGAACCAAAGTACAGAGTTAGTTGCTGACTTACGAGAAGAACCAGTACCAACAACGTCACCTACGTAAGCAACTTGGTTGCCTTTCGCGATAAGCTCTTTGATTTGGCTAAGTGGACCAACTTCGCCAGGAACTTCTGGATTGATACCGTCACGTACGTTTTTAAGCATTGCGTTAGCATGTAACGGAATGTCTGGACGGCTCCACGCGTCTTGTGCAGGTGACAAGTCGTCAGTGTTAGTTTCGCCAGTTACTTTGAAAACTGTAAGTTTGATTTCTTCAGGAACGTCTTTACGGCTAGTGAACCATTCAGCATCTGCCCAAGATTGCATAACTGCTTGTGCATTCGCATTGCCCGCTTTTGCTTTATCAGCAACGTCGTGGAAGGCATCAAATACAAGAAGAGTTTTCTTAAGTGCGTCAGCAGCTAATTCACCAAGCTCTGCATCATCAAGAAGTGCAACTAAAGGAGCAACGTTATAACCACCAAGCATAGTACCTAGTAGGTAAACCGCACGTTCTTTAGTTACTAGTGGAGAAGTCGCTTCACCTTTTGCCAAAGCAGCTAAGAAAGCAGCTTTAACGTATGCAGCTTGGTCAACACCCGCTGGAACACGGTTTTCTAGTAAATCAACTAAAAATGCTTCTTCGCCAGCTGGTGGGTTTTTTAATAATTCAACTAATGCAGCTGTTTGAGCATCGTCAAGTGGCTTCGGTGGGACTCCGAGTGCGGCACGTTCTTCAACGTGTTGGCGGTAAGCTTCTAGCACGGTGTTATTCCTCTTTTTTAAAAAATTATTTACGCATTCCTGCTTTAAATAAAGCTACGCAAATAATATGGACTGCTAAATTTTACTAAAATTCCAGTTAAAAGTTAATGCACTACAAGTGTTTCTTCGTGATGCCCGTTATTTTATAAATAAATGATCCTCATATCGTTTATACATTAAGCAAAATCAATACTTAGAACACGCTTTTCTTGCGCATATTAACTTTTGACTAAAATTAACCATCAAAAAAAGGCAACTAAATGTTGCCTGTTTTTATCAGTATTGGATATTCCACCTTAGTGTACAGTGGTTGCAGTGATATATTGCTGAAGTTCTGCTCGATCGCCTGTAAATCTGAGGCACCATTCGTCCTGACATGTGGTTTGATGTTGATTACTTGCAAAGCTGATATCGACCAAATAGCGTTGAGAAAATTCATCTACTTTTTGGCGTAATGTGACTTTATCTCCAATGCTGAGCACGTAGTTCCCACCACCGATAATTGCTACGCCTTGTTCATCTTCTAGGAGTAGATCTGAGTGATGCATATAACCTATAACGTCCATATTCTGCTCCTCTACTGTTTTTTATTCTCCATTTCATTATTCATTAAAAAGATTTGCTTTTCTATATTTATGATTTAGCAAGTTGTCACAATTTGTATTTCGCTCTGCTTAGGCTATTTAAAAATCTTTAAGCATCTCATATTCAAAGTAACCCGAAGATAAATATGCATTTGCAAAATAAGCATGAACTCCATCATATGGCTAAACAACGGATAGTTGCCCCGTTGTAACTACTCACTGCTGAATACAGCCTTTAGGTTTTGCTTTACGCGCTTTCTCGCATAAAAAACCGTTCCTTAGAACGGTTTATAATCTGGCATTTCAGTATGCGGTGTTGCGATACATTTTTCAGTAAACTCAGCACGAATTTTTTCACGTGCTTTTTCAACATCAGTATTAATCTCAGCTTGCGGCAAGGCATAAACTTCATCAATAATGTTCAGGATAAATCCTTTGGTGGTTTCATCCTCAATTTTGTTGGCATGCTCAACTGCTTTGTCTTTTTCAATTGCATTTTGACGATCTAACATAATCGTACGTGCAGCATTACCTACACTGCGGCAGTAACCCTGCCACTGCTCTTCAGGGGTTAATGGTTTTTTTTCAGCACAGCCGACCAAAGCCACCATAACGGATAAAGCAAATAACTTTTTCATGAACTTCTCCTTACGAGGGGCAATATAAAAGATCGTAATGGATTTGTCATTTAAATTAGTCGTAGCCGAACAAACAAAAAAAGCCCTTTCGGGCCTTTTTTATGCGTTTGAATTAACCACAAGTTGCTTGAATAATCTTTTTATTGATTGGATTTACAGTGACGGTGACGCGCTCTACACGATAATCCATTGTTACTGGCTGCCCAGGTTTGACTAAACGGACAATTTGAGCTTGGCTAATCGCCTTGATCTGATCTTCAGTCAATTTTGCTTGGCCAATCAGCGTCTTAGCCTTATCAGCTACACATTCAGTTTGGCTACTACGGAATAATGCCCACTCTTCAACCACTTGTCCGTTTGGCAGATGGCAATACCCGACCTGAGCATTTGCTTCATCACGAATTTCAAGTTTACCTTTTTGTTCTACACAATACTGGCTGGCTGGATTTGCCATACCAATTTTTTCTGGTGTCGTTTCAGTTTGCTGTGCTGTGCTACAACCCGCCATAAATGCTGTCAGTGCAGCTAAAATCCATATATTTTTCATCAAGTCTATTTCTGAATATAAAAATTTAACTTATCAAGTTTGTGCCAAATAAACGAGTTATTTATTGCAATTTTTAGCTGTCATTCCACGTTCTGTAATTAGGCAGCAATGTGCCCTATGTTCAAAATACAGAACGTCATTTTCTTTGAACTGATGATGATTTTTGCAATATTTAAAACGACTAAACTTGTCGCAGCTTTGATTTTAAAGGTTTTATAAATTTGAAAAATGACCTGCTCAACGCGTATGCTAAAAAAGTACTTTTCTTCAAACACGCCACGTTGCGTAGGAGCAAAATATGTCAAAAAAACTGCCGATTTATTTTTCGGACGAAGCTTGGTCGTCTTTGCAACAGCTCATGGGCGCAGATGGCAAACCCAGTCCCACCATCAATGCCCTGCTTGAAAGGCAATCTCAAGAACTATCTATGGATCCATTTTTGGATTCTTCGCTCAATGTTCAGCCTGTTCAGCCTGTTCAGAAAAATACCCGTATTGAACTTCCCGTTGCCTTGGAACGTATTCCTGCTGGCCCAGCTTTCGCCAATAAAGATGTTTTTGAAAAAGTCTTAGACCTAAATGATTATTTGGTAATTAACCCGCTCGCTACATTTATTGCGCATGTCGATAGCGAGTCTTTACTCAATGCCGGCTTTGAAATTAATGATACTTTTTTAGTCGATCGTAGCTTAGAAGCCAAACATGGCGATATCGTGGTTGCACTGATTGATAATCGTGAAATCACCTTAAAGCGATTGATGATCACCGCAAAAATGTCAAAAGAAGAAATTGCCGACATTTTTGGTGACCCCAATAAAGTCTTACCCAAAATTTGGCTAAAAGCAGAAAATCCAGCCTATGCGCATATTATCCCTTCAGATAGCGAATCTATCGTTGTTCAGGGTGTGGTGACCTTTAATTTAAAGCAATTTTATAAGCGCTCATCACACACCTAAACACAAGAATTCGTCATGAAAGCTGCAAATAAAATATTTGCGTTAGTTGACCTCAACAACTGCTACGTCAGTTGTGAGCGTGTCTTTAACCCAAAGCTGAATAATGTCCCTGTCGTCGTGCTGTCCAATAACGATGGCTGTGTTGTATCACGAAGTCAGGAAGCCAAAGACCTCGGGATTAAAATGGCTGTGCCGGTCTATCAAATTCAGGATTTAATCCAACAACATCATGTTCAGGTGTTGTCGAGTAACTATGCTCTCTACACCGAAATGTCTAATCGATTTATGAATATTTTAGGCATGTATGTCGGCCCCGAAGACCGTGAAATTTACTCTATCGATGAGTGTTTTTTAGATTTCACTGCCTATCAAGAACTGTTTGATTTGAGCCTATATGCCAAAGAAATACGAGAGACGATCCTAAAATGGCTAGGCTTAACCTGCTGTGTCGGGATTGGTCGCTCTAAAACGGAAGCCAAAATGGCCAACCATCTTGCCAAAAAAAATGCTTATTTAAACGGTGTATGCAATTTAGTTGAAATGGACCCTTGTTCCTCAGAACAACTCCTTGCGCAGACACCAGTCAATGAAGTTTGGGGCGTCGGTCGCAATCATACAAAAGCCCTGAATCAGCTTGGCATTCATTATGTTTTAGATCTGATCAATGCACAGCCTAAAGATATTCGAAAAAAATTTAGTGTGGTGATGGAAAAAACCGTCTTGGAACTGCAAGGTCTATCTTGTCTGTCTATTGAAGAAGAAGCACCGAGCAAACAGCAAATTATCAGTAGTCGTTCCTATGGTCAGCCAGTCTACGAACTGGAAGATATTAAAGCCTCTATTCGTGTATATATCGCGCGAGCCGTCACACGTTTAAGAGCAGATCATTCTCTATGTCGTATGGTGGGAGTTTTTATTCAAACGAGTCGCTTTAATTCTACTGAAAAGTACGCACCTTATCTGGCCATTACACTGAATGAGCATACCGATGACTTAATTAGCATCACCCAAGCAGCAACGCATGCCGTCGAAAAAATCTTTAAAGCGGGATTTAAATATAAAAAAGCCGGTGTGGTGTTATTAGAAATCATTCCAAAACAAAATTTTACCCCAGATTTGTTTTGCGATATGGCGTTAAGACAAAGCCGTTTGAAACTGTCCGACACCATCGACGATATTCAAAAAAAATTTGGGCATCATTTTGTCTCGATCGGCTTAGCGCAGGACGATGCTGCAACATGGCGGATGAAAAAAAATCTGTGTTCCCCCGCTTACCTGAGTAATTGGAACGAACTGCTTCGTGTGAAATGAAACACTATGTTGTAGCGCCGCTTAGTCCTTCTATTGTTTTAACCGAAATGATCATTTGCAATTGCTGAATATTTATTTAGTATTTAAATGAATATTCATTTTTATATTCTCCTATTTTAAATTATGTCTGATGTTCAATTAACGCTGAGCGAATACCTATCTGCGGTCAAAGAAGTCATTCAGTTGGCTTTTGATGATGCCGTGTGGGTCAAAGCCGAGATTCGAAATTTAAACATCAAAGGTGGACATTACTATCTAGAATTAGCTGAAAAAGAACAAGAAAGCGATAAAGTCATTGCCAGTTGTAAGGCCACAATTTGGAAATTTACCGCAAATAAAGTTGTCGGAAAATTTGAACGTGAAAGCGGCATTGAGCTCAGTCGCGACTTAAATGTCTTGGTTAAAGTGCGTGCCAAATTTGCCCCACAGTACGGCTTTTCAGTCAATATCGAAGAAATTGATTCGAGTTTTACTTTGGGTGATCTGGCTCGACGTTATCAACAAATTTTAGAGAAACTCACCAGCGAAGGTCTGATTCATAAAAATCGAAATTTGCCTGCGCCATTTGATATTCAGCATGTCTTGGTTATTGCACCTGAAAATGCGGCCGGCTTAGGTGACTTTAAAAAAGATGCAGATGCACTACAACATGCTGGCGTGTGTGAATTTGTCTATCATGCTGCCACCTTTCAAGGAAATACCGCAGCACAAAGTATCCGAGATGCTTTAGCACTGGGTTTAAGACAATGGGCCAATGACTTTCAAACTGCGCCAGATTTGATCGTGATTATTCGTGGTGGCGGTGCTGTTAACGATCTTGCTTATCTGAATGATTATGATTTGGCTGTACTTCTATCTAAGCGTAGCGTGCCAATTTGGGTCAGTATCGGCCATGAAAAAGACCGTACGATCTTAGATGAAATTGCACATCGTTCTTTCGACACCCCGAGTAAAGTGATTGGGGGGATTCGTAATCATATTATTGAGCGAACTCAGGAAGTTTTAGAGGCATTACAAAGCATTCAACTACGCTCACAACATCAAATTGCTCTATATCAAAGTCAAAATGATCAGTTACTACAAGCCATAAAGACCTTGGCTCAGAGTCAAATCAATGACTCAACTCGGCTCTTACAGCAATACCAAGATAACACTGCTTATTTTGCTCAGTTACAACTTAAAACAGCTACGCAGAATATTGAAATACTCATGCGTGAGACTTTGCTGCAAAACCCTGCACATGTGCTCTCCAAAGGTTATGCCATCGTGCGGCAGCAAGGTCACGCCATTCTTGCAACGAAAAATCTTCAGCCTTCAGCGCATTCGCCGATTGAAATTGAAATGCAAGACGGCATCATCACGGCTGACATTCAACATATACAGGTAAAAAATCATGACGACTGATACTCTAAGTTTTAAAGAAGGCTATGAAGTTTTAAAACGTAATGCTGAATTACTCGAATCTCAGCAAGAACCCGATATTGATAATCTTATGAAAATCGTTGAAGAATCGATGCAAGCCTATAAATCCTGCAAGACCCGTGTTGAAGCAGTACAACAGGCACTGAATGATACGTTTAAAGATTGATTTCTCAGCTCATCATTTGCAAAAAAAACGCAGCCTAAGCTGCGTTTTTTTTGCTCAAATTTTGCTTCACTTAGAAGCGCCAGTTCTGAGAACATTGTTCTGCATTTAATCTAATTGGCTGTAAATAACGGTATATCATTGTTTTTAAATATATTGTATATATACAACACTTCGCACTAGCAACCACTAGCAGTCTACAAATATAATTCAACAGTCTACAAATCAGTCTACATTTTTTTCATGACTATATATGTATACTTGGAGCCAAACTTAGAACGAGAATAAAAATGAAAACTTGGCTCTACTTTTACTTTGAATACACTAAAAAAATGGATAGCGTTTTGAGAAAAAGACTTGATGGGTTGTTAATGTTGATAGCTGGTGAGGTGAATCTATGATTGTTATGAAGAGAAATAAAAAGTATCTCTCCTATGTGAAACAAGAAGATGATTTGGATTATTGGGAATTATCAGAAGTGAATTTTGTAGATCAATCGGGTTGGTGTTGGACTAGTGATTATGAGAAAGCCAAATATTTTATGAGCATTCGAGATGCTGATATTTTTCTAGCTAAGAAGAAAGGCGAATTTTGGGAAGGTGTGGAGATAGTTAGTGAATAACTAAAACGCTTAAATGTTTACTCAATTTTTTTGGACGCATTGGTAATTATTGTACTGTTAATAATTCTTGGAATATAATTTAAGTATCTAGCGTAAAGCTGAGGGCAATTGAAGCCCTTTGTAGTTGAGATAAATGAGCCCTCACTTGAGGGCTTTTTCATGTTCGATGATTACTTGAGCAACAGCTTTCGCAGCCGACCAATATTTTGAATGAAACGCTGCAAGTTCTGTCGCATTTGAAATAAAGCCAAGCTCCACAATCAAGCCTCCAGCATTAATAAATCCAAGCTTTCCTCGGGCTGACTGTGATTGATCAATCCAACCTTTATCACCACGAAGACGACTGCCAAAAACATCAGCCGCGGCCTTAGATAATTTTTGAGCCAAGACCTTATCCTTAGGTAGTGCAATTGTTTCAATGCCATTTGCTTGGCTATTTGTAGATGCATTCATGTGGAATTCGATTGCGATCGATGCACCCTTCGCCAATGCAATAGCATTTGTAAGAGGAAGGTTGATTGTGCCTGCGCCATCGGTTTTATAAAACAGACCTGCGGCTGCAAGATAATGTGCTACGGCATTTCGGAATTGTCGCACCAATTCAGCTTCTTTATATTTGTCGCTGACAGCACCCGGATCTGCATTGCTATGCCCTGCTGTTATTGTCACAAATTGATTTACATCGTGTAGTTCAGGCTGCTTTTTCAAGCGTGCAAGCACTGTGGCCACACCAATAAAGAGACCTACCCACTCTGCAATGTTTTCAGGAATCTTGTTTTTTAGTTCCTGTGGAATAACATTCCAGATATTTAAAAACTGCTCTGAGAATAAAATCAAGGCATAAAAAAAGGCGCTAAATGCGCCCACTTGTACTGACTTTAGTTTCCAAGCCTGCTTCCAGTTATCGATTAGTTTCATTTGATACTCCACTTTGTAACTTGTGATTTAAGCCATGATTCGATAAATGCACTTCCTAAAATGCCCACAGCTGAAGCAATGGCTAGTAATGCTAAAGGATTGATATCGGGTATTTGTAAAACAACCGCTCCTGCGATTGTTGAAGTAGCAGACCCTAAAATTGTTCGACCAATTGCTAAACGCCATGTCAACTTTTCATCTGACACAAGCAATTTTGCAAAACCGATAGCTGCCCCAATGACAATGAGCAATAGTAAATTTCTCTCATGCTCTTGCATGAATCCCCCTAATTATTGGCAATAAAAAAGCACCTGATGGTGCTGTGCTGCTATTTAAATAAGCTCACTAATAAAATAAATTACATAAAATGACAGTAACCATTACTTTTCTCCTTAAAGCTACATATAAGTTGATAATAAAATATAAATAAACTCGGTCTCATGAAACTATTGCTATGAATAAACTACTAATTTTTAAAACTCTAATTTTAGGATTAGCAATTACTACTCACGCGAATGCATTTGAGGTATATCAGTTTTTACGCTGGGGTAATTACACCACAGCAAATCAAAAGCTTGTCCAAACAAAAAACACTGATGAGTTTAATAATTATTTAAAAACTAAAAACATCAAGCCTATTAAAGTTGTAACTATGGGATTTATATTAAGCAATAATCAAGCAGATCCTAAAAAAATAAAGCGGATTGCTGATGAGTCCAAACTCAATCCTCAGACACCTATTTGTTTTGATATTGAGCCCCCATTTCGTCATGATCCCAAAAGAAATCTTCCAGTCATTCTTGATGCATTAAAGCTCTATCATCAATTTGGAGGGGCCGCACCAATTGGAGTGTATGGAGTATTACCTCAATTAACTCCTAATGCTTATTTAAGCGTAGATAAAAAAGCATCATTTTCAAAATTAAATGACCAATATGCTGAAATAGCCAACCATGTAAATATCTTATATCCAACTCTTTATTACTATAACTTAACTGACATGAATGTTTGGAATGACAAAGCAAAATTCAATATCAAAGAAGCGCAACGGTTTGCGAAACAAAGAAATCTAAAAATCATTCCGTTTCTATCAACTAGTAATTGGAAAATATCAAGTCCGGATACTATGCATATTACCCCTCTATCCGAGGAAAACATGTACCATAGTTTGTCTTATGTTAAAGAGCTGGGGGCTGATGGGGTTGTTCTCTGGGAAAAAGCTAGGGCTAAGCAAGCTAGTGACAATAAACCAGCCGTATTTGACATTCAAAGCAATGCTTACAAAGCCATTGTCAAGTTTTCCCAAGAACAAGCAAAATAAGTAAGACTAGCGACAGTATTTATAAAGCAACTTATAAAAAACAGCATCCGCAATCATTGCGTAGCCGGTTGCATTCGGATGCACATGATCAGCGACACCGCTGATTTTTTCAGCAGAACGAGCACTGACCGCAAAATCTGATTTGTTGTAGCCAATTTCTGAATTAAAGACACAGCTAATTTGCAGGAAATCGACATTAGATTTCGTCGTTATCATTGCTTTGTATTCGTCATTAAATTGCTTAATTGATTCAAAAACGTCGCGTTTTGAAATAAATCGATTACCGGTGAAACTTTTGAAATTGACTTCAGGCGCCTGATTTAAACCTAGACAAATAATGTCTGTACTTGGATGTGTTGAACGGATCTTATCAATCAGCAATCCAAGATCAATTGCTGCTTGTTTTGCGGTACTGTTGTAAACGTCATTCCATCCCAGCAAGATCACTACAGTTAAGTTAGATCCTGTTGCATTCACTCCACTAAATCCGTTTTGAGATAAGTAATAACTCATGTCAAATTGAGAAGTAGCCGGATTCCAAAAAGCATTCGTTTGCGTAGTAACAGACGCATTGTTTAGATAGTGGCTTGCACGCCAGCCGCCACGCCCCTCATGCTTTACGACTTTATCCCCTAATGTGCCGATAAATTCAAAATTTGACATTGCAAGCGGCGTAGGGCTTAGATCAGCAGACAAAATTTGAAACCCTATTCCGCTTAAACGGCGGCTGCATTCATTCGGCCACGCGCCTTTGATTCCTGAATTTGCCACACTGTCCGTCAGTGAATCACCTAAGGCAATGATGTAACGCTTTGCAGACGGATTAACTGGCGTATCAGTCACAACAACATTAAATGAAGCTAAAGTTTTTTTAGCGTTCATATCTTCGGTAGTTTGAAGCTGAACTGGGATTGATGCTGATGTGCTCGGAATAACTTTGCAAACTTTCTGATTTGATTCAGAGATATTCCAAGCGACATTATCAGCATTGCCTACGATGCCATCTGCGTACAAAAAAATCGGCTCATTCTTTAATGCGTATATTTCCGTCGGAACGATTGTTGAATACTTTTTAGATTTTGATTCAGGTATATAAAACCCCGAAAGGCTATGCGCGTAAGACATTGCAGATGTAGCCCTTACATATGCGATATTTGAGTCGTTGATTTGAAGATTAAAGCTCGACTCAACAGATGATGCATAAAGGGATTGTAAAAATGCCCCATTTTTATCAAAAGCTGAAATACTAGCTACAAGTGTTGCGTTGCCCCTGCCCGTATAAACGAGTTTTTGCCCAACTTTCACAGGCACCAACGGTGTAGTTTCCCATGTGTCAGATGCAACAAAGCCGCCCGCTAGAGTGACATAACCTTTTTCTACGTCATTTGATTTAAAGAAATCTGCAACTAATGGGTTACTCACATACACATTAATTGTGGCAGTAGAAACCGAAGCAGCTTGAATACTTAAACGAACAAAACGAGCAGATGGGAATATATCTGTCGGCTTGATTTCAAATGTTGCAGCAGTATCTGTATAGATGCCCAGAAAGTTTTTATTTGCATCATACATTGCAACAGCTGCTGCTGCGGATGAGGACCCTATTAACACTCCAATTCTTTTTAACATTGTGTCCGCGTTAACACTAATGAAGCTGGTTGATTTCCAGTTTGCATTGGAAACAATAGATCCGTCGGTTTTTGATATATAGCCATCTATTGAACTGTTTGCATGGTTCTTGTAAGACCCGAAAACCGCCAACTGAGCTTCGAAAGTTTTTTGATCTGCGTAATCGTTTGTTTTAGAGATTTCTTTGTCTGTATATAAATTAGCTTGTAACTTTGGATCATACGGGCTTTTCATCAGCGTGACACCATCCCAAATATTATCACCCTGATTTGCCCCAGCCTCAGCAATTGTCACAGTTGAGTTAGCTGGAATAGTGTCTTTTATAGCATCAAATTCAGCAAGTGTATTAAAGCCATAATTTCCGCCTGCGACAGTTGAAACTGCCGAATTTACCACCGAATCCACTTCATTTTTAGTGTAAATTTCGTTTTTTGGGTACACATCCGTCGCATTCGCTTTAGCTTGCAGCGCTACTTCAACTTCAACTTTATCCGCTTTATTTGTACGCAAATCAACAATATCAGCAAAAGCTTCACGCTCAATCATTGGAATTGACTTAAACGGTGCTCCATAACGCGGGGTAATAATCGCATCTGTATTGACTGCTTTTCCGATGTCTTCAATGTCTTGATGCACTTGAGCGGGGATCATCTCAGCCATATCTCTATTCCATAAAAAAGCCCGCATAATCGCGGGCATAAGTTGAAAATTATTTAAATCAAATTACTTATGATGTCTTTGTCGTTTCTGTAATAGCGCTCATCAAAATTAATTGCACTTACTTCATTTTCAAACACATTGATTGGCTTCTTGCTTGATACAAGAAACTTTTGCTCTTTCTGTCTATCATCGGTCGTGACTGAATATACAGTTTTAACCTGCCCAGTTGTGACCAGAGCTTCCATTGGTGGACGTTCAAGTACAAAGTGAAACTCGTCTTCACCCTGAGTGATTTTCATCACATCAATGACACCGCTTTTCAGCTGTAGATGAATCACATATAGCTGATTTGGCAACAATTCAAAGGGCTGCGAGACCTCAATTGAAAGATTATTCCAATTCAACACTTCACCACTGGTGCAATTGCCGAGTCGGGTGTCATCAGTGTTCAAGATACAGTCACCACGAAATACAAGATCGCTCTCGTGGTAGGCAGTGAAGCGTGCCGTCACACGACTAAACTTCAGCTTATTCCATGCTCTCCAAGCAACTATATGTGCTTGCTGCTTGTAAACAATACCGGTACCTTCAATCTTTTTTGGGTTATTGATCGCTTCATTTGGAATTTTCAGCGTCTTTTCAATCCAACCTTCATCCGAATCGATATACGTCAACTCAACACCGTCATGCCGATTTTCAACCCGAAAGCTATGGGAACGGACCTCTGTTTGAGATTTCTTATTGCGATGATTAAATAGTATTAATGGCTCATTTTCAGCGCCTTCAAGATCATAATAAATCTTTCGATTCACCCGACGATCATGCGTGCACGTAACTGCTGACATCATGCGCATAATCTCTTCAAAAGAGGTGTTTGTGTTATCAAGCGTATAATTAAATTCAGTCATACGTTCAGATCCGAAATACGCAAACAGATCATCCACAACTTGATAAATACGATCAAAATCAATTTCAGATTCAAATCGCCGCCCGATTTTCGGATGCAGAGCCAAATCAATCGTGGTATCTGCAATATTGCGTGAAGCAATACGTTCAGCAGATTTAACCCCACCACGATATGAATACACCAGACTTTCAGCAATGCAGTTAAGCTGCCGTGAATCTTGGCTTGTCGCATTCGCTGTAGCCACCGTTCTTGCACGCACAATAATGCGGTTCGAGTAAACCAGTTTTTCAAGATAATGATATGCATAGGCTTGATAAAATTTGGTTTCATCCATTAATTCAGCAGAATCACCATTATCATTGGTTCGACGTGCACGAAACCGCACAGCACCGGAGAATGGCAAATCAATCCACATTGACGCGCCCACAGCATCACGGTTATTTGATTTACCAGTCAAAGTGATGCTTCTGCGATAAATCTGGCCCGTTGGTACGTTATTCACAACTTGCTGATACTCGGCTTCAATGCTGACTGTTTTTGCGGACGATCCTTGATAGATGCCATTTCCGGCACGAAAATTTAGCAACAGACCCTTAGCTTGCGGCGAATCAATCGTAAACCAGCCAATATAGTTTTCCTGATTGCCACGTAATTTAATGCGTGTTGTCGGGGTTTGCTGCCCCGCCAGATCAGCTAATTTATTCCAATCCGGATTTGTTGTACTCGGTGTTGCAATCGTCATCAAACGGTTGGCTTTATCAATGCCAGTAATAGTGTACGTGCCATCTAAAAAGATGTTTGCAGTATTGGCTGTTAAATTTGCACTCAAATTCGTTACTGCATTTTCAGTTAAATTGGCAAAATTTGTATTAGTACTGGTCGCATTCAACAGCTTGATTGAATACACGCCCGCGCTATACGAAATACTTTCAACATCATATAGGCCAGCCAGATCAAGCTGCCCGTTAATCGGGTCCACAATCAGCATGGCGGTGATATTGATCTTGCGAAAATCCTGAAAATTAACTGCAGTTTGATTCGAGCTAATTTCAAGTGTTTGGGTCAGATAATTAATATTGACTGAGCCGGTGATGGCTAAATCTGCAATACCAAAATTCGCCCCTTCAATTGTCACCAATTCATTCACAACAAACTTTTCAAAATCAGACGTAATGTTAAGCGTTTTGATTTGGTTTGGATAAACAAAATATACATCTGAGCGCTCAAATCGGGTGCTGTTAGGTGGTAGTAAAGTCTGACCATTCACAGAGCTATTTTGTTTCGCTACAACCGGCGCATCAGTAAAGCTATCGCCAATTTTATAGATATTTTCAGCACCAATAATGGACTGATTTAAGTCATATGCAGTGACTGATTTACCTGGAATCTCCGCAACCGGTGTATCGCCTTCTTTAAAATTGGACACTTGAACTGGATTTTCGCACAAGCACATCAACAGCTCTTCAACTTCAACACCTTCTTTAAAGTAACGAAGTGCAGGCGCGAGTAGATCTGGAATCGCTTTGACACGGCCAATAATATAGGGAATACGCTCTTTAATACGCTGCTTATTTTCTGGGTTCGACAAGTTGTTATTGCTGGAACCAGAAGATTTACTGCCGTTATCAAATTTAGGTGTTTTAACGAAGTACTGAACCGCTTCACCGAAGATTTTAGCGACAGCATAGTTCACAGCGGAAATGATATCACCCGGATAACAAACAATTGTTAGATCCTCATTTGTTTCAAGTAGCCTCGCAATACTAGCTTTGCCCTGTTGCGATGGTGTGATGTCATTTTCAGGACATGGATTCCCGCGATATATCCGCGCATGCGGATGGTTTGCTCTAACTTTAAGAAAGGTTTTTAACGCATTTTCAGATTGCACAACCTCTTGCTCGGTATGATCGAGAGCATTCCTAATGATGCAAATTTGGCTCATAAAAACGCATCCTTTTAAACATTGGTTTTGCTTGTTCTAACGTGATTCGTTGCACGCCTTTTTCTGTTAAATGAAATATCCGCTGGCGATAAAAAAGCCCGACATGCGAGCTTTCGTTGTGGTATGACATCAGGACGATACAACCCTCAATGGGCCGATCTATACGCTTATTTTTGATTATGGTTGAACGTGAAGTTTTCACTGTTTCATCCAGTGAACCCGTCAGACCAATAAAACTTGCAGAGTAATCTTTTCCGTAGAGCACTCGAGCTGCTTCAATCACAAAATGAACACAGTGATAGTTCTGCGGATTGTATTCACAGTGAAATAAGCGATTAATCATCAGTAAAATCCTATTAAACTCGGGTCAGTCGATGCGGAATACACCTCGCCATTTCCTGAATCATTTAACCCTGGTGCTTTGGAATCGCCTTGTGTGCCTTTCCAGTCCCGCGTCACATTTTCAAGTTCAAGATCACGCGCAACAAAGATTGGAGAATCATATTGGCCAATCAAATACGCTCTGTATGACACTAGCGGCAATTCAATTTCTTCATCGTGAATAATCAGGTCGATTAGTAAAGGAACTGTTTCACCAACATCGCCCAGACTGAAACTTAATTCTTGCTCAAGCGTATCCTCTTCTGAAGAACGGGTAATGCTGATCGGAGCATAGACGTATTCAAATGCTTGGCCATTTTCATGTGTCAAGACCATCGGCTCACTAGAGTTAATGACATAACGCAAAACAGCCGGCCATTTCGAATGTGAAATTTCAATGCATTCGATCAATCCTGTCGGCCCAGCAGACTGATCCAGCAAGGATGACATTTCAGCAGTAATTTCCATTTAAACCCCCACAGCATCGGGCAACCAGACATTCGGAATTTTCTCAATATCACTCAAATTATTGATTAATCCTGATTGCCATAAATCTATGATTGTTCTATCAAACGCTGGGTCACGCTTAATTGGGACAACATAAATATTGATAATCACTTGCCGCCCAATATTGCCCACCATATTTTCTTGTGGCACGCTTTCAGCTGAGAATTGGCACAAGCAATCTTCTTTAATTCCGTTATCCAAAGTCAGATTCCATCGCCAAATATTAGTCTGATTGATCCGCCAGAATGCCCAGAAATATTGACGTTCTCTAGGGTCTTTCAAGTACACAGCGGCAGAAACTGAATGAATTGCCCCAACAAATTTAATCACTTGCCGAGGCATACCTCCCTCTGTTTTTTGTTCACGCACATTATTACCCGGCGTGAAGCTATATCCCTCCCGTAGAGGACAAAGCATAAATTGATCCATGTTTTTTCCTATCTTGAGGGGCTTAATCCAAAGGTTTCTTGAAGTATGCGACTCTCGGTACTATTTGATTTTCGTATCCTGTTAAATGTTCCTGCAATTTCTTGGCGAACCACATCAATATCCACAGTGCCGTCAGCACCCAGACTTTGCTTTGCTGTATATCCGGGCGGCACATTGATATTGATCTGGGGCTGAACAATAACTTCACCTGCCATCATGTTGGATTTAATCGCATCCACAGTCCCGCTACCGACACGATAAGTGTCTTTCGGCAACTCACCATACTCATTTATATAGTTGAGGTTATCTACCCCTATACTCTTAACAGCAGCAGCACGCACCATAAACTCTTTATCTGAGGCCATAATTGGAATACTGTC
Organism: Acinetobacter sp. YH12138; assembly: GCF_015218525.1. Lineage (NCBI taxonomy): Bacteria > Pseudomonadati > Pseudomonadota > Gammaproteobacteria > Moraxellales > Moraxellaceae > Acinetobacter > Acinetobacter sp. YH12138. The sequence goes on along the minus strand of NZ_CP048670.1, from coordinate 1,383,265 downwards.
GCTTGTTCCCGTGCCTGGACCACGAATAAGTCCACCAGTTGCAAAGCCTTGTGGTGCATCGCTAAGCATTGATGCAATAGTCGCACCTTGAGTAAAGGCTCCTGCAATCAGTGGAATATTAAGTGGGAAGCCAACCTTTGAAGCATTTGACACATTCTCAATTAACGCAAGTGTAGCATTCGCAATGGTAAACATGCGGGATGCAGCATACATGACACGATACCCCTTTGATTGCTCACCACCCATCGATTTCATCATGCTTGCAATAGAGTCAACAATATTTCCTGCATAGCCCATTTGAAGTTGTATAGATGACATGCGGTAGTTTTGCTCAATTTCCGCCATCCGGTCATGATGCGACTGATAAGCCTGCTCTTTTAATGCATAGTTTTCACCGGCCATCGCCATCTCAGCGTCAAAAAGAGCTTGCGACTGGTCGTATCGATCAAAGCGTTCTTGCTCCAGCGAAAATTGATCACCTGTGCCATTCATGTCGGCTTGAGTTTGCCCCCATTGTTGAACAGCATTATTTAAGCGTCTACGATTTTCCTCCTGTTGAGCTGCTTTACTTAAATCAATCTGACGCTGCTTTTCCTCTTTATCTATATTTGAATTTAGAAGAATCTGCTCACGCTCTAAACGGTATCGCTCTTGCATTGCTTCAGTTTCAGATAAAAGAGCTTCTCGCATTTGAAAAATCCGCTGCTCTTTGGCGAGTTTGATGAGGCCGAGTTCGTGGGCCTCCTGCTCCTTGAGAGCATTTAGCTTTAAGCTCTTAATTTCGTCATTGTATTTACCAGACTCACTCACAATGATTCTTTGCGTTTCATAGAAGTATTTAAGCTTTTGGTTTTCAGACCACTTGTGAGCATTTATCTCTTCAGTGACTTGCCGAAGATACATTTCCTCCTCAAATAGATATTTTTCTTCAGCCTTTTTAAGCATGCTTGAAGTTTCACTTCCAAAATTCGCCTTGTTTATCTCCTCAACCTCACGAAGATAATCAGCGCGGAATTTCTTAAATTCATCAAGATATCTGTAATCGATATCAATGCGTGACTTGGCTTGATTTTCCGCCAAACGATCCGCTTCTTTAGCATCTTTCTTTTGCTGTGATAAAGCTGCTCTCGATGCCTTAGATGATCCTCTTTTAGCATTGGCAATTGCATCCTCTGAGGCTTGCAGTTTCTTATTTGCCGCGATATTCATATCAATAATTTGAATATCTTTTGCTGAAACCTTCCCTCCATTTTCAAAGGCTGCTTGTGATGCCATTTTTGCACGCTCAATCTCCCATCCCTTGGCGATTAGCTTGTTGGTCATAATGGTTTGTGCAGCACCTTTCTGTAGATTTGAAATGTACTTAGACTGTGCGTCTGCCGCGGCATTTGCTGCATCAGCATTGTTATACATTGCATTGGTATTATCGTTTACTTTGCCAACAGCATTAGATGCAGCATTACCAGATAAAGTTACTTGCTGACCTAGAGTTTTTTGAGCATCTGCATTTTGCTGTGCTTTAACTCTGGCCTCCTCGTAACTCTTAATTAAATCCAAACCTTGGGATTTTTGCTCAGGTGTTAATAGTTTTAGTTTGTTCAATCTCTCGATAGCATCAGCTTGTGACATCAATCCTTTGTGCACCTGATCTGAGATTTCACGGACCTCTTTATTGCCAGCATTCGCGTTTTTAACTGTGCGAATAAAGCCATTAAACGACAAGTTTAACTTATTCAATTTGTCGTTCTGGTCTTCAAATGATGCCGCCAAATCATCTTTAGCAACATCAAGCTGAACACCTTTTAGAGCCAAAAGTTCTTCCTTGGTCTTCTCAGCTACCTTGCCTTGTTCTTCAAGTTTTGCATTTGCTTCTGCTGTGCGTTTTTGAAGATACATGTATCCTGCAGTTAATGCAGCCACACCGATTGTGATTGCACCAATTGGGCCGCCAACCAAACCAAGCAACATTGCTCCGCGTGAACGACTAGCATTTAATGCATTTTCAGCAGCAGTTTGAGTGGCTACGGCTGCTGTGCTCTGCTTAACGGCAATATTGTGTGCAATCTCTGCCTGAGTTAATCGCATAGTTGCGGCAGCTCGTGCTTGGCGTGTTGTTGCGCTATTTAATTCCTGACGTGCTAAGTTGATTTCAGTTAAAGCTAGTGCTGCAACTTGGCGCGTTCGCTGTACCTCAATTGCTGCCAATTGAACTTGAGATTGTATGGCTGCTGTATCTGCTGCGCGGCGTTCCAAAGTAGCGGAAATTGATCCGCGAATAGCTACTGTTTGAGTAAGAATGGTCTTGGTAAGTAATGCTGCACCACCAACCATGGCAATGCCTGCGATAGCATCAAGGTTATTTGCCAGTACTTGAATTCCACTAGCTAGAGTGGTTGCAGCGCCAGACGCTTTGCCTGCTTCGCCTGTGAATTTTGTAACCTCATTGCTCAGCAATTGAAGCGACTGCCCAATAGTTACATCGGTTTTGGCGAATAATTCATCTACAGATTTTTTTGATTTAGTTAGTGCATCAACCAGAACTTCGCCAGTGATCTTACCCTCAGCAGCAACAGAGCGAAGTTGACCAACTGTAATACCCATACCCTGAGCAATTGCTTTGGCTAAAGCTGGCGTTTGTTCAAGAATCGAGTTGAGCTCTTCACCACGCAATGTACCAGAGGCTAACGCTTGACCAAATTGGGTTAATGCTGCTTCAGCTGCTTGAGTGCTTGCACCTGAAATTGCAACAGCTTTCGAAACTGTTTCTGTTAATTCGGCTGTTTTAGCCATATCAATTTTTAGTGTTTTCGCATTATCACTAAAGCGCTGATAAACCTGAATCACAGAATCCCATGATTGGTAGGACTTCTGAGCAATAACGAAAGTATCACTCATTGATAAATTTAATTGCTCTTGCGACTCTGTAACCAGTTTTAATCGGTTTTGCATGCCAGTATAGGCATCCATTTTTGCTACTGCCGCACCAACAGTTAGTAGTCCTGCCATGTGCCCAGCAAGTTGACGGGTAGCTACAGACACACTATCCATAGAGCGCGACGCGTGTGTACCATTTCGCTCAATATTTTCAAGCTCTCTACCAATGGCTTGTGCGTTGCGCAAAGCATTGCGGGAGTCAATCTCAATTACTAAACGACTTGATTGTGTAGTCATTTTGCTTTCCTGTGGGCAATAAAAAACCCCGCATAAAGCGAGGTTGATTTGATTGTGTTGACTAGAGTTTTTTGTATTCCTCTAGCATTTCATTGTATTTTTCAGCAAATCCGGTTAGATCGGTTTCACCATCTTGGTTGTACTCATAAGGCCACTCTTTGTATCGAGTGTAAGCAACTTTGCCTTTTTTCATTTGCTCAATAACTTTTTGCGGGGTGTTGCTCGATCCTTCATAGCCATAAATTGGAGCATTGTTATCAATTTTTATGGCACTCTGAGTGCGTGGAAAGTGATTTCGCCCAACATAAACACTATAGCGACCATCAAACACACTCACCATGACATCACTGTATGCTTTATGCAGTGAGCAACTTTTCTGGCCATTGAATTTGTCTTTTGAGCAGCTATATCTCCAATCCTCATAAGCAGAATTATCAATTTTAATTTTTTTGATTTCAGTAAATTTTTTCTCATCGGGCTGGCGATTTGATAGCATGGTATCGCCATCTGAATTTTTAAAAGTATAAATATCACTGGCGAGTGCACCAGTACCAACTAAGCTAAATAGCAATAAAACAACCGATTTCATATCTACCATCAACCTATAATCCAAATAAAAATCACCAAAATAACTAGCCCAGCAACCAGTCCAACAACCCAATCAGACGTAGGGTATCCGAGTATTTTCCCATCGCCATTACTAGCATCTTGGGCAATATTACTTGTTTTTAAATAAGCTGGTTCTGGGTATTTAGCATCATTAAGATCATTTTCTTTGGGCTTAATGTGTATAACACCTTGATAATTATTTTTTAGCACTTGAGGTTTAGTCGCCTGCTCTACTATCCTACGCCCTGTATTTTCAACAACCTTCTTCTCTAATGTGGCTGATTCATCAGAAATATCTGGGGCTAATGGGTAGAACTTTTCTACAAACATTTTTACAGACCCAAAATCACTATTTGGTAATGCCTTTAGTAAAGATAAAAACCTCTTAAATGGCTTGTTGTTTTTATAAGCCCTATTGTAATATGCCTCCAACTTCCTCTCTAGTGTAATGGTTGGTCGGTTTGCTGTGTAGGCTGCCTTATATGTATACGATATATTGCTTAAGGCATTCCCGTGCTTACCCTCAATTCTTAAAATATTCGCCATATCTTCATGTGGCGAAGAGTCTATAACTAGCGTGTGCATTGCTGAGAACCGCTCCCTGTGAGCGTGCTTGAGGTATAATATTTTTTGATTGCTCAAGTGTCTCCAAGCATCATCAAACCTCCTTTCTCTTATGGCAATTTTAGCCGCTTGTTTCTCATTAGCAGCCTTGCCTAAATAGTCCTCCACACCCCACCCCAATTTATTAATTTAGAACAAGATACTAATTTGCGGGATAAAAAGAAACCGCCACTTGGGCGGTTGTCTTTTTAGCTAACAAGCCAAATAAAGAAAATCAATATTATGAACCCCACAATAATACTAACAGCCAAATTTGGTTCAGTATTATTTGAAGCATTACGAGTGGTTTTAGAGTGCGACTTAAATGTTGAATAAGACAATCCTGTACCTGGAGCGCTAATTGTTGTTCTTGTGCCTTTTTTGCCTACACTGACGCGCGCACCCTTCCCACCAACAGATACACTGCTTATGCCTTTCTTACCCACATTAAGGCGAACACCTGGTGCTATTTTAAAACTTTTCCGGAATCCAAAACCCATAACATCACCTATCGGCAGATTTTCTTAGATGCACTAATCGAACCATCTTTGCATACAAATTTAGATCCCTGACAATGACTTATGCCACCTTTCTTGCCTGAACAAGGTTGCTTTCCGCGACCAGCTTCAGCGACAGTTGATAAACCTAAAGCAAGAACCACTGCTACTATTATTTTCATTTTTATCCCCTTGTAATGAGTAATCAAAATACTAACGTTTTAGAAGTTATAACGTAATCCAGCTTTGTATGTCATGCCATCATAATCACCAATGGTGTAATTATAGTGATCAATCCCATCGTGTGACGAGCATGTTCCGCTACCTACACTGTTGCTTGTGGTTCCGTCTTTACATGTTGTGGATGATGATATATCCCAAGACCATTTATATCCAACACCACCATAAACAGAAAGATTTGGCATAGGTGTATATCCCAACTCCAAACCAACTGGCAGCGTCCAATAGGTAGAATTATCAAACCCATCGGCTTCTAAAATACTCACCCCTGTACCCACGGTTGCTAACGCATAAAAGCCATTAGCATTGATCAGGTTTAAGTGGCCACCGAATGAAAACTCGTATGCGCTACCATCGTAATTATCACTCTGTTGATATTCAAACTTACCCCAATAACCATTTCGGTGTGGAGTTGATGAAATCCCGATACCAAAACCCTTTAGATCTTCATCAATATCATTTGCAAATTTGCCTTTCTGGGCTGAATACTCAAGCATTAACGAAGCATTAAGCGCTGTCTCGTTTTTATATCTTGTTGGTTGCAATGGTGTGTATTGTGTTTCCGCTACAGGGGTTTCGTAGCTGCTCATTGGTTCGGGCGTGCCTTGTTGAATCAACAAAGGCTTATCTGCCAAAGCCAAAGATGAAATTAAAGATAAAGTACCGATTGCTAATAATTTTTTCATATTACCCCCTAAATAAAGGTGATAAAGTAATCATTTATTTGCAAAAAGTCTACGCAGATAATAAAAAACCGACCTCGTTTGGGTCGGTTTAGGATTTGATTGCTGATACTAATTCAGGTGACTTCCATGCAATTATCATCAATATGATGATGAATGTTACTTTCCAGAAACCATATTTATCCATGATTGCCTCTACAAATTTAATAATCACTGTTATACTTTCAGGCATAGATACATTTCCTCTTTGCTTCTCGGTTGAGTGGAATCAAAAAACCCCGATGTTTGCCGCATCGGGGTTTTTCTTTGGGTTTAAAAAAACCGCCACATGGGCGGATATTTTGTATTGTTTAAAGTTAATTCATGCAGTCGATGTAAAACCGGTTTGCATAATCAGAAGCAGCAGAGATTAAGCCATCTCCACTATACATAATTGGGTATTTGAAGCTATCAACAATTATTGATTGCATAGCTTTTTTTACTGAAGGCTCATCCTTCTCATTAATTACAGAAAACATTTCCTCTGCGCTTGCACCATTTTGTCTTGCTTTAAAGGAGTTTTCCGCAAAACTAAAAACCGCAGAACAAATTTGGTTTTTTAATTCTGGATCGCTAGTTGCTATTGGTTCTGGGTAGTACATTCCTTCCTCAAGCACTTTAGTATGCTTGTCTATTAAATCAGCATGAGCTATTGAGCAACAAAATAAGGTTATAAAAACAAATAGTTTGGATTTCACGCCCAGCCCCAATTTATTAATTTAGAACAAGATACTAATTTATGTACAAAAAAACCACTCCGAAGAGTATTCTTTGAAATTCTAATCGGCACCAAAAACCAAACTACAATGAAGATATTTTATTTTTAGCATCTCCCATTGCCTCTTGAAAGTTTGAATTAATTTTTTGTTTTAAATTTATTTGATCACTAAGATCATGGCGATTCGAATCAAACAAATCTAGACCAAAATCTGCTCTAAAACCTTTGTATATGGTTCCAATCAATCCAGAAATATTGTCAAAGTAGTCCAGTAGATACATCGCTAGTTTATGTTGCTCATGAAATAATAGCTTTACCTTTTCTGAACTCTCCGCGCTAAGCTCTTGTCCCAATTTAATATTCATTAAATATTCTAACTTTGCTTCTTCTCCAGCTTTAGCGTTATAAGATTTAGCACCCCCGTTATCAAACCACTCAACTTTTTTACCAATTTCATTAGGGTCTGTTGACATTTGTTGATTAAAAAAATAGCGAGATAGTAAAATTAAATCGCCAAACCCAATTTTACACTCGCTATGCCTCGAACAATGCTAAATGATCAACACTGGTCCAAGTTACTTGCTATTTTCCGTCACTTTAATATTTATCTCAAATTAAATTTACGGAATTTTATTGAAGCGATTTTATTTCGAATTAGAACAGGCTGTCCTTGGCGTGATTTACCTCAAGAGTTTGGTAAATCAAATTCTATTTTTAAGAAATATAATCGATGGTCTAAAAATAGTAAGTTTATGAATATTTTTAAATTATTCAGCCAGCATGCTGATAAAGAGTGGATTTTTATCGATGGGAGCCATGTACGAGCGCATCAACATTCAGCCGGTATTAAGAATCAAAGTATTTCCAAAAGTATTGGTGGTAATAGTTCAAAAATACATTTAGCAATCGATTCAAATGGTAATCCTATTGAATTTATTATTTCAGATGGAACTTCACATGATATTAAGGTTGCACCTGATCTTGTATCAAAATTAGATTTAACAGAGTCAGAAATGCTATGTGCAGATAAAGGCTATGATTCAGAAAGTTTCAAAAAGAAAATTAGAGAAAGTAATACGAAAGCAAACATTCCTCGAAGATCAAATGCCAAATCTAGCAATGATGATATGGACTGGTATATGTATAAAATCAGACATTTAGTTGAAAATGCGTTTTGTAGATTAAAACAATTTAGAGGAATTGCCACAAGATACGATAAGCTAAAACGTAACTATCAAAGCGCTGTTGCTTTAGCTTGTATATTTATATGGTTGCCTCTTTAGCTCAATTTATCGGCTGTAAATGTCAACACACCCTAATTTTTTCCATCAGTTCATCTAATTCTCTTTCAATTTTAAAGATTGGTTCCTTCGCAGTTAAAATATAGTTTATGAGATAGCGGAAGTGAGCACTTAAATCAGCAACCTTTATTGATATATCCATATCACTTATTAGCTCTAATTTTTTCAACTTTTTTGTTTGTTCCCTATGAAAATCATTAAACTCATCAAGGGATGGTGCTGTTGCTACAGCTCCTAGCATTGCCTCGAAATCAACAATCGAATCAACAGCTTCTAAGTATATTTCTTTTCTAAGGTTAAATTTTCGTTCTCGATCTTTGTCCATTAAATCAAAATTGATTTTTTTATCACTATTCTTTGAGTTGTAATAATTCGTAATAATTACACCAGCCAAAGCTCCGAACAAGCCTAGCAGGCCAGTGATTAGCGCTGAATTTAATTGAAGGAATGTAGATATACCATTCATCGTTAGCCTTAATATTTTTTAAGAATCTTTAATATATATCGTTTGTAGTAACAAAAAACCACCCCGCAGGGTGGTTTCCATAGAACTAAACTTTTACTTATTCAACTGTGCTTCCACAAATGCATCAGTAACAACGCGAGCTTTTGAGCCAAAATCCTGTGTTGCACCACTAAATGGTAATGGGGCATTAAAACTAAGCGCAATAGCGCACACCAACAACCATAATGCGCCTATGCTCCCCACAATCTTAGTCATTACTATTCTCCTTTTTTTAAGCTTAGTGAGAAACCTATATTAACTACAAGATAATATAGTTCAAGTACAAAATTTTATCTAACTTATTAATTTTATTATATATTTCGGTCAATGTTTTTTAACTTGTTGAATTTAATTTTATTTCTCCCTCACCCCATCCAAAAACAAATTATCCAAAGCAAAGACACACTCAACAAAGATATGCAGCTCACAAGGTGCTTCATACAACTCAAGATACGCATTGATATGGCTACCATCTATCGGCATAGTTACAGGATGATATGAGCGCCCCCGAGCGATTACATTAAATGCACTCAAAATAGCGTGAGCTGTATAACTAAACTCAGGCGCATCATCCAACTTGCGCCCTTGCTTTTCACGGATCTTCTTTTGAAACTCCGTTAGTCCGCCGTCTCCTACGTGCCATTGGTAGAGCTTTGTGACTTTCCCAAAGTATCAGCTTTAACCGCATCTGCTTCTAATTGGATCTGCTCAGCATGAGATTTCACAAAAGCCCAGATCGCCACCCCGACATCACCCATGTTTAACAACTTGGTGGCGTTCTCAGGTGTGCAAGGCTGCTCAGTTTCTTTGCCATTTTCACGGAAAGATACACCATCCCAGTCTTCAATAAGGTGGCAAGCAGCGGCTTCAAGTAATAATTCATGATAAAGCTTATCTTCACCACTGGCCGTAGATACTACATAACCTTTAGATGCGACCTGATTCTGTGCTCGTTCTAATGCAACACGATATGGTTTATATGCCTCACCACGAATCTTGAAGCGAGCTAATACGTTACCTTCAGCATCTTTGTATTCTTTCCAAAGAGATGTTTCTTTGCTTTTTTCAATTTCTACAACTAAGGTCATTTTCTTTTCCAAAATAGAAGCCCCTTATGGGGCCATTGTTAAGCTGTTGTGCGTGTAATCGTTGGCGCTTCTTTCACATGACGGAATTCCATCGCCATAGTGTGGTCATCATTTTTATTGGTATCTGAAAGCCCTTCGTTATCAAGCTCCAGCTTCGTGAAATTAAAACCGTAGGCATTACCTTTTGAATCTTCCATGCCAATTTCAGCTGTCATAGTTTCACGTGATTCAACGTAAGGAATCCAAGCTTTAGATGTGGTTGTAAGTGCCAAAGTCACGTTTAGAGTAATGGTGACATTACCTTCTGTGTAGCGGTTTGGAATCAAACTACCGTTACCCAAACATGGCTTAGCAGTCAGATTGTTATTGATAGTAATTGTGAAGGACTCGGCACAAGCCGTTCCAACTGTGGACACACCACTAATTTTAAACTCATTCACGTTGATTGATGACATAAATGGAGTATCTGTGGCTGCAACAGGATTTACTACTGGTGTTGCTGTTGGATTGCTATAGCCGGTTGCACTAATTGAAGCTGTGCCTGTGATTTTCCCTTCTGTGTCGCCTTGAATGGTCAGCTCACCAATTCGACAACCCGTGAAAACTTGAATAAACCCGACTTTTTTGTCGTGCTTAACAATTGTGTATGTTGGTAGTGTGTCACCACCAATTTCCAAAGTAGAAACACTTGGTGTGCCTGAGTCAACAAATAAATTACCAGCAACACCTTCAAAAAACATATCTTGGCTTAAAGCTGATAATTCAAATTCGATACTACCAGTTGCTTCAGCTGAACTTGCCACAGAACCTTGCTCAAAACGCGAATCTACAATCTCATCAGATTGTGTCATTGATACCGTCTTTTTGAGTGAGTCTGAATTTCGACGCAACGTATGCCACACTGGCACCGCAGGCAAAGTATTAGGTGTTTCTTCTTTCGCAATGTGGATTACCACATCAGTGCCCTTTGACATAGTTGTCTCCTGAATTTAGGCATAAAAAAACCGCCCTAAAAGGACGGCTAAATAAGAATTTGGGTTTAGCTCACTACGTACGAAATATTCACGTTGTACTGGTAATAAAGTTCACCATAAGTGCTTACATCAATAATAGAAGCTTCACGCAACTCCAACTCATCCTTTTTATGGAACTGCATATGTTCAGCCCACTTGTCAGCCATCTGAGATATCAAATCTGTGCCTGTATTTAGCGGTGCAAACAATTGGATATAAACAATACCGGTAGTGCGCGTACTTGGCTTAGATCCTATTTCTGCAATAAAACTCCCTGCATTTTTAACGGTGATCTTGGCCCATAACTCATTTGCTGGCGGCTCAAAAGGTTTACCATCAACAAGCGGATTATTTGCTAATTGGATGTTTGGTTTAGGCATTCCAGTGAATGTACCCACACGTGCCAAAATAGCCCGCAAGGCTTGAGTATTTGTCATCATTTGTATTTCTCACATACATACTGAAATGAAAGTGCATAAACACCATTTGGCGCTTGTTGAGAGTGACCATTTTCTAAACGAATGCCATACGGACTATTACTTTGGATATAGATCAGGCCACCAAAATTAGCTGAAGCTGCTACTTTAAGACCATGATTTAATGTTTCTGAGCCTGATTCGTCATAATTTTTTTGGTATGAGTTATCTGGTGAATCAAGCGTAACTTTGTGTGATGCTCTAAATTCACCATCCATTACAGGGGAACGTACAATGACTTGCTGAAGTGTTTCGCCCACGATATTTTTTACATGTTGGTCAGCATCCTTGAGCATGTGTGCAGCAAAATCACTGGGTTTGTTTTTCCATCCCATATTCCACCCATTAAAAAACCCACCGAGGCGGGTTTTGTTGAATTTAACTATAATGTTTTAGTTTGAAGCTTTTCTTATATGTGGTAAATGGTGAAACTTCCTTAATCACTTTATCAACTAAATCCTGATAATGATCAAAGCATTTACTATATTTCCAAAGATTATCATGGAAATCTGAATTATCATCCTCGCTAGCAGACACACATTTTCTGATGATATGTTTTACTTCAAAAGCTAAAGAACTATAATTTTTAAATAGCTCCAATAAATCAGGTTCATTCAAGCATGATTCAAGATAGAGAATGCATCTATAATTGTCTTGAGAGATGATATTTATCCTCTCAATCTTTTCACTCAGAATTTCAGAACTGATAGAATTTTCATATTTAAGTGCAGAAATATGTGCAGCCTCTTCCAGTAAATTCTTTAAAAGCGACTTTGCCTCACTTGCTATTACTTCTTTTCCTTTTTGCTTATGCCACACATAATAAACAATAAGAGTAATAAAAAAAGGTGTGAATAATTTTATCAACTCATTCCAATCAACAGCACAAAAATTCATAAATCCCCCTTAATTTCAGAGGGATATTACTAAACTTTCCGCAACTGGCAAACCCAAATAGATCCCGTTGGATCAGCACCAATATTCACCACCTTAAAACGCCCTTTTGATGTGGTCCATACATCACCGATCTGTGGCACCTGACTCACCTCATTCTGCAAGACAGTGGCCTTTGAATCTGTCACCTGATAATCAATAGGCTTGACCATATCTTTCAAATAAGAACCAAATAGCACGCCACGACCAGAATAAGATTCATCACCAATGACTGGGTAAGTCTGCGTCTCGAAATCCATTTCACCAGAGTAAATTATCTTTTCACACGTGAATGAATCCACAGCATCAGCTAACTTTTTATTAAATGCCGCAGCCACTTTAGACTGAATTTTGTTCTTGATCATGACTTTCGCTCTCTTCATACATAGCAAACAAGTCTTGAGCTATTCGCTGGATTGAATATGCTTCAAATTCAATGCTTGGCTCTTTTTCACCCATTAGGTGTTTTGTACGCTGCCAAATATGCACAGCTTCATGCAACAGTAAACCATGAACAATTATCAGTGATTTATCTTGCGTTTCCCCGAGCTGAACAATGCAGTGCCTGCCGTCATCGTAATAGTCGACTTGCGCAGGACAACCAAGAGATAGAAATTCATCCGAATCATTCATGTCATCAAACAGAAGATCCATATGCATCTGATTACGAGCAAGCGTGTACTTCGAATGCTCAAAAGGCGTGATATACCATTCAGGCACATAGTCGGTGTTAATCATGCTCGAAACACCTCAAACCCGAAGCCTTTAGGCTTTAAATCCAATGACGCAATGTAAGCCCGTGCAATTTGCTCGAACTCAGATACCTCAACACTACCCTCGGCAAAACTTTCGGTGACCTGCACTGTGTCTGCTTTTACGCTTTCACTGGTAGTTTGACGAGCAATGCCCGCGTAAATCACACCAGCTTGAATGCCTTTAATAATTTCACATGCGGCATCGATCAGGATTGGATCAATTGGATCAGGAACAAAGCCAACTTCATTCTTCATCCATGTATTTGCTAATTTAATGAGGCGAGCTTTATCACCAGCTGGTGCAAAGTCTGCCCCCATAATTTGCTCAGCCTGTTCTTGGGTAATAAAGCTCATGGGTTATTCCTTAGATTGTTCTACTTTGGAGGCTTCTTCTGCGGCTTTAGCTGCTTTCAATTCCGCAGCAGTTGGCTTTTTGGTGGGTGGCTGCAATTCATCAATACGCGCCTGCATAGCAGCAACATCATTTTTGAATGCAATGAATTCACCTTGGGCTGTGGCTAGTTGTTCTTTCAACTCCACATTTTCAGCAATAACTTTTGCACATTCGGCTTTTGCATCATCAATCGTGGCTTGAAGTTCTGGTGTGATGCCAACTTTTGCTTCAATGGTGACAATACTGGAATTATTGCGCTTAATCAGATCTAGATAAGCCTTAGGAACATCACCAGCCACTTCTGAGCACGGTTCCAAAGTATCAGCTTCGTGATAAGCACTAGCTTTGCGGAGGATATAACCTTCACCTTGAAGTTTTGCCACATTTTCGGGAGAGAAGTCATCCGTGAAATATAGGCGTTTATTAGATTCTTTTTTCATGTTTTCTATTTCCAATCAGGCAAAGAAAAGCCCCTTTCGGGGCACTTCATTTAAGCAGACTTAATTAGGACGCCAGCTGTATCTTTCACGCTTGATGCGATCAGATCCCAGTTAGTTGGAGTGCCAATTGCTGCATCAGTTGGAGATTTGCCACCAGTAGCGGTATCCCATGCGTAACCTTTCACACCTGCACCAAATGTCCACTCAGCTTGGTAGGTGTACTTGATATTCTCACCACCGGTGCCCGGCACCAATTCAGCATTGAAGTCATTGTTGTCATTCACGACAACAGCACCTTCTACGAGGCCTAGCGAGTTGTAGAATGCAGTGCCAGCATTATCACCTACCAAGGCAGGCGCATCGGTCACCACAAACACACGACCAAACGGATCACGAACCACATTCACACCATCATAACGGAACAGGTTTTCTGAGTTGGCCAGAGCATTGTCAAACAGGTTGTGCATTGTTGTAGAGTGAACAATCCAAGCACGAATTGCGCTTGAACGATCACCAAGTTTCGCAGCACCTTTGTTAAGCAAGCGGAATGATGCAGCATCAGTACCGTCACCATGCACGGCATTGGTATTTCCTGAAATTGCTGTAGATGCACCCAAAATTCCCGCATTCAGCATGTCAGCTAAACGCGCTTTGGCCAACTGCTCACCAATTGTTAAGGCAGCAAGTTCAGGGTTTTGAAGAATCCAAGAATACTGCTGTTTTTCATACTCAATCGGCGGAGTGCCTGCAGCAACCTTTACAGCCACATCAAGTAATTGTTCTAAACGTTTTGCGGTAACTGTACCTGTACCATAAGCATTACGACGACGCACAATTCCAGCAATTGCCTTGAACGATGCTTCGATGTTGAAATCACCACCGAAAGGCTCATTGATCAATTGGATTGCACCCTGTGATGCTTCGTTGAATTTATTAATGTCCTGTGCCACCGTTTCTGTCATTGCGGCATAGGTTTGCTTGTTAAATACCTGTAAATCAAAAGGCATATGCCTCTCCTTAAATTAATTTATGCTTTTTCGCCCACTTGCTTCATGTAAGCAATCTTTTCTTCTTTGGTTTTGCATTCAGCCAAAGATTTAGGGCCCGATTTGTTTCCACCACCACCCTGAAAACCCGCACCACCAGCTTGAGAACCTTTTAGAATTGAATCCTTGTGCTGGTATCCACCAACCAAGGTTTCTAGGGCTTCATCAAAGTCTGCGATTTCGCCCGGGCGAGTGCGTGAATAGATTTTTTGACCGTCTACACCAACCGCCACGACCTTGCCATTTTCAATCTGGAAGTTTTTCCCAAACGTGGCTTGAATCATGTCTACCGGCACAGCGATGTTTTCTTGAATGTACTTAGAACGAGCGAAACCGCCGCCAATAAGCTCGTTATGCAGTTGAGTTTGAAATGCATCACGCTCTTGAACAATTGGTGCATATTTATCTTCAACGGCTTTAATTGCTTCGAGTTTGATTTTTTCGACTTCACCAGCATCCACCAGTTTTTTATCGTCGAAGTTTTTCAAAGTTTCTAAAGCTTTTTTAGCAGCTGCTGGATCTTCAATGCCTTCGAATGCTTTAAGCGTGGATTCAGCCTTTTCATAGCGTTCACGGTTTGTTTTAGCTTCACCATTCAAACGCGAAATGGTTGCTACGGTTTGGGCTGCATCATGTGCTACTTCTTTGCCATCGTCATGAACATAGATTGGTAAGCCCTGTTCATTCACTTCCGCATATGTCTTGTTATCCACGGTTACTGTTTTAAGTTTCATAAGTCATCCGACCCTATTTCTAAAATGAGCATCCGCTCGTTACGCTGTCCGCATCCGCTTTCAGCAGGCAATAAAAAAGCACCTCGGGAGGTGCTCTATTTGAATTTAGTTTTTTGGGTAATTGCAAAAAAGCAATAACCTTCGAATTTCTAAAGTTTGTTTTCTGCAAGTTAAACTTCTGTTACTGCTTTTGAGATGTCCTTATGACCTAAAGAAAGCCCTTTCGGGTCATGATTTGGATTATTTGCATTTGTTCTCTGGTTGGTTTAATTGCTCACGCAACCATTCAGACTCATCTTGCAGGCTTTCTTTGGTGTATCCCATTGCTCGGACACCTTCTGAAGCTCCCTCATACTCCTTAAATCTACTTAAGACAAAATCATAAAGTTCAATATTCTCTTTCCAACCTTTGCAATCTAGAGCTTTAAGTTTATTGGACCTAGCTAGATCCTCTTGCTCATTCTTTGCCTCCGTAGAAATCACTTGATTTCTGTCCGATTGTGTTTGAACGTATCGCTCCATTAACTTGTAATATTTAAGTTCAAAGTCTTTTTGAGTTGAAGCAAAAGAGGTGCTTGATACAATTACACAAAATAGAAATGCGAAAAGCTTCATTGTTGTTATCTGCCTAGTTAAAATAGTGATGACTATTATATTTAAACACCTAACAATTCAAAGGTTTTTTTATCTAAAACCTTCAACTCATCCAACGTATAACCACGCTTATTCAGCGGATCAGCAAACTTATCAATACTGTACTCACCTTTTTTATAAAGCTCATACTTAGATTTACCCAGCCAAGTGCGCTGAAAGAACTCATCCGACTGCTCGAAAAACTCTTTAAATGATGTATTGGCATCAAGCTGGCCAATAAGATGTTTGCGCTCATCCTTGGGAATATCTTTGACTTTACGCTCATCCATAACAAAAGGCCGTAATCCACCAATCTCACCATCCTTATTACAAGGCATATATGTTGTGCGGTTATTTGGATGCACTGGAAATCTTGGCCGCAATGGATCATCGATAGAAAATACGTCACCGTCGATTGATGCGCAGTACTCACAAGTGCGCCCATCCAAAGTGGCTACAACTTTTACATACTCATACCCAAGCGCCTTGTACGTATCGATATAAGTTGCAGTACTAATGTGACTGCGGGCTGTTCTTACTTGACGTTCAATTGATTCACGTGACGACTTAAGTAAGCCATCTTTATAATCTAAAGCCTTTCGCCCCTTGATTCGTTGCACAATCTGCTGATTGGTCTGCCCTTGTGAAATACCATCGCGAATTGCACTTTCAACTTTCTTTCGTAGTGTTGCCGCAATATCAGCAAACAGGTAATCAACCAGCTGACCGCCAGAGAAAGGCACCTTTTTGGCTTTCTGATATAGCTTTTCACCATCAACCTGAAGCGTTTCACCCATCAAAGCAACGGTATAACTAGCCTCATACACAGCCAAGGCAATAGCTGACTGTTCAAATATCTCAGGCAGCTCAGTATTTAATGAAGAAAACCACTCGTTTAAAGTGGCTTTGATTTCTTCAATATTACGACTGGCCTTAGCTTTGCTTGAAAAGTTGAGACCTTGCAAGGCTTTACGTTCTGATTCAGTTAAGTTCTCGAGCAAATCACCCAGTTTAAGCAACTGCTCATTCGATAATTTGTCAAAGACCTTGATCAGATCATTTACGTTCTGTGAAGATGCCCGGTACAGATATGCCTGATGTTGAGTCAGCGCATCAAGTAAGGTTTTTTGCGCTGATGTGTTCATGATTCACCTTACTGTTGCGGTTTATCAGGTAGCGGCATCCAATGAGTAACTTCCAACAACTGATACCCATCTTCACCCTGAAAAGTACAACCGTTTGAGCCAAGTGTGGCTTTACCAATTACAGTAAATTTATCAGGTCTATAGCACAAAACACGCTGATAACACTGTGGTTGCTTATCGCTTAATTTAATCCACTTCACTATTCAGTTACTCCATCATTCCGCTTTTCAATTTTCTTAACGATGTCTTCCCATTTATCTTCCGGGAAAGTACCGGTCTGCTCGTAGTGATACCAAATATACATCGGCAATTCACCTGCAAGACAAGCTTCGTAAATCAGCTTGGAACGTGTTGGGTCGTATTTAGGTTTATTAAAGTCCTGAGCAATCGTAAAGCTCAGCTCATCCACTTTTAGATCATGTTCAGGCATCACAAATTTGGCACACCAGCGCAGTGCATTGGTAAAGGCTTCAGATACATTCGCCACAACGAGTGACAAAACTGAATGTTGGACTGAGCTATCATTGTCTGCCTGAGTCGCTGTTTTATTAGCAGAACCGACTTCAATTAATCGAGCACCAAGCTCTTTCATTTGGTCCCATTTATCATTCATACGCTCATAAGCCAGTCCATTTTTTTCCGCTTGGACCATCTTTGCATCCGTAGGAATACCAGAGCGACTACCTACACTGGCTCCTGACTCCTTTACCATGGCGTACTGTTCTGGCGTAATATTCGGAAAGCACAAAGTAGGCTGACCAACAATAAATGCCGACTCTTCTACATCAGCAGTACTGGTGTAATAAGACAGCTCCATAGTTGCCAACTCATACAGTGGTGCTGTACCAATTTCATCTGAGTTATCTACTGCACCGCAGAATGTGAAAGGAATGTAATCCCAAGGCTGACCATGGTAATCAGTTGGAATGTACTTCTCTCCTTCTACCCATTCGCCTTTTTCATTTTTAGTGAAAATTTGAACGGTGTAAACAAAGCCACTACCAACTTCTTCAAGTGCTAAAATTCGGTACTGATCACTGGATTCAACTTTAAATCCATTCCGGGTTTTTACCGTCTCAAGCAGCTTCACAAAACTTAGCTTTTTCTGGTTACCGACAATGATGTAATCCCAATCAATAATTGAGCTAGCTTTAAGAATATGAATCATCGGAAAAGCACCTTTAGACTTTTCCTCTGCCTTACTGCGACTTGGCGCAACATTTGGAAAATCAACATAAACACCACAGCGGTAGTTTCGGTTAATTAAACGTGTTGCACGTTGAGCACTCTGATAAATAGATCGGCCTGCACCATCAGCATTGCGCTCTAAATATTCCAATTCATCTGGTTTATTGAATATTGGTGATTTTCCATAAGCCAAGCCAATATGACTCGCCAAAGTACGGCTTGTCACACCGGGGAAAATTGCACGCATCAAATATTCGTTATAGCGATTTAAGCCATCTGGATCATTCTTTGAATTAAACAGAGAGGGCTTAGGCAGGTACTTCTCTTTTGCTGCCTTAATAACTTCCTGACCACCACAAACATCATCCAACTTATTCCAAGTCGCAATGTGCTTATCATAGTCGGCATGTGTTGCTGTAATGCTCATATTAGAATCCAAACATTGGTATATCGATGTGAGTGACTTGTGGCGCCTCATTTAACTCATTAAATCCATCACTACAGCCATCCACTTGGTCATCATGCTTGCCATTTGGGAAATTGCGCAGCTCATCAATGAGCGCTTTGTTCCAATCACCGCGCAGCATCTTCACATTCCCGATATTGACCTGAGCAGCAAATGGCTGGGCGCGAGTTATTTTGTCACCCGAGACGGTTTCGGCTTTTACTTGGAATCCAGAAAGCATTGTTACAAAGTTTTTAGCTTGTGATTTACCCGCCTGACCAGGATCTTGCGGCAGCCGAATCATCACTGACTTTCCATCCATCTGAGCCGTCTGCTTAATTGTATTTTCAACACCGTCAGGGCCCCATCTGCCGCGCACCATATCCACGATGTAAATGATGTTTTCTTTAGTCTTCAGCATCCGCGGACCAGCAGTCCAGTCACCTTCATTTTCAGATGCAGCCAAATCCCAAGCACGCACTTCTTTAGTAAATTCCGCAGGTAGTGCGTCCACAATTTCAATTCTGTCAGGCTTAAAAAAACCGCCTGCTGGCGGTGATGGTAATTGGCGGTACTGCCCTGAGAACACATAAGGTGCTGCATCCTCCATCACCTTCAAACGTTCAATTGAATGCTTAGCAGGCCATAATGCTGTGCCATCATCTTGAATTGCCGGTAAACACAAGTGCTCCCACTCTTCACCATTACCACCAGAAAGCAACCAGCCTGCAAGATCCTCCTCATGTAAACGCTGCATGATGACGATAATTGGCGTATCTGGTGAGTTAGTCCGCGACTCAAGCGTGTTTTGAAACCACTCAATAACGTTACCGCGAATTGTGTCTGAACTCGCCTCACTAGCTTTGTGCGGGTCATCAATAATGATTGCACCACCAAAACTATCTCGCAGTTTGCCTGCACCAAATCCTGTGATTGTGCCGCCTGTACCTTGTGAGTAACAAACACCACCTTCTACGGTGCGCCAATCATCCTTAGCTTTACTATCTTCACGCAATTTAAGGTTTGGAAATACGCGCTTATAGGAATCCTCAAGCACTAGATTTCGTGTTTGAGATGCATTATTTGCTGCCAATGTAGCCGAGTAGCTTACATGGATAAATTCAGAATCAGGCGCTTTACCAAAGCACCACGCCATAAAGTTAATTACAGCCAATTCAGTTTTAGAATAGCGCGGAGGAACATTAATAATTAGTCGCTTTGTTTCACCACGAAAAACTCTCATCAAAGCGTCACAGATTACTCGATGATGCCAATTGTGAAGCCATTTGTACT
Organism: Acinetobacter sp. YH12138; assembly: GCF_015218525.1. NCBI lineage: Bacteria > Pseudomonadati > Pseudomonadota > Gammaproteobacteria > Moraxellales > Moraxellaceae > Acinetobacter > Acinetobacter sp. YH12138. The sequence continues at coordinate 1,363,316 of NZ_CP048670.1, read as the reverse complement.
TGCGGCGCTCTTTAAACATATACCGCGAAAAGAAGTACAAGTCTTGCTGCGCTTCTATTTGAATCGCAAGGTCAAGCGCTGGATCAGTAATCATTTAAAGCCTGCTCCCTTGCATTAAGGTAGCTCTCAGTTGAAACATTTGAGTTCACGGTTTCTATAGGTTTACCATCTTTACCAGTAATTTCTTGGCGATTCGTGAACTGCCCACCCAAGTCCTGCGCTGCCTGCTTCATGATGTTTAACACCATGAAGGTATTTTTAGCATTCTTCTCAAGATGCTTTTGATACTGGCGCATGCGGTAATACTTCTGAGCAATTGGAATATCGATTAAGCCCTTGTCAAATTCAGCTCGGGTTTCATGAAATAAATCTACAAACTTCTTTGATAAGTTCTTGCCGGCTATCTTTGTAGGGTCGTATAAAGCGATTTGTGAGCGCTCAATTTTCAATCCATATTCTTGCTTAACAAGATCCGCGACTTCTTGAGGGGTATCACGGCACGCAAGAGCTTGAACTATAAATATTTTTACAGGCTCTTTTAGGGCTGCCATAACCACCTCTTTGTATAGCTACGTATAGCAAGATAGGCAAAAAAATCAAGCCAACTTCAATAAACACGTACCGCATGCATGAGCAATATTTGCCTTAGAAATTGTTGGGCCGCTATTAACAAGCTCTGCCATTTTATGAATTCCTGAATGCCCACCATAACGCTGCACTACACCAAAGAACTCTTCAACATCATGCCCACGCATTTGTAATACTGCATGCCCTGTATGGCTGTCATAACATGGTCCACCGTTAGGACTAATCTTTTGTTTTAAGTGATAAAGCTCATGTTCAACCAATGCCATGAACGATGAATCAGAACAGTCTGAGCAGTAACGCGCATCCAGTGTGATTAGTGCTTTCGGGAGAAACCCAAACCATTTAATCAATTGCGCTTCTTGTCTGTATTTCTTCCATCCACTCGCTTGAAATTGAACAATCTCTGCCTGCCCCAAAACCACACGACCTTGTTTTTCAAATGCACTTTCAGCCCACAAGAATCCAATGCCTGTGTGACCAATCAAATGCATGTGGTCTTTGTTGTATAAATCGCTATTTGGATTAAGGATTGTCTCTTGCAGCCAATCATGAATATCTGCAGCTGGTTCAAATAGAAATTCTTCCGACCAGTCTTTATCGATAAGATGTTCAGGCGGGTAAGGTCTTTTCATAATTTCCAGCCATTAAAAAACCTCCCGAAGGAGGTTTGGTTTATTTTGTGCAATATTTTAAATACATTGGGTACATAGGATTGGTTTTTAATAATACCGTCCCATCTTGCGTGGCTGGTATGCGTTTTTCAACCCCATCAGTATAATATGCTGTAGAGCCATCGAAATATATGCGCTGACCAGCACATTTTATATGGAAACTAATTTGATATCCAGCAACAACATCATCATTTGGCGTCTCCTTAACAAAAGAGAATGCAACCCCTTTAGGGTTAGTCATTGGTGTAATTGAGGAGTGGACCACTCCATTTGGAATATAACCTGCGGCATGGAGCTCTGACCCAAAAATCATAATAAAGCCAAAGATGCCGCCAATTTTTTTAAATAAATTCTTCACTTATCTACCCCTCTAGAAAGTGCCCTTACTTTACTCTCTAAAAAGTCAGATATAATTCATATAGTTATTCAAGTGCTCACCCTATGACCAAGCAAACATCAAATCATCTGGTGTCTGTAACCAACACCCATGTTTATTACAAAACGCATGTATGTCATTCAGATACTCAGTGAATTGATCTACCGTTGCGTCTGTAGTGCTAATCAACTCATTTAATCCATTAGCTACTTGCTGATACATCGGATGACCTTGATCTTTTAAAACTTTGACTGCGTTAAACGTGGCTCTATACTGACCAACATCATCCCGTGCATAGATCCGAGCAAGCATATGCTTCTTAAAGAATAGGTGCTCTAAATCTTTATCTGTGCCTTGATGCTTAGCCCATTGATTCATCCACATCCAATACAAGCGATTCTGCGCTTTGCTCCGGTCATCTTCTTTTTGATTAATCCGAACAACTAAAGGCTTGCCGTCATTAAAAGCATTCGCATGATGTTTATGCATGTATGCAATGGCCTTGCCCACTTCTTCAAATGACTTAATAACGAATGTAGCGGGTTCGAGTTTAAAAGTATTCTTCATCCTGCTTACCCATCATCAACTCAGTCTTAATCAACCATTGCTCAAACAGCTTTTCACTTTCTTCACGATTGCCCAACTTGTACTGATCAAATTGACTATGGCATGAATGACATAGCGGCACTGTGAACTCATCACTGGCTTTAATGCTTCGACCCTTACCATGCTTGGCGCTATTTGAATGAGCCGCTTGTGAGTTTGGATTACCACACCGAACGCACGGCAGCTTTCTGATTGCTGCAAGTCTTTTGGGGTTGCGCTTCATAGAGATTGATTCTGATGTTTCTTGCCCGCTCTCGGTGGCGTTTAAGCTTTTCATCAACATTCACCATCTCTTTAGCGGTCATCATACTGCGGGACAGACTAAGTAAAATATCAATCTGGTCGCAGTGTTCTTTTAATTCCCTTTGTGCAGATACTATGTCCATACAGCCAACCTTCCGGAATTTCCGGATAGTTCAAATAAGAAAAGAAAACCCCTCAACATCTAGAATGCGAGGGGTCTTTGTGTGCCGTAATACGTTCGGCAAATTATTTGGGTAACTTCAGATCCACATCAGGAATGATAACGCTTGGTCTGAAATCAACTTTGTACTGGTAGGTACTAACACCTTTGCTATTTAGCTGCTCGGAAAAGTAAGTCACATTGTCAGAAATGCCTAGTGAATGCTTTTTAAATTCCGTATCGCTCGTCTTACAGGTCACATCAACCTTTCGTTCACTAACAGCTTCAAAGGCACACTTTCCTTCAATCGTTAGAACATAGTCACCAGTAACACCGTTATAAAAAACGATTCGTCGATCTAATTGGAAGTTGTCTGCTGCATGAGATAGATTTCGCGAGGCAACCTGAGCATCTCGAGAACAACCAACAGTAGCCATTGCACACATTAAACCCAGCGCAATTATTTTAGTTTTCATCATTTTGTTTTCCTTTTTTTTTGCAAAAATAAACCCCACTCATTGGCGGGGTTCTTAAATTTCCTTCAAACAACTTCGACAAACCTTTATCTCATCACCATCAATCGTGTGATCAATTTCAACCACACCATGAAAGCCGAATAAGCATTTTAAAAATTGGAGCATATTGTTCTCCTATCTGGTGTAATTCCACCATTTTAAAAGCATCGAATTCGAGGGAATTAGAATCTGGAATATTATTAGGAATAATTTGTGGTTAAAAATGTGGTCCCCTCATTTGTGAGGGTGGCAGGGTAAATGTCTTTTTAAAGGTTTCGAATTCGAAAGGTTTTAATTATGGCGAATTCGACCTAATTAGAATTTGGCGCGCCCAGTAGGATTCGAACCCACATAAGTCGGAATAGAAGTCCGATGCATAATCCTTTCTGCCATAGGCGCATTGGGTGGCGGTAATCAATTTAAAAACCACTACAAATTAATAGGAACCACCATAGGTGCCCTGATATTGCTTACACAAAAAACATTTCTCAGGGCATTAAAGCCCTTAACGTGGGCTAACCGCTACTCACTAAATCCACACATACCCAAGTGAGCTATGGATTGTGCTATCTAGATTTCGATTCAGTCATTATTTGGGGAGTCACCCCCATTTCTTAAGGTTTTACTCTGAGGCTCACTCAGTGCGTGACGAAATCGCACTGGATTCAAACCACTTATGCGGCTGGTTTCTGCATCACACCGTTTGTGCTTTTAGCTGAGAGAATTTAATCACAGCGTCACAAATCCAAGTTACCAATCGGTTGACGTTATTTTATAAAATCACCAATGATTCAGGTTTATAGGAAATTTCAGGCAACAAAAAAGCCCACCGTTTGGTGAGCTTTTAATATCAAACTAAATCAGAGTTGTTGGATTTCAGTCTTTAAAAACCTATACCCTTTTTCAACAAATATATTGGCTATTTCAGAACCAATATTTTTCTCTTGATTTAATTCGGTTTGGATAGCCTCATAAACACTATCAACACCAAGGTTGAGACCGTATTTGATGATACTTTCAATAAATTTTTCCATTAAAATTCCTTTTTAAATGGTACTTAAAATTACTGCACATCCTGTGCAAAACACACTTGGTCTCGGATAACCGTAATACGACCAGTATAGTAAAACTATACCCTAGTCATCAGAATAATGATAGCCCTATGCTCGCATTTCTTTGTAAGTATTTTTCTTGTACTTTTTAATTGCATTCGACGCTTCATCAATTGCAGACTCAAGCGCTAAACTCATTAAATCTTCATACGGTTTCCATGTTAGTCGATACACATTTGTTGTCATCTGCATCGAATTAATACCCGCATAATACAATCGACCTTGCGCTGTGAAATTCCCTTCAAGCTCAGGATTCAAAGCAAAGTCAATTACCATACGTGCAACCAAGTATGCCAAATGATTCATGGTGATATGCTCAGGCTTGCGCTTCTTATCATCCTTAGCATTGACCAACATAATTTTTACTAAGTGATTGCGCACATACTCATAATCGCTTTCGCACTTCCCATCAAAGACAATAAGCGCTGTAACTGACTTTGCAAGCTGTGTTTCCATGCTCGCAATCGCACCCAAACGATCTTCATAATTCAAAGGCTTCTCCCCAGTACCATGCGCTTGCGGCTCAAAGTTTGGTGACTTCGCTGTAATACCTTTGGTTAACCACTCAAACGGTTCAAATTTTTCTGCTGCTGCATTCACCCCTATTCCCTCTTACAAATTCACGTATTTAAAAAACAAGGTAGTCCCGTCTTGCTGTGGGATTAATACGCTTTGACCCTGTTCTAAAGTTTCAATCTGTTCTGTTGTTAAGTGTTTGCCTGCGTGTTTTAGGAAGTCCTCCTTGGAATCAAATTTGGCTTTTCCATAGATATTTGTATTGGTCTCATTCCAGTGCTCATAAAGCCAATACTTACCATTTGAATAAAGTGCCCAATCAAAATTATTAGCATTCATCCCAATCCCTCAAACTTCTCTAATATCGATATCGTGTACTGACTTCATTAAGTGTTTCTTGTTGCGATAACCCGGTAAATTTCTCGTTCCCGGCGACTTCACATCTTCAACAATGAATTTCCCGTTTTCGATGTATGTGAAATCTGCGTAATACCTAAATTCGGGTTTTGCTCTTTTCTCGCCTTCCAATTTCACTTTAGGTGCCAAGACAAATTTGACCTGACACCGTAACTCTGAAATTTCACCCCTCTGCATTCGCGCTGTAAGCTCGATATAGCGCTTGTACTCTTTGACGCTATCGAACTTCATTCCGTCCTTTTCAATGCGCTGTGCGTTAAATTTGCTGCGCCCAGACTTAGGTTTAGTCTTGGGCGCATATTGTTTATGGTATTCAGCGAGTGAGATGCTGGTCACTGGCACCTCGCAAAGCCTTTTCCAAAACATAAATCAACAAGGCTGCATCATCCTCATCGCAATAATTCCCTGTAATACTCAAGGCTTTATCAATCCGTTTCTGCTGGTCCTCAACTTCCTTCTTCTTCTCGATATAACAGGCCTCCATGTTGTTGAGCTGGGTTTTGAGCTGTTCGATCTCAGCCTGCTGAGCTTCAATCAAACAACCATCATAAAAAGCCACTTCTCCGTGCTCCTTACATGAATGACTCATCCCTCAATCACCCTCGTCGTCGGCGCAATATGATTCCAAATGTCTGACACGTCGTCAGTGCGGTCGTGGTCTGCGATGGCTGCGCGAATTGAATCCAATTTAATTATTTGGCCTTTTGGCTTTTTACAATCAACCCACTGAGCACCATCAGAAACCACCCAACCGTTATGCGACCACTCTTCGTAATATTTTCCATCGCAAATTACTGTTGCAGTTTCAGGCGCACCCACCACAATTTCCCGCATTTGTTCGATTGTTAGGTTCATGACTTCACCCCGAATAGTTGTTTGCATTGCTCTGTGGCTTGATACGCATAGATCGTTGTTTTAACCAAGTAGCCGCATTCAACCAGATCATTTAGACAAGCCCTTGCTGTCATTCTTGATGTCTCCAATGCGGCCTCAAGTACATCCGTCACGGTAATTTCACATCCTGCATGCACCGCAAGAATCAAAATATCTAGACGCTTTTCAAATGCGCTGCGTGCACGATCCCTGCTAGGTGATGCTGTTTTGAATGTCACGCCACACCTCCTGCCAAACGGTACTGATTGTTATAGCCACAATCCTCGCCACCCAGCGGATCATGCTCTCCAGATAACACATCACAACCATCCGGTATGTAATCAATATTGCACTTACCCCAGTAATACCGGCGGCACTGCAACTCCCCAGCTTTCTGCAATTCCGTGTACAAAAACGGACACAAGAATCGATAGCCTTCGTAATAATCAAAATCAATAAACACCCACTCATCAGTCATGGCTGCGAGTATTCTCGCTTTGATTCGTTCTATAATTTCCAGCTGCTCAGCTTCGGTTTTTAGATAAAACTCAGGCCCTTTTGCATAATTCCGCGCATACTGTGGCACGCGATCCATTGGATTTTCAGGCTCTTGAATGTCTGCAAAACCAAACATGTCTATTGTTTGAAAATCTTCTGCTTGCTTCACACCCCACCTCCTACACGTTGATCCTCTTCCATAAATCTCAAAGCAAATGGGATCTTCTTATTTTCAAAACTTAAACTTGCTCGGTATTGCTCAAAATTATCGAATGGATCTACATGCTCGAATTCCATGCTTTCGACTTCCTGAGGATCTTTCAAAACCTCGATCATCTTGTTTACAGGTTCACGCTTGATCAGATCTTGGATTCTCGCTAACGCTTCTTGAGCAGTTGTTTTGAATTTCTGAGCGTCTTGATTTAGCTCCGAGCTTGATTGCTTGTATTCAAGTTGTGCGGCTGCCTCAGGTGCTGGTAGAAACCCCTCCAATTGAGCCTGTTGAATTGCTGCAATCTGCTGATCCTTGTCCACACCAAGACTTGTTGTGTAAACCGGTTTAACACCAAGGTCTTTCGCTTCAGTAACCAATCGCTCATACACAGCAGTAAAGATCTTTTTAGCTTCAGCCATTTGATACTTATCACCAGTAGCAACCAAGTCAGCACACTTCTCGAATGCCTTAGCTGCTTGCTCAGTCCACACCACTGTCAATTCGCGACCAGTACCCATTTCGATTGAACTTTTCGCAATAGCCCAAGCTTCATGCGCATCAAGCCATTCTTCTGATTTAGGCTCACACCAATCTCTGAACTCAGGAACTGTTGGTGGCCACTTTTCACGTTTCATACGAGCCATGCCACGAGTGAAATCTTCAACCGTCAAACCTTGGTAATTTTCAAGCATCTCTTGAGCGAGTTCAGCGATATCAACACCTGTCCACTGGTCCGCAAACTTCTTGCCGTAGTTCACACGCATTTTGTTGATCAGACGCATAACGTCCTGAGTAGTGATGTTAGGCATTACCCACCTCCTGAATCACAAACGGCTTTTTTGGCGTTACATCAATCGCCTCATCTGCGAGAGCTTCTTGAATACCTTGCTTCCAACGATCCATTTCAGATGCGGTGCGTTGTTGAGAGGTTTGCATTTGCGGCTTTGCTGCATTCTGTTTTTCAGAATCCTGATTTCGCATAATCCATTGAACAAATTTCACCAGTGCTTTGTTGGCAACCATGTGTTGATCTGCGTAGTACAACTCGAATTGTGATTGCAGTTGATCAATGTACTTCTGATCCACCTCAAACCGACCTGCCATTTTCAATTTCGTGTTCACCGTGTTCAGGTCAAACGTATATTTATATTGGTTATTGGTTAATGGTTCTTGGTTAATGGTTAATGGTTTATGGTTAAGGTTTTTTTGGGTTTCATTTTCAGAACCCAAATTAACCGACTGGGTTTCTTTTGGGTTTTGCAAATCCTTGTTTTTTGGTGGTCGACCACCTTTTTTCCCATTTTCACGATTTTTATCGGCATGAGCCTGATATCCAGCGATTTCAGCATCACAACGTTTATTGTGAAAACCGTCTTCTTGCTCAACAAAGAAGTCAGAAAGCACATTTAGAACAGCTTGCTTTTCCTCTTCGGTATTTGCACGTAACCGACGAAAAACCACTTGGGTTTCTTTGGGTAATGGTTTTTCATTCAAGTAATAAAAATCCAATGCACGACGGTAAAAGCATTCCTCAAGTGCATTCAAGTGAACTGTGTCACGCATGAAATCGCCAATATGGTGTAGGTATTTATGCATTAGTTACACCTCGCTCTAGCTTAAGGTTCACACCGAGTTGATCACATTCATCTTTAAGCTCTGAAAGCATGTCACCCAAACCAAACAGATCTAAACGATTCGCAAGGTTTTGCAGAAATAAGCGTTTTGCTACTTCTATGTCTTCTGTTGAGTCGTGCACTGGGCACTCATGATCTTCACACTCCGAGCATTGGAATTCATACCCACTATCAACCAACTCATCCGCAATTCGATTTAGGTGGTTGCTGTGAGCTGTCCAGATGAAGTCGGACACTTCTTCGATTGTTATACTCATGCCGCTACTCCTTGCTCTAACCATTTCGCAATGCGAGTAATAAGCTTCTGAGTCAGCTTCACTTGCGTAAAAACCTTCTCACCTGATTCAAATAATCGAGGTGCAGAAGTCACAACATGCACAAGCTTTTGATCAATGGACTTTTGATATGCCTGAATTTTTGAGAAGTTGTCGCGGTATACGACTTTGTGATCCAGTAGGTATTGCGTTAATTGGTTTTGACCAACCTTGAGAACTTTAGCGGCCTCACGAATACCTAAAACATTGGTGCAGTCAGCAATGCGATCTAAGCCTTTTGCTTTTGGTTCGAGGATTGCGACCTGTCCGCGCAATTCGATATTCTCCTGCTCGGCTTGCAGAGCCAATTGGATTAGATCCATGCGGGATAATTCAGTTGGTTTTTGTGGTTGGTAAGCTTGAGCTTCAAGCTCCTGCCAACGTTTAATAACTCGATTACGCAAAACAATGCTGTAACCAGTAACCAAGGTCATTGTTAATTCTTCATCTAACAAATATTCGGTTTGTTGGCGGTTCATTGAGTCAAAATAGATATGCTCAAAGTTGAGCGCATCTAAATTTAAGGATGCGAACATTACGTCGCAGTCACGCTTAACATTTCGATGTTCTTTTTCGCAAAGTTCTGCAATTTCGCGAGTGCCCATAGTTTTCTGTTCAGAATTTCCGAACTGTGGTAAAATTGGCATGTTCATATTGACTAGACTCCTTATCGAACATCAGGCTCAGTGGTTGCACCCACTGGGCTTTTTTCGTTTTCACACGATGTATTCACTGTATTCGTGGTATTACCGAATGCTTTGCTGAGATACTCATGTTGTTTCTTGAATTTCATGAGCTTTTCTATGGCAGCATCACGAATCCACTCTGAACGCTTTACATCATCCATGGCAGCCAAAGCGTCAATGGCTTGCAGTGCTTCATGCGTCATTCGCACCGATGTAGAATCGGTTTTCTTTCCGTTTATATCCAGAAAACCTAAATTTAAGGCTTCTTGCATTTCGTCAACTCCCACTGGTAAGACTCCCCTAGTCCTTGGTGCTTTTATTGGTTATGCCGTTAAGGCTTGTGGCTTCGTTTCAGAATCACGAAACGTTTTAAATCGTAAATTCAAGGCTGAACGATCTGCTTTAAGCACACCATTTGTTTGCACCTCGAAAGTTGCTTGTATTTGCGGAGGGATTCCGTTGTCTTCCCATTCAGTCATTGTTGAGCGACCCACCTTTAGCTTTATCGCTAATTGGGATTTGTTTTTAACTCCGTAATGACTAATGAGATCTTGGATATTCATATTCAAAACCTTGAACAATTTCATTCAATTTATTGAACAACATGTTCAAGTAATTGTCAAATTAATTGTTCATAATTCTGAACATCAACAATAGAGTACTCCGCCATGCAGCAAACCGTTTTTGAAAGGATTCAACAGCGCATGCTTGAATTAAATTTATCTCAAGCTGATTTAATGCGAGCTACTGGGGCTGCAAGAGGCACAGTATCAGGATGGATTAATGGACCTAATAGCCCAAGCGCCAAATATTTAGACTCACTTGCAACTGCATTAAGAACAACTTCAACATGGATATTGACAGGTAAAGATGACGACAAATCAGGTCGCCTAGATGGAAATGTATCATTAAGTCCAATTGCATCAGTAGGTTATGCACCATTAATATCATGGGTGCAGGCAGGTAGTTGGACGGATATGGATTCTATTAATAATATCGAAGATTGTGAAATGCTTCCGCTTGTGCCGGGCGCAGGTAAAAGAAGTTTTTATTTAGAAGTTAGGGGTTTAAGCAACGCACCACACTTTGAAGAGGGTGAGAAAATTTGTATAGATCCTGATTGGGAGTTGGGAAATATTCAAACAGGTGAGATGGTTGTAGTTAAATGTGACGGTGAGGCAACATTTAAAGCTCTTATAGTTGAAACTAATGGTTATTACCTAAAACCATTAAACCCAAATTGGAGCGAGCAAGTCATCCCACTCAAAGAAAACTGTGTATTAGTTGGTAAATATGTTGGATCGTTCAGACCTGCTAAGAAATTCAATCTAGTTTAATAAAATCATAATTTTAGCCCGCCATTGCGCGGGCTTTTTTATTCAAAAAAATAAATACACGTTCAGTTTTCTGAATTATTTTTTACTTTTCAGTGTTCAAAGTATTGACATTATAGTTCAATTATCTGAACATAAACCTCGTAATCAATAAAAAGCCCCGAACAATCTTGGCGGATGCGGGGCATGAACTACGGGGAGCATTATGGAACAACAAGAATCAAGCCGTCAACTTATTCGCACGTTGATATCGAACCAAAACCGCAAGATGGTCATAAACCTATCTGCGCTTAAATCAAAGCAAGAGCGCCTTGAAAATGGTGCGAAGAATTTCTTCGCTATCGCCCTGCTCATTTCAATCTTCTTTGGGTTGGTGTTAATGGCTTTTTATAAACACGCGGAACAAATGGATCGTCAGGCTGTTGTGGCGATTAAGGGAGGTGTGTGATGGAACAACCTACCTTAGAACGATTTTTAAAAGACGTTGCTGCTCATCAATTGACCGTAAATTTAGATCAAGGTGTGTATAGAGATATCACGGTTAAAAAACCCCACTCAGTAGATATGTATTACAACATCACAACTCGACCAGGGTTCTTAATTTTCACTGGTGATATGGGTGATTTTATCTTTGAGCGCACTAATGACATGTTTGGCTTTTTTCGAGGTCAAGATGATGCGTATTACATCAACACAGGGTATTGGGGTGAAAAAGTACAAGCAGGTGAAATCAGTAAGTTTGATCCAGAAACGGCATGCAATTCAGTAAAACAATATCTTACTAATTTTATTGATGATTTAGACCTTTTAGACTCAGAAGATCAAGAAAAGTCAAAACTAGCATTGGAAGCGGTGAACGACTTTATAGGTGGAAATCAGTATTCAAGTGAATTTGATTTTTGGCAAGAAATTAATTCTTGGGATGCGGATGAGGCTGGTGGTCTTGAGCTAAATGATTTTTGGGAAGCGCCAACCACAGCTAAAACCTACCACTTTGTTTGGGCGTGTTACGCCATTGTTCACGCAATCAAGTTGTATGACACACATAAATCAAATGAGGTGCCAGCATGAACATCAAAGCTAATACTTTAATCCTTGCCCCTGTCTTCCCTGATTTTGAAGTTGCTGAAGACATTGCTATTCAAGATGGCAAGGTTGAATTCACGCTTCAGTATCGCTTCGATTTTATCAGTGATGCGTCTATCGAATGCAGCATGCCATTACTTGAGTGCACACAAGGTTTTGCAGTTGGTGATTCAGATCCACAAAACTGCCATGAAATTGATATCCCTGCTTTTAAAGCAATTGAAAACACACTGGTAACTGTAATGAAAACTGATGCTGTGGCAACTAAAGAAGGCAATGAATTTGTCTTACTTCCTGAGCAGTTACGTGCGTTGAATGAGTTGATTTTTGCGTGGTGTGAAGAGCAGTTTTTAAAGGAATCTGAACAGCAAGCTACTTACGTTGCAGAAGATATTGCAGAGGAGATTTACGGATGAATGCGCCAGTACATGTAAATCAAAATCCGTTTGCGGTTTCTGCGCCACAAACTCAAGCAATGTCTACTGTTCAGGCTGATAGTCAGCGTGCAGTTGCTGAGGTTCAAGCTGCCCTTGTGATTGCAAAGCAGTTTCCACGTAATCCAATTGAAGCTTACGACCGCGTGATGAATGCTTGTCAGCGTCCAGGATTAGCCCAGTCCGCTGTGTATTCTTATGCACGCGGTGGTAGTTCAATCTCTGGCCCATCAATTCGCTTGGCTGAAATGCTTGCTCAGAACTGGGGGAATATTCAGTACGGAATTCGCGAGCTTTCATCTGAAAACGGTGAATCTACTGTTGAAGCCTTTGCTTGGGATGTTGAAACCAATACTCGTCAAACCAAGGTTTTTCAGGTTCCACATATTCGCTTCACACGCAGTGGATCTAAAAAACTGACCGATCCGCGCGATATTTATGAGTTGGTTGCAAACAATGGCGCACGTCGACTTCGTGCCTGCATCTTGGGCGTAATTCCAGGTGATGTTGTGGATGCTGCTGTGGATCAGTGTGAAAAAACCATCCATGCAAATGCAGATACATCACCAGAAGGCGTGCAGAAACTAGTTAAAGCTTTCGAGCAGTTTGGTGTCACTAAAGAAGATATTGAGGGCTTCATTCAGCGCCGACTTGAAGCCATTACCCCTGCAAACGTGGTGTCACTTCGCAAGATTTTTACCAGCCTTCGTGATGGTATGAGCTCAGCAAAAGATTGGTTTAAGAATGCTAAAGCTGTGGAGGTAGCAGCGGTTGAGGCACCTAAACCATCCCTGTCTGATGATGAATTTAATGCAGCACTTGAACAGTTGAATGCTGGCGCGATTGATAAGGCTTACATCCTTGATGGATACGGTTTGACAGATGCTCAGCGCATTGCAGTGGAGGCTCAGTGATGCAATTGAGAGTAGGTTGCACAGTGGAAACCATAAACATTCCCGAACCTGATGAGATTTGCTATGACGGCATGATCGGTAAGGTTATTGCTTACAACCCAAGTCAGTACAATGGCGAGCATCCATGGGTTGTTGAATTTGATGTAGGTACAGGATTTTTTCCAGCTTCTGAATTAAAAGTTTTATCGGAGGTGCAATCATGAAACTATTTCGCTGCTCATCTCTACATAAACTTATTGGTGATGCTCAAAGCATTGCCAGTGAGTTGCGAAATGATGAAATTAACACTCTCATTCGTAAGAAAAAGCGCACAGAAGAGGAAAATGCTTTAGTTCAAAAACTCAAAGATGCATCACTTTCTGATACTGCGAAAAATGCGATTCGCGATGTGGTGAAAGAGGATTTATATACATTCCGCTCATTCAAAGGGAATCAATTCACAGCTAAAGGCAACATGCTAGAAGACTTGGCGATTGAAATGTCTGGGAAGATGCGCTTCAAAAAGTTTAAAAAGCATGAAGGTCGTGTGAATACAGATTTGATCACTGGTGAGTGCGACATTCTTGAATTAAATACCCCGACCATTGGTGATACCAAGTGTACTTGGGATATTGGCACCCATCCTTTCTTTGCAGATGAGGCCATGGAGAAGGTTAAAAAAGCAGGTTATGACGTGCAGCTTCATGGTTATTTTATGGCTTATGAAGACTGGTATCTAAAAACTTTTGGCAAAGAAATTAAGTTCGAGAGTGGCTTTATTGATTTTTGGCTATTCCCTTGCCCTGTCGAGCTCACAAAAGATTGGGATGATCGGGAGCAATTGATTGATCTTGTTGAAAAGATTGATATTCGTGAGCGTCTTACAACTGTTGTGATTGAGCGCGATGAGACAATCATTCAGAAGATCAAAGACAAAATCCCACACTGCCAAGCGTACTACGAAAAGTTATTTACTGAACGTAGCAAAGGGAGGATTGCAGCATGATCTTCCGAATCAAAAATAAACATGCCGACGGCTTCAAAATTTGGTTAGAGAAGCTCGGTTATGTGAAGAAAGTCCTTGCAGATGGTAGCTGCACTTTTAGCGGCAAAGGCACACGTAAGGCTTTGAGCTATGTGTTTGTAAAGAATGATTTAACGGGTAATTCTGCATGCCAAGCGTTATTTGATGAATATGAAACGCACTTGCGCAGCCCTGCTATATCAGATGAAACGAATGAAAATTTAGCGCGTGTTGTGGCTAATCAAATAATGAAGGTGGCGTGATGGATATTCAGAAAGAAAAGCACAATTACTTGGCTATGCTTGTGGCTGAAGATGCAATCACTCAAGAGCAATGTAGCAACTTGAGTTTATACAATGGAGGTAACTACTTTCATTCCGATTTTTTAGCTTCTTCAAAAATTGATTGTATTAATTGGGGTTGGTCTGCATGGTTGAAAGCCAAAACCCAAGCGGTGCCGGAAGGGTTTGTTTTGGTGCCGAAAGATCGCTTAGCAAAAGCAGTGGATGGTATAGAAGCATTGTTTGAAGAAGATTGTACATTGGCTTTGGGTCAATTACTTCCGATTCAACAGGATTTGAATGCAATGATGGAAGCACAAGGGCCAGCCAATGACTGAATACAAAATTACAAGTCTAAAGGATCTACTAAACATCCCTGTGGATCGAATTGATGATTGCTTGGATGAGTTAAAAGATGGCCTAAAGTTGATGCATGCTCAAATGGTAGCTTTTGAAATCCCTGTGGCTGACGCTGTATTCGATAGCTTCACCTGGAAAGATGATGGCGCGAAAGATATGACCAGCAATGCACATTTTTCTTGTGGTGGAGTTGTTCAAGTTAAGGTGGATCAAAATGACTGAAATTCAATTAACAAAACCCCAATTCGCTCAGCTCCAAATTGACAACTTAACTTCTAAAGACATGCCCTATTTTGAAAACTGGGAGGCGCATGAAGTTGGACTGTTTAATGCGATTGTGAATGCGGTCGACTACGACAATGAGTTTACTTTCAATATGCGCGGTTGGTCTCGTCAGCGCGTTGTAAATGGCACAGGCGGCATGATCGAGGTAAATGAAATGAACGCTGATGAGCTATACCACTTGTTTAGTTGTTATTTGAGCGGGTTGCCTAGAAATGTTGTGGAAAGTTTGAAGGAGGTGTCATGAAAATTAAGCTAAATGAAATGTCACAGCAAGACAAAGATATGCGATTAGATCGCTTCCTTGCTGCATCAGATCAACAGTTATTTCCGCAGGAAGATGTAGCAATATACCTCTCCTGCTCCATTCATACCTTGCAGCGCTTGCGCTGTGTAGGTGGTGGCATTCCTTATACCAAGGTTGGTCGATGTGTTACTTACAAAAAAGCGGATGTTCTGGCCTACCAAGAGCGACAGACAGTAATGAATACAGCCCAACTTGCCTCTTAATCGAAGCAGTTGAGCTTTCCTTGATACACGGCTTCAATGTCATTCATTGCAAGCCGTAATTTTTTGAGTGATACCTGCACATACCCACCAGTCACATCATTTTTAGCGCCAGAACGGTGGTTTAAAAGTCGCTTAATCGTATATGGACCATAATCCAAATTATTACAGATGGTGGCAAAAGTTCGACGCAAATCATGCAGTGAGATTTCAATACCTGTTTGCTCGCCTATCGTTCTTAACAAGCCTTGAGCGCCTGCAATATGCTTTGCATTTGATGTCATATTGGAACCCGGGAAAACATAATCATTTCTTCGCAGCTCATAACGCTGTTTGATAATCTCAAAAAGATGGTCACCCATTGGTAATAAGTGGTCATCACCGTTCTTTGGATCCTTAAAGACAAATAAGCCCTTCTCAATATCTACATTTTCCCACTTCAAGGTTTGAGCTTCATTTCTTCGGCACCCGGTATACATGATAAATAGCACCAGGTCGCGTGTAGCATTCTTGGAAGCATCTTCATATAAGGAACGCTCAGTGAAGTAATTCAGGACTGCATTGTAAAAAGTATGGATATTGCTTTCATCCAGGTGGCGTGTACGTGCTTTAGTTTTATTCCAGCCACGTTTTGCAGGAATCACATCAATCGGGTTTTGTTTAAGAATTGGATTTTCATCGGTTGAGCAATGGATTTGGGTGAAGCGCCAGATGGACCCAAGCATTTTTAAAGTAAGGTTGGCTTGAGTGGGGCTATATTCGGTCAGCTTAATGAACCGGTCAAATACATCCTTTTTATTGATTTCAAATATAGGCCGTTCTTTCCAGTCTGAAAGAAAGGTATTAATGCAGTGATTGTAGGTATTCACAGAAAGCGGTTTTAATTTTCTTTGCTTTAAGTACAGGTCGAACGCCTGACTTAATGTGATCTCATTATTTAAGGCATCTTTCTTTTTCTCAAAAACACCATTAGCAATATCAGCCAAAATGGACTGAGCCTTTTTTCTGGCTTCTGCAGGTGTAATCTCATTAGTCTTGCCTAGCGTCACACGGAATAGCTTCCCGGCATGTCTCCGCTCGACAATATAAGATTTGCTTTTTGTTGTAGCTCGGACTGCAAAACCAATCAAATCTGAGTCACGATAGATGGCTTGCCCTTTTTCAGTCAATGCAATAGCATCAACATTAGATTTGTTGAGTTTCATTTCAAGCTTAATTTACAAATTCGACACTTGCATTTTAAGCCTGAAATTACTCAACAGTCTACATATAGTCTACACGTTATTTTTTAGTGTAGACGTGATGTATAATAAATTAATATATAACAACAGCTTAAATCACACTATATTTTCTGACTACTAGAAGCGCCAGTTATAGAACAAGTCGATTGCACGCTCTAAAGACTGACTCGCTTCCAAGTACAAACGTTGATTCATTTGATAACGTAAGGTCAGTTTATTCACTGGTGTAAATACCCCGACACCATAACGAATGAATAAGTCAGGTGTGATATAACCCGTCACAGAAACCTGAGTATCATCTCCTGTTCCTTGAGCATCCAATGCCAAACCACTCAGACCAAATGTACGACCAATTTGATTGGTCAATGCACGTGTACCACCCAAGCCCATACTAATACCGGCTGCAGCAATCGTGTTGTTCACATCAGAACGGAAACCTTCCGCCTGACTTAAACCTGAACTTCCTTCATTGATACGACCTGTAATTAAGGCATTTAAGGCTTCTTGTTCAGATAGACCTGCATCGTTATACACCTGAATTGCAGGACTTGATGCTGTACCTGTCACACGAACACCAACAGTACTGCCTTGCACGGCTTTATTGGCATCGATATCTAAAGTTGGGTTTGCCAATGGTCCATTGAAACGAGCAATCGCACGGTTCAAGTCCAGACTTTGACCATAAGCTTCAATTTTCACACGTTGAGAAACACCGATTGCACCATTGGCACGCATTGCTGTTTCTAAACCACGTTGTGTCAAATTCAAACGACCAATCAACGGAATTCGACTATCAAAACCTTGGAAAATCACTTGATTACCAATATTCACCTGTACGTCAGCGCGAATATCCCAAGGACGTGCTGATTTTAAGATCTCAAGTTGGTTATCACCTTCATGTACCACACGTACATCTGAAGATACCCCAACCACTGTTGCAGAAGATTCCGGCATCGAAATCAATGCGCGCGGCACATCAATTTTACCTTTTAAGGTTAATTTCTTACTGAAAGGCAGCACATCTAAAGATAAATCAGGCGTTACAACAGCGGTGATCAATGGCGCTTGACGGACTAACATTTCATTACCCGTTAAATTCAACTGGATACGTGGATCATTTTTCCAGTCAATATTTCCGGTTAATTTGCCCACACCACGACCACTGTTAAATGCACCATCAATCGTCGCGTAGTTTTGACGCACAGCAGAATACAACTGAATATTGGTCAAGTTTACAGGTAATGAAATCATGCTAATCGAGCCATTTTTCACTCGAATCTCACCATCCATTAAAGGCTGAGACAATGTTCCGCTAATTTTTGCCGCATAAGACAACGTACCGCCCATTGAACGGACATCTTGTATAAATGGTTTTAAGATTTTCAATTGAACTTGGTTAAAGGCCACTTCACCACGGATCGGTTTATTGGCTTTATACGGATCAATAATAATATTGGCATAACCTGTACCAATATCAGGAGCTTTGGTATCGAGTCGAATTTGTAGCCCTTCAGCGACACTTTTCGCAATCAAACCTACTTCATCATATTTTAAAGTGGATGCTAAATACTGTGGGTCTTCCGCTGCTAAACCGAGTAAACCGTCACGAGTCACTAATCGTGCATCAATTTTAGGTTTTGCACCTTTCGCCCAAGACGCTTTCGCATAACCATTCACTTTACCCGTAATCGCCAGGCCTTCAGGCATAAAGGCTGCAAAGTCGTTTAAGTCTAGATTCTTTGTCACAAAAGATACATTGCCGCGGTTTTTATTCACACGGATCGGCTGATCAAAACATAATTCGCTTTGCTGACTCATCCAACAATGCGCACCGACAAATAAGTCAGACTGTGCAGTGTTGTAAATAATCGACGCATTTTGACGCTGTACGAGACGTGTACGCAAGGAGTCAAAATCGCCTTTTTGAATCTGACCAAGCCAATTATTTTGTGCGTTGAAACCACCAGCTAACTGCACATAAAATTTTGATAATTTATTTTCAGCACTGACTTTTAATAAATGCGCATTACGTGTACCGGCCAGTGAAATTTGACCTTTTACAATCTCACGGTTGTTACTGCGTAAATTATCCATCGTTGCCGTTAATAAACTTGGTGAAGTCGCAGAAGTTGGCAACTCGCCTTGTACCCGTATTTTTTTTACACCGAATAAATTATTAAAAGCGAAGTCATCTATTGCGATATTGGCAGACGCTTGCAGTCTTGGCTGTGCTTGAACATTTAAGTAGCCATAAGCACGTCCACGTAGGCCTGCATAAATTTCATATAATGCTGGTGCATTAATTTTCAATTGTAAATTTTGTGCATTACCAGTGGCTTGAATTTGGTTATTGGCATAAGCCAACAGCAAATTATTCGCTTCAAACTGTTTTGGCATAAAGCCGGATTGATTTGAATTAATCACCATCGCCAAGTTACCTTGACCACGGACAGGTTTGTTATTGATCATACCTGCCAAATTCAGACGTTCAATTTGAATACGTTTTAGCGCATCTGACCACACACCACTGGTTTTTAAATTTCCAGATAATTCACCCCGTACATTTGAGGCAAAATAATGCGGCTTAAAATGCACCAGTGATGCATTAATATCCCAACCAATGGCTTTTTGTAGTAAAACTTGTCCATTGGCAGAAATTTTACCTGCCACGCCATCATGACGCAGCTCGGCTATTTTAATTAATTCAGGTGTACCCGATACTTTGAAAATCAAACTGCCTTTACTTGCGGCAACTTGGCTTGCATTGAGGCCACCATCATAATTCACAGCAAAAGCTTTAAAGCCTCCACCTTGTTTCTCATCATGGAAAGTCAGCGCAGCAGTAGATTGACCTGTTAAATGAACTGTTTCATTTTGCTGTGCAAGTCGGCCTAACAAATCAATATTATTCAGCTGAATAATCTGTTGATTTGGTTTTGCATAACCATTGGCTTTTAATGCCCCTGTAATTTGGTCGACAGGCGCAGCAGCCACGATGGTTTGCGGATTAAACTGCTGTGCTTGTACATTGGCTTGCCACTTCAGCATGCGTTTTTCATCAGGCAATTCTACAACTGCGTTACCTTTGAGCTGACCTTTGTCGGCCACATAACTAAAGGCAGGGACATTGAGATTGTTATTTTTCAGATTCAGTTTGGCTTGATATTGGCCAGCAGGCAGAGCACCTTTTTCATGTCGTGACACGGTGGTCGCCACATTAATGTTTTGCTGACCTTCTGTAAGCGCCAATTGCACATTGCCCGAATCACTACTCAACCATCCAACATATGGCACTGCACGGTCTATATTTTTCCAAGACACATCCATCAGCATCGGCTGAGCTTTATTATTTTTAGCAGGCGCTTGATCGAGTTTTAAATTCCAAGTTTCATATTGATCAAAATCCACCAACGCCGTCAGGTGCATGCCTTTTTCAAGGGTCCCTTTAGAAGCAATCTTACTATTTAAACTCACAGGTAGAAAATCTTGAACCACCTGCGGAATCAACTTATGTTTTGGATTAATTTTATCTAAACGACCGCTTACATCCCAAGTGACCTGATCTTTCCAACTCACCACGCCGCCCAAATTGACAGCGCCGCCCATCACTTGACCATTTAGGTTAGTAATATCAAGTTGATTGACCAAGTCCGTACTCATGAGCGCAGTATATTTACCTTCAGGAATATTGGCCCCGCTCAGGTCCGTGTCTAAATCTAAATTGAGACGCTGAATATCCCCATTGAATTTTGCCAGACCATTTTTAGCAAAGAGCTTTTGCTCAGTCAGTAACGGTAAATGATAGTTTTTAAATTTGAGCGCACCAAACATCGGGACATGTGGACGCATCGGATGGACCACAGCCCAACCAGTTAAAAGATCTGGGGTATGTGTTGCCACACCGGCTTGAATTGTATCCAACGATCCTTTAGCCACCACTTGAATATCATGAATATTCAAGCTTTCACGTAGTGAAGGTAAATTGACAATCCCCACAGCATTTAGCGGATACTTGCCTTCAAATTTCATATTCCCAGACGCTTGGCGCACAGATAAATAGCCCATATCCATACGGGTATCTTCAAATTTTAATTCCGTCCCTGACCAAAGCGCTTCATTCAATTCAATGTCATAAAAATCCACACCTGAACTATGGGTTTTAATCAGCATATGATCTAGATCTGCATGATCGACACGAAGTACGAACGGCAGACGGATTTCACTAAATGCAAAAGGTTTATCGCTAGGTGGGGTCTTGGTAATAATTTGCAGATTATTAACATCTGCTTTATTTAAATGAATTTCTTTATTAATAATGGCGCGCCAACCGAGTGTAATATCGGCACGGTCAATTTTTACATCGACAGGTTTTAGCGTAACGAGGACATTTCGTAAAATAATGCCCCGCCACAGGTTACCACCTTCATATTCATAGTGAATGATTTGCTGACGTTCCAGAACACGGTCAAGTAAAAACTTACTGCCTTTGTCTGTAGAGAACATGACCGCCAATGCAGCCACCAAAAAGATAAGCACGAACACGAAGGTCAAAATGACACTTCGAAGAATACGACGCTTCTTCGGCAGTTGCTCTACCGGCGTTTCGTTTTCTGGTTCTTGCTGTTCTTGTTCAGTCATAAAAAACACATCACCTAAAAATTATAATTGTGAACCAATAAAGAAATGTAAACGAATTGGTTTACTGTCGTCAGAAAGTCCAGTAGCAACATCTAAACGAATTGGGCCAATTGGAGAAGCCCAGCGTATCCCCACACCGGCGCTATATGCAGTCGGTGTATTAAAGTCTTTATCGTACGCATTACCAAAGTCACTAAAGACCGCAGCACGCCAGCCTTCTTTAAATTGGTAGTTATATTCTAATGAACCCGTTGCCAAGACTTGACCACCAATTTTATAGCCATTTTCTTCGGCAGCTAAACTCTTATAGTCAAAGCCGCGAATGGTTTGGTCACCACCGGTAAAGTAGCGTAAGTTATAAGGAACTTTATCAAAGTTCTCTGTCAGAATATAACCTAAATCACTGCGCCCCACGAACTGGTGATTATCATTTTCACCCAATGAATAAATAAAGCGCCAGCCCGCATTCAAGATCGCCATGTCAACATCTGAAAGTAAGCTTTCACTTCCGACTTCAACTTTATAGGTTTGCTTAATCCCTTTACTCGGATTCACACGTTTATCAGAGTCGGTTCGAGAAATTTCATAGCCAAACATCAAAGACTGCTGTTCATTGTTGGTATTTACCAAGAACGCATCTGGAATGTCATCACTAGGACTTAGGCCGTCATCGGTAATACGGTCCAAACGGTAACGTAAACCAAAGGTATGCTGCCAACTACCACGTGGGTTTTTAATAATCCGGTCAACCCCAGCTACAGCAGATTCAATCGAAAGATTAACACCCTGACCGACATCGTCACGTTCTTCACGCTCATAACCACCAACCAAACTGACATAGTCATTTAATGGATGGTTATATGGGATGTTATAGCGACCATCAATCGATTGACGGATTTTGGATACTTCCATGTTAGCGTCAAAAGAATGACCACGTTTGTTTACAATGGCACGACGATACTGGCCACGAACACGTGTACCGGTGTCGGTACCAAAACCAGCACCAATTTCTGCACTATTCAACTTATCTGCATTTAGTGTCACGATCACAGGGACTTTTTTATCTTCACGTGCTTGCGCTTTTAAACGTTCTTGTTCTGCTTGTTTAGCATCTTGCGTATCTTGCAACCTGCGTAATTTAGAGGATTGCTCTGCATCATTCACCCCCGCAAATTGGTCTTCATCAACCACTTTTTGCGTGACTTCCTTATTCGACATCACTTCCGTTTTGTCTTTCAACACTTGTGAACTTTCAGACAACTGATTTTGATCGACCAAGGTCTGAATATCTGGTGGCAGTTCAAGCGGCTTTTCAATTGGGTCTGGTCGAATCGCATCAACTAAGGTGTAGTTAAAATAGCGAGAGTTGGTTAGGTTGTTAGCCAAACCATTCACACGCCAGAAAGTATAGTCAGCACCGTCTTTCCACGTCACCAAACTTTCTAAAATATCGCGATCCAATGGAAACTCTGCATTAGGATCACTCATTCGAAATTCGACTTCGCCAAGCTTATAACGCTCACCCGTTTCAAATCGCAAATTTATATCGGCCGTATTTTGTGGTTGAGCCACTCTTACATCGTGCAAACGCCAGTACGAGTCGAAATAACCGTTATTAGTTGCTGCATCATTAATTCGGCCTTTCGTCGTTTCGTATTCACCATGATTAAGAATGTCACCTTCTTCCTGATCTGGTAAAACACCAATCACCTGAAACTGAGCTTGATTAGCTCCAGCCCCTGAAAATTCAATATTTTGCTTTTGAATTTGTACAGGCGTATTTGGTGTAACCAATACACGAACTTTACTATCAGACACTTTTTCAAATTTGAATTCTGACTGATAAAAACCTACAGCTTGTGCAGCTTGATTGGACAAGCTGCGTAATTGAGGCAAAGCCGATGGAAAATCGCTAAAAGACTCTTGAGTAAAACTTGAAAGCTTGCCTTTAATATTGGCTTTGAGATCTTCCAGCGCCGCACCGTAAGCCTTACTCGAAGTCTGACTGGTATTATGTGCTGAGGTAATTTCAACATCCGCACTAATTCGTGGCACTTTTGCCGTATTCATCTGACGTGGCGGACGCACTTTATATAATAAGCGCTTAAAAATACCTGGCTCTGCATCATCTTCCACAGTTGGATTATTCAGCTCTTGCAGAGTACTGGCATTTTCATTTTGTGTTGCAGTAATTTCATTATCAGAGCGAATTTCACTCATGAGCTGATCAATATTGACTGGCGCTTGGTTAATTTCCGTTAACTCTTTTTGGGTAAAATCCGCTACAGCAACTTCTGTTTGCTGTGTCGCACGGTACTCCTGCGCCTGACGTTTGGCTTCTTCAGCAACTTGGAAGATTTCATTCGCCATGTTTTGATCAACAGGTGTCACAGGTAAGTTTTCTAAATCTTCGAACTCAATGGGTTTAAATTCTTGTAGTTGTGTTCCTGCTTGCTGCTGTTCTTGCAGCATTTTCATGCTATCAACAGATTCTTCCGGCTCATTTATATTTTCAATTTTTTCAATTGCTTCAGGCGTCGACAGCCCTTGCTTTACAGCCTCATTCTTGATTTCAGTAACAATCTCTGCTTTTGTATCTGCAGAGGTTAGAACAGTTTCCGCGGGAGTTTGGGCGAAACTATGCTGAGCACACAAGGTCAAAAAGATGCTCATATATAGACTTTTATTGCTATGATGCTGTCGTATGCAGTGAGCCATACTGTGATGAAGCATTGTTTTTTTAAACTTGATTTTTGCAGGCATAGCAAACTCTAACAAATTTCATTATGTAATGGACTTAGTCAATCAGATGTAGAGCTAAAGATCTTATATCTATTGGTTTTTCGCCATCTCCAAACTCAAAAACATATTACATGATTTTTTTAGAGATTTTACCAATCACTCACATTTCTTAATAAAACTTAATGTAGCAAGACGCTTATGAATAACAACGAACATCTGCTAGGTACACGCCGTTTCCTGCCTATGTTTTTGACCCAATTTTTTGGGGCGCTCAATGACAATGTCTATAAACAGGCTTTATTGTTGGTCATCACCTATGGATTAATCCAACAACAGGCATTACCCATCAGCACGCTAAACAATCTAGCTGCATTATTGTTTATTTTACCCTACTTTATTTTTTCAGCGACAGCGGGACAGATCGCAGATAAGTTTGAACGTTCACAACTTGTCCGTGGTATCAAAATTTTAGAAATTATCATCATGGTCATCGGCAGCATTGGCTTTCTGACCGGTCATTTATGGTTGTTATTGTTGGCTCTATTTTTGATGGGAACCCATTCGACATTTTTTGGTCCAATCAAATATGCGATTTTGCCTGAAATTTTAAAACCCAATGAGCTAATGTCAGGCAATGCGCTGTTCCAATCTGCAACATCCATGGCGATTTTATTCGGGATGATTTTGGGTGGTGCTGTGATTGCTTCATCACAAGGCAATTTATTGTGGATCAGCCTGACCGTAATGACCATCGCCATTTTAGGTTATATCACCAGTCGTTTTATTCTTAAGCAAAATGTTACTACACCAGATTTAAAAATCGATTGGAACTTTTTCCGAACTAGTTACCAAACGATGAAATATGCCAAAAGTTTGCCGCTGATTTTTACTATTTTATTGGGGAACTCGTGGTATTGGTTTTATGGTGCAACCTACCTCACCCAAATTCCACAAATGACTCAGCAAAATCTACATGCCTCTGAAAATGTCGTTAGCTTGCTATTGACCTTTTTCTCTGTCGGTGTGGGCGTAGGTTCATTGCTTTGTCGTAAATTGGGCGGCACTCAAGTCAATATTAAGATGGTTCCCATCGGTGCTGTCGGTTTAACGGTATTTGCACTGTATTTAGCATTTAGTTTGACCCTCGTCCCGACTCAAACTGGCCCACTTATTACCTTATCGGAAGTATTTCATCAAGGGTGGAGCTATTACCATGTAATGATCGCAGTGACTTTATTGGGGATTAGCGGTGGTTTTTACATTGTTCCACTATATGCCATGATGCAAGCCTATTCGCCTCGCTCACATCGTGCCCGTGTAGTTGCAGCAAACAACATTTTAAATGCGGTATTTATGGTATCTTCTGCTATATTTTCAATTATCATTCTGAGTGTTTTAAAGATTGATATTAAAATACTTTTTTGTATAACCGCAGTGCTGAGTGCAATCTTTTGTATTTGGCTGCTATTACGCATCAAACCTTTGCTTCAAACTACGCAAGTCTCTCTGGAGGATTAATCCATGCGTCAATTTACAGGTGTCGACAAACTTATTCACTCATTTGATCAGGCCTTACGTAGTTTAGTTCCCGGAGCAACGGCTGCACATCGTGAAAATCCGTCTGTTGCTGAAAAGACTCAACTTGCAGTCAGCGAAGCACGCCATGTGGCAGGTCTAATGCGGGTCAACCATAGTGGTGAAGTTTGCGCCCAAGCGCTTTATCATGGCCAAGCACTCACCGCTAAACTGCCAAATGTCCGCCGTGAAATGGAACACGCTGCGATTGAAGAACAAGATCATTTGGCTTGGTGTGAAGACCGCTTAAAAGAATTAGACAGCCATACTAGTCTGCTCAACCCTGTTTGGTACGGCCTTTCTTTTGGGATGGGTGCATTGGCAGGTATTGCCGGTGATAAATACAGCTTAGGTTTTGTCGCTGAAACTGAGCGCCAAGTGAGCCTGCATTTAGAAGATCACATCCGCCAACTTCCTGAACAAGACGAACGTTCACGTAAAATCTTAGTGCAAATGAATGAAGATGAGCTGCATCACCGTGATACAGCACTCAATGCAGGTGGTGTAGACCTTCCTGTTCCAGTTCGTATTGCCATGACTGGTATTTCAAAGCTGATGACCAAAACCAGTTATTACATTTAATGATTTTCTAATGATTGTCGCTAAGTTTTATAAATAGTGAACAAAAAGCCTGCAATGATGCAGGCTTTTTCATAAGTAATGTTTTGACTCTAATACAATAATTCCTTCGCCATCAAAACAGTTTATAGGCTGCCATCGACTTGGTGTAAACCAATCAAAATTCAAACTATAACGTTGTGCAGTGGACGGATAACCTGATCCACCTAATTCAAGCAGCCATCCTGCCGGACAAATTTCCTTTTGGTTATTAATCACAACAGAATGATCATGTGCCAATTCCAGCAATAAATGACGATCCAGCTCAAATGCAATAACATCAAATCCAGCTATTTGAATAAGCTCTGGAAAACGAGCCGAAGTCAGACCTTGACGAATATCAGTCATCTGTTCAAGAGAATAGTTGGTTTCAAATGATCGGTTAATCCACGTGCCTTCAGGCAGTACAACCTCTCCAAAGTTTAAAGGTTCCTGCAACTGTATATGAATTTTCTTTTGATGCTGCAACTCTGCATAGTCAGAAATTAGATCTGAAATCACGAACAATCCAAGCGTTACTGCAACAAATAAAGGGAAAAACAATACGCCAGATAAACCAATTTTAAGTGCCGCATTTACTTTATATGGTCGATTTTTTTGCTTTTTATACCAATTATTCCAACTCAACCAAATCGCAATGACGATAAATAGCACCAAAATCGCAAAGCAAATAATAAGAAAACCTCCCGCACCCGCACCATAACCTAAGCCCATATTGCTCTCACTAAATATCCCTTTAAATCTTTTAATTATGTCTTGACGACTTTATCAGATCAGCCACGTTCACTTTATCAATGTTGATGATGCTTACACCACCACTTCAAAACCGTATAGAGCACACGGAAGAATACGATACATAAAATAACGGCAATAACGATGTAAATATCTTGATGATAAGGCAGCATTTTCGCCCAAAATAGATGTAAATAATGACTGATTTGGAAGCCAATCGTTGCGACCAACATCGCCCAAATAAAACAGGCAACCAGATTAATCAGCACATATTTCCAAATAGGATAAGCACGCACACCAACTGCAATAGGTAAAATAGTTCTAAAACCCAAGCAAAGCGCATAAATAAAATGGTCAAAATAGGATAACGTTCAATAAACTGGCTCGCACGATCGAATTTTTGTGCAAATTCTGCATTCGACTGGATAAGTTTTTGCCCATAGCGAGCGCCTATTTGATAATAAAACTGATCGCCAATAAAACTGCCTAACATCGCCACCGCAATCAATATTGGAAAATGAAGTATGTGTTGATGGACGGCATAGGCGCCAATCATCAGCACTGTTTCTCCTTCAAACTATGTGCCAATAAAAATCGCAATATAGCCATAGTGCTGAATCAGATCCGTCCAGTTCATATCATTATTTTGAAGCTAAAAAGATAATGTAATCCTGCGACAGCCTATGCGCTAGCTCATACCATGACAGGATTTGAATATTTTTGTTATTGTTTATCTAGCGTATTTAGGTCAGTTTGAAATATCACTCATGTGCATTGAAAACATTTCGTTTCATTCGCTCAATCCACTAAAACTTTTTGGCAACTCACCATAGGAAATTGATGTGCTGGATGTTCAAACATTTCATTTTTCCAAATGTCGAACATTGGTATTTTAACATCGAGTGCTAAAGGCAGTTTTTTCGGATTAAATTGCATGTGCGCTAAGCTTTCGCCCCACGCGATCAGATCCAGATCCAAAGCGATATTATGAGATGGACGAACACGACCTGAGTCTGCTTCCATTTTTTTCAGTAAGGTGCTGATTTCATCTACAGATAAACTGCTTTTCACCAAACAAGCTGCATTCCAATAATCCGTCCCAATGCCATCACGACAAGGAATCACATAAATTTTGGAAAATTCAACATGACCCAAAGCCTGAATTTGACGTAAAGCCTGTTGAAAATGCGGTTTGGGATTGAAATTACTCGCCAGAGCTAGGGCGAAAATCGTTTCGGTGGCGTTCAAGACGAATTCCTACAGAATTGGCTTGCGCGATAATGGCAGGCTTCCGGATGCTAATCATAATAGATTCAATGCTGTCATAGGTAGCAAAAAGTGCATCAATCACCAGTTTTGCTGCATGTTCGATCAATTTAGGTTGAGCAGTTTGAATGACTTTGGCTGATATTTCGCAAATTTCAGCATAATTCAAGGTATCTTCAAGCTCATCTGACTGAGCCGCCTGCGCTAAACTGGTTTGAATATTGAGGTCGAGCATCAAAGGCTGAATAATCTGACGCTCCCAATTGAAACAGCCGACTACAGTTTCAACTTTCAAACCTTCAATGATAATTGCGTCCATTCTTACACTCAAAATAAAATCTTAAACATCGATAAAATCCTCCTGTTTAAGCAAGAGGATTTTATTTATATCTTGCGGCTAAATTATTGCTTCAACAATAAATTAGGGTCCATAGTCTGCACCATTTGAATACGCTGGTCTGCATAAATATCAGTATATGGCGCAAGGATGCGCATAAAGCGATCGAAGTACAACATTTGTTTAAATAATAAAGCGAAGTCACGTGGGAAGCGAATACCATGACGCTCTCCGACTTGTACCATATCCATCATGATGTCATTCAAATCGGCAGGATTCGAGGTTAATAACTCTTGCGGATCAGCTAAAAGCACACCGCTAAATAAGCGCTCTAAGTCGGCAGCTAAGACTTGTGTATCAATTTTGACAGCCGTCATGCCCATTTTCAGCATATTTTCAGCCATCAAATTGTAGTCAGTTTTTTGTAAGGCATCCATAAACGCAATACATGCTGTCCACACTTCAGGTTTCAACTGGCCCACGATACCAAAATCGATGAAGCCAACTCGACCATCTTCAAGCAGCATCAGGTTGCCTGCATGTAAGTCTGCATGGAAACTATTACATAACATCAAGCTGCCAAACCATGTATTCATCGCTGTTACCAAAACTTGCGATGGATCTTTAGCGACTTTTTTAACCACATCAAAATCAGTCAATGGTACGCCGTATAAACGCTCCATCGTTAAGACACGACGTGTTGAATATTGGTGATAAACTTTTGGTGCAGTCGCGGCTTTGTTTTGAGTTACATTCAGATAGTTCACAAAGTCATCAAGATTTTGAGCTTCTTCAATAAAGTCCACCTCACGTACCATGCGAACTTTAATTTCTTCAACGATATCTGCAAGTGAAGCAAATTTGACTTTAGGTACAGCTTTTTCAACCAGTTTGGTTGCCCAATGTAAAACGTTTAAATCTGTATAGAGAATCGTCTCGACACCCGGTTTTTGCACCTTAATAACAACATTTTCACCACTGACCAATTTAGCAGCGTGTACCTGTGCTATCGATGCAGAAGCTAAAGGCTTTTCATCAATTGAAGCAAATATTTCATCTAAATTACGACCAGCAAATTCTGAAGCCAATACCTGCTGCACATAACTAAACGGCAATGACGGTGTCTGATCTAAACAGCCTTGGAACTCTTCTACATATTCACGTGGAAATAAAGAAGGAGTACTGGCAATAAATTGACCTAATTTAATATAAGTTGAACCCAGTGATTCAAAAGTTTCACGCATGAGTTTTGCGTTACTTGGTTTTTCAGTTGCATATTTAAAGCCGGCTTTTGCCGCAACGACTGCGGTCTCACCCATTCGGGCAACCGAGCGAATTCCATCTAACCAGATATTGTTTTTCATAATGTCTTAGAAAAAAATAATTAACGTGAGTGTAGCAAAAAAATAAGGGCTTGCTGCTTTATCTTGCCTGACAGATTGGACAATCGGGATCTTTTTCAAAAGCGAGAATTTTTTGTTTCATTGACAGACCATCCCACAACAAAAGTTTTTGTTTCAATACTGTCTTTCCTAAACCCAAATAAAGCAAAGCATGATGAGCCTGCAAACTTGCCATAACATTTGGTGTGGTTGCAAGCACACCCGAGTCTGCACAGCGTAAACTTTCACTGGTATGATGTTCTTTTGGAAATAGACATTCATAACAGGCAGCATCGGCTTCAACCATAAATAACTGCCCTTGAAAGCCAATTGCAGAAGCACTAATCAGCGCCACACTATTTTCTACGCAGCTTGCATTGACCAAATAACGCGTGCTGAAATTATCACAACCATCGAGAACCAAATCTTGTTGTGAAATCAATGCCTTTGCGTTGCTTTCATCTAATTTTTTGGTATAGCTTTGCACTCGGATATGAGGGTTAATCGCTTGTAAGCGTTTAGCCAAAATTTCCGATTTATAAAAACCTACGTCATTTTTGGTATACGCGATTTGTCGTTGCAAATTACTGATTTCAATTCGATCTGCATCAATTAAAGTAATTTGTCCGACGCCTGCACGTGCCAATAATTCGGCTGTGGTACACCCAATTCCACCACACCCTATGATGAGTACATTGGCAAGTTTTAGCTTCTCTTGTGCATCGATGTCCCATCCATCAAGCAATATTTGACGGCTGTATAAATGCATTTCATCATCACTTAATTCAAATTCAGATGTTGATTCATTCGATTTAAACGTAGACAAAGTATTTCCTTATTAAAATTCGTCAAGCATGAAAAATGGGCGAGTTTATACCGCAGGCAAAAGATTAAAAACACCGATATCCATCAAATGTTATTCGGCTACAAACCCGAAACAGTGTAAAAACACCCGGCTATTTGAGCAAGACAATATACAGCTTAAAGTTAGAATAAATGCTCTGTAGACATGACATCTTTCTCAGTTAGCGTATCTTCAATTACACTATTTAAAATACAGTATCTCAAACACCTTAGTATGTAGGAACATCATCGAGGTATAGCGTATACATGTTTTAAAAATAATAAATTAAAAATATAGTTATATTTTTAAACATATTTAGTTGCACTAGAGCTGCTTACATTAGGTTAATTTTAATGATTCTTTTCTACCTTAGCCTCAGAAAATAAAACTTAATCCAAGACATTTTAAGCGTTTATGTATGCGAAGAGATTTAATCCGTAGGTATATGTATGAATTCAGTGAGAATTAAATTGCTGACATAATATGTTCGATAAACTTATGAGCTAACACACATTATTCAAATACTTTGTGCTCAGTCATATTTACCCCTTTACCCCAAAGTGATTACTTAAAAGTGGAGAATAAAAATGTCACAAGAATACGTTGAACAAGATCAGCGACAAAAATTATGGGAACTCATTAAAGACGTGCGTTTCACCATGATTAGCCATGTCACTGACAAGCAAGAAATTCATTCTCAACCTATGACCATGCTTAATTCTGATAAGATGAATGAGCATGAAAATATCTATTTTCTTATGAAAGAAAACAATGACCTTGTAGAGGCAGTCAATGCAGGTCGTAATCATCTTGGATTAGCATTCGCTAAACCTTCAGACGATATTTATGTATCAATTAGTGCTCATGGAGAAATCAGTACAGATGCGGCCCTAATCGATAAATTATGGAATCCTTGGGCTGAAAACTGGTTCGATGGCAAGACTGATCCTACTGTTCGCGTTTTGATAGCTAATGCTATTAGTGCAGAATTCTGGAATGTCAAAGACAATAAAGTCACCCATTTATTCAAAGTTTTGAAGGGCAATTTAACGGGTAAAACTCAAGAACTTGATACTGAACATAATACCCTGAACTTAAAATAAATGATTTTATTGATTTGAATGAATGCTTTAATTTTAGGTTAATTTGGATTGTCCCATAGTTAGTCAAATACATATATGATCTCGAATGAATGGTTTCACCAGCTCAAACATCAATTTAAAAAAGGCTGCATCATGCAGCCTTTTTTGCGTATATAAATTGATTCAACTGACCTTTTGAATTAATTGCGCTTTAGCCACTTCTTGTTGCTTCAATAGATTACGTTGGATTTTTCCACTCGATGTTTTAGGCAACCCATCCACAAATTCAATTTCTTTTGGATAAGCATGCTTGGATAAACGAGATCTTACATAGGCTTGTAGCTTATCCATGAGTTCTGAACTTGCTTGATATTGTGGTTTCAATACCACAAAAGCTTTGACCAATTCAGTTCGCTCAGGATCAGGCTTACCAACAACTGCCGACTCTAAAACCTCTTCACATTCTAATAATGTGCTTTCCACATCGAAAGGCCCTACACGATAGCCTGACGTTGTAATGACATCGTCTGCACGACCTACAAAATCAATGCCGCCTTCTTCGTTTAAACGAACGGTATCACCGGTTAAATAGTAGTTCCCGACAAAGGCTTTACGGTTATTGCCACCATAGCCTGTGAACCACATGAGTGGAGATTGCGACCAGTCTAATGCCAATGTTCCAATGCCACCACGTTCAATTTCTTGATAGTCTTTATTAAGCACCGCGAAACGATGACCCGGTATAGCAAAACCGGCTGAACCCACTTTTTTGTAGTGTTCTAAAGCGTGATGATTTGCAATCACCATACCGAGTTCTGTTTGCCCATATTGGTCA
This sequence comes from Acinetobacter sp. YH12138, assembly GCF_015218525.1. Taxonomy (NCBI): domain Bacteria; kingdom Pseudomonadati; phylum Pseudomonadota; class Gammaproteobacteria; order Moraxellales; family Moraxellaceae; genus Acinetobacter; species Acinetobacter sp. YH12138. The sequence goes on along the minus strand of NZ_CP048670.1, from coordinate 1,330,400 downwards.
TAAATATTGACGTTTAAATCGTGATTAAACCATTGAATCACTTCGGGCGTTAGTGGCTCTCCTGCACTACTCACAACCCGTAAATGTGATTTTAGGGATTCATCAAATTTTTCTTTAAAACCAAAGAACATACGAAATGCCGTTGGTGAACCGGTCAAATTACTGACTTTATATTTTTTGATGACTTGAAGTGCATGATCAACACTAAAAGCACGTTCATCCATAATAATGCTGTGTCCTAAACTTAATGGCCCTGCAATTCCATAGTACAAACCATAAGCCCAACCCGGATCTGCCAAATTCCAAAATGAATCTTCATCACGCAAATCAACCGCATGTGTCATATACCCTTTAAATGCCAATAACGCTTTGTGTGGCACAGGTACAGACTTGGCCAAACCGGTCGTTCCCGATGTAAACATCATTAAAAATTCATCGTCAAATGAACGTGGTACTGAGTTATATGTGGTGTCATGAAGTTGCAGCTCTGACCAAAAGTCAGGATCTGTCTGAATTGCTTGATCGGCATGTACGTTTAAAATATGCGGTAAATCAATGTGATTAAGTTTTGATCGTTGCTCAGTGTTGGTTACAATCAGCTTTGTTCCCGCAGTTTGCACCCGATGCTCAATCGCTTTGGACTCAAATGCCGTAAACAAAGGCTGATAAATTGCCCCTATACGCCATGTTGCCAAAATAGTAATCAATAACTCTGCAGTACGGGGTAATAGACCTGCAATGCAATCACCTGCTTTTAGCCCAATGCGCTGATAATAATTTGCCAATTGTGCAGAAGCTAAATCTAATTGCTCAAAAGTCCATTGCTCAGATTCACCATTCTTGCCTTCCCAAATCAGCGCAGTTCGATTTTGCCCAACATAGCGCCCACAACATTCATCATAAGCATTGATTGAACTTGGCGTACCGACCAATTGTTCTGCAACCATTTTTTCAAAATTAAAATCACGATATGCTTGTTCTAGTGTCTTCATGACGACAATTCCTATCCTGTTCTCTATGATTCAAAGTGCAAGACTTTGAGGTTTATTGATCTTGTTGTTGTACCGCTGCGTACTAGTGACGATTCCTTTGCCACATCCGCTTTTACTGCTTTTCCATACACCGATTGCAATGTCGGTTTTTTAGTTTTGAAACTTATACTCTTCGACAATCTATTCGTAAATTACCTATTCTTAGACTGTCTATACCTAGATAACCATGTTTGGATGTGCCCTGCAATTTCCATAACCATCAACGCCATTGCAGGGTTTGAACATCGACCAAAGTCTATTTTTTAATCACCTATCCTTTGGTTACTTCACGTGCTATCACCAGACGTTGAATGTCCGATGCACCTTCATAGATTTGACTGACACGCACATCACGATAAATTCGTTCTACTGGAAAATCAGATACATAACCATAGCCCCCATGGATTTGAATGGCATCTGAACACACCCGTTCAGCCATCGTCGATGCAAAAAGTTTAGCCATCGAGGCTTCTTTTAAGCATGGAAAACCTGCATCTTTTAACGTCGCTGCATGGAAGATTAATTGACGTGCTGCCTCAATTTGGGTGGCCATATCCGCGAGGCGAAATGCCACGGCTTGATGCTGAACAATCTCCACGCCGAATGCCTTGCGTTCATTGGCATATTCAACAGCTGCATCTAATGCTGCTCGTGCCATACCCACAGACTGCGCTGCAATACCAATTCGACCTGACTCTAGGTTTGATAAGGCAATTTTATAGCCTTCACCCTCTTGGCCTAAAAGACTATCCGCAGGAATACGACAGTCATCTAAAACAATCGTTGCAGTATCGGAACAATGCTGACCCATTTTGTCTTCTAATCGCGATACGATATAACCAGGTGCATCCGTCGGTACTAAAAAGCACGAAATCCCTTTTTTACCTGCAGATTTATCCGTTACCGCAAAAACCAAGGCTACTTGGGCATGTTTTCCTGTGGTAATAAATTGCTTGGTGCCATTTAACACCCACTCATCACCATCACGCTCCGCTTTACATTCCAACGCACTCGCATCTGAACCCACTTGTGGTTCTGTTAGGCAAAAACAACCTAACCATTCGCCTGTGGCTAATTTTTTTAAGTATTTTTCTTTTTGTGCTTCTGTACCATAACGCTGCGTAATGCCACATGGCAGTGAATTTTGTACGCTAACAATTGTGGAAATCGCACCATCGCCCGCAGCAATTTCTTCTAAGGCAACAACCAAAGACACATAGTCTAAACCTGCACCACCCCATTCATCCGAAACCGTCATGCCTAAAGCACCTAGCTCACCCAGTTCCTTAAGTTCTTGTGCAGGAAATGCCGCAGTTTTGTCACGCTCTGCAGCCGTTGGTTTCAGTTTTTCTTGCGAATAGCTTCGCATCATGTCCTGAACCATTTTTTGTTCATCATTTAAAATCATGAGACTTCCTTTTCTAAATCTTTTATAGCGCGTATAGCTTTAAATTTTGGATAACTGCGGAATTAAAAATACTTTGGCTGTATAAAGCAAAGTTAGATACACGACGACGTCATTTGCAACTGTCTGAGGCAGGACGCCATTAATCTCTAATGTTTCTGTAATCTGTAAATCAATAAATACTTGATGACGAGTTTTACAAATGACTATGGTTTTGGTTACTTTTGCCGAAACAAAAGTAACGAGATAAGCTACTGTCAACGAAGTTATTCTCGATCAGACTCCGTCGTAGAAGCCTGAATAAGCAGTTTTAATAAATAACTATTTAGGCTGCATACGGATCGCGCCATCAAGACGTATCACTTCACCATTGAGATAAGCATTTTCAAAAATATGCGTCACTAATTTTGCAAACTCTTGCGGTTTTGCTAAACGTGGAGGGAAAGGCACCATTTGCCCCAAAGCATCTTGTACATTTTGTGCTAAGCCTTTGAGCATCGGCGTTTCCATAATACCCGGAGCAATGGTCATCACACGGATTGATTCACGTGCAAGCTCACGTGCAAGAGGTAATGTCATTGCAACCACTGCCCCTTTGGATGCTGCATAAGCCGACTGACCAATTTGACCATCGAAAGCCGCAACCGACGCCGTATTCACAATCACGCCACGCTCTTCTTCACCCGCTTTTAATTCATATTTAGCAATCAGTTGTGCCGCATAGCGCAGCATATTGAATGTACCTGAAACATTTATATTTAATACTTTTTGGAACATCGCCAAATCATGTAATCCGTCACGACCTAAAACTTTTGCAGAGGGTGCGATACCTGCGCAGTTCACTAAGCCATTAAGTTGACCAAATTCCACTTCAACTTGTGCAAAGAAAGCGCTTACCGCTTGTTCATCGGTAACATCCAATTGAACAAATTTCGCATGATCACCCAGTTGACGTTGCATTGCTTCGCCATGCTCATGATTCATATCCACAATAATCACTTTGGCACCCAAGCCAATCAGATGTGTTGCTGTCGCAGCGCCTAAACCCGATGCACCACCGGTCACGACGAAAACTTTTCCTTTAATGTCCATAGCATTTCCCTATTTATGATGTCTTGTTTTAAATTCGACTTAAGATGCAGAGTAAACAGAGAATTTATTCAGTACAATTTCCAAATGTTGCATCTTTTCTGATGTATTTGGACAATTCTGAACAAGGACCTATCCGAACATATGCCGAAGCATGGACTCGAATACAGTAAAGGGACGATTTCTATCGACTTGGTGCATGAAGCATTACACGATGCGCAAAAAAAGCACTTTGATATTTCTGCTATTTTGCATAAGTCTGGTATACCCTCAGAGTTACTGCTATCGAGTAAAACCAGAGTTTCTGTTTCACAATATGCGGCTTTATGGACTCATCTTGCAGATGTGATGGATGATGAATTTTTTGGCATGGATCGGCATGCCATGCGACGTGGTAGTTTTAAGCTACTGTCGAAAATGGTCATGCATAACAGCACCTTGGGTGATGCACTCAAGCAAATCCTACAATTTTTAAATCTGGTTTTAGATGACTTGCATAGTGATTTAACTATTGAAGATCACTTTGCTTATATCGTGATCTATGACCAACATGCGCCTAAACGCATGTTCAGCTATGCCACATATTTAATGCTCATCCATACGCTACTGTGCTGGCTAAGTGGTCAGCGGATTTTATTAAACCAAATCCAATTTAAATGCGATGCACCACTTGATGATCACGACTATAAAGTCCGCTTCTGTGAAAATATTCATTACCAAGCCAGTCAAAACTATATACAGCTCGATGCCAGTTATTTAAGTCTACCAATCAAACAAGACACACGTTCGTGGTATCAATTCTTACAACAAACACCTGAAAACCTTTTGGTACGCTTTAAAAACCCGTATGCGCTCAGCAGCCAAATTCGTAAACAACTGTTAGACGTTCCTCCTGCCGAATGGTTAGAGTTTTATGAGTTGGCGGTCAAAATGAATATGTCGGAAGCCACAATGCATCGCCGTCTTAAAAGTGAAGGTGTGAGTTATCAACAACTCAAAAATGATATCCGACGAGATACCGCCATCGATTTTTTAACCCATACCGATAAAAGCTTACAAGATATCAGTGAAGAACTAAATTTTCATGATCCGAGTGCTTTTCATCGGGCTTTTAAAAAATGGACAGGCGTCAGTCCCGGTGCATATCGACAAAATAATGCGCCTGAATTCAAGGTCTAAAATTTGATATTCGCTATTTATAAATTGAATATTCATCTAATTAATAGAAAATCAATAACTTAAAAACATTCAATAAATAGACTGACCATTCATCCTTGAACGATTGCTACTTTAGTCTAATTAGGTTATTTTTCACTCAATTTAAAGCGTTTTGCTTATTTATTTTCCAATTCTCCTGCATCTCCTTGAAAGGCTTTCCTATGCTTAAGATGATTGATGTTCTTGAACAACAACTTGTTCAAAACTTTTCAGATTCTCTTTTCACTCAGATTGACGCAATTGATGAACTGTTTCACGAACAGCTTAAAACTGTTGCAGATATCGATTTGCAAAATTTGATTTCACAATTTTTTAGCACTGAAAGTGCAGTTGAAGTTGCTCATGCACTGGATATCCAAGCAGATGACATTGAAGCAATTCAAGCAGGTGCAAATCTAAAAGATGAAAATTTAGTGAGTGCAACTGCAAAAATTATTGCTTACTGTCTTGCAGTAGAAACATCAGCTTTAGAACAAGTTGAAGTCTCCGATAGCTTACAAGACTACCCAATGTAAGTATTGATCACATATAAAAAGCAGCGAAAGCTGCTTTTTTATTGGAAAAGTTATTTTAAGTCTGTAATGCACTATAATTTTTGAATATTCTTTACACTAAAATATCTAAGCATTTTTCATGCAAGTTTACACATTAATTTATATAACGAAATTTCATCACAATTAAATCCAATAAAGTATTTTAAATCAAATACCTATATTTGATTTATACGCTTATCTCGATTTCTATTATTCTTAGCATTTATTCTGTTTTGTTTCTGAAATATTTCCGTCGTATCTATGTGCTCATAATTCAACACTTGATTGTGAACGATATGACTTCCCTATTTAAAAGCTCAAAACTAATTTTTTCTACGCTGACATTCAGCCTATTCAGTAGCTCTATCTTTGCTGCTATTCCTTCGACACTTAAACTGGATTATGCCTACTATGCACCGACCAGTTTAGTGGTGAAGGAACAAAAACTCTTAGAAAAAGCATTACCCAAAACACAAATTAAATGGGTCTTTAGCCAAGGTAGTAATCGCTCACTCGAATATCTCAATAGTGGCAGTGTGGATTTTGCCTCAACAGCAGGACTTGCAGCCGTTTTGAGTCGTGCCAATGGCAGTCCGATTAAAACCGTATATATACAGTCACAGCCTGAATGGACGGCATTGCTTGTGGCAAAAAACTCTCCGATTAAAAGTCTGAAAGACCTCAAAGGCAAAAAAATTGCAGCGACCAAAGGAACCGATCCATTCATGTTTACTTTGCAGTCTTTGGAAACAGTCGGCCTCAATAAACGTGATGTGCAATTGGTACATTTACAACATCCTGATGGAAAAACGCTTTAGAACGTGGTCAAGTCGATGCATGGGCGGGATTAGATCCACTCATGGCATCTGCACAAGTACAATCAGGCACGCGTTTGCTTTATCGAAATGTGGGTTTTAACAGCTATAGCGTTTTAAGTACCAAACAACAATTTAGCCAGCAAAGTCCTGAAGCCGTTGAAGCTGTGATTAAAGCCTATGAACAAGCACGACAACGGGCCAAAGCCAATCCAGATAAATTAGCCCAATTATTGGCACGTGAGTCCAAGCTTCCATTGGCTGTTGCCAAGCTCCAGTTGAGTCGTACCAACTTTAATCAAAATATCCCAACAGCTAAACATATTGCTGCTTTAAAGAAATCTGGCACGATTTTGACTGAGGAAGATTTAGTTCGTAAAGGAACCAATGTCAATCAAGTCATTGACCAACTTTTTGATGCACGTTATGCGAAAAAGGTTGTGAAATAACATGTCATCATCACTGACTCAACCCAAAATCGATACGGCGGTTTCGACCGCTTCCGATTCATCAAACCATATAAAACCCAAGTTGATCTTGATTTTAAAAGGTCTTGCTCTACCTGTGGTTTTATTGCTGCTATGTGAAATCTTGGTCAAAAATGGTGTTATCGAACCGTATCTACTCCCTGCTCCGAGTAGCCTTTGGCAGTCATTTATAGAGTTATCTGAAGGTGAACTTTGGCAGCATATCTGGACCAGTACTTGGCGGGTATTTTTAGGCTTTTTTATTGGTAGCGGACTTGCTCTGATTTTTGCACTCTTAGTCGGTTTGAACAAACAAGCCGAAGCATTTTTGGAACCTACATTTTCAGCAATTAAATCTATCCCCAGTTTGGCATGGATTCCCTTACTGCTCTTATGGTTAGGTATTGATGAATCTTCAAAAATCACCCTCATTGCCATAGGTGCTTTTTTCCCGACCTATACCAATACCGTTGCAGCGATTCAAGGTGTAGACCGAAAACTCATTGAAGTTGCACAAGTTTATCGTTTGAAATATTTCAGGCAGATTCGTGAAATTATTTTACCTGCAGCATCGCCGGGTATACTTACAGGCTTACGCAATAGTTTAAGTTTGGCATGGATGTTTATGATTGCAGCAGAGCTGATTGCAGCCACGCAAGGTATTGGCTATTTGCTCAGTGATGGTCGTGAAACCTCACGTCCAGATATCGTGATTATCGCCATTATTCTATTGGCGCTCTTAGGGAAAATCACCGATAGCCTGATGAAATATCTAGAACAATATCTATTGCGTTGGCGTGATGTGGTGAAGTAACGTATTTTTCCACACTTGCAAATGCACGCAAATAAATGCTCACATGTGCATTGAAAAACAAAAAATAAAGCGCATTCAATGCGCTTTATTTCTGACTATTTCTCTAACACCAAATCAGTGTTGCCACTGGCCTAAACTGACACGGTCATTGCCGCCATAATCTTTTACAGTCCGAACATTTCGATATCCAGCCTGTAAGAACAAATGTCTGACTGCTTCGCCTTGGTCATAGCCATGTTCGAGCACCACCCAACCATTCACGGTTAAATGTTTTTTGGCTTGAAGAATGATTTGCTCAAGATCTGCAAGCCCATGATTGTCTGCAACCAAAGCACGTTCAGGCTCTGTCGCCAAATCCTTCATGTGTACATCATCAGCATCGATATACGGCGGATTTGACACAATTACATCAAAGAAAGCACGACCAAAGGGTTTCAACCAAGAACCTAAGACAAACTGCACATGTTCAAGATCATGCTTTTTGGCATTAAATTCAGCAACTTCCAATGTAGGTTCGTAAATATCCGAAGCCACAATTGACCAATCTGGACGTTCACTGGCTAATGATAACGCTACAGCACCAGTTCCTGTTCCTAAATCGACCACACGAGCATCTTCAGGAAGTTCTAAACGCAGTACAGTTTCAACAAGTACTTCCGTATCAGGACGTGGTACCAAAGTATCTTTAGTCACTTTTAAGTCTAGCGTCCAAAATGGCTGAGAACCTGTGACGTAAGCCAAAGGCTCACCTGCGGTAATACGTGCAAGACTTTCAACATAGAGTTGTTCTTGCTCAGCTGTTAATTCTTGATCCTTTTTCATGATTAAATCAAAAGAATCAATCTTGGTGATATGCTCTAACAACCACGCATTTTCCTGACGTTCATAACTTTCAGGTTCCCCACGATAGGCCAAAGCCTCTGCAATATTCATTAGCCACCATTCTGCTGTGCTAATAACGCCAACTGATCGGCTTGATATTCACGATGCAAACTATCTAGCAGTTCAGTCAAATCACCTTCCATCACTGCATCCAACTTATACAGCGTTAGGTTAATCCGATGATCAGTCATACGGCCTTGTGGATAGTTATAGGTACGAATACGCTCAGAACGGTCACCAGAACCCACCAAGTCACGACGCATTTCAGACGTCGCGGCATCTGCCGCTGCGCGTTTGGCATTTTCTAAACGAGAAACCAACAGCGCCATCGCTTTGGCTTTGTTTTTATGCTGTGAACGTTCGTCCTGACATTCTACAACTGTACCCGTTGGAATATGGGTAATACGTACAGCAGAGTCAGTTTTGTTAATGTGCTGACCACCCGCACCAGATGCACGATAGGTATCAATACGTAATTCTGAAGGATTAATTTCAACACTGGTGTCTACATCAATTTCCGGCAAAATCGCAACAGTACATGCCGAAGTATGAACACGACCTTGTGACTCAGTTGCAGGAACACGCTGTACACGATGCGCACCACTTTCAAATTTTAAGCGACCATATACGCCTTCACCATTGATGAGGCAAATCACTTCTTTATAACCGCCGTGTTCGCCGTCATTTTCAGACAGCACTTCAATACGCCAACCTTGTGATTCAGCATATTTACTGTACATGCGATACAAGTCACCCGAGAAAATTGCAGCTTCGTCACCACCTGTTCCGGCACGAATTTCTAAATAAGCAGAGTTCGCATCATTCGGATCTTTTGGAATCATCAGAATGTTTAAGTCTGCTTCAAGCTGACCGATCAAAGCTTTATTTTCTTTGATTTCCTCAACGGCCATCTCTTTAAAATCTGGATCCGTCATCATTACTTCAGCAGTCTCAATATCTTCTTCAGCTTGACGGTATTTTTTCCAAACTTCAGTGATTTCAGATAAATCACTATGCTCACGTGACAACTGACGGAAACGTTTGTTGTCTGAAATGACTTCTACATCTGCGAGTAATGCATTTAATTCTTCGTGACGGTCAGAGAGCTGATCTAATCGTAAACGTAACGATTCTTTCATTTTTCAAAAAATCTCAATACACAGGCTCTACCGCTAAACTTTCACGGATATGCCAAAATTCAAAATAATGGCGCTAGTGTACCGATAATAGGTCTGAAATGACATATATATTGTTTTTTGGCCTATCAATGACCCTAAACATCAAAGTGTGAACTTCATCACTCCTACCTTTCTCCACAAAGTCGTACAGATTTTCTGCATTCGACCATTTTTTTCACAATATTAATAAAACTTATACAAACTAGACACTCAAATCACCAAATAAAGAGAAAGCTCTCCATATTTATAGCGAATAGTTTTGTTACATTTACTGCCATCGACATGATTAAGAAAAGTCCTCGCGTTTATGAAGGACATGGAGTGAACTATGAAACTGAATACTCTTTTAATGACAGCCACTCTAGCAACTGCTTCTATGTTCACTGTGTCTGCAAATGCAGATAGTACAACACGCGTTGCTGCAGCTAGTGCATTAGGTAGTGTTGCAGGTACTGCAATTGGTAAAAACATGGGCGGTAATACCGGCGCTACAATTGGTGCCGCTCTTGGTGGTGCTGGTGGTGCTGCGGTAGCAAGTAATAAACGCAACCGTACAGAATCTGCTATCGGCGGTGCTTTAGGTGGTGGTACAGGTTATACTGTTGGTAAAAGCATGGGCGGTACAAACGGTGGTTACATCGGCTCTGCACTAGGTGCTGCTGGTGGTGCTGCTCTAGGTAATAAAATCTCTAAAGATAAAGCTTACGACAAACACCAAGAACGTAAATACAAAAAACGTTACCGTCGTCGTCACTAATTCAAAATTAGTGAGTCCTTATTGAATAGTGAAAATAGCACCTTCGGGTGCTTTTTTTATGTATCGCCTTTTTTCAAATGATAAATACAACTTTATTTATTGCTCCTGATAAATATTTAGATTTGCCTTCCCTCCAACCAAGTCATCAATCATGTAGAAATAAAGTGCAAAATTTACATTGCAGCAACGGAACACGTATTTTATTTCACATCACGCTCCAAATATTCGCTATGTGTTTTCATATATTGATATCAACAGATAAACATCATGCTTCGTAAGGAGTTTAAAAATGAAAATTAATAAAATTCTATTCAGTGCAGCAATTGCCGCTTCAGCACTTACTATGACTGCAACACATGCAGGTAATAGCACCAATACTGCATTAACATCTGCTTTAGGTGGTGTTGTTGGTGCAGCAATCGGTAACCAAGTTGGCGGCCAAACTGGCGCAATGATTGGTTCAGCAATTGGTGGCGGTGCAGGTGCTGCAGCATCAGCAAACAAACGTGACCGTAATGGTGCCATCATTGGTGGCGCACTTGGTGGCGCGGGTGGTTATACCGTAGGTAAAAACATGGGCGGCACAAACGGTGGTTATATCGGTGCTGCACTTGGTTCAGCCGGTGGTTCTGCACTAGGTAAAAAAGTGTCTGAAGACCGTCGCTATGATGACCGCTACAATGGTCGTTATGATGATCGCTATGACCGTCGTTATAACAACCGTGGCTATCGTACCAATAATTACAGCTACAACGACCGAGGCTACCGTGGAGACAATGGTCGTCACTTAGGTTGGTACAAAAACGGTAAACGTTAATCGATATATTTCAATGAAAAAAATCAGCACCTTCGGGTGCTTTTTTTTGTTTATAGAAATATGTTCATAAAAAACTTTAGATATATCTAAAATTAACTTTTTTACAGCGTCTCACCACCATATCGAATTTATTCGATATATATTAGGTATTTTATATCGTATTATTTCGATATAAAGATCTCTGAGAGAAAACATGCGTACTCTAACCGATACAAAATTTTCAGTACTTGAACTCGCACCTGTTCGAGATGATAAAACCATCGAATTTTCACTCAAACATGCACTCCAGTTAGCACAGAAAGCAGAACAACTTGGCTATGAGCGTCTATGGTTAGCCGAACACCACAATATGGACGGCATCGCAAGTTCTGCAACTGCGGTTTTACTCGGTTATCTCTTAGCAAATACACAATCTATCAAGCTCGGTTCAGGCGGGATTATGTTGCCCAACCATGCACCTTTGGTTGTCGCTGAACAATTTGGCACACTTGAAACGTTATATCCTGGACGTATTGAACTCGGATTAGGTCGAGCACCAGGTACAGACCAAACCACCATGCGCGCACTACGCCGTGGCCGTCAGGAAACTGAAGATCAATTTCCACAAGATGTTCTTGAAATTTTGCAATACTTCAAAGCACCTGAACCTCACCAGCGCATCATTGCTACACCAGGACAAAATACACATGTTCCCGTATGGCTTCTAGGTTCTAGTTTATTCAGTGCACAACTCGCTGCACGTTTAGGTCTACCCTATTCTTTTGCTTCACATTTCGCACCACGCATGCTTGGACAAGCAATTCAGCTCTATCGTGAAAATTTCCAAGCATCCGAATATTTAGATCAACCTTATGTCTCTATGGGCGTACCAACGGTTGTTGCTGAAACAGATGAAGAAGCAGAATATCTAGCAACAAGTGCATATCAGCGAGTTTTAGGTTTAATGCGCGGTCAAAGTTTAAAACTCAAGGCTCCAGTCGACAGTATGCAAGGCTTATGGTCTGCTGCAGAAAAAATGTCTGTTGATAATTTCTACGCTATAGGACAAGTCGGTTCAAATGCAACCGTTCGAGCAGGTTTAGAAAACCTACTCACTAAATATGACGTTGATGAATTTATTTTCACCTGCGACATTTACGATACCGATAAGCGCATTGAAAATTTCGAACGTTTAATGCAAATCAAAAATGATCTAGCTTAAGACTCTAAGCTTGATGATTTAATCCAAGCGTTTGATCCGTCTAAAGCCAGAATTGCGATTACGTCTTTTGTGGCTCTTTTAGACGGATACAACCGAGAACAATGCTTTGGCTAACATTTACTAAAGCTACACTTAAAAACCATCATTGCCTCAACGAAATAATTGCTTTACTCATTTTTATTGCTGTATAAATATTAAACATACGCAAAACAAAGAGAAAAATAAGCAGATGAGCCAATATATTAATAAACCCACACCCGCATTTATCGCAGCAAGTTGGTGTGCCCTCATTTTAGGCGCTGTGGTGTTTTGCATAGGTTTATTCAATGCAAATATGATGTTGAATGAAAAAGGCTTTTATCTCATTTTATTGCTTTATGGATTATTTTCATCGGTTTCACTACAAAAAATCATTCGTGACCGTTTAGAAGGATTGCATGTCACTGCAATCTACTTTGGACTGTGCTGGGCATCCGTCATTATTTGCCTCGTACTTCTTGCCATTGGCTTATGGAATGCTGAACTGGCATTAAGTGAAAAAGGGTTTTACATGATGGCTTTCCTAATGAGTTTGTTTGGTGCAGTTGCTGTACAAAAAAATATTCGTGATATGGACTATTTACGTACACATACCGACCAACCCGAACTTAAGCATTCAACCCCGAGTCAGCTTGACTATAACTCATCAGATGATGAACCACTTTAAAACTCACAAAATTTATAGATCTCAAAAGCTGTTCATGCAGGTCGCTCATTGTTTTATCGATCTGCTTGAGCGGTTAATGAACTACAACGCATAAAAAAATCAGTTCACTCCTAGAAATGTATAAATGACAAGGGCCAAGCAAATCAATTCTAGACAAATTGTATGACTCATCAGACTGAAAAAACGCTTTACCCCGACTGGCCCATCACAGAATATATTCTTATCTAAGACTCAACTAAAAAAACAAAAGATAAGGAATAAATATGGCCAACAAGCAGGATGCAACCCACCATATTTTTAATAATCATCTAGAGGATTTTGAACACTTTCGTGGAACGATCATCAGTTCAGAACAGATCAAAGATTATGATTTTAAGAATCAAAAAATCGCCATTATTGGGATAGATCAGCATGTGGTCTCTGAATTGCACCATCTATGTCAGGTTGCAGATAACATCATGGTCTATCAAATCAAACCGCAATTTATCTTACCACGCACCGAACGTCTACTGAATAAATTAATCCAGCATCCACTGATTGCAAAAAATCGACGTTTATTTAGCAATCGTATTAAGAGTATTCTGGCGATTCGGTTTTTAGAAGATCAAGTACCGAATCATTGGTTAAGACATTTACTCAGTCCAAATACCGCAATTCAAAATAAAACTTTTCTAAAATCTGATCATTATTATGCTGCATTACAGCAGCCCAACTGCATCTTAAACACTTGGCCGATTGCTAAAATTCAGAGTAATTCAATCACGGCTTTAGATGAACATACGTTTGAGTGTGATGTCATTGTGCGCAGCGAATCTAACCAGCCTAAAGAAAAGTAATTACAATGAAATGATTTTCACATATCATTTACTATAATTTATCCGATTGATCAAAACTCACAACACCAAAAGCCATCTCTGGCGGCTTTTGGTAGCTCCCCTACTATATTGGATACTTTCATTCGATAAGGCTAAGGATTCTTAAAAATCCATAAATGAAAATAGCTTTAATCGTGCTACATGCTTTTTCAGCTCTCAGACTTAAATCATGCTTCCGACCTGCACCAGCAGCTACAGCGAGTTTATAGACGTGCAATTTTGAATAGTTATGATAATTCTTCATGAAAATTTTATTTCAAACTAATAAATTTTCAGTCGCTTAATTTTGTCTTACACAACTCTTTTAATCCCTAACTATAAGTTAGAAAATTTATACCGATGCTCATGTTCAGCCAACATTTACTTATGTTCTAATCTATATTCAATAGGAAAATAACAGCTAAAAATCCAATTTTAATATTACTTCATATCAGCTTTTAAAGCCTGAATGTTATCAATTTGAATATTTTTCACTCACATCAATTAAATAAATGGTGCCATTTCTTTATATTTAGCACCCAAAAGCAACTGTTTGATTATTTTTTATTCTATTTTTTGCCTATTTTTTTAGCAGTTAAATCAGTATTTTTTGAAAAGTTGATTAAATATTAAACCAAATCAGCTAAATCTTGTATCTACACAACTCATATCAAGTGGATTATTCAGGCTTAATTCATAGATAAAAATACAACAAAACACGAATTCTTTTAAAAGATTCATGCTGTCAATTTGGCGATATTTTATAAATTTTCATCCAAAGAAATTTATCGAATTGGTACACAAATGAATGCAAAAATTGCTTAAAATTTAAGTCTAAATATTGAGGAAAATTTTCATCAATATCTTAAATATTTATCATTCATTAAAAGTATGACAAACCAGAAATTAATACTATTTTTATATAATTTATACGGTAATTTATTATTATCAGAAGAGCCACCAAAGTGGCTCAATTTACACTTAACCAATGCGACGCTTCAGTCCGGTCATTTGTAAAACACGTGTTGAAATTTCTTCAATCGACATTTCAGACACGTTTAAGTATTTGATTCCCTCAGAAATATAAATACCTTCAATCGCACGTAGTTCCATTTGGCACTGACTAAAACTTGCATAACGACTATTGGCCTTACGCTCTGAACGAATTGCTACAAGGCGCTCTGCATCAATCATCAAGCCAAACAACTTATGTTTATGTTCACGTAAAACTGCAGGTAAACGATTGTCATCCAAATCTTCTTCTGTCAAAGGATAGTTCGCCACACGAATACCAAATTGCAAAGAGAGATAGATTGAAGTTGGTGTTTTACCCGAACGTGATACTCCAATTAAAATCAAATCTGCTTTATCATAATGACGAGTACGTGCCCCATCATCGTTATCTAAAGCAAAATGCACCGCATCAATACGTGCTTTATAAGACTCAGAATCTGTAACTGCATGGGTTTGACCGACTAAAGTCGTAGGAGCTGTACCCAACTCGTCCGACAATTTACTAATAAGCCCTTCAAAAACATCAAGATTTATCGCATTTGCAGTATTAATAATGTCACGTACATACGGGTCTACAAGGGTATCAAACACCAAAGGCTTTTGACCGTCTTGCTGCGCTCTAAGATTGATCTCTGCAACCACATTTGTAGCTGCTTCTTCAGAGGTAATATATGGAATAATATGAATGTCAAAATCTACATGAGGGAACTGGGCTAACAGTGAGTGTCCAAGTGTTTCTGCGGTAATCGCGGTACCATCCGAAACAAAGAAAACACTACGCTGAATCTGTTTACCTTCTGACATTAAAATTCTCCTCCAAAATTTGTCTTAGTGCTATATAATCTTTATAGTAAACCATCTTACATGACTGTCACTTAGTAAATTTAGAATGCTAAGTAATTTGTTATAATTTCATGCCAAGATAGTGATTAATACTGCAAAAGTGGAGTAACAACTTTGGAAGCGCGCGTAATTGGTCTAGAAAAATTAGGGAAACACGACGTAGAACTCGTGGGTGGTAAAAACTCATCATTAGGTGAAATGATCAGCCATCTAGCAAATGCTGGTGTATCTGTTCCTGGTGGTTTTGCTACTACAGCTCAAGCATATCGTGAATTCCTCGAGCAAAGTGGCCTAAACGCTAAAATTAACGCTGAACTTGCTGCACTCAATGTTGACGATGTAAATGCACTTGCTGAAACCGGTGCAAAAATCCGTCAATGGATTGTAGACACTCCGCTTACTGCTGAACTTGAAAAAGAAATTCGTGAGGCTTTCACAGCTCTTTCAAACGGCAACCCTGATATCGCGGTTGCCGTTCGCTCATCTGCAACAGCAGAAGACTTACCAGATGCTTCATTTGCTGGCCAACAAGAAACTTTCTTGAACATCCGTGGTATCGACAACGTCCTTATTGCGATTAAAGAAGTATTTGCTTCACTTTATAACGACCGCGCAATTTCTTACCGTGTACACCAAAACTTCGCACATGACGTCGTTGCGTTATCTGCAGGTGTTCAACGCATGGTTCGCTCTGAAACAGGTGCAGCTGGTGTAATGTTTACACTAGATACAGAATCTGGTTTCCGCGACGCAGTTTTCATCACAGCTTCTTATGGCTTGGGTGAAATGGTTGTACAAGGTGCAGTTAACCCTGACGAATTCTATGTATCTAAACCACTTTTAAATGCAGGCAAACACGCTGTATTACGTCGTAACCTTGGTTCTAAACACCAAAAAATGATTTATGGTGAAGAAGGCGCTGCTGGTAAATCAGTGGTTGTTGTAGACGTTGAAAAAGCAGATCGTCAACAATTCGCTTTAAATGACCACGAACTTCAAGAACTTGCTAAACAAGCATTGATCATTGAAAACCATTACGGTTCAGCAATGGACATCGAATGGGCGAAAGATGGCGATGATGGCCAAATCTATATCGTTCAAGCACGTCCTGAAACTGTGAAGAGCCGCCAAAACGTGGGCACAATGGAACGCTACCTTCTTAAACAAAAAGGTAATGTTATTTGTGAAGGTCGTTCAATCGGTCAACGTATTGGTTCTGGTCGCGTTCGTATCGTGACTTCGATCAAAGAAATGGACAAAGTTCAAGACGGCGACGTACTTGTATCTGACATGACTGACCCAGATTGGGAACCAGTAATGAAACGTGCAGCTGCGATTATCACTAACCGTGGTGGCCGTACTTGTCACGCTGCGATTATTGCACGTGAGCTTGGTGTTCCTGCAATCGTAGGTTGTGGTAATGCGACTGAAGTATTGACTGACGGTCAAGAAGTGACTGTTTCTTGTGCTGAAGGTGACACAGGCTTTATTTACGAAGGTGCTTTGGACTTTGAAATCCAACGTAATTCTATCGAATCTATGCCTAAACTTCCGTTCAAAATTATGATGAACGTAGGTAACCCTGACCGCGCATTTGACTTTGCTCAAATTCCTAACGAAGGTGTTGGTCTTGCTCGTCTTGAGTTCATCATCAACCGTATGATCGGCGTACATCCTAAAGCATTGCTTAATATTGACAGCCTACCACGTGAAACTCGTGCTGCTGTAATGTCACGTACTGCGGGTTATGCATCTCCTATCGAATTCTATGTTGAAAAACTAGTTGAAGGTATTTCTACACTTGCTGCAGCGTTTGCTGACAAACCAGTGATTGTTCGTATGTCTGACTTTAAGTCAAACGAATATGCAAACTTAATCGGTGGTAAGTTATACGAACCTGAAGAAGAAAACCCAATGCTTGGCTTCCGTGGTGCAAGCCGTTATGTGTCTGACAATTTCCGTGACTGCTTCGAACTTGAATGCCGCGCACTGAAAAAAGCACGTGACGAAATGGGCTTAACTAACATTCAAATCATGATTCCTTTCGTACGTACTGTTGCTGAAGCGAAACGTGTTATTGAATTGTTAGCGCTTAACGGTCTTAAACGTGGTGAAAACGGTCTTAAAGTGATCATGATGTGTGAACTTCCAACTAACGCATTATTGGCTGAACAGTTCCTTGAACACTTCGACGGTTTCTCTATCGGTTCTAACGACTTAACTCAGTTAACACTCGGTCTAGACCGTGACTCTGGTATCGTTTCTCACCTATTTGATGAACGTGATCCAGCCGTTAAAGCACTTCTTTCTATGGCAATCCATGCTTGTCGTAAAGCTGGCAAATACGTAGGTATTTGTGGTCAAGGCCCTTCAGATCACCCTGACCTAGCTAAATGGTTAATGGAACAAGGCATTGAGTCTGTTTCGCTTAATCCAGACTCAGTATTAGACACTTGGTTCTTCCTTTCTGAAGAAAAAGCTCAACAAGCTTAATAAACTGTGTTAAAAAAAGACCCACATGTGGGTCTTTTTTTTTATTTATACTTTTACAGACGTTTTTTGAGATTTTAGTTTTATGCAGATTTACTTGGCACGAAATAACCAACAAGCTGGTCCCTACACCTTAGAACAACTTAATCAAATGCTCGCGAGCCAACAAGTGTTACTCACGGACTTGGTTTGGCACCAAGGTATGACCGAATGGAAAGCTTTGGGTGAACTCACTCAAGGTCAGTTGGTTTATATGCCTGCAGGTTATATAGCACCGACAGCATTCGAATCAAATCAAACTACAACTACGCCATCAAATACCTACACACAACCTCAGGCTGTACAATTGCAAACTAGCCTAGCAAGTATTCCTAAACGTGTTTTGGCTAAGATCGTTGATTTACTGCTTTGGATACCGGCAACTTTTATCTTAACGGCATTTTTTAATCCAAGTGAAAAGACACAATTTACCAATCTAAATGAACAGTTTATGCAAGCTGTGATGACCCCAAATGCTGACCCTAATGTTTTACAAGCACTACAAACACAAATGGTTGAGATGTTTCCCAACCAAGCTTGGATTGCAATGTTTGCTTACCTCTTCATTATGCTTTTCATTCAAGCGTATTTGATTGCTAAATCTGGTCAAAGTATTGGTAAAAAAATCACCAAAATTAAAATCGTAGATGCCGAAACCAGCCAACCTGTAAACCTCATGCGTGGCTTCACTTTACGTAGTGTTTTATTTATTTTTCTGAACTTTTTATCGATGCCTTTAAGCGCAATCATTGATTCCGTTTTTATTTTCGGCAAAAAGCGTCAAACTTTGCATGACAAGTTAGCAAAAACCAAGGTAATAAACCAATAACTTTCACTTTTATTGAGGGATGAATTTCTCATCCCTTTTTTGTGCATTACATTGAAATTAAAATAAAATTCAGATGAAAAAAACACAATCCCGACCAACAAAATAGGGTTTTAATACAGTCATTTAAAGCATCTTTATGTATAGCTTAGTTTGCCGATATCAGGCATAATGCCCTACAACGTAGCGGTGTCACATCATTGTGAACTTTTTTTCATATCTGAAAAATCACAATCATGCGACACTTTATTCGCTATCCCAATTTTAAAAATTAGGGAATGGGACTCTTCACCGAGGTTGTAAAATGAGACAAACAATTTTAGCTGTATTGTCTTTATCTGCGATCGCTGCACTCTTAACTGGGTGTGGTGGTGATATGGTACTTCTAAACTCAAAAGGTCCAGTTGCTGAAGGTCAGTCAAACCTCATGCTTACTGCGATCTACCTAATGTTGTTGGTAGTTATTCCATCAGCACTTATGGCTCTTTGGTTTGGTTGGAAATATCGCGCGTCAAATAAAGATGCAGACTATGCACCTACTTGGGCACACTCGACTGCAATTGAAGTTGTAGTTTGGGGTATTCCCGTAATTATTATCGCTATTTTAGCTTGGTTAACTTGGTGGGGTTCCCACAAGTATGACCCTTACCGTCCACTCGAGTCAGATAAAGCTCCTTTAACTGTTCAAGTTATTGCTGAACAATTTAAATGGATCTTCATCTACCCTGAACAAGGCATCGCGACTGTAAACGAGATCCGCTTCCCTGAGAAAACTCCTGTAAGCCTTCGTTTAACATCTAACTTCACAATGAACTCATTTTTCATTCCGGCGTTAGGTGGTCAGATTTATGCTATGGCAGGTATGCAAACTCACTTGAACTTATTAGCTGATGAAACTAGTCCTGCTGAAGGCTTCAGTGGTTTCTCTTCTAACTATTCAGGTTATGGCTTCTCACAAATGCGCTTCCGTGCACATTCTGTGACTGATGCTCAGTTTGCTGAATGGGTTTCTGCTGTTAAAGCTGGTAATGGTTCTTCAGTTAATCCTGAAGCGGTTCAAAAAACTGTTTTAGACCAAGCTGAATTTGCAACCTTACGTGACGGCAACCGTTCTAAACACCAGATCGAAGTTTTAGTTGCCAAAGCAACTACTCCTGAAGAGAAGGCTCTAGCTGAAGCAATGAAGCCTTACCCTACTAAGCCACACCCAGTGACTTACTATTCTTCAGTTGAACCTAAATTGTTCGAATCAGTGATTAACAAATACATGAGCAACTACCACGGTGCTGATCATACAGCTACTGTTGGACACGAAGCTGCTGCTTCTGAAGCTCATGCAGGCGTTGAACATGCGACTGTTGCAGGGGAATAAGACATGAGCTTATTAGGTAAGTTAGGACCAGATGCAATTCCACACGACCCAATCGTGTTGGTTACTGTTGCAATGATGATCCTTGGCGGTATCGCAATTGTTGCTGGTATCACCTACTTTAAAAAATGGGGCTACTTGTGGAACGAATGGTTCACATCTGTAGACCATAAAAAAATTGGTATCATGTATATCCTCGTGTCAATTGTCATGCTTGTGCGTGGTTTTGCCGATGCGATTATGATGCGTCTTCAACTGTTCCTTGCAAAAGGTGGCGGTGAAGGTTACTTACACCCAGAACACTATGACCAGATCTTTACTGCCCATGGCGTAATCATGATCTTCTTCGTAGCAATGGGTCTAGTTGTTGGCTTAATGAACGTTGCTGTACCACTTCAAATTGGTGCACGTGACGTAGCATTCCCATTATTAAACTCTCTTAGCTTCTGGTTATTCGCCGGCGCTGCGGGCTTGATGATGGCTTCTCTTGCAATTGGTGAATTCGCTGCAACAGGTTGGATGGCTTACCCTCCACTTTCTGGCATCGAATACTCTCCAGGTGTAGGTGTAGACTACTATATCTGGGCACTTCAGGTTTCTGGTCTAGGTACGCTTCTTACTGGTGTTAACTTCTTCGTTACCATCATCAAAATGCGTGCGCCTGGCATGAAACTTATGGACATGCCTATTTTCACTTGGACTGCATTAGTTACTGTAGTGCTTATCGTTGCAACATTCCCAGTTTTGACTGCGACTATTGCAATGCTTTCACTTGACCGTTACTTCGGCTTCCATTTCTTTACAAATGACATGGGTGGTAGCCCAATGTTGTATGTAAACTTGATTTGGACTTGGGGTCACCCGGAAGTTTACATCTTGGTATTACCAGCTTTTGGTATTTACTCAGAAGTTACTGCTGTGTTCTCACGCAAAGCGTTGTTCGGCTACAAATCTATGGTGTACGCAACTGTAGCAATTGGTGTTCTTTCACTAGTTGTATGGGTTCACCACTTCTTTACAATGGGTGCTGGTGCCAACGTTAACGCGTTCTTCGGTATCATGACCATGATCATTGCGATCCCTACTGGTGTGAAAATCTTCTCTTGGTTATTCACCATGTACAAGGGCCGCATCACCTATACAACTCCAATGCTTTGGACACTTGGCTTCCTTGTGACTTTCGGTATTGGTGGTTTAACAGGCGTATTAATGGCAGTTCCACCAGCGGACTTCTTAGTACACAACTCTTTATTCCTTATCGCTCACTTCCATAACGTAATTATTGGTGGTGTAGTGTTCGCGATGTTCGCGGGTATCATTTTCTACTGGCCAAAAATGTTTGGTTGGAAATTGAATGAAACTTGGGGTAAAGCAGCGTTCTGGTTCTGGTTCTTCGGTTTCTACTTTGCATTCATGCCACTTTATATCCTTGGTTTCATGGGTATGACTCGTCGTTTGAATACATATGACAACCCTGAATGGGATCCGTACTTAGCGATCGCTTTATTTGGTTCTGTATTGGTTGCTATCGGTATCTTCTGTTTTGTTATGCAAATCGTTGTTGGTTTCCTTCAACGCAAAGACAACATGGACGTTACTGGCGATATCTGGGATGGTCGTACTCTTGAGTGGGCTACTTCATCTCCTTCACCATTCTATAACTTTGCTTATCTTCCAAAGATCAATGGTATTGATACTTTCTGGACTGACAAAGAAAATGGTGTTGCTTACGCTAAGCCAACTACATACGAAGACATCCATATGCCTACAAACCGTGCGGCAGGTTTCGTAATTGCAATGTTTATTACAGTTATGGGCTTCGCATTAATCTGGCATATCTGGTGGTTAGTCGTTGTAACTTTCATTGCTTCAATTATCAGCTTCATCGTTTCTTCTTTCACTAAGAAAGTTGACTACTATGTTCCAGCTGCAGAAGTTGAACGTATTGAAAATGAACGCTACGCGCTTCTTGAAAAACATTTGAAGAAGGACTAAGACAATGGCTGAAGTACTTCATCACGACAACCACGGACATGACGAACATCATCATCACGATGATACTGACATCACTGTCTTTGGTTTCTGGACTTACTTGATGAGTGACTTGGTTCTTTTCGGGACACTCTTCATCGCGTTCGCTGTATTAAGTAGCCACGTTCCAGTGGGTACGCCAAGTGCACAAGAGCTGTTTGGTGAATCTTTAGGTTTCGTTTTAACTGAAACTTTCGCCCTTCTTATCTCTTCTGTAACTTTTGGTTTTGCTGTTCTTGCAGCATACAAGAAAAATGTTGGTCAAGTTTTAACTTGGTTAGCAGTTACTTGGGTATTTGGTGCAGCCTTCATTGGCATGGAACTTTATGAGTTCAATCATTTAGTTCATGCTGGTCATGGCCCAAGCACAAGTGCGTTCTTATCTGCGTTCTTTACTTTAGTTGGTACGCACGGTATTCACGTAACTTCTGGTTTGGTATGGATGCTTGTGTTGATGTTCCAAATCAAGAAATATGGTTTGACACTTCCAAACACTCGTCGTCTTGCTTGCCTAAGCTTGTTCTGGCACTTCCTTGACATCGTTTGGATCTGCGTATTCAGCGTTGTTTACTTGATGGGAGTTATCTAATGAGTCACGATCATAACTCTGCTGGTGCAGCTCACGGTAACGTTAAACAATATACAATCGGTTTTATCCTTTCTGTTCTACTTACCGTAATTCCATTCGGAATGGTAATGGCAGGTGGTTTTAGCCGCGGTCTATTGGTTGCCGTAATCGCGATTACTGCGGTTGCTCAGGTTCTTATTCAGTTAGTTTACTTCCTGCATATGAACTCTTCTTCAGAGCAACGCTGGAACGTGATTGCATTTGTTTATACAATCCTCACAATTGCTATCCTTTTAGTAGGTTCTGTGTGGATTATGAACTACCTTCACTTCAACATGATGATCTAAACTGGTCGTCATGCTGAAAAAGTATTTATTCCTGACTAAACCAGGAATTCTCTTTGGTAACTTTGTTACCGCTTTGGGTGGCTACTTTGTAGCTGCCCAAGGTTCTGTAGATTTCCTTCTGTTGCTTCTTACCCTCTTAGGCACCCTCTTTGTGGTCGCTTCTGGATGTGTTGTCAATAACGTTATTGACCAAGACATCGACTCAAAAATGCAACGCACACAAAATCGTGCGATGGTTAAAAAATCAATCTCGATTCCTGTTGCTTTAGTTTTTGCTTTAGTTTTAGGTGTATTTGGTTTTAGCATTTTATGGTTCTGGGTAAATGCTTACGCTTTTCTTTTTGCTGTTATTGGTTTTGTCGTATACGTTGGTTTTTATAGCTTATGGACAAAACGAACAACAATCCATCAAACCATTATCGGCAGTCTTTCTGGCGCAGCGCCACCTGTAATCGGGTATACGGCTGTTGCAAACCAGTTTGATTTAGGTGCATTACTGATTTTTATTGGTTATGCATTTTGGCAAATGCCTCATTCTTGG
This sequence comes from Acinetobacter sp. YH12138, assembly GCF_015218525.1. NCBI lineage: Bacteria > Pseudomonadati > Pseudomonadota > Gammaproteobacteria > Moraxellales > Moraxellaceae > Acinetobacter > Acinetobacter sp. YH12138. The sequence goes on along the minus strand of NZ_CP048670.1, from coordinate 1,306,565 downwards.
GGAATTGCAGTTTACCGATTTGATGACTACAAAAATGCAGGTATTCCAATTTTACCTGTAGCACGTTCAATTCATCGAACCAAGGTTGAATCTTTGGTTTACGTGATTTTGTTCTGCATCACCATGAACGGTTTATTCTTTTTTGGTTATGCGAATTGGATTTATATGATTGTCCTAAATGCCTTAAGTCTGTATTGGATTTATTTAACCATTCAAGGATTCAAAGCTGAAGATGATCAAATTTGGGCAAAACAATATTTCATGTTTTCAGTCAAATTGATCACAGTGATTAGTTTAATTTTTAGTTTTACTTCCACTGCTCCTCTAAAGCCAATTGTATTTTTTTAAAAAAGATAGAGTTTTACTCTATCTTTTTTATTTATGAATAGCTTCAAACCCTAAGCCCAACTTGATACCATTGCACACACAACTATAATTAACTGTGCCTTATGTCATATCAAAAAAAATTTATTCACTCTGCCCTTTTAACATCGAGTATTCCATTCGGTATTTTCTTTAGTATGCAAAGTCATGCAGGCATGGATATTTATTGTGAACCGTCGACACTTATTCAAACCAATGCTTATACCGCATGCGATGAACTCCCTGCGCTCACACCTGCAAATGACAATCAAACCAACATGCTGCTGTTGCTTAGCGATTTAGGTTTTGCCAAATTTAATATTCATGAAGATAAATCCACACTTTGGCGAACTAGCTACAGCAAAGTTCCATTTGAAGTTTCCAGTATCATGAGCACTAGCAGCAATAAACTGCCGAATGCACGTAAACCTTTAAAAACACCTGATCTAAGTTTTAACGAACATTGCAACAGCATTCAAAATGGCGCACAAGCCTTTATTGAACAAGTCAAAAAGAACAGTAAGCTTTCAAGTAGTGAAAAAGACACCCTGATTCGCGAACGTCAGAAAATTAATGATTGCGACAATAAACTAACTTTGCTAAGCGTAAATCCAAATTGGTCAGTATCTGCACGCCAATATGCATCGTATTTAAACGCCACAATTTCGTTTTACAATGCTAACTTTTCCACAGCGACTAAGATTTATTCAGTATTAACTAATGTGGATCAACCTTGGCTGAAAGAAACATCACAATATATGTTGATTCGAAGTGCTTTAAATGAGGCTTATCAAAGTGGTTTAGGTGAATATGGCGATTTAGATCATGACAAACTCAATCAAAGTTTATTAACCAATTTTTTCAATAATATCACCCAGTACTTTAAGCTCTATCCCCAAGGTCAATATGCCGCAAGTGCACGCGGTTTATTAAGACGTGGATTTTGGCTCAGTGGAAAACATGATTTACTGATTAATGAATACGTATGGCAAATCAATAATCCTAAATCCAGCGTTTATAACTTAGAGCTGCCCAATCTACCCTATGAATTAGATCGTCATGTATTTCAAAGTAAGCGTCTGAATGTCAAAAATTTGAAAGATCCGTTTTTCCTCACTATCTATGATCTGATGCACATGCGGAAAATACAAAGTTCCGATGATATTGTCATTTCCTGGGCTGAACTAAACGCACAAAAAAATTATTTTAAAGACGCGCCAGAACTGTTCCAGTATTTGCAGGCAAATCACTTATTTTATGTGCAAAACAAAGCACAAGAAGCACTCAAATATCTACCACAACGAGCACCGAGCAGCATCAACAGTTACCTACAGTTGAGCCAGCTACTACTTAAAGGCCGTATTCTGGAAGCTAGTGGACAAAATCACGCCACTCAACAATATTGGGAAAACCTACTTTCCATCAGCAAAACTGCCGAACAACGTGGATTGGCTGAACTTATGCTCTATCGCCACTATGCTCAACAGCAAAGTACCGCACAATTTATTGGTTCATCTGCCAAAATCAAACAAGCATATCTACAGCAACAATATTTAGTTGAAGTTGCAAATGAACAAAGCTTAGTGAGTGTTGTGAAAAATAATGCAGCGACTCAGGATCAAAAAAATGTAGCACTTTATACCTTACTGAACAAATCACTGGCTTATCAAAATTTTGATTTATTTAATCAAGCCTATACCGAATTACCAACTAATGCAGCCCAGTTTAATAGTGAGCAAAATACTGCGGAGAAATATCGCTATCAACCACCATTTGCCAATTTCTTATGGAAAGGCATCACTGTCAGCAATTCAATAAAATGCCCTGACTTAGCGACATTGACCAAGCAATTACAAGCAAATCCGAAAGACCTGAGCCTGCAATTGTGTTTAGGTGAGTATGCGCGTAGTTCACAAGCCTACAGCATGGTCGATCTCAGCTATCAGTCAGATGATTCGCCACAAAGTTTTAAAGGTCGATATTTTGCACGCGGTGATGTATATAAAAATATTATTAAAACTGGAACCAAATCTGAATTAACCGCTTATGCGCTCTATCGCGCTATTCAATGTTATGCACCAAGTGGTAATAATGAATGCCAAGACAAAGATGTGAGTAAGTCTGTACGCAAACAATGGTTTGATCAAATCAAACGGGATTATCCTGAAACAAGTTGGGCTAAATCCTTAAAATATTATTGGTAATTTTCAATGCTTTTACAGGTGATGAGGCGGGTAAATACATTAGAACTTTTGTTCATATTGAGCATTGTTTTGTGTTCCGCTTGTTCACCTGCCCAATCTGGAAATACACAACAAGCTCACACCGAAATACAGCAACGTGTTAATGCAGCACATTATTCAAGTTTTTGGATTTGGGGCAATATTTCTAGTAGCCCCTACTTACAGCAAGCCACGGAGCTCTATATTTTACAAGGTGAAATGAATTGGAATAAACCGTTAAAGCAATCCGAGTTTATCCCACAAGGTATTCAAGTCCTCCATAAACCACAGCAGAAAATTTGGATTGTAATCCGTAGCCATCATTTACAATGGTCAAATAACAATATTCAGCAAATTTTGCAGCGGCTTAAAAATTGGGAAAAAAATGGCAATCAGATTCAAGGCTTACAAATTGATTTTGATGCAAAGACACAAAATATCCATCGATATGCGGTATTCCTTGAAAAGATACGAAAGAAAATGCCTCAAAAATATCGTTTAAGCATTACGGGTTTAATGGATTGGACCAATGTTCAGGATCAGCAAACCTTAAAATTACTTGCTCAAAATATTGATGAGATTGCTATACAGACCTATCAAGGCAGCCACACCATTAAAAACTATACGCTTTATTTAAATAAAGTCTCAGAATTAAAACTCCCCTATAAAATTGGTCTTGTACAAAACGGGCTTTGGCAAGCACCTGCACATTTAGCGCAAGATCCTTATTTTAAAGGTTATGTGGTATTTTTATTGCGCAGTGAAAAACCGAATTAAACCATAAATAATTCAAGCATTTTAAATCCATGCCTTGTATTTCAAACCTAAACGCTCTAAAATTCACGCTTCGCAAACTTTGCGACACAACTTTGGTTGTGACTCCTTGCTTCAATCAATTAATGATTGGGGCTGCCTAAACCGTAAGGAGCTGACAATGCGTCACTACGAAATCGTACTATTGGTACATCCAGACCAAAGCGATCAAGTTGTGGGTATGGTAGAACGTTACCTAACTCACATCAAAGAAGCTGAAGGTCAAATCCACCGTCTTGAAGACTGGGGCCGTCGTCAATTGGCTTACCCAATCAACAAGATCCACAAAGCTCACTACATTCTTATGAATGTTGAGTGTGGTCAAACTACTCTTGATGAGCTAGAAGAATTGTTCCGTTATAACGATGCAATCATTCGTAGCCTTATCATCCGTCGTGAAAACGCTATCACTGAAGAGTCACTATTGGCTAAGAGTGCTGAAGAAAAACGTGCGCGTAAAGCTCAACGTGAAGAAGCACAACAAGCTCAAGACTCTGCTGAAGCATAAGGAGAACATAACATGGCACGTTTTTACCGTCGTCGCAAGTTCTGCCGCTTTACAGCTGAGAACGTTACGTACATCGACTACAAAGATATCGACACTTTAAAACAGTACATCACTGAAAACGGCAAGATTGTTCCTAGCCGTATTACAGGTACTAAAGCTCGTTACCAACGTCAATTAGCGCTTGCTATCAAACAAGCTCGCTACTTGTCTTTGATCCCTTACACTGACAATCATAAGTGAGGTTGAGCTGTGGATATTATCTTATTACAACGCATTAAAAACCTTGGTAAATTAGGCGATAAAGTTTCAGTTAAAGCTGGTTACGGCCGTAACTTCCTTATCCCTCAAGGTAAAGCAGTTGCTGCTACTGAAGCTAACACTGCTGCATTTGAAGCTCGTCGTGCTGAACTTGAGAAACAAGAAGCTGAAGTATTAGCTGCTGCTCAAGCACGTGCTGACCAATTGAACGAAGTTAACATCGTGATCACTGCTAAAGCTGGTGACGAAGGTAAACTATTCGGTTCTATCGGTACTCGTGACATCGCTGACGCGTTAACTAATGCTGGTCTTGTTGTAGACCGCGCAGAAGTTCGTTTACCAAATGGTGCGCTTCGCAACACTGGTGAATTCAACATCGCAATCCAATTGCATCATGATGTTGTTGCAGAAGTTCTAGTTACTATCGTAGCTGAGTAATTTCTTGCAAAGAAAAGAGCATGCTTACGCATGCTCTTTTTTTATCTGTAAAAAATAGTGCTCCAACTTTTTTATATTTTTAACTCTTCATTCAATTCAATGTATGACGAATTAATCGGAAATACTTGTTCGCATTTCTGTAGAAAACGCCTATCATTTCAGTTCAATGAAGAGTTGAAAAAACTGTAATTAGCACCCATTTCCATCACATTAAATGGTTTCAGCATCAGGGATTTTTATGTCACAGGCGAATGCCATCAAGCCAAACTCTACGCCAACAGCAAAAACCACAGAACAAAGTTCGTTGAAAGAGTTTCGTACCCCACCCCATAACCTTGCGATTGAACAAGCCGTGCTTGCTGCACTGATGACCGTTGCAGAATCTTTTGAGCAAGTGGGTGATGTACTGACTGAAGCTGATTTTTATGCGACCCGTCATAAATATATTTTCCGTGCCATCGATCAACTGTCAAAAGATAGCTCACCTTATGATGCGGTCTTGGTCAATGACTGGCTGATTAAACAAAACTTGCTCGATGCTGCTGGTGGCGAAGAATATCTGATGCAACTCATGTCAGATTCACCTTCAAGTTTCTATAACCTTGAAACGTATGCTGCAAAAATTAAAGAATTTTCCACTTTACGCAGCATGATTAAAGTCAGCTCAGAAATTTTACAAAATGCCTATGACACCAAAGGTCGTACGGTCAGTGAAATTTTAGATCTCGCAGAAACCAATATTTTCTCGATTGCCGAGCAACACAACAACAACGCCAAAGCACAAGGCCCTAAAGCTATTAACTCTGTCGTTGCTAGTGTTTTTGATAAGTTGAATGAACTTTCACAAACTGAAGGCAGTATCACGGGTTTAACCACTGGATTTGTTGAACTAGATAATAAAACCTCAGGTATGCAAGCAGGCGATTTGATTATTGTGGCGGCCCGTCCATCGATGGGTAAAACCACTTTTGCCATGAACTTGGTTGAAAGTGTACTGTTTAATAATAACCTGCCCGCTCTAGTTTACTCTATGGAGATGCCCGCGGACTCGATTGCGATGCGTTTGATATCCTCGTTCGGTCGTGTACACCAAGGACATTTACGTTCAGGTAAAATGGATGCTGATGAATGGTCAAAAGTGACCAGTACTATTGTGCATCTACAAGAAAAGAATTTGTATATCGATGACTCATCTGCACTACCACCAACGGAAGTACGTGCCCGTGCTCGACGAATTGCAAAAATGCATGGCGGTAAACTCGGGTGTATCATGGTCGATTACTTGCAGCTTATGAAAGTACCCGGTATGGGCGATAACCGTGTTGGCGAGATCTCGGAAATTTCCAGAAGCTTAAAAGCACTGGCTAAAGAAATGCACTGCCCAGTAATTGCACTGTCACAGTTGAACCGATCACTGGAAAACCGTCCTAATAAACGCCCAGTGATGTCCGACTTACGTGAATCGGGTGCAATCGAGCAGGATGCCGATTTGATCATGTTTATTTACCGCGACGAGGTTTATAACAAAGAGTCTAAAGAAGCAGGTACTGCAGAAATTATTATTGGTAAACAGCGTAACGGTCCAATTGGTACTGTGCGTCTTGCCTTCGAAGGTCAATACACCAAATTTAGTAACCTCTCCCCTGAGTTTTATGCTCAGTATGATGATGAAGAGTAAAGACTCTTTATCATCCATTAATTCATCGACCCTGTAGGAGTATTTAGGGTGCGCCAAGCTACAGTTTATATTGATCAACAAGCACTTCAATATAATTTAAACCGTGTCAAACAACTTGCCCCAACCGCTAAAATTGTAAGTATGGTGAAAGCTAATGCTTATGGACATGGAGTTAAAGACTGCTTAGCAGCCTTAAAAGACAGTGATGCCTTTGGTGTTGCCTGCCTAGAAGAAGCCTTAGAAATTCGTGAACTGGGTTATGAACAGCCAATTACACTCATTGAAGGGATTTTTTCAGATGATGAAATGCAAATTATCATCGATAAAAAAATTGAATGTGTGGTGCATCATCAGCAACAACTAGATTGGTTACGTGCGCATAAAGATGCCTATATCGCTCAAGGTCTAAAAGTTTGGGTCAAACTCAACAGCGGTATGAACCGTTTAGGCTTTAAAGTGCCTGAAATTATTGATGTCATCAATGCATTAAAGGCGGAAGGTTTTACTTGCGTACTGACTATGCATTTTGCCAATGCTGACGCAGAAAATCATCCACTAAATGACCAACAACGTGAACAATTTTTACACGTAAAAGAAGCCTGTGCGCCAATCATGGGTTCGTGCTGTAACTCAGCTGCAATTTTCAAATGGCCAGAACTGAATTTTGATTTTGTTCGCCCAGGCATCATGCTATATGGCGCTACACCTTTCGCAGACCGTTCTGTAGAAGCATTAGATCTTAAACCAGTGATGACCTTTACCGCTGAAGTGATTGCTCTAAATACCATTCAAGCTGGTGAATCTGTGGGTTATGGATCAACTTTCGTTGCAGAACAAGAAATGAATCTTGCGATTGTGTCGATTGGTTATGGTGACGGTTATCCACGTGCCTTCCCTAAACAAAACTATGTATCTATTCAAGGACAGAAAACACGTGTGATTGGCCGTGTTGCAATGGATATGATTGCGATTGATATCACTGGTATGAATGCACCAATAGGCACTGAAGTTGAGCTTTGGGGCAAAGATCGTCTGGTTGATGACGTTGCAGAAGCGAACGGAACCATTGGCTATGAATTATTATGCCGTATGAGCGCGCGCCCTGTACGTAAATTAGCTTAATTAGCCAAATCAAAAAGCCCAGATCAAATCTGGGCTTTTTTTATCTCGCTTTTTTTATTCGCTTTTTAAATTGATCTATTCGTTGATCAAATCGTTATTGAAAATAGTCAGCTGTTGGTTTTGCCAATTCTATTAAGCCCTGACGCAATGCTTCTGACCAGCCTTTACTGATCATGGTGAAGTATGGGTCTTCTTCATAAATGCGCTTACCATTTGGTATTTCTAAACTGTCCTTTTTATAAACCAAAGCATCTAAAGGCATACCTACAGACACATTCGAACGTATCGTTGAATCAAAAGAAATTAAGCTACAACGCATTGCTTCATCGAGTGGCATATCGTAACGCAAAGTTCGGTCAAGTATCGGCTTACCATATTTACTTTCTCCAATTTGAAAATATGGGGTATCCGGTGTCGCACAAATAAAATTACCTTGCGGATAGATATTATATAGCTGCATATCAGCGCTACCAATTTGACCACCTACTAATAAACTACAGTAATAATTACTTTGTTCTAAAATATCAGAGGTGACATCAGAGATAACTTTTTTTAAGGTATGCCCGACCAATTCAGCCACTTCGAACATCGTATTTACACTATATAAATTCGGCTCTTGTTTGACCTCTAGCTGATTTTGTAAATGCCCGATGACCGCTTGTGTAGTAGCTAAATTCCCAGAGGTTTGGATGGTAATAAATCGCTCACCCGCAATACCAAAGGTATAAAGTTTACGAAAAACTGAAATATGGTCAACTCCTGCATTTGTACGTGTATCACTGACAAATACCATGCCATCTTTTAATCGTAATGCACAACAATAGGTCATTTTTATCCCTCAAATGATTAACAACTCAACACTTGTACAATTGAGCTCATTGACTCAGTACCACCTTTATCACGAACGCCTCTTACAGGAGCTACATCCCAGTAATCCCGCCCAATCGCGACATAAATATGTGATTGTGGTGTAAATAGCTGATTACTGACATCAAAACAATACCATTTATTTTCGATATAGACTTCTACCCAAGCGTGACTAGCAAGATGGCTACTATTCGGTACAAATAAATACCCAGAAATATATCGTGCAGGAATACCCAAATAGCGACACATTGCGATCATGACATGAGTATGATCCTGACATACCCCCTGCTTATAATGAAAAGCATCTATTGCAGAAGTATGTACAGATGTCTGATTCGAAACATAGGGAATATGCGCCAAGATCGCTTCAGCCAAACGAATTAGATTGACACGATTGATACGAGGGACATAACAATCGGCAAAACTTTTCATGTAAATGTCGCATTGCGTACTCGGCGTTGGCTGTAAAAACAATTTCGGGTTTAAATCATCCGCATTTGAATCATTTAAACTCAAATTCATCTCTACGATGCCCTGCGCCATAATGGTCATTTGAAGATAAGGTTCGCTCTGCGTTGTGGTCAACCACACATTACCAAAAGTATCCAATTGCATATCACGTTGCCCCGGTACACTCACATCCCAATTTTGCACCTGTTGATGCGCATTAGTGGATGGGGTCATTTTGATATATTGAATGCTTCTGCTAACCACATCAGTGTAAACATAATGGGTCTGATGGTTGATCATTAGCCTCATACAGCCACCTCAAACATATTTTGGATATGATCACTGAAATGGTAAAAATTTTGGCTATTCGGTTGTTGCTTTAGTGCCTGCCATGCCTCTTGCACACTTTCCCAGCCAAACTGAACTAAAGCGATTACGATATGTTCAATCTTCGCAATGGTGTGTTGAATGTCCTGCTGCATGCGTAGCTGACGATCAAGCTGCTCTATGGCTTGTCCTAAACTAAAAAATAAAAATACATCTTCAGATTCGGACTCTAAAACATCTTGGCAATCTGTTACCACGTCACAGATATAACCTGGGTTATCACTCGCATTACGAATTAAACGGCTGAGTTCTGCATAACTTTTTGCTGAAAGTACACCCCTTAAGTCCTGTATATTACTTTGCGCATATTTAAATTGGCTGTAAAATGACGCCGGTTGCTCGGAATTTAAAACCAATTCATTCATTGAGTCGGCATCAAATGCTGGTAAACAAAAAGCATGTGCATAGTTCAATGCCGTATCGACATCTTGAAATGGAAAAATACTGCATAAATATTGAGTGCGTGCTAAATAACGCCCCAACCAAAAAATATGTTCTGCATTACTGTTTAATAAAATCATGTTTTGCTCCTTCACTGGAGTGCTATGAGCGTAAATCATCTACTACCCACGTATCTTTAATACCACCGCCTTGCGAAGAATTCACTACCAATGAACCTGCTTGCATCGCGACACGAGTTAAGCCACCCGGTACAATTTCAGTTCGATATGGAGAACTCAGTACAAATGGACGCAAATCGATATGGCGTTCCGAAACACCGGCCTCACTTAGGGTTGGGCTGACAGATAAATTTAAAGTCGGCTGTGCAATATATAAATGTGGTGCTGCGGCCACTTTATCTTTAAAGCTATTTAATTCTTGTAAAGAGGCTTGTGGACCGATCAGCATGCCGTATCCACCTGAACCCTGTGCTTCTTTTACTACCAATTTTTCGATATTCGACAGCACATAGTCTAAGTCGTTCTGCTCACGACATTGATAGGTCGGCACATTTTTCAGGATCGCTTGTTCGCCTAAATAGAAATGAATCATTTTATCCACATAAGGATAAATCGATTTATCATCTGCTACGCCTGTTCCCGGTGCATTTGCAATGACCACATTATGCTGCATATACGCTGACATGAGCCCTGCTACGCCCAAAGTACTGTCAGGTTTGAAACATAATGGATCGAGGAAAGCATCATCCACACGACGATAAATTACATCAACCTGTTGTCGACCTTTGATGGTTTTCACATAAACCTTATCGTTTTCTACATAAAGGTCACGCGATGTCACTAAGGGTACATCCATCTCCCTTGCCAAAAAGGCATGTTCATAATACGCACTGTTAAAACGCCCAGGGGTTAAAACCACGATAAACGGATTATCGACGTAGGCATTTTCTGCAAGAATTTCACGTAAAAGCTGCGGATACTGCTCAATCCCCATAATGTTGCTTTGCTGGCAAAGTTCAGGCATCAGTTTTTGACTGATCTTACGGCTTTCTAGCATATATGACACACCCGACGGTGTTCTAAGATTATCCTCAAGGACGTAAAATTCGCCTGATTGATCTCGAATGATATCAATGCCACTGATTTGGCTATAAATTTTACCTTTTAGCCCATGCATATACATTTGTGGCAAATAGGCTTCATGCGTTAAGACTTGCAGTTCAGGAATAATTCCTGCTTTTAAAATATCTTGTTGATGGTAGACATCATGTAAAAACAGATTGAGAGCTTTCACGCGCTGTGCGCAGCCCAGTGATAAATTATTCCATTCCATTCGTGCAATCACACGAGGAATAAGATCATAAGGAATAGTGCGTTCAATGCCTTCATCTTCGCCATACACTGTAAAGGTAATACCCTCATAGAGAAAATGTTGTTTTGCTACCTGATTTAGTTGTTTTAATTCATCAAGTGTATGCTGTGATAACCACTGCTCTATCCGTTGGCATGATTCTTTAGCTACCGTTTTACTGTCGCGCATTTCATTAAAAAAATCCGAATTAAATTGATTAAACAGCGCATGTCCTCGAGCAAGAGGTAAATTTTTTAATGTAGAGACAGAAGTATTGACCAACTTTGCCTCATAACCCTCAATTCCATTTGAAGTTGTATTACGATTTTCTTTCAGCATAGCAACTCCATGTTTTTGTCATGTTTTGTAAATAAGATAAAGCAATATATATGCCATCAATACATATGCTGCTTCTCTTTGATTATTTATGCATCATTTTTACAATGTGGTACAGCATGTAACTGCTCAAGTTGTGTCAAATTGCGTTATTAAAATCATCTTAGTTTTTTTTCAGATGAAGACTTGCTTAACGCAGGAAGATTTCTTATTGTGTCCCACAGCATCATTTTTATTTATTTAAGTTCAAGTTCAAGCACTAGATTATGTCTTCACAAGAAAAAGAAACGTCAAACAGCCTCTATCGTCAGTGGCAAATTCTTTCACGACTGTCCACAGGTAAGTGGATGGGTACTCGTGAATTACAAGAAATACTGAACCGTGAAGGCATTGATATCAGCCTACGCACCATTCAACGTGACTTAAATCAAATTTCTCTACGTTTCCCAATTGAGAGCAGTAAAACAACGCCACAAGGCTGGCGTTGGCGTTCCGATGCACCGATTCAAAGCTTGCCACATATGACCAGCTCGCAGGCGGTCACCTTTATGATGGTTGAGGAACACCTAAAACATTTGCTTCCACCAAGCTTAATTGAAGAAATGAATCCTTGGTTTGATCTCGCACGTCGAAGTTTGTCGTCGCAAAATAATGTCCGTCAGTGGATTAACCGCGTGCGAATCGTGCCAGCTACTCAGCCATTGATTCCTCCTGTGGTTGAAAAAGCAGCACAGCAATCGATTTATGAAGGCTTACTACAAGACAAACAACTTGAATGTCTGTATCAAGGTCGTGGACAACAAAGTGAAGAAAAGACCTATATTTTAAATCCACTGGCTTTGGTCCAAAAAGGTGCTATTATCTATTTGGTTTGCACACGTCATGACAAAACAGACATCCAAACCTTTGCTTTACATCGTTTTAAATCTGCTACGGTCTTAAATTCACGTGCATTACACCCTGTCGATTTTGATATCGATGCCTATATTGACTCTGGAGCGCTTGGCTTCCGTGTGGACTTCAATAAGCCGACTGAAATGATTCAGCTTAAATTAACCATGTCTGAAGCAGAGGCGGTTTATTTTGAAGAAAGTCAGCTAAGTAAAGATCAAGTGATTCAAAAAACCGAAGATGGCTGGGTGGAAGTTAGTGCAACAGTACCTTTTACCTCTCAGTTAACATGGTGGCTGCGTAGTTTTGGTAAAAAGATTCAGAAAATTGAACCTGAAGAAGTCGCTATGGTTGTACAACAACGCAATGACTAAACCGATCTCAGACTTTCTGCTACCTGAAATATTAAATTTGAGGTAGCAACTTTTATTTCATAATAAATATTTAGCACTTAATTTTTTGCTTAGATTTTCCATTAAAATACCAACACATAAAAAAGTCCCAACGCTGGGACTGGATAATTTCTTAGAATATTTTTCTCTGTACACGACAAATTTCACAGAACCCTTATCCTATCAGGATTCTGCTTTCTTAAAATTGCCAAAATTTCCTTAAACTCTTCTTTTTTCCCAAAACCAATTAAACGCTGAATCGCCATTTGAACATAGTCTAAACCATAGCGAAATAAACTCATTGAGAGTCGTCCATGCTTCTTTATTTTTATCGCTTTTTTTTGATTATGTTGCCATTCACCCGTTAAGTAACACCAACAGAAGCTTATAGCTAACACCGCAATCAATTTTTTCACTCGTCTAGGGTCTGTCAAGCGCGTATTTTCAAGATTAAACCCGCGTCCTTTGAGACAACTGAATAAGGTTTCAATTTCCCAGCGTAATGCATAATCCTGAATAGCATTGGCATTAAACTGAGGAGAAACGACGAGTAAAAGCTCTCCATTTTCTAACTGTAGTGCACTTATATATAGTTTCACCCGACCAACCAAAATCCGTCGTTTACGACATTCAATTTGACCAACTTTAAGATGGCGAAATAAATCACTAATTTTATGATTCTTTCCTAAATGATTGGTGACAATGAAGTTTTTTTAACACGAATGCAGAAGTTGATGTCTTGTTCAATTAACCATGTAAACCACTGCTCACCGATAAACTCTCTGTCTGCGAACACATTCACAATACGGTCTTTACCAAAAATGGCTATAAAGCGTTGAATCAAAGCAATACGCTCTTTCGTATCTGAATTTCCACGTTTATTAAGCAATGTCCAAAGGATAGGTATCGCTATTCCACGATAAACGATTGCGAGCATCAGGATATTAATATTTCGTTTTCCCCATTTCCAATTGGTTCTATCTAAAGTCAGTTGCACTTGGTCGAATGAAAACATATTGAAAATCAACTGAGAAATTTGACGATAATCAAAATACTGACCTGCAAAGAAGCGCTGCATACGTCGATAAAATGATTGTGGTAAACACTTGATGGGCAAGGCTTTAGATGCAGAAGAAAGATTACATGTTTGCTTTAAAATAATCACAAGCATGATGAGCGCAAAGCACTTTAAATGTGACTTGTTCCATTTTAGAGATTTGTTTAAGATAAGATATAACTCATTGAGATGTGTCATAGTATTCGTCGTTAGAAAACAATTATTGTGACATTATTTCAATGAGTTATCTATTTTTGTCGTGTACAGAGAATATTTTTGTAATTTTAGTCGTTTAGGTCAAAGGAACTACAGCATAAGTATCTGCTGAATACCTTATGCCATAGCGCTAATTTCTCATGGCTATAATCAATTACTGACATAGGCAGGCTAGGTCGGCATTATTATAACGAATAGATTTCATAGTCATATTCAGCACCTCGTGTTTAGAAAGTAAAATCACTTTAACCTCCATTTTGCGTACTGTGAAATAACAAGAACCGCGCTGCTTTTCACAAATTTTCTTAAAGAACATTCCTGCTTTTCTTATCTGATTTGGCTTTAAATGAAAAATTCATCCAACTTCAGTGCTGTTTTTTATAAATGCTACACTGAATCAACAAATTAAAGCTTGAGCATTGTGCATAAACTCGGCAAATTATGAGCAAATGAGCTGAATAAGATTTTTCAAAATATGGCCAGTCCAGCGCAAACTATTCGCCACAAGCTACTAAATACTTTTTTTTCTCGGCATTCAATTTGGTTTGCTTGTATTTTTATCTTCCTACTCATTTCGAGTTTTCATTTAGGTTATTCCCCTCGTTATATTCAATATTTTTTTCCACAAACCTTATTGAATAGTATCTGGGTCATTACTGGGCTTTTAAGCTTATTGGGTTTGTATGACGTCATACAAAACAAACATTCGATCTTAAAAAATTACCCTATCATGGGGCACTTTCGTTTTCTATTTGAAGAATTTCGACCTGAAATTCGCCAATATTTTATTGAATCTGATCAAGATGCACTGCCCTTTTCTCGTATGCAACGCAGCTTGGTCTATCAACGTGCAAAAAATCAAAATGCAGATAAACCATTTGGTTCAATTGTTGATGTTTACCAAAATGATTACCGCTTTATCAATCACTCCTTGTCACCTTGCATTCCTGCCATTCCTGAAACATTCCGTATTAACATCGGCAATGAGCAATGTAAGCAACCGTATAGCGCATCAATATTAAACATCTCTGCGATGAGCTTTGGTAGCTTAAGTGCCAATGCCATTCGTGCCTTAAACTTAGGCGCAAAAATGGGCAATTTCTACCATGACACCGGTGAAGGCAGTATTAGTCCTTATCACTTGGAAAATGGTGGCGATATTGTTTGGGAACTCGGTAGTGGTTACTTTGGCTGCCGTACGATTGATGGTCAATTCGACCCTGTACGTTTTGCTGAACAAGCCAAGCACCCTCAAGTCAAAATGATTGAGATCAAATTATCTCAAGGTGCAAAACCAGGCCATGGTGGCATTTTACCTAAAGACAAAATTTCCGAAGAGATTGCTCAAATCCGTGGTGTCAGCCGTGAACATGACTGTATCTCTCCATCTAGCCATCCTGCCTTTAGCACCCCTATTGAAATGATGCAATTTATTCAGCAATTGCGCGAACTGTCAGAAGGCAAACCTGTGGGTTTTAAACTGTGTATCGGGCAACCATGGCAATTTATGAGTATCGTAAAAGCCATGTTACATACAGGGATTACACCTGATTTTATCGTAGTGGATGGTTCTGAAGGTGGGACTGGCGCTGCGCCGATTGAATTGATCGATAATATGGGTACGCCACTGCGTGAAGGCCTACTCTTTGTCAATAACACCCTGATTGGTGCAGGCTTACGTTCAAAAATTAAAATCGGTGCCAGTGGTAAAATTATTAGTGCTTTTGATATTGCCAGTACCATGGCAATTGGCGCAGATTGGGTCAACTCAGCTCGTGGCTTTATGTTTGCAGTTGGGTGTATTCAAGCTCAAAGCTGTCATACCAACCAATGTCCAGTTGGCGTTGCGACACAAGACAAAGACCGTCAAAAAGCCATCCATGTTCCGACCAAAGCAGAGCGTGTTTTTAATTTCCATAAAAACACCATGCATGGTTTATCTGAACTTATTGCCTCTGCGGGTTTACAACACCCGTCGGATATCCGTGCACACCATCTAGCACAGCGCATTAACAACCGTGAAATTAAAAACTATGCACAGCTACATTTTTGGTTAAAGGATGGGGAGTTACTCAGTTGTGAAAATAAAGATGAAGAAAACTTCTATTTCCGTATGTGGAATATGGCTCATCTAGAAAAGTTCTGATTCCTACCGCATAAAAAAGAGGCAACTACGCCTCTTTTTTTTCGTCTAGATCCATCACACTGATTAAGGTAAGCTGTGCTCAATCGTCAATTAGTAACTGATGTTACGCGCGTAAAAGTAAATACGCATTTTTAAAATAATTTTTAAGCCTATTCGACGGAGTCTTACATCTAGGGCTTAAATAACGGGATTACCCTTCGGCTGGAGGTACTTTTGTTTCGGCAAAATGAGAAGCAAAGCTTCGCAAGGAAACCATCTTGCGGTGCAATGCACCTCACCAACAAAACTCGTTCACTAGCGTCAAATTATTCAAAGTATTGCAAAAACATTTTTGATTAGGAGTAGTCCAGTCTCAAACACTTGCGGATGACCTTCCCGCGTATCGTACTTTTATTTGAATCAAATTACGCTCCTGATGTTAGTGCGTAACATCAGTTAGTAATAAGACTTGCTATTCGATTGAGCATGCAAGAATGCCGGGATCAAACCTGTTAATGCAGCACGAATATCGGCACGTTCATTAATCAGCTGATGCGAACCTTCTTCAAGCATGAGAAGCGTCTGTAAACGAAATTTACGACGTATAAACTCAATGTTATAACGCCAATCTACAGTTTGATCCTGTGCGCCTTGCGCTAACCACACTGGAATACGGCACGCTGGGCGTTCTTCCATCTCCTGCATCCATTTTGACATGGCCAAAATCCAATCCATCCCCATCATTCGAGGTTGTAGTGGATCTTTTAAGCGGACAAAACGTAAAAACTCAGGGTTATGATTATTCCGTCTAAAATGACGTGGCACTTCACGTTTAATACGACGAATAATGCCTAATCCAACCGAGTTATGCCACCATGCCGTTTTTGCAGGGCGAATCAGCGGAGATAATAATAAAACCCGTTCGACATAAGGGTTTTTGCGATGTTCAGCAAAATCTAACAGATGATGCAGCCAAATCGCTCCACCCGTGCTCTGCCCAATCCCTAACCATGGGGTTGGTAGTTGAGCCGCATGTTTCACATAACGATATACTGCTTCCAAAACTTGTTGGTAATGATCAAAGTTTTGAATACTGGCTGGCGATCCATTACTTAGACCATGCCCCGGTAAATCATAGGTTAAAACACTAAAACCTTGATCTAAGAGTTCACGAATAATCGGCTGATATATTCCACTATGCTCTAAATAACCATGCAATAAAAATACAGTGCCTTTAATGACATCCGTTTCAGTTTTCAGTTTCGGTTGAAATACTTGTACATGTAATTTGAACAAAGGCATTTCTACATATCCTTGCCAATGTTCACAGTTCAAGGCATCTAAACCATAAAGTCGTCGATATGACTGTATTTCAACACTAGGCTCAAACAGTCGATTTAAATTCAGCGGTTCTAATACTTGTGGGGTTAATTCTCGACTTGGAACTGGAAGATCTAATTGTTTAAGGATTGAAGGATTAAGAAATGGGATATCTGACATTATGGGACCTCCCGACAGTCACTTGAGCCAAACCAAACATCACGTAAGGTGGCTAATAATTCATAATTAGCACGACGACTATGGTCATAATTTTTTTCACTTGGTCGCCATGTGGTTAGTGTCGTTGGCATAGGTGCAACAACAGGAATGGTTTCGATACCATTTAATGCAAATAAACGACGTGTTCGAGGCATATGATATTGGTCAGTGATTAAAATAACCGTCGGTGCCCCACCTTTTTTCTGTAAAAGCAACGAACTAAAACGCGAATTTTCGCAAGTATTCATACTGCGGTCTTCAAGCAATTTCGCATCGACATCATATTGCTTCAACCATGCTTGCATATACGGTGCTTCAACACCACTCAGTACAATCGGTAACTTATTGGCACGTTCGACATCGAGTGTTTTTTCCAGTCGAAGTCGTGTGTAGTCATTCACTACGATATCTTTATCATTTTTATCTAAGGTTAAACCACCACCTAACACCACGATCGCATACGGCTCTGCGGTTGGCTGCTTCAGGGTTTTATCTTTCATTTTGGCCAGATCAAGATATGTTTCATCATCGATCGGTTCCGCTTCTGAAGCCGCTTGCTCAATTTCATGGGTTTTTAAGAACTCGGTATATTGAGTCATCAGTCCTTTATTTTCCGCACTATTGAGCTCAAGCAGCTCTTTCATTTTTTGAGCAGGATTTTCCGCCAATGCTTCAGAAGAAGCCGCCTCGGACGCAGAAGGATTCAGCAGAGGTACTTTCGGTATGTCCTTTTGACTATCATTCTTTTCTTTTTCATGTTCTTCTTCAATGAGCTGCTGTAACGCCTTATAACGTGCTTGTATAAGGGTTAAATCTTGAGGCTCATCAGACTGTATGGCTTGCTCCATGAGTTTTAAATACGCTTGGCGCGCTATCCATAAGTCAGAACCCGGCTCATAGTTATCATCATCACTCAAGGCGCCGAGTTTTTGACTTTGCGCTGCGAGCTGATTGACTTCTACAGGAACGAAATAATTTAAACTTTTAACGATCAATTTAGAATAAAACGGCGTATAGATAAAAATCATTAGACAGCCCAAAAGTACAAATAGCACTGCGGCAATTTGTACTAAGCGAACCATCCAATGTGTTTTATGCATAAATCTAAAGCCTATGTGTTTTTATTGATCTGCGTGAGATCGAATCAAGCCATTTGTATCAAATAATACAGGCTCAGGATGTAGTTCAATATTAAATTTTTCAAAAACATCATGTTGTACAGCTTTGTAAGTTGTACGTACATCTTGCAGCGTGGCGTCCTGATAATTGACCAACACCAAAGCTTGCTTATGGAACATACCCACTGAACCCACAGATTTCCCTTTCCAACCTGCTTGGTCAATCAACCAGCCCGCTGCCAGTTTTACCGCATTATTCGGTTGTGGGTAATGGGGTAAATTGGGAAATTGCAGCGCAATTTGGTCAAAGGCTTGCTGGCTAATCACAGGATTTTTAAAGAAACTTCCGACATTTGGAAATTCTTTTGGATCTGGAAGTTTGGTTTGACGAATATGAATGACTTGTTGTTGTAGGTTTTCTGCACTTAAGTCTTCACCTACCGCCTGCTTTAAATCACCATAATTTAATTTTAAATCGGCATGTTTTAAAAGTTTAAACGTGACATGCGTAATAATAAAGCGCTCTGGCTCATCTTTAAAAATACTATAACGATATGAAAAATGGCAATCGGCAGCGCTAATACTACTTTGCTGTTCTGTTACTCGGTCATAGACCTGCACAGATTCAATAAATTCACCCGCCTCAACACCATAAGCTCCTATATTTTGTACAGGTGAAGCACCGACTAAACCGGGTATCAATGCTAAATTTTGTAAGCCATAAAACTGGTGTGCCGTCGTCCAAAGCACAAAGTCATGCCACACTTGCCCTGCACCCACTTTTAAAGTCTGTGTATCGGCATCGTCTTGTACATATTCAATACCTTGAATATCCATGTGCATCACTAAAGCATGTATTTGCTCAGGCAACAGCATATTACTGCCTCCTGAAAGTACCAATACATTTAATTGCTCAGCTTTGGCAAAGTCGAGCGCTGCTTGGATATCTTCTACCGATTGAACACGTACATAATGAGATGCTACAGCATCGAGGCTTAATGTATTAAATGGCTTAAGCTGAACCTGTGTTTGAATTTGCATTCTTAAACCTTAATTTTTTTGCTGTGCTTGTAACTGAGTTTTTAAATAATTGACCCAAGCCTGACTGCTAGATTCGCATTGATCTAATACATGTTCAAACCCTGCATCACCACCATAGTACGGATCTGGTACTTCTTGTTGCGGATATTGGTGATCATGTTGACTCATCAAAGACACTTGTGCACGTAGTTGACCGAATTGTTGCTGCGCCTTTTGCATGAGGTTTTGAATATTGTCTAAATTTTCGTAGTCCATGGCCAAAATCAAATCAAATTCAATAAAATCATGAACCGTTAACTGACGTGCGCGTAATGCAGATAAGTTATAGCCACGTAATTTTGCATGCTGTTGGCTACGTAGATCAGGCGCTTTGCCCGGATGATAATTGCTCGTACCCGCAGAGTCGATGTGAACATTGAGTTGCGCTTCATCACAAAAATGTCTGAGAACCACTTCAGCCGTAGGTGAACGGCAAATATTTCCTAAACAAACACACAACACCTTATATGGCGTGCTGGATGACATAACAACCTCAAGACTACTTTTATTTCAAGCGTCTTATGTTAAGTTATTTACAGGATGAATCCTATATCAACACTCAAGAATAATGTTTATTTGGATATAAAAAATTAGGGATAAGCCAATGAGTCAATTTCAGTTTCAAACCGTCAGCAATATTATTTCAGGCTTAGGCTCTATTTCCCAACTGAGAGAGGTCCTAGGCGACTTTAAAGCCAAGCGTGTCATGCTTGTGACCGACCCCGGTATGTTGCAACAACAATTACATTTACCCATTTTGGATATTTTAGAAAGTATCCATCAAGATTATGTGATTTATTCCAGTATTCAAGCTGACCCTGCAGAACATATAGTTTTGGATGCAGTTCAATTTGCCAAGAATGAAAAAGTGGATTTGATTATTGGATTTGGTGGTGGAAGTTCAATGGATGTGGCTAAAATTATTGCGATCTTGGCTCATCCTAAGCAAACACAACAGATCAGTGATTTATATGGTGTAGCTAATGCAAAACGACCACGCTTGCCACTCATTTTGATTCCGACAACGGCAGGGACCGGCTCTGAAGTCACACCAATCTCTATCGTCACTACAGGTGAAACCACCAAAACAGGTATCGTCTCCCCTGTACTATATGCCGATATCTGTATCCTCGATGCGAACTTTACATTAAATCTTCCCGCACACATTACCGCAGCAACCGGTATCGATGCCATGGTGCATGCCATTGAAGCCTATACATCAAAAATTAAAAAAAATCCGTATGCGGATATGCTTGCTAAACAAGCTTTGCGTTTATTAAATAAAAATTTAGCGCTGGTTTTACACGACGGACATAACCTCGAAGCGCGTCAGCACATGCTGGTCGGTTCAATGCTTGCAGGTCAGGCCTTTGCTAATGCGCCAGTTGCAGCGGTGCATGCACTCGCCTATCCACTCGGTGGACACTTTCATCTCTCGCATGGTCATACCAATGCACTGGTTCTCGCTGAAGTGTTAAAGTTTAATGCACCTCAGGCCAAGCAGCATTATGCAGAACTCATGAGTTGGCTAGATCCATACAGTACGGGCTGTACCGATGGTTTATGTGATTTATTTATTGATCATATGCAAAATCATTTAGATCAGAGCGGTTTGGTGCTAAAACTCAGCCAACTGAATGTGCCTGAAAATATGCTCGATCGTTTAGCAGAAGACGCATTATTACAAACTCGACTATTACAAAATAATCCGCGAGAACTGCAGTTTGAAGACGCTCGCCAGATTTACCAATCGATCTATGCCTAAAGTTCACTCATTTTTGAAATAAAGAAAATACCAACGATGAAACCTGAAACTAAACGCCGCCAAAACTATCGTTTTTTATTTCCAATCCAAACGCGTTGGGCAGACAACGATATGTATGGCCATGTCAATAATGTCACTTATTACAGCTATTTTGATACCGCTGCAAATGCGCTATTGATTCAACATGCCGGTTTTGATTTGCGAAATACCCCGATCATTGGTTTAGTGGTCGATTCAGCCTGCAGCTTTTTACAAGAACTGTCCTATCCAGAAATCATTGAAGTTGGAGTTGCGATTGAAAAAATTGGTAATTCTTCACTGCGCTATGACTTAGCCATTTTTAAACAAGGACAAAATGAGGCTGCAGCTCAAGGACATTTCGTGCATGTATTTGTTGACCGCCAAACACGAAAAAGCACCTCGATACCCGATGATATGCGAGATGCTTTAACTCAATTTTTACTTTAATTTTTATATCTAGCTTAAAACTTATTTGAGCTGGATATTTTGCAACTCACCATCAAAGCTTTTGAGTAAGTCTTTCACAACAGGCTCTGCATGTAATAACTCATTTGCACGTGCAAAGGCCTTTTCCTTGCGGACATGTTGTAAAGCATACGGTGTGGTTTCTTCGACATCTTCAAAGTTGATATGGAAACGACATTTTGACCATTGCGCATGAATGGCTTGTTCCAATACATGCTGCAATTGAGTCACTAAAGCTTCGTATCGCTTTGGAATATGGAAAGTCGATTCACCGTCAATCGTACCGCGCATGATGCCATGCTGAGCCAACTCTTGTACCGCAGGTGAAAGTTGACTATTTCGGAACCAATATTCCCACTTTTCGACCGTCCACTCACCTTCAAGGGTTTGAGGCTGTAAAGTCAAAATATCTTGTGGCATCAAGGTAGAAGATGAACCCGTTTGAACAGCATCCGAAGAAACGGAACTTTGCGTAACTTGTGCTGATGCTAGATCAAAACCATTATCGCCTTGAGCACCCGAAACTGATTCATTCACCACATGTTGTGGTTCAATGGCATTGATCAAATGTGGCTGAGCTGTTTCAGGCTCTACACTTTTTGACTCTAAAGCTGTTGGTTCTAAAGGTGTAATATCTTCAAAATTTATAGCGCTTACATCAACTTCTGCAGTTTCAGTACTCGGCATCGGATCTAAATCGAATAATGTATCTTCTGCTACGGCATCCATAACAAGCGTGTCATTTTGCTGTGTCGATACAGATTCAACCGGTGCAACCTCTTGCGTATCTAAAGTGCCATTTGCTGTAGATGCTGTAGAAGTTTGGCTTATTGCGTCTTCTTCAGGATCATCTAAAAAATCATCAGATGAAGGTTCATCGACTGCAGGTGCAGAAACATAGCCATCATCGTCATCATAATGTGAATCATCAAAATCATCGAAAGCTGGCGATGTGTCTACAGCGGGTACAGCTTCAGGCTGCTCAACAGTGGCAACCTGCGCAGCAGACTCAACAACGGTATTGGGTTGCTGCAAAGACTGTGTTTGAGTCGGCTGAACTGTTTCGGCCTGATTTTGAGCAAGCGGTGGCTGTGCGGCTGATTCTTGCTGTACAGCAGAAACCAACATTTCATTTGGCTGTAATGGACGAAATGCTAATAGACGCAGTACACACATCTCAAAACCTTGCTCTTGTGTCACAGCCAACTGCAAGTCTGCCCGACCTTTACATGCGACTTGATAATACAACTGCAAATCTTGAGCTGAAATCAACTGCGACAATTGCATAATTTTTTGATTGATCTCAGCACTATATTTCAACGCTAAATCTGGCAAGTATTGTAATAATGCCAGTTCATGTAACGTTGAAATCAACTGATCTAATACCAGCGACACATCCAGTGCTTGTTGACGGAATTGCATGAGTAAAGCACTCACGCGTTCACGCTGATTTTGATGAATGGCTAAAATCAAATCATAAATAATCGTACGGTCAATTAGGCCCAACATGTCTTTGACATCTTGGTGCTGAATTGAACCCTGACCATAGGCAATCGCCTGATCAGTCAGTGACAGCGCATCACGCAGTGAACCTTGAGCCGATTCAGCAATTTGCCAAATCGCATCTTGCTCCGCTTGAATTTGTTCTTTTTGTAAGATATCTGTCAGATGCGTGGTGATTTCATCCACGGCTAAAGGACGCAAAGTAAATTGCAAGCAACGTGAAATGACAGTAATCGGTAATTTTTGTGGATCTGTAGTTGCAAATAAGAACTTCACATGCTCTGGCGGCTCTTCCAACGTCTTTAATAACGCATTAAATGAATGCGTAGAGAGCATATGCACTTCATCGATTAGATAAACCTTGAAGCGACCTTGGGTTGGAGCATAAGGAACGTTATCGAGTAGTTCTCGCGTATCTTCAACTTTGGTCCGTGATGCCGCATCGATTTCAATTAAATCAATAAAACGACCTTCATTTACTGCTTTACACGTTGGGCAAACTTCACACGGCGTTGAGGTTACACCTGTTTCACAGTTCAGACATTTTGCCAAAATACGGGCAATAGTGGTTTTACCCACACCTCGAGTACCTGTAAATAAATACGCATGATGTAACCGACCACGTTCTAAGGCACTGGTAAGTGCGCGTGACACATGGTTTTGTCCCACGAGTTCAATAAAATTTCGTGGACGGTATTTTCGTGCAAGTACTTGATACATGTATGCTCCTTTTTACAGGTGTAAGCATACTGTTTTTTTGTCTAATAGTGAAATAAATGGCAGAGTTTGGACAATAAAAATCCGATCTTGAGCTATCACAATGATCAGGCAAATTTAATATAAATTACGAATGCTTAAACTGCTTTATTTAAAAGGAAATCACTCTGCATTTGATAGCGTTTCGCCGTCTGGTCTTCACGAATTTCTAGCAATTGCTGATCCAAATCTACATACAATAGATTGCGCGTTTGCACATTCATAAGTTCTAGCTGCTGCTTTGATTCATCTTTAAAACCAATTACACCTTTTAGCACTTCTACTTCGTTATGACCACTTAGACTTTCACGAGTGAGTGTATAGGTTTGGTCTTCATGTAGCTCAAGAGCCACAGCCATGCCGGGACAATCTTCACAACGAGAAAGACAGCCCATACACGGCGTGGTGCCTTTAAAATTACCGACCCATGATGCATGCTGTTTTTCAGCAGTAATTGCTTCTATCTCCTTTGATTTCGTTTGAGTTGAATCCTGACAACCCAACATTGCCGACGTTGCTACTAAGGGAATCAAAACAACTTTTTTCATAGGAATATCACAGCAATCTAAAACTGCGAGGGAAAATAGCATATTTTTCACATTTCCCCAATTTCTGTTCTATTCCAAAGTATCTTAAATCCAGCCTTTACGCCCTTTTAATACTTTATCTGCACAGCGTAAGGTTTCTTGAGTTAGGCCCCATAAGCGATAATCGCCCGTGATCGAACCCGTCGCAAAGTTATGTGTATACGCAAAACTTAAATCACGCTGCGGATCACACCAGGCCCCAGAACCATTAAAACCTATATGTCCAAAACCTTGACTCGATTTGCCTAAAGTTAAAATGCGGTGATATCCCAAACGCCAATTCATTGGTAAAGGCATAATACGATCACGCTTTTTATATTGAATTTTACTTAAAGATTCATAAACTTGTGGTGTGATTAAGGTCTGTCCTTGCCACTGGCCTTGGTTGGCTAGCATGGCGTAGATTTTCGCTAAACTATTGGCACTAAATACGCCTGTTGCCGCAGGAATAATGGCTTGCAAACCCTCATCACTAAAAAATGAAAACTTGCGCATCCCTTTTGGAATCATACCATCTTGAAAGTCTTGCAAATTTTGTCCTGAAATTTGCAGGAGCTGATCAAAGATTGACTTTTTTCGTGTCTCTGTCTTTTTTTTCGTTGTCTGCACTTGGGTATTCTCTTGTACAGTTGTATCTACAGCACGTTCTAATTTTTTCTTTTTCGGAATCAAGCGGGCAACCTCACTAAGTTGATGCTCTGGTACACCAAAAAAAGCATGATCCAATGCTAAAGGTTCAACCAAATACTGTTGCATCAATTCTGTAAGCGGTCTACCTGTAGCCTTTTCAAGTACACCACCGACTTGCCAACCGAAGGTTAACGGTTGATATGCTGCATCAGTTGATGGCTCAAAACGCGGCTTAGCTTGTTCGATGACTTTAAGCATATGTGGCCAATCAGCCATTTCAGATGCTGTTTCGATGATATTACGGATATCGTATAAACCACTTTGATGACTCAGCATGTGCCTTAATGTGATATCCGACTTACCATTTTGAGCAAACTCCGGCCAATATGCGGCAACGGGAGTATCGTAATCTAGAAAGCCTTCGCTCACTAAGATATGTGCAAGCGTTGCAAGTACGCCTTTACCCGTGGAATAACAGACTGAGGGTGTATTGGCCTGCCAAGCTTCTTCGGCTGACTTTTTACCAGTCCAAATATCTACGACTTTTTGACCTTTAAAATACACCACTAAGGCAGCTCCGCCTAAGTGGGTTCGAGCATCCTGCATCCGGCTAAATTGCGCCGCCAAATCTTGAAACGCCTCGTCAACCGTACCTTGAAAATTATTCTTCTGTGCAAATAGATATTCTTTGAGCGCCTGCATCATCATTCCTTTGAATATGAATCGCTTGAGATTAAAACAAAAAAGCCTAAACCGATATCGATTTAGGCTTAAGTCTTAAAGTGCCTTTACACTTCCCGCGACATGCGGCTTTTTGTTCTTACTATTTCGAATAGCAAACTCTGTATCTTTACCCGTTTGTGCAGTAAGGAACTCAACTTGAGAAGGCAAATACATCGGTAATTTAAACCAGACATCCGCTTCATAGGCATCTGGCAAAGTTAAGCTCGACAAGGCTTTGGCTTTACTCCACATACCATGTGCAATGGCTTGTTTAAAACCAAACGCTTTAGCGGTTACAGCATGAATATGAATCAAGTTAAAGTCACCAGAAGTCAACGCATAACGGCGACCGGTATTTTCAGAAACATTCCATTCAGCTTGAACATGCAACTCAGCTGACTTTGTTTCGGTAGATTTTGCCGCAGCTTTGTTCTCGGTTTTTTGACGTGCTAAATACGTGGTTAATGATTCTACAACCACTTCATCGCCCACTTTTGCAGTGGTAATAAAGTCAAATTGCACGCCTTTATCATGTGGCTGTAATTCACCAAATTTGCATGACAATGACAGTGTTTCATTCACACCAACTTTGCGATATTGCTTCACTTGGTTACGAATATGTACCAAACCTAAGATCGCAAATGGAAAAGCTTCCGTAGTCATCATATGCATTTGCAAACTTTGAGAAAGCACCGCCAAATAAATCGCTGGGATATAACCATTGTTTTTAAAGCCACACACTTCGTTATAAGCTTTTAAATGTTTTTGATCGACCTTAAATGAATCCACCACATATTCAACTTGCGGCAGCACTTTTTCAGCTTTAGGCTTTTTAAAAATCAAGCCTTGAATCACTTTTGGATAGGCTAAATAAGGTTTTGGAAGTTGACTAAAATGGCGAGTATTCATACTAAACCTTTGGAAGTTTTATCTTTATAAAGTTCCCTTCCTTTTAAAGAAGGATATTTTAAATCCCCCTCATCCCCCTTTGATCAAGGGGGACTTCTCCTCTCTTTTTCAAAGGGAGGTCGGGAGGGATTATTAAGCCCCTAACAAGCTTTGACCACACACACGTACCACGTTACCGTTCAAGCCTGTCGACGCAGTTGAAGCAAACATCGCAATCGTTTCAGCAACATCCACAGGTAAACCACCTTGACTCATCGAGTTCATACGACGACCTGCTTCACGGATTGCAAATGGAATCGCAGCAGTCATTTGCGTTTCAATAAAGCCTGGAGCAACAGCATTAATGGTTACGCCATTTTTCAATAATGGAGCAGTAAATTTAACCACACCAATCACACCAGCTTTAGAAGCAGCATAGTTGGTTTGACCTAAGTTACCTGCAATACCTGAAATAGAAGATACGCAAACAATACGACCATTTGCATTCAAACCATCATTTTCAAGAAGGTAATCATTTACACGCTCAATCGCAGACAAGTTAATGTTAATCACCAAGTCCCAAAGCTCAGGCTTCATATTGGCCAAAGTTTTGTCACGGGTAATCCCTGCATTGTGCACGATGATATCCAAACCACCTCGAGCAGCTGCAGCCGCTTTAATTTTTTCACCGGCATCGCTTGCAGTAATATCAATCGCTAGCGTAGAACCGCCAATTTCACCTGCAACACGGTCAAGGTCTGCTTGCTGCTGTGGAACGTCTAAACAAATCACATGCGCGCCATCACGTGACAATACATGTGCAATTGCTTCACCAATACCACGGCTTGCACCTGTTACTACAGCTGTTTTGCCTGCAAGCGGTTTATTCCAGTCAACATCCACAACATCTGCTTTAGATACACGAATCACCTGACCCGATACATAAGCTGAACGTGGTGAAATCACAAAACGTAATGCAGATTCTAAGTTTGCTTCAGCACCTTCGTCCACATAAACTAATTGTGCTGCAATCCCTTTCTTAAACTCTTTACCCACTGATTTTACAAAACCTTCTAATGCACGTTGTGCAATGGCTTGTTTCACAGTTTTCGCAGTCTCTGGTGTTGTACCAACAACGACAACGCGACCAGACGCCTGAATTTGACGTGCGATTGGGTTAAAAAAGGCATATAAGGCATGCAATTGTTCTGAGTTTTGAATACCTGAAGCATCAAACACCACAACTTTAAACTTAGACTCTTTATCGCCTTCGTTGAATGCGCTTAAGTTTAAACCTGACTTGGCAGCAGCTTGCTGTAGATCCGCATTATTACCTGCATAACTGTTGGCATGAATATTTGCCAAGACTTGTGCAATAGCACCAGATAATGTTGAAGCAGGCGCTGCACCGAATAAAACCGCACCTTTAACTACAGGTGTTGCAGACTCAAAACGCTCTAAAAAAGTCGGTGATGGTAAACCTAAATTTTTGATGACAAATTTACCAATAGGAGATTTTGCAAATGTTTGGTATTGATCAGTCATGTTTATTATCTCTCATACAGATTAATTTTTGATGGATCTGAAGATATCCCTTTAACTTCAAGATGATGTCAGATACTTATATTTCAATAGTTCCATCAGTTTCCATGGAATCATACTTGAGTTAAACCGCAGATGGCTTGACCTGAATGCTTTAGCGAATGTCATTTTAGTCAATTTACCCCTTTGGTGAATATGCTAATGTAGCCGTCAAGAAGATCATCAACATGCTTGGAAAAGCCTTATGAGCAAAACAACTCAAGAAAATCCAGCAGTCGAAAGTCCGACTACGGAAACTGTGTCAAATACATCAAAGAGTACGCCACGTACCGCTAAAAGTACGGGCACAGCAACCAAGTCTACAAGTGATGTCGCTAAAACGAGCCGTCCTCGTCGTGCATCTACACGTACTAAGACACCCGCTTCAAACCCTAAAACAGCTTTAAAATCAACAACTCAAACGTCTGTTCAACAGGATAATACCATGAGTCAAAACACAGTTCGCCGCGTTGCTATTATCGGTGGTAATCGTATTCCTTTCGCTCGTTCTAACGGCGCTTACTTCACTGCATCAAACAGCGATATGTTCACAGCTGCATTAAATGGTCTTGTTGAACGCTTCAACCTTCAAGGTCAACGCCTTGGTGAAGTTGTTGCTGGTGCCGTGTTAAAACATAGTCGTGACTTTAACATGACCCGTGAGTGTGTACTCAATACTGAACTTGCTCCTGAAACACCTGCTTACGATATTCAACAAGCATGTGGTACAGGTTTACAAGCTGCTTTCTTGGTTGCTAATAAAATCGCATTGGGTCAAATCGAAGTGGGTGTTGCTGGTGGTGTAGATACAACCTCTGATGCACCTATCGCTTTTGGTGATGGTTTACGTAAAGCTTTACTTGAGTTGAACATTGCTAAAACGGGTAAAGACCGCCTAAAAGCATTAACTAAAATTAATGTTAAAGATTTGATGGATGCACCGAAGAACGGTGAACCACGTACAGGTCTTTCTATGGGTGACCATCAAGCCATTACGACACTTGAATGGGGTATCTCTCGTGAAGCGCAAGATGAACTTGCTGCATCTTCACATCAAAAAATGGCAGCTGCATATGAAGAAGGTTTCTTCGATGACCTGATTACGCCATTCCTAGGTTTAGAACGTGACAACAACTTACGTGCAGACTCTTCTGTAGAAAAACTTGCGAAGTTAAAACCAGCGTTTGGTAAAGGCGATGCACGTACCATGACAGCGGGTAACTCGACTCCACTGACTGATGGTGCGTCATGTGTCCTTCTTGCCTCTGAAGAATGGGCAAAAGCAAACGGTCACGAAGTTCTTGCTTATTTAACTTTCCAAGAAACTGCGGCAGTTGACTTTGTAGAGAAAAAAGAAGGCTTATTGATGGCGCCTGCGTATGCAGTGCCTCGTATGCTTGAACGTGCAGGTATTACGCTACAAGATTTCGATTACTATGAAATTCATGAAGCGTTTGCATCTCAAGTATTATCTACACTAAAAGCATGGGAAGATCCTAAATTCTGTAAAGAACGTTTAGGCTTAGATGCCCCATTGGGTTCAATTGATCGTTCTAAATTGAACGTGAAAGGTTCATCTCTTGCTGCAGGTCACCCATTTGCTGCAACTGGCGGTCGTATTATTGCAACTGCTGCAAAACTATTGAACCAAAAAGGTTCAGGCCGTGTACTTGTATCGATCTGTGCTGCGGGTGGTCAAGGCGTAACAGCAATTATTGAAAAATAATTAATCTGCACTATAAAAAACCGCTCATATGAGCGGTTTTTTTATACCTATACATTAGAAGCGGTAACCCACACCCAAATAAGTAATTAATGGATCAATATCCACTTTTGTAGATGAATGAATCATCTGTTGCTCAGTCGTTTCATTCAAAACTTTAATCGTTGCCTGATTATTAAGTTTTGCATATGACACTGATGCAACACCATACCAGCTAGGAGTAATGTCATAGGTAAAACCAGCGGTTACAATTGGTGCGATAGCCGTATCGGTATCTACATCAACTTTCATGCGATAGGCATCACCATTCGCATCAGTACTCACTTTACGATCTAGAGCTGCGCCACCTTTTCCATCTAACATATTTTGGATCATATGACCCGCCACTTGTAGATCTGCCTCAATGCCTTTATCTAATTTAATTTCGTTAAAGTAAGCATACGTAATGCCGGCCCCTACATATGGACGGAACTTATTCACACCTGATTTTCCGAATTGATACTGAACTTCAAGCGCCGGTGTCCAAGCACGCGCTGTAGAAGCTTTTTTACGTGCCCCAAGATTGGTAATTTCAATCGCTTGTGCTAATTCAAACTCAGATATACCCGCTATCTGTAATATAGAAGTTGGTGGCAATATTGCAATTCCAGATAATGGTGCATTAATAATACCCACACCTTTAATATCGACTTTAGGTGGAATCCCGCCAATCATCTGTAATGAAACATTATCATTAATATAATAATTAAATGTTAAACCTAAAGTATCTACATCATCTGCTTCTAAGCCTGTACCCTGATTAGTCCATTGATCAAGCCCTCTAATTTCAGCATCTCCTGATTCTGTAGCAACTAGATTACCATCCTCATCCAAAAAACCCAGTGCATACCAATCATCAGGCTGGTCTAGCATTTCCTCAAATACTGGAAATAATATGTCTTTGCCTGTCATACCCTCTGGTAAACCTGGAACTTGTGCATCCCCATCTATTGATCCGAGTAATGAACCTAGAGAAATAGTACCAACAGGAATTGTATTCACTGGAGATACAGCAGTACGAATATTAAAAGGATTCGCCTTACCTTGCGGCATCACATGCATCCAACCCGCAGATACAGAAAAACGTTTAAAGTTACCATCTGCAAATGTAAATTATGTAAGCCCAAATAAAACAACAGGTGTGACAATTTTTATCAATTTCATAAGCTAACTCCTTGTCTTGCATATTTTTTTAATCCACTCATAAAAACATTCTTTGTTCTTATGTTTAAAAGTTATGTAATTAGTATAATTTTTTATAGTTATATTATGTTTTTATATATTGTTATTTGTAAATTTTTGCACTATTTTAATGCAAAAAAGGCCTGTACTTATCAATACAGGCCAATGTGATTTTCTTATTGAAATTTAACGATATTGTGGTTGGTAACCTAGGTACGCTTCGATCTGGTCATAGCACCATTGGAAAATAAATGTGTAGACTAAAATACACATGGTCATACTAAAATCGAGCAAAATCGCCTGCCATAAGGTCATATGCATGGCATAAGCCACCATTGGGATGGTTGCAAGCATTAAACCGCCCTCAAATCCAATTGCATGTAAAACACGTACACCAAAGGTTCTTTTTAACTTTCTTTTTGCTTCAAATTTTTCAAAATAATGATTAAAAATCATGTTCCAAATCACAGAAGTGACCGCCATTGCAATACCGAGCGTACCTGTCACCTCCATCGGAACTTTAAAAATAAAACTTAAAGCAATAGCAATGATCACCAATAGGATGATCTCATAGCTTAGCGCATGAATAATCCTTCTCTTGGAAATCGTCATTTTGAAACACTCTATCATTTGTAAAAAACACATTTTATTTTTATATTATTGATTAATCGAGTCAGCTTCTTTCAATATTATTGAAAGGTTGTATTTCTTTATTTTTTGAATGCACATGAATATTAATCAAGAACAACTGATGATTTTTAAAACAGTCATGGAAACAGGATCATTTTCCGCAGCTGCCAGACAACTCGGCAAAGTACCTTCGGCGGTCAGTATGTCCATTGCAAATTTCGAAATTGATCTCAACCTTAAACTGTTTGAGCGCGTTGGTCGTGAACCTGTGCCCACCGCTCAAGCGCTTAACCTATACGAAAAAACTGAACAATTATTGATAGAAATCAATCAATGGAAACAGCATGCAATTGCACTGAGTCATGGTTTAGAGTCTTCACTGAATATCGTGGTGGTATCAGAACTGCTACATACACAGTGGACCGACTATATCTCTTTGCTAGAAACTCATTTTCCATCTTTGCAAATCAATATTTTTTCTGCGCCTCAAGAAGATGCCCAAAAGATGCTATTACAAGGTCAAGCACAGCTTGCTCTAATGTTTGAACGTGAACAGCTTGAGAGTTATGAACAATTTGTTGAATTAAAGCGTGAAGCACTGGTTCCAGTTGCGGCGAAAAAACATGCCCTGTCGAAATTTAAGCAAGTCAGTTTTGAGCAAATTTTGCAAAGCCGGCAAATCGTGGTTGCAAGTCGTGATAAAAGCATCAAACCAGAGTTGTTATTTTCCAAACACAATTGGCGTACAGATAACCACCACTCAGCTTGTTCGATGATTATTCAAGGTTTGGGCTGGGGTGTGCTTCCATTAGAGATGTTTAATGAAAATCCGACGCTCAAAGATCAACTCAAAATTTTAAGCTTTCAAGATTTCACACCCAAATTTGAATATTTCGTCGACTTGGTCTGGAACCGTGAAAAACCACTCGGCTCGGCTGCTCATTTTTTGATTAATCACATCCGAAATTCACGAAAAACTACGATTTAGAGCACCTAATTAGGCGGTTTTTGGTTGGGTTCTAAACAGATTGTGTTATAAAAGTATGTACACCAAGAACATTAAGAACTAGATTTCAAATGACTCAAAATGCGTTAAACCAATTAAAAAGCCTAACAACGATTGTTGCTGACAGCAGTGATTTAGCTGCGATTAATACATTCCGTCCATTGGATGCGACCACAAATCCATCTTTAATTACAGCAGCGGCAAATCAACCTGAAAATAAAGAACTGATTGAAAGTGCTTTTGAACAAGCGCGTAAAGAAGGTTATCAAAACGATGAGCTGGTTGAGCGCACTATCGATATCCTTACGGTCAAATTTGGTGTAGAAATTTTAAAATTGATCGAAGGACGTGTCTCTACAGAAGTCGATGCAGCCTTGTCCTATGATACTAATGCCACCATTGCAAAAGCTAAAGAGTTATTGGCTTTATATGCACAGTATGGTATCGATCAAAACCGTATCTTAATTAAAATTGCCTCAACGTGGGAAGGCATTCAAGCCGCTAAAGCCCTTGAAGCTGAAGGCATTCACTGTAATCTGACTCTGTTGTTTGGTTTGCATCAAGCTCAAGCCTGTGCAGATGCTCAAGTCACGCTGATTTCGCCATTTGTCGGCCGTATTTTAGATTGGTACAAAAAAGCTGAAAATGTGGATAGCTACCCGATTGAGAAAGATCCAGGCGTGTTATCAGTTAAGCAGATTTACCACTACTATAAACAACATGACATCAAAACTGAAATTATGGGTGCTAGCTTCCGTAGTATTGATCAAGTGCTCGGCTTAGCAGGATGTGATTTATTGACAGTTTCACCAAATTTATTGGCAGAACTGGAAAAAGATCAGCGTACCGTTGAAGTGCAACTGTCTAATCATCATGCACATGCACACTGTCAACACGACATACAAGTGCTCGACAAGCAAACTTTCAAAGCTGAAATTGAAAAAGACTTAATGTCTTTCCAACTATTACAAGGCGGTATTGATGGTTTTATTAAAGCACGTGAGCAGCTGAGTAGCCTACTGCGTCAATCTTTTGGCTTAGATGCTGAAATAAAAGCATAAATTAGAAATTTTCAGTTTCATCTAGAACCGAAGTTGTATACTACAGCTTCGGTTTTTTATTTGAGTGTCTTCAGTGTTTGGAATCACAGACTTAACGACCTTTATTATTGGTACGATATTAATTGTGATTTTACCCGGTCCAAATTCACTTTATGTCATGTCTGTTGCTTCTCGTTATGGCATTAAGGTCGGCTATTTAGGCGCTTTTGGTGTTTATACTGGCGATTTAATCTTAATCTTACTCACCGCTCTGGGGGCTGCATCCTTACTTCACGCCTTCCCTTGGTTATTCTTATTATTAAAAATTGTCGGTGCGCTGTATTTAAGCTATCTAGGTATCAAACTTTTCAAGGCTGCCTACCAAACATGGAATGCCGTTCAAATGCCAGAACAACTCGACACTAAACAACTGAGTTTGAGCGAACTGAAACCGTTTAAGACTGCATTAACTATCAGTATTTTAAACCCTAAAGCCATTCTTTTTTACTTATCGTTCTTTGTACAATTCGTCGATCCTGCATATCCATATCCAGCGATTACATTCACCGCACTCGCGATCGTGCTGCAAATTATCAGTATGAGCTATTTAACGATTTTGATCTTTTCGGGTGCAAAACTGGCTACCTATTTTAGCCATCGCTATAAATTTACGGCATGCTGCGTGGCAGCGGTTGGTCTTCTATTTTGTGGATTTGGTCTAAAACTTGCGACATCTACGTTGTAAATGACATGTGAGACATAGTTCAATTTTTTAAATTATAAAAATTTACAATGCTTTTAAATTTTGAATGGATGAAACATCCACAATCTAGGTTGTCGGTTCGTACTATTAAAGTGCCTTTGATTAAAGTGTCGTTCGTGAATAAATAAAGTATTTCCCTAACATCTTGTTAAGCACTTTTACTGTACAAGACTTGAGCGTATCATCCTGAAAAATGTCATCCTAAATCTGCGCCAACAATAGTCATAGCTCGATCATTATGCAAAAACTACTCCAAGACTTTTCCATTCCAGCTGCTTTTGCAGGTTTTATTACGTTCTTAGTCGGGATCAGTGTCTCGGCTGTTTTGGTGATCCAATCTGCACAAATGCTCGGTGCCAACACTGCAGAAATAACCTCTTGGTTTTGGGCTCTAGGTTTGGGTATCGGCTTAAGCGGGCTGATTCTGTCTTGGAAATTTAAATATCCCGTTGCGACTTCATGGTCCACTGCAGGACTAGCACTGATTTTAGCGACTGCAAATGGTTACAGCATGAATGCCGCCCTAGGTGCTTTCTTGGTCTGTGGCTTATTGACAGCAATACTTGGATTTTTAGGCATTTTTGAAAAAATACTGCGCTATATCCCGCAATGCCTAACCAGTGCAATGTTGGCGGGTGTACTCCTTAAATTTGGTATTGAGCTATTTGTCAATTTACAAAATGAATGGGCATTCGTTCTGGGTTTACTCGCGGCTTATGTTATCAGTAAACGACTGTTACCACGTTATAGCATTGTCATTACGGTGATCATTGGCATTATGCTTTGTCCATTGTTACTTGGCTTTCAATTACCGGCGCTTAATTTAGAACTCGCACAGCCGGTTTGGGTCACACCTGAATTTTCGATCTCAGCAATACTGGGTTTAGCGCTGCCCCTCTTTGTAATCAATATGGCCTCTCAGTATTTACCGGGTTTAGCCATGATTAAAAGTTATGGTTATCAACCCCACGTCAATCAACTGATCGGTTGGACTGGGACAGCCCAAACGCTACTCGCGCCATTTGGATGTTTTAGTGTCAATATTGCTGCGATTAGTGCGGCAATCAGTCTAGATGACCAAGCCCACCCCGATGAGAAAAAGCGCTATATCGCAGGTATGACCTGTGGCGTCTTTTATATTTTGATGGGCCTGTTTGCAGCCACTTTGGTGAGTTTCTTAACCGCTTTCCCATTGGTGTTTATTACCGCTTTAGCAGGCATTGCCCTACTAGGCACCATTGGACACAACATCGTCATTGCTTTCCAAGAAGCGAGTGAACGTGACGCCGCTCTACTCACCTTCTTGTTTAGTGCATCGGGCGTACAGTTTTTTGGTATTGGCTCTGCATTTTGGGGTTTGGTCTTTGGTTTAGTCGTACATGCTATTTTCAAGTATAAGAGAAATTAAGCCCTCAGTTAAATAATTTGCTTCAAATAAAAGAATGATACGCGGTAACGTCATACGCAAGTGTTTGATATAGGACTATTTCTAATCAAAAATGTTTTTGCGGTACTTTGAGTAATTAGACACTAGTGAACAAGTTTTGCGGTGAGGAGCAATGCTCCGCAAGATGGTTTCCTTACGTAGCACGCTTCTCATTTTGCCGAATGAGAAACAACATTTCAAGAGTACCTCCAGCCGAAGGCTAATCCCTTTATTCAATCCGTAGATGTAAGACTCTGTCGAATAGACTTAAAAATCATTTTAAAAATGCGTAATTACTTTTACGTATGTAAAATCAGTTATTTAATCTATTTCGCTCGATACGTTCGGGCGATCAGTTCTTGTTTTAATAATTGGGTTTCGCTCTCATCTTCCACTTCTGTAAAAGCGGTGAGCCAAATACCATCGGCTGCATAACGAACAATTTTCAGTTCTATATCCGAATCGGTCTGATGATGACGCTCTAAACGTGAGTTCATCCATTCGATCCAATATTCATTAAATGTTTTATCGGTCAGCATGGTCATCGAAATCGCGGACCAAGACTGTTGCAAACCCATGATTTGTTTTTCTAAAGTAATTTCAATATAGGCTCGGGTAAAACGACCGTATGGCTCAGGGTCTTCGTCAATTAATCGGTCAACGACCTCGTCTAATTGAGCCAAAAGCATCACAATCATGGACTCTAAGAGCTTTTGCTTATTTGAAAAATGATGAAATACACCACCTTTTGTGACCCCAACTAAATCCGCAACGGCTTGAATCGACACCCCGTTGACACCTTTATCTGCAGCAAGACGGATTGCATGCTGCAAAATACTTTGGCGTATCAGTTGAGGTTCTTTCTTACGCTGATGCGGATTATCCATATTAATGTCCAGCTGAAGTTGAAAACAGGTTGATCACGACCACACCTGAAACAATCAGGCCTATCCCTAACATGGCTGGGAGGTCTAAACTTTGACGAAAGATAAAGTAGCCAATTAGTGCGGTTAAAACAATACCAACGCCTGCCCAAATGGCATAAGCAATACCAAGTGGTATGACTTTAATCACCTGAGACAATAAATAAAATGCCAAACAGAATAAAACTGCGACAGCCAATGAAGGCGCAAGTTTGGTAAAGCCTTCTGACTTCACCAAAAATGTCGAACCAATTACTTCTGAGATAATCGCCAATGACAGTAAGCCATAGGCCAATGTTACCGAATTCATTAATCATTCCAAAATAAACATACCAACTGGTAGGTATGTTATTAAGTTAAAGATTATTCTGCAAGCCTTTTAAGTCTGTTTTTAATTTTTGACGGTCTGTGTGTGTTGTTGCAAAAATTCTAAAGTACGATCAAAGGTCTGCTGACTGGCCTTTTTACTCATCATAAATTGATATTCATGTACCAAAAATTCTTTCGAATCTGGATAAAATACCGCTGTCACAGGTACATTATTTGCCTTCAATTTTTCTACAAAAGGCTCAGATTGAGTTTTGGTTAAAAAATCTTTATTACCACCGCTGATAAATACTGGTGGATAATTTGCATTAATATTTGAGGCCGTTGAAATACGCGTTAAAAACTCGGCATCATCTTTTTTGTCTCCGGTATAGGCCTGAACCAAGTTATAGACGCCCCACTCGATCAGTCCAATCTCGTTGGGTGCAGTATTTACAAAGCTGTTTAAATCATAAATACCACAATGTAAAATCAGCCCTTTAAGCTGTGAAGGCTTTAATACAGGCTGAATCTTTGACGCTTGCGCAAAATCTGGATTCGTAACCAAGGCGGCATAATGACTGGCCATATTTGCACCTGCAGAATCCCCTGCCAAATACATATTTTGCGAATCAATGCCATATTGTGCCGCATGTAGATTTAAAAACCTCAATGCTGCATCAATTTGGTTGAGCTGTGTGGGATAAATGGCTTCAGGTGCAAACTGATATTGAACCGAAACCACATTATAGCCTTGGGCTGCGAGCCGTTTAAAATATCCACCTGCATGCTCTTTTGAGCCTGAGACCCAACCGCCACCGTGGATCCAAACAATCGTTGGTCTTGGTGCAATCGCCATACTTGTTTCAGGTTGATAGATATCCAAGTTTAAATTTGGATTTTGTAGATATTGAATATTTGACTGCACAATAACATTGTCAGGAGCATGTAGGTTGATGAAGGTCTTTTGAACTTGTGTCGATAAATTAAAAGCACCTGCAATCACTTTGGTACTACTTTGCGTGTTTTGACAACCAGACAAATGCAACACTGAACACATGCTAAGTACAACCAACCCTGCTTTATATGACATATCAAACTATCCAATCGCATCAATTTTGTTATAAATCTTAGATTTAAAACTGTATATAGTTTAGGCTTATTTTCATAAAGTTCAAATTGATCTTTTAAGCTCAAAATCCGAGAAAATTGGTCGATTTTATTTTAATATTTTTGAGCAAAGTCCGAGTTTTTTGCTCAGATTTATTTGACGATTTATCGACATTAATTTATGTAATTTTATGAATTTACAATATTTTTTAGATTAATAAATTGAACCATGCACGACAATGTGTTATCAATAATCTATAGGGTTTAAAAGCAAAATTACAGGAGATTGTTCCATGTCATATCAAAACATTTTAGTACCTGTCGATGGTTCAGAAATCTCGTTTTCTGCAGTTAAAAAAGCTGCAATTATTGCCAAGGCGTTTAACAGCCAACTCACTTTAATCAGCCTTGTTGCTGAAGACCCATTTACCGATGCAGACTTCTATTATTCTTCATCAATCATGAAAGAATATTTCGTACAAGCTTATGCAAATGCAGAATCCGCATTGAAAGAAGCTGTGCAAATTACAACTGAAGTGGGTGTAGAAGCACAAAGTAAAATCATTAAAGGCCAAGTTTCTGCTGAAGGTGTGGTAGAAGCAGCCAATGAAGTCAAAGCCGATTTGATTGTTATGGGTTCACATGGTCGTAAAGGCTTTAAGAAAATGCTACTCGGCAGCTTCGCACAAGATGTGCTCAGTAATACTGAATTACCTGTGTTGGTTGTAAAAGCTTAAGATGACTAAGCCCACATCATGTGGGCTTTTTTGTATTCAGCACACCCTTCACCCATAGGCTTACCCTTTTGTCTAATTCATACAATATCGTGAATAGAGCAAGATTAGATTGATAACATTTAAAATATTAAGGAAGCAGATATGAGTCAATATCAACAAATTTTAGTCCCTGTGGATGAATCTCCAATTTCATATTCTGCTGTTGAACATGCGCTAAGCTTGGCTAAAAGTCAAAATGCACAAGTGACCATTGTTAGTGTTGTTGCTGTTGATCCATTCGTTGGTGTCGATTTCTATGCTGTTGCACCTGCAATCACTGAATATTTTATGCAAGCTGAAAAAAGTGCTCAGCTGCGTTTAGAAGATATCAAACAAACCTTTGTACGTGATGGTATCGAAGTTAAAACTCGTTTGATTCATGGTGTATCGCCAACTGAAGGGATTTTACAAGTGGCTGATGAAATCTCTGCGGATTTAATCATCATGGGTTCACATGGACGCACAGGTTTGAAAAAAGCCATGCTAGGCAGCGTGGCACAAAATATTTTAACGCAGTGCCCAATTCCTGTTTTGATCATCAAGCAATAAACTAAGATTCAAAAAAAGCCCTTCATTGAGGGCTTTTCTTCTTTTAGATCAATTAAACACGTTATTTAAATACACAATTCGTTCTGTAGTTTTCTGATTAAAACATTTGGTATATTGCAACTCTTGATTTTGCGTATTCATCGCATCATCCCAGTATTGCGAATGCTTTTGATAAGTCTCTTTTTCACTTTCATTTAATGAATAAACACTTTTTTGTGCAAGCACTTTACAGTCGATATCACGCTTTTCAAACCAGTCTGCTTGATCTTGCTGTAACTGCGCCTTTTGTTCATCACTAAAACGATCCCAAGTCTGATTGAGACGATCCACCACTTTGGCATTATCCTGATCTAGCTCTTTCTTACGAATATCCATCGCCTTTTGTGCAAGGCTCATTTGTTGAGATTGACTCTCCATCCCTTGCTGATAGGATTCTTCGTCTCGCTTATTTTGTGCACTATATGCCGCATATAGCACCGCATGACGTGTCACTGTTACAACGCTATCAATTACGTCATTTTGACTTGGGACACTTAAACTTAAACCATCTTTGTCCGTTTTAGTGATGCTATAGCTAAAGTTCCCTTTAAGCTGATCATTGTCCATGCTTAAGCCTGACTCACCATCTTCGAGTGAATCATTCAAAGTATAATTACCACGTTCTTCACAGCCTTCGTCACATGGTCGTTCAGCATAGGCGTTTTCAGCACGCTTTTGTAATCCTTTCGGGAAAACCACCAACAATTGACTGCTACATTCCAATGTTTTGGCTTTATTAGGGTCTTCAGTTAAAGTCGTGACATTTTGAATGTTAAATTTTAGATTTTTTACAATCAGATCCATGAGTTGCTGATCGGCTTCATAATCTGACTGACGTATTTCTTTGTTTAATTCTTTGAGATATTCTTTTTTTAAATGATCTTGCAATTGGTCAATATTGGCTTGTGCTGTACAACTCCAATCTTCCAAAGCAGGCGCTTCCGTTTTGGCTTCAGTATCTTTTTTATTTTTAAAATTATCACAGCCGGATATCAATGCCGCAGACAACATGAGGCTCGTGATGACTATTTTTTTCATTGTATAAGTACCATTATGATTTTATTCTTCGGGCGTATTTTACTCAAAATTACAGCGCTTTGACGAGAAAAATCCCCGCATGTGCAGGGATTTTTTATATATCATCTCATTTAGTACGGTTTTAATTGGTCTTTTCAGTTACGCCTTCGCTGGTGACATCTCGTACTTTACCATTCTCGGTATTTAAAACTTCAAACTCAATACGACGGTTTTTGAATTGACCTTCTTTGGTGCTGTTTTCTGCTACCGGTTTTTCTTGACCATAACCCACCGCTTGAAGCTGTGCAGGATCAACGCCTTTCGACACCAAGTAATCCACCACAGCTTGTGCACGCTCTTGCGATAAAGCTTTATTCGCTTCCGCATTACCCACAGCATCGGTATGACCTTGTACAGTCAGATGTACTTCTGTAGCGCGCTGCATTAACGCTGCCGCTTGATCCAAAATCGATTTATTCACGTCAGGAATATCAGATGAACCTGTCGCAAAATTAATAATTTGTAAGTTCAGCGCAGTCGCAACATCTAGCGCACGAACTTGTTCAGGGTTAATGCTTGCTAATGCTTTTTGTGCATCAGTAATACTGTTATCTACTGCAGTTTGTTCACTCACACCTTCTTGAACCAATACCGTCATATTTTTTGCTAAAGGCTTAATTTGATTGGCAAGGTTTTGAGCATCCGCAGGATTTTGCGACAAAATCGATAACTGATTTTCTGTCCAGGTTAAAGTGGTATTTGGCACACCTTTAAGTTTTTGCAGAACCGTTGGAATGGTATCTTGATCAATAAATTGCGTATGGTAACTGGCATCAGATGAAGCACCACAACCCGTATTAAAGTTAAAGATCTGTTTGACTTGTTGCTGCAAAATTTCAAGATAATTTGAATCACCAGTTTGAATTTGACAGTTGGTTAACTGCCCATCTGTACCGGTGCTAAATTGCAAATGTGCTGGCTGAGATGCAGCAGGCTGTGCAACCGTTGTTGCAGAGGTGGTTGGTTCTTCTTTATTAGTACAAGACTTAAACCAAAATGCGATCAGACCCAATAATATAAGCAGCGCAATAATTGGCAATAACCAATTCGAGCGTTTTTCTTCAACGATAACAGGTGTTGGTTCAACAACAGGCGCTTGGTGTAATGTACGGCCAGTTGCAGTGTTTACCCCTAAACCTGCGAGTAAAGGCACTGCCCATTGTGGTAGTGCCGCCAAAATGCTATCTGCATGATTATCAAGTAAATGCGTGATTGCGACGGGATCAGATGAACCCGCTTCATTTTCAAGTGCCCCTAAAGTTGGAGCTATAGAGTGGTTTAAGGTTTGCTCTATTTCTGACGTTGGGGCCGTACCGCCACCGAGATGTTGCAAAAATTGATCTTTTAATGTGGGATTTGCCGAAAATATATCACTAATACGAGGGTTTAACTGTTTTTGAAAGGCATCAATAAATTCAGGTTTGGATCGAAAAATATTTAACAGGAATGGAATAAATTGGCTAATGGCTGAATTTTTTTCAGTTAAGTGTTGTGTATCACCGTCCAGCACAATCGAGGAGACGTGCTGCTTAATCAGCGCTAATAAGTCTATATTCATATTTGTACTCCATGCGGTTGTCATTATTTTCATGTGTACTTTAGTTTATATGCTTATTTTTTGATCAAATGTAATAATTTGTTCGGACTTGTCAGCGCGTTAATTTCTTTTCTATTTTCAATCTATTAATTTCAATCCTCATAAAAAAAGCCAGCCGAAGCTGACTTTTAGATATCAAATTAAAATGCTAGGGCTCAACATTTTCCATGTTGAGCTTCAGCTTAAACGGCATAAAAAGCTTGAAGCACTTTACCTTTAACGGTGTGCTGAATTAATGGTGTGTTCTTACCATTTGACACAATCGTGTCTTTATTGATGGTCCATTCAAGCTCTGGATCAACAAGTACCCAACCCGCTTCATCTGCCCAACGTTGTTGCATATTGGCTACTTTAGCAGGTGCGAGTGTGACTTTCTCAACCCATTCCAGTGGGCTTAATAGGCCTTCTTGAATCAATTGAATACCAAAAGGTACATAGGTATCAAATGCAGTAAAACCGGGCTGTGTTTCAGCAAATGGCGCCATTTTCGCTGAGCTGCTCAGCGGCTCATGATGCGTACAAATTGCATCAATCACACCGTCTTTCACTGCTTGGCGGAGCAAGTCTTTATCTTGCTCAGAACGCAGCGGCGGACGCACATGCGCAAGTGAATTAAAGCCGTCGATCAACTGATCAGTTAAATGCAATTGGTGCATGGCTACATCGCAAGTCACCGGTAAGCCTTTTGCTTTGGCATGTTTAATCAATTCAACAGATGCGCCTGATGACAACAGACCAAAGTGCGCACGCACTTTAGTAGCTTCAATCATCAGTAAATATTTTGCAATGGCTACGGTTTCCGCTAATGCAGGGATCATCGGTAAACCTTGACGAGATGCGACAAAGCCTTCATGCACACAGCCATCTTTGGCAATCTGCGGTTCTTCGGCATAGAACACAACGGTCATGTTCAGACCCGCAGCATATTCCAAGGTACGAATCACCACATCATCGTCCATAAATGGCGCATTAGCATTCGATACCGCAGTACAGCCACCTTTTTTCAAACCCGCCATATTCGCAGGCTGCTTGCCTAACAAGCCTTGAGTTTGCGCGCCAATCACCTGCAGATAAATGCCGCCGTCTAGCATGGCTTTTTCCACCAGGCCATGAATCAATGCACCATTGTCTTGCACAATCGGTTTAGAGTCAGGCGGGGTAAACACATGCAAAATACCATTCGCACGCGCAGCCTTACCTTCTGACTTTAAAGTGCCGTGCTGCTGCTGACCCGGCTCTCGTAAACGCGCGCAAAGGTCAACCATACTTGGCATCAGCCATTTGCCTTGACCATCAATGGTTTCAGCGGCATTGCTTTCGGCAACCAATCGGCCATTTTCAATATAAACTGTCTGTACGCTGTCAGTTTGATTGATTGGATCTAAGACACGTACATTTTCAACTTTAACAATACTCATGACTATCCCTTAAACCGCAATCGCTTCAATTAAACCTTTTTCTTGCAACTGACCTTGCATTGCCAAAGCCAGTACCGCCATACGCACCGCAATACCATTGGTTACCTGATGTAAAATCACTGACTGAGTGCCATCGGCAATACTTGAGTCAATTTCAACACCACGGTTCATTGGTCCCGGATGCATCACGATGCAGTCAGGTTTTGCCAAAGCCAAGCGCTCTTTATTCAAACCATACATTTTGTAGAATTCGGCTTGAGATGACAGCGCAGGAGAATCAATACGTTCATTTTGAATACGTAAAGTAATAATCACGTCGCAGTCTTGAATGCCGGCTTCCATGTTGTTGAACAGACGAATGCCTTCGCCATAATCATCAAAACCGTAAGGCAGCAAAGTATTTGGC
The DNA here is from genome assembly GCF_015218525.1 of Acinetobacter sp. YH12138. Classification (NCBI taxonomy): domain Bacteria; kingdom Pseudomonadati; phylum Pseudomonadota; class Gammaproteobacteria; order Moraxellales; family Moraxellaceae; genus Acinetobacter; species Acinetobacter sp. YH12138. The sequence continues at coordinate 1,262,024 of NZ_CP048670.1, read as the reverse complement.
GCAATGACACGAATATCTTTACAGCCCAATGTTTGCAATGCAGCGACATCTGAACGGGCAACACGCGAATGCTTAATATCGCCAATAATGGCAATGGAAATGTCTTCAAAATTCTTTTTGGTTTCACGGCGAATCGTCAACATATCCAGCATGGCTTGCGTAGGATGCGCATGACGACCATCGCCTGCATTGATGATAGCCACATGCGGACAAACATCTTTGGCAATAAAGTGCGGCGCGCCTGACGATGAATGACGAACCACAAAAATGTCGGTCGCCATCGCTTCTAAATTCCACAAGGTATCACGCAGTGTCTCGCCTTTTGATGTACTTGAACGTGCAATATCAATGTTCAATACGTTTGCGGACAGACGTTTTGCTGCCGCTTCAAAAGTGGTACGGGTACGTGTTGAATTTTCAAAAAACAGGTTCATTACCGTACGACCTTCTAAAAGGTTGTTGGTAATCAGCTGATTTTGGTCATTAAAAAAGGACTGTGCAGTGTCCAATATTTTTGTGAGAGTTCCTTTAGAAAGGCCTTCGATGGTGAGGAAATGTTTTAAGTTACCATCTTTGTTGAGTTGAATCTGGCTCGGTGTATGCAATGCCGCCAAGTGCATGAGAGATTCCTTATCGTTAAGTTAACGCATTATACAGAGAATCTTGACAAATGGCAGTTGAAGTTTTCAACGTTCAATGCAAACGCATGATGTTATTCAAAATGAATTTTCAAATTCCTATCTATCATTTCAATTAGATAAATTAAACGTTTTAAATTAAACTTCACCTTTCCCCTTTCAAAAAGCCTTCAAACAGGACTTCTATCTGTCCTTATTTTTGATTGATTTGAATACTTTCAAACAGATAAAGTTCAGCTATAAACAGCCGCCTTCTGCGCAGTTCAACAACTCTTGAAATAAGGAAGTTGATTTATACATCAGGCTGTGCGCAGCAAGAAAAATATACCTACTGCTCACAGCAGGATTGAATTAACGCAATGCGCCGATATAACGATGTGCAACCTGTGCTTTATAGATATCTTCCGCAGTCGGTTCGCTCATTAAAATTTCTGCTGTTTCAGATTGAACTGAGCTAACTATTGGTTCTTCTGGTGCTGAAACTGCAACTTCATGCAAATTCAACTCATAATATAAACGTGCAACTAAACGAGATAATTCAGGATCAGCCGTTTCCAAAGCCAAGTTAGAAACAAAGCGTGCATATTCGACATTTTCAACTACATATAATGCGTCAATAACCCGACCTGACACACGACGTAAACGCGCATAGATTAAGGTTGCGATTGAAAATGCGTTTGATTGACTATTGATTGCCAGCCCTGTCATAAATACCCCTAATGATATCAATATTATAAAGATCGAATTTTGATCAGTGTTATAGCAATTTTTGTACCATTAAGTGATATTTCTCACAATGTACACAGAATAAATTTGATAAAGTCATTCAAATCTACCGATATTTCTCCCGTTTCAGCGCAATATCGTCCGCCCAAATCCACGAAAATACGTTAAAATATGCGATTGCTTTTTTGCCTTTGGAAATTTACATGAATTCGAAACCGCGTCTTTCTACATATTGGGTTACCTGTGCAGATGGACTGGAAACCTTACTCCGCGAGGAAATTGAAGGTTTAGGTGTTCAAAATATTGAACAGTTCCCGGGTCGTCTTGTATTCAAAGGCACACTTGAAGATGCATACCGTATTTGCATGTGGTCACGTTTGGCTTCACGTGTACTCACCCCCATTCATACACATGAATTAGAGTTCACACATGATGCACGTGATGTAGCGGAAGAGCTCTATGAAGGTGCAATAAACTTTGACTGGTCACTTATTTTTGCACCACAAAGTACATTTGCCGTGCGTTTACATATTGAACGTGACATTAAAGTCAATTCTCAGTTTGCAACTTTACGTGTTAAAGATGGTGTGGTCGATTCCTTTATGGAAGCTGTGGGCAAACGTCCTAGCATTGACATTAAGCAACCTGAAATTACGTTGTATGTATTAGCTGGCAAAACTGAACATACTTATTGCTTAGATTTATCAGGTGACTCTCTGCATAAACGCGGATACCGTCGCTATATGACAGATGCACCGATTAAAGAGAACTTAGCGGCTGCTATCTTACAGAAAGCAAAACTTAAACAGCATCAACCCGATATTATCTTGGACCCAATGTGTGGTTCAGGGACCTTTATCATTGAATCTTTAATGATTTTGACTGACCGTGCGCCAGGCCTTGTTCGTCGTTTTGGTTTTAATGGTTGGAATGGTCATGACCATGAACTTTGGATGTCGATCAAAGGCGAAGCTGCTGAACGTCATAAAGCCGCACTTGAAAACCCTCTCCCACAATTCTATGCATTTGATGCAGACTGGGAAGCGGTAAAAGCGACCAAACAAAATATTATTGCTGCAGGTTTCGAATCTGTACTTGATCAAATTAAAATTGAAGAACGTACACTTGCAGACTGGCCAGATTTCCAAGCAACAGGTAAGAAATGCTTTGTTGTCACTAATCCTCCATACGGCGAGCGTTTAGGTGATAAAGCCTCTAACCGCGCACTATATTTAGGTCTATCGGCATTATTACAAAAGAACTTCCCAAATCAGCCTGCTGCAATTATTGCAGCACAAGTTGAACAGGCCGATGTCCTTGCCTTTAATGATCCACAAATTTTGCGTTTGATGAATGGTAAGCTACCAATTTACGTCCGTTTTGGTACAGTCAAACCTGCGGCAGTTCAAAAGCCTTTCCTAGAGCATTGGGAACCGCAACAATTTGAAAAAATTGAAGGTGCAGAAGACTTTACTAACCGTCTGCAAAAAAACATGCAGAATCTTAAAAAATGGGCAGTCAAAGAAAATATTTTCTGCCTACGTTTATATGATGCCGATTTGCCTGACTTTAATGTCGCGGTAGATTTGTATGGTGATCGTTTACACGTACAAGAATATGCACCACCGAAAAAAATTGACCCTGAAAAAGCCAAAAAACGCTTTAACTTAGCACTTCAAGCGATTCGTGCAGTGACAGGCTTAGGTCGTGATGCGATTTTCATTAAAACACGTGCGCGCCAAGAAGGTAAAAATCAGTACACCAAACAAAGTACTGCGTCTAAACGTTTTATCGTTCAAGAAGGCAAAGCTAAGATTTTGGTGAACTTAACAGATTACCTCGATACAGGTTTGTTCCTTGACCATCGTCAAATGCGTCTACGCATTGCCAAAGAAGCCAAAGGCAAACACTTCCTAAACTTATACAGCTATACCTCTACAGCGAGCTTACATGCGGCGCTTGGCGGTGCAGCAAGTACGACCAGTGTCGATTTGTCAAATACCTACCTAAACTGGTCTAAAGAGAACTTTGTACTGAATGGTTTGACTGTAGATCATGCAGATGAACAACATCAGTTCTTCTCTAGCGACTGTTTTGAATGGTTAAAAGAAGGTCACGAGCAATATGACCTGATCTTTATTGACCCACCAACATTCTCAAACTCTAAAAAGTTCTATGGTACGTTTGATGTCCAACGCGACCATATGTCTTTACTGAAACGTGCCATGAACCGTTTAACCACTGACGGTACGCTTTACTTCTCAAACAACTACCGAGGTTTTGAGATGGATGATGTGATCATGGCAATGTTTGACGTTGAAGAAATCAGCAATGAAACCATTGGCCTAGACTTTAAACGTAATACTAAAATTCACCGTGCATGGAAAATCACTCATCCACAAATCTAAGGTTTGACTTTAGAAATTCCTGATCTATGAAATGAAGCACGTCAGTGCTTCATTTCAACCACAACGCCATCTGGATACGTTACTCGAATATTTTCGTGGCGCTCTTGCAGCACAATACGGTTAATCGGTGCCACTTCTGGAGATTGTATTAACCCGACCTGATCCGCTGCCCTTTTCTTTTGAAGCAAATAATCACTCATGGTTGAGCCTTCGAGCTGGGTCTCTTGAATGATCTTATTATTACGATTAGATTTATGATTTGAATTTTTCTGCTGCTCTTCTTTGGGTTTAGCTGCTTCACTCTCAATAATATCTAAGGTTTCTTCACTAAACTGTTTTTTACCTTGCGTTTCATTCGACAAACGTTGATCTGAAATTGAAGTACCCGCAAAAGCTGTAGACTGAACAGCGATTAAAAAAATGCTACTAACAAGACTGTGTTTTACCCAAGAACATTTAGGCATGGATGAATGAATAAGTTTCTGTCTGAAAAAATAATCGTGTGACATCGTGTCTTTCCTATTGTTGTTTTGATTGGCTAGTTGCCCATTGACGCTAGCAACTTTTCAACTGTTCAACAATGGCTAGGCCACTGTGTTCCGATAAAGTGAAAATCATGATTCCGCAGCTCAAAATAAAAAACCGCCAATCTATGACGGTTTGATATTTTTTAAACTTAACTACTCACTACTGGTTACTTATTTCTTTTGTATGGCTTGACCAAAAAGCTTTTGACCAAACTTATATTGCATACTCATGACCATGTTATTGCCATCGCGCTTGCCTTGCCCTGATGTTTCAAAGCCTGCAAACATGGCTTCAGCTTCCTGTCCTGACAAACTTTTGCCTTGTAATTGCAAAAAGTTATTCATGATTGCAGTCATCATATTTTTATCAAAACTTAAGTCAGCTTGAAAATCGAGTAAGCTCGGCACCATTTTAATAAAAGACTCCATTGAAGCATGGTGACCCGGCATGACTTTCCCCACGACATTTGCAGAAGCTTTACCTCCACCAATGCTGATCGAGTTATCTTTAGACTCAAAATCAAAACCTTGGCTTGCGATAGCTAAGAAAGCTTGAGTCATTTCTTCACTTGATTCACCCACTGCATCGCATGAATTTTCCACCTTATGCAAAAGTTCACTAAATGCACGAACTTTATCTAGATTAACTTTATGCAATGCCAAATTCAGTGCGAAATCTTTAGTGACCGGTGAACCTGGGAAATCCATCTCATCAGCTTTTAAGTAGCCTTCAAAGTCCACATCATGTTTATTTAGTTCGGTCTCCCAACGCAATTGCATACCACGCATGCCGCCTGAGAACTTTTGATCTAAACGTTTGATAGAAGCCGCTTGGATTTCAACAAAACCATTTTCGAGATTTTTCTGATTTAAACCTTGATTGGTCTTCATCGAAAAATTTTGCACCATGGTTTGCATTGGACCTTCACTCAACCGAACCACAGGTAAATGGATTGAAAGCTCAGATACCTTAGTGGCTTGCCCCGGTAGACTACTGATCCGAATTTGCAATTGGCTGGCATCAGCTTGTACCGTTGCACCTTGTGCAGTCGTTTTAAATGCAGGAATCTGTAGATCTGTTTTACTTTGACCAATCCAATTGACCAAAGTTTTTGCCGTTAAGTCCGTACCAAAAAGCTTGGCATATTCGGACGTACTTTGTTGTTGAACAATCTTAAAGTTCGAGTTGATGTTATAACCTTTCAACCCACGTTGAATCTGATCGGTACCCTTCAATACGATCACTTCTTTGGGTTTACACGGGTCTGTTTTCAGCGTTAATACCCAATCGACCGTTCCGCCCATCAAGCCCATTTGATAATTGCTGTACTTCACATCAACATCTTGTACAGCTGCTGACCAATTATTCTGTGTATAAAATTGGGCAAGAGATTTATCTGCATATAAATTCCCTCCCACCACAGCTGCTGAAAGCACCGCTAAACTGCCAATTCCCCACATCAATTTTGACATGTCTTTCTCATTCTGATTATTCTTTGCGCAGTATACTGAAGAACTCAGTTACATAAGTACACAATTAAAATAATATTAAATGATTGATTTGACAGTTTTAATTGATTTTTTGATGGCTATCACTTCAACTATATACGCCCAGCTTCAAAATAACTTATACGTTTACGATCAAATGCGGCATATGGATTGCCTTTAAAACTATGAAAATAGTGCTTGGCTTTTAACACGTGAGAGGTGGTATTTTTCATCCATCCTATACGCGGGTCCTTCTCTGCCAAAGTGATGCAATAGGTTTCTTTGCCACGTCGCTTGGTCTGTTGCTTGGCATGAAAAATCAAACTTGCAAATACTTCTAGATCTTCAGGATGACATAGTGGACTATGCAGCATTAAATAATCGAAAGTTCCCTGAATTTTTGGCAGTGATAATACACCACGCACACTCGCATAGGCATTATAAAAAGGCTTCATCAACTTTAATGGACGTGAATAGTCGATCACACGAGTTTGTTTGAAACTCTTTTGATTCCATAATCCGTAGAGTCCAACCAACAGATTATGCTGATCATAAATCAAATAAAAATCGTCCAGATTTAAGCCTGCCCAAAATGGATTTTGACCATCAACCAACGCATTAAAATCATAGCTAGGTAAAAAATTATAATGGTCTTTCATTTTTAAAATGAAATCATTCGCTTCATCTACACGTTCAGCAGTCAGCATTTTAAATTGATATTGATTGAAAGTTTTTGGTCTCATTGCCTGTGAAACAGTAAAGGTTCGAATTTCATCATAAAAAAATGGCAACGGAAAACCTGATCTTTCATGATGTAAAATACTAGCTGCGACAATATTGGCGTTTAAAACTACACTTTCAAAAATCGTATCTTGGGGGATTTCATCATGGACATAGTCCATTAATAATCGCATGACTTTGGCACCACGATACGCCGGATTCATTCTTAAATCGGCAACATAACGTATTAGGTCAGGCTGACCATTGATATAACAATAACGCCACCCCAAATTCATCATCGCAATCACGATAGATGGATCGTCCACAGGGACAACCACTTTTAAATCTGGTCGATTATACTGTGCATAGCTAGCAGCTAAATAACTCGGGTGACGCTCATAAGATAAGGTAATGCCATTACTTGGCACACTCTCAGCACTAATTTTCATTAGTTGCTCATCATCTTCGACAGTCGCATTTCGAACCGCAAACTTAGTCTCATTCTTTGAATGATATAGCGCCGTTTCATCGAACGGTGCATCTAACACATCGATATCCATCTCAATACTCAATTATTTTTGTTTTCATTTTCTTAAGCGGCTCAGGCTTAATATTCCCTTCAATCATGCCATTGTTCATGGCTAGTGTTTTGTAGTAGTCCCAAGCATCTTGTACATGTACAACTTCAGGTTCATCCAACTGCCCTAGATCTCGTGCCAATTCATAATGAAAATTATGTTTAAGCAAACGGTCTAGTGCTTGAGCGGAGGGTTTTTTGTCTACATTACCTTCACTGAGTAAAATATAGTGTGGTTTTTTAACCGAACATTGTTCAATACCCAAGATACTAATCGGCAAATAATCCGCTTGTTTAAACTCTGCAAGCACTTTAACTGCAGCATTGTGGTCGAGCTTTTCTCCGACCAAATCTACCGTCATTTTGCGACCTAAAAATTTGAAGCATGGCACTTGCTGATAAAAGTCTGTGACTTCTAATTCATCATCAATCACATAACGAATTAATCCTGAACCTGTCGTGATCACAGGACTAACGATATCGCCTATTTTCAGTTGCCAAGATGGCACCACTTTTTGGCTGTCCTGCAAAATAAATTCATAAAAATGTGACTGATAACTTAAGGTAAAACGCTCTGCAAATGGAATCGTTACTACGCCTTCAGTTGCCCATAAACCTTTACCTTCAAATGCTACACCTGCAATTCGTTGCTGGAGTTGTACTGCCCACTGCTCTGCGCTCGCTGTATCCCAACTCGAAACCAGACTGAGTTTAGGCCACAGTTTTTTCCACGCCGCTGCTTGGGTCAAATCCAAGTCTTGTAAGCGATAGCATTGTTGACAAGATTTAGGAACTTGCAGAAAACTCAATCCCTCACGTTGCCATTGTCCAGTTTTCAAGACCTGCACAATTTCAGCTTGATGTTCTTGAATAATATCCAACAATTGCAAAGCAAATGTAGGACTCCATACCGAAATCATGCCTAAATGCTTATCTGCAACGAGATACACCGCAGTTGCAAACATGGCATCTTCGGCTGAATTCGCCATCGCAATTTCAGTCGGTACCGACTGGGTAATTTTACTCAACACTCGCTTCGACAGATTAAGCAGCGCACTGTCATCATTCAAATTACTATTTTCTAAAAGCTTTCGCTGGCTTTCAGGCAACCATGAAACCGACCAATAATGCGTTGAATTTGTAAGTTGTGGATGAGTTCGGTATAAATTGGTGAGCCATAACCCAATAGCTTCATCCAATTCATCTAAAAAAGCCTGAGTATAGGGAATGAATTTAATTGCTTCACTCGACCCACTGGTCGGTTGAAAACGGACAATTTTTTCAGGCCCCAAACAATTTTTGCCACTTTGTCTGGATTGTTCAATTTGGCTTTTCCAATTGCTATAACGCGAAAGCGGATATTTTTTGGAAAATTGCTCATAGCTTAGATTTTGCGAAATGTGCTGCTTTAAAAAATGACTTAATTTTTTACGTTGCACATTTTCCAGCTGATTTGCCTGCTGTGTATAGCGTTGAAATGCTTTACGGCAGGCAATATTCAAAACTTGATGTGCTGTAGTGAGAAGCAATCCCATTAGGCCACCTTCGAGTCTGAACCTGTCGCAATATGCAATGTACGAGACTTATAACGTAACTTGCTGTCATGTTTACTCACACTGGTGGTCTTGGTTAAGAATCGATTTACATAACGGTATAAATCGCTCCAACGTAATTCACCAATGCACGGTAGTTCAGTTCCATCGACCCACGTTGGGTTCTTGTCTTCAAAGAAAGCAATCTTGGTATTGTTTTCGCGCATCTCATGGGTGATTGGCGCAACATCTGCTTTGAGTGGCTGGTAGTCTTCGCCAAAATTCAGAAGACCTGTTTCATGGTTATAGTATTCTGAGTAATATTCTTTACAGTACGATTCGACAAAGTCTTTGAGATGGGCATTTTTCTCACCATAATGTGGATAGTAGCTGTAGTAGTTATTGGCTAAGAGCAGATAAGTTTTAAAGCCTTTAGAGATTAAAATCCAATATACAGGGGTTCTTGGATGACGAAATTTAAAACTAATAATATAACGGAACATTGCTCGGGTTAATGCACGATTCCCCCAATACTCTTTCTCAATAATGGTATCACCACTGAAAAAAGCATGTCGGGCTTTACCATCAACAATAAAGTCACGCTCCATAACCGTCGAGAATCCGACAATTTGATTATTTTTCGGTTCAATAATGAAAAAAACACCGGTTTTTTCTAAGAAGTCGCGTTCAAAAATTTCATAACGGGTATTGGCATAATACTTTTGGTAAATACCATACATGCGTTTGAGTTCTTGAACAGTGATGTCATCTGTACGTTTATATAAACTATAAGGTTCTTTTTTGATCTGCCTAAGCAGTTTAAATTCCATCATAATCATAATTTCCTGTTGCCATTCATTCATGATGAACGAGCGATATTGTTTTTGTTTTACAGAACACAGTCATCTCGTTGGATGTGTGCGGACGTCATATTAGTGGGTGAAAATGATGAAATGCAATGAACTTTACGTATTTAAACGAAAATTACGACAAGCGTAAAATTAAAAAACCCGGCCTAAACCGGGTTTCTGTTTTTACAACTGGATGTAGCAGATTTGTGCTTTTTAGTTGAGTTTTAACTTTTCAAAAGTTAGGTGATCTCCTTCCGCTTGAACGACAATCGTATCGCCCGGTTGGAAAGCACCTGATAAGATTTTCTGTGCCAATGTATTTTCAACTTGTTGTTGGATAGCACGTTTCAGAGGACGTGCGCCATACACAGGGTCAAAACCAGCATCGATAAGTAATTCAAAGGCACTATCTTCAACCGCTAGACTCATGTCTTTATCTGCCAAACGAGAACGTAAGCGATCCAACTGAATATCCGCAATGCCACGAATTTGCGCTTTTTGTAAAGAGTGGAAAACCACCAACTCATCAATACGGTTCACAAATTCAGGTCGGAAATGTTCAGATACCGCAGCCATAACCACAGCGCGAACTTCGTCTTTCGACGGGTTTTCACCTAATTCACGAACATCGGTTGAACCTAAGTTCGAGGTCATCACGATCACGGTGTTTTTGAAATCAATCACACGGCCTTGTGAGTCTGTTAATCGACCATCATCCAACACTTGAAGCAAGATGTTAAACACGTCTGGATGAGCTTTTTCAACCTCATCAAACAACACCACACTATAAGGTTTACGACGTACAGCCTCAGTTAATACACCGCCTTCTTCATAACCTACATAGCCCGGAGGTGCACCCACTAAACGGCTCACCGAATGCTTTTCCATAAACTCTGACATGTCGATACGAATAATCGCATCATCACTGTCAAATAAGAAGTTACCTAAAGCTTTGGTTAACTCAGTTTTACCTACACCTGTAGGCCCAAGAAATAAGAATGAACCACTTGGGCGGTTTGGATCGGATAATCCTGCACGAGAACGACGCACCGCATTCGACACTGCGACAACAGCTTCATCTTGACCAACTACACGGTTATGTAAGAACTCCTCCATGTGTAAGAGTTTTTCACGTTCACCTTGCAGCATTTTCGCAACAGGAATACCTGTAGCCGCACTTACCACTTCAGCGATTTCATTTTCAGTGACTTTGGTACGAATCAGTTTTGGTTCTTCATTCACCTCGGCAACTTCTTCTTCATTCAAGCGTTTTTGCAACTCAGGAATAACACCATATTGCAAACGGCTAGCTTCTGCTAAATCACCTTCACGTTGTGCTTTTTCAAAGGCAGTACGTGCTTTATCTAGCTCAATTTGAGCCTGATTTGTGCCGTCAACTAGACGTTTTTCCGCAATCCACACTTCTTCCAAATCACTATATTCTTTTTGAACTTCAGCAATTTGTTTCTCTAGGTGCTCAACTTCAGCTTTTGAGACTGAATCTGCATCTTTTTTCACCGCTTCTAACTGCATTTTCAATTGAATTAGGCGACGATCTAAACGGTCAAGTGGCTCAGGTTTTGAGTCAATTTCCATTTTAATTCGTGATGCTGCTTCATCAATCAAATCAATGGCTTTGTCTGGCAACTGACGGTCTGTGATGTAACGATGCGACATTTTTGCCGCAGCAATAATCGCAGAATCTAAAATTTGCACACCATGATGGGTTGCATATTTGTCTTTTAGACCACGTAAAATCGCAATGGTATCTTCCACACTCGGTTCATCAACGATCACTTTTTGGAAACGACGCTCTAGAGCCGCATCTTTCTCGATATATTGACGATATTCATCAAGTGTTGTCGCACCTACACAGCGTAGCTCACCACGCGCTAATGCAGGTTTAAGCATGTTACCAGCATCCATTGCACCATCGCCTTTACCTGCGCCAACAAGCGTATGTAGTTCGTCAATGAAAAGAATAATCTCGCCATCATATTTGGCTAAATCTTTTAGAACTGCTTTGAGACGTTCTTCAAATTCACCACGGTATTTTGCACCTGCAAGCAATGAACCAAGGTCGAGTGAAAGTACACGTTTACCTTTCAGACTTTCAGGAACTTCGCCATTGACGATACGCTGTGCTAAGCCCTCAACGATTGCTGTTTTACCCACACCAGGCTCACCAATCAATACCGGGTTGTTTTTGCTACGACGTGATAAAACCTGAATGGTACGGCGAATCTCTTCATCACGACCAATAACTGGATCTAACTTGCCTTCTAATGCACGTGCATTGAGGTCTAAGGTATATTTGTTGAGTGAATCACGTTGATCTTCGTGGTTATTACTCATGACTTGTTCACCGCCTCGTATTTGTTCAATCGCTTTGCGTAATTTATCTGTCGTTACGCCTACACTATTTAATAAGGTTTTGGTTTTACCCGTTTCAGCTAAACCGAGAATCACCCAATCTGTAGAAAGAAACTCATCTCCAGCTTTTTGAGCAAAACTGTCGGCTAAATTCAGCGCCTTGACTGCTTCAGGATTTAGGTTGATGTCCCCTGTAGGCGTCGCAATAGTGGCGGTATCCTGTAGGGCTTGCTGAAGTTTGGTTTTTAACTCAGGAAGATTAGCACCTGCCTGTTGTAACAAGTTTTGGTTCGACGGCTCTTCAAGCAATGTCGAAAGAATATGGATTCCTTCAATGGCTGTATGGTCTTTCCCCATTGCTAAAGATTGGGCATCGGATAATGCTTGCTGCAAACGGTTTGTGAATTTTTCGAATCGCATTCTTGTTATTCCTCACAACAAATTCTGTACTTGAAGCATATATGGGAGTCATATTTAAAATTTCAAATACATTTTTTAAATATTTTTCAATGAGTTAATTTTAAGATAAAGATAAATCTCAATTATAATATTGGTATAAATTGAATACTTTTCAAGTCAATTATTGAAGAATTTAGTACTTTATTATGTTATTTAAATACAAATGTATTTTTAGGCAATTTTCTTGTCAACTCAACTGACTTTCTGACAATAAAATTCAATGATTTTCCACTAGCTTAAATCACGTAAATGTCAAAAAAGCCCACATTTACATGCAGGCTTTTACATAATCCACTGAAAAGTTCAGCTTAAGGTGCAGGATTTGGCTGCTGGCGATGAATATCTTCAATCCCTTTTAGAATGTCTTCTGATAAATTCACATCAAACGCATCAATATTTTCTTTCAACTGATCTAGATTCGTCGCACCAATAATTGTACTGGTGACAAAGAATTGCTGCTTAATAAATGCAAGTGCTAACTGTGTCAACGTTAAACCATGCTGTTCAGCCAATTGTGCATATTGTTCTGTTGCCCATTCACTCTCCGCATTTGAATAGCGGCTAAAGCGTGAAAATAGTGTCACTCGAGCATTGGCAGGACGTGCACCATGACGGAATTTACCTGTTAGATAACCAAATGCTAAAGGTGAATATGCCAATAAGCCCACGCCTTCGTAGTGTGCAATTTCAGATAAACCGATTTCATAAGTACGATTCAACAAACTATATGGATTTTGCACACTGACAATTTTTTCTAAACCATGCTTTTCTGCAAGTTGTAGGAATTTCAACGTTCCCCATGGCGTTTCATTAGATAGTCCAATTGAGCGAATTCGACCTTTTTTCACCTCATGACTTAAAGCAACTAATGTTTCTTCTAAATTGGTAATAGTTTGCGTACTGTTTGCTTCGGCATTGCCATAACCCAATTTACCGAAAAAGTTGGTTGGACGTTGCGGCCAATGCAACTGGTATAAGTCAAGATAATCTGTTTGTAAGCGCTGAAGAGAATGATCCAGTGCAGACTCAATTTCCGAAGCAATAAATTTAGTTTGCCCGTCACGAATATGACTACCGCCTTGTGACGGTCCTGCAATTTTTGAAGCTAAGATTATTTTATCGCGGCCACCGCGAGCTGCAATCCAGTTACCTATAATAGTTTCAGTCGAACCTTGGGTTTCAGGTTTCGGCGGGACAGGATACATTTCTGCAGTATCCCAAAAGTTAAGACCACGCTCTAAAGCATAATCCAGTTGCTCGAAAGCTTCTGCATGGGTGTTTTGTTCACCAAACGTCATGGTGCCTAAACAAATTTCTGGAACTAATATGCCTGTATGTGCCAATGGTTTAAATTGCATGCCGCAAATTCCCTCTTTATTTTAAATATCAATATATAAGTCACGAAGTAGCTTACATAAGATATCGGCTTTGTTTAAATCATAATTTTCTGTTTATTTGTCAAAAAATGTGAGAAAGGTTGCTTCCGCTATAATAGTGAGAAATGAATGGACATAAAAAAAGCAAACCCCTGAGTTTGCTTTTTTTAGATTCGGAAGACTGATTATTCTTCGTCGTCGAAATCGTCAGAAGCCAATTGGCTTTTCTCTTCAAGCGATGCATCAAAAATTAGAATCGCTTTACCATCAGTTTCGATCATGCCTTGCTCTTCAAGTGTTTTTAGAACACGACCAACCATTTCACGGGAACAACCCACGATACGACCAATCTCTTGACGAGTAATACGAATCTGACGACCATTCGGCAAAATCATTGCCTCTGGTTGTGAAGATAAATCAATTAAGCAACGTGCAATTCGACCTGATACGTCAATAAACGCAAGGTCAGTTACTTTACGCGTCGTATTTTTAAGACGGCGTACAAGCTGTGCAAATACCGCATAACTTAAGTCTGGGTATTGTTTACTTAATTCATGAAAGTTTTCATAGGTAATCTCAGCAATTTCACATACATCTCGCGTACGCACTTCTGCAGTACGCTGTGCATTTGCTTCGAATAGACCCATTTCCCCAAAAAAGTCACCCGCATTTAAGTACGCAACCACAATTTCACGCTCATCATCTTCGCGTAAAATGATAGATACTGAACCCTTAAGAATTAAATACAAAGATTTAGATTCTGAGCCCGCATCAATGATTGTTGTACGTTTTGGGTAACGATTAATATATGCACGTTTTAATAATGCCTTCACCGACTCAGGTAACTGCCCCGGAGATAGCGCATCTGTGCTAAGTTGTGAAAAGTTTGAAGTCATGCTAACAGTTTCCGAATATGGATAATTTATAGATCGCACAAGACCTAAAGTGAACTTGTCACACGTAAGAGTTGAAATTCCTTATCAACTCAATTTATGTTAGTGTACAGGTACTGCGTAAATTTATAGCTTTTTTTAGGGACTTGCAATGCAAACTAGTGTTCATTGGCTAGAGAATGTTGCTTTTGAAGCAAAAACTCAAAGTGGTCACACTGTTATGATGGATGGATCACAAGAATATGGCGGTGAAAACCGTGGTCCGCGCCCAATGGAACTGATTTTAACAGGACTTGGTGGTTGTGCATCTTTCGATATTGTGACGATTTTAAAGAAAGCACGCCAAGACATTACTGATGTTCGTTGTGAATTAAATGCAGAACGTGCCGACACTATTCCTGCTGTATTCACTAAAATTCATTTGCACTTTGTAGTCACTGGTCATGGCGTGAAGGAAAAGCAAGTTGCAAAAGCGGTTGAACTTTCTGCTGAAAAATACTGTTCTGCTAGTAAAATGCTGATGGATGGTGGTGTAGAAATTACCCATGACTTCGAAATTTTAGAAACTGAAGATGCATAATTTATTTGTTCAATTAAAAGCCGCATAGAATGCGGCTCTTTTGTTTCAAACAATCCGCTAAAGCACACATTGTATCAAGCACTACTATATATAGTCATAAATGCAGATATTTGAGCCAAAGAAGTTTGGCTTAATCACTTAAACAACCAATATCCAAATTGATGTATTTGCACATAGATGCATTTACACCCAATTCCATCTCATGATTATTTTACGACTCAATCCATATGAATCTATTCAAGCCAAATACGATTGAAAACGATTGCGAATAACACCTTACATATAAGTAGATTTGATTCAACTATAGTCTTAATAACACTTTAATTAGGGTGTGTTGACACTTTTAGCTTAAAAAATAGCGAAGTAGTAAAATCAAATCGCCAAACCTAATTTACTATTCGCTATGCCTCGTACCATGCTGACAGATCAACACTGGCAAAAGTTGAAAGTTATTCTGCGTAATTTATCCATTCACCACAGCTCAAATTTACGCAATTTTATTGAAGCTATTCTCTATAGAATTAGAACAGGCTGTCCGTGGCGAGATATTCCTTCTTGTTTTAGTCATTCAAACTCTATTTTCAAACGTTTTAATCGTTGGTCAAGCAGCGGTAAGTTACTTAGATTATTTAAATTACTAGCCTCATGCCCCGATATGGAGTGGATTTTTATTGATGGCTCTCATGTACGTGCTCATCAACATTCTGCCGGCATAGCGAATCAATCTATTTCTAAAAGTGTAGGAGGAAACTCCTCAAAAATACATTTGATTGTTGATGCACATGGCAATCCTATTGATTTCATGATTATCGATGGAACCATACATGATGTTAAAGTTGCACCTGATTTAATATCAATATTAGATTTAAAAGAGACAAAAGTGGTATGCGCAGATAAAGGCTATGATTCAGAATCACTGCGTGAACAGATCAGGAAAACAAGGACTAAAGCGAATATACCAAGGAAAACGAATAGCAAATCGAACAATGACCATATGGACTGGTATTTATATAAAATCAGGCATTTAGTTGAAAATATGTTTTGTAGATTAAAGCAATTTAGAGGAATAGCTACTCGATATGACAAGCTCAAAAGGAATTATCAAAGTTCTGTTGCTTTAGCCTGTATATTTTTATGGCTACCTTTATAGGGTTAATTATGAACAGTAAATGTCAACAGACCCTAATAATTTCAGATAAAAAAAAGCAGAATCATTTTGATTCTGCTTTTTGAATTTGGTAGGTTTAACCAGATTCGAACTGGTGACCTCTACGATGTCAACGTAGCGCTCTAACCAACTGAGCTATAAACCTAGAATGCGTAGAATCATATTCATTTTTATTTTTTATGACAAGCCCTTTTCTGACTTTTTTAAACTTTGCGTACAAGTTTTAAGCAAAGCCTTAAAATATTGAATATCATGAGAACTTAGCGCGGTACCTACATAAATTTCCTGCTCAAATAACTTGATGGATTGTTCAAATGAACGTCTTTCATGTTCAGGTACATTTTCAGCCAAACGTTGTAACCAATGCCGAAAACTTTCAGAAGTCAATTTTTGCTGGCTCAAGGGTATATTCTTAGCAAACTTGGCAATTTCTCTTTCCAGAGAGCTTAGGCTTTTTCTTTTTTTCCACAAAATCCATATAAAATATAATGCAACAACTCCACCAATACTCAATATAAGAATTAAACCACCTGCATAAGCAGAATTTACCCCGAGCTTTTTAAACCATTGTTGCTGTGATTCTGCATTGTAACCCACCACTTTACTCTGCCATTGGTAACTCGCATAATCACTCCATACACGGACTTTATTCAACATCGAAAATTGTTGATAGGCCCAAGTCGACTGCTGACTCCCAAAAATTGTCCGATCTTGTTCCATATAATCCTGCATCCCCCCATCGATACGCTGCGGTGCGATCATGGCCGTCGGATCAATACGACGCCAATGTTGATTGACATAAACCTCTGTCCACGCATGTGCATCGAGCTGACGAACCTCCCAACTTTTCCCATCTGGTGCTAATTGCCCCCCTTGATATCCCACGACAATACGCGATGGTACGCCAACATAGCGCATCAACATTGCAAAACTTGAAGCAAAATGTTCGCAAAAGCCCTGTCTTGATCCAAATAAAAAATCATCTATCCGATTTTGCCCCAATACACCTGGGCTTAAAGTATATGCAAAGCGATTTTGTTTATACCATTGCAAAACTTCGGCAATATAACGCTCAGGATTTTGACGACTTCGCTGCCATAAAGTTTGGGCCAATCGTTGTGATTGAACATCCAAGTGTTCAACATAGCGAGTGTTTAATTTTTCAAGTAGAGCCACATTTTTTATTTGTGGCGGCTCTGCATTTCCTAACCATTTCAGTTGAATCGGCTCTGTACGTGCTGTTAATCGGTAGGGTGTAATTCGACCATCTTGACCTAAAGCAAAACGTGCTTCATTGGGAACGGATTGCTCCAACGACATAATCCACATCACAGTTGGGTCGGCAGCCAAATATTGATAATTCAATGTCCGCTTGGGTTTTAAATCGGCTGGATTCAGCTGTATAACGTTCTGGTTAAAAAAATGACTTGTCCATTTAGAACCATCATATTCATCTAAAGCCATCGCCCGCCAATACAGCTCTGTACGTGGTGGCAAGGCTTGAATATCTCCGATTATACGAAATGCCAAGCTACTCGACTGTGATAACTCAGCAATATCGCCAGGAGACATGCTGTCACTGATTCCTGTTGTGGCTTTATTTTCAGGAATAGGAATGTGCCATAGCGGTGGTAGGCGTGGAAAAAAGAGAAACAGTAAAATAAAAAATGGAACAGCTAAGGCAATAAATTTTCCCACATGCCCAATATCTTGTTTAATCGCTTGTACTTCACCGCCTGAGTTTTGGCTAAAACCAACGGTCTGTAAACGGTATAATCCAATAAAACAGCTCAACAGTGCCAATAAAATAACCAGTGCCATGGCGAAAGACTGGCTAAACAGAAAGCTACTGGCAATCACAAACATCGCAAAGTTAAATAGAATAATTACATCACGACGTGTTTTTGTTTCTAAAGATTTAGCAAATAAAAATGTACTAAGTACTGTAACCCCTGCATCAACACCAATAAAGGTTTTATGGCTTATGTAAATGCTGAATAAAGCTATCAATGTCAGCACATAGGTTAAAATTTTAGAAAATGGTTTTTTACTGGCGCGGGTATTGTGTAATAAAATAAGCCAAATGACTAAAAATACTAATGATGTCACCACTGGTATATAAAGCATTTGCGCAATGAGCACCAAAGCTAAAGTGAGTAGTATGGAGCGGCTTATGGTATTTTCAATCATAAATCAAGCCTGCGCCAATAACCGTTTAGCTTCGGAAAAATGCAGTGGCCCATTGCCTGAGGACAACTCAGAATTAGGTAAATACAGTGCATATTGATCGTGATTTTGCTCAGCCTGCTCGACCAAACCCATCATAAGGCTAAGTTTTTCTTCATGACTTTGAGTTGGCATATGGTGATAATGAATCTCCAATTTCTTTAGATCTTCATATTGTTCAAAGACTTTCACATATAAACCTTGTCCTCGTGCTGCTTGTTTCCAAGACACCGCATGAAGTGAATCCCCCGTCTGAAAACTCCGTAATTCGCGAAATTCATCAAGATCAGGTTCAAAGTTTTGCTGTTGTTGCTTATTTTCAACGGAATGCCAACTGGCTTGAGGTGCAACCCACACTGGTTGCTGTACGTACAAATACGTCCAGGCCCGAACCAAACCAAAGGGATAAACACTATAAATTTGTATAGGTGGAATCTGAAAAACACCGCGTTGGCTGGTTGTAAAATTTAATTGAAAGCAATGCTGTTGCGTATTGAACAATAATTTATGTAGCTGATTTTCAGTTTTAATCCACAAATATCGCGCCTGCTCGCTCTCTTGTTTGAAGTAAATTTCGACCGAGAGCAATTCACCTACTTGCGGTGTATCAACAACATTTATTTGAATCTGCAATGCATGAAGCTGTTTAAAAGTAATATAGAAACTAATACACAATACGGCGCTAATTAAAAAGCAAAATCCTAAAATCAAGTTATTGGCATAATTCACACCTGCAATAAAGGTGATGAAAATTAACACCAAATACAAGTAGCCTTGCTGATAGATAAAGATCAAGACGTCTTTTTGGGTCAGCTGTTTATGCTGATCAATTTTAAATCGACGTTCAATCCATTGCTGCCACATTGAAGCCAAGGTTCAACTCCTTTATTGAATCGAAACTTGTTCTAAAAGCTTAAAGGCTTCAAGATCTGACAGCCCAATTCGATGAGACACTACCGCTGTAAACACCGCTTGCACATCGTCAGGATTCACATAATTTCGCTGATCAATCAGCGCATAGGCTTGCGCAGCTTTCTTTAAGGCTAAAACACCACGCGTAGAAAGACCATGTCTCCCTTTACGTGTTTCAGCAGCAAGATCCAAAATGTAATCCATTAAACGATCACTCAGATGTATCTGCTCGACAAAGCCTTGTAGTTGTAAAATTTCGGCTTCGTTAAAAATATTTGCTAATACTGCAATCAGATCATGGCGTGAAGTTTGTTGAAGCAATAATTTCTCTGCCTGACGCGATGGATAACCTAAAGACAACCGCATTAAAAACCGGTCTAGCTGGGACTCAGGCAAAGCATAAGTACCACTTTGAAATAAAGGGTTTTGTGTCGCAATCACCCAAAATGGTTGAGGCAAAGCATATCGTACACCATCGACCGTCACATAACCCTCTTCCATGGCTTCTAATAAAGCACTTTGGGTCTTTGGACTACAACGGTTGATTTCATCTGCCAATAATATTTGGGTAAAAATTGGCCCAGATTTAAACTCAAAATGATGTTCTTTTTGATTAAACATGTTTACCCCAATCACATCACTGGCCAGCATGTCATTGGTAAATTGAATCCGTTGAAACTTTAAACCCGCCAAATGTGACAAGGCGCTAGATAATGTCGTTTTTCCTAAACCAGGTAAGTCTTCAAATAGCACATGCCCGCCTGCCAATAGACAAGCTAAAGCCAATTTGGTTTGCTGCTTTTTATCCAAAATAATTTGGTTAATTTGTTCGAGGAATGTATTTATTTTCGGGTAAAAAGGCGCAAGGCTCTGCTCACTTAAAAGCGTTGATGTATTATTTTGTTGGCTTTTCTCTGATCCCCAAAACACCTTTTATTCCCCAATAAAAAAGTTAAATGAATGACTAACATACAGGTTTTTATTTAAAAATACATTGTTTATCTCCAAGCTATACCCAGTTCCATACTTTAAATAGATATCCTTGATATTTATTGAGTATACAAAAGCGTTGTTTTCGCTTCGACTGATCACAAATCAGCAATAAAAAAAGCGTCCCGAAGAACGCTTTTTATTTGTTTTTTAGCGCGAGTCAAGGCATTAGCAAGGACACTTCTTCATGTCACCACCAGCTGATGGATAACGTGCATCTACACAGTGACGATAAAATTTTTTTGCATCCATCGCTTCCAAATCAGGATGATGTTTTGCCATATGTTCCAAATAGTTTTGGTAATCTGGCACACCCACCATCAGGCGGAAGCTTTGCTGTAAACGTTGCCACAACGTCGCAATACGTGACCAATTTTTCGGGTTCAGAATTAAATCCTTCTGCGACATAATGGTCATTTTAATGATTTTATAAATCACCGTTTTTCCACTTTTTGCAAACTTCAGGTTCATTCATATTCCCCTATTAATGTGCTGAATTTGACGGATTAATTTCAGCTGGGTCACGGTAAATCGCTTCTGCTTCATTCACCGATGGGTTTGGATTTGCCAAGGCACGACGTACCACACCAATCGCTGCAAATAACATCACAAATGCCACGATCATAAAGAATGCACAAAGACCGGCATTGATTTGATTCGACAATGCAACCGTATGCATTTCAGCCATGGTTTTCGCAGGTGCCAACAATTCATTTTTTGCAATTGCTGCATTAAAACGATCTGCTTGAGCCAAGAAACCAATCTTTGGATTTTCGTGGAAAATCTTCTGCCAACCAGCGGTCATTGAAGTAATAAACAAGAATAATGTTGGGATAATTGTCACCCAAACATACTTTTGTTTTTTCATCTTGAATAAAATCACTGTACCCAAGATCAATGCCATCGCAGCAAGAATTTGGTTACCAATACCAAATAGCGGCCATAAACTATTAATACCGCCGAGTGGATCAACCACGCCTTGGTAAACGAAGAAGCCCCAACCTGCAACAGCCACCGCTGTACCTAACAGATTTCCGAAGAAGTTATGTGAGTTTTTTACCGCAGGAATCACGATACCCACAGTATCTTGCACCATGAAACGACATGCACGTGTACCCGCATCAACTGCCGTTAAAATGAAGAGTGCTTCGAATAAAATCGCAAAGTGATACCAGAACGCCATCATTGAACGGTTATTAAAAATTTCCGTAATGATATGCGCCATACCAATCGCAAACGTTGGTGCACCACCTGTACGAGACAGAATCGAATTTTCACCCACTTCTTGTGCAAGTAAGGTCAATGCTTCAGGTGTTACCACGAAGCCTAATGTACGAACTGCTTCTGCAGCGGACTCAACCGTTGTACCAATCACAGCTGCTGGCGCATTAATCGCAAAATACACACCAGGCTCAAGAATCGTTGCACAGACCAAAGCCATGATCGCAACAAAAGATTCCATCAACATGCCGCCATAACCGATCATGCGAATATCTTTTTCATTATTCACAAGCTTCGGTGTCGTTCCTGAAGAAACGAGCGCATGGAAACCTGAAATCGCACCACAGGCAATGGTAATAAATAAGAATGGGAACATTGAACCAGCAAATACAGGACCTGTACCATCAATAAAATGCGTTACCGCTGGCATTTTCATTTCAGGTAAAGCAAACATGATCCCGATTGCTAAACCTGCAATAACACCAATTTTCAAGAAGGTCGATAGGTAATCACGTGGTGCAAGCAATAACCATACGGGTAACACAGATGCTACGAAACCATAACCGATCAGCCACCAAGTCAGTTCAGTACCTGAAAGTGTAAAGAATGGCCCCCAATAAGGATGCTGTGCAATGTCGCCACCATAGATAATCCCTGCCATCATCAGCACAAAACCAATGATTGAAACTTCTGCAATTTTACCCGGACGGATAAAGCGCATATAGATACCCATGAAAATCGCAATCGGTACAGTGGCCGCGATACTGAAAACACCCCACGGACTGTTGGTCAACGCTTTTACAACTACCAATGCCAGCACCGCTAGAATGATGATCATCACACCAAGTGCACCAAGCATCACGATGATTCCGGCAAATGAGCCAAGTTCTTGTTTTGCCATTTCACCGAGTGAACGACCATCACGACGCGTCGAGATGAATAAGACTAAAAAGTCTTGAACCGCACCTGCGAGAACAACACCCACTAAGAGCCAAATTGTTCCCGGCAAATAACCCATTTGCGCAGCAAGGATCGGTCCGACTAAAGGACCTGCACCTGCAATCGCGGCAAAGTGGTGACCAAATAGAACGCTTTTATTGGTCGGCACATAATCCAAACCGTCAGCTAAGCGATGGGCAGGCGTTAAACGTCGCTCATTCAGTTCAAAGACTTTATTGGCAATAAATAAACTATAAAAACGATATGCAATGCTATACACACAGATTGCTGCAAGGATCAGCCAAACTGCATTGACATGCTCGCCTCGACTGAGTGCTAGTATGCCGAATGAAACGGCACCTAGAATGGCTACAAACAGCCAGATAATCTTTGAAGCCATTCCTGACTTCGGTTGAATGTTTTCCATCTCAATCCCTCATAAATGTTGAAATAAATCAGCTTGATTTTTCTTGTTCGAGGTACTGCTGTTTCTTCCCTTGAAACTCTACTCCTGTTATGGGCTTTTTCATCTAATACTTTGGAATAAAAATTTAAACCAATAGGTATAAAAAAAGGGATGAATCACTTCATCCCTTTCGATAATAGTCTATTTTTAAACCATTATGCACGTTCTAAATAGTCACCAGTACGAGTGTCTACACGAACGCTTTCTTCTTGCTGTACGAATAATGGAACACGTACAACTGCACCAGTTTCAAGCTTAGCCGGTTTACCGCCACCGCCTGAAGTATCACCACGTACACCTGG
This sequence comes from Acinetobacter sp. YH12138, assembly GCF_015218525.1. NCBI lineage: Bacteria > Pseudomonadati > Pseudomonadota > Gammaproteobacteria > Moraxellales > Moraxellaceae > Acinetobacter > Acinetobacter sp. YH12138. The sequence continues at coordinate 1,238,652 of NZ_CP048670.1, read as the reverse complement.
ATCAGTTTCAACGATTTTTAATACAACGAAATTTGGCGCGCTCACAGTTAAAGGAACACCATTCCATAACATGATTGTGCAAAGTTCATTTGAGTCATCTTTCAACCATTTAGCCGCGTCGCCCATAGCAACTTTATCAGCAGCGATTTGTTCGAAAGATTCTGGGTCCATGAAGTTCCACATTTCACCGTCGTTATACAAGTAGTTCATTTCAACTTCTTGGATGTCAGCAGCTTCTAGTGAATCACCAGATTTGAAAGTTTTTTCTAAAACTTTACCAGTTTTAAGGTTACGTAATTTTACGCGGTTAAAAGCTTGGCCTTTACCTGGTTTTACGTATTCGTTTTCCATGATTGAACATGGGTTACCGTCAAGCATGACCTTAAGGCCTGACTTGAAATCATTCGTAGAATAATAGGCCATGACTGGCTCACTCCAAACTTACTAACTTTAATCTATAGATGCTATGGGCTGTAACATGTCATTTAGCAAGTACTGACTGTAACATTGGCTGCCACATGCACATTAATGTGATATTGCGTATTCTAAATGACCAATGCACCATGTCGCAACGAAAAAATCCCCATTAAAGGGGTCAAGCTGCTTAACTTACACTCAGACATTAAAGAACTTTGTTTATACAATGCCCACAAACAGGTAAAATTGCTGTTTACTGAAACTTAATAAATGTTTCGTAGGCTTCATCCGTTCTAAGCTTTATCGGAATTTTTTCAGCTTAAACATCAAAGTTCGATGCATTAATTTCAGCAATATTCCCTACTCACCTTTCTGCATTTTTTAAACAATCGGCATGATAAACTATTTATTTCAAGAGCAAAACTGGCAAACCCAATTGAGTGATTTGATAACAAATCCTCAAGAATTACTCGATGTATTAGAACTTTCGCATGATCAGTTATTATCGGGTGCTCAGTTCGCAGCAGATGAGTTTCGCCTACGTGTGCCGCGCGCTTTTGTCGAAAAAATGCAAAAAGGTAATCCGCTTGATCCGCTTTTACTCCAAGTTCTACCGCATCATTTGGAACTTGAAGAACACGCCGGTTTTGTCACCGACCCTTTAGGTGAAGAGCAGGCTAACCAACAGCCAGGGGTATTACATAAGTACAAGTCTCGTTTTTTACTGACTTTAACCGGTGCCTGCGCGGTCCATTGCCGTTATTGTTTCCGCCGTCATTTTCCATACCAAGAAAACCTGCCTAAAAATGACGATTGGCCAAACATTAAACAATATATTGAACAACAACCCGATATTAATGAAGTGATTTTAAGTGGTGGAGACCCGCTCACACTATCAAATCGTAAACTTCAAGTGTGGATTGAACGTTTATCGACTTTGCCACAAATTAAATTTTTGAGAATTCATTCACGAGTTCCTATCGTAATCCCCAACCGTGTCGATGAAGAGCTGGTTTCTATTTTAAAAAACAGTAGGCTACGCATTATTCTAGTGGTACACTCAAATCATCCATCAGAGCTAGATGACTTCACGTGCAGCCAGCTTCAACAGCTTGTCAAACAAGGAATCACCGTGCTGAACCAAGCAGTCTTATTAAAAGGGGTTAATGATTCTGCAGAAGTATTGGTCGATTTGAGTTACCGCTTATTCGACGCAGGTGTAATGCCATATTATTTGCATGTTCTGGATAAAGTAAAAGGTGCTCATCATTTTGATACACCAGCTCAGGATATTGATTTAATTTATAAAAAAGTTTTAGAGAACCTACCTGGTTATTTGGTTCCTAAACTTGTACGGGAAATAGCGGGCGAAAAAAACAAGACACCGCTTTTTGGGGCTTCAACTTTTTGAGTTAAATAATAAAGATGACCACGCATACTTCAGATACGTTTTACAATCCGACTGAATTAAAGCTGGATAAACTGAGCTTTTGTCCGACCAATGCTAAAGGTCTGCAAGAGTGGTTAAACGGTATTTCAATTTTACAATTGGGTACCTCATCTAAAGCTTTATTCAATGCCTTACTTGAAATCTCCGAGCTGAAATGCCAAGAGATGTTACGTTTTGATTTGGTTCAAATTTTACATCCGACTATGGAAAGTGTGCTCACAAGCTTAGAAAAACACTTTACCAATCAAAGCCTCATTACCACGGATCGTAATGACCAAATCATTGAATTGGCTATGCTTTTACGCAGTCACTTTGCCAAAATCTATATTGATATTGCCAAACGATGTAATCAGCAGCTTAATCAACAAAAGTTTTCGATTTTTTCATTCGGCCATAAAAAAAGCTTACAAACCGCTCGAATTGCATCAATCTACTATGCGTTGCAACAACTGACACTGTTGTTGTATCAACAACATATGTTGTATGCCACACCGACTGCAGGTCAATGGATTGCGGCACATCAACTGATTGAATGTGCCATTGAACACAATTTCTATCAAAGTAATGTCAATCAGTTACTGGGTACTCAACATCAAATTGCAAATATTGCTCAAGCTTATGCACAATTAATCTTATTAGATATTTTCAATAATCATCAGATTCGCCCTGCTGAAATCCAAGGTTTGTATTTATGTAGCTTTGACTGGGCAAAATTGGTTCAAATCCTACCGAAAGAAACCACGCTTTCACGCTATGTTGTAGACACGAAAAAAGATCACCCACCGATTTATAACTCAAAACAAGATCGGTCTTATCAAGCCAATGTATACATTTCAACGCAAAACTTGCTCGATCATTTGACCGAAACGCAAACTAGAAATGCCAATTATTTATCTAAAAATGAAAAGTTATTTTTAACTCCAGCGCTATATTTCCATATTCATAATATTTTGACCAACAACACTGAACGTCGTCATGAACGTTATGAATATTCTGCGCAAATTAATATTTGCTTTAGCTTAATGGTGGCGCATTTCTATCTCTCTAAAGGTAAAAACTTCCACGAAACTTTAGATTTGGAAGGCAATTATCAATTCCACAATGAAGCCTCTTTTGTCAATTCGCATGATTCAAATATGCCAACAGGCATGACTAATGCGAAAGCGCTAGATCGTGAAGCAAAACGGATTCATACTGCTGACGTATTAGATATTAGTGTGAATGGTTATCGCATTAAATGGACTGGCCCTACCCCAGCCAATTTAAAAACCGGCGAATTTATTTTGATCCAAGAAAATGCTCAAAGCCAATGGCGTGGCGGTGTTGTTCGTTGGATCAAACAATCGACTGAAAAAAGTTTGGAATTGGGTCTCGAAGTACTGGCTCAAGATTTGTATCCATGTTCAGCCCATATTCGTACCGACCGCAATACAACAAATCATCAACCTGCTTTATTGGTACAGACCACACAACTTGATCAAGTGTCTACGACCTTAATTTTACCTGGGGCAAATCTCTTCCGAGAGAAACAAACGATCCACCTTCGCTTAGGCAAAGAAGATATCAAAGTCTATCTCACCAAAGCGCAGTTGGTGACACAAAGCTTTATTCGCTTTGAATATGAATTATTGAATGAAGAGCAAGAAAATGTCGTTAAAGACTATATTGCGAAACAGAGCAATGAGATCAAAAATAACGACTTATGGGAAGCATTAAAGTGAGAAATCCATTACTATCCAAAAAACTAAAACGTACGGAAACTCGATTACTCATTATTGATGATAATCAAATACGTTTTAACCAGATACGTGATTTATTGACAGACAGCGAACATCAAGTTCATGCCATATTACTTGATGATTTACAAAATTTCGAAAAACAGCTGAATCTCAATTGGGACTTGATCATTTTTGGACGTGCTTATGATTTAAAATATGAACAAGCTTTAAGTTTAGTTCAACTATCGAGCCAACCGAATTTACCGATTATTTTACTTAAACCCGAAGACTATCAAGCAGAACAATATGCAAGTTTAGTCAAAAAAGGGATTTATGACATTGTCGATATTGCTGAACCTGAGAGTTTCTATTTTGGTTTAATCCGTGCTTTATCCTTTAGTCGCCTACAACAATCGCAGCAACATTTAATGGAAGAGCTCGAAACAGCTCAAATCCAAACCCAGTCTTTAGTTGAAGATAGTCGTAAAGCGGTTGCCGTGATTCAAGAAGGCATTCATATTCAAGCCAATGCTGAATATCTCACTTTGTTTGGTCTAAAGAATGAAGATGATGTAATTGGTCTGCCTTTACTCGATCTATTACAACCTACTGACCTCAACGACTTTAAACAACGCTTTAAAAAAATCAGCCAAGGACAGCTCGATTTAGGACGTTTTGATCTTGTTTCGCAAAATATCGCAGTGGCTGGGCAAAACCCACTAAAACTCGAATTTATTGCCGCGGCTGAAGAAGATGCTTTACAGCTCGCAATTGAAATTGGCAGTCAAAGCAGCAATGCTGTAAGCAACGCTCCAGTTGAAGCTAGCCCACAAAAACCAAAAGCATTTCAACAACTCAACCGCACCATTGGCCAGCAACCTGCTAATGTAAATGCATTGGTTCTATTTACATTGGCTTCTTGTTCTGATGCGATTTTTCAAAAAGATTGGAATACCTATAAGAGCTATTTCACCAATATTAAAGACTTCTTGAAAGATCAGACTCATGCTCCATTATTTAGTTTAGATAATGGTGCAATCGTTGCCTTATTCCAAGCGGATAATCAGCTCAAACTTGATTCTAAGTTGATTGGTCTTAACACCCTGAGCAAACCTCAATTACTCAGTGTAAACAATGAAACTTATCCATTAAATTTACGCATAGGATACAGTGTTTTAGACAGCGATATTCGTGATGAAGCACATTTTGATACCTTTATTGCGAAAGCCTTTAATACTGCGCTACCAACCAACCAACAAGCACCTGAAATCGATTTAACGATTCCATTAGAAATTGACATACCAAGTTTAGATTTCGGTACACCAGAAGCACAAATTGCGCCGATTGTCGTTAGTGATGAAGCTCCTGTTATCAAGGCCCTTCGCAACTGCTTAGAACGCGGTGAAATTCATCTTAAATATCAGCAACTGTATGATAAAGAAGATTCACATCTTTATACTTATGAAGTAACCAGCGGCTTTATTTTTGAAAATAAATGGAAAGATATCGCCCAACTACGTGAATTGGCTGAAGACTCTGAGCTTTCCATTAAATTGGATCGTTGGATCTTAGTTGAATCGTGTAAACAACTACACAACTTCATCACTCAGTTCCCTGAAGCTAAATTAATCGTTAACCTGAACAAAGAAGTGCTATATAACGACCGCACCTTCCCTGAGTTTATTTCGAAACTAATTACGATTATTCGTAGTAAATTGAAAAATCCACTGATTTTACAATTTGCCGAAGAAGACATTCAGCTCAATATCGATGCCGCTCAAAAAGCATTTGTAGAACTTCGTAAAAATGGTGCCGAACTGGCTTTACGCAATTTTGGTCATTCGATGTTTAGTGAATCATTATTACGCCAAATGGATGTTCACTGCTTAACATTAGATTCAAGTTTGACCAAAATGCTTGCAAACGATAAGTCGTGCCAAGAGCTCCAAGAAAAAATTACCACTTATCATGAAATCAAAACTGTTGAAATCATGTTACGTGAATTAAATGACATGACACTATTTGCCAATGCTTGGAATGTCGAAGCTCGCTTTATTCAAGGCGATTATTTCCAGAAGAAACTCGACCATCTCATCGATGTTCAGGACCAATAAGGTTCTGAACATTGCCGATTTAAGGTTTATCTTTTTTATCGGCACAAAAAAACGGGCATAAAGCCCGTTTTTCGTTTTGGATATTAACGTTTGATAGAACGTGACATACCAGCAAAACGTTGTTTGAATTTGTCGATACGACCGCCAGTGTCAACGCTTTTCTGTTTACCAGTGTAGAATGGGTGGCAAGCAGAACATACGTCTAGGTAAATAGTTTCTTTACCAAGAGCTGAACGAGTTTCAATTACGTTACCGCATGAACATGTAGCAACTAAAGTTTCATATTTTGGGTGAATATCGGCGCGCATCGTCGATTACTCCTAAGATTTAAGAAGGTTTAGCTGTCATCGCAATTGATCACTCTTGCATCACTACAAGGAAGGCTTAAAAAAGCAGACCAACACCATAACAGACCATTCTTTTGGCCCACCGAGACGGATACCGTCAGAGCTAAGCACAACAAGTTGGGGCAAATTATAGCTGATTTTTTATTGTTAATAAATAGATATTCAAGGCTGAATCGCTCTACTCTTTAGGTTGAGCTTGCTCTAAATATTTCTGATATTGTAATTCGACTGTACGCTGAAATTGGGCTTGATCAAAATGGTCTAATTTTTCAATAAATGCAGGACAAAACGTCGTAGCATTTACTGACTGTAATGATCTGCTCATGCCCTCTAACATACTTTGAACCTGCTGTTTAAATTGTGCATCGACGGGCTGATCAACATCTTTTGCCTTTAATGGCTCTACACCATTAAAACGGACAGCCTGAACCGCAGCAATTAATTTTAGCTTGGCAGCTTGATAAGCCTGATCTAATTCCGTATTCATCTGTGGTTGTCGATCACGACAAAAATCCAACATGGGCTGCAGGCTGATGAGCGGCATTTTTTCAATGACATCACGGTTACTATTTACGGATAAATCCTCTTGAGCATGAACGACTGTGTTCATACCCAAGAATAAAATGAAGATGCCTTTTTTAATTTTCATGATTTTTTTTATCTATATAAGGTATTTTAAAAGGACCTATTCATCTCGCCCTATTCTTGCCCACGGCTTTGTTTTGCCCAAAGGTTGGCAATCACACCACAGACCATCAACTGAATTTGGTGAAAGATCATAATCGGTAAAACTATCATCCCCATCGGCTGCCCAATAAATAAAATTTGTGCCATGGGCACGCCGCTCGCCAAGGTTTTTTTAGAACCACAAAAGAAAATCGTCTTTTGATCAGCTCGGCTAAAGCCCAACCAACGTGGTACATATAGCGCCAATAACATAATGATTGTTAACAAGACAGAGCACGCCACAATCAACAGGAATAAAGTCATACCACTCACATGATGCCATAGCCCTGCCACCACCGCACTGCTGAATGCGCCATAGACCACCATCAAAATTGAGCCCTGATCAAATACCTTCACAATTTTTGGCATTTTCTTCATATAAGGAAACACCCAAGGACGGAGGAGCTGCCCTAAAATGAAGGGAATCAGTAATAACAGGGTAATTTGGATAATAGATGCCGTCGGATCGTAGTTATGTTGTGACTGACCGAGAATAAAATAGGCCACCATCACTGGGGTAATAAACATCCCAATAATATTTGAAAATGATGCACTACAGACTGCGCCAGCAACATTACCCTGTGCTACCGAAGTAAATGCAATAGAAGACTGTACTGTCGAAGGTAAAAAGCACATAAACAAAAAGCCCCAATACAACTCTTGCCCTAACATCGGCACGAGAATTGGTTTCGCCATTAAACCCAATAATGGAAATAATGCAAAGGTAAAAGCAAAAACTAAAGCATGTAACTTCCAATGCATAATGCCTTCAACCACAGCCTCACGAGATAACTTTGCACCATGGAGGAAAAATAAAATGGCAATTGCAGCCGTGGTAATATAGCCAAAGATTTCTGCAGCTTGACCACTAACAGGCAAAAAAGTCGCAAGTATGACCATTACAAAAAGTAGAATGGTAAAACGATCCAAAGCCAACATTTTTAGCATAACAACATCCTGTACAAATTTCCCTTTAAAGCTCATCGGCACAAAAATGCCCAATAAGCTAAATTTACCATTGAGTAAATTTCATCTTACTGGGCCATATAAATAAAGCCAGCTTTTCTCCGATATATTCATTATTTTAAACGTTGATAGTGAGCTCAACGCAAAAAAATTTATAAATAAGAATATTCAGAATTACAGATGACTTTATATTAATGATTGCACATTAATTATTTCGTGCATTTGAGTCTTGTTGGATCAACTCAATTTTATAGCCATCGGGATCTTCAACAAAGGCAATGACGGTCACACCACCTTTCATTGGTCCTGCTTCACGTACCACGTTTCCGCCACGTGCTTTAATTTCTTCACAAGCCTTGTAGGCATCATCTACTGCAATAGCAATATGGCCATAAGCGTTACCCAATTCATAACTCTCCGTATCCCAGTTATGCGTTAACTCGAGTACGGTATGATTTTCTTCATCACCATAGCCCACAAATGCCAAAGTAAAACGACCTTCTTCATAATCACGCTTACGAAGCAAAGTCATACCGAGTACTTCAGTATAGAACGCCAATGAACGCTCTAAATTGCCTACACGTAACATGGTATGCAGCATGCGCATAATCGAGTTTCCTAAATCTATCATTATGTTTGAATACTATAGGGATTTAACATGCAAAGTTCAATTTAAGTCTAGAGCACATATACCGCCTTATTTCAAATATCCTTGTCCAAAACCGTAGACCTGCTTAGGCTATTCAACAGCTTAGAATAAAAAAGCCCACTCAAACTGAATAGGCTTTTTTTAAGTTAAATTGAATTATGAACTGGATTTCTGTTCATGTTCTCTCAATAGTTTGGCGACCCAAACCACTAAAATTAAAATCGGAATACCAATTAGAGTTGTCATCAAGAAAAAGTTTGGATAACCGATATTGGTCACAATCGTACCTGAGTAACCGCCTAAAATTTTAGGGGTTAAGGTCATTAATGAACTAAAGATGGCATATTGAACAGCTGTGAAAGAAACACTGGTTAAGCTCGATAAAAATGCAATAAATGCCGCACCAGCAAGACCAGAAGCCAAGTTATCAACAATAATCGCAAAATACAGCCACAGCGAACTATAAGGCTTAATGACCTTACCTTTGATGTCCACATTCTGTTCAGCACTTGCTAAGTTAATCGGTTGAATATCAACACCAAGCACACCCGCCATATTGGCCGATGTATTCACTTGATATGCTAAATCGACACTCTTTTTCACCACATCATTTTCTAGTAGTTGAGCCGTTAATGTTTTTTGCTTTGCTGTTTCGAGCGCTTGACCTGGAATTGCAGCACTAAAAACACCAGTTTTATCAAGCTTCGCGTCGAATGGTTTAGCATCCAAAATAATTTGAATTTTTTGACTTTCTTTTAACTCGCCTGCCAAGTATTGTCCACGGACCACGATACTATTTGCAGTCTCTTGAGCTGAAATCGTGTTATCTGAAGTCACTGGCAACAACATCATTGCTGAGTTTGCAAAAGCATTATTCAGATACGGCAAACTCACCTGTATTGGATGTTGATTCTTAGACTGATAATCCGCACTGACTTTAATATTTTGATCTGCAGCCAAGACTGCTTTTGGAATTTGAACTGCCCAAGCACCCGTATCATCCGGCGTCGCTGTATATTGCTGCCCTGCTACATTGACAGTGACATCACTCAATGGCTGACCTGATTTGACCAGACCGATAAAAATCAAGTTTGTTGAACTTGCTAAAATTGCACCAACAAACATCAATTTCATAATGTTCATGCGCTGCGCTAGCAAACCGCCAAGGAAGCCACCAACCAAGCTAAATATCACACCATAGACTTTTACAGCTTCGGCAATCTGCTCTTTGGTGAAGTTTAAATCTTGATAAAACACATTAGAAATGACGCCGGCGATAATATCGGAAATACGGTAAAAACCAATAAGTAACAACAACACTAAAGCCAGTTTTAGACCATAACGCTTAAAGAAATCTGCAACTGGATTAACCCAAGTTTCAAATGCCATCTGCTTATTTACAGCACCCGATTTCACTAAAACAGAACCGACACCAAAAGCAACCACAGCTGAACCAATAAAGCGTACAGCCTCTAAACAGAACAAGGCGAATGAGTCTGAAATTTGCCACTGCTCTTTCAAGCTTTCAACCGCTACACCTGAATAGATATAACTCAAGACAAAGGCAACCACCGCAGCAAAGAATACAGCGACTAAACGATAATAGTCGGTCCGTTTATAATGCTTTTGTACACGGTCAACTTGCGGCTCACGTATCGATAAAGTTGTGATAATACCGATAACCATTACAGCAGCCATTGCAAGGTAAGTATATTTCCAAGCTTCATAAATATAGTTACCTTTGGCCGTGCCTAAATATGCAGCCAAAAATAACGCCCCTGCACCTGCCACGATCATGCCGATACGATAACCTGCATTATAGGTCGAAGCTAAAACGGTCTGCATTTCAGTTTCTGCCAACTCAATACGATACGCATCAATCACAATGTCTTGCGTTGCAGCAGAAAAACCAAGTAATACGGCTCCAGCAGCCATTTGGTAAATATAGCTTTGCCCTAAAGCTGGGTCTGAAAATGCCATGATACAAATTGCACAGATAATGAGAACCTGAGCGATCAACAACCATGCACGGCGACGTCCGAGTTGTTTGGTTAAAAATGGTACAGGCAACTCATCAATTAAGGGTGCCCAAACAAACTTAAACGAATAGCCAAGTGCAGCCCAACTAAAAAAAGTTACTGCACTTTTATCAATTCCTGCTTCACCTAACCAAAGCGATAAACTGGAAAAGATCAGTAAAATTGGAATACCGGCCGAAAAGCCAAGAAAAAGCATAATCAGCGCACGTCGGTCTAAAAATGCAGTAAAAGCAGATTTCCATCCTGAAGCTTGTGTTGTCATGACTCAGTTATTTTTGTCAAAATCGAATGTTGCTATTCAAGCGCTTAATGACAACGGTTTCAACAACATTTATGAAATCATTGTTTTATTTTATCGATATTTCGCATGCTGTTGCTTGATCTTTGGCATTAAACCTGTATACCTTAATTACATATCTCTATTCTTTAGTTTTTTGGATTCAACAGTGACCCAGCGACTTGAACAAATTCACTCTTCTTTATCAACCACCATTAATGAAACCAACACAAAAAACTTAGCAGAAACAGTAACGACACTAAAGAGCGCTTTTGATCAACCCGAAATACAGAATACTTTAACTAAAACCCAGTTGCAGCCGCTTCAGCTGACGCATACACCTGAACTCAAAAAAATACCAACGTCTACCAAGCGGATCAAACCACTTAATGACTTTTTAGGACAAGATCGTGCCCGAGCTTCGGTCGAGGCTGGCATTGCATTACCCTATTCAGGCTATAACATTTTTGCTGTAGGTACCGCAGGCTTAGGTAAGCGCACCATGATTAAGCGCTTATTACAACAACACGCTAAAAATATGCCAACGCCTTCAGACTGGGTGTATGTCAATAATTTCAAGTTTCCGCGTGAACCGATTGCGCTGAAACTTCCTTCTGGTCAAGCGACAAAATTCCAAACGTTATTACATCAAAGTTGGCAAACTATATTAAAACAGCTTGAACGTCGCTTCACCGCAGAAACCTATCACAATCGCATTGAAATGATTCGCCAACATGCTGGTGATGAACAACATCTTGCTTTAGTTGAATTAACCCGAGAAGGTGAAGAGCTCGATCTTAAACTGATTTCTCAGGATGATGATCATTGTTTCGTTCCGATGCATTTGGTCGATAACAAATACCAAGAAATGTCGAAAGAAGACATCAATGCTTTAAGCAGCAAACAACGTGCTGAAATTGCGTCAAACGTCCGTTATATGGATAAAAAACTTGAACGTCTTGGTCTACATCTTGGTGATCTTGAAGATGACGCACGCGATAAAGTTCAGGTTTTAAACCGTGAAATTGCTAAACAAGTCGTCATGCCGCGTATTGATGTAATTCAAAATAAATTTAGCATGGTTGAAGGCTTGGAAGATTATCTGAAGCAATATGCAGATGACATCATTCAAAATGTTGAGTTTGTGCTTGAGCAAGAAGAAGATGACTTTACACCTGGCCTATTTAACCGCGTGCCATCTCGCTACCAAGCAAACATCATTGCCACACACAAACCTAATGCTGGTGCGCCCGTCATTTTTGAAGATTTCCCTACCCATTACAATTTGTTAGGTCATGTTGAACAACTAACTCAAAACGGTACCATCACCACAGACTTTACCTTAATCCGTCCCGGTGCATTACATAAGGCCAATGGTGGATTCCTCATCTTGGAAGCTGAACAACTTTTAGAACAGCCTTATGCATGGCAAGGTCTAAAACGTGCATTAAAATCAGGACATTTAAAGCTGTCTTCACTTGAACATATGCTTACATTGACAGGCAGTATTTCGATTGAGCCTGAAGCTATTGATTTAAATATCAAAGTGATCCTGCTTGCTGAACCTGATATTTATTACGATATTTTAGAACTCGAACCAGAACTGGGCAGTGTCTTTAAAATTCGTGCCGATTTTACCGATACATTACAACGTAATGACATTAATGAGCAGGCATATATGCAGCTAATTGCTGATTATGTGCAAACAGACAAACTTCTGCCGTTTGACCGTACAGCACTTGCTGCACTGTTAACTGATTCAAGTCGTCAAGCTGAAGATCAAAGCTCTTTGTCATTACATGCCCTCACCTTAGGTGATTTGATTCGTGAAGCACATCATCATGCAGCACTTGCTGGCGATAAAATGGTGACAGAAACACATATCAACACCGCTCTTGATCATCGTAAATACCGTCTAGGCTACTTACGTGAATTATATTGGCAAGATCTCACTCGCGGTACACAGTTAATCGAAACCAAAGGTCATCGATTCGGGCAGATTAACGCCCTCTCTGTGATTCAATATGCTGATGTTGAATTTGGTTTACCGTCACGTTTAACGGCTTCGGTTTATCAAGGTGGCGGCGATATTTTAGATATCGAGCGTAGTGTAGAACTCGGTGGTTCTCTGCATGCCAAAGGCGTCCTGCTGATGTCGAGTTTCTTAAAGGCACACTTTGGTCGTGAACAAATTTTACATTTTTCTGCTGCCCTTGCCTTTGAGCAAAGCTATGGCCAAGTAGATGGCGACAGCGCAACTGTTGCAGAGCTTTCAGCACTGATTTCCGCTATTAGCCAATTACCGATCGATCAATCATGGGCAATCACTGGCTCAATGAACCAATTGGGTCAAGTTCAACCGATTGGGGGTGTAAATGCCAAGATTGAAGGCTTCTATGATGCATGTAAATTACAAGGGTTAACAGGCAAGCAAGGTGTGATTATTCCACGCCAAAATATGCAGCACTTGATGTTACGCAAAGATGTGATTGAAGCTGTGCAACAAGGTCAATTCCATATTCACGCTATAGATACCATTGACCAAGCTCTAGAAATTTTGATGGCGCGTCCAGTAGGCACTCTTGATAAAAAAGGTCGTTATAGCAAAGGCTCAATCTACGCTGCTGTCATGGAGCAACTTGAATACTGGCAAGCGATTGAAGATGGTGCTGAGTTTGAGGAAGAAGAGCCAAAGAAAAAGAAAAAAAAGAAGAAGTCAAAAAAGGACAAAGATAAAAAGGCAAAGAAGTCTGAAGCTCAAGACAGTACTGCTGAAAATGAGCAAGTCATTGAAGAAAGTCCGACTGAAGACAATCCGTCATAAATGTTCGATTAGATTATTCATTTGTTGATTTTTCCACCATTCATTGCACTTTAAATGCCTTTGAAATGGTGGAAAAACGCATAACCCCAGACTTTTTAGATAATTAAGTCATAAAAAAAGCGCCTTAAAGGCGCTATTTTTTATCTGTATCCAATGATTAAAATCATCAAATACACATCCAATTAAGCTTCCGGAGCTGGGCTATATTGTTCAACTAAAGGTTGTAATTCACCTTTTTGGAACATATCAAGCATAATGTCACTACCACCGATCAATTCACCATTGATCCATAATTGTGGGAAAGTCGGCCAGTTTGCAATTTGTGGAAGAGTTGCGCGAATATCTTGATTTTCAAGAATATTTACATAAGCAAATGGACGACCAATTTGACTGAGCGCTTCTACTGCACGCGCAGAGAAACCACACTGTGGAAACTGTGGAGTGCCTTTCATGTAAAGTAGAACTGCGTGTTTAGCAATTTGGTCACGAATTAACGCTTCTGTATCGCGTGCTTGTTCAGTCATTGATATATCCTCAATAAATCTGCTTCGCATTATACCCAAAACTGAGTAAAACAATATGACTAAAGCAATATTTCACGTTTTATTTACATTTCAGCTTTTCAAGTGAGTCATATTTTGCTTATATAGACCTCTTGATGCTCATATATATATGGCGTCTCCTCTATATTATTTCAATCACCTGACAAATTAGAGTTAGTCATGAATAACATTACCCTTGCCCCAGTACAAACTGATCAACCATCGCACTTGATGCCAGTATTTGGCCGCCAACCGATCAGCTTTGTCCGAGGTCAAGGTGCTCACCTGTATACCGCAGATGGCACAGAATACTTAGACGCACTGACAGGGATAGCTGTTTGTGGTTTAGGTCACTCACATCCTGCAATTACAGCTGCAATTGCTGAACAGGCAGCGACCCTCATTCATACCAGTAACTTATTTGAAGTGCCTTGGCAAACGGCTGCTGCGCAAAAATTAGCTGAAGTTGCGGGTATGGAAGAAGTTTTCTTCTCAAATAGTGGTGCAGAATCAAATGAAGGTGCAATCAAAATTGCACGTAAATTTGGTCATATGCAAGGTGTCGCAACACCAAAAATTATCGTTGCTGATCATTCTTTCCATGGTCGTACCATGGCAACCTTATCTGCAACAGGTAACAAAAAAGTTCAAGAAGGCTTTGGCCCATTGGTTGAAGGTTTTATCCGTGTACCTTTCGGTGATATCGAAGCGATTGAGGAAGCGGCGATTCACCACCCTGACATCGTAGCGATTTTGGTTGAGCCGATCCAAGGTGAAGGTGGTGTAAATACTGCACCTCAGGGTTTTAGCTACCTAGAAGAAATTCGTCAAATCTGTAATCAGCACAACTGGTTAATGATGCTTGATGAAGTGCAAACAGGTAATGGTCGTACAGGTAAATACTTTGCGTATCAACACACTAATATTGTTCCTGATGTGCTAACTACAGCTAAAGGTCTGGGTAATGGCTTCCCTATCGGCGCAGTCATGACTCAAGGTCGTGGTGTTGGCGTTTTAACAGCGGGTAACCACGGTTCAACTTATAGCGGTACAGCATTAGGTTCACGTGTGGTTTATACCGTGATTGATACCATTCAAAAAGAAAACCTTGTTGAAAATGCTGCAAATATGGGTGCGTATCTTGTTGAGCAATTCACAGAGCAACTTGCAGAGCAAAACGTGACTGTTCGTGGTTTTGGTTTAATGGTCGGCATTGAATTACCTAAAGCATGTGGCGAACTTGTGAATATTGCACGTGATGAGCATCACTTGATTATTAACGTAACAGCAGGCTCTGTGATTCGTTTATTACCTACGCTGAACATCAATAAAAAACAAGCGGATATCTTGATTGAACGCATTGTTAAAATGGTGAATAACTTTCTAGCGTAATATGTGCCGAAAGTAAAAAAAGCCGCTAATTGCGGCTTTTTTTATATCTTCTTCAAATTTTTTTGTTTTTATGAGGCTTCTTGGTATACACGTCCGCCTGGTAATTGACTGAAATACAATTTTAATGCATCTAGGCAACGATGAATTTTAGTAGGCTGTTGATCACGTTTAGACATCACCGCATATAGAGTAAATGATGGTAAACGCCATTCTGGTAAAACTTCAACAAGAGAACCGTTTAATAAGTCTTTTTGCGTATCTAGATATAATATTCTTGCAATGCCATGTCCTTGTTGACACATTGCTTTTGCAGCAAATACATTATTTGTTGTAAATCGGGAGTGCACATCCAATGCAACCTGCTCTTTAGTCACTGCATTTTCAAATGCAAAATGCTGAAAGTTTTTAACCAAATTTATTTGAACCATATCATGATTTTGTAAATCTTCTGGTCGTGTAATTAAACTGGTTTGGTTGATATAGCTTGGTGCTGCAACGAGAACTTGTTCAACATGTGCCAATGGCACCACATGAAACTGTTGATCATCAATTTTTGAACTCATTCGTAACGCAATATCAATGCGGCCATCAATTAAGTCGATATATTGATTATCTGCTTCTAGATGAACGGATAAACCGCGATGTGCCGACATCCAATGTGACAATGCAGGAATCACATGATTCGCACAAATTTCTGGTGTCGATGCAATACGTAATTCACCGACTAAGTCGTCACGAAGTTCATTGATACGAATTTTGCCGCGCTCTGCGGCAGATAGCATCTCTTGGCAACTATGAAAAAAAGCTTGTCCAGCTTCTGTCAAACTTAACTTACGTGTTGAACGATGTAAAAGAATGACTTCCATATCCTGCTCTAGTGAGCGGATTTGCTGACTCACGGCACTCGTGGTAATACCTAACTCACGAGCAGCACCGCTAAACGAATTTTTTTCCACAACGCAAGCAAAGACACCCATTGCTCGAAGTTGATCTAACATAAATTTCCCTCATAAACTTATGAGAAGCTTCATCTTTCGATAAAAGCAACTCATTGTATTATACGGGGATATTTTGCTTTTGCATTATATATTTAATTATTTGGTAAAACTGAAGTTGGATTGATTGGTTTACCATCTAAACGCACTTGGAACTCAAGCATCGTGCGGTTGGTACCCGATGAACCCATCTCACCAATTTGCTGCCCTGCTTTCACAGTATCGCCACTTTTGACATTCATTTTACTGTTATGTGCATATGCAGTGATATAGCCATTAATATGCTTCACCAAAATTAAATTGCCGTACTCTTTAAGACCATCGGCGGCATAGACCACTTGACCATCAGCTGCTGCAAAAATAGGATCACCTGTATTACCTACGTAACGTGTTCCTTTCACATTCGATGCTAAGTTATAGCCTTGTAATACCGTAGGACGCGATACTGGACTCACCCAACGTAAACTTGAAGAACTGACCACAGGCGTTGGAACTGTAGTTCGAGTCACTGTCGATGGTGTGGTTGAAGCTTGAGTCACGGGCGCTGTTTGCGTTGGCATTGCAATCGTTTGGCGTTGAATTGGTGCCGCTTGAGTCATGGCTTGTGTAGACGTCGTACGACGAGAGCCACTATTTTTAAGGCGAATGGATTGTCCAACATAGATGCGATAAGGCTGGGCAATATCGTTCATTTCTGCGATGCTGACATAGCTCAAGCCATAGCGAGCTGCGATGCCACTTAAAGTATCTCCCGAACGAACTGTATAATAATCCGGAGCAGTCGCATAACGGGTCGCATTATTAATTTGTGGTTTTGACGCACAGCCAGTCATGACCAAAGTTGTAACCACAGCAGCAGATAAAACAAGGGTCTTAAATAATGCTGCAGGAGCGGTAATAACGCGATATTGTGACACCAGGGACATCATCTTCCTCACTAATAATTCAAATATAGTCATTATGAATGGGCTAAGATTAGCAAAAATCCACTCTAAAAAAGTTGCGGCATAACCATTTTCACAAAGTTATAACACTAATACTTAAATTTTAGATAACTCTGCGTGTAAGTTATTCAAAATCTCATAGTTTGTAGCATCCATTTGTATAGGCGTTACACTGACATAACCATTTGCCACGGCAAAGAAATCTGACTCGATATCGGTTAAGCCTTTCTTAGGCTCTGCCACTGCCTCGCCTGCCAATCCAATCCAATAGACTTGACGACCACGCGGGTCTACATGACTGGTAATCGGTTTGGACTGTAAACGTCTTCCTTGATAGGTCACTTTGGTGCCTTGAAGTTCAGCAACATCTGGAATATTAATATTAAAAATATGTCGTGCAGGTAGCGCAGGTAGTCCATTGGCAATAAAATCATGCACCCATTGCGCGGCGACTGCATAATCTTCTGGGTTATTATAACTACGCACATTTGGCCCAGCCAAAGAGACGGCTAGCGCAGGTTGTTTCATTAAACGGCCTTCAAATGCCGCACCCACTGTCCCTGAATACAGCACATCATCACCCAGATTTGCGCCACTATTGATTCCACTCACCACCAGATCAAATTCAAAATCAAACAGACCATTCATTGATAAATACACACAGTCCGCAGGTGTACCATTTACCGCCCACATATTCGGTGCAATTTCGACAGGTCGTAATGGTCGATCTAAAGTTAAAGCACTTGAAAAACCGCTGCGTTCGCTTTCAGGCGCCACAATCACCACACGACCGAGAGGACGCAATGCATGTGCTAAAGCTTGGATACCGGGAGCAAAAACGCCATCATCATTGGCAATTAAAATATTCACAACTAAATTTCCATTACTAAAAAATTAAAAATGACTCGCAAGAACATTTTATTGAAATATATGAATAATTATATATATTTACATTTCAACATCCAGCATAAATGTGTGTGTACAAAATGAATAAAACCGTAGCACTTCGTGGTTTATTGAGCTTTGCTCTAGCAGCTTGCATGACTCAAACTGTGGTCGCAGACAATGACTTCACTCAAGAAGAAGCCAATACCATCGTAAAAGAAGATATTGCATCTGCACAAGTCATGTTAGAAGTATGCCCTGCGATTATTGGTCAAAATGCAAAATTTGATGCCAACATTCAAGCACTCACTAAAACATATCTTGCTGATTATTCTGATAAATCAATGACATTAGAAAAATTACAGTCTGACAGCGAATATAAATCAGTTCTTGAAGAAGCGCGTCAAGCTGCTAAAGAAACTGATAAAGCTGAGCAAAAATCAGTTTGTGATGACGTTTTAAGTTATGAAGGTTAATTGATCATTGAACTTTGGACGTCCTCTAAATAGGTTAGTCCTTATTGCATCACCTGCCAAAAAAAGGATGAAGCCTTATAGCCTCATCCTTTTTTCTTTCACAATGTATTGATTTCTAAACAGCTTCAATACAATTTTCTACTGATCTCTACCAGAAATACGATTAAGCTAGGCAAATAAATTTTAGCTATTTGATATCTTTTAGGTTATTTAAATGAAAAACTCCTTTGTAAAATCTCTTTGTGCCCTTAGCCTTTCTACTTTTGCTTTCACTACCATGTCTGCACATGCCGCAGATGAAAAAATTGAAGTTACCCCTACACCTCAAGTGACCAGTCAAGAACTTGCAGCTATCTATGTACTATCTGAAGTCTGCCCAAAATTGGTGAATGACAAAGATCAACCAAAGTTTGAAGCGGGTTATGCAAAATTAGCTAAAGAATATATGCCGAATGAAAAGAACCCAGTAAATGCTTTACAGCAACTCAGCAAACAGAAAAGTTTTAAAGACGCTTTAAAAGAAGCGCAGTCTGATGCGAAGAAAGCTGGCGATAAGAAAAATGGTGCGATTTGCAAAGAATTGACTGCTTACAGCAAATAATACCAATTGGTTACAATACTTTTAAAATAAGCGCTTGCACCCCATAGCAGTCCGCCTAGCTTTGTCCTAAAATGCTAGGCTCTTTGTGCTTATACCTAAGTTATTGGAACCACCCAGAATGACCCGAAAAACCGCCCTTGCCGCATTACTACTTGCACCTAGTTTTTCATTCGCGGCAACTGTCCTTTCTGCACCACCTGAATTAAATAATAAATCTTATGTGCTGATGGACTATGAGACAGGGCAAATCCTTGCTTCTAAAAATGAAAACGAAAAATTAGCTCCTGCTTCAATGACAAAAATGATGACCAGTTACATCATTGAGCAAAAGTTATTAAGCGGTGAACTAACTGAAAATGAAAAAGTACGTATGAATGAGTCGGCTTGGTGTCGCGGCAGCAGCACTGAGTCATGTATGTACGTTCCGCTCAACGGTACTGCAACTGCATTAGAAATGTTACGTGGCATTATCATTCAGTCGGGTAACGATGCTTCTAAAGCTATGGCAGAACATATTGCTGGCAATGAAGGCACCTTTGCCCACATGATGAACCAAGAAGCGAAACGTATTGGCATGGTGAATACTCAATTCATCAATGCGACAGGTATGCCAGCTGAAGGTCATTTCTCGACTGCCAAAGATATGGCGACTCTAGCGCAACATATCATTCATGACAGTTCAAAATACTATCCGATCTATTCTGAAAAAGAATTTACGTTCAATGGCATTAAGCAAGGCAACCGTAATGCCCTGCTTTATACTGACCCAAGTGTAGATGGTTTAAAAACTGGTCATACTGAAGAAGCGGGCTATTGCTTAACGACTTCAGCTAAACGTGGTCCTTTACGTTTAATTTCAGTGATCTTTGGCGCGCCAAGCATGAACGAGCGTGCATCTCAAACACGTGAAATTTTAGCTTGGGGTTATGCAAACTTTGAAACTGTAAAAGTTCAACCTGCTAAACAAGTGCTTGCAAAAGCAAAAGTTTGGTACGGTAAAGACAATCAAGTTCAAGTAGGTCTAGCTGAAAACTTTAACGTGACGATGCCTAAAGGCGAAGCGAACGCCATTAAAACTCAATTGGTTGTTCAACCTAAATTGACTGCTCCTTTAAAACAAGGTCAAGTGGTTGGTAAATACGTTGCAACGCTTAATGGCAAAGTCATTGCTGAAAAACCACTTGTAGCTCTACAAAATGTTGAAGAAGCTGGTTTCTTTGCAAAAATGATTGATCACATCAAACAATTCTTTAGCAACTTATTCTAAGTTTGATAAAAACTCGATATTAAGACTAAAGTGAAAGCATCTAGATTTCGGTCTAGGTGCTTTTTTATTTTATACTGCCTAAAAACCTGTAGATGACTTTCCTATGAGCCAAAACATTCGCCCTTATTTAGACAATGTTCCACGTATTGCTGACTCTTGCTATATCGATGAAATGTCAGTGGTGATTGGCGATGTTGTATTGGCTGAAAATGTCTCTGTTTGGCCATTTGCTGTGATTCGTGGTGATGTAAACCATATTCGTATTGGTAAAAACTCTAATGTGCAAGATCACTCAATGTTGCATGTGAGTCATAAAAAAGCCGATAAGCCTGAGGGTTCTCCACTGATTATTGGTGAAGATGTCACAATTGGTCATCATGTAAAATTGCATGGCTGTACTATTGGTAATCGTGTTTTGGTGGGTATAGGTACGATTATTTTAGATGATGTAATTGTTGAAGATGATGTGATGATTGGTGCTGGTTCACTGGTTCCACCTAATAAGGTTCTAGAAAGTGGTTATTTATATGTGGGCAGTCCCGTTAAGAAAGTTCGACCTTTAACAGATAAAGAAAAAGCGTTCTTGCCTTATTCAGCGCAGAATTATGTGAAGGTGTCGGGGAATTATAAATAAAATAGATTTTGCATAAGATTTTTATGTAAAAAAATGAAAACTCAGGTAGGTCTAGCATTACTTGCTATTGTAGCAACTAATGAAAATATTTAGAGAAATGCAAGTGTTCTAAATTTATTAGAAAAAAACTTAAAAATAGAAAATGAAGTCTGTAATAAAAAAATTTGTAAAAAATCAGTTTAATCAAGAAAACTTCATCTTTAATTAAAGTTGAAATGCAAATGGGATATGAAGCCAAATTAGATGGCGGAATAATTTATCCAAATCCAAGATTTACAACACATACATTCACATTAACTTCGGCTGCTAGACGTATTTCATGAAAAAATATCTAATTTTAACTATTCTTTTTAGTACAGTTTTCACTATAACTGGATGCTCTAATGCACAAGAGATTCCAAAGAAAAATGAAGTTGTAGAAGAACAAAAAATATCCCTATCAGATGATATTATCATCCAAAAATACAGAACATTAATGAATGATATAGACATTCATAACCCTAAATCTAAAGAAAAATTAAAAAATATTTTATTAGATGTAAAAAAAATCCAAGCTCAAAATGAGCGAGAAAAAATAGAAATGAATATTTATCTCTCTTTAGACATGTATCAAGAGGCTTATGAATTAAATAAGAAACAACTCAATGAGAGACCAACTCAAGCTAAATTATTTAAGCACTGTGAACTAATGCAAATTTTGAAATATCCGCAAAATGACCTGCGATCTTGTCAGAGTAAAGTAGCAGAAGGTATAAGGAATGAATTAAAGACTATCCCCAAAGATGATCCAGCCTATCCGTATGCTAAATGGGGATATTTATTAGCTATGTATAAATCAGGACATGGTGAGTATAAAGAACAAATGGAAAAATTCATTAACTCGACTACAGATGAAACAATGAAGTTCCAATTTCAGGGTTCTTATGAAATGGCAATTGAAAGTAACAATTGAAATAGTGCATGTATTAGGGTGTGTTGACATTTACAGCCGATAAATTGAGCTAAAGAGGCAACCATATAAATATACAAGCTAAAGCAACAGCGCTTTGATAGTTACGTTTTAGCTTATCGTATCTTGTGGCAATTCCTCTAAATTGTTTTAATCTACAAAACGCATTTTCAACTAAATGTCTGATTTTATACATATACCAGTCCATATCATCATTGCTAGATTTGGCATTTGATCTTCGAGGAATGTTTGCTTTCGTATTACTTTCTCTAATTTTCTTTTTGAAACTTTCTGAATCATAGCCTTTATCTGCACATAGCATTTCTGACTCTGTTAAATCTAATTTTGATACAAGATCAGGTGCAACCTTAATATCATGTGAAGTTCCATCTGAAATAATAAATTCAATAGGATTACCATTTGAATCGATTGCTAAATGTATTTTTGAACTATTACCACCAATACTTTTGGAAATACTTTGATTCTTAATACCGGCTGAATGTTGATGCGCTCGTACATGGCTCCCATCGATAAAAATCCACTCTTTATCAGCATGCTGGCTGAATAATTTAAAAATATTCATAAACTTACTATTTTTAGACCATCGATTATATTTCTTAAAAATAGAATTTGATTTACCAAACTCTTGAGGTAAATCACGCCAAGGACAGCCTGTTCTAATTCGAAATAAAATCGCTTCAATAAAATTCCGTAAATTTAATTTGAGATAAATATTAAAGTGACGGAAAATAGCAAGTAACTTGGACCAGTGTTGATCATTTAGCATTGTTCGAGGCATAGCGAGTGTAAAATTGGGTTTGGCGATTTAATTTTACTATCTCGCTATTTTTTTAATCAACAAATGTCAACAGACCCTAATTATTTTTTAATATTAATCATATCCATATTACAAAAAAAGCCTATATCAACTGTTCAGGGCTTTTTATGATTCATTGTTTCCAACCCCATTTATGAAACAGTGTTCCATAAATATCTACGCTAAAAAATATCTCTCTCCAAAGAATTCACCTCCCATCATAGCCACCGCTCCCTAAATTTTGTAGAATAGCGTTTTTACCCCATGGTGCTTTTCTATGACCGCTTGGACTGCTCACGTCACTGTTGCGACAGTCGTTGAAAAAGACGGAAAATTCCTATTTGTTGAAGAACATACAGAAGGTGTGACCCATACTGTATTTAATCAACCTGCAGGTCATGTCGAAGCTGGCGAAACCATTATTGAAGCAGCCATTCGAGAAACCATGGAAGAAACAGGTCACGATGTAGAAATCATGAACCTCCTAGGCATGTATACTTATACTCCCCCGATGTTCCCTGATCGTACTTATTTCCGTTTCTGTTTCTTAGCTAAAGACATTCAGTACCATTCCGATGCACAGTTAGACACAGGTATTGTCGGTGCAGTATGGATGACGCTTGATGAACTCATTGAGTCTGCCCGTGCGCGCAGTCCATTAGTCATCAAAGCTGTACAAGATGCTCTTTCAGGTCAAAAATTTCCTTTATCGCTCATTTACGAGCACCAAAATTCTCCCTTAATTTCAAATTTGGATGCTTAATCCTATGCAACAACGTGTCATCGTCGGTATGTCTGGTGGTGTAGATTCTTCTGTATCTGCAGCACTTTTACTTCAACAAGGTTATCAAGTTGAAGGTCTTTTCATGAAAAACTGGGAAGAAGATGACGGCACGGAATACTGTACGGCAATGGAAGATCTTGCCGATGCTCAAGCTGTTTGTGACAAAATTGGTATCAAACTTCATACCGCAAACTTTGCGATGGAATATTGGGACCGTGTCTTTGAGCATTTCTTAGAAGAATATGCCGCAGGTCGTACACCAAACCCAGATATTCTCTGCAATAAAGAAATTAAATTCCGTGCATTTCTAGACCATGCTGTGAACTTAGGTGCTGACTTTATTGCGACAGGCCATTATTGCCGCCGTGGTGAAACGCTAAAAAATTCACGTGGTGAAGAGTATGCACCTCTACTACGTGGCCTAGACAACAATAAAGACCAAACCTATTTCCTACATGCAGTGCATGGTCGTGAAATTAACAAAACTTTGTTCCCTGTAGGTGAAATTGAAAAACCACAAGTGCGTAAAATCGCTGAAGAACTTGGTTTAGCCACTGCGAAGAAAAAAGACTCTACTGGCATCTGCTTTATTGGCGAACGTCGATTTAATGACTTCTTAAAGCAATATTTACCTGCTCAACCCGGAAAAATCGTCTTAGACACGGGTAAAGAGGTTGGTGAACATCACGGCTTAATGTACTATACGCTCGGCCAACGTGGTGGCATCGGTCTTGGTGGTCTAAAAGGTGCTGAAGAAGGCGCTTGGTTTGTACTGCATAAAGATATCGAAGGTAATCGCCTAGTCGTTGGTCAAGGTCATGAACATCCACTCATGCAAAGCACCATTTTATGGTCTGAAGCGATTGATTGGGTGGCTGGTGAACAAGAGATTCCTGAAACAGGCTTCCGCTGCACAGCGAAAACTCGTTATCGTCAGCCTGACCAAGACTGTACATTATTTAAAGACTCTACAGCGCCAAATGGTGTGCGTGTCGAATTCGATGAGCCACAACGTGCTGTTACACCGGGTCAAAGTGTGGTGTTCTACACCGGTGAAGTTTGTTTAGGTGGCGGTGTGATTCATCATACCAATGCGCCTAAACCGGATTTTATTGTATAAGGATTGTTTCGGATGACAGAGTTACCGTTTCAACAGCCTCAGACTCTGAATACTCGCCAAAATCGTGCATTGGCGTTAGCTGCTGTATTTCAAGCAACACAGCTGACTCATATGACTGCATTGACTGGGCAACAGAGTATCGGAGAAAGCGGTAACTTTTATTTTGAACATCTCATTAAAGCCAGTTTAAATATCCGTCCCAAGTCGAATCAGTCTAGTCAGACGCTCGATTTTTTTAGTGGTTTGGCGGATATTTCACTGGGTTTAAAGACCTTAGAAAGTAGCATTACTCAACCCTTCAATACATCTCCCAAATCTAGACTTCCTAAACTTGCCAATACCAAGCTACCCATGACGTATGCGATGGCGTTATTGCAGTTAGAAAAGAAAGTCTAC
Source organism: Acinetobacter sp. YH12138 (assembly GCF_015218525.1). Lineage (NCBI taxonomy): Bacteria > Pseudomonadati > Pseudomonadota > Gammaproteobacteria > Moraxellales > Moraxellaceae > Acinetobacter > Acinetobacter sp. YH12138. The sequence continues at coordinate 1,213,323 of NZ_CP048670.1, read as the reverse complement.
AGCAATCCCCAATTTGTCGAAATCATTGAACAATCCCAACAAAAAATCCTAAGACAGCTTTCCTTTTTCGATAATAATTATTTACATCCAAGTATCATTGCCAATTTAGCGCAAACCTATATTGAAACTGCTGGCCAAATTAATCCACGTATTATGGTTCGTGGTAATGCCGAAGCATTTAAAGACACCTCTCATACCAATCGCATTCGCGCGACATTATTCACAGGCTTACAAATGGCTCACTTGTGGCGTCAGCTCGGCGGTAGCTCATGGGGTATGATTTTCAGTAAGCGCAAGCTACTACAAGATATTCAAGATCTTGCCCGTTTACAGTATCAGGTGGTTTAACTGATGCAGTACGGGCTTTTTGTTTTACGTTTAATTCCAAAATTTAAGGAATCGCTATGAACGCTTTAACCGCACTTTCTCCATTAGATGGACGTTACGCAAGCAAATGTGATGCTCTACGTCCCTTCCTCTCTGAGTTTGGTTTAATCCATGCTCGTGTGACTGTTGAAGTGCGTTGGTTACAAGCGCTTGCAAACCGTCCTGAAATCACTGAAGTTCCAGCGTTCAGTGCTGAAACTAACGCTGCGCTTGATGCAATTGTTGCGAACTTCTCTGAAGACAATGCAAACCGCATTAAAGAAATTGAACGTACAACAAACCATGACGTAAAAGCCGTTGAGTACTTCTTAAAAGAGCAAATCGCACATATCGATGAGCTTAAAAATGCAGGCGAATTCATTCACTTCGCATGTACATCTGAAGACATCAACAACTTGTCTCATGCTTTAATGCTTAAAAATGGCCGTGAAGTTTTAGTTGCAGCTATGCAGCAAATCATCGATTCAATCGTTGCTTTGGCTGAACAACACGCTGAACAACCAATGTTGTCTCGTACACATGGTCAAACTGCAAGCCCAACAACTTTGGGTAAAGAAATGGCGAACGTGGCTTACCGCCTTGCACGTCAAATCAAACAATTCAAACAAGTTGAACTTTTAGGTAAAATTAACGGTGCTGTAGGTAACTACAACGCGCACTACTCTGCTTACCCTGAAATTAACTGGCCTGCGCATTCACAAGCATTTGTTGAATCTTTAGGCTTAAAATTTAACCCGTACACCACTCAAATCGAACCACATGACTACATGGCGGAACTTTTTGATGCGCTACGTCGTTTCAATACGATTTTGATCGACTTTAACCGTGACGTTTGGGGCTATATCTCACTTGGTTTCTTCAAACAACGTTTGAAAGAAGGCGAAGTTGGTTCTTCAACAATGCCACATAAAGTTAATCCAATTGACTTCGAAAACTCTGAAGGTAACTTGGGTATTGCGAATGCGGTATTGGCTCACCTTGGTGAAAAACTTCCTGTATCTCGTTGGCAGCGTGACTTAACTGACTCAACTGTGCTTCGTAACATGGGTGTTGGTTTTGCACAAAGCTTGATTGCATTTGAAGCTTGTTCTAAAGGTATTGGCAAACTTGAGTTGAATGCTCAACGTATTCTAGAAGACCTCGACCATGCTCAAGAAGTGCTTGCTGAACCAATTCAAACTGTTATGCGTCGTTATGCAGTTGAAAAACCATACGAAAAACTTAAAGCCCTCACTCGTGGTCAAGCAATGACTCGCGAAATGATGGTTGATTTCGTAAATGGTAATGAGCTTGAAGCTGTTCCTGCTGCTGACCGTGCACGCCTTGCAGAAATGACACCTGCGACTTATACAGGTAATGCATCGACTCAAGCAGCAAACATTAAAGATCTTATTTCTAAAATCTGATTTTAGATAGATCAAAAAAACGAGGCATCATGCCTCGTTTTTTGTTTCCACCTATATACTCCTACTCCCTTTGGGATGAAGAGCATGCTCCGCAAGAGGATGAGAATTTCCACCTCCAAACCCTCTTATACAAGGAGAGAGAAAATTTAGAAGTAATTTTATTCTGCAGGGCAATATTTCGCCCAATCATCTTTCATCCGTTGTAATTCACAGCCTGTTAAAACATCTGAATAATAAACATAATATGTGGCATCGGGATATTGAATCTCATGCCGAAACATCATGCCGCGCAAAGACACAGAGAGCTCTTCTGGAAAATCATCTGTTGAATTAAGTTCTTCAAACTCATAGTTAAAATAACAATTTTGAGTCGCAATAAATGCCTCAACAACGACCATAGTTACTTCCAAATACTTAAACATCGATATTCATCTGAGTTTAATACAATCTTTTTAAAAATACTTATCCCCAGCCGCAAACTAAAGACATTTGAAAAAATAATGCACAAATTCTAGCGCCGTCTAACTAACACTTTTCATCGCATTATGGCTATACTTGCCGCGAATTATAACCACTGCACACCGATAAAAATTTTGAGCTTTGCCTTTTCATGATTGATTTCAAATTAAAACTTAAGCACATCTTAGCTTTTGCGTTATTAACGCTTGCCATTGTGATCGCCAGTATCCAACCTTTAGAAATGGAAGCGTATATCCTCCATCAAATCGGCACAGCGTTTATGCTGATCGTGTTGCTCGTTTTCCTCTATAAAATAGGGCTAACTTTCACAACAGTTTGTCTGTATCTTGGCTTTTTACTGATTCATGTCATTGGTGCCCATTATTTATATTCTTATGTGCCTTATTCTGAATGGACACAAGCTCTCCTCGGTTTCAACCTTGACCAAAGCATGGGATGGACCCGGAATATGTATGATCGGCTTGTACATCTTGCCTATGGTTTGCTGCTCTACCCGTTCTTTTATCGCATATTTCAAATCTGGCTACCGCAGTTAAAAGCCGGAACACTCTTTTTATTGGTCGTACAATTCGTCATGGCGACCAGTTTATTTTATGAATGGATCGAATGGCTGATTGCCATTGGCTTATCACCAGAGGACGCTGAAAATTACAATGGGCAACAAGGTGATATTTGGGATGCGCATAAAGATATGCTGCTTGCAACATTTGGTGCGATGATCACTGGCGGCCTTTTATATTTCAATATGAAAAAATCTTAAATAAAAAAGCACTCATCCGAGTGCTTTTTTATCGCTATATTCATGAATGGATGTATTAATAATTAATAGAGTGGTAGCACATTTAAGGATTGATCTAAAGGATCTAATGTGCCCCATGCTGTTTGGAACGCTGCATTCGAAACTGCTGTCCCACCCGATACCGTATTGATGGACGCATTTAAATAAGATGAATCATCTGATATTACATCAAGAGCATTGTTTGGCTCTTGATTGTTCAATAAGCTGTTCAAATCGATTTGATCATCAGAAATAAAAGAGCTTATTTCGTTTAAGCCAAAGCCCGACACACTGTGCTGCGCAAGTACATCAAACACAGTATTATCATCTACTAACTGCGATGCTTGATCATGTAATTCATTCGAAGCCTGTTCTTCTGAGATCAAGAATAAACTCACTTTGGCAACTGTCATCGCTTCGACGGTAAAATCAAATGCTGAGCTTTTGGCACTGGTATTTCCAGCTAGATCCGTTTGGGTAAAACTATAGCTATACTTACCTGCCGCTAAGTCAGATTCTGGTGTATACAACCATTTTCCACTGGTATCTGCTTTGACCGTTGCCACTGCGACGCCATTTTTATAAATGGTGATCGTGGCATTTGCCTCACCTTTGCCTTCAAAACTTGGGGTTGAATCTTGAGTGCTCTCCCCCTGTTTAATGGTGAGCTTTGTCGTCTCGCGATCATCATACACAGTCGTCAATGTCGGCGCGGAAGGAGCAATCGTGTCCTTTGTTCCAATGACTTGCGTGCTCTTTGAGCTATTGCCAGCGGCATCTGTCGCAGTCACTTGGACAACGTTATTATCCGTAATTGCGCTGCTTAATTTCACCGTATAGCGACCATCGTCACCTACAGTTACGGTACCAAGCGTATTTCCTGCACTGTTTTTAATGGTAATTTTGGCACCAATTTCAGCGTTTCCTGACACTTCTGTACCATCTGTATTGATTGTTGCTGTTGGTGCAACGGGTGCCGTATTATCCGTTCCGGCAGTGACATTTAACGGTATCGATTGATTGCCTGCTGCATCAACCACAATCATGGTTGCCTGATTACTGTCCGATAGAGCTGGGGACAATGTAATTTTAAATTGACCATTTGCATCTACCGTAGTGGTGGCGATGACTTGTAAATTTGCATCTAAAATTTTAATAGTACTGTTGGCTTCGGCGATACCAACAAGTTCAGTTCCGGCTTTATTCACTTCAATCTTAGGTTGATCAGGTCGAAGCGTATCTTTGCCCATCTCAACTGACTGCGCTTCAGATTTGTTGCCTGCTTTATCTTCTACAATGACTTTAGCCGTCTCACCTGCTTGTAAAGTATCACTTAATGCAATGGAGAAATTGCCATCACTTGCCGCAGTCACAGGCCCACCTAAAAGTGTTGTGCCATCTGCAGCATAAACATAAACTTTTGCACCCGCTTCGGCAAAACCAGAGACAAACTTACCGCTTTCATCTACTTGTGCATTTGCAGCATCTGGAGCAATAGTATCTTTGCTACCCGTTAAAATCGTCGATTGAGAACTATTTCCCGCCTTGTCTTTCGCGTACAAAATCACGCGATTGCCGTCTGTAATCGCGTCATCTAAAGTAATTTTATAGTTGCCATCGGCATCTGCTTTAGATTGACCAATCGTATTGCCTTTCGCATCTACGATATAAACCGTTGCACCAGCTTCCGCCTTGCCGGACACGACTTTTCCATCACTATCAAAACTTCCAGTTGGCGTACTTGGTGCTGTTTTGTCATTGCTAGAGGATTGTTCATCTTCTTTGTCAAAAGCCAGCAGATATACCGCTTCTGCACCCAAGATCGCCAATCCTGCCTTAAGTAGTGATGGCGAACCATCATCTTCACTTGCAACTTCCGTAGCTTGAGCAGGTGTTGTTGCCTGATTTAACTGTGTCGATGCAGATAAAGGCTGCGCAAATTCATTCACTGAACGATAACTCACCGTTTTGCCATCGACATCCATTTCGACTAGCTCAAATTGCTCTGGCCCACTATGTAAAACCAAAGAATTATCAGAGCTAAATTCATCTGTATAAAAATGATCAATCACGATTTTTTGACCATTTTTCAGGGTAATCACACATTGATTACCTACCCTATGGATCGACTGAATATCGGCTGGCTTAAGTTCTAACTGAATAACGGACGGTTGAGATATTTGTATTTTTGTGGCCTGAGTTTCTTTTAAAATCGTTTGATCTTTCTTTGATATCACGACAATTTTTGTCATTTCGCCCTCAGTGTTATTATGTAATAAACATCTAATAAATAATTAGTTAAGTACCTTATCAAATTGGTGCTGAACAGACAAACCATTCTGGATGTTAATTCATCAGAATTATTTTTATTTAATTTTCCACCTTAAATTCTACGCCAATAACAGCGGTTTCTATGGTTCTATCCATTTTAATATTTTAGATTCAGCCAAGTTTGGATAATCAAAATTATCTAAGTATTTATAAAGGATTGCTGTGTATTAGCCGCGCTTGCTGCAATTTTCAAAGTAGTGTCATTTAGAATAAAAAAAGCTCACCGAAGTGAGCTTTAAAGACATCATAACAAAAACGATTTTAGAGTTTAGGATCACGCAACTGCACGAGACTCGAATTGGCTTTGCTCAATGACTCCATCACTTTAGACATGACTGCAGGAACCAATGAATCCGCAATTTGTGCTGCTTGTAAGCCCAACTTCTCACCAAGTGTTGGCTTTTTGCGGGTTTCAATCATATATACATCATGTTGTGGCATGAGACTTAATAGATATTCATCTGACGTTTGCAGTTTGTCGACTAGATTAAGATCAATGGCATCTTGCCCATACCAATGCTCACCTGTTGCAACTTTATCGACATTGAGTTGAGGACGGTATTTTTCAACAAAGTGTTTAAACAAGTTATGCGTTTGCTGTAACTCTTCTTCAAATTTAGCTTTACCTTCAGCCGTATTTTCACCAAACATAGTGACGGTACGTTTGAACTGACCTGCTGTATACAGTTCAAAATCGATATGTTTTTCTTTCAATAAACGGTTAAAGTTTGGCACTTGTGCAACCACGCCAATCGATCCCACAACTGCAAATGGAGCTGAAACTATTTCATTTGCAATGCAGGCCATCATATAGCCACCACTTGCAGCAACTTTGTCCACACAAATGGTTAAGTTAAATCCAGCATCACGTAAACGTACCAATTGTGCTGCAGCCAGACCATAGCCATGCACCATCCCGCCTGGGCTCTCTAAACGTAAAACCACGCGGTCGCGCCCAGCTTTTGCTGTCGCTAAGATTAGGGTAATTTCTTCACGTAGACTTGTTACCGCAGATGCAGCGGTATCACCATTAAAATCGATTACATAAATTTTTTGGTTATTCTTTTTACGTGCGCGCGCTTCTTTTGATAATTGTTGGCTTAGTTGCAGCAGCTCAAGTTTAGATGCAGTCGTTTGCGCAATTTTTTTTCGTTGTTCATTAATACGTGCATTTAAATGGCTTACACGAATTTCCGCAGGCAACTTGGGATTATGAAATAGCATAAAATTGAAACTCATTTAATTCATATTTATGTTGTATAACATGTGGGTTGCGTCACAAAAATTCAATCTATTTTTTGAAAATAATTCTCAATGAGCCAAATTGAGCATTTTATTTTTATCAAGACTTTTTGACCTAATTATTGACTTCATAAAAAAAGAGCCTTTCGGCTCTTTTTTAGACAGACTAGATTAGCCAAAACGCCCGGTAATATACGCTTCAGTCAATTGATGATCCGGTTGAGTAAAGACTTTTTCAGTGGAATTGACTTCAATCAAATCACCCAAATGGAAATATGCGGTACGGTCAGATACACGTGCTGCTTGTTGCATCGAGTGCGTCACAATCGCAATGGTATATTGCGCTGAAAGTTCAGTGATGAGTTCTTCTACTTTAGCTGTTGCAATCGGGTCGAGTGCTGAACATGGTTCATCCATCAAAATCACTTCAGGACTGACTGCAATGGTTCGTGCAATACATAGACGTTGCTGCTGACCACCTGAAAGCCCCGTACCCGGTTGGTTCAAACGATCTTTCACTTCATCCCAAAGCCCCGCTTTACGCAGGCTATTTTCAACTATTTCTTCCATGTCATATTTATCACGTGCCAAACCATGAAGTTTTGGACCATAAGCGACATTATCAAAAATTGACTTTGGAAATGGGTTCGGCTTTTGGAAAACCATACCTACTTGGGCACGCAGTAATACCACATCAAGATTTGGATCATAGATGTCTTGATTATCCATGAGCACTTGTCCTGTCACACGACAAGAATCAATCGTGTCATTCATACGGTTGAGCGTACGCAGGAAAGTTGACTTACCACAACCAGACGGTCCAATAAAGGCGATCACTTCATTTTCATAAATGTTCAGATCAATGCCTTTGATCGCTTCAGATTCGCCATAGTACACATGCACATCATTGCTACTGATTTTCACATTGCTCGATTTCGCATCTTTTTTCGCGCTAGATTGCGTATCGAATTGTGACACAAACGCAGTATTGGTTTGTTTTTGGCTGCCCTGAGCAGAGGTAAATTGTGTTTGTTCTGGATTCACGGATTTATCCTGATATAAGGAATTCTTTTCAGTTGTAATGACGCTATTCATATAATGCCCTCAATTACCAGCGTACTTCAAATTTCTTACGTAACCAGATGGCTAAACTGTTTAAGCCGATCATGAGAGCAAGAAGTACAATGATTGCTGCTGCGGTACGTCCTTCAAAGAAGTTACGTAGCTCATTACCTTGCCAAAGGAAAATTTGTACAGGTAATGCAGTGGATTGATCTAAAGGAGTGGCTGGTACACTTGCCACAAAGGCACTCATACCAATCAATAATAATGGAGCAGTTTCTCCTAGGGCTTGCGCAACACCAATAATGGCACCGGTTAAGATACCTGGTAATGCCAGTGGCAAGACGTGGTGAAATACAGTTTGTAAACGTGATGCACCCAAACCTAAAGCGGCTTGACGGATCGATGGAGGAACAGCTTTTAAAGATGCACGTGTTGTAATAATTACGGTTGGTAGTGTCATTAAACTCAAGACCAAACCACCAACCACTGGTGCCGAAAGCGGCATGTGCATCCAACCAATAAAAATCGCAGCACCGAGCAAACCAAAGACAATCGAAGGAACCGCTGCTAAGTTGTTAATGTTGACTTCGACAACATCGGTAATCCAGTTTTTAGGTGCAAATTCTTCTAAGTAAATTGCGGATGCTACACCGATTGGAATCGAAATAATGATCACGATCAGCATCATGAAGAGTGAACCCATAAACGCCCCTGCTAAACCTGAAGTTGCAGGTGAGCTACGAGAGTCTGGATTTTTAAATATTTCAGTATTAAATGAGTTGGTGATAACACCATCAGCTTTAAGTTTATCTGCAAGTTGGCGTACTTCTGGGCTCAATTGTTGCTGTTCATCAGGCAAGCTACGGTCAATATTACCAGCCAACCAGACATCGACATTAGCATCTGCAAGGATTTTAAAATCTTGTTTTTGACCAATCAATGACGGATCTGCCATTACCATGTCACGTAAGCGATAAGCTTCTGAACTTGTATATAAACTGTTGAGATCATCACGTTGTGAGGCAATCGCTGGATCTTTTGCTATGATGCCATTTACGATCAGCGCATCCCAATCCACCATGCCCATTTCAGTTTGCCAAGCAATGTAACGCTCTTGGAACTGTGCAGGTGATTCACCTTCTTTTTGAATTGGTTTCGCACCAACATTGACAATGTTTGGATCAAAAAACACAGGTACCGTCATTGAGCTTTGCCAAAATGCAGGTAAACCTTTGGCTAAAATACTACCAAACAATAGCACGACGAAAAATAAACCAGTCACTACTGCACTAAAGCCCAAGACACGGAAGGTCTTTTCTTTACGATGTCTTTTCGCCAAAGAGTTTTCAATGATTTTCTTACGTTTTTCACGAAGCTCAGCGGCTGCATGTGAATCAAATTTTTGATCCATGTTTGATGTATTCGTTGTACTCATTCGTATTGCTCACGGTATTTACGCACAATGTACAGTGCAACAATATTCAGCCCTAAGGTAATCACAAACAGTGTTAAACCGAGTGCAAAAGCAACCAATGCTTGAGGACTCGCAAAGTCTGTATCACCTGTTAATTGGTTTACGATGGTAATGGTGACTGTAGACACTGCTTCGAGCGGATTAATGTGTAGTAAAGGACTGTTCCCTGCTGCAAGTACCACAATCATGGTTTCACCAATTGCACGAGATGCTGCCAATAAGAATGCACCGATAATGCCCGGCAAAGCTGCAGGTATCACTACTTGGCGAATCGTTTCTGATTTTGTTGCACCCAAACCGAGTGAACCGTCACGAAGCGCGCGAGGAACTTGAGTAATGATGTCATCAGATAATGATGAAACGAATGGGATAATCATAATCCCCATCACAAAGCCTGCTGTTAGAGCACTGGTTGCATTAATATCGAGTCCAATATATGCGCCAAGCTGTTTTGCAAAGGGTCCAATAATCATTAAGGCAAATACACCGTAAACGATGGTTGGAATACCTGCGAGAACTTCTATGGCAGGTTTTGCCCAAGCACGGAAACTTGGCTTTGCATATTCAGCCAAGTAAATAGCAATCATCAAACCAACAGGAACAGCAACCAATAGCGCAATACCACTGACCATGAGTGTGCCCCAAAGAAGTGGCAGCAAACCATAACTACCTTCGGCATTCCCTGACGTACTAAAACCGGGGTTCCATTCAGTGCCTAAGAAGAAATCTAGTGGACTGACAAAACTAAAGAAACGCATGGCTTCACTAAACATCGACATCACAATGCCAACTGTTGTCAGGATGGCGACACCGGAACATAATGCCAATGCGATATTAATGACTTTTTCGACTTGGTTACGTGCACGATATTTTTCTGCGATGCGGCGTTTAGCCATGACTAAACCAATCAATGCCGCACAAATCACAACGGCCAATTTTGCATATGAGCCGATGCTTTCAATTTTCTTTAACTGTTCTGCTGCTGCAAGTTCATATGCAGCTGGCGTATCACTTACTCCAAAACCAGAAGCAATCGCTTGAACGCGGTCAACCATTACGCTCGTGCTTGCAGGATCTAAACTTAAACGAATATTTTCAGGAACATTATTTAAAATAACATGTTGAAAAATACTCGGTTCAACCAAGTTCCAAACAATCAAGATTAAAAAAGCGGGAATCCCACACCATAAAGCGACCAAAACACCATAATAGCCCGGTCGAGAATGCAGCATTGCTGAGTTATTGCCTTTACCTGCAAGTTTACGACTCTTGGTTAAACCAACTTGATAGGCAATGGCAATAATCGCTAGTAACACACCAATGAGGAGCAGATTCATGTAATCTCCACTGTTTCTTCAATTACACATTTTGAAAAAACTGTTTCTTTGCAAAAAAACCAATGGCAGGTCGACCCTGCCATTGGCTATTTCCATACTTTATTTAACAGCTTTACCCGCTTTAAAGTTTGCAAGAACTGCAGCGCGTTCTTTATCAGACATTGAAATTAAGCCTGCTTTTTCTAACTTAGAACCTTTACCAGATACTTTTTTGCTTACAAAGAATTCTGTAAATTCTTTCAAGCCTTTGATGGATTTAAGATGTTCACCTTTCACGTAGAAGAACAATGGACGTGATACAGGGTAAGAACCATTCAGAATTGTTTTCTCAGATGGCGCTACATTATTCACAGTTGCTACACGTAACTTGTCACGGTTTTGGTCATAGAAACCTAGACCGAATACACCTACAGCGTTAGGTGAAGTTTTTAAGCGTGCCAATGTCTCTGTATAGTCACCAGCAATTTCAATTACACGGCCATCTTTACGGAATGTAGAACATGCCTTTTTCTTTGCATCTTTATCTAGCTTCGCAAATGCTTGGTAAGTTTCACAGCCAGCATCTACCATTTTCTCTTGGAATACTTCACGAGTACCGTGATTTGATGCAGGAATAACTAAAGTGATTGCTTCGTTTGGTAAAGTTGGGTCGATTTGATTCCAACGTGTGTATGGGTTTGGAACCAATTTACCTTTTGAAGGTAATTCAGCAGCAAGTGCAGCAAATACGTGCTGTGGGCGAAGTTTGAATGCGGCTTTTTTAGCGTTTGATGCAAACACGATACCGTCATAACCTACTTTAATCTCAAGAACTTGGTTTACACCTGCTTTTTTACAAGCAGCAAGCTCAGTGTCTTTAATTTTACGAGATGCATTAGCAATATCGATAGTGTTATCACCAACGCCATTACAGAATTGTTTCAAACCACCAGAAGTACCACCAGAACCTACAACAGGTGCTTTAAATTGTGGGAATGTATTACCAAACTCTTCTGCAACAATACTTGCGTAAGGCAAAACTGTAGAAGAACCAGCAATTTGGATCGTGTCACGAGCTGCATTTGCAGTTGTTGCAACAGCTGCCCCTGAAAGTGCCAACGCAATTGCGATATGATTGAAGCGCATTCTCATCTCTCTTTATTGATGCATTTATTGGAGTACGCCACTTTCTAATAAAGTCTTGTACTTTTTCGATATACGCATTTTGATTTTAGAGTATGACAGTTAGGTTACATCTTTATGACGCTTTTATGATAATTGATGATTGCTCATTGATTTAAATATAATTCTTTATTTTTCAATACGTAATAAAATTTATCAAAGTATTGGTCTTATATATTTCTACTTTGATATCCGTAAGAATTCATATCACTGTCATATTTTGTCTTATTTTCTTTTTTCAAATTCTCCTCTTTTTCTGAATGATACACATTTGCATGTTCGATTTTTTATTCCATGTTATTCCAATAATTGAAATTTCATTACATTTTTAGTTAGCTCAATATGCAAGTTTACATAAAAACAGAGCCTAAAATAACCAGTAAAGCCATTGCGACATTTAATCCAGGCTTGCCTGTGCATATGACTTTTGAAGAACATGACTGGCACTTACTTGCGAAATATTGGTATCCGATTGCACTCACTCGAGACATTACAAAACAGCCTTATGGCACCATGCTTTTAGATATGCCGCTCGTTATTTATAAAATGGGAGATGAACTGATTGTAGCTAAAAATGCCTGCCCATACCGCGACGTACCTCTAAGTTTAGGCAAGAATGATGGTCAAGGCGTGGTCTGCCGATATCGTGGCTTACGCTTTGATGAACATGGTCATTGCAACCGTATTCCTGCACATCCAGAACACAAAATTTCACCTCGCTTTAACTTGCGTACTTATGCCGCTGTTGAGCGTTATGGACTGATATGGTGCTCACTTAGTGCGCCTAAAGGTACTGCATCAAATATCCCTGCAATACCATATTGGGATAAATCCGAGTTTCAGCAATTGGTATGTCCAACGGTCGATTTTCAATGTTTTGCAGGCCGGCAGCTTGAAGGTTTTATTGATGTTGCGCATTTTGCATGGGTACATCCCGATACGTTTGGCGACCCTGCAAATGTAGAAGTACCTGACTACACGACCATCGAAACAGAAACTGGCTTTAATGCAGACTATTGGAGCAGTGTTGGGCGCTATCCAATTGGTTTAGAACAGCGCGGACAAGAGGGTTTCCAATGGCTGCGCCATTTTGAAATTCATCTGCCGTTTACTGCAACGCTGACGATTCATTTTCCAAATAACAGCAAGCAAGTGATTATGAATGCGGCTTCACCGATGACTGCTCGTTCTACCCGTCTATTTGCTCCCATTTGCCGCAATTATGACAAAGACTTACCTGTCGAAGATGCTTATGACTTTAACCTGAAAATATTTGAGGAGGACCGTTTGGTCTCTGAATCGCAAAAGCCTGAATATTTACCCTTAGATTTAAGCATCGAAGCGCATTTTCCATGCGGACCGCAGTTCCAGCATGTACCGCAAATTATTGCGTAAAAAAGGTTTTAGTCCATTATTTGCGGCATAACATCAATATCGTATTGCATTCACCTCACCCTAACCCTCTCCTACAAGGAGAGGGAAACTCCTTTACAAGCCTTATATTGGTTATAAATATTGTGGTATCTCATTCATCAAATGATAAACATCAATGAATATCGCGACTGGCGACAGGGATGTCACTATAAGGTAATGGTCACATGGATGTACCTTTTACCTGAGAAGGATTTTAGATACTTTGATCCCTCAAAGTAACAATCTGCCTACTCAGTAAACTATCATCACTCAATGAAAAATTGCGGCCATGCAATAAATTAAGCGCCTTTTCATTTTTTAAAAAAAAGGAGCTCTTACGAGCCCCTTCTTCTACAATTACAAAATGACAATTAGTCAATTGCAGGTGTATATGTACCATCAGCGATTGGGCCTTTGATACGATCCGCTTCTGCTAGCACAAGAGCAAGCAAATTCTTCACGTTGTCTAAAGTCGCTACTGGGCTTAAAGTCGTCATTTTCAATGATTGAACTTGACCTACTTTAGTTACACCAATATTCGCTTCACCCCGAGCAAACAATTCGTCTGCAACGTTTTGGTTCAATGTATCTAACAATTCAGCTGGGTAACCTGCTGGTACTACACGGAACAATACCGATGCAAATTGAGGATCAACCAGCATTTCTAGACCGTCAGTGGCAGTAATATAGTCTGCAACATCACGTGTTAGACCTACACCATGATCAATCATCGAACCGTAAAGCTCTTCACCTAACGCTTCAACCGTCATCCACAATTTCAACGCGTCAAAACGGCGAGTTGTTTGTAGTGACTTAGATACTAAGTTAGGAACGCCATGCTCTTCATCATAAGCAGAGTTTAAATACTCAGCTTCATAATGCATGAAACGATAGTTCGCTTCGTCTTTCAGCAAGAACGCGCCACATGAAATCGTTTGGAAGTAATGCTTATGGAAATCAAGCGTTACCGAGTCAGACAGTTCAATACCATCTAACATTGAACGATAGTCATTTGAAAGAATCAGTGCACCGCCCCATGCTGCGTCGATATGCATCCACGCGCCATACTTGTTGGTGATTGCACGCACTTCTTTCAATGGGTCAATTGCGCCTGCATCGGTTGTACCCGCAGTTGCAACCACACATGCTACAATTTTACCTTCAGCTTGAAGGTGCGCCATGGTTTTCTCAAGCGCGTCTATATCCATGCGTGCATTTGCATCTACAGGAACAGTGACAACAGATTGGAAACCCATACCCATCATGGCCATGTTCTTTTGCACAGAGAAGTGTGCATTTTCAGAACAGATCACTTTTACGTTACGCATTGCTTCCGCAGGTACGCCATCACGCTGAACAGACCACGGGTTACCGTTTTCGTCTTTCCAGTTTTTAGCAATACATGCATCACGTGCAAGCAAAACGCCCATCAAGTTTGACTGCGTACCGCCAGAGGTGAATACACCTGCTTGACCTGCACCATAGCCAACTTTTTGGCGAAGCCAGTCAATTAACTGAACTTCCATCAATGAACCTGCAGGGCTTTGATCCCATGAGTCCATTGATTGGTTCGTTGCATTGATGAGCACTTCCGCGATTTGGCTTGTCACCATTGTCGGGCAATGCAAATGCGCTAAAGAGTGCGGGTGATGTACTTTTAAGCTTTTATTTAAGAAAAGCTCAACCATACGGTCTAGTGATTTTTGCACACCAATACCATCTTTAGATGGATTGAAAGCAATTGCACTACGAAGCTCTTTAATGCTACCGCCGGTGTACATTTTGTCATTTTGCAACCATGCAGAAACGGCTTTAACCGCTTCGCCCATTGCTGACTGGTAGTCAGCAATGGATTGTGCATCATTGCAGAATAACGCTTTACGATGTTCTGCAAAATCTACCATGTCTTACGCGCCTCGAGTTGCAACAAGTGCTTCAGCAAGTGCTTTCTTGAAGCGAACGATCACTTCTTCACATTCAGCTTGATTGATGATCAATGGGCAAAGTAAACGAATGACAGTACCGTTACGACCACCTTTTTCTAACAACAATTTGTTGTTGAAACATGCTGCTTGAATTGCTGCTGCCAATTGAGAATCACCTGGTAAAGACCCCATGTGATCTGCTTTTTGACGTTCATCAACAATTTCAACACCAATCATCAAACCACGGCCACGTACGTTACCGATACATGGGAATTCTACCGCTAATTTTTTAATTTCAGCTTGTAAGAAGTCACCACGCTCTTGTGCATTTTGCGCAAGATTTTGCTCTTTGATGGTTTTGATTGTTGCAAGACCAGTACCCATAGCAAGTTGGTTACCACGGAATGTACCCGTGTGACCCGCTGGTTGCCATGCGTCAAACTTACGTTTAATGCCCAATACTGCAAGTGGTAAGCTACCACCTACCGCTTTAGACATTACAATGACGTCTGGCTCAATACCTGCATGTTCAAAGGCAAACATTTTACCTGAACGTGCAAAGCCCGCTTGTACTTCATCAAGAATCAACACAATGTTGTGCTTTTCAGTCACTTCGCGGATTTTCTTTAACCATTTTACAGGTGCAGTCACTACACCGCCTTCGCCTTGGATTGCTTCCAAGATTACAGCTGCAGGTTTCGTTACACCGCTTTCTACGTCTTCAATGAAGTTTTCGAAATAATACGTTAATGCGTCTACACCCGCTTCACCACCTATGCCTAATGGGCAACGGTATTCATGCGGATACGGCATAAATTGAACACCCGGCATTAAGCCGTTCACAGCATTTTTAGCAGACAAGTTACCTGTCATTGCTAAAGAACCGTGAGTCATACCATGGTAGCCACCAGAGAAGCTAATCACTGAACTACGACCAGTGTATGTTTTTGCTAACTTAATTGCTGCTTCTGTACCATCTGCACCAGACGGGCCACAGAACTGTAGACAATACTCTTCTTTACCACCAGGTAATTGCTCAAGTAGTGCTTCAGTAAAAGCATCTTTTAAAGGCGTTGTTAAATCCAAAGTATGCAATGGGAGGCCACTTGCAAGTGTGTCTTGGATACTTTGAATGACCGCAGGATGATTATGGCCTAATGCCAATGTTCCTGCCCCAGCTAAACAATCGAGGTACTCTGTACCTTCAACATCAGTAACCCAACAACCTAAAGCTTTTGCTATCGCAAGTGGAAGTTTACGCGGATAGCTACGAACATTGGATTCCATCTGGCTTTGGCGAGTCAAATAGTATTCGTTAGTAGAATTAGTGGCAGGGTTTACAGAAGAAACGCTCATATCGAATTACCATCTCTGATATGGGTTAAAAGAAATAAGTCGGGTGACTTGCGGTCCTTTGACTCGGTGCTTTATGAGTTCCAGTTAGTTTTAAGAGCTCTCTATATAATGGCTAACTAGAGGGCGGATGATACAGACTTTTTCAAGAAAATAAATCACTTTTATGATCAAATAAAAAGATAATTTAGAGAAAAAACAGATCTATTCCATGGATATCTTGAATTATCATCTTACAGTGTGACAAAACAAAGAAAACCTTTTTATTTTATGCTTTTTTACAACTTATGAATGATTATTGTAATCATCAATTATTTAAACAACTAAGTACTGATTATTTAAATAAATAATTCATCAAGCACTACATTTATTTTTCTTGAAAGATTTACAATCCCACCACAGATTTTCCTTTAATCCATCACAATCCCCTTTTAAGATAACAGCATAAGCTAAATTAATCATTCTGAAAGAAGAATAGGTCATAACAATGCGTAAAATTATCTTATCCACTGTTTTATTAGCATCCGGTCTAGGTTTGGCAGCAGCAACTCAAGCAGCTGACCCACTCAATTACAACATCGTGAATATTCAGGCGGATGCTACTCGCCAAGTGTCGAACGACCAAATGTATGCCGTTTTATATATTGAAAAATCAAATAAACAGCCGGCTGAACTTGCTACCCAAATCAACCAATTGATGACCCAAGCGGTGAACACAGCCCGTAAATACCCTGCGGTAAAAATCGAAACGGGATCTCAAAGCACCTACCCGATTTATGACAATGACAGTCGTAAATTGAAAGAATGGCGTGGTCGTGCCGAAGTGCGTTTAGAAAGTACAGACTTTAAAGCAGCTAGCCAATTGGTGAGCGAGTTACAACAAAATTTCCAAACTCAATCCATCAGCTTTAGTGTGTCAGATGCACAGCGTAAAAAAGTTGAAAATGAACTGATGGTTGAAGTATCCAAAAACTTTCAACAACGTGCCCAAGCGCTCGCTCAGGCATGGAATAAATCAGGCTACAACTTAGTTAATATTAATTTAAATACCAGCAATTATGGTGGTCAGCCAGTTCCGCGTATGGCGATGATGAAAGCTGCAAGTGCCGATGCTATTCCTGAACAAGAAATGGCAGGTGGTGAATCTAAAATCACGGTCAGTGCAAATGGCTCTATCCAGTTCAAATAATTAAATTCATTTTAAAAAACCGTGCTTTAGTGCGGTTTTTTTGACTATAAATTACACCTATTCTTTATTTAAATTAAAAAGTCTATTAGCTTAATCATATTCATAGTTTTAAATGATAATCATCCTTATTTAAATTTATCACACTCAAGATTATGATACGCGCACTCTCTCCATTGCTCACACTTTTATGTATAGTTCAAGCAAAAAATCTCCAAAGCTTCAAAACTTCCCTTTATTACCGCTGAGTATTGCCGTAGGTATAAGCATGGTTGCCACTATGGCTTCTGCTGCTGAAAATACAGATACCGCGCAAGCTAATGTTTTACCGACCATCACCATTGAAACTCAAGGTAACTGGCTGGAAAACGCCAATGAAAAAAAGGTGCAAAAGCATGCCGGTGCGCGGACCATTATTGACCGTAAACGCTTAAACGAAAGCGCAGCAACATCTCTTAAAAATGCGTTACGCCAAGTTCCTGGTGTTCAGGTTCAAGAAAATAATGGTACTGGCGGTAGCGATGTTTCATTAAATATTGGCGTTCGTGGATTAACTTCTCGCCTCTCTCCACGTTCAACTGTGTTGATCGATGGCATACCAATGTCATTTGCACCGTATGGCCAACCACAGCTTTCGATGGCGCCTGTCTCTTTAGGAAATATAGAATCTGTTGATGTAGTCCGTGGTGCAGGTTCTGTCCGTTTTGGGCCACAAAATGTCGGCGGTATTATCAACTTTGCCACACGTAGCATTCCTGAAGACTTTAAAGGTACCATGGCATTAAACTCTGAATATGCGACAGGTACAGATCAGGTAAAATTAAGTCCTAGTCTGTTTGTTGGTGGAACATTAGATAATGGTTTAGGTCTTGCCTTGCTTTATTCAGGCACTAAAGGCAACGGTTATCGTGAAGCAAACAATAAAAATGACATTGATGATGTCATGTTAAAAACCGCTTATGACATCACTGATCAGGATAAAATCGCATTAAATTTCCATCACTACGATGGTACAGGTGAAATGCCTGAAGGTTTAAGTGCTGCTGAATTCGAAGCAAATCCGTATCAAACGTCGCATTATCGTGACTTTTTCACTGGCCGTCGTTCAGATGTATCCTTACGTTATACACATAAAGATGACACGAATAACTTTGAACTTTTAAGTTATTACATCGATTCATTCCGTACCAGCAACCTTGAATCCACATTAACCAATGGTAATCATCGCTTAGATACCTCACCGCGTGATTATAAAGTCTTTGCCATTGAGCCACGTTATTCTCGTAGCTATAGCTTAGGTAGCACGCTGAATGAAGTGACTGTAGGCTACCGTTATATGGATGAAGAAAGCACCGAGTTCGCAGGCCGTACTGAATACGCTGCAGATGCTGAACCCGGTCAGTTTATTGCACGTACACGTAGTGCGGGTGGCACCAAAGCACACGCAGCTTATATCGATAACCGTATAGAATTGGGTAAATGGAATATTACACCCGGCGTTCGTTTTGAATCGATTGATACGCAAAACAGTTTTAGTGCCTATAAAAATGGCGTATTACAAAATACTGTTCATCCATCGATCCAATCAGATGAATTTTTACCAAGTTTAGCTGTCCTATATAAAGCAACAGACCATTGGAATTTCTTTGCTAATGCAGGTGTTTCTTTTGGTCCACAGCAATATAACCAATTAGCAACAACGCAAGGCACTACAGCGGTCACCACCTTAGATGGCTTACATCCTGAAAAGTCTAATAACTATGAAATTGGTACAAAATATTTAGGCAATGGTTTGAGTGCTGAATTGACTGCGTTTTATCTAGATTTTGACAAAGAACTGATTTTAGAACGTGATGCTGCAAACAATGGCATTTGGACTGACCTCGGTGCTACAAGTCATAAAGGGATTGAAACCGGTTTTAGCTATGACTTTGGACATTTAGCTGACAATCTCGAAGGCTTAAAAGCCTATGGTAATTACACCTTTACCAAAGCGGTTGCTGAAGCAGGTAACTTTAAGGGTAAAGATTTGCCCTTCTATTCACAAAATGTCGCAAACTTTGGCTTAGGCTATAAATATGATGCTTGGTCAATCAATGCCGACATGTATGCACAATCTAAACAACGTGCCCCCGGCAACCAAGATTCTGGCATCTACCAAACT
Organism: Acinetobacter sp. YH12138; assembly: GCF_015218525.1. Lineage (NCBI taxonomy): Bacteria > Pseudomonadati > Pseudomonadota > Gammaproteobacteria > Moraxellales > Moraxellaceae > Acinetobacter > Acinetobacter sp. YH12138. The sequence goes on along the minus strand of NZ_CP048670.1, from coordinate 1,193,621 downwards.
GAAGAAACGGCAAATGGTAAACTGGGCGATATTCCAGGCTATTCAACTTTCGCTGTACGTACAGGCTATGACTTTAGCGGTTCGCTGCAAGGGGTTAAAGTTGCCGCTGGCATCAAGAATGTATTTGATAAACAGTATTTCACCCGTTCATCAGATACAACCGGTGGTAAATATATTGGTCAGCCACGTACTTTCTTTTTACAAACTTCATTCGACTTTTAAACTGATCTAAATATAAAAATCCCACCAAGTGTGGGATTTTTATTGAACAATACATATGGACATCCATATGTTCACATGTAAAGATATATGCAAATCCATATATACAGATAAACATGGAACAGACTGAATTTTTCAAATTACTTGCAGATGAGACTCGTCTGAACATCATCATGCTGTTGGCTTGTAAAGGTGAACTCTGCGTCTGCGAACTCACTGAGTCCCTTGAATTGAGCCAACCTAAAATTTCGCGTCATTTGGCATTACTGCGTTCATCAGGTGTGCTGAGTGATCAACGTAAAGGTCAATGGGTCTATTACTCCATTCACCCTGCACTGCCTACTTGGTGTACACAAATACTCGATGTCATGCGTCACCAAGAACGATTTAAAGACCTCGATTTAAACTCCCCGAAAGGCACTACCACATTGTGTGAAACGCTATGAATTTTTTATTTCTATGTACTGGCAATAGCTGCCGCAGCATTTTATCCGAAGTACTTTTTAACCAGCGTGCCCCTGAAGGTTTCCGTGCTTATAGCGCAGGCAGTAAACCTTCAGGACAAGTCCACCCATTTACCTTAAAAACCCTACATAACCTCAATCTACCGACTGAGGGCTTGTCGAGTAAAACCATCACAGCATGTGAACAATACCAACCCGATGTGGTAATTACTGTCTGTGGTTCTGCAGCTCAAGAAGCTTGCCCAATTTACTTAGGCTCTGCCATCAAAGCACACTGGGGTTTAGAAGACCCTTCCCATTTAGAGCTTGCAGATGACGTAAAACTTGCAGCTTTTCTTGATACCGTGGCGCATATTAACCGCCGTTTAGATGCTTTATTTGCACTCGATTTTAAGCAATTAAGTCGTGAAGAGCTTAACAAAGAAATCCAAAAAATTTCAGAGATTCAATAATGGCTGCTGCAAAACTGTCATTTCTAGACCGCAATCTAACGCTATGGATTTTTATCGCAATGGGACTAGGGATTGCGATTGGCGTGTATGCTCCAAGTGCTTCAAGAGCTTTAAATCAACTCAATATCGGTGATGTCAATATTGCGATTGCCATTGGTTTAATCCTGATGATGTATCCACCTTTGGCTAAAGTGGATTACAAAGCGCTGCCTGAAGTGTTTAAAGATAAACGTACCTTATACCTATCACTGGTTCAAAATTGGTTAATTGCGCCTTGCCTGATGTTTATTTTGGCTATCGTGTTTTTACAACACTACCCTGAATACATGACCGGTTTGATTCTGATTGGTTTAGCACGTTGTATTGCAATGGTTCTGGTTTGGAATGATCTCGCTTGTGGGGATAACCAATACGTTGCAGCTTTAGTGGCATTTAACAGTATTTTTCAAATTGCATTTTTTAGTACCTACGCATGGTTCTTTTTGAGTTTTTTACCGCCTTATTTTGGTATAGAAGCACAAGTGATCCAAGTCAGCTTTTGGACCATCACACATGCAGTATTGGTGTATCTAGGCATTCCCTTCCTGCTCGGTTTCCTAACGCGTGCCATATTGGTAAAACAAAAAGGTCTGGCTTGGTATAAAAATCAATTTATACCCAAAATCAGCCCCATCAGTTTAATCGCATTACTCTTTACTATTGTGGTGATGTTTAGCCTCAAAGGTGCAGATGTCGTGAGCCTTCCGATGGATGTACTGCGTATTGCCATTCCCCTCACAATCTACTTTGTGGTGATGTTTTTCATTAGCTTTTTGATGAGCAAATGGATGGGCAATAACTACGCCAAAACCACTGCCATATCCTTTACCGCAGCAGGTAATAATTTTGAACTTGCCCTCGCTGTTGCCATCGCGACCTTTGGCATTGCATCTCCGATTGCATTTACCACGATTATTGGCCCATTGGTTGAAGTCCCTGTGCTTATTGCATTAGTGAGTGTATCGCTATGGTTAAAACGCAAATGGTATAAAGAGAACTAAAATGAAGCTCCCCAATATTCAACTAGATTTACTTGAAACACCGCGTTTTGAACAAGTTCAAGCTAAAGCACTTGAACATCCGCCACGCATTCTGCTGCTATATGGCTCTAACCGTGAACGCTCATTTAGCCGCCTAACGGTATTGGAGGCGGGTCGAATCCTTGAACATTTTGGTGCAGAAGTTAAAATCTTTCATCCTAAAGGTCTTCCTCTGCCTGAAGATGCTGAAACATCCCATCCTAAAGTTCAGGAATTACATGAATTACTTGCATGGTCTGAAGGCATGGTTTGGTGTTCGCCAGAACGACATGGTGCGATGAGCTCTATATTGAAAGCACAAATTGATTGGATTCCTTTAGCTGCAGGTGCCATTCGTGCTACTCAAGGTAAAACGCTGGCGTTAATGCAAGTCAGTGGTGGTTCGCAATCTTTTAATGCTGTTAACCAAATGCGCATCCTTGGGCGTTGGATGCGGATGATCACGATTCCAAATCAATCTTCCGTTGCGAAAGCATTTTTAGAGTTTGATGAAAATGATCGCATGAAACCTTCCTCCTATTACACTCGCATTGTCGATGTGATGGAGGAATTATATAAATTTACCCTACTCACACGTGGTCAATCTGCCTACCTCACAGATCGCTATTCTGAACGAGTTGAAAGTGCGGAAGAACTCTCTAAACGAGTTAATCAAAAGAACCTTTAATGAAAAACTCCTGCATCTGTGCAGGAGTTTTGGTCTAAAATATCCATCCGTTTCAACTTCAACTAATAATTTATAAAATAATGTCGTTGAATCTATTGTACCTGTATGGCTCAATGCAAATTGCGGAATGATCCCAGCTTTTATAAAGTTAAATTTTTCATATAGCTTTTCAGAGACATCGCCTGTACGCGTATCAAATACAAGTAATTTCAAGTTCAAATGTTTTGCTTGATCTTCTGCAAGTGTGAATAGTTGATGAGCAATGCCTTTTTGACGTGCCTTTGGATGCACCATAAGTTTTTCAATCTCAGTACGACGCAGCGCATTGGCTTTGGTGGCACGAACCAATTGTACTGTGCCCACAACTTCACCGCTTTGCAGCGCCACCCACAAAAAGGTTTTATGCTTTTGAATATCCTTTGCCACAGCAGACCAATATTCATCATAGTGCGACTTAGATTCTTCTGCTAAAAAATCCAGTGATGCACCATCTTGCACACATTGTGCCAATAATTCACACAGTTGAGCCTGCTCATCTTTTAGATCTTGAATGTTTAAATATTGAATTTCGCTCATCTTCTTTTCCTCTTATTTCTATTTTTATCGTTATATTCAAATGGCATGCCATAAAAAATCCCGCTCGGAAGCAGGATTTTGATCTTTCAATTTAGTAAATCGACATATGATTGCGATGGATCATTTCAAGTGATCGGGCTTCCCCTAAAACTTGATGAACTTTATCTGAGGCCAAACCTTTGACGATTTCTGCCGAACGTGAACTGAAGTTTACACGACCGACGGCAACACGATGACCTTGTGTATCGACACATTCCACCACATCACCACGTTCGAAATGCCCTTCAACCGCTTTCACACCGACAGGTAATAAACTGCGGTGATTATCACGAATGGCTTTGACTGCGCCATCATCAATTACTAAGCGACCAGCTGTTTGTAAATGTGCAGCTAACCATTGTTGATGGGCTGTGACACGGTCATTGTCGGTAATAAATAATGTACCAAGTAATTCACCGGCCATCACGCGTGACAGCACATTATCACTATCACCGCTCGCAATGACTGTTGGGCAACCGGACTTGGCTGCCAAACGTGCCGCACGAACTTTGGTCAACATACCACCACGACCGAATTTACCGCCGCCGCCAGCCATATCGAATAATGATTCATCCATTGCACGTACTGTATGGAACAGTTTGGCATCTGGATTGGAACGAGGGTCTGAGTCAAACATGCCTTCTTGGTCAGTTAAAATCACCAATAAGTCTGCATGTACCTGACCCGCCACCATAGCTGCCAAAGTATCGTTATCACCAAAGCGGATTTCGTCAGTCGACACTGTGTCATTTTCATTGATCACAGGAATCACACGCCAATCAATCAAATGCTGCAAGGCATCACAAGAGTTTAAATAACGACGACGGTCAGCCAAATCGTCATGGGTTAATAAAACTTGTGCTGTGCGAATCGAACGTTGTTCTAAAACGCTTGACCAAGTATGTATTAAACCCATTTGTCCAATGGCTGCGCAAGCCTGAAGACTGGGTAGATCTGTGGGTCGGCTGTCCAGATTCATTCGAACCATACCTTCAGCCACAGCACCGGAAGACACAAGAATGATCTCGTGCCCTGCATTGTGTAGTTCTGCAATTTGTCCCGCCCAATGCGAGATTGCATCCAGATCTAACCCTTTTCCGTTTGCTGTGAGTAGTGATGATCCGATTTTAACAACGATACGTTTACAACCCTTGAGCTGACGTTGCCCATCTACCACTTCTATCATCTTGTCCTCAGACTTGTTTGCTTTGACACTTATTCAGCAATTAACGTACGTAGTACGATTCTGCCTCATCATCACCGTCTTCAAATTCATCATCAAAGTCTTCACCTTGACCTGCCAGACGTTGTTGACGACGCATTTCACGATATGCTTCTTTCGCAGCAAGCGTTTGCTCACGTGTTTCAGCTTCAAGCTGATCACGGAACGCTTTAACTTCTGCAGCATATTCAGGATCTTCAGTTTCACGTTCGCGCTGTTCTTCAATTTGATCCATCAGGTAATACACAACGTCTTTAGTACCTTCAAACGTTAAACCTGAAGTTTTGAATACAGGGCCTTTCCACTGTAACTCTTCGAGAATGTGATCACACCATTCATCACGCGTTTCAGCCGCCAATTGGTCTACTTTATTGAGTACCAATACAACAGGTAATTTTGAAAGTGTTGGGGAGAATTTTTTCAACTCTTCCAAAATTGCTTTTGCATTATACGCAGGGTCAGAACCATCAATCGGTTGAACATCTACGATGTGCAATAAAATACGCGTACGAGCCAAGTGTTTCAGGAATCGAATACCTAGACCTGCACCTTCTGCAGCCCCTTCGATTAGACCCGGAATATCCGCCATTACAAATGAACGGTGACTATCGGCATCAACCACACCTAGATTTGGCACCATAGTGGTAAATGGATAATCTGCAACTTTTGGTTTTGCTGCTGAAACTGCACGGATAAAGGTTGATTTACCCGCATTTGGCATACCCAACAAACCAACGTCTGCGAGTACTTTTAATTCAAGACGAATTTCACGAAATTCGCCTTTTGAGCCGTGTGTACATTTACGTGGAGAACGGTTGGTTGAAGATTTGAAGTGAGTATTACCCAAACCACCTTCACCACCTGCTGCCACTAACACACGCTGACCGTCAGCCACTAAGTCGCCGATGATATCGCCAGATTCTGTATCTACAATTGTTGTGCCCACTGGAACGAGCAATACGGTATCTTCACCGCCACGGCCTGAGCAGTTCGCTCCACGACCATTTTTAGCACGTTCTGCACGGAATTTACGTGTATAACGATAATCTACTAGGGTACTTGTGTCGTTGTCGGCTTGAACGTATACGTTACCGCCACGACCACCATCACCACCATCTGGACCACCAAATGGTACGAATTTTTCACGGCGAAAACTGGCTACGCCATTGCCACCGTCGCCAGCCTCTACGGTAATGACTGCTTCATCAACAAAGCGCATATTTGCCAATCCTCTAAAAACTTTAAAACCGCTTATTCTGCCATATTTTAAAGAATTTCTCGAACAATATTATTCAGCAATACTATAAATTTCATTTATCTTGGTACTGATGCAAATTTTTAGGAAAATCCGCACCTCACTCGAAAATCTTTAGCTCATCATCAAAATACCTTTGATAAATGGCAAACGAATTTCACTCCCCATTTCCGAAAGCTATTTACGTGCATTTTCCTTGGCTTCAATAATTTCAGGCAAGGTTCGTTCAACCCAACCAATCAGATGCATTAACTTTTCTGCAGCCTGTGAGCCCATTAAAGTCAGTTGATATTCAACTTTGGGTGGCACGACTGGATAGACTGTCCGTAGGATAAAACCATCTTGCTCGAGCATTTTCAGCGTTTGAGCCAGCATCTTTTCGCTCACCCCTTCGATCCGCTGCTTAAGTTCACTAAAACGGTGTACCCCTTCAGTCAAACAACGCAAAACTAATACTGACCATTTATTGGTGAGATGTTCCAATATTTCTCGAGAAGGACAGTCCGTGGATAAAACTTGACCTAATAACTTACTTGTAGCGTATGTGTTCATTAAATCTTTCCTCAAAGTCACTAACTTACTTTTTGGTACGTACTTACATTTAGTAAGTTAACAGATTAAGATTCAACCATCAAGATCATTTATTCAACAATCAGAGGGTTTAAATATGAAAATCGCAATTACAGGTGCAACAGGTCAACTAGGCCAATTGGTCCTTCAATTCTTATTGAAAGAAACCGCGGCCGAAAACATCATCGCTTTAGTTCGCTCACCAGAAAAAGCAACGTCCCTACAAGCTCAAGGCATCGAGCTTCGTCATTTTGACTATGATCAACCAGACACACTGGTTCCTGCACTACAAGGTGTCGATAAATTATTACTCATTTCTGCCAATGAAATTGGTCGTCGTACTCCACAACACAAAGCCGTAATTGATGCTGCTGTAGAAGCAAAAGTTCCATATCTTGCTTATACCAGCCTGTTACGTGCAGATACGTCACCATTGGGTTTATCTCAAGAGCATCGTGAAACAGAAAGCCTGATTCAAGCTAGTGGTTTAACCTATACCTTCTTACGAAATAACTGGTATGTCGAAAACTATCTTGCTGCTGCAGGACATGTGGTGGAAACAGGTACCTTATTTGGTGCAGCAAAGGATGGGAAAATTAATGCAGCGACCCGTGCTGACTATGCTGAAGCAGCTGCAAAAGTACTTACAAGCTCTGGTCATGAGAATAAAACCTATGAACTTGCAAGCTCAGACAGTTTCACCTTGGCACAGCTTGCTGAAACCCTACAGCAAGTTTCAGGTCAAAATGTTCACTATCAAAATCTAACTGCAGAAGACTACACGCAAGGTTTATTACAAGCTGGCTTACCTGCTGGTCTTGTAGATGTGATCGTCGATGCTGATATCAACAGCATTGACGGTGCAATGCAAAGTGATCGTAAGGACTTGGAACACTTACTCGGTCATCCAACCACTTCTCTACGTAGTGCTGTTGAAGCTGCTTTAAAATAAGATCAAACCAACAAAAAAGCCCGAATTGATTCGGGCTTTATTTGATTTGAATCTGAATCTGAGTTATGGATGTACATTTTTTATCGGCAAATCCATATTCATATCTAAATTTGCCTTGGTATTACGCTCTGCGTTGTACATCGTGGCATTAAAGGTTGCGATTTTTCGCATGGTCATCGGGTCATTGAGTTTTAGCTGTGGTGCAAACTGATGTACCACATGCAAATCGACTTTTTCATTAAACTCAAAATACACAGGACCATTAAAATTAATTCGAATAGGAATGTTATAGGTTCGTTTTAAGTGAAATGGGACATCCAGTTTTATTGGTATATCCATTTTTAACGGAAACTTCGGCACAAGTTTATTTTTAATCACCAAATCTGTGGTCGCCTCAAGTGGCATCGTCTGGTTAATTTGAATATTGGTGGAATAATCAATATCCACAGAGATGGGAACCTCTACACTAAACTGCAAATCTGCCAGATATTTTCCCTTCAAGGGTAGTTGCAGCTTCCGATCTAAAGCAATCTGCGTATCCAACGTCCCAATAGACTGCGTTTGCAAATAATTACCAACGGAAATTTTGGTGGGTAGTGAATGCGACAATTGAATATCAGCATTTTTTGCACGTACTTGCATCGACGCATAAATATTTAAATACAACCAAAATAGTACCGCAACCAATAACGCAACTGCGATAAAACTCAAAATGATGCGCTTCGCCGATTGAAATATCCACATGGCTTACTCCTGAGCTTTCGCTTCAGTTTTGGCATGCTCTCTGTTGAGTCGCATTGTTTTTAGTGGAATTACTAATTCACCCTTTTTAATTTGAACCGGCAACGTATTTTGCACATCCACTGTCGCTTTTAATGCCGTTTTAATTGGAACATTTAAATTACCTTCAATAGGAATGTTGGTTTTTAAATTTGCATTCAGTGGAATATGTAGGTTTTCTTTCAGCACGGTTTTGACTGGCGCATCAAATTTTAAATGTACTTTTTGCTCCAAAGGCACATTCATATTTACTGGAATATCCAATTGTATCGGGATATCACCTTTGAGCGGCAAAGTCACATCCTGCCCCATGACTTTAACTTTCACTTTGGTATTCACAGGAAGGTTTTGATTCACTTTCAAAGTTTCACGCACTGGAATCGTGGTCTTAATCGGGACTTGATTATCAAAATACACCCGTGGCGTCAGCGTTTGAGTTAAGGGAATATTTAAATTTTCATGTATCGGAATTTCAGCATTCACCCTCCCTGTCACGTCCACATCCAAGGCATCATGAATTTTGACTTCGGCTTGTAACGGCTCTTGCAGGTCAATATTGACGTTCTGATTTTCTAGCGGGATATAAATATTAAAGTGCTTAAACACCCAAATGGCGATAAGTACACCACAGAGCGCAGCAAACACAATAAATGCCAATCCACTGAGCATGTGCTTTGCTTGCAAACTAAATTCCTTTTGCTTTTTATTTTTTACAATCTCATTTTGAACACATTATACAAACCAGTTTGCAATTTTTTGTATTTAATTCTTTAATAATTTCATTAACTTAAAACCTGAATATTTTAGTCAGCTTTTCATTATAAATGACTCACACTCATCTAACAGTGGCAGAAAAAACAAGAACTTTTGATACTTTTGATCAATCCATTCGTCATCTATGCCTTAAGTTTTTAACCCATACTCTTTAGATAAAAAAAGAGCCTCAAATGAGGCCCTTTTTTTACAGCATGAACTAATTAAGCATTAGTTTCAGCAGGAACTTTTGGATAGCTTACGCCGCCCATTTGCTCAGCAATACGCAATACTTGGCAGCTATAACCCACTTCGTTATCGTACCAAACATAAGCAGTTAAACGGTTACCAGAAGCGATTGTCGCTTGAGCGTCAAACACACCAGCAGTACGTGAACCGATAAAGTCAGACGATACAACTTCAGTTGAGTTTGTATAACCGATTTGACCTTGAAGGTTAGAGTTGATTGAAATTTGGCGAATGTATTCATTCACTTCTTCACGGTCAACATCTTGACCCAAAGTAAGGTTCAAAATTGCAAGAGATACGTTTGGAGTAGGTACACGTACTGAGTTACCAGTCAATTTACCTTGAAGAGCAGGAAGTGCTTTAGCAACAGCTTTAGCAGCACCAGTTTCAGTGATTACCATGTTTAAAGTAGCAGCACGACCACGACGGTCAGCTTTATGGTAGTTGTCGATCAAGTTTTGGTCGTTTGTGAACGAGTGAACTGTTTCAACGTGACCATTAATCACTGTGTACTTGTCATTTAACACTTTAAGTGTTGGTGTAATCGCGTTTGTTGTACAGCTTGCAGCAGAGATGATTGTATCTTCATCAAGGATGTCAGCTTGGTTCACACCGTATACAACGTTCTTCATATCACCTTTACCAGGTGCAGTTAGAATGACACGTGCAGCGCCAGCGCATTTAAGGTGCTGTGCAAGACCTTCAGAATCACGCCATTTACCTGTGTTGTCGATTACAAGCGCATTGTTAATACCGTAAGCAGTGTAATCAACTTCAGATGGGTTAGACGCATAGATCACTTTGATGAAGTTACCGTTAGCAATGATTGCTTCGTTTTCTTCATCAACAGAAATCGTACCTGCGAATGGACCATGAATAGAGTCACGACGTAACAAAGACGCACGTTTTTCTAAGTCACCGTCAGATGATTTACGAACAACGATTGCTTTAAGGTTAAGACCACGGCCTAAACCAGATTGGCTGATCATCAAACGTGCAAGGATACGACCAATACGACCGAAACCGTAAAGTACAACATCACGGTTTTCAACGTTAGTTGCATTGCCTTCAAGTGATTTCACAGCGTCAGCAACGAATGCGTCAACATCACCGCCTTTTTCTTTGAACTCAACAGCAAGTTTGCCAAGATCAATTTCAGCAGTACCGATGTTTTCGATTTTTGCCAAAGCTTCAAGAATTGGGAAAGTGTTCACAACTGAAAGTTCAACGTCAAGTACGCGAGTACGACGATGCGCTTTAAGAATTTGGATAACCGAACGGTTAATTAAAGAACGACCGTATACTGTAGCTACGATGTTTTTTTCACGATATAACTGACCCACTAGGGCAATCATACGTTCCGCGATTTCTTCACGGTTTTTCCAGCGACCTTGGTGCTCTGCATGTAGGGCAACGATAGTGTCTTTGCTCACAGATACGTCCTCTAATTAATTGTAAATCTAAGCATAAATTTCAAAACCCCACAATTGTAATGGAAAACTGAAAATTAATGAATCTAAAAGCAGATTTCGACAAGGTTATTTTGTTATATATTCACTATCAATTTTCAAAATAATCATGATTAGTATTATGATTTTATAGCCGAAAGTTGAAAAACAGGCTTTTTAGCAGATTTTTGTCACAAAATTTCAAATGTAGTTTTATCAACCAGATCTCAGCAGATTTAGCTCAAAGATGAACGAATATTTATATTTTTCAAATTGTGCTGTTTTTTTATTTTGCTCAATTTATAGTATTTTTACTGATGCTAAGCTCGTAATAATAATTTCACATTTTTAAATGATTTTTAAGAATATTCGACGGAGTCTTACACCTGAGGTTTGAATAAAGGGTTTAGCCTTCAGCTGGAGGTACTCTTACGAAACGTTGTTTCTCATTTGGCAAAATGAGAAGCGAAGCTTCGCAAGGAAACCATCTTGCGGAGCAATGCTCCTCACCGCAAAACTCCTTCACTACCGTCAATTTATTCAAAGTATCGCAAAAACATTTTTTATTAGAAGTAACCTTGTCTTAGACAATTGCGGATAACATTACCGCGTATCGTTCTTTTATTTGAATCAAATTACACCTCTAATGTTACTGCCTAACATTAGTTTTAAAGTCAGATCAATATTTAAAATTCTGTTAATTTTTCAGATTCTCAGCAAAATTTTCCAAATTAAAATCAAAGAAATTTACACTCAGCTCTAATATTTTCGGTAGTGCATTTAAACCATTCTCTCCAGCACTAATCGCAAAATATCTCCGATCACTAAAAGACTGCACCTTTAAGGCATTTTCACATGGCTCAAAATCGAGATTGACGAGCTGTAGCGCATGTTCCTTCAGCAGCATTAAAACCTGCATATAAGTCTGTCGCTTTTTTTGCTGCTGCGCTTTTAAAGTATCGGCTTCAAGGCTTTCATACTCCCCTGTTTTCGTCATGCGTTTGGAAAATCCAACATGCGCGCCATGGGCACCCGTATTTTCTACAATTACGTCTTTAGCAAAGATCTTCTGTTGATCCTCGTTCGGCTGCAAGAGCGCTTTCAACGCCGTATGAATTTGTTGTGACTGCTGATGATGTAACTCCCAATCATCTTCGTTTTGAACATGAAAAATGTGCGTACGCCGTTTCAACAAAAGCACCTGCCAAGCCTGTAGTTGAAGTCGCAGTCGCTTCAACTCCAAACTTGCCTCAAACTTAGGGCAACTACTCAAGACGTTTAGACTCGTGATGAGCTTCTGAGATATTTGCATGCTATGGAAAAAGACAAAATCATGCTGTATCTGCTCACTCAGTTGATATTGAACAGTCTGATGTAAGGGCTTCAAGATCAATGCATCGAACTGCTGCTCAAAAGCAGGTAAAACCGTCGCTAATTGAGTAGCATCCTCTACATGCAGCATTAAAAGTAGATGCTTATCTACCCGTGTATGTAGTTGCTGCATTAAATTTTGTAGATCTAAATGTATAAAACCTGCAATGGATGCCAACTTTGAGACTCGAAATTTTAATTGTTCGATCTGCTGATTCTCTAAAGCAGTAGTTAAATCTATGGCCACCCCATCAAAAACGTCGTCTGCTAAGGCCTCATTATGCTTTGTCGATAAAAACCGAGTTGCTGAATACTGCGTCGTCCAATCTAAATCAGGCGACAAAATATAAATAAACTCAGATGTTTGTACGATTTGTAAATATCGCGTTTTTTGTTCACGCTTTAAATAATATTTAAAAATCGGATGTTGCCAAACCTCAGATGATTTCGGGATAGAAGCATCAAAAACTTGCCCTAACATATGTGACTTTAAGAAAATTTCGATCAAGAAAATTTTTACTTGCAGAGCAGTGAGTTGACGTGCATCACTCGGCGCAATCAAATCCATTTCACGAATGATTTGTGCGGCATTTAAAATGAAATGCTGATGTAATACATTTTTTTCATACTGTAATTCAAAATCTTCTTCTGCATCTATTTTATTGATATAGGATAGGTTTTCTTCTAATTTTTGCGCAACTTGAATACTCATTGTCAATGTTCGAAGTTCTTCAAGCTGTGTTGCCAAATACTGTGCATGCTCACGCATGACATCATATTTTAGTACTTTCATCAGCATGCCCAAATTCATCGGTACATCGCTTTGATACGACTGTGATGAAGACTCCCAACGAATACCTTTTTGCAATAACACCTGCTGTATCTGTGCTAAATTGGATTGATCAAGATCAGTGCACACTTCAGACACGATACTCTGCCAATGCTGATCCAGCACGGGTTGTAGCTGTAAAAGTTTTGCGCTTAGATGAAATGGGACAACCACTGACTGCTTCCTGTATCTTGGTTCTTTAATCAATCTTTTATCGATTTCAGTTTATTTTTATCTAAAATAAATATTTTTGTACACCATCATTCAATGCTGTTCTTCCTAAACAATAAATTGAATCATGGCGTGTTTTAGTTTTCTAAGTTTAAGATTTTATTAAAAAACAGCAAGCATTAATTGTAAACTGATCAATTTATCGTACCAATATTTTCAGTCTAAGAATCGATTCGATCATTTAACGCTTTTACATTTTTTGCTAGCGCACGTTCATTTTGCTTTTGTTTAAACAGATGCAAGACACCTTCTATCACCAATAACAATACCGCACCCCAAATTGGAATATAGGTCAGCCATTCTTCGGCTTCTACTCGCTCCCCCAATGCGATGGATGCAAAAGCTAACAACACGGGTTCTAAATAACTCAACAAACCAAAAATCACAAATGGCAAATAACGACTCGCCAACATATAGCTACCTAAGCCAAGCGCACTCAGAAAACCCAGTCCTAAAACCGCCAAAATCAGATACGGGAATAACGACATCAGCGCTAAACTATCGCTATGAATAAATCCTAAATAAAAGGCTACAGGCAAAATTAAGCAAAGATCCCACCAAAAACCACCCAAATGATCGGTTTTAAAGGTACGACGTAAAAAGAAATAAATCGGATAAGCCACAGCGACATAGACAGTTTCCCACGCGATACTGCCAATACGCCAAATTTCGTGGCCGACCCCTAAAATTGCCAATGCCACGGCAGCCATCTGCCATTTAGACAGCTTTTCTTTATATAGTACACATCCAACCAGAACCATCACTAAGGGCAATAGAAAATACCCTAAAGATACTTCTAGCCCTCGGCCATTAATTGGTCCCCACAAAAACAACCAAAGCTGTGTAGTACATAAAAATGAACTAATGATTAACCAAATGAGAAAGATCGGTTGCTTGACCACACGCCAAAAAATTTCACTGACTTTGTTTAAATCTTTCATCCACCACATAAATAAGGTTAAAAATGGCAAGGTCGCCAACATGCGCCATGCAAAAGTTTGCTCGCTATCTAGAGGTTTTAAAAAGATGGTAAAGAAATACAAAATACCGAAAGTGACCGATGCCAATACAGACAATGCAACGCCTTTATACATCTTTCACTCCAGTCCAAATGACTACATAATCTTGATATTTTGCTTGATGAATCAAGCTTTTCATCTGGACATTCTAGCAAATAAAAAACCATGCACAGGCATGGTTTTTTAGCATTTGTTCAAATATTTAGGTTTTATGGTTTTACTGTTTGCTTGGTATGAATAATATCTGATAAGTCATAACCGACAGATTGAGCATAATTTAGATATTCCTGAATCACTTCCTGATCTGGATGAGCCGAACGAGAAAGAACCCACATATATTTACGACGTGGCTCACCCACCAAAACTGTTTGATAGTCTTCATCGGCTTTGAGTACCCAATAATCACCACGCCCCACAGGCAACCAACGAATGGCTTCTGGTAAGAAACTAACTTTTAATTTCGTGTTAAACGGTGCATTTTGTACAAATGCCTCGCCTATTGATTGCTTCTTGGTACCATCTTTAGATACACAGCGATTATTTACATTAATGTTGCCATTTTCATTTAGCGTGTAAACCGCAATCACATCACGGTCACAGCTTTTTTGAAAAACCATAGGCTTACGAGCTACTTCATACCACATACCTAAATAACGATCGAGCTCGACTTTTTCCACAGTCTGTAACGGTTTCGTCTGTGCATAGGCCATTGTGGCTGCACCCAAACCAATTAACACTGCTGCACCAAGTGCAATTTTTGCGAGTTTAAAACCAGCTTTCGGAAGATTCGTTGTTGTCATTTTTATGCCTCATTTCGATGCAAAACATTCGATGAAAATTAAGTAATTCTTTCTCTCGTGTTTTTACTCTAGCGGAAAAAATTGCTCTAAAAATCATTTTCTTGTCTGAATTATGTATGTCATTCAAACAATATTCCGCATCTTGTCTAACAAAATTATGAAATCATCTGTGCTTTTAAACGCAAGATTTCATCGCGTAATCGAGCGGCTTGTTCAAACTGTAAATCCTTAGACGCTTTTAGCATTTCTTTTTCCAACTTATTCATATGTTTTGCCAGAAGTTTTGGATCCGACATCAAATGACGTTCATCTGCAGTTAATGCCTTGGCCTGATCTGAAATTTTTTCATCAATTTCATCATCTGTCAGCAGTTCACCAGTATCAATATCATTAACGTTTTGGCGTACAGCACTACGTGGCGTAATGCCATGTTCAAGGTTAAATGCAATCTGTAAATTACGACGACGATCCGTTTCATCAATGGCTTTTTGCATGGAGTCAGTCATACGATCTGCATATAAAATCGCTTTACCGTTTAAGTTACGCGCTGCACGACCAATGGTTTGAATCAAAGAACGCTCAGAACGCAAGAAGCCCTCTTTATCAGCATCTAAGATGGCGACTAAAGACACCTCTGGCATATCTAAGCCTTCACGCAGTAAGTTAATCCCGACAATTGCATCGTATACACCTGAACGCAATTCATGAATAATTTTAGTTCGTTCAACAGTGTCAATATCAGAATGTAAATAAGCGACCTTAATACCATATTCTTTCAAATATGAAGTTAAATCTTCTGCCATACGTTTGGTTAATGTCGTAACCAATACACGCTCATTTAAGTTTTTTCGATTATTAATTTCTGACAATACATCATCCACTTGCGTTAACACTGGACGAATTTCAATTTCAGGATCAACCAAACCTGTGGGTCGAACCACTTGCTCAACGACTTGTTCAGACTTTTCCATTTCATAATGTGCAGGCGTTGCACTGACATAAATGGTCGAAGGAATAATCCGCTCCCATTCTTCAAATTTCATTGGGCGGTTATCAAGCGCACTTGGTAAACGAAAACCGTAATTGACCAAATTTTCTTTACGTGAACGGTCACCTTTATACATAGCCCCAATTTGCGGAACGGTAACGTGCGATTCATCAATGATTAATAAGGCATCATCAGGTACATAATCAAACAAAGTCGGAGGTGCTTCACCAGAAGGACGGCCAGACAAGTGGCGTGAATAGTTTTCAATACCGTTAGTATAGCCAAGCTGCTGCATCATCTCTAAATCATACCGTGTACGTTGTTCGATACGCTGTGCTTCGAGTAATTTATCATTTGCACGAAAGAATCCTAGTCGTTCTGCGAGTTCTTCACGAATCGTCCCAATTGCACGCTGTAAATTATCTTTAGGTGTTACATAATGGCTTTTTGGGTAAATCGTAATCCGTGGCACTTTACGGACCATTCTGCCCGTCAATGGATCAAACCATCGAACTGAATCAACTTCATCATCAAATAATTCTATTCGAATGGCATTTTGATCAGATTCAGCAGGAAAAATATCAATAATTTCACCACGAATACGGTATGTGCCCCGTAAAAATTCGAGTTCATTTCGGGTGTATTGCATTTCCACCAAACGACGGATGATATCATCACGGCTAATACGGTCTCCTTCCACGATATGCAGAAGCATACTCATATAAGCATTGGGATCACCCAGACCATAAATAGCTGAAACTGACGCTACGATAATTGCATCACGTCGCTCTAATAATGCCCGTGTTGCCGAAAGACGCATTTGGTCGATATGATCATTAATCGATGAATCTTTTTCAATAAAAGTATCTGAAGATGGAACATAGGCTTCGGGTTGATAATAGTCATAATAACTGACGAAGTATTCCACGGCATTATGCGGAAAGAAGGCTTTAAACTCGCCATAAAGCTGCGCAGCCAAAGTTTTATTATGCGCCATAATAATCGTTGGACGTTGCGTGCGTGCTATCACATTTGCCATGGTATAGGTTTTACCTGAACCTGTTACCCCTAAGAGCAACTGATCATGCATTCCTTTTTCAATCCCCTTCACCAATTTCTCAATCGCTTGAGGCTGATCACCTGCCGGCTGATATTGTGTTACCAGTTCAAAAGGCTGTTCCTGCATCACACTCTTCTTCAACAGTTTTATATGGCTTTATTATGAGGGCAAAGTTGAACAAAACAACGCTAAATTTATGTAAATACCAGAGGCGTATACAGACTGTAAAATTATAATTCAACATAAACCCATAGATTTTTTTCATGTTTGAAAAATAATTCGCCTGATTTCGCATGTTTTTCTTGAGGAAACTCTTGGCTCTAAAAAAACTCAAGAATAAAGCGTTCATTTATCCCTTATTGATACTTGACCTATATTAATTTCACCTGCAACATGAACAAAAGGACGCCACAGATCAAACTTATGACTTACCAATATCATGACGAAAGTATTGTTAAAAACCTACCCGAAGATACTATTTTTGTTTTTGGCAGCAATATGGCAGGTCAACATGCTGGCGGTGCAGCGCGTACTGCCCTAGAGCATTTTGGTGCGATGAATGGTATTGGTCGTGGATGGGCTGGTCAAAGTTTTGCTATTCCAACAATGAATGAGCATTTACAACAAATGCCATTGTCTCAGATTCAACATTATGTTGATGATTTTAAAATCTATACCAAGAATCATCCGAAGACCAAATATTTCATTACTTCGATTGGCTGTGGTGTCGCTGGCTATAAAGTTGAAGAAATTGCTCCCATGTTTAAGGGGATTTCCAGAAATGTTATTTTTCCAATTTCATTCCGTCCTTTCGTTGAAAAAGCTTTACCTAAACTTACTTCGAAACTTCTACATACAATTTTTCAAGACTCGGTAATTTTTGCACCTTCGGCAGATGAATTGGTTGATGTTCTGGCCTTAACAGATAATGAAAAAAGTCTTGCGAAAATTGTGCTGAATACCCAAATGTACCCGACAGATAGCAATGGTCGTGACCGTATTTTTGAAATTGAAGATATTTTGCATGCCCTGAATGGGAAAATATTCGAGTTTCAAAGCAACTCAGAAGGCCCAATGATGTTTGGCGGCGTCATTTTAGCCCTACTTGAACTGTACAATATTAATGAAAAAGATTTTATTGATGTTTGGAAAGCTGAACGTGAAATCGCTGCACCAAAGCCTGAAAATAAAGCTCGTAAAGCCAGCCGCTAAAGACTATTTTCACCACATTTCCCCCCAAAAAAGCCAAAGTCCACATTGGCTTTTTATCTAAGGTGGATTAATGACTTTTAGCGACTTAAGTCACATTAAAAACAAAGTTTATTTTACATATCACATTATTTTAATATCATTTTTTTCGTCTTATACTACTTGCTGACATTATCATAAAGAATGACGAGCACATAAAATAGACATGCTAGATTCTCCTTTTTTTGAGCTATCCCCCATTGCCATGTGGCTTGAAGATTACAGTGAAGTCAAAAAACAATTTGATCTCTGGCGTCAGCAAGGTGTGCAGGATCTCTCCACTTTTCTTCAACAAGATGAATCACGTATTCTGCAATGTGCGAGAAAAATAAAACTATTACAGGTCAACGCAAAAACGTTGGAACTTTATCAAGCACGTGACTTTGAACATTTATGTCAAAACCTTGATTTAGTTTTTCAGGCGGAGATGTGTCAAACACACATTAGAGAATTGGTTGCATTATGGAATGGTGAAACACATTTTTCCCATTCTGCCGTGAACTATACGCTCAGTGGACAACGCCTAGACATTCAACTCAAGGGCATCGTGCTACCGAGTCATGAGCAGGATTTATCTGCCGTCTTAATAACGACTGAAGATATCACCTCTTATACTGAAGCTTGCCGTTTACAAGAACAAAGTCGTCATTTAGCAGAAGCGCGTTTTCATTATTCTCCGACCTCACTTTGGGTCGAAGATTTTAGCCGGATTAAAATCAAATTAGATCAGCTACGCACTTTAGAAATCGAAGACTTTGTGACTTTTTTGGATGTTCATCCCGATTTTGTACAAGAGTGCATTAAAGAAATACTGATCGTTGACGTCAATCAAGCCACGCTTGATTTATTTGGTGCCCCGAACAAAGAAATATTGCTCAAAAATGTACATAAAGTGTTTGCCAAAGAAATGCTGCAAACCTTTAAAGAACAGTTGATTGAACTTTGGAATGGCAATCTACATCATCAACGTGAAGCCGTAAATTATGCACTTGATGGCAGTATTCGCCACGTATTATTGCAATTTACTGTATTTCCAGATTATCTCGATGACTGGAGCACTGTGCAGGTTGCGCTGACTGATATTACCGCACGTAAAAAGGCTGAAAATTATCTTGAATATTTAGGTAAGCATGACGTTCTGACCAAGCTCTATAACCGTTCATTTTATATCGCAGAACTCAATCGTCTCGAACGCAATCAATTACGTCCTGTTTCTTGTATTTTTATTGATTTGAATGGACTAAAAGAACTCAATGACAGTATTGGGCACGATGCTGGTGACAGTATCCTCAGACGTCTGGGCAACATTTTAAACCAGCTTATTCAGCATACGCCCTATTCTGCTTCGCGCATTGGCGGTGATGAATTTGTCATTCTATTACCGGGTGCAGATGATGCAGCGCTGCAAAACTGCTTACAAAGTTTGAATGAGTTGTTATTGGTCGATAACCAATTTTATTCTAATCAACCGATGAGTATCTCGATTGGCTGTGCCACCAATGGGCTGAATGAGCGGATGGACGATATGCTTAAACGTGCCGATTTGGACATGTATCGTCAGAAGAAAAAGTATTATCTCAATAAAGACCGCAGAATTCAGTCTGAAATACGCAATTAACATCAATCATTTGCAATAAAAAAGCCATGGTTTTAATCATGGCTTTTTTATTTAAATCTTTTAACGCTTACCCATCGAACGACGTGTACCGCGTGGTGGCATCCAAGTACGGTCAGCATAACGCTGAGGTTTTGGACGCATATCTTCAAAGATTTCATCCGAAGCATTATCTTCAGCTTTTTTAATCGGAAAAGGCAAATTGACTAAAGCCTTTTTCTTGGGAGGGTTTTGCGTACTCATACGAATAACTCAATTGAATCTGGCGCTATTGTACAAAAAAAAATGGTTTTGGTGTAAAAGGCTTTGAGTGATTAGACTCGATTGGCATATAAAGACTCAATGATCAGCTATGAATTTTATATCTATAGAGGACAACAGCACAAAAAAGTGCTTTGAATATGGTCGTTTTAAACTATTTTATTGACCCAATTCAACCAATACACTGTCACTTATGTCAATAAATATTGAATATTTACAAATAGATAGGACCATTTCAAAATTTCAAAAAAGTTAGATTTTTTTACACAAATACCTACTTAAAGCCCTCAAATAATACAAATCATCAAAAATGTTACAGGACTATTACGTTTATTCTTGTTTTCTATAACATTTTTTACGCACTAATTTTGAATAATGAGCACTTAGAAAAATTATTATCAATTTACGGACATGGAGTCCTTTCAAATGAAAAAAAGTGTATTGTGCATTGCTGCTTCAATGGCTGCCCTACCTATGCTCAGTCATGCAGACTCACCATATTTTAGTTTAAAAGATGGCGATGGCTTCAAACGTTTTTCTGTCTCTGTCGGTGCTCTACATGTTATGCCACAAGGTAAAGCACAACCATTCCGTGTAAATACTGCCATCAATGAAGGCTATGAGGCAGAAGTTGGTGATGTTAAAACACAAACAGTAAAAGACAATATTCGAGAAGGATATGACGTTCCATTTGCATTAGACGTTGCTTTGAGTGCTCTGACTACCGTTCCTGCTGCAATGAGTGGTAAAGCCACCATTTCAGGACTTGAACAATGGGACAATCCAGGGACCGGTCTTGAAGCAGACGATGTCACAACCCTTGGGATCATGACCAACTATTTCTTCACTGACAATGTATCATTAGAAATGAAAGCGGGTATTCCGCCAAAAGTTGATTTACAAGGCTCAGGAAAAATTTACGCACCATTTTCAGCCATTGCGAAACCACTAGGCGGCGCACTTGGAAATCTTGAACTGGAAAACGATATTTTCATTACCGACTTAGGCGCACATGGTGCAGCAGCTTCTGCACGTGCATGGACTCCTGCTGCAGAAATCCAATATCACTTTGGTAAAACTGGCGTTAATAAATTCCGTCCCTACGTGGGTCTAGGCGTGATGTATGCTTACTTCAATGAATTGGAAATGAATCCACAAATTGAGAAAGATTTGATTGCCGCAGGTCACATGATTGCCAACATTAAAGAAGGTAATGCAGGTGCTTCTTTAGAAGGAAAACCAAGTAAGGCAAATCCAAAAGTTGATTTAGAGGCAACTGATGCATTTGCTCCAGTTGCAACGGTTGGCTTCACCTATGACTTCAATGACAAATGGTTTGCTGTAGGTTCTGTCAGCTATGCACATCTACAAAATGAAACCACTATTACCGTTACAGATGCGACACACGGCGAACTGATCAAATCTAAAGCCGATATTGAAGTAAACCCAATCCTTGCGTATGCAGGTATCGGTATACGTTTCTAATAAATAACCTAAATATAAAAAAGACGACTACGGTCGTCTTTTTTATTGGCTTTTATATGGTCTTTTATTCTGAAATATCTTTTCAATCTCTTTTAAATACTTTTGAATTTTTGCTGTGTCAATTTCCTTTATTCATCCATAGTTACCTATAAAAAAAATTTATTGTTTGGTGAATTAAATTTAATCGCAACTCTGCGTTTATTCGAATACCATTGGGTTAAATTTAAAGAATGTAGACTGCTGTATGTCTGATACTCGTTTCTCAAAGCCCCTGATTTACATGCTCATTGGCAGTGCAATTATTTTGGCATTGTCTTTAGGGGTGCGTCATGCATTTGGCCTCTATCTCGTGCCGATGAGTGATGAATTTGGTTGGGGACATAACGTTTTTAGCCTTGCCATTGCCATGCAAAACTTAATTTGGGGTGCTGTGCAGCCAATTACTGGGGCTTTTGCAGATAAATATGGCAGTAAGATCGTGGTCGCAGTCGGTGGTGCATTATATGCCCTCGGGCTATTACTCATGGCCATCAGCTCTACCGGTTTACTTCTTAATTTAAGCGCAGGTTTAATCCTAGGTTTGGCTCTCTCGGCCACTTCATT
This sequence comes from Acinetobacter sp. YH12138, assembly GCF_015218525.1. Classification (NCBI taxonomy): domain Bacteria; kingdom Pseudomonadati; phylum Pseudomonadota; class Gammaproteobacteria; order Moraxellales; family Moraxellaceae; genus Acinetobacter; species Acinetobacter sp. YH12138. Next base: position 1,171,386 of record NZ_CP048670.1, on the reverse strand, counting down.
TCCAGTATTACTCTCGGCCGTAGGACGTGCAGCGCATCCAGACAAACGTAGTTTAGCCATGGGTATTGCCAGTGCCGCAGGTTCTTTTGGTCAGTTCATTATGCTGCCCTCTACATTACTGCTACTGCAAAAATTTGGTTGGTCTTCGGCTTTGGTGGTCAGCGCCATTTTAATTGCGCTTATTATTCCTTTAGCTTGGATGTTAAAAGCACCAATGTATGTTGCACCAAATGCAACCAATACGCATGAAGCCTCTCTGACATTTAAACAAATTTTGCAATTGGCTTGGGAGCATAAACCCTTTTGGTTTTTAGCACTTGGTTTCTTTGTCTGTGGCTTCCAAGTGGTGTTTATTGGTATCCATCTGCCGGGTTATTTAATTGATCATGGCTTTAATGCCACTACAGGCACTATTTTCCTAGCGCTCGTTGGACTGTTTAATATTGTCGGCACCTACACAGCTGGTTGGCTCGGTGGCAAATATTCCAAACCAAAGCTGTTAATGGGACTTTATGGTTTACGTGGCATTGCCATTATTGCCTTTCTTTTGCTGCCTTTAAGTACATGGACAATCTATGCATTTGGCGTCATTATGGGTTTACTATGGCTTTCTACCGTACCGCTCACCAACGGTATAGTGGCCAATATGTTTGGCGTTAAATATCTCAGTATGCTGAGTGGTATCGTGTTCTTTACTCACCAAGTCGGTTCATTTTTTGGTGGCTGGTTGGGTGGTGTGAACCACGATATGACCGGTAACTATAATGCCATTTGGATTTTTTCGATTGTCCTGAGTATTTTTGGGGTATTGGTTCATTTCATGGTTAATGAGGAAAGTGTCATTCATGACTAATTCAACATTATGGTTCAGACTCAGTATTGCTATCAGTATTCTGGCCTTGTTGGCCTTATCCATCGGCTTATGGAGCCAAACACCTGAATTATTTGAATACTTTAACCAAGCGTTTTGTGCGCATTAAAGACGTATTGAAATCTTAATTCCGACCCAAACTGCTGTTTTATCAACACTACAACAGCAGTTTTTTAGCTATTTTCTACACGATTCAATAAAAGCTGCATTTTCAGCATATTAGTATTAATAATAAGTTTTTTCATAAACTTAGCTTATTTTTTAATTTTCCATCCTGCACTTTCTTCCTTAGATTAAGTCTCAATAAAGAACAATTTGAGAACTTATGAAATGACCGCATTAACTCAACTTTCACAAGCCATCCATGATGCTCCGCTTTGGCATCAAGCAGAACATTTTCAAGATGGCAATGAAATTCGTATTGAAGTGCAACATGACCAAGCTTTGGGGGCTGTGGTTTATGGTTTAGATGCGCGTAAAGCACAGTCTGGGGAAACCATCTACCGTTTAAAACAAGCGCTGGCAGAACACTTGATTTTAATTTTCAAACATCAAAGTCTAGATGATTTACAGTATCTCGCGTTTGCAAGTTACTTCGGTTCAATCTTCCGTCCCGGTGCAGATATTCCTGTGTTAGCGTCACAAGATGATACCGGTACACCACCAGACGTCGTACCTGTGTCAAATGCAGTCGGCAAAGGTGACTATACTGGACATGGTGAATTGGCTGCGCATGCAGATCATCAGTGGACTCCGCTGCCATCTTTTGGCTCATTACTCTATGCCATTGAACTACCGCAAGACGGTGGACAAACCTCATGGTATAACACCATTAAAGCCTATGAAGCTTTAGATGAAGCGACACAAAAACATTTAGACCAACTTCAACTCATTACCTACAACCCATTTGTCCGTGCCAAAAATAATAAAGGCACAACGGGATATGGCGCTACACCGCTATATCGTTTCAAAAACCAACCGATTGTTGGACATGCCTATCCACATCCACTTGTACGTACCCATCCAGAAAGTGGCCGTAAAGGTCTGTGGTTAAATGAAAGATCTGAAGTGGAATTGGTTCACTACGATGATCAGTCGGGCAGTGAGTTGATTGCATCTTTACGTGAACATTTATTGAAACCTGAGTTTCGATATGAACATCAATGGGAAGAAGGTGACATTGTATTTTGGGATAACCAAGCCACTTTACACTCACGCCGCCCTTTCCCTTCAGACCAACGCCGCTTATTAAAGCGAATTAGCCTAGCAGGAGGACGACCATACTAATGTTGAACTTCATGCCAACAATAAAAAATAAATAACCCAGTAAAATCCGTGTTTGAGCAATAACTCCAAATAATTAAAATTTTAAAACAATAAGAACACTGCTCAAATTACGGATGATCTATATCTAATGCCTTAAAACCTGAAATTAAATGATCTAACATCGCACGCACACCCGGCAGCATGCCTTGTCGTGTCGCGTAGGCAACATGGATGACCCCTTGCGGCAATTGCCATTCAGGAAATAGTTCAATTAACTCACCACTTTTTAAAGCATCACGTACAAACACTTTGGGCAAAGAAGCGATTCCCACGCCAGAAAGAGCAGCAGAAATCATGGCACTAAAACTGTCAGTTCTTAAGCGTGGATGAAATTCAATTTGTTGAGTTTCACTTTTTTCACGATGTCGGAAATCCCAGAAATGTTTAGGCCGGTCAAAACCAATACACGGAAAATTTTGGATCTCAGCCAATTGCTGTGGTATTTCACGCTCGAAGAAAAGTTGTGGCGATGCCACCAAAACATGATCCCAAGCATCTAAATCTCGAACGATCAAATCACTATCCAATAAAGGCATGTTACGCACACGAATGGCTAAATCTACGCCTTCCTCAATCACATCAACCCGATGATTGGTCGCCATCAGATGCACACTGATGTCTGGATATTGCTGCATAAAATCAGTGACCATTTTTGCAACAGGCATTTCTACCAAAGCCACAGGACAAGAAATTTTAATCTGGCCACAGAGTTGATCGTTCAACGTACTAAGCACAAAGTTTTCCGTTTCGCTGACTTCCTCTAAAATTTTTAAGCAATGCAAATAGAACTGTTGTCCTATTTCAGTTACTGTAAATTTACGCGTATTACGCTGAATCAGACGCACCCCCAAACGGGTCTCTAATTCTGTGATACGGCGTGATAGCTTAGATTTTGTAATACCCAATGCTTCACTGGCTTTGGTATAACCTTGGTATTTCACCACTTGCACGAAATAGTAATAGTCATTTAAATTTTGCATGATTGTTTCATTTTTAGAATAATCTGTTGAGTTTTTCGCCCTGTCATTCCCTCACTATACCTCAATAATAGATCTCAGAAGCAATAAATTGAGGGCTGAATTATGAATTCAATCAAACGTGTTTATCATAGTGATCGTAGGACTTGGGTGGGCGATGGCTTCCCAACAAACTCTATGCTCCCTATGCAAGAAATGGGCAATCAAACCAGTCCATTCCTCGTTATGGGCTATACCGGCCAATATCATTTCTCTCCAAGTCATCATCAACGTGGTGTTAGATCACATCCACATCGTGGCTTTGAAACAGTAACCATTGTTTATGAAGGTGAATTAGAGCATTTTGACTCTAAAGGAAATCACGGCAGTATTGCCAAAGACGAAGTGCAATGGATGACCGCAGGTCGAGGCATTATGCATGAAGAACACCATTCTAAAGATTTTGCAAAAACTGGCGGAAATTTAGACATGGTACAACTTTGGGTCAATTTACCTCGTCATGCCAAAATGACTGAACCTCGCTATCAAGAACTGACTAAAGCCAATATTGCTGAAGTTAAACTTGCACAAAATGCTGGCGTGGTACGCGTCATTGCTGGCCAATTCGAAGATACATTGGGCGCCGCTGAAACCTTTAGCCCGATGAATGTATTGGATGTGCGCTTGAATGCAAATGCTGAACAGGAATTTTCATTCAACCCACAGTGGAATAACATGATTTTTGTATTAAGTGGGGCGATCGAAATTGAAGGTCAACGCTTTGATGCGAAACAGACTTTATATGTGAGTGACCAAGTATCGTCCTTGAAACTTAAATCTTTTGAAGCAACCAAACTGCTTATTTTAAGTGGCGAAGCTTTAAATGAACCGATTGCGGCACATGGACCATTCGTCATGAATACTGAAGATGAAATACGTCAGGCATTTTATGATTTTCAACATGGTCATTTTGCTTAAATATTTCCACGATAAAGTCCCAATAAAAAAACCGCCTTCTGGCGGTTTTTTTATATCTATGTTGGTATGAATTACGCATTACACTTTCAACAGATTATTGCGTGACTTTTTGATAAAACGCATCAATTGCATTGACCATTTGCTCAAGTCCCGGTTGTTCCAAAGGATAATGTCCTGCATTTTTTAGCATGACGACATCGACTGGAACTTGATGAATCCGTGCTAAAAATGGCTGGCTTAAAGCCAAAGGTGTCCAGCGGTCTTGTTCAGGCTGCGTCAGTAGAATTGGGCAGACATTAAACTGCTCCGGTGGCGTATCATTTTTATAATATAAATACGAATCTAGAAATTTAACCGATACACTATTCCCAGCTGACGTTTTATCTTTTAAGAAGACCTGCAATGCTGCGTCATTATTCACCAAACGATGCATTTTACTTACCCAACGCATCGGCATTGGTAATGCTGATAATGGTGTATGTGCTGTCACATGAGCCAGTGGGCTGCCCACGCGGCTCATAAATTTATTCAAAGAGACTTGATCACGCACAGTTTTATTTGAAGTGTCTAGAAAGGTCATACCGACGATACCTTTCACCTTTTTATTTTTTGCCGCCACGTGATAGGTCAACATACCACCTGCACTAAGCCCATACAAAACGATAGGACGATGATCTTTTTGTAGCTCGGCTTCAATGAGGTCATTACCTGCTTGAACCCAATCATCATAACGAATTTTTGAGCCCTTTTTGACTTGGGTGAGGCCATAACCGGGCATATCAATAGCGATAGTTTCATAGCCACGTTGTGCCAAAGGATGACCCAAAATCATCGACATTTGTCGACCATTTGTTCCCACACCATGAAACAGAATCACCTTCACTTTTGCCTGTGGATGCCGATAAGTATCTAAGTGAACAGTATGACCCTGCCAACTCCACCACTCTTCTTTGGGTCGCTGCGTTTCATCTAAATGGTATTCTTTGGGTAGATAGTGCTGAATGCCCTGCCAACTGTTTTGATCTGTATAACTTGCTAATGCTTGTGAAGCAAGTAGCTGATCATCTGCAAATACCATGATTGAGAGTAACGATGCAATGCCACTCATCAACCACTTCAATAAAGCGCTCAAAATTTCTGATAAGGTGTCTGATTTTGGAGAAGTCATTTTTAGACAATTTTTTATGTGTATGTGCAGATGCTAATCAGCGGCGGAAACCGACGCCATGTGCATGTGGGACAGCACTATGTCACTTCGTCCAATTATCTTTTTCCCTGCTAAGCACTTCAAAATATTTTTGAAGCAGGATTTACATACTCCTGCAATAATCAGCCTTTAAGATCTTTTAACTTTAATAATTTTATCCTTTAGAAATTCATAACCTTACTTTTGATTTTAAATATTGGTAACGCATGAGCCAGTCCAAACCACAACGAAACCTTGTCATCTTTCTCACCTTTTTAAGATTAGGGTGTATTGCATTTGGTGGACCTGCGGCACATTTAGTGTTGTTTTTTCAGTATTTTGTGAAACAAGAAAAATGGATAACAGAGCATGAATATGCGCATTTGCTTGCCTTGGCTCAAGTCCTTCCAGGCCCAACAAGTAGCCAGCTCGGCATGGCGATTGGATTTCAACTCAACCGCTATCAAGGTGCTTGTTTTGCATGGTTAGGATTTACTTTACCTTCAGCCCTGCTGATGTGTGCCGCGGCCACTTTAAGTATAAAACTCAGTAATCAACTCTCAACTTTATTCTTTCATGTTATTCAGTTAATTGTACTAGCCGTTGTTGCATGGGCATTTTGGCAAATGATGCGAAGCTTCTGTAAAACAAAATTTCAGTATCTAGTCATGCTTTTAGCTGCATTTTTTATTTATTTCTTTCAATTTTCTCTAAATCAAGTTTTGGTGATTTTATGCGCTGCAATTATCGGTTTAGTTTTATCGTCAAATCAATTACACAGCCAAAAGCCAAATATCGCCGAAACAGTTCCACCCAAACATGACAATTTTAGCCAGAATGCACATGAAAATACTCGCACCTCTTGGCTATGGCTTCTCGCCTTTATCAGCCCTTTTTTCGTTCTGCCATTCTTCGATATACAACATAGCAATATATTGGCTTTCAACTTAGAAAGCTTCTACCGCACAGCATCCCTCGTCTTTGGTGGTGGACATATTATTTTGCCATTTTTACATCAGGATTTTGTCTCGACAGGACTGATCAGTAATGAAAATTTTGACTTAGGCTATGCCCTTGCACAACTCATGCCGGGGCCTTTGTTTAGTTTCGCCGCCTATCTCGGCACACTTTTACCCATGACTGATGTGCTACTCTTAAATGCTGTACTCGCGACTGTGGCGATATTTTTACCATCATTTTTATTATTGTTTGGCTTATTACCGTTTTGGAATAAGGTGATGAAATACCCGATGCTTTTTGGCACCTTAAAAATAATCAATGCAGCTGTCGTCGGTTTATTACTGTGTCTACTATTTCAAATGAGCCAAAAATACATCATTCAATGGACGGACTTTATATTTGTTGCCGTCGTTATTGCTTTACTTCGCAGCAAGCTGCCAGTCTGGTTTAGCTTAATAAGCAGTTTTATCGGCTATTATGCTTTTTTAACTTTTCTGCCTTTTTAAACGAAAGTAAAAAAACTATAGCTAAAGGAATAATCTAATCCTCATCGATTAAGCTTGCGCCCTTGACCACGGTCTTCCCCTCGACTTGATCTAGTTGATAATGCTGCACATCACTATACTGTTTGATCATTTCAACCAGTTCATTGGAATGTGTGGTCAACCAAAGCTGCGTATAGCGACTTGCTTCGGCAATCAGCATCGCCAAGGCAGGTAATAAATCGGGATGTAGGCTATTTTCTGGCTCATTCAGTGCCATAAAATTTGGGGGTCTTGGACTCAATAAAGCCACAGCTAAACACAAAAACCGTAAAGTCCCATCTGAAAATTCGGCACTTTCCAAAGGTCTTAAGATCCCTTGCTTTTGCATCATCATTTGAAAGCGCCCACCCATTTCCTGCACATAAAATTGGGTCTGCGGAAAGGCTTTTTCTAGTACTTCAAACAAGGTTTCACTGTTGCCCCGCTCACGCAAGGTTTCAAAAGCCGCAGCTAAATTTGTACCATCATGCGCTAAAACTGGCGAACGAATGCCCACCTGTGGGACACGGATCGGTGAATTTCCACTGACAGAAAACTCATGATAAAAGCGCCAGTTTTTCATGGTCTCACGCACTTGTGAAACTTCGGGATATAAGTGTGGATCGGACAATTGTCCAAACACCGACTCTTCTGGTGTTAATGCCATCGGATAAGCAATCCGTTCTTCATCAACATTTTTAAGAAATGCCGCTTGGTTGGTTCTTTCCAACAACTCACTCATTTTTCGACGTTGATAGCCGCTTAACCAAATCCCTTCAACTTTGACCAAAGGATCGAGTGCAAACAAGGTGATGAGCGGTTCAGGAAAACCAATTTCAAGTTGATATTCATAATGTTCCATGTCCACCGCAAGCTTCATGCGCTTAGGATCTTTCGATCGATCACCCGCACGGTGACCACCTGCCCACATGATTTTTTGAATCCCGCCCTCATTTGCAATAGCTTGGGATAATTGGCCATTTGCAGCTTCATGTAGGAGACGTACAGCTTTATATAGATTGGATTTACCACAACCATTCGGACCACTGACAATATTCAGACGCGACAAGGTCAAATTCATATGATGAATAGATCGAAAACCTTGAATAGTCACTGAACGGATCGTCATGGGTTACCTAAAATGAGTTGGAAATGTTGATGATTATAAGTTTATTGCTTGTATATTTTTCATGCACTTTATTCTAACAATAAAAAAACCGCAAGCCGAAACTTACGGGTTTTTTATTGCACAATCTAAGTTAAATTTAACCTTAGAATAAGCGGTTCATACCATTCAATGTTGCCACACGGTACGCTTCCGCCATAGTCGGATAGTTGAATGTGGTTTCTACGAAATATTTAATCGTATTGTTCGGGCTGTTCATCACGGCCTGACCAATGTGAATAATTTCCGCAGCATTATTACCGAAGCAATGAACACCTAAAATTTCTAAAGTATCACGATGGAACAAGATTTTAAGCTCGCCCACGGTATCGCCCGTAATTTGCGCACGTGCCAAATGACGGAAAGATGCCTGACCCACTTCATACGGAATTTTTTCTTCAGTTAACTGTTGTTCAGTTTTACCAATCGAAGAAATTTCAGGAATTGTATAAATACCTGTAGGAATATCCGTTACAGGTGCAATTCCTTCTTCACCGCTCATGTTAGAACCGGCACAGCGACCTTGGTCATATGCAGCAGATGCAAGTGAAGGCCAACCGATTACATCACCCGCAGCAAAGATATTCTCTACTTCAGTTTGATATTGATCATTCACGGTTAATTGACCACGGCTGTTTGGTTTGATACCTACATTTTCTAGGCCTAAACCATCTGTATTACCAGAACGGCCGTTACACCACAAAATCGCGTCGGCTTTAATTTTCTTACCACTTTGCAAGTGCAGAACCACATGATCATCATGTGTTTCAAGATGATCAATCTGTTCATTGTGGCGAATCAGTACACCCTGCTCACGTAAACGATATGACAATGCATCTGAGATTTCATCGTCTAAGTAGCTGAGTAATTTGTGCTGTGTATTGATCAAGTCGACTTTGTGGTCTAGACCAATAAAGATAGACGCATATTCACAACCAATCACACCTGCACCATAAATGATGATTTTTTGGATTGAATAATCCAGATCCAAAATTTTATCTGAATCAAATACGCGAGGATGATTAAAGTCTAAAGCAGCTGGACGGTAAGGACGTGAACCTGTTGCAATCACTAATTGCTGGAATACTAAAGTTTCCGTCATACCTTCATTGCTAAAAATCAAAACAGTGTTTTGATCTTGAATATACGCACGGCCGTGGAAAATATCAATTTTATTACGGTCATAAAAACGTGAATGCGTTTCAACTTGTTGTTGAATCACTTTATGCGCATTACGTAACACCTGTTTCATCGTGAACTGTTTCCATTCACCGACTTTTTGGAACATAGGGTCACGTTGGTAACGTAAAATGCTTGAAACGGTCTGACGCAATGCTTTACTTGGAATTGTTCCTACATGGGTACAGTTACCACCAAGCTGTTCACGCATATCTACAATTGCAACTCGCTTACCTGATTTAGCAAGTTTCATTGCAGCGCCTTCACCCGCAGGGCCAGAACCCAGAACTACCGCATCGTATTTCACGAAAGTTCCACTAACGACCTCTTTCTTACGTGGCATTCAACGCTCCTTTACAAATATTCTTTAATCTAGGCTGTATTATGACGTATATCCTAACTTTTTTGGATATTTAGCTCACATATATTATGTGATAACCACATTTATTATATGAATATCGTTTTCCCCCTATTTAAGCTCAAGTCCGCTATAATGATCGAGCTAATTTTTTGAATATCTCCTCGTCAAAAACAGTGGAAAAGTTGAATATGTCTGAGAACCGTAAACCTGTACAGGGTGTAAAACTTCGTGGCGCAGAAAAAGTCGCTCGCATACCTGTGAAGGTTGTGCCAACGGTTGAAACGCCTCGTAAGCCTGACTGGATTCGGGTCAAAATGGCTGCCCCTGATGAAGTTCAACGTATTAAAACAACTTTGCGCGCACAAAAATTACATACCGTGTGTGAAGAAGCGGCTTGCCCGAACTTACCTGAATGTTTCGGTGGCGGTACTGCAACCTTTATGATTATGGGCGATATCTGTACTCGTCGTTGCCCATTCTGCGACGTTGCGCATGGTCGTCCCAATGCTCTTGACCCAGATGAACCACGTCACATGGCAGAAACCATTGCCAATCTTGGTTTGAAATATGCCGTAATTACGTCGGTCGACCGTGATGACCTAGTTGATGGCGGCGCACAGCACTTTGTTGACTGTATTAAAGAAGCTCGTGACTTGAGTCCAAAAACACTTTTGGAAATTCTAGTTCCTGACTTCCGTGGTCGTATGGATGTTGCCCTTCGTATCATGACGGAGTGCCCACCCGATGTATTTAACCACAACATTGAAACTGTGCCACGTTTGTATAAAGCAATGCGTCCAGGTTCTGACTACCAACACTCTCTAAACTTATTAAAAATGTTTAAAGAATACTGCCCAGATGTACCAACCAAATGTGGTTTGATGGTCGGTATTGGTGAAACTGAAGAAGAAGTGATCGCGTTATTAGACGACTTAAAAGCACACGATGTTGACTATGTCACCATTGGTCAGTACTTACAGCCTTCTAAAGAACATGCACCGATCGATCGTTTTGTTACGCCTGAAGAGTTTGATCGTTACACAACACATGGTCAAAAGCTTGGTTTCAAAAACATTTGGGCTGCACCAATGGTCCGTTCAAGCTACTTTGCTGACCGTCAATACTATGGTGAGCCAGTACCTGCGGTACGTCGTAAAACTGATCCTGCAAAGAAAATTGCAGTTCAAACGATTGAAGCTTAATCACGCAAAGATTTAAAACATCGCAAATTAAAGCCCTCATTGATTGAGGGCTTTTTTGTGGCTTTCACACGCTCAGCCTAATTCGTTAACAAATATAAGATCTTTCGAAAATTGTCCGTTCCTTAAACGTTATCCAATATATCGAATCATCCAAGTTTACGTAATGTGACATTTTTTTGCCCGATAGGGATTGTATTGTGATTATTTATTAATCAATCTATTGATAACACTTTATTTGCGCTTTCATTATTTTCGCGCAATTGTCCAATCATACTCACCAGCCGAGTGATGCCATTTTGACAGTCTCATGCACTTTAAAATCAGAAAGACAAAAGATGAGATCATTTTTAAACGCATGTAGGCTGTTTTAAACGCATAACGCTCTGGCCCTTGTCACTGGAGCCATAACAAATGCTATTTATACTCAGTGCAGTACTCTTTATTTTTGCTCTTTGGGCCGTTTTTTTCTTTGAACTTTCACGAGCTGTAGGCGCAATAACACTGATATTTGTTTCAATTGCACTCGCCTTTTTAACCCCATGGTCATTAATACTTGGCATCCCGCTTATTGCTTTGAGTTTAGTTGTGTTGATTGACCCACTGCGGCTCAATCTGCTCACCAAACCTGCCTATAAAACCTTAGCAAATGCAATGCCGAGTATGAGTACTACGGAACGTGAAGCGTTGGATGCAGGAACAAGTTGGTGGGAAAAAGAGCTATTTATGGGCGCTCCTGATTGGAAAAAATTTGAGGCTTATCCCTACCCTCAGCTCAGCGCTGAAGAACAATCATTCATTGATAATGAAGTTGAACAACTTTGTGCCATGCTCAACGAGTGGGATATTCACCATAAACATAAAGACCTTCCACCAGAAGCATGGCAATTCATTAAAGATAATGGTTTCTTAGGACTAGTGATTCCAAAATCGTATGGGGGGCGTGAATTTAGTTCATTTGCACAAAGCCGTGTCATGAGCAAAATTGCATCCCGATCACTGACTGCCGCAGTCAGTTGTATGGTGCCCAACTCGCTTGGACCTGGGGAATTGCTTCTACACTATGGTACTGAAGCACAAAAAGACCGATATCTCCCAGGCCTTGCCAAAGGTGAAGAAATTCCATGTTTTGGACTCACCAGTCCTGAAGCCGGTTCGGATGCAGGTGCTATTCCAGATACAGGGGTCGTCTGTTATGGCACCTTTGAGGGACAACAAGTGCTCGGCTTAAACATGAATTTCTCTAAACGCTGGATTACCCTTGCACCGATTGCCACTGTCATTGGTCTGGCATTTAAGTTATACGATCCAGATGGCTTATTGGGAGATACAAATAAAACGGAATATGGCATCACTTGTGCGCTGCTACCAGCGAGTCATGACGGTGTCATTACAGGACCACGTCATAATCCAGGCTCACCGTTTATGAATGGGACAGTTGAAGGCAAAGATGTCTTTATTCCCTTAGACTGGATCATTGGTGGAATTGAAAATGCTGGCAAAGGCTGGCGTATGCTGATGGAATGCTTAGCGGTCGGTCGTGGTATTTCACTCCCTGCGTTGTCAACGGCAGCCGGAGAAATGGCATATTTAAATGTTGGTGCATTTGCCAAAGTTCGTCAGCAATTTAAAATTTCTGTAGGTAATTTTGAAGGCGTACAAGAAGCTTCGAGTGATATCGCTTCAGATGCATATATGCTTGAAGCATTTCGCTATTTGGTGACATGTGGTTTAAACCAAGGCGGCAAACCTGCTGTAATGACTGCAATGGCCAAATACTATGCCACTGAAACCATGCGGAAAGTGGTGAATCATGGCATGGACATCGTCGGTGGACGTGCCGTGCAAATGGGACCTCGTAATTTTTTAGCTTTGAATTATCAGGCCATTCCTGTGTCAATTACTGTCGAAGGTGCCAATATTCTAAGTCGCTCTCTGATGATTTTTGGACAAGGCTCAATGCGGTGCCATCCATATTTATTTGAAGAGCTACAATTACTTCAAGCCGAAGATAAAAACGCTGCACTCAATACATTCAATGAAATGCTCTTTAAGCACTTAGGGTATACCTTTAACCGAACTGCACGTGCTTTTGCTTATGCGTTCACAGGTGGCCCATCCGACTCACCTGCTTCAGCAGATGAATTTAGCAGTCCCTACTATAAAAAAATTAATCGATTCAGTGCCGATTTCGCGCTGACTGCAGATATGTGTCTTGGCCTATTAGCCGGTGATATTAAACGTAAAGAAATGCTTTCGGGCCGACTTGCAGACATTCACTCTTATTTATTTATAGCAACGGCTATTCTTAAATATTATGAACAAGGTCAAAGAAGTGAAGCTGAACAATTACATGCGCAACTTGCATTAGATAAAGCTTTGTACAATGTTGAAGAAGCTTTCCAGGGCTTATTTGACAACTTCCCAATGCGGCTGGCAGCTAGCGTAGTAAAAATCATCTGCTTTCCGTTTGGACGAGTTGTTGCTAAACCGACAGACCGTTTAAAACGTGAAGTTGCCACTCAAATGATGCTAGACAATACTTTCCGCCAAGAACTCAAAAAGCATGTGTATTACAGCACTGCAGCAGATGAAGTTTCAGGTCGTATGGAAAATGCCTTTTTACAATTGTTAAAAATTGAACCGCTGTGGAACCAATTTAAAAAAGCTGAATCTAAAGGCCAATTTAAAGGTTTAACTTTTGAAGCACATATAGCCGATGCGATTGCACAAAAAGTCATTACAGCCTCCGAAGCTGAACAGCTCAGCACTTACAACATTCAACGCTATGACAGTATGCTCACAGATGTATTTGACATGCAGCTCATGCATGAACTTGAGCTATCAAATCCACATTTAACCATTGCACCAGAAGTGAAAAAGCAACAACACACCGATGATGAACCAGAAGCCTTCCTGCGTTATTAATCAGCTTCTGCATCGCTTTTGAGCTTAATTTTTCTCAAAATAAAAGCCATTCCACTGTTAAACAATGGGATGGCTTTTTTATACGACCATCAGCCAATGGTATCGCAGAGTCAAAGGTATAGGCTGTACTGAAAAATTACATCACAGAGGGTTTGCTGCATGTCACAACAAGATTATGAAAATGGCTTAAAAGTTCGTACTGAAGTTATGGGCGCAAGTTTTGTTAAACGGGCGCAAGACAATACCGTGCCATTTACTCAACCTTTGCAAGATTGGATTAATGAGCATGCATGGGGTTCAACTTGGCAGCGTGAAGGCGTTTTACCCCGTAAATATCGCTCACTGATTACCATTGCATTTTTAACTGCACAAAAAAGTCCAACAGAACTCAAGGGTCATGTCCGAGGTGCTTTAAATAATGGGGCGACTGTAGAAGAAATTCAGGAAGTGTTACTTCATAGTTTGCCATATTGTGGCGCACCGGCGACTCAAGAAGCCTTTCGTGCGGCACTTGAAGTCATTAATGACTATCAAAAATCTGAATAAGTTACTGCGTTATAAAACGGCTTTAGAAAACTACGATTATCGTGGTTTTCTAAAGGGTTTCATCTTGTTTTTAACTTAGGACCTTAAATGCAGTGAATCCCGAATCAAATCCAATACACATTAAAATTATAGAAGAATTCATTCACTTCAAATCGAACTTGATATCCCAATTCTGTAAGCTCAGCAGATAAACTTCGAATCTCTTCTAAAGCTAAATGCTTGGGTAAAACCGTAAATACGGCGGTATTCCCCTGTTTGGCATTTTCCTCAATCAGCAAAGCCAAACGTGTCTTATATAAGGCGATATCTAAATTGGCTTGACTGGATAAAACTTTGGCATATTCAGCGGGTAAAAAGCTCATATTCTTATACGCTTATCTGATTATTATTGCTTATAAATTAAGCCAAATTCAGCAAAGTGTGCAATGCATTTTTGTAATTGATATTTCAATTACAAAGCGCATTGTTTGGCGCAAACGATGCTCTTCAAAGCGATACACAAAAAAAGGTACTCAAAAGAAATCCCTCATGACGAGGGATTTTCTATGCTAGCGGGGTAATGGAATATATTGCGAGTCACTATTTTGAGTTTGCGGTTTACGCTCTCCCACTTGTACAGGTAATGTCATCGCCTTTCCGTCTCGCTCAATGTCAATTTGCATAGTGCTCAATGGCGCTTGTTGTGCAACGTAGTTGATTAAATGTGAGGTCGAGGTAATCAGCTCATTATTCACTTTCATGATTTTATCACCACGTTTTAAACCTGCTTGTGCTGCAGGTCCATTACGAATAACATCTGCCACAATCACACCATTCACCCGTGGATCTAAAATATTTTCTTGTTTAATTGGAAGTAAACTAATACCTAACCAACCACGAACCACTCGCCCATCTTTTAAAATGGCGTTCAGCACTTGTTGACATACTTTTGCAGGAATGGCAAAACCAATCCCCAAAGAGCCACCTGACTGCGAGAAGATCGCGGTATTTACACCAATTAAGTTCCCTGCAACATCAATTAAAGCACCACCAGAGTTGCCGGGGTTGATCGCCGCATCTGTTTGAATAAAGTCTTCGTAGGTATTGATCCCCAAATCTGAACGACCTGTAGCCGAAATAATCCCTTGCGTAACCGTCTGACCTACGCCAAAAGGGTTACCAATCGCTAGGACAACATCACCGACTTCATTGCCACTTAGCTTAAACGGCAAAACCGGTAATTGACTCATTTCAATCTTAATCACAGCTAGGTCTGTATCTGGGTCTGTGCCTACAACTTTCGCTTCAGCACGGCGACCATCATGTAAAGCCACAACGATCTGATCGGCCTGCGCAATCACATGGTTATTCGTCAAAATATAGCCATCTGGACGAACAATCACACCTGAACCTAAACTATTTTCGTTTTGATTGGTTTGATCTGGAAGTTGATTACCAAAAAACTCACGGTAAACCGGATCATTTAATAAAGGATGATCCAATTGTTTCACTTTTTGCGTAGTGAAAATATTGACAACCGCTGGCGCAGCAACTTTTACCGCAGCACTATACGAAACTACACCGCCTGTACGCGACGTATCAATGAGGGGCTCAACCTTTTCTGCAGGCATTTTAACCCCATCTGGGGCAATGGGTGCTTTAGGTTTTTGAACCTGTTGCCATGTAAAGAAACCGATGATCACAAGTATTAATAATACCCAAGGTAACCATGTAAAGGTCCGACGCACGTCTATATCCTCTAAATTTTATAATTCATTGATGGCTAAATAATTTATATCGTATTGTAATGTAATCTTTTCAACAAAATTAAAAATAAATACAGAGATTTGTGATTCTTTAGTTACAATTTAAACAATCGTAAATTTTGATGCATCTCTTTGAGATTTTGGACAGTATATGGCTCAGTTAAGTGAAATTATTCAGTGGTGTGACAGCACACTCAAAACACATGAATTTAAGGACTATGCTCCCAATGGCTTGCAAATTGAAGGCTCAGCAGAAGTGCATAAAATTTTATGTGCAGTTACCGCATCACAAACAGCGATTGAAGCCGCGATAGCAGCAAAAGCTGATTTGCTATTGGTACACCATGGTTATTTTTGGAAAGGTGAAGCTTACCCAATCACAGGTATGCGTGGCAAACGCATCAAAACCCTGATCAAAAACGATATTTCACTCGTTGGTTATCACTTACCTTTAGATAGTCACCCTACTTTAGGTAATAATGCAGCGATAGCAGATTTGCTCGAATTAAAGAATATTGAAGCCTTAGATCCTACTGAGCGCAATCCTATTGGCAATGTTGGTTATTTAAAACAAGCAATGACTCCAACAGCGTTTAAAGACTTCGTTTCTGAAAAATTAGGATTTGATGTCATTCACTTGCCGGCAGATAAACCATCGATTCAAAAAATTGGTTTGTGTACGGGTGGCGCACAAGACTTTATTGGCAAAGCCGCTGCATTAGATTGTGATGCGTACATTTCAGGTGAAGTGAGTGAACGTACTTTTTACGAAGCTGAAGAATTAAATGTGCATTATTATGCATGTGGACATCATGCAACTGAAAGATATGGTGTACAACGACTCGCAAAAGCTATTTCAGAACAGTTCAATATTGAGTATAGTTATTTCGAATTAAACAACCCGATTTAATTTAAATCGTCCTGGTCTTTGGCTCAGTCCTTATACGTATATTTTCAGGCTTTATTCTGTATTGTTATTTATAAGCAATGCGCATTTTACTGCAAGAATCTATTACAATAACGGCACTTAATGTCAAAACCCAGCAAAATGCAAGGAATTGAAAACATGACAACGATTACTTTACCAGCGTTACCTTACGGTTACGAAGATCTTGCTCCTCATATCAGCAAAGAAACTTTAGAATACCATCACGACAAACACCACAATACTTATGTGGTTAACCTAAACAAAGCAATTGAAGGTACTGACCTTGCTGGCAAAACTTTAGAAGAAATCATCACTGCTGTTAAAGGCGATGCTTCTAAAGCTGGTATCTTCAACAATGCAGCTCAAGTATGGAACCACACATTCTACTGGAACTGTATGGCTAAAAACGGTGGCGGTAAAGCTACTGGCGCTTTAGCAGCTAAAATCGACGAAGCTTTCGGTTCTTACGAAAAATTCGCTGAAGAATTTGCAAATGCTGCTGCAACTCAGTTCGGTTCAGGTTGGGCTTGGTTAGTTGCTGACGAAGTAAACGGCAACCTTTCTATCCTTAAAACTTCAAATGCTGACACTCCACTTGCTCACGGTAAAGTTGCTGTGTTGACTATCGACGTTTGGGAACACGCTTACTACATCGATTTCCGTAACGCTCGTCCTAAATACATCTCTACTTTCTTAGAAAGCCTAGTGAACTGGGACTATGCAAACGCTAAATATGCAGGTCAAGCTGCTGGCGTTGAAAAATAAGTTTTAAAACTTATTTTAAAGTAAAAAAATCACCCTTTTAGGGTGATTTTTTATGCTTTAAATATCATACTGCCACAACAAACAATATTACACAAAAGAATGAATCAAGAGCCATTACTAATCATAAAAGCAAAATATACCAAAATATTAGTGATGTTTATCTTTATCACTATAATCCAGTATGTGAGTTACTCTTATGTTCAAGAATCTATTAAATATAGCTTTAATTCAGCACTAATACTGACTGGATTATCAATTATGGAATTCGTCTTAATTTTACTTATCATCAAAAATGGACTGCCACAAATTAGATTTTTCGAAAGTCATTGTATAATTCAACTTTATATAATGAAAATTCAGTTTAACTATGATCAAATAGAAAGCATATCCATTAACAACACAAAAAGTCACTACAAACTATTACCTGTCGGTAATGAATATTTATTAAGGATTGTATTCAAACACAATCAAAATCTTTTTAATCTACTCCAAAACACCATTAAACCTGTTATGTCTTTTTCTAAATTTCATTTAGATACCTTCGCAAACCATCAAATTTTAGAAATATATTTATTATTCCAAATTATAATTCCTGTAGATCAAGAGAAACGCATAACTACGCTTAAAAATTTAAATCTACAAAATTTGACGATAAAGCAAATCAGTAACCTAGATGATATAAAAAACTTCAAAAATAACCGCTATTTAAGAAAAAATTTCTAGACTTGAACAATAAAAAAACATTCAAATAGTCATTTCATCAAATCTGCTTGACCACTTTAAAATTCATCCCTAAAATGCGCATCAGATTCTCCAATAGCTCAGTCGGTAGAGCGACGGACTGTTAATCCGCAGGTCCCTGGTTCGAGCCCAGGTTGGAGAGCCATCTATTCTTCCATAGCTCAGTCGGTAGAGCGACGGACTGTTAATCCGCAGGTCCCTGGTTCGAGCCCAGGTGGAAGAGCCAGATTCTAAAAAGCCCACTCATTGCGAAGTGGGTTTTTTATTGCCTACTATTTAACAAAGCATACCTACTTTTTTGTTTATGCTTTCCTAAAAGTATCCGTATAAGTACTAACTTGTCTGATTCGGCTATTTTTAAAACACTTAATTTGATTTTTCTGTATTTTATTTAAATCAGGCTTGACCACCCTGCCATACATCTTTAGAATCCGTTTCAGATTCTCCAATAGCTCAGTCGGTAGAGCGACGGACTGTTAATCCGCAGGTCCCTGGTTCGAGCCCAGGTTGGAGAGCCAAATTCTAAAAGCCCACGCATTATGTCGTGGGCTTTTTTATGCTCTGACTTTTGTTTTAAGATAAGTATAACTTGCTCTATGACCTAAGCTATTCACTTAGCTCTCCGACCACATTAGAAAGAATAGTCAGAGCTTAAGTTTTAAAAACGCTTTATATTAAAGGTGTTTATATTTAATACATTCAGCCTAAATTTCCTTATTTTTTGCAATTCTGACTTGACCTCACTGCATTTGCCCCATAGAATGCGTGCAGATTCTCCAATAGCTCAGTCGGTAGAGCGACGGACTGTTAATCCGCAGGTCCCTGGTTCGAGCCCAGGTTGGAGAGCCAAATTCTAAAAAGCCCACGCATCATGACGTGGGCTTTTTTCATATATGTAGTTTATTCCGTGCCAGATCTCAGTCAGTTCATATTTTTTATTATTGGTTGCTTGGCAACTTTTGCCCTTGTCTGCTTAGTCTTTCCCAGACTGTTTAGAAGCAGACAAAAGTATTTCCCACGTCGTGTAATCACTGCCTTTGAAAGTAAGATGTTTCATCGTTTAAATGAAGCATTTCCGAACTACCACATTTTAGCCCAAGTGGCTTTTAGTGCACTGATCACCAATCAAAATTATAAAATCAGAAATAGATTTAATCGAAAAGTCACTGATTTTGTCATACTTGACCAAACTTATGATGTGCTTGTGATTATCGAACTGGATGACCCCAGTCATATAGGCAAAGAGCAAGAAGATGCTGAACGTGATGCAATGCTTGAAGAAGCTGGCTACCGTGTAATCCGCTATACCAGTATTCCAACAGTTCACACGCTCAGGCATGATGTAAATAAATAGTTGTTAAATACGTAAAGTACAATCGAACATTGAGTGAATGCGCATTATTGCATTCACATCCATAACGTAAGCAGAATTTTATTGAGCATTTGACTCTTGAGCTGCCAGCACTTCTGATACTGCTTGGTCAGCCTCAGCAGCCAAAGCCTCATCTTGTGCTTCTTTTGCTTTAATGCGCTCAATCATTTCAGCTTGTTGTTGCTTATATTTTTCTTGGTTTTTGGCATCACTATTGACTGCAAGAAAAGCCATGCTGACCAAAAATATAGGAATCAATAGCCCAAGTGCCATCAGAGTGATCATCTTTTTGGTATTGGGTTTTGGCTTAACTTCAGACATAACTATTCTTTCATATACATAAATAATTCGACGCCCAATATAGCAAAAAACAAAATTCGCTCAAGTATTCATAACATTCTTTGCTCGAACTAACTGTGCCCCTCATTTTTAAGGATTGAATGATTAATAATCCAATATGCAAAAAAAAGGAGACATGCTCCTTTTTTTATTATTGAAAAAACTTAGCTTGAAGCAGCTACCCCCTTACAATGTGGACTTTGGCTTACATCTTTTTGCTCATTGGTTAAGACAATACCTGTACCTGCAGACATTTTAGCTTGAATAAATTCGACCGCTTGCGCATTTCTACAGATAATTGCCTGTGTATGACTTGCATTTGGCACAACGTCTAATTGATAACCTTCAGCATAATTTGCATCTGGGAAATACTTCTTCGCTTGTGTTTTCATATTTGCAAATAGCGCTTGCGTAACCACAGGAATAACTGCCTGATCATTTGCACCTTGAATAATATACACAGGCGCTTTAATTACTTTGGCAGCAGTTGCATTTGTCGCTGGCTGATTATCATTTAAAAATTTCTGAACAACAGGATCAGTATCAATTTTATTCAGATCAATTCCATACTGTGAAACTGTATGCGTTGGATCCTTTAAAAATTCAATCACAGCTGCTTTAAACTGTTCTTGCAAACCATTTGCGCCATTTGGATCAGCATAACTTAAACATGCACCGTCATCTCCTGTACGTCCATAGGCTTTTTCTGCAATAACACCAGCATCAGCAGTAAAAATATTTTTTAAATCATAATTTGGCTCATAGGCTTTAATACCCGAACTGGTCAATGCAGCATATGCCAAAAGCTCAGCATAGCCATCTGCAATTTGATCAATTAACGCCTGTGCTTGAACCTCAGAAAGCTGCCCCATACTAAGTGCATAACGCACTTGTGCCAACTGTTCATCCAATCTATTCAATCCATGGGCTTTAGGTTGACCATTTGCATCTACATTTAGTTTTGGATCTAAGTAAATCTTAATAATCGTGCCTAAACTCGACGCAGGTGCGGCTGCTACTGCACCTTTATAGTTAGTATCGGTATTCGCAAATTCCGCCGTCCCTAAGGATGCATGACCACCTTGCGATTGACCAATCGACATCCACTGACCATTGAGTTGCTTACCATAATGTTCTTTTGCCGCTTTAACTGCAGCAAGCGCCGAATTTGCCGCACTTGATAAATTAAGGTATGGATGAACTCCCTTGGTTCCTAAACCCTCATAGTCTGGTGCCACAATTACATAACCTGCCGCCATAAGTGTGTTGGCTAGAATTTTAAAACGTGGATGAATTACATTTTTACTTGGCGCACACTCATCTCCTGCTCCAACTGTTCCATGCTCCCACACCACAACGCGATACCCATCTTTAGGTTGTGTAGCTTTTGGAAATAATACCAAGGCTGTTGCAGTCGCTGCTTTCCCCTGTACATTAGTCATGTTATAGGTCATGACTTTAATGGACGATGTATTGTCTACTGTATTGAAAGCATAATTTGCTTCAGACACAAATGTTGATTTTTGATTCGAAGATGATGAGTCATTATCATCGTCATTACACGCGGTTAAAGACAGCATAGAAACTGCAACTGTCAAAGCCAATGCTATTTTTGAACGTTTCATAAAATATCCTTTTTAATCATTATTCTTTAAACATGAAACTACATGCCTTTTTATTAATGCATAAAAAAAAGCACCCGAATAGGATGCTTTAGTTTATTTTAAAAAGTTTCAGATCAATGACATTAAAGAGCCAATGCCATAAAAATTCCAATAAAAATCATAAACCCTACCCAACGGTTATGGCGAAACGCCCAAAAACATAACTGCGGATCACGGCCTCTGGTTTTAGTCCACTGGTAAATAAAATCGGCAGCCACAGCCAATAACGCGACCAAACCGAATGGCATCAAGAGATCTTCTAAATACAGCGCAATAGCAATCAATACAATACTAAGCACCTGCAATAATGAAATGATTTCAATATCGTATTTACCAAATAAAATCGCAGTCGATTTCACGCCAATTTTCAAATCATATTCACGGTCAGTAATGGCATATTGTGTATCATACGCAACCGTCCACGCCAAATTACCAAAGTACAATAACCAACACGTTAAATCAGGTGTTTGCCCCACAGCGGTATAGGCCATAGGAATCGACCATGAAAATGCCGCGCCTAAAAATACTTGTGGCAGATGCGTGTAGCGTTTCATAAAGGGATAAATGAACGCTAAAAACAATGCCCCAAAGGACCAATAAAAAGTTTCTATCGGTAAAAAGAACAACATACATGCGCTAGCAAGCACCAAGATCAAGAACACATATATGGCTTCTTTAGCACTAATTACGCCTGTCGCTAAAGGACGATGCTTGGTTCTTTCCACAGCACCATCGACTTTACGGTCAGCAAAGTCATTAATCGCACAACCTGCTGCACGCATAAATATCGTGCCCAAAATCATAGGAATCAAAATACTGAATTGCGGTGTTCCTTGATTGGCAATCCACAGTGCCCACATGGTTGGCCAAAAAACCAGTTCCGTGCCAATTGGCTTATCGAAGCGACATAAATAGTAATAAGCTTCTAAACGCTGCTGCCAAGTAATCTGTTGCACCACGGCCATGATTGTCCTTCATCTGGTAATGTTATTTCTGCAAATATTGTTCAAAACTCGCTAAAAAAGTTTCCTGAACAATAAATTTACAACCATGCCAAGTATAACAGCTCTGACGTGTCCAACCATCGTCTAGCCACAGTACACGCCGCTCACACTTCGGATTGGTACGCTGAAATAAAAAATGTCCGATCGGTTTTTTACCAATATGCTGAAAAATCCGCGCACGTCCTTGTATGCTAAGGATTGGAAATATACTTTTTGCCTTGACCCACGGCTCAGCTTCACAGCCATATAAATAACTTTCACGTACCCAAGCTGTGTGCTGTATTGGCATTTGTAGCCACCGTGCATCTTGAAGCGTCATACGTTGAAATTGCTCAATACTCGGCTCAACTTTAAATACACCTTGGGCAAAATCTGTTAATTGTTGGGTTAATGAACCCGAAGCATACAACCATGTTCTTAATTCAGGAGACATTCTTTTATCCCGCATTTCGCATGCTTGACGCTGCATATTTCATTTCCCTTATAAGCATTTGCTGAGTATAGCGAATCCTTAGTGTAACCAACTCAACATCGTTTTTCATGACCAATAGCTTGTTTTCAGTAAAATGAGCAAAACCAAAACAGCTTAAGCACTTCATTACATATGTAATCAACACAAACCTCACATACACAGTATGATGTCGTGGATAACCACTAAATTACACAAGCATAATGTTTCCATATAAGCCGCTATATGTTTTTATTTTTTTCGTTTTACTTTGTGCCAATATC
Source organism: Acinetobacter sp. YH12138 (assembly GCF_015218525.1). Taxonomy (NCBI): domain Bacteria; kingdom Pseudomonadati; phylum Pseudomonadota; class Gammaproteobacteria; order Moraxellales; family Moraxellaceae; genus Acinetobacter; species Acinetobacter sp. YH12138. Next base: position 1,147,917 of record NZ_CP048670.1, on the reverse strand, counting down.
ACGGCTCAAGCAAAATCTATTGCGCTCAGTTTTGATGATGGATTAAATCCAGCGTTTAACGCACAAGCGGAACAAATCAATGCCCAAATTTTAAAACATCTGCATGATCAACAAATCAAAACTATTGTCTTCCCTAGCCTGATTAAAATTGGCGATTATCAAGGTAAACAACTGATTCAAGCGTGGGGACAATCTGGTCATCTGATTGGCAATCATAGTGCACTGCACCAAAATCTAAATAAAGAAAATGTCGCTGTACACGATTATCTGCACAGCATTGAACAGGCGGATACAGTGCTAAAAACGCTGCCAAATTACACACGTATTTACCGGTATCCTTTTTTAAAAGAAGGTAATAGCGCTAAAAAGCGTGATGCTGTCTATCTATGGTTAGCACAGCATAAATACCGCATTGGCGGAGTCAGTATAGATGCCAGTGACTGGTTTTATAACCGAAAATATCTCGACTATGCCAAACTGCAAGATCAGGACAAATTAGACCGACTAAAACAAGCGTATATTGCTCACCTGCTTCACCGAGCAGATTATTATGACCAACTTGCCCAGCTCACCATAAATCGTTCGCCACAGCATGTTTTACTTTTACATGTGAATGCTATTAATGCCGCAATTTTAAAGGATGTCATTACTGCTTTTCAGCAGCATGGCTGGACTTTTATTTCAGCAGCAGACGCCCTGCAAGACCCCTTATATACGCAGCACAGCCAAAACATCCCTGCGGGTGAAAGTGTAATTTGGTCCATTGCCAAAACAAAAGGATTAGAAAACTTACGCTACCCCGCCGAAGATGCGCCTTATGAAATCGACAATTTGAAACAGCATGGTTTGCAATGACGATTGGCAAATTTCTAGATATTCAATAAAAAATGACCTGCGACGTTGTAGGTCATTTTTTCAGTTCAATTTTTTAGTGTTGAATTAAAAGTTATCTGTCTTGGCAATGGCTTCAAACTTGCCTTGCGACGTTTTAATCAGAACTAGTCCTTCGGTGGTAATATAAAAATTTTCAGGGTAATCAAACTCCAATGCTAGCTCTGGGTTTTTCAGTTCGACAAATTCAGCCTGCTTATAACCTTCAACGGTCCGCCCCACTTCCAAATAAGTCACTTCTGAGAAGTTGAGTTTAAATCCCTTTGCTTGATCCGCTGGATCAATCCAAGGAAAAAAACCGGTATGTTTTTTACGTGGTTTTGCCATGTTTAGATATTCATTCAAATCTTTGCATTATCTTAACCCATCTCATAAAAAAACCCGCACAAGGCGGGTCTTTTTACAGTGAAATTCTGCACAGAATTACAAGCTGTAGTACATGTCGAATTCAACTGGGTGAGTTGTCGTGTTAAGACGACGAACTTCTTCAGTTTTAAGTTCGATGTAAGCATCAAGCATTTCTTTAGTGAACACGCCACCTTTAAGAAGGTAATCATGGTCAGCTGCAAGCGCTTCAAGCGCCATATCTAAGCTATGAGCCACTGTAGGGATTTTAGCTTCTTCTTCAGGAGGAAGGTCATACAAGTTCTTGTCAGCAGCTTCACCTGGGTGGATCTTGTTTTGAATACCGTCAAGACCAGCCATAAGAAGTGCAGCGAAACCTAAGTACGGGTTCATCATTGGATCTGGGAAACGTGCTTCGATACGTTTGCCTTTAGGGCTAGAAACATAAGGAATACGGATAGAAGCTGAACGGTTACGTGCTGAGTAAGCAAGCATAATCGGCGCTTCAAAATGTGGAACTAAACGTTTGTACGAGTTAGTTGATGGGTTTGTGATTGCGTTCAATGAACGAGCGTGTTTGATCACACCGCCAATGAAGTACAACGCCATTTCTGAAAGACCAGCGTATTCATCACCAGCAAACAAGTTCTTGCCATCTTTAGAGATCGACATGTGAACGTGCATACCAGAACCGTTATCGCCAACCATTGGTTTAGGCATAAATGTAGCAGTTTTAGCATATTGGTGAGCAACGTTCCAAACAGCATATTTGAACTGTTGAACTTCGTCCGCTTTACGAACCATAGTGTTGAAGCTTACACCGATTTCAAGCTGGCAAGATGCAACTTCATGGTGATGTACTTCTACACGACCTGGGCCCATGATGTCTTCGATTTTTGCACACATATCTGCACGCATATCTTGTGAAGAATCAACAGGAGGAACTGGGAAGTAACCACCTTTCACACGTGGACGGTGACCAGAGTTACCCGCTTCGTAATCTTTACCAGTAGACCAAGCAGCTTCTTCAGCGATTAATGTGTGGCGCGCGCCAGACATATCGATGTCCCACTTTACTTCGTCAAAAACGAAGAATTCTGGTTCTGGACCAAAGAAAGCTGTATCACCGATACCAGTTGATTTTAGGTATTCTTCCGCACGGCGAGCAATAGAGCGTGGGTCACGTTCATAACCTTGACCAGTTGAAGGTTCGATAACATCACAAGTCACAACAACTGTAGCTTCTGCAAAGAACGGGTCGATAAAACAAGTTTCTGCATCTGGACGTAAGATCATGTCAGATGCTTCAATGCCTTTCCAACCAGCAATTGAAGAACCATCAAACATTTTGCCATCTTCAAACGTATCTTCGTCGATTGAATCTGCTGGGTAAGTTACGTGTTGTTCTTTACCCTTAGTATCAGTAAAGCGAAAATCGACCCATTTTGCGCCACTTTCTTGGATGAGTTGAAGGACCTTGTTCGCCATGCTCATTTTGCTCCGATGATTTTTTTGTGCACACTGAAGTGCGTGTTAGTAGTTGGTAGTTATTAAGCAATTACCGTACCAACTTTTAAAAGCCAAGCTAAAATATTGAATTCCTTATCAGAATAGAAGATTTTAGCTCCTAGCTTTTCGACTATTATACTGTGTGTAACAGTAAATGCACCATATTCAGCCACTCTTCATCACTTTTGTTTAAAAACTTCTCGCAGGTGTATCAAAATAGTGCAACTTGGTTTTGCACCAAAATGATTAATCGCTTTCAACGATAAAATCATTGAGATTTTATCAAAGCTTTAAGGTCGAATTTAAATACGATAGAAACTAATGGCTTAGCTAGTTATAAATGGAAAAATACTGGCGTAATAACTGAATTAATGATCGATATCTAGGTTTTTTGAGCCCGTAAAGTATCCATTTTTTGACGTTAATTTAACCATTTTGTTTTAATTTTAATCAATTTACCTTAACATTAATTGTGCTCCATTTTGGTGATTTTGCTTCAAAACGGTTCATATTTTTCCATCTAGAGCCTGAATTGCTATTTTTAACGACATCAAGCAGATCTTTTTAAAATATCAATTGAACATATTTCACCCACTTAAATTCAGCCTAATGTCTTGTTCAAATTAAATCCCAAATTTATAAGTCGAAAATTTATTGAAATGATTTCAGTTGCGATGAACTTTGGCGAAATTGTTCAGCAGAAATTGAATAATATTTGCTATGATTGGCTGCATTCTAAATATTTCACTATTTTTCTATTTAAAATATCCACACGATATTTGGGGCAATATACAACTATTTAGAATCATTTCGGACTATTCAAAGCACATTTAAGTGCATAAATTTCAAAGGTTAATACGCTCATGCTTTTGATGATCGACAATTATGACTCTTTTACCTACAACATCGTCCAATATTTTGGCGAGTTAAATCAGGAAGTAAAAGTTGTACGTAACGATGCCGTGACATTGGAAGATATCGAGCGATGGCAACCGAAGTATTTAGTCATTGGTCCTGGCCCTTGTTCGCCAAGTGAAGCAGGCATTTCAATTCCTGCGATTCAACACTTTGCGGGGAAAATTCCTTTACTGGGTGTGTGTTTAGGCCACCAAGCCATAGGACAAGCTTTTGGCGGCGATATTATTCGCGCTAAAAAAGTGATGCACGGTCGTTTATCTGACATGTATCACAGCGATCAAGGTATTTTCAGCAACCTCCCTTCTCCATTTTCCGCAACGCGTTATCACTCTTTGGTGATTGATCAAGCGACTTTGCCTGAATGTTTAGAAGTGACCTGCTGGACCAATGAAGAAGATGGCACGATGGAAGAAATCATGGGCGTTAAACATAAGACATTGCCTGTCGAAGGCGTGCAGTTTCACCCTGAATCAATTCTTAGTGAACATGGCCATCAAATCTTTAAAAACTTCTTAGAAATTTACGCTTAATCGAGTGCAAAAAATATTATGAATATTCAACAAGCTTTAAATAACATCACTAAAAATATTGAACTCACTCAACCTCAAATGGAAGAAGTGATGCGAACCATCATGCAAGGTGAAGCGACCGATGCTCAAATTGGCGCACTGATGATGGGCTTACGCCAAAAAGGTGAAAGTATTGATGAAATCACTGCCGCAGCACGTGTAATGCGTGAGTTTGCGATCAAAATTGATGTCAGTGATCTGCCACATTTGGTGGATATCGTTGGTACAGGTGGTGATGGTCAAAACTTATTTAACGTCTCTACTGCGTCTAGTTTTGTTATTGCAGCAGCAGGTGCAACTATTGCTAAACATGGCGGTCGTGGTGTTTCATCAAAATCAGGCTCTTCTGATCTTTTAGAACAAGCTGGAATTAACCTTGACCTTAACATGCAGCAAACTGAACGTTGTATTCGTGAAATGGGCGTTGGTTTCCTCTTTGCCCCTAATCATCATAAAGCCATGAAATATGCTGCTGGTCCACGTAAAGAATTGGGCTTCCGTAGTATTTTCAACCTACTTGGCCCGCTTACGAATCCGGCCGGCGTAAAACGTTTTGTGATTGGTGTTTTCTCTACAGAATTATGTCGTCCTATGGCTGAAGTTTTAAAACAACTCGGTGCAGAACATGTCTTGGTGGTGCATTCAAAAGACGGTTTAGATGAAATTAGCCTTGCATCAAGTACTTATGTTGCTGAACTCAAAGATGGCGAAGTCACTGAATGGGAAATTCAGCCGGAAGCTGTAGATATCGAGTCGCAAACCTTAACGGGTCTATCTGTAGATAGTGCTGCTGAAAGTCTAAAATTGATCAAAGATGCTTTAGGTAAAAACAAATCTGCACTCGGTGATAAAGCCGCGAATATGATTGCCCTAAATGCAGGTGCCGGTATCTATGTTTCAGGCTTAACCAATAGCTATAAACAAGGTGTTGCATTAGCACATGACATTATTTATGGCGGTCAAGCACTAGAGAAAATGGGCATTTTGTCTGAATTTACTAAAACTTTAAAAGAATACGAAGCTTAAGATTAGGACTCAAATCATGGTAGATATAGCCAATACAATTTTAGGTAAAATTGTTGACCGTAAAAAAGAAGAATTTGCAGCCCGTCTTAAGCAACGTAGCTATAAAGATGTCGAAGAGCTAGCTCAAGCAGCTACACCTGTTCGAGGTTTTGCACAAAACCTCGGCTCTAAACGTCCGGGGGTGATTGCTGAAATTAAAAAGGCATCACCATCGAAAGGCATCATTCGTGAAAACTTTAACCCTGCTGAAATTGCGCAGCAGTATCAAGATGCTGGTGCGGCATGTTTGTCTGTTCTCACCGATGTAGATTTTTTCCAAGGTGCCGATGAAAATATTCAGATTGCACGTACGAACTGTGACTTACCTGCGCTACGTAAAGATTTTTTAATTGACCCTTATGGTGTAATTGAAGCACGCGCTTTACATGCGGACTGTATTTTATTAATCGTGGCTTGTTTGTCTGATCAACAACTCGAAGAAATGTCGAAAACTGCTTTTGAGCACAATCTCGACGTGTTGGTTGAAGTACATGACGAAGAAGAACTTGAGCGTGCAATGCGTCTTTCTGACAACTGTCTACTAGGCGTCAATAACCGTAATTTAAAAACCTTTGATGTTGACCTCAATACATCATTACGTTTGAAGAAGTTACTTGAGCCTTCTCGCCTACTTGTGACAGAAAGTGGTATTGCAACACCTGCTGATGTCGCGATGATGCAAGAACATGACATTCATGCATTCTTGGTCGGTGAAAGTTTTATGAAGCAGCCACGCCCTGATCAGGCGTTTAAGGAGCTGTTTGGTGTGTCTGATAAAATATAAATGAAATATGTAGGGTGAGTTCGCTCACCCTTTTTCTACTTTGCATCCATATTAAAAAAATTACACATCCTTTTTATAATTTTTATTCAATTGAGAATTAAAAATAATGAAGTCGATTATTTCTTCTACTCTTCTATTCATTTCATTAATCTTGGTTTCACTACACCAGATAAGTTGGGCAAAAAATATAACTCTTTATACTGGCTCACCGTATCATATTGACCAAAATCATATCCTCTACTTTAATATTTCCACTATGCCCGAAGGCATCATTGCTGCGCAGATTGACCTAAATCAAATTTTTCCAAATATAAATACTAACGTGCTAAAGGGCAAAAATTATGATTTCAATAATAATCAAATTGAAATCATTAGTTATCAAGGCTTACCAATAGTCATTAATTACTCAATCAATACTAAAAACAAGAATATTGAAAATTCAACCTATTTTTCTATTTCTAAAGGACATAAAAATTCTTTATCAAAACCAATCAATATTAAATCTCACCCTATTTCCATGGAAAAATTAAATCATTTTGAACAAATTTTTTATAAAGATACCCCTCATTTATTGAAAAAGAATTTAGCTGATGAGCCATATTTAATAAATATATTCATGTTCCATGCAGCAATAAATGATTTTGATGATATGAATGATTTTTTCCAAAAGGCGATAAAGAACCTGACACAGAAAAATGATATTGATAATTATGAAAAAGCCAAAAAATTGTATCTTGAATATTTAAATTTTGGTGAAAACAATGAATTTTATGATACCACCTTAATTATGGCGGCTATCGAGCACACAGATATTTCTTTCATCAAAAAAATGAAGCTGAGAAAAATAAATGAACTTGTAGTAGATGAAGTTGAACCACAAACATATTATTTCACTAGATGCTCCCCATTAGGTAAAGCTATCCGCCTAAATCAATATCAGATAATTTCTTATTTACTTGAAAAAGGCGCTTCAACCGAAATCGTGTGTATTTCTAAATTTAATGAAGAACAATCAGCATTAGCTCTTGCAGAACAATATAAAAATAAAAAAGTTATTAAATTAATTAATTCAACTTTGAAGCCCAAATAGGACTTGTAATGAATTAAGAGATCTTCTTTATATAAAGTCTTTCCAGTTCAAATCAGTGCCATTTAAGGCTATAATTGCACTAAATTTTTGTATATTTCCCGTTTTTTCATTATGAGCAAACACGATTCTTCGCTTTCAAAAGATCAGTACAACCTACTGAAATCTTTTAAAAAGCAAATTACGAATCCACATTCCTCAACGATTGCTAAACAGCCTGAGCCAACGCCAAAGACTGTTGAACAAGAGCAGGAAGAAGACTTCGCGCTTTTCCAAAAGCAAATGCAAGGTGTTCAAAAAATGAATGCAGGAAATATTGCAAAAATGGAAAAAGTGGGTCGTAAAAAACCTGATGCGCAAACGTTGGCTAAACGTGCTGCTGCAATTGGTCCTATGGAAACAGATGATGCATTACTTTCTGATACGCAAGCGATGCTCAACCCTGTTGCCAGTCAAGCTGCTTTAAGCTATCGCATTGCAACCTTACAACATAAAGTTTTTGAAGATTTAAAAGCTGGTAATCTACGTTGGTTTGAAGCTGTCGACTTACACGGTTGCACTGTTGAAGAAGCCCGTTCTGCCGTGCTGCAAATTATTCAAATGGCGAAAGATGACAATCAAAACGTCATTAAAATTGTGCATGGCAAAGGTCCAGAAGCAATTTTAAAAACTTATGTAAATAGTTGGTTACGTCAACATCGTGATGTATTGGCATTTGTGAGCGCCCCAGAAAAACAAGGCGGCACAGGTGCTGTACTGGTTCTGCTTAAACGTGCAGAAAAAAAACCACAGTTTAAACAATAATTGGATTTAACTCCAAAAGAAGGCATTGTAATAGTTTTCTGTTACAATGCCGTCCTTGTTCAATCTCTCAGTGTAAGTGAACACGTCTTATGTCTATGCAGCAATCCTACGCAAATATCCTAACTGCCGTTGGTGAAGATCTGAATCGCCCGGGTCTTAAAGATACGCCTATGCGTGCTGCTAAAGCTTTTTCATATCTTACTTCTGGTTATAGCCAGACACTTGAAGAAGTGACCAACAATGCGGTTTTCCCATCCGATAACCGTGAAATGGTCTTAGTTAAGAATATTGAATTCTATTCATTGTGTGAGCACCATTTATTGCCTTTTTATGGCCGTGTACATATTGCTTATCTCCCAGAAGGCAATGTTTTAGGTTTATCAAAATTCGCACGTATTACAGAAATGTTTGCCCGTCGCTTACAAATTCAGGAAAACCTCACTCAGCAGATCGCTGAAGCTGTGGCTGAAGTGACTGGTGCACGTGGTGTCGCTGTGGTGATTGATTCAGCTCACATGTGCATGATGATGCGTGGTGTAGGTAAACAAGAGTCTACAACACGTACCGTTTCTTTTATCGGTGACTTTAAAACCAATAAAGAAGAACGTCGTGAATTTTTAAGTGCAGTTCCAGAAAGCTATTAATAGAACATTCAGCGTTAGCACTCATAAAAAAAGCCTCGAGCTCTTGAGGCTTTTTTTATTTGTGTTTTAATGTTGCAAATCGTTTGCTTTGATAGCAAAGCACTATTTTCAGGATGAATCATGTCAGATGTATATATTGCCGGTCAGGGTTTAGCGCAAGCCAAACACAGCATAGACTTCCCTCGCCCAGACCGTTTGGTTCAGGGCAATCCTAAACGTGAAACTGCAAGCCTGTATGTACACCCCAATATGGACTGCGGGATTTGGCAATGTGAAGTTGGCACATGGAATATTGTCTTTGCACCGAACAAACAAGAGTTTTTTACTATCCTTGAAGGATTAGTACGTATTCATGATCAACAAGGTGGTTATATCGAGGTTTCCGGTGGCCAAGCGGGCATTATTCCCCCATCGTTTCAGGGCAAGTTTGAAGTTGTCGAAGCCGTCAAAAAATACTATGTGGTTGTAGAAGTTTAATCGCCCAAAATATTTATTTTGAAAAAATATCTTTTAAAAATATTGTTTGTAACCGTGCTGTAAGACTTGTAACTCAAAACTACAGCATAAAATTGATATCAATTACTTAATGTATTTCTGTTCATAAATTAAACATTTCATAACATGATTTCACCCCCCATCTTCAAGATTAGTCCGTACATTGAAAACAAGATGAATCCTTTAGATTCATTGCTATTTTCTTTTTTTTACTAACTAAGGGTGATCACTATGGTAGCCGCAAAAAAGACAACTGAAAAAGATGAGAAAAAGACAGCGAAAACTACGGCAAAAACTGCAAAAAAGAATGAGGATAAAGTAAAAAAATCAGCTAAAGCATCGAGTAAAGATTCAAACAAAGCAACAAAGAAAACTGCTGAAAAAAAATCTAAGGACAGCACTTCTAAAAAAGAAGCTGCAACTAAAGATGAAAAAGTAAAAGCTAAAAAATCTGCGTCAACTAAAAGTTCGCCGAAATCTAAAGCTGACAAAAAAGAGGCCCCTAAAAAAGCCAGCACATCAAAAACAAGCACTAAGGTTAAAGAGGAAAAGCCAAAAGCTGAGAAGAAAACAACCAAAAAATCTTCAAAAGAAAAGAAAACGGATGCTAAGGCAAGCAAGTCTAAGGGAGAAAAACCCAAGACGACCAAAGCCAAATCCACCAGCAAAAAGACAAAATAAAAAGTAGCCCCAACTGGGGCTACTTTTTTAGCTTAAGCTTGAAATAGAGTAAGGTTGTAATGGAGTGAATATGAATAATAAATCCATCCCCACACCTAAGCGTGTATCACGCGTTCATTCCAATAGTTTTAATTACAGTTTAGATTTTAAAAAGATAAATTTTCGCGAACACCCTGAACTTTATAGAATTGGACGTGGTGAACAAGGTGTATTACTCGTAGAGCCTTATAAATCTGAAATTTTGCCTTATTGGCGATTTGCTAATGAAGAAAAAGCCATCGAAAGCAGCACCAAAATTTGGCAACTTTTTGAAGAGTATTTAGACGCTGAAGATTTTGTCGGTGCAGATATGGCACGTAAATTTTTGCAGATGGGTTTTACACGTGCACGTCGCTATGCCAACCATAAAGGTGGTAAAAAATATGAGGGTCCAGTCCCTAATGATAAAAAAGGATTAAGTGGTGCACATGGACGCGAAGAGCTTCCAAGACAAAAAGAGGATCCCGTCAAAGCAGCTGCTGCACGAGTATTTAAACAAAAATGGGATGAAGCTAAAGTTCATCCCAAGTATGTAGAGCAAAAAGCAAAATTTTTAGATTTTCTACAAAGCAAAATTAAGTGAATATCCATTTAGGATGAAGATGATCTTGTTTGCTGATCAGTTTTAGCAACGTAAATACGGTTACGACCAGTATTCTTGGCAGCATAGAGTGCTATATCGGCAGCATCTAGTAAACGTTGATAGTCAGGATGACCGTTATACTGCTCACAACCAACGCTAACGGTTAAACTAAATTGCTGACCTTGTACTGTTCGGATCACTCCGTTTTCAATATATTGGCGAATATTTTCTGCAACTTTCATCGCACGGTTTACATTGGTGTCCACCAAGAGTAACAAGAACTCTTCGCCACCAATACGGAATGCATAATCGCTACCTTGGCTGTAACGCTGCAAAGCTTCGGCAATAAATTTCAGTGCAAGATCACCTGCCGCATGACCAAACTTATCATTGATCATTTTAAAGTAATCCGCGTCAAAGGCTAGCAAAGACAAAGGCGTTTCATTTTGACGTGCAAAAGTAATTTCACGTGAAATAATAGTACTAAGATAACGACGGTTTAGGAGTTGCGTCAAAGAATCATTGCCTGACTCAATATATTCAGCCACCTGAAATAATTGATCGACTAAATGCTGAATTTCACGATTTAAGTCTCGAATCTGTTGAATCAAATGTTGCAGTTCATCTTTATCCGTTATTTGTGTGGTTTGCTGCGTTAGCTCATCCACTTGATAAATTCGATCAATAATTAATTGAACTTGATCTGAACCCGAAAAAGCATATGCCGCTTTATGAATAAACCACAATCCAAATTCTGATTTTGAAAGTAAGGAATGATAAAAACTGACATTTCCCGAAAAGATTTTAAACATCAATTCATTTTCCCAATTGAGCAATGAACCACGTTGTTTATCTTTATGCACTGCAACATCTTGCATCGCTGAAAATAAGCGATAATTATGCTTGGTTTCTTGCTTTTTTTCCGTATTGATCTCATAAGATCGGCACATAATTTCTGTGCTAAATCCGATAATTTGTACAATATAACTGCACATATGGAGAATATTTTGCGTATGGTTTAGCTCTAAAATTTCAAATATTTTACGTTCTATTTCACGTACACCACGCATAATCAACCATGACGGAATGCCGACACGCGCATGCACCATTCCAACTTTTTGCTGCCTTTTAACCGAAATTTCAAAATCATTATTTAGTGCAACATTAAATGTTTCTAATAACCATTTTCTTAAGGTGTCGATGAGCCTTTTTTGAATAATATCGTCTTTAAAAAATTCAGCTGACGCTGGTTCTCTCGACATTTGTTCATAAAAAACAGTAACTAAATGCTCAACATGCTTCTGGATAAATTGCAAAGCTGCAAGATGTTCATTTTCAGTATATTGATCACAAATATCTTTCCAAGTCTGACTTAGACCTGTAATACATTCTTGATTCATTCGGTGACACAAACCACAGCGATTACAAAGCTAGCAATCATACCTTGCTTTACTTACATAAAAAAACAAATTTATTTGATATTTCACATTTTATCTATCTTAAAAATTAATAGAAAAATACATAACTCAATTTCAATTTATTCCAATCTTGATCATCTTGTTGTTGGTATTCGTATCCTAGTCTTAAAGCATTTTGTTGGTTGACGATATATTGTAATTCAGCATCGAGTTTCAGATTCCATTGATGTGTATCTTCCCAATACGGAAGCTCTGCCTGAACCAAACTGTTGAGTTTTTCTGACCAAATATTTTGGCAACCCAGTGTCGGCCCAAGGCCCACTCGCCATCCATCATCTAGAGACTTACCGCCCTGCACTTGCATTTGAGACTGCACATAACACAAATGCATGCGTTCTTGATTGGCCCAGCTATATCCAGATTGCGCTTTTAATTCAGCTACGCCATGTTGTTTCGTTTCACTAAATTGACCTGCATCTACAGACACTTGCTGCCAACCAAAATTAAAACCCCAGCTTAGCGGTGTTTTAAATGGCGTGATCGGATTGTAGGAGTTGACCGATAAAAAATCAAAATGATTGAGTTTGAGTTGGTCGTCTCGATATTGGATCGAGCCATCCCAAAACATCAACTGCGTACCAATCCGAAAGCCACCTTGCGGATCGATCAAATCATGATAAGCCTGACGATGACCGAGTTCGATATATTGGTTACCTTGAACTTCACCCACGGTAGCTGAAAAATTTCTCGCATGATGTCCATTGACTGGATCTAGACTTGGCTGCTTAGGTTCAATCCGTTGTTTGGGTTGTGAAGATTGGCTACGTAAGGCCAAGATTTGACGCAATTTAGGCTGCGTTTCTTCCGCACTCACCTTTCGACCAATCAGTAATAAATACAGATGGTCATACGCCATTTCCAATATTTTCGCTTGCTCTGCTTCGTTAAACTCAGCGAGTTCTGTAGACATGTTCGCAGGTTCAATTTCAGCGAGCTTATGCGCTTCACGTGCTAAACGATATCCATGTTGCTGCGCTTGTGATAAAAGCTGCGTTTCTAATGCAGGACGATAAACTGCTGCTTGAATCAGATTTTCATCATTAATTGCTTTAATCGTCTCAACGGGAATGGAAGCGACTTTAAATTTCTGGGTTAAATTCAGTGTCGGGCGAACCAAATCCATTAAGCCCAATAATCTATATGCACAGTTATCGCTAGCAAAATAATAGGGAAAACTGACATTTTGCATTTCCCAAATATGTTTAACCAAATAACTGGTTTCTTGCTCGGTCAGTGCTAGCTCATATTCCCACAAATCACGACTTTCAAAATCACCATATTCTTTCACCTTCCGGTAGTACGGCATCAAGGAATATTCACCAGGATATTGCCCTGTTAAGCCTTTCCATGCATAAGACCAGTTATCTTCACCTGCAACTGTCGCTGCATAGTTAATGGCGTATGACACCAAATTTAGCTCTTTCTGATCTTTCGGATCGAGACGCAACAAGGTATGTCCAAACATAGAACTTGGATTACCCATAAAGTCTGTGGCGTAGATTAATGTTGCTTTATAAGGCTTAATTTTCCCAAACCATTCATCAAACTCAGGGCAACTCACCACAGGTAACTGCTCTGAACGGATGGATAACTCTTGCATCAGCCACTGACTACGCGCAGGGAAACGACAACGAAAGGCTTGATTAGGTTCGGCGGTTTGAAACAGTGCAGCGACATCTGCCTCTAATTCAGCTTGGGCATTTTGACGGCCATTTTCAGCCAAAAAGTAACCTGTATAGGTAACTTCACTTTGTCCTTTATGATCTGTATATAAAAGTCGTTGCCAACTGATGTGTTCAGACAGTTTTTTTGATTGTGCAAGTTCAATATATCGCTGTAGCTCTACGGTTTTAGATAGGTTTGGATCTACAACTTGCTGAGCATATAAGATGCTCGGAATCATAAAGGTACAAAATAAAGCAATTGATTTCATTCAGTTATATTCAAATCCATTTTTATATATTTTAGATAATAAAAAACCCTGCCGAGAGACAGGGTTTTGAAAGCATCGATTAAACGTATGCTTTAAGTACTTCGTCTTTTGCCATTACACTTTGTAATGAAGCAAGTACTTGTAGAGAAGACTGGTTTTCAGCTGAATAGATTTCAGCAAAATTTGCTTTAGACACAGCAAAGAAACGTGCTTTATCTGTTGATTGGATGTTTAAAAGCTCAGCCAAAACATTCAGGCTCTCACCTTGACCAACTGCCATATCACGAGCAAGTGATTCAGCATTTTCATTGGTAAATGTTACCGCTTGAGCAGTCACTGTACCTGTACCGCTACAACCTAAAGTACCAAAGGTAATACCAAGTAACTGGTTAGTAAAAATACCGTTGGTAGTCGCAGCTAAAATTTTAGGAATTTTACCTGATTGACCAGCCCAAACTTGAGAACCAACACCACAACCTACGTCACGGTCAGCAAAAGCAGCTGTAGAACCTAGTGCAACGACTGCAACTAAAGCTAATTTTTTTAACATAGCACTTCTCCAGGGAATTTTATTCCATTGTTTTTAATTATTAAAACATGTGTAATTTTGATTACACACCTGTAGATTAACTTGATCTTTCAGATAAGGCAAAACATTTTCATCTAAAACTTTTGGCTAAAAATAATACGTTCTTTTTCACTATTTTTTGAGCAACCAAGTACCATTTTCATCACGTTTTCCAAGAATTTTGAGCACTAAAACCAAACTGAGTAATAGCAACAAATACCAAGAACCGAGTTTCCCCCAACCGACCATATGCCATGCATCAACCTGACTTGGATATAACCAAATTTGATAGAAAGTACTGATATTTTCTGCGATCCAAATCAAAAATGCCAAAATCAACAGTACTGGTAACATCGGCAACTGAATCACATGATTTTGTAATTGAAAACTGAGCTTAGTTTTCCAAAAGATCACCACACTCCAAGCAAACAAAAACATACGAATATCTGGCACAAAAAATTTGGTCATAAAATTAAGATATGACAAAACGGCTAAGCACAGCATATTGCAAAAACGCGGTAAGTTACTGAACGACACTTGATATAGACGTAGTGAACGTGCAAAGAAACTCCCCACCGCCGAATACATAAAACCTGCAAATAATGGCACTGTCAGCAGTTTAAAAACCGCAGGCTGCGGATATTGCCATGAGGCAATATGTGGATGAGTCAGAAATATTTCCATCCCCATAGCCAGCAGATGAAACAGTGCTATGACTTTAGCTTCCGCCCAAGATTCGAGTTTTAAGTAAAGTAAACACACTTGAATGATCAGTGCATAAAACAATAAATAGTCATAACGGAAAAAGCCAAAATATTCCTGACTTCCCATTGCTGCAGTTAATGCAAAAGCGATCAGCAGTAATATCCCAAATAAGGCAGCCGCAGCTGCCTTATAAGAGAACTCAAAACATGATTTTATCATCTTGACCACGGTTGAATCCTAAACCAATTTCCCTAAAGCCTTATAAATACTTGGCACTATATTCGTGTACCGTATCAATAAAAGCTTTTGGATTGGCTGGATCTACCCACTGGGTAATACCATGACCTAAGTTCGCCACATAACCAGTTTTTTCACCGTTGGCATATGCGTCATCTAACATAGCACGCGTCGCTTTCGCGATTGCTTCAGGCGAACCATATAATGTTGCTGGGTCTAAGTTACCTTGCAAAGCTGCACGGCCTGCGACTGTTTGACGTGCTACATTTAATGGCGTAGTCCAATCTAAACCAAAAGCATCTGCACCCGTTGCAATCATTGGCTCTAACCATTGACCACCACCTTTGGTAAACAAAATCACAGGGACTTTGCGTCCATCCTTTTCACGCTGTAAACCTGCCACGATTTTTTGCATGTAGTTCAGTGAAAATTCAATGTATTCACGGTGTGCTAATGCCCCACCCCAACTATCAAAGATTTGTACGGCTTGCGCACCTGCATCAATCTGCGCATTGAGATATTCAGTCACCGCAACAGCCAAACGGTCTAATAAGGCATGCAGCACTTCAGGTTGTGCATACATCATTTGTTTCGTAAAACGAAAATCTTTACTTGAACCACCTTCCACCATATAGGTTGCCAATGTCCAAGGACTGCCTGAGAAGCCAATCAAAGGAACTTGTCCGCCCAATGCTGAACGAATCGTAGTCACAGCATTCATGACATAATCTAAGTCAGATTTGGCATTAAACTTAGGTAAATTCAGTACATCTTGTTCGGTACGTACAGTTTTATGAAACTTCGGACCTTCACCTGCTTCAAAATACAGTCCCAAACCCAACGCATCAGGTACAGTCAAAATGTCTGAAAATAAAATGGCAGCGTCTAAGTCATAACGACGCAAAGGTTGTAAAGTAACTTCACAAGCAAATTCTGTATTTTTACAAAGGGATAGGAAATCACCTGCTTTGGCACGTGTTTCACGATACTCTGGTAAATAACGGCCAGCCTGACGCATCATCCAAACCGGAGTTGCATCTACCGGTTCACGTAATAAGGCACGCAAGAAACGATCATTTTTTAAGGTCGTCATTCACTTTCCCAACTTAATTCGATATTCGCATCATCATATCAAAAAGGTTGTAAATATAATAACTTCTCAAGCATTTAAAAACCGATCATGTTGAGTGCCAAAAATGATATTTACACAAAACAACTACTGCATCTCCACTTTTTTTCTGTAATACTTAGCCAGTTTTTAATACACAGTAAATGAATAATTCTTAAGGTTGAATTACATGTTCGTTCGCACCATGCTCGCACTGAGCCTAAGTTGCATATTTGCTGGTACAGCTATTGCCGCATCTACTGCTGAACAACCATTAACGCCAAAAAAAGTGACTAATGTTGCAGTTCAGGATCCCATTGATCCGTTAGCGACTGAAGCTTCATCTGCAACTAGCCAGATTAGCGCTCAAGAACAAGAAGATCTGAACCAAGCATCGCAAACTTTAGACAGCTTGCAACAATCAGAAGATGTTAAAGCCGACATCGGTGCTGCACCTGCTACAGCGACTGCTACAACTCCAACATCAACTTCGCCTGCTGCCAAAGTTGCTTGGGGTTTAAATGACCTAAATAATGCTCAGTGGTATGACAACATTGGTAAAGGTCAATTCCCTGTTTATGCACGTGCGCATGTCATGCTCAATAATGCACATGCTTCACCGGGTGCAATTGATGGTACCAGTGGTAAAAATACCCTAAAGGCGATCGCTTCATTCCAACAAATGAATGGGTTGAAACCTACAGGGACTTTAACTAAAGAAACTTGGGATGCGCTGATTGCGAAACAAGGTTCTAAACCTGCATTCATTGAATACACGTTGACTGATGCAGACTTGAAAGGTCCTTATGCAGCATCAATTCCACACGACTATGCATTACAAGCAAAAATGAAAGGCTTGTACTACACACGTGTGACTGAAATGTTAGGTGAAAAATTCCACATGGACGAAGACTTTTTGAAAAAGTTGAATCCAAAAGCGACATTTAAAAAAGCTGGTGAAAAAATCTTAGTAGCGAATATTCGTAACGAAGTTCCTGAAGATATTCACCTGATCGTTGCACATAAAGGCGCGAAACAACTTTACTTATTTAATAGCCGCAACCAAATGATCGGTTCATTCCCGGCAACGATTGGTAGTTCAGATACACCATCACCTACAGGTACATATAAAGTAACAGGTGTTGCACCAAACCCTTGGTACAGCTACTCACCTTCTAACTTTGTTCAAGGCAACAACAGAAAACCATTGTCTTTACCACCTGGTCCAAATGGTCCTGTTGGTAATATCTGGATTGGCTTGAGCAAAAAATCATTCGGTATTCATGGTACACCGAACCCATCTGCTATTTCTAAAACTGCGTCACACGGTTGTATTCGTTTGACCAACTGGGATGCAAATGACTTAGGTAAGAAAGTCAAATCTGGTGTGACTGTTAAATTCTTAGAATAATTTTAGTCATATTTAAAAAAGCCTGCATCATGCAGGCTTTTTTTATAGCTGTGCTTTCATGCATAACAAAAGACTCAATCTTGGCTGAGCGTTGCAAAAATAGGATGAATTGTCGCTAAAAAACTATATATCCCGATTTAGTTCAATCTTAAAATAGGCACATGTTCAATAATTAAGATAAGGATGAATGCCATGAATGCTTTTTTACATCCAAGTGAAAACCGCGGTCACGTAAAAATGGGATGGCTTGAGTCTAAACACAGCTTTTCTTTTGGTAACTGGTATGACCCGAAATACATGGGCGTTAGTGCGCTTCGTGTAATTAATGATGACTTAATTGCAGCACATGAAGGTTTTGGTCAACACCCACATGACAACATGGAAATTTTGACCTGTGTGTTAAAAGGCACCATTACGCATAAAGACAGCATGGGCAACCATGGTGGCATTTCTGCGGGTGAATGGCAGCTGATGAGTGCAGGTACAGGTGTGCGTCATAGCGAAATGAACCAAGGTGATGAAGATGTGCATTTACTACAAATTTGGATCGTTCCAAATGAACGTGATGCTGAACCGACCTATCAACAAATTAAATGTGATCCACGCGATCAACCCAATCAATGGCATTTAATTGTCGGTCCAAATGACAATGCACCGATGCATATTCGCCAGCAAGCGGAAGTTAAATCTGCATTTTTGACGAAAGGTCAATCTTTAGATATCCATGCAACGCAGCATATCAACTATATCCATGTTATTTCAGGTTCAGTGCAAATTGCTGAACATAAAGTTGAAGCTGGTGGTGCAATTGCGTTCTTAGAAGATAGCCAAATTGAAGCGCTTGAAGATGCTCAAGTGATTTGGTTTGATTTACCCGAAGTAAAATAATTAAAAGCCCTCAAATGTGAGGGCTTTTTTTATGCAGCTTGGCTAAGGCGTTCACTGCGTTTATATAACCACATCAACACTAAAGACGGAATAATAAATCCAGCAGCCACCATAATGCCATGTAGGATTGAGGCATAAGGTTCAGCAAGCATGGCCACATGTTTCATTGGAGATGTCAATGGATGGAATCACTTTAAAAGTCTCGAAATCAAGCATTTCGAGATATTCTTAAATGACACTCAGCATCTAATTATCTAGATAAGATTCATCAATCACCAGTGACTTTCTCTTGGTGCGCTTGCACTTTATGTACGACCCCTAGAATCCACCCAGTCAGCCTTAAGCCTCCAAGCGATAAAAATGATTTTGCATAAAGACGCCAAACATAGAAGCAAATAATTGCCGATCTTGTTCAGCTTGAAAAATGCCCCCGAAATAGTCCAGATCTGTGATTAAAATTAAATCGAAGTACGTTGCTTGCTTGGGAGTGACACCCTTTCTTTGGCAATATGCAAAATATGCACTGACATCTTCAAATAAAATCCACCATTCCTGTGGACTTTCAATCTGAATGCCACCTAATGAATGCTGAAGATCAAACATCGCATTGAGCAGATATTGAAAATTTTGCTGTGAACTTTGAAATTGCAATCTCGGATAATCTGTTGTTAGATTTAAATCGATCAGATGTAAATGGACGCTCCGAGCACGCTCTAATCTACGTTTAACTTTTACATATTGTTGATACCGACGTTTATCTTTTACTGTGACCGAAGTTAAGCGAGACAAATCCATATTGTCGTGTAAATCACTGAGTTTTACTTCACACGCTATTGCATTTTTAGCAGTACGCTGCGCCGCTTGAAATCGGTTCTCACCTGTTGTTTTAGTTAGTGCCTGTATTGCGTCGATAATATGGGCTTGAAAACCTAAAGCATGAAGCTCATCCGTCGTTGTCTCTGTATCTTCTAAAATGTCATGTAATACAGCGACGATTTTAGCGTCGGGATGTTGCACATTTTGCATCACACGAAGTGGATGCTGAATATAGGCTTGTCCCGCTTTATCGACTTGTCCGAAATGGCGTTCAGTCGCCAAAGAAATCGCGTTTTCTAAAGTTGAAATATAGAGCCTCCCCTTCGTGGTTTTTTTTATTTTGCTCCATCATATTAACCAATGAATATAGATATTAGTAGCTCTAAGCGCGACCTGAACGACACAGATTGACTCGTAAAATGCATATTTTCCAAGACTTTCCATGAGGTAGATCTTTTGCAAATACTTCTATGCCATTCGCGCCAACATTTCCAAAGTAATTTTTTTCACCTCTTCTTTACTTTGCTGAATATGGCTGCGCATTTTCTCCAATGCCGCTGTCACATTATGTCCAAGGATCAATTGTAAAATCTGTTGATGCTCGGCATAAGTGGCTTCAATTCGATAATCTTTAGAAAAATCTAAGCGACGAATAATACGGATTTTTTCACTCACATCCCGATGCACTTTCGCCATTTCACTATTGCCAATCGCTTCAACCAATTGGCAGTGAAATGCTTCATCTTGCATCGATAAAGTTTTTAAATCATGCAAATACTGTTCAGGCTGAATACACCATAAATTTACCAAGTCTTGTAAAGCCTGTTTGAGTTGTTCTGGTTCCATTTTGCAGAGCTGCTCAATGGCATAGCATTCAAGCAAAATCCGTAAATCATACAATTCTTCGTAGGCTTTAAAGTTCAGCGGCTTGACTTCCCAACCGCTACGAAAATGTACTCTTACATAGCCATCTTGCTGTAAACGGTATAAAGCCTGCCGTACGGGTGTACGGCTTACTTCATATAATTCGGCAATTTCAGATTCGGTAAACCGTGCGCCCGGTTTGAGCTGAAAATCAAAAATATCGTTTTTTATTTTTTGGAAAACCAGCTCAGACAAGTTGTCTGAGCTTTTCCCAACAATGGCTGAGGTCATATTTATTCCATATAAACCAGCGGCTCACCGCTATGTACCGTTTGTCCTGCACGGCAGATAATCGCTTTCACGATACCATCATCATCGGCATAGACTGGAAGCTCCATTTTCATCGCTTCAATAATGGCTACAGTCTCACCTTTCTTCACAGACTGTCCAGCTTCGACAAAAATTTTCCAAATGTTGCCAGTCATCGACGCATTCAAGGCTGCAAATTGGCTATAGTCGGTATCATCTTGCAGGATTTCCATTTCTGCAGGTACATCGAACTCATCTTTCCAGCGTTCAACTTCAGTTGTAAATGCCTGCTGCTGCTGTGCTTTAAATTCGGCAATACTGTCCTTTTCTGTTTCCAAAAAGGCTTGATAGGCTGCAAAATCAAATTCAGTTTCTTCAATTTTGATTTCCGCCACACCATTGGCAAAGTCAGCACGGAATTGATCCAGTTCAGCTTCGGTTACTTCATAATATTTAATTTGATCAAAGAAGCGTAAGAACCATTGCTGATCGCCAAACTGTTTGTTCTTTTTAAACTTATTCCAAATAGGCAGTGTACGGCCAATCAATTGATAACCGCCTGGTGAGTCCATGCCATAGATACACATGTACATACCGCCAATACCCACAGTGCCTTCTGCGGTAAAAGTACGTGCAGGGTTATATTTCGAGCTGAGTAAACGATGACGCGGATCAATTGGAACGGCACAAGGTGCAGTTAAATACACATCACCCAAACCTAAAATCAGATAATTGGCATCAAAAATGATGTCTTTGACTTGCTCACGGCTGTCTAAGCCATTAATGCGCTGAATGAAATCGACGTTATTTGGCAACCACGGCGCTTTGGCACAGACACTTTCTTGATAACGTTCCACAGCACCTAAAGTGGCCGAGTCCTCAAATGCCATCGGCAAGTGAATAATACGGGATGGAATCTTGATTTGGCTCAAATCTCCCATCTCATTTTCGAGTCCTAATAAGAACTGAATTAAATTCGCTTGGCTGAAACACAATCCATCATATTTAATTTGCAGTGAACGCACACCCGGTGAAAGCTCTAAGATTCCATCAATATTCGCTTCACGAATCAGCTGCATCAGTCGATAAACACGTAAGCGCAATGCCAAATCGAGAACGTTTTCGCCATATTCCAACAAGATATAACTGTCACCTGCCTGACGATAGACCGCTTTTGGCGCATGTGCATCTGCTTCACGCACTGCCAATATCCCTTCAGGCTTGCATTCAAAATTGACCAACGCTGACTTTTCAGGTGCTTGAGCAAAGTTTTGGATATCGGCAATTTGCTGAACTTCCAATGCATTGGCTTGTTCAACACTCATCGGATAGAAACTAATGCTGTCATCTGCCTTAAGTTGACCAATTTTCCAAAGTTCAGCTTTGGCAATCGTCACTGGGCAAACAAAGCCACCGAGGCTTGGGCCATCTTTCGCCAAGATCACAGGGAAATCACCGGTGAAGTTAATCGCCCCAATAGCATATTCACAGTCATGCACATTGGATGGATGCAAACCTGCTTCACCGCCATTTTCACGTGCCCAGCATGGTGTCGGGCCTGTTAGGCGAATACCTAAACGGTTTGAGTTAAAGTGCACATTCCATGTTGAAGCAAAGAATTCTTCAATATATTCAGGTTTAAAGAAATCGGGTGCACCATGCGGACCATACAGCACGCCAATTTTCCATTCTTTGCCATAGCTTGGAATACGCTCTGCTGCCAAAGCTTGTGGTGCTGCTGTAGCAATTTCCAATCCATCCAAAGGCAGGCTAGGGTTGACCATTTTAATCATGTCGCCTGCGCGCAGCACTCGCCCTGCATGACCGCCAAAATTACCCAATGCAAAGGTTGAACGACTGCCTAGATATTTAGGTACATTTAACCCATTGCGGATTGCAAGATATGTACGGCAACCCGATTCAACTTGTCCTAGTACCAAAGTTTGCCCAGCTTTGATGTTGATCGGCTGCCAAAAATCGACATTTACTCCATCTAGAGCCGCGCTGCATGGCGCACCTGCTAAGGCTACGATGCTGTTGGCATGAAATTTAAGACTTGGTCCTTGTAAGGTAAATTCAAAGCCTGCTGCCGATTTTGGATTACCCACAACTTGATTGGCCAACTGAAATGCATAATCATCCATTGGGCCTGATGGCGGTACACCAATATCCCAATAGCCCACACGCCCCGGATAATCCTGAATCGTACTTTGTGTACCTGGTTGCAGCACCTCAATCACATTTGGCACATATTTAAAATCATCCAGCAGGCGTGTCCAAATTTGCATATTTTCAAAGCGTGCATCAGACACTACGGTATGCGCATAGTCTAAGTTGGTGCTGATGCCATTCAAGCGGGTTTCAGCCAAGGCTGTTTTTAACTTGGCAATCGCACTGTCTCGGTCTGCAGCATGCACAATAATTTTGGCAATCATCGGGTCAAAATATTGTGAAATTTCAGTACCTGTAGACACCCAAGTATCCACACGAATATCTTCAGGGAAATACACATCCGTCAACACACCCGGACTTGGCTGGAAGTTTTTCACTGGATCTTCCGCATAAATTCGCACTTCAATGGCAGCACCATTGGGTTGAATATTGCTGAGTTTTTCCCAATCTAAAGCATCACCTGCCGCCACTTTCAGCATGCATTCAATCAGGTCTAAGCCCGTCACCATTTCAGTGACTGGGTGTTCAACCTGCAAACGGGTATTCACTTCAAGGAAATACACTTCATCACGGGCAGCATCATAGATAAACTCAACCGTACCTGCGCTGCGGTATTTCACCAATTGACCAAGCTCTACAGCAGCACGGTGCAATTTTTGACGGGTTGCTTCTGGTAAGTGCGGTGCAGGTGTTTCCTCAACGACTTTTTGGTTACGGCGCTGCAATGAACAATCGCGCTCCCCAAAGGCAACGACTTGACCTAAACCATCACCAAAAATTTGTACTTCTACGTGACGGGCTTTATCGACAAAACGTTCGAGGAAAACACCTGCATCCTTAAAGAATTGCTCGCCTAGACGCTTTACACTTTCATACGCATCTTTTAATGATTGTTCATCATCACAGCGGGTTAAACCAATTCCGCCACCACCTGCGGTGCTTTTCAGCATGATTGGATAGCCAATCTCTGCAGCAGATGCGAGTGCTTCATCCAAACTTGCCAATAAACCTGTGCCTGGTGTCATGGGTACATTGGCGGCCGCAGCCAATTCACGTGCACGATGCTTCAAACCAAACTCTAAAATTTGTTCAGCCGTTGGCCCCATAAAAGCAATGTTATTTTCCTCACATGCACGGGCAAAGTCGGCACTTTCAGATAAAAAACCATAACCGGGAAATATTGCTTCAGCGCCAGTTTGTTTGGCTGCTTGAATCAATTTTTCAATACTTAAATAAGTTTCTGCAGGTTTAACACCTTCAAGTGAAACCGCTACATCTGCATCTAACACATGCTGTGCATAACGGTCGGTCTCTGAATACACGGCAACAGATTTCACACCTAATTTTTTTAGAGTACGAATCGCACGAACAGCAATTTCACCACGGTTTGCAATTAAAACTGTTTTAAACATGATTATTTCCCCGATTTTTTTAATTTGATTTTGCTGTTGTTGCTTGCAGTGATTGCATATAAGCGCGCCAGCCGCCAAATTCACTGATATTTTTTGCACCGTTTAGGCCATAAGGTTCACAAATAAAGCCTTTCACCCAACGTCCATCGGCAAGCTCGACATTGCCCATACCTAGTGGTGTTGGAATTTCGGCGACAAATTCACCAAAGCGTGCTTTTGGAATATCCCAAAGCTCGACAATAATTTTTTGACCCGCTTCCTGACGCGCTAAACCTGGTTTCGGCGGTACTGTGCCCGGCAGTGCATAGAGGGCGTAATCGGCAGAAGTCGTTGTGGTTTCAACATGCACGGCTTGGCGTGTTGTCAGTTGGAAATTGAGTGGCATACCTGTGAGATGTGCGCCTACAACAGCAACACGAAAATGCTGTGCTGATGGTGCAGAAATGACTGAAGCTGCGTCAGGCAATGTTTTAGCTACTGCACCCAGCGGTAATTGCAGGTGGTTTTGCCATTTTTCTGCAAAGTCTGCTAGAGCCGTATCGTGCCAAGCCGGCGCAATGAATGTGATTCCAAAAGGCAGCCCGTCGGCACGAAAGCCTGTAGGTACAGCGATGGCACTGAGGTCAGCTAAATTAGTAAAGTTGGTATAGGTGCCAAAGTGGCTATTATTTTCAATTGGCGCTTCTGCCATTTCAGCCAGTGTGTGAATGGTTGGCGAACTTGGCACCACTAAAGCATCAAATTGCGCTAAGGTTTGCTGAATTTGGCGTGCCAAATCTTGCTTTAAATATTCGGCGTTATAAGCATCCACCGCAGTGTACTGCTGCCCTTTTTGAATAATTTCTAAAACTGTTGGATCAAAGTCATCTGCATGGCTGTCTAAAATTTCAGCTACGGCTGCCGTACGCTCTGCTACCCATGACCCTTGATACAGTTGTGCAGCCAATTTTGCAAAAGGACTGAAATCAATTTCAGTTAGTACAGCACCTAAGTTTTTTAATTCAGTTAGTGCTTGCTGAAATGCATCAGCAGATTGAGCATCGCCAAAAAATTCTAACTGTTTTGGAATGGCTAACTTTAATTGTGCGCTGAACTTTGCAGGCGCTGTTGCTGGGTTCACACGTGAATAGCTGTCGGTTACATCAAAACCTTCCATAACTTCTGCCACTGCAGTTGCATCAGCGACGGTTAAGGCAAAAATTGAAATACAATCTAAGCTCTTACAGGCAGGCAATAAGCCTGTATTTGAAAAGCGACCTTTGGTCGGCTTTAAACCGACAATATTATTGAAAGCTGCAGGGATTCGTCCTGAACCTGCAGTATCTGTACCGAGTGCAATCGGGACTAAACCACGTGCTACTACACTGCCTGAACCAGAGCTTGAACCACCGCTTACATAGTCAGGATTAACAGTATTCGGCACGGCACCAAATGGCGAACGTGTACCCACTAAACCAGTAGCGAATTGATCTAAATTGGTTTTGCCTACAATAATCGCACCCGCTTGTTTTAAGCGTTGCACCACATAGGCATCTTCAGTTTTTATGTCCGTAAATAATTTAAACGCAGCCGTTGACGCAAAGCCCACCACATCAATATTGTCTTTCACTGCAATAGGCACACCAAATAAAGGTAAGGCCCCAGCATTTTCGATTTGTTTTAAAGCGTCAATCTGTGCAGTTAATTGTTCTATAGAGGCAATTGAAATCCATGCTGGATCTGCATGATCAAATTGCTCGACCAAGGCATATAATTCTTCGAGTTGAATTGTGTTATTCGTGTAGCCCGCTTTCCATTCCGCTAAAGTCCAGCCTAAAGTTTTTATTGGGTTCATTGATGTGCTCATTCTTGTATCCAAGTTTGAATACTGTATTGCACACATCATGCCAAAATTAATTTTTTATTATTTTTCAATATCTTAATATTAAAAAACAATCATTTCCCTATTTTATTTAGGCAATACAAAACGATAAGTGTTCTATTAAGTTTCCAAGCTCCACTATTTTGGTGCATGACTTTTATAATCGTGTTTTCAATAGATTCTTTTGATTTAGATGCAGATATAAATACAGTGAAATTACTATTGCCACTATTTATAAGCTTTCAATTTAAAGTTTTGTATCACTTTTAGGGTGTGTTGACATTTACAGCCGATAAATTGAGCTAAAGAGGCAACCATATAAATATACAAGCTAAAGCAACAGCGCTTTGATAGTTACGTTTTAGCTTATCGTATCTTGTGGCAATTCCTCTAAATTGTTTTAATCTACAAAACGCATTTTCAACTAAATGTCTGATTTTATACATATACCAGTCCATATCATCATTGCTAGATTTGGCATTTGATCTTCGAGGAATGTTTGCTTTCGTATTACTTTCTCTAATTTTCTTTTTGAAACTTTCTGAATCATAGCCTTTATCTGCACATAGCATTTCTGACTCTGTTAAATCTAATTTTGATACAAGATCAGGTGCAACCTTAATATCATGTGAAGTTCCATCTGAAATAATAAATTCAATAGGATTACCATTTGAATCGATTGCTAAATGTATTTTTGAACTATTACCACCAATACTTTTGGAAATACTTTGATTCTTAATACCGGCTGAATGTTGATGCGCTCGTACATGGCTCCCATCGATAAAAATCCACTCTTTATCAGCATGCTGGCTGAATAATTTAAAAATATTCATAAACTTACTATTTTTAGACCATCGATTATATTTCTTAAAAATAGAATTTGATTTACCAAACTCTTGAGGTAAATCACGCCAAGGACAGCCTGTTCTAATTCGAAATAAAATCGCTTCAATAAAATTCCGTAAATTTAATTTGAGATAAATATTAAAGTGACGGAAAATAGCAAGTAACTTGGACCAGTGTTGATCATTTAGCATTGTTCGAGGCATAGCGAGTGTAAAATTGGGTTTGGCGATTTAATTTTACTATCTCGCTATTTTTTTAATCAACAAATGTCAACAGACCCTAATTTTCAATAAAAAGATTGAGAAATATTTTGAAATTTATGTGTTTGGAAAAAGATACATCAATATTGTTTTTTGAAATTGATTGGGATGAATAGAAATAGAGATATAAAAAAAGCAGTTGATTTGCAAAATTTAGTTAAACAATCAAAACTAAAAAATGGTGCGCTCAGCGTGCACAAGAATAACAATATATATAATTGTTTTTATTAAATTAATTTAATTATTAGAAAATAAATACCACTAAATGTACCACTAAAACAAAAAATTGCTCTGGGTTCTTATCCCTTCTTATAAAGCACTGGCGACACGCATAATTTTTCGGAAAACTTGCAGAGCGCCACTATGTCAAGGACAAGCTAATATATTAAATATCAATATTTTATTTTAATACTGACGCTAAGTTGTCGCATATTTTATTTAATCCATTTATGCATTTTACTTCATACTTATAGTTTGTTCGGGATGCGAATATTTTTCTAGCTAAGAAGAAAGGCGAATTTTGGGAAGGTGTTGAGGTGGTTAATGAGTGATTTAAAGAAGCCCTCACTTGAGGGCTTTTTCATGCTGAATAATCACATCTGCAATGGCTTTAGCAACGAGCCAATATTTCGCTTGCAGTACTGCAAACTCAGCAGCATTTGACAGAAAGCCAAGCTCTACAACCAAGCCACCATTCGTCACAAAGCCAAGCTTTCCACGTGCAGATTGACTTTGATCAATCCAACCTTTATCACCACGTAATACGCCACCCGTGACACCCGCAATGGCTTGGGAAATGGCTTGTGCTAATTTTTTGTCTTTAGGTAACGCAATGGTTTCAATGCCGTTGGCTTTTGGGTTATCAGAAGCATTCAGATGAAATTCAACTTTTGTACTCGCACCTTTAGCAATTTGAATTGCATTTGTCAGTGGTAAATTAATGCCACCACTGCCATCTGTTTTGACTTCTAATCCAGCACGCAAAAGGTAAAGCTCAACAGCATTTCGGACTTTGACGACAAAATCAGCTTCTTTATCTTTACCCCGCACTGCACCAGGATCAGTATTGCTATGCCCTGCAGTAATTGTCACAAATTGATTTACATCGTGTAGTTCAGGCTGCTTTTTCAGACGTGCAAGCACTGTGGCCACACCAATAAAGAGACCTACCCACTCCGCAATGTTTTCAGGAATCTTGTTTTTTAGTTCCTGTGGAATTAAATACCAGACACTTAAAAACTGTTCTGAGAATAAAATCAGGGCATAAAAAAAGGCGCTTAATGCGCCTACTTGTACTGACTTTAGTTTCCAAGCCTGCTTCCAGTTATCAATCAATTTCATTTTTCCTCTCTCATATTTCGTTCATAAATTTTGTTGCGGATTTCTTCAACCGTTCTTAAGAGTTGATCAGATTGCTTTTCAAGAACCTGAATGCTTTGAGCGTTGGTCGTGGCTTGAGTATTTACTGTGTCTGTTTTGCTCGTCTGAGTATTCCAAGCAACGACGAATAGACCTGCCAAAAAAATGCCACCAAAGCGCACAAGGTTGGTAATGCTATCGATTTTGGTTTTACTTTCATGTAGCACTCTGATCTGTGAATCCACCTCTTTAAATCTTGGCTCAACTTCATTCTTAAGCTGCTTAATCTCACTTTTAAAGTTTGACTTAGCTTGATCCAAGTCATCTTGCAGATTGTCCCGAGTCTGAGTTAAGTCATTGCGGGTCTGCTGATGCTCCTTATTTAATTGCTCTAACTGCATATTCATGCGATCAAGCTTTTGTGGCATTTCAGCAAGCTTGTCCATATTTTTTGATATGTCGTTGATCTTGTCTGAGATGGCAAGAAGCTGCCCTGCTGTTGCTACTGGTGGATCGGTTGTGTAGTCATTTGGCATTGCGCCCCCTAAATTTTGGTAATAAAAAACCCCGACTTAATTAAAAGCCAGGGTTGGTAGTGGTTTGTTGGGTGTTACTTAAATAGTAAGTTGTTTTTTCATTAGCACAATATTATCCGCTGCTTTTTTCCGATTTTAATAAAAGGCCTCTCATAAAATTTATATGAAATATTAGCAACGATAATTGTTATAACGCCAGTTAAAGCCACACTTACGAATGGATTGCTTATTACCTTATTTACGAACATTAATAAGATCGGATGCAAAATATAAACCCCATAAGTGGACTCCCCTAGATTCGCAAAAGGTTTTGAGAACCATTCCGGAAAATTGACTTCTAATTTATAGAAACCCAGTGTGAGTACTATAGCGGCAATTGAAAATATGCAGCGATTAATCCCAGTCACAATGTTTATTTGATTACCAGAAACAGGATAGAAAATCAAAATTACCATTGAAGCTAAAATTAAATATGGTGCGATCTTAGCCATATTTAATTGATGAAGGTTATAGTACAAAGCCAACCCACATGCATACAAAAAGAAGTTATTGAATGGATTGATATAAATTTGCCATTGATCAGCTAGTGTTTTACTTGGATCCAGGGCATAAAATGCAAAATATCCACCTAAGGCTACAAGTGATAAAACAACTATATTTGCTGCTTGCTTGTTTCTAGCGTATAGCATTATTAATATTGGTGTAAATGCATAATAAAACACCTCATTACCAATGCTCCATGCACCAGTATTTATATATTCTCCAGGCGCAATAAAACCAAATAATAATGTGACATTTAAGAAAATTTTATAAATATCAATCTCACCATTTAAAATAAAATTAATACCAGTAGTTATTGAAATAGTAACCCATAGAAGTGGCAGTAACCTAAATAATCGACGAATAAAGAATACTAATGAGGAATCAAAATCCCTAATATAATTGTTGTAAACAATAGCCATGCTTAAGCCAGATAATACAAAGAATATTGAAACTCCATAAACACCAAAGTTACCCAACAAACTTCCTGATTGAGGTTGAACAAATTCCCAAGCCATAAAATGATAGATCATGATTGCAAGAGCCATGAGCCCTCGCAACCAATCTAAGCTCTCATATCTTTTCATAAAATTAATCATTAATAATTTTTCACATTAAACCATAAAAAATTACAAAAAAATATTTTGAACTTTTAAGCATCTATACTTGCGATGAAATAAAATTAGCAAAATTTTGCAATGCTAAAGTGTCTGAAATCTTTCTCAAAACAAAAATGTCATAAAGTTTTAAGTTTGAATAGCGTGTGTTTGCAGATGTCTTTAAGTATCCTGAACCACCCCAGGTTAATTTTCTTTTAGCTTTTACTTGTGCTGTTATTTGAGAAGTGCTCCATGCAGCTTGATTTATAGTGTACGCCCCAGCGCTTGTTGCTTTAAAAATTTGACCGCGATTCGTGGTAGATGTGAATATAATATTCACGCAAGCCGGGCCAATAAAGTTTGTTCCTATCGACTCATTAGAAACAAAGTTACTATCTGCATCTGATCCTTCATTTCGAATATCCCTAAATTGAACCCGAGAAGTCTGAGATGCACTTAGATTACTAGGTGTTGCATTGATGCTGTAATCAATAACAGTATTATGAGTAATACCGCCATCAGCAAAACTTAAAATAGGTATTTGCGTTGCTGACGATGTAGTTTTATTGATCAAGTCATGAATTGAAATAATCGCTAGATTAAGGTCTTTAGATATTGTTTGAGCGTCTTGAACTAAAAAATGACCGTATTCTGATGCAACATCTCCACCACCAACTGTATTTACATTATTCATTGCGATATACGGTCGACCCGAACCTGGTTGAATAAATTTAGGAGTTGTAGTGACAGCACCATGACTTTCGATCGTAAAGTCACAAATACCAACCAAGTTATACAACTTAATAATGTTGTCTAATGAGTCTTTTTTTACTCCTAGAGACGCTGATGCTATTGTATGCGCCTTACCAACCAAGCCATTAGCAACCAGGTGATTACAAATGTTTGTGAGATACGTATCGTTTACTATCTGACCACCATCTGCTAAGACTCTTGATATATATTCGCTTTTTAGTTGGTCTGCAGAATAAAAATCATAAACATTTTGTAAGTTTGTTAAATTAGATGCGATATTTGATTTAAGCTGAAGTGACATTGTGCATAACCCCTTTTAAGTTCATTGTAATTACTTCGATGTTTTCACGACTATTCATAACATATGGCTTGTACAAACCTTCTACAGCACACATAAGCAGATCGTTACCCAGATAAATGGTTGATGAATAACCCCCATACATATCGTCGTCATACGGTTGGACTTGAACGATGTCCCAATTTTCACCGTCATCTAAGCTGAAAGATATTTTAAATTGAACACGATCTTGAGCATGTGTTGGATGTGAAGCCACCAACAAGTTTCGATCTGGGATTTGCTCAAGAGATAGCTGGCAAGCTGGAATTGTGAATGTTGAATCACCAACATATGCAAGTGTTTCACCATTATCCGTTGATTTAAAAACACTCGCTCGGCCCACCGTGTACGGACTAGATCGACAATAAAGCAACAGCTCACCTTTAGAATTCACAATAGGTGTTGATTCACTATAGCTATGATCCCAAGTCGTTCCATTTATGCTTTGGCCTGCCTCCCAGGTTGCTCCATTGTTGTCAGAATATATACAGCCAATCGCATACGGTGACTCACGATAATAAAAAGTATTTAGTAGTCGACCGCTCGGCAATGTAATGATTTTCCCACCGGTGCCTAGTGTTATTGATCTGCCTAATCCAAAATCCACCAATGTTGGCTCAGTCCACGTTATACCACCATCTGATGAAAAACATTGATATTGTGAATAAGCCACAACACTTGCTGTACTGATATCAAACATCAGAATCAAACGCCCATCTGATGTTTTACCCAAGTGCGGATGTTTAACAATACCTAGCGGATTAATAGAAGAAACACTTTTAAATAATTCAGCATTTCCGACCGAAATATTCCCCTTGGCATCGTAATCTATAAAAACCTTATATAGATCAGCACCCGCACCATCTCCATCATATCCATATCTCGCACGGTTAAAAAACATAATGACGCGGCCCTCAGATACTTTGCATAACACCGGAATCCGCCTTGTGCCCATGCCATTTTCGCCATAATTTTCAATACGTTTTTTGGTAAATACAGGCTTTAGGTTTGGGTTTTGATAGATTGCAAGTAACGATTTTAACTTCTCTTTTGCTTCGATTGATATTTCATAAAACCAATCATTAATTGCTAATCGCTCCGAAAATTTCTGTCTTTTACTTATGCGCTTTAATTCTTCTTGGACTGAATAATCTAAATCACTGATATGAATTTGTGCATTTTGATCAATCGTGAGAAGAATATTTTCCTCATCATCTACGACATGAAAAATACTGGAAAGCGCTTCTTTTTTTATAGTTTTTTGAACCTCCGCACTAGACTCACCAATATTTTTCAAAGAGATTTTTTTGTTATTTAAAATAATATCCGAGCCAAAGAAATTAAAAATAAGATCTTGATCAATCAGCCCAATAACGTCACCTTCTGAATCTGCGAGGTAAAAATGATTTTCCACATTATCATTTTTTACACTTTCTAATACTTTTGTTTTTGAGTTAGTGTAACTTTCAGAATATTGCTTTGCCTGCGTCAGCGGATCATAAGAACTCTTTGTAAATGCTGCCCCATCCCACTGCCAGTCACCATTATTTGAAGCTGTTTCATCATTGGTTACAGTTACTTTAGATTTGGCAGGAATGTTTGTCTTATCTGCGTCCATTAAGGCGTAGGTTTTGTAGGCTTTATTGCCAACGCCAACAGCTGCGATCTGGGTTTGCAAATTCAATTCAGATGCTTGAACTACTTGATCAACTTCATCAGTTGAGTAAGTTTGCGATTTTAGATACACCTCATCTGTATTCACTTTTTCAGACAATGCATCTGCAACTTCAACTTTATTTGCTTTTTCTTGTTCCAGATTGGTGATTCTAGGTAGCGCTTTACGTGAAACCATTGGAATAGATTCAAAAGGTTCACCAACACGCGGTGTGATAATTGCATCGGTATTGACTGCTTTACCAATATCTTCAATGTCTTGTTGCACTTGAGCAGTAATCATCTCAGCCATATTTCTATTCCACAAAAAAGCCCGCAATAAAGCGGGCATAAGTTGAAATTCATTTAAATCAAATTGTTGATGATGTCCTGATCATTTCGGTAATAACGCTCATCAAAATTGATTGCACTTACTTCATTTTCAAACACATCGATTGGCTTCTTGCTTGATACAAGAAACTTCTGTTCATTCTGTCTATCATCAGTCGTGACTGAATACACTGTTTTGACCTGCCCAGTTGTGACTAGAGCTTCCATTGGTGGACGTTCAAGTACAAAGTGAAACTCGTCTTCACCCTGAGTGATTTTCATCACATCAATGACACCGCTTTTCAGCTGTAGATGAATCACATATAGCTGATTTGGCACCAATTTAAAGGGCTGCGAGACCTCAATTGAAAGATTGTTCCAATTCAACACTTCACCACTGGTGCAATTGCCGAGTCGGGTGTCATCGGTATTCAAGATACAGTCACCACGAAATACCAGATCACTCTCGTGGTAGGCAGTGAAGCGTGCAGTCACACGGCTAAACTTCAGTTTATTCCATGCTCTCCAAGCAACTATATGTGCTTGCTGCTTGTAAACAATACCGGTACCTTCAATTTTCTTTGGATTATTGATCGCTTCATTTGGAATTTTCAGCGTCTTTTCAATCCAACCTTCATCCGAGTCGATATATGTCAATTCAACACCGTCATGCCGATTTTCAACCCGAAAGCTATGGGAACGGACCTCTGTTTGAGATTTCTTATTACGATGATTAAATAGTATTAATGGCTCATTTTCAGCGCCTTCAAGATCATAATAAATCTTTCGATTCACCCGACGATCATGCGTACACGTGACTGCTGACATCATGCGCATAATCTCTTCAAACGAAGTGTTTGTGTTATCAAGCGTATAATTAAATTCAGTCATTCGCTCAGAACCAAAATATGCTTGCAGATCATCTATAACTTGATAAATACGATCAAAATCAATTTCAGATTCAAATCGCCGCCCGATTTTCGGATGCAGAGCCAAATCAATCGTGGTATCTGCAATATTGCGTGAAGCAATACGTTCAGCAGATTTACCCCCACCACGATATGAATACACTAATCCCTCAGCGATACAGTTCAACTGCCGTGAATCTTGGCTCGTTGCATTCGCTGTGGCCACTGTTCTTGCACGAACGATAATCCGATTCGGATAAACCAGTTTTTCAAGATAATGATATGCATAAGCTTGATAAAATTTGGTTTCATCCATTAATTCAGCAGAATCACCATTATCATTGGTTCGACGTGCACGAAACCGCACAGCACCGGAGAATGGCAAATCAATCCACATTGACGCGCCTACGGCATCCCGGTTATTTGACTTACCCGTAAGTGTGATACTTCTACGATAAATCTGCCCGGTTGGCACGTTATTCACGACTTGCTGATACTCAGCTTCAATGCTGACTGCTTTTGCAGACGAGCCCTGATAGATGCCATTACCTGCTCTAAAGTTTAACAACAACCCTTTCGCCTGAGGTGAATCAATCGTAAACCAGCCAATATAATTCTCCTGATTGCCGCGTAATTTAATACGTGTTGTCGGGGTTTGCTGCCCCGCCAGATCAGCTAATTTATTCCAATCCGGATTTGTTGTGCTCGGTGTCGCAAGTGTCATCAAGCGGTTGGCTTTATCAATACCCGTGATCGTGTACGTGCCATCTAAAAAGATGTTGGCAGTATTGGCCGTTAAATTTGCACTCAAATTCGTTACTGCATTTTCAGTTAAATTGGCAAAATTGGTATTGGTGTTGGTTGCATTAAGCAATTTGATTGCATAGACACCGCTGTTATACGTGATCGTATCCACATCATACAAGCCCGCCAAATCTAATTGCCCATTCACTGGATCAGTAATCAGCATTGCGGTGATGTTGATCTTGCGAAAATCTTGAAAATTAACTGCGGTTTGATTCGAGCTAATTTCAAGCGTTTGAGTTAAATAATTAATATTTACTGAACCAGTGATGGCTAGATCTGCAATACCAAAGTTCGCCCCCTCAATAGTCACCAATTCATTCACAACAAACTTTTCAAAATCAGACGTATTGTTAAGCGTTTTGATTTGGTTTGGGTAAACAAAATATACATCTGAGCGCTCAAATCGGGTGCTGTTTGGTGGTAGTAAAGTCTGACCATTCACTGAGCTGTTTTGTTTCGCTACAACTGGCGCATCGGTAAAGCTATCACCAATTTTGTAAATGTTTTCAGCTCCGACAATGGATTGATTTAAATCATATGCCGTGATGGATTTACCCGGAATCTCTGCAACCGGCGTATCGCCTTCTTTAAAATTGGACACTTGAACTGGATTTTCGCACAAGCACATCAACAGCTCTTCAACTTCAACACCTTCTTTAAAGTAACGAAGTGCAGGCGCGAGTAGATCTGGAATCGCTTTGACACGGCCAATAATATAGGGAATACGCTCTTTAATACGCTGCTTATTTTCTGGGTTTGCTAAGTTATTGTTGCTTGAACCCGTGGATTTACCGTTGTCCGCATGTGCTTTTGGAACTTTAACGAAGACTTTAACAGCTTCACCAAAAATCTTTGCAACAGCATAGTTCACAGCGGAAATAATATCGCCCGGATGACAAACAATTGTTAGAACTTCATTTGTTTCAAGTAGCCGCGCAATACTAGCTTTGTCCTGTTGCGATGGTGTGATGTCATTTTCAGGACACGGATTTCCCTTATATATCCGCGCATGCGGATGGTTTGCTCTAACTTTAAGAAAGGTTTTCAATGCATTTTCAGATTGCACAACCTCTTGCTCGGTATGATCGAGAGCATTCTTAATGATGCAAATTTGGCTCATAAAAACGCATCCTTTTAAACATTGGTTTTGCTTGTTCTAACGTGATTCGTTGCACGCCTTTTTCTGTTAAATGAAAAATTCGTTGACGATAAAAAAGCCCGACATGCGAGCTTTCATTGTGGTATGACATCAGGACGATACAGCCCTCAATTGGCCGATCTATACGCTTATTTTTGATGATAGTTGAACGTGAAGTTTTCACCGTTTCATCCAGCGAACCCGTCAGGCCAATAAAACTTGCAGAGTAATCTTTGCCGTAGAGCACTCGTGCTGCTTCAATCACAAAATGGACACAGTGATATTTCTGTGGATTGTATTCACAGTGAAATAAGCGATTAATCATCAGTAAAATCCTATTAAGCTTGGATCAGTGGATGCTGAATAAACCTCGCCATTTCCCGAATCATTCAACCCTGGTGCTTTGGAATCGCCTTGCGTGCCTTTCCAATCCCGCGTCACATTTTCAAGCTCAAGATCACGCGCAACAAAGATTGGTGATGCATACTGACCGATCAAATACGCTCTGTATGACACCAGCGGCAATTCAATCTCTTCATCGTGAATAATCAGGTCGATCAGTGCCGGTACTGTCTCACCAACATCGCCAAGACTGAAACTAAGCTCTTGCTCAAGCGTATCTTCTTCTGAAGAACGGGTGATGCTGATCGGTGCGTAGACGTATTCATATGATTGGCCATTTTCATGTGTCAAGATCATCGGCTCACTGGAGTTAATGACATAACGCAAAATAGCCGGCCATTTCGAATGTGATATTTCAATGCATTCGATCAACCCTACTGGCCCTGCTGATTGGTCAAGCATTGATGACATTTCTGTAGTAATTTCCATTTAAACCCCCACAGCATCGGGCAACCAGACATTCGGAATTTTCTCAATATCACTCAAGTTATTGATTAATCCCGATTGCCATAAATCTATGATTGTTCTATCAAAAGCTGGATCGCGTTTAATTGGGACAACATAAATATTGATCGTAACTTTACGCTTTACACCCTCAATCAAATTTTCTTGCGGCACGCTTTCAGCTGAAAATTGACATAAGCAATCCTCTTTAACGCCGTTATCTAAAGCCAGATTCCAGCGCCAAATTTTGGTTTGATTGATCCGCCAGAATGCCCAAAAATATTGACGTTCGCGCGGATCTTTCAGATACACAGCAGCAGAAACAGAATGAATTGCCCCGACAAATTTAATTACTTGTCGGGGCATACCGCCTTCTGTTTTTTGTTCACGCAAATTATTACCTGGCGTAAAAACATACCCTTCCCGGAGAGGGCAAAGCATAAATTGATCCATGTTTTTTCCTATCGTGAAGGGCTCAAACCAAAGGTTTCTTGAAACACTCGGCTTTCAGTACTGTTTGATCGTCGTACGTTGTTAAATGCACCTGCAATCTCTTGACGTACAACATCAACAGTCACAGTACCGTCAGCCCCGACATTATGATTTGCTGTGTGTCCAGCTGGCACATTGATAATGACTTTTGGACCGTTATTGCTGTTTGCAATAAAGTCTTTCAAATCTCCGTTTGTACGTGCATCAACTACACGCTCACCCTTATCCAAAAGCCATGTACCTTCTTTCGGGATGTTATCAATACCGTCGTGGGCCATACCGCTAAGTGATACAGACTTCACTGTTGCCAGTTGAGCCAACTGAGTAGCAATAGCCACACCACCAGCTATTGGTGCCAAGACAGGACCAACTAAAGGAATACCAACCATTGAGTTAAATGCTTTTGAGTATGACTCGGGCGCATTCAGCAAAATTTGCGCAATTGCAAATGCTTTCTGAATACCAAACATTGCTTTATAACCAGCAGACTGCTCACCTAGCAATGAACCCATCAAGTCAGTCATATTGCCGAGCATGTCGCCAGCTGAAGCCATTGCGAGTGCTCTTTTTGACTCGTTATAACTCAACTCAATTGCGGTCATTCGTTCATGATGCGCTTGCCATATTGCTTCACGTTGCTCAGCAGACTCAGCTAACGCCATTTGTGCATCAAACAACTCTTGCGACTGATCAAAGCGATTAAACTTTTCTGACTCAATCCCAAACTGGTCGCCTGTGCCTGTCATGTCTGAATAGGTGCCACCCCATGCAGCCATGGCTGAATCTGCTCGTGCTAATTTGTCAGCTTGGATGTATGACAGCTCTAATCGAGCTTTGTCTTCGAGTGCTGCTTTTCGCAAATCCAATTCGTTTTTATTGAGTCCGCGCTGAGCATCAAGACGAAGCTTATTAATATTTAGTTCGTCTTTAAGTTTGTCTTCTTCAGTTTTACGATGCCCAAACAGCTCATCTTCAAGTTCTGCAAAGTACGCTTTCTTCCTTGCTTCAGCTTGTAGCTTGGCAACTTCTGAATAACGATCTTTCGCTTCCTGTTTTAAAGATGCACTGCGAATATCCTCAAGATCATTTTCTAAATCTTTTGCTATTCGTAGTTGCTCATCACCATATTCATAAATTAGACGCTTACCAAGTTCTACCGCTTGGTTATATTCGCGTTGCGCTTTGGCTGCATCAGATGTCGCTTTTGCGTTTGATTTTGCGGCTTGAGTAGCTTCATTTTGCTTCTTCACCCATTCCTGAGAGCCCTTTGTAACACCCGCTTGGCTGCTCTGAATCTTAGCCATTTGTTTAGTAGCAGCACTAGCAGTATCTGAATACAGTCTGTTAATGGAGTTTGCTACATCCTCGATAACTTTATTGTTATCTTGAGCAGCCATTGCTATACCACTGTTTTCAGAAGTTCTTGCGGCAGCAGTGCCGAGTATTGCGCTCTTGAAGAAATTTATACCAGTCCACTTCTTCCAACCAGATTCGACCTCCATGTGCTTTTTAGCCACATTTGCATCGTAAGCCAATCCCGCAATTGAATTGGATAGAAGTTTAATTGTTGCATAAACACCCATACCTGTTGCTGCAACACCCTTAAATACCTCGCCAAGCAATTCACCTGCATCTGCCATCATGTTTGTATTCACAGTGGCATCAGACATGGCATCCCCCACAGAAACAAGCGCTGGTATTAAACCCTGGATAAATTGGTTTGTTGCCCCTTGAACCTGCAGATCTAATAATCCAAGCTGAACTTTTAGTTCTGCAGCCTTGGCGATGGCTGATTCATCCATGATGACACCGGCGCGTTCAGCCGCATCTGCCCAAAACTTAAATCCCTCACCTCCTTGTTTAAGCAACGGGATTAAATTAGTTGTGTCCGAGGCCATGCTTTCCAAATAGAAAGACATTTGTTGCTGAGTGACACCAGCTTCCTCAAGCTTATCTACATACAATTGAAGTGCTTTGGGTCCAGATAGGTTTTGCATTTCTAAAGCAAGTTTTCTTGCTCCTTCAGCACTACCTTCTGTTTTAATGGCAATTTGTTCAAAAAAATCTACAGCACCCCCCGAACCAATTGTGATGAATTCCCCCAGCTTTTCATTGAAATCTTTTAACTGGTCTGCGAGCTTTTCTTGGCTGATACCCATTGTTTGAGCACCAACTGCCATTGCTTGAAATTCTTGATTGCTGGCATTCGCAATACTTGAAAAAATACGCAGTTCTTGCGCTGCATCAGCATAGTTCTTAGCCATTGCAAATGCGGCTGCCCCCGCTGCAGCAGCGCCCGCCACTGCAACTGAGCCAAAACTATTGACATGCTTGCGCATACTTTCAAAACTTTGCTTAGTTTGTTTTTCTGCGTCTTTAATTGGCCCAACAAAGCTGCCAATCTTGGCAATTAAATCTAATGTTAATGTTCCAAGTTTGGTGCTCATACAAAACCTCAGGCAATAAAAAAGCCCGCTCAATGCGGGCCTTGTTTAACTGTTCTTACTTCCAATCTAAATTACTCACATCAAATGTGAATTGCTTACTGCCCTCTTGATAAAAAGGGACTTCAATAGTTAGTTTTTTGCTTATTTTCATCTGATTAATGATTTTTTTAGCAGTGGAATCGTGTGCCACAAACAATACATCAGCGGAATGATTATCCGGCTCCGACATCGTAATTGATTGGATAGGATTGTTATCAAATTTAAATGCAACCTCGCAATTGCGAATACTACAAAGGATTTGCCCCTTCGTAATCGCTATTATCACATCAGTAGCATCTCCTTTCTTTCTTAAAGTAATAACTAAATTTGAACCACCTTGATAAGGAAAGTCAAAGTTGACTGTATTCTGACTTACGTTTGATGCGAAAAGTGTAGTTGTGTTTCGCATTTCATCTTTTGTAGTTTCATAACTCCAATTCTTTGGTGTTGCAACCTCTTTGGAATTTTCATTATTAGATGAAAGTTTCGCTATTTCAGTTTGATTTTTTTTAGAACCTTCCGGCGCTAATGCTCCAATTACCCCTACAAGCACTATTACACCTAAAACAACCCAAGTTAACACACTGGTTTTCTTTGGTTGCTTCGCCCCACAACGTGGACAACTTTCCGCCTTGTCGCTTACTGGTGATCCACATTCTTTACACGGCTTAATACCCATACCCCACCCCTAATTTGTAATTTAAGGACAAGATACTAATTTTGCGACACAAAAGAAATAAGACTACCCTATTCCTTTTTGCATCATTTCATCTACAGATAGGATTTCATCTTCCGGTTGATCTTCATGCGGCATAAAAGAAACTGCTTTAATATCTTTAGCACCTTTAGATGCCAAGTATGTTGCCGCCAAATTCCCAAAACCCTGCTCGATTCTGCGGCCAACAAATAAGGAGCCTCGCTTGATACGATAGGCTCTCCATATTGCAAATTCCTCCGCACTTATTCGGGCTTTTGCTTCTTCGATGGTTCTTCCGCCGATTCCGTTGATGACGAGCTCGCACCAGAATTCTTCTGATTCAAGATCCACTTCTTTCCCATGAAGTCATTCACATCTTCTACTGCCTCACTCATAGATGCGATGATTTCCGAGTTCACGAGGCCTGTGTCCTCAATAACTGAAAAGAACTTTTCATCTTCTGATGAATAGACAGCAGCAAAAAGCATTGCCTTTGAATACTGATCTACAGTCGCCTTGGATTTATCCTCTAGGCCCCAAGCGTCTATAGCTTCTAATCGCTCTTGATGCGAAAGGCGCTTAACAAGAATCTCGCCTTCAAACTTTTCACCATCATTTCCAACAAAACTGATTGTTCGTTCAACCAGCACCCCAACCCCTGCCGCTTTGCGGACAGAGGCAAGTGTTAATTTATTTTTTTTAGCCATGTTTTAAGGTCCTACAGGTGGGATTGTGCGAATTGTTTCATTCACAATAGAAGTTTTCTTCATTGGGAATTTGTAGCCAACAAATTGCCCTTTCACGAAAGTCTTCTCAGCTAACTTAAGATAACCTTCCCAAACCCACCAAGTGCGAGAAGGTGGCAATGTAACCGCACCGCCTGTGACCTCTGGGGCATCATCCGAATTGCTTGAGCCTAAATACCAAGTGACTTTTTTACGTGGTGTGGTTTTTGAAAGTGCAATCAGTTTTAAGTGAGATGAGTTTTCATCATCAAGATCAATTGATAGCGACCCTTCACCCGGTGTTTTCTTACCCGGATCAAAGTTATCTTCTTCGTCGTCAAGACAAGTCACATCAATATCTTCTTCAGTGTCTGTACCCAATTCCAGCTCTTTTGCACACTGAACCGATTCAACTGCGGTCGCACCTTCTTCGTGGTAATACAACTGTGATTTTTGAACTTTAATACGCGCCATGAGTAGCTACTCCTCAAATTTTTGGCATAAAAAAACCACCTTTCGGTGGTATATAAAAAAATTAGTTAATGACTCATACGCCCGACCAGTAGCTCATATCCCAGCCACGGCCAAACAGTTTTGTTTCAAAGTCTTCATTATCTGGATGCTTGCCTTGATAGAAAAACCCTAGTTTTTCTAGCACTTTAATTGCACGTGAGCGAATCGCCTCAGCTTCTTGAATGTCGTTATGCCAAACTGCAAATTGATACTGGTTATTCTCATTCACTGCGCCACAATCTAAAGCATGCTCAGGGTCGGAACCTATTCCCTGAAAAACAACATATGGAACACGCGTCCCCCGATTTGCTGTATTCGGAAATATTCGCCCCCCTAATTTTGGTCCTAGAACATCATCTGCTTTAAGTGCTCGTGAAATTTCAACGGTCATAATGCTAATTCCTTATCCAGTTCTGCATTAAATACTTCAGCAAATTTGGTTGTCACAGCATTAAAATTATTAAAAAACGCAATTCGCATAAAAGGAGTCGCTGGCTGATATTTAGTTCCAAATTCTATATAACGCCAGTGCCGAGTATCTCCACCGCTCAAGCTAGCTGTGCTGATCGAATGCTGGTTCTGACTTGCACCTCCTTTAATACCAACGCGCATTTTAATATCATTAGCACTTTGAGTTTTCCCTGCCTGCACTGCAATATTTTTATGAATCATTGCGACAGTTTCAGGGTCATCAATTGACTTTGCATTTGTACGAGCCGCATCTCTTACAATATTCATTGCTTTACGGGCTGCTTTACGTGCAATAGATTTTGCTTTTTTAGGATTGGCCAATCGATCTAATTTAGACTTGACCTCTTCCAATCCTTCTATCTTAAAATTTGTTGACATGTCACCCGCCTTGGGCGTGTTCTGTACCCTGCGAAAGTAAAAAAGTGATGTATTCGTTACCACTATTGTTGTCTTCTAAGGCTTGGCTATCAATCGCATAAATCTGGTCCTTATAAACCACACGCATTTCTGTATTAATATCTTCACGATAGCGCAGCTTTAAGCGAGCAACGACTTTAGATTGATTCGCCTGTGCGGCAATCAAGTCTTTGCCGGACAGATGCGTTACTTTAGCCCAGAGTTTTTTGTATTCAGTCCAAGCTACAGGGATTGGATAGCCATCTGCATCACGATCAGGCCCTTTAATTTGAATCACTACGCGATGCCGTAATTCACTTGCTAAACTCATAACTAGTCATCCAAATATCTGGACGATGAAGATTCATTATCCTCATCATCTTGTATAAGCTCAGCAATCAGGTCGTTATTTTGATCAATAATTTGCGCCAAAACTTTGTTTTGCTCAGCGTGACTATTGATCAGTGCTGTGTGACTGTTGATCAGTGCTGTGATCTGCTGACTTTGGTTGTTTATTGTTTCCAACATTTGATGCACCAAGCTGCTGCAGCAGTTTTTGCATTCGCAACTTTGCGCGCTGGGTGTGTTTTCTAATCCACTCACGTCTTTCCTCACATCCTGAACAAGTCATATTATTTATTCCAAGCAAGCCAAGCCAATTCAATGGCTGGCACCTCAAATACGCCATTTCGACGTATAAAAAGGCGCTCACCATAAATGAAAACTAAATTGGTATATTGCGGTGTTTGTTTTACGAAGTTAATGAATTCATCCATCTAAACCACCAATGGTAGGTAATAGGGAGACAATAAATCCTTCACCGGTTGCGGCAAAAAACCATCATTTGATGGGGTATCTTTATTCACACCGCGATGCTCATCAAAATACCCGCACATCATCAAAACTGCCCGCTGCTGAATCTTATTTTCAGCATCATATTTCGTCAGTACATGATCTTTTACAGCTTGTTCTGCACTGTCCATAATGGATTTCAGGTCTAAAGCCACAATATCGTCATCGTCATAGCGAAGATGACGAGCCACGTCATTCACTGTTAGCGCCATCACCTTCTCCATTTGATTTACCAGAACCCGAAGCAAAGGGATCATCTTTCGAATCACGTTTTGAAATTGCTTCAAGTGAATAGTTTTGCTGCTGCATATATGGCGTATCACCGCCAGTTTTAGGTTCGTAATTGAATACTGCCCGCGCTTCGTTTGGTGCAAAAATACCGCGCTGCACACCAAGCGAATAAAAGTTCATTTGCGACATGCTGTCCATGCGAAGCAAAGTTGAAAGATCAAGAAATACTTCATAGCCTTTAGCTTTTAAGTCAAAAGCAGCATCAAAGCAGTTTTCAATCGCTTCAATCGGACTTTGCAAACAACTGTTCA
Organism: Acinetobacter sp. YH12138; assembly: GCF_015218525.1. NCBI lineage: Bacteria > Pseudomonadati > Pseudomonadota > Gammaproteobacteria > Moraxellales > Moraxellaceae > Acinetobacter > Acinetobacter sp. YH12138. The sequence goes on along the minus strand of NZ_CP048670.1, from coordinate 1,103,655 downwards.
GGTAGATCCGTTCCATGTCTTCAACTTTTTGGCCTTGCGGAATACTGCCAATCCCAATTTTCCAAGGTGGGACGTTAAAGACTGAACAGCAAATTTCAGCAGACCATTTATGCTGCTCAATCATTTGTGCATCTGCGGCAGGCATAGACATTGCAATGTATTTCACATCGCCGCCGAGTACCGCAGTTTTACCAATATTTTCACCAGAATAATTATCCTCCCAGCCTTCTTTGATCTTTTTGGCTTCTTCTGGATCAATCTTACCCGGCATGGTCAAAATGCCACTGGGACGGCCGTTATTGCTAAAAAATTTAGCGCCATACTTTTGAATTGCTACGCCCTGAGCACCCGATAAACCACATGCAATAACAGGGCTAATCCCGACAAGTGGATGGTATAAGCAGTTCCAGCGGTCATGAATAATTTCCGAAGCTGGCAATATGATTGATTCTAATTGTTTGGCCAACTTATCAATGCCAATGCGATAAAAGACATCACCGTCATCGCTGACCAAAGGCGTAACATTGTCAGGATTAAGTACAATCAGCTGCTCTACATCACCTTTAAAGTTTCGCAGCTTGAGCACATAAGTATTGCCGCGGGTTTCTTTGGAAATGATGTAATACTCAAGAAACTGCTGCATGGTTTGAAAATGATTTGGTTTTTCAAAGAATGGTAGATTTTTGTCCTTGGTTTTGACCCAAACGCCATTTTCTTTTTTGCGAAGCTCCAATGGCAGCTTGCCAATATCTTTTGAAATGATAGAAATGCAGGCAAAAACAGCATGAAATGAAAGTAAGTCTTCACGATTTAGCTCTATATTTCGCTGCCAAGCACCAGTGAAAGGTTCAAAAATTTTAGTCCACCCACCGTTATTAACTGTAGAGAAAGACTTTTTGCGAAACATATTGCTAAAAAGACCCATTTTTTCAACCTCAGTTAACCACTACTTGCGCGACACTTCCGAAATCATCAATTACTGGTGATCCATTCAGATTCAATAAAGTTATATTCTCAGAAGAATCAACAGATGACTTCAATTTAATTTCTTTGGCAAAACCCAATGCTATGAGAACTTTTCCCTCATGATCCTGGACTATTGCCTTTTGCCCTTTTTTGCCAAGTGGTGCATCTTTTAAATATTTGATTTCCACTTCATCACCTTTTTAGTAATTAAAAAAGGTAGCTATTTCTAGCTACCTTCAACCAAAATTTAAATATGATTTACTGCAAGGTTTGGCCCGAATAATCAATCCAAGCTGCCGCTAAAGCATGACGCTTTTTCCAACGGATGTAACGTTCAGCACGAACAGCAACCATGTTTTGCTGCCATAAATTCAGAGAAACGTCATCTGTTCCATCGTTATAATCCAGAGTCGCTTCTGAAGAAATTGAAAGATCAATACCACCATTATCCGCAAGTAAGATTTCCGATGGTTTAATTAATGCAATAATTGAACCTGCAGATTCAGATTCAACAACCGGTAAACCTTTCAAGGTTTTTTCACCGACTGGCGCATCCATACCACGGTAAACAGGGTTCCCTAAAGCATCAATAAGATCAGACATAAAGCTAGCCATTGTCTCACTCATGATGTAGTAACATCCCGTCAACGAAACATTACCCGCAATAAACTGACCGCGCAGTTTACGCAGATCTGAACGGAAGTTATCTATTGTCAAACCTGCAGCCGTGATCGGAGTGACACCATGTAAAATAGACGCAGGGCTTTCAATAGTCTCTGCTTTTGCTGGTAGTAAGAATTGAGCATCCGAAAAACCAGTAATGGAATCCGATAGATCCTGCATGACCATTGCATCTACTTTAGGATCTGAAAACTTACCTAATTCATCTCTGTACACGACAAAAATAGATAACTCATTGAAATAATGTCACAATAATTGTTTTCTAACGACGAATACTATGACACATCTCAATGAGTTATATCTTATCTTAAACAAATCTCTAAAATGGAACAAGTCACATTTAAAGTGCTTTGCGCTCATCATGCTTGTGATTATTTTAAAGCAAACATGTAATCTTTCTTCTGCATCTAAAGCCTTGCCCATCAAGTGTTTACCACAATCATTTTATCGACGTATGCAGCGCTTCTTTGCAGGTCAGTATTTTGATTATCGTCAAATTTCTCAGTTGATTTTCAATATGTTTTCATTCGACCAAGTGCAACTGACTTTAGATAGAACCAATTGGAAATGGGGAAAACGAAATATTAATATCCTGATGCTCGCAATCGTTTATCGTGGAATAGCGATACCTATCCTTTGGACATTGCTTAATAAACGTGGAAATTCAGATACGAAAGAGCGTATTGCTTTGATTCAACGCTTTATAGCCATTTTTGGTAAAGACCGTATTGTGAATGTGTTCGCAGACAGAGAGTTTATCGGTGAGCAGTGGTTTACATGGTTAATTGAACAAGACATCAACTTCTGCATTCGTGTTAAAAAAACTTCATTGTCACCAATCATTTAGGAAAGAATCATAAAATTAGTGATTTATTTCGCCATCTTAAAGTTGGTCAAATTGAATGTCGTAAACGACGGATTTTGGTTGGTCGGGTGAAACTATATATAAGTGCACTACAGTTAGAAAATGGAGAGCTTTTACTCGTCGTTTCTCCTCAGTTTAATGCCAATGCTATTCAGGATTATGCATTACGCTGGGAAATTGAAACCTTATTCAGTTGTCTCAAAGGACGCGGGTTTAATCTTGAAAATACGCGCTTGACAGACCCTAGACGAGTGAAAAAATTGATTGCGGTGTTAGCTATAAGCTTCTGTTGGTGTTACTTAACGGGTGAATGGCAACATAATCAAAAAAAAGCGATAAAAATAAAGAAGCATGGACGACTCTCAATGAGTTTATTTCGCTATGGTTTAGACTATGTTCAAATGGCGATTCAGCGTTTAATTGGTTTTGGGAAAAAAGAAGAGTTTAAGGAAATTTTGGCAATTTTAAGAAAGCAGAATCCTGATAGGATAAGGGTTCTGTGAAATTTGTCGTGTACAGAGCTAATTCATCTGAAAATGGCACGATGCCTGCGATTTTAGCGAAAGATAAGGAAGTTTTACCAATGACTAAATTAGTAACTGGTTTTTTCTTACCTTCACCTACCCAGTTCACAATACTGCCGCTAGTTTTAGTTGGAACGGTAATATTAAATGGCACTTCACGGAAGCCTTTAATACGCCCAATAATTGTTTGAGGACGCATAACATCCATAAAGTCATTTACTAAGTTCTGAGTTTGTATTAGCGCTGAATACTCATCACTTGATGTTGTTCCCGCAACCGCTTTTGCAACATTTTGAACAATTTCTGGAGCATTCCAAGATTTCAATAAATCGCTAGCACTTACATATTCACTATGATTTTTAGCAAGTTGTTGCGATGCCACTTTTGCGCGGACAATCATCGCTATACCGTGACCTTTAGGCAAATTGCTTTCAGTTTTAACCACCGTTTTACCTTGGGTAGAGTTCAACCCTTTTTCAGAAGTACTACCGTCAACAGGCGTTGTGGTGTCAGCTAATGCAGCCTGTGATTTCTGAATAGCTTCAAGACGGTCCTGATTTTTTTGCATCACAGCAATTTCATCCTGAAGACCTTTAATTTCAGCTTCAGTTGCTTCATCCGGCGTAACGCCCTTTGAAATTGATGCACCTGATTTCACAACAATTTGGTCTTGATGTGACTTAATATTTGCCTTTAATTTTGCAATCTGTTCAGCAAGTTTCATACGAGTTTTACTCCAAAAGATTTTGATGTTTCAGCCAATTTCACGACCAAATGTTTTGATTCAGGCTGCGTGACTACGGGCGGTTTACACGGCAGAGTTTTTTCCTGCTGCTCAGTATTTTGTTTAGTTGTCTGATCGGGATGGCAGAGTGTCTTAATGCCAGTGATTGTTGCTTCCTGATTCGCAGGAATCGTAACTGCCGATAATTCATACCAATCCCATTTAATGAATTTATAGCCCCAAGTGCCTTGAATATCCGCAACTTCAAGACCTCGGAATCCAATTGAAAGACCGCGAACCAAGCCTGTTTTAATACTGTCCCATGCTTCCTGCAGGCGCTTCTTCAATTCATCCGATTCAACTTCATCTGGTTTCACAAGCTGAATAACAACTTTGATTCCTTCATCTGTCACCTGAGCTTCAGTAACATTACCAATGGGCTGTCGTTTGTCGTGTTGCCACAAAAACGGCACTGGCAAAGTGAACTGTGCGCCTTTAGGCTCTACAACATCATCAACACGATCAGGCGTCGGTGTTGTTGCAATACCTTCAAGCTTCCACTCTTCATCATTGACTGATTTGACTTCGAGTAAGCTGTAAGCAAGCTTCATCGCTTTTCTACTCCTTGGTTTTACTTCGCTTTAAGCCTGCTTGAAGTGCTTCTAACTTTTCACAAGCCAAAAAAAATCGCTCATCAATGTGAGCGATTTCTTTATCCGATTTGCCTGCTGTTGTGCAGGCCCCTAAATGGTTTTGAATTGCCAGCTGGTGACGAATTTCCTGTCGAATATTTTGATTTCTTGTCATACAAAAAATACCCCATAACTTTGCGCTGCAGCCTCTGGGTTTGCTGACATCAGCGCAACAGCATTAAATGTCGCAATCAGAGGATCAATTTTGGCTTTTCCTGATTCTTGTTTTCGGATTGTCATTGCATTGCCTTGGTAAACACCCTTTGCATTACCAACACACCAATTCATCATGCGCTGTCCAGCATGCAAAAATTTTCCTTCAGCAACTTTTCGCTCAGTCGTTTGCACATAACCTGAAAGCTGAAAGCCTTGCGGCACACCAATTAACAACTCAAATGGAATTTCTTCAAGCAGACCATCCTGCAACGATGGCATGCCCAACTTATCCAAACCAATTGCCGCTTTTTCAGGAAGCTTACCAGCGTCATAAATTCGCCTGCAAATTTGAGCAGCTTGACGAACGTCATCACCAATATTTTTTACAATGACTAAATCGCCGTCTTGCTCAAAGTCTTTCAATGCCGGGGCAATTTCCTGACGACGCTCAAGCGCAATTGGATGCGCCCAGGCACGATTCCAGCAGTACCATTTTGAACGATCATGCTTATCACGACCAATTACGGCCATTCCAAACAAGTCATCAAGACCACCTCCATCGAACCCAATAGTGCAAATCTCACTTAGATCCAATATCGACTCTACAAAAAGTTTATCTTTGTATGCTGAGAGCATCCAAAAATCTGCACCTGCCCAACGATCCGCACGCTTGTTCATGCCTATTTCGACATTCAAATATTTCGCCAAGAAAATTTGAACTGAATCTGCACCACTCTCTTTCGCCTGCTCATACTTATTCAGCAAATAACGAATATGGGTAGAACGCCCTAAGTTGGGATTGGTCACGTAGAAATAGTCTGGGTTCAGATAGCTTTCATCATCAATCATGCTTTGCGGAAATTCGTACAGCAACGGCAAGAATGATGGATTGATAATCTCACCATCACGCACCTTTCGAGCATAATCCAATTTCTTTTTAAACACGCCAGCTGGCGGTTCATCTGACTGCGTAGACAACCAAATCAGGAAACCTTCCGGGAAAGAAGCCATACCGCCAGTCGCTTCCTCAAGCATAGACTCAGCATTTGCACGTTTACCAAAAATCCAAAGCTCATCCACAAGAATATAAGCGCCTTTTTTTCCGCCTACAGATCCGGTATCCGCTGCTACAACTGCCAAAGTTGCCTTGGTCTTACGATGTGTGACTGTTCGTGTATGTTCTGACACGCTAAACAGCGCATTCAACTTTGGATCTTCACGAATCATGTCGCGAATCGGCTTAAATGAATTGTCTGCAACTTCTTTCGTTGGGGCCAAAATAATGAATTCAGCAGAATGACGATCATTCAAAATAATCGCGGTCAGCATAATGCCCGCAGCAAGTGTTGATTTTGTATTTTTCTTGCTAATGAGCAGGAAAAATTCGTTGATTAAGCGTTCATTTTTTTCGTAATCGTAAGCACCAAAAATCACACCAACAAAATCAAAGACCCACTGTCCTGTCACTTCGCCTACTTTCGGCTTTCCGGCAACATCCACCAGCGTCAGTTTCTTAAAAACATTCAAAGCCATTTCGGCTTCATCTGGGTACAACGGCTTGCAGGCAATCAGCGATTCTTTTGCAAGAATCTTCTTTTCCCAATCCGGGCAAGCTGTTGTCCAGATCGGGGACATTGAAGACATATCAACTCACTCTATGTTGACCCCGAGCTGCACGTTGATTACCAGCAGTTGCAAAGTCATCGTCATTTTCAGAAACATCACCAGCCGCATTTTCACGGCCTTGCTTCACACCCATTTCACCCACTTTGCCAAACTCATACGGCAAAGCAGCTTTGGCAGCTTCAATTCGCACCTTACGTTCCAAACGTGCATTTTTATAAATTGATCGCAAAAAATCTAAAGAGTTTGATACACTCTCCATCTCCTTGAAGTCGGCTTGTATCGCGGCTTCGCCCAAAGGCATAGATTCAAAGACCGCCGCCCCCTCTCCCCCTGATTTTAAAAGCCCGTCCAGATAGGTAATGACCTCGGGATTTTGGGCCAACTGGCTGCCTTTCGACCCAGCCGACTTCTCAGAATAGCCCGCTTCAATGGCCGCTTGCTTGTTTGACAGTTGCTTTCCAGTCTCTGGATCACTTTTCAGTTTGGCATGAGCAAATTTTTTCATCTGTTCAGTCAAAGCCATATTTTCACCTTCAATGCTGAATATTTAAAAAAATTAACCTAAATTTATGATTTTGAATAAAAAGTTTATTTACTTTTGCTCAAATCAGGAATTTTTTTACAAATGAGATTAGGGGGCGGTGTCCGTTGGGACCGAAATTTTTAAATTTTGATACCCCCACGGGGTAAAATGCGCACCAATATGATGCAAGTCATTCATTTTATTAAAATGTTCCACGAAAACTTTAATAAAATGAATCACGATATATGTTCCACGAATTAAAAATCCCTGCCATTTCTGACAGGGATTAGAGTCGTCCACGATGGCCAATTGATGTGTTAATGGCTTGCCGTCACCAAGGTATGAATCCTTTCACTACCCACTCTGTCCTCTCAGCATCCTGCTGAGACATAGAATCATTCATGAGTTTGCTTACACATGAACGTGCCGTCTATTCCGAGCTGCCAACATTGAACTAAGCTAACGTGTGCCAGTTCTGTATGTTCTAAAATCTTTGCATCCCGTGTTTGCTTTCTTGTTGTGTCTTCTGGTCATGGCATTGCTTGCATAACGACTGCAGGTTGTCCATGTCATCCGTTCCGCCTTGGGCTTTGTTTACGATATGGTCACACTCAAGGTTCATGGATACACGCTGGCACTTGCAGCACGTCCAGTTATCACGCACATGCACTTCACGTTTGATCCGACGCCATGGCCGACCGCCACGACCTTGGCCATAGTTTTCTTGTTTGGCTAAGGTCGGTTGATTACTCTTGAGTGTTGGTAGTGATCCACCCAGCTTTGTTAATCGTGCCATTACTTCACCGTATATAATTTTGCGTCTTTAGGTATGGGTTCCTGCACAGTCAGTGGCTTGCCCTCAGTGATCCGCTGGAAGCATGGCTCACACAATGCCTGCCAGTTATCGATGTTCCAGAACTTCACTTGGCTGATAGGCTGATCAATGTGCGCAACCTGATCTGCTGGGCTTGTATAACCACGCTTAGTGCAGTCATAGCAGTATCGATTCGCCAGTAGATAATCTGCACAGGCTTTACGCCATGCTTTGGCCTTGTCATCTTTTAGCGGTTTTGCTCTGGCCTTCTCAGCTTTGTCGGCTGATTGCTCATGCTCCTGCCAGTGAGCTGCTCGATTCTTTTTAGCCATGCCTGCGTATCCCATAAAAAAACCCGCATGATTGCGACCAGTGCAACATGCGGGCATAAAAAAACTGCATGAACTTTCCGAGGGTAATCATGCAGTTTGTTTAAAGAACCTTTCGGTTCCATGGAGAACTACAGCGCTTTTATCTAGAGTTTTCCATTGTGGTAAAATTTAACCTCATTTTGCTTTTGAGTCAATATCAAAGTTTACTTAGATTTACTTATACAAGTAAAAATCTTTTCTTCGCCAAAAGATAACTCAGCATTCAAATCTTTAAGTGTGTACTCAACACAGATTTTCATATGATTTCTAACAGTCGTATCACTCCAGCCACAAATTGAAGCACGTGCACGCTCAGTAGGTTTATAACTTGCAGGGACCAGACAAAACTCGGTCAATGCAATCAGTACGATGGACTGATGATAAATCTGATTCACACCCGCATCAGTGAACTGCTGTTCATACTTGCCAACTAGAATTTCACTAAAGATTTGTACATTGCCTTTGGTGTTTGCACCAAAGTATTTTAAGCGGATCAAGTTGTCTTGTAGCTTAGTCAGTTTTGCGAAGCTCATTGCTAGCAGAATATCTTGTGCTGTCATTGATGGCTGGCCACCATCAATGCGATCTGCTTCGTAATTGATTGACTTTGGATTGAGTAAACGCATGAATTTCTCCATTACATCACCCCAAATGTGAATGATGTGAATGACATGGGAATGAGTTTCTAAGCTCGTTCACATGGTAAGCCATTGTTTTTAGGTTTATTTTAATTAAATGTGAACAAGTGAATAATAAAATATACGCGCGTGAGAGAACAAAAAAAATAAATACAGTAAATCTAATAGAAAGAATTGAAAATATAGAGGAAATAAAATAATTTCCCACGTGTGCGCATGAGAAACTATTCACTCGTTCACATTTACCGAATATTAGCTTGTTATTCAATCGGTTATCGTGTGAACGAACGTGTGAACGAGGTTTTTTATCATTCCCATCGTTCACATTTAATGACTTATAAGCCATTGTTTTAACGAGATAAATATTAGGTTTTGATAAACTATTTGTCAAGAACATTTGGAACCCCCTTCTCGAATTCATTTGCACACTCGCCATACCAATCCATATCCGTTTTTCCATCTGGTCGCTCACCAATGGCGATTATTAGAGACTGCCCTTCCTCTCGGCCATACCTCCACCGCTGTTTTTCAAGTAAATTAATACCTTCAATTTTCTTTAAATCCTCCGTAAATTTTCGATAAGAATATTTGTGTTCAAGGGATGATGAAGCCCATTCTTTATAAGATTCATATAGCTGTTTTGCTTTGCAGCTGATGCACTTGTATTTTGTTTCGCCAGATAGCCATTCGTCGATAAAAACTTCAATCGAACGCTTACTCGCATTAATTAACAATCGCTTAGCATCTGTTATTGGCGGCTTATCATGCTTAAAATCATCCAATGGAATACTCAACAAATAGGTGTAAAAAGCATCCAAACCATCTCCAGCAATTTCTGCATAAACTTGTTCACTTAAACCTTCGTCTAGTTTATTTTGTGGAGCAATTACGAACCATCGACGAGCCTCTCCGTGCAACGGAAATGGTATATTTTCGTTTGATGCGAAAGCCATATTGAAATATGCAGGAACCTGTTTCTGTGGACGCTGCTTTTCATTAATCGTGACACTTTTTGCAGTAATTAATGCATTCAAATAAGGTGTAACGTTGTACTTAGTTGCATTCGTCGCAATTTCTTCACCAAAAATAAATGCAGCATTATTAAGCCATCCGTTAAATTGCGGACTTTCTAGCTCCTGGGAAGTAATCACTCTATGATATTTCCCATAAATACCACCCATAACTTTCTCAAACAGTGTAGTTTTACCTGAACCCTGTATATGGCTTGCCATTAAGACAGCACTGTGCGCTTTTTGGCCTTCATTTTGTAATGGATATGCTAGCCATTGAAGCAACCACCGTTGAATACTTGAATCGCCATTACATAGTGACCAAATCATTTTCAAGATCGCAGTACAACGTGACCGAGTTATTGCATATTCAATGCGGTTCTGCTCCTGATCCAACAATTCTTTAACGGGATAACCTTCAAATGTATTGATATAGTTTGGATCAATATCAATTTTTCGAGTCGGGTCAAAAATCAATTTTTCATAATCAATTTCACAACGAGTCGGACTTTCAATCCACTTTTTATACTCATGCGGATACATCAGTTGTGCAGCTGACCAGCCAACAACACGATTTAACGACTTGTCATACAAAAAAGTTTCACCTTTAAGCAGCACACAGTTTTTGCTCATATTTGGCGCAACTGCACCAGCATTTTCGATTAATAGTTTCTCAACTTCATCTTTTTCAATAGTTTTTCTATTGTCATGGCTATACCAGTACTTAAATGTCGTGCTTAGTGTGTGCTTTAGAGATGAAATCTTAAATTTATGGTTGTTTTTTAAATCGAAAGCATCATTACTGCATGAGATAACCGCATAACGATCCAAGGCATTTTGTAATTTCTCATCATCAGTGTGTCCACCCCTAGCCCCCTGATGCTCCTGCGAGCCAGTTTCTGGGTGACCATTCATAGGAGGTGCAAAATCCAAGGAAAAATCATCAAGCCTTGAATCTTCACAAGCATTCATTTGTTTTTCAAAGCCAATATCATGCCCAAATTCTGACATTTGCCCCGAAAGGTGGTCGGCTAAAACAAGGGGGTCTGGGGAAACAGAAAAAGCTGAAGATTGTGACGAAATACCGCTTTCAATCTGCTCCCGCACAACCCCTAGTCCCTCTGACACATGCAGGTCATTGAAATCTGATAGTGGCTTTGATGATGCCTGCGGCTGCTCTAACATTTCATCTTGACTCATACGTTCACCGCTTGACTAAATTCGGGGATAATCACAATGCCGCCTGTTGCAGCCACAGCTTTATTCGCAGCTTTTAAGCCTGCATCAGGTGGAGTCGAATGACTGTCATCGTCAGCGCAATACACAAGACGTGCATGCGGATGCAATATGCGTATTTCTTTACCCACTTTGTCTATATTTCCTGAATTAAACGCCACAACCGTGACGTGACCGGTCGCCTCATAAATGCTGGCACCAGTCGCATAGCCCTCAGCTATACAGATAATTTGATCTTGCTGAGTCACCTGGCCAATCATGTAAAAACATGCACTGACTCGCCCGCCTGGTAAAAAAGGCTTATGGCCATCCGCATGAATTTCTTGAACATTCCAAATTTTTCCGTCTATATCAAACAGCGGAACAATCAGATTTCCTTTGCCATTTATGCGACAGCCATGGTTTTGAACCTGCTTGCGTGCCAAGTACGGGCAATCACGATCAGATGATTTATAGGCCCAGATCCGTGCCGCACGTTTGGCTGCAGCTTCTTGTGCTTTACGCTCTTCAAGTTCAGCTGCTTTGGCTTGTGCTTCGGCCTTTTCTTTCCATTTTTTACGGTCTGCATCTGTGACTTTGGTTTCTGCAGATAAGCCCAGTACTGCGCCAACTTCTGTTAAAACTTCTGAATAGTTCATGCTGCGAGACTTTTCAATCAGTGCAAATCCATCACCTGCACCACATTGATTACAGATCCACGTACCTTTTCCCTGTTTGTCGTCACAACGAAAACGGTCTTTACCGCCACAAATCGGACATGGACCATGCATATTTTTTTTAGCTGGTACTGTGATGCCAAATGCCGGGTATACAAGATCTTTCCAACGTCCGAGCGCAGCATCCCGCACTTGATCAAATGTTAGAGCCATTAATTTGTCTCCACATCATTTTCTGCCTTTTGACGGGCTAATTTTTTAAGTTGTGCTACAGCTGCAATCAGACACATTGCATCTTTTTCAATGCTTGCCAGTTCAACATCGACTATTCGTCCATCTTTCAATGCAGCACTCACCGTTGTGAATAACTCACCTACACGGTTAGAAATTGCACCTATATTGGCCAAAAAGCCCGTGTCATGAATATCAATAACGGCAGGTAATTCGTAAACCACTGCATTACCATGCGCGGCAGCTGCACTTTGCAAAATGCGAATGTCTTTTGTGTAGTTCAAAATTGCTTCGACATGTTCAGGATGCAAATGATATTGCGTATTTTGTATATCAACACATTTGCTGAATACCATTGGATTAAACCCATGAATTTCAGCTATGGCGGCTTTACTTCCATGTCTATCTTTACAAGCACGATATAGCGCAACATCCAAAGGCAAGACAGCATTTTGTGCAGCGAAATTTGATAAAAAATCACTCATATCTAATTTGTCCTTAATTTTGGATATTTTCTAAGTCAGATGACATAGCTAAATTTGACATAGCTTCTGCTTTGTTTATTCGGACCAGTTCCAATACCTCATATTCCCTTAATTTTGGAATATCGCGATCATCACCCCACTGAGCGACCGCAGAATCAGAAATATTTAGCTTGATTGATAATTCTAAAAGATTGCATCCAAGCAGATTGCACGCTTCTCGGCGTTTCATAATTCACCAATAAATCTAAGTTGACTTAGATTTATTAAATCGAAGTTTTAACGTAACGTCAATAGCTAAGATAGCTTAGATTTATTTTTATGGGAAAGCTCATGGAAACCCTTGGCTCAAGAATCAAAAAATTGAGAAAAAGTAAAAAACTAACTCAAGGTAAACTTGGAAATCTTGTTGATGTATCTGATGTCACCGTTGGATATTGGGAACGTGATGTTAATGAACCACAATTTCAGACTTTAATGGCTATTGCTGAAGTACTTGATACAACAGTTAATTATTTGAAATATGGTGTTGAAGGCTCAGAACCATCTGTGCGTGATGTTCGCCCAGTAGTCCGGTTACTCCCTGTACTTAGCTATGTACAGGCTGGTAATTGGACCAGTATTCGTTGTTTAGAAAATTATGAAATAGAACAATGGCTTCCAGCACCACCTAATGCAGGTAAAAATAGTTTCTATATGATTATCCAAGGAACTAGCAATTCACCACATTTTAAAGATGGTGATTATGTATGTATTGATCCTGATGTAGACTTTGATTCCGTTCAAACAGGTGAAATGATTGTCGCTCAATGTGATGGTGATGCCACGTTCAAGGCATTAGTACGTGAACACAATAATATTTATCTTCAAGCACTTAATCCTAATTTCCAACCCAATATCATAAATTTGAAAGAGAATTGCTTATACAAAGGAAAGTATGTAGGTAGATTTGAACCTTCGAAAAAATTTCTTTAAATATCAAATATAAGTAATTTTTTCTAAGTAAACTTAGAAATATTTATTGCCATTAAACCTAAGCTAGGTTAGATTAATTTCAATCTAACTACACTTAGGTTTTTTTATGAAAAATTCAAATCCTCAAAAAAATGATCAATTCGATCAAATCATTGTCAGTCGTCTACTCGCTGATGACTTTGGTCTACCCCAAATTAAAGACTTTGTTTTCTACAAAGAACGTGCTGTTTCACAGATACAGACCGCTATTCACAGCATCTATAAGTCAAACAATCAACACGAATTTACAATCGCAATTGCACAAGCAAATGCATTCATTGATGCTGCAATCAATTTCGAATTTATTGACTTAACTGAAAAAGCTAAATGGCTTAATGAGGTTGCAAAGGCTATGCGTGCTCAATTGATCGAGGAGTATGTATGAACTTATCAGTTACTCCTGAAAGCATCGTACCCGAGCAATCAGTCATTGATTCATGGCCAAAACTGCATCGAAAAAAAGGTGGCCATGCTTGCCAAGGGAAATGTCCAAATTATACGGACGAACAATGCTGTCATTGTTTGATCCAAGACACTCCAGTTGCTCTATCTGATGAAGACAAGCACCTTAACAATGCTGTGGACGCTGTGGGGTATGTGCCATGAATTTACATTATGGCCATGTTGCCGTGTTCATTTTTATTGTTTGTCCCGCTGTTTTGGCTGCCTCAATATTTTTCCGCTTGATGATTAATCATGCTGGTGAACTGAAGGCGCAAGCAATGCAACATAAAACTAAAATTGGAGAATAAGACATGCTTCAGTTTACTGATTTGAATAATGCAGAACATACGATCCATTTAGCAAATATGACAAATGTGGTCTACCGACTTCAAAACGGCGCTCATATCATCACTTTTCACATGCTTGGAAATCACATCGTACCTGCGACTGTTGACAGTGTTACTGCAGCGCGTTTGATTCAAGAATTGGGAGAGCATCAATGAACTCGAATCTTGCACATGATGTTTACATCAATCAGGGCAAAGCTATTGCCCTTGCCAACCAAGTCGACGACTTTCTTAAGGCCAAGGGCAAAGCTATTGCCCTTGCCAACCAAGTCGACGACTTTCTTAAGGCCAAGGGCAAAGTGACACAAATCCCTTTTGGCCAATCGGGTGTTAGTCGATCGAAACCTGAATCATATACAACAAGTCAGGAAACTATGCGGAAGATGATGACACGTTCAGTGAGTGTTAATCGTCCAGTATTGAAAACTATTGAAAAGAAACTGACAAAAGAGCAGCAACGTCACAAATTTAACTTTGATGCCAAAACCAAAGCTTTAGATGCTGGTCAAAACTATTTTGAGGGTAAATGTGATTTGCATGGTTTGACTGTATACAAAGTATATAAAAGCGGAAAGTGCCACTGCGTTGAATGCCGTGAACGCACTAAGCAATTGAGAAAGGAAGCATCAGCATGAAAAATAAATTAATGACTCACATTGAAATGCTTCAAAACCCCAACTTCAAACGTAAGCTTGAAAACAAAATTGTGGCGCATATCAATCATGAGTTTTCAAAGGCTGGCCGAGAACTACCATTGCCTAAATTTCGAAATGATATAGTGACTTACGATGATGCTAACGTCACGAAATTAGTGAATCGCATTCGTACAGGTGCAGTACTGCTTGCGCAGCTGCTGGATGAAAAGGAGGCTAAATAATGGTTTTAACGATTAGTCAAACTTGCAAACTTTTAGATATTGGCCGCACTACAGTTTATAGAATGTTTGATCGCGGTGAACTTGAACGAATTGAATTTGGCCGATCAGTACGTGTCAAATTACCTGATAAACTTTCGGAAGCATATGCAGAACAAATCAAAGCCCTTATAAACTAAGGGCTTTTTCTTTTAAGCTATCCAGATAATCTGACCAGGCTTGCATCATTACTCGACGTTCATCTAAATATTTTGTCCTATTATAGGCACGTCCATGCATATCACGCACTTGATGCCCCAGCTGCTGTTCAATACGCTCAATCGGGAATTTTAAAACTTCATCTAGCAACGTCCGAGCAGTTGCACGAAAACCATGCCCTGTTGTTTCACCATTTTCCCAACCTAAATTTTTAAGTGCTTTATTGATAGAACTGTCAGATAAAAGCCGTGTTTTTCCCCAATAATTCGCAAAACAGTATTCATTATTACCAGTCACCATTTTGAGTTCTTCAAAAAGCTTTTTTACCTGGTGTGATAGAGGCACTATTAACTGTGTACCAATCGCATTTTCTGTTTTGGCCGGCGTATAAGACCAGGTGCTATTTTCTAAATCTATGTCCGCCCATTTGGCTGCACGTAATTCACCAGGGCGCACAAAAACATGTGGCAATATTCGCAATGCGTAACACATGACGATAGATCCACGCTTTGTGTATTGATCAATCGCAACTAGAAGTTCACCCAACAATTTTGGATCTGTTACTGCAGCATGATGAGTCGCCCGATGTGGCTGCAATAATCCCTGAATATCTAATGCGACATTTCTGTCACAAAGACCAAGCACCAATCCATATTTAAAAACTTGACCGGCTTTAGAGCGCATGCGTCTTGCCGTTTCAGATTTCCCTTGCTTCTCATAAATTTGACAAACATCTAATAATTGACGGGCCGTTATTTCATGAATCGGTTTTTTCCCGATTGCATCGAATAAATACTGATAAACAAATTCGTTACGATGCCGCGTTGATTCAGCCAGTTTTTCTGTTTGCATAAATTCGCGAGCCACAGCTTCAAATGTATTGTTCAACGCAAATCGCGCTTGTTCTTCTAATTGCTGCTTATGCGTGAATGGATCTATACCTTGTGACAGTAGCTCACGATACTCTTCACGATGTTTTCGCGCTTCCGCCAACGTCATCGCTGGATAAATACCAATGCCAATCGTGGTTCTCTTTTTTGTTATGGGCTTAAAATAATCAAACCGCCAATAAGTTCCACCTTTTTTATCTAAAAGTAGAAATAAACCACCACCGTCAGACAGTTTTACAATCTTATCTGGTGATTTTTTGTGTTTAGTAATTTCTGATTTGATCCTGGTATCAGTGAGACTTACGACAGTTCTGGCCATGTTTAGTAGTACATTATTTAGTGCTGCCATGTTGTACTGCTAAATGTACTGCTAAAAATTCGGATTATAGCGGTACTACATGGAACAAGTTGAAACAAAGAAAGGAGCGATAATACAGTATTTATAAGGATTTGCGGTTATTTTGGTATGTATTGAAATATGTAAGTGGTGCGCTCAGCGGGACTCGAACCCACGCCACAGGCTTCGGAGACCTGTACTCTATCCAGTTGAGCTATGAGCGCTTATTTTGGATTGCGCACATCATAACAAAAAAAACTGTAAGGTAAAGCAACTATATAGATGTTAGGCTTTTTTCTGCTTAAGCTTTATACAACGTTCTATTTATAAAATGCAGAATTCCATACGATTTACTTGGTTTATTTGCCCCGATATCGCACAATACTCACACTATTTATAGAGTGAATTATTTATGACTGATGCACTAACGTTAAAGCAGCTGTCAAAAACCTATAAAAATGGGTTTCAGGCGCTTAAAGGTATTGATTTAACAGTACCCGAAGGTGAATTTTATGCACTTTTAGGTCCCAATGGTGCAGGAAAATCTACCACGATTAGTATTATCAGTTCACTAACCCGTAAAACTTCAGGTACTGTCGAAATTTTTGGGCACAATTTAGATACCCATCCCTCGCATGCAAAGCAGTGTTTGGGCGTTGTCCCTCAAGAATTTAACTTTGGTCAATTTGAAAAAACATTTGATATTTTGGTGACTCAAGCTGGTTATTACGGTATTTCTAAAAAGATAGCAGAGAAACGTGCAGAGGAATATTTAGAAAAGCTTGGTCTTTGGGAAAAACGCAGTACCCAAGCACGTATGTTATCGGGCGGTATGAAACGCCGTTTAATGATCGCTCGTGCCATGATGCATGAACCTAAACTGCTGATTTTAGATGAGCCGACTGCTGGTGTTGATATTGAACTACGCCGTTCGATGTGGGATTTCCTCACAGAAATGAACGAAAAAGGTACGTCTATTATTTTAACGACACACTATTTAGAAGAAGCAGAAATGTTGTGCCGTCGAATCGCAATTATTGACCGTGGTGTGATTAAAGAAGACACCAGCATGAAAGGTTTTCTCAGTCAGTTAAATGAAGAAACCTTTATTTTCGATTTAGCCGAACCCATTGAACCGATCCATATTGAAATTATTGGTGTTCGTTTCAACTTAGTTGACCCCGTCACTTTAGAGGTCACTATGGATAAAGCCCATACCTTAAATGATCTATTCCAACTCATGGAATCTCAAGGTATTCAGGTTCGTAGTATGCGTAATAAATCTAACCGACTAGAAGAACTGTTTGTCCGTATGGTCGAAAAAAATCTTGAAGGTGCAGCACAATGAATTTTAACCAACTGTGTATTGCCCTCTACACCTTAGTGTATAAAGAAATTCGCCGTTTCATGCGTATTTGGCCGCAAACCCTTCTCCCACCGGCAATCACCATGAGTTTGTACTTTGTGATTTTCGGTAATTTAGTTGGTTCACGCATTGGGCAAATGGGCGGTTTTAGCTATATGCAGTTCATCGTGCCCGGCTTAATTATGATGGCGGTCATCACCAACAGCTATGCCAATGTGTCATCCAGTTTCTTTAGTGCAAAATTTCAAAAAAGCATCGAAGAATTAATCATGAGTCCAGTACCGTTACACATGGTGCTTTGGGGTTATGTGATCGGTGGTGTTTGCCGTGGTGTTTTAGTCGGCTTTATTGTCACTGTGATGAGCCTATTTTTTACTGAATTACACCTGACCAATATCTTCGTAACTATATATACAGTTCTCATTACTTCGCTGCTGTTTTCTCTTGGCGGATTTATTAATGCTGTTTATGCAAAATCTTTTGACGACATTTCGATTATCCCGACTTTCGTCCTGACTCCGCTGACTTATTTAGGCGGTGTTTTCTATGCCATCTCATCACTGAGTCCTTTTTGGCAAAATCTCTCTTTAATCAACCCTGTCGTGTATATGGTAAATGCATTCCGCTACGGTATTTTGGGCCATAGCGATGTGAATGTCGGCATTTCACTGACAGTAATTACTGCATGTTGCGTTGTACTTTATGGCGTGGCGTATCATTTACTTTCTCGTGGTTCAGGAATGCGTGAATAATGAGTGTAGAACAATCCCTTTTAGGTAAAGACACCAACTACCCAACAGAATATCAACCCGATATTCTGTTTCCGATTGCACGTGCCACTGCACGTGAACAATATGCCCATGTGGAAGGCATCCGCCAAGGTACAGACTGGTGGCATGTTTTTGAAATTTCTTGGTTAAATGCTTCTGGTGTGCCTCAAGTCGCTATTGGCCGTTTAACTTTGCCTGCAAGTTCAGACAACCTCATCGAATCCAAATCTTTAAAGCTCTACTTTAATAGTATGAACTTTACCAAATTTGATTCTCAGGCAGCGTTTAAAGCAACCGTTGAAAAAGACTTATCTGCTGCAGCCAATGCCGCTGTGACTATTGATCTATTTCATGTTGATGAAGTTGAAATTTCAAAACCGCAAGGCATCTGTATTGATGACTTAGAACCCACCCAGTTAGAAAATCATCCAAATGCAGCTTTACTCTCTTTAGATGAAGATGCAGCGCAAGAAGAAGTTGAAATTCAACTTTATTCACATTTATTAAGAAGTAACTGTCCAGTCACGGGTCAACCTGATTGGGGAACGGTATTTATACGGTATAAAGGTACTAAGCCTTGTTATCGTAGTATTCTGGCTTATATTATTTCTTACCGTCAGCATAATGGTTTCCACGAACAATGTGTGGAGCAAATGTTTGCCGATATTTGGCAACATTTAAAACCAAGTCAGCTGATGGTATATGCTGCCTATACACGCCGTGGTGGATTGGATATCAACCCTTGTCGTGTATCGGATTTAACATGGATGCCTCGCCCCATTCGATTGGCGCGACAATAAAAAAATTGAGGTTAGTGATGCCATTTTTTGGTTTTATTCCTTCTGAGGAACTTCTAAGCAGTATCCAAACTGGTCACGCGAAAAAAAATTCGAGTGAACCACTTTATCCTTTACGTGATAAAACAGCTTTGCTGATTAATGAAGAAATCATTGGTGCAACTATATTAGCTCCTGTTCATCTGTTTCCTGCAAGCGATAAGCGCGACACAGCAGAAAAACTGGCTGGCTATGTCAAATCAACAGTCGCTGTATTGTTAAAGCAACTACTAGGTAAATCTCCGAATGATGTGGTGAAACAATCCATTGAATTTTCAGAACGAAGTTTATTTCAAGACGCGACTGGCACTTATCGTGTAGGTCTAAGTTTAGATGCAGGACTAGTCACTAACCTTAAAAATAGTTATGCGGAAATTAAATCGGGCGCAGATATAAATAAAGCTGCTTTTGGTGAACTGTATAAACAGTTTGCTGAAGCTGCAGTGCGTCATTTTATGAATGACTTTAATAAAACTCTCGATTTAGGCATGATTAAACGTAAAGCAGCCGATATCGGTTCTTCTGCTGTGATTAAAGCTATTCATATTGCAATTGATAAGATTTTCCCAAATTTAACCAAAGAAGAGCTAAGTGCCCTTGCAGAAGCACATGATGCGATGTTTAACAAATAAATCTCGCTTTTCGTCAAAACCTAGCTTTGGCTAGGTTTTTTTATGGCTAAACGCATAAAATCGAATCCCGATACAATGACTATATAGTCATGCAAACACAGTTCTAGAATTGAACAGATTTTTATTAAAAGAAAGACAGTACATTGATATCCACAATTTTTAAAAATCTACAAAGAACAGGAAGAACCTGAATATAGATCATATTTTAATGTGAGCCGTCATTTTGGTTTAAATTTCAATGCGTCCATTTTAATATTCAATCTCTTTCTTTTTTATCATTCAGTCTATATTTCTACTATATATAGCGACGTTTTCAACAGCATTGAAGCGTTAGCGAAAAAAACTATGTAATGAATAAACCACTGCTTGCATATGGGTGTTTTAGACCGGTACTTTTCTAATCAAGCCTCTTCGTTTTTGGATTTTACTTTGCAAAATTTGTAGCTTCTAAACAATATTTCGCAACACAATAAAGGTTATTCGTTCTGCGTTTTTATGACGCATGAGTTTTAGAGTCATCTTTATTTCAAATGATTTGTGAATATTTGCAAGTTATGTAAATGAATATGTCACTTTTCAATATGTTAACTGCGAAAAAAACCTTTGCTTTGTCTTTTTTTGTATATCTATTTATGAAAGCATGCACTGTCAGTGGTATCTTAGTTGCTATTGGTAACCTTTACCTTTAATTAGCTATGAAACCAGAAGGTCATCACAATTTTCAGGACCTTTACCCCCTCGAAATTTTGTTCATACTCATCGCTAAAGCAACTGGAAATTTTTTATTTATGCTAAATCGAAATTTTTATAAAAAACTATCACATATTGCCATTATGGCCGGTTCACTTTCACTGACCAGTTTTTGTCAGGCCAACGACTTCCAATCTCATCCGGCATATGCAAGCTTTAAACAAAATGCAATGCAAACCTATGGTCTGAGTGAAAATCAAATTGATTGGGCAATGCAAGGTAGTAAAAACCTACCCAATATTATTAGCATTATGAATCGACCCGGCGAATCAAAGCCTTGGTATCAATATAAAACCAATTTTTTAGCTGAAAGTACAATTCAACGCGGCGTTCGCTTCAAAAATCAATATGCCGACACTTTAAATCGTGCAGAACAACAATTTGGTGTGCCTCAATCCGTGATTTTAGGCATTTTGGGTGTTGAAACAGGCTACGGCAGCAATAAAGGTAATTTTATTACCCGTGATGCTTTGGCGACCCTTGGTTTTGGCTATGAACGCCGTGCGCAATATTTCCAAGATGAACTTGCTGCACTGATTGCTTGGTCATATAAAGATGGTGTTCCAACCAACACTGTCGTCGGTTCATATGCAGGTGCTGTGGGTTATCCTCAATTTATGCCAAGTAACATTCCAAAATTTGGTGTGGACTACGATGGCAATGGTCATGTTGACCTGCGTAATTCGGCTGTCGATGCCATTGGTTCAATTGCAAATTATTTAGCAAATTATGGTTGGCAGCGTAATCAACCGATTGCTTTTGCTGCTCGCTATAGCGGAAACAACCCAGATGCTATTATTGCAAAGGATTTAAACCAGCCAACACCCTATGGTGTACTCAAGGCTCAAGGTGTAACCCCTATGAATCCATTGGTAAAAATCGATGATCTCGATTTAGTCAATGTCATCCAATTGCAAGATAGTTATGGACCAATTTATTACATCACTTATCCAAATTTTCAGGTCATTACAACCTATAACAAAAGCCGTATGTATGCGACTGCACTATGGCTTTTAGGCACTGAAGTTACCAGTCGATAAGACTGGTTTTTTCTTATAGAGCAAAAAAGTCAATAAATATTTTCAACAAAATGAGCATTTATTCGACATTTTACACACCTTGTTACATTATTGATTATTTTTTAAACAACTATTGTTAATTTTTTAGACATTTTCAAAGTATTTTAATTAAACACTAGACAGCCTATTGATGGCATGAATATTATCCATCTCGTTAAATATAGTTGCAAAAGTGAAATATCAGACGTGTTTACATGGATATCAGCGACTTAGTTGAACCAGTAAATATGCCATTGGGAGATAAACAATGCAGTCATCAATTATTAAATATGCCTTAGCGGTTGCCACGGCAGTTGCGCTAAGTCAGTCACAAGCTGAGATGGTTCAGTCATCATCATTCAATCATGATAATGACAACTCGCGTCTTGCAGCTCGTGTATTGAATAAAGAAGCTCAAAGCTTCAATTCAAACTTTACGAATTTAAGTAGCCTTTCAATCACTGAGCGTTCTGGCGATAAAATTCGTCGTCAAACAATCGCTGCTAAAATCGAAATTCCTGAAGATGAGCCTTCAGTGATTGAAAAGTTAAATACTGTTGCATCGAATACTGTTCGTAAGTTCACTCAAACAGGTACTGCTTCTTGGTACGGTCGTCAATTCCACGGTCGTAAAACAGCAAGTGGTGAAACTTTTGACATGAACGCACTTACAGCAGCACATCGTAGCCTGCCACTTAATTGCTTTATCCGTGTTACGAATCGCAATAATGGTAAAAGTGTCGTGGTGAAAGTAAATGACCGTGGTCCATTCCATGGTAACCGTGTTCTTGATTTATCTTATGGTGCTGCTAAGCAATTGGGTATTACCAGTGCAGGTACTGCAAACGTGAGTATTGAACGCGTAGACGGTCCAAATTCTTAATTCTCCAATGAAGTGACTGCATTTAACAGACCACGCTTAGCGTGGTTTTTTTATTTGAAGCCTCTTAGCCTTTCAAATCATCAGTAAAGCTGCTTTTGACCTATCCCCCATTCTTGTTTATATTTGAGTCCATCTCCATGATTAAGGACTATCATGAAAACAATCAACGAATGGTTTGATGAATACAGCGAAAGTCATCAAAATAAAACCAATAAAATGATTCACTGGATTTGCGTACCCACGATTTATTTTTCAATCGTTGGCATATTGGCGCATTTTAGCGCGCTACTTACTGCTGTCTTACTTGCCTTAGCATTTATCTTTTACGCACGTTTAGACATTGTGCTTGCTGTTGCAATGGCCGCGTTAACGTTAATCATGGTATGGCTAATTTGGGTACTACCAGTTGGTTATGGCTTTTATATCGCACTCTTTGTATTCGCATGGATTGGTCAATTTTATGGCCATAAAATTGAAGGTAAAAAGCCCTCTTTTTTCAAAGATCTCCAATTCCTCCTCATTGGCCCTATTTGGTGTTTAGATACATTTACAGGCAAAGTACTTGGTAATTGGAAAACACGCCATAAATCGCAAATAAAGAGCATTTAGAGCACGATTAATTTCATGGATCTCTTTTTCACTTCTTCCACATCGGTTTTCTTCATATTCGATGCTTAAAACCCTACTGTTTATAGGTGTATCTATCTCTGGTATTTCCAATCATTTTTTCTATTTATACGACCAAAAAGCCAGTGTTTAAACACTGGCTTTTACTCAATATGGTTAATCCAATTTTATGTTGATAGCTTCATCTGAATCATAATCATTTAAATGACTAAAGTTAAAAATGACTACTTGATTTTTATTGATAGGTTTTACCTTGATGCTTTAACCAACCATCCTGATGACGTCCATTCGGATCGTGATGTGTCCAGTGCATCACACCACCCTTATCTGAATATTCGTATTCACCGTAAAATTGAACTATATCGCCTTTTTGCAAGTTATCAATTCGTGGGGCTAGATCGATATTATGTGCAACTAAAAGGGTTTGACCATTATTTAAGGTCAAAATGAACTTTTGATGGCGACTACCTTCATTATCATCTCGAAGTACCGCTTTCACTCGACCTGTACCCTCAACCTGAACATTACTGAGTTTATTTTTAAATGCATGCGCAATAACATCTTCAGCACTCTGCCCTTTTTGTTGAGCATCTGCGGGTTGTACTGGTTCTATTTGTGGCTGTGAGTTTTGTTCCGCTGTCGTCTGAACTGGTGCAGTTTTTTGTTGTTGTAAATCGATTCCGAAATAAGCTGCTGCAAGCGCAACAATAATTCCGCCGATGGTTAAGTTTGTTTTGTTTGCCATAAGATAGTTTAAATCTAAATTTTCAACTCATTATAGTCATTAATATGGATAAAAATAGAATCTGTGAACAACAATGTACACAATATAAAGTTTAAATAGCTTTAAAATCAGTAAAGCTACAGCCATAAAAAAAGCCCTCTAAAACGAGGGCTTTTTTCTACAAATAATCAGAGATTATTTTGCAGCAGCTTGAGCAGCAGCAACTTCTTCAGCGAAAGAAAGTTCAGCTTTTTTCTCAATACCTTCACCAACTTCGAAACGTACGAAGTTAGCAACAGTAGTACCAGTTGCTTTAAGAACTTCTGCAACTTTCTTATCGTTGTCGATAACGTACATTTGGTTCTCAAGAACAACTTCGTTCAAGTATTTCTGAACTGAACCAGTTACCATTTTTTCAACGATGTTTGCTGGTTTACCAGATTCAATTGCTTTCGCTTCAGCAATTTCTTTTTCTTTAGCGATAAGTTCAGCAGAAACGCCAGCTTCGTTTACAGCAACTGGGTTGAATGCAGCGATGTGCATAGCCAAACCTTTACCAGTTTCAGCATCACCAGCGTATGCAACTACAACACCGATTTTTAAACCATGTTTGTAAACTGCAAGGTTGTCGCCTTCAACGATTTGAGCACGACGTACTTGGATGTTTTCACCGATTTTTTGAACAAGCGCGATACGAGCTTCTTCAACAGTAGCACCATCTTCAAGTTTCAATTCAGCAATTTGAGCAACGTCAGTTACACCAGCAGCAAGCGCAGCAGCAGCAACTTTAGCAGAGAAACCAGCAAAGTTTTCGTCTTTAGCAACGAAGTCAGTTTGACAGTTCACTTCTAAAAGGATTGCTTTGTTGCCTTCTTGAGCGATAGTGATCGCGCCGTCAGCAGCAATGTTACCCGCTTTTTTAGCAGCTTTAGCTTGACCAGATTTACGAAGGTTGTCGATCGCTAATTCGATGTCACCGCCCGCTTCTGTTAATGCTTTTTTACATTCCATCATTGCAAGACCAGTACGATCGCGCAATTCTTTAACCATGCTTGCTGTAACTGCAGTCATGTTAATCTCCTAAATACGGTAGAAAATGAATTCTTTTTAGAACAGAAACGGCCCAGAGCTGTCTCTTGGGCCGTCTGCATACATGACGCTTACTTTGCCACCATCACGTGTCGCAAAAATGACAAGCTTACGTCAAACGCATTAAGCCTCAGAAGCAGGAGCTTCTTCGCCTTTAGCTTGTGCATTTGCTTGTGATTGAGCATATTCTTTACCAGCAAGAATCGCATCAGCCATAGCAGAAGCGTAAAGAGTAACTGCACGGATCGCATCGTCGTTACCAGGAATAACGTAGTCTACGTTGTCTGGGTTAGAGTTTGTATCAACGATACCGATAACAGGAATACCAAGGTTTTTAGCTTCTTTAATTGCAATTGCTTCGTGATCAACATCGATTACGAATAATGCGTCAGGTAAACCACCCATGTTTTTAACGCCGCCAAGAGCGCGTTCAAGTTTTTCCATCTCACGAGTACGTTCTAAAGCTTCACGTTTAGTAAGTTTAGCGAAAGTACCGTCAGTAGATTGAGTTTGAAGGTCTTTTAGACGGTTGATTGACTGGCGAAGAGTTTTCCAGTTAGTCAACATACCACCCAACCAGCGGTGATCAACATATGGTTGACCTGCACGTTGAGCTTGTTCACGAATGATTGCAGAAGCTGCACGTTTTGTACCAACGAACAAAACTTTGTTCTTTTTGCTAGCCAAGTTGTTAGCAAAGTTCAAAGCATCATTTAACGCAGGAACAGTGTGCTCAAGGTTGATGATGTGAATTTTGTTGCGCGCGCCGAAGATGTATTCGCGCATTTTTGGATTCCAAAAACGTGTTTGGTGACCGAAGTGTGCGCCTGCTTGAAGAAGGTCGCGCATGCTTACGTTGTAATCTGCCATTTTCTTTACCTTAAAGTTTGGGTTAGGCCTCCATATACCCGCATTCTCCACCTAAAAAGGCACCCAGAGAAATGTGTCGATATATGTGCGGATTTTATTGCCCCATCGCACAAAGCTCGTGAAAGATATTCACGAAAAAGCATTTGATAAAATGGGCGGCTATTTATACCATAGTCACATACAAATTTCCAAAAGTTTTTAGAGATCATGAACAGTACTTACGAAGCTCCACGTCGATTAATTAAAACGCCTGACGAAATTGAAAAAATGCGCGTCGCGGGTCGACTGGCGGCAGAAGTTTTGGATATGATCAAACCGCATATTGTTCCAGGTGTGACTACCCTAGAACTTGATACGATTTGTCATGACTATATTGTCAATAAACAAGAAGCTATTCCTGCATGTTTAGGTTATGGCGCTGCGCCGGGTCGTCCAGCATTTCAGCACGTTATCTGCACTTCAGTGAACCATGTGGTGTGTCACGGTATTCCATCTGAAAGCAAAAAATTAAAAAAAGGTGACATCTTAAACATCGATGTCACTGTGATCAAAGATGGTTACCATGGTGATACCAACATGATGTACATCGTCGGCGGTGAAACCACTATTTTAGCGAACCGTTTATGCAAAGTTGCCCAAGAAGCCATGTACCGTGGTATGGCGGTGGTAAAACCAGGCGCAACCATGGGTGATATCGGCCATGCTATTCAACAATATGTTGAATCAGAACGTTTTGGTGTTGTACGTGAATATTGTGGTCATGGTATTGGTACCGTTTTCCATGACGAACCACAAGTTTTACACTATGGTCAACCAAATACAGGCATGATCTTAGAAGAAGGCATGACATTCACGATTGAACCAATGGTGAATGGTGGCGACTGGAAAACCAAACTTCTTGGCGATAAATGGACTGTCGTGACTAAAGATCATAGCTTGTCTGCACAGTACGAACACACGCTACTTGTAACAAAAAATGGTGTAGAAGTGCTAACTGCTCGCCCTGAAGAAGATTTATCGCGTTTTGTTCAATAAGCAAAGTATTTGAAGTATAAAATTTAATTAAAAAGGTCACACATATTGTGGCCTTTTTTATGCCTTTTTTTTATTCGTGACTTTAAGATTTTTCCATAAAATTTGATTAAAAATTTAAGTAACTCAATGTAAATTTTCTCAATTATAAGGTTAGGATGGAATATCACACTTTTTTGCACATTGTTGATTTTGCCACTCCCCATTACTGTGCATTTAAGCTAAGATAGTGTGCTTTTTATTTTTTAATCCCTATAAGAAGGAATACTGCCGTGGACGTACGTCTGTCTGATCGTGTAAATAGCATCAAACCGTCCCCTACACTTGCTGTTACTAACAAAGCTGCTGAATTGAAAGCTGCTGGTAAAAACGTAATTGGTTTAGGCGCAGGTGAACCGGATTTCGATACCCCACAACACATCAAAGATGCTGCAATTGCTGCTATCAACAATGGCTTCACAAAATATACAGCTGTTGACGGTACTCCAGGTCTTAAAAAAGCAATTATTGCTAAATTAAAACGCGACAATAACCTTGATTACGCTGCAAACCAAATCTTGGTTTCTTGTGGTGGTAAACAATCTTTCTTTAACTTGGCACTTGCTTTGTTAAACAAAGGTGACGAAGTAATTATCCCTGCTCCTTACTGGGTAAGCTACCCAGACATGGTGATCATTGCTGAAGGTACTCCTGTAATCGTGAAATGTGGTGAAGACCAACGTTTCAAAATTACGCCCGCTCAATTAGAAGCTGCAATCACTGACAAAACTCGTTTAGTGGTTCTAAACAGCCCTTCTAACCCAACAGGTATGATCTACACTAAAGAAGAATTGCTTGCTTTAGCTGACGTACTACGTAAATACCCAGAAGTTTTAGTTGCTTCTGATGACATGTACGAACCAATCCGTTGGGACGACGAATTCTACAACATCGCAACAGTTGCACCAGACCTTTACGATCGCGTAATCGTTCTTAACGGTGTATCTAAAGCTTATGCAATGACTGGCTGGCGTATTGGCTACGCAGCGGGCCCTGCTAAACTTATTGGTGCGATGAAAAAAATCCAATCTCAATCAACTTCAAACCCAACTTCTATTTCACAAGTTGCTGCAGAAGCTGCATTAAATGGCCCTCAAGACGTTCTTGAGCCAATGATTGAAGCATTCAAACGTCGTCACGACTTAGTTGTAAAAGGTTTGAACGACATCAACGGTATTACTTGCCTTCCTGCTGATGGTGCATTCTATGCATACGCAAACATCCGTCCATTGATTCGTGCAAAAGGTTTAAAATCTTGCACAGAATTCTCTGCATGGTTGTTGGAAGAAACTGGTGTTGCCGTTGTTCCTGGTGATGCGTTCGGTCTAGGTGGTTACATGCGTATTTCTTATGCAACTGCAGACGAAGTGCTTGTAGATGCGCTTGCACGTATCAAGAAAGCTGCTGATTCAATCGAAGGCGTTGACGCTGCGATTGCTTCCATTGCTGCTGAAAAATAATCTGCTTTTAAAAAGCTAGATTTAAAAAACCCGCGAATATCGCGGGTTTTTTATACTCACCAAAAGAATAAATTAATACTCTTCACTTCAACATACTTTTGATCAATTTTTTTCGCGGTTCAAACTAAATAACAAAGCTCATCCAGCCCATTTGACTCCCTTCAAATCGACTTAAATATTAAAAAGCCAAACGATAAAACCTAAAACTAACCTTCATATTTAAATCTTTGGTTTGCATTCTTTTTACGTTTTCAGCTATGTTATTTAAATAAGTTCCATTTTAGAACCCAAAACAACCACAAAACTAACCTATCCAGAGATATACCAATGAACATCAAAGAAATGACTGGACTCGAAATTTTAAAGGCAATGATGCAAGGCCAAATTCCACCTGCAAGCATTAGTGAAATTATTCCAATGCAACCCAAAAAGATTGAACAAGGTAATGTAGAGTTTGTTGTAAAAGCCGATCAGCGCCATTTAAATCCACTTGGTGGTGTGCATGGTGGCTTTGCAGCAACAGTCTTAGATACAGTTACAGGGTGTGTCGTACACTCAGCATTAGAAGCTGGTATAGGCTATGGCACCATTGATCTCAATATAAAAATGTGTCGACCTATCCCTAAAAATCAAGATTTAACAGCAATAGGCCATTTAATTAATATCAGCAAAAATTTAGCAATTTCAGAAGGCAGAATTATGGATAACAATGGAAAGATATATGCTCATGCAACAGCGACATGCATGATTATACGTCCTTAATATTTTATTTTTCTGCTCGCAATTCAATGCGAGCAGATGATGGTTCAAACTTAAATTGCTGAATGTAAGGCGCGAATTAATTGGCCTTC
Organism: Acinetobacter sp. YH12138; assembly: GCF_015218525.1. Classification (NCBI taxonomy): domain Bacteria; kingdom Pseudomonadati; phylum Pseudomonadota; class Gammaproteobacteria; order Moraxellales; family Moraxellaceae; genus Acinetobacter; species Acinetobacter sp. YH12138. Next base: position 1,074,369 of record NZ_CP048670.1, on the reverse strand, counting down.
GCTTAGATCAATGCGATTACTGCCCTTTTGAAAGCAGTAATATTTTAAAGCACTATCTAACTCAACACGAAGTTCTTGTTGTTCTGAAATAGACCATACTTTAGAACGATTTGAGCCTGATAACGCATTACCGGCCAATTGGTATAAATACAAATCTTGCTTGCGTTGTAAAGGCACACGACGACCATCATCTTGATGTTCAAAACGTAAATGACATAGCGCGTTGATCAACCATTTTTCACTAAACCACAGTTGTAATAAATCACCCAATGCCAAGTCACGTCGACCCAAAGGCCAAACGTCAACGTATGCACCTTCGACAGGTGTTTGATATTGCTCTTGGTTACTAATAATGGAAAGATAGTTTTCTTGGTAAAAAGAAAAGTTTGAAAAAATCTGAGAAATAGTCAGCGTATTCATTCGCTTTCTCCTGTTTAGCCATTTTAGTGCTGGCAAGTTGGGTTTAAATCCACACTGTTTAAACATATGTTTAAACGCTCTTTTGTTGTATTCAGACTATCAATTGAATTTTTTCTTTGCAAGCCTAAGATTCATTTTTTCTAAAAAATCCTTTTTTTTGTTCAAATAAAAAACATCTATCACGCATTTCTCCTCATATTGGTATTTTTAGCTTGACCCTCTTCAAAATCTGCTTATAATCGCATTCAGATTCTCCAATAGCTCAGTCGGTAGAGCGACGGACTGTTAATCCGCAGGTCCCTGGTTCGAGCCCAGGTTGGAGAGCCAAATTCTAAAGCCCATTTATTTAAATGGGCTTTTTTAATGCCTATGATTTACATATAATCTATAAGTCATTGTCATTAAAATAAAAAAAATGTTCATTCAAGTTGATGCTGAATCAAATAAAACTGCCTTAAAACACTATCTCACTGCATTCATTTTTCTTTTAATTTTTATCAGCCCATTTGCAATTTATTTGGTGAGCTGCACACCCGAAAGTGAAATTGAGCAACATTTCAAAACACCACCCAATTTATATAATAGTGAATCGAACACCCTTCTTGACAGCAAGCTACAATGGTTGATTCCACCTCAGCAGTTTCAAAATCACAATCCTATTTCCGAAATATCTGAATCTGTATTGAATGAGATGACAGAAGGACTATATTGGTCAAGCACACCGATTACGCTGCAAAACCAATCTGATCAGCTATATGTTCATATCGATTTTGCAGGTCAGCAACAAACACGAAAAGATCTTGAAATTTCAGTACTTCCGTTATGCATTGTTAACGAGAAAGAAACGCCATGTATGAAAGCTGGGTTAAATGCAAGTGGACAACTCTTTAACATCTCAACTCAAAAAAATACGCAATATCACACATTGGAAACCAATAAGTCTTGGATGTTTTATGGCCATGATTTCCAAGAAAATTATATTATTCCACCGCAAGCCACACTCAAATTTTTAGTTAAAGCCAACACCCCTGAACACTTAACCCTGCAATGGCTTCGCCTAAGCATCAGTACTAGCCCCATTGTTGAGAAACAGCAGAATTATATGCTCATGACGCAAAACAGTATGAAAATAAAATATGCACTTGCTCTATTGCCACTCTTCATATTCGCTTTGATGCACATTTTTCAAGGGTTTGAAAGCCTTCGTAATTTATCTATCGGCGCACTTTCAGCACTTTTATTTGTAATCAACACCATCATTTGGGATATCCACTATATGGTGATTGGTTGTCTGATTTTATGTTTTGCAAGTGTCTGTTATTGTTTTGAGAGCCGATATTATCGATTGCTTTATTTAACGGGTTATTTACTAATTGCAGGCTATTCGCAGCAATATTATGGCGGTTTTAATAAACACTTTTTCGCTCAAACCAGTTTAATTTTATTGATAGGTTTATCGATGTTTTATCTTGAACCTAAAGATAGCTAAATCATTTTCATAAAAAAGCTCTGCAAATCACAGAGCTTTTTCTCATTTAACTACCCTTCGCTTTAGATCACATTAAAACTCAAAGTATATTTATATCGTTTTAATGCGTCTCCCTTCATTTCAAAAGGCTGCTGATAGTCAATTTTCAGTAAATACTGACCACGATCTGATAGGCTAAAATTCAAGTTTCCTTCTTGATCAGTTTTAAGCGTTTTATAAACTTTTCCTTCACGGCTGTAATCCGTTGTTTGCTGCAAAATTTCAATCTGCAAACCCGCAACCGCTTTTTTCTGATCTAGCACTTTCAGTTGTACTGGCTCATTTTGCATAATGGCATTCGGATGGGTTCTAAATTGCACATCAAAACCATCATGCAAATGATTCACCACTTGTGTAGACGTTACACGACGTGATACAAAAGTTTCAATGATTTCTTGGGTTTGAATGCTTTTGATTTGCGACTTTTTAGACAACTCCGCTGTGTAAATAACATTTGCATTCGCAGCTTTTTGAGGATCACGCACACCATTGATTAACGCTTTCCACTGCTTTTGATCATAAGCAAAACGCGCTGTACTTCCTTGCTTTTCACCGCGAATACGATACGTGCCATCCTGCTTATTTTCTAAACTATAGCTGCTGACCGTTTGCGTTTTTACCCAATCGGCATCTGTTAAATGTAGCTTTTCACCTGACGGTGTATGTACATGGAAATTAAAATTTTTAATGGCTATTTCAGAAACAAATGGATTGTCATAAAAACCAGAAAGAATGGCACTATGATTATTAAATGTTTGATAGTTTAATGGCGCCACATAAGGATAATGCGCTTCAGCCTGACCAACCGTACACAAAGCGATACAGAGTAAAGTGAATTGTAATTTCATATTAAATAAGTGAGCTTAAATTGTTTGATTCATAGAGATCATTTCATTTTAGATTCACCCAAGATAATTGTAAATAATTCTTATTATCATTTATTTTAAGTGCATAAAAAATCCCCCATTTTGGAGGATTATTTTATCAAGCGGCTTTGACTGGCACACCACTATGAAAGCGGAATAACTCATCTGGGCTGCTAATCAAATTTTTTTCAACTTCACGAATATGCTCAATACGCATCTGAATATCTTCTTTCGGGTTCTTTAGCTTATTGGTCGTCGCCACATCCATGGCCAATGCCAAATAGTCCTCATAATGGCGTGATTCAGACTTTAGCAAATAGCGGTAGTAACGCCCCAACTCTTCATCCACATGTGGTGCAAGCGCATAGAAACGCTCACATGACCGTGCTTCAACAAATGCGCCAATCACCAAGATATCAATTAACGCTTCTGGCTCATAAGTCCGCACTTCTTTGCGTAGGCCACCTGCATACCGTCCAGCACTGATTGCAGTCCATTCCTGACCACGTTTTGCCATCAGTTCCAGCACTTGCTCATAGTGCAGCATTTCTTCACGTACTAGCTGTGCCAGTTTGATTTGTAAATCCGAGAAAAAACTATAACGAAACATCAAATTCATTGCTGTACTTGCTGCTTTCTTTTCACAATTGGCATGATCCTGCATCAGGATATCCAAATTATTTAAAGCTTCATCTAGCCATGCTTTTGGTGTTTCACACCCCAAGAAGCCAATGACTGGCTTCATTAGGGCATCATAATCAATATTTGACATATACTTTACTTAAAAATTAACGTGCAGATTTAATCGCAGCTTTCATTTGTTTTACAGACTGTGCCAATCCAATAAACACTGCATCAGCAATAATCGAGTGACCAATATTCAATTCATGAATTTGAGCAATGCGCGCAATCGGAGTGACATTGTCAATATTTAAGCCATGACCAGCATTCACAATCAATCCTTTAGATGCCGCATATTCAGCACCTCGAATAATACGTTCCAGCTCTGCTTTCTGCGCTTCAGGTGTTTCAGCATCTGCATATGCACCTGTATGCAACTCAATCGTAGGCGCACCACAGGCAATCGCTGCATCAATTTGAGCAAAGTCAGCATCAATAAATAATGAAACTTCGCAACCAATCGCCGCGAGTGCTTGAGTCGCGTTTTTTACATCTTCAAAATGCCCAACCACATCTAGACCGCCTTCAGTCGTGACTTCTTCACGCTTTTCAGGAACAAAGCATACATGATGCGGCTGAATCTCTTTGGCAAATTCAACCATTTCATTGGTCACTGCCATTTCAAGGTTCATATGGGTTTTTAATACAGAACGCATTCGACGTACATCATCATCTTTAATATGGCGACGATCTTCACGTAAATGCAGCGTAATCCCTTCCGCCCCCGCTTGCTCACAAATAATTGCGGCATTCACAGGATCTGGATAAGTTGTCCCACGTGCATTTCGTAGTGTTGCCACATGGTCAATATTTACACCAAGCAAAGCTGCCATAATTCTTTCCTAATGACGTTGAGTTTGAGAATTCTGTATCCACAATTGACGACTTTTTAATGGGCGATCGCCAAGCAAGGAAGTAATCATTTGTCGGTACAACTTAGACAGTAATTGTAACTGTTCAGGATTAAATTCCCCACCTTTTTCATAATCACACATACTTAAAATATGTTGACCTGACAATGTTGCGCGTGAGGCTTTAATGACAGGTTGAAAACCTTCGTTTAAATGAAATTGATAATTTTCATGAGGCTGAATTTGCTGTTGATTTGCATCAGTTGAAAAATCCAACGCAAAACCCAACTCTTCAAGCAGCACATGCTCAAATTGTCTAAGGATTTGCCGTAAGAATAGATCAGGGTTGGCCTGGACAGACATGCATTGAAGTTTTTCCAAGGTGTGTGCATATTGAGCAAATGTCTCAGGCATCTCAACCTCTAACGGACATAGCCTCAATAAGACTTCATTTAGATAAAATCCTGAAAAAAAAGCATCACCAAAAAAGAAAATCGGTTGATTTACAATTTCGAGTTTACTAAAGTTTTTAAGTTCGGACTTACCAGATGCTTGCAAGCAAATTGGTTGATACTGGGGAGGTGGCGTTTGCCTGAGAATACCATCAATTCGACCATGCTCCTGAGTAAACAAGTGCACAATATGACTTTTTTCACGATATTTACGATGGTGAATTAAATAACCATGCAGTATCTCATTACGCATGATTTGAAATATTAATCCTTGTCTTTCTTTTTCTTGTCGTCTTCATCTTCATCCCCATCTGGAATGACTGCACCCACAACTGCAGCAGTACCTTTAACCACGCCTTTTGTGGTTTTATAAGCCACTTTGACAGGAACAGTAACGATTTTATGAATACACCCTTGTAGAAACAAAACACATGCAACTACGGCCAATACTTTCATCATTACTCTTCCCTCAAAGTTTGTTATTTAACGATTAGATATCGCTATAACCTAAGCTTTTCAATGCACGCTCATCATCAGACCAACCGCCTTTGACTTTCACCCAAAGCGTCAACATGATCTTTTGCTCGAACATTTTTTCCATATCCACACGTGCATCCATACCGATTTTTTTCAGTTTGGCACCTTTCTCACCAATCACAATAGCTTTCTGACCAGAGCGATCGACAAAAATCGTCGCATCAATATAAGTACATGCCGCTTTAGGACGACCAGTTTTTGGATTTACCGTTGCTTCTTCTGTTTTAAACGACTCAATTTGAACCGTTAAATCATAAGGCAGCTCTTCACCCAATTGACGCATGATTTTTTCACGGATAATTTCAGACGCAAGGAAACGCTCTGAACGATCGGTCAATTGCTCAAGTGAATACAGTGGTGGTTGGAACGGCAAATATTTTTCAATCGTGCTGCGCAAATGATCTAAATTTGCACCACGTAATGCTGATACAGGAACAATTTCTGCAAAATTCATTAATTTTGCACGCTCTTGTATCAATGGTAATGCATGGTTTTTATTCTCTAGTGTATCAATTTTATTGATCACAAGAATCACTGGCATATCGGCATTTTTTAGCTTTTCTAACACTAAATCATCATTCTGTGTCCATTTGTCTGCATCAATCACAAACAAAACTAAGTTCACATCACGAAGTGCAGAATGTGCCGCACGGTTCATCATTTTATTGATGGCACGGACTTCTTTTTTGTGCATCCCCGGGGTATCTACAAATACCGCTTGAGATTTTTCGCGTGAGTCAATACCCACAATTTTATGACGTGTGGTCTGTGGTTTACGAGAGGTAATGGAAAGTTTTTGACCCAAAATATGGTTCATCAACGTTGATTTACCCACGTTTGGACGACCAACAATCGCCACAAACCCACTTTTAAAATCGGCAGGAATTTCAGTGCCTTGTGCACTAAAAAACTGACTAATTAAATCATTACTGTCGCCTTGCGACTCGTGATCAGCATCTACGTGATCGGAATGAGTAGTCATTAAGACTTTTTCTCCAAAATTTCTAAGATTTCTGCCGCTACTGCCTGTTCAGCAAAGCGACGGCTTGAACCTTCACCGTATTTAACAGGGAGCCCTTCAACTGTACATTCAACTTTAAAATGTTGGTTCGGAGCATCACCCTGAATATCTACAACCTCGTAAACCGGGAGAGGTTTTTTACGTGCTTGTAAATACTCTTGCAAACGTGATTTAGGATCTTTCAGTTGATCAGTTGGTTCAATATGATCTAAATATGGCACATACCATTTAAGAACAATCGGTTCCAGAATTTTTAAATCCTGACAATCGACATAGATTGCACCAATGATCGATTCAACAGTATCCGCAAGTATAGACTCACGATGATGACCGCCAGATTTCAACTCACCTGTACTCAAGATTAATTCTTGGCTGAGTTTTAAGTCATTGGCAATTTTTCCTAGCGCTTCCTGACGAACCAGTGTCGCACGCATACGCGTTAGACGCCCTTCATTTTCATGCGGGTAGGCATGGTACAGATAATTGGCAATTATCATACCCAACAATGAATCGCCCAGATATTCTAGGCGTTCATAATTGTATTTATGGCTCACCGATCGGTGGGTCAAGGCCAGTTGTAACAATTCAGGTTGTTTAAACTGATAACCGATACGACTTGCTAAACGAGCTTCATTTAGCTTGGACTGAGCTTTGATCAAAACTTTTCTCGAACTTCAACACAATATCAATATTCAATAAGAAAGGTTTTCTTATTTCATAATCTGTTTTCACTTGTAGACCATCTACATTAGTGACTTGAGCAATATCTTTAAAATTTAAATCACGTACACCATTCATATCTAAACGCTGTGACATTTGTGACTCAAACTTACTCGGAGCAATATTTTTAGGACTGCTCTTCATCAATTCTTCAATTTCATTGTTGACGAGACGGTCGTCAACATACGGTCCCCAAACCGCAATTAATGCTTTTGCTAAAAAAGCAAAACCAATCACAGCAATTAAAATTGCTATATAAGACGTTCCCCGTTGATGTCTCATTTTATTTTCCTGATGTAAGACTAATCAATACTGCCATTACGGCTAAACGAAGGCAGTTTTAAACCAGGTTCCTTATGCATCCACTTGTAAAAAGCCCGTCCAGTGAGGTTTTCTTCAGGCACAAAGCCCCAAAAACGACTGTCCGCACTTTGATCGCGATTATCCCCCATCGCGAAATAGTGACCTTCAGGAACCTTAACCTCCCAATATAAACCATTTTCTGTTGAATATTTACCATTTTCAACATAGTTGATAAATGGTGCTTGGCGCGCAACATTGACGCCTTCAAGCTCACGCATGGTAAACGTATGCTTACCCATGGTTTCTTTATGATAAATCGATGTAGGTGTATCAAGTTGATCTTTTTCACGGCTAAATTCTACAGGAACTTTTGCCACCTTTTGACCATTCACACTCAGTTGACCATGATCGTAAATAATATGATCACCTGGTAAACCGACCACTCGTTTAATATAGCTGATGGTTGGTTGTGGTGGATAACGGAATACAATGACATCACCACGCTCAGGTTCACCGACATCAAGAATTTTTTTATTGACGATAGGTAAACGTACGCCATACTGATATTTATTCACCACAATAAAATCACCTGTTTCTAAGGTTGGAACCATAGAGTCAGATGGAATATTAAATGGCTCATATAAGAATGAACGCATCACCAAAACTATCGCTAGAATCGGCCAGAAATCATAAGCCCATGCGATAACGACATTTTCATTCCCTTTACCTTTGGTCTGCCGTTGCTTCCAGACAAACTTATCCAACAGCCAAATTAAGAAAAAAATGACTGTGGCAGGAACAAGGATCAAATTAAAGTCAAAATCCATGAGCTCATAAACCTCTATTTATTATCTTTCTACTTTCAATACAGCAAGGAACGCTTCTTGTGGGATTTCGACGCTGCCCACTTGTTTCATACGTTTCTTACCTTCTTTTTGTTTCGCAAGAAGTTTCTTCTTACGCGACACGTCACCACCATAACATTTAGCCAAAACGTTTTTACGCATCGCTTTTACAGTTGAGCGTGCAATGATTTGTGCACCAATCGCTGCTTGAATAGCCACATCGAACATTTGACGTGGAATTAAATCTTTCATTTTTTCCACAAGTGCAATACCACGATGGCGAGCATCTTGTCGGTGGCAAATCATGGCCAAGGCATCAACTTTTTCACCGTTGATTAACACATCCACCTTAACTAGAGATGAACTCTCAAAACGCACAAAGTTATAATCTAACGATGCAAAACCGCGTGAACATGATTTCAATTTATCAAAGAAATCCATCACTACTTCAGCCATTGGGATTTCAAACGTAATGGCCACTTGGTTCGCCATAAACTTCATATTCTTTTGAACGCCGCGACGTTCAACACATAAAGTCATCACATTACCCAAGTATTCTTGCGGTACTAAAATGTGACATTCAGCAATTGGCTCACGTAAGTCTTCAACTGTTGAACCATCAGGCATTTTAGAAGGACTGTCGATATAAATGGTTTGACCATTTTTCATCACCGCTTCATAAATTACGGTTGGTGCTGAAGAAATCAGGTCCAGATCATACTCACGTTCTAAACGTTCTTGTACAATTTCCATGTGCAGCATACCCAAGAAGCCACAACGGAAGCCAAAACCAAGTGCATCTGAACTTTCAGGTTCAAAGAACAACGCTGAGTCATTAATTTGCAGTTTGTGCAGCGCCTCACGGAACGGTTCAAATTCACTTGAATCGATTGGGAATAAACCTGCATAGACCTGTGGTTTCACTTTTTTGAAACCCGGTAAGCTTTCAACTTCTGGTGTAGTTGCCAAGGTAATCGTATCACCAACTGGAGCACCAAAAATATCTTTAATACCCGCGATCACGAAACCAACTTCACCTGCTTCGAGCATGTCAGTTTCTGTATGTTTAGGATTAAAAATACCTACTGAGGTGATGATGTGCGTTTGACCAGTTGATTTCATCAACATTTTATCGCCTTTACGCACACGACCTTCTTTAATACGAACTAAAGAAACCACGCCCAAATAGTTGTCGAACCAAGAGTCAACAATTAAGGCTTGTAATGGTGCATTACGATCGCCTTCGGGTGCAGGAATGACATTGACTAGTGTTTCAAGCACCCCTTCAATGCCTAGACCGGTTTTAGCTGAACACGTCGGTGCTTCAGTCGCTTCGATGCCAATAATGTCTTCAATTTCTTGAATAACACGTTCTGGCTCTGCTTGCGGCAAATCGATTTTATTTAAAACAGGTAGGACTTCTAAGCCTTGTTCAATTGCTGTATAGCAGTTAGCAACAGACTGGGCTTCTACACCTTGTGCAGCATCGACAACCAATAATGCGCCTTCACATGCAGCAAGTGAACGTGAAACTTCATAAGAAAAGTCAACGTGCCCAGGTGTGTCAATAAAGTTAAGCTGGTATTCTTCACCGTTAGGATGAGTGTAATACAAAGTCACAGACGTAGCTTTAATCGTAATACCACGCTCACGTTCTAATTCCATAGAATCTAGAACCTGTGCCTGCATTTCACGATCTTGCAGGCCACCACAAGTTTGAATAAATCGGTCGGCAAGCGTCGACTTACCATGGTCGATATGCGCAATGATCGAGAAGTTACGAATGTTTTTTATATCAACAGATTTTTTAGCTTGCGCCATGGGCTACCTTGGAAAAATAAAAGCGCTATGCATGCAATTCTTTATGCATAGCAAAAGCCGAATAGAAATTGCCGAGGATTATAGCAGATGGATTTTTCAAAGTATCGAAAATAATGCATTGCTTTTATGCTAACCACTTTTCCTGCATGTAGAACTTGGCTGGTCTTGGTTTGAAATATTACTTTGAAATCAAACTCAGAGATCATAAGCACTAAAATCAAGCGGATTTAGGCTATCTGCGATGGGTTGATAAGCTTGGGTAAATGTTGGCGACATGCGCTTTGGACGGCCTGTAGCAATTTCAATGCATGCCCACTGTGTATTGCCTGTAAATAATATCGCTTTGTCTTTAGGGCGATAAAATACATACTGCCGAAACGAATACAATGCATTGATATCATTTAGCCAAGTTCGTAAAATAATCTCCTCACCTTCGAGCGCTGCTTTACGATATTGCACATGATGCTCAACAGCGACCATGGCATGCTTCAATTCAATATATTCTTTTAAGCCTAAACCCAAAGCTTCAATATGTGCTGTCGCGACATCTTGCATCCAACTGACGTACACCACGTTATTCACATGATTTAATGTGTCGATATGTTCAGCTTGAACTGTAATTTTTAAATCAAAGATATCGCTCATAGCGTCCTGCAAATTTTAAATTGTGGCCCACAGTCTACCCATTTTTATCTAAGGGTGAATTGCAAAAACGCTAAAGTTAAAAAACCACTCGCTTGGAGTGGTTTTCATTTAGTAACTCATTACTGAATACGCATGCCCACAATCGCACGCTGTCCCTGACGAATCAAAGAAACACGTGCAATGCTACCATTTTTCAACTCAGAAATAACTTTCACAAAATCTTCAGCATTGTTTACGACTTTATTATTAACTTGGGTGACAACATCCCCCGGCTGAATTCTCGCTTGTGAAGCTATACCACCAGCTCGCACATCTTGAATCAAGACACCGCCTTTTAGACTCAGTTGTTTTAATTCATCTGCGTTTAAGTTGCGGATCGACACCCCAATCACTGGACCTTTTTTCACAGATGTCGTTTCAGCTTTTGCAGGCGTATCATCTGGTGCTGTGATCAAGGTTGCTGAAATATTTTGGCGTTTATCATCACGCAGTACTTCAAGCTGAATACTTTGATTTGGACCTGTACGATTAAGATAATTCAGCAGTTCGCCTGTACGTGAAATTGGTGTGCCATTAAATTTCAAAATGACATCACCTACTTTAAAGCCAGCTTTTGCAGCAGGTGAATTTGGTGCAACTTGAGTAATCAAAGAGCCTTCTGGTTTTGAAAGGTTATAAGACTCTGCAAGATTACGATCGATATCTTGTAGCATGACGCCTAAATAAGCACGTGTTACCTTGCCGTTTTTCTTTAATTGGTCTGCAACATCCATTGCAACATCAATGGGAATCGAGAACGATAACCCCATATAACCGCCTGTACCACTAAAGATACGAGAATTTACCCCGACCACTTCACCAGACTGATTAAATAATGGACCACCAGAATTACCCGGGTTCAATGCCACGTCAGTTTGAATGAATGGAACCGAGGTTTCTCCCATCATATTACGCATTTTAGCACTAACGATTCCTGCCGAAGCTGAATAGTCGAAGCCAAATGGTGAACCAATGGCCAACACTGGCTCACCTACACGTAAACGGTCAACATTGCCTGTGCGTAGCTCAGGAAAATTTGAACCTTTGACCTTTAACAAAGCCACGTCAGTCCGCTCATCACTACCCACAACTGTGGCATCAATTTCACGGCGGTCATTCAGTACAATGGTGACTTTCGAGGCATCTTCTACCACATGGTGATTGGTTAATAGATAACCATCTTTACTAATAAAGAATGCGCTTCCATAACCGGTCTTTTCTTGCGGCATTTTTTGCTGCGGAATAACCACCTGATTACCAAAAAAGCGTCGTAATATTTCTGGGACTTGTTGCTGCAAAAGCTCTTCTTGACTAAGCTTTTTAACCACATTCACGCTTACGACAGCTGGGCTGACTTGTTCAACCAAATTGGAAAAATCAACAGGACCCGCTGCCTGAGTCTGCACGCTAGCAACCGTAAACACAGCTGCATAGAGTCCCTTTTGTAAATACGATTTATTCATTGTTAGCATTCACTCAATTGTGCTTATCATTTGAAATACGTTAGTTTTTATCACAATGCAAGTCTAAGCTTCGTAATAAAATGTTTGATGATTATTTATGATAAACAATCTTAAACATTCCTTAAATATTACAGATCTATGAATATTTTTCATTATTTAGTTAATTTATAGTCATTGCGTTTTTAGGCAAAAACAGTTGTGATGATCGGACATTTTTAAAATTAGCTGATGGACATGTCTAATTTAAACACGACACATCAATTTGATGTGATTATTGTGGGAAGTGGCGGTGCAGGCCTAAGTTTAGCCCTATCGTTACCAGATCATTTTAATATTGCTGTTTTAGCTAAATCGACGCTGACGGATGCCAGTACATATTATGCCCAAGGTGGTGTTGCTGCCGTCCTCGATAAAACAGATTCTATTGAACAACATATCAATGACACCATGATTGCCGGTGCGCATTTATGTGAAATGGCAGCGGTAAAACAAACCGTTGAAGGTGGTAAATCTTCTGTCGATTTTCTACTGAATCAGGGTGTGCAATTTACTTTAGACGACCAAGAACAGTTACATCTGACACGTGAAGGTGGTCACTCTCACCGGCGGATTATCCATGCAGCAGATGCCACAGGTCGTGCTATTTCCACAACATTGGTTGAACGTGCGCAAGAAAAAGCCAATATTCATATTTTTGAAAATTTTATTGCAATCGATTTAATCACCGCACAAAAATTAAATCCTGAAACTGAAAACCGTGCTCTCGGTCTGTATGCTTTAGATGAAAAAACCGAAAAAGTACATACCTTTTTAGCACCCTTCACTGCCCTTGCCTGTGGTGGTGCCATGAAAGCATATTTATATACATCAAATCCCGACATTGCGACGGGTGATGGTATTGCCATGGCGTATCGTGCAGGCTGCCGTGTTGCCAATATGGAGTTTAACCAATTCCATCCAACCTGTTTATATCATCCTCAAGCTCGCTCTTTCTTAATTACCGAAGCGATGCGTGGCGAAGGTGCCTATTTACGTCTTCCAGATGGTGAACGCTTTATGCTGCGCTTTGATGAGCGTGCCGAATTAGCACCACGCGATATCGTAGCGCGCGCTATTGATTATGAAATCAAACGTCTAGGAATCCGTCATGTTTGGCTTGATATCACCCATAAACCTGCCGAATTTGTCAAAGAACATTTCCCAACATTGTATGCACGCTTAATGGAACTCGGTATTGATATTACCAAAGAAATGATCCCAGTGGTTCCTGCAGCACACTACACCTGTGGTGGCGTTGTGGTTGATGAAAACAGTCAGACCGATATTCCAGGCCTATATGCCATTGGGGAAACCTCTTATACCGGCCTACATGGTGCAAACCGTATGGCGAGTAACTCCTTACTGGAATGTTTTGTCTATGGTATGAGTGCTTCAGCACATATCACAGCACAGCATCAAGGAACTTATCAGGCACCTCATGTCCCAGAATGGGATGACTCGCAAGTGACTAACCCTGATGAAGACGTGGTGATTTTGCAGAATTGGGATGAACTTCGCCAAACCATGTGGAATTACGTGGGCATTGTCAGAACGACCAAGCGCCTCCAACGTGCCCTACACCGCATTGAAATGCTTAAGCGTGAAATCACCGAGTATTACCAAGATTACCAAGTCAGTAAAAATCTGATTGAACTCCGTAACTTAGTATTGGTATCAGAAATGATTGTGCGCTGTGCAATGGAACGTAAAGAGTCTCGTGGTCTGCATTTCACTTTAGACTATCCTGAACAAGCAGACGAACTACGTAAAACGGTGTTAAGTCCACCCGATTTCACGGTTGATTGCCCTGTAGTTAATACTGAGTTAGTCTCTTAAAACTTTTAAATTAAAAAAGAAGCCGCACATGATGTCGGCTTTTTTTTGATTTTACTACCCATAAATATGTAATGCCGCTTTGAAAGTTTCTAAGTGCAGATTTACAAGATCATTCATATTTTGATAGCCCCCAGCCAATACAAACATCAGCGGAATATCTGCACGTTTAGCCAAATTGAAGACCATTTCTTCGCGTTTCTGTATCAAAGCGGTGCTAAACCATGATGAGCCAAAAGGGTCAGCTTGATGACAATCCATCCCTGCTTGATAAATAATTAAATCTGCACCCCATGCTTTAGCTTGCTGAATTCCTTCATGTATAGCCAAAGTATATTGTGCGAAATTTCCACGTTCTTTATGCACATGCCGTGTTAAAGAACGTTCATAAGTAGGACAACCAAAATGTAGCCCATAAATACTAAAATTAAAAAGGTTATCTAACCGTCTAGTAAAATCAGCTGTGCCGTTCCCCCCATGTTGATCGCAATCGAGTACAAAGATTTTTTTATTCGGATTCTGCTGTGCCACCAAAGCCAAACCATTGAATGTGCAAAATGATCCGCCATATTCAAACACTGCATGATGAAAACCCTGTGCAACATTTGCTGCAATGCCTTTTTGCAAAGCCATTTCTGCTGCCATCAACTGCCCTGCATTGATTCTCAGCACTGCATCTCGAAGCTGAGTATTCCAAGGCTTAAAACCTGAAAAGGTCGCAAGCTTAGTGGGCTGCCCTGTCATAAATGCGTCCACATAAACAGGATCATGCACTTGGCTTAAAATTTCAGCGTCAATACACTCAGGTTCATGTATTCGGATGTTCTGCCATTGTTCTAAAGCTGTTCCAACTGCTAATAATTTTTCCATACTATTGGTATGGGTATGAGCAAAATATTTTGGCGAAAAGCATACATCTAACATGATGGAAATACTCAAAGTTGCGCTATTGCCACATCTATTAATTGCTGAAGCTCAGTCGTACCTGGACTATACAGACCATTATCCACTTGCTGCTGAAAATGTGTACTGAATGCACGTTTTCGATTTTGTGGCGACACGGCCAAAGTCGTTAAACGTAAAAACCACCACCCAGAAATAGCCTGATAAGGAATCACAAAGCCTTTAAACTCACGATTCCCCCGTTTTTCAGCTAATTGTTCTGGATCATAATCGACGGAAAAAAGTGAACCGGCTGGAATACGGACACCATTCATGAGTACAGGTTTCAAGCTGATACAAGAATGGTTATCCCCCATATTTAATTTTTCCATAAATAAGGGCTGACCGTATTCATCTACAAAAATATTAATTTCACCGCTACGAAATACACGTCGATGTGCAATTTTTAAAAAGAAATTTTCAGCCATTGGACAAGAGCCAACTTTTGGCTTATTAGCCAGTGCTTGTACTTCAACGATTTGGTTTTCAGTTGACGATTTTGGCAAAATCAGATCTTCAATCAAGGTACAAATAAGCTGACTTTCTTCCAAATTTGCATGTTGCTGGATTTGACGCAAACTTTTTTGAAAATGCAATTCTTTCTGTAAAACCTCGTAAAAGTCTGGGGATTGTTTCAATTGCTGAATGTTTTGATTTAAATTTTGATTTAAATCTAGATGACGCCAACTAGACAAATCTAAATGATAAGCACGACTTTGATCTAAAATTTTGCGTAAACCATGCGTGTCATATTGATCAAAGAGTTTGAGATCTTGAAATTCATGTGATGCACGCGGCAAATTAATATATTCAGCTAATACACGTGTGGCTTGAGTATATCCACAGCCACGTCGTTCTGTTTGATGTGAGTAATGCTCATTCAGCATTTCTGTCAATTTTTCTGACAAAGGATATGCATGCTCCTGAAAGAGCCGAACAACTTCATGTGCAGTAGCAGTCATGTATTTAACCAATCAAATCTGTGATTCAATTATAGATTTAAAATAACACTTATGAGTTAATTGATTTCTACTAAGCTATTGAAATTATGCAAATAAAAATACACTACGCAGAAAATTCACCAACCAATGCACAATTTATTTAGACAGACTGCTGCATTTTAATCCAATCTAATGGATCAACTGCATATTTTCAGTTCAATGTCGCTGCGGAGGAATCGAATAGCTACCAGTAATATGTGCCACAGGCTCATCCACACCTGCTGAATAAACCAATACCTCACCATAAATGATGCTTTTACCGACTTTAAGTAATCGACATTCTCCCCGCAAATCTTTATTCGCCTCAGGCTTCCTTAAAAAGTTAATATTCATACTTGTGGTGACTGCAAGTCCGACAATTCCGATCTCCCCCAATATAGCCACATATAGCGCAAAGTCCGCCAAAGTCATCATGGTTGGGCCAGAAATCGTATTACCTGGTCTTAGATCTTGTTCGGTGACATGCCAAATTAAGGTCGCGGTTTGCTGTCCAACCTCTTGAATCGTGCAATTTTTTAAACTTGGGGCAAATTCACGTTGTAAAAAATCAATAATCTCCTGTTTTGTAGCATGCATAAAAAATCATCCATAACTTTTGCTATGAATGATTTTTAAATCAATTGCCTAACAAATACTATGGCATTTTAGATCTGCTGTAGATGCGATAATGCCTGTTGGAAAACATGCTCAGGTGTTTGGGTTGCGTCAAGGCGTTTCATTCGTTCAGGGTGCGTTTGATGAATCTCAGCAAAACCTGATCTTACTTTCTCAAAGAAAGTTGCTTTCTCTTGTTCAAAACGGTCTAAAGCACCACGCTCTCTTGCTCTTAACATTCCTGTTTCAATCGGTGCATCAAGCCAAAAAGTAATATCCGGTATACGCGCAACAAAACTTGCATTTAAGACATTGAGCTTGTCACGATCTAAACCACGTCCTGCACATTGATAAGCAAAACTCGAATCGGCAAAACGATCACATAAAACGATTTTACCTTCTGCCAATGCAGGTAAAATCACGCGCGCCAAATGCTGTGCACGTGCAGCATACATAAGTAACAACTCTGTATCATCACTCATTGCTTCATCATGATTGACGGCCAAAAGTAATGCACGAATTTGTTCAGCCATAGGTGTACCACCCGGCTCACGTGTAAGTACGACATTTTTACCCAAATTTTGGAAATGATCATGTAATTTACGAATGAGTGTAGTTTTACCCACACCTTCCGTGCCTTCAAAGCTAATAAACATGCTCACTCCTCAATTTTTCGCACGAATTACCGATAAATACTCTTGTACCGCTCGGTTATGGTCTGACAAATTACTGCTAAATTTATGACCACCGTTACCTGTTGCCACGAAATAGATGTTATTTGACGCATCTGGATGCATCGCGGCTTCAATAGCTTTTTGACTTGGCAAAGCAATCGGTGTAGGCGGTAAGCCATTGATCGTATAAGTATTATATGCTGTAGGTGTACGTAAATCTTGGCGAGTGATATTGCCTTGGTATTTATCGCCCATACCGTAAATCACAGTTGGATCTGTTTGCAAACGCATCCCTTGTTTGAGACGACGCACAAATACACCAGACACTTGTTCAAGCTCACTATCAATACTGGTTTCTTTTTCAATAATCGACGCCATAATTAAGGCTTCATATTTATCTTTGTACGGTAAATTTTGAGCTCGATTAGTCCAAGCCTGATCTAAGGCTTTGATTTGTCGGTTATATAAATCCTTCAAAATTTTTCGATCAGACTCGCCTTTTGCAAAGAAATACGTATTCGGTGCAAATAATCCTTCAGGGTGTGAATACGAAATGCCGAGCTCTTTTAAGATTTCTGCATACGGTAAATGACTGATGTCATGCGTCACCAAAGGGTCATTTTTTAAAGCATCTATCAGTTGCTTAAATGTCGTCCCTTCGATCACTAAAATTCGATTCATTTGCGCATTTTCAGAATTCGAAATCAACTCCATAACTTCTCGTACACTCATACCTTCATGAATTTCATACACACCTGCTTTTAAGGTGTCATTAATCATGAACTTTTGATACAACTTCAAAATAATAGGAAAATGAACTTGTTTCTCTTTGGCTAGTCTGTCAATAAATCCTGAATAGGTATCCCCTGCACCAATCGCCAACATTTGCTTTTTGCCTTCCACAGGATAGGCTTTAAACAAACTCGACCACAGTAAGATCGCCACAAGTACAACGATACCAAGTAGCACAACCAAACATGCTTTAAATGGAAAACCTGCTTTGGCAGATTTTTTCTTATTTGTTTTTTTAGACACGGTGGACATATTAACGAATCTGACTTAATTGAAGTGTTCGGAAAAGTTCAATACAAGCTTGAACATCTAACTCAACTCCATTCAGAGTTGATGCAATTTTCATGGGACTTAAGGCATTACAGAAAAAAACACTCTGAAAATGCGTAATTTCATCCATATTGACGTGACGTTGAGTACATGGAATCTGAAGCTGCTGCATCCGTTTTAAAATTTCTGCACGCATGACACCATGTACGCCATTATAACGAAGTTCGGGCGTAATCCATCCTTCATTTGTGCGAATAAAACAATTACTGCTCACACCTTCAACAACTGTACCTTGTACATCCGTCACCAAAGCTTCGCCCCATGGGGTTTGATCCAACTCTGCTTTGAGCATGACTTGTTCTAATCGATTTAAGGACTTTAAGCCCACCAAACTTGGCATGGTTAACCCAATAGCTTGATGTAATACACCACTTTCGACAGTTTCGTACTCAAAATCTGCAACGGTTTTGGGGTAATAAAACACCCAAACATCTGCTGGGTGCTCAGGTAAACTATAGCCACGCTGACCAATACCACGACTCAACACAATTTTTAAAGTGCCATTGACGACATCTTGTTTACGTAACAATTTTAAAGTGTCTTCAATAAGGTTTAAATCTGCATTTAGCTTTAATCGCTCATTGCTCAGTTTTAATCGTGCAATATGCAAAGCTAAAAGTTCTATTTGTCCTTGGCGAATACGTGCCGTGCTAAAACAGCCATCGCCATAGTGAAAGGCGCGATCAAGTAAATCAACTTGTTCTATTTGCTGCGCATTTTTAAAACACTGCATACGTCGTCATCCCAATTACATCACTTTATTTTAAAAAATAATCGCTCAGCATATATTTCTTTTTTGTTCATATTAAATTCTTTTTTAATTATTTTTTCTGCATTAAAACTACAGATATTCTTGCCTCATCCAACAAAACATGTATAAAAATTGAGGACAACATGAATCTATCGAAATTAAAACTTGGGTTTTTTCTGCATTCATTTCTGCCACAGCATTCAGTGCATCTGCCAAAGATTTCTTAAATGTGTCATATGATCCAACCCGTGAATTGTATGACAACTTCAATAAAGACTTTAGTGTTTACTGGAAAAAAACCACAGGCCAAGACATTAACTTTAAACAATCTCATGGTGGCTCAGGCAAACAGGCTCGTGCAGTTATTGATGGTCTAGATGCAGATGTCGTCACTTTGGCTTTGGCTGCTGATATTGATGAAATTGCTGCACGTGGTTTAGTTGCAAAAGACTGGCAAAAAAAATTCCCGCAAAACTCAACGCCATATACATCGACCATTGTGTTCTTAGTGCATAAAGGCAACCCGAAAGGCATTAAAGACTGGGGCGATATAATTAAACCGGGTGTCGACATTATTACCCCGAACCCAAAAACATCGGGTGGTGCGCGCTGGAACTATCTAGCAGCGTGGGCTTGGGCAAAACATCAAGCAGGTGGTAATGATGCAAAAGCCCAAGAATTTGTCCGCCAAATCTATAAGCAAACCAAAGTCCTCGACTCAGGTGCTCGTGGTGCAACAACTACATTCGCTGAACGTGGTATTGGTGATGTATTGCTGGCTTGGGAAAATGAAGCACATTTGGCAGTTCGTGAACAGCCAGGTAAGTTTGAGATTGTGACCCCTTCACTTTCTATCTTGGCCGAGCCGCCTGTTGCGATTGTAGAAAAAAATGCCAAGAAAGATGGCAATGAAAATTTAGCCAAAGCGTATTTAAATTATCTGTACTCACCTGCAGGTCAAACCATTGCTGCACAGAACTTTTATCGTCCACGTAATGCTGCGGTACTAGCAAAATATAAATCCGTCTTTAAACCTTTAAAATTAGTGACTATTGATAAAGAGTTTGGCGGTTGGAGCAAAGTGCAGAAAAAGCATTTTGAAAATGGTGGCGTCTTTGACCAAATCGTGAAGACCAATAATTCCAAATAATGCTTTAAATACCGAAAAGCATCGTCCTTTCGCATAAGGTCGATGCTTTTTTTTTCGTAGCTACGTCTGTTATCTTTTTTATTCATATAAAATTCGTTTTTAATTATTTTTTATGCATAAAGATTGGCGCTATTCTTCACCCATGTTACAGATAAAGTAAAAATTATTGAGGTTCACATGAGTATTTCCGCAAAATTAAAATTGGGTGTTCTTGCTGCAGTCATTTCGACGGTTTCTTTTGGCGCAGCTGCAAAAGACTTCTTAAACGTATCTTACGACCCAACGCGTGAACTCTATGAAAGTGTGAATAAAGACTTCAGTAAATATTGGGAAAGCCGTACAGGTCAAAAAATTAATTTTAAACAATCTCATGGTGGTTCAGGTAAACAAGCGCGTGCCGTCATTGATGGCTTAGATGCCGATGTGGTGACTTTAGCTCTCGCAGCAGATATTGATGTGATTGCAGAAAAAGCCAAACTTTTACCTGCAGATTGGCAAAAGAAACTTCCGCAAAACTCAACGCCATATACCTCAACGATTGTATTCTTAGTCCGTAAAGGCAACCCCAAAGCAGTTAAAGATTGGGGCGATCTGGTTAAACCAGGCGTGGGTATTATCACCTCAAATCCGAAAACCTCAGGCGGTGCACGTTGGAACTATTTAGCTGCATGGGCTTGGGCAAAACATCAAGCGGGTGGTAATGATACAACGGCTCAAGAATTTGTCCGTAAGATTTATAAAAACACCAAAGTACTCGATTCAGGCGCACGTGGTTCGACTACGACCTTTGCTGAACGTGGCATTGGTGATGTATTACTGGCTTGGGAAAATGAAGCACATTTAGCGATTCGTGAACAACCGGGTAAATTTGAAATTGTGACCCCTTCACTTTCAATTTTAGCTGAGCCACCTGTTGCTATTCTTGAAAAAAACGCAGAGAAAAAAGGTAATCTTTATTTAGCCAAAGGTTATTTAAACTTCCTTTATTCACCACGTGGTCAGCAAATCGCAGCTCAGAACTTTTACCGTCCACGTAACGCTACAACGCTTGCACAATACGCATCAGTCTTTAAGCCACTTAAACTCGTAACCATTGATAAAGAATTTGGTGGTTGGGATAAAGTCCAAAAAGCACACTTTGAAAATGGCGGCGTGTTTGACCAAATCGTTAAAGCCAACAACGGAAAATAAGATCAGTCATTGACTGAATCAGGAGAACTTGACATGACACATACAGTAATTGTCCCGGGTGTAGGCGGTAGTGAACACGCACATTGGCAATCTTGGTTACAACGTCAGCTCATGTCTAGCTCTCGTGTTCAGCAAAAAGATTGGAATCACCCTGTACTCAAGGACTGGATTAAACAATTTGTTCAAACCGTACGACCTCTACAGGGTGAAATTCAAATTGTGGCGCATAGCTTTGGTTGTTTGACCACAGTGGCAGCATTGGCCTTGCATCCTGAACTGAATAAAAAAATCAAAAATTTAGTTTTGGTTGCGCCAGCCAATCCAGCTCGCTTTGGAGAAAACGGCTTTGCACGCGACAGTACAACGGATTACAAAGCATTTTTTCATCAATTAAGTATTCGTGTGCCGACAACGATGTTGATTAGTGAAAATGATCCTTGGCTTGGCTTTGAAGATGCAAAACAACTTGCTGATGCTTGGAAGCTTTACCCTGTAAATATGGGTGCTGTGGGTCACATTAATGTTGCATCAGGTTTTGGACCGTTTCCTAAAATTTTCAATTACTTAATTTCAGAAAACCACATGAAACATATCAGCTTTACTGATGAAAACAAGTATTTATTTCAATTTGCTTTTTAAGTACTGAGCATTAAGCTTGTCGCAAAATCATTTATTCAATTTTGCTGACCTTTTAAGTCAGCTTTTCTCATTTTGAGGAGTCATCATGTCGCAGCGATCCCGAGTGCTGCCAGGATTTGGTCTTTCTCTAGGCTTTACCCTAGCGTATTTATCCTTAATTGTGCTCATTCCCCTTTCGGCCGTATTTATTAAATCTTTAGGTATCGGTTGGGATGGACTATGGGAAATTTTAAGCTCAGAACGTATTTTAAAATCGTTACAACTGAGTTTTAGTGCCGCCATTATTGCTGCGTTAGTCAATGTGGTTTTTGGTTTGCTCTTAGCATGGTGTTTGGTTCGTTATACCTTCCCGGGTAAACGTATTGTTGATGCTTTGGTTGATTTACCTTTTGCATTGCCAACTGCCGTTGCGGGTATTGCATTAACTTCGTTATATGCACCGACTGGTTGGATCGGTCAGTACCTTGAACCCATTGGCATTAAAGTCGCATATACCCCGATCGGTATTACCTTGGCCCTCATCTTTATTGGTATTCCTTTTGTGGTTCGCACTGTACAGCCTGTACTGAGTGATCTAGAAACTGAACTTGAAGAAGCAGCTTCGGCACTGGGCGCAAACCGCTTTCAGATCGTGACCAAAGTGATCTTACCTATTCTATTTCCTGCGCTGTTAACAGGTTTTGCTTTGGCCTTTGCACGCGGTGTGGGTGAGTATGGTTCGGTGATTTTTATCGCAGGTAACCAACCCTTCAAAACTGAAATTGCCCCATTGATGATTATCTCTCGCCTTGAAGAATATGATTATGCAGGTGCGACCACGATTGCTGTTGTGATGCTGGTGATTTCTTTTGCCATTTTATTCTTAATTAACTTGGTTCAAGCATGGGCAAGTCGCCGTACAGGGAGAACTGCACGATGAATACGAACAGTAATGCGCTTGCGGAAAAATTACAGTCGCGTGATGCAACGCGTGAACCGACATGGGTTCGTTATACCCTGATCATCATTGCTTTAATTTTCTTCTTAAGCTGCCTGATTCTGCCATTGGTTTTGGTTTTCGTTGAAGCCTTTAAACAAGGTGTTGGCGTTTACTTCCAAGCACTGGTTCATCCTGATACATTATCTGCGGTGAAACTGACATTACTGACAGCTGTGATTGCCGTACCGTTGAACGTGGTCTTTGGTGTAGCTGCGGCATGGTCTGTTGCCAAGTTTAATTTCCGTGGTAAATCTATTTTAACCACGATTATTGATATGCCATTTTCAGTCTCTCCAGTCATTGCAGGCTTAATGTTGGTACTGATTTTTGGTACTCAAGGTTGGTTAGGCGGCTGGCTGATGGATAACGACATCAAAATTTTATATGCCGTTCCAGCCATTGTCCTTGCTACTGTGTTTATTACCGTTCCTTTTGTGGCACGTGAGTTGATTCCATTAATGGAAGCTCAAGGAACAGAGGAAGAAGAAGCAGCAATCGTATTGGGTGCTTCAGGCTGGCAGACATTCTGGAAAGTGACACTTCCAAATATCAAATGGGGCTTAATCTACGGCGTGATTCTCTGTAATGCACGTGCAATGGGTGAGTTTGGTGCTGTTTCTGTGGTTTCAGGTCACATTCGCGGCGAAACCAACACCTTACCGCTACACGTAGAAATCCTTTATAACGAATATACCTTTAGTGCTGCTTTTGCTGTGTCTTCACTATTAGCGCTCTTGGCGATTGTGACCCTGATTTTAAAAACATGGGTTGAACTACGTCAGGAACGACAAGACAAGCGTAAAGAAGATTCACAAGTTTCTTAAGGAATGACCTCATGAGTATTCAAGTAAAAAATATTGAAAAACACTTTGGTGCATTTCATGCACTTAAAAATATCTCTTTAGATTTCCCTGATGGCCAGCTCGTTGCGTTGCTTGGCCCATCAGGCTGTGGTAAAACCACCCTGCTCCGTATCATTGCAGGACTTGAATCTGCCGATAGCGGTCAAGTCATTCTAGAAGGTGAAGATGCCACTAAAGTTCATGTCCGTGAACGTGAAGTTGGTTTTGTATTCCAACATTATGCACTGTTCCGTCATATGACCGTATTTGACAACATTGCTTTTGGTTTACGTGTACGCCCACGTGCAACACGCCCATCTGAAGCCGAGATCAAAAAGCGGGTTACTCGTTTGCTTGATCTTGTTCAGCTTGGTTTCTTGGCTGACCGTTACCCTGCTCAACTTTCAGGTGGTCAACGTCAACGCATTGCACTAGCACGTGCTTTAGCGGTTGAACCGCGTGTGTTATTACTGGATGAACCTTTTGGTGCATTGGATGCCAAAGTTCGTAAAGAATTACGCCGCTGGTTACGTACCTTGCATGACGAACTCCACATCACCTCTATTTTCGTGACCCATGACCAAGAAGAAGCGCTTGAAGTGGCCGATCAAATCATTGTGATGAATAAAGGCAACGTAGAACAGATTGGCTCGCCGCGTGAAGTTTATGAAAAACCTGCAACACCGTTTGTATTTGACTTTTTAGGTCAAGCCAACCGTTTTGAAGGTCAAAATAGCAATGGCCTTTTTCAAATTGGTGAAGACCGAATTTTGTTGCCACAAAATGCCAATGCACCGCAAGGCAATGTCATTGCCTTTGCTCGTCCGGATGAACTGCGTATTCATGCACAGCCGCAAGAAAATGCCATCCAAGCGACTTTTGTACGTGAGCTTTGGATTGCAGGTAAAGTCATTGCTGAACTGCATGACCGCCAAGGCAATCTGATCGAAATTTCATTAACGGCTGATGAAGCGAAAGCACATCAATTCCGCCCAAATCAAACGGTATGGTTAAGTGCAACGAACTTGCATTTATTTGAAAACCAAGTTGCATAAAACAATAAGTTGGGGCCTTCACAAGCCCCACTTGCTTTTAAGGTAAAATAAAATTATGAATTTCCAACAATTAAGAATTATTCGAGAAACAGTACGTCAGAATTTTAATTTAACAGAAGCGTCTGCTGCACTTTACACCTCGCAGTCTGGCGTGAGTAAACACATCAAAGATCTAGAAGATGAACTTGGTGTACAGCTGTTTATCCGTAAAGGTAAACGTCTACTCGGTTTAACCGAACCAGGCCAGTCATTATTGGGTATCGTTGAACGCATGCTCGTAGATGCAGATAATATTAAACGTCTGGCAGATGACTTCAACAAAGTAGATGAAGGGACATTGACGATTGCGACCACACATACGCAAGCACGTTATGTCTTGCCGCCGATTGTGAACCAATTTAAAAAAGAATTTCCAAAAGTTCATCTAATTTTGCAACAAGCAAGCCCTATTGAAATTACAGAAATGCTCCTTCAAGGTGAAGCGGATATCGGGATCGCAACCGAATCATTAACCAATGAAGATAACCTGGCAAGCGTGCCTTACTACAACTGGCAACACAGCATCATTACGCCTAAAGAGCACCCACTGACCCAAAAATCAAATATCACCATTGAAGATTTATCGAACTATCCAATTATTACCTATCACGGTGGTTTTACAGGTCGTTCAAAAATTGATAAAGCCTTTGAAGATTCAGGCTTTGATGTTGATATCGTGATGTCCGCACTTGATGCAGACGTTATTAAAACCTATGTTGAACTTAATATGGGAGTGGGTATTGTCAACGATGTGGCATATGACCCAGAACGAGATTACCGTTTAAAACAAATTCCTACCGATATTTTTGGTGTTAATACCACTTGGATTGCTGTTCGCAAAGGACATTTACTACGTGGCTATGGCTATGAGTTTATTTCTTTATGTTCACCAGATGCTGACATCAAAGCGTTGAAAAAAGTCGCTTACCCAGAAGACTGATAGGCCAATTAACGAATTAAAGAGGACACCTGCTGTCCTCTTTTTTTGGTAAACACATATTTTATCTAGGTTTTCTTGGCTTTATTTTTAATTGTGATTAAAATACATCCAACACAATAAAAATTAAAACCTCATTACTTCCGACCCATAAGCCAGGACTTTATGAAAAATCAATTCGTCGCAGTGGCAGTCGGTATCGTCTGCCCCATACAAATCATGTATGCAGCAGGAATAGAAAACTCAGATCAATCGATCTCGGCCTTTCTTGAACCCGGAAATTATACTGAAGCCAGTTTCGCTTATGTCGATGCTCAAGTTGACGGCAAAGTTCAGAATCAAGGCTTAATTAGTGAATTGGGCATCACTGATTTTTCTACAGGGAATCTCGCTCATCAACAATTTTCTGGGAAATTTGCACTTAAAATTCAACCACATGAAAATATTTCTGCGGGAGTAATTTATGAGCAACCTTTTCATACTGATATCAGTTATCAATATAGTCCTCGCTTACCAGATAGCTCAAATATCGATATTGAAAGCGCCGATATTAACTTTAGAACGCATAACCTAACTGGACTGGTAGGCTATCAACCCAATAATAATTGGAATATTTATAGCGGTTTAAGCCTACAAACATTTAAAGGTGATTTAAAAATTTCTGGGCAACAATATGCTGCTCTCAATGGCTACCATGCCGATTTTAAACAAGATGAAGCGATTGGTTGGCTGCTCGGATTCAGTTATCAAATCCCTGAATATGCTATTAAAACTAGCCTAACCTATCGTTCAAAAATAAAACATGAAAATAAGACCTCTGAATCAACTTTATATTCAAATGGTCCTTTTCAATTAGTACTTGACACCCATACCTCAATTCAAACGCCACAAAGCGTCAATTTTGATTTTCAAACAGCCATTAGCCCACACAATGTTGTATATGGCACAGTTCGGTGGATTAATTGGAAACATTTCAACATTCAGCCACCGCAGTTTAATGCCGTGCTTCAATACGCGGCACTCGATCCACAATACCGTGATTTAGCTGATATCCAATTGGTTGAATATCAGAAAGATCAATGGTCAGGAAAGTTAGGGATTGCACATCAATTGAATCCGAGTTGGCTCGCTGCTGCAGAGTTTATTTGGGACAACGGGACAGGAAATGCGGCGTCTACCTTAAACCCAAGTGATGGCTATCGAGGTTTAGGTTTAGGTATGATGCATAAATTTAACCCGAACAATTTTCTAGCGACTGGCCTGTATTATATGAAACTCTCAAAACCATCGAATACTGAAACATCTCATATTTCAGGTCTTGCAAGTGTCTCAGACAATGATGCCATGATCTATGGTCTGAAATTTGGTCACAGATTTTAAACGCTTTCTAATAAACAAAAAAACGAGCCGAAGCTCGTTTTTTTGTTTCATTAAGAACTTACCAATGGTAGCTCACACCTACTTTAGCTACTGGCATCCATTCATATTTGTCATCGTTTGCAATTTTACGTGCCTCATTATCTACAGATTCGCTGATTGAAGGTGAGCCTGTTACAGAGTTTTGAAGATTACCGTACTCTTGAAGTTTCACAGTAGGGTTGCCAGTGTAATAAGCACCTACTTCACCAAATACACCAAAGTTTTTATTTAATTTTGGTGCAAAACCTAAACCTACATAAGGCGCAATGTCGTTATCATAAGATAAGTTACCTTTCACACCACCAATGCCAGTGTAGCTCGTACCATCAACTTTAATCGTACCTTCGGCATTTTTATTATGTTTATTTAGACCGTATTCATTATCGATATAACCTACACCTGCAGCAACATATAAGCCTTGTGCCCAAGGACTCGTACTTGCGCCCCATGGACGAATTTCTGCATTTAAGTAGCCAACGCTGTTATCCATATCCATGTCATATTTAGTGCCATTGATTGACAAATCATCAGACCATGAAATATCACCACCGTTATAACCTAATGCAAGGCCGACGTATGGGTTCGCAGTCCAAAGTAACGCACCACCATAACCAGTCGTACCCACTTCTAGACGAGCGCCAGTTGGGATAAGTTGGTTTTGATCAAATGCATAGCCATCATGAACTACAGAGGTATCTGCCATTGCAGTACCTGCAACAGTAAATAGAGCAGCTACTGTTAATAAACGTAATGATTTCATGTGTTTCTCCTCAAAATAAACTGTTATTCAGATTTTACAGACTTGTTATATGGCACATGTTAAAAGGAAACACAGCTCAACATTTATGCAAATTTACTGATTTTTTGTTAACTTTTGATACATTTAGATTTTAATATTGATTAATAAAGAGTTTTTGTTTCATTTTTTTAAATATAATAATGATGTTAAGGAACAATTCTGTATATTTTGCGTATTTTTTATACAAACCTTATGAAAATGCTAAATTCATCACTCTTAATTTCTTGGATTTAGTGCTTGCTTAATAATTAATTCCGATCCTAGGCCGATTTACCATCTATTTTTAACTCGATTTAGTGTAAAATCTTGGAAAATTTTTTTCTGGATGGAAGAACATGTCTCAGCTTTCAACAATCATTGAACAAGCGTTTGAAGACCGTGCTAATTTCACTGCAGCTGACTGTCCTGCTGAAGTACGTGCAGCAGTAGAAGAAGTGATCGCTGGCCTAGACAACGGTACATTACGTGTTGCTGAAAAAATTGATGGTGAATGGATTGTTCATCAATGGGTGAAAAAAGCCGTTTTGCTTTCATTCAAATTGAATGACAACAAACCAATGGAAGCTTGTGACTTACGCTTCTATGACAAAGTTGATACTAAGTTCTCTGACTGGACTGAAGAACAATTTAAAGCTGCAGGTGTACGTGTAGTACCACCTGCTGTAGCACGTAAAGGTTCTTTCCAAGCAAAAAATGTTGTATTGATGCCTTCATATGTCAATATTGGTGCATATGTTGACGAAGGTACAATGGTTGATACATGGGCAACTGTTGGTTCATGTGCTCAAATTGGTAAAAATGTTCACTTATCTGGTGGCGTTGGTATTGGTGGCGTTCTTGAACCACTTCAAGCGAATCCAACAATCATTGAAGACAACTGCTTTATCGGCGCGCGTTCTGAGATCGTTGAAGGTGTGATCGTAGAAGAAGGTTCTGTGATTTCAATGGGCGTATTTATTGGTCAATCGACTAAGATTTATGACCGTGAAACTGGCGAAATCCATTACGGTCGTGTTCCTGCTGGCTCTGTTGTGGTTTCTGGCAGCCTGCCTTCTAAATGCGGTAAATACAGCCTATATGCTGCAGTAATCGTGAAAAAAGTTGACGCGAAAACTCGTGCGAAAACAAGCTTGAACGAATTATTACGCGAAGACTAAGTTTTATTTCAGCGGAGCATTCGTGTTCCGTGGAGCTTCTATCGCTCCTCGTCTCTACGGTTAGCAATAATCGTAGAGATTTTTTGTTTTTTTATATCTGGTTAATTTTGTTATGAGTACCCTTCGATCTTCCGCTATTCCTGTTTCTGATCCGTCTGCGGGTTTACGTATTACGGAGATTTTTTATTCATTGCAAGGTGAAGCCAATACCGCAGGTTTGCCTACGGTCTTTATCCGCTTAACGGGCTGTCCGTTACGTTGCACTTATTGTGATACGACCTATTCGTTTGAAGGCGGTGAACGCCAATCATTAGAAGAAATTATTCAAACTACTTTAGATTTTAAAACCCCTTATATTTGCGTGACGGGTGGTGAGCCGCTTGCTCAACCGAACGCTCTTCCCCTCATGACTCGTCTGGCCGATTTAGGCTGCGAAGTTTCTTTAGAAACAAGTGGTGCTTTAGATGTCTCTAAAGTTGATCCGCGTGTTTCTAAAGTTATGGATTTAAAAACCCCAACTTCGGGTGAAGTTGCACGAAATTTGCTTAGCAACTTCGATCATCTAACTCAACACGACCAAATCAAATTTGTAATTTGTAATCGTGAAGACTATGAATGGTCAAAACAGCAAGTTGAGCGCTATAAGCTAAACGAAAAAGTTAGCACCATTTGGTTCTCTCCGGCCTTTGCCATTGAAAAAGGTGCTGTTCGTTTGCCTCAGCTTGCACGTGATTTAGCACAATGGATTTTAGAAGACCATCTCCCTGTTCGCTTCCAATTGCAATTACATAAGTTGCTTTGGAACGATGAAACTGGTCGTTAAGTTTTAAAGAATTATTTGGAGTAATGCATATGCGCCCTCGTGCCATAGTTTTATTGTCTGGCGGCTTAGACTCAACCACTTGTTTAGCTTGGGCTCAAGCACGTTATGAATGTATTGCCTTAAGTTTTATGTATGGTCAACGTTCTACGACAGAACTGGATGCTGCTCGTGAGTTAACTAAGCAGGCTGGTGTAGAACATCGTGTCATTAATATCGATTTAGGTAACTTAGGTGGCTCTGCGTTAACTGACCATAGCATTGAAGTTCCTGATCATGAACAAGCCGGTATTCCTGTAACTTATGTACCAGCGCGTAACACGATTTTCTTGTCATATGCTTTAGCTGCGGCGGAAGTTTTTGGTGCAGAAGCGATTGTCATTGGTATTAATGCAGTTGATTACTCAGGCTATCCAGACTGTCGTCCAGAGTTTATCGAAGCATTTGCCAACATGGCTCGCCTTGCAACAAAGGTTGGCGTTGAAGGAAAACCACTTAAATTTGAAACACCTCTGTTACATTTATCCAAAGCAAATATCATTCGCTTAGGTATAGAACATGGCGTAGACTACAGTCAAACGGTGTCTTGCTATCAAGCAGATGACCAAGGTCGTGCTTGCGGTAAATGCGATAGCTGCCGTCTTCGTAAACAAGGTTTCGTTGACGCAGGTGTTGAAGATCCGACACGTTACATACCGAAATAACAAGGTAGGGTTTATGAAAAATTTAAAATCAAACATTATTCTTTCTGCTGCTTTCTCTGCAGCTGCATTGTTTGCTTCAGTTGCACACGCTGACAACGACAAGCTTCAACAAGCATATAAGAGCACTAACGTTAAATCTTCGTTAATTAATGTTTGTAAAGAAGAAACTGGCAAAGGTAAAAAACTAACTGCCGCTGAAGTTAGCAAATACTGTACGTGTGCTGTTGAAGCAGATGGTCGTTTAACCAATGCTCAAAAATGGGAAATCCAAAGCACAATCAACCAGAAGAAAAGCCCTGCAACACTCGCTTTTGTTCAAAAACAAAATAAAGACCTTCAAGCATGTTTCGGTCCTCAGTTAACAGGTAAATTAAAAAATTTAACTGAAGAAGCAATGAAATCTGCTCAAGCGAAAAAATAATTTTCGTCTTAAAAAAGCCTGCAAATGCAGGCTTTTTTATTGCTTTAAGTTCAAAGTAAATTCTGTATGATGGTCATATTTCACATACTTTGTTTAAGCCCCTTTAGGGATAAGACACGAAAAAGGAAATCTTCATGACTGAAATTAGCTTACCAAATCAAACCTTTCCAACTACCTCAGGTGAAGTTAACCTTGCGGAACTTAACAATGACTGGCTGATTGTTTACTTCTACCCTAAAGATTCAACACCAGGATGTACGACGCAAGCCATTGGGTTTTCATGCTTAAAAGATCAGTTTGATGCGCTTAATACCCCAATCTACGGCATTTCTCGTGACTCGGTTAAAGCCCATCAAAACTTCACTGAAAAGCAAAATCTAAGCATTGATTTAATCAGTGATAAAGAAGAAGTGCTATGTCAGCATTTTGACGTGATTAAAGAAAAAAATATGTATGGCAAAAAGGTTATGGGCATCGAACGTTCAACCTTTATTTTCCATCATGGCAAGCTGGTAAAAGAATATCGCAAAGTCAAAGCTGCAGGCCATGCAGAACAAGTCTTAGAAGATTTAAAAGCACTACAAGCAGCATAAAATAAATGATTTGAGCCTGCTCCTATAGGAATGGGCTCAAACTTAATAAGAGCTTCTAACTAGAGCAATAATGAAATTGCAATTCCCCACATCACAACGCCAATAATAAAGTCTAAAACCTTCCATGCCTTTGCACTTTGGAAGAGCGGTAATAAATAGCGCGCGCCAAATCCGAGGACAAAGAAAAACACCCATGAAGCTGTAATTGCCCCAATCGCAAAATATACGGCTGTCGATTCAAACTTCGTTGAAATAGACCCAATCAGCACAACCGTATCGAGATATACATGTGGATTTAACCACGTTAAAGCCAAGCAAATCAGCACCAACTTCAATAGTTTGGTTTCATTCTTCTCATTGGGCGCTAAACTGCTCGAAGTTTTGAAGGCTTGCAGAAAATGCTGTGCTCCATAAACTGTTAAAAACGTTGCGCCTAAATATTTCGCTCCACTCACAATTTCCGGATAACTTTCAACCAATTGGGAGAATCCGAGTACACCCAATAAGATGAGTATCGAATCAGAAGCAGCACAAATAGCGCAAAGCCAAAAGACATACTGCTTTTTTAACCCCTGCTTGAGAATAAACGCATTTTGCGCACCAATCGCGATAATTAGGCTAAATCCAATTGCGAGCCCTTGCATATAACTGTGCAACATTTTTTAACTACACTTTCAAAGCATTAAATGAATGTTGCTATTATCGAAGCTTATTGTTAAAAATAAGTATTTATAAATAAATATCATTATAACTAAGTTTTTCTTAGTTTATGGAATCTCTAATGCTCATAGGTGACTCATGTTACAAAGCAAACATAGTGAAGCATTTCTTGCAGTTGCTGAAACAGGAAGCTTTGAACAAGCGGCACTGCGTTTAAATATTACGGCATCTGCGGTCACGCTCAGGCTGCAAACTTTAGAAAAGAAATTAGGTCATGTGCTCATTGTACGTGAACGTCCGTGCCGTCCAACACTTGCAGGCCAATCTTTATTGCATTATCTACAACACAGCAAATTATTAGAACATAATTTTCTTCAAAATCTAACAGGACAAACGGCGAATGCTTTCTATCAAGTCAATATTGCAACCAATGCTGACTCACTTGCGACATGGTTGCTTCCGCTATTCAAAGATCTCTTAATTGAAGAAAAAATCGTGATTCATTTTCAGGTCGATGATCAGTCACAAACACATCATTTATTAGAAGCAGGACTAGTCAATGCCTGTGTCACAACAGAATCGGAAGCCATGAAGGGCTGCGTTGCAGAATATCTGGGAGAAATGCATTATCGCTTTGTAGCAACCCCTGATTTTATCCAAAGATGGTTCGGTCAAGGCGTGACGCGAAATGCCTTAAGGGCTGCGCCTGCACTGATTTTTAATGAGAAGGATGACCTACATACGCAATCGATTCAGAAGAATTTCGGGCTCAATCCTTCACAATATCCGCATCATTTCATTCCCTCTTCAACTGCATTTTTTGATGCCATTACGATGGGCTTGGGCTATGGATGGTTACCCGACTATCAAAGCAAAGACTTATTAGCAGCGGGAAAATTGATAGAGCTTTCAACAGAACTCAGTATTGATTTAGCCTTGTATTGGCATCATTGGAACCAACAATCAATTCAATTACAGAAAATAACTGCTGTTATGCTACAACACGCCAAAGATCATATGTGTTGAAGCCAGCAAAATAGGGTTATTCAAGCCGCCATTGGCCTTTGAGTTGTATTAATACTTGCTCACCTACTCCACCGAGTGCTTTACGCATACCAAAATCACTACGTTTAATGGTTGCTAAAGATTGAACATCCAACACTTTTGGATTTTGTGGGCTTGGGGTGAGTGTGGTATCGAAGATCACAGGCTTAGTGATGCCACGAATGGTGAGATCCCCTCGAATCATATACTTGGCATAAGCCACGGGTTCGATTTGTTTACTGACAAACTTCACTTGCTTAAATTCAGCGGCATCAAAATATTCACTGCCCAAGATTAATCCTTTCAAGCTTGGGTTACTAAAACTGATGCTATCCACATCTAACACTAAATGCGCTGAACCTTTATGCGGAATTTCAGGATCAAATTTTAGGTTCGATTGAACCTTATTAAAGCGGCCTTCTACAATAGACAGCCCCACAGATTTAATACCAAAAGTGACCTGACTATTAGGCGTTAGCGTCCATTCAGCAGCATGTAGGGGAAATACGCAACATAAAGCGAAGGCTCCCATATATTTTGCAAACGTTCCCTGACGCAAACTCATGTTTTTCTCCTGAATAAAACACAGCCTAAAATCACTACAATGTTTATTTTTTTACTCCATTGTGGTGCTAGAAATTTAGCGTTTTTTTTTATAGCAGATTTGTTTTATCCTGAGTCATAAATTTGTGTTGAAGTTGTTTATAAATGTCTGTCTGTTGAAATTTTAGCAAAAAATCAATGGTACCTTGAGGAAAGGCATCTCGTTCAATTTCACCACGAAAATACGCTTCACGTACTGGTGTCGCAGAAATCGCCCCTTCTAGACTATCCAGCTCAACCATTTCCCACTCGGGGAAGAATTTTAAATAATAAGAAGAATCATCTTTAAAATGTCCAATCAAACCGACTTTTGCATTCGTTTCAACCACGTCACTTACTAAAGATTTGACTAACTTTTGCCATTTTTCATCGTTATATACATCAATCACATGCACAAACTTGATTCGCTTCTGATCTTGCTCTGAAAAATTCGACAAGATCATCTGCTCACGTTCTACAGCCAAAAATGGATTTTTGATATTACGTTCATTTTGCGCCGAACCAAGCGCCAGAAGCACATATTGACTTTGTTGCAAGGCAATTTTAATGGTTTGCAAATGCGCTAAATGGAACGGCTGAAAACGCCCAATGAAAACCAAATAATCAAATGTATATTTCATATCAAATCAAACTTTTTATGAACTGAGCAGTTGTGCCACAGGCTGAAATATGCGACATAATGTCGAGCATAAAATCAAAACGAAACTTTTACGCAAGGATAGTACGATGACACTGAGCTGTATTCAACAACCCCATGAACATTTGAATGCGAATTTGGACAATGGCGTACTGACCTTAGCCATTAACCGACCTCAGGCGAAGAACGCGCTGTATACAGAATTATATCTGTGGATTGCAAAAGCATTAGATGAAGCTGATCAAGATACTTCAGTGCGTGTAGTAGTACTCCGTGGTCAAGATGCAGACTTCAGTGCGGGCAATGACATGCAAGATTTTATGAAATCTGCTGCTCAAAAAGGACAAGCTCCAGCTTCAGAAGGCGCACCTTTTATTTTGTTAAAATCTGCTGCTCAATTTTCTAAGCCGCTGATTGCTGCGGTTCGCGGTGTTGCCATTGGGATTGGTGTTACGATTCTGCTTCATTGCGATCTTGTCTACAGCGACAATACTGCCCTATTCCAAATTCCGTTTGTGAGCCTTGGTCTATCGCCTGAAGGTGCATCGAGCAAGCTATTGGTTCAACAAGCCGGCTACCATAAAGCGGCGGAATTACTGTTAACTGCTCAGAAGTTTGATAGTGCGACAGCGCTTTCAGCAAATTTGGTCAATAGCATTGAAGAAGATGCTTATGCGACAGCTGCGAAAAAAGCAGCACAGTTATCTGCACTTCCACTAGCGTCTTTGGTTCAATCGAAAGCATTAATGAAACATAATGTAGATGAAATCGTGGCATGGATTGATCATGAAGCTGAGATTTTCATGGATCGTGTAGGCTCTCCAGAAATGATGGAAGCTGTTGCCGCCTTTATGCAAAAACGCAAACCTGACTTCTCTCAGTTCAATTAATGTTTTAATGTAACTAAAAAACCACTCATATTTGGGTGGTTTTTTTCATCTCAGCCCCAATCTATTTTCTAAATTAAAAAACTGGATGTTTCCACATGACTGCAGTATCACAAACTGAAACTAAACCTGAAAAGAAACGCTACTACGAGCCTGCGCCTGAAGGCATCGATATCGAGAATTTTAAAAAAGTTGTACAAAGCCGTCGTTCTGTACGTAAGTTTACCGACAAGGCCATTCCAAACGACGTTTTAGATGAATGCTTAGACCTCGCCTTGCTTGCACCGAATTCATCGAATTTACAACCGTGGACATTCTATGTCGTTCAGAACCCTGCAAAGAAAAAACAATTGGTGAAAGCTTGCTTAGGGCAACTAGCTGCAAAAACTGCTGCTGAATTGATTGTCTGTGTCGCGCGTACCGACCGTGTAGATGAAATGGCAAAACGGAATATTTCTGAATTTCCATTTCCTGAAGCACCCGCAGCGGTACAGAAGTATTACAAGTTTATTCCTTATAACTATAAAACTGGTTACTTCAACGCCCTAGGTAACTTTAAGAAAGTTGCTTTCAAAGTTGCACGTACACTGGATAAACAATTGCCTGTAACAGCTTTTAATGAAGCAGATGCAAAACTTTGGGCGAGCAAAACCACAGCATTGGCTTGTGAAAACTTAGTTTTGGCTTTACGTGCCTATGGTTTTGACAGTTGTATGATGGAAGGTTTTGATGAACCTTTGGTGAAGAAGATTTTAGGATTAAATGCTCAGCAATACCCAGTGATGGTGATTGGTGCAGGTGAACGTGCTAAAGATGGTGTATTCTTCCCGCAGTATCGTTTTGACCGTGATTTATTTATTCAGAAGGTTTAACTTGCTTTCAATTGAATACTCACAACCTCAATTAGCTACGTGACTTTAGTTTATAACGCGTAGGTATTACGTTACTTTGAAGGATCAAAGTAACCAAAATCCCTTGTTAGACAGAAGATTCATCCTTGAATCTCTGTCTAACGGGTGACATCCATGTCACCCTTCGTGTATCTACTTTTTTCTATAACTTAAAAATTTAAAAGCATCATTAAAATTGAATATCCACCATTTGAATAAACTCAAATGCTGGCTCTTCATAAGGATGACTTACTTTTAAAGCCCTTGCGACCTCACTCGCTTTATCTTCAGGTACAATCATTTCCACGCGCCATTCTGGAATTTTCTCCAACATATCTAACTCACCAATAAATGGATTTGCACCTTTTACAGGTTTAAACTGCCCTGTTCCAAGTACTTGCCAAGCGCAGTGTTCATAGTTGCCTATACCGCCTGCACCTGCGTCAAATACAGCAAGTTTAGTCGACTCTAGGTGAGACTCAGGTACATAATAAATTAGTTTTAACATTGGCTATTCCAGACGCTATTGTGCAGTTACATTATTTAAAGCACTGTAAATCATTTTCAATGCAACATTATTCGATGCATTCGGATAGGTTGCATATAAACCTAGTTTCGGTAATTCCACATCTGTTTGAATGACTTTGACCGAATCATTAAAAAATTTGAGTAAATATTCGGGCACAAAACTCAGGCCCATGCCCATATTAATCAAATTTAAATGCTGCATGACATTGGTCACCCACAGCATATGATCATGTTGATGCTGATCAAAAGGAATCAAGACATTTAAGGTATCGTAAAACACAGGAGAAACATTTTGCTCACACATAATAATGGTGTGATTTTTTAATTCTTGAAGTTTTAAGATTCGATCTGATGGATGCAGATGCGCTGCACCGACTAGATAGATCTGCTCACTTAAAACCTGAATATTGGTAAAGTCGTCATGACTTAAGTGATAACGCGTAAAGCTAATATCCAATTCAGTATTTTTTAGTTTTTGAATCTGCTCTGTACACGTCAAGCTATGTAAATGAATTTTCAAATCAGGGATATGTTGTTTTAATTGCGCCAAAATACTCGGCATAATTTTCAATTCTGCGACATTTAAAAAGCCAATATGTATTTGATTATTTTTGGCTTGCGCCACGTGGCGAGCTGCTGCTATAGCTTGTTTGGCATTTTCTAGTGCTTGCTCTGCATATTTCAGAAAAGCCTGCCACTCATCGGTCAGTAAGACTTTTCGGGCAGAACGTTCAAATAATTGCACCCCAACCTCCTGCTCTAAGTCTTTAATTTGCTGACTGAGCGATGGTTGTGCTGTAAATAGTTTTTCCGCTGCCTTAGTGAAACTCTGTTCTTTCGCCACCGTCACAAAATAACGTAAATGTCGTAATTCCATTCGCTTCACTCCACACACTCACTACATCACCCGTGTCATGCAGTCAAAATACCAATAGATCTATAGTTTATATGAATATCCATTCTACTCGGAAAATCATTTGCCTAGACTGCGGACTATTCCAAGTTTGCGCTTCACATACACATGGAGTTTTGTATGACACAGCAATACGATACCGATGTTCTGATTATTGGCACAGGGCCTGCAGGTTCTACTTTAGGTTTAGCCTTGGCAAATTACGGTATTCAGGTTCAGCTTTTTACCCAATTTAATTGGTTAACCAATAGTCCTCGTGCCCATATTACCAACCAACGTGCGATGGAAGTGTTACGTGACTTAGGTATCGAAGAACAGGTCAAAGAAATTGCAACTCCTTGGGAGCAGATGGGTGAAAGCCTCATTACCACAAGTCTTGTCGGTGAAGAAATTGCCCGTATGAGTGCTTGGGGCACGGGTGATGAACGTCATGGCGATTATATTAAAGGTAGCCCCTGTCCATTAGTCGATCTTATTCAACCGAAAATGGAAGCTTTGTTGGTAAAAAATGCAGCCGAGCGTGGTGCGATTTATAATTTTAATACTGAATATTTATCGCATATACAAGATGAGCATGGTGTAACAGCAACCTTTTTAAATCGTATTACAAATACTGAATTCAGCTTACGTGCCAAATATTTGGTCGGTATGGATGGGGCAAAATCCAAAATCCTTGAACAGCTTGATTTACCCCTTGAAGGGGTGATGTCTCGCGCAGGTACAGTCTATGTCACGTTTAAAGCAGATCTCTCTCAATATGTGAAAAACCGCCCTGCTATTTTGCAATGGATTGTTAACCCTGAAGCGAGCTTTGGTGATCTGGGCATGGGCTTACTCCGTGCCATTACACCTTGGAATGAATGGATTATGGGTTGGGGCTTTGATATTTCCAAAGGCGAACCACAAGTCACCGAAGAGCAAGTTCGTGCGCGTTTAAATGCCTTTGTCGGTGCTGAAGTAGAAAATGTCGAAATTCAAAAATTGTCTTATTGGTATGTGAACCAAACATGGGCAACTGAATACTCGAAAGGGCGTGTATTCTGCGGCGGTGATGCGGTACATCGTCATCCACCATCAAGTGGCTTAGGCTCAAATACCTGTATGCAAGATGCTTTTAACC
The DNA here is from genome assembly GCF_015218525.1 of Acinetobacter sp. YH12138. NCBI lineage: Bacteria > Pseudomonadati > Pseudomonadota > Gammaproteobacteria > Moraxellales > Moraxellaceae > Acinetobacter > Acinetobacter sp. YH12138. Next base: position 1,035,194 of record NZ_CP048670.1, on the reverse strand, counting down.
TCGGTTGGAAACTTGCATACGCAGTTAAAGGTTGGTCACTGCCATGGCTACTTGATTCTTATACATTAGAGCGTGCGCCTGTTGGCAAGCAAATCGTGGCGCGTGCCAATCAATCTCGCTTTGACTATAAGCATCTCAAAGAGGTATTTGGCTTTGACCAAGGCATCACAACTTAAGCTCAAATTCTGAACCTGAAGTATTTGAAAAAGATCAACAACTGTACTTACAAGCGACCACGCGTCCAGGGGCTAAAGTTCCACATACTTGGATTATTGATGCCAAAGGCGATAAGCAATCAACTTTAGATATTACAGGGCATGGTCATTTCACCCTACTGACAGGTCTTTCAGGAAAAGGTTGGAAATCTGCTGCTGAATCGTTGAATCTACCTTATTTAGATGTGATTCAAATTGGTTCTCGTGAATACCGTGACGTTTATGGTACATGGAATGCGAAATCTGAAATTCATGAATCAGGCGCTGTCTTAGTTCGTCCAGATGGTTATGTCGCTTGGCGATACCAAGACAGTACTAATGCTGCTTTTGATTATGAAAATACGTTAAAGGCTGTGTTAAAACAGATTCAGTTAATGATTTAAATAGAATCATTAACAGTCAATCATCAAATCAAATTTTAATATTTGATCACGGAACCTACGACATGGATGTCGCCCGTTAGGCTCTGTCGGACTAAATGTTGAGTTGGTATTGTCTCTAAATTTACCACGTACAGTGCTCAAAATTGCCTACCTCTGACACCTGCTTCAAATACGGCAAGTTTGGTAGATTCAAGATGCTATTCAGGTATGAAGTAGATAAGCTTGAGCATTGCATTTGATATATGAAAATTTACCTAATGCTAAGTTATATTAAACCCATTAAGAATATATAAAGATTAACAATGACTAAAACCTTTGAACAACAATAGAATGATCACTTTCCAAATAAAGTTCCAATTCCATACGTATTTAAATTTTATTTTTCAGAATATTGGTTCCGTATACACAGTTTGCCAAAGTCTAAACAATATGCAGACACAACAGAAGAAGTGCTACTTTTATTAGATCATCAAAATCAGATCATTACAGATTGCTTAGGCTTAGATACCTCGGTTTACCTTGTGACTGGTAATTATATTACGCCACATTATTCTCAGCCAGAGCCAAATTATTTCCACCCTGAGTATGATAGAAGAAAAATCATTTCCTACAATTTAATAGAATCTCCTTCTATAAATCTACATCAGATAGATCCTGATTACTTTGATGATGGTGATAAAAATGATAACTGTTTTATACCTTTATACACTCAAGTAATATGGCGGCCTAAAAAACATGATGATTTATTATTAAAAATTGCAAATGAAGAAATTGAAGCCTTTCTCATTTCATTTGATAAAAAAATTATTGTTGCACCTTATGATGGTGGTATTGATTTTATTATTCAAGATGAAATTCTTAAACAGGACTTAAAAGTAAAATATAAAGACTGGCTATCTCCCAGAGATGATGGTTTATAAAAAACCGCCTCACGGCGGTTTCAATTGTTCAAATATTACATCTGCAAAGCATAACCCAAAACTAAAAACACCAACTGCAAACACACGACTGCACTAAAAAGCTTCCAGCCCTTTTTACGCAGCGCAGACTTATCCACTGCCGAATATTCTACTATTTTAATCATGTCATCACCTCATCATGAGTGTTGATACTGAACTCGTTTACTTATCCATCTTTCTTTTATCTTGCTAGTCTTTAATCTTGCATAGTTATTGTGCATAAATTACACACTAGCATGTTTCCACAAATATAAAAGCAAAATCTAAACCAAGTTCAGTGGGAGAAATAAAAATTTAAAACCAACAAAAAACCACCCGCAGGTGGTTAAAAATCGAAAGCGATTATATGTGTAAAAATAAGCATTCACAATAATTAATATATCTTTTGGTAAATTTTAAACATAAAAAAAGCCACCCGAAGGCGGCTCTTTTCTATTATTCATCTATCTAAGATTAACCAATAAATTTACGTGCATTACGGAACATACGTAACCAAGCACCGTCTTGATCCCAATCTTCTGGTTTCCAAGAATGCTGAATCGCACGGAAGTTACGTTCAGGGTGCGGCATCATAATCGTTGCACGACCGTCTTTAGACGTTACACCTGAAATCGCTTCTGGCGAACCATTCGGGTTCATTGGGTAATGCTGCGTTGGGTTGCCTTGACTATCTACATAACGCAAGATCACTTGATCGCCAGCATTCAATGCTGCAATGTTTTCTGCGCTTGTAACCACACGACCTTCACCATGTGCTACAGCGATAGGAAGAATCGAACCTTCCATACCTTCTAACAATACAGAATTTGATTTTTCAACGCGTACGTTTACAGCACGAGCTTCAAACATCTCTGAAGTATTGCGGTGGAAACGAGGCCAAGCGTCTGCACCTGGAATTAATGGTGCAAGCTGAGACAACATTTGACAGCCGTTACAAATACCTAGAGAGAAAGTTTCATCACGGTTGAAGAATTTCTCAAATTGGTCACGAAGTTTCGGGTTAAACAATACAGATTTAGCCCAACCGCCGCCTGCGCCCAATACGTCACCGTAAGAGAAACCGCCACACGCGACTAAACCTTCAAAGTCATCAAGACTGATACGGCCAGCAAGCAAGTCGCTCATGTGTACATCTACAGTGTTGAAGCCGACTTTATCGAATGCAGCAGCCATTTCTACATGACCGTTTACACCCTGTTCACGCAGAATCACCATGTTTGGACGGCGTTCATTGATGTACGGTGCTTCGATAGGCTCGTTCAAATCAAATGTTGGTTTTGCAATTAAACCTGCATGTGATTTGTCAGCGATTAACGCATATTCTTGATCCGCAGTTTCTACGTTGTCACGTAGACGTTGGATTTGATGTGACACTTCAGTCCATGCTTGCTGTAATTCAGCACGGTCTAAGCTCAAACCATTTACAGTTAAAGTATCTGTATCATTTACAGTACCTACCACTGCAATTGCATCTTTAAGGCTAGACGCTGCAACTTCAGCTTCTAAGGCAGCCCAATCTGCTTTGCTGATTTGAAGCACTGCACCAATTTCTTCTGCAAACAAGCTTGCAGTAGATTGATCTTCAAGTGCTACACCTAGGCGTGAAGCGAACATCATTTCTGCAACAGTCGCCAATAGGCCGCCATCACCGATGTCATGGTAAGCCTTGATTAGATCGCGGCTGTTCCAGTCTTGAACCAATGCAAAGAATGCTTTGAAGTCATCAAAACTGTCTACATCAGGTGTTACAGAACCAATTGCTTTATAAACCTGAGCAAGGATCGAACCGCCAAGGCGGAATTGACCTTTAGAAAGATCGATACGTACAAGTACAGACTCGATATTTTTAAGTTCAGGTGTTAATGTTTTGCGAACATCTGTTACAGGTGCAAATGCTGTGATCACGCCTGTCATAGGAGATGTTACAGATTTATCAACACCGTCATCATTCCAAGTTGTACGCATAGACAATGAGTCTTTACCTACAGGAATTGCGATACCTAAAGCAGGACACATTTCCATACCGATGGCTTTAACGCCTTCAAATAGCGCTTGGTCTTCACCCGGTTGACCTGCTGCAGCCATCCAGTTTGCAGACAATTTAATGTCACTGATCTGGTCGATTTTTGCAGACATGATGTTTGAAATTGATTCTGCTACAGATAAACGTGCAGAAGCAGCAGGATTCAACAACGCAACTGGTGGACGCTCACCCATTGCCATCGCTTCACCTGTATAACCAACAAGGCTAGTCGTTGTTACTGCAGCATCCGCTACAGGCACTTGCCACTTACCGACGAACTGATCACGTGCAACCATACCTGTAATCGAACGGTCACCAATGGTGATGAGGAACGATTTAGATGCAACAGTTGGATTCTTAAGAACGCGGTAAATCGCATCTTTCAAATCTGTTACTGTTTCAGCAGTGAAGTCATCGCCTTTACGTTCAATGGTTTCGTATGAACGGCTCATGCGTGGTGTACCGCCAAGCATCACTTGCATTGGCATATCCACAGCTTTGTTTTCAAACAATGGATCTTCAACGGTTAAATGGCGCGCTTCAGTCGCTTCACCCAATACCGCAAACGGACAACGCTCACGTGCACACAGTGATTCAAAGAGTTCTAAAGATGATGGACGGATCGCCAAAACATAACGTTCTTGCGCTTCATTCGACCAGATCTCCATCGGAGACATGCCTTTTTCCAATGATGGAATTTTACGAAGATCAAGGATTGCACCTAACTCGTGATCGTTCACAAGTTCAGGCATTGCATTTGAGATACCACCCGCACCCACGTCATGTACAGACACGATTGGGTTATGGTCTTCCATGCGCCAGCACGCATCGATGACTTCTTGGCAACGGCGTTCCATTTCTGGGTTTTCACGTTGCACCGAAGCAAAGTCTAGGTTTTCACCTAACTTACCGCTGTCTACAGAAGACGCTGCGCCACCGCCTAGACCGATCAACATTGCAGGACCGCCAAGTACGATTAAAAGATCGCCCGGTTGGATTGCATCTTTTTCAACATGGTCAGGACGGATGTTACCGTAACCGCCGGCAATCATAATTGGCTTATGGAAGCCTTTTACATCACCATTGACATTTTGTTCAAATGTACGGAAGTAACCATTTAACGCAGGACGACCAAATTCATTGTTAAACGCTGCACCACCCAATGGACCTTCAATCATAATTTGAAGTGGAGATGCCATACGAGATGGTTTGCCGTAGTTTTCTTCCCATGGCTGTTCAAAGCCCGGAATGTTCAAGTTAGATACGGTAAAACCTGTTAAACCTGCTTTTGGCTTACCACCACGACCTGTTGCGCCTTCGTCACGGATTTCACCGCCCGAACCTGTTGCTGCACCAGCAAATGGTGCAATCGCTGTCGGATGGTTATGTGTTTCCACTTTCATCAAGATGTGAGCGGCTTGACTCTTGTATTTATAAACGTGGTGACCTGTTTCAGCATCTAGTTTTGGATAAAAACGCTGTGTGTCAAAACCAACAATTACAGAAGCGTTGTCTTTATATGCCGACAATACATCTGTAGGTGATTCTTTATAGGTGTTTTTAATCATTTGGAACAATGACAATGGTTGAACTTCACCATCAATTGTCCATTCTGAACCAAAGATTTTATGACGGCAGTGTTCAGAGTTTGCTTGAGCAAACATCATCAATTCGATGTCATGCGGGTTGCGACCCATTTTTGTGAATGCATCGGTTAAATAATCGATTTCTTCATCAGAAAGCGCAAAACCAAATTCAGAGTTAGCTTTCACCAACGCTTCTTTACCTTGACCCAAAATATCAATTGAGTTTAAAGGCTTTGGTTCAGTTTCAGAGAAAAGTGCCGCAGCATCTTCAATAGCATTGAAAACACTTTCGGTCATGCGGTCATGTAATGCTAGTTTTACTTCATCAGAAACAGCATTTACGCCCTTCAAAGTAAACAAAACACCGCGTTCAAGGCGATGAACCGGTGTATTACAGTTGGCAAAAATGTCTGTTGCCTTAGACGACCACGGAGAGATGGTTCCAACACGTGGCGTCACTAAAATTTGGACTTCGTCACTTGCTGCTTGGTGCAATTCAAAAGATTGACCATCGTTGAGAAGCTGTAAAGCGGATTGCTGTTGTTGCTCGTTGAGCGCTTGGTCAAAAAGGTAAACCCATTGACTTTCAATTGATTGAACAGAACTAATTGACGTTAAACGTGATAATAGTTGAGTTTTCTTAAATGAAGAATGTGCAGGTGCACCGGCAACGATAAACATGCTGATTTTGGCTCCACGGGATGATCGAAAAGACCATGCCACAATGTGACTTGAGAGAGCGCATATTCTACTGTGTATTAGTTAAATCAGCTAGATGTGAAAGTGAAATTGTAGTGCTTATATCGGGAAGTTTAGGCAATAATGCTTTTATTTTTAAATAATAAAATTGAATTTAGTCGCACAGATTAACACAAAATTATCTGATTTTTTCATTTCACCCTAAGAATAATATTCAAACTATAAAAATGTTTTATTTTTCAACAACAACTCACTTTTTAATCAAGCGTTCAAACCATATTTGAAAATGAATTTCAGGTCTAAATGTGTGAGATTTAAACCTGAAATTCATAAAGACTAAAATCAATTCACATTTGAAATTGAAACATTTTATTTATTCAAATCTGACAATAGATGTTGAATAACATTAAGGGCTAAGTTCAGTGAGTTTACATCTACACCATCAATCGTATCGCAAGCCTTGTGGTAGCACGGTGCAAATTCGAGTTCATCACCTTTCATTTGCTCATTAAATAAAATTAGTGAAGTAACGGGAACTTTCCCTAAAAATGGCAAAGTATCGCTTGCTGTTAAAGTCGTTACATCATCTTTAATCTGAATATTATTGGTTTTAAAATATTGACGCATGCTTTGTTCTAATGCAGCATCCTGCGGGTGCTTAGGTAATTGGCTCATGCTGTCTAAGATTGGCTGATAATCACTTTGTATAAGTCCATTGGCTTTAAACTGTGCCGCCATTTCTGCAATTGATGAATGGTCACCATCGGCAATCATGATATTCGGATTCTTTGTTCCCACCATATCAACATTGATATAGGCTTGAATGCCTTGAATCTGTTTCTCACTGAGTGATTTCACAAAAGCTTGTGAACCTGCAATACCAACCTCTTCCGAATCCCAAAAGGCAAGATATAGTGTGTGTTTAGGTTTTACCTTTTGCTTTGCATAGTCTTGTAATAATGCTAACAATACTGCAACGCCTGAAGCATTATCATTAATCCCAGGCCCCATTTTCACCGAATCATAGTGCGCGCCGACTATCACAGCGGTATCTTTGGATTGCCCTTCAATCTCAATCACAATATTTTGCCCACCGGTCTTTTCTCGATTTTCAAATGGCAACATTTGCGCGTGCAAGCCTGCTTTCTTGGCTTGTTTAAGAATATATTGTGCAGAAGCCAATCCACCTGCTGTACCTACTGCACGATTGCCACCATTTTGTTCCGCAATTTCTTCAAATGTTTGTAAATGATGCATCATGCTATTTTCTGATGCAGCAACATTTTGGTTTGGCTGCACTTTCGTTATATTTTTTTCTGTGTTGAAACTTGTACAACCTGACAAAAAAAATGTCACGCCCAAACTTAGAGCAGTCAACGTAGGAAGAAATTGTTTTCTATACATTTAAATTATTCTCATTAAAAATTAAAAAATGGGATAAAAGGTAAAATTTGCCCATCTATACTAACAGCCCATTTTTAAATTTCTGTTTTGTTTTGCATTTCATTAAGGCAAATCACTCATACATCTTTTAAGACAAGTTGTGTCGCCTCAGACTAGTGCTTTTCTGCTAAGTTTGGCATTATTCAATTCAAGTAATAATTGAATAATGATAAATGACTCAAATGCGTTGGCTTGAACTTCTTTCTACAGTTCGTATTGGTAGCAATAAACACAGTTCTGAACAGGCACGTAGCCCTTTTCATAAAGACTATGACCGCATTATATTTTCGCAGAGTTTTCGACAGCTTAATCGCAAGACCCAAGTCCATCCATTAACCCAACACGATGGCATTCATACTCGCCTGACGCACTCTTTAGAAGTGTCTTGTATTGGACGTTCATTGGGGATGTTGGCAGCGGAAAAAATTAAAGATGAACTCCCGATGTGGATTTCGCCTGCCGATGTTGGCGCGATTATTCAAGCCGCTTGTTTAGCACATGATATTGGCAACCCGCCTTTTGGTCATGCAGGCGAATATGCCATTCGAGAATGGTTTGATGATGCATCACATACCAATTTTTTACAGGACTTAAGCCCTGAAGAAGAAGCCGATGTTCGTCAGTTCGAAGGTAATGCTCAAGGTTTACGTTTACTGACTAAAATTGACTATCACCCGAATGATGGTGGTATGCGCCTAACTTACGCAACCTTAGGGGCTTACCTAAAGTACCCATGGCTTTCAAAAACCATTGCATCACAAGGAAATAAGCCTGCCAGTCAGCGTGCCAAGTTTGGCTGTTACCAAGCCGAAAAAGACATCTTGCAGCAAATTGCAGAACAACTCGGCTTAATTCAACTCGGTGAATATCATTATTGCCGTCATCCTCTGACTTATTTATTAGAAGCAGCGGATGATATGTGCTATGCCCTGATTGATTTGGAAGATGGCATTATTCTCAATATGTTGAGTTATAATGAAGTTGAGCCAATTTTCCTTGACCTGATTGGTGATTATGGTATTCCTGCCGAACTTGCAATGACGGATACCACATGGCAGCAGAAAATTGCCGCTTTGCGTGGCCGTGTGATGAAGCGTTTGGTTGAAGAAGTAACTACAGCTTTTGCACGTCATCATAATGAAATTTTGTCTGGCCAACTTAAAGGCAGTTTATTGCAATATTGCAGTGAAGATATTGAAATCGGGATTAACCGTGCCAAAGAACTGGCTCGTGATAAAATCTTTGAACATCCGCATAAGGCAGGTTTGGAAATTATTGCACACCAAAGTTTGCAAAATATTTTGGATGCCTTTATTCCACTGACCACGCCCAATAAAACTTTGAGCTTTAAAGAGCAACGATTGATGTCTATTTTACATCGTTCAGGAGCACATTTTGGTATGTCGCATTATGACAATATTATGCAAGTACTCGATATCATCTCTAAGTTTTCAGACCATCAGGCTTATAACCTTGCACAAGAACTTCAAGGCAATAAAGTTGGTTTCTTTTAAAGCTGAAAAAATGTGAAGGCTAGTAATTCGCTGGCCTTCAAGCTAATCTCACAACAAATTGAAATTGAGCAAATAGCTCAGACTAAACTGAAATAAAGTGAATAAATGACATGATCGGATGTTTAATTGGCGAAGTGCTGGCATTGGAAGCACCAACAGTATTACTCAATGTAAATGGTGTAGGCTACGAGATTGACACCCCACTTTCTACATTTTGCCAACTACAAAAAGGTCAAAAAATTACCCTATGGACACATCTGGCTGTTCGTGAAGATGCACAACTGCTGTATGGATTTAGCAATGCTCAAGAAAAACTGATTTTTCGCACACTATTAAAAGTCAACGGCGTAGGCCCTAAAATGGCACTGGGCATTTTATCAACATTAAGTGTTGAAATGCTGATTCACACGGTTGAACATGAAGATGTAAACACTTTAGTCAAAGTTCCGGGTGTAGGCAAAAAGACCGCTGAACGCCTCATGATTGAGTTACGTGATCGCTTTAAAGCCATGGCTTCAGGGACTGCACCAACCAATTCAACTGTTGAACAAATTCAATTTACAGGCAACTCTGCTGTGGCTGAAGCTGAAGCGGCATTGCAATCATTAGGTTACAAACCAATTGAAGCACAAAAATTAGTGAATGCTGCCAAAGGTGACTTTACTGAAGCCAGCGACATTATCCGTGCAGCACTTAAGTCGATCAATAAATAATTTTTAGTTTCTAATGAGCACTGCATCCTTTGCCTTTTAGGGTTATAGACAGTATGTGAATCACGCAGGCGACAAGGATGTCGCCGTTAAACTGTGCTACAAGGACGTAGCATCAGTTTAACAAATGGGTTTTGTCACTTTTGCCCAGTCAAAAGTGAGAATCGCCTATACAATGGCATTTAAAGTTCAATCGCTTTTTGAGGCTGTGATTCTTCCACAACGATATAGAGATTAGTTAAATAATTATGCAAGACCGTCTTATCAGTGGTTCAGAAAAACCCGAAGACCACTTCGACCGTGCCATCCGTCCAACATCCCTTGATGACTACATCGGGCAGCCTGTCGTCCGTGAACAAATGGAAATCTTTATCGGTGCTGCACGTGGCCGTGAAGAAGCACTCGATCACACCTTAATTTTTGGCCCTCCGGGTTTAGGTAAAACCACACTGGCCAATATCATTGCCCGTGAGATGGGCGGCAACCTTAAATCGACCTCAGGCCCTGTTCTAGAGCGTGCTGGCGACTTAGCTGCAATGCTGACCAACCTTGAAGAAGGTGACGTACTGTTTATTGACGAAATTCATCGTCTTTCACCGGTGATTGAAGAAATTTTATATCCAGCCATGGAAGATTATCAGTTGGATATCATGATTGGTGAAGGACCAGCTGCCCGTTCTATCAAGCTCGACTTACCTGCATTTACATTAGTTGCAGCAACCACACGTGCGGGACTACTCACCTCACCTTTACGTGATCGTTTTGGGATTGTGCAACGTTTAGAATTCTATTCCGTAAAAGATCTGACTCATATTGTGACTCGTTCAGCAAACTTAATGGATGTACCGATTACTGAAGATGGCGCACTGGAAGTTGCACGTCGTGCACGTGGTACGCCACGTATTGCCAACCGTTTATTACGCCGTGTTCGAGATTATGCCCAAGTCAAAGGTACAGGCGAAGTGACCCAAGAAATGGCGCAACGTGCTTTGGACATGCTAAATGTTGATAAAGATGGTTTAGATACGCTAGACCGTCGTTATTTATCAATGCTTCTAGAGCGTTTTGATGGTGGCCCTGCAGGTGTAGAAGCTCTAGCTGCAGCTATGGCAGAAGACTCAGGTACGCTTGAAGATGTGATCGAACCCTACCTCATTCAGCAAGGCTATGTCATGCGTACTGCACGTGGGCGTATTGCCACCAATATGGCGTATTTACAGTTTGGGATGACGCCTCCCGAACCTAAAGATAAATAGCTGATTATTCACCAAACGACTTCAGGGAGTTAAATTCTCCCTGAATGTTTATTTAAATTTTTAAATAAATTCAATCCACTACAAACAGCAAACTAAAATGATAAATCTTGAGAATAGAATAATTAACAAAATTAATAGCGAATACATTCAAAACCTTCCATTAGACAGTGCCATTGAAAACATTCCCAGAGAACAACCCATCAGTTCATTTAACCCTAAACAAATGAGTGATTTTGAAAGCTTATTCCACACCGAATACAATTATTTTATCACTGTCGAATGTGAAAACATTCTTAGCAAAGAAACCATAGAAGTAAGTGAAGATAATATCTTAACTATTAAACAATCGCCTTCTGCATATCGTATAAAAAACCTGAGCTTCAACTATACTTCTGCCCTCATTTTTATTGGGACGTACTATCACGACGACGTACAAGTTTTGGTCAAGGAAAACTTTAAGCCAGCAAAAATTAATACATTTTATTTCAGCCTCTCATTCTTTGCTTTAGTCATACTCGTTTATGTGTTTTTCTGGATAGATCTAGCTAATAAACTTTTACTTATGTTAGTTATTGGCCTTGGCTTTTGCTGCTTAACGTATATGTATGAATCTTTAAAGGCATTACTCCCAAAGCAACAGAAAAAGAAAATGGAAGAAACTCACTTTCATATTGCGGGATATTTAGCAGCTCATCTACAGGATTTTGTCGATGCAAAATTTAAATTAGATGAACAAACAAATTAAAAGCAGCCTCTTTTTTAACCAATAATGACAACTACGAAAGTTAAAGATTTACGTGAGTTGAAACCTTGTGCCATTGGACTGATGACTCACGGTGCTAAACTGCCCGTCATTGAAGCACTTGACGAATCATTGAATTATCGCCATTTTTAAATGCTCTAATTCTATGCTGAAGTGCAGAACAATATTTTTCAGATTTTATAAAGACGGAACACTCTCATGGCGAATAAATTCGAATTCAACATTCGTGTATATATTGAAGATACAGATGCAGGTGGCATTGTTTACCACGCAAATCATATTCGCTTTATGGAACGTACCCGCACAGAATGGCTGCGCGCTTCAGGTGTAGACCATTATTGGCATCAAAAAGATTACAACTTTGTCGTTCATAAAATTAATGTGAAATATTCACGTCCTATATTAATGGATGACCTGATTACTGTTACAGCAAGTGTAGTTTCGTGTAAGGCTACGTCATTTGTGTTGCAACAAAATATTTATCGTGGTGATATTATGCTGGCATCAGGTGAGGTAGAATTGGCATGTATCAGTGCAGAGATGAAACCCCGTCGCCTTCCTGATGAAATACGTGAACTGATTCTGAAAGAATTGGAACAAGATTAAAAAAATTATTTGGCACATGTAGTAACTATGGCAACTCAACTAGAATCAACACTCAAAGTTTCAGACCTCATCTTACAAGCAAGTCCTGTCGTACAACTGGTAATGCTCCTGCTGCTCTTAGCTTCGTTATTCAGTTGGTATCTGATTGCCAAGTTACACATGAGTTATAAAAAAGCGCAGGCCGATGATGAACATTTCCAAAAAATCTTTTGGTCTGGCGCCGAACTCAACACTTTATACAACAATGCTCAGCTCAACTCGAAACGTGTTGGCCTTGAAGATGTCTTCTATCAAGGTTTAGGCGAGTTTTTCAAACTTAAAAAACGTAATGCCAGCGCAGAACAATCAATTGAAGGTACAGAACGTATTCTTCGCGTAGGTTTAAGCCGTGACCAAGGACATTTAGAAAATGGTTTAGGCGCGCTTGCGAGTATTGGATCGGTTGCACCCTATGTTGGTTTATTCGGTACCGTTTGGGGCATTATGAACGCTTTTATTGGTTTGGCAGATGTTGACCAAGTCACCCTTGCTACGGTTGCTCCGGGTATTGCAGAAGCATTGATTGCAACGGCCATTGGTCTTTTTGCGGCAATTCCTGCTGTACTTGCATTTAACCATTTCACAGCCAAAGGTGAAGCCGTTTATAACGATCGTGCGCTTTTTGCCGAAGAAATGGTTGCGTTATTACAACGCCAGTCTGTAGGTTCAACTCAGGACAATGACTAATGGCTATTCAACGTTCTGGACGCTTTGAGCGCATCAAAAAACCATTAAAAAGTGACATGAACGTCGTACCTTATATTGATGTCATGTTAGTTCTTTTGGTGATTTTCATGGTCACTGCACCTATGATCACCACAGGTGTCAAAGTCGATTTACCACAGGCAAATGGCACGCCTATGCAAGCGGAAGATCGCCCTGCGATTGTTACACTTGAGGCGGATGGAACGATCAAACTCGAAGATAAAAATCATCAGAATGATGTACTCACACTTGATGAACTAAAATCTGTTTTAACTGCTTCACAAAATGAAGCGAACGAACAGAAAAAGCAAATGAGTGTCCTGATTAACGGCAGTGAATCTCGTCCTTATGGTGAAGTCATGAAACTCATGTCTGCCCTTCAAGATGCAGGTTTAACACAAGTAGGTTTACTGACTGAGCCATTAAAATAATTTATGAAAGATTTCAACAAGCCGCCTTTTAAACAAAAAGCCGTTGCGATTGGTTTCACACTAGGTGTTCATATCGTCGCTGTGGTTGGCTTACTTTATCTTGGCATGAGTAAACCACCTGAGCCCCCTAAAAAAATAACCACTATTTTGGTAAAACCGGAAGATTTAAAACCTGTAACACGTGAAGTCACTGAGTTTGATGAAACCGCGCATGAAAATGTAGCTGAACAAATCACGCAAACAGCAGAACCTAGCGTTGAACCAGCACCCGAGATTCCAACGGCTGCACCACCTAAACCAGCAGAACCACCTAAGGCAGATCCACAGGTTGCTGCTCAACAGGCACTCGCTGCGGCAAAAGCACAGCAGCTTGCTGAACAAAAAGCTGCGGACAATGCAAAGCGTGCTCAAGAACAAGCTAAAGCGGCTGAAGCTGCAAAACTAAAAGCACAACAAGAAGCCAAAGCGGATGCGGCTAAGGCAAAAGCAGATGCTACGGCGAAAGCCAATGCTGAAGCAGCAAAACGTAAAGCAGATGCTGATGCCAAAACCAAGGCTGAAAAAATCCGTGCCGATGCTTTAAGAAAAGCAGAAGCTGACAAAGCCAAAGCTGCAGCAACGGCAAAAGCCAAGGCAGATGCAAAAGCCAAGGCCAATGCGGATGCTGCAAAACGTAAAGCAGATGCAGACGCGAAAGCTAAAGCCAATGCGGAAGCTGCAAAACGTAAAGCAGATGCTGATGCGAAAGCCAAGGCCAATGCAGAAGCTGCAAAACGTAAAGCAGATGCTGATGCAAAAGCTAAGGCCAATGCAGAAGCTGCAAAACGTAAAGCAGACGCCGATGCAAAAGCTAAAGCCAATGCGGAAGCTGCAAAACGTAAAGCAGATGCTGATGCCAAAGCTAAGGCCAATGCGGAAGCTGCAAAACGTAAAGCAGATGCTGATGCGAAAGCCAAGGCCAATGCAGAAGCTGCAAAACGTAAAGCAGATGCCGATGCAAAAGCCAAGGCAGATGCAAAGGCTAAAGCCGATGCCGAAGCACGCGAACGTGCAGCCGAAGAAGCCAAAGCTTCATCAGCTAAAAAAGCAGCTGAAGAAGCCGCACAGAAAAAGGCTGAAGCGAAGAAGATTGCATCTACTGCAAAGAAAGATTTTGAAAATAAAATCCGTCGTGCATGGGACACACCTTCTGACTCTGCGGGTAAATCGGCAACTGCTCGGGTGACATTATCAGAAAGTGGTTCAGTCCGATCAGTTATTGTGAACTCTAGTGACCCTGATATGAAAGCCAGTATTGAAGCCGCGGTTCGTGCTGCAGCACCGTACCCAATGCCAAGCGACCCTGATGCTAGACGTGAAGCACAAAGCTTTACCTCTACATTTAGATCTTCAAATTAAGTTTGATAAATCCCTGCATTGATTGCGGGGATTTTTTTATATTTCTTCTGAATATGGCAAACTTTGGAAAATTTATTGATTAGATGGGTTCATTCACTGATTTTTTGAATGAAACAAATTCTATTTGGTCGACACTTTTCATAAAATGACATATATATAAGTTTTACTAGCTCAGCCTAATTAAGAGCTACTTATTTCTTCTAAACATTTGATTCAAAAATTAAATTTCAACTATATAGAATTATCATTTCCAATTCAAAATGTGATGTTGTCTGCACCAATTTTAAGATAAACTTCAGTGAACTCGAATAAAATCTCTGCATTTTTCACAGTGTTATAACAGTTCAGTCATATTTTCATGCTTTTAATAATCCAAAATCATGCCATTATGTGACACAACCTAATACAGACAATAACTCACATTTTTAGAGTAGTTAGCGAATGATGGAAATGACGCGTAAACATCTTCTTTGCTTAGCAATTATGACCGCTTTGAGTCCAGTTTTAATCACTCAAACACATGCACAGCTTCATCTTGAAATCACCAAGGCGCCTGAAGAGGCACCTAAAATTGCGATCGTGCCTTTTAGTAATGACTCAAATATTTATCCTGTGGTTGAAAATGACTTGAACCGCTCAGGTAAATTTACCAGTGCCTCTAAAAACTTACCTGCAACTGCAACAATAAATTCACCTAATGCAGAAGCATGGAAAGCTGCGGGCGTACCCTATGTTGTGACAGGTACATCAAAAACAACTGCAGATGGCTCTTATGAAATTCACTACCAACTGTATGATGTTGAAAAAAAACAATACCTGTTAAATGAACTACTCACTGTACCTGCTTCCCGTTACCGTCAAGCAGCGCATATGATCAGTGATGCGATCTATCAAGCTTTAACTGGCATTCCTGGTGACTTCAGCGGCCGTATCGCTTATGTTCTGCGTAATGCAGCAACTCCAGATCAACGCTATACCTTACAAATTGCCGACACAGATGGGGAGCAGCCACGCACCATTTTGACTTCACGTGATCCAATCCTTTCCCCTGCTTGGACACCTGACGCTAAAAAGCTAGCTTATGTTTCTTTTGAAACCAAACGCCCTGCAATTTACATTCAAGACTTAGCAACTGGTAGCCGTGAAAAAGTTGCAAGTTTCCGTGGTTTAAATGGTGCTCCAAGCTTCTCGCCCGATGGTAAAAGCATGTTGTTCACTGCATCTATGCATGGCAACCCTGAAATTTACCAAATGGATTTACAAAGTCGTCAGCTAAAACGGATGACCAATGATACTGCCATCGACACAGAAGCGCGTTATGCCCCTGACGGTAAATCATTTATTTTTACCTCTGACCGTGGTGGCTCTCCACAAATTTATACCTACAACTTAAGTACTGAAAGCGTAAAACGTTTGACTTTCCGTGGCGCTTTCAATGCACGTGGTACGTTAAGTGCTGATGGTAAAAAATTAGCTTTGGTGCATCGTCCTAGCGGTAGTAACTATAAAGTTGCGGTTCAAGACATTGGTTCTGGTGTAACCAATATTTTAACACCAACAAGTTTAGATGAATCCCCAAGCTTCTCTCCAAATGGTCAAATGGTGGTGTATGCAACACGTGAAGCAAACCGTGGTTTGCTCTCGATCATGTCTTTAGATGGTCGTTTCCGCATGAACTTACCAAGTGAACAAGGTGAAGTTCGTGAACCAGCTTGGGCACCGAAATAAACACTGCATGATTTATTCAACAATAACTTTTTAATGAAACATCATAAATAACCGTCATGGAGATCAATATGAAAGCAATGAAACTGATTGCGCTACCTGTTTTAGCTACAGCAATAGTAATGACTGGTTGTGCCAGCCGTAAACCTGCAGCAGATGTACAAGCAGGACAAAACCCAAATGGCTCAACCACTGTAAACACTTCAGGTTTAAGTGAAGATGCAGCACTCAATGCACAAAACCTTGCGGGTGCATCATCGAAAGGTGTAACTGAAGCGAATAAAGCATTTTTAGCGAAGCGCGTAGTACACTTTGACTACGACAGTACCGAGCTTAGCAATGAGGACTTACAAACCCTTCAAGCTCATGCACAGTTCCTTGTTGCTAATGCAAACTCACGCGTGGCTTTAACAGGTCATACCGATGAACGTGGTACTCGTGAATACAACATGGCACTTGGTGAACGTCGTGCCAAAGCTGTTGAAAGCTTCCTGATTACAACAGGTGTAAGCCCTAACCAGCTTGAAGCAGTCAGCTATGGTAAAGAAATGCCAATCAATGCGGGTCATGATGAAAATGCATGGAAAGAAAACCGCCGTGTAGAAATTAACTACGAAGCGGTTCCTCCGCTACTTAAATAAGACTTGAAAAAGTATGAGCTAAAAAAAGCACTCATTGATGAGTGCTTTTTTATTTAACCCGTATCATTTAATTTATATCGTTTCATTTGCACAGTTCTGTTGCAACGTTCTGTGCTTTTACTCATTTTAGCCCTTTAACTCAGGATAAATTCGATTAGCGGCTTAACAACTTTAAGAAAATATCCAATTAAAAATGCAAATGAACGACTTTTAAAACGAGATCCTTAGCTTTACCAACTAGAAAATTAGCTTAACAATCCAAATCATTACGCTTCTGCTTCTGGATGTTCAGCATTTTCTTTTTCTGTTTGCATCGACTCAATGAGGTCATGTTTATTGAACTTTTTATACTCTGCTTTTGCTTCGTAACTGCTCCATGCAGCTTTAACGGTATCCGCAGAAATATCGTCTAAATTCAATCCCTCAGTTGCAGTCGGAGTCGCATCAAATTTTTGTGTGGTCATTGTTGTGCTCCCTGTCTTTCGATTTATACATTAGATTCAACATAGCATGTTATTCAGGACTTGCAAGGGTAAAATCACGACAAATAGTCTAGTTTAATTTTTCTTTTCCTTCGTTCTCATCTAAAATGTTGCACAATCACATTTTTATCATTTTTGATAAATTAATATTTGGAGTTTTCCGGTTATGTCAAATCTCACCCTTTCCCAATTTCTACAACAACAAAGTGGTAATCTTACTCCTGCATTAGCACAAGTTATTGAAACAATTGGTAATACATGCAAAGACATTGACCTTCTATTACAAAAAGGTGCTTTGGCTGGTGTATTGGGTAGCGCGCAACACGAAAACGTTCAAGGTGAAGAACAAAAGAAACTTGATGTCATTTCAAATGATTACCTCATCGATGCATTAAAAGTTCATCCACATGTTGGTGGTTTGGCTTCTGAAGAATTAGATGAATTCACACCAGCTCAAGAAAATGGTGATTATCTTGTCTTGTTCGACCCATTAGATGGTTCAAGCAACATCGATATCAACATGTGTGTCGGCACAATTTTCTCAATTCTTCCTGCAAAAAATGCGGTAACGCAAGCTGAAGATTTCATGCAAGCGGGAGTTAACCAAGCGGCTGCAGGTTATGTACTGTATGGCCCATCAACAATGATGGCTCTAACTGTCGGTGCTGGCGTAGTCTTCTTTACTTTTGATCCAGAAAGCAAAGAATTCTTATTAACTAAAGATGCGATTGCGGTTGCAGCAGACACTAAAGAATATGCAATTAATGCATCGAACCAACGTCACTGGGAAGAACCTGTAAAACGTTATATCGACGAACTGCTTGCAGGTAAAACTGGCCCGCGTGAAAAAGACTTCAATATGCGTTGGGTCGCATGTATGGTGGGTGATATTCATCGTATTCTTTGCCGTAGCGGTATCTTCATGTATCCATACGACTTCAAAGATCCGAAAAAAGCAGGGCGTCTACGTTTAATGTACGAAGCAAACCCAATGAGTATGTTGATGGAACAAGCTGGCGGTGCTTCTACAACAGGCCGTGTTCGCATTCTAGACATCCAACCAACAGAACTTCATCAACGTGTTCCTGTGATTATTGGTTCTAAAAACGAAGTTGACCTAGTTACGTCATACCATAATTAATTTCTTATAACGAAAGTCAGTATTTTTGCTGACTTTCGTGGATATCTCCCTCATGGCTCTGATTTATCTCGAATCAAAAGACAACCCGAAAATTAAGCACCTCCGTGGCTTAATCGAACAAAATGCCTACCGTAAAAAACAAGGTCAAACTGTTTTAGAAGGCACACACTTGGTGTTGTCATGGTTAGACTCAAAACGTCCAATCAAATCGATTTTCACCACTGAACAATCGATTAACCATGCCGATTTCGACCGCATTGCGGAACAATATCAAGGTGCGGTGTTTATTCTAAGTGAATCTTTATACAAAGATATCAGTACACTTGGAACATCGATTGCTTGCTTAGCGATTGTGGATTTACCAAGTTCAAGTGAAGCACTTAACTTCAGTGAAGACACCTTAATTTTAGACAATATTCAAGACCCAGGAAATGTAGGCACCCTACTCCGTTCTGCTGCCGCAGCAGGTATTGAACAAGTTGTTTGTACCAAAGGCTCTGCATCGCTCTGGTCACCGCGTGTATTACGCGCAGGTATGGGCGCACATTTTTCATTAAATACCTTTGAAAATATTGCCCTTGAAGATATTTTGACGAAATTCAAAATTCCAGTGTATGCAACAAGCTCACATCAGTCTGAAAACCTATATAGCAAAAATTTACGCAAACAATGTGTGTGGATTTTAGGCAATGAAGGTCAAGGTGTTTCTGAGTATGCATTACAACATGCCGAAGCCGTTGCGATTCCTCAACCGGGTGGTCAAGAATCACTAAACGTAGCCATTGCTGGCTCGATCTGTTTTTTTGAAATGGTACGTCAGCGTCAGTAAAATCGTTATTTTATTGTATTTAGCGCTTAAGCCTGAAAAAAATAGACTACACTAGAAAAAATAATAATTCTTTTTGTCAACCTAACCGTTATTTCCATCGTTATTTGTATATGAATATGGAAATAATGGTGGGTATCCGATGACAGGATTTTCCATCTCTATGGATTTAGCACCCAAAAAGTCCGAGACGCAAGACAGCAGTGTTTTAAAAAGCACGGCTGAGTCTCGCCTGAAAAACTTCATGAATGAAGTGACGGGGCGTGCTTTAGTAATGATGGAAAGTGCAACGCACGGTCAACATGGCATTGCCATGGACTTGGTGCAAGAAGCCTTTATTTCCTTACATAAAGCTTATGCTGAAAAATCCACAGAGGAATGGTATCCCCTGTTTTACACCATTTTAAATAACAAGCTGCAAGACTGGCGTCGAAAAGAAGCACGTCGTTCGCAGCCGTTTTCCTTATTTAGAAAAGTCAGCCTAGATGACGACGATGTCGAAATACAGGATGTTGTAGATGAATCTACACCAAACCCTTTCGACTTTCTGGATCAGGCTGTCACTGCAGAGGAAATACAAGATGCTATCGCAGAACTTCCAGTCCGCCAGCAACAAGCATTTATGTTGCGAGCTTGGGAAGGCTTTGATACGCATACAACTGCAGAAATTATGAATTGTTCCGAAGGCAGTGTGAAAACACATTACCACCGTGCCATTCAAGGTTTACGTACCGCTTTGGCACATTTGAATCCACATATGGGAGGATCATCCGAATGAAACAAGATGATTTCTTAAAGCAAGTAACTTCCAAACTTGATGGACTCGCACAGCACCATAAAGACAAAGCAACTGTCATGAATAACGTGCTTGAAGATATTCATCGGCGCGAAACTTCACGTTATGGTTTCTGGAAAATGTCTGGCTTTGCACTTGCAGCAGCAATTGCAGGTTTTGTCATTTTACCGAATGCGACTGTACTGGATGACAAACCACAAAATCAGGTGATTTCAACCCCTAAGCTCTCCCCTCAAATGGTGGAAGATCTTGAAATGTTGATGGTTCTGGGTGAGGACAAAGTTCCACATGGCAGCTAAAAAATTAGCAATTGCATTCTGTGCTTTTAGTTTTCTGCAAACCAGTTTTGCTGGCTTTGATCGCTTTTGGATATTTTCAAAAGATGCAGATACTCAAGTCAATGAAACTTGGGATTCGCTATCTGAAGCAGAACAACAGGCTTTAATTAAAAAGTATCAGGCACTCAAAGAGATTCCTGCAGATCAACGTGTCAGCTTGCAACAGCGCATGGATTGGTTCACCCAACTTCCAGATAGTGAAAAGCAGCGTATGCGCGAAACATGGCAAAAAATGAGTACTTTAGAACGTAAAGAACTCGCGACACGTATGCAAAAAGCTAGTCCTGATGAACGACCTGCTATTCGCGATGAGTATATCAATAAATATTTACAGCCTATCGCTGTCGTTCACTAATCAAAAACAACAGTATGTTGTGAAAATCAAATCAATTACATTAGTTAAGCCATAAAAAAGCCTCTTATCGAGGCTTTTTTATTGTATTACTTGCTCAACCGACGTTGACGATACACACCTAAACCAATTAATGCCAACAGTCCAAATACTCCCATTGAGCCACCGCCGCTAGAAGAAGAGTTGGTGTTTTTCGCGGTATTCTTAAGAGTCAGAATTGCATTGCTTGATGCAATGCCATCACTATCGACAACGCTATATTCAACAGGATAGTCAAACTGACTAAAGCCATTTTTTACTGAGAAGGTAATCTTGCCACCGTAGCAAGTTTCCTTTAAATAACTTGCTGGGCAACTGCCACTATACTCAGCTTCAAAGTTTAAACCTGCTGGGATTTTCGTAAAACGAATTGGAATAATTTGGCCTTCTTCATTTTTATGCCATACCGATTTACCCGCTGGCATAGATGCAACTGGACCATCACCATCATCATTAGCATTCTCTAATAAATTATTGACGGTAACAGACAAATTATTTGACGGACTAATCGTATATTGGGCAGCTTTGGCCACTGGGGTCATATTTTTAAATGCCACACGTACTACACCAGAAGATTCCGCCTGACTCCCTGTCTTTTGTTTTAGCGTATATTTACAAAAACCGTATTCGGTAGGCGCTGTTGTTGCCCCACTAGTGCGATATATAACGATTTGTTTTATTCCCGCATCCCAATCACAGTGTAGGTCATGTGGTGGATTACCCACAATACTTGCTTCGCCTGTACTAGACACCGTAATTTCACTACCAATGCCGATTGGTGAAGTCGTCACGGTATAGTTGTCAGCATTTAAGGCAATTTGTCGTGTTTCAGCACTTCCGTTCACAGACTCTTCTTGAGGTAATGATGCTGGGAATGGATCAAAATAAACCGCACGATATTTGAGGTTATTTTTTAATGCACTGAATACCGCTTCGTATTTTGTTAAATCATCCTGATTGGCAACTTTGTATTCTGCATAATCTGGATCGTCGATATCCTTTTTCAAAGCATCAATTGTATTTTGATACTTATCTTGCAGAGCTGTTAAAGACTCATTGGTAATATCTGCCATATCTGCTGCCGTTAAATTCATTAACTCAACCGAACCAATATCACATGTGTTTCTTTGCGTAGGTGATAACTGTAAAGTACCATCTGTGATCCGCAAAATGCCCCGTTGATCCGCATCACTACAGCCGTCTAAGCCCAGATTGATCAAGTCAAAACCACTGCCGATCGCTTTCGGGTAATACAAAGGTAAATACAAATTATAAGCAGATTTTGTTTGTAGGGCGCTTAATAAAGTCCCCATAGCATAACTACTTACATCATGGTTTTGCAGAAAGCTTTCCGTACTATTCAGCACACTTTCTGGTAAATCACACTGTGCGGCTGCCAGTTCAAATGCATTATTACTTGCCACAAATTTTTGACCATTATCAGGTACTGCATTATTCAGATAACGACAAGATTTTCCACCAGTATTGTAGGCCAATACATTGAAATACCAAGCCTTTGTACCATTGTTATCATAATAATAGGTACTAGCCGCATTGTTCTCGACTATTGTATTACTGGTTAAAACGAAGCTAGAGAAAGCACTTAAACGTTCCGTTCCCTGAGAAATGGCACGGATAATACTACCCGTACTTGGATTTGCTTGGTTTTTTGCAATCGTATTTGCTGTCAGTTCAACCTTGGCATTTCCACAGAAGTCCATCACACTATTGCTCGTCGATGAACCATTTTGAATAATACTGCTTTGCTGGAACACAATTTCAGGCTGGGTATCCCCCAAGTTGCCGATACAGTCCATAGCGACAACACTACCTTTAGGTGCGACGTTACCCTGAACTAAACTGCTCACCAATAATGTTTTTTTCGACATATTATGCGCAACGGAGTAGATAGCACCGCCAGCAACTTTGGCCTGAGAGTTTTCTATTGCACCATTATTTAAGGTAAATGCTCCCCCTAAATACAAGGCACCACCACGGTCTTCTGCCATCCCGCCAGTAAGGCGTACATTATTGACGATAAAGTTGGCTTCTGAGCGTGAAGTATTAAAAATACGCGATTTGCCTTGGGCATTAATCGTCGTTCTAATATCTTCATAGGCAGGAAATTTCTGCGTCAGTAAATTTTTTGAATCATAGTTAAAGCGACTTTTCCCCTCAATCACGATCTGATTGAGCGGAACTAACTCACCTTTGGTCAGAAGATATTCACCTGCTTCAAGTTGAATATAATCGGTCTGCCCATTATTTGGGTTACCGACATTACATCCACCAAAAGATTTGTTTTTACGTGCAGTTTCAATCGCTTCACGTAAAGAACATTGATTGAGATTTTCACCATTTTCATCCTCAAAGGTCGTAACTTTGATGATGTTACTTGTCGCTGCCATAGATGACATAGCCGCAAGGACCATGACCGCCAGCAATCCTTTTTTATAATTTTTCATGTGCTGTCCTTAATTCTATCCAGACTATTTTTTAAAGCGACGAAATCCAACTAAGCCAAGTAGTGCAAAAATACCTGCCCAGCCTAGAGCACCACCTGATGTTTTAACTGTTTTACTTTCCATTTCATTGTTTGGTTCTTGGAAAATACGCACTTCTGCAGCTAAATAATTTTTTGCCGAAGTATTAAAACGGGTTGAAGACGTCACCACACGCAATTCAAAAATATCTGCGCCATGCCAATTTCCATTTGGCGTGTATTCAAAATCACCATTCAAATTCAGTGTAAATTTACCTTTTGATTCGGTGCTTTGTACAACTATTGGACAACCATCTTGCCATGGCTCACCTGTTGGATTTGCCATACCCATCACTTTTGTACATTCTTCTTTTGGAATTAAATCACTGTCACCTAAAGCATCTAAGATATTAAACTTCGCCACTTCACCTGTACGTATGTCTTTACCTAAGCGAGGCATGCTCACAGGAACCACAATTTCGATAGCCCCACGATCACACCAAACATCATCCAAATTACGATTTTTTCCACGCTGATCAGAAGACTCACAATACACATGATGCTCATTGCCATCTGCTGTGGTCTTCCCCTTATTTAATATCGGGCTTGAGAAAATCGTTTCGTAATCTAATAAAATACGAGGACGTAAATAACCAATAAATGCGTTGTTTGCTGTGGTAAATGGACAGAAAAGTGCATTACGATCTTCTGTTAAGGTTTTACAGCTACCTTCATCTTCACCCGCGATTAAACTTGTCCCAGACCACACATCATTTAAATTTGCAACAGGCCCAACAGGACAACTCGCAGCCACTAAGTTGTTATAAAAAACAGATTTGTCTGTTCCTGAGTTCACAACTTTACAATCTTGAGCGGTGCCACTGAGCGCATTACCAATCACCACACTATTGGCTAAATAAGCATGCTCAGAGGTACTATTTAGTTCAATACCACCACTGTTCTTCAGTACTGTAATATTATTGAGTGCTAAACCATCACGTAAGTTGACAGCAAAACCTTTGTTTTTGAAAAAGGTACTATTGGCAATGATATTTTGAGGGTTACTGAACACTAACTTGCTGATGTCCGCGAGCCCATTTTGATTGTAAACAATCGCTCGACCAGAAGTGCTTTCATTATTTTTGAACAAAGATGTATAGATTTCATAAGCAGGTGCTTCTGAGTAAATTGCACCACCATCTACCGCTTTGTTGTTTTGAAAAATCGTGGTTCGTATATATAGACGGCTTGCTACAGCTGCGCCATCTTCTGAAAATCCAACATTGTAGATTGCACCACCAAGTCGTGCATAGCCATCTTCAAACTTTACATTTTCAAGTATGAGTTTTTCATTATTAAAAATGATGCCGCCTTTATCAGCACATTGATCTTGCTTACATCCTTTAAATGAAATTTCTTTAAAATTGATCGCAAGTAGTTCTTTTTCGCCATCATTAATATTAAAAATTTGATCCTTACCCGTCATTTCAATGACGGCATTATTAAGACCGAGTACGACATCTTCATTGACGTTACTGTCATAAGCCGTTTTCAGATTCAGTTCTGCTTTAATATCAATTTTTTTAGTGAGTTTATAAACTTCATTTTTTTTCAGAGAAATTGAGGCATAGGCGTCTTTACCCCCGCAACCATTATATCCGGCTTCTGGCATACCATTATTGATATATTCTATGGCTTCACGAAGTGAACATTCCTTGTCATCCTTCACAACATCTTCAGTAGTTGTAACGGTAATTTCTGCGCTAAATGCATGACCTGCCATGAGAAGCATGCCAATGCCTATGCTCTGTTTGAGCATATCCATCTCCTTAAATATTTTTTATCTTTTTATTCTTAAGTTGCACAATCCTTGCAACATTAAAATATTTTTATGTACTTTGTCACAGCTTGAGTAATTACTCAAGAATTTTTATTGCTTACCGATATTCATCAATTAGGGCAAAAATTTGTCTTAAATTGGCATGACTCAATTTGACTTTTTCACCTTTTAACATCTGAATCAGTTGTTCTAAAGATCTAAGTAAAATGGATGCCTGATGCGGCCCATGTGCCAACAAATAATCTACAATTTGTTGATCCATATGGATGCCACGTCGCGCCAAAACAGAGTTTACGAGTGCTTGTCGGTCTGCGTATAAACTACCATTGGGTACTTTTACACTGACAGCCTGAGTTAATCTAGACTGTAAATCTGGCAGTTCAAGTTTGAGTTCAATGGGCGCCAGCCGAGATGAAAAGACCAATTGACCACCTTCTTCGTTATTATAATTAATCAGGTGAAAAACAGCTTTTTGCCAATGTGGAACTCCGCTAATCGCTTCAATATCGTCTAAAGCCACCAAGTCATAGCGATCGAGCGAAGTAATCGCTTCAGTGGGAGCATCTAGCAATTCAAGCAATGAAACTTGAATTGCTGATTTGCCAATTTCTAAATAGGAATCACATATTGCAGACAGTAAATGGCTTTTTCCTGTGCCAGCTCCACCATAGATATAGAAACGATTCATTAAACCAGCATGTAACTGACGAACACCATCGATTACATGCCCCCAACTCGGCCCAGAAAAATCACTAATTCGGGCATCGAGTTGTGGTTCTATATCTAGCTGCAATTGACGCATATCTATATTTTGGCCTTATCAATCTTTATGTTCTGATCTTTCAATGTTACTCGAAATTTCAGGATCTTGCAGCGAATTTGCAGACTGATTTTTGAGCTCAATATCGACAGCAACTTGATTGGTTTCTACGTTTAAAGTGCCACTTGCAGCATCATTTACGACAAGTACATCATTTCGGTATAAATTACTTTTCTCGTAATTTTCGCGTGCATGACGTAATAAGACCACAATAATCGCTGCAACGGGTAGTGCAATGAGCATTCCGAGAAGTCCTGCCAATTGCGCGCCTGCAAGGACTGCAAATACCACTGCCACAGGAGACAAACCAATTTTGTCGCCTAATAAGAAAGGCTGTAAAATATAACCTTCTATTGCCTGCCCTACCATGAATACCATCAGTACTAAGGCCAAATGCACCCAATCCAAACCGAATTGGAACAGGCAAGCCACAATTGCCGAAATAATACCAACCGCAAAACCCAAATACGGAATAATACTGGCTAGACCCGCAATCATCCCAATGATGATGCCAACCTCAATACCGACTAATTGGAGTCCAACCGCATAAACAACGCCCAATAAGAACATTACCAAGAATTGGCCTTTTACAAATGCACCTAAAACTTCATGACATTCGCCCACGATTGTGAGCGTGCTTTTTTCATATTTACGTGGAATAAGTCGACGCATGTTTTCTAACATACGCTCCCAATCTAATAAGAAATAGAAAGCTATGATTGGAATTAAGACAATCGTGCCACCAATCTGTATGAAATTCAGACCCGATTGTGCCACTTTTAACAACATGGCTTGGATACTGTCTGCACTATAGTTGGTTTGAATATACTCCATGATCGCTGCTGACATTTGCTCTGTATCAATTTCCATCGGTACAAGATTAAATGTCTCTGATAACCACGGCAGGAATGTATAGTTGACCCAATGAATATTGTTTGGAATATTGTTTTTTGCATACATCAACTGTTCCCATACCAGTGGTACGAGGAACCACATTGCAAGGAATATAGCGACACCAATTCCAATAAAGACCAAACTGATAGATAACCAGCGCGGCAAGCCAATATTATGTAATTTATCGACTAAAGGGCTAAATAAATATGCAATTAGAAATGCGCCGATAAAAGGAACAACTACAGGCTTTAATAAGTATAAAACCCATATGATCAATGCTATCCCAGCAAGAATAAATATTCGGCGCAAGGTGCGATCACCCATATAAAGTCACCTTTTTTCAATGTAATCGTTATAGAAAGGAAAATATTTTAATAAAGATAACATTTTAGTGCGAAATAGCATAAGAGTTTTGCATATTCAGGTTATAATCCCCGCGCGAATGCGGAGACTTCATTATGAGCAACTCAACTTCTACCCCAAACACTGGTTTAAGCTACAAAGATGCAGGTGTCGACATTGAAGCGGGCGACGCGTTAGTCGATCGTATCAAATCTGTCGCGAAACGTACTGCACGTCCTGAAGTAATGGGCGGCCTAGGCGGCTTCGGCGCTCTTTGTAAAATTCCTAAAGGTTATGAAGAACCTGTTCTCGTATCTGGCACAGATGGTGTTGGTACAAAATTGCGTTTAGCATTGAATTTGAACCGTCATGACACAATTGGTCAAGACTTGGTTGCAATGTGCGTAAACGATCTTCTTGTATGTGGTGCTGAACCACTGTTCTTCCTTGACTACTATGCAACTGGCCACCTCAACGTTGACGTTGCAGCAAATGTTGTGACTGGTATCGGTGCGGGTTGTGAACTTGCAGGCTGTGCATTGGTTGGCGGTGAAACTGCTGAAATGCCAGGTATGTATGAAGGCGAAGACTATGACCTTGCAGGTTTCTGCGTAGGTGTAGTTGAGCAAAGTAAAATTATTGATGGCTCTAAAGTTAAAGCGGGTGACGTTTTAGTTGGTGTTGCATCTTCTGGCGCACACTCAAACGGTTACTCACTTCTTCGTAAAATTTTAGATGTGAAAAACGTTGACCTTACTCAAATCGTTGATGGTCGTCCACTTGCAGATACAGCAATGGAACCAACACGTATTTATGTAAAACCAATTCTTCAGTTATTGAAAGAAGTGGATGTACACGCTATGGCGCACATCACAGGCGGCGGTTTACCGGGTAACTTACCTCGCGTACTGCCAAATGGTGCTCAAGCGGTAGTCAATGAAGCATCTTGGGAATGGCCAGAATTATTCAAACTACTTCAAAAAGAAGGTGGTGTTGAACAATTTGAAATGTACCGCACATTTAACTGTGGCGTAGGTATGGTTCTCGTGGTTGATGCAGCCGATGCTGACAAAACTGTTGAATTACTCAATAGCCTTGGCGAAAAAGCATTCACAATGGGTCACATTGCAGATAATGCTGAATCTGTTGAAGGCGCTGACGAAAAAATCCGTGTAGTTTTCGCATAAGCAACGTTCATGATTAAAATTGCTGTACTTGTTTCAGGCAGCGGATCTAACCTGCAAGCCCTGATCGATGCCAATCTATCAGGTCAAATCGTTGGGGTGATTTCCAATAGACCTGACGCTTTTGCACTGCAACGTGCAAGAAAAGCAAAGATTGCAACTGCAGTCATTGAACATAAGCAATATCCAAGTCGTGAAGCTTTTGATGATGTGATGCATCAACAACTGCTCGACTGGGATGTTGATTTGGTCATTTTGGCAGGCTTTATGCGCATTTTAAGCGCAAAATTTGTCAAAGCATGGGAAGGAAAAATGATTAACATCCACCCTTCTCTGCTACCAAATTATAAAGGAATGCATACTCATCAACGTGTTTTAAACACCGGTGATGTCTTCCATGGCTGTACAGTTCACTATGTGACTGCAGAGCTGGATGCTGGTCAAGCGCTTGCTCAAGGCGTACTTAAAGTCAATGTGCATGATCATGCTGAAAGTCTGGCAGATCGGGTTCACGTGCTTGAGCATGTGATTTACCCTCAAGTGGCAGAATGGATTTGTAATGGCACCATTCAACACACTGAAAACGGTGTTTTATATCGTGGCGAGCCTTTGCAACAACCTGTTCAATTCTGTAAGTTCTAAGCAACTGTATAACTTAACAATCAACGCATCTTAGGGTGCGTTTTGTTTTTTAAGGGCCAAATAAAACTCTATTTATTTCTAAAATCTAAAATCTAAAATCTAAAATCTAAAATCTAAAATCTAAAATCTAAAATCTAAAATCTAAAATCTAAAATCTAAAATCTAAAATCTAAAATCCATTTTTGCAGAATGTTCAACTTTATGATCAATATGTAGTTTTTAGTTAAATTAAAACTTTTAGCATCATTAAAATAATAAGCTTATATTGCAATTAGAAAACCTTATAAATCTAGAAATATTACATCCTTCAAACAAAAGTGGAGAAAATCACATGTTAAAATCCATCACACTGGCGACTTGTGCATGTATAACACTGGGTATGATTGGTTGTGCTACGACATCAAATCCAGCTACTGATCGTAATTTAGATAAATTACAAAACAAAAATTGGGTTGCGAGTGAAATTCAAGGCGTTAAGCTCGAAGCTGACCCTAACAATTCGAACGTACCCACCATCACTTTCGACGATACTCGTGTAAGTGGTTCTGATGGTTGTAATCGATTCATGGGCGGTTACGCTGTGCAAAACACAAAAATCCAATTTTCAAACCTTGCTACAACACAAAGAGCGTGTTTGACTGCGACAAATATTCCTCAACATTTTTCGCAGGCATTGAGCCAAGTTACTCATTATGATGCCTCTAAAGATCATTTGAAATTTTTAGATGCCAATAACAAAGTTATTTTACAATTTGAAAATGCGAAATAAATCTCAAAAGTAGAATGTTTCATTCATAAAAAAAGCACTCTATAGAGTGCTTTTTTTATGTGTTGTGGTTTTTAAGGTTTAATGATGACGCTTAGGCAATTTAAGTAAATCTTTGATCAATTCAACAGTTTCCACAGGATGTTCCAATGGGAACATATGACTCCCCGCAGCAACTTTAAATGGAATCCCAAATTTTTTCTCTACCATTTGTGGAAAGTGCCGAGCTAAAAATGGTCCCTGCTCTGCAATTAACTGCTGTACAGGTACTTGCGGTTGAGCATGAGGTAACCACCACAGTGAAGGATTAGTTCGAAAAATATGAACCTCATCATCACGTGAAATCGTCAATTCCACCCCACCACGCAGTTTATCGTCCATCAAGGCATGATCAATATAAGCTTGATAACAGTCTGGATCGAAATCTTTGTAAAAACCTTTCGGCCTTAAAAGCTCTGCTGCTTGTTCACGGCTGTCCCAATGATCACGACGACGCTTCGATAATCCTGCTGGGGACATTTTATCGAGGACTTTAAGTTTGAGGAGTTTTGCGATGTGCAAAGCAAAAGACTCTTTCCCCATGATCATAGGCGGATCAATCATTAACACTTGTTCAAACAATTCTGGGCGTTGTAAAGCAGCCTGAAATGTTAAAACCGAACCTAATGAGTGACCTAATCCAATCACCTTACGACCATTGGCCTGACGTACAATACTGTCAATGACTTGCTGTGTTAAGCTCTTCCAATGGTTATCGATTGGGTAACGCTTATCTGGCCCAAGTAACGGCACATAGATCACATCATATTCATCACTCAGTAAATCAAACAATTTTTGATAAACCCGTGATGGCACGCCATTGGCGTGCGCAAAATGAATTAACGGTTTCATTGTAATTTCGTGCTGTTTTCAGATTGAACCTGTTGTGACAATGCGCTTGCCAAACCTTGACCAAATGAACTTCCCATACGACCTAGTACAGAATCAAACGGACTATTTTCAATGGTGTAGTTCACGGCTTTTTCAGTTTTCAATTCACGTTTCAGGCTATTTAAACTACCTGTACGGTCAGCAATACCTAGCTTCACAGCCTGATCACCCGTCCAAAATAAACCTGAGAAAATAGCTGGATCATTTGATTTTAATTTCTTACCGCGACCTTCCTTCACTGCATTAATGAAATGCGCATGAACATTATCAAGTACACCTTGAACATGTGCTTTTTGTGCTGCATCTACAGGTTGAGTCATGGATAAAATGGCTTTGTTCTCACCCGAAGTCATGGTGCGATCTTCTACACCGAATTTTTGCA
The DNA here is from genome assembly GCF_015218525.1 of Acinetobacter sp. YH12138. Lineage (NCBI taxonomy): Bacteria > Pseudomonadati > Pseudomonadota > Gammaproteobacteria > Moraxellales > Moraxellaceae > Acinetobacter > Acinetobacter sp. YH12138. Next base: position 1,003,842 of record NZ_CP048670.1, on the reverse strand, counting down.
TCAAACCACTAACACCATAATTCGGCATGATCACGCCAATTGAACCCACTAAACTTGAAGGATTGACAATAATTTCATCTGCCGCAGACGCAATATAGTACGCACCTGAAGCGCCTGTATCACCAATAATGGCATACAGTTTTTTATCGGTATGGGCTTTTTTCAAGTACTGAATTTCTTGCCAAATTTCATCAGACTGAACAGGTGAACCACCTGGTGAATTAATATTTAAAACAATCGCTTTGCTTTGTTTGTTTTCATAGGCTTTTTTCAAAGCTTTGATGGTATTTGCGCTGTTTACACTTTGCTTGTCCGCTGCAATGGTCCCAATGATATCAACCACGGCAATATGTGAACCCGCTGTTGCTGCAGGATCAGATGACGACATGCTGCAACTTTTTGCCATCGCAATGATAATAAATAACAAATAAGCAAAGGTTAAAAATTTAAAAAATATGCCCCATCTACGTGCTCTACGTTGTTCTTCAACGGAAGAAAGCACGGCTTTTTCTAATATTTTCCATTCATTTCCAGTTGGCTGCTGAATATTGTTTGAAGAACTTTGCTGTTTTTCTTCAGGTTTTGGTGGCCATTCGGACATAAAAAAACCCATTTGATCGTTAATTTGTAGTCATTATATACACGCTAATCGCTATAACTGTCTAATCAATTCATTTTCCCCTATAATTATTTTAAATTTTCTTTCATTTCTTTCAGACTTAAATAAGATGACCGACCAAAATTCACAGGACACCACATATCACCTGTTAAAATTTATCAGCCGTCAACCTATTCAAATTTCAAGATTAATTGCAAAAGGTTTGGCTGGGTTAGTCAATGTTTTAAAAATCTCTAAAACCTACTCTACGATTCAACGCAATCTCAAAATTGCATTGCCTGAATTATCAGAGTCAGCTCGCATTCAACTCACTAAACAAGCGATTCGAAACGAACTTTGTTCTTATTTTGAATTTTTTAACATTTGGGGTGCAAGTACAGAAAAAAATATTCAACGGATTCATCACGTACATGGCGCTGAATATTTACATGAAGCGCTCGCCCTACAAAAAGGCGTTGTACTCGTAGTACCACATTTTGGTACTTGGGAAATCATGAATGCATGGGTTGCGCAGTACACTCAAATGACCATCATGTACAAGCCGGTAAAAAGCGAATCTGCCAACAATTTTGTCCGTGCTGCTCGAAGCCGTGAGCAAGCAATATTGGTTCCTACGGATGAATCAGGTGTACGTCAGATTTTCAAAGCCTTAAAACAAGGTGGGACGACTGTGATCTTGCCAGACCATACCCCCAATGCCGGCGGCGAAATGATTCCATACTTTGGTATTCCACTAAAAACCAGCAACTTAAGTGCAAAATTAATTCAAAAAACCAAAGCACGTGCGCTCTTACTGTATGCCATTCGTAACGATAATCATGGTTTTGATATGCATATCGAACCTATGGATGAGAATATCTATCAAGGCAATGCAGATGATGGCTCTATAGTTATCTTTAAAGCAGTGGAAGATTTAATTCATCGTTATCCAGAGCATTATCACTGGAGCTATAAACGCTTTAAAGCCAACCCAAAATTGAGAAATCTATACAATATTAGTGATGAAGAAGCCGCTCAACGCATTCGTGATATTCGTGAGGAATATCAAAGACAGCAAACAATAAAAAATGTGGCAGAATGACATTTTCAAGCAATACACTTGAAGCAGTTTTCTATTCAGATTCTTTAGATAGCCTGCGATATAGATCGAGCCATTTATACTTTGTCCGCTCTTCAATTAGTTCAATTTGCTGTTTATTTTGCTTGAAATGGATACTTCCACTTTGTGCAGTTTGCAAGAGTGGAATGTCTAATTGTTTGAGGCGTGTTTGGGTCATGTTTGCAGGATGTCCATAACGATTAAAGCGCCCTGCAGAAGCAATCGCCAACTTGGGCTTAAAATGGTTTAAAAACGCATAGGATGAACTGTGCCGACTACCATGGTGTCCGAGCACCAAGACATCGACTTTTAGGTCTGGATAATCACTTAATATTTGATATTCAGTCTCCCAACCCGCATCCCCCATCAATAGAAAATGTCGTGGGCCATTGACGTCTTTGACCGTGACATATAGAACACAAGAACGTTCATTGGCATTCCATTGGGCATCTCTCAGATCTTCAGGCTTTGGCGAGAGTATTTCAAAATAGACTTGCTGATCCCAATTCCACTGCTGACCACGCTGACATAAGCGCTGTGGAGCTTGGTTCGTGGTTTGTACCCGCTCATTACTTGAAAGCTGCCCAATATCAAGCAGTTCCTCCAATGAGAAATAACCACCACTATGGTCTTGATCTAAATGAGTCAATAATACCCGATCTAGTCGATGGACACCTTGCACACTCAAAAATGGTCGGATGATATTCTGCCCGACACTAAATTGACTTTCATCATAGTTTCCACCGAAGTCCACCATCATATGATGATCTACAGATCGGATATAAATCGCCTGCCCTTGCCCCACATCTAAAATTGAAAGCTGAAAATTTGCTGAATTTCTCCATGGGATAAACAGAGCAAAAAAGGCAATGACCGCCCAATATTTTGGCAAGATACCTTCAGGTAAAAATAAGATTACTACAACGAGTATCAACAGTATGATTTGAGTTGACGTCAATGCGACATCTTGCATTTTTGGTGCAAAGAGTCGATCTAAGCCATAGAGAAATACATGCAATATTTCCAAACAAAGATCATTGAATAAAAAAACCAAATGCGCCAAAGGTGTAGAAATATAAGAAAGTGCCCCTCCGATGATATCTAAAGGAACCACCACAGCCCCTAACCACGGGATGGCAAATAAATTACTTAGTGGGCTAATCCAAGTCACTTGCTTGAAAAAAATCACCATCAATGGAAATAAAGCGACAAAGATTTTCCATTGTGATTCCACCATCAACCACATTGAATGCTTTAACTTTTGCCAAAAACTGGCGTCCGTTTGAGCCAGTAAATGCTTCCTTAAGGTTTGATAAATCCGCAGTAAAATAAAGCATGCGCCATAAGACAACCAAAATGCCGCGGATAAAATACTAAAGGGATCCACAAGCAATAATATAGCAGCACTAAAAACCAGCAATTGAAAAGGCTGAATGGTTTGCCGTAACAGAAGCATGCTACTTGCGACTAGGCAGATCGTCAGCGTTCTTAGCGCCGGTATTTCAAAGCCAGTAAAAGCACAATATAGAAGGACACAGAAGATAAAGGGCACGACCAATACATATTGTTTGGGCCACTTGAGATAAATTTTGGGACAATATTTACGGATACCTAACTGCATCGCCCAACAGAGCATGCTGGCAAAAACCAGTACATGCGGACCAGATATCGCCAATAAATGACTCATCCCAAAGCGTTGAAATAATTCACTGGTGCCTTCAGTGAGTAAACTTTTATCGCCTGTAAGCAGTGCTAACAACAAGCCATGATTCCGCAGCGGTTGTTGATATATAAACGCTCTTAAATATAAACGTTGTTGTTCGACTTTTATTTTGAACTGGTGTAGCACACCTTGATGTCGTTGATACTGCTGCCCATAGCCCATCGCAATCACATGTTGAGGTGGTATTAATTCCACCGACTTCACCTTTAAACTGGCATGTATATTTTGCTGTACGCTCCACCGCTCTTGGTCAAATGCACCTTCTGTCACATAGCTTTGGGTAGGTCGTAACTCACCATACATACGATAGTATTGTCCAGGGACCAACTGAATCGTCTGTTCATTATTTTGCAAAATTGAATTGGGTAAATACGCCATAAAATGTTGAATCTGCTGATTCACATTGAGCACTTCAATTTTTTGCTGAATTGCTTGGTCTTTGAGTTGGCTGATCTGTGGAATATACGCAATAAACTCGCCTTGTCTGCTCTGATGTTCAACCAATGCCAAACGCTGATCGAGTTGAGTATTGGCGAAACTAAAGCCGAGAATTGCACCTATGCAAAGATTTGCACTGAGCTGTAAGATTTTCGAAAAGATACTTTTTAGTTTTGGTGAAATGTAGAGCTGTAGCACTAGCCAAATCAGGACAATAAAAAGCAACTGAGCTGTCGAGAGTTGTGGATTCCAAAACATGAACCCCATAAAAGAAATACCTAAAATCCAGCCAATACAAAAACTTTGTAACATGAGTCGTCATTATTTTTATTATGTGCTGGCAATAATAAAGCCCACCGCGGTGAGCTTCAATCAAACAATCTTAATCCACTAATTTTTTTTACAAAATCAATTTAGCGCTTAGTCATCTACCCATAAACCATCTTGCATATGCAAAATCGCATCAGCAGATTGAGCTAAATATTCATCATGGGTCACAATTAGCATTGCCATGTTAAATTCTTTACGCAACTCAGATAGCAACTCAAAAATCTTCACCGCGGTTTTGCGGTCTAAGTTCCCTGTTGGCTCATCAGCCATCATCAACTTAGGTCTTGCTACCAATGCACGAGCCAAAGCCACACGTTGACGTTCACCGCCTGAAAGCTCACCAGGTTTGTGCGTCATGCGGTGGGAAAGTCCAACGCGTTCCAAAAGATATTCAGCTTGCTGCTTCACTTCTTTGAAGTTACTCGACTTACGTAACATCAATGGCATTGCCACATTTTCAAAGGCGGTAAATTCAGGCAACAAGTGATGGAATTGATACACAAAACCTAAATGCTCATTACGGATATAACCACGCTCTGCTTCACCTAAAGTGTCAAAGCGTTGACCATTAATCATCACTTGACCCGATGTTGGACGATCTAAGCCACCCAATACATGCAACAACGTACTTTTACCAGAACCACTTGACCCCACAATCGAAACAAACTCACCTGCTTTGACTTGTAATGAAAGTCCACGAATCACATCGACTGTAGACTTCCCATCGGTAAAAGATTTGGTAATGTTTTGGGCATCTAAAACTAAATTACTCATAGCGTAGAGCCTCTGCAGGTTGAACTTTAGCTGCACGTAAAGCCGGATAAATAGTCGCGATAAAGCTCAGGCCCAATGATAAGGACACAATCACCACAACATCTTGCCATCTTAAATAAGACGGTAAATAGTTGATGAAGTAAGCATCAAACATATTTAAGCCCAATGTTGTATTCAACCAACCGACTAAATTACTAATACTCGATGCAGCGATAATCCCTAAAATCGCCCCTGACACCGTACCAATCACCCCAATCACTGTACCTTGCACCATGAAGATCCGTGTGATTGTAGCCGGTGAAGCGCCTAGTGTACGCAAAATGGCAATATCGGATTTTTTATCAGTGACCACCATCACCAATGAAGACACGATATTAAATGCTGCAACCAATACAATCAGGAACAGCAATAAACTTACCATTGCCTTTTCCATTTGAATCGCACTGAACAGATTACCGTGCGTATAAGTCCAATCTGAAGCATAAAAGTTTGCAGGTAAATCACGCACAATTTCTTGAGATACTTGTGGCGCTGCAAAAATATCATCCAACTTCATACGGATGCCTTGTGCACCATCTGGCAGTCTTAATAAAGTCGACGCATCGTTCAGGGCCACATAGCCCATCATCGAATCAACTTCCGCACCAATACTGAAAATACCCACAATTTTAAATCGTTTAAAACGCGGAACAACGCCAGCCGGAGAAGGTGTTGCTTCAGGAAGCACTAAGGTCACACTGTCATTCAAGCCTAAACCTAAGGCATCTGTCATTTGCTTGCCAAGGACAATACCAAACTCACCTTTTTTCAGGTTATCGATACTGCCTTCCACCATATGGTCTTGGATAATTGATACCTTTTTTTCATACTGCGGTTCAATCCCACTGACCATAATGCCAGACACTTGACCTTGTGCCGTCAACATTCCCTGTAATTGGGTGAATGGTGCGACACCTTGAACATGCTCATGCTGCTCAATTTTTTTTGCAAGTTCAGGCCAATTTGTTAAAATTTGTGTTGAAGAAACAGTGGCTTGAGGTATCATTCCTAAGACACGAGTTTTCAGCTCACGATCGAAACCATTCATCACAGATAAAACTGTAATAAGGACTGCCACACCAAGCGTGAGGCCGATCATGGATACCAGAGCAATAAAAGAAATAAAGTGGTTACTGCGCCGAGCGCGAGTGTATCTCAACCCTATATACAGCGAGATTGGTTTAAACATAACCATCTAGTCCGAGGTAATATATATTATGGAAAACTTACAGCATCAAAGCGTTCAAACTGAACGCCGTGTAATGTCGCGTATCGATGCTGCTTTGCGCATAAACTATCAGATTATCTCTGATGATGTTGCACTGAATGATCCTTACGATCCTAATTTTGTATTGCCGCGCTATTTTCTACTACTTGCTGAATTAGATCAATTTGATCATGCACTCAACTACGAATTAGAACAATTAGCTGAGAAAGATCAACAAATTGCTCGAATCTTATCCTTATTTAACCAAAAGTTAAACCTTATTACGGGTTCTTTATACGACGCAATTGTACAAAGCATGTTACCAGTGCCTGAGCATGTGAATTTTTCCGAGACCGGTCTGAGCTTTTTTAGCGAACGCGCGATTAAAGAAGGTACTTATATCCATGTGACCTTAAGCCACCCTGAAAATTTCTTCCATATTGCGGCAACTGCGCAAGTGGTTTATAGCCGTGAAGAAGAAAGCAACTTATACCGTACGGGTGCCTATTTTATCACACTGCTCCCTCAAGACCGCGTCAAACTTGCAGAGTGTATCGCACTGACCCAAAACAAAGAGTGATTTTTAATCAATGTTTTAATTTGTGGGCGAGCTCTCTGTTCGCCCGAAAATCTTTATAAAAATAAACAAACAAGCCTGATAATAGAATCACAGCACCAAGTAAAACCATCAATGATAATTTTTCATCATTCAGTAAAGCACCAAAGAGCATAGCAAGCATGGGTGTGAGTACCGTTGTTAAAGACAAAGTTGTCGCCTTGATGTTTTGTACCAGTTTGAAATAACAAAACATTGCAATCAATGAAGCCATAATCACTGCATAAAATAAGCCAATGAGTGCTTTGGTCGAAGGCATCTGTGTCGGTGCATACTGCCAAATAAACGGTAGCATTGCAGCAGAAAATAGTGCTGAGATAAGAATCGAACCCGTGGCTTGAGACATGGGCTGCAATGGCGCATTGACTTTTTTCACCCAAAAAATCGACATACAGTAGACGAATACGCTCATTAACATTAAGACGATGCCAACAGGCTGTACGTGCTGATCACTGCCGCCTAAGCAAATAATGGCTAAACCACAGACGGCAATCAACATCCCAATCCATTGCAAGCGATGCAGATAGGTATGAAAGAAGAAACGACCGATCAGACCCGTCATAATTGGTGCCAAACCAAACATCAGGGCAATAATGCCTGAGCTGAGATAGGCCGTTGCCATATAGGTAAAAATCTGAGAACCAATAAAACTAAATGCCCCCGCCAAATAACTGTGCAGGGAGGTTTTATCCATCGGAAGTTTATGTTTAAAAATAAACAATAATGCGACAGCCAAGGGTAATGCGATAAAAAAGCGTAATGTCAGTGCCCAAAACGCATTGATATCACTGACACTCCAAACGATAGCAAGTGGCGTGGTCGACCAAATGAACACCAACAACGCATAGGTCGTCGCTAGATTTGTTTTAGATGGCATGGTTTTTACTTCTGCGCCGTTTTACGTTTTTGCTTTTGAATAGTTTGATCTAAGCTGCTGGAAAATTCACGCTTATCTCGTTCAGAAATCGGTGCTGGACCACCGGTTTGCACACCTGCGCCCCGTAAAGTATCCATAAAGTCGCGTAAGTGTAGACGTGCTTTGACATTTGCTGTGGTATAAATCTCACCCCGAGGATGTATCGCTATACCGCCCCGCTCAATCACTTCAGCAGCAAGTGGAATATCCTGTGTCATCACGATGTCGTGCTCTTTCATGCGCTGAATAATTTCTTTATCCGCTGCATCTGCCCCACTCATGACTTGAATCGAGTTAATTCGGACCGAAGGCGTTATCCCAACATTTTGATTGGCGACAAAAGTGACTTCTAACTGGTAACGATCAGAAGCACGAATAATTACATCACGTAAAATGCGTGGTAACGCATCTGCATCCACCCATAATTTAAATGGTAGCACTGATTTTCCATTCACTTTTAAACATAACTCATAGTAACAAATCTACATGACAATTTGGGGATCTGCATCCGCTGAATGGATCTACATTTCTCTAATCATGAGAATCGAAAAGCTGCAAAATGAGCCAAAGTTGAGCCTATTTTCCAATGCTTTAACATTTAAATCCTACTGAAAACATTTTTTATGCATGATTTCATGATAAATATGACGTCGGTGACTTGAAAATTTCAAATAACCCTCGATTTATTAATTATGAAACCAACCCAATATCAATTGTGCATATGAAAAAACAAAATAGCCCTGAAATTATCACTATTGAAGATCAAACTTTTGGTAGTCATGTTGAACATTGGAATTTGCTTACAGGCAACCCGACAACGGATGTACCAGTTTGGCTGGGTCAGGCATTGGATGCACCCATTATGCCGATGGGCTTATGTGCACAAGAATCTGATATGGATCAAAGTACCTGGCTCATTCAAGGGCCTGCCAAAGCCAGTATTCAATTGTGTCAGGTCATTGCTGTTGAAAATAATAAACCTAAAGCGGTAAAAACGGCTTTTCCAAGCTTTGATAGTCCATATAAAACCAAAGCAACTATTGAGCGAATTATTACCTGCAAATCTAATACACAAGCGGTGCTCTGCCTTGATCTGGGTGCGAATACCAGTGTGTATGCCTTTGACTGTCTGTACAGTGTCAACCACAATCAATATGAAAAAGATTCATCGTATAGCGTGCAACTTAATGCATGGGCATATGAGCTAGAACCTGTTGCCGAACATGAACAATTGGTCGTCGATGATCCCGCGTCGATTAAACATCATCGTGCTTTAAACGATATCTTGGCAGCAAATAATGGTGTTGCCCCTGCAGACTTACACGAACAGATTAAAGCGTGGCAACCGAAGTCTGAAGATGACAAAGCACCAGTCACAGTCGATTTTTCTAAAATGGTTGCATACCTATATGGTGAAAATCTTGGACAAGAAGATGAAGCATGGTTCCAAGGGCATATAGTTGGCAAAACTGCCATGCAATTTAAAGAGCAAGACTATACGCTGTATGATGTGACCTTAATCCACGAAGAAAACCAAGAAGCGGTGATTGTTCGTGTTGCAACACGAAATCCGGCGCATAAAGATTTCAATGTTGGGCAATATATTCGTGGCAACCTGTGGATACAAGCCAATATTTACGCGAAATCTGCCTAATTTAAATTCAAAAACCCTATTTCAAATAAAAAAAGCCGCCTCAGTGCGGTTTTTTTATTTCTCGCTAATCATGTGTATTCGCTGAATATTTAAATGATTGAATATTTCTTATCCATAAACCAGTCAATATATTCTATTTTTAAATTCAAATTTAAATAACTTATCCACAATATTAAATTCAAAATAATGCTGCTAAATAAATCCATCTGCAAAGGATAAAATATAAAAATCTAATATAAATAAATAAGATAGGAAATTTATGAAACTAAATTTATCAATTCAGTTGCTTATTTTTAAATAAACTAAATAGTTTAGTAAGTTTATGACAGATAGTACTTTATTTAATCAAATAATTATGTTAAAAATGCGTTTAAGAAATAGTAATTAACGATAAATAGATCGGAAAGAATATCTATGAAAGTCGTGCAAGAAGAAAACTTATCACAAGTTGACCATCACATGGAATCTCGATATCAAATCGAGCCAATGTCCTGCTTATTTTTTATGTTAGGTATGCTGATTTGTGCATACGTTTTACATACTTTTATTTTTTAATCTATTCAATAAAAAAACCGGCATTTGCCGGTTTTTTTATGCCTTTACAATTATGCGTTGCGTTTTGCAAAGTCATCCATAAAGTTAACCAGTGCTTGAACACCTTCTAGCGGAACAGCATTATAAATACTTGCACGCATACCACCCACTGAACGGTGACCGGCTAAATTAAGCAAGTGGTTTTCTTCAGCTTCTTTCAAGAATTGTTTTTCCAAATCTGGATTCGCCAAAGTGAATGGTACGTTCATTATTGAACGGAATTCTTTTGCAATTGGATTTGCATAAAAATCGCTTGAATCGATATAACCATAAAGCAATTCAGCTTTTGCCATATTCGCTTTATAAATTGCGTCTACACCGCCCTGCTCAAGTAACCATTCAAAAACGAGGCCAGATAAGTACCATGCATAAGTTGATGGTGTATTCACCATTGAACCATTTTTCGCTTGAGCTGAATATTTCAAGATACTTGGAATATCTGCTTTCGCTTGATCCAATAAATCATCACGAATAATCACCAAAGTTAAACCAGCAGGGCCAATATTTTTCTGAGCGCCTGCATAGATTAAACCGAACTTAGATACGTCTAATGGTGCAGATAAAATGCTTGATGAAAAATCGGCAACCAATGGTTTGTCTGTTTCAGGAATATTGGCAAACTGAAGACCGCCAATAGTTTCATTATCTGCATAATGCACATAAGCCGCATCATCAGATAAGTTCCAAGTGCTTTGATCAGTAATCGCAAGTTTACCGTCAATGGTGGTACCCGCTTCAACGACATTAATGTCGCCATAACGCTGTGCTTCTTTCAACGCTTTTTCAGACCAAATACCCGTGTGGATATAGTCTGCTTTGCTGTTTTTACCCAATAGGTTTAATGGGATCGCAGAGAATTGAAGTGATGCGCCACCTTGAAGGAATAACACTTTATAGTTGTCTGGAATATTCATCAGCTTACGAAGATCAGCTTCTGCTTTCTCTGCCACAGCAACATAGTCTTTACTACGGTGGCTCATTTCCATGATCGAAAGGCCTTTGCCTTGCCAGTCAAGCATTTCAGCTTGAGCTTTTTCTAAAACGGCAGTGGGTAATGCAGCAGGACCAGCACAGAAGTTGTACGCGCGCATGAGTTTTCCTTTCAAAGTGAAACACAATAAAATGATGGCATTTAACCATATCTGACGCGTGCTTGCAGTAGTTAAAGCTGAAAATATTCCAATGCTGTCTGACATTTGAAGTCAAAATTTCAATAAAGATCAAAATTAATTCTTCTTAATTCAAATTATTAGATTTACTGATATTTTTTATCCCTTGAATTGATGCTAATTTAAGGTCTTGATGTGAGAAAAATGATGTGCGCTACAAAGATAAAATTTATTTACATATGTATATGAAACAATACAACAACTTAGTGAATTTACCCAACTTCATCACAATGACTATAATGAACCCATCCTAGCTGTGAGTGTGTTTTTATGCCTTTACCTCGAACAGATTATTCTATAAAAATTAAACATACATTTCGTTCAGGTTTACTGCTTGGCCTTGGTTGTTTCAGTGGCTTTTTTAGCCCCACGGTACTTGCGCAAAGTATCAGTTATAGCCAAGCAGAACAAAGTCTACTCACTAGTTCGTATAGTACTCAGGCCAACCAAGCACTACAACAATCTGCCGAACTTCAAGCTCAGGCCATTAAAGGGCTTGGTTTACCTCGTGTGGATTTAAACGTCCGTGCCTATGCCTTTCATAATGAACTCGATATTCCTCTCGGTGCCTTAAAAAACAACTTAGAACAAACGCTGAGTAATGGCATTAATAATAAAATTGATGAAAGCTTACCGAGTGATTTGGCATACCCATTAAAAGACAGTCTGCAACAGCCAATCCGTGATGGTGTCGGATTAATTCCAGATTCTTCCCAAGTGGTCTTAGATGATCAAGTGATCCGCCCTACCGTTTCCGTAATGATGCCGCTGTATACCGGTGGGTTAACGTCTAGCGCCAAGGAAATTGCCAATATCCAAGCCAAACGCAGCGCGATAAGCAGTGAACAACAACAAGATGTGCAACGTTTTGAATTAATCCAAGCCTACTTCAATGCTCAATTACAAAAAAAATTAGTCGAAAGCAGCCGCTTCAATTTAAATGCGATGCAACAACACTATGCCAATGCACTCAAAATGGAACAACAGGGTTTTATTAGCAAAGGCCAGCGTATGCAATTTGAAGTGGCAAAGAATAATGCACTCAGAACTTTTCAAAATACTGAAGCGAATCTTCGCTCTAGCTTATTTAAGTTAAACAACTTAATGCAAAGCAGCCAAATTACTGATCTTTCAACGCCATTATTTATCAATCAGCAACACAATCAAAATATAACCGCCTTACTAAAAAGTTATCAGGATCAGTCTAGTTTGGTGCGTAAAATGCAATTGGACAGTCAATTGGCCGGTGCCAATGTGAAAGCCCAAAGCGCAGCAAAAAAACCCAACGTCTTTGCATTTGGCGAATATAGTCTCGACGATAAACAAAACTGGATCGTTGGTGTTGCCGCTCGCTACAACTTATTTTCAGGTATTGATAAAAACAAATCCGTACAAGCTGCTGAACTTCAACGCTATGCATCTGAGTTAATGACTGAGCGTACCAAACAAGAAATTGAAAGCCTGATTTATAGCTCATTTAATGAAGTCACCAGCGCTCAACAAAGTCACCTGTTGTTGCAGCAAAACCTAAAAGCTGCTCAAGAAAATTTAAGAATTCAACAGCTTTCATTTAAAGAAGATATGGGAACAGCCACACAAGTGATTGATGCACAAAATGCACTGAGCGGGCTACAAAGTGAAATGGCACTCAATGCTTATAAATACGTGATGTCACTTGCAACATTGCTACAAAGTCACGGGAGCATTGACCAGTTCCAAAGCTATATCAATCAATCACACACCGATTACATCCGTTAAACTTAGACTGGGGAAATGCACATGAATCAGGATTCAACTGATCACCAAGAAGATGCCTCTGCGAAAGGTGAAACATCCCAATCCAATGTCTCGAGTTCAGACGTTTCATCTACAGCAAATACTGCTGAGGATACTCAAGAAAAAGTGGCGACCAATACCGATGCAGAAACGAAAAATACCTCAGTGCAAAGTCGCAATAAATCTACTTTGATCAAGTTCGGGATTGGCATCGTCTTGGTTCTGCTTTTGGCATTGATTGCATTTGGCTTATGGAAAAGTTATCAGCCCAAACAGGTTGAATTACAAGGTCGAGTTGAGGCTGAAACCATCCACATTAGTACCAAAGTACCTAGCCGTATCGAAGAAATATATGTGCATGACGGTGAAAAAGTACAAGCGGGTCAAGCGCTGGTTCGTTTAACCAGTCCTGAAGTCGATGCAAAGAAACAACAGGCTTTAGCTGCACTCCAATCTGCCCAAGCATTGCAATCCACAGCTGAACGCGGCTCTCAACAAGAAAATATTGATAGTTTATATGCCAATTGGCAAAGTCTAAAAGCACAGCGACAATTGGCGCAAACCACCTACCAACGTGGTCAAAACCTTTATAAAGAAGGTGTCATTTCACGACAACGCCGTGATGAAATGCAAGCTGCCGCAGTGTCTGCTGCACAAATGACAGAAGCGTCTTATCAACAATATGCGCGTGCAAAACGTGGCAGTACACCACAACAACAAAGCTCGGCAGATGCCCAAGTCAAGATTGCGCAAGCCGCGTTGGCTGAAGCCAATGCACTTGAGGCTGAAACCAAGTTATTTGCACCGTCCAATGGCACTATTTCAAAAACCTATGGCAAAGTTTCAGAATTAGTTGCAATGGGTGTGCCCGTTGTAAGCCTGATTCAAGATGATAGCTTATGGATTAGCTTAAATGTACGTGAAGACCAGTATGCTCAAGTGTATCAACTCAAGACCATGCAAGGATTTATACCGGCGCTAAACAAATCTGCCGAGTTTAAAATTGATCACATAGAAGCCGAAGGTGAATTTGCAACGATTAAAACCACGCGGCAAACGGGCGGCTATGACATTCGTAGTTTTAAAATCCAACTGAAACCCGCTCAGCCGATTGCTGACTTAAAAGTGGGTATGAGCGTTTTGTTTAAAATTGAAGAGCGTAAATAATGTTTAGGGGCATTCTGCGTGAGTTTAGCTATTTGATGCAGCATAAATGGGACTTGTGTATGGTCACACTTGCCCCTGCCCTTGTGATTTTGCTTTTTACCAATATGTTTGCTCAAGGCAAACCAGATCATTTACCCATCGCGATCATAGACCAAGATCAAAGCAGTTTAAGTCGTAACATTACTCATTTTGCGCAGCTCAACCATACTTTAAAAGTAGCCACCATTACACCTAGTATGGACGATGCTGAAAAGCTTTTAAATCAGACTCAAATTTGGGGCTATATTCATATTCCTGCTGGTGCAGAGCAACGACTGGTTCAAGCAAAAGATGCAGAAATCAGCATTGCCTATAACCAAAGCTATTTTAGTGTCGGCAATAGTATTTCATCAGCCATGCTGCTAAGTACATTGCAAGCCATGGCCGATTTTAGTGGTCATCAGTATTTAGAAAATACTATCCCCTACCTCGATGCACCGACACCCAATGTCAAAATTTCACCCTTATATAATCCTGGTTTAAATTACGAGTTCTATTTAGAGCCCTACATGATTCCTGCGATTCTACATTTACTACTGTGTTGCTGTGTCGCATTTTCGGTTGGTCAAGAAATCAAATATGGCACTGTAAATCAATGGGTGAATCCAAGTTCTATCTTTCAAGCTTTAATCGCTAAAAATCTCAGTTATGTTTTCATTTTTACCGCTTGGACATGGGCGTGGATGTTGTGGCTAATCGCGTTTCGAGGTTGGTTTGTTCAGGGTTCATTATTGCTCATTTTGCTCGGGCAATTGTTTTTTTATACAGCCTATGCCTTTATCAGCTCTACTGTAGTTTTGGCGACACGTGATCTCACCAAGTCCTTTGGTTTTATAGCGGTATATGGTGGCTCATCACTAAGTTTTGCAGGGGTGACATTGCCGCTGAATAACGCGCCGATGTTTACAAAATTCTGGGCCAATATTATTCCCTATACGCCTTATGCCAAATTACAAACAGAACAATGGGTCATTGGTAGCCCAATCTCCATTTCAATCACACCGCTTGTCACCCTGATCATTTACTGTCTGTTCTATTTGGTTCTTGCCAGCTTCTTTTTACGGAAAGTACTGAAGGAGCAAATCATATGAATAAAATCGTGTCATTTCTATCAACTTTGCTCAGACACTATATTCAAAGCTTTAAAGATATTGTGAAGCACAGTTCGATTTTTACCACCTTAGTGCTTTCTGTTTTTCTTTACAGTTTTTTTTATCCCATTGCTTATCAAGCGGAACACGCAGAATCGCTCCCTATCATTGTGGTGGATGAGGAACAAAGCATACTCACCAATACGATTATTGGTGCTGTAGCCAATAGCCCCAATGTAGAAATTCGAGCTGTGACTGGTAATTTTGCGGAAGCTGAAAATATGCTCCGAAGTCAGCAAGCTGACGGGATTTTGCTGCTGCCGAGTAATCTTTCAAATAGCATTCGCCGTGGTGAAACCGGTGGAATTGGTTTATATCTCAGTGCTGCAAATTTTCTAAAGACTCAAAAAATTGGCTTAGGTTTGGCCAGTTCGATGGAAAATGCCCTCGTCGAATATGCAGAAAAATTCCAGAACATATCCGATTTTAGCCCAGCTTTGTCTATCCATAAGATTCCATTATTTAATCCACTTTCAGGCTATGGCAGTTATATTTTTCCGGCGGTTGCACCCTTAATTATTCATCAGACGATTTTATTGGGTCTGTGCATGTTGATTGCGACCTATCGACAAAACACCACTTGGCGTCCGAGCTATGCACAATTGGCTGGAATCTTCTTGTGTATTTTGACCATTGGAACTTTGGGATGCTTCTATTTATTTGGTTTTACCTTTTGGCTGAATGACTATCCACGGGGTGGAAATTTTTTGGGCATGTTCATTGCTGTACCCATCTTCCTCAGTTGTATTATTGCGATGACGCTCTATTTAGCCACCTTTCTTGACCTGCCAGAACGTGCGGGACATGTCATCGTTTTTAGTTCTATTCCACTATTTCTACTCTCGGGAACGGCATGGCCGCATGCAGCTATGCCTGAATGGATGCAAATACTTGCTCAGGTGTTGCCATCAACCCAAGGCATTCAGATGTTCCTTCAACTCAATCAGATGGGTGTACCTACAGCAATCGTCATTCCTAAACTGCTTTACCTCACAAGTATTGGACTGATTTTTTTATGTCTTGCTGTCTGGCGTTTAAAGTTTGCCAAAAGATAAAGCTTTTTGTGCTGTAAGACACGTCTGATCTCAGGAGAAATGCGTTCAAACCTATTCATCATGGACTCGAACGCTTTGCTTCTTAGCATGTCTCAAATTTTAATGCTTTCTGCCACCTATTAACTGTATGCTGTTGGCGTCACAGTCGATGCTTCATCCACTTGAGTATTAAAATCATCTGCATCTGAGGTGATCTCAGTAACCAAATCATCTGATTCTTTTTCTGCAGCGTTTTCAAGCCAGAATCCTTTCACTTTATCGTCCCCATCATGACCTGCAAAGACCACACTCATATATAGTTTTTTTTGCGGATAATCATATTTATACACAATCGTTGTGGTCTCCCCTTCTCCCAGCCGAGTATTTGCCATTCGCTGAATCACTTCCGCCTCAGCGCTAGGTTGACCTGCTGGAATCAGCTTTTTCATACGCGAGAACAGCTCCTGATCTGCCAGCATCGCATCACGAACATTTTCTTCAACCAATGCCAAAAAGCTGTCTTGATGGGGTTGGTGTAGTGCTGCGAATAATTTTTCTGACTTCGCACGCTGTGAACTTGTCTCACTTGGCAGGCTTGATTCGAATTTTGCAATCAAGAAATCGCCGATTTTTTCACAAGCCGTTATAGGTAAGATTAAAGCAATGATGACGACTAATTTTTTCAACACCGTACAAGCCCTCTGGTTATTATTAAAATATATAAAGTTAAAATTTAGTTCGGATAATCTGTGTGATTTATAGAATTTTCACTGATTTATCTGCCTCACAAGTATAAAGCAAACTTCTATACAAAAATGAAAAATACAGGCTCACAATTAGGGTGTGTTGACATTTACAGCCGATAAATTGAGCTAAAGAGGCAACCATATAAATATACAAGCTAAAGCAACAGCGCTTTGATAGTTACGTTTTAGCTTATCGTATCTTGTGGCAATTCCTCTAAATTGTTTTAATCTACAAAACGCATTTTCAACTAAATGTCTGATTTTATACATATACCAGTCCATATCATCATTGCTAGATTTGGCATTTGATCTTCGAGGAATGTTTGCTTTCGTATTACTTTCTCTAATTTTCTTTTTGAAACTTTCTGAATCATAGCCTTTATCTGCACATAGCATTTCTGACTCTGTTAAATCTAATTTTGATACAAGATCAGGTGCAACCTTAATATCATGTGAAGTTCCATCTGAAATAATAAATTCAATAGGATTACCATTTGAATCGATTGCTAAATGTATTTTTGAACTATTACCACCAATACTTTTGGAAATACTTTGATTCTTAATACCGGCTGAATGTTGATGCGCTCGTACATGGCTCCCATCGATAAAAATCCACTCTTTATCAGCATGCTGGCTGAATAATTTAAAAATATTCATAAACTTACTATTTTTAGACCATCGATTATATTTCTTAAAAATAGAATTTGATTTACCAAACTCTTGAGGTAAATCACGCCAAGGACAGCCTGTTCTAATTCGAAATAAAATCGCTTCAATAAAATTCCGTAAATTTAATTTGAGATAAATATTAAAGTGACGGAAAATAGCAAGTAACTTGGACCAGTGTTGATCATTTAGCATTGTTCGAGGCATAGCGAGTGTAAAATTGGGTTTGGCGATTTAATTTTACTATCTCGCTATTTTTTTAATCAACAAATGTCAACAGACCCTAGTTTCTCGATCTTTCTAGGCAAATCAGAGATTTTGTGAAGTGTTCATTAATAACTCAATTTTATTCGTTCTATAAATTAAACTTAATAATCAAATCGCTTATACAACTAAAAATGATAATTTATCGATCAAACAGTTTGGTTTTGATCAAAATCGTTGGCTGTATTCTCATATAAACTGCAAAATATTATCGTATTTATCTCCCAAATTATTCAGAACTTTTTGTCATGGCGGATTCAGTCTGTCTGCAACATTTGTTCGTGGATGACTGTGGGCTTTTTTCTCCCAAATCTGACATAAGAGCTGATGTATGAAAAAGATTAAGGTGAGCCTTGCCTGGCAAATCGTGATTGCTCTCATTCTAGGTATACTTGTTGGTGCTTTCCTACACTATTCTCCTGAATATCGTGATGCTTTAGTTAATAACTTTTTGACTCCTTTGGGCTCAATTTTTATTAACCTCATTAAGATGATCGTTATTCCGCTTGTTGTGTCGATGCTTATTTTAGGTATTGCCAATACAAGTCACGGTAGTAACTTAGGTAAACTTGGTTTCAAAACAATTATTTATTTTGAAATCATTACCACCGTTGCTATTTTAGTCGGTTTAGTTGCAGCCAACGTATTCCAACCTGGTGCCGGCATTGATATGTCTGCATTGACGCAAGTCGATATTTCAAAGTATCAAGAAACAACACATGAAGTCAGTGAACATTCTCATGGTTTGATTCAAACAATACTTTCACTTATTCCATCTAACTTTTTTGCAGCTTTGACGAGTGGTCAAATGCTCCCAATCATCTTTTTCTCTGTGATGTTTGGTGTAGGTTTAGGTGCGCTTGATCAGGAAGTAAAACAACCTTTAATTAAAGTGTTGACCGCTGTTTCTGAAACGATGTTTAAAGTTACGCACATGATCATGATGTTTGCACCTATTGGTGTATTCGGCTTGATTGCAGCGACTGTTGCGAATTTCGGCTTCAGCTCTCTTGTGCCACTGCTTAAGCTCGCAGTTTTAGTTTATGGTGCAATATTCTTCTTTATTTTCATTGTATTAGGTTCAGTTGCTAAATTCTGTGGCTTCAGTGTTTGGGCCATTATCAAGATCTTAAAAGATGAATTGATTCTCGCATATTCAACTGCAAGTTCTGAAACCGTCCTCCCCCGTATTATGGAAAAAATGGAAGCTTATGGTGCTCCGAAACCGATTACCAGTTTCGTGATTCCAATTGGCTATTCATTTAACCTCGATGGTTCGACCCTATATCAAAGTATTGCAGCTATCTTTATTGCTCAGCTTTACGGGATTGATCTGACAATCACCCAACAAGTGATTCTGGTCCTGACTTTGATGATTACCTCTAAAGGGATTGCAGGTGTACCTGGCGTTTCTTTCGTGGTCTTGCTGGCGACTCTCGGTAGTGTCGGTATTCCACTTGAAGGTCTGGCATTCATTGCAGGTATTGACCGTATTTTAGATATGGCACGTACTGTACTGAATGTGATTGGTAACGCGCTTGCGGTACTGGTGATCAGTAAATGGGAAGGCCAATTTGATACTGAAAAACAAAAAAATTATGCCTCTAATCTAAAAGATGCCGCTTAATTTGATGACATAAAAAAGGACGCTTAGGCGTCCTTTTTTACAGCTTTGTTTTATTTTTTACCTAATTTTATTTATTTTTTTCGCCAAAAACTGAAATATTAAAATCTCGAATTTTGTTACTTCCTGCGGGTTTATCAAAACTTACATCATACTGTACAAGGTTTTTATTGGTATAACCGTACTCATAAGTAACTGTATATAAAGACGGCTTTTCAGTCGATTTTTCAATGTGCTTAGCCACTATATTTTTACGTGAGTAATCTTGTTTCGGAATACCTCGTGCAAATTTACGCAGCTCTTTTTCATTCTGTTCAAACTTCGCTTTGAGTTCTGGTTCAAAGTAGGTATACAACTTTTCAAAATTGCCTTCACGTAATTGATCATAGGCAGCTTGGGCAACTTCAGTCTGTTCAGCACTTGGGTCTGGGATTGCATTTAAGGCTTTTTGACCAATTTGGTCACAGCCGCCAAGCCCAATAAGTGAAGCCATTGCAAAATATTTTAATTTCATATTGTACTCATCAATCTAAAATTATCTGTCTATAAAAAAGGACGCCGTAGCGCCCTCTTTTCTCAATCTTCAATTAGTCTTCTTCAGGCTCATTGAGATCTGATTCATTGTCATTTTGATCAATAATCGTTGAGTCATCTACAAGTTGCTCAGTTTCGATTGCTTCCACTTCTTCAAAAGTTTCGTCTTCTTCAACTGCTTCGATCGCCACAACACCGACTAAGATTTCGCTTTCACCTAAACGGATCAAACGAACACCTTGAGCATTACGACCTGTTTGTGCCACTTCAGATGCGCGTGTACGAACCAGCGTACCACCATCTGAAATTAACATTAGCTCTTTAGACGCATCAATGGCTACCGCACCAACAAGTTCACCGTTACGTTCAGATGTTTTGATTGCAATAACACCTTTACCGCCACGTTTCTTGGTTGGGAAGTCATCTACTGGTGTACGCTTACCATAACCATTAGCTGAAGCACAAAGTACTTCACCGGTTTCAGGAACAACCACCAATGACACAATACGGCTAATGAGAGCTGAATCAGAGTTATCTTCATCATCAGACTCGACATCCGCATCCTCAGCATCTTCAGCTTGAGCAGCCGCACCAATGGTCACGCGCATACCACGAACACCTTTGGCAGAACGACCCATTGATCGCACGTCAGTTTCGGCAAAACGAATGGCTTTACCTTCGTTTGAGAACAACATGATTTGTTGTTCGCCGTCGGTAATGGCGACACCGATTAAGGTGTCATCACCATTGAGTTCAATCGCTCGTAGACCGTTAGAACGAACATTCGAGAATTGTTCTAGTTCAACACGTTTAATCGTACCGTATTCAGTCGCCATGAATACATAGAAGTTTTTACGAACGGCTTCTGCTTGCTGTGCAAAGTCATTGATGATTTCATCATCAAGATCAGTGGTAGAAAGCTCTAAGCCCAACTGTTTCAATTGAACACGTAATGCATCAGACAAGTCATCTGCACCGTCTTCAGTCTCAGCAAGTGCAGCTTCTAAACCAGCAAAATGACTATTAATCACTTCATTGGTTTGTAGCTGTGCACTATTGGCTTTTACAAATGCTTTAAAGTCAGCCAAGCGTTCTTTAAATTTCTTCGGCGCATCAACCACAGGTAAAATAGCGGTGATGGTTTCGTTTTCATCCAATGGCAATAAGTTCACCATCGGACGACCTTTCGCACCACGAGATGCTTGAGGTACTTCATACACTTTCAAACGATAAACTTTACCCACATTGGTAAAGCAAAGCACTGTTGCGTGGTTTGAAGTCACGATCAAATGCTGGATGTAATCGTCTTCTTTCATTGAAGTTGCAGACTTACCACGTCCACCACGACGCTGTGCAGCGTAGTCTGACAATGGTTGAGTTTTTGCATAGCCTGATTTAGAAACAGTTAGTACCATTTGCTCTTCAGGGATTAAATCTTCACGAGAGAAGTCGATACGTGATTCCACGATATCGGTACGACGTGCATCGCCATATTGTTGAAGGATTAAAGCCAATTCTTCTTTAATTACATTCATCAATAAGTTGAAATCGTTCAAAATTGCAGTGTATTCAGCAATTTGACCTAGAATTTCTGTATATTCAGCTTGTAACTTGTCTTGTTCTAGACCAGTTAAGCGATGTAAACGAAGTTCTAAGATCGCACCTACTTGGGTTGGAGACAGACGATAAATATCACCTGTTAAACCAAATGGACGTGCTGGATCTTCGCCTTCAATTTCATCTGGTCGGACAGATACCGCACCCGCTTTTTCAAGCAATGCAACAACACCACCGCCTGCCCACTCGCCCGCTTGTAAACGTTCGCGTGCTTCGCTTGGGTTTGCAGATGTTTTGATGGTTTCAATGATCGCATCGATGTTTGCAAGTGCAACCGTCAAACCTTCTAAGATATGTCCACGTTCACGTGCTTTACGCAATTCGAACATGGTACGGCGTGTAACCACTTCCTGACGGTGACGGATAAACGCTGCAATAATATCTTTCAAGTTCATTAACTTAGGCTGACCATTATCGAGGCAGACCATGTTAATGCTGAATGAATTTTCTAATTGGGTATTTTGGAATAGGTTATTTACAATCACTTCAGCGTTTTCACCACGCTTCAAGTCAATTGCAATACGCATCCCTTCTTTATCTGATTCATCACGAAGTTCAGAAATACCTTCAAGTTTTTTCTCTTTGACCAACTCAGCAATACGTTCAATGGTTTTTGCTTTGTTAACTTGATAAGGAATTTCAGTGAAGACAATCGTGCTACGGCCCGATTTTTGGTCTTCTTCAATGTGATATTTACCACGGATATGCAAACGGCCTTTACCAGTACGGTACGCATCGACAATGCCAGATTTACCGTAAATGATACCGCCTGTAGGGAAGTCTGGACCAGAAATGTGTTCCATTAATCCTTCAATGCTGATGTGCGGATCGTTGGCATAAGCAAGACATGCATTAATGACTTCTGTCATGTTATGCGGAGCCATATTGGTTGCCATACCTACAGCAATACCAGCTACACCGTTAATCAACAAGTTAGGCACACGTGTTGGCATGACTTGTGGAATACGTTCAGAACCGTCGTAGTTGTCTTCCCACTCTACGGTATCTTTCTCAAGATCCGCTAAAAGTTCGTGGGTTAATTTACGCATACGAACTTCGGTATAACGCATTGCTGCTGCACTGTCACCATCGACAGAACCGAAGTTACCCTGACCATCAACCAATTGATAGCGTAAGCTGAAATCTTGAGCCATACGAACAATGGTTTCGTATACAGCTAAGTCACCATGTGGGTGATATTTACCGATGACGTCACCGACTACACGGGCAGACTTTTTGTAAGCTTTGTTGTAGTCATTGCCCAATTCGTGCATTGCAAAAAGCACACGACGGTGAACAGGTTTGAGACCATCTCGGACATCTGGCAACGCACGTGACACAATCACGCTCATTGCATAATCGAGATATGAGCTCTTCAGTTCATCCTCAATGGCAATCGGTCTAATTTCCGATACGCTCATGCATACTCCTTGTTATACAAGCAGAATTCTGCCCGCATTTATATATCGTAAATCTGTAAAAATTAGTTCAAAAAATACTGAACCAATATCAAAAATCAAGTCGGACAGTATAGCATAAAAACCCTGATTTTTGTGCCAATCATCTTGCACTAGAACCATGATTTTTTGTATTTATTTTAAGCATTTTGATTTTATTTGCTGTGAAAAAAACCTCTACGAATAGAGGTTGTTTAATGTTCAAAAAAATTCTTTTTGAAGCTTCAAATTTAGAAGCATAAATGTGATAAAAATCACTCTTTATGATATTGCATGATCTCTAATTCTTGAGGCACATGATCCTGCTGCATCCATGGGTATGCTGTTAAAAACAAACCTAAAATAAGCGGAAACTCATAAACTTCTTCGATGAAATCTTTATAAGCCAAATCGTACAAAAATAAAAAACTAAGACTTCGACTATGCTCAACTGCATCAGAAATAAGTAAGCCCAATATCACCAAGCCCAATGGCCAAATTGGTAAAGCCAAGGTTTTTAGCTTACGTGCAATTTCTTGACGTAAATACGGCGAAAACAGCATAAAGACGACAGGTGCAATCATGAATACCGAAATTAAACGAAAATACGGTTTAGGCACATCTGGGAAATAATCACGCCCCCAGCTAATGCTACGACCAAATAGCAACCACCACCACGCAACAGCCCACAACCAAAATTGTTTCTTTCCATCTTGCATTTCAAGTGGTCGAATATAAAAAAAAGTAAAAATCGCAAAAAAAAAAGCAATAACAATGCTTGGACCGATTCAACTGCTGTAACAGTCATTCCATCAAATAAAGGAAAAGAGATACTTTGTAAAACAGGAAAAAGTAAACAGCAGATCATCAGCACCAATACACTGACTGGTAACTGAAAATCAAATTTCAAAGGGAGACTCCGCCTAAAGGGCAAGTTCAATAAAAAAGCAATTTTAACACAAAATATACAATCCTTTAAGCTTGCTTTAAGTTTAAGATTCAAGCTTGAAGAATAGGTCTTGATTATTTTATTTTAAATCTTTGTATTTTTTATAATTTATTAATTTCCATCCTATTACCAAGCGATTGCTCCTGCTTACTTACCATTTAAGTTTCAACATACGTTTAGCTTATGCAACAGTCGTGTCTAAGACTGATAATAAGAAAATACCTCGGATGAATTTTGAAGTACTAAATTAAGAATCCACCACTCTCATAAATATGAAAAATAAAAGTGCAATTCATATTTATGTACATTCACATATGGTTTATCAATTAAGCATGATCAAGAAGATCTACCAGACTATTCATTCCGCAATAAAAAACGCCCCTAAACCATAAGCTTAGGAGCGTTTTGAACTGCGTTCAGAAATTAGATTTTAGATACTAATTCTGGAACTACAGTGTTCAAGTCACCCACTAACCAGTAGTCAGCTACTGAGTTAATTGGCGCTTCTTCGTCTTTGTTGATCGCAACGATCACTTTAGATTCCTTCATACCTGCCAAGTGCTGAATCGCACCTGAAATACCTACAGCGATGTACAAGTCAGGAGCAACGATTTTACCTGTTTGACCCACTTGCATATCGTTTGGTACGAAACCAGCATCAACAGCAGCACGAGATGCGCCTTGCGCAGCACCAAGCTTGTCCGCTAATGGATCAAGAACAGTGTGATAGTTTTCACCTGAACCAACACCACGACCGCCTGAAACAACAATACGCGCAGCAGTTAATTCTGGACGTTCAGATTTCACGATTTCTTCAGAAACGAACTTAGAAATACCAGCATCACCAGTAGATGCAACAGCTTCAACTGCAGCAGAGCCGCCTTCGCTTGCAACAGCATCAAATGCAGTACCACGAACAGTCGCAACTACAACAGACTCTCCAGACTCTACAGTTGCAATCGCGTTGCCTGCATAGATTGGACGTTTGAAAGTTTTAGGACCTTCAACAGCAATGATGTCAGTGATCATGCTTACGTCAAGTAGCGCAGCAGCACGTGGAAGTACGTTTTTGCCCGTTGTCGTAGAAGCAGCAAGGATGTGAGTGTAACCCGCACCTATAGAAGCAACTAATTTAGCAACGTTTTCAGCCAATTGATTAGCATAAGCAGCGTCGTCAGCAAGCAATACTTTGCTTACACCCGCAACTTTAGCTGCTTGGTCTACAACTGCTTGAGCGCCTGAACCAGCTACTAATACAGTGATATCACCACCGATTTTTTGCGCTGCAGCAACAACGTTAAGAGTTGCACCATTTAGTGCTTTGTTGTCGTGCTCAGCGATAACTAAAATACTCATGATTTTTATCCTTCTGTATTAGATCACTTTCGCTTCGTTTTTCAATTTATCTACAAGCTCGTCTACAGACTTCACTTGTACGCCCGCTTTACGTTCTGCAGGAGCTTCAACTTTAACAGTTTTAAGCTTAGTTGCAGGTGAAACGCCATAATCAGCAGGTGACTTAGTATCAAGCGGCTTTTTACGCGCTTTCATAATGTTTGGAAGAGCAGCATAACGTGGCTCATTCAAACGTAAGTCAGTTGTAATAATTGCTGGAAGTGCAAGTTCAACAGTTTGTAAACCACCATCGATTTCACGAGTCACTTGTACTTTATCGCCTTCAACTTTCACTTCAGAAGCGAAAGTACCTTGGCCAGCACCTAAAAGCGCGCCAAGCATCTGACCAACTTGGTTAGAGTCGTCATCAATTGCTTGTTTACCAAGAAGGATTAATTGAGGTTGTTCAGCGTCTACAACACCTTTTAGGATTTTTGCAACTTCAAGTGCACCTAACTGGCTGTCGTCAGCTTCAACAAGGATACCTCGGTCTGCACCAAGCGCCATAGAAGAACGGATTTGTTCTTGAGCTTCTTTAGGACCAATAGAAACAACAACGATTTCTGAAACAGTTCCTTTTTCTTTTAAACGAACCGCTTCTTCCACTGCGATTTCACAGAATGGGTTAATTGACATTTTAACGTTCGTTAAGTCAACACCACTGTTGTCCGGCTTAACGCGAACTTTAACGTTGGCATCAACCACACGTTTTACAGCAACAAGAGCCTTCATGTAATCCTCGGCTGTTTTAGCAAATGTAAATGTTGAGAAAAGTTATATTAACTCTTCACTTTAAATTTTTTAGGTGCCCTATCTTGCAATGTGTACGGCATTTCGGTCAAGTCACAATTATCGAAAGACCTGTAAAAAAGCGTAATTTCCTTGAACTTATCGTTCACATTTTTTAAAGAATGCTTCAGTTATCCAAAAAAACGCATTATTCAGTTATTTTTTAAGCATTGATTTTTATTATTTTTTTACTTGATTTAGCTCATCAAAAGATCTGATTTAATATCAATTTTCGATCAATCTTTCTGAAATAGAGCTTTCCATCTACACATTCGGCAACATATCTAAACTTGTCATTTAAGATAGAAGCATAATGAATTTAGCGCTAATTTCACTTTTCCGAAGCTAATTGGTGGGTTTTTCTCTCTTTCTTGTTCTTAATATGTGTCGATATTCAGCACATATAAAAAACCTCCGCTTTCACGAAGGTTTTAGTTAAGGCATTTATTTCTATTTACATTTGCTGTTTTTAATTGGCAATTAACCATGTCGCAGCAAGAGCCAACAAACCACCTGATGTACCATCAACCCACTTTTGTTTGCGTTCATCAATTTCAGTTTTTTGTGTAATACGTGCAAAGACCACACTTAAACTACAATACACCACAAAAATCAGCCCAATAAAAATGAAGGACAAAATCAAACCTTGACTCACGGTATTCGCTGATTTATCGATAAATTGCGGCAAAATTGCAAAATATATCAACATTCCTTTCGGGTTCAGTAAAGCCGTAAAAAAGCCTTTTTTAATCGGGTTGGACGCTGACTTTTTCTCAATACTTAATTTTTTACTGCTAAATACTGAACGCAGCAAATGCGTTGCCAAATATAAAAGATAAGCAATCCCCAACCAGCGGATTGTTTCAAACAGTAGTGGAAATGACACGATAATCGCAGCAATACCCAATGCCACTAAAATCGAGTGAACCAAATAACCTGAGCACACCCCCACTGTTGCCATCATGCCTGCTTTTGCATCCTTACCCATCACTTGTGACAGGATAAAAAGCATATCGGGTCCTGGTGTGAAAATAAGGGGAATTACCGTTAAGGCAAACAAAGCAAATACAGACATTTCAATTTTCCCTTTCTATGTCCTGAAAGTGAAATTAGTATGTTTGAATCGCTTTAAAATAGGATATCAAATATTCTATAATAGATATTATTTTTAGAATTATATTCTATTTTATGAAGACATCTTCTAAGTCAATTCTAGTTAAACTAGATCGTATTGATAAAAATATCATTCGCGCACTTCAAAATAATGGCCGCATGCAAAATAATGACTTAGCCAAGGAAATTGGACTCTCGCCTTCTTCTTGTTTACGTCGGGTCAAATTACTCGAAGAAGCAGGTGTGATTCAGAATTACACCACCGTGGTCGATCCACAAAAGATTGGCTTTCAATTGATTTTATTCTCTCGTATTTGGTTGACTGGGCAAGATGCTGAAACCATCGATACTTTTATCGAAGCGATGAAAGAACTTCCTCAAGTCATGGAGTGCTACATTATTTTGGGTGAGTGCGATGCAATGCTCAAAGTAGTGGTGCCTGACCTAGAAAGTTACCGCAAATTTCAGTCTACGCACTTAACCAAGAAAAATGGCATCACCAGTGTAAAGACTGATTTACCAAGCCAAATCATCAAACAAAGCTTCCAGTTACCGCTAGAAGATTTATAAACAGAAATTGGTCTGCCAAGGAACAACTCAAGCATCAGAAACGACGAGGCTGATACTACAAGCTTGGCAATGTAGTAACGCAGTTATTCACAGCCTCGAATGCAAATACCTAGCTATGCGGTATTTACTTATATTTTAAGCAAAGAAAAATAATGATTTGCGGCAAATGAACGAACACAATCTAAGGAACCTTTGAGATTAATTTCTTAAACAAGAATACGACTGATTGGATTTACAGGCTCTCGCTATCAAAACTGAGCGAATTGATTACTGAACAGCAAAATGGGTTTACATTTAGAGATTTTGTTTAGCATCATAAGTTTTGCAAAGACGTCCACTAGCTTATCTCAAATGTTCATTTGAAAGCTTAAAACTAAACGAGGTAGACACTTTAACGCTCTGCTCATAAGCATCACAACATGTCATGGTGCGGGTGATATAAGGGCTAAACATCCAAAACCAATGAAGATAGCCCATGAGTTGTTTATTTGACCAATGGTTTAGGCTGGCTGTTTTTCCAAAAAGTCACGATGGATGTGGCTTAGGTCAATAAGTTCATACTTTGCCAAATCAAAAATACGCCAAATGGTGAGGGCATCTTCTTTACTGTCAAATTTAGCAGTTGCTTTATTGGTAAGCTGCCATTGTTTATCCGAAATCCAAATAAAGTATTGGCCCGTCGCCGCATTAAACGCCTGAACTTTACCATCGGCATTAATCCCTTGTAGCTGCGCACCTTCAGGCAATACAGCTTCTACTTCAGGCAAACTGATTTCAACAAAGTGTTTGATCTGGCGTAAGCCGTATCCTGCAAAAATTTCTTTTTGCTGACCATTTAACTGGTCATATTTTTCTTGAATATCTGAAATCATGGTATGGCCTATATATTTTTAACGGTACAGCAATTTAGTAAATGGCGAATTTCACTTCAGCACTTACGTCAATTCAATAATGGACAATTTTTATACCCGATAATTTGAATTTTTATAATGCGACAATAGTTCAAAATGTCGGTCAATTTTACCAATATTTTTTCACATCCTTATTTAATTTTCATGAAGTAGACCACTTTAGGATGCAAAATGTAAAATCTAGCCTATAAATTTAAGCAAAATTTAGACCACTGAGTACCAAAGTCGTTTTTGCAATTGTTACGAATCTTTATGCTGTGCCCTTGGATGGGCCTGATCATAAACTTGTGCCAATCGATCAAAATCCACATGGGTATAAATTTGTGTAGTGGTTAAATTACTATGCCCCAACATTTCTTGTACAGCACGCAAGTCACCGCTATTGGACAACATATGGCTAGCGAAGCAATGTCGTAATAAATGCGGATGTAAATCGACATTTACACCTGCACGTCGAGCTTGAAATTTAACTCGATTTTCTATTTGTCTTACCCCCAGTGGATTGCCTTTTTGAGTGATAAAAACTTGGGCTTCTGGGACAAAATCACCATGCCATGCAGGATATAATTGCAACCAATGCATCACAGCCTCTTTGGCTTTAGAACCAAAAGGTACAATGCGCGTTTTATTCCCTTTACCCGTAATACGTAACAGTTGGCGATTAAAATCAATATCTCGAATGGTTAAGCCCTGCACTTCAGCCAAACGTAAACCACTTGAATATAGCAGCTCCAAAATCGCTTTATCACGTATCCAAAGCTGCCGTTGAGTTTCACTTTCTGGCTCAGGCTGTTCCATGATTTGTTTAATGGTTTCAATATCGACCAATCCAGGTAAAGGACGTGATTGGCGTTTGAGCTGAAAATCATCTGCGGGGTTGAAACTAAGATAATCCCCTTGTTCTGCCCATTTCATAAATTGGCGTATCGAAGATAACATGCGCTGCAAACTACTTGGACTGAGCTGAAACTGTTCCACTTTATGAGCAACAAATTCACGCAGATCTGACTTTTCAACATCATGCAGTGGCAAGTTGCGTATTGTACAAAATTGGAGAAAATCACTGACATCACGCTCATACGCTTGCAAGGTATGTTTAGACTGATTTTGAATTTCACGTTCCTTCAACCACATAGCCAGTAGTTGACTCTGATCCATCGTCACCTGTCTTCTCCCATTTCAACATGTGCTTTAGCGTTGTGGTACGTTCTCTAAAGCGATCTTACATATCTGTTTTATGAAAAGAGTCTAGCAAAGAACCCCTTAGGCTTACCATCAACACGTTGGTAAAAAGCTTGCGTTTCATTAAGCAAATACCCTTCTACACCATCCGCACTGTGTGGATTGACATGGATCAGATCCACTGGGCATTGCTCTTTTAAACTATCCTGTGTGATACGACCAATTTTACTGTGCAATTCTTGAATTTGTTGTTCAGATAATCCTGCTTCTAAATCTAATCCGATCAACAAAGTCGGTGAATCATCTCGAGCTTGATTCAGCATTTGCGCTAAATAAGCAGCTTTTACCACACGCTCTGTGCCGAAAAAAATGCTTAATTGATCAATCATAAACTGCGGATATTCCGCCGGCTGACCAATTAAAACTTCCGTATCTTCCGTAACTTCATAGTTTTCTGAGGGCTGAATATACTGCCCGTTCAGCAAATGTTGAATTTCTTCTGGTACAAAGTCCTTCGTCGCATCAGGTGATTGTGGATTCAATACAAGCCTTGCCCCCATGGTCATTTCAAATAATGCCTTGGTTGGTAGCCGGATATACGACTCCTCTTCAGATATTGCCAACCGCATTTTTTCCAAGGACGTAAAAAATGGGATGACGCAATCATAAGTCTCATCTTCCCATGATTTCAATTGAACACTGTCACCTTCATCCAAGATCAAATCTTCGGCAATACGTGAATCACGTCCCCCTGTTGTTCCCACACAATACACTTTGGCTGCCAATAACTGAGCTAAAAATTCTGGGCGATACGCGGGTTCATGTAAGGCTTTATGAAAAAGTTGCTCTAAGATTTCTTCTTTTATTTCTTCGTTTATTTGTTCCATGTTGATTCCAATCCCATTGAATTATAATTTTTTATTCACTTTTTATTTTGTGAAAAAAGCCCTGAATGAATCAGGGCTTGGAGTTTAACCTTGGAAGTAACTTAAGTCTAAGCGTCCTTCGTAAACTGTTGCGGTTGGTCCGGTCATCCAGACCACACCACCTTCTTGCCACTCAATTTGCAGCTTACCACCTGCCAACTCTATTTCGACCGAATTGGCTAATAAGCCACGACGCATACCTGATACTGCCGCTGCACAAGCACCTGTACCACAGGCCATCGTTTCACCGACACCACGTTCAAATACACGTAAGCGTGCATGTTTCTCATCCACAATTTGCATAAAGCCAGCATTTACTCGCTGTGGAAAACGCTCATGCGATTCGACTTGTGGACCAATTTTAGCAACGTCTGCGGTAATGACATCAGGAACGATCGTCACTGCATGCGGATTACCCATACTCACCACATCAATGGTGAGTTGTTCATTATTCGCCAATGCAATGTCGTATAAGTTTTCAGGCTCTTCCGCAATAAATGGAATTTCATGCGGCAAAAAGCGAGGATAACCCATGTTAACGCGCACCCAACCATTTGCACCTAATTCAGGCTCTACGATACCTGACTTGGTTTGTACTTTGATTTTGGTTTTGCTGGTCAACTTACGTTCATGCACAAAGCGCGCAAAACAACGTACGCCATTACCGCATTGTTCAACTTCAGAACCATCTGCATTAAAAATACGGTATTTAAAATCGACGTTGGGTAAATCTGGTGGTTCTACAATCAAAAGCTGATCAAAACCAATACCAAAATGACGGTCGGCCAAACGCTGAATCGTCACTGTATCTAAATAAGCCCGTTGGCTAATCAGATCGACCACCATAAAGTCATTGCCAAGGCCATGCATTTTGGTAAATTCTAATAACATCTCGAATTTCTCCTTAAGGCAATAAACGTTCACGTTCCCATAATGATTCGATGGTTTCACGCTCACGAATCAAATGAGACTGATCACCGTCAACCATTACTTCAGCAGCACGTCCGCGGCTGTTGTAGTTTGAGCTCATGACAAAACCATAAGCACCTGCACCCAATACTGCAAGCACGTCATTTTCTTGAATCGCCAACTGACGTTGCTTACCGAGGAAATCACCGGTTTCGCAAATCGCACCAACAACATCCCAGTCTTTCTTTTCTGTATCTGTACGAGGTGTTACTTCCTGAATATCCATCCATGCTTCATATAAAGCGGGACGTATTAAGTCATTCATTGCAGCATCAATAATCGCAAAATTACGATGATTGGTCGGTTTGAGTAAATCAACTTTGGTTAACAACACACCTGCATTTGCAGAAATACTACGCCCCGGTTCCATATACACCTTAAGGCCTAATTTCTCTAAAGCTGGACGCATTGCCTGAGCATATTCTTCAACGGTTGGCGGAACTTCGTCTTTGTACGTTACGCCTAAGCCACCACCGATATCGATATGTTTTAGATGAATACCCATCTCTTTCAGTTGATTGATCATCACAATGACACGATCAAGTGCATCAACAAAAGGCTGAGTTTCAGTCAACTGTGAGCCGATATGGCAATCAATCCCGATAATCTCAAGATTTGGCAACGAAGCCGCATACGCGTAAGTGTCAAAAACGCTGTCAGAAGGAATACCGAATTTGTTTTCTTTTAAACCCGTAGAGATATAAGGATGCGTTTTGGCATCCACATCTGGATTTACACGCAATGAAATCGGTGCTTTCTTACCCATTGCAGCAGCCACTTTTTGGATTCGATCAAGCTCTGCATGTGATTCAACGTTAAAACATGCAATACCCACGTCCAACGCTTTTTGGATATCGGCTTCAGTTTTACCTAAACCTGAGAATACAATTTTAGAAGCTTCACCACCGGCTTTTAATACACGTGCGAGTTCACCACCCGTCACAATATCAAAACCAGCGCCCTGCTTGGCAAGTACGTTTAACACCGCAAGATTAGAGTTTGACTTTACCGCAAAACAAATTTGATGGTCGATAAAGCTAAATGCACGATCCATATCTGAATAATGCTTTTCAAAAGTAGCTTTTGAATAAACATAAAGCGGTGTGCCATATTGCTGTGCAAGCTGTTGTAAAGAACATTGCTCTGCATGCAATACCCCATTCGTACGGGTGAAACTCATGAAAGTATCCTTTCTATAAAAGCATTAAGGTGTAGGGTTAGAATTTGAAGATTCCGATTCAGTTGCAACAGGAGCCGCTTGTTTTTCCTGCTTTTGCTGTGCAGGCGTATCTGGATAAATCAGATATTTTGCGCGCTTATCTGCATTTGCATCTGAAGGTAAATGCAATGCACCAGACTGACCACAAGCGGTCAGCAGCACAGCACTTGCTAATACAATAATTTTATAATTCATAAAACGATACATAAACGTACCTAATGAAAAGATTTTTCCGAGTATAACGTGATCAACCCGCGGATAAAAGAAAAGCCCTGTAATTCCAAGTGAGCTTTTTGCCATTCTGCACTAAATTTAAGCAAAATTTGATGGTGCTGTTTTCAAACCACATTTGTGTATTTTTCTATACCGATCAGGCTATTGATTTCACTGAAATAGCTTATCAATTTGAATGCTGTTTTATACTTCTATTAGCACTAATGAATACTGTGTATTAGTGTAAATTAAATCCATATTCAAATAAAAAAGCTGCCCCATCAGGAGCAGCTTTTTATGTTTTTACATCCGTTCAAAAATGTAAATTAATGGTGCTTTTTCTTATAAAAACCGAAATAACCAATAATCAAAATGATGAACCAAATTGGGCTCACCATGAGCGCTTTCATGGTATCTGCTTCTAATGACAAAACATAAATCATGCCGATGAAGAAGATAATCACAAGCCAGCAAGTATATAAGCCACCTGGTAATTTAAAGGTTGACTTCGCATGTAACTCAGGACGAGTTTTATAGTAAATGATATAGCTCCAGATAATCATGAGCCATACGCAGATAAATAAAATCGTAGACAGTGTGGTTGCTAAAGTGAAGGCTTCAACCGTGTTCGGTACGAAATACTGTAATGCAGCACCCAACAGTAAACAAACTGCCGAGAAATATAACGCATTTGCAGGAACTGCACGTGAGTTTAAACGACCGAACGCTTTTGGACCTTGCTCTTCACGAGATAAACCAAACAACATACGTGAAGTCGAGAACACACCACTATTCATCGATGACATAACTGATGACAACACAACCAAGTTCATAATAATCGCAGCAGCAGCAATACCGGCTTGGCTAAACAAGTTCACGAATGGTGAAATGCTTGGGTCAATGGCATTCCATGGCGTAACGGACATCACAATCACAAGTGCAAGCACATAGAAAATAATGATACGAATCGGAATCGAGTTTACAGCTTTAGGCAAGTTGTGTTCTGGATCTTTGGTTTCTGCTGCCGTAGTACCAACGAGTTCTACGCCGACAAAGGCAAAAATGGCGATCTGGAAACCTGCCAAGAAACCAGTTACTCCTGTTGGGAATAGACCACCATGTGACCATAAATGTGTGAATGATGCGATTTCACCTGTCGATGAGGTAAAACCGGTAAAGATCATCCAAAGACCGACACCAATAAGCACCACGATTGCAATAATCTTAATCAGTGCAAACCAGAACTCTAATTCACCAAAAAGTTTAACCGTAACAAGGTTTAAACCCATGATAAATACAATGGCGGCAACACTGATCATCACCCCTTCTTCGGGCGAGAACGGGTTACCTCCATTAAAGAATTGCAGGTAATAAATGATGGCCGATAAATCAGCAATCCCTATAGTGATCCAGCACAGCCAATAGGTCCAACCCACAAAATAGCCTGCCCACGGGCCGATTAAGTCGGTTGCAAAATCGATAAAAGATTTATATTCAAGATTTGATAGTAATAACTCGCCTAATGCACGCATGACGAGGAAAACCATAAAACCAATAATCATATAGATAATAAGGATGGACGGACCAGCTAAACTGATGGTCTTTCCTGACCCCATAAATAAACCTGTACCAATCGCACCACCAATCGCAATCAATTGCAGGTGTCGGTTGGACAAGCTTCGTTTCAAATCGCCGCTATCAGCGTGCGATCCATGAATTTCATTTGACATTATTTAATTCAACTTCGCGTTCCAATTGCGACAAATTAACGTAAAAATTTCAGAAAATACAAAATTATTTCTCATCATCTATATTTTCGGATTAAGTGACAAAGTTAATTTATTTTTCTTATATATAAAAATCTTAGCGCCAGCTCACATTTTAAAGCGACCAATAAAACAACAATTTACTTGTAATAACTTAAATTTTATGCAAAAAATATTTTACCAACGATAAAAATTTATGCCAAAAATCATGGAAGTTTCTAACAATGGCATATCAATTGCTACAGATATCAAAAATGTAGCATTCACTCACTCAGGGCCGATAAGAAGAAGATACTATGCAAGAAATTCAAAATATCATGGAAACACTCAGTGGATGGGTCTGGGGTCCATACATGTTGGTCCTCATTGTTGGAACAGGTGTATTCCTCACCTTCCGACTACTTTTCTGGCAATTTCGCATGTTGCCTTTCGCATTCAAACAAGTCTTTGGCAAGCATCCTAAAGCAAATCAACATGATGGCGATATTTCTCATTTCGCCTCACTTATGACCGCACTTTCTGCCACCATTGGTACAGGTAATATTGCCGGTGTAGCCACCGCTTGTGTGCTCGGTGGTCCGGGCGCAGTGTTTTGGATGTGGATAACCGCGCTCTTTGGTATGGCAACCAAATATGGTGAAGGTGTACTTGCTGTAAAGTTTCGTCATAAAAATGAAAATGGCGAAATGAACGGTGGTCCGATGTATTACATCGAACGTGGACTTGGGCCTAAGTGGAAATGGTTGGCAGTGGTATTTGCCCTATTTGGTACTTTGGCATCCTTTGGTATTGGTAGCTCAGTACAGTCCAACACTGTCGCGCTTGCTGTGCAAAACAGCTTAGGGATCAGCACACTCACCACTGCCATCGTCATCACCATATTCTCTGCCCTCGTTATTTTAGGCGGCATCAAATCCATTTCAAAAGCCTCTTCATTTATTGTTCCAATCATGGCGGTAGGTTATGTATTGGGTGGCTTAATCATTATTTTCACCAACCTTGAATTGGTGATCCCTGCACTAAAAATGATCTTTAGCTATGCATTTACGGGCGAAGCTGCTGCGGGTGGTGCGATTGGTGCTGCGATTCGTTATGGTGTGGCACGTGGTGTATTCTCTAATGAAGCAGGTATGGGCTCAGCACCTATTGCCGCTGCGGCTGCAAAAACTGACCACCCAGCACGTCAAGGTCTTGTCTCTATGACAGGTACGTTCTTAGACACCATCATTGTTTGCTCAATTACAGGTATCGTACTGGTGATGGGCTTCATCATGGCAGGACAAAGCTTTGGTGATCAAACGGGTGCAGTATTAACGATCAGTGTTTTTGACAAACTACTTCCGGGCTTCGGTGGTTGGGTCGTGACTTTCGGTATTATTTTCTTCGCTTATTCAACCATTCTGGGTTGGAGCTATTATGGTGAAAAATGCTGTACTTACCTGTTAGGTGAAAAATCAGTAATGATTTATCGCTTAATTTACATCGCATCAGTCTTTGTCGGCTGTGTCGTAACACTTGATCTCGTTTGGCTATTTGCCGATACCTTTAACGGTTTGATGGCTGCACCAAACTGTATTGCACTGTTATTGCTCTCAGGCATCATTGTAAAAGAATCGAAAGATTTTATTGAACGTCGTAAATCAGGTGAATTGTACTAATCCCCTGCTAAACAAAAAGCCACGTGAATTCACGTGGCTTTTTTATTCGGACTGAAAATCAATATTTACTTATTGAATCGTGCCAATTTGACCATCATCAAATTTGTCGTTTTTCGTCTTGCTTTCATTGGCCGCTTCATCTTTTGGATCTAATTCAGAATCTTCAATAAAGCCTTCACCAAATTGGTCACCAAACTCATTTTCAGCATATTCAGAATCTACAGCACTGGCTTCCATCAGATCAGCTTCGATTTCTAGGGCAATTTCCAAAGATAAAGAAAAGAACAATACCCCCTGAATTTTCATGTTCCCTTGTTCATCTTCAAGGTATTCACTGAGGGTTTTATATGCAGGGCTGCTTTCATCAAAAGGCACGTCAAGGTATAAATCACCTGTATAACTATCGATTAAAGACTCACCTTCTAGCCCCATACAAGGGAAATAGTCTATATTTTGCAGGTCAAACCAGTGCATAACATCATTACGCACCGTATTTTTTTCAGGATGTTGATGATCATATTCTTCAAAATGCACAAATAACACATCACGATTTTTTTCACGTGCGATGGCATCGATATGTCGTAATAGTTCAGTCATGTGGTGACCCATTTCAAAAAATATAATGCGCTATTATAAAGTGCTTACTATGTAAAAAAGTGCAGCTCTTGAAAATAAAACGACATCAATTGACCTTCATCAGTCATTTCATGCGATAAAAACTTGGTTTTTCGATGTATTCACCGCTATGCTGTGACTCAATTTGAGTTTGTGCACAGTAAATATTATGGCGAAAGCAAAAAGTGTCTATCGATGTGAACAATGTGGTGCTGATCATCCCAAATGGGCCGGTCAATGTACCGAATGTGGTGAATGGAATTCATTAGTCGAAGTCAGTATTGCTCCCGCCGTTACACACCGTGCACAGCCGAAAATGGGCGGTGGCTATGCAGGTCAAGCTGCTGCTGTGACTACCTTAAATCAAGTTTCCGTTTCGCATGAAACTCGAATGGCAACAGGTATTGGTGAATTTGACCGTGTGCTCGGTGGTGGACTGGTCACAGGTTCAGTTGTGCTGATTGGTGGTGACCCCGGCATTGGTAAATCCACTATTTTGCTACAAACCGCAACCTATATGGCGGCGAGTAAAAGTTCTGCCTTATATGTCACTGGTGAGGAATCTTTGTCTCAAGTGGCTCTACGTGCCCAGCGCCTAGATTTGCCGACCGATCAACTCA
This sequence comes from Acinetobacter sp. YH12138, assembly GCF_015218525.1. Lineage (NCBI taxonomy): Bacteria > Pseudomonadati > Pseudomonadota > Gammaproteobacteria > Moraxellales > Moraxellaceae > Acinetobacter > Acinetobacter sp. YH12138. The sequence continues at coordinate 965,715 of NZ_CP048670.1, read as the reverse complement.
AAGTCATGGCAGAAACCTGTGTCGAGCGTATTTGTGAAGTTTTGGCACATGAACGCCCTGCCGTTGCCATTTTAGATTCGATCCAAACTCTATACACCGAGACACTCCAGTCTGCGCCGGGCGGTGTTTCCCAAATTCGTGAATCGGCTGCACTCCTGACCCGCTTTGCCAAAAATAGTGGCACAGCATTGTTTATTGTCGGTCACGTAACGAAAGAAGGTTCTTTGGCAGGCCCTCGCGTGCTTGAGCACATGGTCGATTGTGTTTTGTATTTTGAAGGTCAGTCTGACTCGCGCTTCCGTATGATTCGGGCGGTGAAAAACCGTTTTGGTGCGGTCAACGAGCTTGGTGTATTTGGCATGACTGATAAAGGTCTGCGCGAGGTATCAAACCCTTCCGCCATTTTCCTTAGTCGTTATGATGAAGCCATTCCGGGTTCCATTGTCATGATTAGCCGTGAAGGTACACGTCCACTTTTGGTTGAAGTTCAGGCTTTGGTAGATGATGCGCACGGACAACCTCGACGCGTGGCCTTAGGTTTAGAACAAAACCGTTTAAACATGCTTTTAGCCGTTATGCACCGTCATGGTGGCGTACAAACTGCAGGACAAGATGTTTATGTCAATGTCGTGGGTGGTTTAAAAATCACAGAAACAGGTTCTGACCTTGCGGTACTTTTAGCCTGCGCCTCTAGCTTAAGAGCTAAAGCCCTGCCACAGCATTTGGCAGTATTTGGTGAAGTCGGCCTTTCAGGCGAAATCCGCCCTGTACCCAATGGACAAGAACGGCTCAAAGAAGCCATTAAGCATGGTTTTAAAACTATTATTTTACCGCGTGGGAATGCACCGCAAAAACCTATTTCAGGTGTAGAGATTATTTCTGTCGCACGTTTACATGAGGCGTTGAGTCAGGCAATTACACTTACCGATGAGTCTTAGTCACGTTGAATCGTTTATTTTGAATGAATTTTCAATTTTTTACCGATGTTCTATTGAAATTCAGTACAAATGGCGGCATAACTAGATGGCTATTTTAATTTTATATAGATATAGGAAAATTTGATGGAAGTTCGACAGCGTGGTTTGATGACTGCTCTTTTAACAGCAGCCCTTTTGGTAGCGCCGATTGCAGAAGCGAAACGTGCCGGCGGTGGTAAAAGCCATGGTATGAGCCGTCAAGCTGCTCCAACTCAGTCTTATCAGCAACCTCGTCAATCTGCTCCTGTTCAACAGCCTGCAACTGCTGGCGCTCCAGCTAAATCTGGCTCGAATGTGGGCGGAATGGTTGCAGCTGGTGTGGCTGGTGCTGCAATTGGTGCAGTCGCTGCAAATGCGATGGCCGATGACAATAACGGTCAAGCAGCTTCTGAAGCGCAAGCTCAACAACAGGAAGAGAAAGGTGGTATTCCAGGCTGGATCTGGATTTTACTTGCCGCTGCTGTTGCCTTCTTCATTTTCCGTAAGATGGGCGCAAAAAAAAAACTAGCCGCTAACAATCCGTATGCGCCAAACAGCGGTGCAAACAATGCACCGTTTGGCCAGCAAAATGCTGCACCTCGTGCAGGTAATGACAATACGAATATTTTTGGTAATTCTGTAGGCGGTAATTCAGCAGCTTCAAATGCTCCATTTGGTGCAGCTGCAGCAACGAATGCGCCTTTTGGTGCCGCTTATACTAATAGCGGTAATCAATTGCCTGACGGTACAGAACCAGCAACATTCTTACGTGTTGCGCGTCAGCGTTTCAACCACATTCAATCGATGAATACGGCAAGCAACATTTCTGAAATTCAGCGTTACTTAACGCCTGACCTATACCAGTCTATGTATAACGACATTATGGCGAATAAAGATGAAGACGTTGCTGAGTTTTCTAACTTAAATGCTATGGTGGTCGATTCTGCTAACGAAAATGGTCAATACGTTGTAAGTGTGCGTTTTACAGGTACGGTAAGTGAAGACTTAAATAGCCTGCCACAGCCATTTGCTGAAGTATGGCATTTTGTTAAACCTGCGGGTTCTGATCAAGACTGGTTGGTTGCAGGCATTCAACAAGAGCAATAATGTAGACAATTAAGCATTCTTGCATTCTAAAATAGCGACTCCGGTCGCTATTTTTTCGCCTTTAATTCCCCTCTTTTTAAATCCATTTCTACTCAGCATGCTGAAAAATCAATAATTTTGTGAATACATTATTCTAATTATTAATAATAATTGTTATCATTTAGATTAACTTTAATACAATTTCCAAGCGCTTAAGTATTTTATGAATAGCTCACCACCTGAGGCACTCGTGCCCCCCCCTCACATCTGCGCTGCCTAAAACGCGTAAAGACACCCCCTCTCTATTGAGCTATCGCTTGATGATTTTCTATCGCTTTGCCCTCGCTTTAGTGGGCGGATATGTTGTCGCGATGCTCTCTGCCATCGTCATCGCAGATGTATTTAGCGAAGACCGTGGAAGTGCAGCCATGAGTGCAACTTTAATTGCATTTATCCTGTGGAGCTGTGCATTTATTTGGGTCTTTATGGTGAATAAAACCCTCAAAGCAACTTTAGGCATTATGATCCCTGCGGTGTGTTTGTATGCCATTTACATGATGATGGGAAGCTAAAATGCGTGTTGATGCAAAAGTAGAGGGACCGCGCCAGTCCATGTCTTGGCTGCATACATGGGCTAGCCTAATTTTAGGTTGGTTGCTGTATGCAATTTTCCTGACCGGGACCCTAAGCTTCTTTAAAAATGAAATCAATGTCTGGATGACACCTGAGCTGCATCAGTCTGTTCCAGCCAGTTCACAAGTCCAACAAACTCAAGTGGCACTAAATTATTTACAGCAAAATCATCCGAATGCAGGTGTTTGGAATATTTTGCTGCCGAATACGCGTCAAAATGCCACATTAATTACCGTTCGTGAACAAGGTGAAGACCCTCGCGCACGCCGTGGTGGTAAACAAATCTACATTGATAGTGCTACAGGTGAAGTGCTTGAGCCGCGCGATACGCGTGGTGGTAATTTTCTCTATCGTTTCCATTTCGAACTTTATGGTATGCCACGTATGTGGACGCGATGGTTTGTCGGTATAGCGACACTGTTGATGTTAGTTGCCATCATTAGTGGTGTGATTACTCATAAAAAAATCTTTAAAGATTTCTTTACCTTCCGTTCAGGCAAAGGACAACGTTCTTGGCTCGATGCACATAATGCAACCGCAGTATTTGCGCTTCCCTTCCACATCATGATCACCTTTAGTGGCCTATTGCTGCTGTTATTTACGATCATGCCTTGGGGGATTGAACGTATTTATGAAAACCGGGGACAATTTTTACAAGAACAAAATCGTGCCTTAGTTCAGGAAAATAAACCTGAAGGACGTGAATCTGCTCAAGGACGCGAAGAACGTGGCGAACGCCCACAGCAAGCCCGTGCCAATTCTGCGCAAAACCCAGGTGAAAATCGTGCTGAGGGCCGTGGTGAAGGTCGAGGAGATCGTCGCTCTAAACGTGAAGAGCAACCTGTCGTTGCTGCGCCGTTGACCAACTTAGCACCAATCGTGACCGCAGTTCAGGCTGAATGGAAAACTAATCCTATTAGTACCGTTAGCATCATTGCACCGAATACAGACCAAGCTAAAATTGAGCTACGCGCCTTACATGGTGAAAGTGTTGCATATCGAAATGTCTATGCAAGTAAACAATTTGATGGCGTAACAGGCAAAGACTTAACTGACGAAAGTGCCAAGTTAAAGCACCCTTCTGTACCGATGGGTATTTACAATGTAGTGACCACGCTACATGAAGCACGCGGTGTAGATTTAGCACTACGTTGGCTGCTGTTTATTTCAGGGATTGTAGGCACCCTGATGGTCGCTACAGGTCTCATTTTGTGGTGTGTAAAACGTGCACCGCAACAGCAAAAACAAGGCTTTAAATCATTTGGCTACCGCACGGTTGAAGTGACCAATATTGCAGCGATTATTGGTTTACCCATTGCCTGTGCAGCATTTTTCTATGCCAACCGTTTTATTCCCGCACAGCTTGAAAACCGTTCGGAATTAGAAATTCGTAGTTTCTTTATTGTTTGGCTACTGACGCTCGTTTATGCGATTTTCCGTACGCACCGTCAAGCGTGGCTAGAACTTTTAGCTTTTGCCACAGCAATTTTTGCCTTACTGCCGATTGTAAACTTCATGACTGGTGGTCAAGCGCTTTGGAATACCATGGTAAATGGCCAATGGATGATTGCATCCTTTGATCTTGCAATGTGGCTTTTGGCTATCTTGTTTGCCTATTCATTTTACAAAGTGAAAAAGCATAAAGGGCTGCCTGTTAAAAAAGCACGTGGCACAAAGGAGGCTGAAGCATGATGTTCTTTCTCCTGATTTGGGCACTGAGTGGCTTAGGCTTTTTTGCCTTGGCAAGCAGCATGTCTAAACATCAAAAGCAGTTCTACAGCAAAGAGTTAAGTGAGGGCCAAACACGCTTAGCCACGTTAGTCGGCTGGGCGCTATTGATTATTGCCTTGATAATTTGCCTCTCTCTTGGAACGCCGAGCAATAACATCAGTTATTGGTTTGGCGCGCTGACCATTGCGGCTTTATTTGTCGGGCTATGTATTAGTTATATCGCTGAATATTTTTGGAAAATTATTGGTGCATTAGTTGTCATATTTGTATTGTCAGCTGTGTTATTGAAATTTTAATTCTTTAGACAACGATCTCTAAACATTAAAAGCCAATCTTCGGATTGGCTTTTTTCATGCCAACCGATTAGGCTATGCCTATTCTGCTTTTTTGGATTACACATGTCTGAACTTTCAATCTCTCCTGCTTTATATAACCGCGCTATGGCAGGCAATAAAGATGCTCAGTTTGAACTGGCTGAAATTTATATGCAAAGTGAAAATGATGAGCATGTTGAACTTGCTGAAGAATGGGCACTCAAAGCAGCTCAGTTAGGTCATGTAGAAGCAATGTATTGGCTGGGTGAAGGCTATGCAGTCTATGCCAAAGACATGCTCGAAGAAGATCCTGAAGAATCTAAAACCTATTTTGAGCATGCGCACCGCTGGTTAGAACAAGCGTCAAAACATGACCATCCTGCTGCAATTTTAGAATTGGCCAATTTTTACCGTCGCGGCGATGTGGTGGAAAAAGATGTCGCTAAATCCATTGAACTAGTTGAACAATCTGCAAAATTAGGTGAAGTTCAGGCCATGCGTGACTTAGCGTTTATTTATGCCAATGGCTTAGGCATCGACGCTGATGAAAAAAAAGCAGATTTTTGGAATGAAAAAGCCGATGTGGCTGAGCAGTAATCCAATTTTTTTCTAAAAAAATAAAGCCCATCTCATGATGGGCTTTTTGCTTTTAACAAAATGGCTCAGCTCGCCACATAGTCATTTACATCTACAGTAATCACTTGTCGGCAAATGCCCTCTGCCCCACGCTGCTGTTCAAATACCTCTGCTGGCATGACATCAAAACTGTCAAAGAAACTAATTTCAGTTTCGTCAATGTCATATACCAAAGAATGGTTCCCCACGCCCTCTAGAGTATCGTAATACACAATCACAAACTGATTTTGTTCAAAAGCCTGCTGAATTTGTGCATAGCCAATTGCAGGCAATATAGACAGTTCCAATTGGTCTGCTTCTGCATAACTGCGTTTTTCACTGTCCTGCAGCTCAGGATCATGCTCTGTGTAAAACTTGACTTGAAAGCCAAACTTTCTCAGTCCTACAGCTAAACCAATGGTGGTTGTGCCATGCTCTGCCTCATAGCCGCAGACTTCGACCAACTGTTGAACATCCGCATCAATGCCTAAATGCTGCAACAGCATCCATACTGCAAAAATGCCGCCATTGGCTTCAAGATTGGCTAATTCTTCAGGCATTTCCAAAGACATAATAAGAACTCACAACTTAAATCTGCAGTGATAATAAACAAATCAGCGCGATTTGTACGGCAATTTTTATAAACATAGTTATGCCGCATCAAAAAAAATTTATCCCTAGTGCAGAAGTTTTTTAGGACGAAGATGTTTACTCCATATCAGGTTTAGCTTTTTACACCTTTGCCTTAGGCTTAGTCTTACTTTTTTTAGCGGTCTTAGATTCTTTCGAATCAGAAAAGGCATCCCACAGCAAAATGACAACGATAAGAACTAAAACCAAGGACAGCATTTGAAGGCCGTAAATCAGCCATGCAAACCCTGAATTACGAAGTTCAAAATAGTCTTGGTTAAGAAAAAATCGTGATTGATTCGGATTTTGAGTATTTACATACACTGAATACTGCTGCTGATGTATTGCATGCTCAGTTTTGAGTGCTGCTCTGACTTTTAAATCCTGCGACGTTTCAAGAAACCAAAGCATATATTGCGGGTCAAGTTTATCTGCAACACCTGTACTTATTTGCTCATTCAGCATGTATTGGTATTGCGCTCGCGTATACGCATATTGCAGTGAACGCCTGTGCCTATAATCATCAATTTCAACTTGATTAATCTGAACCTGATCTGCCAAAATCCAGTTGGGATGAGTCAGTTGAAATTCTTTAATTTGTAAAAAACTTGAACTAAAAAATATGGCTAAAACAGTGCTATACAAAACAATAAAACTGAGGCCATGACACAACCAGCTCCATGATTTTTTGCTGATAAATCTAAATACTGCATACAGCAAGCCGTACAACATTATTGAAAACAGCAACAAATGCCATTTGTCATTTTCATAGAAAAAAGTATAACAACCATATAAACAGGCACACATTCCCAAGAAATATGCAGCATATGATTTAAATTTTTCTAGGCTCATTACTTTGGTTATATCTCTTGCTGGATTGTGTCTTATGACGGACGTTTACTCACAAAAATAATGTCCAAATCTTGTTTCGGTACAAAATTCTTTTCAACCATTTGAAACTGCGTAGCGCTGATTTTCTTCACTTTACCTGCCCAGCAAAAAGAAACCAGCTCTCCTGCATCACGCTCGATAGTCAGTTTAAAATCTTGAATAGGCTTTGCCCAATTGGCGCCAGTTTTTAAGATATAGCCCAGTGCTTGAAATGGTGCATGCTGTGATTTGGCCTTTCTGAGTCCTGCCTTAAACTTTTGATCCATACAATAACTTTGATTATATTCATCCGGATATAAAGCCACAGACCCGCCCACCAGCGGTGCATATTGATGCTGTACACGTGTGAGCGCATTGGCTTTAAAAGTTTGCTTCCAGCTGTAAATTACCTGAGATGACCATGAAATGACTTCACTCGGATCTTTGGGCAAAACTTTTTGCAGCGCTGCATTTTTACAGTTTCTAAGCTTTCTCTCAAAAGTTTCATATTCAACATCTTGCCTGCTCCACGGATTCAGCATGTCTTTTTCCGTAAACCCGCATTGCTTAAAACTCTCCGTCATATCAATCGGGGCTGTTTTTTCATCTTTTTGAATAAAAGTGCGCACATGCATTTCAGGCTGAATCATTTTTCCATTCACCTGAACTTTAAAACTTTTTAGCAATTTTTCAGTATTGGCAAAATCAGATTCAAAGAAGTTTTCAACTTTTGGCAGTGGAAAGAGTATGGTTTCAGTCACGTCTTTATTGCTCAGATTTTTAAACTGATAATCGACCTTGATCATTTTTTTACTAATAAACAGGTCTTCACTGAACATTTGAATGTCTTTATTTTTAAGGTACTGCACCCCTCCCGTTGCCACATAGCCTGTTGAATCGTTGGCATATGTTAGTGCTGAAAAACACAAGCATATGAATGCAGTTAATTTTTTCATTATTAGCTTCCAATTTTTATATTTATAATTGCACTAGAATATCATCGACCATTTTTCAGGAATATACTCAGAAATTAGCCCTATCCCGATAATTATAAGGGCAATGATGCCAATCAAAATAATAAAACTCACTACTTTTATGACTACTCTAAAGGTTAAATTTAAGCCTTTCGTATAATTTTCAATAAAGCCTGAAAATTTAAATAAGGATAAAACCCCAATCAAAATTAAAGGCAGAAAAAAAATATCTTGTGGTGAAAAGTCGCCTCGCCTTGCTGAGACAGCTTGTGAAGATACGAGTAAAACTAGGAAAATATTAAATTTTAATATATTCATGATATGTACGTTATTATCTTTTTATTATCAGATTATTCATCTACATATTAACCAATTTTTGATTGGAACTCACTCTATTTCCAAGTACAATACTGCCCTAGTCGAGGGATGCTGCGACTTTCTTATAGGCACTAAATATAAGATCGCTAGGCTCGACGATTCGGTTGGATACTCGTTCCAATCAACAACGGCATCCGCGAACTGAATGATCAATTGTTTTTATTAAGGAGATCGTGATGAACGCGGTTAATGCTTCATTTACAGATTATAAAGTTGCCGATATTTCACTAGCTGACTACGGCCGTAAAGAAATCAAACTTGCAGAAGCAGAAATGCCAGCCCTAATGGGTCTTCGCAAACGCTATGCAGCGGCTAAACCGCTTGCTGGCGCGAAAATCCTAGGCTGTATCCACATGACTATTCAAACTGCAGTTTTAATTGAAACTCTAGTTGAATTGGGCGCAGAAGTACGCTGGACTTCATGCAACATCTTCTCTACTCAAGACCACGCTGCTGCTGCAATCGCTGCTGCAGGTATTCCTGTATTTGCTTGGAAAGGCGAAACTGAAGAAGAATACATGTGGTGTCTTGAACAGCAAATTAATGTGAATGGTACGCCTTGGGATGCCAACATGATTCTGGATGATGGCGGTGACTTAACTGCACTTGTTCACGAAAAATACCCAGAAGTGATTGCAAAAATCCACGGTATTACTGAAGAAACCACTACAGGTGTTCAACGTCTTTACGAAATGCACCGCGACGGTACTTTAAAAGTTCCAGCGATTAACGTAAATGACTCTGTAACCAAGTCTAAAAATGACAATAAATACGGCTGCCGCCACTCATTAAACGATGCAATCAAACGTGGTACAGATATGCTTTTATCTGGCCGCCGTGCACTTGTAATCGGTTATGGTGACGTAGGTAAAGGTTCTGCTCAATCACTTCGTCAAGAAGGCATGATTGTACGTGTCACTGAAGTTGATCCTATCTGTGCAATGCAAGCATGCATGGACGGTTTCGAAGTTGTTGCTCCGTATAAAAATGGCATTCAAACGGGTAAGAAAGAAGACATCAACCTTGACCTTCTTCAAAATACTGACTTGATCGTAACAACAACTGGTAACTACCACGTATGTGACGCTGCAATGCTTGATTCATTAAAAGCTGGCGCTGTAGTTTGTAACATCGGTCATTTCGATACTGAAATCGACACAAATTACTTACGTGGTTATAAGTGGGTTGAAGTTAAGCCACAAGTTCACCAAGTGTATCGTTCAGAAAATGAAAATGATTACCTTATTCTTCTTTCAGAAGGCCGCTTAGTGAACCTTGGTAATGCAACAGGTCACCCTTCACGTATTATGGATGGTTCTTTTGCTAACCAAGTGTTGGGGCAAATGCACTTGTTCGCTGAAAAATTTGCTGATCTTCCTGAAGATCAAAAACAAGCTGCAATCCGCGTAGAACTTATTCCTAAGAAATTAGACGAAGAAGTTGCTGCTGCAATGGTTGCTGGTTTCGGCGGCGTATTAACGACTTTGACTCAAGAACAAGCGGATTACCTCGGTGTTCAAGTTGAAGGCCCGTTCAAAGCTGAGGCTTATAAATACTAAGTTTTATAAATACCTCTCCCTAACCCTCTCCTAAAAGGAGAGGGAACTCTTCATTGTGAAAGCAAATTTGATGTTAACTCCAAATCACTATTACTTTCATAATGGAAGTCCCTTCTCCCTCTGGGAGAAGGTTAGGATGAGGGGATTTTTTTAAATAAAAGTATTTATAAAAAAGGATTTGAACATGTCAAAACAGATTCCTATTTCCTTTGAGTTTTTCCCGACTAAAACTGATGCGGGCGCGGAAAAACTTAAAGTTGTCCACCAAGAACTTCAATTATTAAATCCTGAATTTTTCTCTGTAACATACGGTGCAGGCGGTTCTACCCGTGAACGCACTTTGTCTACATTGAATGATTTCAACGGTAAAGGCACACCGGTTGCCCCTCACCTGTCTTGTATTGGTGACAGCAAAGAACGTATTGCTGAATTGCTGGATTTGTATAAATCGCAAGGCATTGACCGTATTGTTGCGCTGCGCGGCGACTTGCCGTCTGGTCAAGTGGGCTTGGGCGAATTGCCTTATGCAACAGATCTTGTGCGTTTCATCCGTGAGCACACTGGCGATCACTTCAAAATTGAAGTTGCAGCTTACCCAGAAATGCATCCTCAAGCAGACAGCTTTGACCTCGACATCAAACGTTTCTGTGATAAAGCCAATGCGGGCGCTAACGCAGCACTCACACAGTTCTTCTTCAATCCAGATGCCTACTTCTACTTTGTAGAACGCATTCAAAAAGAAGGCGTGAACATTCCTGTAGCGCCAGGCATTATGCCGATTACCAATGCAAGTAATTTAATTCGCTTTGCTGATGGTACAGGTGCAGAAATTCCACGTTGGATTCGCAAACAGCTTGCGACTTATGGCGACGATACAGCGTCTATCAAAGCCTTTGGTCATGAAGTGATTGTAAAACTTTGCGAACGCCTGATTGCTGGTGGTGCGCCAAGCTTGCACTTCTATACCATGAACACCACTGACCCTACACGCCAACTTGTGAAAGACCTCGGTCTAGCATAAGACATTTCGACCTATTTGAGAGTAAAACTTTAATGCCACGTTTTTATATTGAAGCTGATTTAACTGTTGATACGACTGTTGAATTAACGGAAACAGTGTTTCATCACTGGGTAAAAGTTTTACGTGCTCAAGTAGGCGAAACAGCCACTTTGTTCAATGGGCAAGGTGGCGAATACCATGTTGAATTGGTTGAAATCGCTAAAAAGTCGGCTACCGTCCAAGTTTTGCAATTCAATCCAAGCAATCGCACACCACATTTTACGGCACTATTAGGTCAAGTGATGAGCAAAGGCGACCGCATGGATTATGCGATTCAAAAAGCGGTGGAACTCGGTGTTTCTGAAATTCAACTACTCACTTCAGAACGTTGTGAGATGCGTTTGAAGTACGATCGTGATCAAAAGAAACTTGACCATTGGCAAGGCATTGCTATTGCTGCTTGCGAACAGTGTGGACTCAACATTGTTCCTAAAGTACTTCCGCCTCTTTCCCTTGAAAAATGGTTGGAAAGTGACCTACCGACAACAAAATTGGTACTCGCACCCAATAAAGATGAAATTGATGTATTAGCTGATGCTGACCCACAATTTGCCTTACTGATTGGCCCTGAAGGTGGCTTGAGCGAAGCCGAGATCAGCGCAGCAAATGAGAAAGGTTTCGTGAACTGGTGTATCGGTGAACGTGTCCTTCGCACAGAAACTGCACCTGTAGTTGCACTTTCAATTTTAAATTATAAATTTATTTAATTTTTACTCGATAGTTCATCTGAAATCATCAATGATGGCATCCTTGATATTGCTTTTTATTCGTAACGCAATTACCCTAGAGTCAATAAAAATAAATGATTTGTTACCAAGAATAAACAAATACTCTCAGAAACAATACAAATACAACGATCTAGATTTAGTTAAGGCAGGGTTTTTATATTCATGACGTATAAACAAGATGAATATATCAAGCAGTACAATCATACTGCTCAAATTGCGAACACGATTCGCCATAGCCGCTATTTTTTAGTCAGTATCCTGATTATTTGCTTATATATTTTTTCGATATATCAAATTTTTTATAAATCGCCATCTTTGTATTTCAATATTTGGTTTATTTTTACAGAAGTTTTTGTCAGTTTATGCTGGCTGATGAGCACCGTTTATTTTAAACCCGAACAATATTCACTGATGATTGCGCATCGTTGGCTACAATTTCAGTGTTTTTCTATCGGCACACTGATTGCGAGCGGTATTTTTTTAATTTTTTATTATTTACCTGCGACCAATCAAAGCTTTGAACCAATTCAAGCCCTGACACTCTCTGCCCTACTCTTGATCGTGACGCAAACCTTTGGTTTGACCTATTTGACGCAAAAACTTAATTATTTCTGTTTAGCCTTTATCCCGTCTATCGTGCCCTATCTGATTGCACAGTTCTTTTTCTTAGATGGTTCAAATCACTTATTTAGCCTGAGTATTAATTTTGGGCTCATTGTGATTCTAATGTGCGCCATGACGTCATATCGAATTCATCGTCGTGTATCGACTTTACATGCTAAAAATAACCTACTGGTCGATAGTGCCAAGCAACAAGTCAAATGGACTGATGAACTGTGTCAGCAGCTCCAAGATGAAGTCAACAAATCACGAGACATCGAATTACAGCTACAACTGGGTAACCAAATCCTTGAACAGAAAGTTAAAGAGCGGACCTTCGACATTGAGCAAATGAACAAGGATTTAGAAAACCAACAAGCCAATTTAGTCCTTGCGCATGAAATCGCCGGTTTACGTCCTTGGGATTGGAATATCAAAGACCGTAAAATCGTTGTCACCAACTATAAGCAAGAAAAAACCCTTAGACATTCGAAAGAGCATCAGCAACAGTTACAACATGTGATCCATCCTGATGATATCCCTCATTTTAAATCAGCGATGATTCAACATCTACGTGGATTTAAAGACCGTTATGAGGCCACCTATCGGATTCAAAACAGTCAAGGAAAATGGAGTTGGGTACATGATATTGGACGGGTCATTCAACGCGATCCAGATAATCGTAAGCCATTGCGCATGGTCGGTATTCGTCGTGACATTCATCAGGAACGGACGTCTCAGGAACGTTTAAAACTTGCAGCCAGTGTACTCGAACAAGCTGCTGAAGGGATTTTCATTTTAAATGAAGAGCTGTGCTATATCGAAGTCAATCCATTTTACGAACAATTAACCGGCTTTAACTACGACCAAATTATTGGTAAACATCTTTTTGATATCACTGCAAATTACAAATCAATTCAACGTAGTATGCACTATTCGATCATTAAGCAAGTGCTGAAAATTGGTGAGTATGATGGTGAATTGCACGAAAAATTTCTTTCAGGTAAAGAACTGACACTATGGATGCATATTAATGCGATTACGGATGATCAAAATCGCGTCACCCATTACATTGGAATTGTCTCAGATTTAACAGAACGTAAATTGCAAGAACAACGCTTATCATATTTAGAAAACTATGACACCTTAACGGATTTACCGAACCGTTTTTATTACAACTATCAACTGCATCAATATTTAGTTTCACAGCAAGATTCGATTAAACAGTTGGCTGTCATTCGTTTAAACATCGACCGTTTCCGTCCATTAAATGAATATCTCAGCAACAATGGTGGTGACGAGCTGTTACGCCAAGTCGCACAGCGTTTACGTCTAACCAATGCCGAAGCTCTGTTTGTCGCACACTTAAATGGCGATGATTTTGCGATTGTGTATGAAATTTCACACATCCGCCCTTCTGTGCAAGAGCATTGTGAACGCATCAATAAAGCCTTTAGCATTCCATTTAATATTTTTGGCCAAGATCATGTCATCACCTTATCTATGGGTGTAGCGTTCTACCCTGAGCATGGCCGTCAGCTAGATTATCTAAATAACTGTGCTGAACAAGCGCTGAGCGAAGCCAAAAATTTGGGAGGCAATACTACACGTTATTATTCCAATGAAAATACCGCATTATTAGAGCAAGGGATCTTCTTGGAACGCGACTTGCGTAAAGCCATTCAAAATAATGAGCTGGTGGTGTATTACCAACCGAAGATCAATTTCCGTGATAAAAATATTTACGGTTTTGAAGCCTTGGTGCGCTGGAATCATCCTGAAAAAGGCTTAATACCACCGGGCTTATTTATTCCTTTAGCAGAACAAACAAGTTTAATTTCGGATATCGGGCGTTTTGTCCTGCAAAAAACCGCGCAGCAAATTCGCTTTTGGAATAATTTGGGTTATCAAAATATTTGTGTATCCGTCAATATTGTTGCACAGCAACTGCGCCGTGGACAATTATTAAATGATCTCGATGAAGCGATAGATGCCAATCAGATTGATGGTGCCAGTCTGGAACTGGAAATTACAGAATCTTCTTTGGTCGAAAATCTAGATTCAGTACGTGAACTGTTAAATGAAATAAAAAAACGTAAGATCAATATTTCACTTGATGACTTTGGTACGGGCTATTCTTCTCTATCCTATCTAGCTGATTTTCCAATTGATATCTTAAAAATAGACCGCAGTTTTATCTCTAAAATTGGTGAAAATAAACAATTGGCCATCGTTAGTGCCATGATTGCCATGGGTAAAGCGATGGGCATGACGGTAGTCGCTGAAGGGATTGAAACTGAACAGCAGTTACAGTATCTACAAGACTTAGAATGTGACATTGCTCAAGGCTATTTTTTCTCTAAGCCATTGCCACAAGAAGAGGCAACCGTGTTCCTTGAAAATAATATCTCTTCGCCTGCTTATACTTACTTAATATAAGTCACTATGCCTGAGCTATAAGATTGTCTGAAAAAGACGCGACTTCGACTGTCCCAACTGTGCAACTAATGTTATATTCAAGCGGATAAAGCAAGCATTGCAGCTTTATATTGGATAAACAAAACACAATCGAGATACAGATGGACGATCAATCTTTAAAACAGCAGGCTTTGTATTATCACGAATTTCCAACTCCGGGGAAAATCAGCGTTACACCAAGCAAACAATTGGTCAACCAACACGATTTAGCCCTCGCATACTCGCCAGGTGTCGCTGCACCTTGTTTAGAAATTGAACGCGACCCATCTACTGCTGCACTTTACACAGCGCGCGGTAATCTTGTTGCTGTAGTCAGTAACGGTACAGCCGTACTGGGCTTAGGTAACATTGGTCCTTTAGCGTCAAAACCTGTTATGGAAGGTAAAGGCGTTCTATTCAAAAAATTCGCTGGTGTTGATGTTTTTGACATTGAAATTGCTGAAAACGATCCAGACAAAATCGTAGATATCGTTGCAGCATTAGAACCAACTTTCGGTGGTATCAACCTTGAAGACATCAAGGCCCCAGAGTGTTTCTACATCGAGCAAAAACTTCGTGAACGCATGAATATTCCTGTGTTCCATGATGACCAACACGGTACATCGATCATTGTGGGTTCTGCATTACTGAATGCACTTCAACTCAATGGCAAAAAAATTGAAGAAATCAAAATTGTCGCTTCTGGCGCAGGTGCTGCTGCCCTTTCATGTTTGAACTTACTTTGCGCACTTGGCGTGAAAAAAGAAAACATCGTTGTGGCAGATTCACGCGGTTTATTGACGACTAAACGTGAAGGCTTGGATGAGTCGAAAAAGGCATACGTTCAAGACATCGAAGGCTCTCAGCTTGCTGATGTAATGGAAGGTGCGGACATGTTCCTCGGTCTTTCAGCAGCAGGTATTTTGACCAAAGAAATGGTTAAAGTCATGGCGAAAGATCCGATTATCTTTGCCCTTGCTAACCCAGACCCTGAAATTCTTCCTGAACATGCACATGAAGCACGTCCAGACGTGATTATGGCAACTGGTCGTTCAGACTATCCAAACCAAGTGAACAATGCGCTTTGCTTCCCTTATATCTTCCGTGGCGCACTCGATGTTGGTGCAACCACAATTAATGAAGAGATGAAGATTGCTTGTGTACATGCGATTGCTCGCATGGCACATGTCGAAGCTGATGCTGCATCATATGGTGAAAAATCTGCTTCATTTGGTCGTGATTACCTCATTCCGCGCCCATTAGATCAACGTTTGATTCTTGAAATTGCACCTGCTATTGCGCAAGCAGCGATGGATTCAGGTGTTGCAACTCGTCCAATTCAAGACTTCTCTGCGTATCGTCAACGTTTGTCTGAGTTTGTTTATAACTCTGCATTCATGATGAAACCAATTTTTGCGCAAGCGAAAACTGATCCAAAACGTATTGCATATGCTGAAGGTGAAGATTTACGTGTACTTCGCGCAGTACAAATTGCTGTTGATGAAGGTTTAGCAAAACCAATTCTTGTAGGCCGTCCTGCAGTCATTGAAGCAAACATCAAAAAATTAGGTCTACGTCTTGAAGACGGCGTGAACATCACTATCGTCGATCAAGAGAAAAACCCTGATTACGATAAGTTTGCTGACGATTACTACAGCATCATGCAGCGTAAAGGTGTAACGCCTGAATATGCTCAGCGTGAAGCACGTCGTCGTTCTACACTTATTGCGGCAATGCTGGTTCGCCATGGTGTGGCTGACGGCATGCTGTGTGGTACATATTCAAGCTACGACATTCACTTAGACTTCGTCAGCAATGTGATTGGTCTAAAAGAAGGCCGTAATAACTTCTTCACGCTGAATGCATTGATGCTTGAAGATCGTAACTTGTTTATTGCCGATACTTACATTAACCGTAATCCAACAGCTGAACAGCTTGCTGAAATGACTATTTTAGCGGCTGAAGAAGTACGCCGTTTTGGTATTACGCCGCGTGTAGCATTGCTTTCTCACTCAAGTTTCGGTTCTGACCAAAATGATCCTAGTGCACAAAAAATGCGTAAGGTTTATGATATTTTGTCAGAAATTGCACCTGAACTTGAGGTTGAAGGTGAAATGCATGGTGATGCCGCACTGGATGAAAATATTCGTCATTTCGCATACCCGAACTCACGTTTTAAAGGTTCTGCGAACTTGCTGATTATGCCTAATCTGGATGCAGCGAACATTTCGTTCAACTTGTTGAAATCAACTTCAGGTAGTAACGTGACGATTGGCCCAATTCTTTTGGGTGCTGCAAAACCTGTTCATATTTTAACGCCAACAGCGACAACTCGCCGTTTAGTGAATATGACTGCATTAACAGTTGCAGAGATTCAAGAAAACGAAAAATTAGCACTCTAATTTAGTTGACCTGAACACACTTTGTGACTTGAGAAAACCTCTGTTCTGTAGCATGATTGCTCTAAGAATAGAGGTTTTTTCATGCAAGTTTATTTAGTAGGCGGTGCAGTTCGAGATCACTTGCTCGGGCACCCCTATCACGAAAAAGATTATGTCGTTGTCGGTGCAACGCCGGAACAATTACTTGCTCAAGGTTATCAACCTGTGGGTAAAGATTTCCCTGTTTTTCTTCATCCAGAGACCAAAGACGAATATGCCTTAGCCCGTACAGAACGTAAGTCTGGACATGGGTATCATGGATTTGAATTTTATACCGACGTCAATGTCACACTCGAACAAGATCTCATTCGACGTGACCTCACGATCAATGCGATTGCCATGGATGACGCAGGTCAGATTTATGATCCCTACCATGGTCAACAAGATTTAGAGCGACGCGTCCTTCGCCACGTGTCTGATGCCTTCGTCGAAGATCCTTTGCGAGTTCTGCGGATTGCACGTTTTGCGGCACGTTATAAAGCTTTAGGTTTTAAAGTGGCTGATGAAACATTGGAACTGATGCAAGAGCTTGCCAAATCTGGCGAGCTTAAAGCCCTTACACCTGAACGTGTATGGAAGGAAACGTCTCGTGCATTAATGGAAGACCACGCAGATGAATATTTTGAGGTATTAAGAGCCTGTGGCGCTTTAAAAGTCTTGTTCCCTGAAATTGATGCGTTATACGGTATTCCACAGCGTCCTGAATATCATCCTGAAATAGACTGTGGCATTCATACCATGATGTCGCTACAACAAGCGTGTCGTGCAAATTATTCTTTGGATATTCGTTTTGCTGTACTGGTACACGACTTAGGCAAAGCACTTACTCCAGTAGATGAGTTACCGCGCCATATCATGCATGAAGAGCGTGGTGTAAAACCAGTTACTGATGTCTGTGACCGTATGCGTGTTCCCACCAATACCAAACAATTGGCTATCTCAGTGTGTAAAGAACATTTAAAATGCCATCAAGCCTTGAGTTTAAAACCGGGTACCTTGTGGCGCCTGTTACAACGTCTGGATGTGCTACGCCGTCCTGAACGCGTAGAGGCCTTTGTACAAGCCTGTGAATGTGATTCACGTGGTCGCTTAGGTTTAGAGGATCGTGCCTATCCGCAAGCTCAATACGTTTTAGATGCCATGCAGGTGGTTCGTAATATTAAGGCTTCTGACTTACCTTCAGATGTGAAAGGCCCTGATATTGGTGAAATGTTGATTCAGAAACGAATTGAAGCTATCGGACAATTCAAGCATGAACTCGGCCATAACACGCCTACAGCTTAAAATAAATCCTCTCAGAAATGAGAGGATTGACTTTCATCATTGCTGTTAAGCCTGCCGAAGTATTTTGACATAAATGAAAAATTGAAATAATTTAGTGTCATCTCTGAAAATTAAATACTGATACTCAACCCAATTTAAGACTGGTAAAAAGAATAAAAATAATGAAGAAACAACTTTCCAATATATTGATTGCTATTGTCTTTTGCGGACTCCTAGTAGGAATGGGCTTTACCCAAACCCTTTTAAAAAGTTTGCCACAGCTCATCATGATATTTTTTGGAATGTTAACCTTAGGCTCCTTAATAATTAAGCGTTCATTTATAAGCTCTATTCCTTTTTATATAGTTTTGGGAGTTATGTTTTATATTAATATTTTTCTATTGGCGAGCGCTGCTGTGGATTTTATTCATCCACATCAAGACTGGACTACACAGAATGACGGGAGTATTGATAGAAGCCCAAATTTAAACTGGCTGTGGGCGATAATTGTCTCCTTTTTTCTTTCCCCACTCAGCATTGTTTTCTATCATAAAAAAATTCAAAGAAATAAAGGTCTTGAAATAGCCTTTATTACTCTTTTTATTATTGTGACATTGATAATTTATATAAAATTTTAGCTACTCTGCTGTA
Organism: Acinetobacter sp. YH12138; assembly: GCF_015218525.1. NCBI lineage: Bacteria > Pseudomonadati > Pseudomonadota > Gammaproteobacteria > Moraxellales > Moraxellaceae > Acinetobacter > Acinetobacter sp. YH12138. The sequence goes on along the minus strand of NZ_CP048670.1, from coordinate 946,769 downwards.
ATTAAATTGCATCTTTTATAAATATTTAGACATATTATCGCTAAATCACAATCTATACGTTGATAGGCCTTTTTAAATTTGAAAGCTATGCTGCTGTCTAAAATGTATAAGCATTTATAGACAGCAGCTATTCAGTTCACTTATGACACAGCTGCTGGAAAACTAATGACTTTTTCAAGCTTTAGCTGATTCATAGCCACCATTAGCAATCGATCAATACCTAAGGCTATACCTGCACACTCGCTCATATGCGGTAATGCAGCAAGCAAATATTCATCAATCGGCATCACATGCAACCCAAGTTTAGCGCGCTCTGCATTATCTGCCTCAAAACGACTGCGTAAAACATCCGCATCAATCAGTTCATCATAAGCATTCGCTAACTCTAAACCTTCGATATAGAGCTCAAATCGTGCTGCAACCAATTCACCATCTTCGTCCACACGGGTTTTCGCCAAAGAAGCCATTTCCGGTGGAAAATCAGTAAGGAACACTGGCGTATCAAAACCGAGGCTCGGCTCAACATAATGCGAAAACAATAAATCGATATAGCCTAAACGGTCTTCACCCAAATCTAAGCTTAGCCCCACACGACGACAGCAATCTTTTAGATCTTGTAAAGAAGCTTGTAACGGGTTCAAATCCAAACGATCCATAAAGGCATGCTTATAGCTCAAAATAGTCGGACGAAGTTCACCAAAGCGCTGTTTCAAAGTTTCATTCAATAGGTCAGTCACTTCAAACATCAAGTCTTTTAAGCTAAAACTCGGACGGTACCATTCCAACATGGTGAATTCACTGTTGTGTTTACGTCCATGTTCATCATCACGAAAAACTTTACAGATTTGGTAAATTGGCCCACTACCACTTGCCAACAGACGCTTCATGGCAAATTCAGGTGAAGTTTGCAAATAATGCGTTTGCTTTTGTCCATTCACATGGCGCTGAGCCTGTACCGATGCTAAATGTACATCAGTGACACCGGCTTGAGAAAGTACAGGTGTTTCCACTTCAAGAACATCACGTGCTGCAAAAAACTGGCGAATTTGAGCATACATCGTGGCACGTGCACGAAGTGCAGTGAGTTCACAACTCGGTTGAAAGTTCATTTGACTCATGCTGCAGGGCCTCCATGCGCAGCCCATTCACGGCGTAAAGGATAGGTTTTACGTAAATAATCAAAGGCTTTTTGATCCACCTTGCCGTCTTTTAGGCAAGCACGTAAGTTTGCATCATCACGAGCGATATCATAAATATCTTTTAAATAACGCTGTAATACCGTCTTAAAGTCAGCACCAGTAAAATACTGCTCACAGACGGGTAACTGACTTTCAAAAGCTTTATTTATCGGTTGATTGAAAGTTTGACAGAATGCTTCATAGATCATCTGTGTGCCACGTGCTTTACCTTCCAAGCTGTAGCCTGCAATATGGGGTGTCACCACGTAAATTAAATCCAACAACGCTGCTGAAATCTCTGGCTCATGTTCAAAAACATCTAAGACCACTTTACGCTGAGTCTGTTGAATATCGGCAATTAAGGCAGCTTCTTCGACCACTGGCCCACGCGCGGAATTAATCAAAATCGCTGAAGGCTTCATAGCAGCAAGCGCAGTAGCATTGATTAAATGATACGTTGGATATTCACCCTCTTTGGTCAGTGGCACATGGGTACTAATCGCATCTGCTTTTTTTAACAGTTCTGCAAATTCAACTTGTTTCACCTGATCAGATTGCACAAATGGATCATAGCCAATGACATTCCAACCGAATAATTCTGCCATGACAGCCAAACGTGAACCGACATTACCTAAACCAACGATACCCAAGGTAAATTGTTCATTTGCATTAAATAATTCAGGTTTAACGAAGAGCAATGCAGTAATCACATATTCAGCAACCGCTTGTGCATTACAACCTGTGGCATTTGACCAAGCAATGCCCTGCTTTTCTAGAGCATTAATATCTAAATGATCTGTTCCAATCGTAGCACTACCGACAAATTTGAGTGCGGTCTGTTGAATTAATTCTGCATTTACCTGAGTCACTGATCGTACCAATAATGCATCGGCTTCTTTGACATCCTCATGGGTCAATGTTCGACCTGCCGCTTGCTTTATTTCACCAAATTCGGTAAAAAAATACTCAGTAAATGCCAGATTTTCATCTGCAACGATTTTCATAGTTCATCTCATAATTCCACTACGAACATGATAACGCGTTGCTCATGCCATGACTATTCTTCTGCACATAAAGCATAGCGCCATTTTTTTATAAGCTAAATGATAGAAAATTATATTAACGACAATAATCTGACTGCTGATCGTCAATTAAGGACAAGGCCGCCTGCCAAGCCGCTTGAATAATGGGCTCGGCCATCGGATTTTCAAACTGCTGCAACGTATATTCACAAACCTTCGGACTTGGATAATGCAATGTAGCACTCGACAATGCTTTTACTTGAATTTGACAAGCTCGTTCTAAAAAGTAAATTTCATGAAATGCCCGTGCCACACTATCACCAGTCGCAAGCAAACCGTGATTACGTAAAATCATACAGCGATAATGCCTCATATCCTGTACCAATCTTTCACGCTCTTCAGTTGAAAAGGCTATGCCCTCATATTCATGATAAGCAATGTTCTGATAGAACTTTAACGCATGTTGTGAGATTGGCAATAATCCATGTTCCTGTGCAGAAACTGCCACGCCATCCGCAGTATGCGTATGAATAACGCAATTAATATTTGCACGCGCATGATGTAAGGCCGAATGAATCACAAAGCCCGCAACATTCACCATCTTCCCTGCATCATAAGTTTCAATAATTTTTCCTTCATGATCAATTTTGACCAAATCAGAAGCTGTCATTTTGTCAAAGGTCACACCATAACGATTAATCAAAAAATGCTCCGGTTCATGACTTAAACGCAGGCTGATATGAGTATCAATTAAGTCGGTCATTTTATAATAAGCCACTAAGCGATACAGTGCCGCCAATTGACAACGCGCTTGCCATTCCAGTTCATGAATAAGCTCTGGTTTTTGCATGGATGAATTCCTTTTCTAAATCGATTAATTATGTTTTCTGTTTATTGTGAATAATTAATAGCATGTCATATTCATGCTGTATATCAACTTCGCCTGTAGAAAAAAACTATTCAAAAATTTAGGCAATAAAAAAACCCCAATGTAAAACATTGGGGTTTTTGAATATGGCGGAAGCGGTGAGATTCGAACTCACGGAGGACTCGCGCCCTCGTCGGTTTTCAAGACCGGTGCATTAAACCGCTCTGCCACGCTTCCATGGCCGCTATCATATAAATAAAAATTCAGCTTGGCAAATTATTTTGCCTTATTTTGAACACTTGGCGAATCGTTCATACAAAATTTAGGCGATTGTAAAATTTTGGCTTCGAGCTGAAAAATAGAAGCTCAATCAAAATTTATTGAATTAAGGTCAAGGCTAATTGCATTACCTCAATTTACGCACATAAAAAAACCCTGATGTTAAAACATCAGGGTTTTTGAATTTGGCGGAAGCGGTGAGATTCGAACTCACGGAGGACTCGCGCCCTCGTCGGTTTTCAAGACCGGTGCATTAAACCGCTCTGCCACGCTTCCATGGCCGCCATCATATAAATAAATTTCAGCAATGGCAAATTATTTTGTAAAAAACACGTCCAATTGAACAAAATAAGAGCAGTTTGTTATTTTTCAGTACTTTCGCCCATTTCATAACGAATTGAATTGATATACCAACATTTTTTTCCTAGTGGGGTCAGGACTTCGACCTCATCATCCACTTGCTTGGACAGGAGTGCTCGAGCCATAGGTGAATCAATTGAGATATGCTGTGGATGATGATCATAAATTTCATCTACCCCCACGATCCTTAACGTTTTTTGTTCGCCTTCATCATTTTCAATATCAACCCATGCCCCAAAATAAACTTTCCCTTTTTGTTCGGGTGAGTAATCGATAATACGAAGCTCTTCCAAACGTTTTCCCAAGTAGCGTACACGTCGATCAATTTTGCGTAACAATTGCTTATTATATTGATAATCCGCGTTTTCCGAACGATCTCCAAGACTAGCCGCCCAGTTCACTTTTTTGGTAATTTCAGGTCGCTCTTCATGCCATAAATGTTGAAGTTCAGCGACCAATAAATCGTGTCCACCACGGGTAACTAAGTTAGATTTCATGATGATTTTTAGGCCTTGAGCAAGTGCTGATTTTTACAAAACATGCCTATTTTATCCTCCATTTCTACACAGGCAAAGTATATAAAATTTATTCCCAAACAAAATCAATTGTTTATGTTACATATTTTAATATTTTTTCGTACAAAATTTGACAAGTATTTTTTTGCTCATTATTATGCGCACATCTTTTAGGCTTGTTTAATTTTTATCCAGTGTAGATTTTCTACATATTTCCCGAAACCCCCTAGTCATTTTTGAATGACGTCATGACTGCCCAACCCTTATTGAATTTATCAAACTTGAAAAAGTCTGAGGCCTGTTTGCCTTTGCTTTTTAGGGCATAAATTACTTGTAGCGGAGACAACATGCACAGTAGTTCAACTTCTGGGTCGAGGCTTTGCCTTAACTCTTTTAACTCTCTCCCATTTAAAGCGCTTGCACTTAGTACTGTCTTAATTCCTTTTCACAGTATTAATGCCAGCAAAACAGCACATCAATATGATGCTGTCGTCAACAGTAATAAACTCACTGTTGTTGCAGTTGCCAATCCTGCCATTGTTTTTCAGGATGGTAAACATCGACATGGTTTTGGTTACGACCTTGCACGTAACTATGCAGAAAGTTTAAATGTTCAATTAGATTTTAAAACAGTGAATGACAATGCCACTGCTTTAAAAATGGTTGCCAAAGGTCAAGCCAATTTTGCTATGACCACTGCCGAAATGAGTACCATTGAAGCCAAGCATTTGACGTCATTTTCAGCCAGTTGTGGTGATACCGTTTCTTTGAAAAAGAATGGTTTAAACAGCAACTTAAACTGGGTATTTAAAAATGCAGATGATCCACTCAGCCAAACCGCGAGTGGCTTTATTTGCCGTGCCAAACAAAATGGCGCAATTGGACAGTTGGCATCATTCTACAACCGTAATGTGGTCAAACAAGATTCTTGGAATGTGATTCAACGTGATTTAAGTAAACGTATGCCGATCTATAAGGCAAGTTTTAAAAACACGGCCAAGCAATACGACCTTGACTGGCATTTATTGGCAGCCATTGGTTATCAAGAGTCTTACCTCAAACCTGACTCGGTATCCCCAACGGGTGTTCGTGGCATTATGATGCTGACCAACAGTACAGCAAAAGCCATGGGTGTGAGCAACCGTACAGATGCGACTCAAAGCATTCAAGGTGGTGCAAAGTACTATGACCAAATGTTAAACCGTTATAGTAACATTCCGTACCCTGATCGTAATTGGTATGCCTTAGTGGCTTATAACATGGGTCCTGGTGCTGTAAGTCAGATTCAAAAGCGCATCCAGTCTCAGGGTAAAAACCCGAATAAGTGGGTGAATTTATATGCTTATCTAGACCGTAACAAGGCCAGCAATGGTCGTTATCGTCAAGCTGTGCAATATGTCACGCGTATTCGTGCGTATTTGGAACATATTAAAACCACACCTCAACTTGTGAATATCTAATATGCGTCCACCTAACATTTACATGTGAGCGCACAAAAAAAGCTTACCTTCGGGTAAGCTTTTTTCGTTTTAAACTTAAGCAGTTTGCTCAAGTACTTTTTTGAACAAATCTTTTTGCTCAGCACTTGGTTTTGCTGTTTGTAATGCCATCAATTGTGACATATCACCTTGTACTTTTATTTTGCCCGTCATAAACGCTTGCATCGCTGCAGCCATATCAAACTCAAGGAATACTTTACGTAAAGTTTCAGCATCCATGTTCAAAGTTGTTTTCGCGTTTGAAGATAAACCTTTTTTAATTGCACCACCGTCTAATGACAATTCAGTATTGCCTGCAGCGTCAGCAACCACAAGGTTAATTGCAAGATTAGCCAATGCAGGTGGTAAGTTTAAATCACCAGCTTGAGCTGTCAGAGTTTCTACAGTTGAAAACCAATCATCAGTTAAAAAAGCAGGCATGATCTTTCCTCAATTTATTTTGTTCGTGTGTGTTGCCGTTCCGGACAACATCAGTGCAAGCATATTTTGCTTGAGGTTTGTTATAGCATGATCATTTGTGAAAAGGCTAAAGTTTTTTGTACGCACCGTTCAATATTTAACTGTTTAATAACAAAATGAGAAAAATCATAAGCATAAAAAAGGCATTCTGTAGAATGCCTTTTGCATGATAAGGTTTTCGGCTTAATCTGCCATAAACCCTAAGTTCACCATATTAATGCGTTTGCTTTCTGACTCACCTTCTTCAGTTGAACAACTTTCGCTATTTTTAAAATCAAATTCGCGTTGTTCATCTAGGGCTTCAAAGTCGAATAACTCACGGTCAGCCAGTTGTGAGGGCGAAACATTTTGCAACGCACCAAAAATACTGTGTAAACGTTTAGGAAATTCTTTATCCCAAGTACGCAGCATGTCATTTAGCATCGCACGTTGTAAGTTTTCTTGAGAACCACACAAATTACATGGGATAATTGGGAACTTACGCATTTCTGCATATTTGATAATGTCTTTTTCTTCCACATAAGCCAGTGGACGAATCAAAATGTTCTTTTTGTCAGAAGACAATAATTTCGGTGGCATGGCTTTTAAGCTGCCGCCATGGAACAAGTTCAAAAAGAACGTCGCCAAAATATCATCACGGTGATGACCTAAAGCCACTTTCGTCGCCCCAATTTCTTGAGCAAAGCCGTATAACGAACCACGACGTAGACGCGAGCACACTGCGCAGTACGTTTTACCTTCTGGTGTTAAACGTTTGGTAATGCTGTAAGTATCTTTTTCTAAGATGTAATACGGAATTTTGTTTTCTTCTAAATAACGTGGCAATACGTCTTCAGGGAAACCCGGCTGTTTTTGGTCAAGGTTGACCGCAACCACATCAAAATTAATCGGCGCAATACGCTTAAACTGCAACAAAATGTCGAGCAAGGTATAACTGTCTTTACCGCCTGAAATACAGACCATCACTTTGTCACCCTCTTCGATCATTTTAAAATCACGAATAGCATGACCGACCTGACGGCGTAGCTTTTTCAATAAACGATAATACGCAGAGCTAGTTGGTAGTTCTGGTTTGAAATTAAATCCTTGTTCGGACTCAACTGGCGAGAACATAGACGAGTTAAACCTAAAAAAAAATACCGCGCAATTTTATCCGATTCGCAGACTTCTCGCATCAAAAGAATGTAATTTCCGAAAAAAGTAGAAATACTGTCATGATCACGTAATCTTCAGTGCAATATTCTATACGGTACAGTTCATTTTTTAGCCCAAATGCTTATCTTTTGGACTTTTCCACAGTTGTCCACAAAAGCTGTGGATAACTTTGTGGATTCTAAATGACTTGACAAGGTGAGCCGCCCTTATTTTAAGGCTTTTATTTAAATTGATCATTTTTTGATCAATTTAAATAAATTTAATTATCAATGACTTAAGTGTGTCAAGTTAAGATCAATAAAAAAAAATAAATATTTTTTTTGATTATTGAATCATCAAAATGACTTGATTTTTACAAAGTAAAGAAGAAATCAGTCTATGAAGCCTTTTCATCTAATTTTTTTTTGATAAACTCTCTTTAACTGTTTGGGGACAGAATTTTTCTTCACAATAAAATGAAAAACATTACTTGGACTTTGGGGCTGTTATTAGGTGGAAGTGTGGCTATCAGTTTAGCTGCACCAAACATTTTTGCCGGCCAAACGATTTATCAATTGCGTGAAAGTAATGGCACAACGTTGCTGACCAATAAACAAGGCCGCTATAGCAATCTAAAAGTTGAGAAAAAAACCTACTATCCGGACAGTAATATCCATAGTTATAGTAACTGGGGCTCAAATGAAGCGTCTGTGTTACCCAGTTATAGTCGGAATAAAAATGCCTTTGACAATATTATTAAACAAGCAGCGGCCCAACATGGTGTTTCCGAAGGTCTGATCAAAGCGGTGATGCATACCGAATCAGGCTTTAACACTAATGCTCGTTCACCTGTTGGCGCCCAAGGTTTAATGCAGCTCATGCCTGCCACGGCACGTCGCTTCAATGTAACAAATGCTTATGATCCTCATCAGAATATTATGGCTGGTGCTCGATATTTATCTTGGCTACTGAAACGTTTTAATGGTAACACCTCACTTGCCTTAGCTGGTTATAACGCAGGTGAAGGCAATGTCGCAAAATATGGTGGTATCCCACCTTTTCGTGAAACACAAGATTATGTCCGCCGTGTTACTAGCCGCTACAACAACCTATATGCTGGTAGTTTAAGTATATCAGGTTCGAGCAATTCCAATATCGCTTCAAATAGTGGTCGGATTATTGCCAGTTCGGATAATTATCATGCTGCTGCCCCTACGGTTGCTAAATCATCGGCACGTCAAATTATTCAAACAGACAATGGTAGTTTTACCGACGCACCTTCAGGTTCATTTGCCACAGCAAATGCGTCTGCTTCAGCGCGTATTTATTTCAATGAATAAATTCACTGATTTTGTAAAATTGCATCTGTTTTACTAATTTTTCCTTGAAATTTTAAGACTTTCACCTCATATTGAGTTTAATGATTTTTATTTGTAAATCAGATCATTTTTCTATAATAAGAGGATTTACCCAATGATGCGGATTGGTTTGTTCTTGCTGACCAACCTCGCGGTACTGGTTGTAGCTGGCATAATCTTGTCACTCTTCGGTGTCGGTAGTTACCACGGTGCAGGCGGCTTAAACTTAGGCAACTTGCTCGTAATCTGTTTTGTGTTCGGTATGGTGGGTTCAATGATCTCACTATTCATGTCAAAATGGATGGCGAAGAAAACCACGGGTACAGAGCTGATTGACCCTAATGCACCACGTAACCAAGCTGAAGCATGGTTACTTAACGAAGTTGCGCAACTAGCACAACGTTCTGGTATCAAAATGCCAGAAGTGGGTATTTTCCCATCGTACCAGTCAAATGCCTTTGCAACAGGCTGGAATAAAAATGATGCTTTAGTAGCAGTTTCTACCGGTCTACTTGAGCGTATGAACAAAGACGAGCTCCGTGCCGTACTCGCTCACGAAATTGGTCACGTAGCCAATGGTGATATGGTAACCCTTGCATTGGTGCAAGGTGTAGTCAACGCCTTTGTGATGTTCTTTGCGCGTGTAGCAGGTGACTTCATTGACCGTAATGTTTTTGGTCGTGAAGATGGTGAAGCACCGGGTATCGCATATTTTGTCATTACGATTGTATTAGATATTGTTTTTGGTATCGCAGCGTCTGCCATTGTGATGTGGTTCTCTCGCTACCGTGAATACCGTGCCGATGAAGCTGGTGCGCGTTTAGCAGGTAAACAAGCGATGATTTCTGCCCTGTTACGTTTACAAGCAGAATCTGAAATGCCAGATCAAATGCCAAAAGAAATGAAAGCCTTTGCAATTTCTGCGGGTCAAGAACAAAGTTTCAGTTTAGCTGCATTGTTCCAAACACACCCAACGATTGAACAACGTGTTGCGGCATTACAACAATTAGATTGCCCATAATCGAGCATCTAATGTATGTCGTAAAAAAGCCTCCCTATGGAGGCTTTTTTAAGTCTAATTTTTTCCGAACATTTATTGTCTTATCAATAATCTTTCAGCTGAACGATCTTTCAATTGAATAGCCTCTCAGTGATCGCGTTCAAGCAACAAGGCATTTCTATCTACAATACTCCATTGGCCTTTAGCCATTGCCAAAGCAATGAACCACCCATATAAATTGCAAAGATAAAGATTAATAAGAAAATCATCCCGAGTATATCTGGGATATGGATCCATATCCATGCAACCACAGGGTTGCGCCAAAAAGCAGATTGCTGTTGTTTCTGTTCTAATTTTTCATGTAAAAACGGATGTATCACATGTTGATCTGTACTGATTTGATATTCTTCACGAATGTGCGTATGTACAACATCTAAAGCTTTACGGCTCGGTCGAATAAACACATCAAAGATCGTCCCTGCAACAGGAATAAACCCCACGACAGCATCTATAACTGCGAGTTTCATCACACCATTTAATTTGGCTTGTGGTACGCCAATCTGTTTGGCTTTATAGACGGCATAACAGGTCAAGATAAATCCTGCGATATCACCAGCTACGGGAATGGTACTCAACGCTGCGTCCGCACCTACCCCTTGTCTGGTAAATGGAATCCGAACCACGGAGTCCATCATATTGGCAAACTTTGCGAGATCGCGTTCAAGACGAATGACTTCTTGCTTTGACATTTTTTGTTTTAATGGTTCAGCCATGTTTTATCCAATAAAAAACGTGTAAATCACTGAGATTAAAACATATTAGAAGTCTTCAATCTGTTGCAAAATGCTAATCTCTATAAATTGAGCAATTGTGAAGCAATCATCAAATACACCACCACGCCAGTCGCATCACAAATCGAGGTTACCAAAGGTGCAGAAGCGCTTGCAGGATCGAGCTTTAACTTATTGAGTATGAAAGGCAAACTCATGCCAATTAAACAACCGAGCAATACGATACCCATCATACTCAGTGCCAAGACCAAGGCCACGGTTGCATCACCACGGTAGTAGCCTAAAATCGATACAGCAATGGCCATGGTTCCGCCTAAGCAAAGAGCAACAAGCGTCTCTCTCCCCAACAAATAAAACCAATCACGAATCTTTACATCCCCTGTGGCAAGCGCTCGCACCATTAAGGTCGCAGACTGAGAACCTGCATTGCCTCCACTTCCGACCAGTAAGGGTAAGAAAAAAACCAAGACGATATGTGCGGCAATGATATCTTCATAATAGGAAATACCTAAACCGGACAATAAACTGCCGAAGACCAATATCACCAACCAAAACACCCGCTTTTGATACAACTTTAAAATCGGTGCTTTCTTAATGCTCATACCTGGTTCGGTACTCACTGCACTAGCTTTTAAAAAGTCTTCGGTAGTTTCAGCCTGTACCACATCCATCGCATCATCATAGGTGACAATCCCCATCAAACGCTTGGCATGATCCACAATCGGCAAGGCCATAAAATCATATTCAGCCAGTTTACGTGCAATACTTTCTTGGTCTTCGTCTATCCAACCAGTCACTACATCTTTGGTCATCACCTCTTGAATCCGTGCATCACGGTCGGCTTGCAAAATTTGCCGCAGTGAAATCACCCCTTTTAATTGAGACTGATCATTGGTGACATAAATTAAATACAGGGTTTCACGGTCATGCGGTTCATGGCGCAAGGCCTCTATGGCTTGTTGCATGGTAAAGTCAGCAGGCATACTGACATAGTCTGAGCTCATGATTGCGCCTGCAGACTCTTCTGCATAAGCAGATAACGCCTTTAAATGCTCTTGTGTATCTTGATCAAGTTGTTGGTAAATTCGATCTTGTTCTGCATCTGTTAAGCTTTTATATAAATCCGTTGCATCATCAGAATGCATGTCATCAAATAATTCAATTTGTAGACGCAGTGGATAACGCGAAATCAGCTGTCGCTGTGACTCAAAAGGGAAAAACTCAAAAACCAAACCTTGATGCGCTAAACCTGAAAGTAACTCAATTTGATATTCAATTGGAAATTGCTGAATTAAACGGGCCTGATCAGCATAGTTCAGAGGCTGTAAAACACCAACGGCCTCTGTATAATTTTGTTGTTGCAACAAAGCGGAAATATCACGCTGTCTTTGTATTAAATCCGCCATTCAACTCACTCAAATTTTAATCTTTATTTGTTAAACACATTTTGAAGGATAAAATGAAGAGTTTCAAATCACTTCAATATGATCTCTATATCTATAAAAGTTCTCAGTGGAATTTCTTCCCCGCCAAAAAATTCTCCAGAATAAAAAACCACCGTCAAGTATCCAAGCTTTAACGGTGGATTTCCGTACAACTAGATGCTGTCTAAAGTTTATTTCATAGACTCAGACACCGGTTTGATTTTAAAAATGGAACGAACCATGACATACATAAACGGAATAAAGATCAGCACCAAAACCGTACCGAATATTACCCCACCGAGTACGCTCACCCCAATCTCTTGGCGACTGGCTGCACCTGCACCAAAAGCAAGAACTAAAGGAACCACTCCCGCACCAAAAGCCAAAGAGGTCATCAAAATAGGACGTAAACGAAGTGCTGCGCCTTCCATTGCAGCTTCGATTACATGTTTGCCTTTTTCTTGTGCCATCGCTGCAAACTCTACAATCAAGATCGCGTTTTTACAGGACAAACCAATTGTTGTCAGTAGAGCAATTTGGAAATAGATGTCATTTGGAAAACCGGTCATGTAGCTAAACAAAATATTACCACCTATCCCAAGTGGAATCGCACTCATGACTGCAGTTGGAATACTCCAACTTTCATATAGGGCAGCGAGACAGAGGAAAATAAATCCAATCGAGACCAAATATAGCCAAATCGCTTGATGACTTGATTTTTGCTCTTCAAAGGATAACCCACTCCATGCCACGTCCACACCCGGCACTTGATCAACTAAAGCTTTAACATCCTGCATGGCTTGTCCACTTGAGACATTTTTGGCTGTATCCGCTTCCATTTGTAATGCGGTATAGCCCATGAAACGGTTAACAACTTCTGGACCACCACTCCAACCAATGGTTGAAAAATTACTAAATGGAATCATTTCATTTTGGTCATTACGTACATGCCAATAAGCTAAATCTTCTGGTTTAGAACGGAATTCGGCATCTGCCTGCATCATGACGCGTTTAATGCGCCCACGGTCGATAAAATCGTTGATATAGCTACCGCTCCATGCGCTACTCATGGTGCTATTAATCGCATTTTGAGTTAACCCCAAGGCCATTGCTTGTTTTTGATCAATATCCACTTTTAGTTCAGCTTTGTCTGGGTTAGAGCGTTTGTCTAAATTTTCGAAACTGCTGAATTGTGAAGATTTTTCTTGCAAGCTTTTAAATTGCGCATCGAGATAAGCACGGCCTTCACCATTCATATCTCGCAGCCAAAATTCCAGACCATCGGTTTGCCCAAGGCCACTGACAGAGGAAGGCATGCTGACATTGATTTGTGCATTGTTAAATTTTTTAAAATGTTTCATAGCACGTTCACGAATCGCTTGCGCTGAATTGTGTTGTCCTGAACGTTCATCCCAATGTTTCAGTGCAATAAAGCCTTGCCCTAAGTTTTGACCCGTACCAGAAAAATTTCGTCCATAACGAATCATCACCAAATCAACATTTTGCTTTTCTTCAGTTAAAAAGTACTGCCGAATTTGTTCACCGACCTCACGACTTTTCGACATCGGTGCACCTTCTTGTAATTTAAGTTGCACACTCAAAATACCTTGGTCTTCACTAGGAATAAAACTGGTCGGCAAAGCACGATAAAACAAAGCAAATACCGTAATGAGCCCCGCAAACAAAACCACCGTCCATAAGCGATAACGAACCGTGGCTTGTGCAAGTGCTAGATATTTGGTTTTTAAAATCTCTAATTTGGCATTAAACCAAATCGCCCAGCGCTGTGGTTTCGGATTGGGTTTTAAAATTAAGGCACATAATGCAGGGGTTAAAATCAGCGCAACCATCAATGACAAGCCCATTGCAGCCACAAGTGTTATGGAAAATTGTCTATAGATCACGCCCGTTGAGCCACCAAAGAACGCCATGGGAATAAATACAGCGGTCAATACCAAAGTAATCCCGATTAATGCCCCGCTAATTTCATGCATCGACTCGATGGCCGCTTGTTTTGCTGTTAACTGTTGTTCATGCATTAAACGTTCGACGTTTTCCACCACAACAATCGCATCATCGACCAACAGACCGATGGCCAGTACCAATGCAAACAATGTGAGCGTATTAATGGTCATGCCCAAAGCATATAAAATCGCTAAAGTCCCAAGAATCACCACAGGCACCGTAATCGCAGGAATCAGCGTTGCTCGCCAATTTTGTAAGAAGATAAACATCACCAAAACCACCAGTAAAACGGCTTCGAATAATGTTTTCACCACTTCTTTAATCGATTCTTGTACAAATGGCGTGTTATCCCGTGGATAAACAATTTTATAACCGGCAGGTAATTGCTTCGCTAACTGTTCAATTTCTTGCTTAATTAAGGCTGAGGTTTCAAGTGCATTTGCCCCAGAAGCCAATGAGATCCCCATCCCTGAAGATGGATACCCGTTAATGGTATTCACCCCTGAATAATTTTCCGCACCCAATTCAACACGTGCAACATCTTTTAAATAGACAAAACTGCCGTCTCGTGTAGATTTGACAATAATATTTTCAAATTCTTCAACTGACTTTAAACGTGTACCTGAAGTGACTTTTGCATTGAGATATTGATCCGAAACACTGGGCAATTCACCTACGGCTCCGGCTGCAACCTGCGTATTTTGTGATTCAACAGCCGCACGGATATCACTGGGCATAAGGCTATATTGCTTTAACTTCAGTGGGTTGAGCCAAATACGCATGGCAAATTGCGAACCAAAAACATCGACTTCACCAATACCCTCAATTCGAGCAATGTCCTGTTCTAGATGAGTCATCATATAGTCACCAAGTTCGATATTCGAACTCTTGCCAGTCTCATCATAGAGGCCGATAACCATATGGGTATCACCCAAAGATTTATAGACATTTACCCCTTGGCGCTGCACATCTTCAGGCAGCCGATTGATTACTCCATTTATGGCATTTTGTACTTGTACTTGAGCGGTATCTGGGTCAGTGCCATTTTCAAAACTGATGCTGATCCGGCTTCGACCTGAAGAGTCGCTGCTTGAACTAAAATATAAAAGATGATCAATTCCTTTAATTTGTTGCTCAAGAACTTGTGTGACACTTTCCTCGACTGTTTCTGCTGACGCACCGCTATAACTTGCACTGACCGTAATTCGTGGTGGTGCAATATCTGGATAGCGCTCTACCGGTAAATTAAGCACAGCAAATAACCCGAGCGCCATGACGATGATCGCCAAGACACCTGCAAAAATCGGTCGATAAATAAAAAACTTAGACAGCATCAGTCCATGTCACTTTTCAATTGAAGAAATAAAAAATATAGATTGAATTTTTTCAAAAAATCTTATTGATAATCAATCACAATGAGCTTGATTACAAGCCTAGACTACATAAAAACCTTGCTTGAAGCGAAATATGTAGAAAATATGGAGAGCCTCCACTTCAGCTATTTTAGTAAATTTATGTGACAAAACCGCCTCTGTCATGAAGCCTTAGCCACTGCCCTGCAATGTATGCCTGCAACATCATTCATTTATATAAAAAGATGCAGAGGCCGCCATGCAAAAACAATTAACAAAACAGTTAAATCTAGCCATAACTAGCAAAGTGAAATCCTCATGGGGCGTGTCTTCACTGCTCCTTTTTAGCGTTTTTGGTTTATCTGCATGTAATTCGGATGACGATAAAACCCATGTCACCAAGCCCCCTATTTTGCCTGATACAGGTTTTGTCATTGTTGGGCATCGTGGTGCCAGTGCTTTGCGACCTGAGCATACTCTTGCCGCATATCAAAAAGCGATTGATGATGGTGCGGATTTTATCGAACCCGATTTAGTGCCAACCAAGGATGGCTATCTGGTTGCGCGCCATGAAAGTGAAATTTCAGGGACTACCAATATTAGTACGCTGTCACAATTTGCGGATCGAAAAACCACCAAAAAAATCGATGGTATCGACTATACAGGATGGTTTACGGAAGACTTTAATTTGAATGAACTGACCCAAAATGTAAAAGCACGTGAGCGTATTGCACAATATCGTCCTAATAACACTCAATATAATGATCAATACAGCATCCCGACGCTCGAACAGATCATTGAACTTGCAGATGCGCACTATAAAAAAACCGGGAAAATTGTTGGTTTATATATTGAAACCAAGCATCCAACATTTTTCCAACAGCAAAATCTAGCTATGGAAGATCGTTTACTCTCCACGCTTGCCAAATACAGTTATACACGTGATATCGCGCCTGTATATTTACAGTCTTTTGAATCCACCAATCTTAAATACTTACGTGATCAACTCGCGCAAAAGAAAACCCTCAAACATGGCAAAATTATTCAATTATTAGATAGCCCAACTGCCATACCGGGTGACTTACAGCAACAAAGCTCACCTCAAAATTATGCAAGTTTAGCCACTGCAGAAGGCCTAAAATCAGTGGCAAAATATGCAGATGGTGTAGGCCCAAGTAAAACGTATATCTTTTCAAACACTGAATTTAAACAAACCAGTTTTGTCAAAGATGCCCATGCTGCTGGTTTGAAAGTCCATCCTTATACGCTCAGACCTGAAAATGGTTTTTTACCTGACTATTTAAAATGTAACTCAGTGGCGACCGAACGTTGTGATACGGGTGCAGCTAAAGAATTTGAAAACTTCTATAAAGCTGGTGTAGATGGTGTATTTGCAGATGATCCGGGACTGGCACGTAAAACCTTAACGCAACTGCAAAAGCCCTAATTTTCCTAAAATGAAAAAAGACGCCGAGGCGTCTTTTTTATTGTTCAATGGAAACCTTAAAGCGGGTTTGCCAAATATTCTGCGGCTGACTGCGTTGCCACTGGCTGAGGTGCTGGAGCTGTCGGAGCTGTCGGAGC
Source organism: Acinetobacter sp. YH12138 (assembly GCF_015218525.1). NCBI lineage: Bacteria > Pseudomonadati > Pseudomonadota > Gammaproteobacteria > Moraxellales > Moraxellaceae > Acinetobacter > Acinetobacter sp. YH12138. The sequence continues at coordinate 929,981 of NZ_CP048670.1, read as the reverse complement.
TGTCGGAGCTGTCGGAGCTGTCGGAGCTGTCGGAGCTGTCGGAGCTGTCGGAGCTGTCGGAGCTGTCGGAGCTGTCGGAGCTGTCGGAGCTGTCGGAGCTGTCGGAGCTGTCGGAGCTGTCGGAGCTGTCGGAGCTGTCGGAGCTGTCGGAGCTGTCGGAGCTGTCGGAGCTGTCGGAGCTGTCGGAGCTGTCGGAGCTGTCGGAGCTGTCGGAGCTGTCGGAGCTGTCGGAGCTGTCGGAGCTGTCGGAGCTGTCGGAGCTGTCGGAGCTGTCGGAGCTGTCGGAGCTGTCGGAGCTGTCGGAGCTGTCGGAGCTGTCGGAGCTGTCGGAGCTGTCGGAGCTGTCGGAGCTGTCGGAGCTGTCGGAGCTAAATTTAGCGGGTTCCAACGGAACTGACCATCATTCATTTCACTTATTTTACCAATACCTGGAAATGGTAAATGTGCAAATGCAACGAAAGTTTGCTCTTGAGCAAAACGTTTAAAAATTGCTAAACGAGTTTCACTGGCTTTGACCGGATCGACATCAAAATCGACAGATAATTTGGGTTGTTCAAACTGTAAATGATAGGAGTGAACCACATCGCCGAGTATGGCAAAACTTTTAGCTTGCGATTTTAAGATAAAAGAATAATGCCCCGGTGTATGTCCAATACTCGGTAGAACTTCTAATCCATTAATCACCGAACCAACGCTAAACGTCTTAAAACTCCGCATGGTTTGATAAGGCGCAATCGCAGCTTTAATTTTTGCAACGGTCGCTAAATAACCTTCACGTTTTTCAGCAGCCAAAGTGTCGACGGTATTTTCACTTAACCAATACTGACTTTCTTGCTCATTGACGTAGATCGTTGCATTTGGAAATACGGCCTTACCTTGTTTCGCAATGCCACATGCATGATCAGGATGTAAATGGGTTAAGAAAACACTGCGTACACGATTAAGCTTATAGCCGGCCGCTTCAATATTTTGTGCAATAGAACCTAAGTTCGGACCAAAACAACTGGCTGCACCACTATCAACAAGACTGATACCACCTTGTCCATCATCAATCAGATAGGCATTGACACTGGTTTGTATGCCTTTACTCTGATCAACCGCAAGCTTTTGAAATAAGGCACTGACTTCTTCTGGAGTTAAATTTTGTTTAAACAAATCAGGACTTAATTCGAGTGTCCCATCTTTTAAAGCAATGACTTTATATGCACCCACTTGGAAAGGATAAAATCCCATGGGCTGTGTCACATTCGTTTTGATTTCCGTTTGAATAACTGCCGGCTCTGCACTGACAAACTGGCTGGTTAAAAGTGTTGCTGCAAGCACAGCAAAACTAAAGTTTTTCATTGTTGACCTATATCACTTTTATTATTTCATGCAATGAAGCAAAGGCTTCAAAATTAAAAAATTTGAACGCCTGTATTGTGCCTGAAATTCAGGCAAATTTTAAGTCTAATACTGGATAAACATAGCACTAACTTGAAACAGGCTTATGTAAATCATCCTAAACTTTTAGGCCCAATAAAATAAAAACTGAATGCAAGAAAACTTTAAGCTTGGCATGCTATATTTTCGCCAGTTTTTAAATCTATACGTCTGTACAGTGCTATGAGTGAAATTTCCCCGTTTAAAGGTAAATCTGGACTTAAACGAATTTTTAATGCAACGCAATATTCCCTCGACGGATTCAAAGCTGCTTATCAAAATGAAGCTGCATTTCGACAAATTGTCTGGATGAATATTGTGCTTATTCCCACCAGTTGCTTACTCGATGTGAGTCGTGTTGAACATGCCCTTATGGTAGTGGTGTGTTTATTTGCCTTAATTGTTGAGTTATTCAATTCTGCTATTGAAGCCGTGGTCGACCGGGTATCTCTAGACAAGCATCCACTTTCTAAAATTGCCAAAGATATGGGAAGTGCCGCTCAATTTGTCGCTTTAGCAATTATTTTTTTTACTTGGTTAATTATCCTTTGGCCCTAAATAAAGGGGGTCTCATTATATTTGCAGGGTTATGCCCTGCTTTTTTATATCGACACACTTCAATAAATGGATTTAAGAAGATTTTAAAGCCATAAAAAAACCCAGCTTTCGCTGGGCTTTTTTTCGAATCAGTTCAATGCTTAGTGAGCAGCGAATTGGTTCATTGTGTTTTTCGCATCGTCACCCGCTTTAAGCGCGTTGTCACCAGCGAAGATTTCTTTGTGGTCATCACCGATGTCTGAACCAGCCATTGCTTGGTGTTTCACACAAGCGATACCGCCACGGATTTCTTTACGTTGTACGCCAGCAACATAAGCCAACATACCTTCAGAACCGAAGTAACCTTGAGCAAGTTCATGCGTAGAAAGTGCTGCAGTGTGGTAAGTCGGAAGTGTGATCAAGTGATGGAATACACCCGCTTCACGAGAAGCATCTGCTTGGAATGTACGAACTTTTTCGTCAGCTTCAGCAGCCAATTCAGAGTTGTCGTACTCAGCGCTCATTAATTTAGCGCGGTCGTATGCAGATACGTCTTTACCTTCAGCAACCCAACGATCGTACGCTTGTTGACGGAAGTTTAATGTCCAGTTGAATGATGGAGAGTTGTTATAAACAAGTTTCGCATTTGGAACAACTTCACGTACACGGTTAACCATGTGAGCAATTTCTTCAACGTTTGGAGTCGCAGTTTCGATCCAAAGAAGGTCAGCACCATTTTGAAGGCTAGATACACAGTCAAGTACAACGCGGTCGATTTGCGTGTCTGGACGGAACTGGTACAAGCCAGAAGCAAGACGTTTTGGACGGTGAAGTTTACCGTTACGCTTGATTAGGATTTCGTCTTCTTGAGCTTCTGAAATGTCAATTTCAGTTGTGTCTAAGTAGCTGATGTATTGAGAAGCGATGTCGCCTGGCTCTTTAACCACTGGGATTTTTTGAGTCAAGTCAGCGCCTTCAGAGTCAGTACGAGCAACGATGATACCGTCATCAAGACCCATTTCTAAGAATGCATAGCGAAGAGCGTGGATTTTCGCGATGAAGTCTTCGTGTGGAACTGTAACTTTACCAGCTTGGTGACCACATTGTTTAGCGTCAGATACTTGGTTTTCGATTTGTAGTGCACAAGCACCCGCTTCGATCATTTTCTTAGCTAGTAAGTAAGTCGCTTCTTCGTTACCGAAACCAGCGTCGATGTCCGCAATAATTGGCACAACGTGAGTTTGGAAGTTGTCGATTTGAGCAGTGATTTCTGCAGCTTTAGCAGTATCACCTGCTTCGTTTGCTTTTTTAAGCGCACGGAATAAGTCGTTTAATTCTTTCGCATCAGCTTGGCGAAGGAAAGTGTAGATTTCTTCGATCAATGCAGGAACTGAAGTTTTTTCGTGCATAGATTGGTCAGGAAGTGGACCGAATTCTGAACGAAGAGCTGCAACCATCCAACCAGAAAGGTAGATATAACGACGTTCAGTTGTACCGAAGTATTTTTTGTTCGCAATCATTTTTTGTTGTGCGATAAAACCGTGCCAGCAACCTAATGATTGAGTGTATTTGCTAGAATCAGCATCATAAGCAGCCATATCACGACGCATAATTGCAGCTGTATATTTCGCAATGTCTAAACCAGTTTTGAAACGGTTTTGCATTTGCATACGTGCAGCATCTTCTGGGCTAATATCGCGCCAAGTGCTTCCGAATTTTGCTTTTAATTCACGGATTGCATCAATCGCTGTTAAGTATGTAGACATGATATGTTCCTGTAATAATATTAGGATTTTTCTGCAACGTAAGGCTAAAATCATACCCTCGAATGATTGTTCAGATTTAGAACACTTCGTTGCGATAGACACAGAGTAGATTGACTAAAAAAATTAATCCAATATTCTGCATTAATTTTCAGTATTTATTTAAAAAATATGTAGATTAAAGTCGTATTATAATAATTAACCAATATTCAGAAGTATTTGTATTTAAATAATTTTATCAATAAATTTGGCTGATTTTTTTGTCTATTTTACAAACACTTCGATGAATTATTCTTCATTAGACTTAAGTCGACTGAGCATTCACTTTAAAAAAAAAAAGCATTTTTTACGCCTTTTTTGCCCAAATTTACCAAACTAAATGCATGGTTATTCCGTCCTCAAATGATTCTGTAAATGAGATATTTCATCTTACTTTTGAGTTTTATGAACATCACTTCGCATAATCAAAATTGCTCGGTATTTTTATTTCATTCACTTTAAAAATATCGGTCTAAAAAGGTAATAAGTATTTAAGAAATATGCGCTGGGACTTCAACAAATTTGTCTTAAAACTGCCGAATTTTAGTACAAAAGTACACGTCATTTTTTCATCCATTTTTTACACAAGCCTTAGTAGTTATGGCATAATCAGATAAATTTCATGATTTTATTGTCGGTATTTATTTTATGAATCTGGAGCGGGTCGATCTCAATCTATTAATTTATCTTGATGTACTTCTTCGTGAAAAAAATGTGACTCGTGCTGCCGAGCAACTGGGTGTAACTCAGCCCGCGATGAGTAATATTTTACGTCGTCTACGCAACTTATTTAATGATCCACTTCTTATTCGTTCTTCAGAAGGTATGACACCTACAGAACGTGCGCTTGAATTACAGCCACGTATCCGTGATGCACTTTCTGACCTTTCGATGATTTTGGAACCCCGTACCGAGTTCCGCCCTTACACCTCAAATCGTGTCTTCCGCATCATGACTTCAGATTATGCTGAAGCAACACTGGTGCCGCGCCTAGTAAAAGCTTTGCGCTCAGAAGCACCCAATGTGGTTCTCGATTTTTTAACGCCTAGTGATGTGTCTTATCGAGATATGGAACAAGGTAAAGTCGACTTGGCGATTAACCGCTTTAATGAAATTCCGCAAAGTTTCCACCAAGTTTTGGTCTGGCGTGACAGTTTTTCATGCCTTTTAAATGCCAAGCACCCTGCTGCAAATAATTTAAACCTGAAAAGCTATTTAGATGCACAACACATTTGGGTGTCTAAAACAGGTATGGGTGTCGGTTTTGGTGTCAACCCAGAAAAACAAGCGGGTCTAGGTTGGATTGATCAAGCCTTAGAACGTATTGGCCAAAAACGTAAAATTTCAGTTTTCACCCGTCATTATCAAATGCCGGGCTTATTGGCATCGAATGTTGACTTGGTTGCAACTCTGCCAAGCCGTATTGCTCGACTTCAAGCCAAAAGTCAAAACCTGTTACTTCGTGATCCGCCATTCTATATTCCTGAATTTGAATTAAAAATGGCTTGGTGTCCATTACTTCATCATCACCCTGCTCATCGCTGGTTACGTCAACTTATATTGTATGTTGCACGTCAAATGATTGAAGAAGAAAACCGCGAATACTTAATGAATAACTCTCAGTTTTCACAGTATCAGTAATTAATTCTTTAATTCCTTATTAATTCAAACGTATACTGTCACTATATAGGTAGTAGTTAAGACTACTACCTTGCCCATTTTTGTGTTAGAAATACAGAAAAATAGAATGAATCACAAACAGGTGTATTCGTGAGCCTTTTCCAAAATATTGTCATTATTATTCTCCTGATCGTCGGTGCGGGTTTTCTTTCATTAACAGAAATTGCCCTTGCGGGTGCACGAAAAGTAAAACTTAAAATTTTGGCTGAATCTGGAGATTCACGTGCACAACGTGTGCTTGACTTACAAGCCAACTCAGCAGACTTTTTCGCCGCATCACAAATTGGCTTAAATGCTGTGGCAATTCTTGGCGGTATTTTGGGTGAAGGTGCTTTTCGTCCTTACTTCATTAGCTTAGTCACTCGTTTTTATCAGGGCCCGTGGACTGAAACTATCGGTTTCACCCTGTCGTTTACTTTAGTCACATCCTTATTCATTCTATTTGCTGATTTGATGCCAAAACGTTTGGCGATGATCGCTCCTGAAAAAATTGCCGTTGCTGTTGTAGACCCGATTCAAATCTTTATTAAGGTGTGTAAGCCAATGGCGTGGGTGATTAATGCCATTGCCAATTTGTTGTTTCGTTTATTTAAAGTGAATACAACACGTGATGACAATATTACCTTTGACGATATTTCAGCCGTGATGGATGCCGGTGCTCAAGCTGGTGTACTACAAAAGCAAGAACACCACTTTATTGAAAACGTATTTGAGCTGGAAGAACGTAACGTCCCTTCAAGTATGACCACACGTGAAAACGTGGTGTACTTTACCCTAAAAGAATCAGAAGCCAGTATTCGTCAAAAACTCGCTGAATTTCCGTATTCGAAGTTTTTGGTCTGTAGTGAAAATATTGATGATGTGATTGGCTATGTAGATGCCAAAGATATTTTGGTTCGTATCCTCAACAATCAGTCACTTTTACAACTCAACGAAAATACTATTCGTAATGTTCTCACGATTCCAGATACCTTAACACTGTCCGAGTTACTCGATCGCTTCCGCTCAACCAAAGAAAAATTTGCCGTTGTAATTAACGAATATGCGTTGGTTGTCGGCGTTATTACCCTCTCCGACATTATGATTACCGTGATGGGCGACTGGGTAACACCGATTGAAGCAGAGCAACAAATTATTAAACGAGATGCAGATTCTTGGCTTATCGATGGCAGTACACCAATCGAAGATCTAAAACATGCACTCGCTCTAGATGAAATGCCGGATGAAGAAAACTATGAAACCCTTGCAGGCTTTATGATGTTTAAACTACGTAAAATTCCACGTCCAGCGGACTTTGTTACCTATCATGGCTACAAATTTGAAGTTGTGGATGTAGACCACTTTAAAATTGACCAATTATTAGTGACCCGCTTACAACAGACTGAAACTGAACTTGATACACCAGAAGAATCGTATTAATTCGATTCTTCTTTTTTCTAAAACAATAAAATATAAATACGATGGAATACGAAGATGTCTTTTTCACTTAAAGCGATTTTGACTTGCTTTAGTTTTTATACTGGGGCTTATCTGATCTATTATTTTTTCAAAGCTCATCCACAACCTTTATTTCTATTGCTCGGTGTTGCACTGATCGTCACTGCTTGGTTTTTAACGCCTTATCCCTATGAACGCGGCAGACAACATTTTGACGAAACCATGCATTTTGGTCTGTTCTTTTATAATCCCTTAATTTTTTGGTTCCGATTTTTTAGTTGGCCGATTCGGACGCTACTGTCTATTTTTGCTTAAGCGCACTTATTGTGATCAAACTGGATCTACACGCACTTACAGTTCTCTACAGATGTTGAATATATGTAAACAGACCACTTTTTTTGAATAAAAATTAAAATAAATCGAATAACTGCCTTTCTTTAATACCTTCATTATTAATGACTATTTCTTATTAAAATAGTGATGTATTTCACATTTTCTCACCTTTGTTTTGACTGATGAAATTTCTCTTTATGCTCTGCCCTTGGATTTAAAAACAGCTTTATATTTCAAAGGAATGAACCATGTTAACCGTACTCGGTTTGGGCATGATCTTGTGCTTTATGTATTTGATCATGTCGAAACGCTTAAGCCCACTTGTCGCACTGACTTTAATTCCCCTACTTTTTGCCTTGATTGCGTGGTTACTTGGTTTTTATTTTGACAGCTTGTCACACATACAAATAAATGAAATTGGCGACATGATGATTGAAGGTGTAAAAAAACTTGCACCGACTGGCATCATGCTGCTTTTTGCGATTCTGTATTTTGCCATCATGATTGATACAGGTTTGTTCGACCCTTCGGTGAAATTTATTTTAAAAATGGTCAAAGGTGATCCCTTAAAAGTCGTTCTTGGAACCATTACCCTGACGTTAATTGTCTCTTTGGATGGAGATGGTTCTACAACATATATGATCTGTGTTGCGGCCATGCTGCCACTCTATAAGCGCTTAGGTATGAGCCCATTGATTATGGCATGTTTGATTATGCTCTCTAGCGGCATTATGAACCTTACGCCATGGGGTGGGCCTACAGCCCGCGCCGCCAGCGCACTTCATGTCGACCCAAGTGATGTTTTTGTTCCGATGGTTATACCGATGCTATTTGCCATCGGCTGGTTGTACTTTTTGGGAACCATGTATGGTCGAATGGAAAGAAAGCGTCTGGGAATTGTCCAATTGGATATCAGTCATGGTGAAAACATTCAAATCTCAGATAATCCAGAAGCCAACCGCGCAGATCTACGTTGGTTCAATGCACTGTTAACCGTCATTTTGATGATTTGTCTGGTTTTCAGTATTTTACCTATGCCTATTTTATTCATGGTAGCTTTGTGTATTGCGCTAGTCGTCAACTACAAAAATGTCGACTTGCAGAAAAAGCTAATCGCACATCATGCAGGTAGTGCTTTAAACGTGGTCGGTATTATTTTTGCTGCAGGTATTTTTACCGGTATTTTAGCTGGAACAGGTATGGTAGAAGCCATGTCCAAACAACTTGTGGCAATTATCCCTGAAAGTATGGGCCCCTATTTAGCACCGATCACCGCTGTCATCAGTATGCCGATGACTTTCTTTATGTCGAATGATGCTTTCTATTTTGGGGTTTTGCCGATTCTTTCCGATGCTGCCGCTCATTATGGAATTGCACCTGTAGAAATGGCACGTGCCTCCATCGTAGGGCAACCTGTACACCTACTCTCTCCGCTTGTTCCTTCGACCTATTTACTCTGTGGACTTGCAGGTATCGAGTTTGGACAACATCAGAAATTTACCATTATCTGGGCTGTAATCACGTGTTTTGTCATGTTAGCAGCAGGCCTGATCTTTGGGATGTTTCCGTTTTATTCGAGCTTAACTTAAAATTTTAAAGATAAAAAAAGCACCATCAGGTGCTTTTTTATGTTTAACAATAGAACTAGCCAGTGCTTTACACTCACAGGTTCATTTGTAGTAATTAATGCTTTGAAATTAATGCCTCTAAAACTGCTTCATAATGAATACGAATGTCATCTTCTAAAATTTTATAGACATTGTCGAATTGCACCATTGGCCATCCTTCTTTCCAAAATGGGAAAATATTATGCAGGTCATGAGTCACCGTTGCGTCTTCACGTACAATTGCTTGTGCAACTTGTGACAATACTTGTGCAGTTTCAGCACCATCAATCGCTAAATAATCGATACCACGAACTTTCAAAATACGGATACGGTCTTTCTTATAGCGAATTTTTTTACTTTGGCCTTCATTTAAGCCTAAAGCCAAAGTCACAGCTTCAACAAATTTATCTTCAAATGCTTGATTTAATTTCACCAAAGCTTGTTTATGAGCCTCTTGACGACCAGCTTTCCCCCCACTACGAATCACTTCATTTGCTTCAGTATTTAAAACATCTGATTTCATCGACTGAAGAATGTCTAGAATTTCGATATCGCTTAATGTTTCAGGAGAATGATCAGTCATAAACTGCCTATAAAAACTTAATATTCAATAAGTATGTATTTTCGCATAAAAGCAGCGTGAAAACTGCGACCTTCGCTATAGAAATTGCGTTTTCTCTTATAATGTTCAGATATACAACATGATTTAGAAAAAAAATTCTGTCAAAAATATCGAAATCAACTATATTACTTTCACGCTTTAATATTAACGTCACAATATGGCTCAAAAAAAACCGGCTGCACTTTACCTTCAACAACTGAAACAGCAATATCCAGCAGCCTTTAAACATAATTATTTATTTTATAGCCAACTGAAAACTCAAGGCATTTTAGACGAACTCAAAGAGCTTATTCCTTGGGTTTTGGCGGCGATGATTTTTATTTCTTTGAGCATGAGTATTGGTCATGCAGTGCAACTGTATTTACCTAATATGAGTGAGTTTCGAGCTCATGGTATTGCTGTACTAAGTATTATGTTGTTTTTCATGCTGGTTGTGCCCTTAGTCATCAAGCAAATCAAGCACAGTTCAATGTCCCTGTATCAAAGTTTGAAAAATACGCCGTTCAGACTTGCGATCGTGATTTTATTACAATTACTCAATATCGCCTTTTTACAAAGCACCTTTGTTCAATCTGTATTGTTCTTTTTCGCCATGAGTTTCGGCTTTGTGCGTTTTTATAAAGAAAATCTATTCAAAGGTGGAAGTAACACCCAAGAATACTATTTTCTGCATGAAACACGTCGTATTGCTTATTGGTCGTATAAACAAATGCTTAAAGCAAAATTACGTTTAATGCTCAGTAATCCGAATCAAGCAAACTACAAGTGGTTATCTGAGCGCTTTACCCAGTTCCAAAATTTGCACATACAAATGCTACATCAGGAAAATCAGCTGTGTAAAAAGCTAAAGCACCAAAATGTTGAACATTATCTTGATGAGTTAATGAAATAAGTTGACTTTGGTGTAGTGAAAAAAACTTTAATTCACTGCTCAAAATGTCATTCAATACATCAATATTTTTGAATATTTTCAACTTATATGCATGAATTGATTGATTTTAAAACAAACACCATCAAATACACTTGCCAAGGTCCATTTCGTCCTCTATTATTGCGCACATGCCCGAGTGGTGAAATCGGTAGACACAGGGGATTTAAAATCCCCCGCCCACAAAGCGTGCCAGTTCGAGTCTGGCCTCGGGCACCATTCTTATACTTCTAAGATTGGTGCAATAAAAGATCCAGCAATTTGCTGGTTTTTTTATGCCTAAAATTTATAAATCTATTATTATTCAATGCTAATATCTTCAGATTTTGATCTCCCTACACTACAACTCAAGCATCCCGATGCCTGTTATCAACGGTTGCTGTTTGCGCATTTCAAAATTATCAATCTAACACCCACTGCACCCGTTTTAATCTTTAGCTTTTGCCTGATACTTTTTATCTCACTTGGCAGCGCAGCACTTGGGCATATACTTTCAACGGCACTTTCAATTCACGCCCCCAAAATGGCGTTCAATCTTGGTGTATTGATTATTCTTCCTTTGATCTATTGCTATGTTTGGTATGCACATTATCAAGCACGTTTTAGCAGTAAGTTTGCAGTTCAACGTCTGCAAATACAACTGTATCTCCTTGGGGGATTCACACTTATCCTCGCTACTAACTTTAAATATCTACAAACAGATGTATTAAACCTCATCAGTCTCTGTGGACTTTTTTTCAGTCTTTTTTTATGTGTATTTACTGAATTGTTTTATAAACGTGATAGCAGTGCCATTGAACGAGTAAAACTACAAAAGCTTCGCCAACTGGCATTTTGGTCTTATCAACAATCCTTAAAACAAAAAGAGCATCAAACGTATTTCTACGCCCTACACTTACAAGCCATGCAAGAAGAACAGAAACTATCAGCATCGATCAAATCATCGTTTAAAGATTTTATAGACAAAGCTAAATAATTTTTTAAATCCCTAGACACAAAAAAGCCCTGTCACTACAGGGCTTTTTTTAAAGTTCAATTACCATTCTCGGTTAGCAACTAACTCTTCCATTTCAATATCCATATGGCCTTCGTCTTGCAGCACCATCATCATGGCTTCTGCAATATAATCTGCAGCCGTATCATCCAAAGACGAATCTAAATCTTCAAATTGAGGTTTCATCTTATTGAGCTGTGCAACCGTTTCATTGGCAAAATGGTAGATATCAGTTGAACTTAAATCTGCTTTTGCGATTTTCTTCGCAAATTGAACAACCAATAACTTCACCTCTGCAACCAACACATCTGGGTAATATTCATCATCAAACATGGGTAGCAGTAAATCTGCAAACATACGAAACTCTATCACAAAACATTCAGGGCGCTTATATAACACAAATACTACAATTCACCAAATTTATTGGGATTCAGTATTTTCAAATCACACTGCATTCTGCATGGCTTGCCAAACACGAATCGCATTTACCGTCGCTTTGACATCATGTGCGCGAACCATACATGCACCTTGTTGAATGCTGAGTAAATGCGCTGCAACCGAGCCTACAGCGCGATTTTGTGCATCTGCACCACCAAGTGCTTCACCGATAAAACGCTTACGTGATAATGCAGACAGGATCGGATAGCCCATGTTATTCAATTGATAGAATTGCTGTAAAAGCTTTAAGTTTTGCTGCGCATTTTTAGCAAAACCAAAACCCGGATCAATCATAATATTTTCTGCACGGACGCCTGCGTCCAATGCATCTTGCACACGTTGCTTTAATTCATCGATGACGTCAGCAACGACATCTTGATACTGATCTAGATTATTCATCGTGGTGGGTTCTCCACGCATATGCATAATGATCACTGGAATATCCAGTTTTGCAGCGGTTTCTAAGGCATTCGGCCGAGTTAATGCACGTACATCATTCCAGATATGCGCACCTGCTTGAACCGCTGCCTCAATCACCTCAGGTTGCGAGGTATCGATAGAAATCACCACATTGTGTTTGGATAATGCTTCAACGACGGGTACGACCCGTCGAATTTCCTCTTCAACCTCAACAACAGATGCGCCTGGACGTGTTGACTCACCACCGACATCAATCACTGTCGCGCCATCAGCAATCATTTGTAAGGCATGTGCTATAGCTTGGTCTTTACCATTATGTTTGCCACCATCACTAAAAGAGTCCGGTGTGACATTTAAAATCCCCATCACATGTGGCTCTGACAAATCTAATTGCAAATTACCACAGTTTAAAATTTTATTAGGCAAAGACACCAACTTCATATTACACATCCCAGATTTTGCTGCGCTTATTTTAACGCTAAGTTTGCTCAGCATTGCGCTCACATGCATTTATTTTCATATAAAAAAACCACCCGAAGGTGGTTTTAAAATTTTATGCTTTTGGCAATGACGGTAATGGTGGTGGAACATCTGGACCATCCGTTGGTGTAACATCAATCACTGGATTTTCAGCGATGTACACTTTTGGTGGTTGAGGTTCACGACCTTCCATAATGTCACGGATTTGATCACGATCAATGGTTTCCCATTCAAGCAATGCTTTCACCATGGCATGTGCGATATCTTTGTTATTTTCAAGAATATCGCGTGCAACTTTATATTGTTCATCTAAAATGCGGCGAACTTCACGGTCAACTTCAAGCTGCGTTGCTTCAGAAATCACACGACTTCCTAAACCACCCATGAATGACTGCTGTGAATCATCTTCGTAAACCATGACGCCCATTTTATCGGACATACCGTATTTAGTAACCATTGCTCGTGCCATTTTCGTTGCACGTTCAAAGTCATTTGAAGCACCAGTCGACATTTGGTTAATGAAGACTTCTTCTGCAATACGACCACCAAACAAAATTGAAAGTTCATTCAACATTTTGTCTTTGTAATGGCTGGTTTGGTCATGTTCAGGCAACTGCCAAGTCACACCCAGTGCCCAACCACGCGGCATAATTGTCACTTTATGCACAGGGTCTGTACCCGGCAAGATTTCAGCAACAATCGCATGACCAGCTTCATGATAAGCCGTCGCACGACGTTCTTCTTCACGAATCACCATCGATTTACGTTCAGGACCCATGTAAAGCTTGTCTTTTGCATCTTCAAAGTCATGCATATCGACCGTGTTCTTGTTACGACGTGCAGCAAACAGTGCCGCTTCGTTTACAAGGTTAGCCAACTGAGCGCCTGAGAAGCCCGGTGTACCACGTGCCAAGACTTTAACATCTACACCAGTCACAGAAGGTAATTTTTTCAAATGTACATTGAGGATTTGCTCACGACCTTTAATATCCGGTAGAGATACCATCACTTGACGGTCAAAACGACCCGGACGAAGTAAAGCTTTATCCAATACGTCAGCACGGTTTGTTGCAGCAATAACGATAATACCTTCGTTGCCTTCAAAGCCATCCATTTCAACCAACATTTGGTTTAATGTTTGCTCACGCTCATCATTACCACCACCTGTGCCTGAACCACGGTGACGACCAACGGCATCGATCTCATCGATGAAAATGATACATGGCGCATGACGCTTTGCTTGTTCAAACATGTCACGGACACGGGACGCACCCACACCTACGAACATTTCAACAAAGTCAGAACCCGAAATACTAAAGAACGGTACTTTCGCTTCACCCGCAATCGCTTTAGCAAGTAAAGTTTTACCCGTACCCGGAGGACCAACCATAAGCACGCCTTTTGGAATGCTTGCACCAAGTCGTTTGAACTTAGATGGATCTTTTAGGAAGTCAACGATTTCAACAACTTCTTGTTTAGCTTCATCACAGCCCGCAACATCAGTAAATGTCACTTTGATTTGGTCTTCAGACAGCATTTTTGCTTTTGACTTACCAAAACTCATTGGGCCATTCTTACCACCAGCTCCACCACCCATGTTGCGCATAAAGAACATGAATAACAGAATGATTAAAAGAACAGGGAAACTTGCAATCAGAAGTTGCATCAAAATACTTTGACGCTGTGGCGCTGTACCTTCAACAACAACATTGTTCTTGATCAGGTTCGGCATAAGTTCAGGATCTTGAACCGCAGGACGGATACTTTCAAACTCTGAACCGTTTGATTTTTCGCCACGAATTCTTTCGCCATCAATGGTGACTTGTTTAATCTGACCCGCATTTACGGCTGCCACAAACTCAGAATAGTTCATCGCGGTCGGTTGATTGCGGTCATTGACGTTGCTGAAGATTAAAACCAGCACGCCTAGGATAACCAGCCACAACACGGCATTCTTAAAAAGATCGCTCAAAGCTTTATTCCCATTTCTATCTAATTCGTTCAATCCCATTTACATGGGTGACTCTAATACTTACGCTGCAGAGTAGCTTCGCAATAATTTAAAAACGTACAAAATGCACAATTTTTAACGAGTTGGCAAGTAAACTTTACTTGAAAGCTTTCTTACGTCCCTGCCCGATTAAAAACACTTCTTTAGATCGAGCACGTGAAGCCGCCGGTTTTGCTGTTTTCAGCACATCAAATGTGTCTACAACTTGCTTACGGTATTCATCAAATCCAACACCTTGGAACACTTTAACAACAAATTGTCCATTTGGTCCAAGAACCTTTTGAGCAAAGTCGATTGCTAATTCACAAAGATAGATCTGACGCGGTTGATCTACAGCCTTATTACCTGATGTATTGGGGGCCATATCTGAAATTACAACGTCTACAGTACGTCCATCTAAAATTTTTAACAATTCATCGAACACTTCTTGTTCACGAAAGTCACCTTGCAAGAAGGTCACATCGGGTAAAGCATCCATTGGTAAAATATCAGAAGCAATCACCAAACCTTTGTCGCCAACAAGTTTACCGGCAATTTGCGACCAACTACCTGGTGCAGCACCTAAGTCGACAACGGTCATGCCTGGCTTGATCAATTTGTATTTTTCTTGAATTTCAAGCAATTTATAAGCGGCACGCGCACGATATCCTTCCTTTTGTGCTTTTTTCACAAAGGGGTCATCAAGATGCTCACGCATCCAGTCACGACTACTTTTGGATAATTTCTGGTTAGTAATGCGGGTAGCCATAACTCTCTAAATAAAAAAAACTTCTCAGTCTTGATTGTACGTGAAATTCAGCACTTTTGCAGTAGACATGTGTATCTAAAAAGCATCTTAAATCATGTTTTTTTCAATAATCTTCATCGAGAAAATGCCGATTAAATACAGCGCTTCAACTTTGATTTTGCTATACTAGGTCGTTTTTAAAATTAGGTTATATTTATGGCGGCTTTATCTATTCAAGAACGTAAACGCTTACGTCAAATTGGTCACACTCTAAACCCAGTTGTAATGGTTGCGGACAAAGGCTTATCAGAAAGCGTTGTTGAAGAATTAAACCGTGCGTTAAACGACCATGAGTTAATTAAAGTGAAAGTTGTGGCAGAAGACCGCGAAGCACGTGCTGCAATGATTACTGAAATTGCGACTGTTTCAGGTTCTGAAGTTGTTCAAACGATTGGTAAGATTGCTTTGATTTACCGCAAAGCGGCAAAACAAAATGCAAAACTGTCTAACCTTGTTCGCTACGCACACCTGTCTAACTAAGCATTTATGGCAAGTTTCGAACTCAGCGCTTTTGATCGTCGCTTTCAGGCTGTATCAGTCGTTGGTGCTATCGAACAACAAAGCCCATATACTTTAAATGTGGGTTATTGGATTCGAGACCCAAACCAACTGATTCAATGGCCAGAATTGGTATCAGCTCACCCACGAATCGATTTTTTGTGGGAAGACACCTGCTATGAAATTTTCATTGGGGTTCAAGGCGAAGACTACTACCGCGAAGTCAACCTCTCCCCTTCCCAAGCATGGCAAGCTTACCAGTTTGAAGAATATCGCTATCCAGAAGATATGCCGCCACAAGCTGCTTACGATATTGAACTGAATCAGTTGAAACGGACGCACTATGGCTTAAATGTCAGTCTTGATCTGACAGAATTTATGCTGAAGTACAAACTTAAATGGGAAGATCTATATATCGGTCTAACTGCTGTACTGAAAACTCCTCAAGGTGAACAGTACTATGCCATGCAGCATAGTAGTCCAAATGCTGACTTTCACAACAAACGTGATTGGCTACATCAGTTCTAAACTTTTTAATGTTTTGATCTTCGATAAAAAGCAAAAGTACGATCTTTTGCTTTTTTATTGCCTGCTTATTTTTAAATAAGTGCTTTGTACTTAAATGTACTATTCACAATAAGGGAGCCATTAATGGCTCCCTTATGCATATATAGCGTTAACTTTAAGTTTAATTCGCTCTCACCCAATCCAGCTCCCTGGAATGACTAGACTTAGCTTAAGCGTATTAAAATTCATGTCATTCACAATTAACTTTTAAGATCTGTGGTTTGATCCGTAACATCAGCTTTCACTGGTGAAACTTTTTTCCACGCTTCTAAAGTATGTTCCTTAGAACGCTTAAATGTTTCTGTTAAATGATCTTTGTGCTTTCCTGAAATTTGAGTCACATCTTCTTTCAGCTCTTTTCCAAGTTTTGAAAGATCATCAATAACCGTATTAAACTCAGTTTTCACAAACTCTTTGAGTTCACTAAAATCTTTTTGCGATGAACCAAACTGAACTTTTAACTGATCAAGTTTATTCAATACATCTTGCTTCAACTGACGCAATTGATCTTGCACACTGGCATTCAACTGCTTTGCCTCTGCTCCGATCTTTTCTTTGCTTTCAGTGACCGCTTCTGTGGCTTGGACACTCGCTTCTTTTGCAACTTGTTCAAGCTTTTCAGCACCTTCGATAACGACTTCTTTCAGGGAGGATTTAGCCGCTGTTTGTTTTTGTTGTGTTGCCATGACTTTGTACCTATAGTTTTTGCTGACCGAACCACAATAGCGCTTATTGATAAATTTTAATTTATGATTTGTCTGACAATAATTAATTGCTTACATTTTTCTACGATTTTGCAAAACCAAACTTTATTCTAAAATGCAAGCGCTTTATCTGCTTTATTCCTAATATTTACAATGGACTTTCAGTGGCTTTCTGCGTATAATGCCGTGTTAAGTTCAAGCGAGCAGATGTAAGGAGGGTAGGTTTTTAAGCAGCCTTCCTTTTTTTTCGTCTTCTCGCTTTTTTACAGCCTAAATTTCAGGAGCTTTGGTTTGAGCACCCCAGCAATTTTAGCCCTTGCCGATGGTACTATTTTTAAAGGTACTTCAATTGGCGCATCGGGTAGTACGACTGGTGAAGTCGTTTTCAACACTGCCATGACTGGCTATCAAGAAATTTTGACTGACCCAAGTTATGCACAACAACTTGTGACCCTAACTTACCCACATATCGGTAACACAGGTTGTAATGATGAAGACGCTGAGTCAGGTCGAATTCATAAAGTATGGGCCAACGGATTGATCATTCGTGACCTACCTTTATTGCATAGCAACTTCCGTGCTGAGCAATCACTAAGTGATTACCTTAAACAACACAATGTTGTTGCTATCGCAGATATTGATACTCGTAAATTAACGCGTATTCTGCGATCAAAAGGTGCGCAAAACGGTTGTATCCTTGCTGGTGAAAACGCGACTGAAGAAGAAGCGTTAGCTAAAGCACGTGCTTTTGGTGGTCTTAATGGTTTAGACCTTGCAAAAGAATGCTGTGATCCGACCGGTTTCGAGTGGACTGAAGGCTCTTGGGCGCTTAGTAAAGGTTTCGCTCAACCAGAACTTAAATTCCATGTTGTAGCATACGACTACGGTGTCAAAACCAACATCTTACGTATGCTCGCAGACCGCGGTTGTAAATTGACTGTCGTGCCTGCGCAAACTCCTGCTGCTGATGTACTTGCGCTGAATCCAGATGGCGTGTTCTTATCGAACGGCCCCGGCGATCCAGCAGCATGTGATTATGCAATTGAAGCTGTAAAAACAATTGTAGAAGACGCACGTAATGTACCTGTATTCGGTATTTGCTTAGGTCACCAAATTCTTGCACTTGCATCAGGTGCAAAAACTGTGAAAATGCCTCACGGTCACCACGGTGCTAACCATCCTGTACAAAACTTAGAAAATGGTACAGTGATGATTACTTCTCAAAACCACGGCTTCACAGTGGATGCAGAAACTCTTCCTGCAAACTTGAAAGCTACGCACAAATCGCTGTTCGACCAAACCCTTCAAGGGATTCATCGTACAGACAAACCTGCGTTCAGTTTCCAAGGTCACCCAGAAGCAAGCCCTGGTCCACATGACTGCGCACCACTGTTCGATCATTTCATCGAACTTATCGAAGCATCTAAGAAGTAATTAAGGAAGCATCATGGCTAAACGTACAGACATTAAAAGCATCTTAATTATCGGTGCTGGTCCGATTGTGATCGGTCAGGCATGTGAGTTTGACTACTCAGGTGCGCAAGCATGTAAAGCCCTTCGTGAAGAAGGCTACCGTGTTATTTTGGTGAACTCTAACCCAGCGACCATTATGACTGACCCTGCGATGGCAGATGCAACGTATATCGAACCGATTACGTGGCAAACTGTTGCAGCGATCATTGAGAAAGAACGCCCAGACGCAGTTCTTCCTACAATGGGTGGTCAAACAGCATTGAACTGTGCCCTTGCCCTTGATGAGCACGGCATTTTAGAAAAATACAATGTTGAATTGATCGGTGCGACTAAAGAAGCAATTGAAAAAGCCGAAGACCGTAAACTCTTCGACCAAGCAATGCGTAAAATTGGTCTTGAATGTCCAAAAGCTGACATCGCTGAATCAATGGAAGAAGCGTTAGAAATTCAAGCACGCTTCGGTTTCCCTGTGATTATCCGTCCATCATTTACGATGGGTGGTTCAGGCGGTGGTATCGCATACAACAAAGAAGAATTTATCGAGATCTGTGAACGCGGTTTCGACCTTTCTCCTACTCACCAACTTTTAATTGATGAATCATTGATTGGTTGGAAAGAGTACGAAATGGAAGTTGTTCGTGACAAAAACGACAACTGTATCATTGTATGTACCATTGAAAACTTTGACCCAATGGGCGTGCACACAGGTGACTCAATCACTGTTGCCCCTGCACAAACATTAACAGACAAAGAATTCCAACTTTTACGTAATGCCTCTTTAGCAGTACTTCGTGAAATTGGTGTAGAAACGGGTGGTTCGAACGTTCAGTTTGGTATTAACCCGAAAGATGGCCGTATGGTTGTGATCGAGATGAACCCTCGTGTTTCTCGTTCATCTGCTTTGGCATCTAAAGCAACCGGTTTCCCAATTGCAAAAATTGCAGCGAAATTGGCAGTCGGTTATACCCTTGATGAATTGAAAAATGACATCACTGGCGGTACAACTCCTGCATCATTCGAACCTGCGATTGACTATGTTGTGACTAAGATTCCTCGTTTCAACTTCGAGAAATTCCCACAAGCTGATGCAACTTTAACTACACAGATGAAATCTGTGGGTGAAGTCATGGCAATTGGCCGTAACTTCCAAGAGTCAGTACAAAAAGCGCTTCGTGGTCTTGAAGTGGGTGCTGCTGGCTTTGATGAAAAAATCGAAGTGGGTACTGAAGGTGCGAAAGAGAAAATCCTTCAAGAACTTAAAGTGCCTGGTCCTGAGCGTATTTGGTACGTAGGCGATGCATTCCGTCATGGTTTCACGTTAGATGAAGTGTTCGCTGCGACGAATATTGACCGTTGGTTCTTGATCCAAATCGAAGACATCATCAAAACTGAAGAGAAAATCAAATCTTTAGGTTTTGGTGACTTAAACGCTGACAACATCCGTTCGTTCAAACGCAAAGGTTTATCTGACCTTCGTATTGCGAAATTGATGGGTATTTCACAAAAACAATTCCGTAAACACCGTTGGAACTTGGGCGTGACCCCTGTTTACAAACGTGTAGATACATGTGCGGCTGAATTCGAATCTGATACAGCTTACATGTACTCAACTTACGATGAAGAATGTGAAGCGAATCCGTCTACTCGCGACAAGATCATGGTCATCGGTGGCGGTCCTAACCGTATTGGTCAAGGTATCGAGTTCGATTACTGCTGTGTACACGCTGCCCTTGCAATGCGTGAAGACGGCTATGAAACTATCATGGTGAACTGTAACCCTGAAACAGTTTCTACGGATTACGACACATCAGATCGTTTGTACTTCGAACCAATCACTTTGGAAGATGTACTTGAAATCGTACGTATCGAGAAGCCTAAAGGCATTATCGTTCAGTACGGCGGTCAAACTCCGCTTAAATTGGCTCGTGCTTTAGAAGAAGCTGGTGCGCCAATTATCGGTACATCACCTGACGCGATTGACCGTGCAGAAGACCGTGAACGTTTCCAACAAATGATTCAACGTCTACAACTTCGTCAACCAAACAACAGCATCGTAAAATCTGCTGAAGAAGGTATGGCTGAAGCGGCAAAAGTTGGCTACCCACTTGTGGTACGTCCATCTTATGTACTTGGTGGTCGTGCGATGGAAATCGTGTACAACGATGACGAATTGAAACGCTACTTACGTGATGCGGTTCAAGCATCGAACGAAGCACCTGTACTTCTTGACCACTTCCTAGATGATGCGATTGAAGTTGACGTAGACTGCGTATCTGACGGTAAAGACGTTGTGATCGGCGGTATCATGCAGCATATTGAACAAGCTGGTATTCACTCAGGTGACTCAGCATGTTCTATTCCTCCTTACTCTTTATCTAAAGAAGTACAGGACGAAATGCGCCGTCAAACCATCGCTATGGCAAAAGAGCTTGGCGTAATTGGTTTGATGAACGTTCAGTTTGCGGTTAAAGGTACTGATGTATACATTCTAGAAGTAAACCCACGTGCATCACGTACTGTTCCATTCGTATCTAAGTGCATTGGTGAATCTTTAGCGAAAGTTGCTGCGCGTTGTATGGCTGGTCAATCTTTAGAATCTCAAGGATTCACTACAGAGATTATTCCTGAACACTTCTCTGTAAAAGAAGCAGTGTTCCCATTCAACAAATTCCCTGGTGTTGACCCAATTCTTGGCCCTGAGATGAAATCTACAGGCGAAGTGATGGGTGTAGGCAAAACATTTGGTGAAGCGTTCTATAAAGCTGTGTTAGGCTCTAATGACCGTTTACCTGGCCTACCAACAGAAGGCGAAGTTAAACATGCATTCTTATCTGTTCGTCATTCTGACAAGCCTCGTGCTGTTGGTATTGCGAAACAGCTAACAGATCTTGGCTTCAAAGTCATCGCTACTGGCGGTACTTATGATGTGATTAAAGATGCTGGTATTGAATGTGAACGTGTGAACAAAGTGACTGAAGGCCGTCCTAATATCGTAGACCGCTTGAAAAATGGCGAAGTTCACCTCATTATCAATACAACTGAAGGCAAACAGGCTCAAGAAGATTCATTCTCGATCCGCCGCTCTGCATTACAAGGTAAAGTGTATTACACAACTACCCTTAACGGTGCTGATGCAGTATGCCAAGCTTTAGCAATCAAATTGCCAATGGATGTATACCGCTTACAAGACCTTACTAAAGGTTAATTAAGTTACCGAGAAGTCCCGCCACCTCTCGGTGGCGGGCTTTTTTTCATTTCTAGGTCAGTAAAAATTTTACTGATTTTTTCTTTTTACAAACATGAGGGACAACAATGCAACGTTATCCTATGACTCCCGAAGGCAAAATTGCCCTAGAGAAAGAATTACAGCAACTTAAAAGTGTTGATCGTCCACGTATTACTGCAGCAATTGCTGAAGCGCGTGAACATGGGGATTTGAAAGAAAACGCTGAATACCACGCTGCTCGTGAGCAACAAGGTTTCTGTGAAGGCCGTATCCAAGATATCGAAGGTAAATTGGGTGCTTGCCAAGTGATTGATGTTAAATCACTTGAGCAAAATGGCCGTGTGGTTTTCGGTGTGACTGTGACCATTGAAAACTTAGATACTGAAGAACAAAAGACTTATAAAATCGTTGGTGATGACGAAGCAGATTTTAAAATCAACAAAATCTCTGTGAATTCACCAATTGCGCGTGGTCTTTTGGGTAAAAACGAAGGCGACGATGTAAAAATCAACACACCACAAGGTGAAGTTGAGTATGAAATTTCTAAAGTTGAATATCTTTAATTCATTAAGATAAGCAATTTTAAGCCCCTCTTTTGAGGGGTTTTTTATATTCAGACAATTGATTATCAACAACCCCACTCTATCCTTCTTTTAACAATCCTGACGCAAAGACTTGAAAGGCATGTAATGCTTCTGGGAGTGCCTGTTCAGGATGCTCACTGGAGGCGACCCAAAGTGCGGCATTCATGGCAGCGCCATTTAAAAATACGGCAGCCGCTTCAGGATCTACTGCTTTAATTCGATCTACTGCCAATAACTGTTGTACGCACTCACGGGTAGACTGCAAACATTTGTTTTGACTGGGCCAATGTGCAGGATCTCCCAATACAGCTGGCCCATCACGCAGTACAATACGCTGAAATTCAGGATTCAAAGCATTTTCAATATAGGCTTGCCCTTCAAGCATCAGCCCTTCCCAAAGATCTTCAGGCTGCTCCAGATGCTGCTGGGCAGATGAAGCCATTTCTGAATCAATTTGATCGACCACAGCAGCAAATAAGCCCCGTTTGTCGCCAAAATGATGGTACAGCGCGCCACGGGTCAGCCCCGCGTCTGCCGTGAGTTTATCCATGGACGTGTCTGCATAACCATACTCAGCAAATGCACGACGTGCCACTTCAATCAGTTTCTTGCGGGTTGCCGCCATTTTTTGTTCACGAACAGACATTGCTTTGCTTACCTCATCCTTACCAAAATTTTAATTGACATACGGCCCGTATGTCAATTATGTTTACATACGAAGCGTATGTAAAAACTTATGCCGTTTTTAAAAATATTTTTTTAAATTTAACATTAAGCGAGAATAGTCATGACAAGAACTGCAATATTTCCCCAAGATCGGCATGCTTTGTATGAACAGCATGGTTACTCGGCTGCCATCAAATCGGAAGATTTACTCTTTGTATCAGGTCAGGTTGGTAGCCGTGAGGATGGTTCTCCTGAACCTGATTTTGAGAAACAGGTAGAACGGGCTTTTGAAAACCTGGCTGCAACATTGGCAGCTGCTGGTTGTACTTTTGATGATATCGTTGATGTCACCACCTTTCATACTGATCCTGAACAGCAATTTGAAAGCATTATGAAAGTCAAAAATCAGGTATTTACCCAAAAGCCTTATCCGAACTGGACAGCGATTGGTGTGAATTGGCTGGCGGGTTTTGATTTTGAAATTAAGGTCATTGCCCGTATTCCTCAACAATCTAAAACCACCTAAAAACTTAGTTTTGCCATCAGTTCATTTGTGGAATTGGATTGTTCACCAGCGTAAAGATCTATTCGGTATAATGGCACATTCCCTATTTTTGTATCCCAGTTATGTCTGAAAAATTGATTAATTCACCTGTCAATCATTGGTGTGAATTTGAGTTCATCTCTAAAACAGTGAAGAACCCAAATATTCACATCAAAGGTAATTATTCATATTATTCTGCATATTGGGATCAGGGTTTTGAGCGCTGTGTGGTGCGTTATTTGCACGACAAACCCGCAACAACTGAGAAGCCGATAGACCAGCTACATATCGGTAATTTTGTCTGTTTTGGCGCAGAATGCGTGATTATGATGGGTGGTAACCAACTCCACCGCACGGACTGGATTTCAGCCTTTCCGTTTGATACACGGAGTTTTGTCCCTGCGGGTGACACAATCATTGGTGATGGATGCTGGATCGGCTCACGTGCCATGATTATGCAAGGTGTTACACTGGGTGAAGGTGCTGTCGTTGCTACAGGTGCTGTGGTGACTAAAGATGTGCCACCTTATGCAGTAGTAGGCGGAGTCCCTGCTAAAATTATTAAATATCGCTTTCCTGAAGAAGATATCAAAAAACTACTTTCCCTCAAGCTCTATGACTTAGATGAAAAGCAGTTTTTAAAGATGCGGGAAAAATTGCAGACGGATGATGTTGATACATTAATCAAATATCTAGATTAAATCCCGATTCAACATAGTTTTTCCAATCAATTATAAAATCATCGGAGTGTTTTAATTTCTGGATAGCAAAGGGAGTATAAGTTTCCAGCATATACAATTCTTTGGCATCTTGTTGTCCCACTGATACATATTTTTCATTCAATGTTACTTGTTTATTATATAAATTTCCTATATGAAATTCATCAATGAAATATTCAGTTCGTAGTTTACTGATAATAATATTTCCAAGAAATTTACTGTCACTAAAAGACAAATTAAATTTTTCAACTAACTTACTTAAAACTAAACGAAATATTTTCAAATCTTTTGAAAATTCCACACCAAATACAAACGCAATTAATATTAGGTTTTTTCTAAAATCATTAGTTTTCAAAATAGCATATTGATTAATTTTTCTTTTTAATTCACGTGAGTTGAAGTTTTTATAATTTTGTAATGCTAATACCCAAAAAAAGAATTCATTTAAAGCTTCTTTATGCTCCATCTCACCAATTCTATAAAGTTCTTCCTTCAATACATTTTCATAGTTAATATAAGGTTCCAAATTTGGAAATTTAATTGTTAAATCTATAAATTTTTCAAAATAATCAGCTGTTATCTCTGCTTCATAACCATAAAAATTCTGAACTGACTGTGATAATTGTGGCTTATTCATCACCAAAACAAAAACAATTTTAGGAATATCAAAGAAATGTTTAACCCTTTCAATTAATCGTATCGCAAAATCAGGACGACAACGATCCAATTCATCAATAATAAAAACTAAAGGTTTATCTAATTTTCCAGCTAATACAGCAAGTTCTTTCTTAAAGTCATGAATTGTTTGTTTCTCAACCTGATGATTCTCAATTTTCTTTTCGATTTTCTCCTTAACTTTTGCAGCTATTTCCTCACTTGCTGTGTCATACAACGCTTTTCCTTCTTCATATACCTCTTTAAATGCTTCTCCAGCTCCACCCAAGCCAATCCAATGCATGCCCGCTTTAGCCGCAATCATTGGTATGACAGCCGCCAACGATATTAATACTGAAGCAGTCTTAGCATTAAAATCTTTAATTTCATCATCATCAATTTCTTCTGACTCTTTAAAAGTTTGACTTATTTCAGCTGCAATCGTTAAAAATGGATCTTCCAAATAATCATTAGCAAATGCATCCAAATAGATCACGTTATGCTGAGTATCATCTAAATGCTTCGCCCAATGACGGACAAACCACGTTTTACCCTCACCCCATCGTGCATCCAAAGCAAGAACAGCACCGCAGTTTAAGCGATCAACATAACTTGTAAGCTGCTCTCCTAAACGACGGCGATCCCAAAGATCACCTTCCCATGCAGTTTCAATATTCTCAAAATTATCTTTAGGCCAGTTTAATTGGTTATCTATCATTTCTATTTATATTCATTAAGTTAACTATGTATTGAGTATAGCAGTAGCGCTATAAATTAACATTTACACATGAGCATCTCGTAACTTGTCATAACCTTTTCTCCAAATTCATTCTATAAAGAACTCACAAAATAAAAAAAACCACTTTTCAGGATGAATGATGACGAGAACCACTCAATTCTCAGGCATATTTATACTTGCCCTGCTGGCAGCAGTCGTCGCAACTTTTTGCGATGCGATTTATGTCTATACCCAGACACTTAGTTATCCCAACCCATTATTTTTCCATCAAGCTTGGTGGGTATTCCCAGGCTTTTTTATTGCCTTTGCTTTCATGGCATTTAGCTATATTCAACTTACACAACGACTTAAACACTATGTGATGACTCAGCTCAGTTGCCATCATGACGGCACTGCGCCCCTCGTCGAAAGCCTAATACTATTTGCCATAGTCTATATACTCAGCGGATTTGGCAATTTTCATCCAGAAGCACTTTGTTGGATTTTTTACATTAGCTTTTTTATTCGCTGGCTATTTAGCTATGAGCGTACATGGCTACTGATATTGGCCATCATGCTTGCCATTGGTGGCATGTTCTTTGAAGGACTATTGGCAGAGTTTGCATTAGTCAAATATCGCCATGAAGATATTTATAATGTGCCGTATTGGCTAGGTGGCGTATATATGCATGGCGCATTTGCCTTACGTGCAGGCATGCGTCGTTTTGTTTACCGTTAATTTTTTAAATTTGGAAGATTTAGAAATAAAAAAAGACCACTCAATCGGAGTGGTCTTTTTTTTGAATATGGTGGCTATGACGAGACTTGAACTTGTGACCCCCGCATTATGAGTGCGGTGCTCTAACCAACTGAGCTACATAGCCTTAAACTG
Source organism: Acinetobacter sp. YH12138 (assembly GCF_015218525.1). Taxonomy (NCBI): domain Bacteria; kingdom Pseudomonadati; phylum Pseudomonadota; class Gammaproteobacteria; order Moraxellales; family Moraxellaceae; genus Acinetobacter; species Acinetobacter sp. YH12138. The sequence goes on along the minus strand of NZ_CP048670.1, from coordinate 903,238 downwards.
TGCGCGCATTATGGAGGGATATTTAAATATCGTCAAGCCCATAATGCGCGTATTTGATCAAAATTTGTTGAAGTGAACCGATAAGCCGGGTTCTGTCGAGGACGATCATTCCTCTAGGCGTACAATCACTCATACGCTCAAGCGACCTACCCGGATCCAGCATGGGCCATGCCTAAAGGATCCCTATTTGGTCTTGCTTCCGGTGGGGTTTACCATGCCATGAACTGTTACCAGTCATGCGGTGCGCTCTTACCGCACCCTTTCACCCTTACCTCCGATTTTGATTGCTCAAAACCATAGTGAAGGCGGTCTACTCTCTGCTGCACTTTCCGTCGGCTCACACCGCCCAGGCGTTACCTGGCACCTTGCCCTATGAAGCCCGGACTTTCCTCCCCTGCTTTAGTCACGGAGACCTATACACAGCAGCGATCGTCTGGTTCACTTCGGGGCGCATTCTAACAAATCTGACAACTAATTGCTTGATGTTTTTTGAGCAGTTAGTTTTTCGTACTTTTGTTGAAGCTGTTCCTGAGTTTCAGAATGAGCCGGATCCAATGGAATACAATCTACCGGACAGAACAACTGACACTGCGGTTTATCGTGATGCCCAACGCATTCCGTACACAAATCAGGGTTAATCTCATAAATGAGTTCCCCCATGAAAATCGCCTCATTGGGGCATACAGGTTCACAGACATCGCAGTTGATGCATTCATCAGTGATATATAAAGACACTCTACCAACCTTGCTGTTGTTTACGCTTAAAGGCTTCCACAACAGCTTGTGGTACAAACTGAGTGACATCACCATTTAAACGTGCAATTTCACGCACGAGCGTAGATGAAATAAACGAATATTGCTCTGATGGGGTTAAGAACACGGCTTCAAATTTACTGTCCAAACGGCGATTCATATTTGCCAATTGAAATTCATATTCAAAATCTGAAACTGCACGTAAACCACGTAACACGGCTGTTGCTTTTTGCTCGTTAAAGAAGTTGACCAACAGCCCATCAAAACCTACAAACTCAACATTTGACAAATGACTTAAAGACTCTTGCGCTAGTGCAACACGTTCTTCCAGACTAAACACAGGGTTTTTGTGATGTCCAATTGCAATTGCCACGACAACTTCGTCAAACATGCGTGATGCACGTGTCACTAAGTCGATATGACCATTAGTAATTGGATCGAATGTGCCCGGATAAATTACACGAGTTTTAGACATCCAGTTGTACTCTGTTATTTTGTAGACGGGTATTTTAACAAAATCTTGATTTATAGGTGAAGTCAGCTTGTAAATTTAAAAACTTCATCTTATTCAAAGTTCGGGTACAATAGTGCTAAGTTTGGAAGTTTTTGATTATGACGAAAGCAGTAGTTAAAAAAAATAGTAGCAGTACGATTGCCCTAAATAAGCGTGCGCGTCACGATTATTTCATTGAAGAAAAATTTGAAGCGGGTCTTTCATTACAAGGCTGGGAAGTCAAATCAATGCGTGCGGGTCGTATGACTATCGTAGAGAGCTATATTACGTTTAAAAATGGTGAAGCATTTTTATTCGGCGCTCAAGTGCAACCTTTACTGAGTGCTTCGACACATGTGGTGCCTGAAGCAACACGTACTCGTAAATTATTGCTGAACCGCCGTGAAATTGAAAAACTACAAGGTGCGATTAACCAAAAAGGTTATTCATGTGTGCCTTTGGCATGTTACTGGAAAGGTCCTCATGCCAAACTTGAAATTGCCCTAGTAAAAGGTAAGCAGCTTCACGACAAGCGTGCAACGGAAAAAGACCGTGATTGGCAGCGCGATAAAGCCCGTATTTTTCATAAATAAGTTCAATAAAAAAACCTCCATCTTGGAGGTTTTTTTATTTTTAAATTGCAGATTTAGCAGAATTTCAACCCACCAAAACAGTTAGTCCGAACTTCCTGATTCCCCAAGACCTGATTTTTTAAAGTTAAATTGGCCGCACCTGCATTACTGAGGTTAATTGAACCTACATTTTTATAAATTGGCAGACCAAATGCTGCACCAACAGCAGAACCTAACGGAATATAAATTGGTTCATTGGTTAAAATTTGCGATACTTTTTGAGCAACTTGTGGCAAGACGCCTGAGATATCCACTTCAGATGTTGGATTTAATTTGCCAATATTGATCGGGTCTTTAAATGACATCCACCAACCTGTACGTGCAATATCATCTGCATTGGCATCTGGCCAACTGATATCTTGAGATTGAAGCGATAAATAACCGGCTGTGCCATTTAATGGGATGTTATGAATCATATTTAAGGCTTGCTCAAAGGTAATGTTCATTTTCAAACCATCAATTGATGAACCCGAATCCATAAAGAACTGCGCCCCTTCTACCCATAACAAATTACGGTCAAGTTTGACCTGCAAACTACCACTATCACGGTTGAGTTGAATCGACGGTACAGTCGCACTGATATTTTTGGCAACGGCTTGAGTTTGTCGTTTTCCGTTGATAGTAATTTCAGGGACGGTAAACGGCACATTCATTGAAGGAATTTTTAAACCCTTACTATTTTCGGGTTGGCTAACAAAGCTACGATCATTGTTCCAAATCGTATTAATCACCAAGTTACCGGATAAAGTCTCACTGCTGCTATCACCAAAAATCGCTGCTTGGGTCTTTGCTGTCCCTGTAGTTGGTGCAATTTTCATATAACCGCTTAGCGACTTAATCCCATCTGTCGGCGCACCCGTGTTTTGAATACCTGTGGTCAATAAACCTGTAATTGATTCAGCACTGACACGGAAGCCTTTAACTTCGCGTAAAGCGGCTTGTTTTGGGTTTTTAATTGCAAATTCAATAAACGGATTTTTCAGTTCGGCACTTGTTGACGCTCGATCACCATTAAAGACGGGATTACCGTTGGCATCAGTTGAAGTAGCATTACCACTCAACGCCAGATGACGAATATCAATATCACAGCCATTTGACCCATTTACCCCACCACAGCCGAGTTGCAAACTTTTGACATTGACGTTCAGATCCATGACGGCATCTAAACTGAGTTTGTAGAAACCAATATTTTCATCGACCATTTGTTGGTTGACCAAAATAGGATCGGTATAGGACATATTCATCAATGCAGCACCATTGATGGCAGACAATTCTTCATCGGCTAATCCCACCAATCCTTCTGCTGCAAAAACAACGTCAGAAACACATAAGGTCAATGCCATTGCGACTATTGTTTTTTTCACGATTATTTAATCCTTTTTAATATTCGTCACTCATCCCGAGTGAAATTTATGAGAAGATTAAATCAATAGCGTTGGCGTAAATGAATGGCAATTTGTGACACGCATCACAACTCAATTATACAAAATGCCAATTTTCACGAATTTTAGGCCAATAAAAACCCCAGTAACATTTCCATCACTAGGGTTTTCAAAGATTTATAAATGATAGTTCAAACGATTTATTTACAAATTAATTAACTTTATTTAACAACAGTCCCAGATATTCACCAAACCAAATAGCGGTTTCTAAATCACCCGCAGGTGGCGTGACTTCAACAGGCGCATTATCCGATTGTGTCATTAAACCTAAAAAACTCGACATCCGATTTAAATCTGTTGTGCTTCGTCCAGTTGGTATCAATGGAAGACCGCTCCACAACATGCCGTGCTGCATGGCGAATAAATTGATTTGCTGCAATACTGCCAATTTATCTCCACTTAAGCCGCCACCATTGGTAAAACCAGCGGCTAACTTGCCTTGCCATGTCCGTGCTAACCAGCGTTTAGATGATTGCTCCATGAATAATTTCATTGCCGCACTCATACTGCCCATATAGGTTGGGCATCCAAAAACGATGGCATCTGCACTGTCCAATTCATCCCAATCCACATGCTCTACATTCATGAGATGGACTTTTACACCGGCTTTTTCTGCACCTTGTACAATGAAATTCGCCACTTTGGCAGTGTGCCCATAGGGACTGTGGTAAACAACAGCAAGAGATTTAGCAGTCAAAGACATAACATTTAAAAGTCGATAGATTCAGTCAAGTTTAGCATTTTCAAAGCATAAAGACGAATGTTGCCATACGTCCTGTTTTCGCTTCGCGGCGATATGAAAAATATTCTTCAGTTTGCAAAAAGGTACATTGGTCGCCACCTGTTACGGCTTTAACCCCATGTAATGCAAGAATATAACGCGCTATCGCATAAAGATCAGCATAATATTTGCCTTCCCTTACACCAGCTTTAAATGCACTTTCAAGTTCTGGGTATTTGGAACAAAAGGCAGCTTTGACTTCTGCACCAATTTCAAAACTCTCTTGGCAAATAGCTGCCCCCAACCAAGCCCATGTTGGCTGAGTGTGCATGGCTGCAATGGTGTTTTCCACAATACCGTTGGCCAAGCCCTTCCAACCTGCATGCAGATTGGCAACTTCTGTCCCGTCAGTATCACCTAAAACCACGGGTAAGCAGTCTGCGGTCATCATCATCAGGGCATGGTGTTTAGACTGCGTGACCATACCATCGCCTTCGGGTGCAACAAAGTTGATCTGTTCATCAATGCGATGGCATAGCGTACTGTGGGTTTGGTTCATCCAGCTGATTTTATTCACGCCATATTCAGCAAAGTCTTTGAGCAATTGCATCCGGTGCTTTTGCACACGCGCTGCATCATCTCCCACATGCAATGCCAGATTAAATCCTGTCAGTTCAGGTTGTTCAGCAGGTTGCGTCTGATCATGATGAACTCGAGTTTGTCCCACAAAAACACCCTGTGGAAGTCCCTGAACAAATTGCATGTTGCCGTCCTTTTCTATCTATGGCGTGTAAATCAGTTTAAAACTTAATAAGCTTTGTTTTCGCTACGTAATACTTCAACCAATTGATTAAAGTCTTCAGGCCATGGTGCTTCAAACATCATGTCTTCACCTGTACGTGGATGAACGAGACCCAATTTAACCGCATGTAAAGCCTGACGTTTAAAGCCACGTAAAGTGTCATCTAATAACACCGACGCGCCTGCAGGCATACGTACACGTGGTACATACACTTGATCGCCCACAAGACCATGACCGATATAAGTGAAATGCACACGAATTTGATGGGTACGACCCGTTTCTAAACGTGCTTGAACGCGGGTAAAGTTTTGGAAACGTTCTTTCACATTATAGTGAGTCACCGCATCTTTACCGCCCGGCAAGACTGCCATTTTGATGCGATCGACAGGATGACGTTTAATTGGTTCATCGACTGTACCGCCAGCAATAATGTTGCCATATACGATCAAATCGTAAATACGGTAAACCGATTTCTTCGCCAATTGCTTACTTAAAGAAAATTGGGATTCGAGGTTTTTCGCAACAACCAACAAACCTGAGGTGTCTTTATCAATACGATGCACCAAACCTGCACGGGTCAACTCTGAAGATTTTGGGTAATGGTGCAAAATTGCATTCACCAATGTGCCTGTACTGTTTCCAGCGCCCGGATGTACAACCATACCGACAGGTTTATTAATCACCATAATATCTTCATCTTCATAGACAATATTAAGTGGAATATCTTCAGGTAAGCTACGGGTTTGTGCTTCTAACTCGACGTCTAAAGTCAATAACTCTGTGCCTTCGCATTTGTACTTTGGTTTCACAGTGTTACCATTGACCAACAAATGGCCCTCTTTGAGCCACTGTTTTAGCTTTTCACGAGAAAAATCAGTCCAAACCAGTGCTGAAACCTGATCAATACGTTGTCCTAAATAGCTTTCATCCAATTGAAATTGCAACGATAAACGTGTTGCAGTTGAGTCTGAAGTATGGTTATCTGCATCCTCAGAATCTTCAAGTAAATTGAAATCAGTTTCAGGGAAATTAGAATTGGAAGATTGTGCTTGACTCATTTGCTCATTCAGACAAAAGTGGTTTAATAGTTCAATTGTAGCTCATTGCCCGTATTAACAGAGGAATTTTTATGTCGCTACCAAAATATAAAATGACAATGCTTGCTCTAACAATAGGCATTGCATCGGCAATGGTAGGCTGTAGCAGTAATCCAAAGAAAGAAGTGGTCGACACAGGTCCACAATCAAGCGAACAGATTTATATCGAAAAAGCACAAAAAGCGCTTGAACGTAACCAATATACAGATGCAGCAAAACACCTTGAAGCTCTAGAGACCTACTACCCTACAGGTAACTATGCGCAGCAAGCACAACTTGAACTATTGTATGTAAAGTTTCAGCAAAAAGACTATGAAGGTGCGATTGCACTTGCAGACCGTTTTATTCGTATGAACCCACAACATCCGCAAGTTGATTATGCGTATTACGTGCGTGGTGTTTCAAACATGGAGCAAAACTACAATGGTTTGCTTCGCTATACTTCTTTAAAGCAATCGCATCGTGATGTAAGCTATCTCAAAGTGGCTTATCAAAACTTTGTCGACTTTATCCGTCGCTATCCATCGAGCGAATATGCAGTCGATGCCGCACAACGTATGAAGTTCATCAGTCAAGAATTGGCTGAAAGCGAAATGAATGCGGCGCGTTTTAATGTGAAGCGTAAAGCATGGTTAGCTGCTGTTGAACGTTCACTTTGGGTGATCGAACATTATCCGCAAGCACCGCAAGTTCCAGAAGCTCTAGCGACTGTAGCCTATGGTTACGACAAACTTGGTGATAAAACCACGTCTCAGCAATACATTGAAGTACTTAAACTGAACTATCCAAAACTTGTGAAGTCAGACGGTACGGTCAATATGCGTGCTGCACGTAGTGAAGGCAGCTTCCTTAACCGTGCAACTTTGGGTATTTTCGGTAAAGAAGCACAGACGATGTCTGAGCAAACCTCTACAGACGTAGTTGAAACCGATGAAGAAAAACGCAGTTTAACCAATCGTTTAAGCTTTGGCTTATTGGATCGTCCTCATAGCGAAAAAACTGAGTCGTCAGAATAAGCTGAATAATATAGTCGCAACGAAGGTCGATTTTTCACAAAGGGCAAGTTAGAATACTTGCCCTTTTATCTTTTCAGGATCTACAGATTCGGTTAGATTAAAAGGTATACAATAGTTCGATGGACGATGCTGTACTGGATCTCCACCTGAACTTACAGCATTGCTGATTTCAAAATATTTCCGAACTGCCCAAATTCAATAGATAGACAGATAAAACAGCATGGCCATTCCTCAACATACAATTGATCAAATTTTAGATCGCACCGATATTGTCGATGTGATTGGTCAATTTGTGAAATTGAAAAAGACTGGACGCACCTACTCAGGATGCTGCCCATTCCATCAGGAAAAATCGCCATCTTTCCATGTCTATCGTGATAAACAATATTTTCACTGCTTTGGTTGTCAGGCCAATGGTAATGCCATCCGTTTTTTAATGGATATTGGTAGCCGTAACTTCATCGAAGTAATGAAGGATTTATCTAGCCAAACGGGTATTGAACTACCGAAAGACAATAACGATTCCAATAAACTCAAATATAAACGCGAATCTAAACCCAAACCTGTACAAAAACCTCCAATCGAAGCAAAAGCTCTGCCACCCAAAACAGGCGAAACCGACACAAATCCTGCTGCAGTAAATTTCGAACACGACCCATTTGCTGAGTTTCAAAATAACGAAGATGCCTTTTATGGGAACGATCCGTTTGCTCACTTTGACCAAGTTACCAATGGATTTGAAGATGTGCCGCAAGACGGAAACTTATATGACTTGCTGGAAAATGTCGCACAGTTTTATGAGCAACAACTTCCGCTCAGTCCAATTGGGCAAGCTTATTTTAAACAACGGGGTCTCAGTGCAGACACCATCGCCTATTGGCGCTTAGGCTATGCCCCTGAAGATTGGCAACATCTGGAAAAAGCCTTTCCACAAGATATCGAAGGACTCAAACTTCTCGGTTTGATTCGAACCAGTGACAGTGGTCGTGACTTTGACCTACTGCGCGAGCGGGTGATTTTCCCGATTCGAGATGCGAAAGGTCGTGTGGTCGGTTTTGGTGGTCGTGCCTTAAATGATGAAATCAAACCGAAATACATCAACTCCCCAGACTCTGAAGTTTTCCATAAAAACCAGTTACTTTATGGTTTATACGAAGGCCGTAAACAAAAAGCCCAAGATTGGTTAATGGTCGAAGGTTATATGGATGTTATTGCCCTACAGCAATATGGCATTCATGGCGCTGTAGCGACTTTAGGGACTGCCAGTAATACTGAACATTTAAACATTTTATTTAAGCAAAATAGCCGCATTACCATTGCATTTGATGGTGATGCCGCAGGTCAAAAAGCAGCTCGTCGTACGCTCGAAATTGCCCTTCCATTACTGAATGATGGACGTGAACTTAAATTCTTTGTATTGCCGAATGACCATGACCCAGATTCATTGATCCGCCGTGAAGGTATTGAAAATTTTCGACGGTTACTGCACACCTCACCGCTTCTTTCTGAATTTGTTTTTGCACATTTAACGCAAAATCATGATGTCAGTTCACCTGAGGGTAAAAGTCAGGTGATGGGTGAACTCAGACAGCTCACTGAACTGTTGCCGAAAGGTGGTTCATATCGTTATTTGCTACAACAATATTTCCGTGAAAAATTAGGGTTTAGCCGAAAGTGGCAGCCTCAAGTCAATAATGATGCATCATTGAGCTTTAGTACAAAAATTGATGCTGAAGAATATGTGATTGCGATTTTAATCAATCATCCTTATCTCTACATTCACTTTGAGCCTTTACGCGCCTTAGTTTCACAAGACCTATTGCTTTATCATGTGTTAAATATTTTCAATGTGATTTTTGAGGAATTGCCTGATGATCCAGAGTTATCCACCTATTATGTACTCGGTGCTTGTGCAGCACATCATCATGAATTACAACATATTTTAGAACATGCCAATATCAGTGACTATACGTCATCACCTGAACAAGCAGATAAACTTGCGGCAGATTTATCGACAAAATTGCAATATCAATTCTTACAACTCAAGATCAAGTCGAATAAGTTTTCAAGCCTTGCAGAAATGCGTAATTTAAAACAACGTATTTATGATATTGATAAAAAAAGATCACTCACGCTCCTTGAAGATTAAGTTTTAATTTCAAGTTCAAGCTGTGAATGACCGTTATTCAATGAATAGCTTTATTTATTTCTTTGGTTTACGGCGATTTTCAGCAACATTAACTAAATCTTGTTCTATCATTTCAAAATAAGCGGGATCTTCTGCCATTGCTGCATTTCGCAGCACGATAGAGGTTGGATGCAAAAGCTTTTGGGTTAAACGATGCGACATTTCTTGCATAATCTTCGCAGCATCTTCGCCCTTTTGTAGACGATTCAGGGCTAAAGCCAGTTCTTCTTGACGCAATGACTCACCATGTTCACGGTATGCATGAATCGTCGAGCCAGCCAAATTCACTTTTTGCTGTGTAATTAAATCTGTCGCAAGCTGATTGACCATCACTTCGGCTTCAACTGCCGCCTGACGACGCTGAGCCAAGTTTTCTTCTATGACTGTTTGCAGATCATCTACACCATATAAATAAACACCATCTAAACTTTCAACTTTGGCTTCAATATCTCGTGGTACAGCCAAATCAACCAACAGCATTTGTTTATAACGACGTTTTTTCAGTGCTGCTTTGACATCCGCAAAATAAATCACTTGATGCAAGCTTCCAGTACAACTTGAAATTACATCTGCGCGATGTAAATTGTCTGCCAAATCTGCAAAATCAATTATTTCAACTTCTACACGATGAGCAATCTCTTGGGATAAAGCTTCAGCACGGGCACGTGTACGGTTACAGATAATAATTCTACCCACACCCATTTCGGTCAAATGCTTCGCAACCAAGCTATTCATTTCACCAGCAGCAACAATCATGACCGTTAATTTTTCAGGCTGACTAAAAACCTGTAAAGCTAGCTGAGCAACGGCATAGCCCATCGACACCGCATGATTTCCTACCGCTGTTTCAGAACGCACTCGTTTTGCCGCATAAAAAGCATATTCAAAAATACGGTTTAAATTTGGGGAGACAGTTTCGGCATCTTTGGCTAAGGACAAAGCCGTTTTAACTTGACCTAAGATTTGAGGCTCACCAAGCATGAGCGAATCCAAGCCGCTAGCCACACGCATGAGGTGTGTCACCGCCTGTGCATTTTCATAACGATACACATGATTTGACAATTGCTTTACATCAATACCATTTGATTGGGCAAGCCAATTCAATACCATGTCTCCATTTTCAGACATCGCATAGACTTCAGTACGATTACATGTAGATACCACCACCATGTCATTGAGTTCAGGTGCATGGCTTTGCTGTTCAAGCAGCGCTGTTAACTTTTCAGGGTTAAATGCAATCTGTTCGCGCAGTTCTACAGAGGCGGTTTGATGGTTGACACCCAATGCAAAGAAAGACATATCAGATCATCATTTCGCTAAATTTATGCTATTGTGCATTATCGGCGTCATAAAAAGCATTACTTGGATCAAGAAAAATTGCGTCTAACAAATAGCCGACTGAACGGCCAGACAATAAAGCAGTATTCTACCACATTCTTACTTGTTGGTAGCATGGCTTCTACTGCCCCAATTCGGGCCGTGGGAGAAGTTTACCATGCAAATTCAGGATATGATGCAATTAAACAAAGTATGATTGCAGAATTTGCCTTAGCTTATAACGACATCCCAACCGCGCTTCATAATTACACCGTGCTTGCAATCAAAAGCAAATCCACCATGGTCAAACAGCGTGCTTTAAACGTTGCTATTGAGCAAAATGATTTACAAGCAGCCTTAGATATTGCTACACATTGGGTTGTGCAAGAACCTGAAGATGTACCAGCATTATTTTATTTATCACATATTGCTTTGAAAGCCCATGAATATGAGCTTGCCGCCGAAACACTTGATAAAATTTTAACCATTGACCCAAATGCAGATTTAGAACAAATTTTGGCGGGTATTTCCCCTGAATCAGAGGAAGATCGCGCCTATCTGATTCAAGCACTGACCGCTAGCAAGGAAAAAACCAACCCTTCTATTTTGGTCTTAGTCGCAGGTTTACAAGCTCAAAATGGTGCCTTTGCTGATGCCTTAGACACCATTAATTTAGCACTGAAAAAACGCCCGAAAGTGACTGGCTATATCCTAATGAAAGCCAATTTACTCATGTCGTTGGGTGATGAAGACGAAACCTTAAAATGGTTCGAAAAATCCAGCCGTAAACACCGCAACAATATGGAAGTTCGCTTAGCAGAAGCAAAATATTTAATTAAAATCAATCAGTCAGAATTAGGTCTAGAAAAACTCGAAGATATACTAAAGAAATGGCCATCTGCTGAAGAACCGCTATTTATGGCAGGTTTGACCAGTATTGACTTAGAGCTTTATGAAAAAGCCGAAAAGTATTTGGTGGAGTTACGTTATTCGAGCAAATACCAAAATGAAGCGTATTACTATCTCGCAGTAAATGCTGAACGCAAACAGCATTATGAAACGGCAAAAGCCTATTATCGCCTTGTTGATGGCAGTCTTTATACAGTTTCACGGCGCAATATGATCAGCATTTTTAGCCAGCAAAATAAGCTGCATGATGCACTGCGCTTTTTAACCCAAGAGCGGGTTAATTATCCTCAACATGCCAGTTTCTTATATCTTGCTCAGGCAGATATTTTAAAACGCATGAACAATAAAAAAGCAGCAGTCCGTTTGCTTGATGAAGCGGTAAAAAACTTGCCCGAAGATCCTGAGCTCATTTATGCCGAAGTTCTACTGCTCGACGCCCATCAAGATAAAGATAGACTCGACCAATTACTAAAACAATTACTTGAAATTGAACCCAATAGCCCGACCTATTTAAATGCATATGCCTATACCTTGGCGGTACAAAATAGACGCTTAGATGAAGCCCGAAAATACGTCGAACATGCCTTAGAATATGCTCCTGAGCAAGCCTCAATTTTAGATACATTCGGTTATATTTGTTATTTGCAAAATGATTTTAGTACATCTGCATCTGTTTTGGCCAAAGCATATGAACTGAGTAATAGTTTAAAAATTGGCATTCGCTACGCACGATCAGTCTTCATGCAAGGTGATATGAATAAATTTGACGCGTTGTTACAACAACTCCAACAAAAACATCCGAATGATCCGCAATTAGAGCAACTACATTCGTTATTGTTACCCCAACCCATGAAAAAGAGTTAAAAAGACTTTATGCAAGTATCTTCAAAATTTGGGGTATCTGCCCTGACCTGCTGCGCTTTATTTTTTACCGGTTGTCAGCAATATATTAAAACACCCGATCAACCCAGCCCTGAAGAAGTCGCTGCAAATCAATTCAACTTACAAGGTAAGATTGGTGTGCGCACGCCACAACAGTCAGGAAGTGCTTTTTTTACTTGGGTTCAAGACCGCAATGAATATGATATCGAACTGAGTGGCATATTAGGTGTTGGAAAAACTCAAATCAGCGGTAAACCCGGTCAAGTTCAACTCAATAGTGCAAAAACCGGTTTGATTGAAGCAGCAACACCAGAAGAATTACTCGAGCGTGCTACCGGTTGGCAAGCTCCCATTACCCACCTCGTCGACTGGGTACAGGCACGCCCTGCAACCACACAAGCAAAAATTCAACGCGATACTGCGCAGCGCCCACAACAGATTATTGAAGATGGTTGGACGGTTGACCTGAGTTATAATGAAACTGCAACGGTACCGAACAAGTTAATTTTAAAACAAGCACTTGAATCCGGTCAGGAAAACCGTATTACAATGGTGATTCAAAATCGTTAATTTGCCTAAAAGCTGAGCTATGACTTCTGTGATTCGTGTACCTTCTCCTGCAAAACTCAATTTGTTTTTGCACATTACTGGCCGACGTCCGAATGGATATCACGAATTACAAACGATTTTTCAGCTCATCGATTTATCGGATTGGATGGAATTTCATCCACGTGCAAATTCTGCTGATGAAGATTTTATTCAAATTGAGGGCTTAAACAGCGTCAATCTAGAGCAAAATTTAATTTATCGTGCTGCTCAAATACTCAAACCGTTTGCTAAAGCACTAACTGCACAAAAAATCCACATTGAAAAAAATATTCCGATGGGTGCAGGGCTCGGCGGTGGTTCATCCAATGCAGCCACCACCCTAATCGTGCTTAATCAACTATGGAAATGCGGTCTAAATACCGAACAACTTGCAGAGCTCGGCTTACAACTTGGAGCAGATGTTCCCGTGTTTGTACATGGTCTAAATGCATGGGCAGAAGGCATCGGTGAACACTTAACATTCATAGATTTAGCTCAAAAACAGTACATTGTGTTAAAACCTGACTGTTTTATCAGCACTCAACTGCTTTTTTCACAAAAAACGTTGACAAGAGACTCAAAGCCCACTAAATTTTGCGGCTATCAGGAAACGCCATCTGATTTTGGAAATAACTTTGAGCCTGTGGCACGAAGCTTATATCCCGAAGTCGATGAAGCAATGCGGTACTTAGATCAGTTCGGTACAGCAAAGCTTACAGGTACAGGTGCTTGTGTATTTACTGAAGTGACTGAAAATATGAATATTGATGACATATTGAAAGATGCACCATGTAAATCTTACTTGGTTCGCAGTTTGCAAGAATCACCATTACGTCATTTTGAAGTTTGATATAGGGGCGTCGCCAAGTGGTAAGGCACCGGGTTTTGATCTCGGCATCCGTTGGTTCGAATCCAGCCGCCCCTGCCATCATTTTTCACCTGTAGATGTAATTGCTGTAAAGTATTAGGGGCGTCGCCAAGTGGTAAGGCACCGGGTTTTGATCTCGGCATCCGTTGGTTCGAATCCAGCCGCCCCTGCCATTTACTTTATTCGCTATTTCATCAATTTAGGGGCGTCGCCAAGTGGTAAGGCACCGGGTTTTGATCTCGGCATCCGTTGGTTCGAATCCAGCCGCCCCTGCCATTTACTTCAAAAAAGACAGAGCATAATTTGCAGTATCTTTGTTGTTTCAACTTGACAAAATACTGTAAAAATATTAAAGTTCTGCCGCATTAGGGGCGTCGCCAAGTGGTAAGGCACCGGGTTTTGATCTCGGCATCCGTTGGTTCGAATCCAGCCGCCCCTGCCATCTAATTCTCCAATTTGCCAACCGCCAAGGGTGCTTCATGCCCAATCTTGTCGTTTTTAGTGGATCTGCACATCCACAATTCGCCCAAAAAGTCGTTAGCCACCTTCACATCCCTCTAGGTGCTGCATCTGTAGGTCAATTTTCTGACGGTGAAATCGCTGTCGAAATTACTGAAAATGTTCGTGGTAAAGACGTATTCATCGTACAACCAACTTGTGCTCCAACTAACGATAACCTTATGGAAATCTTAGTTATGGCTGATGCTTTGCGTCGAGCAAGTGCTGGTCGTATCACTGCTGTCATTCCTTATTTTGGTTATGCTCGTCAAGACCGTCGTCCACGTTCAAGCCGCGTGCCAATTACAGCAAAAGTTGTTGCAGATATGCTCACAACTGTTGGTATTGACCGCGTTGTCATGATCGACCTTCATGCTGACCAAATCCAAGGTTTCTTCGATATTCCTGTAGACAACATCTACGGTACTCCTGCACTTTTAGCAGATCTTCGTCAACAGTCACACGACAACTTAATGGTTGTTTCTCCTGACGTTGGTGGTGTAGTACGTGCGCGTGCTGTAGCTAAGCAAATGGGTGATATCGATCTTGCGATCATCGACAAACGCCGTCAAAAAGCGAATGAATCTCAAGTAATGCACTTGATCGGTGACGTTAAAGGCCGTGACTGTGTCATCGTTGATGATATGGTGGATACAGCAGGTACATTGTGTAAAGCTGCTGACGCACTAAAAACTTTTGGTGCTCGCAAAGTTGTTGCTTACGCAACTCACCCTGTACTTTCTGGTAAAGCTTTAGAAAACTTGAAAAACTCTGTGATTGACGAATTGGTTGTAACAGACACTATTCCGCTTTCAGAAGAAGCTCAAGCTCTTGGTAAGATTCGCCAAGTTTCAGTTGCAAGTATGGTTGCTGAAACAATTCGTCGTATTAACAACGAAGAATCTATTAGCGCAATGTTCGATTCTTATCTATAATATAGCGCTAAATTTAAAAGCCCTGCCTTTTGGTGGGGCTTTCTATCACTAGACTGGTCGAAGGTCTAGTCAATTAAACTTAAATAGGAATGTCTATCATGGCAAACTTCGTATTAAATGCAGTAGCACGTGAAGAAGCAGTACAAGGGAAAGGTTCGAGCCGCCGCCTTCGTCTTCAAAATAAAGTACCAGCAATCATCTACGGTGGTGCAGCTGAACCTGTAGCAGTTACTTTGGAACTTCGCGAACTTGTTAAAGCTTTAGAAAACAACGCATTCTTTGAAGAAGTTGTTGAAATCAACATTGACGGTAAAGCTGAAAGCGTTAAAATCCAAGCTTTACAACGTCACCCAGCTAAAAACACTCCTATGCACGCTGACTTCAAACGCGCATAAGTGTTAAATGGTGTAAATGAGTGAGTAAACTTTCACTGATTGTTGGTTTGGGTAACCCAGGTTCTGAGTATGCCCAAACCCGCCATAATGCAGGCTTCTGGTTCGTAGAACGCCTTGCAGAACAATATGGCATCCAACTCAAAGCTGATCCTAAATATAAAGGCATCAGTGGTCGTGGTAATATCGAAGGTCAAGACGTTCGTCTGCTGTTACCTACAACCTTTATGAACCTCTCTGGTCAAAGTGTTGTTCCCTTCGCCAAATTCTATCAAATTGCTCCCGAAGCAATGCTTATCGCACACGATGAACTTGATATGAACCCTGGTGTCATTCGCCTGAAAACTGGCGGTGGTCATGGTGGCCATAATGGTTTACGCGATATCGTCCCGCATATTGGTCCAAATTTCCATCGTTTACGTATTGGTATTGGTCACCCTGGTTCTAAAGAACGTGTCTCAGGCCATGTCTTAGGTAAAGCACCAAGTAGTGAACAAGGTTTAATGGATGATGCTATTGCACATGCCTTATCACGTACTAAATTGTTGGTAAGTGGTGAGATTCAGCAAGCCATGAACCAGATCAACGCTTACAAATAGAACTGACAATTCCACAAATTGTTGAACAATACTTATTGCCATCTGAATGATTTCAGAGCAAAATGCGCTTGCATTTGACTGCTCACCCAGCATTCAAGAGATTGTTCCACCATAAGATACGATCTTAGGTCTACCAAGGAGACGCTAGCCATGCTATCTCGTTTATTAAAAGCTAAAATCCACCGTTGCGTCGTTACACAAGCAGAATTACATTATGAAGGTTCTTGTGCAATTGACGGTATTCTTCTAGATTTAGCCGGTATCCGTGAATATGAAGAAATTCATATGTGGAACGTGACTAATGGTAAGCGTTTTACCACTTATGCCATTCGTGGTGAAGAAGGTTCGGGCATTATCTCTGTAAATGGCGGTGCTGCTCACCAAGCAGATATTGGCGACTTGATGATTATCGCAACTTTTGGCGATTTCACAGAAGCTGAAGCAAATGCACATAAGCCACGTCTAGTCTATGCGAACCCAAACAACACGGTGAACCACACAGCGAACTGTATTCCAGTTCAAGTTGCTTAATTCAAGCATTTAAAGATTCTAAAAAGCCCGCAAAATTTGCGGGCTTTTTTATGGCTGAACTATGCATTATTGACTGCAAAAATTCAGTATTAGACGCATATCACTACATACAACTCAACAGCTCAACTTATCTCCCCTGCTCTCGGGCCCTTCCACCATGCTTGGTTTTGTTTACAATCAAAGGGCTGTAAATGCTCTCCGACTAAACCCACCAACAAAGGCTGACCATTTTCTTGTACCTTTAGCTCTGCATATTGCGAATCGCGATAGCATGCTTCCAAGCCTTCAGCAAATAAAAAGCTGCTCGCAGCGGGATATAAACCCTCAAATCTATTGTCAGGATTTTTGAGCACCAGTTTTGTGGATGAGCTTGGATACTGCGCTAATAACTCTGGGTTGAAACTGGTTCGAATCACTCTACGCTGTGCATCAAGCTGCGCATAACTCACAATACTGTTTTTATCGACAAAATAGTCACGGTGTACATTTTCTTCTTTGTTCGCTTTGGCAGCTTGCCCATTGGCAGATTGCTCTTTTGATGGCTGACCACCAAAATAGAGCTGATAATTCAAGGCCATATAATCCCCTTGAATCAAAGAGCGCGGATCGACAGGTTGCAGCTTTACATAAATACTCTGACTGTTTGCCAGATGCCATTCATGACGTGCAATCATCAGTACAAATAAAAGAATACTGAGTACAGCCAAACCAATAGGAAGTATTTTTTTATTGAGTATGTTCATCATGCTCCTCCCCCTTGTTTAAGCTGTATCGTAGATAACATTTTGGTGATGCCAAGCAGCAAAAGACCAGAGATCAAAATCGTTAAACTTTTTAATAAAAAACTCAGACCTAAATTGTAATACAGCATCCATAAGCTAAAAATGATCAACACGATGCTCAGGGCTTTAACCAAAGATTGCTGATAGACCTGCGCCCATGCCAATAAAACCAATAGCAAGAAAATTTCAAAATAACCCATCGCAATCAGTACAAGGCCCAATAGCAGTAAAAGCCATTTTTCGCTCCCAGCCTGTTTTTTCTGATTTGCGATGTAAAGGCCAAGCCAAACTACAGGCAACAGATAACCGATAAACAGGTCAAGAACACCATGTTGGGTCTGTTCAAACTGTAGAATGTTATTTGACAACGTCTGCAACACCACACCCGCCAATACGATGCATAACATCCATAACACAATGCTTTTTCGATACATCGAGTGCAACCAAGCTGTTGCACTCCCGAGCAAGAAAATCAGTAGAATATAATTCAATCCAATCACAGCTAAGATGACATGTTCATCGCTCATAAAAAGATCGGCATCAAATAGTGTGGCCACTGCAAGGCCGTATCCTGCAATGAGTTGAACAAAAACAATAAACCAATGCATTCGACTAAACAAACAGAGCAAGATAACGCCAATTTGCAACAATAAAATAAACGAAATGCTATTGGTTAAGCTCTCTGTATGTATGAAGACCGCAGATTGGCCACATACCCATAAGCAGTAAGCAAATTGACGGCTAAAGATACTCTTAGCATGTCGAATCAACCACCAAGCCACAGCCACAAAAACTAAGCCCATGACGATCGAAAACGCTTTCCAATAGGTCAGCAATAAGCTCGATAAAATAATGCCTGCGAACCATGCCCCAATAGCTAAAGGAATAACCGCAAATTTAGTCTGTGGCAAAAATTTCATCAGTGCCCAACTGATCACCGCAAACCAAGCAAATATCAGCAAGGCAAAAACCAACAATCCTGCACTCGAGTCAGATAAAATATGTTCTGCCCATTGGAAAATCAAAATACTGAAACTCGCGGCAAGACCCGCGGCTTGTAAACTGGTTTCTAACGCACGCTGTTGTCGATAAAAATAGATAATCAGATAAATTGGAAGCAACAAGGCAAAAATTAAATATTGCCATTGATACTGCTCTGCCCCATTTCCGCAGTATAAAAACATGCAATACATCGACATTAGTGTAATAAATGCAACAAATACAAAGCGCAGTGCAGCATAATATTTCAAACACAAGGTCACACATATTGCGGTCAATACATTCATGCAGAGTAAATACCACCATGAATGATCAACGATTAAATAGCTTTGTTTAAAATATAAAAATAATGCCAATTGACTGATCAAACACAGTAACGCAAAGACTCCAATATTCGGTCGATATAACCAAGGTAAAAGCAGCAAAGCCCACACCAAAAACAACAGATAACTGTCTGCACCTGTTTGATAGACCTGCCCAATCACAGCCAAACTCAATCCAAGCAACAAACCGCTTAAAGTATCTAAACTTTGCTGAATCCAAACACGACTTGCAACATATACACTCGTCACAGCACTCAGTAGCAACAGCAACATTGGAATTGCCAATTGGATGAATTTTGGCAACATCAACCAGTTTGCCGCGATCAAATACACGAAACTGGCTGCTATCAGTGCAACACCGATTACTTGCAGATACCGAATAACCTGCACATCTTGGAACAGATCTGTTGAAAACTCTTGATCTAACTGTGAATGATGCAGCTTTATATTCTGCTGCTGAGAATGCTGAGGAGCGGTCATTTTTTATCATTATGCAATCATGGTTGATTTATCGGCACGATAGCATGCTTTGACACACTTTATATAAATGCTTACAAATCCAATCTTATAAATTTACTTATCTAAAATTTTGCAAATGATTTTAAGCAATAATCCCCCATCATCACTCAAACAGGTCTATACTCAAGACACATCGCTTCAGGGCGGGGTGAAATTCCCCACCGGTGGTAAATTTGCTGGGTTGAAAGCCCTACAAAAAGCCCACGAGCCAATCGTTTAAACGCGATTCGCAGATCAGGTGCAATACCTGAGCCGACGGTATAGTCCGGATGAAAGAAGACGACGTCACATCTCTATATCATTGATCATTTTCAATATATATCGTAACGCCACTATTTCACATGTCCTGAAATGTTCAACCGTATCTAAAATTTACGCGAGCGTTTCAATGTCTAGTTTAATTCAACCCGAAATTTTCTTTTCTGCCCTTCCACCTGCAGAACAGCGCATGCTGCAAGCCTTAGAAGACATTCGTCATGGCAAGCCTGTTTTAGTCATGGACGATTTTGACCGTGAAAATGAAGCCGACCTGATTGTTGCTGCAGAAACACTGACTGTAGAAACCATGGCACGTATGATTCGTGACGGTTCAGGAATTGTCTGCCTGTGTTTAACCGATGCTCAAGCCAATCATTTAGAACTTCCACCCATGGTGTCTGATAACTCTAGCCATTTTAAAACTGCCTTTACTGTCACCATTGAAGCTGCGGAAGGTGTTACTACTGGCGTTTCAGCAAAAGACCGAACAACTACAGTCAAAGCCGCAATTAAAGATGGTGCTGTGGCTAGTGACTTAAACCGTCCGGGTCATGTTTTTCCTTTACGTGCGCGTGAAGGCGGCGTATTGACCCGTCGTGGACATACTGAAGGGACTATTGATTTGGCACGTCTGGCCGGTTTAAAACCTGCAGGTGTCTTGTGTGAATTAACCAACCCAGACGGCACAATGGCCAATGGCGTACAAGTTTTAGCGTATGCACAAACCCATCATTTGACTGTACTCACCATTGAAGAGATTGTGCAATATCGTTTACAGCACAATCTCTAGTGCGAATTAATTAAAGCTCTACACGTTCATAAAAAGGCTGACTGAATCAGCCTTTTTATTTTTTACTGCACATTTCAAGTTAAGAATTAAACCGTGAATATGCTATAGATCCCGTAGATGGCAACTACCACTAAAATCAGCCCACACAGTGCCAACAATTTTTTATACCAGCGTGATTTCGACAATCGATGAAAAGACAAATACACCAAAGACAAAGTTGCGAAATCTAAAACGATCCAACTCAGGGTCAACACAATTAAACTCAGATTAAGATGAGGAGTAATTCCTACAAACTGCGGAAAAAATGACGCGAAGAAAATAATATCCTTAGGATTTGAAATCCCCACAATTAGTCCTTGCTTAAAACCCCCTTGTGCTGCTTTTAACTGCAGAGATTGTGCAGTGGGCTGTATCGTTACTTCTTTTAAAATATCAAAACCAATATAAGCAATATATAAACAACCCAGTATTTTAATGCCATCGAGCCAATGCGCATTAACATTTAAAATGCCTTTAAAATACACACTGACAGCACAATCAAAATCAGTGACGCAAAATTTGTCCCGACAATGGTTTGAAATGCCTTTTTATATCCGCCTTGTAAACCTGAACTTGCGACCAACAGCATGACAGGTCCAGGTGTTGCAATCATCACGATGACTGCAACACAATATAAAAAGTACTCCGAATAATTCACGCTGAAATTCCTTCACTTATTTTTTTACATCAAGATAAATTTCATAAATAAAAAAAGAGGACTTAGTCCTCTTCATCCATGTTTTGCAATAAATGCAAGCGAATGGCATCTGCTCTTAAAAATGCCAAATCATAGCTGGCTGTGGCGAGTGCTAAAATACGACGCTCAAATTCATCCCACAACGGTCGCACCTGTTTGTAATGTATCCCGAGTCCACTTTCATCTGTGAAATGACGGTTTTTTTCGCAGAGCTTGAGTGCGTGATACAGTTTACGGCCTTTGCTTGCATCTGGACGTAAGCGAACTCGCTTAGACAAGACAAAGCCTTCGACATGGATGATATCTGCTTGCGGCAACATCGGTATTAAAATTTGATCTAATTGTGCATCTAAACGACACCAAATGGCCGTGTGTTGCTCTGCTGTATAGGTATTCCATTTTATGACTTCATGGTTAAAGCGGCGGCAACCACGACAGACTGAATCACCAAATACCGTAGAACAACGCCCTGCACATGGGGTTAACGAGGCAATTCGACGATCAGTACTCAAAACCGGCTCCATTCAATCAATATTTATGGGATAAAAACAACTCGGCATGACTATACACGCTAAAACTACTGAAATGAAGCTATGATCAAATGTGTGGTTAAAAGCCATCGCTTTACTCGCTTATTCATCCAAATCACGGTAGAATGTGCGCCTTAATTTTTATCCTGTTTATTCATTTGGAGTACTCCATGAACGCTACTGTAGAACAGCTTGCACCTGTAGAACAGCAAGCGACCTCTGGTTGGGTTGTTGCCGCACTTTATCAATTCAAAGAAGTTCAAGATCCTGCCGATCTTCAACAACGTCTTTTAGACTTGGTAAAAACCATCAACCTTTGCGGTACTCTAATTGTGGCAGGTGAAGGAATTAACGGTACTGTAGCCGGTGACCGTAAATCTGTAGATATCATCCATCAATTCCTTCTCAATGAAGGCTTTAATGCGATGGAATACAAAGAATCGCATAGTACGGATAAACCATTCCGTAAAATGAAGATCAAACTGAAAAAAGAAATCGTGACTTTAGGTGTGGAAGTGAAACCACGTGATTTAGTCGGTCACTATCTTGATCCTAAAGAATGGAATGAACTAATTGCACGTGATGACGTAATCCTAATTGATACACGTAACGACTATGAATACAAAGCAGGTACATTTAAGGGTGCGATTGACCCGAAAACTGAGACTTTCCGTGAATTCCCTGAATACGTGAAAAAAGAGCTTGAGCAGCATAAAGATAAGAAAATTGCCATGTTCTGTACAGGCGGTATTCGCTGTGAAAAATCAACCTCACTTTTACTTCAAGAAGGCTTTAATGAGGTTTATCACCTTAAAGGCGGTATCTTAAAATATTTAGAAGAAACCCCTGTTGAAGAAAGCATGTGGGAAGGTGAATGTTTCGTATTTGACGGTCGTACTGCTGTCACTCACGGTATGGAAGAAGGCGAAAATATCAAATGTCACGCATGCGGTTGGCCACTGGCTCCTGCTGAAGTTGAACTTCCGAGCTACGAACACGGCGTATCATGCAAATACTGTATCGACAAAACTACTGAACAGCAAAAAGCAGGCTTCCGTATGCGTCAATCACAAATTGTGGCAGCAAAACGTAAGCGTCTCTAAGGAAAATTTGTTGTAACGATATATAAATAAAAGCCCTATTTTTAGGGCTTTTTTTACGCATTCTCAACAGTGACTTAATTTTTTTGACAAAATAACTATATCTGGTTATTTACGAGAATCAGTTCGCGCATTTATGCTTATTCTGATCAATTGATCCGAGAAAATCATTATAGATAATTGAAAAGGAAAGCATTATGCCAAAATTAATCAACTCTCCAATTGCAACCTCAAGGCGCCTTGCTTTACCCGCTCCCCGTGTAAAAGAAAGTGTAGGAGAATTAAAACACCTCCTTAACCAACAGTCGCATATTTTGATAGTCAGTATTGCTACATGCATTGGTGCAATTTTTGCCTTATTTATTGCTTATACATTGCACTTACAACCCACTATGCTCAACATTCTTGGACTTTGTGTGATTCCATTTGCTTTATCTCTGAGCTTACGCCAAGTCTATATTCACACACTATTAAATATGGAACATGATGATTAATTTATGCACCTTGCAACGCTACTTATTGCAACTTTGTCCTACGCTGTTCAGTACATAAAACGATTTTTAAAGCTGCTAAAGCTCCGACATCAAAATAAAATCCAAACTGAACAGCGTACACTCAATACTATAAAAACTATGATCCAAGCCTTTCAATTATTCAACCTTATATCATTCAGCATTGCTTAATGCCATCACGTATTCATACTTTTCCTTCTAATTCAGCCTACGTGCTACTTAATACAAGATGAAATCAATATTTGTTGTTTTACTTAGGTGGTTTCAGGAATATTTAAAACGGAACTTTACCCACTGCGCTTTTCAACATAGGATAAATACACCTTTTCTCTGCCTTAGCTACCATGACTTTAACTGAATGGATCATTTCAATCATGGAACAATTGGGTTATCTCGGTATTGCCCTGCTCATGTTTCTTGACAATGTCTTCCCCCCAATCCCCTCTGAAATCATTATGCCCTCGGCTGGCTATTCTGCCTCCCAAGGTCAACTACTCCTCATTGGTGTCATTATTTCAGGTTGTGTCGGTTCTTTACTGGCGGCTGCATTGCTATATTGGATTGGTTATAAATTTAAGCATGAATCCATCTTTCACTTCGTCGATCGCTATGGAAAGTATTTATTTATCAAATCGGCAGATGTAAAAAAATCTCTAGCATGGTTTGAGCAATACGGTCACCGCATTGTATTTTTTGGCCGAATGATTCCAGCTGTGCGTTCTCTCATTAGTATTCCTGCTGGAATGAGCCGCATGCCATTTTGGAAGTTTATGTTTTATAGTGGTTTAGGTACGATTATTTGGACCACTTTTTTAGCTTGTATGGGTTTTTATTTAGGTGAAAATCAGCAGTTAATGCAGCAAATATTTAGTAAAGTTGGCCATGTGATTATTCTAATCACAGTCATCATTATTGCTTGGATTTTGTACCGTCGACATCAACGTCGACCTCGTTAATTTTTTGTTTTGGGGCTTAAATGAAACACTATCTCCTACACTTTGCTGCTGTTTATAGCATCGCCTTGGTGCTTTTGATTACCGTATTAATTTTTGGATTAAATCTTGGTGGTATTACATTAATTCCTACATTGGTGGCATGTGCATTAATCAGCGTTGGGCATTTTGTAAAGAAAGAACAACGCGTGCCTAGCAACCATGAAAAGATTCAACTGGTTTGGGGCTCCAGTGCCGTTGCAATCATCATTGGGAGCTTTTTTGTGCTGTTCTTGGTGCTAATGAATCCCAATGCCGAAAGCATTATGAAGTCTGTAGATCATGCAGGCATCGGGCTAACTGCTGTGGTTATGCTTTGTTTGGTCGCCATTCATGGCACAATATTTCATATTGCCTATGGTTGGTATGCAGACTACTGCGCTAAAAAATTATAAATTTTTTTAAATTATTCCGTTAGAATTTGAATCAATACCCTTCACTAAAACTTAAAATTCAGTGAAGAAACTTCGGGTAAGTTATACTCTCCCTTTATATAACGAAAATATGAACATTGAATAATGAAAAAATACATCATCACATTTAGCATTGCTTATGCCGTCGCCATGGTTGCTGTCGCAGCCATCGAATCTTTCTTTGATTTACCTAGTGGTTCATCTATTACCTGTCTCATCGTGGGCGGTCTTGCTGTAGCATCTAGCTTTGTTAAAGACCATCAGCGAGTGCCAAATAAGTTAGAAAAGCGAACTTTGATTTGGAGCTGTATTTTAGCTTCGGTTCTCATCAGTGTCGTTGCTACAGTCATTTGTCTCTTGATCTTCCCTGAAACCCAAGCCTTTATTCAAATGGCGCTAACGCAATTACCCGCTTGGGTCTGGCTGCTTGCTATCAGCTTTACTTTATTCATCCATTATCTCATGTTGGCTTTATCTTTTGGATGGATGGCAAAGAGCTTCTTAAAAGCCAAACGTAGTTAAGCCTTTAGACTAACTTTGAATTGAAAAGGTATAGCGCTAAAAAAAGCACCCCAAGGTGCTTTTTTTAAATTTCGTCGAAATTAATTTGGTGTGTGATACATCAAATATAATTCGTTTAAATTGGTTGGGATTTCTTCTGCAAGTTCATCCATCAACTGACCATTACGACGGAAAGATTCCATTTGTGGATCTTCTACATCAATGCCGCTGAACACCATGATTGGCAAAGTTAAATCTACCAATTGTTCTTCAAACTCGTCGGTGAACCATGCATCTTCGTTTAGGAACATGGCATCAACGAAGCCAACACTCCAGTCACCAAGACTTGATTCAACATCGGCTTCTTCAATTTCAAAGGGAAATTCAATACCATCTTCATTGGCAAGATTCTGACGAATCGATTCGAGCCATGCTTTTACTTGTGCAATAATTTCAGCAGGTACTTTTTTCTGATTGTTATCAAAAAGTTCGTCTAGCCATTTATCAAAAGCTGGGCCTACTGCAATTGCACATAAAAAACCATGAGTCGCTGCAAAATCTAGACCATGCTCGTTGTCATCGCCGTCTAGATAGTCACTCAAAAGGTCTAAATCTAAAGCACTCATTTCAAATCCAGAGTTAGAAACTTAATGCGTAAGCATAGCATTTTCAAGCGCTATGCTAAATCGCTATTTAGTCTTCTTCGTCATCAAAATCATCGTCATCGTCGATGTCGTAATCAAAATCTTTAAGCTCACGTTCAAGACGGCGCTGAGCCAGAAGGTCATCAATAAGTCGGCGCTTTTCTAACGATTCTTTCGCGCTAGTTTTTGCACTGGCCTCATCGAAATTCACATCATCATCACCGTAGTTATCATCTAGTTCAAAATCTGTAGAAGACACCAAAACTACCTCATAATGAAAAAAATTGAAGGGGTCTAGCCGCTATTTATATGGGATATAAAATATTGTCAAGTTTTATTTGTTTTTTTAACAACTAAACTTTAAAAATAGGTCTTTTTTTCTTACCAAAACCTGTGGCATGATATAATCCACCCTGCGTCCTTCATTTTTATGACAGTCAAAGATGACTCGTAAAATAATCGATGCATGGGATGAACTTGAAAACAACAATTTCAGCCCCACCTAAATTACTGAATTTAAATTTTTAATATCTCATTGGACAGCTTGATGCTGTACCGTCCTAATGGGATAAGCCAGCTATTAACAAGATTTAATGAGACGATCGTGCTAAAATGCACGGTTTTTTACTGCCACAGATTCAACGAAGAGTAAGCAAAGATGAGCGATATGACTTCCCCTACTTCTCAAGTAGCGGCTCTGATTAGCCGAGGCAAAGAGCAAGGTTACCTAACTTTCGCCGAGGTTAACGATCATCTCCCGGACTCAATCACTGAAAGTGAACAGATTGAAGACATCATTCAGATGTTGAATGACGTGGGTATTCCGGTACATGATCGTGCACCAGAAACTGACGATACAATGTTTGAAGGTGGCAGCGAAGCGACTGACGAAGTTGCTGAAGAAGAAGCCGCTGCTGTACTTGCATCTGTTGAAAATGAACCCGGTCGTACCACTGACCCTGTGCGTATGTATATGCGCGAAATGGGTACAGTTGAGCTTTTGACACGTGAAGGCGAAATTAGCATTGCAAAACGCATCGAAGAAGGTATTCGTGACGTTTTACATTCTATTGCTTATTGGCCAAATGCAGTCGAAGTTGTATTGCAAGAATATAAAGATTATGAAGCGGGTGAACGCCGTTTAGCTGATATTCTTTCTGGTTATTTAGATCCAGAATCTGACGAAGCCATCCCAGAAGTGATCGACGAAGATGATTCTGAGATCGATGAAGATGAAGCGTCAACCAACAAGCCAACTAAAGATGTCAAACTTGATGATGACGATGAAGAAGAAGAGTCTGAAGGTGATGATGATTCTGAAGGCGAATCTGGTCCAGATCCTGAAATTGCTAAAGCACGTTTCACTGAGCTTGAACAAGCATGGTTAGTCACTAAAGCTGCAATTGAAAAACATGGTCGTAACAGTAAAGAAGCTGCTGCTGCACTTGAAGCACTTGCAACTGTGTTCATGATGTTCAAATTCACACCACGTTTATTCGACATCATCTCTGATTTGATTCGTAATACCCATGACCAAATCCGTACTTCTGAACGTGAAGTTATGCGCTATGCAGTACGTCGTGGTCGTATGGACCGTACTCAATTCCGTACGTCATTCCCAGGCCAAGAGTCTAACTTTGCTTGGTTAGATGAACAAATTGCTAAAGCACCTGCAGAAATGAAAGGCTATCTTGAAAAAGTCCGCCCTGACGTTCTGGCATTCCAACAAAAAATCGCTGACATCGAGAAAGAACTTGGTTTAGATGTTAAAGGCATCAAAGACATTTCTAAACGTATGTCGATTGGTGAAGCGAAAGCTCGCCGTGCGAAAAAGGAAATGGTTGAAGCTAACTTACGTTTGGTAATTTCGATTGCGAAAAAATACACCAACCGTGGTTTGCAATTCCTCGACTTGATCCAAGAAGGTAACATTGGCTTGATGAAAGCGGTGGATAAATTCGAGTATCGTCGTGGTTATAAATTCTCTACTTATGCAACTTGGTGGATTCGTCAGGCGATTACGCGTTCAATTGCCGACCAAGCACGTACTATTCGTATTCCAGTACATATGATCGAAACCATTAACAAGATTAACCGTGTATCTCGCCAACTTCTTCAAGAAATGGGTCGTGAACCGACACCAGAAGAATTAGGTGAACGTCTAGAAATGGACGAAGTGAAAGTTCGTAAAGTGCTTAAAATCGCGAAAGAACCAATTTCAATGGAAACACCAATTGGTGATGATGAAGATTCGCATCTTGGTGACTTCATTGAAGACGGTAATATCACCTCTCCTATTGACGCTGCAACGTCAGAAGGCTTAAAAGAAGCAACACGTGAAGTTCTTGAAAACTTGACTGAACGTGAAGCGAAAGTCTTGAAAATGCGTTTTGGTATCGATATGCCAACCGACCATACCTTGGAAGAAGTGGGCAAACAGTTTGACGTAACACGTGAACGTATTCGTCAGATTGAAGCGAAAGCATTACGTAAACTTCGCCATCCATCACGTTCAGAGCATTTGCGTTCATTCCTTGAGAATGATTAACCTATAACTAGGACAATGCAGGCTTGAATATGGGGTTTTCCGCCCCATATTATGAGCATGTAGCAAATGATTCCAAATACCTGCTCATTGCAGGTATTTTTAAATAATGAGGTGTCCCATGACTGATATGACTAATCGCGCTCCTTCACGTGAATTGCAAGAGCATCTTTGGGTCTTCCCTATGGACTACCCTATTAAATTGATTGGTAATGCAGGTGAAGAACTTCGCCTTGCAGTGAATGAAATTTTTGTTAAACATTTTCCTGATTTTGATGGCAGTAAAATGACTGTGACTCCATCTCGTACAGGTAAATATCATTCAATTACTGCTCAATTACGTTTCGAAGAGTTAGAACAAGTACATGCGGTCTATGCGGATTTAGCAGCTTGTAAACACATTCGTACCGCGCTGTAATTCAGTTGATTTAAATAAAAAAGCACGCTTTAGGGCGTGTTTTTTATGTCTAAGTATAATAGTAATACCCTCAAGTAATTCAGTATTTAACCCCCCTTTTGTACGTCTAATTCATTATAATCCATACATGAATTTGATAGAAAAGGACACGAAATACGTGACTGAAACTGTTCAAAAACCCGAATTAATCATTCGTCAATATAACCACCTTACCCCTTATGCAGACCGCTTTTTAGAGATGAAAACTCTCACCGAACAGCGAGATGAATACTCACCCGATGAGCTGTGGATATTGCAACATCCCGATGTATTAACTCAGGGGCAAGCTGGCAAACCTGAACATATTTTGGTGCAAAGTAACATCCCTGTGGTACAAACAGACCGTGGTGGACAAGTCACTTGGCATGGACCGGGTCAGTTGGTCGCTTATTTCATGTTTGACTTAAATCGCTTAGGTTGGAACGTGCGTACGCTGGTTTCCTATGCAGAAAACTTGATGATCGAACTGCTGAAAAAGTACGGCATCGACGCTTATGCCAAGCCTGATGCACCCGGTGTTTATGTTGCAGAACGCAAAATTGGTTCTCTCGGTTTTAAAATTCGTAAAGGCCGCAGTTATCACGGTTTGGCACTGAATATCGATTGTGATCTATTTGGTTTTCATACCATTAATCCATGTGGCTATGCTGGATTAGAAATGGTTCGTATACAAGATTTGGTGCAAGATTACCCTAAATTTGAAAACTTATGCGTCGATATCATTGATACTTTGAAAAACAGTGGTTACTTTAAAGACGTAACAGTCAAACAACTATAAAAGACTTTGCTTTCTCAAATAAAATAATTTAGAGTAAAAGCTCTAAATTAATAATTATAGATAAGGGATGTACACGTGATTGCAACTAAATCCGTTAAACCCGCGCTCCAGCAGGCCTATGTCAAACTCATGATGGATGTGATTGGCAGAGGTCTGGTCATGGCGAGCCAGGTCGATGAAGAAATTAAACAAGAAGTTGCTAAATTTCCAGTTAATTTTATTTTATCTATGAATGTTTTTCCTAATGGTGCTGCATTTGTCGCGCAAGTCACGGAAGACCATCAACTCAAACTCCTCACACCCGGCACTCAAAAGCCTGACTTAACCATTACGTTTAAGCATTTGAATCATGCCTTTTTGGTCTTCTCATTTCAAGAAAGTACCGCACAAGCCTTTGCCAATGACCGCATGATCGCCGATGGTGATTTGTCTTATGCCATCCGACTGGTGCGTTGTCTCAACAAAATGGAAGCGTTAATTTTACCTAAATTGGTGGCTGAATTGGCTGTCAAAGAATATCCAACACATTTAAGCCTAAAAGAAAAACTGAGCGGTGCTGCAAATATTTATTTAAAAGTAGCCCAGTCTTATTTAAAACGGAGCGCATAACACATGGCTAAACCATATTACGAATTTTTCTGTCCTGTAAAAGTGATTGCTGGCCATGCTGCTTTAGAACACATTCCATTCGAACTGTCTACTTTGGGTGCTAAACGCCCCATGATCATTACTGACAAAGGCGTTCGCAGTAATCAATTACTTGCACCGATTGAAGCGGCATTTGAAAGTACCGAGACGGTGATTGGCTATATTTTTGATGATGTTCCGCCAGACTCAAGTCTAGAAACCGTACGTAAAGCGGCTCAACTTTACCGCGACAACCAATGTGATGCCATTATTGCCGTCGGTGGCGGTTCAGTGATTGATACCTCTAAAGCAACCAACATCTTGGTATCTGAAGGTGGTGATGACTTACTGAAATACTCAGGTGCGCACAACTTACCAAAACCTTTAAAACCATTTTTTGTGATTCCAACAACCTCAGGGACAGGTTCAGAAGTGACTATGGTCGCTGTGGTTTCTGACCCTGAAAAGAATGTTAAAATGGCTTTTGCATCGAATTATTTGATGCCACATGCAGCAATTCTTGACCCACGTATGACGCAAACTTTGCCGCCTCATCTTACAGCAATGACAGCGATGGATGCGATGACGCATGCCATTGAAGCCTATACGTGCATGGCGGCGAACCCGATTTCAGATGCCTATGCAACTGCCGCAATCAAGAAAATTAGCAATAGCTTATTTGGTGTATTAGATAATACCAGCGATGCACATGGGCGCTTAGAACTTGCACAAGCCTCTACGATGGCAGGAATTGCATTTTCGAACTCAATGGTCGGTTTAGTGCATTCATTAGGTCATGCGCTGGGTGCAGTCGCTCACCTGCCCCACGGCTTATGCATGAACTTATTCTTGCCGTATGTGTTGGAATACAACAAAGAAGTGAATGGCGATAAGATTGCTGAATTGCTATTACCACTGGCTGGTCCTGATATTTATGCACAAACACCGGCCAACCTCCGCGCTGAAAAAGCTATTTCAACGCTTTTAGCCATGCGTGACCGCTTGTTTAGTTTGACCAAATTACCACGTACTTTGAGTGAAACAGGTAAAGTGACTGAAGCTCAATTAGATGAAGTGGCAGAGAAAGCACTGAATGATGGATCGATTATTTATAATCCTAAAGAAGCCAGCTTAGAAGACCTCAAAACTATTCTAAAAAAAGCTTGGTAATTGCTGAAAAATAAGCGAATATAGCGAAAAATTAAGCCTGATGTTTTTTTAAACATCGGGCTTTTCACTTGCAGAACGCAATATCAGTTATTTTTTAATCAAACTGGCATAATTTCTGCTAAAAATAATTTCAAAGTTACTGACAAAATGTACCAATTTGGAGTAGATTGGCGCACTTTTGTTTTAAAACGTAGGGGGGATCGTTCGTCTCAAACGATCCTTAGAATATGACTGATCCTTGATCAACGATAAGAGGATAACGCCGTTGACAAATTACTCTGGGACTCAATCTGCAGCTAAACTGAAAAAAAATCTTGTGCTGTGGCATATCATCATTATTGGTCTGGCATATATTCAGCCTCTAACCTTATTTGATACTTTTGGCTTGGTATCAGACGGAAGTCAAGGACATGTCCCAACTTCTTATATTTTTGCACTTGTGGCCATTCTTTTAACATCAATCAGTTATGGACATATGATCCGCCGCTATCCATCATCGGGTTCGGCGTATACCTATGCTCAAAAATCCATTCACCCAAACGTTGGCTTCATGGTTGGCTGGTCATCTTGGCTAGATTATTTACTTTCACCTCTCGTCAACATTATCTTGGCAGATATTTATCTAAGAGCCTTATTCCCAGATGTAAATAACTGGATTTGGGTAATTGGATTGACTGTAATTATGACGGTCATCAATTTATTTGGTTCACGTTTTGTCGCTCGCTTTAACAGTACTATAGTGTTCGTACAGTTAGGGGTAATCTTCTACTTTGTTTATGAAGTTTACTTACTCCTTACCCAAGGTGTTTATGCAGATGGCACTTTAAATCCAGATAAAGCTGGACTTTGGTCACTTACTCCTTTTTGGAATGAAATGACCACGATTGGTGCTTTAATTGGCGGTGCGACAATTTTGTGTTTTTCTTTCACAGGTTTTGACGCATTATCATCACTTGCGGAAGAAACCAAAGATGCTGAAAAAACCTTGCCTAAAGCAATTTTCTCAACCGCATTAATTGCCGGCATTATATTTATTGTCAGCACATATTTTATCCAGCTATTTTTCCCTAGCAATGCAAATTTGTATTTTAATCCATTGGATGAATCACAACCGGTAATGCTGGAAGCGCTTGGCAACACAACAATTTTAACCGCAATTACTGGTATTGCATTCAAAAATCTAGTGCTCTATTTTGCAGTTATCGCCGTTCTTGCTTCAGGTATTTCGGCACATGCGGGTGTATCACGCTTAATGTATGTCATGGGCCGTGATGGTGTGATTAACAAAAAGATTTTTGGTCATATTAGCCCTAAACTCCACACACCAACTTATAATATTTTAATTGTTGGTGTAGTTGCACTTACTGCGGGTTTCCTTGATCTTGAGCATATTGTTAACCTAATCAGCTTTGGTGCATTAACTGCATTCAGTTTTGTCAATTTTTCTGTAATTTCACGTTATGCATTACGTGATGGAAGAACTAAATCATTAAAGGAAATCATTAACTATGTGATTATTCCTACACTTGGTTTTGCCAGTGTATTCCTAATGTGGTTAGAAATTGATGAGATGGCACTTAAACTAGGACTAGCTTGGGCTGTTATTGGTGTTGGTTATTTAGCATACAAAACCAAAGGTTTTAAACACCCTGCGCCGCAACATAACGAATTTGATGATAAATTCTAATCAAGTTTATCTCTAAACAAAAAAGGCGCTTAAAGCGCCTTTTTTTATGTTGTATTTTATTGATTCAGATGCAGCGGTTCAGCAGGCTGCACATACTTCCCTGCATGATTTGCACCTGATCATTTCAATGTCAGGCTTATCGGCAACAGCAGCGGTTCACACTGTTCTGCTGGCTGTCCCGGCACACTCATTTTCAGCTTGCTGTGCACACTCCAATTGCCTTGCATAGCTGTATCCAGACTGTAATTCAGCCTAAAACTGCGTATTTCATCCGAAGCCAGCAGCTCTGTTTTCATTGCGCTGCATTCGCGCGCCGGAAAATACTGCACATCCGCAGCGACATTCTGCAGCATTAGCGGCACATCGCAATGCGGATATTCAATTTCCACAGCGGACGCATTGGCGTTTTCCAAAGTCAGCTGCACTGTGACCGGCACAATGCCGTCTTTATCAAAGTTCACAGGGATCACTGAATTTTGAAATACCGCGGTATCGGATGCGGTATTGATGAACTGCAATTCACGAATCACTAAATTGCAGGAATCTACCGCTGATGCTCCCAATGACAGATTCAGCTTATAATCTGAATCCGCTACTTTATCTGTTTTATCCTCACCGGCATTTCCCATGCCCGGCACGGTCGGCTTGCCGTTGCCTGTCCCTTCTAAGCTGACGCCTCCTGCGCCAAATAAATCCCCGCATCCTGACATTGCTGCGAAAAGCATGCAAATACTGAACAGCTTGAGCGACTTACTCACGGTCATGCTGATAAACTCCAAATCTGAAGGCTTGTGTCGCATCAGGCTTTCCTTCATCTATAGCGCATCTTTCCGATGCTATTTTTAATAAGCGCAATGAATATTCTTGCCATAATTTCAGGCTTTCATTATGTAAAATTTTAATTGATTCTTCAGTTAATTCATCTGCGCAAATTGCCTGTTCCAGATAAGTATCACCTGTATTTTGAAACAAATTATGTAAGCCTGAAGCCAAATGCGCGCTCAAATTAGCTGTCAAAATTTTCCGGGCTTCCTGCAATGAGGGGTCAGGAATAAACTGGCCTTTTTGCAGCGATACATTCTCTGCTTGCTCAGTGACGACCCCTAAACGGATCAGTTCATTCAAGACAGAACGCGGGTGGCGTTCTGTAGATACCCGTTTCACCAGATGTTCAAAGCTGTTTTCGGTTTCGCTGTAAAACGGCAAAGTCTCTTTCCAGCCTTCAGCCAGCCATAGGCCAACAACTCTGGACGGCACGCTGATCGGTTCTGAGACCGGCGCTTCAGTCAGCGCCTTACCCGCCTGTACAGTCTGCTTATAAGCGGTGACATCTTTACGGTGCAGGCCAGACAGCAAACTGATCGCTGAAATTGTCGGTTTTTGCTCAATGCGCGCCAGTTCCAGCTCTGCCTGTTCATAAAATATCGGCTTCAATGCAGCAGTAAACTCCGTATAGCCCACACCTGAACGAATGAGCCATTCACTTAAATAGCCCATTAAAAGCAGCACTTGCTGTAAATTGAATTGGGCATCGTCTAGCGGCAGTTTAGTCATGCAATTAGCCAACAAATAAAGAAATACTCTGTAGATGAAATTTTCGCATTATTTGATCTTCTTCACAATTTTCATCTGATGAGATCTTGAGGATATTCAGTAAAAAAATGATTATTTACATTAAAATGCGTAAATGAAACACTGATCGATATATCTAAACTTTCAACACTATGCCACCAGCCAATTGGGATAAATAAGGTTTCTCCAGGTTGCAAAATGCACTCAAATGGCGTCACTTTTTCTAACAATGGATAGTCTGCTAGATCAGCCTTTGCGACGTCTGAAACCTGACTGAATACCCAATGATCGTTATACATATACGGCATTTGCCATGCAGGAATCAAAGTCACTTTTTTACGTCCATAGATTTGTGCCAACATATTATTGGTTAAGTCATAATGCAGTGGTGTAAATGTGCCTGCAGGGCCAAACCATAAAAAATGTCGATTTTTGATCTCTTTTTGACAATAAGCTTTGGCGAAGTCACCTAGATCTTCACTAATCTTTTGCATAAATTGCTTATTTTGAGCGGCGTTATTCGCAGTTAAATAAATGTCATTGCTGTGCTTAGTGGCTTTAATTTGTGCGACAAAATCTTGCATCAAAATAATACGTTTCAATTGTACCGATTTTTTTTCAAAATCTTGATGCTGCTCACGATGCATCTGGACTTCAACCAACTCATTTTCAAAATGCTGTGCAAAATAATCAGGACTCCATTTATGCAGTGCAGGCCAATGTTGTATCCCACCTTTTAAAATGACTGGTCGCATCTGGCTATAATACCGCTCTATAAATGTTTCAAAATCAGGTGTTTCTATGCAATCGATTGTAGATGGAATGTGGTCGTTCAATTGATTCAATTGACCCATCACCTGTAATAGCCAACGCTGTTTATTCTGCTGTTGCTGTACTTGCTTCAGTTTTTTAAAAATTACGTTATTGTTTACACGCTTTAAAAACTGAATGATCAAATGATTTGAAATATTTTTTTGCTTAATTTTTTCTAAAATTTCATCTGTATCTAAGCCCTCAAGACTGTAGTCCAAAAGTTCATTTTGCAGCTGTTCTGAAAGTTGGTCTGCATCAGAAAATAAGTATTGATCCGCCCTTGGGCTTAATCCATGTGATTGTAAAATTAGACTTATTTTCTGTACATCGCAACCATTTTCAATATTTTCATTCAACCAATTTTGCCATTCCGTCGGTAAGGACTGATACCAATTTTTACTTTGCTTTAGATGTTCACTCTGGCTTTCTACATTCATTTTCACTACTCCACCCTCTTTACAAGTGAAGTATAAATGATCTATTTTAAAAATGCTAAATTTTCGCATTTTATAATTATTTAAACACCGCGAATGTTATGAATCCGTCAGATATCACGCGGAATGACATAACAAAGTAAAGGAGAAAGTTCATGAAAATTCGTCATTTAGTCATCGTTAGCAGTCTGTCTTTAGCTTCAATACCGGTATATGCAGGTTTTTCCGATACCATGCGTGATTTAAGAAATACGCTGAATCAATTTAATGAAACATCCAAAGAAGTATCGAATACCGCAAAAGAATGGACAGGTAGTCGGGCCACGACTAATTCAAATTATGCTGCAAATGGTTTCAGTATGGGACAGCAACTCAGACCTAAAATTAATAATCTACCGCTTTATCAAACTGCCGATAAATCGAGCCAAGTCATTAATAAACTGTCAAAAAATGCAGATATTATTTTTGCGGGAAACATGACTAAAACAGGTTTGATAGAAGTCACTACAGAACATGGCAATGGCTGGATTGAATCACACCTTGTTCAATAAATCTTGATTTTAAATGTTTATACAACCGCATCAGCCGTACATAACAACTTTACTCTATTGAGCACTAGTCATGAATAATAATCACAAAATCAGCATTATCGCTGCTGTATTTACGACATTGGTGGGCTGTGGTGGATCAAGCTCCAATGATGGTGGCGCGACACCTACACCTACACCTACACCTACACCTACACCTACACCTACACCTACACCTACACCTACACCTACACCTACACCTACACCTACGCCAACGCCAACGCCAACGCCAACGCCAACGCCAACGCCAACGCCAACGCCAACGCCAACGCCAACGCCAACGCCAACGCCAACAACTGTAGCGGATAAATTCACAGGAGAATGGATTCAAGGGAATTCTGCCCTCGGTAACAATAATTGCGATTTACCACAAATTTCAATTCATAAAACCAGTGAAAACTCAGTCAGTGCAGTGAACGAAGAACTAAAATATGCGGTACACAATAGTTCAAGTAAAACTTGCAGCGGTGAATTTATTTCCAAACGCTATCAATTACTTCATGACATGGTCATGAGTGAAATACAGCCGGCTGCGACACTAAATAACTTTGAATATCATTCGATTAAGTTTCAACCAGTCAGAGGTGGCGCGACGAGCAATCGTGTCTTAACTTTTTTAAATAATCATTCTTTCTGTGTGATTAACGCGACGATTTCAAATCCAAGCTATATTATCATGCAACGAGGTCTAATTACCGACCCACTCAAGGACAGCCGCTGCTATACAAAAAATTCCAATGAATTCTTCACCAATTTAAAACCGAAAACCAAAATCACAACTGCAGATTTTAAGTCTGAGAATTTTATTAATACCACCGACACAGTAAACTTCTTGGCTCAGCTCAATACAATGGGACAAAGCGGTTATAAGTTAATTGGCTATGATTCTAAAACTTTGGACAATGGTAATGTTAATAGCTACATGAAACTTGCCAATGAAAATACGCGTTTCAATCATATTGTGGCAGACCGTACAGCACCCTCTATCGCTGACATATATTTTACATGGCGTAATCAGTTAAATGAAAAAGGTAAATCAGGCTATCAATACCTGCATAGCGTCAGACCAACCAATGCCCTGAATTTCAAAGATTATTTTATTAAGAAGGAAAATGATACCGCGACATATACTTACGACAGCGGCTATGTTTCCCCGCTCGTAGACCCAGTGCAACTGGAAACTATGCTCAATACACTGGGTGCCCAAGGCTGCCGTATTATTCAATTCAAAAGCTATTACACAGGTTTTCGTCCTGAAATTCTGAACGGCAATCAAAACAGTCCTAAAGTTGCAACCTGTATAAATAGCAGCGCACACCATGGCACTTACAGCTATCGCTATAAAACTTACCCAACCGGCAGCAATAGTGTAGAGCGCAGCTTAAAATTACAGGAGATGATCGATGAGCAAGCAAAAGACGGTTACCGCTTAGTCAGCCGTGCTTTAGATATGAGTTCAACCACCAAAAACGGCATGCTGTTTATGAAAGACAGCGAAAACACTAATGTCGGTGAGTTTAAAGTCTTTAGTGAAACTGTCTTTGCAACGTCGACATTTAACGACGTCTTACTGAAACGTCTTCAGCAGCAAGGTCAACTCGGTTGGTTATACACCAGTGGTCAACTGCTGTTTGCAAATAATCCAAAACATCTACAAACAGAACTGAGTGACTTTAATTTAATTGATTAATTCATGAGGTATCTCGAGCTTTTCCATGTCCTTTATTTTTTACATCAAGGACATGGATCATTCACATAAATCAAAGCAGTGATAAAAATCACTTATTTTAAGCGGCAATTAAAACCCATCTTGGTATCAACGATATTATTTTCATAACCTAAGCTTTGAATAAATTGGTTGCGGTCTGATATTTGTTTTTGATCCGCTTGACTCAATCTTGCTTTATTTTTTTGTGCCAACCCATAGGTTTCATTCACTAAACCCTGATAGATCCCGCAAACTTCCTGACGCTTGGACTTTTTCAATTGACGACCACCATACCATGAACGTTCAAAATCGTCGGCTTTTAGTGTTTTTCCCCATTCCTCAATACGCTGATTTTGTCTTTGCTGCATTTCCAGCATGCCCTGCTGGATTTCAGCCTTAGTAAAAGGCTTGATCACCTCAACCTTCGGTACAACTGGAACATTTTCTGTAGTTGCAGTGACGGTCACTGGTGTCTGTTCTGTTGTGTTCGATACGGTTGGATTAGCCCAACTCATTGATGAAATGAATCCGGTCGCAATCACGACACCAAAAGCTTTTAAATTTATAGATTTCAAGTTTTAAGTACCCGTTTTATTTCTTCACAGTGTTCTTATACACATTTTTATATTGATGCTGAAGTTTTTAAGCCCTTATTTTACAAAACTTCATTGCTGTAAACGGTTCACTGTGTTCACTCCCAATAAAAAACCGCTCGATAGAGCGGCTTTTTGAACAGATCACACTTAGACCAATTCTTTAAAGTCTTGCTGACGCCAAGCTTCATATAAAATCACAGCAGTAGCATTAGACAAGTTTAAACTGCGTGAATTAGGTGCCATCGGCAGGCGAATCCAATGTTCTTTCGGGAACATCATACGGACATCTTCCGGCAAACCACGTGTTTCTGGCCCCATCAACAGTGCCACAGGACGATTTAAATTAGAGGTATGCGGTGTTTCAAAACCTTTGGTGGTTAATGGATAAATGGCATCCATCTCAATACCTTGTGCTTTTAAGCCCGCAAGGCATTCTTCAAAGTTTTCCCACACTTTCATGTGTGCCCACTCATGATAATCCAAACCGGCGCGGCGGAGTTTTTTATCATCCAGCTCAAAACCTAATGGCTTGACCAAATGCAACTGCGCTCCAGTATTGGCACATAAACGAATGATATTCCCTGTATTTGCAGGAATTTCTGGCTCGTATAAAACAACATGGATCACAGTTTTTTTCTCTACTCTTTAGTTAAATAATGGCTTAAAGCTCAGGCTATAGTTTCTATAGCTGTAGCATAAGTTTAGATGGTACAACAAGCGCTTGCTTATCTACATTGCTTAGCTTTCGCTTTACACGAGGACAATCCACTTACTCATATCCTTTGTACTTAGCTTTCGCCTTGCAATTGGACAATACAATAACTTGCTTATCCTCTT
This sequence comes from Acinetobacter sp. YH12138, assembly GCF_015218525.1. NCBI lineage: Bacteria > Pseudomonadati > Pseudomonadota > Gammaproteobacteria > Moraxellales > Moraxellaceae > Acinetobacter > Acinetobacter sp. YH12138. The sequence continues at coordinate 863,665 of NZ_CP048670.1, read as the reverse complement.
TGCTCAGGCATAGCCTTCGCCTTGCGCTCGGGCAACGCGTTGCGTTGCTTACCCTCGCTCATGCCATTGAAGTTGTTCACGCAGACTCACCACATCACCAATAATGGTCAATGTAGGCGCCTGAATTTGGTATTCACTGACTTTAGATGCAATATCTGCCAATGTCCCAACCACGACTTTTTGTTCAGGTGTCGTCCCTTTAGAAACCAATGCGACAGGCATGTCTGGACGCTGCCCGTGCGCGATGAGTTTCTCACAAATTTTTTCTAGACCGACCAAGCCCATATACAGCACGAGCGTTTGATTTTGATAAACCAACTCATTCCAAGGTAGCTCAGGTGAACCTTCTTTGAGATGCCCTGTCAAGAAGCGTACACTTTGCGCATAATCTCGATGCGTTAAAGGAATCCCTGCATAAGCCGAACATCCAGAGGCAGCAGTAATTCCCGGAACGACTTGGAAGGCAACGCCTGCCGCAAAGAGTTCCTGAATTTCTTCACCGCCGCGGCCAAAGATGAACGGATCTCCGCCTTTTAAGCGGCAAACGCGTTTTCCTTCACTTGCATATTTCACTAGTAAGGCATTGATGCCTTCTTGCGGAACAGCATGATTGGATCGTGCCTTACCTACGTAGATTTTCTCTGCATCACGGCGGCAGAGGTCCATAATCGGCTGAGAGACCAAACGGTCATAGATCACCACATCCGCTTGCTGCATTAAACGCAGGGCTTTTAAGGTCAGCAGTTCAGGATCACCCGGCCCTGCACCCACCAAATACACCTCACCTTTCGGCTGTTTCCATTCCAATAAGGCCTGTTCAATCAAACGATTGGCTTCAGTGAAATTGTCATTGAATACCTGCTCTTTGAGCGGGCTTGCATACAAGTCTTCCCAAAAAATACGGCGTTCATCTGGATTGACGATTTTGGCTTTAACGGCTGCGCGCCATTGGCCTGAGAACTCAGCCAGTTTGCCCATGCCATGCGGAATCGAGCTTTCTAACTGGGTGCGTATTTGGCGCGAGAGTACTGGCGATGTGCCATTAGATGCAACGGAGATGACCAGTGGAGAACGGTCAATGATCGCAGGAACCATAAAACGACAATGCGGCGGATCATCAACACTATTAACCAAGACATTTTCAGCTTCGCAGGCTTCAAAAACCGCCTGATTGACCGCTTTGTCATTGGTTGCTGCAATCACTAAACGAAACTGACGCAGCGCAATGGCATTTTCTCGATAAACCGATTCGTGATAAATCGAGTTGAGATATTGACCTTGGGTTTTATTAACCAAGGTCAATAAATCATCTTCAATTTCGGGTGAGCAAACTGTCAGCTGAGCGCCCGCTTTTGCAAGCAGCACAGCCTTTCGATATGCAATTCGACCACCACCAACAATCAGACAAGGTTGCTGCTGCAACTTCAAAGAGATTGGAAAGATATCCACACACGACCTCAATAGTTTAAATCTGATTGTCTTAAGCAATTTTTGTGCACAAATGTATGCACTTTATCGACTATTAATCGATAAATTCAGCACCGCCCATATATGGACGAAGTACTGCTGGAATTTCAATTGAACCGTCTGCACGTTGATAGTTTTCCATCACGGCAAGTAAAGTACGACCAACTGCCAAACCTGAACCATTTAGCGTGTGTACAAACTCAGTTTTCTTTTGGTCAGCACGGTAACGCGCTTTCATACGGCGTGCTTGGAAGTCACCCATGCATGAGCAAGATGAAATTTCACGGTAGGTATTTTGACTTGGCACCCAAACTTCTAAATCATAAGTTTTGATTGCACCAAAGCCCATGTCTCCGCCACACAGAACGACTTTACGGTATGGTAAGCCTAATGCTTGAAGAATACCTTCGGCATGACCCGTTAATTCTTCCAAAGCATCCATCGAAGTTTCAGGTTTTACAATCTGAACCATTTCTACTTTGTCAAATTGGTGTTGACGGATCAAACCGCGTGTATCACGGCCATACGAACCCGCTTCACTACGGAAACATGGCGTATGCGCTGCATATTTTAATGGCAAACGTTCTGGGTCAATGATTTCATCACGCACGAAGTTAGTTACAGGCACTTCTGCAGTCGGGATCAGGTAGTATTCTTTTTCGCCTTGAAGTTTGAATAAATCCTCTTCAAATTTAGGCAATTGGCCTGTACCACGTAAAGAATCTGCATTAACTAAATAAGGTACATACGCTTCTGTATAGCCATTTTCCAAGGTATGTGTATTTAACATAAATTGGGTAATTGCACGCTGTAAACGTGCCAATGGGCCTTTGAGTACGCTAAAACGAGTACCTGTCAATTTGGTTGCGGTTTCAAATTCTAAACCGCCCATCATTTCACCCAAGTCAGTATGGTCTTTGATCTCAAAATCAAACTGACGTGGTGTACCCCATTTTAAAACTTCAACATTGTCGTTTTCGTCTTTACCTTCTGGCACAGACTCATGAGGTAAATTTGGAATCGATAAAGATTTGGCTTCAAGTTCAGCCTGAAGCTCAGAAAGTGCAACTTCTGCAGCTTTAATTTCATCACCAATAGCAGACATACGTGCCATGATTTCAGATGCATCACCGCCAGCTTTTTTAATTTGACCAACTTGTTTTGCACCAGCATTACGTTCAGCTTGTAACGACTCAGTTTTAGACTGAATTTCCTTACGGCGAGCTTCAAGGTCTGCCCACTCTGCTACGTTAAGTTGAACACCACGTTTTGCTAAGGCTAAGTTTACAGCCTCAATATTATTTCTGAGTAATTTCGGGTCGATCATAGCCAATCTTAAGTAAAGAAAAAAACTGGCTATAGTGTAAGCTCTTAACACTCAAAAATACAGTGACCGAGCTTACAGCTGCCCCTTATTAGACCAATAATCTTGCTTCAAATTGTCTTATTTGGTGTCGTAATTTGGCAAACTTGGTAAATATTCAGGTTTAAATAGTCCTTTAGCCGTAAAATATGGAAGTTTTAGCTCAGGCATGCCCTCTGCATAACTCGCCAATTCATACAGTGGATAAGCAAATACAATCCCGTTCGCACCATAATAAAAATTATCGCTTAACTGAAGTTTTGAACGTTCAATATCATGACTATCTAACCACATATAGTTGGCATCAAAAAGTGCGCTAATCACTTTCGCATCTGCACCTTTGACCAAGACATCTTGTAAAGCCAAACGTTTTTTGGCTTTTAAATCAAAATTGACATATTCAACATGGGACATACCATGAGCCGCATGCGCTGCGTAGGTATAGCTTTCAATCGCAAAAGTTGCGATATGTCCCCACTGACTAATATATCGAACAGAAGTGGTACTTTGACTTAGGCCTGCATCCGTCTTGTCTGATAAATCGATTTTTTGATTCGGCTCAGTTGAAAATGCAATCGGGTCTGCTTTTTTAATCCGATCAGTAAAATATTGATTAATCCAATCAACATTGGTTTCAACTGTTTGAATCCTATATTGGGTACAGCCTTCCGCATCGCAAGCCTGTGCTTTTGGTAATTGCATCTCGACAGATTTAGATTGAATAAGTGGAATCGCATCAGCGACGACCGCTGGCTTCTGTTCCGTTGTTTCACCTTCAACAGGTTCATTTCGAGGATGGCAGGCCGTTAATGACCCGATTAAAACCACAGCTGAAACAGCCCAAGCTATATTATTCATATGATTTTTTTTCATCCCAAAATTCCCTATAGCAACAGTCAAAACCACAAGTCACTTCATTTAAGCAAACTGTGAATATCAGCATACTACTAAATTTCTCTTATATTCAGCTTGCTGGCTTTACATTTCTCCATAAAAAAAGCAGACGGATGTCTGCTTTTTTTCGATTATGAGAATTATTGATCAATAATGTCCGTACCTTTTGGAGGTACAAAATTAAAGGTTGACGCTGGAATAGACGCATTCACCTTCACATTATTGAAACGTACATGGGTTGTTTGACCTAATGAGTCTTGGAGAATCATTAAAGTCGGCGCATTTTTCGCACCAAAACTAATGGTTAAGCTTTGAAACACACCATCATCACTTTTTGGATATAAAGTGTAATAAGTTTTGGTCTTATTCGGCTGTGTAATACGATAAGACTTCATGATTTGAGCAGTATTACCTGACAATAATAATGCAGGCGTATTCGCAACTTGGTCATCTAAGCTTTGGCGTACTGCTTGTTGTAGGTCTGGGTCATAGATCCAAACTGTTTTACCTGTGGTCGCAATAGTTTGCTTAGATGGGCTGGTTGTTTCCCAATAGAATTTACCCGGGCGCTGAACTTTCATGACCCCAGTAAAAGTCTGGTTCATATGCTGCGCACTTAAACCTTTCTTTTGAGTTGCTTTGGGGTTAGTCACTTTTGTAGTTTGCTGAAAGTTAGCAGTAAAACTTTTAATACCCGATAATTGTTTCACCAAATTGGCAGTTGCCTGCTGCTCCGACGCTGCAACTGGTGCCGCGAATACTGTCGTACTCATAACCGGTGCCAGTGTCGCTGCACCTAATGCCATAGCACAGATGGTTTTACGAAGCATTTTCATAGATTCACCTTTTATATTTGCATCAACGCAATTTGTTAGATGGCTCCATCTTAAACCACTTTCATTGACTAAATTTAGAGAAAATAAGAAGTTTTGTATGGTTATTAATGCAAATTGCTGTTTTTTATTCATCATGATGGAGAAATATAAAATAAAAAGACACTTGATTTGATTCAAATGCCTTTCAAATAGTTAAACAACGATTTAGCAATTTTAATAATCCAATATTGAGTTATTTCCATTGCCAACCGAGCAATGCACCAGCGCCAAAGTCACCTTCAGAGTTCCCTGTTGCAGCCAATTTATACACATATTTATTGCTCTCAGTTACTCCACTAAAACCTACTGCATAGCCTTGTGAACCTTCCCAAGTCCCCATACCTACGCTAAACATGTTATATCCAGCATCTGTGGGTTGCGGTAAGGAGGCGATTGCAATACTTGAAGCAACAGCACCGTAAACATTATCTTTAAATTTATTGAAATTATGATTCAATTCATTCACACGTTGATTGGTATAACTATTGGCTTGGTTGAGTACATTTGCCCCATGCTGATCTGTATATGCTTTTGAACTATTTAACACTACTAGATCTGCTTGACGCATTTGTTTCACGTTTACCGCATCGGTGTCTGCCGTACCAGCTGCCACATGGATAATTTGCCGCTCTGCACCAGCCGAGCCAACGGAAACCGTATTATTGCAGAGCTTGAACCATTGCCAAGTACAATAGCATTATTTGCCGATGTGTTGATATTGTTACCAATCACATAGGTATTATTACCTGTGACTGTATTATTTGAACCTACTGCACCAGATCCATCACCACTGACTGTATTGTTTACACCGAGGGCAATAGACTGATTACCATCAGCTTTGTTACCTGCACCGACTGCAATCGCATCTTGTCCATTCGCAGTTGGTTTAGGTGCTGTATTGGCAACGTTTGATTGTATTTTAATGTACGGATCTGTTCCTTTTAAGCTCAATAACCAGTTCACTTCAGTACCTACAAATCCATTTTTTATCGTAAGTTCATATGCACTGAAACCATTTTCACCAGTTAGTCCTTGTGCGCCAACTGCACCACGTAGACTTTCTGACCATTGGTCTTCATTGCCTTCATAACCATTGCTCACCGCAACTTGATAAGCACCTGCACCATCTAGACCATTGCTGCCATTCAGACCGTTCAACCCATCCTTACCATCGATGCCGTCTCGGCCATTGAGTCCATCTTTACCAGTAGCGCCTGTTGCTCCTGTATCGCCTTTTTCACCAGCAGGACCTTAAGGACCCATTGGCCCTGCTGGACCAGGAATACCACTATTGTAACGATTACAAGTATGCCCATGATGTGATGAACCACTCCCACCGGCCCATGCAATTGAACCTAGAGAAAGTAAAATACTCACAGCAAGTAATTTTGGTACAGCTTTAATAGCGATTGAAGTTATTTCACCAAGTCCTAGTGTCTTTTCAAATTCAATTTGTTGGCTTTTATCAGGACAATTCCTTTTCTGATAGTCAGCACCGATAAAAACTGTATTCAATATTTTATTCATGTCCTTATCCTTTTTTTGTATTTGTACTCCTCTATTACGCTCTTTATATTTTGTGATTTAAGTCACTGTTTATGGTGATTTATTGCTTCATACATCGTTTATAACAATCAAGAAAAATACCTCACATTTTCATCAGACGAAAAAAAACCCGCAAAAATGCGGGTTTTTTTCTATTAAAGCTTACGCTTCAACAGATACGTAGCGACGACCGAATTGGCCTTTCACTTCGAATTTCACAACGCCGTCAGCAGTTGCAAATAAAGTATGGTCACGGCCCATACCTACATTTACACCAGCGTGGAATTCAGTACCACGTTGACGAACGATGATGTTACCAGCAGTCACAGATTGACCGCCGTAGATTTTAACACCCAACATTTTTGGGTTCGAGTCACGACCGTTTTTAGTCGAACCACCGGCTTTTTTAGTTGCCATGTCTACTTACTCCTCGTAATTAGCCTGAAATAGCTGTAATTTTCAACTCAGTGAACCATTGACGGTGACCTTGTTGTTTACGATAGTGTTTACGACGACGCATTTTGATGATGCGGATTTTGTCGTGACGACCATGGCTAACTACTTCAGCAGTTACTTTAGCGCCAGCTACTACTGGTGCACCAATTTGAATGCTGTCACCGTTAACAAGCATCAACACGTCATCAAAAGTAACAGTTGAGCCAGTTTCAGCTTTCAATAATTCTACTTTAAGGGTTTCACCCTCAACTACACGGTGTTGTTTACCACCGCTTTGGATTACTGCGTACATTTAAGTACTCCAAACATGCCCGTGTTGTCGTGCCGGTAAAGGGATATACCGATCTTAAAACGATCGTCACTGGGGTTTCGCAAAGGCAAAGATTTTAAGGGATAACCCGAAAAACAACAAGTCATTTCCGTAAAATATTAGATGAGTATGCGTTTATTATATAAACAGTGTCATTAAAACCATTAAAATGAGTGCTCTATTTCACTTATCATGCTTTTGGCAAGGTTTGACATAGATTTTTAGCAACAATTCGCTAATATACACTGGACTAACATCAACAACATGCTGTTCAAACAACATGCTAAAGATAAAAGTCTGTTAAAAAATAAGTACAATACTTCCGCTTGATGAAAAAAATCACTTAAGATTAAGTCAATTGAGTAAGTTCTTATCTGTTATTCATATAACAAATTGCTACACTACGTCTGTAATTCAAAAATTATTGAGGTTTCTCTTCATATGACCATCGACTTTAAGCAAGATATTCTCGCGCCTGTTGCTACTGACTTTGCTGCGATGGACAAATTTATTAATGAAGGGATCACGTCTAAAGTTGCCTTGGTCATGGCAGTCAGTAAACATGTGGTTGAAGCAGGCGGTAAACGCATGCGTCCCATTATGTGCTTACTTGCAGCAAAGGCTTGTGGCGCAGAAGATTTAGAAAAACACCGTAAACTTGCAGCAATTATAGAAATGCTGCATACCGCGACCTTGGTACATGACGACGTAGTCGATGAATCGGGTTTACGCCGTGGCCGCCCAACAGCAAATGCGACATGGAATAATCAAACTGCCGTACTTGTGGGTGATTTTTTGATTTCTCGCGCTTTTGATTTATTGGTGGATCTAGACAGCAAAGTTTTACTCAAAGACTTTTCAACGGGTACCTGTGAAATTGCTGAAGGTGAAGTTTTACAACTTCAATCACAGCACCAACCTGAAACCACTGAACAAACCTACTTAGATATTATTCACGGTAAAACTTCGCGTTTATTTGAGCTCGCTACCGAAGGTGCAGCGATTCTGACTGGTACACCAGAGTACCGTGAACCGCTTAGAAAATTTGCCGGACACTTTGGAAATGCCTTTCAAATTATTGACGATATTTTAGATTACACCTCAGATGCTGAAACATTAGGTAAAAATATTGGCGATGATTTGATGGAAGGTAAACCAACTTTACCTTTAATCTCTGCCTTAAAGAATACCACTGGCGAAGAACATGACATTATTCGCCGCAGTATTGCCACAGGTGGTACGGCAGATTTAGAGCGTGTTATTCAGATTGTACAAAGCTCTGGGGCACTTGATTATTGTAGCCAACGAGCGACTGAAGAAACTGAGGCAGCACTAGCCGCTTTAGCAGCGCTACCAGATACTGAATATCGTCAAGCTTTAATCAACCTCGCAAACTTGGCATTACACCGAATTCAATAATTAACAATATTCATCGTAATTCCCCTTGCCTATGCATATAAAACTCAATGATATCTTTTTGACCATGCAGCAACAGCTCGATACCCCTCGGGCTGTGCTGGATGAAAACTTGCTGATCGAATTGGTCAACCGAATTCGACCAGAAGATACAAAAAATACCGACGAAATTAAGAAAAAATTTCAGGCTTTCATCCAAGCTTTACTCATCACGCCAGATGCAGCCTCTACCCTGCAAAGTTTTGTCCTAAAGCTCATTAGCCGATATAAACAAACCAGTTTATATGCGGACACGGGTATTTTGTCTCTCGATGGTTTCTGGGGACAACTGTTCCAACGGCTTGGCGCACATTTTCTTCCTCTGATCAATGACGAAACTCAATTACAAGATTTAGTCCGTCGAGTTTTTTATCGTCATAGCGACAAATATTGGCTGGACAGTATTGATGATCAGCAATGGATGCAGCTATTTCGACTATTTAATCAAGGTCATAGCAATCAGGAAGAAAAAAAGAAAATTCGCCGTGAGTTAATTAAAGCCATTACCGTTTTGTCCTATCGGGTAAGTGGTATTGGCTTATATCCTGAATTTATTAATGCACAGCCTGAACTGACCGAATATGAATCACCTTTTTTGGTGCAAAACCGCGAAATAAACGATTTTATTCAGCAGTATAAAAAGCTCCATCAAAGTGCTGAAGAAATGAGTGCTGTGCTACCGCCAGATGCTTCTCAAGCGTTGGTAATGCTGGAACAATGTCGTGATGTGGTACTGAAGATTCGGCGTGCGACCAAACGAATTGGCGTAAGTGTCAGCCTGACTTACTTATTGTCGCTTTTAGAACAGTGTTTAGATCGCTTAGAAATCTTACTCAACCTGATTGTTGAAGAAGATGATGTCCGCTATGTGTCTATGGGTAGTTTACTCAGTGATGTGACGTCAGCGATTTATAGCGAACGCAGTGTGCGCGATTTGCTCGCCACCAATAGTGAATTGGTTGCCCTACAAGTCACCGAAAATGCAAGTAAAACCGGCGAACACTATGTAAGTACGGACAAACAAGGCTTTATGAGCATGTACCGATCTGCGGCAGGTGCCGGTGTGATCATTGCGTGTATGGCAACTTTAAAAGTGCTGATGGCCCGTGTCAGCATGGCACCGCTCATGCAAGCCATTTCATATAGTCTGAACTACTCTTTCGGCTTTATGCTGATTCATGTCTTACATTTTACTGTTGCCACTAAACAGCCTGCGATGACAGCTGCCGCCCTTGCCTCGACGGTTCAGCATCGTAAAGGCTCGAAAATGGCGCAGATTGCCGAGCTTGCCGCGCTGATTATTAACATCATTCGAACCCAGTTTATTGCAATCTTAGGCAACATCAGTATTGCGATTCCAGTTGCAGCATTGATCGCATTAAGTTGGGACATGGCTTTACATGAGCCATTAATGAATCATGCAAAAGCAGCTAAAACCTTACACGACCTCAATCCATTTACCTCATTGGCTGTGCCACATGCTGCGATTGCTGGGGTATGTTTGTTTTTATCAGGTTTGCTTGCTGGATACTTTGACAACATGGCGATCTATCGCAAAGTTGGACCACGGATTCAAGCACATCCAAAGTTAAAACGCATCATGGGTCAAGAGAGACTGGATAAGCTTGCCGCTTACATTGAGCGAAACTTAGGTGCTTTAGCAGGTAACTTCTTATTCGGGATCATGCTGGGCAGTATGGGAACGATTGGATTTATTTTTGGTTTACCTTTAGATATTCGCCATATCGCCTTCGCCTCGGCCAACTTCATTCAAGGCCTCATCAATATTAATGGTTCACCAGACATTGGCTTAATCATTGTGTCATTCTTAGGGGTTATTCTGATCGGTCTGACTAACTTATTCGTCAGTTTCACGTTAACCATTATTGTGGCACTACGGGCACGTCGCGTAAGATTTGAACAATGGAAACCACTGGCTAAACTGGTGATGACTCATTTTCTAACGCGACCAAGTGATTTTTTCTGGCCACCGAAAACCCCACTTGAAGTTGAAGATGGCACACAAGCCAGTAAGAACAATCATTAGCAGATTTGTGTTTTATTTTAGTAAGATGTAAATGAACACAAAAAATAAAATCAGTATGATTTACACATACTTGAAATAAAGTGTACTGATGAGTACACTTTAGTCCATTAATTAACCGAGCTCAAACCGGTTAAAATGACAAGGAATAAAATATGCCACGAACGCTACTGTTTGTTGGTTTTTTTGCATTAATTATCAGTGTGTTGTCGCTTTATTCTAGCTATTTAAATCTATTAGATTTAAGTATCGTGGAATGGATGAGTCAGCACCGTATTGCTGTTTTTAATCAAATTGCCATCGGACTTTCGGCGCTAGGCGGCATGCCTTTTGTATTATTTTTCACCACGCTATGGTGTTTACACTTTGCGTGGTATAAAAAATACACAGAGATTGTTTTTATCAGTATAGGGATCTTTGGAAGTATCGGCCTTGCATGGTTGCTTAAATTTACGTTCACCAGACCGCGTCCCCCAGAAATGTACCATCTTGTAGCGTCTTACGGGAGTTCATTCCCAAGCGCACACAGTTGTTATGCTGCATCGCTTGCGTGTCTTATGATCTTGATTTACCGACAACATGCTCAACATCGCTTGATCACCATTTTGGCATTGTTATGGATGCTGTGTATGGGTGTTTCGCGAGTATATGTTGGGGTTCATTTTCCGACAGATGTCTTATCCGGTTGGAGCATAAGTTTTATTTGGATCGCGCTACTTTATTTGAGTTACATCAAAATCAGTAAAGCGTAAACAAATGAATAATTTAGATAAATATCTAATTGAGGTGGAACAATGATGTCTGCAAAGCTTTGGGCTCCCGCCCTGACTGCTTGCGCATTGGCAACAAGTATTGCACTTGTTGGTTGTAGCAAAGATCCTAAAAATGCACAGCAAGCTGCTGCTGCACAGCAAATGCCACCAACTGAAGTCGGTGTCATTGTTGCCCAACCGCAAAGCGTTGAACAATCTGTTGAACTTTCAGGCCGTACATCTGCCTATGAAATTTCAGAAGTACGTCCACAAACCAGTGGTGTAGTACTGAAACGTTTATTTGCAGAAGGTAGCTATGTTCGCGAAGGACAAGCCTTGTACGAGATCGACTCGCGTACAAACCGTGCTTCAGCTGACAGTGCTCGTGCTGCTTTAAGACGTCAACAAGCAAATTTAGGCGTGTTACGTGTTAAAGAAGGTCGCTACCGTCAGCTTGTTGGCTCAAATGCGATTTCTAAACAAGAATATGACGATATTGTTGCGCAAGTAAAACTGGCTGAAGCAGACGTTGCTGCATCTCAGGCAGAACTTAAAAATGCAGAAATTAACTTAGGTTACTCAACTGTACGTGCGCCAATTTCAGGTCAAACCAACCGTTCTACAGTCACAGCGGGTGCATTAGTTACTGCATCTCAGGCTGATCCATTAGTCACAATTCAACGTCTTGATCCAATGTACGTTGACATTAACCAATCAAGTGCTGAACTTCTTCGCTTACGTCAACAATTAAGCCAAGGCAACTTAGACAGCAGTAATAACACCAAAGTGAAATTACGTCTTGAAGATGGTAGCGAATACCCAATTGAAGGTCGTCTTGCATTTTCTGATGCGAGTGTAAACCCAGATACAGGTACGGTTACACTTCGTGCTGTTTTTTCTAACCCGAATCATTTATTACTTCCGGGTATGTTTGCCAATGCTCGCATCGTTCAAGGTGTGATTCCAAATGCTTACCTGATTCCACAAGCTGCTATTACACGTACCCCTACAGGTCAAGCAATGGCAATGATTGTGAATGCAAAAGGTGCTGTTGAATCTCGTCCTGTAACCACTGTTGGTACACAAGGTTCGAATTGGATCGTGACTCAAGGCTTGAATACTGGCGATAAAGTGATTGTTGACGGTATTGCGAAAGTTAAGCCAGAGCAACAAGTTGTAGCCAAACCGTATCAACCTCAGGCTGCTGCACCTCAAGGTGCGCAACAACCTGCTGCAGCAAAGCCAGATGCTAAAGTTGCAGAACAAGCAGCACCTAAATCTGAACAAAAAGCTACTTCAAACGCATAGGGAGTAGACTGAATGGCTCAATTCTTTATTCATCGCCCCATTTTTGCATGGGTGATTGCATTGGTGATTATGCTGGCGGGTGTACTCACGCTATCTAATATGCCAATTGCACAGTATCCGACCATTGCGCCGCCAACGGTTTCAATCTCTGCGACTTACCCTGGTGCGTCTGCAGAAACAGTTGAAAACACCGTAACCCAAATCATTGAACAACAAATGAATGGTTTGGATGGCTTACGTTATATTTCGTCAAACAGTGCGGGTAACGGTCAAGCATCTATTACATTGAACTTTGAACAAGGGATCGATCCAGATATCGCCCAAGTTCAAGTCCAAAACAAACTCCAGTCTGCGACAGCGCTATTACCTGAAGACGTACAACGTCAAGGTGTAAAAGTCACCAAATCTGGCGCAAGCTTCCTACAAGTTGTAGCATTCCACTCACCATCGGGTAAGTTGACTGCGGACGACATTAAGGACTATGTAAACTCGAATATTTCTGAACCTCTCAGCCGTGTGGCAGGTGTAGGTGAAGTCCAAGTATTCGGTGGTTCTTATGCGATGCGTATTTGGCTAGATCCAGCCAAAATGGCAAACCTGAAAGTTACACCGAGTGATGTGGCTGCGGCTATCCGTACACAGAATGCTCAGGTTGCTGTTGGTCAGTTAGGCGGTGCGCCTGCAACTGAAGGTCAAGTACTGAACGCGACAGTTACAGCACAAAGTTTGTTGCAAACACCAGAGCAGTTTAAAAACATTTTCCTGCGTAACAGTAGTGATGGTGCTCAGGTACGTTTAGGTGATGTTGCACGTGTTGAATTAGGTGCTGACAACTATCAGTTCGACTCTAAGTTCAACAACAAACCTGCTGGTGGTGTAGCGATCAAACTAGCAACTGGTGCAAACGCATTAGACACAGCCGAAGCTGTTGAAGCACGTTTAAAAGAACTACGTCCAAACTACCCTGAAGGTTTAGAAGACACGCTTGCATTTGATACGACTCCATTCATTAAGTTATCGATTGAAAGTGTTGTACATACCCTTGTAGAAGCCGTGATTCTTGTATTCTTTGTGATGTTCTTATTCTTACAGAACTGGCGCGCAACGATTATTCCGACATTGGCTGTACCTGTAGTGGTATTGGGTACTTTTGCTGTCATTAACATGTTTGGTTTCTCGATCAACACACTCACCATGTTCGCGATGGTACTGGCGATTGGTCTCCTCGTGGATGATGCGATTGTTGTCGTAGAGAACGTTGAACGTGTCATGGTTGAAGATCATCTTGACCCAGTGACTGCAACTGAAATCTCAATGAAACAGATCTCGGGTGCCCTTATCGGTATTACCTCTGTGTTAACCGCTGTATTCGTGCCGATGGCATTCTTCGGTGGTACAACAGGTGTAATTTATCGTCAGTTCTCAATCACGCTGGTAACAGCAATGATTCTGTCATTGATTGTAGCATTGACCTTTACCCCTGCCCTATGCGCGACCATGTTGAAACAACATGATCCAAACAAACCCGAAAGCAACAATATCTTTGCCCGTTTCTTCCGTTGGTTTAACAGCTCTTTTGATAAAGTTGCGCATAAATACCAAGGCGGCGTGAACTTCATGACACACCACAAGATTTTCTCTGGTGTGATTTATGCAGTTGTAATCGGCTTATTAGTGCTTTTATTCCAAAAGTTACCATCATCATTCTTACCTGAAGAAGACCAAGGTGTTGTAATGACACTGGTACAGTTACCACCGAATGCCTCACTTGAGCGTACGGATAAAACTGTCACTGCAATGACCGATTACTTCCTGAAAAACGAAGAAAAATATGTCGATTCTGTATTCAGTGTTGCCGGTTTCTCGTTCACAGGTGTAGGTCAAAACGCAGGTCTTGCATTCATCAAGTTAAAAGATTGGGAAGACCGTACATCACCTGAATCTCAAGTGGGTGCGATTATTCAACGTGGTATGGCATTGAACATGATCGTGAAGGATGCTTCATACATCATGCCAATCCAATTACCAGCAATGCCTGAATTGGGTGTAACTGCCGGCTTCAACTTGCAGTTAAAAGCTTCTGCAGGTCAAACTCATCAACAACTTATCGATGCCCGTAATATGGTGCTCGGTATGGCTGCTCAAGATAAACGCCTCATGGGTGTTCGTCCTAACGGTCAAGAAGATACGCCACAGTACAAAATCACGATTGACCAAGCTCAAGCCGGTGCTATGGGTGTCAGCATTGCTGAAATCAATACCACAATGGGTATGGCATGGGGTGGTTCTTACATCAATGACTTCGTTGACCGTGGTCGTGTGAAGAAAGTCTATGTACAGGGTGAAGCTGCGGCACGTATGATGCCTGAAGACCTGAGCCAGTGGTATGTCCGTAACAACCAAGGCACAATGGTTCCATTCTCGACCTTCGCTACTGGCGAATGGACTTATGGTTCACCACGTCTTGAACGTTATAACGGTATCGCATCTGTGAACATTCAAGGTTCACCGGGTGTGGGTGTAAGTTCGGGCGATGCGATGAAAGCGATGGAAGAAATTGTACAAAAACTTCCTTCGATGGGCGTTCAAGGCTTTGACTATGAATGGACTGGTTTATCTCTAGAAGAACGTGAGTCTGGCGCACAAGCACCATTCTTATACGCACTTTCATTGTTAATCGTCTTCCTATGTCTTGCTGCCTTGTATGAAAGCTGGTCTATTCCGTTCTCAGTATTACTGGTTGTACCATTAGGTGTATTGGGTGCGTTATTACTGACTTTCCTTGGAATGGTGTTCTTCAAAAATCCAAACTTGGCGAATAACATTTACTTCCAGGTGGCTATTATTGCCGTCATTGGTTTGTCTGCGAAGAATGCGATCTTGATCGTAGAATTCGCCAAAGAACTTCAAGAAAAAGGTGAAGATCTGTTTGACGCAACATTGCATGCCGCTAAAATGCGTCTACGTCCAATTATCATGACCACTTTAGCCTTTGGTTTTGGTGTACTTCCGCTTGCCCTTTCTTCGGGTGCAGGTGCAGGTAGTCAGCACTCCGTAGGTTATGGTGTATTGGGCGGCGTAATCAGTTCTACCCTACTTGGTATCTTCTTTATTCCTGTGTTCTATGTATGGATCCGAAGTATCTTTAAGTACAAACCAAAACAACAAAATAATCAGGAGCATTTATCGTGATGCAAAATGTATGGTCTATTGCAGGTCGTAGCATTGCGGTTTCTTCACTTGCGCTTGCTTTGGCTGCCTGCCAAAGCATGCGTGGTCCAGAGCCGGTTGTTCAGACCAATATCCCCGAAAGCTACACAGCAAGTGCTTCTGGTACTTCTGTTGCTGAACAAGGATATAAAGATTTCTTTGCTGACCAACGTCTGGTACAAGTTCTTGACTTAGCTTTAGCCAATAACCGTGACCTACGTACGGCTGCTTTAAATATTGAACGTGCACAGCAACAGTATCAAATCACTGCCAATGGTCAATTACCAACCATTGGTGCAAGTGGTAGTGTACTTCGTCAAGACACGTTGAATACACAAAAGCCTATCACCTCTTATAATGTCGGTTTAGGTGTCACTGCCTATGAACTTGATTTTTGGGGTCGTGTACGTAGCTTAAAAGACAATGCTTTGGACAGTTACCTTGCAACTGCAAGTGCCCGTGATGCAACACAAATTGCGTTGATCGGTCAAGTGGCTCAAGCATGGTTAAACTACGCGTATGCCAATTCGAACTTGAAGCTTGCGGATCAAACCTTAAAAGCTCAGCTTGAATCTTACAACCTGAACAAAAAGCGTTTTGATGTCGGTATTGACAGTGAAGTTCCTGTTCGTCAGGCTCAAATTTCTGTAGAAACTGCACGTAATGATGTTGCGAACTACAAAACTCAAATTGCTCAAGCGCAAAATTTATTGAACCTATTAGTGGGTCAACAAGTACCTGCGAACTTGCTGCCGAACCAACGTGTCAATCGAATTACTTCGACCAATACCATTGGTTCAGGTATTCCAAGTGACTTGTTGAACAACCGTCCAGATGTACGTGCAGCTGAATACAAACTGTCTGCCGCTGGTGCGAACATTGGTGCAGCTAAAGCACGTCTGTTCCCTACGATTAGCCTAACAGGTTCTGCGGGTTATGCTTCAACGGACTTAGGTGATCTATTTAAATCAGGCAACTTTGTATGGTCTGCTGGCCCTAGCCTAGATATTCCAATCTTCGACTGGGGTACACGTCAGGCCAATATTAAAGTTTCTGAAACTGACCAGAAAATTGCATTGTCTGATTATGAAAAATCAGTTCAGTCTGCTTTCCGTGAAGTGAATGATGCGCTTGCAGTTCGTCAAAACATCGGTGACCGTATTGCAGCACAGCGCCGTTTAGTTGATGCAACCAATACAACTTACAAACTATCAAATGCTCGCTTCCGTGCTGGTATTGATAGCTACCTAACTGTGCTGGATGCGCAGCGTGCATCTTATGCAGCTGAGCAAGGTTTGTTGTTGCTTGAACAAGCAAATCTCAACAACCAAGTTGAATTGTATAAAACACTTGGTGGTGGTATCAAAGCCAACACTTCTGATGCTGTGCAATACCAACCTTCTACTGCTGAGCGTAAAGCAGCATCAAAACAATAATTTGATTTAGCCTAGCCCGTAATATTTGAAAAGCTCACTTCGGTGGGCTTTTTCATTTTTAGATCGAAGCTTTAAAATAAAAATGAATTTATTGCTTTTTGCTAAAGAGTTTTCTATCTTCAATTCACCTTTTTATATTGATAACTAAAAATGCTTTTAAGTAATCTTGAATCTGTTCCGGGTCATACCATTACACAACAACTTGATGTCGTTTATGGCAGTACTGTCCGCAGTAAACATGTTGGTCGTGACTTTATGGCTGGCCTAAAAAATATCGTGGGTGGTGAACTCAAAGGTTATACAGAACTACTCGAAGAATCTCGTCAAGAAGCCATGAGCCGTATGATTGACAAAGCACGTGCCTTAGGCGCGAATGCTGTCGTCGGCATCCGTTTTTCAACCTCAAATATTGCTCAAGGCGCCTCTGAATTATTTGTGTATGGCACGGCTGTTCGCGTAGAAGCCAACTCAGCAAAACTACCAGACCCATTTCCAACTCAGGACTAAGTCATGGATGCCTTTATTTTTAAAGTCCTGATCTTTGTGGTGCTCTTTTGTATTGGTTGGGGCTTTGGTCGCCATATCGAACAAAAACATCTCAAAGAACTCGAAGCTCAAGAAAAGCGATTGGCGCATATTCGCATAGACAACAACCGCTTTAAAACTACTGAACATTTCGGACAACTGATTTCAAGTAATGTAGTGATTTCACATGATTATTTTAAATATGTGATTGCCAATATTCAGAACTTTTTTGGTGGACGTTTAACCAGTTATGAAAGCATCGTCGATCGGGCGCGTCGTGAAGCCGTGGTGCGTTTAAAGCAAGAAGCTGAAAAGATGGGCGCAAACCAAATTATGGGCTTACGTTTAAGCACCACTGAGCTGGGTATGCAAGGCGGCATGGTCGAAGTCTTTGCGTATGGAACTGCTATTCAAAAGAGAGACATCTGATCTCTCTACTTCTCCCCAATTCATTTTTACTATTTAATTTACTTTACACAATGTGTTTTCAAACTCTTCATAACTCACATTTTCATTGCGACAAACTTTAAAACAAACTTCATTAAATTTCTTTTCATCAATATTTGGATCATGATAACTAAATGCAACATCTCCAGCATAAGCACGTGCCAGATCTTGCACCACAATGTCAGCTTTACATCCATATAAAGTTGGACATGCCTCTAATGTTCCTTCGTAATACTCTTTACACTGAGTCGGTTCGACATCCACCTTATTGGGTTTTTGCATCGACACATTTAAACCATTTTCATTCATTAGAAGAAAATATTGAAGTTTTCTAAATGGTTTTAAGTCAATCTCGAGTCCCGAATGATTGATACGAGCCAATTGATCTTTGTAAGAATTATGATCATCTGAGATTAACTCTGCATTACCAGCTTTGTCGATTTTGATAAAGCTATAGTTGACAGGCATATATGCGCCACTCCCCTTATGTGCAATCACTTCGATCAAATGATCTTTCGCAATAAATGCTCCCGTAAATACAGTCGATTCAACACTGGTCAGCAACTTACCTTTCACTAAAATACAATATCCAAAACATTGATCTTTGAGTCTAGCTTGATCGCCTTTAAAATCATCAACAGGATGAAATTCAGCTCGCCATTTAAAATCACCAATTTTATTCGAGCTATAAGGTAATTTATCAACATCTGAATCTTGAGGATTTTGACTATAATACTCAGACTTCAATAATCCTTTTTCATCAAACAGTGCTTCGATCGGTAACCACCCCTCGTTCGGTCCTCGCATAACAACTTCTGCACTCGCCGCTTCAACATTAGGTTCAATCTCAACAGATTCAGTAACGGGTTCTGATACAGTTCCTATTTCTTTTTCAGGCTTTTCGAGTGTTGAGTTGTGCTCAATTTTTTGAGTTTTCTGTTTAAAATAAAAATAAGCCACCGTACCGATTGCACCAATGATTGCGCACAAAATGATGGCTATTCCCCATTTGTTAAAATTATTCTTTTTCATTTCTTATAATCTCGTTACTCATTAAAAAAGTCACTGTTAAGAGTGACTTTTAAACTATTTAAACTTGATAAAATTTACTTCACTTTGGTTTTACGAATCATTTTATATAACGTTGTCGGTGATAATCGAGATACCCAAACACCGAGCTTTTCTTTAGAACCACCCACCACGATGTATTCTTCCCCACGCTGCAAAGATTGCACCACCGTTTCGGCAAACTCATTGGCTTCTAGACCATTTTCTATGGCTTCATCCTGATGCCCTTGTGGCTTGCCGGCACCATTGAGTGCATTAAATGAAACATTGGTTTTGACAAATCCGGGGAATATCACCGATACGCCCACCCCTTGATCCGCAACTTCCGCACGTAGACTGTTCGCCCACATATGAATGGCAGCTTTTGCAGCAGAATAGGTCGCGCGGTATTGTGTCCCTAATAAGCCTGCAACACTTGAAACAAAAGCAATTCGACCAGACTTTTGTGCTAAAAATGTCGGTAAAACGGTTTTGGTTAAATAGACTTGCGAAAAATAATCTACTTCCATGATGGCACGTTCAGTCTGCATGGTCGTATCCGTAATCAATGCACGCTGACTCAATCCCGCATTATTGATTAGCCAGTCAATTCGACCTTTATGCGCAAGGACTTGTTCATAAGCATGGCGAACTTGTTCTTCATTGGTAATGTCTGCACACACTGAAAGATGCTGATCTGGATGTAATAATGAAACACGGACTTTTTCCAACTCTTCAAATCGACGTGCGGTCAAAATGACCTGCGCCCCTTGCAAAGCACATTCTTTTGCTAAAGCTTCACCCAAACCTGACGATGCCCCAGTAATCCATACCACTTTTCCGTTCAAATCATCACGTTTTGCCATTTTGACATCCTTTTAAATAACTAATTTATTCATTTATATGTATTTTATGCTTTACGTAGTACAGGCTCATTGTTCAAAAACACCATAAAATGGTCAAAATACTGACTCATTGACTGTGCATCATAAATTTTGCCGAGTTTATCAAAACGTTTATAACCGAGTTGCGTGGTGAGATTGATGACACCGGTTAAAGTTTTATCCACCACCATGTTAAATTTCAGCATTTTTTTCGGTTCTCGCACCAAATGCGTCACCCCGGCATCGACCACTTGTGTAAATGCCTTCAACGCGAGCGGCACATATTGATTCTGCCCTTCTTTCATTTGATTGACATAGGCAAGCAAGTCGGTGGCTAAAGAGGCATCGATCGGATAATGCATATAATGCTGACCATCTTCGCTGTAAAAACGTCCATATAAATAATTGACCATCGGTACAAGGCGGTCATTGCCAAAAAAAGACACCGACCACGGCATATATTTACGGGTCGTTTCACGTATTTGCTGAATAATTTTTTCGGATTCATTGTCTCCAGACTTATTCATGCGCGCCATTTGGCCAAAAACTTGATCTAAAATTTCACATGCAATATCCGCTAGATTATCCCCTAAGGCTTTGGACTGACTTTCTGTTTCACCTGCATTGAGTTTTTGATGAATCGTCTCAAAACGTTGATATGTCGTAGGTTGAATCTTTAAAGAAATAGAATAAGTCATTTGATATTGCTCCTTTTATCTTAGTTTTGGGATCAATGGATACTTCTTATCTTAGGTCCTATCATACGGACTCTTTTATTTACTGCCAAATCCTAAAAGTTAACATTCGCCCAACATCCCTAATTCACCATTTTTTTTGCTACAATAGATCTAATTTTTTATCCACTTTTGATCTGTTTAGACTATGACTGATTCAGCGCAAAATATTGCTACGACCTACGATCCGACCGAGATCGAAAAAAAATGGTACAAGACTTGGGAAGAGAGAGGCTACTTCAAGCCATCTCAAAAAGGTGATTCATTCTGTATTATGATTCCGCCACCAAACGTCACTGGTAGCTTGCACATGGGTCATGGTTTTAACAATGCCATTATGGATGCGTTGACTCGTTATAACCGCATGTCTGGCAAAAATACCCTTTGGCAGCCGGGTACCGACCATGCAGGTATCGCAACGCAAATGGTTGTTGAACGTCAATTGGGTGCTGAAGGCATCAGCCGTCACGACCTTGGCCGTGAAAAGTTCATCGAAAAAGTGTGGGAATGGAAAGAACAATCTGGCGGGAACATTACCCGTCAAATTCGTCGTCTAGGCTCATCTGTAGACTGGTCACGTGAACGCTTCACCATGGACGAAGGTCTTTCAAATGCCGTTAAAGAAGTCTTTGTTAAGCTACATGAAGAAGGCTTAATTTACCGTGGTAAACGCCTTGTAAACTGGGACCCTAAACTACAAACTGCCCTTTCTGACTTAGAAGTTGAGTCTGATAAAGAAGAAGCAGGTTCACTTTGGCACTTCAAATATTTCTTTGAAGACAAATCAATCCGCACCCACGATGGTAAAGACCACATCGTTGTGGCGACAACACGTCCTGAAACATTGCTTGGCGATACCGCTGTTGCAGTTGCACTGGATGATGAACGCTATGCAGCGCTTGTTGGCAAGAACATTATCTTGCCAATTACAGGCCGTGCAGTTCCAATCATTAAAGACGAATATGTAGACAAAGAATTTGGTACAGGCTGTGTAAAAATCACGCCTGCACACGACTTCAATGACTATGAAGTGGGCAAACGCTGTGAACTTCCAATCATCAACATCTTCAACAAAAATGCTGAAGTTCTTGCTGAATTTGAATACATCGCGAAAGCGGGCGAGCAAATTTCTAAAACCATTCCTGCACCTGCGGACTACATTGGTTTAGAACGTTTTGAAGCACGTAAAAAATTGGTTGCTCAAGCGGAAGCTGAAGGCTGGTTAGACCAAATTCAACCATATACCTTGAAGCCACCTCGTGGTGACCGTTCAGGCGTGATCGTTGAGCCACTTCTAACAGACCAATGGTACGTAAAAATTGCACCACTTGCTGAGCCTGCAATTAAAGCGGTTCAAGACGGTCAAATTAAGTTTGTCCCTGAGCAATACAGCAACATGTACATGGCTTGGATGAATAACATTCAAGACTGGTGTATTTCACGTCAATTGTGGTGGGGTCACCGTATTCCTGCTTGGTACGATGCTGAAGGCAACGTATTTGTAGGTCGTGATGAAGCTGAAGTTCGTGCGAAAAACGGCATTGCACCTGAAGTTGAATTAAAACAAGACGAAGATGTATTGGATACATGGTTCTCATCTGGTCTTTGGACATTCTCAACTTTAGGTTGGACTGGTGACGCTGCGAAAGATAAAGAAAACTACTTCTTAAATACTTTCCACCCGACTGATGTACTAGTAACAGGTTTCGACATCATCTTCTTCTGGGTTGCCCGCATGATCATGATGACCATGCACTTCATGAAAAATGAAGACGGCACACCGCAAGTTCCGTTCAAAACTGTGTATGTACACGGTTTGGTTCGTGATGGCGAAGGTCAGAAAATGTCTAAATCTAAGGGCAACGTGCTTGACCCATTAGATTTGATTGACGGTGTTGATCTTGAAACTTTAGTACAAAAACGTACAACAGGTTTGATGAACCCGAAACAAGCAGCGAAGATTGAAAAATCAACCCGTAAAGAATTCCCTGAAGGTATTCAATCTTACGGTACTGACGCGGTTCGTTTCACATTCTGTGCGCTTGCAAACACAGGTCGTGACATCAAGTTCGACATGAAACGTGTTGAAGGTTACCGTAACTTTGCCAACAAAATCTGGAACGCAACGCGTTTCGTGATGATGAACTGCGAAGAGCAAGTAATTGGTATCGATGCTCGTCAAGACCTTTGGGAATTGCCTGAACAATGGATCGTGAGCCGTCTGCAAAAAGCAGAACAAGCAGTGCAAACAGCATTTGCGACCTACCGTTTAGACTTGGCTGCGCAAGCGATTTACGAGTTCATTTGGAATGAATACTGTGACTGGTATGTAGAGCTGACTAAGCCTGTTCTAAATGATGAAAACGTATCAGTTGAGCGTAAAGCTGAAGTGCGTCGTGTTCTTCTTTCTGTGATGGAAGCATCGTTACGTTTGGCTCATCCGTTAATGCCTTACCTAACAGAAGAAATCTGGCAAACACTTGCGCCGAAACTCAACATTTCTGGCGAAACCATTATGTTGGCGCAGTACCCTGTTGCTGAGCAAGCACTCATTAACGACCAAGCTGAAGCTGATATGCAATGGCTTCAAGGTTTGATTGGTGCTGTACGTAACATCCGTGGTGAGATGGGTCTTGGTAATGCTCGCTTGTTGCCTGTTCTTCTTCAAAACACGACTGAAGCTGAAAAAGCGCAAATTGCACGTATTGAACCATTGTTTAAAGCTTTGGCGAAAGTTGAAAGCATTACTTTCCTTGCTGATGCTGAACAACCGCCATTGTCTTCTTCATCTGTAGTGGGTCATGTGTCTGTATTCGTTCCAATGAAGGGCTTAATTGACCCTAAAGCGGAATTGGGTCGTCTACAAAAAGACTTAGACAAGGTTCAAAAACAGCATGACCAAATTGCCACTAAACTTGGCAATGAAGGTTTTGTAGCGAAAGCACCTGCTGCTGTGGTTGAAGGCGAGAAAGTTAAACTTGCTGAGTTTGCTGATCAGTTAGCGAAGATTAAAGCGAATATGGAGCAAATTGCAGCGCTTTAATGCTGTAATTTGATTCAAAAAAATCCCCTCGAATGAGGGGATTTTTTATTTAGCTTTTTGAGTTGCTAAAGCTTCCATAGGCTCGCCATCAATCAATGAATAATAATATTTACTTTCAACATATTTCAAAAATTCATTTATATCTTCATTATTAGAAATAATAATTTTACCTTTTTCTATCTTAAGTTTATTAGATGGAAACTGATTAATATTACTCGTAATTTTCCCAAATAATTGCGGATTTGAAAAATCAATTTTTTTTGAATCCATAATCTGTGCAATTTTTTTTGAGGATCTTAAGTGAATTGTATTAACATCATAATCACTAGATAAATTAAACCAAGATTGCGTTAGAAATTGGTGTACCTCCAACTCATTAGCCTCTCTATAAAACTGGTGAACACCATCAAATAAACTTGAAATATGATTAAATTTTTTAAATGTTAGAGTTTGTCCATCCCAATAAGCATCAACTATTCCACTAAATTCAATCTGATTATTAACCTCTACAACTTCAGGCTTTCCTTTGCCAAAAATACCTAAAACTTTTTTATTACTTAATTTGTACTTCTTAAATACTCGTGAGAATTTTATAGTTTCAATAGCACCTTTTTTTTCAGAAAAACAAAAACACACTATTTTAGATAAATTATCAGAACATTCTTTTACTTCGTGCCCATTAAGAGTATTAGCCAAAATATCCGTATATTTTTTTATTAAGGGTAATATCTTTGGATCGTTTGGTGTTTGACTAAAGGTGAAAATTTCCGTATCTGCTAAATTATATTCTACATTGAACTGTATTTTATTTAACTTATCAGAAATTGAAAAATAATCTTCAATTTCTTTTATTGCTTGTGGATGAGTTTGATCATTAAAAATAAAACAAAAATGACCATCATCTAGTAATGCAAATAACCTTTTTTTAATACTCATCCTGTACCATCATCCAAAAAAGTATAACTATTAATTCGCCTTAAATTTTCCGTAGAACCCAAAATCTTTAGATTTTTTCTTTTTGAAATTAACAATATAGGAAAATTCCCCTTTGTCTTTATTTGGTAAAATCTATAACCATAAAAACATAAGATTGGATTAAAAAATGTTACTCTTCCTAAAGAAACCCAAAGAGCAAATAAGCTAGCCCCTATAATATAAGTTCCAACATTCAATCCACCTAAGCTTAAAGAAATTACATACATTCCTAAATAAACAGGAATTAAACTGCCTTCCATGGGAACAATTTCAGAATTAGTAAAATCAGCCACTTCATCATGAGGAAGATTTCGAAGGAAGCACCCACCCCACAGGTTAAAAAGTACAAATAGAATTATTAGAGCATCATAAGTAAATACTATTGAAAGCTCATTCTGAAAAAATTCATTTTTAAGTATGTAAAAAAATACAAATCCTAAAAAAGAAAGGCTAGATAATATAAAGTTATTCATCTATCTCTCTGTAAGGACTTAATTTGTATTAAATTATATAAGAATAAAAAACATACAACAACTATATTTAAATTTTAAAGAATTTCCCTCTCCTCTTAGGAGAGGGTTAGGGAGAGGTATTTTTCAATTCAGCACACCTCTGCCTCAAATCCTCCAACACCGCATCCGTCCGACTCAAAACATCATGATTCCAATACCGCACAACGGTTAAACCCAAAGTCTCTAAAAACTTCGTCCGTTCAGCATCATATTCAATTGCCTCATCCGTTCCATGCTGACTACCATCCAACTCAATCACTAAACCAATTTCATGACAGTAAAAATCCACAATATAAGGTTTGATTACATGCTGACGGCGGAATTTCAGGTTCATAAAGCGTTTAGCACGTAGAAGTTGCCACATCAGATGTTCTGCATCGGTGGCAGTGTGGCGCATGGTTTTGGCGAATATTAAAAGTTGGGGGTCGAGTTTATTGTTCATTGCATTTTGCTTTTTATTATTTTATTTAGATTATCAAATTTTATAACCTCTCCCTAGCCCTCTCCTACAAGGAGAGGGAATATTCATTATTAAGCCAATAGACGGTATTTAATTAGATGCAACTCCCTCTCCCTTTGGGATGAGAAGCATTGCTTCGCAAGGGGGTGAGGGTAACTCGAGGAGAGGGTTATTGAGAGGTGCTTTTAAGGGAGAAAAGCATCAAAGTACATTCTGTGCCAACAACACTTCCAACCCTTTCACCTTCTCCATATATTTCAGTCGTTCTTTTTCCCACCTCACTTGTTCTTTTAACACCGAAACATCGCCATCAATCACCTTATACACATCTTTTATCTGCATATTTTTCGGCTTCGGTTTTTCAGTCCAGTGAAAACTATCCGTGATGTCATCTATCTGACTCGCTAAGCGTTGGCTTTGTGCCTCTAAAGCCATTTTATAAAACTTTAAATGTTCATCGGTTAAGGCTTTAGGGCTTTTGCCTTTATTGGTCTCAAGCTGTAATTGCAACTTTAATAAATAAAACAAAT
This sequence comes from Acinetobacter sp. YH12138, assembly GCF_015218525.1. NCBI lineage: Bacteria > Pseudomonadati > Pseudomonadota > Gammaproteobacteria > Moraxellales > Moraxellaceae > Acinetobacter > Acinetobacter sp. YH12138. Next base: position 837,393 of record NZ_CP048670.1, on the reverse strand, counting down.
CCTGTGCTTCATGGGCTTGGTTCACCACTTGCAGCAACTCGGTTTTTTCCGCTTTTTTAGCTTCCTCAGGTTCACGGTCCGGGTGAATCATGGCAGTGATTTTTAAATACACAGTTTTCAGTGATTGGTTCACTAACTTTTCAGCTTGCTCGCGTTTTTGCGCTAAGCGTCTGCGCTGATGCTCTTCTTTCTCACGTTGATATTGTTCGCTGTCCCACGCTTCATAAGACTCATTTTGTTCTGTAGTTTCTTGTTCTATATCAACATGACCTTCTACTTTGCTCTGTTCAGTTTGGGCTGACTTGGCCTTTTTATTTGGCTTTTGATTATGCGCATGGTGCTGCTGATAAAAAGCATCGACCTCCGAGACTTTTTCAAGTTCTGCTGTATTTAAATAGTTGGATTTTTTCAGCTGCTTTGCCAATTTCGCAAGCTTCACATCGAGCTGAGCTAAATCCGCTTTGGCAAAGTCTTCTTGCTGTATGTGGTGCCAAAGCTGTGCAAGCTGGCGGTAGTACACCGCATGCAAATCACGATATATCGGCACAAGTTTCAGTTGGATATAACTCTGAATCTCACTTTTGGCATTTTGCCAAAGATCTAAATCCAGCTTTTGCTGTTCGATTTGCTCAATCAGTTTATTCAGCTTTTTATGCTGTGGGGATAAAGCGTCAACACTCGGGAGTAAACTGACTTTTAACTCAAAAGACATAAGCAAATTTAACGCAAAAAGAAAATTATAGCCGATCTAAGCACTAAACTTATGAGCACCTTGTATGAATCAACAATGGATTTTTATCAATTAACCATCAAACTGCTGTAAATATTGACCCAACTCTTCTCGAACCACCACCTCATGTCCTGCATGACTTCGACTTTGTTCCAAGAGATGCTCTGAGTCGATCACTGCCACGCGATGACCATCTGCAATTAAACGATCGACGCCTTCAAAGAGCATTCGAACACCAACATCGTGTATCAAAGAAATATTGGTCAGGTCTAAAACGATATGGTTATTCGCAACAGGTTCATCTTCTAAGATCCGCAGCAACATTTCCGACTCAGTAAATTGCAATACACCACGCAGCTCATACACCACGACCGAATGATCTATCCCGCAGGTATAGCGACTTTGGACGATCGTTTGCGCTGAAGGTGTTCCCTCCATGACATGTAGTCCCATGTCCTTAGACAGTCGTTCAAATATTTCGACGCCTCGAACACTATTTCCATGTGTATCGAGTTTCGGACTAAAGACCGCCAGCCCAACCTGCCCTGGCAAGGCCCCCATAATACCACCAGCCACACCGCTTTTGGCAGGAATACCGACCGTTGTCAGCCAATCACCCGCAGCATCATACATGCCGCAAGTCATCATCACACTCAACACTTGGCGTACCACCGAACGAGACAGCAACCGTTTGCCTGTGGCTGCTTGCACGCCACCATTGGCAAGCACACTGGCCATTTTTGCCAAATCTTTAACCGTCACTAATATTGCACACTGACGAATATAGCCGTTCACCACATCTTCAGGGTCTTCTTCAAGTACACCGACTGTGCGTAGCATGTAACCGATCGACAAATTTCGAAAAGCCGTCTTCACTTCAGACTGGTAAACCGCTTCATCAAACCTCAGCTCACGCCCTGCCATTTCACTTAAAAATTCACGGAGTTTTTCAGCTCGAGTGCTGTGCTCGTCATGCGGTAAAAGTGAATGTGTGGTGATTGCCCCCGAATTGATCATCGGGTTTTTCGGGGTATTGCTTTGTGGATCGAGCGCAATTTGATTAAACGCCTCTCCCGATGGCTCGACACCAACTTTTTGTAAAACACTGTCTAAGCCAAGATGACAAATCGCTAAGGCATAAGCAAAAGGTTTAGACATCGACTGAATGGTGAACTCGACTTCGTCATCACCCGTAGAATAAATCTTGCCATCTACGGTAGACAGTGCCAAAGCCAGTCTATTCGGATTGGCGTTAGCTAACTCAGGAATATAATCTGCCAAAGCTCCGTACTGATTGGCATCGCAGGCATTGAGGACATGCTGTAAATAGTCTGGAACAGGCGTTTTCATAAGGGCTATTTTTTGTTGTGTGCTTTTTTATTTATAACAAATTGAGCTGCCTCTGTATAAGTCCTTATGGTGAAGACGTGTTCTGAGCTAAAATCTGTATGTGCCGTAGGTTTAAATGGTGCATCATTTCTCGAATAAAAACGAAATAACTGAGTTGAATGATTGCCTGTTCACCAAATAGATTTTGATAATATTCAGTATGTTCAATCATTTCATTAAAGCCATGTTCTAAGCTTTGTCGTTCAATGAGGGTCGCATGTTCAAAAAAGGTCTGCGCCAATATATGCAGCATCGAGTCATTCGACTGAGCATAGCGCTGCGTCTGATAATCGAGCTGTAATCGTTCTAAAATTTCTTCAATTTCATAGATCAAATATTCAATTGCCAAAGCATCGAAGCGCTGATGTCGAACACATTTTTGTACCAAAGCCGCTAAGCCGTGATCATAATGAATATTCTGTTGCTCGGTCTGAAAGTCGAGCTGCTCTAATCCGAGCTGAAATTGTAATTGCTGCATCGCTACCTTTTAACTTTTTTAATCTTCTGCCAAGTTTAACTCACGAAAGCTGCGCACTTGGTTACGTCCTTGTTGCTTTGCCATATACAGTGCTTGATCGGCCATACGCGTGACTACAGCAGACGGTGTCCCCTCAATCGCCGTTGCCACACCGAAACTTGCACTAATCTTCAACATTTGATTGTTGGCTATCATGGTTTTAGCTTCAGAAATGGCCAATCGACAGCGCTCAGCGACCTCTATCGCCTGCTCTAAACTCTGATTTTTTAAAATTAAAATAAATTCTTCACCGCCATAACGCCCAACCACATCTTGCACACGGGTATTGTCATTTAAAATTTGAGCAACACACTGTAAAACAGCATCTCCTGCGTCATGACCAAATTGGTCATTGATCAGTTTAAAATGGTCGAGATCAAGCAAAACGACTGCAAATTCAGGCCGTGTCCGTTTGCTGAGCGTATCAAGTTCATGACTAACATAACGACGGTTAAACACATTGGTCAGCCCATCGACACGGCTGAGGACTTCCATCTTTTGTTCACGGTGTCGCCACCGTAAAAGCAAAATCTGAAAAAATACTGCACTGACGATCAATATGGGTAAATACAACTCCGCCATACTCATGAGCCAAAAGGCGTTGTCGTAAAACTCACTCTGTTTTAAAGCTGGGCTGAAAATCGGTGCATATTCTAGATGGTCAATCGAAGTTTGATAGCAAATGTAGCCAATAAACAGTGTGATCGGAAATGTAATACTGAGCATAATCGCAGGACGATAAAAAACCAAACCGACCATCAGCAGATTGACCGTCCCCGCCATAGTGGCAGGACTATAGATCCCGATCATATAGCCACCATAGATCATGCCGATCCCAAACAGGACGGGCGCAAAATAGCTAAAAAACAGTCTAAAATTTAAATATTTTTTAAAATAAAGACTGAGTACTGCCAATACGCCATAACTGAGTAGGACTATACAAGCGACGATGATCCTGAACTTGAGTTCACTCGGATTAAACCAAATCCGATTGGTCGAATAATAAAAATTCATGATGCACCACTTCAACACGCTAACTTGACTCAGCATGCCAAAGATGAGGAGTAAACGCCCTTTATCATAGTCAGACCAATTGATGATGAGATAGTCGGATTCAAATAAAAGATGCTTCAATTTACGCCATTGTACGCCCCATTTCGTACAGACAGCATTGCCCCAATTTTTCCCCATTAATCTTCTTTTTTATTTTATTATTTCGCTAGTTATACAAGGTTTCAGCTTCAAAAAGAAAGTCTATTTTCACAGTTAAGCATGCAATCTTTGAAGCCTTTAAACTTCACTTGCACCACTATTCAAATTACTTTTCCGTTATTTTTTTAGCTCAATTGGTCACTTTTTTATTTTTGAAATAACACGGTTTATTATTCTAAACGCTCGGTGAATAAGATCCCGTTCAGATGATCGACCTCATGTTGTAAGATCCGTGCAGGAAAGCCATTCAGGGTTTTCTCTTTGACTTCACCTTGAAGGGTCAAATATCGCACGTGAATTTGCTCGGCTCTCGGGACTTGTCCTCGTGCATTCGGCACACTTAAGCAGCCTTCTTCACCCAAAACCGTGGTCGTAGATCGAGATGTAATCACTGGATTCACCATCACGATCGCCTCCATTTCAGGCGCGTCGGGATAGCGTAAATTTGCACGTGAAGCCACGATAATCACCCGCTTTGAAACATAAATTTGCGGTGCGGCAATGCCTACGCCTTGACGCTCAAGCATGGTGGCATGCAGTGTTTCGCTCAGTGCAGTTAACCATGCAGAACCTATTTCAGATGCTTGTACCTCTGCGGCAGTTAGCGTCAAAATTGCTTCACCACGCTGTGCAACAGCAGCAACATAACTCATGTATTTATCCTTTCTTTAAGTCTAGCGGGCTGAAATCACTTTAAAAAACAACCATGCAATATGCATTATTATCGGTTCTGAGTATAAAACAACAGCGTGCTATGGCTTTGAATCTTTTGTGGTTTATATAGAGCACAAAGTAAAAAAGTAGATCATACTACCCTATGCCATTGATATTTATCATTTATACATCAAGGTACGCCATTATCTATTACCAATCATTCTTTAAGTTAATGCGACTTTATCTATATTATTTTGTTCTTAATTAATAATATTTTCATAACTATAAGTTTTTAATAAGGCAAAAAAGTTTGATTATTCAATAAAAAATTGAATCACTAAAATCGTCAAATGCTATTTGCTGCTGGAAAATATTTGCATGGAAGCTCAGCCACGCCTGACTCGTCAAGATAAACGCACCCTCGGACTGTCATCCCTCGGTGGCGCACTTGAGTTTTATGACTTTGTCATTTATGTGTTTTACGCCAAAATTATTTCGGAACTGTTTTTCCCCACTGGACTCAGTCCATTTTGGGCGATGCTGAATACTTACGGTATTTTTGCAGCAGGATATTTTTTCCGCCCATTGGGTGGTGTGGTGATGGCGCATTTTGGCGATTTGATTGGTCGTAAGCGTTTATTTAGTTTGTCTATTTTACTCATGGCTCTGCCTACACTGATGATTGGTGTGATGCCGACTTTTGAAAGTATTGGTTATGCAGCACCACTTTTGCTCCTACTGATGCGTGTGATTCAAGGCATCGCGATTGGTGGTGAAATCCCAGCGGCATGGACTTTTGTTTCAGAGCATGTGCCTGAGCAAAAAATTGGGATCGCCAATGGCTTACTCACTGCTGGCTTATCTTTAGGTATCCTATTGGGCGCACTGATGTCTTTGTTTATTTCATTACAATTTACAGAGTCAGAAATCCATGATTGGGCATGGCGGATTCCATTTATTCTAGGCGGAATCTTTGGTTTTGTTGCGCTCTATCTACGCAGTTATTTAAAAGAAACGCCAGTATTTAAAGCCATGCAAGAAAAGAAACAATTGGCTAAAGAGCTTCCAGTGAAACAAGTACTGCAACAGCACAAAACAGGCGTTGTGATTGGTATGCTGTTTACATGGTTCTTAACCGGCTGTGTTGTTGTGCTGATTTTAGCGATGCCAAATCTACTCACGGGCGCCTTTGGTTTTGAACGGGCCGATGCCTTTAAAATGCAAAGTGCCGCTATTGTGATGCAAATGGTCGGTTGTATCTTGGCAGGTCTTTTGGCAGATCGCTTCGGTGCGGGCAAAGTGATGCTGTTCGGTTCCCTCCTTGTCGCGATAATTGCGGGCGTGTTCTATAACAGCTTGGGCCATGTGGCAGCATCGACCGTGTTTGCGCTCTATATGCTGCTCGGTTTGGCATCAGGCACGGTTGGTATGGTGTCTTATAGTATGGTGAAAATGTTCCCTGCACAGATTCGTTTCTCGGGCATTTCATTTTCATACAATTTGGCCTATGCCATCGCGGGTGGTATCACCTTGCCATTGGTTCAATGGTTGAGTTTATACAGCAACATTGGCGCCATGTATTATATTTGGACCGTCTGTTTGGTGACCTTCTTTACTGCGATGCTCTATCGTCAACGTTTTGAAAAAACTTCGCACTAACTGATGTTACGAAGTAACATCAGCAGCGCAATTTGATTCAAATAAATGAACGATACGCGCTAAGGTCATCCGCAAGTGTTTGAGACAGGACTACTTTTAATCAAAATTGTTTTTGCAATACTTTGAAAAATTTGACGCTAGTGAACGAGTTTTGCGGATGACAATGGTTTTGGGTACTTTTGCCTAAACAAAAGTACCTCCAGCCGAAGGCTAATCCCTTTATTCAATCCATAGATGAAAGACCCCGTCGAATAGACTTGAATATCATTTAAAAATTGTGAAATTACTTTTACGTGCGTAACATCAGTCACTAAAAAAAGCGGTCAATGACCGCTTTTTTTAACTCTCTTTCAAATCAATTCAGGCTTTTAAATTTTTACGCAATTCATCTTCTACAATTTCAATCTCAAGCTGACTAAAACGACGAATTTCACCTTCTGCATGTTTTTCAAGTAATCCACCAAGCAGTGGAACTTTGACTTTCACCGTCCAGTCCAAATTGAAACTCACTTGTGTTGCATCACCACTGACACTTCGTTTACAACTGGCTTCGAGCGGTAGGTTCGGATCTAGTTTGACGTCAGAGGTTAATGCCGCCAAATTACTAATATCCGTACGTTTCAGACGAAACGCATCTTTTAAAAACTTCTTGGCAATATCTGGAATATTTACATCCAAGTTATAGGCACGTTTTAAGGTATACATATCACCTGTTTTTTTTGATTCTAAAATTTCTAGATTTTCACCCGGTATGCGTTTGCACACCGCTTCATGCAAGCTGATATCTGCGGCTAGTCGTTTAAAATCTTCAAGTGAAACGCCATGAATTGTGGCATTGACGGTAAATTGATGTGCCATTCTCGTAATCCTTCAGGTCAATATTGGTTTTATTGTTTTATTTCGCCCAGTCTACAGTTGCTAAAACTGTGCTTTGAATTAAATCGAAAAGCGCTGTGGCTGTCATTGACCTGAAACCAAGCTAGAAAAACAGAATTGCCATACTGCAACTCAGAGGGACTCTGCCTTAAAGGCTTTTTTGAAATATTTGCCCATGCTGATTTTTCAACTCGAGCTGAAATTCCCAGCCCGCATCAATTTTTAAATACATCCCTGCATAGGACAACTTTGCGTACCAATGACCAAACTCGAGGCTAAAAATATCAAAGCTGGCTTGTTCAGGAAGCTGTTGCATTGGTTTTGCATGTATTAAAGCGCTAGGTTCAAAAGACTTGAAGTGCGAGCCATAATGATGAAACAGTTCAAAACATAGCTGATTAAAAATTTCAAATGTTGAATCTTTGGGATCAAGTTGCGTCATTGCTTTAATAGCTTCCCATATCTTTTCATTTCTTCTTGCGCTTATTTTTATATTTCTATAACAAATCTTTGTGGTACTGCTTTTATAAATCTCAGTTTAATTTAAGTTGTTAATTTAACAGCATGCTATGCACTACACCATCCCGATCACGGTGTACCAATTTGATCGGTTGTGAATAATCGATCAAGATGCTTTGGTGTTTATAACTGATTTGGATGCCGTATTCATCTGCACCATCATCCAAACCGCTGATGCTACATTGCGTCCCTTGTGGAAATGCCTTGAGCCATTCAGCGTTATACACATCTGCTATTTGCTCAAACTGAAAAAAGCTCGCCTTTTGCTGCAGTAGAACCGTAGCTTGTCGGTCAAAACGCAGTTGCTGCTCAAGTTGAAAGTCGATAATCATGACTCTGCACGCTCTTTACTTATTCATCGGGATCGGATCATCGGCTATTAAAATCAAGCTTCGCAGACACCCAATTTTGCTTATAAATTCACAGAGGATTTTATGACATGTCTTAGACTCAAATGAACACAGCCACATTTCTTAAGGCATAAAAAAGGCACTTCTCATCGGGGTGAAGCCCGATTATGAAATGCCCTTTATGGTTACAAAGTAAATATATTTTTATAAATTGTCAAATTGGGAATGAAAAAAACATCTGTGGGCTAAATGGATAAAGCTTTCATCGCCTGTTGCTGCTGTTTATTTTTGACTTGTGTCCATTGCCACCAACCAAATGCCGCCAAGCCCACAAAACCTGCATACAACGCCGCAGTGAGATACAGGTCTTTGTATATAAACATACCCACATAGATAATATCGACAAATACCCAAAGCACCCAAGTAGCAATATGTTTCCGGCTGGTCCAATACGTTGCGAGTAAGCTAAACGCGGCCAATTGTGCATCCAAAATTGGTACGGCTGCATCGGTAAAATAGTGCAGGCTTAAACCAAAAATCAAACCGCCCACCGCAGCTAAGAGCATTTGAAAGATCACAATTTTGGTCGCAATCGGTTCAATACGGATGTCATGATCTTGTTGTTTGCCCTTCAACCAGTGATAAAAACCGTAGAAGTTCACCACCACAAAGAAAAACTGCAAAATGGTTTCGCCATAAAGTTTGTAGGTATAAAACAAGTAGGCATACAGCAAAAAAGCTGCAAAGTTAAACCACCAACACCACATATTTCGCTTTATGGTTAAAGTCACCCCGATTAAGCTAATAATGACTGCAAATATTTCTAAGTTCGACATGGTTGATTGGGCCTTAAAAAAGCTGCAGCTATTATGGAAAAATTCAGCCTAAAGGCAAGCTATATCATGCACTATTTCATATCAACTCTGTAAATTTTAAATCAAACCACTCATCCACCAGACGATGATTTTGATGTTTTGAACGCATCAGTTTTGACAGTTTTCTAACAATCGTTTAAAAACTTAGCTATATCTAAAGAATAATCAGAAGGAATCATTAAAATGTCAGAACAACAAGGTCGTGTAAGTCGAGAAATCCGTGGTCATCTTTATTTGATCGGTTTGGACCGTGCAGATAAACGAAATGCGTTTGACAGTCATTTAATTCATGACCTTTCACTGGCACTCACTGAATATGAAGATGATCCAAATTTACGCTGTGCAGTGATTTTTGCACATGGCGAGCATTTTACTGCAGGTCTAGATCTGGTCGAACTACAACCCAAACTTGGCAGTGGACTGTTTAATTTTCCTGATCAGCAAATTAATCCGTGGGGAACCAACTCACGACAACGAAAAAAACCAGTTGTGGTCGCGGTACAAGGGTTCTGTTTTACAGCGGGTATTGAACTCATGCTGAATGCCGATATCGTGATCGCTCAGCGTCAGACAGAGTTTGCTCAAATGGAAGTGCAACGTGGCATTCTTCCCTTTGGTGGTGCAACTGTTCGCTTTGTGCAAGCAGCGGGTTGGAATAAGGCGATGCGCTATTTACTCACGGGTGAACGTTTCAATGCACAAACGGCATATGACATGAACTTGGTGACTGAAATCACAGACCAAGCGCCCTTATCTCGTGCAATAGAACTTGCAGAACAAATTGCACAGGCTGCACCACTGGCGGTTCAGGCAACACTCTCTGCAGCACAGCAAGGGGTGCATTTGGGAGCCGATGCTGCCTTTGCTCAATTGGATCAGCACTTACAGCCACTACTAAAAACACAAGATGTACAAGAAGGTGTGATAGCCATGCTACAACGTCGCCCAGCCAATTTTCAGGGCAAATAAGCCTTTGTTTAAACCGAATAAACCCTTAGCACCCTGCCACACGAAGAGAAAAATTATGCCAACGGATTTAGAACAAGCAACGCAAGAAATACGTACTACACCCGTGAGTTTCCCAGCAACCGATGGCTATACGCTTTCAGGCGTTGAATATCGGCCTAATTCTGCTGCTAAAGCCAATATTATTATTTCAAGTGCAACAGGTGTACCTCAACAATTTTACCGTCGTTTTGCCGAATATGCCGCAGGACTCGGTTATCAAGTACTGACTTTTGATTATCGTGGTATTGGACGTTCTGCACCGTCAAAACTTAAAGGCTTTAAGATGTCCTACCTCGACTGGGGACGTTATGACCTTTCTGGTGCCATAGCTTATATGCAACAACACAGTCAGGAAACTTTTCTAGTGGGACATTCCTATGGCGGTCAAGCCCTAGGCCTCACCTCAAATCATGATCAGATTCGTGCCATGTATTGTTTTGGCACTGGCGCAGGTTGGCATGGCTATATGCCCTTTAAAGAAAAAATGAAAGTTCATGTGATGTGGAATATCGTTTTTCCGCCGATGGTTGCCGTAAAAGGGTATTTGCCTTGGAGCAAACTCAATATGGGCACTGACCTTCCTGTCGATGTCTATAAACAATGGCGTCGTTGGTGTAAAAACCCAACCTATTTCTTTGCCGACCCTGAGCTGAGTGAGCTATCTCAACAATATGCTGCAGTTCAAACGCCGATTTATGCGGTCGCTGCACTTGATGATGACTGGGCATTACCCAATTCACGACATGCTTTTATGCAACATTATGCGCAAGCATCAATGCACTATATCAATATTGAAGCGCAAGATTATGGTCTAAAACAGATTGGTCATATGGGATATTTCCGCAAAGGTGCTGAACTCTTATGGCAGGAAGTGATTGAACGGTTTGACGAACTATTAGTCGGTTAAACCAATTTACTTTATACACATCATAGTGATTTATTTGGATAGAGAGATACATGCGTCCACGGAAAAACACCTCAGAACATCTATTACTACAGTCAGCACACGCATTTAAACGCTATGGCTATATAGGCTGCAGCATGGGGAAATTGGCTGAAGCCTGTGGACTTTCAAAAGCTGCGTTTTATTATGATTATCCGAATAAAGACGCTTTGCTGATGGAAATTTTAAACCTGACGCATATAAAGTTACAGCACAGTATTTTTCAGCAATTACAGCAAACTACTACCTCACCTCAACAGGCTTTCTCGCACATCCATCAACTCGCCATACAATTTTTTAGCCAAGGTGGATTAGGTTGTTTAGTCGGGATCTTAAGTATGGAGCGGCAACATTTGCCAACTGAGATTTTTGCAAAATTACAATCCATCTTTCACGAGTGGCAACTCGCCTTTGAAGTGTTTTTTAAGCGATGCATGACCATCGAACACGCCACGCAACTTGCCAAAGTCAGCTTGGCGGATTATGAAGGCGCAATTTTAATGGCTCGAATGAGCGATGATTTGAGTTATCTCGATTTAGTCCGAGAACGCATTTTGCTTCAACTTGCGGAGTCTTGATAGCGATATTCAATTTTATGTTCTTCGCCAAAACGGTCGACATGTGTATAAAACTCACCGTATCGGCCTAAATAATACTCGAGCGATTGATTGTAAAAACTCCAATAAATCGACCATTCATTCAGATCTAATTGGCGAATTTGAGTTTTACAATTCACTGGCATGCGACGTAAAAAGACTTCTTGTAATTGCTCGGCTGCCTGTAGCGAATCTAATTTGTATTGTTGTTGAAAGAAAATTTCCGCAATATCATCAAAAAGTTGCTGTTCATATTCATCAACTTCAATGACCTGATCGACTTGGCGTATAGCATCATCATTCGATGCTAAAGAGATACTGTTCGATTTTTTTGGTGCTTGGTAGCGCGTATATTTTTGACGATATTTTTCTGTTTTTAGGATTTTTTTGACCACAATGCCCGCTGCAGACAACGCGATCAGAATACATATCACAATGAGAAAATTAACCATAATAACAACCTACTGCCGATGACGCGCATGCACATCTTGAATCATCGAATATTTTTATGGACTAATATAACGCACAATAACGTTTAAAATTCATACAAAATTATTTTAAAGCTGAAATCTTGCCAATTTTCTTTGCTAATTTATTTCAAACTATTACACCTGTTGAAATCATTGAGTATGTATACATTTCTAAAAAATCTATTATTACTTTAAAAACAGTATAGTTAGATGCATTTATGTGGTTATTTATCCGTATTTAACGATTAATTTATAAATATACATTTGTAAATTTTGCAACAATTTTGAAATAAAAACCCAACCCAACGGCGCAATGGCTGCAAAAAAACATAAAACGCAACAAGAAGCCTCTTTAAGCACAAGGCGATATCTTCTGAAATGACAGGCTGTTGGAGTTTTTTATAAAAAGAAAAAATTATGATACGCGAAGCACAAATTCAGGATATACCCGAAATTATTCACGTGATTCACAACAGCATTCGTTCATGTATCCAGGACCATCAACGTAATGAAAGTGTGATTCAAACTTGGCTTGAGGAGGCAAATCAATCAAATATCTTAATGTGGATGCTTTACAACGATAGTTGGGTCTACGTCAGTGACAATCGAGTGGTCGGCTTTATTTTAGTCAGTGATCAGGGACAAATTTTACTGAACTATATCTGCCCAGAACGTCAGTACCAAGGCATTGGTAAGGCGTTATTGTTAAACATGATTCACTGTGTCCGGAAAAAGAATATTACCGAGATCAGTCTAGAAAGTACCCATACGGCACTCGCCTTTTACCAAAAATATGGCTTTGTCACACATCAGGATTTTGAGCCTGCCGATGTTCCGCTCAAATTGGTTAAACAGCTCTGTTAGTAGAGAGATAAAGTTCATAGAAGGATAGATTTTCAAACAGCATGAATTTGAGAGATGAATTTAAATGAGTATTGGCAATGGTACTAACAATAGCACCGCAAAGTTTTAACCGTTTACAACTGTGTATCAAGGCTTAAGTTGATCGCGTCCTGCCTGTTTGGCCATATATAAATAATGATCTGCATGCTTCATTAAGGCTTCGATACTGTCGAAGTCATTTTGCTTATCCATCCATGCCATGCCCAAACTCAGTGTGACATAATTTTTTTCATCACCCCGATTAACATGTTCAAGTTGTTCATTACGCATGGCTTCGAGTACCAATTGTAATTGCTCTTGGGCAATCGCATACGGAACATCATGCATCAATATGGCAAACTCCTCTCCACCGTAGCGAGCCACATAGGCTGAACTTGGCAGGGTATTTTGCATGGTTTTCACGATCTGCTGTAACACCTCATCGCCTTTGAGATGTCCATAGTGGTCATTATAATTTTTAAAATAATCGACATCTAACATGGCAAAGACCAATGTTCGATGACTATGAAAACGGACTTCTGAATATAAACGTTGAATTTCGGCATTCAAAGCACGACGGTTGAATGCCCCCGTTAAGGCATCAATACGAATTTGTAGCTCTAATTTTTTATTCAGCTCATGGAGCTGTAAGGTGCGTTCTTTAACTTTCTGATCGAGTGAACTGTTTAGCTCAAGCAGACTATTATTTAACTGCTCGGTATGCATCGACTGCTGTGCATAATGGTGCGATTGCTGAAACATGATCAACAAGGCATACAAACTGGTTGAAATGAACGATAAATTGACGGAATCAATCAAATTCATCATCAGCAAAAAGTCGTTTAAAAAAGTAATGCACAGGAAAATAACCGCGATTAAATTTAATTTTGAATACGGCTCTTTCTTTTTCAGTGTTAGGTAAAAACCATAAGCAAAATTACTTAGAACAACGATCACATAGGCAAAACTGTAAGTTGCCAAAGGTTGAAAAATTTCAGGCGTCGAAACAAAAGTCACTGAAATATTCAACGACAACAGCAACATCGCGATCTGATAATTTAAGGTAAATAAATAGCGACGACTGAGCAAGTGGATATAACTTAAAAAGAAAATCGATGCCAAATAGGTAAATAAGTATTCTAATCGCGTGCCCCACAACCAATTAATATCGGTAAAAGTGGTATAGGCATAAGGTGCTGAAAATAAATTATGGAGTGCTAAAAAGACAATAAATAAGCCAAACACCAAATTACTTCGGCTATTGCGACCGCGTAAACCTCGGAAAACAGAAAATAGGATCGTAAATAGTCCCACACCCAAAACGGCACCAGACACCATTCCAATACTCATCATCTGTTGTTGGAATTGGCGGTTTACTGTCTTAGCAATACCAATACGCATCGGGTTTTCAAACCCGCCATGCATACTGTTAAAACTTGAAGCCTGAATGGTTAAAGTGAAATATTCATCTTGTGCCACAAAATAGGCAATTCGCGGCGCATTCTCCGTTTTTTGTTCTGCTTCAGTACGCCCAACTTCTCCCAAACGAACGATCACATCACCATTTAAAAATACCCGATATGCACCGTACTGATTTGGAATCAATACCGCGATACGTCGGCCAATAAATTGTTTGGGAATTTGGAAATGCCCAGTGTATGTCCCAAAACCTTTACTGTCCCCTGTGATGTCTTTAAATGATGCAGGCAGATAGACCGTTTGACCGACTAGAACCGAACTCGGAGACGTTAAAAATTGATTTGGATAAAACAACCATTTGCCTTGTAAGAGGCTACTGGTGTCTTCCGTGAAGTAGATTTGGTTAACTTCGTTTTGATGTTTTAAATAAAACGATTTAGGAGCAGTTTCATACTGTGCTTGAGCAGTCGATACAGTGAATGCCAATGTAAAAATAATAAAGGTAAGAACCCAGAACAATCTGGTGCAAGGCAACTGTAAAGACAACGGCTTTGATTCCTGCGTTTATACTCGAGCAATTATTCTAATCTACGGTAAAAGACAAAAATAACAACTACTATTTTATCAAATTGATCAATAACTTCCATGTCACTGATCTAAAACAGTCGAAGTCTTAATCGCGAGTTTTTACATCATACAATTCAATCTCAAAAATAAGATTTGAATTGGCAGGAATTACATTACCCATTTTACGTTCACCATAAGCCAAATGTGATGGCACGATTAACTTACGTTTACCACCGACTTTCATCCCCATGATGCCCTGATCCCAACCTTTAATCACACGGCCAGTACCAATCACTGTTTCAAAATAATTACCACGATCCAGTGATGAATCAAATTTTGTACCGTCTTCTAACCAGCCTGTATAGTGAGTTGTAATCAAAGCGCCTTTAACCGCTTCTTTACCTTCACCTACCACTAAGTCAATAATTTCTAATTCCGTGCTCATGCTCTCAACCTCAAATGCCGCAATCTAAATAAAGCACTATTATAAACAGAATCAGTCTGAACATGATGCCCTTGAATGCATTAGAACTTACCGACTCAAAGTTGAGAACACAATGATTTAGATCAGCATGCAAATAAACATTTACTAGTAAAGCTCACATGTCTTGAAACATTTAGGAGTATTCCGTTATCACTAAGATGCATTGGGAAGAAACGAATAAAAAATTTAAAGCGCTCTAAAAGTTTGAACGTTCATTGAATGAAGACATTTATGCGGTAAGAACAACGCTATTTACAATGATAATAAAGAGGATTCATCCATGAGCATTACATAAATTGAGGCCTGGAAATTTTCCCCAAATTAGATTTTTATGATGGTTTTAGGTCAACTGAGTTTTAAATCGACAGTTAAATTAACAGAATTGTATTAGCTGAAAAATAGTTATAGCGACAAGGATGCAAGCCTAAACTCGCATCCATCATCATGAGTTAAATCAAATCATGCGCTTATTGCAATTGTGTCCATTCAATCACAGCTTGAGCTTTATCACCAATCAAAGTCCATTCGCCGTCCATTACGTTTAATTGTAAAGACATGGTTCGTTCGCATAACTCTTGAATGGCAGCTGTACTCGCTTCAGATAATTGCCAAATCTCAACATTCTTCAGTGTTTTCAATTTGCTGTTGCGTTTATACCATTCATCTACTGATGAACCATAAGTAATCACAGCAACGTTTGGGCAACGTGCACTGGCTTTTTTGACTTTGTCTTCGTCAGGACAGCCGACTTCAATCCATTTCACCAATTGGCCTGTTAAATCTTTTTCCCACAGCGCTGGTTCATCTGTTTCGAAAAGATCTTTGGTAAATTCTAATGCTTCATCTGCATAGCGTGCATATGCCAAGACACGCACCATCAAACGTTCAATCGTTTCAGAAGGATGCAAAGCCATCGTCAATTGATAATCACCATATTGGTGTACATCCATATTGGCAATGTTCAAATCTGCTTTATAAATTGTAGCTTTTAGCGCCATGGTAAAGTCCTCAAATTTGGCGCCTAGCATATAAGATTTAGCAAGCTTTTGCTGCGTTGATTTACTTATTTCTCAGCTTTATCGGCATCGATACGACACTGCATTAAGCGATCTTCAAATTCGAGCCATTCACGTTCAGTTTGGTAAATAATTTCGACACGATTATCGATACTTTCCTCGCTCGACTGATAATTAAACTGATCGGGATTAAAGTTAAAGGTTTTCCACCCTTGGTCGGTCTGAAAAATACCTTTGATCCGTAGCCAATCTTGCTGCTCACAGAGTAAATCTAACAGCTCAAAAAAATCGAAGGTCCATCGTTTTGGGAGTTTCCAACCTGCGACACTATAGCCCTGAGCGGATTCAACATAATGATAAGGCAACTGTTTAATTTCTATGGGCACATCGACCAGCATTTGCTTTTGTATCGCCAATAAAGGCTGAATTTTACGCGGACTTACCACATAGGCGAGATCAATATTTGCCAGTTTTAAATCACCTTTTACAACATTGATCCATTGCTGCTGATACGGTAAATATGCTTGTTTGAGTCGTTCCAAACCAGCTTGATCGGCATCACTCATGCAATCGACATGAGACACCACAACGATTTGTGCCACTTTGAGTTGATCGGCATACAGATTTTGCGAAGTCCACTCTTGATCATGTAAGCGTGAGCCATCAACCACGGTTACCAATGCCCGCATGGCTAAATGCGGATGCCAATGTGGCTCAGTCAATTGCTCCAAAAGTTGTCCAGGATGCCCCAAACCTGTTGGCTCGATAAACAGTCGGTCGGGTTTCACCTCTGACAATAACCGTGACAACGCAATTTGCATCGGCAGTTGGCTGCTACAACATAGACAACCACCCAATAATTCCTTCACCGCAAAGCCCTGATCTTGCGGCAACATCTGTTGATCGACCCCAATTTGCCCAAACTCATTCATCAGTACGGCCCAAGTTTCGCCCGCTGGCTTTTGCTTTAATAGCTGCTGTAAAACTGTGGTTTTACCCGCACCTAAAAAGCCAGAAATAATATGAACAGGAATCGCACCGTGGGTAGAAACTAATTTCAAAAGTGAGTCACTCAAATAAATAGCCAATGATTGATGGCCTTTACCATAATGATTTCAAAAAAATGCTGCAAGCCTAGTCTTCATTTCTCCGTCTTCATTTTCCTAAAGCATAGATCAGCCTAGTATCCGAGGCATTGAATGATGATCTGGCTGTTAAACAGCCTATTTATTCCATTTGCATGAATGCATGACATATCTGGTCACATTTTATTGGCAAAGTTAACTCTTATATTTAAAAAATAGCCATATCGAAAAGAATCCTTACATTTGGATTTTAGTGAAAATTCTGGATTCAGCTTAATTACGACTTCGATGTAATCATCATGTAAACAATGAATGAATCATGAAGTCGATTTGGTCATTTTTTCTTGCAAAGTTAAATGAAGATTCCGATATTTTTTTACATTTAAAACACAGGATGGACGGTTATGTATTCATCCAGTTAACCAGTCTGTTTCACTTTGTTGCTCGCATTGATCACTCGGTTTTCTCGATTTAGCATGAGTTCTCTCCTGATGGACGTGATGATCTTTTCAGGACTTACTAAAATATATAAGGATGCTCAAAATGAAATTAACTCAAATTTTACTTGCTTCTACTCTAGCTGCTGCAGCTGCAACAAGTTTTGCTGCAAGCAAAGATAAACAAGAAGCACCTGAACAAGAAAAAGTAGTGGTTAGCACTCAAGAACAGCCAGCGACTGAAACAACTGCTGCTGAAGGTACTGCTGCTCAACCTGCTTCAGAAGCCAATGCTGAAGGTTCTGCACCAGCTCAACCTGCTCAGTAATAGACGGATAGCGTACTCCACACGCTAAATTCATTTAGTCTGCTGCTCAACATTTATCCCTCACTAATAGAATGTTGTGCTAAATGAATTAAAGTCGCCGGATCATTGAAAAATGGTTCGGCTTTTTTATGCTCAAAGCTACTAATTGATAGATTTTAATGATAGATAAATCATTCAAAATGATTGATGATTTTCATATAAATAAATATATATCATTTACTTAAAATAAAACCCTGCAAAAAACACGACAATTCGATTCATCGTTTCGACTTATGCCTAGCTTGTTGAAAGCCTTGCTTTAGAACTTAATAGTGGCATATGTGAAGTGATTGGATGTTTACGCATGAGCAATAAAGCAAATTACACAACGGAAGTTGCCATTCTGGGCGCAGGTCCTGTCGGCTTAACCATTGCAAACTACTTAAGTAAGCAAGGTGTCAAAGTCACTGTGATTGAACAACTGGACAGCCTGATTGACTACCCACGTGCGATTGGTATTGATGATGAATCATTACGTACCATCCAATCATTAGGTTTAGTGGACCAAGTGTTACCGCATACGACACCGAACCACGCGATGCGTTTCTTAACCCCTAAAGGTCGTTGTTTCGCAGACATTCAACCGCTCACTCGTGAATTTGGTTTCTCACGTCGTAATGCCTTTATTCAACCGCAAGTCGATAATGTACTACTACAAGGTTTAAAACAGTACGAAACCACAAATGTTTTATTCTCTCGTCAATTGTCTGATTTTAGCCAAGATGCCAATGGTGTAACGCTCAATATTCAAAATAAAGACGGTGAAGCTGAAATAATTCAAGCGCAGTATTTGATTGCTTGTGATGGTGGTAACTCTGTGGTACGTCGTACCCTCAACATCGGCTTCGATGGTAAAACTGCACCGAACCAATGGATCGTGATCGACATCAATAATGACCCACTTGCAACGCCACACATTTACCTATGCTGTGACCCTGTGCGTCCTTATGTATCTGCTGCTCTTCCACACGGTATTCGTCGTTTCGAATTTATGGTGATGCCTGGTGAAACTCAAGAAGAATTAAGCAAACCTGAAAACATTGCCAAATTATTGTCGAAAGTGCTTCCAACGACCGACGGTATTGAAGTGATTCGTCAGCGCGTTTATACCCACAATGCCCGTATTGCAGATAAATTCCGTGTAGACCGTATTTTACTTGCAGGTGATGCTGCGCACATCATGCCAGTATGGCAAGGTCAAGGGTATAACAGTGGTATGCGTGATGCATTCAACCTTGCGTGGAAAGTTGCAATGGTTGTACAAGGCAAAGCTGGCCCAGCGCTTTTAGATACATACCAAGTTGAACGTAAAGATCATGCCAAAGCGATGATTGATCTTTCTGTAATGGCAGGTCATGTCCTTGCGCCACCTAAAAAATGGCAAGGTTTCGTGCGTGATGGTATCGCGTATGCGCTCAATTACATCAAACCGATCAAGCAATATCTATTGGAAATGCGCTTCAAGCCGATGCCAAAGTACAACGACGGTGCGTTGATCAATAACGGCGTTAAAGACTCACCTGTGGGTAAAATGTTCATTCAACCACATGTTCAACTTGAATCTGGTGAGAAAGTCCTACTTGATGAAGTCATCGGTAACGACTTTGCAATCATTGCTTGGGGCGTCGATCCAAAATGGGGTCTGTCAGATGCGACCATGAAAAAATGGCAAAAATTGGGCGTTAAATTTATCCAAGTATTGCCTGCTGTTCAACTTAGCAATGAAAATCGCACCAAGTACGACAATGTGATTACGATTGGTGATATTGGTACCGATATTCGTGGTTGGTTTGGTAAAACCACTGAATCTGTTACGATTCTTCGCCCAGACCGTTTTGTTGCAGCGATTGCAATTCCACAAACTTTAGACAGCGTGAGCCAACAATTTTTTGCAAAATTGCATGCTTAATAATCTAAATAGATCTGCAAGAATTAAAAATCGCCATGCATAAAGCATGGTGATTTTTTTCTACAATCACTATAAACATCAGATGCTATAATCGTTCAATACATAATTATAAGCTTCGCAAAATGCAAAAAAGATTTCAGAAATTATTCATTTATAGTTTGTTAGGTTTTATTTTTATCTGTTCACTCATTTTCGTAGAGATACATCATTTTCATGCCAATAGTTGGTTACCTATTTTCGTTTTTTGCCTCTGTTTTCTTATTTCTTTGAATTGCTATTTATTACGCTTAGAAAAAGATGTGAACAAAAACGAAGAATCTAATTTTTTGTCCTTCCATTTATACATTTCATTTTTTTATTCAGTCATTGCCAGCTTTTTTCTCACCACAGTGATTCTTGCTTTATTTGCATTACAAACTCAATATTTTGGTCAAGATAAAAATATCATTCTAAAAGGCCAAGTCTATTCACCTACATTTACACTAGAAAAGAAGCCCTGCCGAGCTCGCCTTAAATTTCCCGAAAGTGGTTGGTCTACCTTCGCGTATCTCTGTCTAGATACCAAGAAACATAAATTTTCTGGTTATTACAAACTCCATTTGAAAACCAGTTTCGCAGGGGCTGCGGTTCAGCATTATTATTGGATTAATGATCAATTAACATATCAGCAGCATCGTGCCTTAGATATGGATCCACAACAAAAAAGACTGCTTGAAATATATGCCAAACTTGAAAGAGATTTAGGCCCACCTCTATCTGATGATGAATCCCATGATTTTTTAAATAGAACCAACAACGATTGAGTCTATTTAATTTAGCGCAATATATGCCATACATTATCTAGGCAATAATTAAAATCGCTTTAGCATCTTCGTGATTGATATTTAAAACTCTTTCTTTTTAGTTCTCAAAGAAAGAGTTATATGAATAGACATATAGCAACACTACGTTCAGTCATTAATCAAATAAGTATCCAAGTTAAACCGACTGAAACCAATGCACATCTTTTACCGATTCACGTTGCTGAATCAGCTGAATAAAAGGTTTAAATTCATCCAAATATGGCAATATTTTGAATGAAATTGCATACACCATCCAATAAGCTAAATACAAATCTGCTGCACTAATTTTATCCCCCAACAGATATGGTTGAGCCTGTGCAAGCCCTGTTTTAATAAAATCTAAAAGTATTTTTTCATTACCAAAACTCAAACTGCCACGTTTCTCATCCATCAACTCTGTGCTAATGCCGACATTTTTCATGTCCAGGTATTCAGTCAGCGGACCATGACAGAAAAACATCCATTTCAAATATTCACCACGTTTGGGATCATCCAAGGCGGGTGCCAAACCTTTGTCACTGAATTTATCGGCTAAATAACTAAAGATGGCTGCGGTCTCACTAATCACGACAATACCATCGACCAAGCAGGGAACTTTGCCCATGGGATTAATCTTGAGATATGCCGCTTGGTGCATCTCTTCATATGGCACTTCAATAATCTCAACTTCTGACTCGATATTTAATTCTTTCAATAGATATTTAATTCTTTCAATAAAGGCAGAATGGTATTACTGCGTGAGCGTGGATTGCTGTAGAGTTTCATTGTTGGGTTCATTGTAGATATCCTTATTTTCTTCCTTGTTGTTCTATCTATGACTATACGCGGCTCTATGTAGAATTATGTTGCGTTCATCCCTGCTTTAAACACTTTCCGATACAATACGCCCGACTAATAATTACGCTAAATTTGAATCTATATTTAAAGCAAAAAGTATTTACTCCGACTTTCTGATAATCAAACAATTGAGCTCTACATCTATGAAAAATAAATATTTAATTGCCATGTTAACGGTGATTTTAATTTCAGGCTGTTCCAAGAAAACCGAAGAAATGGCAACTGAAGCCAGCGCAGATGCACAACCTGCTCAAGTCAGTACACAGCAAGATCAAGCAGCGGTAAGCACTTCCAATGAACCGTCTACCACGCCTGCAACAACACAAAAACCTGAAACTATTTTAAATGAGCAGGTCAACCCAGCCGAAGCCTCTCGTAAAATGGTTCGAGAAGCTAATGTCAGTTTTGAGTCGAAAGATGTGGTTAAAACGGCCTTAGAAATTGAAAAACTCACGCTAAGTTTAGGTGGCTTTATTGAACAGAAAAATATCGACTTTGTGGTGCAAGAGAGTCAATCCTACCCGATTGCTGACGGCAAAATTAAAATCTTTGAAAAAGTAAATCCGCAAGCGGAAATGATCATTCGTGTGCCAAGTGAAAAAGCTGCACATTTCGTCAATCAACTGTTGCCCCTTATGCATTTTTTGAACCGTCAGCAATATTCGGCAAAACGCTATGAGCTAAAACTACTCGAAGAAAAAATGTCACAAACACAGGTCGTGCCAGACCATGTTGCAGCCGCGCAAGTCAATGAAATCTCACGCCTGACTCGCTTAGAAGTTCAAGATCGTGTCCGCTATAGCACGATTGTGATTGGCTTTACTCAACCTGCCACTGTCCGTGAACATATCGATATTAACCTTGATGCTATTGCGCAGTTAAATGGCGATAGTTTCTGGCAAAGAGCGTGGTACGGTATTCAAAAAGGTTGGCAATTTGTGTTGAGCCTGCTGGTTATTCTCATTACGATTTGGCCAATCTATCTGATTATTATTATCGGTTTGATTGCCTACCGCGTGATGAAACCCTATTTACAAAAATGGTTTAAATGAATGAGCTGAACAAGCTCCATTCTTCATTTAATCTATGATTAAAAATACGATAAATAAAAAAATCCCGAAGCGCTTAATTCGGGATTTTTTTATTTAAATCTTAGGGCAATATTTAAAGGCTTAGAAAAAGCCCATATAGAACTGCTCTTTTAAGACTTTTAAAATCAATTCGATCGCATCATTTTTACGATCTTTTCGATAGCTCGCATACAAACCAATGGTCGGCAAGGGTTCAACGGTACTTTTAACCAATATTTTATCACCGAGCAATGGAATGACATAAGACGGCACCAAACTCCACCCCACACCCATACCGACCAAATTGACATTTAACAAAATATTGGTCGAATGCTGTACTAAGTTCACATTCAGTTTATTTTGCTTAAAGAAATCTTGAATAATTCGGTATAGCTCAGGTGATGAATGTTCATCACTAATAATAAAATCCTGATTATTCATGTTTTTAATGCTGATATGCCGCTGTTCTGCAACAGGCGAATTTTTCGGTACAATCAACGCCAAAGGCTCAGTAAAAATCTGAACAGATTCTATATCAGGGCTTTCTTCGACATAACGGGTAAAGGCAATATCAATCTCTCCCTTACGCACTGCACTGATCTGATCGACATCCATTAAACTATGAAAATGAATTTTTAACTCAGGAAACTGAGCTCGAATATTTGGCATGATATAAGGAAAGACCTTCATTTCAGCCACAGGAACAAAGCCGATATTCAGTTGTTCTTTACTGAGCTTCGCAATTTGACGCGCATCAATCATAGCTTTTTCTGCATGCTCTAAACTCAAACGCGCTTCTTTTAAAAAGGCCTGACCTTCTGCAGTCAGTTCAACTTTTCGGTTGGTTCGCATCAATAATTGCACCCCAACTTCCTGTTCTAGATCTTTAATTTGCTGACTTAAAGAAGGTTGCACAGTACACATTCGCTGCGCAGCCTTGGTAAAATTTAGCTCTTCGGCAACCGCAACAAAATATCGTAGATGTCGTAATTCCATTATTCAGCTCCTAAAGCACTGCGTTTGAATTGGTTTGCCACGAATAGACGATACATCCACGTAGTGAACAGCACCATCACCGCACAAAATAAATAGGTTGCCTGAAATCCAAAGTATGCAATCAGCACACCCATAATGACCGAACCGACAGCAAGGCCAATATCAAACAAGGCAAAAAAGGTGGATATCGCATGTCCCATTCGGGCTTTTTCTACCGTTTGAATTGCGACCGTTTGCAGGCATGGGAACACTGAACCGTAGCCGATGCCCATAAAAACTGCCGATATCCAAAGCACCCATTGATTCGTGAGAAAACTCACAACCACCAAACCAATGGCAAAGCAAATAAAGGATGGATAGATGACTGCGCTCGGGCCTTTGCGATCATAAACTTTGCCAACCCAAGGACGGACGATCAACATCGATACGGCAAAGACAATAAAAAAGATACTGGTATAAGCGAGTAAATGCTTCAACTCTGCATAAGCGGTGATAAAGCTCATCACACTCGAATATGCAAATGCGGTCAGCAATGCCACAAAACTGATGGCAAGTACCCGTGTTTCTATCACATCACGCCATTGGATGGCTGCGGATTGGCTCGCTTGATCACTTGATTTATGCTGTACGTGTTCTTGTATTTGAACTAACCACGTAAAAATATAGCCCACTGCAACCAATAAGGCTAATACTGCAAATAAGGTACTAAAACTGCTGAATTGAATCATACTCAGCGCTAAAAATGGCCCGATCACCACGCCTAAGTTGGTCGACATGACAAAGTAGCCCATGCCTTCGCCCTTTCGATGATCTGGGATGTAATCATTTACGATGGGAACATTGACCGTGGTTAATATACTGAACCAAAAACCATGTAAAAAACGAATGACCAACAACGACCACATGCTGTCAATCCACAAATAACTCAGCGCAAAAACGACAAAGATAAAGCCTGAAATACGTACAGAATTGGCTTTACCAAAACGTTCAATGATCATGCCGGAAAAGGGACGAATCGCAATGGATGACACCAAAAATAGCGTTAAAGCCATACCCGCTTGCTGAATCGAACCACCCAATTCTTTCATAATATAAATGGGCAATATGGTCAGCAGCGCAAAGTAATAGCTAAATAAAAACAAGTTATTACACAGACAAAAAACGAAAGACTTGTTCCATAGCGATGCCTGATGTTGAGTAGTCATGAGGTCATTGTCTCGCTGCTACGCGTGGCTTGGGACTGCGTAAAAATCGGGTTTAGCGCCAACTGCACCAGTCGCTTGATATAGTCTTCATCTGGCTGGGTATTAAAGAAAATGATCTGATAATGAATCGGGCCATACAACATATCCAACATGAGTTCGAAAGGATAATCCGCGCGAATTTCGCCTCGTTGAATGGCCAATTGGATCAGCTCACGTGTCGCTTCTCGTCGAGGTAACAAATACTGTTTAAAAAACTCACCCGCTGCTTCACGATGCTCCGCCAATACAACCAGCAATGCTCGACCCACGTGCTGATTTAAAGCCCGTGATAGTTTGAGCAATTGTTGATTTAGATTGAACTCTAAACTTTGTGATAAATCGAGTTCAAACACCGACGCGGTGTGCGCTTTAAAAGCATCGAAAACCAGATCAGACTTATGCTTCCACCAACGGTAAATCGTCGATTTTCCCACGCCTGCACGAGCCGCAATATCTTCAATGGTCATGCTTCGATAATCACTTTCCGCTAAAGCATCAGTGACCGCTTGTAAGATACATTGCTTACGCCGAGAAGTTTTTTCAGTTTCACTCATAATTTAAAAACGAAACGCTACGTATCGTTTTATATTAAACATTATTGGACTGAATGACTATCTTTAACTGAGCTTCGAAGAATAAACTTTAGTCGCACACTCGGAACTCAAATCTCAACTGCACTCTCCAGACGAATTTCAGAATACAAAAAAGATCGCCTAAGCGATCTTTTCAAATATTCAACCACCAAAGTGATTAGCTTTGTGTCGACTTTTTATAAATACTGCAAGAAGGATGATGATTTTCCTGTAAACGTGCCACTTTACGTTGTTCCGCAGCTTCGAAACGACAACGTTTCCAGTCATTATCTAGATTCAATGCTGGAATTTGTTTCGGCTTACCTTGATCATCAACAGCGACCATTGTGAAATAGCAACTATTGGTATGACGTACTGTACGTTTTTGAATGTTCTGCGCTTCAACACGAATACCAATTTCCATTGAAGTACGACCAACATGGTTCACACTTGCAAGGAAAGTCACTAACTCACCCACGTGAATTGGTTCTTTAAAATTTACTTTATCGACTGATAGTGTCACCACGTAGCTACCAGAATAGCGACTTGCACAAGCATACGCGACTTGGTCTAACAATTTTAGAATCGTTCCACCATGCACATTACCCGAAAAATTCGCCATGTCAGGAGTCATTAAAACTGACATCGATAATTCTGACTGGTCGTCTAGTGCATTCGCAATTTGATCTAATGGGGACATCTTGTTTCTCTAGACTCGTGATATAACAATGATTAATGTGATTATTATATAGATTTTAATCAAAATTAAATGTTCAAATCGGCAAAAAAACCATCATTATTATTTATAGTGATCATACCATCATTCAGTAAAATATATATCGATAACGATATACACCCGATAAACAAGTATTTATCGCGCTATCTATCAGTTTTTTTTAATCCAAGCTATGCTGTGTTTTATATTTAAAACATATACATTAAAACGCGTTGTTCATCGATTCAACATAGCACGGCATTAAACTTAATCTTCTAAGACTTTTAACATCTCGAAAGATACGTTGTCATAGCTGGTTTTTTGTCCACCATCATTGGTACTTTCTAGCGTGTAAGAATTATCTACATGTACATGAGTGACAATAAATACGTTATCTTCCATCATCGCAAGCTTTACTTTTTGTCCTACATCAAGCGTTTTCATCTACAGCCACCTTTAAAAAATTTATTGGTTTTAAGTATTAATAACCTGATGATATTCTAAACACTTCAACAGTATTGGTAAACGTAAGCACATGAATAAAAACGCTAATATAGATATATACTCTTAAAAGCTACGTAAAACAAATTAATATAAATTTCTTAATTATTTTCAAACAATTAACTGTATATTTTCTTAGTATTACGATTTTTATATTTGACAAATCTTTTGATTAAGACCTAAAACCAATCAATATCCAATATATTAATGATTAATAGACACTATTAAGCATGGGAAAAGCTGAGAGCAAAAATTAAAATGCTTTGCTGAAAAAAAATGCACCCTCTTACGTGAACAGGATGCATGTCAATTTATGGATTGTACCAACCTAGTCTTTGGCCGCTAAATAAGGAATATGATGTCCCTTGCTGTATTGATGTTCAGCATAGACCCGAGAAATCTCTCCAAGTTTTTCCAAGGTTGCCTCTTCACCTGCAAGCATCGTCGCTTCACGCCCTTTCACATCAAATATATGTGCTTTTTCACGTAAATCAGGTTGAATCACAATGTCTGCTCGCTTGAGCTCTTCTTGAGCTAAACGATTTTGCATAATATTGATATTTTGGTTAAACAAGCCCCAAACATTCGACGTTTCGGTATGAATCGGTCGTGCCAAAATATCCACCGCAATAATAATATCTGCCCCTAAATCGCGTGCAACGTCCACAGGAACAGGACTGACCAAGCCACCATCGACATATTCTGTATCTTCAATAATCGTTGGAATAAACATACTCGGAATCGACACCGAAGCACGAACGGCCTGCCCCGTATTACCATAATTGAACACGACTTTTTTGCCATCCTTTAACTCGGTTGCCACCACATACATTGGGGTTTTTAGCAACTCTAAAGGCACATCATCAACTTGCTCATTAATATAATCTTCAACTTTTTTACCGTCAAAAAAGCCTTTTTTGTCCAAACGTATTTCTCGAACATCATTGGCTTTCATATTTAAGGCGATATCTCTTAACTCATTGGCACTTTTACCTGAAGCATAGATTGAACCCACAATGCTACCCGCACTGGTTCCAACAATAAAATCTGGGTGTATTCCCTGCTGTTCAAGTATCTGAATGGCGCCAATGTGTGCATAACCACGTGCCCCACCACTCCCTAAAACCAAAGCAACAATCGGACGCTTTTCCTGCATTTTCACTTTTTTAAAGTCAATGCGGTTATTCGCCACTTGAGCAGGTGCTGCTGTATAAGTTCGAATTTGTGATGTTGTTTCAGCGCTGACCTTTTTTGAGCCCACACTTTGACAACCTACAAGGCTGATTGCGAATGCAGTCATCAAAACAGTTATGCTTTTCATTGAGAGATATTCCAAATGCAACTCGAGATTTGAAGAGAAAAAGTAGTCTAATCAGTCCACATTCACGTCACTGTTATTATTCGTTAATGCCTCTGACCGATGCACATTATATTGACATACAACCTAGAAAGTCATTGGCTGTCAAAATTTCAGTGTCTAGCAGAATTTCCACATCAAGATCCAAAAAATTGTCTAGCAAAAAAAGCCCCGATAACGGAGCTTTTTAAAGTTAATTTTTGACTTTACCAAATATCGGAATTAACGCGATCCTTATATTTTGGATGTTCATCCATTTTAAATACTGGCTCTTTTACACCCCGTTTTAACTGTGAGGTGTAGTCTTTCATCAGCATCAATAAGAATGGCGTCAGCAATAAAATCGCAAAGAGGTTAATACTCGCCATCACGCCCATGAAGAGATCCGCTAAGTTCCAAATCAGTGGCACACTCATGATTGAGCCAAAGTACACCATCATGAGGACGACTACGCGGAATATAAACATGACCTTAGGATTGTTATTGATAAACTGCACATTACCTTCAGCATAAGCATAGTTACCGATTACTGAAGAATAAGCGAATAAGAACAAGATTATGGCAAGAAAGTCATCTCCCCATGCGCCAATCTGGCTTTCAAGCGCCATTTGCGTCAAAGCAACACCCTCAAAGCCTGCATTTTCATACAAGCCAGATGCCAAAATAATGATCGCCGTACAGGTACACACCACAAATGTATCGACAAAGACACCGAGCATCTGAACTAGGCCTTGATTGACCGGGTGTTTAACATCTGATGCTGCCGCAGCATTCGGAGCAGAACCCATACCCGCTTCGTTTGAGAATAATCCACGCTTAATGCCTTGCATCATCGCCATAGAAACCATAGCACCGAAGAAACCACCAGCTGCAGCATCAAACTCAAATGCTTTGCTGAATATTAACTGGAAGATATCAGGCAAGATTGCAAAGTTAGCAAAAGCGATATAGAGCGCGACTGCCAAATAAAGTAATGCCATAAATGGAACAAAACGTTCTGCCACTTTTGCAATACGCTTAATACCACCAAAAATAATCAGCGCTGTTATAAAGACAAGGAATAACCCTACCCATGAAATTTCAAAACTAAAACTGCCCAAACTCAATACTAGATTGGCTTTATTCCAACCCCAAGCATGTGAAGTTGCACCCGTAATGGCATTGGCTTGTACTGCATTAAACACAAAGCCATAGGTTGAAATCAGGGCAATCGCAAATACTACACCCAACCATTTTTGTTTTAAGCCTTGGGTAATGTAATAAGCTGGTCCACCGCGGAATTGCTGATTTTGCGTATCTCGCACTTTAAAGAGCTGTGCAAGTGAAGACTCCACAAATGCAGAACTCATGCCTAAAAATGCGGTAAACCACATCCAGAACACTGCACCCGGCCCACCAATTGCAATCGCAATTGCAACACCTGCGACATTACCCACACCGACACGACTTGCCAGTCCAGTCACAAAGGCTTGGAATGGTGTAATCCCATGCTCATCATCGCCTTCTTTACGGCTAGATTTCATCACTTTAATACTATGAAAAAATAGACGAATCTGAACTGCACCAGTGATTAAGGTATAAAAAATACCAACCGCCACTAAAAATACGACTAAGAAATCCCAAAGCGGATCATTAAAAACTTTGACCCAGCTCATCAGGGTTTCGTTTAATTGTTCATTCATATTCAACCCTAGTTTTAAATGGTCAAAAGTATAAAAGGCTCTTTTTTGAAGAGCCTTTCTAAATTAAGCAAAGAATTTAAGAATTAATTGAATAACTGTTGCGTTAATCAAATCAACAAAAAATGCGCCACATAAAGGAACGATTAGGAAAGCCTTATGAGATGGACCATACATATTGGTAATGGCTTGCATATTTGCAACTGCGGTAGGTGTTGCCCCCATACCAAAACCACAATGACCCGCCGCTAAAACCGCAGCATCATAATTTTTGCCCATTACACGGAAAGTGATAAACGCAGCATATAGTGCCATTGTTAATGTTTGGGCTCCCAAAATCACAACTAATGGTCCTGCAAGATCTGATAGCTGCCATAGTTTCAACGATAATAGTGCCATTGCTAAGTACAGTGATAATGAGGCATTACCAAATACATCAATTGCACGATCAAATATTTGTACACGGAAAATACCTTCTAATACATTACGTAAAATGACACCACCAGCTAAAGCCCATACAAATGTCGGTAATTCAAACATCGTACCTTTACTGAAAGCCGTCATAAAATCAGCAAATGCTAAACAGCCAGCAAATAAGCCCAAAGTCGTAATTGCATTATCTGCGGTAATTAAACGAACACGATGTGGATATTCAAAAGGTACATATTCTGTTGAATTAATATCAGCTAGTGGTGTGTTATCACTACGCTCAATTTGCTCATTCGTGCGCGGAGTTGCTAGGCGATAACGATTAATTAGCAACTTAGCTAATGGGCCACCAATAATACCACCAATGATTAAACCAAAAGTTGCACTTGCCATACCTAAAGCTAATGCACCTTGTATACCGTGTTCAACTTCAAGAATTTCACCCCATGCACCAGCTGTACCATGACCACCTGTCAACGTAATTGAACCTGCAATCAAACCAATCAGTGGATCAATACCCAATAAAGTGGCAAGACTGATACCAACGACATCCTGCACAACAATGAAAGAAGCAACGGCTACCAGAAAAATAACAAGACCAATTCCACCTTCTTTCAATTTGGCAAAGTTTGCGCTTAAACCAATGGATGCGAAGAAAATCAGCATAAAACTGGTTTGTAATTCACTACTCGTAGTAATGCTATAACCCCAAATGCTATGTACAACCAATGAAATTATTGCAGCAACCAAACCACCAGCTACGGGCTCAGGAATATTGTAACGCCTCAAAAAACTGATTTTATTTACCAGAAAACGTCCTAATAAAAGAACGATCACCGCCGCAATTAAGGTATAAAATGCGTTAAAGCTAAATTCCATAATAATTTGTCCAAAATGGTTAGAATATTTATTAGTCCAATTAATAGAAATTAGTAGCGTTTATAAATTAAAATACAATTCCAATTTGTAAATTTAACCAATAAATCAGGCTACCAGCTATTCATTGCCAATCATAAATATTCATCATCTGATTCAAATATGTATGCCTGAGTTGAAAAAAGTGAAAACTCAATTCGACAAAACAAATCCATAAAAGCAGTTCATGCTTACTAAACCAACACTTACTACAATATTCACATCATAGATGAAATACATAAAATCAAATGCTGATTAGAAAAGTCGCACATTATGCGTGGAGTGAGATAAAATTTCAGCACTTTTTATTAAAAAAAGTTAATTTTCCTATAATTTAAAGTTATATCTAATTGTTTTTATTTAAATGCATTCGCATTTTTTATCTATATAAAATATTAAAGATTTGAACATGATGCCCATGTAAGACGTGGTTAAACGACTGCTTTAACCAGTACGACATCAAGACTCAGGCGATTTAGTGATTCCATCTGCTTAGTGCTATGGGTTAATTTGCGTTGAAAAATCTCCTGTTTCAACAAAAAAAGCCTGAACTGAGTCAGGCTTTTTTGATCGATTCTTTTCGATGATTTAGCTTAGAAGCTATATTTAGCCATTAAGCCCACGCGGTCATCGTTATAAGATTCACCCGCAAAGTTTTTGCGTTTACCGTTCACATATTCCAAGCCAAGTTCAACTGGTTTTACAGGTGCGTAAATAAAGTTAATCCAAGCTTGCTGTGCTTCTTCGTTTGCATTTGAGTTAGATGCATCTTTCGCATACGCGCTGCCATCATCCGCAAATAGCGCACCGTAAGCTAAAGTCGAACGTAGTTTTTCATTAAACTTATAAGTTGCACCCACTTGTACAGCAGTGAATTTGTTTTGCTCGATGTTGCCATCTACCACAGAGTAAGCCGAGTTAGAACCATATAAATAGTTGCTGTTGCCTTCTGTATACGAAACATCACCATTCAATTTCAATTGATCAGTCACTGCATAAGATGCACCCGCTGCTACACCCCAAGCTGTTTCAGTATCATCCGCAGCTTTAGATTTGTAGTTTTCAACCAATGCACGAGCTGAAGCGCTACCTTTACCTGCGGCAAAACTTTGAGTCACTTTGGCAGTTAAGTTTGGAAGGCGATACGTCGGATCTGCAGCAACAGTCCCTTTACTATCCCCTTCTTCCGCAGAAACAAATAATTGAGTATCTGGAGCTAACTTGTAGTTATAACGAACTTGAGGAATACGTGTAGTACCACCACCCAAGTTTGTATTGAAATCAATCATTTCTGGTGCATGGTTAGACAAGAAGTTAGATGTCGTTTGACCAAATAACCAGTTGTTAAAGGTTAAGTAACCATGACGTAGACGAATAGTTTCGCCACTTCCATTGAAATCGACCTCGATTTTACCGCCCACTTTATCATCACCACCGACGGGTGCTGTAAAATCTAAACCAAAACGTGTGGTTTTTGCAGTTGCACGAAGTTTATCTCGTGCTTCTTCTTTAGACGTATGTACGTTGTTAAAGTCGTTATCCGCACCTTCAATAATGTAGTTCGCATCACCACGAACAAAACCGTAAAGACTTACATCTGCACCTGTTTTAGATTTTAAGCTTGCAGCTGGAGTAGCTGGTTGCGGTGGTGGTGCAACAGGACGCGCTTTAACTTGCTGAATCTCTGTTTGTTGCTGTTGTTGAACTTGCTGCTGCGCTTTAATCAAACTTTTCAGTTCTGCAACTTCTGCACGTAATTGTTCAATTTCAGAAGTATTGCTGCCTGCATGAGCCATTGATACCGTTGCCAAACTCATGGCAACAACAAGGGTTTTCATTGGGTGGAATACAGTTTGAGTTTTCATCCTAAGCTCTCTATTGTCCTGTCATTGTTGTATACCCTAAATCCGGGTGCTTTGTTATTCAGCTATTTGAGCGGACAAATTTCAAGCTGCATATCCGTGCTTTAGTCGCATTAAAGCCTTAACTTGTAGCCCCCAATAACGAAATACTTGAAAGCAAAAAGCAAGAAATCTGAATCCATTACTGAAAATAGACTGAAATATTTAGTTAAAATTCGGACTTAGCCGATTCAGATGGCAAAAAATCTCAATATTCATACCTTAAAGGTAAAAACCCATACCCTGTAGGTATGCAATAAAAACTATAAAATCCGATATATTACCGATAGAGACATTCACAATGTATTTATCCAGCATAACTTAATGTATTTAATGCGAATAATACTTATTTAATAATTATTCTATTTCCTTAGATTAAGACAACAATGATGCGCAGTTTCATTAATTATTTTCAAGTGGATGATTGTTTAGATATAAGTTTCGAGTAAACAGATACTGCCCTCACAATGGGAAAATAGCGCCCTCTTCTAAAGTTATGGATGATGAACATTTATAATGAGTGACGTGGATATTTGATCAATAATACTAGTACGTTGATGACTGACGTTTAAGTAAGACCTGCTAAACGTCATCACCTGCATTCAGCTCAACCCATGGCTGAAGCTTTTAAACTACGCATTATAATCATTGCAACAACCACAAATAGCAGCATAATCAGGGCCATATTGATCAGCGCTGACCATACTAAAAAGTTCAAAAACACTCCAGCCAATAGACCACAGGCAAATTGCATACTTCCCATGATTGCACTGGCTGTGCCAGCTCGTGAGCCTTGTTCAGACATCGCCAAAGCCATCGCATTTGGCCCAGTGAAGCCAATTGATGCAACACATAAGAACATGCCCAACATTACAACAATGATAGATGAAAGATAAAATAGCCCCGCCACCAATAAGATCAGCACACCACACAATTGAAGTGCATTACCCAAGTGCAATCGATGGCGAACATCCAGTCGATTTGCAAGTTTCTTGTTGAGGGTCGAAAACACCATAATCCCTAAAGCATTCGCACCAAATACATAAGCAAATTGCTGTTGGCTCAGACCATAACCATCCATTAAAATGGCAGATGAGCCACTGATATAACAAAATAAAATTGCGCCAGAAAAACAGCCTGTGAGCATCGGTTTACGGAAGGTTTCGTCTTGCAAAATCGCACCATATAAACCTAAGACTTGTTTTAAACTTAAGTTTAAGCGCCGCTCAACAGGGAGGGTTTCTTGAAAGAAAAAATGTACGCAGAAAAGACAAAAAATACCGACAAGTACCAATACCGCAAATATGTATTGCCATTCAAACACCTGTAACACCCACGCGCCTAAAGTAGGTGCAATGATTGGTGCAATTGTTGTCACGATCATCATACTCGCAAAGGCTTGAGCAGAAGCTTGCATACTTAAGCGATCACGAATTGCAGCACGGGCAATCACCACACCGACACAGCCACCCAACGCTTGCAAAACACGAGCAGCGATCAAGCTCCATTCACTATTGGCAAAGACACACAGAAAACTGGCACAAATATATAAAACCAAACCGAAATATAGCGGTGTTTTACGCCCAATACGGTCGCTGACTGGCCCATAAATTAACTGGCCAATCGCCAAACCCAAGAAATACGCTGGAAGACTATTGGCTACTTGTTGGGTTGTGACACCAAAATCGTCAGCCATTTGAGGCAAAGCCGGCAAATACATGTCGATTGAAAGTGGCCCTAAAGAAGTCAGCAACGCCAATAAGACGATCCAGCGTTGAGAAAATTCCTTTTGTGATTCGACGCTTTTCATAAGAATAATTCATTTATTGCAAGCAAGTTTTGCAGACAAGTTTACACTGCACATAGTATTATTTCTTGGCTTCAATGTGAAAATTCACACGATACACATTGCTTACTGCCCCATCGCTTTAGCAAAGGAAAAATTTTGAACGCCTGGCTCGCACGACTGAAACAAGCAACCTATAACACGACCTTTATGTATAACTTGCGCATGGTCATTGCCTTCGCAGGAACTGCTTTTGTCCCTTATTTTTTAGATCAGCAATTAATGACCATTCCCCTCACTTTGGGTGTGGTGGCCGCAGGTCTAAGTGATATCGATGACCGCTTTTCAGTCCGTGTGCTCAATCAAATTTATACCTATATCGGGTTCTTTGTTACTGCGGTATCCATTTATCTGTTGTTCCCACATCCGATTTTATTTGCTTTGGGGCTGATTGTGTCTTGTATCGGTTGGATTCTTTTGGGTTCATTGGGTCGTCGCTATGCCACCATTTCTTATGGCTGTCTGGTAATCTCCGTGTATTCCATGCTAGGGGTCGAACTTTTTGAAAATTGGTATACACAAGCAGGTTTATTGGTCATCGGTGCGATGTGGTATGGACTGCTTTCGACTTTGAGCTTTCTACTGTTTCCTGTACGTCAAGTTCAGGACAAATTGGCGCAAAGCTATTCATCTCTAGGTGACTTCTTATTTGCAAAATCTAACTTGTTTGATGTCGATATGACACCAGAAAGTTACCAGCAAAGTTTGATTGAGCTATCGCTCGAAAATGGCAAATTAATTGGCATTTTCAACGATATGAAAACGGCCTTATTAACGCGTTTAAAAGGAGACCGTGGACAAAAAGATACACGTCGTAGCCTGCAATATTATTTTGTCGCGCAAGACATCCATGAACGTGCCGATTCCGCACATATTGATTATCAAAAATTGACCCGTATTTTTGAACATAGTGATATTTTATTTCGCTTTCAACGCGTGCTCTCAATTCAAGGAAAAGCCTGTAAAGATTTAAGTATCAGCATCTTACAGCGAAAACCCTATCATCATAATCAACGTTTTAAACATGCGTTCCACAATCTAAAATTGTCACTCGAAAAGCTGCGTGAAGAACAAAAATACGATGAAGTCTGGATCAACTCTTTATTTGCTTTATACCAAAACCTAAAAGGCATCGATGCGCAATTACGCAACGTCGAAACTGAGCGTTATATTGACCGACAAGCCCTGATTGAAAATCGTTTAAAAGATGATGATTTAAAAGGCTGGGACGATATCGTCATTCGATTCAAACAACATTTGAGTCCAGAGTCGGTGCTGTTCCGTCATGCTGTGCGTTTATCGACTGTCTTATTTATTGGTTATATTTTTGTCCAAGTGACCAATATCAGTTATGGCTATTGGATTTTATTGACCGCACTGTTTGTCAGCCAGCCGAACTTTAACGCCACCAAACGTCGCCTCTATTTACGTATCATTGGCACCTTGGTCGGGATTATTTTAGGTTATGCGATTTTATATTTTGTCCCTTCTGTCGAAGGTCAACTATTACTGCTCATTTTAAGTGGCGTGTTGTTTTTTGAATTACGCAGTAAGCAATATGCACAAGCCACTGCATTTATTACCATTTTGGCGCTGATCAACTTTAACTTAGATGGCATGGGTTTTGCCGCAGCTATGCCGCGTATGATTGATACACTGATTGGCTGTGCCTTGGCATGGTTTGGTGTGAGTTTCATTTTCCCAGACTGGAAGTTCCGTCGCCTACCTCGGACCATCAGCCGTTCGATTCAAGCGCAGTGTGATTATTTGGCCGAAGTGGTTGAACAATACAAATCTGGTCGTAATAACGGCTTGAATTATCGTGTGGTCCGTCGTGCAGCACATAATACCGATGCAGAAGTAGCATCACTGATTTCCACATTAGCCACCGAACCCGATACCGATCCGACTCAAAAAGCTTTAGCCTTTGAGTTTTTGTGTCTCAATCATACCTTTATTAGTTATATCGCAGCCTTAGGTGCACATCGTGAAAAAATTCAAGATCAACAGGTCTTAACCTTATTGGATAAAGCCACAGATGACATTCAAGGTGCATTACTACGTGACGAAGTTCCAGACTTATCTGCGCAAAATATGTTGCAAGAAATCCGTCAGCGATTGTCACAAAATAGTGAGGAAGATCAAAAATCCTTAATTGTGTTACAACAGCTATCCTTAATGTTTAACGTGTTGAACCAATTTAGCCAATTGAAACAAAATCTCAGTCATGAGCATGATCAAGCATCGACTGAACTGGCTTCGCTATAATTTGGATGATTTTGGAACAATATACTCACTGAATTGGTATAAATAATGCTAAACTTTTTACAGTTTTAAATCTGTTACTTTCACTATGACCGCAAAAAATTTATACGCCTACACGCTAGAGCCAGTGGCTTATGAAATTTCTGAAGAAGAACAACGTTATGCTCAACTTGTTCTGTCTCGCAGTAACTTCAAAATTGGCAAAAAAGCATGGCTAATTATGGGTGCAATTCTTGCACTGGCACTCTTGGGCCTCATCTTTATTAAGAACTATTCAACAGTATTTTGCTGGGTAGCTATTGTCTGTGTTGTGATTTACTTCCTTGTGCGTAAATTCGGTATCGAGTGGTATGCGAAACGCAAACTGAACGAAGTCCCTGTTCAAGAAATTAAAGGCATCCGTATGGGTGTTCAGCCGCATGGGATCTCTATGCAGCAACGTATGGGCGCAAACATGGGGACGATGACTGTCGGTTGGAAAGACATTCATGAATGGTATGACACCAAAGACTTCATCCTTTTGAACTTTAAAGTAAAGGGTCAAGACGGTGCATACATCTTGCCTAAACGTATGGATAGCAAGAAGTTTCCATTTTCGACCATTCGTAAACATTTAAATGAAACTGTAGGCCCTGCTAAACCAATTTAAGCCTAACAGACGTTTGTGTATAAAAAGCCTCCTCTCTTTGGAGGTTTTTTTATCTGTTTAATTTTTGAATAATTATTGATAATTACAATAATGAGAATGAATATTACTTACTTTTTCCACATTCTCTACTACATCATCGTTTATAATTTGTCGCAATTCAGCAACCTTTTATCAATATTAAATTCATCATGTTTAAGAAAACCCTTTTCCAGATTCACTGGTTCTTGGGGATTAGTGCCGGCTTAATACTCTCGCTCATGGGGGTTACAGGTGCCATTTATTCCTATGAACAGCAAATACTTAAAGCAATCAATCAGGACAGTTATGTGGTTCAGGCTCAACAGCAGCCTAAACTAACCCCTGCTGAGCTTTATCAGCACTTTAGTCAGTCTGATCCTGACATGAAAATTAACAGCATCTCTATTGCCTCAGATGCTACCGCCTCAAGTACCGTGAATATTGTCAAAGAAGGTGCTCGTCGTGGCTATAACATGATGGTTAACCCCTATACAGCCGAAGTTTTACCTGAAATTAAAGGTCAAAAATTCTTCCAGTTTGTACAGCAGCTACACCGTAATTTAACTGTTGGCCCTGTTGGTAAACAAATTACCGGCGCATGTACACTGATGCTGATTTATTTTGTATTGAGTGGTTTATATCTGCGTTGGCCAAAGAGACATTCTGTTAAACAATGGCTTGCAGTTAAACCAAAGCTCAAAGGACGTAATTTCCTGTGGGATCTACATGCTGTCGTCGGCACATGGGTGATTGTTTTTTATCTCATTTT
This sequence comes from Acinetobacter sp. YH12138, assembly GCF_015218525.1. Classification (NCBI taxonomy): domain Bacteria; kingdom Pseudomonadati; phylum Pseudomonadota; class Gammaproteobacteria; order Moraxellales; family Moraxellaceae; genus Acinetobacter; species Acinetobacter sp. YH12138. The sequence goes on along the minus strand of NZ_CP048670.1, from coordinate 798,824 downwards.
GGCATGTACAGGTCTGTACTGGTCTTATGATTGGTGGCGTAATGGCATGTTTAAAGTCATGGGCGTTGAACGTCCACAGCCCCAATTGCAAGAAGGTCCAAAAACGAATGGACAACCTGCTGAACATGCGGGCGAAAAGCAAAGCGCTGAAAAACAAGCCACTGAAGCAAGACAAACTCGTGGTGAACACCAAGCACGTTCTGAAAGAAATCCTGCAACGTCGAGTCCCTCTGAACACGGCGCTCAAGAAAATAAACATGGTGCTGAAGGTCGCGGAGAAAAACGTGGTCTAAAACCAGAACAAGTGAATATTGCCCTTACCCAAAGTTGGAATGGCTTTAATCAAAATATTGGTCGTGAATACTCAAGTGTCACTTTTAATATTCCGAAAAAAGCCAATGGTGAATTAGAAATTAACTTTGTGGATGCCGTCCCTCAACATGAACGTGCTCGCAACAAAGCGACTTATAACTACAAAACGTCTGCTCTCACCGATATCGAGTTATACGAAGATAAAAAATTAAATGAAAAAATCATGACCAGCATGTTACCTGTGCATCGTGGTAGTTTCTTCGGACCGATTTATCAGTTCTTTGTGGTTATTGCATCCCTCATGATGCCGCTGTTCTTTGTCACAGGATGGATGCTCTATCTCAAACGTCGTAAACAGAAAAAACTGACACAGCAAGCCCGTCAAAGCTTAGCACCAGTTACCATCGACCCAAATGCACAGCCTTGGTTAATTTGCTATGCATCACAAACAGGTCAGTCTGAACAATTGGCATGGCGTACAGCAACAAGCTTACAAGAGGCTCGTCAGCCTGTCACAGTGAAAGCTGTTCAGCAACTTTCAGCAGATGACTTAACGCAAGCCGCTCAGGTTTTATTTGTTGCAAGTACCTATGGCACTGGGGAAGCACCTGACCTCGCTTCAAGCTTTGAACGTAAACTGATGACACAAAGCCTCGATTTGAGTCATGTTCAGTTTGCCGTATTAGCTTTAGGTTCAGAAGAATATCCGGATACGTTCTGTAGCTTTGGTCATGAGATTCATCGCTGGATGCAAAGTAATGCTGCGAAGCCCCTGTTTGAGACGATTGAAGTCAATAATGGCGACACCCAAGCCATTCAAGCATGGAATAGTGCTTTAGCCAAAGCGACTAAACTTGAACTTCAGCACATGCAAATTGAAAAAACTTTTGATGCATGGACATTGACCAAACGTGATTTACTCAACCCGAACAGTTTAGGTGCACCTGCATTTAATATTGAGTTAAAACCGCAACATGAAGCCAATTGGCAAGCGGGTGATATTGCAGAGATTCAGCCGGGTAATAGTGCTGAACGTATTGCAAACTTCATGCAAAAGTATCAGATTCAAAGTCAGCAAGTGGTTGATTCTACCCAGCAACGCATTGAAGATGCATTATGGGATCGTAACCTAAATACGGATGTTGAACCCTTTGCCAACCTTGATCATTTGCTCGAACAGCTTCCACCGCTTCCAACTCGTGAATACTCGATTGCCAGTATTCCAAGTCAGCAAGTATTACGCTTAGTGGTGCGTCAGCAATCCAATGCGGATGGTGAGCTCGGCTTAGGCTCAGGGTGGTTAACACAACATGCTGCGATCAATAGCACACTACAAATGCGTATTCGTACCAATGAATCATTCCATCTGATTGCAGATAATCGTCCTGTGATTTGTATTGGTAACGGTACAGGTATTGCTGGTTTACTCAGCCTGTTACATACACGAGTTCGTCAAGACTATACGCAAAACTGGCTGATTTTTGGGGAGCGCCAACGTGCACATGATTTCTTCTATCAAGACATCATTGAAGCATGGCAAAACACCGGTTTAGTTCAACGCATAGACCTCACCTTCTCTCGTGATCAAGCGGAGAAACGCTATGTGCATCATGAGCTACGTGATCAAGCATCCTTACTAAAATCATGGGTAGAACAAGGTGCCGTGATCTACGTTTGCGGTAGTATCAACGGTATGGCAACGGACGTTGACCACGCACTGATTGATATATTAGGTGAAGATGTTGTTGCTGAACTGCGTCAAGCTGGGCGTTACCGCCGTGATGTTTACTAATAAGATGTTTACTCATAAATAGTCCCAACTCAAAACCAGACCTCGTGTCTGGTTTTTTCACGCTATACTTAGGCCAAATACGGATACTGCTTGAATTTTTTGAATGAAAAGAATACTAATGCTTTGTGTAGGCTTACTGCTCTGTGTAGATGCCATTTGGTTACTTACATTAGATAAAATTCATTTAGGCATCCTTTTACCCTTAGTCATTGGGTGTATTTTTCTTATATCCGGACTATTTACAACCCAAATCCACAATATTTTAGATCATTCCCCCAAACTCAAAAGGCTCTGGCGTGCGGCATGGTGGTTGTTTTGGCTTTGGCTATTGAGCCTTTTACTGTTTTTTGCGTATTTACACTTCAATAGCCAGCAATCCAAGCCATTTACTTCCGTCCAAGCCATCATCGTTTTGGGTAGTGGTATTGAAAATGGTCAACCCTCTCCGACCTTAAAGGCGCGTCTCGATGCCGCAGCACCGTATGCCTTGCAACAACCCAATACTATTGTGATCATGACCGGTGGTTTAGACTTTAATGAAAAAATGACCGAATCTTCCGTCATGAAACGCTATTTACTTCAACACTATGACATTTCAGCGGCAGGCATATATGAAGAAAGTAAAAGTACCAGTACAGAACTCAACCTGATCAACAGTAAAATGATTTTAAAACAACATCAGATTTCGCTTGATGCACCCATTGCGATTGCCAGTAGTGACTTTCATCTCCCACGTGCAAAAGCAATTGCACAAAAGCTAGGCTATACACAGGTGTATACCATTGCAGCGCCTACACCGCTGTACATCCGCTACAACTCTTGGTTACGTGAATATTTTGCCTTTTTGAGCGGTTTTGTACTCAATGAATATTAAAAAAAGCCCTTGTTTGATCAGTAAACAAGGGCTTTTTATGCTGTGAATAAACAATTAATTTAAACGAATGTTACGTGGCAAAGGAATTTTAAGGTTTTCAAAAATTTCTGGGCGCTGTTGATAGACTTGATATAAATAATTTTTAATATCTAATAGCATCTTTTCAGGCGCAACCAAAATATTTTGCCCTTCTGGGGTCAAATCTAAAGATACCGTAGTGCTCTCGCTGCGTAAAAACGGAATGACTTTTTCAATAAAGTCTTTTAATGAAATTTCCTGAATTTCATAATTGGACCAATTATCTTTAATTAATAAACGTGCCAAACCACGGTTTTGCCAAATAGCGAAGGAACGCTGACCTGTAGGTGTCGCACAAAGTGCCCAACCATCTTGATATAACGCAATCACGCTACCTTGAGCGACCATATTTTCAATAAATTGTTTATAGGTTTCTTGAGGATTGTAATTTGTAGTTTGAGTTTTAGACGCTGCCTTGCGCTGATATGGATTTCTCATAGATCACATACAATATTAAAATTATTATAGAGCGGATTTTATGTAAATCAGAAAATTTAGGCAAGCTTTTGGATAAAGAAGTTTCTATAGAAGAATATGGTGGGCGCTGACGGGATCGAACCGCCGACATTCTGCTTGTAAGGCAGACGCTCTACCAACTGAGCTAAGCGCCCTGAGCGAAGAGTAACAAAGCGAAGCCTTGTCTGAGCGCAAGAGAAAAATCCAAGATTTTTCTAAAGGCATTCTCTTGAACAGAGATTTTTAAGATAAATGGCGCAGCGGACGGGACTCGAACCCGCGACCCCCGGCGTGACAGGCCGGTATTCTAACCAACTGAACTACCGCTGCATCACGTAGTTTCTTTCGAAACACAACCTATATCTTAAAAGATATGGTGGGCGCTGACGGGATCGAACCGCCGACATTCTGCTTGTAAGGCAGACGCTCTACCAACTGAGCTAAGCGCCCTTAAAGGGTACAACAATTATATTCTTTGTAATGGCGCAGCGGACGGGACTCGAACCCGCGACCCCCGGCGTGACAGGCCGGTATTCTAACCAACTGAACTACCGCTGCATCGCAAAAAATATGGTGGGCGCTGACGGGATCGAACCGCCGACATTCTGCTTGTAAGGCAGACGCTCTACCAACTGAGCTAAGCGCCCTCAAAAGGTCTATCATGTAAATGGCGCAGCGGACGGGACTCGAACCCGCGACCCCCGGCGTGACAGGCCGGTATTCTAACCAACTGAACTACCGCTGCACTTACACAATGTCGCTATTGTGGTTCAAACGAATTAAGATTCAAAGTGGCGCAGCGGACGGGACTCGAACCCGCGACCCCCGGCGTGACAGGCCGGTATTCTAACCAACTGAACTACCGCTGCACTCTAAATATCTTAACGCTGAAAAGGTTTGGTGGGCGCTGACGGGATCGAACCGCCGACATTCTGCTTGTAAGGCAGACGCTCTACCAACTGAGCTAAGCGCCCTTTTCAAAACATGTTCATCGTTTGATGAGGTGCATTATAGAGAATCCTCACGGTCTGTCAAACGCTTTTCTAACTCTTTTCCACTTTTTCTGTTTGAGTGATTAAAAAATAAGTTATATTGCGGAAAAATCAGTATTTTTGAACATTTTTTAGCTATAAACCTGTAAATTTATTACTAAAAATATGACTTATATTCTGCATCATTCACATAAAAAACAGTTTTTCGCGTGGACTCATAACTAATCATTCAGCGAACCGACGATTAATTCATCACATACACTACATTCTAAAACACCACAGTGTACAAAATACATTCAAACACGATTTTCTGTTAGTTTGCGTGTATTACTTCTGACAAAAAACGCCTTTCAAACTCACTTTAATTCTTCAAACCATGGTTTGATGTCATGAACTTCGGCTTTCATGGCTTGTGCTTTTAACGACGTGTTCAATGTTCAGTGATGTAAACCAGCGCATTTAATGGAATCAATTGATAAAGTTCTATAACATCGCTGTTTCGCATGCGAATACAACCATGTGACATCGGTATACCCATAGGCTCGCGATCTGGTGTGCCATGAATATAAATATAACGTTGATAAGTATCACAGCCCTCACCTGCATTAAAGCCGGGTTCTAAGCCACTGAGCCATAATATTCGAGATAAAATCCAATCCCGATCAGGGTGTGATGCAGCAAGTTGCTCGTCGTAAACCTCTCCGGTCCACTGACGTGCTTTAAAAACTGCATTTTGAGGATGTTGTCCACCAAACTTTTCAGCCACTTGATGCCAGCCTCGTGGCGTCTTTCCACTATTTTCCTGCTCACCAATGCCATTTTTACCCGATGAAATGAGGTAAAACTTATTCAGTTTCGGCAAAGTTAAAGTTTGATCTTTCAAGTTAATCAGGATATCTGCTTGATCTTGGGTATATTCAGACATGCTCTTGCTCTTTCTGCTTATCTTTATCTTGTGGTTGTGTCTGCGGCGATGTTTCAATAGTTCTAATCTTATTTGGCTCTGGTCGTGTCCATAACCAAATGCCAACAATCAACATGGTTAAGTCAGTGAAAATCTTGACGGCAATCGGTGCTGATGTAAAAAGCATAATCAGACCACTCACAAACATCATGATCGATGCAAACCATTTTGCTTTGCGTGGGACTGTGCCATTTTCGCGCCAAGCGCGTAAGGTTGGCCCATATTTAGGATGATTCAACAACCAAGCATCCATTTGAGGCCAACCTTTTGAAGCCGCCCATGCCGCTAATATTAAGAAGACTGTCGTGGGCATTCCCGGCAATAAAGCCCCTATAAAGCCTAAAATGACAAAGACAACCACTAAGCTTCGCCAAAACAACGTCTTCATACCGCTACCCTGAACTTTCAATTCAGGTAGTATAAGATGTTTTTAACAATTATCCGTTGTTATTCTGCATTATTCAAAAGGTTTCAATATGGCTGTAGCCCCGACAACGTCGTCTTATTTTGAGCCATGGTTGCAATTTAAACAGCCCTTAGTTCGCCAATTAGCTTTCTGTATTGCTAGCCCAAATATTCTGCAGCAAATTCCCAATGAACTCGAAATCCGCTATCCCTTTCATTTTCATTCAAACGAGCTTTGGCAAAAACATTTTGAAGCCTACCTTCCCCGTTTAAAACAACTCGAACAACACCCAAGTGCATTAGTAGAATTTTTACAAAAATTAAAAAGTACTCGCCTTGGTTTACGTTTCGAAATGTTTATATGGTTTTGGCTTCTCGATCACCCATACCATCCCTACCAGTTACTCGGACATAGCATTCAAAAAATTGACGGCCCTCGTACAGTAGGTGAACTCGACTTTGTTTTAAAAAATACTGAAAGTGGTGAAGTTGAACATTGGGAAGTGGCTTTAAAATACTATCTAGCAGAGCGCGATTTTCAATTACCCTATTGGTATGGCTTAAATCGTAGTGATACTTTGGCTCGAAAGCTTAATCATTTTACCCAAAAACAATTCCAATTTGATGAAGCACTTGGGCAGCAGATTCAACAACGCTATTGCGTTTTAAAGGGTCAATTATATTTACCTATTCAGTGTACCAACACATTGCCAAACTGGGTCAATCCTGCGCGCAGAATAGGTCAATGGGGACATGTCATTCCGTCCATAAGTCAAGGTTTCTATCGCCTACAACGACATGAATGGATCTGCGCACAGCAGCAACCCACAAATAAAACTGCACATTGGTGGACAGATGGTTTATATAAAAAGGACAGTGATGAAAGCTATTATATGTATAGATTACCACGCTTAATTTTGCCTCAAACCACTTGAAATGGCAGAATACTAAATATAAAGCCTAGTAGATAATTACATTTATTTACTCAACCACCATAAAAACTACCTACTGTTCAATAAGCCTATTTTTTAATCTAAATCTCACAACAGAATAATTTAGTCCTCTAAAAATTATTCTTTCATAATGGAGATTACATTCAATGAAAAAAATTTTAGCTGCATCACTTATGGTTGCTTTCGTATTGACAGGTTGTAATACAGTAAAAGGTGTTGGTAAAGACGTATCTAAAGCTGGAGATGCTGTAACCAATACTGCTGAGAAAACTTCGGAAGAAATTCGCCGCAATTAATTTCTTTCCCAAGAATTTATAAAAGAGCCCTATTTTTTAAATAGGGTTTTTTTACGTCTAAATTTCCCTTCGCTTGTTGATTCGCCTATTATATTGCGACATTTTTGACTTCTGTATTTAGCATGACCTCAACAGCAACTCTTGATCTCAGCCTAGAATTACTGCGCCAACCTTCGGTAACACCGATTGACCATACCTGCCAGAACATTATGGCGGAACGTTTAGCCAAGATTGGCTTTAACATTGAAAATATGCGTTTTGATGATGTAGATAATCTTTGGGCACGTAAAGGGACTGAAGCACCAGTATTTTGCTTTGCAGGTCATACTGATGTAGTACCTACGGGTAACTTGGATGCATGGGGTTCTGACCCATTTCTTCCTGAAATTCGCGACGGTAAACTGTATGGTCGTGGCAGCGCAGATATGAAAACTGCGTTGGCAGCTATGGTTGTGGCTTCAGAACGTTTTGTTGCGAAGCATCCAAATCATAAAGGTTCTATTGCATTTCTCATTACCTCTGACGAAGAAGGTCCTTCGATCAACGGGACAGTCAAAGTTGTTGAAACTTTAGAAGCGCGTAATGAAAAAATGACTTGGTGTCTGGTAGGTGAACCATCTAGCACCAACACACTCGGTGATATTGTTAAAAATGGTCGTCGTGGTTCGCTAAATGCCAATTTAACAGTTAAGGGTAAACAAGGGCACGTTGCTTACCCACATCTAGCAATCAATCCAATCCATACTGCTTCAAAAGCATTGGCCGAGCTTTGCGATACCGTGTGGGACAATGGCAACGAATACTTCCCTGCAACGTCGTTCCAAATTTCCAATATCAATGCCGGTACAGGTGCAACCAACGTTGTTCCGGGCACGATGAATCTACTGTTTAACTTCCGTTATTCAACTGAAGTAACGGCAGATGAACTCAAAGCACGTACCTTGGAAATTCTAGATCGTCATGGCGTTGAATATGACATCTCATGGACGTTATCTGGTCTTCCATTCCTAACCCCTGTAGGTGAGTTAGTAAATGCCGCACGTGACGCCATTCGAGATGTTACAGGAACAGAAACAGAACTTTCGACCAGTGGTGGTACTTCTGATGGTCGATTCATTGCGCCTACAGGTGCGCAGGTGCTTGAACTGGGTGTTTTAAATGCCACGATTCACCAAATAAATGAACACGTCAATGTAGCAGAACTAGAGCCGCTTTCTGAAATTTACGAAAAGATTTTAGAAAATCTTTTGGCCTAAACATTTCCCGTAAAGATATAAAAAAGGAACTCCATAGAGTTCCTTTTTTATATCTCTTTTTTGCAAATATTAAGCCGCTTGAAGCCCAATGCTGTTTTGAATATTGGCTAAATTTGGAATATGAAATACCTGATCGGCCATGCGTACATATTGGAAAATATTGGCGTCTTTCACGGCTTTTTCTTCATCAACCACTTCAGAAATACGCAGACGAATGGTTTTCGGCATTTCATTACACATCAGTGCAAAACGCTGTCCAACATCATCGCCTTCAATCACCAAAGCCACACCCTGATTTTTGGCAGGATCATTGACTGAGAAAACAGGCAATTTCAATTCATGCCATTCAACAAAAGGAACCTTGGTTGCACTATCGAGCGCTGATAGCACAATATTTTGTGGCAACAACATTGGCTCTTTACCATGACAATCAATGATATATGCATCGATAAACCCGGTAGATACCGTAATGAGATGTTGCAGTTCCTGTTGATCAATTTTATCGCTGACAATCTGAGAAACAGTATTTTGGCTCATAGATTACCCCTGCTTTTCTGCAATTAAAGCTTCAATATTGGCAAGCAATTCAGCTTCTTGGAATGGTTTACCCATATAGTGAGTCACACCTAAGCTAAATGCACGCTCACGATGTTTTTCACCTGTACGTGATGTAATCATAATGATTGGCAGCTCACGGTGAATGTCATGGTGACGAACTAAGTTTGTCACTTCGAAACCATCCATACGTGGCATTTCAATATCGAGTAGCATCAAGTCTGGACGGACATTTTCAAGCTGCTCAATTGCATCCACACCATCTTTCGCTGTCACAATGTCATAACCTTGACGTTCAAGTAAGCGTGAAGTCACTTTACGTACAGTTACCGAGTCATCGACAATCATCACTAAACGACGCGCATTGGCTTGACGGCCCAAATCACGCTGTTCAGCTGAATGTTTAACACGCTGCGTAGTTTGAATTTGACGTGCAATATTTTGCCCATCCAAAATCAAACATACATGACCATCACCTAGAATCGTGGCACCTGCAATCGCGGCTACACTGGTAAATTGTTGACCAATTGGTTTCACCACGATTTGAGAACGTGAACCCACCAGCTGATCGACCAATAAAGCAATGGTTTGACCACTGTTGCCTTTAATTAGTAGTACAGGCAATGAATGGCCGACATTATTTAAACGTGGAATTGGCTGATTACCCACAAACTCTGATAGATAACGTAGTTTGTAATTGGTGTTGTCAATTTTAAACATGTCATCCTTACTATTGAAGTAAGTTTCGAGTGCCGTAGGTGCAATACGGACAATACGTTCAATTTGCGCTAATGAAATCGCATATTGCTGATCGCCCGCTTTCACCATCAAGGCATCGCTGACCGCTACTGTGGTTGGTACACGAATGGTAAAGGTCGTCCCTTTACCTAACTCAGACTCAACGGAAACATGACCACCCAAGGCTTTAATTTCACTTTGCACCACATCCAGACCAACACCACGACCCGAAATTTGCGTTACCGATTGTGCCGTTGAGAAACCTGGATGGAAGATCAATTGCAAGATTTCTTGTTTATCGAGGAACTGATCCGCTTTGATTAAACCAAGTTTTAAGGCTTTGTCTTTAATTTTGGTTTCATCAATCCCTTTACCATCATCACTGAAAGACACCAGTACATCAGTACCCTGACGACTAATGTTCAAGACGATGCTACCTACTTCTGGCTTTTTTAAAGCCAAACGGTCAGCAGTATCTTCTAAACCATGGTCGACCGCATTACGCAGCATATGTTCAAATGGTGTCACCAAACGCTCTAAGATCGTACGGTCCAATTCACCTTCTGTATTTTGAACAATCAATTCTGCAGGACGGTTCAAGGTCGAAGAGGTTTGACGCACAATACGTTGTAAACGTGGTAACAAACGATCAAATGGCACCAAACGGGTACGCATCAGACTTTCTTGAATTTCTGACTGAATACGTGATTGTTGTAATAACAAACCTTCCGCATCACGGATTTTTTCTGCCAAAGTACTCTTGAAGTCAACCAAATCCGACGCAGATTCGGCTAGAGATTTTGACAATTGGTTAATCGATGAATATTGGTCCATCTCCAATGGGTCGAAATCCGCATAGCGTGAATTTTCAGAACCATGTTTGGCAATAATTTGTGACTCAAGCTCACCATCCATTCGACGTAACTGGTCAGCAAGTCGCTTAATTGCTAACTCCATTTCATTCAAAGTATTGCCTAGCTGACCTAAGTCCATCTCAATACGTGAACGGTTAATCGAGTTTTCGCCTGATAAGTCAATCATCTTCTCGACGAGATCAGCCGAGATACGAATCATCTCATTACTGTTATCAGAAGAATTAGCTTCAGACCATTCACCCAACATAGATGGAGGTTCAACACCATCACCTTGAATAAATTCAAAGCCTTTACTGACAATACCTTGTTCTAATTCTGCAACACGGTTTGGCAATTGAACCGTAACATCCACATACTGAATGGATTCTAAGCTCAATTTGATGCTGTCAAAATTACTATAGTCATGGTTGAAGATTGCTTCTTTTAACCATGCCAACGTCGTTTTGATTAAGCCGTCATATGCATTTGAGTTGAAATGATGAACCGCAAAATGCTCAAACGTCGTCTCAAGTTGATACGCAATTGCGGCAACAGGTTCATTTTCAACCATACGCGCACCACCCTTAATACTGTGGGCAGCACGTTGTAATTGAAGCAATACGTTACGGTCACTACGTTGTTCAGTCCATTGATTTAATAATTGAACGGCTTGTTCAAGAATTTCCTCAGACTCTTCAAGGAAGGTTTCTTCCATGACCGAACGTAGATCATCATCTGGATGCTCAACATGTTCAGCAACCGCATGTTCAAGATGTTCAACAGCGGACTCAGTGTGAGCAGTCGTTTGAGCTTCAACCACTGCTTCTGCTGTGTCTACAGCAACATCCATCGGCTCTAACACCGATACATCTTGTTCTACTGCTGCTTGTTCAGTTTCAGCTAAAATAGAATCGGTCGAAGCCAATGCAACAGCTTCTGAACGCTCTCCTGCCACAATTGACTGAATATTCTTGAGAATATCGATCACATTATTCGCAGGGTAGTCGATCCCTTGGTCACGAATGGTTTGAATACGATCTGAAATATCATCCTGCACCAAACGAATAATTTGAATTAACGCAGGGGTAATCAAAATTTGCTGACGAATAATACGCTCATAAATCGATTCCAATTCATGCGAAATTAAACCCACATGAGACGCGGCAATCATATTTGCACCACCTTTTAGGGTATGCAAATAACGCATTAAATTATTCAAAGCTGAAGTATTGGTTTGATCGCGCGTCCAAGTACTGAGGTCTTGGTCAATCCCCACCAATAATTCTTCAGCCTCTTCAATAAAGATCCCTAAAAGATCTTCATCAAAGTCATTATTCGCATCCGCCGCTTGCATCTGTTGATGATCAAGTTGAATACGCTGACTTAATTGTGCAAAGTCTACTGCTGTTGTATTTGGAACAGCGGCTTTATCTTCTACAGTGGCAACAGGTTCAGCAACTACATGGGCTTCTGGTGTTGTCGTCGCTGCAACTGCTTCAATGTCTTGTTGAACAAATGCAGTCAGCTCATTTAAGAAACGTTGAACCGCTTCACTTAACACTACACGCTGACCTGCAGCTAAAGTGTCAAATAAGTGAATAAACTCTTGATGTGCTTGCGCAAATAACTCATAGCCATAATCAGCATGGAGTAATTCAGGCTTTTCAACTAAAGACTGATATGCTGCACGCAGTTGAGTTGTGAAATCATGGATTCCAACAGACGCACGATTATCCGTATGTTTGATCAACTCTAAAGCTTGTTGACTGAGCTGTTGAATATAGTCTGGGAATTCAGCAAGGGCACGTTTATCAAACTCAAATTCAGCATCCAATAACTGATCAATATTTAATTCGATTAGCTTAGAAACCAAACCTTGCGGATTATCTTCAGGCGCCAATTGATCTTGGCTAGCAAAACCATAATCATCCCAAGCAGCTTTGAAGGTTTCATAAATAGATGCAAGATTTGTCTTATCCCCTGAACGCAGCACGTGCAAATAATCACGAACAAATTCAGCATATTGAATCAATAAAGCAGTTTCTTTCGAGCTCGATACGATTTCGTCTTGTAATAAGGTTTTGAATAAGTTTTCAACTTTTGAACTGGCTTCAAAAATCTCTTCGATTTGCGCCATTGACGAACTACCACGTAAGGTGTGTAGCGCGCGAATCAAGCCATTATAGTCTTGTGATTTACTGTCATCTGATTGGAGGAACTGATCAATCGTTTGTAGATGTTCTTCAGCTTCTTCAATAAAAATGCTCACAGTCTCTTCGACCAGTGATGCATCTGCATCCACTTGTTCAGGAGCAGGTTCTGATTCAACAACCACATCAATCGTACTTTCAAGCACTTCTACAGGTGCTGTAGCTTCAACATCAGTCAGTTCTAAACCAGTGACACCATCTTCAGATTTTAATTGATCTGCCAGTTTTAATAATTCTTCGAGTGCAGGCTCAAGGCTAATATTTTGTTGTAATTGTTGCCCCATTAAAACCAATGGACGTAAGTCTACATCCAATTCGGCAACATTTTTAAACCGTGGATAGAGCTTATATTGATAAACATTTAAAACTGTTTGTGCAAACTTTTGAACGGTCGGCGTTAACTGTACTGAACCCGCAATGACACGATTCAGTGTATCTTCAACTGCCCATGCAGTTTCACCCGCCGATTTTGCCCCGACCATACGACCTGAACCTTTCAGGGTATGGAAATGACGACGAATCGTCGTTAAAGTGTCTTTATCTTGTGGATTTTCCAACCAAGTTGTAAATAAACCCGCCAGTTCTTCAAAGATTTCTTCTATTTCTTCAACAAAAATCTCTAAAATTTCTGCATCTTGATCAAGATAACTATCTTCAGGAAGCGTAGTTGTTTCAACTAAATTTTTTAATATTTCTTTCATAGCTAAGGCTTCTTATGTTTTGCCACCAAGAAGGTTGCTCAAACTTAATTGTAACCATCACCTAAGACTTAACTGTGACGTTAAGTTCACCTTATCGATGTGTTATCTGTAATCGGTGCAGTACCCTAGCCGCAGCTAAGGTACTCCAGGTTTGCGCCTGACTTACTCTGGGAGTTTAAAGTCAGATACAGATTCACGTAATGATTCAGCCATGTTCGCCAATTCAGATACCGAACGTGCAGTATCAAATGTTGCACTGGTGGTTTGCGAGGTAATTTCTTGTACAACGTTCATCGTTGTCGCAATATGACCTGCTGAAGCAGACTGAAGTTTTGCAGCATCCGAAATGTTTGCAATCAGTTTCGCCAAGTTACCCGATACAGACTGAATTTCATCCAGTGCTACGCCGGCATCCTTAGACAAGTTCGCACCACGTACAACTTCCGAAGTCGTTTGTTCCATTGAAATTACGGCTTCGTTGGTATCCGTTTGAATGGTTTTTACCAAGCCTTCAATCTGTTTGGTTGCAGACGCTGAACGTTCCGCAAGACGCTGTACCTCATCCGCTACCACGGCGAAACCACGACCTGCTTCACCCGCCATCGACGCCTGAATTGCTGCGTTTAATGCCAAGATGTTTGTTTGGTCGGCAATATCGTTAATCAATGCGACAATATTACCAATCTCTTGTGAAGACTCACCCAAACGTTTAATACGTTTTGAAGTTTCCTGAATCTGTTCACGAATCGTGTCCATACCTTCAATTGAACGGTTTACGACATCTGCACCGTTTGCAGCAATTTGTACAGAACGTTCTGCTACGACAGCTGATTCTTCAGCGTTCGAAGATACTTGGTCAATCGACATTGCCATTTCGTTAATCGCGGCAGATGCACCAGCAATCTCTTGCGCCTGATGTTCAGATGCTTCTGCAAGCTGGTTGGTAATACCCTGCGTATTTGCCGTATATTGTGCAACTTCTTGAGAAGTTTCTGTAATACGCGATACAAGGTCACGTAATTGGTCGATTGCGAAGTTAATCGAGTCGGCAATCGCACCCGTAAAGTCTTCAGATACCGTCGCATACGAACGTAAGTCACCGTCTGCAAGATCGGCAATTTCATCGAGTAAACGTAAAATCGCGTTCTGGTTACGGTCATATTCTTCTTGAAGACGGGTTACACGGAATTTATCCGATTGACCACGTAAAGAAAGAAGTTTGAACACACAGATCAAGAAGGCTGTTAAAGCAAGAATCAACAGTACCGCAGGTAAAATGGTTTTCAAGCCTGTGCTAGAAGACAATTGATTTAAGTTGTCCAACAATTTGTCTGACTCAGCAAAAATTTGTGAAGATGCTTTACGTACGTTCACAATTTGCGTTGAGTTTTTCAAAATTGTCGCAGCCGCTGATTTTAATACATCGTCATATTCAGCTTTAATGCCTTCAAGTGACTCACGTAATTCAGGGCTTTCAATACGTTGTACACCAAGCTCTGTACTACCATCCAATTGGGCATTTAAGTACAAACCGAAGGTTTCAGTATCGGCACTAAAGTCATCCGCAGACTCACGTGAGCTATCAGAACCTGAAAGCACCGAGCTGATCGAACGTAAAATACGTTCAGCAATGAATACCTGGTTTTTCGCAATAACCACCTGATTCGAAGGCATGTCTTGACGTGCCATTTGGTCGACCATCAAGTTATATTCAGCCTGAATCCCCGGAATGGTTTCACCAATCGCGATGTTCGTGTCATATAACTTATTAATGATTTTTTGTTGCGAAGTAATCAAGTCAATACTTTTTGAAACCTCAGCCCACTGCGTATCTACAGATTTCAGCGCATCTGTATTTGCATGAATGTCTTTTACAGTTTCTAAGTTTTCTTTGAACGAATCTTGAGAGGCAATTAATTTTTTCATTGCATCTTCAGTACCTGATGCAGTTGCCTCAGTTGCTTGACGCGAAATTGTTTGCGAAAGAAGACGGAGTTCACCCAAACTTTGCGTTAATTGGTTACCGCGAGGAACGCTATAGAATAGGTATAATAAAATAATCGTTGCCAGTACTAATGAACCAATCGCACCATAAATAAATGGTTTGGATTTTTCACTATCACCAAAAACTCGAGATAATTGATCTGTCTGTGATTGCAGTTTTGCCAGAAAAGCATTACCGCCTTTACGACCACTGGTGCTTTCACCCGTATTTTTCTTTTTAAGTTTAAAGCCCATTCAGCTTCTCCCCGATTACGCCTTCTTTCGTTCGTGCGCGACAATTAATTTATAAATTTTATAGATGCGTTCATGTATTTGGGATTTTGCAGTAAACGACTGAAGAGAAATACATTCCACTGCTGGTTATGCTGGTGGAAATACCCCTGACAATATTCCTGCAAATTTCGATCCAACTCATTATGTTTAGAAAAATAACTTTTCTTATTAAAGTGTTGAATACCCAAAACTTGATCGACTACTAAACCGACATAATGGTCATTATGACTAATACATAAAACTTTTTGAGTGGGTGAAAAACTACTTCGATGACCGGTTATATATTGTGCTAGGTCAGACAAAGAAAGTAAGCGTCCCCGAATATTGGCTAATCCCATCACCCAAGGTTGGGTATTGGGAACTGGCGTATATTTTGGTGGGTAGATCACTTCAGCTACTTCACCTAAAGGAGCAACGTAATATTGCCCCATCATCTCAAAAGCAATGCCTGACCATCGGTTTACTTCATTTTCAGTGGAAACGTAGTTTTTGTTTCCTCGTTTTGCGATTCGAAGTAATTCGATAAATCCATTTGCTGCCATAGAGCTTTATCCTGCATTGAGGTGTTGCTTAATCACATCAATTAATTGTTTTTCGTCTACAGGTTTAGTTAGATAATCAGAAGCACCTTGGCGTTTACCCCAAACACGGTCAGTTGCCTGATCTTTGGTACTTACAATGACAATCGGGATATGCTTGGTGGTCGCACCACGTGCAATTTGACGTGTTGCTTGGAATCCATTCACACCCGGCATTACCACATCCATTAAGACCAAGTCTGGTAACTCAGCTTGAGCCATTGTCACCCCATCTGCCCCATTTGAAGCTTCAATCACTTCAAATCCGTGTTTACCTAAAATTTCTTTAAAACGGAAAGTTTCTGTTGGTGAATCATCAACGATTAGGATACGTGCCATGCTTTTTCCCCAAAAAATAAAAAATCTAATTAAGCTGTAACGTGATTACGGATTGCATTCAGCAATTCATCTTTACTGAATGGCTTAGTCAAGTATTCATCAGAACCTACAACACGACCCTTCGCCTGATCAAATAAACCATCTTTACTTGAAAGCATAATCACAGGAATATTTTGATAATTTTGAGAGTTTTTAATCAGGGCACAAGTTTGATAGCCATCTAGACGTGGCATCATTATATCGACAAATACGATATCTGGATTCGCATCTGCAATTTTTGAAAGTGCTTCAAAACCATCTACAGCAGTGACTACTTCACATCCTTCACGCTGAAGCAGCGTTTCGGCCGTACGACGAATGGTTTTTGAATCATCAATTACCATGACTTTTAGATTTTGGAATTTATCGTCCATTTATTGACCCTACCCATTGAGGATGTACAAACAATTAAGTTAGCAGCATTATTATTTACAAGTTGTGAACATTTTTAACATATCTTTACTTGCGTTTTCAATGAACATTTTCTGCGCAAACACACAAGATTTCTTGTTTTTATTAACTGCTTCACACTTTCCAATGACCAACGATTTTTTTTTAACTTGGAATAGTATTTAATTATCTTAATTAAGCATATTATAGCAAGATTATTACTTTAAAATAAGTAATTTAGTCAACTTTAAACTGGGGAGTACAAGGTTGAGTCCGCTTACAAAAAAAATTCACTTGATTGGCCTTAAACATTTCTCAAAAAAAATCATTCTGACGACTTGTTTACTGGCTTATACCCCGCTTTTATTTGCTGCACCAACCAATATACAGCAACCACAAAAGGCGACTTGGTATCGTTACTATGACAGTAAAGGTGTAGCAAACATCAGTACCAATGTGACACCAAATCACATCCGCTATGGTTATGAAGCACTTGATCAAAATATGCAAGTGATTAAACGTAACCGCCCCTACAATGCTGAAGCTGATGTTAGACAAGCTCCTCAGCGTGCTGCCCAAGCACGTCAGCAAGCATCAGATATCAAACTTAAAAAAGCCTATACCAATAGCCGAACTGCGGCCATCAAAAAGCGTGATGCACTGACTGGTATACGTAAACAGATCGTGTTTGAACAAGAACAATTAAAACAATTACAAAATGATCGTGTATTATTTGTTCGCCAAGAACGTGAACATTTTCGAAAAGGTGAAACCGTTCCGGCAAAATTAAAAACAATGTTGGATAATAATCAAAAAAATATGGTAGCAAAAAAAGAATACATTCAATCGTTACAAACTCGCTATCGAAATACAGAAGCTGAATACGACAGAATTATTACGCGTTTAAAAGCGATGGAATAAACTTGTTATTCAATTGCTTTTGTAGACCGCTGATATAAGGACCATTATGCACTCTGCACAGCAATCATCCCCATTTTTAAAGCTTAGCCTGCTTTGCATAAGCCTGACTTTGGCTGCATGTCAAAAAGAAGATCCGCAGCAAAGTGTTAAACCAGAAAATAAGATTGAATTGATTCAACAAGATCTGGTCACGATCGAACAAGGCAACGCCATTTCAAAAACAGCCTTTACAGGTACCATTCGGGCGGTCAATCAGAGCAGTATTCAAGCCCAAGTCACTGCGACTGCAACCAATGTTAATGCAGAAGTCGGACAACGTGTCAGCAAAGGCCAAGTGTTGGTGCGTTTAAATAATCAAGACAATGCCGCACGTCTTGCTCAATCTCAAGCAAACCTTGCATCAACGCAAGCTCAAGCCAATCAAGCTAAACTGATGATGGAACGTAAACAGCGTTTGCTGAATCAAGGCTTTATTTCCAAAGTAGAGTTTGAACAAAGTCGTGTCGATTACCAAGCTCAAATGGAAAATGTTCGTGCCCAACAAGCTAATGTCGATATTGCGCGAAAAGCCAATCAAGATGGTACCATTTATAGCCCTATCCAAGGCGTGATTACCAAACGTGATGTTGAACCGGGACAAACGGTTGCTGCCGGACAAACCCTTTTTGAAATTGTCAATCCAGACCAATTAGAAATTCAAGCCAAATTACCAAGTGATCAGCAAGCTGCACTGAAAATTGGACAAAAGATTGAATATAGCATCCAAGGTAATAGCAATTTACTCACAGCACAAATCAGCCGGATTTCACCGATTGCCGATCAAGCCAGTCGTCAAATTGAATTTTTTGCAGCCCCAAATGAAACTATTACTTCATTAAGTATTGGTGCTTTTGTCGAAGGCCACATCTTAGGCACGGATAATATTTCAGGCCAAAAAATTCCACTCGACACCATCCAAAGTCTAAAAGATAAACCTTACGTCTGGGTCATTCGTCAAAATAAAATTGCCAAAGTACCTGTACAAATTTTGAATCAGAGTTATAGCAATAACACCGCGATTGTTCAGGGCTTACAAAATAGCGATCTGATCAGCCGAATTAAATTTAATGATTCAGATATCAAACAAGATGTAAGTATCAGCCAAAATTAAAAGAATAAGGCAGGACAGTTGTTATGTGGTTAACCCGAATTAGTGTGAAATATCCTGTTTTCACCATCATGATGATGTTTTGTCTGATGGTGTTAGGACTTGCTTCTTGGCAACGTATGGGTGTTGAAGAGTTTCCTGATGTCGACTTCCCTTTTGTTGTAGTCTACACCAACTATCCGGGTGCTTCTCCTGAGTCTGTCGAATCTGAAATCACTAAGAAACTTGAAGATCAGATCAATACGATTTCAGGCCTCAAGCAAGTCATTTCACAGTCCAGTGAAGGTTTATCCACGGTTATTGTCGAATTTAATCTAGATGTCTCGTCCTCTGTAGCTGCACAGGATATTCGAGATAAAATTGCACCAGTAACCGCACAATTTCGTGATGAAATTGATGACCCGATTGTAGAACGCTACGACCCTACTGCCAGTGCGATTATGTCGATTGTTTTTGAATCGAAGGACATGTCTTTACGTGATTTGAGTTCCTATCTGAATCAACGGATTGTGCCACAGCTTAGAACGGTTCCCGGTGTTGGTACGGTCAATTTATTGGGCGATGCGCAGCGTCAAATTCGGATACAAGTAAATCCACAAAAATTACAAAGTTTCGGGATTGGGATAGACCAAGTTATAAACACCCTAAAATCTGAAAATATTGAAGTTCCGGGGGGGACTTTAAAACAAAAGAACTCAGAATTGGTGGTCGAAATTAAATCTCGGGTTATTCACCCAAATTCTTTCGGAGATTTAGTGGTTGCCAATAAAAATGGCGCGCCGATTTATCTCAAACAAATTGCCGAGATAGAAGATAGCCAAGCTGAAATGGAGTCGAGTGCCTATCTGAATGGTAAAACAGCCGTCGCTGTCGACATTCTGAGAAGTTCGGACTCTAATGTAATTGAGGTGGTTGATAATACCCGTAAAACCTTAAGTAAAATCCAACAGCAATTGCCAAAAGGCACGACTGCAGAAATTGTGGTTGATTCTTCAAAAGGTATTCGTGGCAGCATTAAAGACGTGGCACGTACGATTATTGAAGGTGCAGTACTTGCGGTACTCATTGTATTGTTATTTCTCGGCTCATTTCGTTCGACAGCCATTACAGGTTTAACCCTACCGATTTCGCTACTAGGTACCCTCACCTTTGTTTGGATTTTTGGTTTTACTATCAATATGATGACCCTACTAGCTCTCTCACTGAGTATCGGTCTCCTGATTGATGATGCCATTGTGGTTCGTGAAAATATTGTCCGCCATGCCGATATGGGCAAGGACCACGTCACCGCTGCACTCGACGGCACGAAAGAAATTGGTTTAGCCGTATTGGCCACAACATTGACCATTGTCGCGGTATTTTTACCTGTGGCATTTATGGGCGGCATTATTGGGCGTTTCTTCTATCAATTTGGTGTAACCGTCAGTACCGCTGTACTGATTTCAATGTTTGTGAGTTTCACCCTTGACCCCATGTTGTCTGCTCACTGGGCAGAGCGCCAAGATCCAAATAAAAAGCCGGGTAAAATCAAACGTTTTTTTAACTGGATTTCGGGCAAGCTCGACAACCTAAGCCATCATTATGAAAAATTACTCAAGCTTGCTTTAAAATTTAGGCTCATTACCCTTTTAATCGCCGTCGCGTCTTTATTTGGTGCATTAGGTTTATCCAAAATGATCGGAACTGAATTTGTACCCGTACCAGACAAAGGTGAAATTCGGATCAAATTTGAAACACCAGTTGATGCAACCCTTGAATATTCGCAGGCTAAGCTTAAGCAAGTAGATCGTATCATTCGCCAACATCCAGAAGTCAAAGCCACTTATGGTGCAATTAATAGTGCCACTGATCGGGGTAAAAACCATGCTAGCATTCGTGTCACTGTTTCACCACGTACGGAGCGTAGTCAGACCTTAACGGATCTCAACAATGAATTCCGTACCCGCTTAAAACATGTAGCAGGTATTACCATTACCTCGATTGCCTCAGCTGATGAAACAGTATCGGGCGGCCAAAAGCCGGTTATGATCTCGATTAAAGGACCAGACTTAGATGAGTTACAACGCATTTCTGACCGCTTCATGAAAGAAATTTCGAAAGTCGACGGTATTGTCGACTTAGAAAGCTCACTCAAAGAACCTAAACCGACCTTAGGTGTACATATCAATCGCGTTTTAGCCAGTGATTTAGGTTTATCCGTCAATCAAATCGCCAATGTATTACGCCCTCTTCTTGCGGGTGATAATGTAACAACGTGGAAGGATGATAAAGGCGAAACCTATGATGTAAATTTAAGACTCACTGAAGATCAGCGTCGACTGCCAACTGACATTCAAAGCATGTACATCACATCACAAAAAACCGATGCTGCAGGCTTACCTATTTTAGTTCCATTGGCAAGTGTGGCAAGCTTTGAAGAAACACTTGGTGCTTCACAAATTAACCGTCGTGATCTGGCACGTGAAGTGATGGTTGAAGCCAACACAGCAGGACGTCCTGCGGGTGATATTGGTGCCGAAATCAATGAGATAGAGAAAAACTTCGACTTGCCACCAGGTTATAGTTTTGTCACGCAAGGTGCCAATAAAGATATGGCTGAGTCTGCGGGTTATGCAATGACAGCGATTACCCTCTCTATTGTATTTATTTATATTGTTTTGGGTTCACAATTTAATAGCTTCATTCACCCTGCAGCCATTATGGCTTCATTGCCCTTATCATTGATTGGGGTATTCTTAGCCTTATTCTTATTTAATTCAACCATGAACCTCTTTTCCATTATCGGGATTATTATGCTCATGGGCTTGGTGACAAAGAACGCAATTCTACTCATCGACTTTATTAAAAAAGCCATGGATCATGGTGTAGATCGTTATGAAGCGATTATTGAAGCAGGTAAAACCCGTTTACGTCCCATTTTAATGACCACCAGTGCAATGGTGATGGGTATGGTTCCGCTTGCACTTGGTTTAGGTGAAGGCGGTGAACAAAGCGCGCCAATGGCACATGCCGTGATTGGCGGGGTGATTACCTCTACCCTACTAACACTTGTGGTTGTGCCGGTGATTTTTACCTATTTGGATGATTTCCGAAACTTCCTTGCACGTCAGGCCAAAAAAATCATGTCATAATGACAAAATCTAAAATGAGGTGACTTTGGAAAATGTTCACCTCATTTTTTATTGTATACTCTCCACTTTAACGCTTAATTTTTTAGGACAGTTTCCATGCGCGCGAGTCGCTTTTTATTTGCAACGTTAAGAGAAACCCCAAACGATGCTGAAGTTATTTCACATCAGCTTATGCTTCGTGCCGGGATGATTCGTAAATTGGCTTCAGGTTTATACACTTGGCTGCCGATGGGCGTTCGCGTATTAAATAAAGTTGAAGCGATTATCCGCGAAGAGATGGATCGTGCTGGTTCACTTCAAGTCCTGATGCCTGTCACTCAACCCGCATCTTTATGGGAAGAATCAGGTCGTTTCGTACAATATGGTCCAGAACTTTTACGTTTTAAAGACCGTCATAACAATGACTTTGTACTTGGCCCTACACATGAAGAAGTGATTACAGATCTTGCTCGCAATGAATTGAAAAGCTATAAGCAATTGCCTGCAAACTTCTACCAAGTACAAACCAAATTCCGTGACGAAATCCGCCCTCGTTTCGGTGTGATGCGTTCACGTGAATTCATCATGAAAGATGCCTATTCTTTCCATGTTGACCAAGCTTCTTTACAAGAAACCTATGACAAGATGTATGCAGCTTATTGCAAAATTTTCACTCGTTTAGGTTTAAATTTCCGTCCAGTTCAAGCGGATACAGGTTCAATTGGTGGTTCTGGTTCACACGAATTCCACGTCCTTGCGTCTAGCGGCGAAGATGACATCGCATTCTCTACAGAGTCAGATTATGCTGCTAACGTAGAAATGGCGGAAGCAGTATTAGTAGGTGAACGTGCTGCTCCGACTAAAGCACTTGAGATTGTTGATACACCAAATCAGAAAACCATTGCTGAGGTTTCTGAATTCCTTAAATCAGACCCTACTCAATCTGTCAAAGCATTATTGGTTCTAGGTGTTGCTGAAGAAGGTAAAGCTGCACCAGTGGTTGCCTTATTCCTACGTGGCGACCATGAACTGAATGAAATTAAAGCAGAAAAACACCCATTAATTGCTGCTCCATTAACTTTTGCAACTGAAGCACAATTAGCTGACTTAGGCTTAACTGCTGGTTTCTGTGGCCCTCAAGGCTTAACCGAAAAAGGCATTACCGTTATTGTTGACCGTGCAGCGTCTGTACTTTCAGACTTTGTTGCTGGTGCAAACCAAGTTGATAAACATGCTGTAGGTGTAAACTGGGAACGCGATGCACAATTCACCGAAGTTTATGACCTGCGTAATGTTGTTGAAGGTGACCCTTCTCCAGATGGTCAAGGTACAATCTTGATTAAACGTGGTATTGAAGTTGGTCATATCTTCCAGTTGGGTCAAAAATACTCTGAAGCGCTTGGCTGCAAAGTTTTAGGTGAAGATGGCAAACCTCTCGTTGTGACTATGGGTTGCTACGGTATTGGTGTAACTCGTGTTGTTGCTTCTGCGATTGAACAAAACTTCGATGACAAAGGTATTATTTGGCCATCTGCAATTGCTCCTTTCGAAGTTGCTATTGTGCCCATGAATGCACATAAGTCACCACGTACAATGGAAGCAGCTGAAGCACTGTATGCAGAATTAACTGCTGCTGGTTATGATGTTCTTCTTGATGATCGTAATGAGCGTCCTGGTGTTAAATTCTCTGATATCGAGTTAACAGGTATTCCACACCGTATTGTCATTGGCGAGAAAGGTTTGGATGCTGGTACATTTGAGTACAAAGGTCGCCGTGATGAAGAATCAAGCAACCTCAGTAAAGAAGACCTTTTAGCGAAAATTGCAAAATAATTTGCGCTAAACATAAAAAATCCCGCTAAGTGCGGGATTTTTTATATGAAATATTTTAAGCCTTAACAGAATTTCAGACCGCCGAAGCAGTTAGAACGAAACTCCTGTCCAGACAGTTTTAAATTGGTTAATGGGAAATCAATTAATGACGGGTTTTTAATCTCTTTAACATCCAAAGAAGAACCTGCAACACAACCAAAGAGTAAATCTCCACAGTTACGAACATTGGTACTTAGGTCATGGTTAATTCCGGCGATCGTTTGTTTCAATACTTCATCCGTAATCGCCACTTTATCTGATGGTGTAATACTGCCCAAATCAACTTCATCTTCCATCGCCAGCCACCACCCTCTTTCTGCTGCGACTGCAGCACCAGGCCAGAGTATTTTTTGAGCTTGTAAAGATAGCGAAGCAGGGTTATTTAGATAAAGTGCGTGAATCAAACCTAAACTTTGATTTACCGTAATATCGGTTTTTAGCCCAGTAAGATACCCCGTCACATCTTTATTCAAATTAATGTTTAAACCGAGTAAAGAGATTTGAGCTTCTAATGGACCACTAAAATCTAGACGATCAACAGTTCCTGTACCCTTTAACTGTACATCTGTCATTCGATTCCCACTTACAACAGTGGCTGGAATCGTAAAAGGAGCCGTGGTTGATTTTAAATTAAAAGAATAATTATCTGATTTGTAGTGAAGCGGTAGATCAACTTCAGCACCAAATAATGTCCCCTTAACAGCCCCTTCAATGTATTGCTGCGTAGAAGCATAGTCCATCACACGCTCGGCAGTTGTTGCAACACCCGCAGACGCTTTTGTTTTCATATAACCACTAAAGGTATTGATACCATTGGGTGTATTGCTATTTTCTGTACCTAATGTCATTAATCCAGAAATTTTTTCAGCGCTCAAACGAAAGCCCATCACTTCACGTGTTGCCGCTGATTTCGGATCTTTAATTGCAATTTCGATAAAAGGATTGGTCAGCAAAGCTGAAGTTGCCGCACGTTCATCCGACGTATAATTGCTATTTGCAGGCAAGCCACTCAGTGAAATATGATCAATATCAATATCACAAGCACCTGAGCCATTTGCACCACCACAACCCAATTGGAGCTTTTTAATATTGGCATTGAGCTCCATTTCAGCTTCCAAACCAAGTTTATAAAAGCCAACTTTGGATTGGTCAACGGCTTGTCCACTCTCATCCACAGAATTATACCCCTGCGTATATTCCATGGAGAGTAAAGCTTGACCATCAACTTTTGATAAGCTTTCATCATCTAAAGCCATCATTGCATGAGATAAGCTACTCATCGCAAATGTCGAGAATATCAAACCTCTGATTAACTTCTTTTTCATAACAAATTCCCTGTTCGTTATTTTATTTATTTGTTATTGATTTAATTTTACTAGCGTGGAGTAATCCCCATCGTACTTCGCATTGTTCCACCTGTTAGGGCAATATCCGCCATCTTCTGCATATTGCCATTTGTTAACATCGAAACTTCTGCACGAAACGCTTTAGACATATTATTGGTTGGATTGAATTTTACCTGATTATCAAACTCTACCGAATCTTGTTTCATTTTAATTCGAGCATCAAAGCCTAGATCACCCTGCATTTTATTAATATTGATACTTGAAGCTGAAACGACACCGCTGGCATTTACATCTTCATTCATCAAACTTAAATAGCTTCCCATAACTTTTTGATCTTTCTTTTCAGCATCTGTTAATGCTTTAAATTCAAAGCTTCCACGAAAAGATAAATAATTATTTTCTGCACTGTCATTTAGACCCGGTACTATAAATAGCTCACCTTTACCATCGAGTTTAAACGCAATATTCGTCAACACATCATCACGTTTAGAGAAATTATCTAAAGGTACTGTAATCCCACATTTGGCAGAAGCTGTAGTCGCACAGTTATAGGTTGAACCCGGAAGTTGACCAATCGCTAACTCGGCATTAGCTGCAATCAATAAATTATCTGCACGTACATAGATGCCATCATTTTCATAACCAATCACACCATCAGATTGAATAAGTGCATTGATGTTTCGCAAGCCGGCATAATAATTGACTTCTTGACCATTAATACCTTTTTTACCATCAATCAAAATAATAGAAGTTGTACTTGGTGTTCCTGTTTTTTTATCAACACCATAACCATCTGTGCTCATTACAAGGTTATAGCCAATACCTGATTTTTCAGCCGCATTTTTATAACTGTATTTTTTCTCTGATAATGCAACGTTGGCATTCATATTATAAATTGGGATACCAATCCCCCAACTGTTGTCATTACTTGCAATTGCGGCAATTGAGTTATCAGAAATAAATCGTGCGGTACGCGCGATGGACTGAAAATCCATACCACGAATCGCCACTAGTGCAAAATTTCCGCCCGCCGTTTGATTTGACAGATTCTGGGTTAAAACATTATTGGTTAAACCTAATGTCGCTTTTAATTTATCATTTACCAGAAAATCAAGGCTTTTTGCTTGAATGGTATTGATATAAATATCGCCAAAATCAATATAGGCATTTTTATCAGCAACTAAAGACGTTAAATTAGAAAACTCAATGGCATAACTACCAATACCCGTATGGCCAATTTCTAAGGTTGTCGGTGCTTGACCTGCAACAAGACTCGGATCATCTTTTGAAGTGAAATCCGCGCGCACACCTAAATGTAAACCACCTGAACCAACGGACTCATATCCTGAAGCTTTCGTTGCTAGACCAAAATCTTTAATTCCTTCTTGATTGGCATTTAAGGCAACTCGTGCATTAGTGACAGCACCCGATGCTCCCATACGAATTAAATTGCGCTGTGCACCACCATCGGTACCGTAGCGTAAATCGATATTAACGCCGGGGTTTGTGGCATCGCTACGTGAGCTATGTACATCTGAAGTATCCTTTACCCGCCCCAAATTGACCGCATGGTCTTTGCTCCCTGTGGATTTTGTGGTGAGAACAATGCCTTCATCAGCTGCGACATACATATAACCTGAACCAGCAAAGTTAAAGTTAAAGTCCTTTAAGGTTACGCTATGTCCATTCATACCATGACTAATACTGGCATTTTGCAATTGAAATTCCATATATGCCGTATCATTACGGTTAAATAGACCATTACTGGTTTCAAGTAATACTTTTAAAGGTGAAGATGTTGCAATCGTAAGTGAACCTAAATTTTGTGTAGGCGTTTGGCACGTTGCACCTTGACACAGCAACATAATATTTTGTGCAACAGCCGTAAATGGGCTGACACTCGCAGCTATACGCATGCCTACACCAGCATCCGTAGTCCCGACATCAAAATCTAATTTTGATGTAATGGTGCTTTGCCCAACGCCATCTATTTGCACATTGTGCAAACCCATTTTCATCTTATTTTGGTCGGTTGGGTCAACCCAATTTAACTGATCAACTTTGACTCTAGAAACTTCATGGGTAATCGAAATACCATCTTGGCCAGTAACTGCACCCAAGCTTTCATCGGTCATCGCTTCAAAAGCATAGGCGTGTTGAGCAAGTAAAATACTGGTTGCGAGTGCCGTTAAAGTTGTTATTTTTTTCATCACAATATCCTTATATTCAGTCAAAGCTGATTAACAGCGACCTGCACCATTTCCAGTGCAGTTAAAACTGAAGATGTTTAACTTTCCACTCATGTGCATGTTGCCATGCACATTAACACCCATAAATCCTTGTTCTGAACCACGATCAAAATCAGGCACAGCTAAAGTTGAAGTTGTTCCATCAGCTTTCTTTTCGGTATAGGTCGTATAAGTACTGGTATTTTCATAACCTTCCTTACCTGTCGTCCCTGTTTCCACCGCCAACGTAGCAAAACCTAAATTTCTAATTTTTAATGGTTTATCATCATAAAATGTCAACTGCATAGCCGTTTGTGGATTGCCTTCACGATTGATAATCGTCACACCATCTAGTGAAAATTGATCGATCTGTAACGTTCCTTGAAACTGTTTAAACACCAACCATTTCTTATTACCATTTGCATCCACATGATTATTGGGCGCAAGTGCTAAGCGACAAAACTCATTGGATGAACATTGATATCCATAAAAAGCTTGAGTCGTTTTTCCATTCGCATCCATGATAGAAATGTTGTTTTTCGACATATCATTGGCGTATTGATGGTTTAATGAAAGTGTCCAACTGAGATCAGCACCGCCTTGACCGGTTGCAGCAGTGAGTTCGGTATTATCCATAGACACTAAGCCTGCATGAGTTTGTGTCAGTGCAGCACAAACAACAGCGCATAAAATTTTATACATTTAATTTCTCCTACAGCCCTGTTGTTCTTATTTTTAAGTGCTGAATCAATACGCCATCTATGGCAACAGATCCTAAATTCGTGCTTTGTCCATTGACACCTTTAAAGACCACACCTGTCGCCGTATCCGTACTTTTTGCATTCAGCAGATTACCAGGCAAGCGCTCTACTGTACCGATTGCAATACTACTATGTGTTGCATTACGCCCTTGATATAGTGCTGTCGCATCTGAAGAGTTTGCTTTTAACTCCGTACCACAACTATAGACGTTACAGGTTGAACCTTTAAAGTCAGCAGCGGTTAAACCCGATGTACCTGTGGTATTACCCGGGATATCCGTATAGTAGGTATAAATTTTACTGTAAATAGAAGGCACATTTGGAATACGAGTTACTTCCAGAATAATATTTCGACCTTCTGAACCCACAATAAAGGGCTGATACATATTTCCTAAAACTAAATTGATATTTGGGCTATATAAATATAGACCTTCAGTTTCATGAAAGATTGGAGCTGCAGATCGATCCATCGCTGGTGTCGCTGCAGTACCATCATCCAGTTCGGAGCGTGCAGCTGTACTGATACGCATACCGCGAGCATCCAAATCACCGTCATTGATACTCAGTGACTCAGCACGATCATTGGTATTAATACGAATTAAACTGGCTAAACCTAAAGTTTGGTTATAGTTGGTATTTGTTGATTTTAGGGTTTGAAAAATTCGAACTTGTGAACCATTAAAACTCAAACCATTCGCAACAATTTGAGTACGTAAACGATAGTCTTTATCTAAGCCACTGGTCGGCGCACCGGTAATCGGATCGACGACATTACTTGAATTTAAAGACCGTGAAAATACATCCATCCACAAACCAAGCTTGATGTTGTTAGATGCATCATCTGCCGCAATTTTCTTTAATGGTGCCTCAATCGCTAAGTAACCAACATTCCCCTTATTATCTTTCGCAAATTGTTCAACATCTTGATTCCCCGCATGGAAAAGCCATGGGTTTTCTGCTGTACCCCAATTAAATCCTTGGTCTGTATAGCGTGTTGCTAATGAACTTTTGCCATTTTTATCTTTGCTATTGGACAGGGCTAAGCCATATATAAAGACATCTGCTTTCGATCTGAGACTCGATACGGTCGCAGTCGAAGCAATTTGTTTTGCTGTAATCTCAGCATTTTTCTTCACGGTTGCTAATGCTGCATCGCTTGCCTTTTGAGCTTCAAGCTTGGCATAGTCCGTTGCCAACTGATTGAGGGTTTCTGCAGCTTTGGCATTTAACTGAGCATCTTTTGTTGTATCAATAATATTTGAACGTGTAATTTTTCCTGAGACATAATTTTTATAAAATGTCGAAGTGGTCGGTAAATTACCCGTACTATTGTTACCGTATAGTAACTCAATCATTTCATAGGTATTTTTTAAAGCGGCAGCTTGAGACTTTTCTTTTAAGAACGGTGTAATTGATTCTTTCGTTGTGCCATCGTTTTCAAAAGATAAGCCAGCCGATGAACCATCATAATAATCTGCATAACGCTGATCGTAATATGCCTTCATCGTTGGTGATTCAAGATAAGACTGTACTAATCGGCCACGATATTCTGTTGAATATGTTGCGATGGTTTCATTGGTAATACGTGTAGCATTATTGGTCTCATAGGTGCTTTTAGAACTTAAGAAAGTGGAGTCATAAACACCGTTATAGCCCGTAACTCGGCCTTGCTGATAAGCATCAACATAAGCTGCTTTGTAGATTTTATCGTAAGCACGCTGCCCTAATTGTTCATAGTTTTCACCTGTAGGAATAATCCGAATAAAACCTGTATCGTTTTTCCCAGGATCAACCATACCAGACGCATAACTAGAAGCCGTAGAACGGTCATTTGGCCCTTGAAAGACCATTTTGAAATTCTCTAAAGTGAGTGCAACACCTTCACCAGTTGTGGCTGAAAGTGCTTCATCTGATAAATCTTGAAGCGCATAAACAGATGGTGCAGCAAAAATGCTGACTGCGGCTGCTAAGCAACTCTGGCGGAATAACTTAGCCTGGGTGAATTGAGTCATCTCGACCTTCCTTTTATCAGATGCTCTGCATCTCTCTTATATTTATTCCTAAGAACTGGCTTTGATGTTATTGTCCATTTATTCCTTAAATGGAGACTTGTGATAGACCAGTCACTTAACTTTTTATTATGCTGAATAATTACTCAATTGCAAAAACTTCCCCACCGAATGGTCTATTTTCCGATGAATGACCCAACAAAAAAGCGGGCTAATTCGCCCGCTTTTTTAAACTCAATCCGAAGGATTAAGCTTTCGGTAATGTCACACCGGTTTGACCTTGGTATTTACCACCACGGTCTTTATAAGAGGTTTCACACACTTCGTCTGATTCAAAGAACAACATTTGTGCGACACCTTCACCCGCGTATATACGTGCAGGTAAGTTGGTTGTATTCGAAAATTCTAAAGTAACGTGACCTTCCCACTCTGGTTCAAGAGGCGTCACATTGACAATAATACCGCAGCGCGCATAGGTTGATTTACCCAAACAAACGGTTAACACATTACGTGGAATACGGAAATATTCGACTGTCCGTGCCAGTGCAAACGAGTTCGGCGGAATGATACAAACGTCTGATTCGATATCAATAAAGCTTTTATCGTCAAAGTTTTTAGGGTCAACAATTGCTGAATGAACATTGGTAAAGACTTTAAATTCACGAGCACAGCGCACGTCATAACCATAGCTCGACACGCCATACGAAATAAGCTTTTCGCCATTTTCATCATAACGGACTTGGTTTTCTGCATACGGTTCAATCATGCCGTGTTTTTCGCTCATTTCGCGAATCCAACGATCAGACTTAATAGCCATTTATCTCTA
Source organism: Acinetobacter sp. YH12138 (assembly GCF_015218525.1). Taxonomy (NCBI): domain Bacteria; kingdom Pseudomonadati; phylum Pseudomonadota; class Gammaproteobacteria; order Moraxellales; family Moraxellaceae; genus Acinetobacter; species Acinetobacter sp. YH12138. The sequence continues at coordinate 767,545 of NZ_CP048670.1, read as the reverse complement.
TCCAAAAACTTAAATCAATTATTGCGTGGTACTTTAACTGAAATCCGACTTAATGAAAATAAGCTTTGCCGAACTAAGCGGATTTAGTCATTTTCAAATCAATTTAGAGTTTTAAAATCGCAGAATAACTCAGTGGAATCGAAAAACTAACCAAGACCAATGACGCTGTTCGTTGTAAATTGGCTTGATTGAGCCAACTAATTTTATTCGACGCCAAAACTGAACCGAGGAAAGTCCAAAAGAATGCTATTGGAACGATCAACAGCAAGAAAATCAGCATGTGTGCTACGTAATACTGCACATTTTGCCAAGCCAATGCAGGAAAAATCGCGGATGCAAATAATAGTGCTTTAGGATTTAATAAAGTCGCAACAAAGAGTTCGCGTGCACGAATACCCTTTTGATTAAAATTTTCAGCACCAGTTGCTGTACGCCATAATCGCATAGCCAAAAATAGAATATAGCCGGCACTAAACAATTTCAAAATGGTCGGCAGTAAAGGGAGATGGACGGAAATTTTACCAATGAGAAAACCCCATAGGCTAATCGAAATAAGATAACCAAAGGCTTCCGCTGGAATGAGTCGGAATGATTTACGTAGCCCAACTTGAATACCCGAAGATGCGAGTAAGGTATTGGTTGGTCCTGGCGTTAACAAAATACTGATAACTAGACCAATAAAAAACCATGAAATCATACTTTGACCTCAAACTTAATCCGCGAAGATTAATTCAGTTGTTTCGTATTAGCAAAATAAAAAATAGAAATGCTTATAAAAAACTCCTTATTTAATTATAAATTCAGTAACTTAAATAGAAAAACAAAACCTTAGCTGAACAGTCATTCAGAGCACCTTACAATTCAAAGAAATATCTTGAACTTATATTTATAAAAGAAATTTCACATGATTCCATGTATACCCTACAGTTTTTACACGTGACAAAATATTATTAAAATAAACGATATAGCTCCATGCCATTCTTACGCATAACCATTATTTATTGGAGACTAAAAAATCAAAAAAAAATACTTTTCAAAAATAATTGATTAAGTTATGTTCAATTGAGTAGTGGAAATTAAAATTAAAACTCATCAAATCAATATTCAAAATTTATGTGTAAAAGGACGTTTCTATGAACCAATGGACAAAACTCACGTTACTCTCGGTTACTTTGGCGTGTATTACTGCTTGCTCAAATGATCAATCTACTTCAAAAAATACCACGGAAGGAAAAAGCGCAGAAACAGCTACATCTAACCAACTTCAAACTAAGTTCGTAACCATTGCAACTGGCGGAGCATCAGGACCTTACAATGTGATTGGGACGAGTCTTGCAGAAATTTATAACAAAACTTTTGGTGTAAATTCTAAGACTCAGACTACAGGTGCATCAGTCGAAAACTTAAACCTTCTCAAACAGAATAAAGTTGAAATGGCATTTGTTATGAGTGACAGCTTAACAGAAGCACTGAACGGAGCAGGAAGTTTCGCAAATGGTAAAGTTGAGAATGTCAGCCAAGTCGCAGCGCTTTATCCAAACTACGTACAAATCGTAACCTCTAAAAAATCAGGGATCAAAAATATCGAAGATTTGAAAGGTAAACGTATCGCTGTGGGTGCACAAAATTCAGGTGTAGAAGTAAATGCACGCACACTGTTGAATGGTTTTGGAATCACCTATAAAGATATTAAAGTTGATTATTTAGGCTATGCTGAAGCCGCTGATGCTTTAAAAGGTGGCAAGCTTGATGCAGCATTCCTGACTAGTGGCATTCCAAATTCATCACTCATGGAACTTCAACAAAGCTTTGATCTACAGTTAGTTTCAATCAATGCAGATAAAGTCAAAGAAATAGCTAAAGATCAAAGTTATTTCTTACCGATGATTATTCCAAAAGGCACATATGGCAATACTGCGGACATTCAAACTGCCGCAATTAAAAATGCATTAGTTGTTCGCACAGATATATCGGATGATGATGTCTACAAACTAACAAAAACTTTCTTTGACAGTTTGCCTCAATTGGCAACTTCACACCAAGCAGCAACAGAAATCACGCTTGAAGGTGCTCAACAAGGCCTTGTAGCGCCTCTACATCCAGGCGCGAAACGCTACTATGATGAAGTGGCTAAAAAATAATAAGCTTCAAAAAAATGCAGTTTATACTGCATTTTTTATATTGTTCTTCTTAATCTATGCTAGCTATCCAACACTGTATACGCAGGTTAGAGTTGAAACTGATATATGCAAAATTTCAACTGATCAATTTGATTTACAGTGGAAGCATTCAGTAGAAAAGACGGCTTGGTCTGAACAATATCAGCGTCAAAAGAATAAGTTTTTACTGCGCCACACCGATTTGATTTCATTTGGTGCAGGTACACCCTCAAATTATCCCATTGAGTTTCAAAAAAATGGTGTGATTAGAATGCGGGTCAATCAAAATATAGATGAAATCAACTGGGTGATTTCTAGAAATATGCAAGGCACGATCCTCGCTGACCAAAAAATTTGGTCTATTTTTCAAAGTTACCCAGACTATAGTTTGGTCAACATCTCGGTTCAATATCAACCCAAATGGAAGTCTTGGTGGATTGGAGAATGCCTATGAATTCCAAAGAAGATAAAGTTGTATTAGAACAACTCGATGAGAAACAACAACAAGCCATATTAGAAAAATTTGATCGGGAATCTGTTACTCGAATCAATATGAGCAAATCTGTTACCTACTTTGTTGCATTTGTAGCGATCTTTTATTCATTATTTCATTTATTTATTACGTTTAATCCTTTACCTGAGTTAATACAGCGTGCAGCCCATGTCGCTATTGGCCTAGCACTCATTTTTTTACTCTATCCAGCTCGTCAAACAAGCTCCCGACAGCATATTTCACTTCTCGATTGGTTCTTGGCTTTGCTTTCCATCTTCAGTTTTTTATATTTATGGAAAGAATATCAATCTATTATGACCACTCGAGGTGGTATTCCAAATACCTTAGATATCGCGTTTGCAATTATGAGTGTGGTATTAGTCATAGAAGCAACTCGCCGGGTCATGGGGTGGATGCTGCCCATTTTAAGTTTAATTTTCCTGACCTATACATTTATCAGTCACTTTGATTGGTTGCCAGATCGATTAATTACTCGCCCTTATACCATCAGCGACATTTTCGGACATATGTATTTAAAAACCGAAGGCTTATATTCTTCGGCAATTGGTGCATCCGTCACTTTTATTTTCTTATTTATCCTTTTTGGTGCTTTTCTTGCAAAATCAGGTATGGGGAAATTGTTCAATGATCTTGCCATGGCATTGGCGGGTCATAAACAAGGTGGTCCTGCCAAAGTTGCTGTAATTTCAAGTGGATTTATGGGCAGTATTAATGGAACTGCTGTTGCCAATGTTGTTGGCACAGGCTCATTTACCATTCCATTGATGAAAAAAATTGGTTATCACAAGAATTTTGCTGGTGCCGTTGAAGCCAGTGCATCCGTCGGTGGACAAATTTTGCCGCCAGTCATGGGTGCGAGTGCCTTCATTATGGCCGAAACAACTGGCGTGAGTTATGGCACGATTGCACTAGCCGCATTATTACCTGCCTTATTGTATTACCTTGGCGTCATGGCTCAAGTTCATTTCCGTGCGGGTAAAGATGATCTGAAAGGCATACCTAAAGCTGATTTACCTAAAGTAAAAGAAGTTCTAAAAGAGCGTGGACATTTACTTATTCCAATTTTGGCACTGGTCTTTTTCTTATTTCAAAATATTCCTGTGAGCTATGCTGCTGTCTACACCATCGTCCTGACCATCTTTGTAGCAGCTTTAAGAAAATCAACACGAATGGGTGTAAAAGATATTTTAGATGCGCTCGTTGATGGAGCCAAACAATCATTATCTGTGATGGCTGCTTGTGCTGTCGTTGGTATTATTATCGGCGTAGTAAGTCTGACAAGTTTTGGTTCAGTAATGACTTCTTCAATTATGAGTTTAGGTGCAGGTAGTCTCTTTCTCACTTTATTTTTAACCATGATTGCATCGATGATTTTAGGCATGGGGCTTCCATCTATTCCGGCCTATATCATTACTGCCACCATGGCAGCACCAGCACTCGCAAACTTTGATATCCCTGTATTAGTCGCGCATATGTTTGTGTTCTATTTTGGTTTATTTGCAAACATCACCCCACCAGTTGCCCTTGCCGCCTTTGCGGGCGCAGGAATTGCAGGCGGTGATCCAATGCGCACTGGGTTTCAGGCCTTAAAACTATCTCTTGCTGGTTTTATTGTTCCATTTTTATTCGTTTATAACCCTGCCATGCTGATGATTGATACCACCAATGTTGCAGTCAATGCTCGAGAATTTGCCTTTCCTGCATGGACAACTATAGTGAGTATTACTGTCACTTCAGTGATAGGAATTCTCGCTTTAGGCTCCGCAGTTGAAGGTTATTTCAAGACTTATCTCAACTGGTTCTGGCGTATTTTTTTAGGTGTGGGTGCGCTGTGTATGATTATTCCAGAAACCATTACAGATATTGTAGGCATTATCATGGTCATCATCGCAATTACGGTGAATATTATCACTGCTAAACGTAAAGCAAACCCGTCTCTTTCCTCCTAAAAAACCAATTAAAAAGCCCGGTAATTACCGGGCTTTTTAATTTCTTAGACTAAGGCGTACCCTCATTTGATGGGTGGGTTTTAATGACTTCAAATAATATTTAAAATTATTTGTTCCTCTATATTTTTTCAATGCTAAGCCCCTTGTAACAGAGGACATTTGGCAAAAAATCTAAGACACAATGCGTTTGTACAGTTACTGCCGTTCAAAGAATTGATCCTAGCCAAAATAATAGAAATATCGTGAAAGCTATTTTGTAAAAACTAAGTACAAACGCGACATCCTTTGATATGCCTCAAGAATTTTATCCTTGGCAGACGGCTTATAATCGCAGGAAAAATAAGAAATTGTGCAAATCGTTTTTTAGATGTGTAATTCATAGACATCGTTGAATGTCTAAAGTTCAGTACTCATAATTTTCAAACACTCCCAATACCACGTTATAAAAAATCTGGCACGAGGCCAGATTTTAATACGATCAACTTAAATTTCAGTTCACCCTTAGAAAATACGGTTTTTATCTTTTTCAGCCTGAGGTAATGCATCTGCAACTTTTTGTGCAATCGCCATGTAGCTTTCAGCAGCATCATCACCAGCAATCACGGACGGTTTCCCTGCATCGGCATTTTCACGAATTTGTACGTTCAGCGGTAAACGGCCTAAGAGTGGAATGTCGTATTGGGCTGAAAGTTGGTCGCCACCACCTGTGCCAAAGATTTGCTCTTCATGCCCACAGTTCGAACAAATATGGGTCGACATATTTTCAACCACGCCCATCACGGGAATGTGTACACGATTAAACAACTCAATGCCTTTGGTCGCATCCATTAATGCAACGTTTTGTGGTGTCGTCACAATCACAGCACCTGTCACCGGTATACGCTGTGCAAGCGTCAACTGAATATCACCTGTACCTGGTGGCATATCAATGACCAATACATCCAGATCAGGCCATAAAGTTTGGTTAAAGAGCTGCATTAACGCCCCTGTCGCTTTCGGCCCACGCCAAGCCACTGGCGTATTGTTATCACCTGTTAAGTGACCAATTGAAAGCACAGCCATACCATATGCTTCGATAGGAACAAATTGCTCAGCTTCAATCATCGGCGTGCGGCCTGCGTTACCAAGCATCGTTGGAATACTTGGACCATAGATGTCTGCATCTAATATCCCAACTTTTAAACCCAGCTGTTGTAATGCAAGCGCCAAATTCACAGTGGTGGTCGATTTACCCACACCACCTTTACCAGATGACACCAAAATGACATTTTGAATGCGTGGGTGTTTCGGTACATCACGCTGTTGTGGAGCGGCTTTTTGAATCGGTGGGTTATTCGGATCAACTTCGGCAGGTGCTTCGGGTGTTTTCGCAGACGCATCCACAACTGGAGGTAACTGGCTTTTTGCTGCTGAACTTTCAGCTTTTTCTTGGCTAGAACAGCTTTCGTCTTCTGCATGGTAATGACCGCAACCACCCGATGTATGTCCAGTCTTTTGCTGAATCACGTGCATATTTAATTCTGTGATGCCACATTTTTCCAATGCATCAGCCAAATCATCATGGATTTTTTGCAAGTCATCGGCTTCTGAAGGAAAGGTATTAATCGTGATCTGTAAGATCTGACCTTGCACATTCACCTGTGTAATACGGTCTTTTAAGGCATTTTTTGAATTGGGAAGTACATAGTTTTGTAAAACCTGTTGGATTTCCTCTTCTTTCACCTCTTGGGAGGGTGAAAACACAGATTTTAGAGAAGAAAGCCACGACATTATGTTGTCTCCAAACAGGAAAATCAAAAGATAATAGCGATAGTTTACCTGTTCATCTGCCCCAGAGTAAGAGGGAGATGAATGACTTATCCCTATAAGCTTATAAAGTTGATTAATTTAGTCAGCTTTCAAGCAAGTTTTCAAGCGTGTGCCACTTAAAATGCCCTTATAGTTGATCTATGCGGCTAAACCAAAGCCAATAAATTTTAAATTGATTACATATCAACCATACTTTTACAGCGTAATTTCAGTTTATATTTCAATCGTTTCAACAGAATAATCATAGCGATGGATGTGCAATCTAAAGGCACATTTTGTGCTTTTAATTTTAAAAATGGGGAAAACTATGTATCAGCAGACTATCTATAAGAAGAATATTTATAAAACGACTTTATGTGCCTTGATGCTCCTGACTTCAGCAGCCTATGCAGAAATTGCAACTGAAGCCATTCAAACACCTGACCGACAAACTGTAGCGATTGGTGATAGCATCGATCTCATGCGCTCGCGTATGCAAGCATCTCCGATGAAAATGGTGTCTTATCCGCTGCAAGAGAAAAATCTGCCTGCGAAACTAGCGGTAGATTACACCTATGAAATTGCCAATATGCGCTATGTGATTACCGTAGTCGATGATCAAGTCAAAAATATTAAGACTGAAAATTTAGATGGATTAAAACAATGAATCCTAAAAAAGCCGCTCTTGATAGAACGGCTTTTTTGATCAGCCCCAATTAAGCTTGATCATCTTTTTTAAACTTATTCAGTGTGTCAGTGGCTTTCTTTTTTAACTCGTCAAATTTCTCTGTCGCCTGCACTTTGAGTTCATCAAATTTTTCGACAGCCTCATGTTTAAGTTCGGCGGCTTTGACTTTGGCTTCATCTAATTTGTGACTGGCTTCAGCCTTGAGATGCTCAAATTTATCTTTGGCTTCATTACTCTGCTCGGTATGTTCATGCTTGGCATCATTTAAGGCTTTTTCGCCTTCGAGTTTTAACTCTTCAGCTTTATGCTTTGCACCATCGAGGGCTTTTTCACCTTCAAGCTGAGCTTCTTTGGCTTTGAGCTTTAGATCATCACCCAATTCTGACGCTTTATCTTTCAATTGATCAATTTTATTTTCAGTTGTCATCGTTCTCGCCTCTTCTCTGTTATTGTCTAACAATAGTTATAACGTGCTTTGACGGGATGACCTTAAAAATATGCATTTAGAAACAATTGAGCTACATGACGTTGCATTTATGCTTTTTGGCATAAGTTTAGGATTTAAAATTGATCCGAGTTTAAATGTATTAAATCATTGAAAAATATAAAGGCTATTTTTATTGTATTGATATTCATCAATCTAAATTAAGCAAAAGGAATAACGGTAAAGCCCCTAATCACGCACTTTACCGCTACATAAAAAGATTATTTGCTGACTGTGCTCATAAAACTAACTGCTGCAAATAACCAAATAAAGAGTACAAAGCTACGACCTTGATTGAAATGGGTAAGCTCTGTTCCATGTAAAATATTATGGCGCGTCATCGCAACTGTTGAACTGCTATCCATTTGATAGGCCGCCAATTCGGCAAAATACGGATTCAACTCATTGGCAATTTTTGCTTTATGCCAAAGACTCTTAATTTCACTGCCTTTTAGACCGGGTACAATTTTATATACATCGACAAACTTGGTACCGCTCTGCTTTAAAAAGCCCGTTTGAATCAGTACATCCGTTAAAATGCCTTCTAACTGTGCATACAAGACAGGGATACAACCGGCATGGAAATTCAGCTTATACAGTTTAAAAGCTTCAAGTAGAACCAAACGACGTTGCGCTTTATTTTCACCAATCTCTAAGGCATCAAAGGCTTTCAACATTTCTGTCTGAAAAAACTCGGTGTTAATCGCATCGAGTAAATGAAACTGTTTTTGATCTTCATGTTGATGAAGCAGTTGCCAAAAATACAATAAATTTAAAGCATCATTCGCTACTTTCATTTCTATAGGCTGATCTAGTTCATCGGCCAAAATATCGAAATAAGGCTCATCTTGTGCCAAATGACGCAGGGTTTGAATCAGTAAGGCATGCTCATCTGCAGAAATCTGTTCTAAATATTGCTGCGCATCTTTAATAATGTGATGCCCCAATTTATGACGCTGTTCATTTTGAGGAATACGAGTGATTGGCTGATCGTCTTCATAGTCATCTTCATACATGGGCTTGTTACTCTTAGGCATCACAGTTATGCCCTATTATCACTGTAATTGTGTCAGCAATATAGATTTTTTTACTTTTGCAAAGATTTCACCTATTCCCTTGTGCAAGTACTGGCTATCTCATGTAAAATTACAGCCCATTACATAAATACGAATGAGAGAGTCATATCCGTGCGTAATATTTTAGTTACTAACGCCCTTCCATACGCGAATGGCCCAATTCATATGGGTCATTTACTCGGTTATATCCAAGCTGATATTTGGGTTCGTGCCATGCGTGCAATGGGTCATAACGTGACTTATGTATGTGCGGATGATGCTCACGGCACAGCGATTATGCTACGTGCGGAAGCCAATGGTATTTCGCCTGAACAGCAAATTGCCAATGTGCAAAAAGAACATGAACGTGACTTTGCTGGCTTTAGAGTTGACTTTGACCATTACGACTCAACTAATAGCCCTGAAAACCAAGCACGTGCTTCTGAGATTTATATCAAAAACCGTGAAGCGGGCAACATTGCAGTACGCCCTGTGACGCAATTGTTTGACCCTGAAAAAGCAATGTTCTTGTCGGATCGTTTCATTAAAGGTACATGCCCGAAATGTAAAGCGGAAGACCAATACGGCGACTCTTGTGAAGTATGTGGTACAACCTACAACGCAACTGAATTACTCAATCCAAAATCGACTTTGAGCGGTGCGACACCTGTAGAAAAATCTTCAGATCACTACTTCTTTAAACTGCCAAACTTTGGTGAATACCTGCAAAAATGGACAAGAGACGAAGGCCGTCTGCCTGTGTCAATTGCCAACAAACTCGATGAATGGTTTGAAGCAGGTCTGTCTGATTGGGACATCTCACGTGATGCGCCTTACTTCGGTTTTGAAATTCCTGATGCGCCAAACAAATACTTCTACGTTTGGGTAGATGCACCGATCGGCTATATGTCGAGCTTTGAAAACTACATCAAGACTAAACGTCCTGACCTAAGCTTTGAAGACTACTGGAAAAAAGATTCTAAAAATGAGGTGTATCACTTCATTGGTAAAGACATCGTTTACTTCCACGCGTTGTTCTGGCCTGCAATGCTTGAAGGTGCAAACTACCGCACCCCAACAAGCTTATTCGTCAACGGTTTCTTGACTGTAAATGGTCAGAAGATGTCTAAATCTCGCGGTACGTTCATTAAAGCGGAAACATACTTAGAGCATTTAAACCCTGAATATTTACGTTACTACTTTGCATCTAAGCTTTCTGACAAAGTTGAAGATTCTGACTTGAACCTTGATGATTTCGTTCAGAAAGTAAACTCTGACTTAGTGGGTAAAGTGGTCAACATCGCAAGTCGTTGTGCGAAATTCATCAATACTAAATTTGATAACAAACTTTCTGCAACGTGTGCAGAGCCTGAATTGGTACAAAGCTTTATTGATGCAGGCGCTTCAATCGCTGCTCAATATGAAGCACGTGAGTTCTCTGCAGCCATCCGTGAAATCATGGCGCTTGCGGACAAAGCCAACCAATATATCGACGAGAAAAAGCCTTGGGCTTTAGCGAAAATTGAAGGTGAAGAACAACAAGTTCACGACGTATGTTCTGTTGGTATTAACCTATTCCGTCAATTGGCTGTTTACCTTGCACCAGTACTTCCTACCTTGGCAGCAGAAGTTCAAAGCTTCTTAAAATTAGAATCTTTCGACTTTGCGTCTGGTAAAACGATTTTGGTGGATCATGAAATTGCTCAATTCCAACCATTGATGCAGCGTGTAGATCCCAAAGCTGTTGCTGCTATGGTTGATGCGTCTAAAGACTCTTTAGCTGCACCTGCGGAAGCACCAAAAGCTGAGAAGAAAAAAGAGAAGAAAGCTGAAAAGAAACCTGAGCCTAAAGTCGGCGAAGCTGAAATTATCGGTATCGAAGACTTTATGAAAGTTGACTTGCGTGTGGCTGAAGTTCTTGAAGCTGCTCACGTCGAAGGTTCGGATAAACTGCTTCAATTGACTTTAAATGTTGGTGAAGCTGAACCGCGTAACGTATTTAGCGGTATCCGTGAGTTTTACCAACCTGAAGACCTTAAAGGCAAATTGGTGGTCATGGTAGCTAACCTTGCACCGCGTAAGATGCGTTTTGGTATTTCTAACGGTATGGTATTAGCTGCGGGTAATGGCGATGGTGTTTGGGTGATTTCACCTGAAACTGGTGCTAAAGCTGGTGATAAAGTGTCTTAACTTTTAAGATTAAGATTGGAAAAAGCCTCTACGTTGTAGGGGCTTTTTTTATGCCTAAAAGTTCCCTCTCCTTTTAGGAGAGGGTTAGGGAGAGGTCTTCTTATAAATTTGAGATGATTTTATTCATTAGTTCTAATATTTTGAATTAATTCATATATAGCTTCTTGATCTGCTTTAGGTTCAACTAAAGATGGCTTAAAAACACCATCCATTATCATGTGATATTCAGCATTTAATAGCTTTTGATCCAACCAATTAAGATTCAAGTTTAACCATTGAACTAATTCAATAAAATCTTCTGCTAAATCATGTCCAACCTTTTCAATTAAATGTGTTCTTAAGTCAATTGGATACAAATTATTTTTAGCTTTTGTTAATACGTCAAATATTGTTAACAATAACCAAGCAACTGAGAACTTTGTAGTGTCATAAATTTCTTCTCTTAATCCATATTCTTTTCGTATAGATTTTTCATGTGAAAAATACCTTATTTCAAGTAGCCTTGCTCTTTGAATATATGTTTCTAAAATTTCATTTTGAATATAACTTTTAGTTTTAAAAATTAATTCATCTAAAGTGTAGAGTTCAATATTTGTATTTTTAGTAGCCTCTATTGCACCAGATTGGAAACCAATTTGTGAGATAATAAAACCCTTATCTGCTCCAATATCATCGACTATAGTGCGTAGGGCTAAAACTTTTTCTTTTGGAACTTTTGTTTTCCAATATTTTGCTTCTATCACCCATTTGATATTTGTACCTAAATATTTAGAAGTAACATAAATATCAATATCATGTTCGGTTCGAACACCAGTAATAGTCTCATTGGTAACAGCCTTTACTCCTAGACTACGAAAATGCTGTGCTATTTTTTCCTGAAAATCAAACCAATCTTTCGCCATTTTTTCAATTTATTAAATATGTACTACTATAGATTATATTTTTTAATCAAACCCGCATACAAATTTTAACTCTTTCAAATATATACCTCTCCCTAACCCTCTCCTAAAAGGAGAGGGAAAATTCATTGTGACCCATGAAACCATTCATTCCAAACTACTATAAAGCTTTAAGCATTCACTATGCTAAAAAAGAGCTAAAACTAAAATATGGATAAATCACTCTGTGAAAAAACTACTTATTTAAATTAAAGTAAATTTAATTTATTGATATTTCACTATCTTTATATAAAATGTGCTCGCTTTTTATAATTTATTAATCTTAGGGGTACAACATGAAAAAATTATTGGTTGCAGCACTAGCAGTTTCGACAGTGGCTTTCACTGGCTGTTCAATCCGTATGGCGGATATGACTGTAGCTTCTACAAAAAATTATAATTTAAACTCAAATCAATTCGTAAAAGGTCAGCGCGTTACTGGTGAAGATAAAGTACCAGTTGTGTTATTCCCACTAGGTATTCCAAATTTCAAAACAGCAATTGACCGTGCTATCGAAAAAGACCGCTGTGCAGTTGCACTTTCAGACGTTGTTATCACTCAACTAAACCAAGCATTCCTTGTTGGTCAAATTGGCTATCGCGTTGAAGGTACACAAGTTATTGACCGTTCACAACCAGAATGCAACAAATAAGACTGCATAAAAAAAGCCTCTATCAAAGAGGCTTTTTTAGAGAGCTAAGTTCAATCACTTCATCCCAAAAATCAACTTTAAACCCAGCACTGTCATCACTGCCCCAGCTGCCCGATCAAAACCCGCTTTAAACTTCAAATAGATTTTACGTGGTTTTTCTGCTGACAAAGCCACAGCGACCAATGAGCACCACCCTGCATCGATAAAGAAACACAAAACTGGCAGTACAAAGTAAAAATACGTCGGAATCTCTTTCGGTAAAAGTGCCGTAAAAATACTGGCTAACACAATTGCAATTTTAGGATTCGACAACTGAGTAATTAAACCAGTCGTAAAGGCACGACGGAGTGACATCTGCGAGCTGCTGGCATCACCAGCTTCAATCGGTTCTTTGGCATGTTTTATAATTTTAAATGCCATCCAAAGCAGGTATAAACCACCACAAATTTTTAAAGCCAAATATGCGGAAGGTACAGCCAATAAAAATGCCTGCAAACCCAATACCGCTAAAAGCCCAAATATTGCAGCGCCCAATCCTGTACCAAGTGCAGTAAATAAACCGTGTTTACGTGAAATCGCAATGGAATTCTTCGCCACATAAATTGACGTTGGCCCCGGGCTCATTGCACCAAGTAATAGTGCTGCCGCAATCGAGCCTAATATCCAAAATGATTCCACTGTCACACCATTTTCACTTAAATTCGTGGCAATTTTACAGACAGAATCTCTGAATTTCTCCCTATAATTTGCAGTGTTTATTTTAATTGACCAAATTTTTCACTATAAATAACTTGAATACCGCATTAATCCATCGCATGATCGCTAAAAGTACAAATTAATATCAAGACAATGAAATTAGCCGAAGCCCTACTTTTACGCAGTGACTTACAAACAAAATTGGCTTCACTGCAACAACGAATCAATAACAACGTGCTCATTCAAGAAGGTGATGTACCCAGTGAAGAACCGAATGCTTTAATTCAAGAAGCATTTGCCGTAAATACAGAACTTTATGGCTTAATTGAAAAGATTCACGCCACCAACGCACAGGCTAAAACCCGTTCTGGACGCTGCATGCTTTCAGTGCTCAATGAACGTGATTTATTGACCCAGCAGCATCGAATCTTGCAACAAGCAATCGACAGCTCACGCCGTGAAAATGGTCGTTATAGCTCGAGTGAAATCCGTTGGATTAAAACCATTGCAGTGGCAGATTTACAGAAACAGGCCGATAGCATTAGTCAGCAACTTAGACAAAATAACTTAGAAATTCAGGCATCCAATTGGCAAATAGACCTGATAGATTGACCTGATTTAAGCATTTGAACCACGGTTCATTCCAGTTCGGGCATACTGGGCGAGTACAGAGCCTTTTTAAATGTTTGTAAGGCTTTAATCCAACAAACTACACTGCAGAAGTAAGACGTCTACTTCAAAATGTTCACACATCTGACGTAGCACACTGCATCTGTGACTCTTTACATGTCACGTCTCACTACCGTGTACTGACAGTATGTCCACCCTATTTTTTTTACGGATCCATCTGCTAATCGTCATCTGCAGCGGCTTCATTGAGTGCAACATCTTCACGCGGTAATTTATAATCAAGGTCATTTACAGGGACACCACCAATGATCATGGTGCGATGTTCATTTTGAGGACGATGCAATTCGTCAGTCGTATCACAACCCACCATCCAAAAACTGCACAGGCACAGCATAGGCAGCACAGCCCGACTTAATTTGCTCATTGGATGCCCTCCATTTTTATAATTATCTTGTTTATAAATTCAGCATAACATTTTTGTGCAGATATTCACCTTATTTATCTGCCGATTTAGGGTCAATTGTCAGGAATTATGTGTCGACGGTCTTTCCAATGCGGATGCAAACTGATGCCGATAGAAAAATATTTCCTTTTAAAAATAAATAATTGATTCATTTTATTTAACTACATAGAAGACAAGTTACAAAACTGCTATCGAATACGATTTTACTTCGGACACTTTTGTCCGTTTAATATCTAGATAAATTTAAAATGATGATGCCAAAGAATAATGTCCACACGTCAACAACTCGCTGCACAAAATCGTGAAATCCTTTTAGAAGCTGCGATTGAGGTTTTCCGTATTCACGGAATCAATGCGCCTTTACAACTCATCATGGATCAAGCTCAAGTTGGACGTGCGACGTTTTATCGTAATTTTAATGACCGTCGTGAGTTGGTACTCGCCTTAATGCAAGCTGCCTTAAACCGACTTGAACAACGTGCGCTTAATTATGCACAGTTCGATGATGGATTTATTCGCCTCATTCAAGACCATATTTATAATATTCCCTATCTCACAGCCCTAATGGAATATTGGCGTGTGATCGATCGGGATGATCCCGCCATGGTTGAAATATACCAACGACGTGATGCCATATTGCAACCGATGATTGATCAGGCCATTCAAAATGGTCGCTGCCGAGCGGACTTTAAACCGGCGGACTATGCCATGGTCACCTCCATTTTGCGTGCAGCTTTGCAAGGCCATACCGAAGCAGATCAAGAAAAACTCGCCAAACGTGCTGTGGAGTTTTTACTACATGGTATTTGTGGGTAACACGTTATGTCCAAATCTCCACGTTTATTGGAACCTGCTCCGGATTGGACACCCGAAGAAAAACCAACTTTGCCCGGCTCTCCCGCTGCCATTGCGCATCCCACCTATAAGCGTTTTTTATACTTCTTTATCGGTTTATTTGTTGCGATCTCGGGGAGCTTAAGTAATGGATTCATTACGGCAAATTTACCCCTTCTACAAGGTGAATATGGCTTAACGCCTTCTGAAGCGGCATGGATCCCTGCGGCATTTGTTATGGCCAATGTCAGCTCTAACCTGATCTTATTTAAAGCCCGTCAACAATATGGACTTAGGCTATTTTCAGAAATTGGTTTGGTTTTATTTATCGCGGTAATGATGCTGCATTTATTTGTCCATACCTATGAAATGGCAATTTTTGCACGGGTGATTAGCGGCTTACTTGCAGCTCCACTCAGTTCGCTTGGGATGTATTACATCATGCAAGCGTTTAAACGTGCTCATTTTGGTCGTGGGCTTTATCTAGCTTTGGGCTTTCAGCAGTTGGGGATTCCACTGGCATGGATCATGTCGCCCTATCTGGTCGATGTAAATGATTGGTCTATTTTCTATACCTTTGAATTAGGTTTAGCCTTATGTTGTTTGGCGATGGTGGTCTCTCTAAAACTGCCACGAAGCCTACGTATCGAAGTGTTTGAAAAGCAAGATTTATTCACCTTTGCATTATTGGCACCCGGCTTTGCGTTGCTATGTATCGTGTTGACTCAAGGCCCGATTCTTTGGTGGTTTGAAGCTGAATGGTTGGCCTATTTACTCATCGCCGCTTTGATTCTTTTAGTTGTTGGTCTGACCTATGAACATTTTCGGGTCAATCCCCTGATTGTCACACGCTGGCTCGGAACATCGTCTACCGTGAGTTTTATTATTGGTGCCTTTGCCATTCGCTTTCTCATGTCAGAACAAAGCTATGCGGCAGTGAATTTTTTGAAAACCATGGGCATGGGACCCGACCAATTTGTTTCCTTTTATACCGTCGTGCTGATCGGAATTGTCTTAGGCACAGTGTTTAGTGCCCTGACCTTTTCCAAAGAAAAAATCGTGCTTCATCTACTCGGTGCAGCAGGTCTCGTGCTCTTTGCCTGTGCGCTGGATTACCACCTGACCAGTGATGTTCGACCGCATGATTTTTATTGGAGTCAGTTTTTGGTGGGCTTTGCTAGTGGCATGTTTATTGGCCCACTTTTGCTTACAGGCATTGTCAGTGCTTTGCAAAAAGGCCCATCGCACATGGTGACGTTTATCGTACTGTTTTCTGCGACACAGACCTTTGGGGGACTGGTCGGATCATCGTTCTTTTCGACCTATCAGCAAATGCGTACTCAAACCTATCAGGCACAGATTTATAATGATTTATCGCAAACCTCCCCTATAGTCGAACAGCGCCTACAACAATTGGCGCAAAGTGCACATCAATATTCTTTAGACCCCAATTTAGACCAACAACAAGCCATACGTAGCCTTAATCAAACCATCACTCGAGAAGCCCAAGTTCGAGCCTATAACGATGTGATTTTTTTAAATGGCATCTTCGCCGTTTTATTGTTGCTTTGGGGTTTATTGCTGATGGGCAAAAATAAATATCAATTACGCCAACAGCAACGCACGGATAGTAGTTAGATTTCTTCGATTTACACAACATAAGCCACAGCCAAATGACCTAATTGATATTGAGAACACCATGACCGAAGACCATAAACCCACTGAGCAAGCAGCAGCAACGCAGCAACAACAAGCAGCAGCCGCTATGCCTGCGCCATCAAGCAAGCTTATCTCTACGCCGCAGCGTACCCTGATTTTCATGTTGATCATCCTCTTGCTGGGGATTGCACTGATCTTATGGGCGTGGCGGATTGGTCCATTTCATAACAGTATCGAGTCGACTGAAAATAGCTATGTCAAAGGCAAAACGACGGTACTTTCATCACAAATTAATGGTTATGTGAAAGATGTTTTGGTGGCGGATTTTGATCATGTGAAAAAAGGTCAAGTGCTTATGCATATCGATGCAACGACCTATGATCAAAAAGTCACACAGGCTGAATCTGGGGTGGAACAAGCACAGAACTCGCTTGCCAATCAAAGCCAGGCCATTGAACAACGCAGAGCAGATATTACGGCAGCCGAAGCGAAAGTTGACCAAACGCGTGCGGCCTATGAATTAGCCCTTGCACAAATGACGCGCTACCAACAACTCGGCAATACTGGCGCTGCATCGAAAACGGAACAAGACAAAGCCACTGCAGATGCTAAAAATAGTTTGGCCCAACTTCATCAAGCAGAAGCCAATTTGCTGGTTGCCAAAGAATCATTCAAGACCGCACAAGTTGCAGCGATGGGGCTTAAAGCACAAGTGAATAGCGCAAAAGCACAGTTTGATCAGGCCGTGACCACCAAAGACTACAGCACAATTGTGGCACCTATGGATGGTCAGCTTGGCGAAGTCAGCCCGCGGATTGGTCAATATGTTGCTGCAGGCTCTCAACTGATGTATTTGATTCCACAGCAGCGCTGGGTGACTGCCAACTTTAAAGAAACGCAAATTGCAGATATGCATATTGGTCAAAAAGCGTGGTTCAGCGTCGATGGCATGAAACATCAAAAATTTTACGGCAAAGTTGAGCAAATCTCCCCTGCGGCTGGTTCTGAATTTAGTGTATTGAAGCCTGACAATGCCACAGGAAATTTCACCAAAGTCGTGCAACGCATTGCCGTGAAAATTGCGATTGATCCTAATCAACAAGGTTTAGAAAACCTAAGACCCGGTATTTCTGTCGTGACCTCGGTTGATGTTGCTAGTTAGTTGATGTTGCTAGTTAGCGGATGCTGGTAGTGAAGTGCTATAAGTAAAGATGAATAGAACAAGATGCAAAGGATTTCATCTTCTGCACCTCCCGTTTTACAATGCCTACCTCGCCCTCCAACCACCAAGATAACGTTTACCAACATGTTTGAATCTATCGCCCACGCCATTCCTGAGCAGACTATTCAATATCAAGGGATTGATTTGTGTATAAAGCGTTTGGACTTGGTACACCCACAAATATCAGGCAATAAATTTTATAAACTTAAATATAATTTTATTGAGGCGCAGAAATTAGGCTTTAAACAGGTGCTTAGCTTTGGCGGCGCTTATTCAAATCACATTGCAGCCACTGCATATGCTGCACATTTATTTGGTTTAGGCAGTCTAGGCATCATCCGTGGGGAAGAATTACAACATCAAGCCCGAAATCCTACTTTAGCCACCGCCGAACAGTTTGGTATGCAGTTCAGTTTTGTCACACGCCAACAGTATCGAGAACAGAAACAAGCAGACGCTTTAGCGCAATTACGACAGCAATATCCCGAATACTATGTCATTCCTGAAGGTGGAACCAATGCATTGGCTATCCGTGGCTGTACGGAAATCTTAAGCCATGAAAATCAACAAAATTTTGATCTCATCTGCTGTGCCGTCGGTACAGGTGGAACCATAACGGGCTTGATCGAAGCCAGTGCGGAACATCAACATGTTCTTGGTTTTTCTGCGCTCAAAGGCAGTTTTCTTTGCGACGATGTTGCTCAGTTGACGCAGAAAACCAATTGGAGCATCAGCGATGAATTTTGCTGTGGTGGCTATGCCAAAACAACGCCGGAACTTTTACAGTTTATGCATGACTTTGAACATCGCTATGCGATCCCATTAGAACAGGTTTATACGGCTAAAATGTTGCGAGGTATTTTCAGCATGATTGAGCGGGGTCAGATTACAAACCATCAGCGTGTTTTAGTGATCCATACTGGTGGCCTACAAGGTCGCTTGAAAGGTTCAACCGAAGCGCTAAAAAGCGTATAATCCTGCGTCCTTTCTTCCACGCGGAAACTTACCATGTCGCAAAATCAATATGATGTCCTTGTTTTAGGTGCTGGTGCATCAGGCTTAATGACGGCATATAAAGCGGCGCAGCGTGGACGCAAAGTTTTGGTGGTTGAAAAAGCCAATAAAGTTGGCAAAAAGATCCTAATGTCTGGCGGCGGTAAATGCAATTTCACCAATTTGTATGTCGAACCAGAAAATTATATTTCACATAATCCGCACTTTGTTATTTCGGCATTAACTCGCTATACCAACTGGGACTTCATTGGTATGGTCTGCGAATATGGCATTGAGTATGAAGAGCGCAAACATGGACAGTTATTTACCCAAAATGGTGCAAAAGAAATTCTCGCCATGCTATTGGCAGAATGTGACAAAACAGGCTTGGTGGATATTAAAACCAACTGCGAAGTAAAAGCAGTCAATGCCATGCCAGAACAAGGCTTTCAAGTGGCAACCAATCTAGGCTATTTTGAAGCAGAATCGGTGGTTATTGCCAGTGGTGGTCTGTCCATTCCGACGTTAGGTGGTTCAGGAATTGGCTATGAGATTGCTAAACAATTTGGACATTCTGTCTACCCCACTCGTGCAGGCTTAGTCCCCTTTACCTTCTCCGATAGTTTTAAAGAAGTCACCACACGCTTGAGTGGCAATGCTGTTGAAGCCACGTTATCGAATGAGTTAAACAATTTTACTGAGGCTTTACTCTTTACTCACCGTGGTTTAAGTGGCCCAAGCTCATTGCAGCTTTCAAACTATTGGGATGTCGGTCAACGCTTTAACATCAATTTCCTGCCAACTTTAGATGTTTTAGATTTCCTCAAATCTAAGAAATCTAGTCAACCCAAAGTGTTACTGCGTACACTGTTCAATGAACACTTACCGAAAAGTGTGGTTGTGGAATTACAAAATCTGATTTGGCCTGAACAAGCTGAATTAGCCATTGGCAATATCAGCGATGAAAAACTAGAACTCATTGCAAGCCGTTTAGAAAACTTTGAAGTGAAACCATCAGGCACAGAAGGTTACCGTACTGCTGAGGTTACACTCGGTGGTGTCGATACCACTGAAGTCTCATCAAAAACCATGGAAAGTAAAAAGCAGAAAGGTTTGTACTTTATTGGCGAAGTGCTCGATGTAACAGGTCATTTAGGTGGATACAACTTCCAATGGGCATGGGCTTCTGCGCATGCAGCTTCCGAATACGTCTGATCTCGACAAGAATTAATTAAACATAACCTGCAGATGATCTCTGCATAAAAAAGGGCTGATTCATTCAGCCCTTTTTTATGCCCGATCTAACTTATTCAAGATAGTCGGTTTTAAATAATGATACTGACGACGTCGAAGTTCGTTGAATTGTCAGATCCATTTTTTCAACGGCAACTGAAATATGTTGTGGTTGCACGCTTGCGGTTTGTTTGAGTGTCGATACTAAAGTATTGAGCATTGAAATTACCCCCATTTTGCCATTCCTTTGCACGGATCATAAGTGTCATTCATGACAGCAATATGAATCCTAAGTTTTTATATTTTAAGTAATATTCCATATATCACTATTACTTAAAATACCAATTTTCGGGTAAATTTCAACCATTATTTTTGGACTGATTGGTATAATTTTTTTCACTGTTTAGCGGTGATTGTTCTGTCTGCTCCAAATCAGTGCGTTTTGGTTTTGCAAAAATAAAGCGTCGTGCGCTCGCCAAAAAACCCACCGTGATCCCTGCAATAATCACTGGGGCTAAAAATTTATTCGGTGCTTTTGCCATACAGTATTCCTTATAGAGCATTAAAATCGACCACCTAAGCGTGGCCGATTTTGTAAAGATGGAACAGGTTATTTAGGGTCATCTGGTTTTGGCGGAGTTACAGGTGCCGAAGGTGCATCGACCTCTTTTTCAGCCTCACCAGTTGAACCAAATGGATTATTTTGTGGTTGATCACTTGGGTTTACATCCAACTGATCTGGCGTCGCAGTTTCTTTTTCACTGACGCCGGGAGCAGCCTGTTGAATGTTTGGATAGCCATCATCGGTTTTCACTTCAGAAGTCATCACAGATGTTGATGGCGTTGGACTCGCTGCAGACGATGTAGTCGTATTAAATGTGGTTTTTGCCTTCGCCTGTTCCTGTACTGGATTCGGTTCATTGGCTTCGCGTTTCGCTTTATCGATAAGATCTGATAACAATCGTTCCGCCGGATTGCGACCACCTAAACCAAAGGCCAAAGCGAAAGCAACTGCAACCGCACCGAGGGTTAAACCAAAGGCCAAATTCACGATCGAGTCAGCAATACCCATGGCACGTAAGCCCATGGCTACAACCAAGCCCATAATCAGCACACGAACCAAATTACCTAACCAACGTGAACTGTTGTATTCCCCACGTTGCACCACATTTGCCACAATATTGGCAAGCCAGAAGCCCACCACCAAGATCACGGCACCAAGTAAAATACTTGCACCGAACTGGATAAACATCGCAATTAAGGCACTGATTTGTTCAAAGCCTAAACGGTTAGCGGCTTCAGATACCGCAAACAGCATGGTGAAAAATACGATCAGGCAACCGACCACATCCGACACTTTGGTATTGCCCAAAAAGCGTTGAATGTCTAATTTTTCTGGTACAGCATCGACACCAGTACCCGAGATCACATCTACCACTAGACGTGCCACAAAACGTGATACCACATAAGCCAAGATTAAGATTAAACCTGCGGCAATGATGTTCGGTATCGCATACATGATCTCATGCAACATGGCTGTTGCAGGCTGAGAAATCGTCTCGATACCAAGTGCTTCGAAAGCCACAATTAAAGCAGTGATAATAACTATAGCAAAGACGAAATTACCCAATACTTGAGCAAGTTTTGCGTTTTTGAACATGCCCACTTTTTCGACTTGCTGCTGCAAACTCAAACTGTTTACCAAGCCTTCCACGATGCCTCGTACAATCTTCGCCAAAATATAACCCACAAAGACGATGACACCGGCAATAAAGATATTGGGAAGATAAGAAACAACTTCAGTGACCATATTTTGGATTGGGAACAAGAGGCCGTTCAAACCCAAGATCGATAAAACAATCGGTAGGAAAAGTAACAAGATTAGCCAATAAACAATTTCACTGATATTTTGACTGATTGGGCTGACGCCAACCTCAGAACTGAGTTTTTCATCGAGTTGGGTTTTATCCAGCAGTTTCTTTGAACCGACTTTGACCAAACTCGCCACGATCCAACCAATAAAACCTACAGCTACCGCAGCCAAAAGCTGTGGAATAAATAACAAGAACTGCTGAATCATATTACTGAATGGGCCGCTGACACTGGTCAAATTCAGCACATTGAGTGCACCAATGACGGCAATGATCAAAATAATCCAGAACACAACTCTGGAGACTATATTTTCAACATTGGAACGGTGCCCAGTTGCATTTGAAAGTTTTTGATTTGTGCCTAATTTTTGCAGAATTTTTTTGACGCCAGCAGCAACCAATAAAGCAATGACCCAACCTATCAGGAGAATTGCTACTGCACTTAAAATGGGGTGAAACTGTTCCCAATAATACATAGCATCAAAACGGCCACGCGGACCACCCAGATAATCATTCATACGTTCGCCCTCATTGTTATACATGATCTGTTGTTATGTGCATTTTTACGTATGCCGCGTATCACACAGCATTAGTACTTTGAACTTAAGCTTTCTTTTCCACCTTAGTTTTTGCGTATTTTTTAATCAACCAAAGTATGCATAACTCCAACAAAAGCTCACAATTGAATGTAAAAAAGCCTTGGGATAAACAAGGCTTTATTTATGTCACTCTGAAGAGACTCTTAAGGTTCAGATCTTGCACTCATGTAACTCTGACTCATGTTTATCATCAATTATTATCAACGATCTGTCGCAGTTGCAGTATTTGAATCATTAGCAACAGCTTCATCCCCCGGTGTACCGCTAGTCGTATCATTGGCTGTTGCAGTTTGTGCATTGGGTGCAGGATGATCAGGCGGTGCATCCGAAGCAGAAGGTTTCATATCTGCAAACATATAAAATAATAATGCGATTAAAAAGATACCCACTAAGATCAGTATGTACACAGGGATACGTTTTTTTTGTGTTGTTTCTTCCGTACTGGTGGTATGGGGTGGTTTATTAAAATCGTGTGTCATATTCCCCTCGCTATTTTGTTGTTCATAGTTGAATTTTTATACTAGCAATACAACATCCTGTATTGTGTGAAGAACAATTACAATCAGTGAAAACGTGTAACTTGAAAGATCAATTCAATTTATATCCGTTTTTCTGTTTAGATAATTCCCTTAATTTTAGATTTAAAATCAATCGCTAAGGTATAAATATCGGACAATGAACTGAATACTACATTTCAATCGTATTCATTTTCAGAGTGATAAGTTTTTCGAAAATAACTGCTTTTTTGAGCTAGATGGAATTCTCTGCTTTTGATGGATGAAATGAGCTATAATCATGCACCTTATTTTTCACCTGTTATCAAATCTATGGCGTACCATCAACAAGGTGTAACGCTTGATCTTGACACTGACGTCACTCATCAATGTTCCCTTCATTACACTCGCGATCAACATCTTATTGGCATTATTGAATTTAGTAAGCCAAGTTATGTATTGAAATGGGGTGATTTGGAATATTTTCGCCGACGTACTGAAGAGTTTTCAGTGATGCCATTCCCTGAATGCATCAATGCGATGGTGATTGATATTCGAAATATTGCGGCTTTTTTAGATAATGAAGTGCCTATTATTCCTTGGCGCTTGCTCGAAGAAGAATGTCCGATTCGCTTAGTTGTTCCCCAAGATCGACTGGAGCATTATGCTGGCTTTTTTGAACCGACTTGGTTGACTGCTGACGTAGACACAGCGATTCAAGAAATTCGTGAATTTATGGATATGTTTGTGCATTAATACAGAGATTAAACTAAAGTTTAATCCCGAAAACCTCCATTTGGAGGTTTTTTTATGCCCTTTTATTTTAATTATTTATTTCACAATAAAATTAAATTATTTTATATTTAATAACTTATAGCAAACCTTCTTATAAAAAATGTTCATAACTTATCCCATTTCTTAGTAACAATTCGGCAATAAATTTTGCTTGAGCCTTGCTCGATTTATCACCTAAGATGTAGAAAATGATCTCTTTTTTATTGTTGAAACATTCTTAAAAACAAAGCAATAAAATCTAACGAGAAACAAGATCATAAAAAGTGGATATTAAATCAGGGTAAAAGGAGTTTTAACGATGACGTCAAAAAAACATTTAGCAACTTTGTTCTGTGCAAGTGCGCTCACTTTAGGGCTTAGCGCATGTAGTGACAATAAAGCACCTACAACGGATAAAGCTGCAGGAAGTGAAGCTGCTGTTTCTGACTCAGGGACTTTAGATAAGATCAAAAAATCCGGCACAATTGTATTAGGCTATCGCGATTCATCGATTCCATTTTCATATATCGCAGATAATCCAAACCAACCTGTAGGTTATGCACACGATCTTCAATTAAAAGTCGTTGAGGCGGTTAAAAAGCAATTAAATCTTCCCGAATTAAAAGTCCGTTATAACTTAGTGACTAGCCAAAACCGTATTCCATTGGTTTCTAATGGCACCGTCGACTTAGAGTGTGGTTCTACCACCAACAATAAAGAACGCCAACAACAAGTTGATTTCTCAACAGGTTTCTTTGAAGTGGGTTCACGCTTACTTACTGCAAAAGACTCTGGGGTTAAAGACTTTGCTGACCTAAAAGGCAAAAAGTTAGTGACCACGGCAGGAACGACATCTGAGCGTTATATTCGTCAACATGAAAAAGAGTTAGGTATTGGTGAAGTCATTTCTGCCAAAGACCATGCTGAGTCTTTCCTCATGCTACAAAATGGTCGTGCAGCAGCATTTATGATGGATGATATTTTGCTGGCGGGTGAAAAATCAAAAGCCAAAGATCCAAATAAATGGGAAATCGTGGGTACAGCACCGATTCATGAAATCTATGGTTGTATGATGCGTAAAGGCGATACTGGCTTTAAACAAGTGGTTGATGATGCAATCAAAGCGACCTATAGCTCTGGTGAAATCAATGACATGTATAAAAAATGGTTCCAAACGCCAATTCCACCAAAAAATATCAATTTGAATTTCCCGATGTCTGATCAATTAAAAGCATTGATTAGTAATCCACATGACCGTGACGAATAACTTTCCCTAAACATTCTAAAGATGCTTAAGCCAAACGGATTTTGGCTTAAGCTCATTATAGGGAGTTCCTATGAATTATAGCTGGAATTGGGGTGTGCTGTTCCAATCTACAGGTGTAGGTGATTCAACCTACCTGAATTGGATTTTAATTGGGATCGGCTGGCTGTTTGTCATCGCTTTGGTGGCATGGAGCATTGCGATGGTGCTTGGCAGCATCTTGGGTATTATGCGTACCCTACCGAGTCCTGTAGCACGAGGTATTGGTACGGCCTACGTGACTATTTTCCGAAATGTACCCTTATTGATTCAACTGTTTATATGGTTCTATGTTGTACCCAACTTCCTCCCCGATGCGATTAAAAGCTGGTGGATGAATGACCTTGGGGCAAATACGACCGCCTTAATTTCTGCAAGTGTCGGCTTGGGTCTTTTTACAGCTGCACGAGTCTGTGAGCAAGTCAGGACAGGTATTGAAGCGCTTCCTTTGGGGCAAACCAATGCAGGTTATGCCATGGGATTTAGTACGGCTCAACTATACCGCTATGTGATCTTACCGCAGTCATTCCGCACGATTTTGCCACCTCTCAGCTCTGAGTTGACCAACTGTGTCAAAAACACCTCAGTCGCGTCTTTGGTCGGTGTTGCAGAAATCATTTCGCAGATGAAAACCATCAGTGAATACACGCAAAACACCATCGAAATTTATACCTACGTCACCATTATTTTCATCGTGATCAATATCTGTTTAATTGGTTTCATGAATTTTCTGGAAAAACGCCTACGCGTTCCTGGCTTAATTGCAGGAGATAAATAATGGAATGGCTCAGTTCTTTTATTCAAGACCTCCAAGCGTCTGGCCCTGCGCTATGGCATGGTTTCAGTATCACACTCAAAGTGGTGATCACGGCAACCATTGGTGGTGTCTTTATTGGGACTTTATTGGCGTTGATGCGCCTGTCCTCGATTAAGGCTTTTAATATTTTTGCTAAAGGCTATGTGAACCTCTTCCGTTCTATTCCTTTGCTCTTGGTGCTGATGTGGTTCTACTTTGCAGTACCCTTTATCTACACAGGAATCACCGGTAACTATCTAACGATTGATACTGCCCTTGTGTCGAGTATCGTGGCCTTCATGCTATTTGAAGCGGCTTACTTTTCAGAGATTGTCCGTGCCGGGATTCAATCAATTCCTAAAGGTCAAACTTCTGCAGCTTATGCTCTCGGTATGAGCTATAGCCAAGCGATGCGCTTAATTATTTTGCCGCAATCTTTTCGCAAAATGACGCCACTGCTTTTACAGCAAACCATCATTCTGTTCCAAGATTCAACCATGGTTTATGCCATCGGACTGTTAGACTTTTTCCGCACCAACTATGTTCGAGGTGACCTTATGTCATTGTTAACTCAATACATTCTGTTTGCTGGTTTGGTGTATTTCACTATTAGTATGATCGCTACCTATGCAGTTAAAAAATTACAACGGAGGTTAAGTGTATGACCGATCAAAAAACGATGATTGACCTCCAAAATGTCAGTAAATGGTATAAAGATTTTCAAGTGCTTACCGATTGCACGACTCAAATTAAACAAGGTGAAGTGGTTGTGGTGTGTGGACCTTCGGGTTCAGGTAAATCAACGCTCATTAAAACCGTTAATGGACTTGAGCCTTTTCAGGCCGGTACGATTTTAGTCGACGGTATTTCCATTAATGACCCAAAAACCGATTTAAATAAATTGCGTAGTCGTATCGGTATGGTGTTCCAGCACTTTGAATTGTTTCCACATTTATCCATTACCGAAAACCTGACCATTGCGCAGGTTAAAGTCTTGGGTCGATCAGAAGCCGAAGCCAAGAAAAAAGGTTTGGCTTATTTAGACCGTGTGGGTTTAAGTGCGCATGCCGCTAAATTCCCTGCACAGTTATCAGGTGGACAACAACAACGTGTTGCGATTGCACGTGCGCTCAGTATGGACCCGATTGCCATGCTGTTTGATGAACCGACTTCGGCACTTGATCCAGAGATGATTAACGAAGTGCTTGATGTGATGGTGGGTCTTGCCAAAGAAGGTATGACCATGATGTGTGTAACCCATGAGATGGGCTTCGCACGTCAGGTTGCGGACCGTGTGATCTTTATGGATCAAGGAAAAATTGTGGAAGACTGCAGTAAAGATGATTTCTTTAATGCCCCTCGTGGTGAACGAGCGCAGCAGTTCTTAAATAAAATTCTGCATTAAAATCAAAACGTATTTAATTTCCGAAAATAAAAAAGCTCATCCTTCGATGAGCTTTTTTCATGGCAGATTACCAATAATTTTCTACAGCAATATTGCCTTCACCACGACGGTTCATGGTCAAACCACGCGCTTTTAAGGCCGCCTTGGTGTCATCAACCATTTGTGGATTACCACACAGCATGACATGCGTCGTATCAACATTAAACGCTAAGCCTGCCGCCTGTTCTAACTCGCCATTTTCAATTAAAACTGGTAAACGGTCATGCAACGGTGCATTTGGATCACGTGTCACAATAGGAATAAATTTGAAGCCCGTATGCCCTTCACCAAAGTTCTCGGCGATTTCTTTTATCCGCTCGACATAAGCCAGTTCTGATACGGTGCGCACACTGTAGACTAGATTAATTTTTTCGTATTTAGACCACGTTTCAAAGTCTTGTAACATTGATAAAAACGGTGCAAGACCCGTTCCTGTCCCCAACAGCCATAAGTCCTTCGGCAATGGCAACTGATAACGTGCCAAAGTGAGGAAGCCATAAGGCACTTTTTCTAAATACAGCTCATCGCCCACTTGTAGATGCTGCAAATTTGAAGTAAACGCACCATCTGGAACGACGATAGAGAAAAATTCTAAAGTTTCATCAAAGGGTGACGACACCACAGAATAGGCACGAACCACCAATTCATCGCCCACTTTCAAACCAATTCGAGCGAACTGACCAGCAGTGAATTTAAAATGTGCAGGGCGTGTCATGGTAAAACTGAACAAAGTATTGGTCCAACGGTGTACAGATAAAACCTTTTCTAAGCTAAATTTTTCAATTGACATGATTTGAACGTGGCGTGACAGACTGTGCTCATGTTAGCATGACAGCATAATTTATTAATATTTTTTAAATGTTAAGGCCTGATTCATGCGCATGACTTTACGCCAGTTGGCTGTTTTTGTAGCAGTCGCTCAAGAAGGTACCGTTACCAAAGCCAGTGATGCTGTCAAACTTACTCAAAGTGCAGCAAGTATGGCATTGGCAGACCTCGAAGATGGTCTCGGTGCTCCACTGTTTGACCGACTAGGTAAACGCTTGCAATTGAATGACTTGGGTCGTTTTTTATTGCCACAAGCTTTGGAAATTTTAGGGCGCTGCGAAGCTTTTGAACAAGCAGCAAAAGGCGAACTACAAAGTATTGATCTGCGTTTAGGTGCGACCCTAACTATCAGTGACTACTTGATGCCAGACCTCATGGCAGATTTCTTACAAATTCAGCCTCAAGCACATTTACAACTTCAAGTCGGCAATACCCGCCAAATGATTGAAGCGGTAAACCAATTTCAGTTGGATTTGGCCTTAATTGAAGGTTCATGCCATCTGCCACAGTTGCAATGTATTCACTGGCGTGACGATGAACTTGCCGTGTGCTGTTCACCAGAGCACCCTTTAGCGAAGTTGGATCGTGCACTCACTGCAGCTGACTTTGAGAATGTGGAATGGATCTTACGTGAAGAAGGTTCAGGCACACGTGAAGTATTTGACAACGCAATTTTAAAAGACCTGCCAGATGCCAATATACGTTTAACCTTGGGTCATAACGAAGCCATTCTAAAAATCGTGGCAGGTGGTCTTGGTATGTCATGTATTTCTAAACTTGCGATTGAGCCTTTACGTGAAAAAGGTCAATTGGTGGTTTTAGATACGCCGTTCTGGCAACTTGCCCGTCCATTATTTATGTTGGTACATCGTCAGAAATACCAAGGACCGGGTCTCAAAGCCTTTATGCAATTTTGTGAAAAATCTGTTTAAACTAAAAAGCGCCTAATGGCGCTTTTTTTATTTATTAAATTGTCGTTCGAAAGGTATTCCGTCGTTGTTTCCGTCCATTTTCGTACCTGGACAATGTTGTAGAAAATACACCGCTTCTTCATAAGATTTCATCTGACTACAATGCGTACGCCCATCACAACTAAACTGTGCTTTCTCTACTGCCCTTGGCGTATCACTTGAAGAAGGTGCCTGCGCAGTGTATTGAACAACAGACTGAGCTTGCGTTGAAGCTGTGCCGTATAGATTTTTTTCACCTTGCTCAGTCAGCACCCGATCGGGTAAATCCCCCTGAGCTTTACGTTGTTCTTTTACAATGTTTTCATTTTCTTGCATGAGCTGTTGTAAATGTAGCTGCTTCTGTTCTTGGTACTGCTGATATTTCCCATAAACAGCCACAGCTAATACTAAAATTACAATGAGTCCAATCATGCTGAAGATTTTACTGCCCCAAACTGTGCCTTTGGCTGTATCGTGAGGAGTAGCTTGGTCATTCACTCGATCCGACCTTGATTCAAATGACGGATTTATCTGTTCATGAGTGGACTGCTCTTTTTTCAAATCTAAACGGATGATATTTACCGCTTTAAATTTACCTCGATCTGCTTCAATCCTGTATTTGAGATTTTCTCCAACACGTGGTTCGATGTGTCGGCTAGGAAAATCACTAATATGAAAAAATAAATCCTGTGCTTGATCTTGTTGTATAAATCCAAAGCCGCGCTCAACGTTATAGCTTTTGATTTTCCCCTCTTTAAACATAAAAATTGTCTCTCATCTTTTCTTTTAATACTCTTATGATAATAAAAAAAGAGGCCCTATAGACCTCTTTTTCAATTTCAAAGATTTCCATGAAATCTTACAATCACATTATTTACGCAAATTCGAAAGCAAAGCTGAAGTAATTGACTGGTTATTTGCCACTACTTTAGATTTTTTAGCTTTTGCAGATTTGTCTTCTTCACGCTCAATGTTTATGGCTTTATAACGATCACCATTTTTCACCACATTAAATTTCACACGATCATTACGTTTTGGCTCGACCCCATCTGCGGGAAAGTCAGAGATATGGAAAAATACATCACCTTCTTCACATGAAAGAAAGCCAAAGCCCTTTTCAGGATTGTACTGCTTCACTTTACCTTTATATTGTTCGGACTTCATAAAGTACCCTATTCCATTTATTCCAATGTCTTTAGTATATAAAAAAGAGGCTATAAAAGCCCCTTTTCTGTTCATGATTCAAAAATTAGTCTTTTTGAACTGAACCGAAAATTTTATCGCCTGCATCGCCAAGACCAGGAACGATATAACCGTTTTCATTTAAACCTTGGTCTACAGATGCTGTATAAATGATCACATCTGGGTGAGCTTCATTTACACGTTTAATGCCTTCTGGAGCTGCAACAAGCACCATGACACGAATATCTTTACAACCACTGGCTTTTAGAACGTCAATAGCAGCAACGAGCGATGAACCCGTTGCAAGCATTGGGTCAATAATCATCGCTAAACGGTTTTGTACGTCTGGTACTAATTTTTTGTAGTAAGTACGCGCTTCTAAAGTTTCTTCATCACGCTCTAAACCCAATACAGATACTTTCGCACTTGGAATCAGGTTTAAGAAACCATCCAACATACCAATACCTGCACGTAAAATCGGTACGACTGTTATTTTTTTACCGGCAATACGATCTACAGTTACTTTACCATTCCAACCATCAATTTCATGATCGACCATTGGTAAATCTTTCGTTGCTTCATAAGTCAGAAGCATAGTCACTTCTTGAGCAAGCTCACGGAAGTTTTTAGTACTAATATCTGCACGACGAAGTAAGCCGAGTTTATGTCGAATAAGCGGATGACGGATTTCATGGATAGCCACGGGAGAACACCTAAAAGGTTAAGATAAAATTTCAACCATTATAAAGCTATTTAACAAATGATAAAAATAAAAAAGCCCCCTTTACAGGAGGCTTTTTTGTAATAAGCAAATTAATTGCTTAATTCATTAGTTAAAACCACTTTGAATTAAGCTAAAAATGAACTGTTGTAATTCAGGTGAGATTGCAAAGTATGCCACTTGAGAAACTGCAATGATTGGATCTGGATATACACCGATCAACAACACAAGAGCAGCTGCGCCAAGCACCATAATACCACCCACTTTTTGACCCCAATGATCGACAGCGTCGATACGTGGGTTATCTGGTGGAGTCATGTACATCACAACCATCACACGTAGGTAGTAGTACAAACCGATACCTGAACCAAGGATCACCATCGCAGCTAAGAACCATGAACCACCAGCAACTGCTGTTTTGATCACAAGGAACTTACCAATAAAGCCCGCTGTTAATGGGATACCTGCAAGAGATAACATCATGACAGTTAGTGTTGCAGTCAACACTGGACGACGCCAGAACAAACCACGGTACTCAGCAAGACTACCTGCTTCGTCTTTGTTGTTGTAAGGGCTAGACATCAGTGTCACAACACCGAACGCACCAATCGTTGTTAATACATAAGTAATCACATAAACGTTGACGCTGCTAAATGTTGCAAAGCCTTGTACTTGAACAAAGTCAGTATTACGTGCACTTACAATCGCAACAAGTAAGTAACCAAAGTGAGCGATTGAAGAGTATGCAAGGATACGTTTCAAGTTCACTTGACGTACTGCTAGTAAGTTACCCGCAAGGATAGACAATACTGCAATGATGGTCACGATCGTGATGAAGCTGTCAGAAAGGATTAAACCAGAAGCCAAGAAGTAACGAACGAATAGACCGATCATTGCCACTTTAGCCACAGTCGCTAAGAATGTCGCGATTGGCGCTGGCGCACCTGCATACACGTCTGGTGTCCATTTGTGGAATGGCGCAAGAGACAATTTAAATGCAACAGCAAAGACAATTAGTGCAAGACCAAGGACTACGCCCGGTTGGCTGAAAGTTGTGAACATTTTGCCTGGTTCAGCAACGAATGCCATTGTACCTGTGTACGCATATACATAAGCCATACCCATCAACAACATCGCAGAAGCAGTTGCTGAAAGTACCAAATATTTCACACCCGCTTCAAGCGACTGTGAACGTTGGTGTGTATAAGCCAATAGGCCGTATACAGGAATCGACATTAACTCAAGACTAATAAAGAAAGACGCATAGTGCGAACTTGCAACCATTAACAATGCACCTGTTACAGAGCACAGCATCAAGATATAAAGTTCTTCACGGTTATCTTTATAGGTTTCGATATACGCATGTGACAATGTGCAGCAAGCAAGTGCTGCAATCAAAATCACGAATTGGTACAACATCGTAAATGGATCTACGATGAACAAATTCATTACGTTTGCAGGTGCATACTGCCCTGCAACGAAAACAAAAATAATATAAAAGGCTGCAAGGTTCAGACCGATAACTGAAGTCGTTGCAACTAAATTGTGGTTACGCTTGATTGCAATTAGCAACATCACGACGATCGCAGTTAAAGCCACGATCATCACAGGAGCTAATGGCATAAGCTCAGAAAATGACATTGTGAAGTCCATGGCTTATTGCATCTCCACATTTTCAGGTTGTACAGCAATCTGCTGCACAACATCAACGACTTCTTGAACTGGGATATAGCTATTTGCAATCCACGCCATGCTTGAATTTGAAATATCAAGGAAGCTTTGTGGGAATAGACCAAGCCATACTAGACCAAGAGCACAGATTAAAAGAATCACAACTTCACGCGCATTTAAGTCTTTCAACGGATTTGCGTAATGCTGTTTTTGTTCTTCGTTTGGTGTACCAAACAACGCTTTGTGGATCAGGATTAAACCGTAAAGACCGGCAAATACTAAGCTTACTGCAGCAAGGATTGTATACACAGGGAACTTGTCATAAGAACCCATCAAGATCAGGAATTCACCGATGAAGTTACCTAGACCCGGAATACCTACAAGTGCCGCAACAAAGAACATTAAGAAGAATGAAAGGTATTGGAACTGACCACGAATACCGCCCATCAAACGCATGTCACGTGTATGCAGACGTTCGTAAACCTGACCACACATAATGAACAATGCAGCAGAAGATAGACCGTGAGCCAGCATCATAATCATCAAGCCTTGGAATGTCAGGATGTTACCTGCATACAAAGCAAGAAGTACGAAGCCCATGTGCGAAATAGATGTGTACGCAAGCAGACGTTTCATGTCTGTTTGTTGGAATGCACACCATGCACCGTAGAAAATACCGATTAGACCAAGAATGATCGCGATGTCAGCAAACTGAGCAGATGCTACTGGGAAGAATGGAATAACGAAACGTAAAAGACCATAAGCCGCAGTTTTAATCAAGATACCTGCAAGGTCGACAGAACCCGCTGTAGGTGCTTGTGCATGTGCATCTGGTAACCAGCCGTGTAATGGGAAAACTGGAAGTTTTACCGCAAAACCAATGAACATACAGATCATGAATGCATACGCAAGTGCTGGAGCTTTCGCCTCAACAGTGTGTGCAACACTCATCAAGAAGTCATAGTTAAAGCTGATTTGACCGTGAAGTTGGAAGCCAACAACCACTAGACCCAAGATACCGATCAACATGATCAGACCCGCAACCTGAGTATAGATAAAGAATTTAGTTGCAGCGTAAACGCGTGACTTACCTTCTGCCCCTTTATGACCCCAAAGTGCGATCAAGAAGTAGATTGGTACCAGCATCATCTCCCAGAAGAAGAAGAATAGGAACATGTCAATCGCTAAGAATACACCGATCACACCACCTAAAGACCACAGTAGGTTTAAGTGGAAGAAACCAACGTTCTTTTGAATCTCACCCCATGAACAGCCGACCGCAAGTACACCCAGTAATGCAGTTAAACCTACCATAAGCAGTGAAAGACCATCCACCGCAAGGTGAATATTAATCCCTAAAGTGGTAATCCACGGTAGGTTAAATTGAGCAGCCCACTGTGGAGCTTGTGTACCCAACTCGTAGTTATAAGTACCGCTTTGCCATAAAACGACGGTTAACACCAACGTTAATAGCATACCAATTAAGGCAATATAGCGTGGTAAGTGCTTGTCGAGTTTATCGACAAGCCAGCATACAAAACCTGCAATGAACGGAATAAGGATCAGAGCGGGTAGAATTAAATTGTTTGGAGTTTCCATTTTATTTCCCCACGACCTGAATCACGACCAGGATCAATAGTAATGCAAACGTACCGAATGCCATACTAGATGCGTATTCACGCAATGAACCTGTTTGACGTGAACTTGTAAAGCTATTACCGCCTTTAACAAGTGCAGGCAATACAAGCCATAAGCCGTCAATTGGATCACGACCAAAGATTTTAGCCAGTAGCAAATAAGGCTTAACGAAAACAATGTTGTACAAAGCATCGAAACCAAGTGCATTACGACAGATATTTGCAAGACCCGCGCCCAGTGAAGTTTTCGCGAACGATTTCACTGCACCATAAGCAAATGCAAATAAAACAACACCGACTACAAGACCTGCAAGTGCAATACCAACAGCTGTGTATTCAGCGCTATGCATACCATGTTCTAGCGCTTCTGGAATATTAAACGCTGGGATTTGTGCAGCATTTAAAATATTCGTTACTGGTGCTTTTAATACATAAGCTAAACCAGTTGAAAGCACTGCAAGAATCGCCAATGGCCCCCAGTAAGTAACACCTTTGATTTCGTGGTAAGGCGTGTTTTCTTTACCAAAGAATACAACCCAAATAAGACGGAATGTATAAATTGAAGTTAAGAACGCACCTGCTACACCAGTCCAGTACAAGCAGTCATAAACTGCAATCGCTTGACCTTTCACCCATACCGCACCAAGAATCGCATCTTTCGAGAAGAAGCCGATCGTGATGAATGGAATCGCTGCCAACGCACCACCACCAATCGCGAAACAAGCAAACAAGAATTTGTTTTTGTGGAATAGACCACCCATCTTGAAGATGTTTTGCTCGTGATGGTAAGCCAAAATCACTGCACCAGAAGACAAGAATAATAATGCCTTGAAGAATGCGTGAGTCAGCATGTGGAATAGACCAGCTTGGTAAGCTTCAGCACCTACAGCCATAAACATATAACCCAACTGACTCATAGTTGAGTAAGCAAGAATACGTTTGATGTCTGTTTGTACCAATGCAGCAAAGCCTGCAACTAACAATGTCACCGCACCTGTGATTGAGATGAACATCATCACTTCTGGCGCTTGTTCAAACACGCTGAACATACGGCTACATAGGTAAACACCCGCCGTTACCATTGTTGCTGCGTGGATCAATGCAGATACTGGTGTAGGACCAGCCATCGCATCTGCCAACCATGTTTGTAATGGGATCTGAGCAGATTTACCTGCAGCACCCAAGAACAACATCAATGCAGTCCAAATCGCAATTGAAGAACTCTGAGCCAAAACTGTTGGCGCAGCAGCTACAACTTCTGCAATGTTTAAAGTGCCGAATTGTTGGTAGATCAAGAACAATGCGATCAGTAAGAATACGTCACCCACACGTGTCACAGTGAATGCTTTAATTGCAGCAAAACCGTTTGCAGGTGTTTGGTAGTAGTAACCAATCAATAGGTATGAACATAGACCTACACCTTCCCAACCGAGGAATAACAATGCTAAGTTGTCACCCAACACTAAAAGCAGCATGCTTGCTACGAATAGGTTGAAGTATGAGAAGAAACGTGCAAAGTCTTCTTCGCCACGCATGTACCATGTTGCAAAGATGTGAATTAAGAAACCCACACCTGTAATCATGCCCATCATCAATAATGATAAGCCATCTAAATGAAGCGTGAAGCCCGGTGCTAAGTTACCTGCACTGAACCAAGTCCAAAGATGCTGAGTTGTTGCAACTGAACCATTATTAACAAAGTCGATACCGGCAATTAAAGCAAATAAAGCTGAAAGACCAACTGAACCTGCACCAATAATTGCAGCAACTGATTCAGGAAGATTTTTACGACCTGCCGCCAACAGGATAAAACCAATTAGCGGGAAAAGTACTGTTAAATATAAATAACTCATCCGCGCATCTCACTAGCAGCATCCACATCCAGATGATGGAAGCGATGATAGAACTGAAGGACGATCGCAAGACCGATACAAGCCTCTGCTGCAGCAAGCGTTAAGATCAAGATAAACATCACTTGACCATCTGGCTGTGCCCATGCGCTTCCTGCCAATACGAACGCTAAAGCAGCAGCGTTCATCATGATTTCAAGGCTCATTAAAATAAATAGTAGGTTGCGTCGAACCATCACACCGTAAAAACCCAGTGCAAAAAGAATGGTTGCAACGATCAAACCATGTTCTAAAGGGATGTTGCCCATTATTCTTTGTCCTCTTCTGCACCTGGCTCACGTTTGCCAAGATGGAATGCAGCGACAAGTGCGCCAAGCAATAACATCGCAGCAACTTCAACCAGCAATAAGTACTGAGTAAAGAGTGAAGTACCCACTTCTTTCGGACCGACAACTTGAGCACCCATGACAGTGCCAGCAGTTGTGTAGCCTGACTTCAACATCCAAACAAGGATTAGACCCATCAGGAAGCTCATCAACGCAGGATATGCCCACGCTGAAGAAGTCAGCCATTTGCTTTCTTGTTCAACAGTATTTTGACCAAGATTCAGCATCATCACGACGAATACGAATAGCACCATGATTGCGCCAGCGTAAACGATAATTTCGAGGGCACCGGCAAACGGCGCACCCACGATCATGAAGATACCTGCAACTGCAAGTAAAGAGATAATCAAGCTTAATAAAGCGTGTACTGGGTTCGTGTTAGTTACAACACGAACGGTAGAGACGATGGCCACAAGCGCCATCAAATAAAATGGCCACATCATGGTAATAGACTCCGTACATCAACTGGTGTGCTTTCGCGTTGAGCCTGACCTTTATCTTTACCAGCAACAGCCATACCTGTTACGCGGTAGAAGTTATAGTCTGGGTATTTACCAGGACCTGAGATAAGAAGGTTTTCTTTCTCATATACTAAGTCCTGACGAACATACTCACCTAACTCAAAGTCAGGTGTCATTTGAATCGCAGTCGTAGGACATGCTTCTTCACACATACCGCAGAAAATACAACGTGAGAAGTTGATACGGAAAAATTCCGGATACCAACGACCATCTTCTTTTTCAGCTTTTTGTAGTGAAATACAGCCGACTGGACATGCAACCGCACAAAGGTTACATGCAACGCAGCGCTCTTCACCATCAGGGTCACGCGTTAACACGATACGACCACGGAAACGTGGTGGTACGATGTCTTCCGCTTTAACCTCTGGATATAAAATGGTGTCACGTTTACGTGTCGCGTGTGAGAATACCATCCACAACGAACGTACAATTGACCCAAATCCAGCTAGAAATTTAAACATTTTATTCTCCCTGCTGTCTTAGGCCTGATTCATCAGAATCACAGCACCAGTTACCAGAAGGTTAACCAACGCCAATGGCAAGCAAATTTTCCAACCAAAGTTCATGACTTGGTCATAACGTGGACGCATTAAAGAACCACGAGCCAAGACAAACATCATTACAAAGAATGCTGTTTTAATAATGAACCAGAACGCAGCTGGAATGAATGGAATATCTAGGTTGAAAGGCGCTAACCAACCACCGAAGAATAAAGTCACGATTAATGCAGAGATCAGTACGACGTTGACGTATTCCGCAACGAAGAACATACCCCATTTCATACCGCCGTATTCGACATGGTAACCTTCCGCCAATTCTTGTTCTGCTTCTGGTTGGTCAAATGGATGACGGTGAGTTACCGCAACACCCGCAACCACGAAGATTAAGAAACCTAAGAACTGAGGAATAACAAACCAAACATCACGTTGAGCTTCAACAATTTCACGCATGTTGAATGAGCCTGCAATCGCAACCACACCCATCAGTGAAATACCCAAGAACACTTCATAAGAAATGGTTTGAGCAGCAGAACGTAAACCACCAAGTAATGCGTATTTGTTATTTGATGACCAACCACCGAACAATACTGCGTATACCGCAATACCAGCCATTGCCATAAAGAACAATAGACCGATGCTCATGTCTGAAACACCTAGATAAGGTGAAACAGGAATAACCATGAACGATAGCACCGCAGTTGCCATCGCAACTGCTGGAGCCATACGGAAAGTCAATTTGTCAGCAAATTTTGGTGTCCAGTCTTCTTTGAACATGATTTTCAGCATGTCGGCAACAATCTGGAACATACCGCCCGGACCTACACGGTTCGGACCGTAACGGTCTTGCCACAAGCCGAGTAAACGACGTTCAATAAAAGACATCAACGCAGCGATCAATACCACAACCAGTAAGATCACAATTGCTTGAAGAACTGAATAGGCGATTGGCCAGTTTTCAGCCCACAGCGGCGTTTGACGGATTAATTCTTGTTCCATGAATTACACTCCTACCGCGACTGAAACAGGTTCTGCAAGCGATACTGTAGGTGCTAGACCCACTGGGTAACCGATATAACCTGTAGGTAAGTATTCAATCACTTGAACTGGAAGGACGATTTCAACATCCCCTGCTTTCACAGCGATACGTTGACCATCTTGAACATTTAAGCGTGCTGCATCTTGTTCACCCACAGCAAACATTGCTTCAGGAATACGTGATTCCATCGCAGGTGTTTTCACTGTAAATTCACCAGAAGCGAAGATGTGATGCATCGGTACAAGACGGAAGCTTTCACCATTAACCGCAACAGGTGCAGGTGCAACGAATGTACGTGCTGGACGTTTCGCTAAACGATCAAATAAACGAACGCCTGCATCACCACCTTTTAAGTGACCACCCACGTTGTCTTGGAATTTGTTCCAAGCTTGTGGTGAGTTCCAACCTGCAGACCAAGCAAATGGTACAAGTGAAGCTGGAGTTTGGTTACCTACATAACCTTCCATAGAGAACGTCAACGCAGAGTCTTTATCGACTGGTTGTTTTGGTTCATGAATAGAAAGTGGTGCGCGCATCGCAGTACGACCTGAGTAACGACGTGGTTCACGTGCCACTTTCAGACCATGTACACGGAAGCCAGCATCTGGTGCTACATCTTGAATTGCTTCAAGTGCAGGAACGTTTTTCGCTACTGACTCAATCACGTCATCAAGAACTGTCCAAGAAATCGCTTTGCCTTTCACGCCAGTTTCAATGGCATGTAACCAGCGCCAAGATTCTTTGATCGCAAGTTCTGGTTTGTAGTAGCTTGGGTCATACACTTGGTAGAAACGTTGTGCACGGCCTTCCTGAGAGACAACAGTACCATCACCTTCAGCAAATGAAGCAGCAGAAAGTACGATGTTGGCTTTTTTCACAGTTTCAGTTTCAGAATGATCAAGTACGATCACTTCTTTACCAGAAAGTGCAGCATTCACCTGCGCGGCTGGTAAACGACGATAAAGGTCATTTTCCACCACGATCACGGTATCGTAATCTTGTGCAAATGCTTGTTCTAAACTTTGACCACCAAAGATCGCTAAGCCCATTGAGTTCACTTCAGGAACAGTCAATGTTAAGCCCGCATTACCAAGGTTCTGTGCAACTTGTGCAGCAGCTTCCATGATTGATGCGTCTTGCAAGCTTGTACCAGAGATGATTAATGGTTTTTTCGCAGCTTTTAAAGTGTCAGCAATGGTTTGTGCAAATGCTTTTGCATCGTCATCCAAACCTAAGATCACTTCACCTTTGACAGCAGCTGCGACCGCAAAACCTAAACGTGCAATGTCGTTAGGTGATGCAACAACTTCACCTGTTGCAACATCAGCTAAACGTGTTTGAGTTGCAGCAAGGATGTAAATCGGAGATTTCGCATCTTGAGCAATACGTTGTACAGGCTCAGCCAACCACTCTTGCGTACGGCGCTCTGCAGCCATTTCTTTGGCTTTATTTTTCGCAGCTTGGCGAACAGATAGAGCCATACGTGGTGCAGTTTGAGTTAAGTCTTCACCCAAAATCAACACAGCATCGTAGCTTTCGATTTCACGCATACCTGGGTTATAAACACCTTCGGTTTGCATGATAGAAGCTGCAAGCTCAACAAGTTTTTGCTCTTTTTGAGACATACCTGTTGAGAAGTTGTCTTGACCTACAAGTTCGCGAAGCGCGAAGTTTGATTCAAGTGACGCACGTGGTGAACCGATACCCAATACTTTTTTGCCTTGGATATTTTCAATTACGGTATCCAATGCTTGGTCTACAGAAACTGTAGTCACATTTGCACCAGAGCGGAATTGTGGTTGACGTGGACGATCTTCACGGTTCACATAACCTGTACCGAAACGACCTTTATCGCAAAGGAAGTATTGGTTCACGTCACCGTTAAAGCGGTTTTCTACACGACGTAGTTCGCCATAACGTTCACCCGGAGAGATGTTACAACCTGAAGAACAGCCTTGGCATACGCTTGGCGCATACTGCATGTCCCATTTACGGTTATAGCGTTCAGAGTGAGTTTTATCTGTGAATACACCTGTTGGGCACACTTCAGTCAAGTTACCAGAGAATTCAGATTCTAAAGTACCTGATTCTGGACGACCAAAGTAAACACGCGAAGCGTTTGCATACACACCAAAGTCCGTACCACCTGCATAATCTTTGTAGTAACGCACACAACGGTAGCACGCGATACAACGGTTCATTTCATGAGAAATGAAAGAGCCTAGCTCTTGGTTGTAATGCGTACGTTTTGTGAAGCGGTAACGACGACGGTCATGCTGAGTCATTACAGTCATATCTTGTAAATGACAGTGACCACCCTCTTCACAGACTGGACAGTCGTGTGGGTGGTTGGTCATCAAGAATTCAACAACAGAAGCACGGAAATTTTTTGCTTCGTCATCTTCAATCGAGATGTAGGTATTGTCAGATGCAGGCGTCATACATGACATAACTAAACGACCGCGAGTATCTTCAGGATTCGCGTATTGAGTCACAGCACATTGACGGCAAGAACCGACAGAACCTAAGGATGGATGCCAACAAAAGTATGGGATGTCGATGCCAAGGCTAAGACATGCTTGTAGCAAGTTCTCTGAGCCGTTGACTTCATACGATTTTCCATCGACATGAATTGTAGCCATAGTCGAATTCCTTAAGCTTGTTCTACGTTGCTAGTTTGAGCTGCCGCATTTACGACTTTAGCTTCAAACTCGCCACGGAAATGTTTGAGTGCGCCCATTAACGGTTCCATCGCACCTGGAGCATGCGCACAGAAAGTTTTACCAATCCAAAGCTTACGAGTAAGTTCTTGTAAGTGATCGATATCTTCTTTCTTACCTGTGCCATCTTCCAAGGCTTTAAGCGCTTTAACCGCCCAAGGTAAGCCATCACGGCATGGTGTACACCAACCGCAAGATTCACGCGCAAAGAATTCTTCTAAGTTACGGGTTGCTGAAACCATACATTGAGTTTCATCTACTACCATGAGCAAACACGTACCTAAACGTGAACCTGCTTTCATGATGCTTTCAGCATCCATAGGAAGGTCAATATGTTCAGCAGCAAGAAAGTCTGTAGAAGCCCCACCCGGTAACCATGCTTTGAGTTTTAAACCATCACGCATACCACCCGCATGATCTTCAATCACTTCACGCGCAGTTGTACCAAATGGAAGTTCCCAAAGACCTGGGAATTTTACTTTGCCTGAAGCGCCATAAATTTTAGTACCTGGATCTTTCGACTTACCTTCAGATAAACCGATATACCATTCAGGACCACGAAGCATAATTGCGGGTAAGTTGTTGTAAGTCTCTACGTTGTTAACAATCGTAGGACGACCCCAAGCACCTGCAACTTGTGGGAATGGCGGTTTAGTACGAGGGTTCGCACGGCGACCTTCAAGCGAGTTAATCAATGCAGTTTCTTCACCACAGATATAACGACCCGCACCAGTATGCACGTGTAACTCGAAGTTCCAACCTGTACCTAAGATGTTTTCACCCAAGTAACCTTTGGCACGAATTTGGTCCAATGCTTCATTTAAGTATTGAGCCGCTTCGATGTATTCACCACGGATGAAGATATAACCCTGTGTTGCTTCTAATGTATAAGCAGCAATCAACATACCTTCGATCAACTGATGAGGAAGTTTTTCCATCAACAGACGGTCTTTAAAGGTACCTGGTTCCATTTCATCGGCATTACAGATGAGGTAACGAGGGCCTGAGTTATCATTTGGCGCCATAAGCGACCATTTGATCCCTGCAGGGAAGCCCGCACCACCACGACCTTTTACAGTCGCAGCTTTGATCACTTCAAGCACTTCTTTCGGTTGCATGCCAACAGCTTTCTTAAAACCTGCATAACCTTCAAGTGCTTCGTAATCATCTGCACTGCGAACGTGTTCCTGTTTGCTCAAACGCCAAGTTAATGGGTGAGTTTCTGGGTTACCGTCGCCATAAATTGGTTTTGGTTCAGTATTCATACATACTTCTCCAATAACTGTTTAATTGAAGTCACTTCAACTAGACCGTGAGTGTCTTCGTCAATCATTAACGTCGGACCTTTGTCACAGTTACCTAGGCAGCAAATTGGCAATAAAGTAAAGCGACCATCTGCAGTCGTTTGACCAAATGAAATGCCTAATTCACGCTGGAATGCTTCAGCAAGTGTTTCCGCACCCATCAAGAAACAAGCAATCGAGTCACATAATAAAATTACGTGGCGACCAACTGGTTGACGGTAAATACGGTTATAGAAAGTTGCAACACCTTCTAGGTCTGCAAGGCTCATGCTAAGCAATTGCGCAATAGCATTCATCTGTGCATCATCTACCCAGCCATTACGGCGTTGTACACACTTCAAAGCATCAAGACATGCTGCGCGTGGGTACGGATAGTGACCAATGTGATGTTCGATATCGTGGATTTCTTCCGCAGTTAAAATCCCTTCAACATTCACACGTGGTTTTTTGTCAGTCAAAATCATCATAATGCGATTACCCCTTAGCGATCCACGTCAGCCATTACGACGTCAATTGTCGCTAAATAAATGATTAAGTCAGACATTAAGCTGCCGTTAATCACAGAAGGCATTTGCTGTAAGTGCGTGAAGGTTGGTGTACGGATACGTGTACGATAACTCATCGTTGACTTGTCTGAAGTCAAGTAGTAGTTCGACGCACCTTTTACCACTTCCGCCATTACAGAGCTTTCGCCTGCTGGCATTACAGGACCCCATGACACGCTCAAGAAGTGCGTAATCAATGTTTCGATGTCTTGTAAAGTTTTATCTTTTGGTGGTGGAACAGCCAGTGGATGGTCTGCTTTGTATGCACCAGAAGGCATGTTGTCTAAACATTGCTTGATGATTTTCAGCGATTCTTCAATTTCACGGAAGTGAACAAGAACACGTGCATAAGCATCGCCTTCGTACTCTAAAGGCACATCGAAGTCGTAGTTTTC
The DNA here is from genome assembly GCF_015218525.1 of Acinetobacter sp. YH12138. Classification (NCBI taxonomy): domain Bacteria; kingdom Pseudomonadati; phylum Pseudomonadota; class Gammaproteobacteria; order Moraxellales; family Moraxellaceae; genus Acinetobacter; species Acinetobacter sp. YH12138. The sequence goes on along the minus strand of NZ_CP048670.1, from coordinate 723,870 downwards.
GTAGCCGCTATAAGGACGGTATTTACGAACATCGAAATCAATACCTGTAGCACGTAGACCAGTACCCGTTACACCCCAAGCCAATGCAGATTTAGCATCATACTGAGCAACATTACGGGTACGACCGATAAATACTGAGTTTTTAAGTGCTGCAGTGTAATACTCGTTCATACGCTTCGGCATCCAATCTAGGATTTCGCGAATGAGGTGCTGCCAGTTGTTTGGCAAGTCGTGCGCTGTACCACCGATACGGAACCATGCTGGGTGCATACGGTAACCCGTGATCGCTTCGATCGCGTCATAGATTTTTTGACGGTCAGCGAACATATAGAATACTGGGGTCATACCGCCGGCATCCTGAATCGCAGTACCAATGAACAATAAGTGGTTATTGATACGGAACAATTCAGACATCATGACACGGATACATTGTGCACGATCAGGAACGGTAATCCCTGCCATTTGCTCTACGCCAAGAACGTAAGGCATGTTTTGCGCACAACCACCTAAGTAGTCAACACGGTCTGTATACGGAATGAATGAGTGCCATGTTTGACGCTCAGCCATTTTTTCCACACCACGGTGGTGATAGCCGATGTCAGGAACACAGTCTTTCACTTCTTCACCGTCCAACTGCAAGATCACACGGAAGGCACCGTGCGCAGATGGATGGTTAGGACCCAAGTTTAGGAACATGAAGTCTTCATCATCGTTCCCACGCTTCATACCCCAATCTTCAGGTACGAAACGAAGATGTTCTTGTTCGTAATCCTGTTTCGCTTGGTTTTGGCGATAAGGCGTGTATTCAGTCGCACGTGCAGAATATTCTTTACGTAACGGGTGACCTTCCCAATATGTTGGCAACAAGATACGACGGAGCATTGGATGCCCTTCGAAGTTGATACCAAACATGTCGTAAGCTTCACGTTCGTACCAGTTGGCATTTGGCCAAATGTTGGTTGCCGTTGGAATGTTCAAATCTGACTCATTCAATGCAACTTTAATACGAATATCACTGTTACGCTCAAGCGATAACAGATGATAGAACACAGTGAAGTCAGATGCAGGCAGACCATCGCGGTGTGTACGTAAACGCTCATCAACCGCAGACAAGTCAAACAGCATCACGTATGGACGTGACACCGTACGCAAGAACATTAAAACGTCTTGTACACGTGCGCGCTCAACCCAGACTGTTGGAAAGTCTTCAAAAGTCGTTTGCACGTAGAAGTTCTCACCAAATTTGGTTTTGAGCTCTTCTACAATTGCAAATGCAGGGCGGGAATCAACTGGAGTTGATTCTGGCATAGCAATGTCAGTTTCAGCCATTGGCTTGGCTTCCTATTTAATACAAATTCAGTCAATCAAAACGACAATTACACCCAGTCCGGGTGTATCAATATTTCGTCGCAGTGATTATTTAATTTCATCCATTGAGCGTAAGTTTTTCACTGCAATACGCTGTGCGTTCTTACGGTCACGTTCTGGCATCATCTTTGGCTTATACACTGGCTTAAGATCATCACCAATCACGGCCGATAAAGGACGGCGCTCAAGTTGAATCTGGTCTTGCAATAACATCAATGCCTGAATTAAAGCTTCAGGACGTGGTGGGCAACCCGGGATATACACATCGACAGGGATGATTTTATCCACACCTTGTACAACTGAATAAATGTCGTACATACCACCAGAGTTTGCACATGCGCCCATTGAGATTACCCATTTAGGCTCAAGCATTTGCTCGTACAAACGTTGAATTACAGGCGCCATTTTCATGAAGCATGTACCTGCAACAATCATCAAGTCAGCCTGACGTGGTGAAGCACGAATAACCTCGGCACCGAAACGTGACAAGTCATGCACGCCTGTTAAAGTCGTTGCATACTCTACGTAGCAGCAAGATGTACCAAAGTTGAACGGCCAAACTGAGTTTTTACGACCCCAGTTTACTGCTGTATGTGCAACATCCTCTAAACGAGTCATGAACACATTTTTATTCACTTCTTCTTCAAGCGGATCGGTGACGATTTGACGCTCTTGAAGTGGATATTGATCAGCATCCGGATTCGCACGGGTTAATGTATATTTCATCCCGTCTTACTCCTTGTCAGATGATGCAGTCGGTGACTTAGATTTCACACGACCAGATGATTGCGCTGGAATTTGACCTGTAGGGTCCATAACCAACTCTTCAATAGAGTTAAAGCGTGTGATTTCTGCGATATCCATATTTGGCGAACCAATTTTAGGTTTAATTCCCGCCGCTTTACGCTTGTCAGAAGGTGACCAATTCAAACCACCAGAAGACAATTCATAAACCAAACCAGCAAGTAAAACTAAAATAAAGACTGCTGCAGCTGCAAAACCAACCCACCCTGTTTCACGAACAGAAGATGCCCATGCATAAAGGTAAAGTGCTTCGATATCGAACACCACGAAGAAGATCGCAACTAAATAGAATTTCGCAGACAAGCGAATACGTGCACCACCAGCACCTACTACACCTGACTCAAACTGCTCTTGCTTAGCACGACCCCATGATTTACCCCCAAGGAGTAAAGGGACGGTCAGCATAAAGACGCAAAGGAATGTAACGCCGATCACGAAGGCAATAATTGCCCAATCGTATGGAGTAATGGCACTCATGCGGGGATAACTCCTGGCAGGCCTATTTATTAACAAAGAATGTATGTATTGGCCTTCAAATACACCAAACACAAAATTAATCCCGCCAATTGTACCTGATTGAGGAGGCTTCTTGCTAGCTTATCGATATTCGTCTTTAGGATGATTTTTTAATCATTTCAGCATTTAAATTGGGTTTACTCCCTTAAATTTAGGATTAATCGTTTAATTAGATTAGATCTTATTTTTTTATTAATTATTACATTTATGCGATTTTAACAGAAAATTATGACTGTTCAGTTTCATGAACAAATCCTTCAACTTTTAGCTCATGTATTAAATTTTCATGGTCGTATCATTTATTAAATAAATTCCATCTTGTTTCAAATTGGTTGCCTGTTTGATTCCATCTATTAGCTTTGATCTTACCCCTAAAATGAAAAACAAGTTGAATTAGCACAAAGAAAAAAGTCTTTTTTTAGCTTCTTGTGACTTTTTTGCAATTCTTTGACACGACCCACAAAGAGTGTGATATTTGTAGTTAAAACACAAAAAGCAATCACAACGGAGAGACAATAATGACTTTAGAATTTACGCATAAACCTGATTATTTTCTATCTGCGCAATTGGTGATTCACCATATTAAAAGCTACTTAGATAAGCATCCTGATGCTCAAAATGCCATTTTTGATTTACGTGATATCTATGAGTTGTTACGACAAGATTTAGCTTCTGCAACAACCAACCTTAACGGGATTATGAATATTGCAGATGAATATAAACTTGAAACTTTAAACGGTGATCAAAAACTTATTAGCAATTATTCTATCGATGCTAAAAACAATTCCTTACTCATCGATTTTAATGCAGATGCTCTTGCCGCATTAAAAAATGGCAAACCTATTATTGAACCCGATGCAACAATTACGGAATAAGTAGAAAACTGATATCAAAAAGCCATTCAAATTGAATGGCTTTTTATACTTATCATTCACTAAAATCAGCTTAGCTACATATCTAAGCTTACTTAATTTTCATTGGTACTCGGTTCTTTAACATCTAACTTCGGTTTATTTTTCTTAAAACGAGTTGCAGGCCATGTCATGGTGAAACGCGCCCCGCCTAATATTGGACTTTCATCAATATCAATAGTCCCGCCAAACCAATATGCAATGCGACTAACAATCGATAAACCTAAACCATAGCCCCCTGAGGCACGTGTGCGACTATCATCTAAACGTGCAAAAGCATCAAAGATACGTTTACGATCTTCTTCTGGAATACCGGGGCCATCATCTTCAACACAGATATAAGCCATACCTTCATCATTTACACCACCACTAATCAGCACTTTATCATCACAATATCGCACTGCATTCCCCACCAAGTTTTGTACAACACGGTGTAAATAGCGACGCTCGGTTTCCACAACCACTCCAATTGGTGGTGCTTGCAATTCCAAGGTTTTCCCAGTCTTTAAGGCTTCAGTTTCAATCAGGACCTGATCTAAAACTTCAAACAAGCTGACATCTTCAAACTCCAAAGATGGCATACCCTGTTCGAGCTTAGCATAAGTCATGATTTCATCAATCAAGGTGTTGAGCGCTTCGATATCTTTGTCGATTTGTTCAACTTGTTGCTGCCGGTAATCATAATCATCTTCATCCGCCATCATTTCTACACCAAAGCGAATCCGCGCCACAGGTGTTCGCAGCTCATGCGATACCGCGCGCATCAACTCACGCTGTGCTTCAATTAAACGCTCAATATGATCTGACATCGAGTTATAACTCGATGCTAAAGTACCAAATTCATCGGTACTTTCGACAGGCAGACGTACAGATAAGTCCCCGCCCTTCATTTTATTTAACGCATAATTTACAGCACGTAACTTACGTTGCATCGGCACCAATAGACCATAAACACCCAAGCTCAAGACAAATAAGCTTAGTAGCGTAATACCGGCTGCCAACTGGAAAGGCATCCAATTAAATAATGGTACCGGCCCCATGACCAAGACTTCTGAAGTTGAACTTGGAATTGGCGATACAATCGAAATGGTCGTGCCGCGCTCCGTCGCACTGTCACGATACAAAATAATGCTGTGATCTAAGCGTAATCGGCCGATTTGCTCAGAATCTAAAGGTAAACTCTGAACATTTTGAATTGAAATTGGATATGAAAAATGATGCTGAATTTTTTCAAGATATTGTTTTTCTTGACCTGGGTAATAAACCAAATAATCCAGTATAAAGACAGGCAACGCCTTCATTTGGCGTTCTGAAATATTATCGGCTTTGATATACAGCAGATGCGCAGGGTCATCTTTTAAGCCAATAATAATATAGGCTGCCGTAGTTTGTGCATCCCAACGCACTACAGCTTTACGCTCTTCTATACGTTTTGTTTCCGCTCGGGTTAAATCAACCTGATTAGCTTTTACATAATAAATAGGCAACTCAAGTAGATCAGATGCATCTGACACCCAATCTGACTTTTGTTGTTCATTTGGCTGACGTGCAATACCTTCACTTATAATGAAAGCCAAACCGTCAGTAAGCGATTCACGATATTCTTGCGCGCGCTGGTAGTTAATGATTTGCACCAGCAAATAGCCAAATGTAGCGACTAAAAAGACTAAAATCAGTAGCCCCGCATAAACGCGCAAAAATATACTGTGTTTAAACACGTAAAAGTGTCCTACTTTGCCAAACTAAGGGACGGTATTTTACATTAAATGCCGTTGGTTTCTTTTACGAATAAATAACCTTTACTACGTACGGTCTTAATACGTTTCGGATTTTCTGGATCATCGCCAATTTTTGGACGAATACGCGAGATACGCACGTCAATTGAACGGTCTTGACCATCGTATTCAATACCACGCAGACGCTCAAAAATATCTTCACGAGAAAGAATGCGACCCGCATTAGATGCCAACAACCATAAAAGGTCATATTCTGCACTGGTAAAGTCAACCAACTCATTATTGAGTGTGACAGAACGACCACCATTATCAATTACAAGATCATCAAATTCGATGCGCTGTGCAACCTCATCTTCTGGTGCTTTGTCTGTACGACGTAATAATGCACGGATACGCGCAAGTAAAACGCGAGGTTGAACAGGTTTTGCAACATAATCATCTGCACCCATTTCTAGACCCAACACTTGGTCCATGTCTTCGGTACGTGCAGTCAACATTAAAATTGGTTGATGGTAGTGTGGACGAACTTCACGACAAATGGTTAAACCATCTGCACCCGGAAGCATCACGTCGAGTAATACCATATCTGGTTGTTCAGCGATAATACGGCGAATCGCACGATTACCGTCTGGTTCTACCCCAACTTCAAGTCCGTTACGGATTAAGTATTCTTGAGTTAAACGAGCAAGACGCTCATCGTCTTCAACAATTAAAATTTTAGGTAACTTTTCTTCTTGGCTCATTGATTGCCCCTTATTTGATTGGGCGTATCCTATTTGAAATCCGATAGATACGCTTAAACATAGTTTGCAATATACACACGTTTACATTGTAAACAAGATGGCATTCACCAAACTGATACATCAATATCGTATTTTGTAATAAAATTTAACCTGCTACATTTTTGCAGCCGTATTTACCAATCATTTCCATGCCCTATTGCTCACAATACCAACAATTATAAATTTGGATACATTTTCATCGAATAAAAACTGACTGATTAATTCACAACTTTTTAGGCTTTCTGAAGTTATCCACAATGTTATCTATAAGCACTCTTTTTCGACTTTGCTATGCTATGCCCTTGTCGGATAAGGCATATATAACAAAGATAAAAAATAGGGATTTTTTGAGATAGATTTCTGCCAGAAAAGTTCAAAGCATTTAGTAAAATGTCAATATTGATATACCCTGAATTTTCCCGTATCTTGTGTTCAATAAATTTTTAAACCACTAGGTCTTGTGTTTAAACCTCAAACACTGTGGCATAAAAATTGCCCAGTTCAAACGGTCCTAACATAAAAATAGATGACAAATGGAGCTATGCTAGCATGAGCGTAACGAATTCAACCCCTGGTCAAATTCAGGTGATTAAACGCACCGGTGACGTTGCACCTTTTGATGCAGAAAAAATCTCTGTGGCGATTGGTAAAGCGTTCTTGGCCGTTGAAGGCCAGCAAAGCGCTGACTCCAGCCGTATTCATGACCGTATCTCTCAATTAACTGAGATGGTATTGAATACCTTTAACCGTCGTTTACCTTCTGGCGGTACCATTCATATTGAAGAAATTCAGGATCAGGTTGAACTTGCGCTTATGCGTACAGGTGAGCAAAAAGTTGCTCGCTCTTACGTGATTTACCGCGAGCAACGTGCTGAAGCTCGTAAACAAACTGGTGCTCACCACCACCCTACTTTACAAGTGACAGGTTCAAACGGTCAGCTTAAACCGCTTGATCTTGGCGCACTTGAGGCAAATATTGTTAAAGCAGCTGAAGGTTTAGAAGGCATCGATGTTCGAGCGATTATCGATGAGACTGTAAAAAACCTTTATAACGGCGTAAAAGAGTCAGACATCTCAACGACCATGATGATGGCTACTCGTACACGTATCGAACAAGAACCAAACTATACATATGTGACTGCGCGTTTATTGCGTAACGACCTTGTTGCTACAGGGTTAGAGTTCTTAGGTTTAGATAGTGACACGAATGAAGGCGACGCTTTAGAAACTTTCTTGAAGAAAGGTATCGAGCTTGATCTTCTTTCTCCAGAACTACTTAACTTTGACCTTGCAAAATTGGCTGCTGCGATTCAACCAGAACGCTCAAACCAATTTACTTATTTAGGTCTACAAACTTTATTTGACCGTTACTTCATCCACTCAGATGGTGTACGTTTCGAATTACCACAATTATTCTTCATGCGTGTTTCAATGGGTCTTTCATTGAACGAAGAAAACCGTGAAGAACGTGCAATCGAATTCTATAACTTATTGTCTAGCTTCGATTACATGGCATCTACGCCTACTCTATTTAACTCTGGTACTTTACGTCCACAGTTATCTAGCTGTTACTTAACAACGATTTCAGATGACCTTTACAACATTTATGGCGCAATGCGTGATAACGCAATGTTGTCTAAATGGGCGGGTGGTTTAGGTAATGACTGGACGCCAGTTCGTGCGCTTAACTCGTACATCAAAGGTACAAATGGTAAGTCACAAGGTGTTGTACCGTTCCTTAAAGTTGCCAACGATACTGCTGTTGCAGTCAACCAAGGTGGTAAACGTAAAGGTGCAGTATGTGCATACCTTGAAACTTGGCACTTGGACATCGAAGAATTCCTAGAACTTCGTAAGAACACAGGTGATGACCGTCGTCGTACCCATGACATGAACACAGCAAACTGGGTTCCTGATTTATTTATGCAACGTGTATTCGAAGATGCTGAATGGACTCTGTTCACACCATCTGAAACACCTGATTTGCATGACCTAACAGGTGCAGAATTTGCTGAACGCTATGCTTACTATGAAGGCATTGCGAAAGAAACCAACATGCTACATAAGAAAGTCCGTGCGAAAGACTTATGGCGCAAAATGTTGTCTATGTTGTTTGAAACTGGTCACCCTTGGATCACATTCAAAGACGTATGTAACTTACGTTCACCACAACAACACGTTGGTGTAGTTCACTCTTCTAACTTGTGTACAGAAATTACGCTGAACACTAACGAAGATGAAATCGCAGTATGTAACTTAGGTTCAATTAACCTTGTACAACACGTTCAAGGCGGTGTGTTAGATCGTGAAAAGCTTGCTCGTACAGTTAAAACTGCTGTTCGAATGCTCGATAACGTAATTGACATCAACTACTACGCTGTTCCTCAAGCGCGTAACTCGAACTTGAAACACCGTCCAGTAGGTATGGGTATCATGGGCTTCCAAGATGCTTTATACGAAATGAAATTGGCTTATGGTTCTGATGCTGCGGTTGAGTTCGCTGACGAATCGATGGAAGTGATTTCTTACTACGCGATTCAAACATCTAGCGATTTGGCACTTGAACGTGGTACTTACGAGACATTTAAAGGTTCACTTTGGGATCAAGGTATCTTGCCAATTGACTCTTTAGATATCGTACAAAAAGCGCGTCCTGACCGTATGTTCGAAGTTGACCGTACAACACGTTTGGACTGGGATACTTTACGTACTAAAGTTCAAAAAGACGGTATGCGCAACTCAAACGTGATGGCAATTGCACCGACTGCAACCATTTCGAACATTTGTGGCGTATCACAGTCAATCGAACCAACTTTCCAAAACTTGTATGTGAAATCTAACCTTTCTGGTGAATTCACAGTGATCAACCCGTACCTAGTACGTGCGTTAAAAGATCGCGGTCTTTGGGATTCTGTAATGGTGAACGACCTGAAACACTTCGAAGGTTCGGTTCAAAAAATTGCACGTATTCCTGAAGAGCTTAAAGCAATCTTCGCGACTGCGTTCGAAGTTGAGCCACGTTGGATTGTTGATGCTGCATCACGTCGTCAAAAATGGATCGACCAAGCTCAGTCTCTTAACCTTTACATCTCTGGTGCAAACGGTAAGAAACTTGATATGACGTACAAAATGGCATGGTTACGTGGTCTAAAAACTACTTATTACCTACGTGCATTGGGTGCGACTTCTGCTGAGAAATCAACCATTAACACTGGCGCATTGAACGCAGTTAAGCCTGCTACTGTTGCAGCACCTGTAACAGCTGTTGCGAAAGAAGAACCTAAAGCTGAAGTTGCTGCTGAAGAAGAAGGTTTTGGTCAAGCAGCTCCAGTGCCAATGGCATGTTCAATTGACAACCCTGATTGTGAAGCTTGTCAGTAATCTGACAGGTTTTAAATCCTCCCCAACCCTCCTTTAATAAAGGAGGGAGATTCCTCGAAGCAAATGGCGGGATGCAAGTCCCCCTTTGCAAAAGGGGGATTTAGGGGGATTCCAAACTGAATAAAAATAAAATAGGAGGTGCGGATGTAGAGATTTATAAAGTTTAAGCAATAAAAAATGGCCTATCACAAGTGACAGACCATTAGTTTCAAAACCCAAGCTTTCAGAGGAAATACTTCCCTGACATGCTAAAGTTATTGAATGTTAAATTTGGCGATCTAACGAAAGATACTTTAGCAAAGTTTAGGGTATGAGTCACTCCTCTGAAAGCATCTTTTACAAAAAGGAGTTGCTGATGAGAGTAATGTGCTCATTGGATAAACCTGTTAGTGTTTGCGACTATACTCGAGTTCGATTCAATCGAACTGAATATGTTCGTTCACACTGCCGGAGTTTTCCAAACCACGCTCAGCTAAGCTTGTGGTAAACATGAGAGGCCTATAGGCCTCTTATTAAAGACTTTAAGGAAACTACCCCATGCCACATATGACGCATAACTATCAGTTAGGGCTTATCGCCTTGGTGGTTTCCTTTATTTTGACTTTTTATGTCCCGATCGCCTATTTCTGGTTCAAGGCATATAAATCGCGTAATCAAAATAAGTAGTGGGGATATTTGCTCTACCGAACACTTTTAGAGCAGTGATCGACAAAACTTAATTTTGCTTACACAAATTGAGCGTATAGTAGGACATCTCAGCGACGCTGGATGTCTATAAAAGATATAAAGCAACGAAGAGAGAACTGTTATGTCTATCCTAAGTTGGGACGATTTCGAAGATGATGAACCGAAACAAGCTGCACAAGCTCACCAGCCTGCGCCCGTCGAACCGCAAAAAACGACTGATTCGCAAGTGGTATCTAATGCACAGCACTCATCGCCGAATTTGGCAGCTGCACAACCCGCTCGAACCAGTACAAATCGACCAACAGATCCAACCGATCCGTTGGCAAGAGCATCTAACGCTCTAGAAAATCTAGACGTTGCACCTGGCTTAGAAGAGCTAGAAATGGGTGCTCAGCGTGTTCAAGTTGACGATAAAGCGATGATCAACTGCCGCGCTGACTTAAACCAACTTGTACCGTTCAAATACGAATGGGCTTGGCAGAAATATCTAGACGGTTGTGCAAACCACTGGATGCCGCAAGAAGTGAACATGAACCATGACATCGCACTTTGGAAGTCTGAAAATGGCTTAACCGAAGATGAACGTACCATTGTTATGCGTTCTTTAGGTTTCTTCTCGACTGCGGATTCTTTGGTTGCAAACAACTTGGTTCTTGCAATCTACCGTCACATTACCAACCCTGAATGCCGTCAGTACATCTTACGTCAATCATTTGAAGAAGCGATTCACACGCACGCTTACCAATACTGTATCGAATCTTTAGGCATGGACGAAGGCGAAGTCTTCAACATGTACCGTGAAATTCCTTCAGTGGCTCGTAAAGCAGCTTGGGGTCTAAAATATACACAATCTCTAAGTGATCCTACGTTCAAAACAGGTACACCTGAAAACGACCAAATCTTACTTCGCAACTTGATCGCGTTCTACTGCGTACTTGAAGGTATCTTCTTCTACTGTGGTTTCAGCCAAATCTTGTCTATGGGTCGTCGTAACAAGATGAATGGTGTTGCTGAGCAATTCCAATACATCTTACGTGATGAATCTATGCACTTGAACTTTGGTATCGACATGATCAACCAAATCAAGATCGAGAACCCTCACCTATGGACTGCTGAGTTCCAAGAAGAAATCATTCAAATGATTCTTGAAGGTACGATGCTTGAAATCGAATATGCACGTGACACTATGCCACGCGGTGTATTGGGTATGAATGCAGGCATGATGGAAGAATACTTGAAGTTCATCTGTAACCGTCGTTTGAGCCAATTGGGCTTGCCTGAACAATTTGCTGGTGTGAATAACCCATTCCAGTGGATGTCAGAAATGATGGACTTACGTAAAGAGAAGAACTTCTTTGAAACTCGCGTAACGGATTACCAAACTGGTGGTGCGTTAAGCTGGTAATTGATATTCAAAAGGGAGGCTTAACAGCCTCCTTTTTTTTAATTTTTTTTAAAATAAAATGGAGAATAAAACAATGCCTGATGATATCGTCACGCGACACATAAGTTGTCAGTGAAAAATATTATTTTGCATCTTGCTTTTCTTTTGCGACACATGCCACTACTTGTAACACAAGACCTTCAACAGAGGTCAGTAAAGATATAACTAAACAACAGCGTTGTAATAAATGTGAACCTTATCAATTAGGTAATAAGCATCAAATAAAACGCCCAATGGGTAATGAAATCAATACTGAATATCAAATTAAAATAGCCAACTTATCAAGTTACCCTCTAACATTCCAAGCTTCAGATCCATATCTTGTTTCAGGAAATACAAAACAAACAACAGAAATACAAGAGTGGGTATTATCTGGAGTCTCATTTGATGGGCTATGGCCAATGCAATGTATACTTGTCGAAGCGAAAGGGCGTTATGCTCAATTTTTAGAAGGTAAACCTGATTTTATGAAAAATAATATTTTTCTAAAAATGCGTAATGAGGCAACTAGCCAAAGAAGTGTTGTTAGTCGTTTTAAAACATCAAAGTTGAATTGGTATTTTTATGAAGAAGAAACTAAAGTGTATTTTGATCGTTTCAGTCGCAACATAGTGCCAACAATTTTTATGCCTTTATAAAATAGGATTTCAGTATGAGAGAGTATTTTCTTAGTACACGAATACCAAAAATTCTTGGTAATAATGATAATGAAATAATTGAACAAATAGAAAAAGTTGAGCAGATTATATCTGAACTGTCAAAAATTGATCCTATTTTTAAGACTTGGTATATCAATAATGCAACTAGCTCAAAACCACCTTTAGACTATCCTTTCCCTTCAGAAAAATCGAAAAAATATTTGTTTAATCATAGAAAAGAAGACAGTTTTGAAATTTTTGGGCTCTGGAATGGATCGTTAGAAACAGAGCTTTTTGCGAGTTTTAGTTTCGATAGAACAGGTTTAGTTATGACTTTCAAAAAAGTCTTGACTCTTGAGCAAATAATTCAACTTTTTAAAGTCGTATTAGAATATCCTAAGAATGATTATGTATATCTAAATAGCGACTTTTTTGGAGATATCAATGTTTTTCCACATCGGTTAGAAACGACTTCCATTTGCTATATCCCCATTAAAATAGATGAAAAATTAATACCCCACCTTTACAAAATTGTTGATGTTGATACCCCTCTAAATAAAGGAACTATTCTAATTTTTGATGAGCATTGGGCAGATGAATCAGATGAAATGAAGAAAAAAGTACAAGAAAACTCTTTAGCCTTAGTTGAACTAGGAGTGATTCCTGAAGCTGAATTACCTGAGGATTTTTTTGAGCAATAGCAATTCCTAAAATCAAAGTAATAGGTGTTATAGACAATTATTTTCATTTATTAGTTTAAATCATACTCATATGACATAACGAAAAAACCCGATCATTTCTGATCGGGATTTTTTGATTCATGCCCCATCTATGATTAATTTTTAAGCAAAGCAATTTAGTTGAAATTTCTTTGAATTTTAAGGTTGTATTTTGTGTATTCGGGATATGTCCATAAAAAATATTCATCTTTTTTCTGAAAAAATAAATCAAAGCTTTGACCCATCATTGAATCAACTTGGCTCTGCTTTTGGTAGATAGGTGCAATACTGTTAATGTACTAATTCATCCAATCAGTTTTATTCGTAAAAGATGCATAATCTTTTAGATAATCATAAAGATTTTGTAGGTTCTCAGAAATGGCTTCAATGTTAGGATTAAACATCCATACTGTAATGTCCATCGGTTCCACAGGAATCATACTATAACTCAGTTTGCCATCCATACTTTCTAATTTATAAAGAGCTCACTAAAGATAGAACCAAGTAAGAGCAATGCAATAAGTGTGAAGCCTATCAGTTAGGTAATAAACATCTGATTAAGCGTTCTATGGGCGCCGAAGTTAATACAGAGTATCAAATAAAAATATCAAATTTATCTAGTTATCCCTTAACATTTAACTCCTATACGCCATATATAGCTGATGGCAATACAAAGGCTACTACTCCAATCGAAGAGTGGAATTTAGTTGGTACATCATTTGATGGGCTATGGCCAATAGAATGTATTTTGGTCGAAGCAAAAGGACAATATTCACAATTTTTAGACCCTGAAAAACCTAGATTTCTAAAAATGGATGTTTTTAATGGGTTAGTTTTAGAAGCTAGAAGGGAAAAAACTGTAATTACTCCATATAAAACAATAAAACCTACTTGGTATTTTTATGAGAGAGAAGCAAAAACATTCTTTGATAGTAATGGAGGGCTTATTGTGTCCTCTATATACATGTCTTTATAAATAGGATCGAACATGAGCGAATTTTTTCTTAATACTCGTTTTTTTAAACGGCTACCATCATCAGGCAGTGATATTCAATCGCAGTTGAACACATTAAAAGAAATCGTAAAAAAAATTGTTGTAATCGATCCTATTTTTTCTACATGGTATATTAATAATCCAACTGGGAAAAACCCTCCTCTTGATTATCCATTTCCTTCAGAAAAAGCGGATAATTTTTTAATAACATTAAGAGAAAAGGATCCATTTCAAAGTTTTTCCTTATGGAATGGCGAAGATAACTCAAATTTCGGAAGTATTAATTTTGATACTTTTGACTTTAGAATGAGTTTTGAAAAAATAATTCCATATGAAAAGATAGTAGAAATCCTGAAAGTTCTACTTGAACATATCCAATTTAAATATATGTATATAAGTAATAATTTTTTTGCAGAGATAAATGTATACCCTCATAGACTTGTAACTTCTTCAATTTGCTATATATCTAAAACTATTGATATAGATTCTATCCCTCATTTATATAAAAAGATTGAAATAGATAATGATCTAAATAAAGGTAACATCCTTGTTTTTGATGAGAATTGGGCAGATGAATCAGATGAAATGAAGAGAAAAATACAAGAAAACTCTTTAGCCTTAGTTGAACTTGGAGTGATTCCTGAAGCTGAATTACCTGAAGATTTTTTTGAACAATAACAATTCCTGTAATTCCACAAAATAAGTCTTAAACGTAATAGTTTAATTTTATACATATAAATCATTACCTCACAAAAAAACAAAAAGCCTGATTATTTTTAATTAGGCTTTTTTGATTCACGCCCATCCAAGATTTCTTTTTAAGCAGCGTTAAGCAATTTTATTTAGTTTGTCTTAATTTACAAATAGCTAAACTTGCACTTTGACTAAATAGTTACTAGTTTCATAACCTTCTTAAAATTTTTAACTACATTCACCGTTATTCATACTATATATCAAGTTTCTAAAGGCATTTTTAATAATATTCTTAAAACCCTGTACTTATCAAAATGACACAGGTTGTGTCGTTTTATCCAAAAAATGACATAGGTTGTGTCGCTGAAATTGTCATTATTTGTCGCAATACTTTCTAAGTAATTGAATTTATGAGTATCGAAATGACAAACCTTGTGTCGCATGACGATTTAAACCCTCTTCGGAGGGTTTATTTTTTGAGAATAAAGCATGGAAATAATAATAAATACAACAACAAAAGAAAATTCACTGATTTATAGGTCGTGGATATGCGTCATTATTATGGGGCTTCTTTTCGGCATGTATTACCTGTTCATACAACGCTTTTACCTACTCATTATCACAATCATCATTACGCTTCCAGTAACACTCATTGCTGCAACAAGAACATGTCATCACTGCTATTTTAAAGCACTAACATTTAATAGCTTGGTCATATTCAGCATATGCTTTTACCCCCTTATCATTTTTAATCATACAATTTCGATTATCTTCATAAGCTACTGTTTAATTGATGGATATCTTGTACAAAAGAAAATTAAAACGCTGCTCAAACAACCTAATTTTATCCAGTCGATCCCTATAGTAATTTCCAATAGAGACCAATTCAGTCTTGACCATGAATTGATCCACGGGAGAATATGGCAACGAAAATATCACCTGCCTTTACTCTATTTAGTAATTTTATTCACTATTCCATTGGCTTTTCTATCGAGATTAGAAAACAGCTATTTTCTTTACGTACCTGTTAGCTTATTTCTCTCCTTTTTCATTTGGGAGTACACCATTAAGAGATTTATTTATTTTTCTTATTTATTCAAATCACACCTTCCTCACATTCAAACTACAAAATAGACAAGCTAAAAATGACTGTCGTTATGCAGATTACGGACGGATACCATCATCAAACCAAGGTCATAGTCCCTTCATCGCAGACGGAACTATGACAATAAACCTTCATTTTAAATAGCATTTTGTAAACATCAACCTCAATGCATATACCACTGCCATCGCAAATATTGCATAACCTGCAGGTGTGATAAACAACGGAATACACAAAACAATCACCACGGTTAAAGGATATAAAAGTTTTCTAAAACCACTTTGATGATGCAATTCATGGAGTAAATATAAACTTGTCGTATAAATCACAAGGCTGATCGCCACAAAGTAGCTTTCTTTTTCAGAACTAATCAGTGCCTCATGCGAAACCACATCGACTGCGGCAGCCAAACTAGCACCAATCGCCGCGATACTAATAAAGACAAAGAAATGTCCATACCCCCAAGTAAATGCCATTTTTCGGCTATTTAAACGCTCTGCAATACTGGTATCAAAATAAGACCACCACATGGTGAACATCATCATCAGGCCGCCTACCATCAAAAAGATCAGTTCAGTACTAAAACGCTGATTTGTTAATGCATCGGTTATGGCAATCGAGCATCCGACAATAGATTCGCCTAAAACGATAATGGTGAGCAGTGAATATCGCTCAGCAATATGATGCGCATGCCAAGGTGTACGGCTTGCAGCCTCTGCAAAAACTGGCACAGACAGTTCAGCAATTGCGAGCAAAATGAAAAGATAAACGGTGAAATGCAGCGGCGAAAAATGAAAGAGCAGCCACCCGACTTGTACCAGTATGATGCCAAAAGCATAACGTAATGCAGTTTTCCGACGGGACAGATCATGCTTTGCAACGCGAAACCACTGCGTAACTAAGCCTAGACGCATAATGGCATAACCAATCACAATTACGTCAAAATCCTGCTTTTGAAATGCGCTTGGAATACCTGCAGCAATGACCAAAGAACCAATAATCTGTACAAAAGTTAAGATTCGATAGAGCGCATCATCATTATCATATGCCGAGGCAAACCAACTAAAGTTCATCCACGCCCACCACAAAGCAAAAAACACCATGCCATACAGCGTTAAACCCTGAGCCAAATGATTTTCAACAATGGCATGATGCAGTTGCTGCCCTGCGGTTGCGATCGCGACAACAAAGATCAAGTCAAAAAGCAATTCTAAAGAGGTCGCGACACGATGATGCTCATGTGGATCACGTGGGTGCAAAGGTTTGAGCCACTGACTAGGGAATAAAAATGATTTGGACATAGCATTCAGCTTTATTATTTTCTGTTTGAATTTTTTCAAAAGCCTGAAATAGTTACAAGGTCGATTACATAAATCAGATGAGAAACAGTTTTCTAGAAAAAGGATAATGGTTTAAAAAAACCTACTTAAGCGTTAGATATTCAATCATGGAAGTAAAAATTCAAAGTGACAAAACTGCGAAAGGCGTTTAAAACAAAAACTCGATAGATCGATGTGTTTTTTTATATCTCAGCTATATTTTTCTCTAAATTTTAATGACATACTGCTAGTAATTAAAAAAATAATGAAATCTAAAAGTGATGTTAAAAGAAAAATTAGCGTCTTTTCCTGACGCAGTTTGGGTACAGATCCATTATGATCAAATGCAAGTTTTAACGCACGATCATCAAATTGTAGCTGAACAAAACTGCCATCTGGCTTTTATAGAACGTGGAAGTTTTGTCCGAAACTATCAGGTTGCAGAACAGTGCTTCAACCAACTCATACAACAGATCCACTTCAAGTGGTATGAGTTTGGACAGCCGGTTATTTTATTCAGTTAAAAGAACGCTTATGTGAAGAAGTCAGCGCGCTCGAGCTACGAGCCATTCAAGAAATGGCACTAAGCGCAAATGCACATTTTGTATTTGTTTACGACAAACATGGTATCGCACTCGAAGCAGAAACCATCAAAAATGATGAGTCACCTTTGCTCAAATGGTTTTTCTGTGGGCTGATCTTGCTCATTTTGCTGATTATCTTTAAATAATCAGCTTCATTCGCAAGGGTAAATCAAACTACGATACTTTCTGCTGCTGCAATTGCTCAATACTCGAAATCAAATCGTTAAAACGATCAATCACCAGAGCCGGTGCAGCCGTTTGAATTTCTTCTGCACTACCATAACCATAGCTCACAGCAATACTTGCCACTGCATTACGGCGTGCGCCTAAAATATCGTACTCACGGTCTCCCACCATCACACATTCTTTTGCATCTAACTGTTCTTGCTGCAAGATGTATTCAATTAAATCGCCTTTGTTGGTGCGCTCGCCATTTAGTTCACTGCCATAGATCACAGTAAAATATTTTACCAAATCAAAATGTTCTAAAATTTGGCGAGCATAGACCGTCGGCTTTGCTGTAGCAACATACAAGCGAAAACCTTGCTGTTGTAAATTTGCTAGAGTTTCGGCAACGGCAGGATACACTTTATTTTCAAATAAACCGGTCACTGCAAAGCGCTCGCGATAACCTAGTAAAGCCTGATCTGCAAGTACATTATGTACATCGACATTGAGGATTTTGGCCAAAGAGGCTTTCAAAGGTGGTCCAATGATCCAATCGATATTGGTCTCTTCCGAAATGGGATGTCCAATTTTCGCCAGTCCATAACGTGCTGAAGTAGTAATGCCAACTTTTGGATCTGTTAATGTTCCATCGAGATCAATCAATATATTCTTAATCACAGCTTTTACCTTATCCATTCACTTCTGCAAAAATACTATCGAGTGTTCGCTCAAAGTTGCCTATACTATCGCAAATTTTGTGTAATAAGGACATCATTGTGCGCCCTACTGTACTGTGCTTTTCAGGTCTTGACCCTTCAGGTGGTGCAGGACTTCAAGCGGACATTGAAGCCATTGGTCAAAGTGGTGCACATGCTGCCATTGCGTGTACAGCATTAACCGTTCAAAACTCACAACAAGTGTATTCGTTTGAAGCAACCTCTCGTGAGTTATTGCTGGCCCAAGCACATGCTGTCGTCGGTGACCTCCCTATTCGCTGTGTAAAATCAGGAATGTTAGGAACGACTGAAAATATCGCGGCTCTCGCTGAGTTTTTACGTGAACATCCCGAATATCATTATGTTCTCGACCCCGTTTTAGTTGCCAATAGTGGTGGTTCTTTGGGCGATCAAGCAACGTTGGTCAAAGCCTTTGCGGAATTGATTCCACTTGCCACAGTGCTTACACCTAATACCGTAGAATTACGCGCACTCACAGGTGAAGACGACATATCTAAAGCTACAGCAAAACTTTTTGCGATGGGCGCTCAAGCGGTATTAGTAAAAGGTGGGCATGAAAATACGCCAGACTATATCCAAAACTCGTTGTACATTCAGGGTGAATTAGTTTCTGAAACCCGTTGTCCACGACTAGATGGGGAATATCACGGTTCTGGCTGCTCATTGGCGAGTTTTATTGCTGGGCGTTTAGCCTTGGGTGATGAGCTCAAAACGGCTGTTCATCATGCCGAAACATGGCTATTTGGTGTGTTGAAAATCGCTGAATCACCTGTTGTGGGCGGACAAAAAATTCCAAAACGTTTTTAGTATTGTTGGTTATTCATTTAAACCCGATAGAACAAAACGCTATATCATTTAAAGCCCTGTATATCAGGGCTTTTTCAGATCAAGAGTCGAGTTGAACCCAATATACTAAGGTTGGAATTTCCCATGCACCGCCAGCAAATCCTTTGCACTGTGTGGTTTTTGCCATATAAGTTTGGATAAAGCGCTGACCGTTCCACGACCATTCCCCTTTACTTTGACAATCGCCAATCCCTCTTCCACGTTGGTTGGAGAAAATTTGTCCTTCACTAAACCCACTTCCAGAAAAGGTCACGGATTGTTTGATTTGCTTTAAATTTCGATCCATCAGCCAATAGCCATTGCCACTGTTATATGCCCCACGCCAACATGGCACTTCGACCAAGGCATTTTTTCCATTGATTGGAAACACCACGACTCGATCATCCTCTAAGAAATTTGCATCAAAGAGTTGAGGACAATCTTCCACTATGGTTTTTTTCTTAATCAATCCAAATAATTGTTTGGCTGTGGGCGCATTGACGGCATACCGTGTTTGTAAGCCCTTACTATAATTTTGAATATTCACTTTCGGAATACTTTTCGGTTTGAGTACATTGACCGAACTGTTATTGGCTTTACGCAATAATGCCGAATTTGTCCCTATGCGCTTTTGAAAATCATCCATACGGAGTAAAACTGCACTAGCGCCCTGCACGGACAATAACCATGTTTTGTTGTTGCCTTTCCACACAATTGGTTGGTTGGCTTGTAAGGCTTGGATCAGTTTTTGAGTTTGAGCTGCACTTAACTGACCCTCCGCGGTTTTGGCATCAAGCTGCACAGTTCCCTGATTTTTACCTAAAATGTAAAGTTGAAGTGGTTTATTTGCCGCATTGAAGGTTTCAGGATCGAGTTTTACTCGTGCGCTGACTTGCGCTTGAGCTCCCGCAGCACGTTGTAATAACACAGAAATAGCGGGCTGATTGCCCTCCGCTTGATAACCTGCAACGCGACAAGTCCCCGTATTATCACAAGCGATTTCCCAATCCTTATGTGAAAAATAATTTCCTTGAATTTGAGCAAAACTCACACTACAACCCAATGCAGCAACGTAGCCCAATAAAAGTTGCCAGATGACATTATTTTTGTTCATGTCTTTGGCTCGAATAATTATATTAGAGCCATCTTAGAATGCTTTTCACTGAAACTCCAGTTTAAATGGATCTGCTACATGATTTAAATTTATAGAGATGAATCATTCAGTTGCTGTATCTCTTCACATTTTTTTCGTTTCGCATTTTCATCACTGAGCGTATTCATCAAATCTGCCGCTAGGCCTTTTAAAAGACTCATATCATCATCGGTCATTTGATTCGGCTGCCGATCTAAAACACAGAAACTTCCCAATGCCACCCCATTACGGTCTCTAAGTGCAACGCCTGCATAAAAGCGAATGCGGTTATGCATCAATTCAGGTAAATGCGCAAAGCGTGGGTCACGTTGTAAGTCTTCAATAATCAAGCGTTCATTTTGATACACCAAATGGCTGCAGATTGAGTCTTGTTTCGACTGGCGCACCTGCATCGGTTGCTCGGTAGCCTCAGCCAAAGGGCTACCTGGAGTATAGACCCAGTCTTGCTTGACCCAAGAAATTTGTGCATATTTCACATCGAAGGCTTGTCGGGCTTCTTCAATATATTGTTCATAAATCGGTAAATTCCGCTCATCCAAAACATTCAGTTCTTCTAATGCTTTTAAGCGCTGCGCTTCAACGCTAGGATCAGGCTCATCCAACCAAGACTCACCATGCGTCAATTGAAAAGCTTCAATGGTTAATATCAAATCATTCATATTATTGACTACAGCATCGACGGTGAAATTTTCTTTGATCGCATCTAATTGCTTTACTTCATCACAGCTCCACAGTGCAAAAATCAGTTTTTTATCTGGAAACTGTGCCTTAAAAAAATGGCTTAATAGACGGATTTGAGCTTCAGGTGCTGTATGAAAAATCGAAATACATACGATCTGAATATCCTCTTGGATATCATCTATACTTTGATGCTGATTTTGAATTAAGACGTCGCTAAAAGCCTGAGCCGGAATACTGCTTAAGCTTAGGCTATGCGCCAACATAGCCGATACTTGAACATCAATTTCCCAACGTGCGCCGATACATAACACCGCTGCTTTCTGATCCTGCTGTGCCACTGGATATGCCCGTTGAAAACTATGATTAAACAGTTTTAATCCCTGATGTAAACGTAGTCGATGTTCAGCACTGGCCTCGGTGTTGTGGCCTCTCGAAAAAATCCGTATGGCTGGAATCGCGACTTTGGCATAAAACGCATTAACCCGCCGTGCCTTAATTTCATCCGTCGCATCCTTCGGTAACTTTTCAGCAATAAAAGTCTGTGCAACATCCATGGCATCTTGCACATCATCAGCGACTAATCTTTGATAGAAGCGCTCATGCGGTGCCAATGCAGGCGTACTACCGATCAGGGTTTTAATAAAACCTAAGGATGGTACATAGCTCGAAAGCACCAATAAACATGCGGTTAAAGGCGTCGATAAAATTAAACCAATCGGCCCCCACACCGCCGTCCAAAACATGGCGGCAATAATAATGGCTAAGGTTGAAAGTCCGGTACTTTCCCCATATAACCAAGGCTCAATAATATTATTACTGACCAATTCCAAGAGCAAAATTAAACCCACTGTCCATAGCACCATATTCCATGTGGGATCTACCGCAAAAGCCAATGCAATGGGGAAAATCGCAGAAATCATTGGGCCGACATAGGGAACAAAGCGCATCACTATCGCCACCATTCCCCACATAATTGCTGCCGGCACCCCAATAAACCAAAGTCCCAAGGCCATCGGAATACCGTAGGTCACATTGACCATCAGCTGCATACGTAAATATTTACCGATACGATTGGCCGCTTCATCGAGTGCGTCTGTTCCGATATTTAAATTGCCGCCCAGCAGCTTAAGGAAACGGTCATGCAAATCTTTCCGATTGACCAAAATCAGAATCACAAACAAAAATACAATACCTGCGGTTGCCAAGGGATTGAGCACCCGCTCGCTCCAAGCCATGACCGCTTCAGCCGTGGTTTGTTGTTGCCCCACTACTTTAACTTGCTGAACTTTAGGATTTTTCTCTTCAGGTACCACATCATCTATCGAGTTTTCAACGGTATCTATGGTGGTTTTTGCGCCATCCCAAACACTTGGACCGCGTGCAAATTGACGAATAGAATCCATTTTCTTTTGAATCGTACCGTGATATTGCGGTAACTCTTGGCTTAATTGCCCCAGTTGATACCCCAAATATGAAGCCGCGCCGGACAAAATCGCCAAAGCCAAACCGACCACAATAAATATCGATGGCATCTGTGGTAGTCCCCAACCTCGGAGTTTCATCACCAAAGGGTCAACTAAAAAAGCCAATAAGATTGCTAGTGCCAATGGAATAAAAATATCTTTACCAAGATATAAGGCCGCAATCAGCAAACTGCCGATGATGAATCCTGCCGTGATTCGAATCACTTTATGTAAATCTGCAGGGGGCATTTGCTTCGAGGCGTTCAGGTCTTGCAAGCCTTGCTTTTGACCTGATGGTGATGATTCAAAATCTTGCGCTAATTTATTATTTTTATGATCCATTTTCTTATCCTGAACGATGGTCATTATTTTTTAATTTAGGCTGAAGTTTTAGAACTGCATACGCATTTCATGTAATGATTTGCAAAGAAAAAAAACAGAGCGACATGGCTCTGTTTTCATACTGTGTTTTGAAATGAATTAAAAGATAATTACTTTACTTTGATGAGTCACAATATCCACTGGAACAGAAATATGTTGATGAACGATCTTCCATAGAGACTGCGTTTTTTTCATCCCAATGGTGTTACGACACCACGAGATCCCTGGCGTTGGTATCCCACTCTTATCATCAATTTTGGAATAACAGTGCAGAAAGGCAATATCAGGTTCTGCATGGATGACCAGTTCCCGCCTAAACACCTTTAAACCTTCACGAAAATACTCCCGATAAAATTCCCACATTTTTTGATATGCCATTAAGCCGCGCATTTCACAACTGGCATCAAAAAAGTTCACATCTGCTGCGCAGGATTCAGCAATATTCTCAATTTTCAATTGGCAGATAACCTCATCCCAATTGGCTAAAAATTGCAGAATTTCGTCAGCGGCCTGTTGGTCACCGACTATTTTGATTTTATCTTGCATCTCTGGCACCTATTTCTTTTATTTTTTATGAAGCATTGTTCTGGAAAGCGTTTGGAAGTTGAATTTCAACGATCTTCCAGCTCCAACCTCGGCGTTGCATACTAAATACGGTATATGTTGCTTCGCTAAGGCCTTGGAGCGGCACATACAGATCAAATCGATTCCAAGCACTATAGCTTGCTTTGGGTTCAAGGGACTGGCTTTGTTTTAAAGCGACAGTAGTTGGAGTTGCATCCTTTTTGGATGATGTTGATGTATGAGGTTGTTCTGCGACCTTATTTTCAGCATGAGTGAATAGTTCAATCTCTGAGCTAATCATGCTCGGATTGGTTAGTTGGGTTATTTCTGGTAATTGGATCGACTCTTTTAATGCTTTGCCTTGTAAAAGCAGCATGATACTGTTTGGATTGACCAGACTGTCGACCAGCGTTGCACTGAGGACTGTGCTGAGCTGCCCACCCCACGACTGAGCGAATTCGGGTAAATGCTGTAGCCCAGTTTTCTGTTGAATGAGGTCTTTAACTTGTGGTTTTAGACTCGATTTGACTGCCGCAAAATCGATATATTGAGCAATTTTTTCAGGTTGATTGTGCTCATAGGCTTGACGTATTTGGTACAGCACCCAATACGGAGACGCAATCATCCAACCCAAGACGATGATCAAGATCGCAATGAGCCCATAATACAAAATATGATTCTGCTTATTCATCGTTCACCACTCTAGCCAGTGAAGTTGTGGTACTTTCCTTGTACCGTTAAATAAGCCTGCTCTAGATTGAATAGCATCCAACATAACAGCGCTTATCTGAGAACCATATAGCTTTTGATCTTGTGATTTTGACGAGCCTTCAGGTTTGTTCATCTCGCTTTGGCTGTCTTAATCAGGTTGTTTCAAATTTAAGCTGTTAATTCTCTAATTTGGGTATTCGCACCATGGGTTTTAACTGACTAAATGCCTTTATCGCGCGATTGCTCACTGGCATAAAATTGGCTGATCCCAATAATATGATGGTTTGCCGCTTTCAGATTGAAATATGGTTTACCATTATTAACATTCCGTCGTTCAAAGCGACTATCATCTGCACTGTTGTTTTGTACAGACTCAATCCCATTTTGTGATGATGCTTACACTTTATATAA
The DNA here is from genome assembly GCF_015218525.1 of Acinetobacter sp. YH12138. Classification (NCBI taxonomy): domain Bacteria; kingdom Pseudomonadati; phylum Pseudomonadota; class Gammaproteobacteria; order Moraxellales; family Moraxellaceae; genus Acinetobacter; species Acinetobacter sp. YH12138. The sequence continues at coordinate 699,098 of NZ_CP048670.1, read as the reverse complement.
TTCACTCGTTAAAATGATTTCACCGTTCCATGCTTTTAATAGAAAACGAAACTGCTGATCATTAGACTGAGTGATCTCGTACCATCCCGACATATGTTACCCCGTCATTTTCATTTTTTAAGTATTATTCGATCAGGATTTATTATTGGAAATTGAACCTGATCTACAGAATATAAATGAACCCAGTCACATTTTTCAATGTCTTTTTTGATCAGGGTAAAAGGTTGTAATTTAATCATTAGAAAAAAGATTTTTAATAAATAATTCCAATCAAAAAAAACCGACCGAAGTCGGATTTCATCATTCTTTCATCATGATGTATTTGTGAATAGATGCGCTTTACTCAACGTATTGAATAAAGGCCTTAAGGACTGAGGATCTGCTTTGAATACGTCGCTTTATTCATTTCTAAAATTTCTACACAAAGTTGCACCTCTACTGCTGAAGCTGTGACATGTTGTTTCAACACGTCCAATAGTAACAATGAAATTTGCTTTTGAACTTCAACCGTTCTACCCGTCAATAATGAAACTTTGGCATGCATATACGCATGTTGAGCGTGTTCATCCAAACCCACAACAAAATCTTGCTGAGCGACAGCACGGCTTTTAATATCATTGATGGCACTAACATGACCCGATTCAAATAAGGCAGTGTTTAGCGCTTTAAGTAAAGGACGAGCCTCAAGCTCAAGGTTATTGGAATATTCCAAATGAATATGCGGCATAGTAAAGACATTTCAAACCCGTAATGCGTCTATTATGCAGGCTGAAAAATAAAATCTATAGCGGATTAGTTATCTATTTCATGTTTAAGTAGACATCCCAAGCCAAGTGTGGCCTTGGCTTAGGATGATTGAAGATTGCTTTAAAGCGAACAATAACGAAACTTAAACTTTTTTCACGTATTCAGATTTGAGTTTCATAGCCCCAATACCATCAATTTTACAATCAATGTCATGACCATCTGTTGCATCGGCTAAAAGACGGATATTTTTAACTTTGGTGCCCACTTTCACCACTGAGGATGAGCCTTTAATTTTAAGGTCTTTCACCACAGTAACCGTGTCACCATCGGTCAATACATTGCCATTGGCATCTTTAATCACTACCTGTTCATCTGCAGCGCTTTCGCCTTCACGCCATTCATGTGAACATTCGGGACAAATCAGTAAATCACCATCATTATAGGTATATTCAGAATTACATTGGGGACAATTGGGTAAAGACATACAAGACCTCAAAAAAAGATGGACGCAAAAATCCATAAAAACTTAATATAACATTTTTATGTATTTCATAAACTTAAAAACCATAAATATCGTATGGTTTAGTGAAGTTATGACGATGTAAATAACACAACGCCACAGTACTAATCGGTTTAAATTTTAGATCTCTAATGAGGTGTTTAATATCAACGCTTTTAAGATATGCGCATGATTTTTATCCATATGTTTAGCCGCTGTGAGTAAGGTTAGTGGCTCCTCTTTTTCCCATGCCCGCAGTTGTTCCAACTCGGCTTGATGGGGCTGTATTTCTTGCAAATAGCGCTGTTTAAACTCGTCCCATCGAGAAGCCATTGCCTCATCTTGATGATACCAACGACGTAAATCTGTAGATGGCGTCAATGCCTTCGGCCACAAATCTAGCTCTGCGCTCACTTTACTGATACCACGCGGCCACAAGCGATCGACCAATATGCGTTTACCGTCATCTGGGCTTATCTCATCATAAATACGTTTAATGTGTACGGTCATTAAGCCCTCCCTCATCTATTTGCAGTTTTTCGATCATTCTTCAGATTATTCATCGGGGATCGCTGGATTCACTAAAAAAGCCAGCAACTGTAAAGACTCCTGCCAACCCAAATAACAGGCATCAGGTGGAATAACGCTCGGCAATCCTGCCTGTACAATCGTCACTTCGGTTCCTACTGAGACCGCTTTAAACTCAACAGTAACTTCGATTTCACCGGCTAACTCTGGCATATCAAATTGGTCTGTATAGCGCAGTAAATGATTCGGCACGACTTCATGATAATCACCATGAAAAGCGTGTGTGGTTCCCGTTGAAAAATTTTGAAACGACATGCGGTACGAGCCACCTACACGCACATCAGAATGCTCCACATGGGCAGTAAATCCATGCGGTGCCATCCATTTAACCAAAGCATCTGGCTCCACAAAGGCACGATAAACGCGCTCTACAGGCGCACTAAAAACACGATGTAATCGAACAGTATTGCTCATGATGATGTCCTTTTGTCATTGTTTTCACTGAATCATCCACATGCATTCACCCTCGCTTTATCGTCAATTTTTATCACACTGAAACGTTCTAAATGAGACAGCTTTGAGACGTGCGAGAAAGGTTATTGCTGTTCAATACTATAGCGAATCCTACAGATTGATCCCATCACTTTAACGCAATGCCGTGTTATGTTTTGTGAGCTGCATTCATATCGAATTGGATAGAAAATTCTAAAAAAATCAAAACTTAATCCAATTTTTCTAAAATTTAAATAATAAAAAACCCAGTTGAATCTCTGGGTTCTTGTTGCTAAAGATGCAATAGTGAGACTTAGCTCAATTGTGCTTCATCTTCATCCAGATCATCATCTTCATAGATATAAGCCATACAACCCCAGCCATCATATTCGCCCGAATGTTGTTCTGCAATTTTAATAAACCACTGCTCTAAATCGACAATATCTTCATAATCAGGTTCCATATAAACATAGACCGTGATAATCCATTCCACGCGATCTGATTCTTCATCTTGGAACAACGAAATTTTTTGCTCTTCTTTCAATAAATACAATGCACACTGTTCAGCCTGCGCTTCGTTGGAAAAGGCAATTGAATATTCGATTTCGTGCGGCACAGATAAATCATCACCATCTTGCTGCATCTGCCACAGCACATTGCCATTATCATCATCTGGAAATTGTTTAAAATCACGAGTCATTGTACTTTCCCTTATCGTTTATGAATTTTATTCTGTTGACTTAGATTAACGGATAATTGTTGCAATTTGCATTAGCTAAATCTCTTTAATCAGAAATAGAACGCCGAAGTGATCTTTCTTATAACAATTCAAATTAAACCACAACATCCATGTGGGCCTGAGTTTCTTTAAGATGTAAAACCAAAGCTGCCATTTTCAATTCTTCTAAGCGTAATTGTAGATAACTGTCGAGTACCCGTGCCTGACTAAAATGTACACCATGCGCATTGAGCAAGGTGAAATCATCCTCCAAAGCCTGCAATAACTCACCTAAGTTTTTGGTATTTAATTGGGCTAAATACAAATCAGCACGACTATTAAACACCAATGTAAATAATTGCATCGCAGCCAAACGACGTTCTTCATCAACATAATTACAGTTTGCAGTCGATTGCTGCTCCATCGCATCAATCATTTTACAACGTATCGCAGTCAAATTTTGCTTTGCCGCAGGTTCATTTATGCCATCCATCAGCTGATCTAAAATACTCTGTAAGGGTAAAAAGAATGTTGACTGATAGCCCCGTATTTTGTTGTCCAAAGCACGGTTGATGTTTTCCACATGCTGCTGATCCAGCGCTTGGCTATACAAACCCTTTAACTCGGCACGGGCTTGTTCCTGTATTTGTGATTTAGCTCTTTCTTGATATTTGCTCAAATACTGACGCACTTGTTCGATCTGTGCGCGAATATCATTCAACATGATATCGGCATTGGCTTTGGTGACTTCCACCAAACCATCAGCCTGTAAAGTTCGATACTCAACATATTGTTCAATATCCACAATATGTTGATATTTCGCTACTTTATCGACTTGGATTTTTAAGCCACTGTTTTGAATGCGTAATTGACTGATTGCATAATTCAGTTCATCTTGCTGGGACTCTGTTTCAGCCAGTTTTAACCGCGCACGATCGAAGTTTTCCTGCAGTGAACGTAGGGTTTTATCATTTTTCAATTTGCGGTTATAAACAAAAAGGAGAGCCACAATTAATAGGATGATAAGGACGATTAAAGCAATATTGATCATTTGCCAATCCTCAAAATAAGCTTCAATAATTTAAGTTTATTCCCCAAAACAAACCTAAGTTACAAAAGTTAAAATCTATAATTCATTTCATATTAGCAGAACAAATGCAAAAAACCGTATTTATCTGACCAAATACACACTTGCACACAATTCAACTAAAATACTGTTTTAAATCAATTTAATAAAAAATTTTCATATTAAAAAATAATCAATCAATATTCTTTAGAAAATATAATAAAACTTTAGAAATGGTATTTATTTACTAAAAGATACAAAGAAACTTAATATTAATCTTTGTAAATATTTCACACACTTTATAGAGATATTTAAATTATTTATATATCCCCAGAATTAGGGATATGTTGTACATCATTATTCATTTTTAAGCAGAAAAATCTATTTAAGGCTGTAATTATTCTTAGCTTGCTAAGCTGCACAAAATTTTCAATGCAACATAGCAGATTTTATGAACAATGAGCATTCACATGAATATGCTTTAAAATTCTGCTGCGCAATGAATATGAACAGCTTGTTGGGTTAAGGGCTGGGTAAATGCCAGATCGCAAGCATGTAACGCCATCCGTCCGAGTGAGCTTTGCTTTGCATTCGGGTGATACAGTTGATCCCCTGTAATGGGGTGCCCAATATGCATCATGTGTACACGTAACTGATGTGAACGCCCTGTCACTGGTGTTAATAATACTCGGCTAATGTCTTTGCTTGCGTCATAGCTAATGGCTTGATACAAGGTTTTTGAATGTTTGCCTAATTCAAAATGCACCATCTGACGTGGGCGATTTTCCCAGTCCGTAATGAGGGGCACTTCAACACTGCCCTCACCTTCTAGCTTACCCTGAACCAAAGCTACATATTGCTTCTGAACCGTTCGCGCTTGGAACATTTTACTCACCGCCACTTCTGCATCGCGGTGTTTCGCAAACATCAAAATGCCTGATGTTGCCATGTCTAAACGATGGGTAATCTTTGCTGCTGGATACTGTTGCAAAACTCGAAGATAGGCACTGTCATGATGCTCAGGCAAACGTCCCGGAACCGACAGCAATTCCGCTGGTTTTTCGATGACAACCAAGTCTGCATCTTCATACAAAATACGTAGAGGACCTTGAGGCGGCGCATAGACAAAGTTGGGATCTAAAGGCATGGACAGACTGTGTACTGGGAGAATGTCGGCAAAATAACAACTGACTAATTCGCTGTCAATCGACTTTAACCGATCAGGTCTAACCCTAACGATTATTGGTCCCCAATTTACCAAAGGCTGGTGCTAATGAATGAGACAAATCATCCTCCAGTAACTGTAAGATGCTTGCACTCGTGGTTAAAGGATACTGATGTAGTGTGATGCGATATTTGCCCTGAAACCACTGCGATAAATGCAAGGCATAGGTTCGTTTAGGCCCAAAACCTAAATGTTGTTTTAAACGATTCTTTATACCTGTCCGTGATGATCCAACATACAGAATGTGATTGGGTTGATTTAACTTGGCACAGGCATGGGTTTTCAATGCCTTAAATGCAGCATAGTCCTGATATGTCTGCTGTATATCGCCACCAACCTGCTCTATCACATAAATATAATGTGCGTGTAGAGCAAGATCATCAAAACTTGAAAACTCAAATATACGCTCAGCTTTAGTCTGCTGTGCCTGCAGACAATCCTGTATCAATTGATTCAGATAACCCATATCAAAATTATTTAAAATTTAGATAGTTAAGCATAACAACTTTGTGAAAAAGGACAATCCGAAGCTTAGATTAAGTTTGAGTTGTTCTGCGTGATATTCATTACATCAGCAGTGATCAAAATTTGTTGGGAATGAATGCGAAGTTTGGAATTTTGAAAAAGATGGAAGGATTTATTATTCGATTTAATTCTTAAAAATTTTTTAGGGTGTAAGAGAAAACAGTATTGTTTACTTCAACTATCATCACTTTGTAAGTCATGATCTTATAGCCTATAAACTTCTGGTTTATAGCGTCCTAAGCTGAATCGAGACCTTTTGGGTGAGTACTGTACACGTGTTTTGCACCACTGACAGCATGCTACTCTTTTCAATCTCTATCACACCCTTGAGATATATAGTAGTGGTATCGATGAGGGATTGTTTCCCTGAAAATTACTATTTTTGACTTATTTTAAAAATATTTTTCACATTTAAAGATATATTGAAAATATTTTCTTCTTGTATCATGTTTTAGCATTTTTTCCATCTGATAAATGACTTTTCCCGAGAATTTTCGCCATAGTTTATCACTCAAACCATCGGGATCATTTGAATTCTAGACAGGACTTTTAACCAATGAGAACTTGTATTGAAATGAGTTCTCCAACTGGATTAAGAGTCAATAATGCATACCACAGCGAGATTTGAAAATTGAGGTGTGCTTGAAAAAAGTAGCAAAAAGCACAGAAGCTATTCAATGCGATGAAAATGAAATTCGTTCAGATTTAACACTTGGCTTAGGACTATTTTTACGGGAGATGCCTGATGATCTTTAAGCTTATGGTGATTAAACTGGTGTGGTTTGTTTTATGCGGATTAAAGGAGTAATGATTCATTATTCTTTTTTATTTTGGCTTAAATTTTTGGGGTGGTATAAGAGAAAACAATATTGTTTACTTCAACTATCATCACTTTGTAAGTCATGATCTTATAGCCTATAAACTTCTGGTTTATAGCGTCCTAAGCTGAATCGAGACCTTTTGGGTGAGTACTGTACACGTGTTTTGCACCACTGACAGCATGCTACTCTTTTCAATCTCTATCACACCCTTGAGATATACTTTAACCAAAGAGGATCGGGATTAATTTCCTAAGTTTTTCTAATTTTCTGCAAATTCAGCAAATTTTTTCAGCCATTTTAGGTTTAGCAGGATATTTTATCTTTTCAGCTCATTTCAGCGTTTTTTATCTGCAGATTTGCCCAATTATAAGAAAATTTTCTTTTACAACAGACAAAACGTCCAAACACAGCGTCAAATTTAAAAATATATCGCCGCTGAACATTCATCCCTTAACTTCATACAAAACTCCGCCCTTTGAGTAGAGATCTAAGCCTATCCATGTTCTGCAGATATTAGGGTTGATCTTTTCAACGTGGTGTTGGTCAATGAACTAAATAGCTTTGTACCCACTGTGCGCTAAACCACCAACCACTACATGCCGCCATACCACAGAGTAAATTGGCCAAAATTTTATTCATTCGGCTGAGGTCTGATGTATATATTTTGAGATTGATCAGATAAGCAATCACTGCATATACCAGTCCAATCGCACCACCAATGATAATCAGGATCAAAGGCCATGCTGCATAGGCATGCGCCTCTGCTGGATATTTTGTAGAACGGATGGTTTCTGTGGTCATGCCGTATATCCTATTCATAACGCGATTACCTGTTTTAGTTAGCAATTTCTGCGCCATTTTTCTTGGGTATACAGCTTTATTTCAAGGTTAATGCATGTTGAATTTCTAGCTTTGACTACAGCATTTATCGCAACCGACCACTTTTTCTGTTGGCCAACTCATACGTGCACGCTTATAAGCGAGTTCGAAATTGGCAAAATAACCAATCAATATTTGCTGCTCAAACTGCGGCATGTCTACACATCCTTGCGTACCATTGTGAATTAAATGTGAGCCATTCATTAAGGCATTTTCATCGACTATAAATTTAATCATCTACCATTCCCCTCATTATTTTTTATAAAATTCAAAGATTAATAAATCCATATAAAAATTATGTGATTTATAATCACATACTAAAATTATGCCTTTATTGTTCAAAAATCAATCGGTATTTAAAGATTTTTTTAGCCGTCTCGTGGATAACTTAAACGCAGAATGATGTGCTCTTTTAGGACAGATAGTGAAATTGCTCGATAGTATTTTTTTCGCTTAAGCCGAGTGCTTGGAATGTTGAGTAAAGGTATTTTTCACTCGAACTGACATCAACAAATACGGCGTCCAAATCAGACAACCCATAGTACTCGTCGCTAACTGCATGATGGTCTCTGTATCAAATGCATTTTTATCGGTGAATAGCACACTCAAAATGGCACTATCACATAACTGTACCAATAAAAAACTTGCCATAAACGCAATATAGAATGTTGGAAAGTAAAGATGCTTACTAAAAAATAAGTAGACAGCACAAACTGAAAGTAAGAAAAATACAATATTTAAGATGCTTTCTATATAGAGTAAATACATCAGAGTTGGATAATAAAGTTCCGATTTTTGATCACTTATTTGACTTAACGCCTCATTTTGAAAAAGTTGATATAGGCTATAAATATCAAATGAAAGCAATAGTAGTGATAGGACAATTTTTATCCCCAACACAATAAGCCACCCGCCCAAACCTTTTAAATTCCTCTGATTGTTCATTTTTTGTATCACTTCTTATAATTTTAATAATCTTTATCAAACGCTGAAAAACTCGGTTTCGGATTTTTATTTCTATATTTATTAAGCAAACACGCAGATCACTCACTCTAAAAGATGGATTCATTTTAGAGTGAAATGTTGATTGGTTTATAAAGGGGTGTCGACCTGTACAGTTCGTTTCTGACGAATGCGGCGAACCAGCCAGATCACGATTGCAATCACTAAGATCACAACAAAAAATGGAACTAAAAAGGCCAATACTGACAAGACTGCAGCACCAATCCACTCTCCAGTAGATAAGATGGGGTTTGCAACGCCACCTGTGGTTGCGGTAGATACACCACGCGCAGCGACAGTACTCATTTGCACTGCTGTTGCTGTACCACCACCGACAATAATTGCTGCCGCCCAACTGGCAAACTGTGACATTTCACCTGAGCTTACTGCCATTGTGGCAATCGTCCCTGCAATCATGGCTGCAGGTGTTGAAATGGTGTCGAGCGCATTATCTACCCAAGGAATATAGTACGCGGCAATTTCACAAACCGTCGCAATTGCTAAGCCAATACAAACCGCAGGCATAGACAACCATTCGAATCCTTTCATCGGTTCGAATAGTCCTAAAATGGAAGCAACACTCATCACCAATAAAGGTACAAAGACACGGAAGCCACAGGCAGCACTTAAGCCAATACCAATACACAGTCCTAATATTGTTTCCATGTGCTTCTCCGAACAGTTAAATGTGCAATTTGTTTTTATATATGCAGTGTTATACGTTAGCAAAAAGCCCTATCGAGTGATAGGGCTTTTCTTTCTAAACAGCGGATAACTGTTAGTGTTTTGCAGCTTAGGCATTCTTATTGTTAAATTGATTGCCTTGGCATTTGGTACACGGTGGTAAACGATCAGTACCAATTTCTAAGTAAACGCGGTGTCCGCATTGAACACAAAAATAGAAGCCTGTTCCGGGTTTTTGACCAGCAGTAACCATTTTTGTTCTCCATGTGTTTTTAGAAATGGTAGATTCAGTATAACCCTCTTGTGATGAATGTCTATTGGTCATTTCGACAATTGATAATGGCATTTAGGCAAAGCATAATTTCGAATGGAAATTTTGGTGGGTTTACAGAGATTTGCTGAGCCAGTTCTCAACTTGCAATTCGTCTACACGCAGAAATTCTTTTTATCTCTAATTTACTTTGCTTTTCGTTCTTGCGGTGGTTCGTCTACTCTTGTTTCTGCATAAAAGTCGCCAGGCATTTGCGCCAAAACCTTAAATAACTGATCTGCTGTGACAGGTTTTTCACGCAGTATGACCTCATCGCCCCTGCGGAAGATTTCGACTTCTTTTCCTTTAAAGCGAAATTCTTTGGGTAAATGAATAGTTTGACTGCGACCTGTCATAAAAACTTTTGATGTGCTCATAAGGTAATTCCATTAGTTTTAGTCTATAACTTTCGATAAAAGTTTTGCATCTAAAAAAAGCCCTACAAATTATGGGCTTTTTTAATAGAGGAAACTATATTGATCTAGTGACTTAGGTCGACTTTTTGTGAAGATATTTTGGTTATTGGGTGAAGTTCAAATAGTTAATTTAATAGCAAAGAAAAAATATTTGTTTCTTTTCTAAGACATTTTTTTTCTAGAGTTATAGCTTGCTGATTAAGAAAGCTAATATGTGCCATCAATAATTCTGCCAACTTACTTCTTCTAATTAATTCTCTAGCAAAACTATCTATTTTATAAGTTTCTTCTAGATCAATATCACCATTCAGTCGAATATATTCCAATAATTGCTCTTCAAAATAAGAATCCTTAAGTTCAGAAATTAATTCCTTTTTTAAAAGATAAAAATTAAAGAAGTCATTAGCATACAAATTATTTAGAAAATGAAAAAAATGACAATACTTATTTGATACACTCCCCATTGCATAACCAACCCCATAGCCATCTTCTTCATCATATATACTTATTCCAGAATACACCCTTTCTAAAATACCCAAATAATCTCCTTGTTGATTTAGCTCATTAAAATTAAGATTAATTTTTTTAATTTTCGGAATCACCCACTCTTTCTCAATTAAATCACTATTAATATCATAAACCATTAAAAGAATATTATCACCACCATTAACTTTATATAATTTATCAAATAATTCGTATTTTTTATCTATACTTCTGTTTACTAAAAATTGTGCTGTAAAATATTCTTGAAATGAGCGATGGGTAAAAGAATAACCTAGACCATCTCTTTGCAATATACATACTGACTCTAGTAAGTCTTTTAAAAATTCATCACAGGAGGCATCTATATTTGATATTTTAATAGCATTACTTATATAAAAGTTTATTTTTGCTTCCTCAATGTAATACGCTCGATCACAATAAGTAAGTATAGAGAATGCTTCTAAGCATTTTTTAAAATCATCTAATGCAAGACCTGTGAATGATTTTCTCTTATACATACTTTTTAATGAATCATGCTTATTAAACAATGTTAGAAAAGCCTGCTCGTAAAATAAATGTAATTTATTTGGAATTTCAGCTATTTGATCATAAGTCAGCAACATCATAGTTAGTAATAGTGGATTTGAAGAAAAACTATGATGTGACTGATATAATTTTTTATCTAATATATCTATAAATGCATTTTTTACTACTCTATCATAATCAAGTTTATTAATAAGAGATAAAGCTTTATTTTTATCTAGTGGTTCAATTTTATATTGAAAAAATTCATCCCAAGAGGAAAATCTTTCATTATTTCTGCTTGAAATCAATATTCTTATTTCGTGATAATTATTAGATAAATATAATATTTCTTGTTCTAATTTATCTCTATATTCAATATTTACCTCATCAAAACCATCAAGAATCAGCAATATCTTCCCTAGCTTTAATGCGTAATCTAATTGTTCCTTATTAAAAGATGAATTTATCGAAATCATAGAGTTCAATATATAACTATATAAAGATTTATCTGACAAACTATTCAAATGCCGTAATTCAATAAATATTGGGAAAATTCCTTTCGACCTTTCGACTAGTTCAACAAATATACTCTTACAAAAAGTAGACTTACCACAACCTGCGCTACCTAATACAACTATTCTTTTATTTTTTTCTATTTCATCAATAAATTTATTTTCATCTATAATTTGTGAGTTAATTCTCAAATCAGTTCTAACATAAAAATCTTTTAATTTTACAGGCATTTCTCTATATAAAAGAGTTTTCGTTTTAGAATACCTTTCATAATTTCTTAGTAAGTAATCCGTAAAACAAGAACCTAAAGTAACGCGAATCTTGTTACTTGCATCTGTCTTAAGATTTTTTATTCCAGAATACACTGGTAAAGTAAACTGTCTTATTAATTCAGAGACTAAAGTACTCAATGTTTCATCTATCATTTATATTCTCAAATAAAAAACCCCACATAAATGTAGGGTCTTTTTACAACAATATCAATTACTTTTAGCTTAAATCATCAAGCCACATTCCCTTCTAAGAAATCCTGTGCAAAGCGCTGTAATACACCACCCGCTTCATACACATGCACTTCTTCTTCCGTATCCAAACGGCAAGTCACAGGCACTTTAATGATTTCATTTTTGCCGTCAGCTGTAGAACGCTCAACCACCAAAGTTAAGTCAGAACGAGGCGCAATATTACCAATCACGCTATACAGCTCTGTACCATCCAACTTCAAAGTTTTACGGTCAGTCCCTGCTTTAAACTCAAGCGGTAACACACCCATACCCACCAAGTTAGTACGGTGAATACGCTCAAAACCTTCTGCCACAATTACTTCTACACCCGCAAGGCGCACACCTTTGGCAGCCCAGTCACGGCTCGAACCTTGACCGTAGTCCTTACCTGCAATGATGATCAGCGGCTGCTTACGATTCATATAAGTTTCAATCGCTTCCCACATACGCATCACTTCGCCTTCAGGCTCTACACGCGCTTTTGAACCTTGCTTGATCGTACCGTCAGAGCGCACCACCATTTCATTGAACAATTTCGGGTTGGCAAATGTTGCACGCTGTGCCGTCAAATGGTCACCACGGTGGGTTGCGTATGAGTTAAAGTCTTCTTCAGGCACGCCCATTTTATGCAGGTACTCACCCGCAGCCGAATCCATCATGATCGCATTTGAAGGCGATAAATGGTCTGTGGTGATGTTGTCAGGCAGAATCGCAAGCGGACGCATATTCGCAAGTGTACGCGGTGCAGCCAAAGCCCCTTCCCAATACGGCGGACGGCGAATATAAGTACTTTGCGGACGCCAGTCGTATAGTGGGCTTGCCGCTTTTTCACGCTCACCCAAGTCAAACATTGGGATATACACTTTCTTAAACTGTTCAGGTTTAACCGCTTCTTTCACCAATGCATCAATTTCAGCATCAGACGGCCAAATGTCTTTTAAGTAAATTGGATTACCGTCTTTGTCATTACCCAGTGAATCGGTTTCGATATCAAAACGAATCGTCCCTGCAATGGCATACGCCACAACGAGTGGAGGCGAAGCCAAGAACGCTTGTTTTGCATAAGGATGGATACGGCCGTCAAAGTTACGGTTACCTGAAAGTACCGCAGTTGCGTACAAATCACGATCAATAATTTCTTGTTGAATTTTTGGATCTAAAGCACCTGACATACCATTACACGTGGTACATGCATATGCCACGATACCAAAGCCGAGCTTTTCTAAATCACCGAGTACACCAGCTTCTTCGAGGTATAAAGCTGCTGCTTTAGAACCTGGTGCAAATGATGATTTCACCCAAGGTTTACGCACAAGTCCTAACTCATTAGCTTTACGTGCAAGTAAGCCTGCTGCCACGGTATTACGTGGGTTAGAAGTGTTTGTACATGAGGTGATTGCTGCAATGATGATTGCGCCATCAGGCATTAAACCTTCAGCTTCCTGAGCTTTAGCCGCTTCTAAGTTACCTGCAATGCCTTTCGCTTTTAAATCAGCGGTTGATACACGTGCATGTGGATTCGATGGACCTGCAATATTACGAGTGACTTGTGATAAATCAAAACGTAGTACACGCGGGTATTCTGCCGCTGTCATATCCGACGCCCAAAGACCAATTTCTTTGGCATAGGTTTCAACCAATTTCACTTGATCCGCTTCACGGCCTGTTAATGTCAGGTAATCAATGGTGTTTTGGTCAATGTAGAACATCGCAGCCGTTGCGCCATATTCAGGGGTCATGTTCGAGATCGTTGCACGGTCGCCTACAGACATACTGTCTGCACCTTCACCGAAGAACTCTAAATAAGCACCAACCACACGTTCTTTACGCAAGAATTCTGTAAGCGCTAACACGATGTCAGTTGCGGTAATGCCTGCTTGACGCTGACCGATAAGTTCTACACCAATGATGTCGGGCAGACGCATCCAAGATGCACGGCCGAGCATCACGTTTTCAGCTTCTAGACCGCCGACACCGACAGAAATCACACCCAATGCATCAGTATGCGGTGTATGTGAGTCTGTACCCACACAGGTATCAGGGAATGCTAAACCATCACGGTTTTGAATCACTGGAGACATTTTCTCCAAGTTAATTTGATGCATGATGCCGTTGCCCGCAGGGATCACATCGACATTTTCAAAGGCTGTTTTGGTCCATTCAATGAAATGGAAGCGGTCTTCATTACGACGGTCTTCAATCGCGCGGTTTTTCTCAAATGCATCAGGATCAAAACCACCAAACTCTACAGCAAGAGAATGGTCAACGATGAGCTGCGTTGGAACAACAGGATTGACTTTTGACGGGTCGCCACCTTGGTCAGCAATCGCATCACGCAAGCCTGCAAGGTCAACCAATGCGGTTTGGCCTAAGATGTCATGGCACACCACACGTGCAGGGTACCAAGGGAAATCGTGGTCTTGTTTGCGGTTAATCAGTTCTTTTAAAGACTGTTCTAAGATTGCAGGGTCGCATTTACGAACCAACTGCTCTGCAAGGACTTTAGATGTATATGGGAGTTTTGCGTATGCGCCTGGCTGAATATCTTCTACGGCTTGGCGTACATCGAAGTATTCTAGCTGGGTGCCTTGCAGCGGTTTACGGTAGTTGTTGTTCATAGCGTTCCTGCCCTCGGTCTTTCATTTTTTTGCGTTGTCTTTTTCATAGACAATTCATCTTTGTTCGATAGGCATACTACACTGCCGAAAACCCATTTCCCAAATCTCATATATTTCATAGAGTTAAATATAAAAACAGGGGTTTTTGAAATATTTAGTTACACTAACTTTGGAATATTCGCTCTAAATGTGAATTTTTTTGAAAAATAGCTGCAAATCCGCCTCATTCTTTAGTCTAAGGAAAATTGCACTGCATAATATTTAATCTAAATATCAACCAAATTGATTAAAAATCAGTCTTATCAATTTTAGTATTTAATAATCAAGGCATTAAATTATTTTATTAGCTCATTGCGCCTCAAAGTCATAATGTGAATCAAAACACGGTTTTATTATTTATTTTATCTTAATTCTCAATTTATCCCTATTTGCAGGGATAGCGTCGAATCACCCCACTCTCAGATAATAAAAGCACGACATACAAGCACAGTAATTCACTGTATTCGCCAAAATAATCACAATATTTACAAAACCTTAGCTAAATAAATCAGCGACTACTGTTCTACCGTCATTATGCTTTGGGGAAAGATCATGACAAAATTTAAAACCATCATTGGGGCTGGCTGCCTCTTAAGCTGTCTCAGCTTCATTGCCTGTGGCGACAACGACCAATCGACAACGGATTCGACGATTCAAGAAGAGGAAGTAGACTCACCGACTGTCGTCTCGAATCCACCACGTTTGAAAGCCAATGCACAAGGTCAACATGAACTACTGATAGCGTATAAACGCCAAGCCTTATACGACCCTGAAACCGGTGAAAATGACCTATTACAGGTCAGAGGCTATCTGACTAAACCTGAACTCTGGAACTCGAAAAATAGCGATGGCAGTGTCTCTGATGTACTGGTTGGCCCACAAATTCGTGCGAAACAAGGTGACAATTTAAAAATTCATCTGGTCAATCACCTCCCTGTTGAATCGACGGAGACCTGTCCAAGTCCAGTGACCAATATTAACCAAGGGAACTGTTTTAACACCACAAATTTACATACACATGGTCTTTGGGTTAGCCCGCAAGGAAATAGTGACAACGTATTTTTGAGCTTAAAACCTCAGCAAGATTTTCATTACGAATTTAAGATCGAACCGAATCATCCTGCGGGAACATTTTGGTATCACTCGCATGTGCATGGTTCAACCGCGATTCAGGTCTCAAGTGGCATGGCTGGCCCTTTGATTATTGAGGGAGAGCGGAAACCTGTCATTCGTCAGGGGCAAATTCAACAGACTGGAGATTTGGACATCTTATGGAAAAATCAAAAAACCCAGCAGTATGACCATGAAAAAATCATGCTGTTCCAGCAGATTCAATACAATGAAGATTGCGATAGCATTTTAAGCCAAGTGAATGGTACACCCTGCATCTATAGCTTAGAAGATTATTCAAAACTGGATATACCGACCTCTTGGGCGGATGAAAATCGTTTTACCAGTATCAATGGCAAAATGTTTGGTGAAATTAAGGTGGATCAAAACCAATACCACCGCTGGCGCATGATTCATGGCGGTATCCGTGACACCATTGGTTTGACCATCAAAGAACTGCCTGATTCTGCGCTCTTTACCGCAGAGCAAACCCTGAGCGAATGTCAAAAGTATCAAAGCAAGTCGATGTCTTCACAGTTTAAAACGCTGAAAACATTACCGTTATATACCCTTGCACAAGACGGCTTGACCATGGGAAAAATCCAAAAGCAAGGGGTTGAAATTTTTCAGCCGGGTTATCGCTTTGATGCCATGCTCTCCTTCCCGACCACCAATAAATACTGTGTATACGATGCCAAGCTGAATCTAGAAGATGAAATTAATGCGCCTGAATCAAGTCCGTTACTTCGTCGTGCGCCGGAAGAAAAACTCAATACACAGCTCCTCGGTTGGGTCAATGTGCAAGCAACTCAACTACCGCAGCAAACGCCATTTAACTTCTTAAAAAGTCAGGCCACCCAACTAAAACTGGCACCAGAAGTGATTGCACAGCTCGAACAGGGTGATTTATCAGCCTTTATCTCTCATGCGAGTTTAATGACTGCTGAAGTCGATGAAATGCTCAAAACGATGGCGAAGCAAATCACCAACTTTGACATTCTGTTCCATACAGATGGCAGCTTTAAATTTGGTATTCGTCATGCCGAAGAAGGTACCTTGATCAGCTTTGGCGATGCCTACCATGATGAAGACCATACCCACCATAGCTATGTCCGCAAGCTTCCAATCGGGCAAACTCAAGAGTGGGAGTTAAGCAGTAATGTTGCCAGTCATCCTTTCCATATTCATGTCAATCCATTCCAAGTGGTGAAAATATTGAATGAAAATGGTGTCGATGTCAGTGCGATCGGCAGCTCAGATAAAGATGGTGCAGGAAATATTGACTCGCAATATCATGGCATGAAAGGCGTTTGGAAAGATACGCTCTTCGTCAAACAGGGCTATAAAATCTTTGTACGCAGTAAATACGAAAAATTTGAAGGCGACTTCGTGCTGCACTGCCATATTTTAGACCATGAAGATCAAGGCATGATGGAAACCGTGCGTATTTGTGGCGACCAATATGATTGTAATAGTGAGCCTCCTTCACATCATTCCACTATGGATATGTCTGCAAGCGATATGCCGACACACAATCACTAAGACAGATCTCTGCTGTACAAAAGCCCGTATCAATATGGGCTTTTTGTTTGCCTAACACTGCGGCTTGCTGCAAAATAACATGATTAATGATATCTAAAATTTATACTGAGGCTGGTCATGACAACGTCTATGGCATTCACATCTTTTTCTCTCAACGGTGTCGATGCACAAAAATTTCTACAAGGGCAAGTGACTTTGCATGTTGAACGCCTTGAAGAAAATGTAACGCGTTATACTGCAATCTGCGACCTCAAAGGCCGTATTCATTTTGGTTTATGGCTCACCAAACACAGTGCTGAAAGTTTTTCTATTGTCACTACAGCAGATCAAGCCGAAGAATTTGCCAAACATATTAAAAAATATGGTGCATTTTCTAAGATGAAACTTGAAGAAACTGGTGCAGTTTTTCCAAGTTTAGTCGGTGATGAAACGACATTTACTTCGGAACCGACGGATGTTGTTGCATGGGAAATTCAAGCGATTCAAGCGGGTCAGGCCTATATCGACCAAGCTATTGAACATGTGTTCCAACCGCAAGAGTTACGTCTACATCAGCGTGAAGGTGTCCACTATGACAAAGGCTGTTATTTGGGTCAGGAAGTGATTGCACGCTTATGGTTTAAAGCCAAACCGAAAGCTTGGCTGCATGCGATTTCAGGTACAGGCGCTGCTCCTGCACAAGGCGAACAGCTGAATAAAGGCGTACAAGTCGTCAATAGCGCGGCTGTAGATAATGGTTATGTGGCTTTAGTGGTTGCTCGTCCAGAAGCTTTAGAAGAGTTAGATGTGACAGTTTTAGCCTTGCCTGAAGCATTGAATGGTGATGTGGCACGTCCGCAGTCAGCTTAAATAAATTCAGAAGATAGCTACATTTAGCTATCTTCTTTTATAATAAATCTAAGTTTTAAATTTTAAAATTCATCATATTAATTTGACTATTTTTAAACTAAAATGCACTCCGAATTTTAACAATAAACTATATAACGATGCATCAGACACAATTTCAAGACCCAAAGCACAAGATCATTGCCCTTTATTACGGAATTTTTGCCCTTCTAGGCATGGTCATACTCGGCAATCAATTGCTTTCAATTCAGCTATCTCTACTTGTTTTGATTATTATTCTTGTACTGTATGCCCAACTCTTTTTCATGCTAATGGGCGCTATCAAATATTGGAAAAGAGATGTTCTAGGCTTGAAAATACTGTTTTGGATCAGCTTAAGCCTTGTCCCGATTATTATCACACCCTTAGTCATTTACTATCCAAAAGTAACAACTGGCTTTTTTCTCTTTATGCAAAGCTCATTTGGCTTCAGTAGCACAGGCTTCGAGTTTCATGTTGCCTACGACACCCAACTCACCCTCTTAAATACATCTTTTTGGGGAATTGGAATCAATCTTATTGAATTTTTTCTATGGTTACGCTTTAAGAATATTGCAGCAAATAATCATATTTCGATTGCCCATTTCAAGAATGAAGACTTAGAACTGAAACGCTATGATTAGCCATTTTTGACCGTATATAAACTAGAATTCTGACATCAGGTCTGACCATCTAAATCTTCTGACCATCCCTAAGCACTCAAAGCCAAAGCCTAAAAACTTTGGCTTTTTAATCACTCATTTTTTCCCTCACATAATAAATCACCCCTGCCCGATCATCTGAAAAATAAAAAGATTTTTCATCGATCTTATAAATATCAGCAGGTCGCCCATGTACCGTTTTACCGACTAAAAAGCCATCCATAAAGGTTTCAAGTTTTTGTCCTTTACGCATCATTGCAATTTGATAGCCATGGCCAATCGCCTCGTCGGTAGAGCCATGCAAAGCCACTAAAAAAGCATTTTTAATGGTGGAATCGGTATGAGGGTCATCAAAATAATCAAAACCCAGTGCTGAGGAATGCGAAGGGAAATAGGCATAGGGCGATGGAACATTTTTACAGCCAGATGCACGTTTAAATTTAGGATCCGCTAATACTTTGCCCTGCCATGAATAACATGCGGGCCAGCCATAATCGACATCCCATTTTAACGCATAAAAAGTTTCATCTGGCTTTTTACTTCCCAAATGATCAGAACCTTGATTAGTTGCAAATAGAAATCTGCCGATCGATTTTAGCCCAACAGCATTACGCAAACCTGTCGCATAAATCCGTTGCTCTGAACCATCAGGATTCATCTCGATGACGGATGCTCGCACTTTTTCTTTTTCTACACAGGCGTTACAACTCGAACCAACCGACACATAAACTTTTCCATTCCCACCGATAGCAATCGTCCGTGTCAGGTGCCAACCGCCGTATTTATAACTCAAACCATAATCTGGAAATGTCGCTAAAACTTCAGCCTTACTCGAAGGCTGAGTTTCTCCTCTACTAAATTTTTGCCGTGTCAGTTGATGCGTTTCCGCAAAATAGAGCCAATCCTGTCCTTGAGCATCGGTATAAAACTGAACTGAATTTGGATTTCTCAAACCGGTCAGATAAGGAATGATTTTGCCAAATTTACCGGTGTCAGCATTCCAATCATCCAATATATACACAGCACCTTTTTTATTATCTGTTAGATCATACATATCCGTGACAAACATTCTGCGATCAGGCGCTTGCGCAAAAAAGCGTACCCGTTTGAGACCTTCAGCAGCAGGAATGATCTCGAAATTTGCAGGCAAATTTAAAGAAAACTGCTTGCCATTTTTTAAATGGATTGGATGCGGAACAAGCTTGGGTTGTTGAGCCCAACTGGTTATTGAACAGACGAAACTAAGGATCAAGATGGCACTTATTTTTATCATATTTAAATACATCTCAATGAATCATGTATATCTGTATTCATCATAGATGCCTTGTATCTATTTTATTCAATTTATATTTTTAGAAAATATTATACTTTTGAAAATTAAGGTTTTTTAAATCACATACGCTGGTGCAGTACACAACAAACAAAAATAAGGAGGAACTTTATTCCCCCTCATGTTTTCGTTTTTAAATCATGATTTTAATCAAAATCCATGAAACAACTTATTCATGTCTTTGCATACATATTCTTTAAAATGATAGGCGCGCGCATGTTTGGCATCAAATTTAGCTTCTAAATCGCCTTTTTTGAAAATATAAACACGATCCTCTTTACTGACTAAAAACTCTGCGCCCAGTTTCATCAAAAGCGCATCAATTTTATCTTCATCTGCAATCGATTCATCTGCATTAATTTTATCGTAATTGCGTTTAATGCCTTTAATAAACATCGCGCTGCCTCTGAGAAAATAACAATGCGCGATTAAATCAGAGTCCTGCTTTTTTGCAAAGGCTTTTGATGCAATAAAGTCATGGCATTTAAAGCGCTAAGGGCAATCAACATTATTTTATAAAAACGCTTTAAATCACAATTCCTCACTTTACATTTACGTAAATCTACCTATGATGTAAAAACCGACAAAAATAACCACCAAAACACATAAACGGAATTATGTGTATGATTTACAAAAGGTTTCAAGATGAAAAAAATCCTACTCGCAAGCATTTTAGCAATGAGCACTCAATTGGCTTTTGCTGAAACCAAAACAGATGCCGTCGATCCTGAATTTGCTAAAGTGGAAGCTATGGTCAAGGCCAAAGATATGAATGGCGCCTACCAAACACTAAGCAAGCTTGCAGCAAAAGGTAATGCTCAGGCCATTTATAATTTGGGCTATCTTACTCAAACAGGTCAAGGCGTAGCGAAGGATGAGAAAAAAGCCATCCAACTCTATGAACAGGCTGCAGCCAAAGGCTACCCTGTTGCAAACTATGTTTTAGGTAAAAATTATGCAACGGGCACACTGGGCTTAAAACAAGACACCAACAAGGCCAAACAATATTTAGAACGCGCATCTTCGGCAGGGTTTGACGATGCCTCCATCGACTATGCCATTTTACTTTTTGCAGAAAATAAACCTGAGTCAGATAAATTGGCACTCAGCAAACTTGATCCGCTGATTAAAAAAGGCAACTACCCTGCGATTCATGCCAAAGCACTTTATGACATCAGTGCAGGCTTTAAAGCTAAAAATGAAAAGCCTATTCAGCAAGGTCTAAATAGCATTCAAGAATTAGCAAAAAAAGGCTATGTCCCTGCATTGATGGCGGTGGGCAATATGTTTGTAAATGGCAATATCATCCCGCAAAATTTGCCTGAAGCTAAAAAAATATTTAGCGCATTAGCCAAAGAAAATATTCCCCAAGCCAAAGAATCTTTGGCAACCGTGGATAAAATGATTGCTGAACAAGCCAAAGCACCTAAAGCCAATGCGAAAAAGAGTTAATTAAGCATTAAAAAAAGCCCTGCACATGCAGGGCTTTTTCATGGGTTTAAGCAAATCTTGAGCTGATCAAAATCACGCCCACCACAGACTGATTAATACACCTGTTACGACAAAGCCCAAGATGGTACTCATCAACAAAGGCGTTAAGGTCTTTTCATTTAAGCCATAAACTTGCCCAAGAATGGCAAAAATCGTCGGCATCGGTAATGCGGCAATAATCGTCCCTGCATATAACATCTCTTGGCTGACATCAGTCAAATAGCGTAAGCCTAAATAAGTCAGTAAAGGCATCACCAAGTTGCTTGAAATCACCAAATAGAAGCTCTGAGCATTCACATACTTTAAGCTCATACCGACAATCCCTCCACCAATTGCAAACAGCGCCAGTGGTGAAGCCGTTTGACCTAACATCGCCAGTACATCATTGATTTGATGAGGTAAACGAATTTGGAAAATTGCAAACCCAATTCCTAACATTACCCCTGCAAAGAGTGGATTTTTTAACAGGGTCATTAAGGTATTTTTGATGATGTCGCCAATATTGGCTTTTTGCTGTGAACTTCCTAATTGTGCAAGGATCAGCACCGTTGGAATCAGTAGCACACTTTCAATAATGACGATTAGTGAGGTATAGGTCATCGCATTTTGACCGACCAACAAGCTTAGCACTGCAGTGCCAATTAAGCCTGTATTTGACATGCCAGCGCCTAGTGACAGTACCGCTGTTTGCGACATATTATTTTTAAAATGTGTCGACAATAGCCAATAGGCCATGCCATACAATAAAAATGTGACTCCGGTATAAACAAAGAAATAGCCGGGATACCAAATTTGATGCAAATCTTTAGAAGCTAATGACTGAAAAAACAAAGCCGGCAGTGCAATCTTAATCACAAATGCACCAATGGTTCCAACTTGTTCTTTGCTCAATAAACTGCATTTTACAGACAGATATCCCAAGGCCAAAAGAAAAAAGATTGGACCAATCACCTCAAAGACCATACGAAATATCCTGTGTAATAGACTCTTCCATCCACACCCTCAACCTGAGAGTGTAGATCGGACCTCTATAAATTTTGAAAATTAGAAAGCCGTAAATTGACTTCTTTGTGCATGCGGCTGACAGCGTAAGTACTGCGGAGAAATTTTAAGGTTTTCACCGAGTTCAGCAGCGGCATGCCATGGCCAACGCGGGTCATATTGAATTGCACGAGCAAGACCAATTGCATCTGCCATGCCATATTGTAAGATGCCTTCGGCTTGCATTGCTTCGGTAATTAAACCCACAGCAATTACGGGAACCTGAACGGCTTGCTTAATGGCTTCAGCAAAAGGCACTTGATAACTGGCTTGTAATTGAATTTTTTGCGCAACATCTAAGCCGCCACTAGAAACATGAATATAGGCTGTTCCTAGTTGTGCAAGCGCTTTTGACAAGCCAACAGCCGAGTCTAGATCCCAACTCGGTGCTTCAGTATATTCCATCCAGTCGGTTGCGGAAATACGTACCCCAATTGGATAATCTTCAGGAACGGCATTTTTCATGGCTTGGAACACTTCAAGCGTCAGCCGAATGCGATTTTCCAGACTGCCGCCATATTCATCGCTACGCTGATTGGACAATGGCGACATAAATTGATGCAGCAAATAACCATGTGCGGCATGTAGTTCAATTAAGTCAAAGCCTGCATCTACCGCTCGTTTTGCTGAATCGGCAAAGTCTTGAATGATCTGCTGGATTTCATCTCGACTTAAAGCATGGGGTGCATGATCTGTGACATTAAAGGGCAACTCACTGGCTGAAACAGTTTGCCATCCTTGAGGGTGATCTGGGGGTAATTGTCCACGTCCTGCCCAAGGTTTATCTGTCGATGCCTTACGACCCGCATGTGCCAGTTGGATAGCAAATGGCATAGGTGAAAGTGATTTCACCTTGGCCAATAGTGCCTTCATCTGTGCACGTTGCATATCATTCCAAAGGCCGAGGTCTGCATAGCTAATGCGCCCCTCTGCCTGTACGGCCGTTGCCTCGATGATACATAGTCCGGCACCTGACAAGGCATAATTCGCCCATTGTTGCTCATGCCAATAGCTTAACTCCCCTTGCTCATTGGCAGAATATTGACACATGGGTGCAATCACGATTCGATTAGTCAGCCCCAATGTTCCAAACTGAATTGGTTGAAATAACAACGCCACATTACTCTCCTTTTAGAAGGCTTTGGTCACACTTAATCCTGCACTCCAATTCAAACCATCTGCGGGTTCAAAGAAGCGTCCGTTTCCATCATTGACGATCACTGAACCGACATAGTTCTCATCAAACAAATTATCTGCACGTACATAGGTTTTGACTTTCCAATCTGCTTGTTTCCACACATAACCTGCGTTGGCAGAAACCACGGTATAGCTCGACGCGGCATCACTGTTGGCATCATCGACATAGACTTTATCCATATAGCGAACATCTAGGCCGGCATTAAAGCCAATATCTGGCTGCCAATTCAGTGCGGCAAACGCTTGGTTTTTGGCGATACCCGGTATATAAGTGCCTTTGACGACATCACTGTCAGGAATTGCGGCATCAAAAGTGGCATCGATATAACTGTAGCTTGCTTGCGCGCTTAAATCTCGCCATAGCTGTTTATTCCACGAAAGCTCAACACCTTCACGTAAGGTTTTATCGGCATTTTTATAGGTTGCACGACCATTGATACTTCCTGCAGAGACGATGTCATCTTGGGTTTTACTTTGGAACACTGCTGCAGTGAAATTCCCCCATGCATTTTGTGATTTAAGCCCAAGCTCGTAGTTATCGCTACTGGCCGGTTTTAAATCAAAATTCATGCCGTCATCTTTAGAATAGGCCATTTCTGTAAAGGTCGGTGTTTCAAAACCTTTGGCATAACTGACATAGGCATTCAGTTGAGGTGCAATATTCCAGCTTAACGCTGCTGAAGGTAAAACTTTGTCATAGTCAGTTTTACCGCTGTCGTCACCATTGTCTTTATCTGCTGCATATACTGCTTGCTGCTGATAATGATCTTTAGACTCATAGTGTACATTGCTATATCGTAGCCCTGTATCTAAAGTCCAATTGGGTAATAAATTCCATGAGGCTTGTACATAGGGATCTAAATTCCACAAGCTATTATTTTCATCACGGCGTAGATCACCTTTCACGCCATAATTGTCATTGGCATCAAAATTTTCATAACCCTTACGGTCTTCATCCATATAGTCAAAGGCTAGGCCTGCAGTAAAACGCGTATTCGGCAAGAGGTCTTTGCCTGTCCAGCGAATATCTGCTCCATAATAGTCACGGCTAAAATCAATCACACCGCCTGCATGGCGAGGGTTTCTTTGACTTGTTGATGATATTGGATTTCCATCTTCATCTAAGCCTAAATTGATTGAATACTCACCTTTAGGAATCGATTGATACTGGGTTACATCACGTTGCCCCATATATACCATTGCATTAAGTTCATGCTGATCATTCAATGGTTTTTTCCATGTTAAGCCCGTTTGAGTTTGGTTAATTTCTTTACGTACATCAAACTGCTTTAAAAATGCTACTTGCTGTTTCGGATTTTGACGCAATTTCTCCCGAGTCAACCCTTGTGGATCATCGGCATTGATATCCACATGATTCACAATCCAATTGACCTTGGAACCATCATCCAGATCCCAAGTCAGTTTTGCATTGCTAAGTACCTTATTTGCGGCACTATGATCACGGTACCCATCGGTTTCAAAATAAGAAGAACTGACAACATAGCTAGGTTCATTGGCCTGTTCTGAGCCACCTTGCAGCACAATATCAGCACGGCTTTTATTATGACTGCCGCCCGAATAGCCGAGTTCGATCGAGTCTTTTCCAGTACCTTGCTTGGTTGTTGTTAAGATTGCCCCACCCGAAGAGTTGCCATATAAAGAAGAAAATGGCCCGCCCAATACCTCGATATGATTTAAGCTACTCATATCGATGTTTGACGTCTGTCCTTGCCCATCCGGCATAGTCGCAGGGATTCCATCAACATATAAACGGATACCACGCACACCAAATGTTGAACGTGCGCCAAAGCCTCGCATAGACAGTTGCAAGTCTTGTGCATAGTTTTCACGGTTATTCAGTTGTAGTCCGGGCACACCTTTTAAGGTTTCAGACAGATTGACGCCCGTATTGTTATTATTTTCAGCCTGCTGTACACGGTATACCGATGCAGGTGTTTTTAACCACGTGGTATTGGTTCGTGGTGCTTCAATGGTAATCTCAGGAAGTAAAACAGGTTCCGTAGAACCTGTTTCTGCATACAGCTGTTGGCTAATACATGCCGTCAGGCAAAGTAAATGTGTCTTAAATGATGTGACGTTAAATTTACTTTGCATAGAGCACCTATTTTGACATTAGAAGATTACCTTAGAGCTTAAACCAATTAGGAAAGCATCATCAACTCGATTTGTTGAGCCTGGGTTAATCACATATTGTAAACTAGGGCGAATCATCAACCATTTCGTCGGGTTATGGCTATAGTTCAACTCGACATTATATTCTGCACTTGCATCAAATTTCTCAGCAGAAAGTCGATCATTGACATGCACACGGTTCACGCCCAAGCCGACCATATCGTTAGGTAAACGATCGGCCAATCCAATGTATTTCAAACCCAACTGCTGTGAGTTATCAACTTTTGTGGTGACACGATCATGCCAAGTAAAATTGGCAAAGCTATGCAAACCACGTTTGCCTTCACCTGTAGACGTTAACTGTTGCTCAATCGCTACCCAACCACCAAAGGTACGATCTTCAGCTTCACCCGAAATAATGTCTTTTTGATTTTTTACATTATCTGCAGTGTTGTACATCGCACCAAAGCGGTAGCTGCCCGGTAAGCCATTGACCAATGATTTTGGTGTCCAAACCAATTCTACGGGAATGGTTACGCCATCAGCATGATCTGTATCTAGACTCCAACCTTGACCTTCTGCTTTGGCATTACCATTGTCAGGGTTAAATTCATAAACACCGACTTGTGCCGCAAGTTCTGGTGTCGCTTGGTATTTCACACGTCCACCCCATTGTGAAACTGGGGTATTCATCCACATAGAACCTTGCCATTTACCCATTTGTGCAGCACAAAAGGCATTGCTGGCAAAATCACACGCCATCACGTTAAAGTCCATACCGACACCAAGACGACCGGCTTTAACACTAATACCTTGTTCTTTAAAATTCTTTTCAATCGATAATTCAGTTAAGCGACTGTCCTGATTACCACGACCAAAATTGGCTTGTGCATTTGCCAATTGAGGAACATCTCCTTGCAAATCACGAACTGAGGTACTTTGACCTTGACGTGCAGTCATTACAGCACGCACAGTCACGCCATCCCAACCTGCGAGTTTTTCCATATCAAGCTGTGTACCTAACCACAATTGGCTGGCTACCGTTGCTGAATGTCCCGGATTACGACCGCCATCGGCAAGATAGGCAGCATCAGCAGCAATATTGGCCTCAAACTTCACACCTTGTTGTGCAAGTTCGGTACGTTTACCATCCCAATCCCCGAGCATGTACTGACCTTTAGTGTCGAATGCTTCTGCGGCGTGAACATGTGTCATGGCTGCTGCAACAAATGCAGGTAGAAGAGCTAGACTGTATTTTTTCATGGTAAAACCTAAATCTGGAGAGAGTCTCTAGACAAGCCACAAGGCTTGAAATCTAATGTCACAAAAATTACATAATTTTTCACGTTCTATCTCAGCATTATTTTTATCATTCACAAAACTTTAATTTATCAATAAATGATTTTAAATAAATCTATTGTTATGCAATATTTTTAGTTATTATTTTTCAATATCTTATATTTTTGAAAATTAAATTTTAAAATTCTGATCGCTTATTCAAACTCACCATCGTGACTTATTGGTTTACTATTCTCACAATTAATAATCAATAGCCTGTTCAAACATCCCCTCAGACCGCGATGAAACTTGCATTCTGTTGGGCTAGACCCAATAGTATGCATAACTTGAATGACCCATTGCTTCGACCTTTATGCCTGAATTACCAGAAGTAGAAACCACTAAAACCAGTTTATTGCCATTATTGAATGAAAAGGTTCTCAAAGTTGAGGTTTTTCAGTCGAGCCTGCGTTGGCCTATTCCTGACGACATTCAAAAACTCGTCGGACAAAAGCTGCTTCAGCTCAGCCGTCGATCAAAATACATTTTGGCTGAATTTGAACAAGACAGCATGCTATGGCATTTAGGCATGTCTGGCAGTTTTCGGATTTGTGAAGGTCATGAAGCATTACGAAAGCATGATCATCTGGTGATTCATTTTGAAGATATGCAATTACGCTATCATGATCCACGGCGTTTTGGCTGTATTTTGTGGTTAGATGCATGGTCTCAAAGCAAACTGATTGACACGCTTGGCCCTGAACCGCTGAGTGATGCGTTTAATGCTGAATACTTATTCCAAAAATTTAAAAATAAGCAGACCGGTATCAAAGTGTCGATCATGGACAATCATATCGTGGTCGGTGTCGGCAATATTTATGCAACGGAAAGCCTATTTAACCTCGGCATACACCCTGCACAGCCAGCATCAAGTTTGAGTTTTGAACAAGTTGAGAAAATGGTCATCGAAATCAAACGCATTTTAAAACAGGCGATTGATTTAGGCGGTTCAACTTTACGCGATTACAGCAATGCGATGGGCGAAAATGGTTATTTCCAACAAACCCTACTCGCCTACGGACGCGCAGGTGAAATGTGCATCAACTGTGAAACCACATTGCAAAATATCAAACTGGGACAGCGTGCTTCGGTGTTTTGCCCTGAGTGCCAACCTTTAAAAAAGGTTAAAATGCTGACTAAGAAAACCCTAAAAGGAAATAAAGCATGAAGTCTGCGATTGTTCGCCACATCTTAGTCAAAGATAAAGAACTATGTGAGCAACTAAAAAAGAAAATCAAAGGCGGTGCGGACTTTGCCAGAATTGCAAAGCAGCATTCGACATGCCCTTCGGGTAAAAAAGGCGGCGAGCTTGGCGACATTAAAAAAGGCCAGTTGGTTGGCCCAATTGATAAAGCAGTATTTACCCTACCCGAACGTGAACTGCATGGCCCGATCAAAAGCCAGTTTGGCTGGCATTTGTTAGAAATTAAGTTTCGGATGGATTTTTAATCTCCTAAATCCCTCCTTTGAAAAGAAGGAATTCCCCTCCCTTTTTAAAAGGAAGGGCGGAAGGGATTCAATAAAAAACGGCACTTCAAAGTGCCGTTTTGAATGCTAAAGGATTAACCTTTACGTTTTAATTCATCACGAATTTCACGAAGTAATTCGATATCTTCTGGAGTCGCCTCTGGAGCTGGCTCTTCAACTTTTTGACGGCGCAATTTGTTCATCAATTTCACTAACCAGAATACGACCCATGCCAAAAGCAAGAAGTTGATTAAGATAGTTAAGAAGTTACCGTAAGCCAAAACATTAAGGCCTGCATCCTGTGCTGCTTTTAGCGTGGTTAAATTGTTTGGGTTATCGCCCAATACTAAGAACCAATTTGAATAATCAACGTCACCACCAAGGATCCAAGAAATAAAAGGCATGATAATGTCTTTTACCATGGAATCGATGATTTTACCGAAAGCACCACCAATGATGACACCGACAGCCAAGTCCATCACGTTGCCTTTTACGGCAAATTCTCTAAATTCTTGAATAATACTCATGTGATCTCCAGAAATTTTTTCAGCTTTAATTTTGTGACGAAGTATACATTATATCTGTATAACTATTTCCACCTAATTTACTTGGTTTATATTAGATTCTAAATACCATGTATAAAAATTCACACAAAACATTTTTGATTTTGGTAATACATTCTATTAAAAAGGATTTATCAAAATTATGCATGTCGAATTAAATGAATAAAGTCATTCAATTTTTGCATTTTTATTCAAAAACACCCATGCATAAAAAAACCGCTAACCTAAGTCAGCGGTTTTTTTTAAACTGTAAAATTAACCGTTACGGTTACGTTTACGTTCGTTTTCAGTCAACCAGCGTTTACGGATACGGATTGACTTAGGTGTTACTTCAACTAATTCGTCGTCTTCAATGAATTCAAGCGCTTGTTCAAGCGTAAATTCAATGTGCGGAACAAGAGTCAACGCATCATCAGTACCAGAAGCACGTACGTTAGTTAGCTGTTTCGCTTTAGTTGGGTTAACAGTCATGTCGTCTGAACGTGAGTTAATACCAACGATCATACCTTCATAAACTTCTAACTGAGGTTTAGCAAATAGACGGCCACGGTCTTGTAAGCTGAACAATGCATAGCCCAAGCAAGTACCTTGAACCATAGAAATCAACACACCGTTTTGACGTTTCGCAACAGTACCTTGTTTCATTGGACCGTAGTGCGAGAAGCTTGAAGTCATGATACCTGTACCTGAAGTCATTGTTAAGAATTCAGAACGGAAACCAATCAAACCACGTGAAGGAACAGTTGCTTCAATACGGATACGACCTTTACCGTCAACTTCCATATTGGTCATTTCACCTTTACGGTGACCCATTTGTTCCATTACAGCGCCTTGGTGCTGCTCTTCAACGTCAAACGTTACGTTTTCGTATGGCTCTTGTTTTTCACCATCAATTTCTTTGATGATTACTTGTGGACGTGATACGCCCATTTCGAAGCCTTCACGACGCATGTTTTCAATAAGAACTGAAAGGTGAAGCTCACCACGACCAGATACTTTGAAACGGTCAGGACTGTCAGTATCTTCAACACGTAATGCTACGTTGTGAATCAATTCGCGATCTAGACGTTCACGGATATTACGTGAAGTTACGAATTTACCTTCTTTACCAGCAAACGGTGAGTTGTTTACTTGGAAAGTCATCGATACTGTAGGTTCGTCTACAGAAAGTGCAGGTAAAGCTTCAACTGCTTTTGGATCACAGATTGTGTCAGAGATATGAAGTTCATCAATACCCGTTACACAAACGATGTCACCAGCAGAAGCTGATTCAACATCGATACGCTCTAAACCATGGTAACCCATGATTTTTAAGATACGACCGTTACGTGTTTTACCGTCTTTGTCGATTACAGTTACAGGAGTGTTTAATTTCACTGAACCACGTTGAATACGACCAACACCGATAACACCTACGAAGCTGTTATAGTCAAGTGAAGACACTTGCATTTGGAATGGACCGTCAACGTCAACCGCTGGTGGTTCAACGATGTCTACAATTGTTTCGAACAATGGAGTCATGTCTTCAGCAAGTTCTTCTGGAGATGGACCAGCCACACCACGAAGGCCTGAAGCATATACAACTGGGAAGTCTAACTGTTCGTCAGAACCACCAAGGTTGTCGAACAAATCGAATACTTGGTCAATTACCCAGTCTGGACGAGCGTTTGGCTTGTCGACTTTGTTAATAATTACGATTGGTTTCAAACCACGTGCGAACGCTTTTTGCGTTACGAAACGAGTTTGTGGCATTGGGCCTTCTTGAGAATCAACAAGAAGAAGTACGCAGTCAACCATTGACATTACACGTTCTACTTCACCACCGAAGTCGGCGTGTCCCGGGGTATCCACGATATTGATACGGTATTCAGTGTTAGTACGCTTGTCTAACCATTTGATTGCAGTGTTTTTTGCAAGAATGGTAATACCACGTTCACTTTCAATAGCGCCAGAATCCATTACACGTTCGATCTCGCCTGCGCGATCGCCAAGAGCACCTGATTGCTGTAAAAGTTTGTCTACAAGAGTAGTTTTACCATGGTCGACGTGCGCGATGATGGCAATGTTACGGAGAGTTTTAATATCTGACATGTGAATTCGATACGCCTAAAGTTTGAGGGCAAATTATACAGAAAAAATATAGATTTTAGTAGTGACAGTTTATTGACAATCGCATTTTTTTTGACGACTGGTACGCTTTTGGTTTTGTAAAGCTGTGTAAACAGATTAGAATAGCGCCACCTAGCCTTAATTTTCAGTGCCGCATGTCTGATTTAAACCAATCTCCCGAAGCAAAAGATCAACTCGATTTAGTCTATGGATTGAATGATCGACCAAAACCTTTTATTGCTTTTCTCGCTGCGTTCCAACATTTATTGGCCATTATTGTCCCAATTGTGACGCCGGGTCTGCTGATCTGTTTGGCACTTGGTGTGTCAAAAGAAGACACCAATATGATTCTGTCGATGTCATTGGTGATCTCTGGTATCGCAACCTTTTTACAATGTAAAAAAGTCGGTCCATTTGGTGCAGGTCTCCTGATTGTACAAGGAACCAGCTTTAACTTTATTGGTCCTATTATCGGTATTGGTTCTGCAATGGTTGCGGCAGGCACACCTGTAGAAGCAGTTATGGCATCTATCTTTGGTGTGGTGATCGCGGGTTCATTCATTGAAATGGGTGTATCACGAATCTTACCGTGGGTGAAAAAACTGATTACACCACTGGTTACAGGTATTGTGGTACTACTTATTGGCTTAACCTTAATCAAAGAAGGTTTAATTTCAATGGGTGGTGGTTATCAGGCGATGGGCGATAAAACCTTTGCCAATGCAGACAACCTCATCATGTCATGTACCGTTTTGGCACTGATCATTTTATTGAACCGTGTGCGTATTACATGGGTAAAAAGTTCTGCCATCCTAATTGCCTTAGTCGTGGGTTACATCCTTGCAGGCTTTATGGGTCATTTAAACTTTGATGGTTTAAAAGATGCGCCACTGGTTCAAATTCCAACACCGATGCACTTTGGCTTAAGCTTCTCGTGGAGCTTGTTTATTCCAATGGCATTTATCTACCTTGTGACATCTTTAGAAGCGATTGGCGATATTACCGCGACTTCTAAACTTTCAAATCAAGCTGTAGATGGTCCTGAATGGATGAAGCGTATCAAAGGTGGTGTATTGGTGAATGGTGCAAACTCATTCCTTGCCGGTATCTTTAACACATTCCCAAGTTCTGTATTTGCGCAAAACAACGGTGTTATTCAGTTAACAGGTGTTGCAAGCCGCTATGTAGGCATTTGGATTGCTGCCCTATTGGTTATTTTAGGCTTACTTCCTGCTGTAGCAGGTGTCATTCAGGCAGTTCCACAAGCCGTGCTTGGTGGTGCTGTAATGGTCATGTTTGGTGCTGTTGCTGCCTCGGGTATTAATATCTTGTCAGGCATTCATTTAGACCGCCGCGCACTATTAATCATTGCGATTTCATTGGCATTGGGTCTAGGTGTTGCACAAGTACCACAAATCCTTGAACATCTTCCTGAATTGTTCCGTAATATCTTCAGTTCAGGCGTTGCCACTGGTGGTATCGCTGCCCTTATTTTGAATATTGTTCTTCCTGAAGTGAAGAAGTAAGTTCATTTGTCAAAGAACACTGCCTAGGTTCCGCCCTAGGCAGTGTTTTTTATGATGGAGAAATCTATGGATCTCACAAGTGAAGTCGTTATACGACAGATCGATTTATTACAAGATCGCGTGCTTTTCGTAAATGCACCGACAGATGACTTACTCAGTCAATTGAATGACAATATTAAGCCATCAATTTGGTGCTGGAATTTTAATGATTTTCAGTACTTTCAAAATCAACAGTCAAACGTCCATTTTGGTGTCGATTTTCCTGAAGGTCAGTTTGATCAAGCGGTTATTTTTGTTCCGAAATCAAAAGAACTGCTAAATTATTTATTACACAATGTCGCAAGTCATCTTGCTCAAGGTGCGTCTATTTTCCTCGTGGGTGAGAAAAAAGGCGGTGTTGAACGCGCTGCAAAACAATTACAGCCCTTTGGTAAAACCCTAAAAATTGATAGCGCGCGTCACTGTCAAATGTGGCAAACCCTATTGGAAAAAACTGTCACACTGAAGCCACTGCAAGATTGGGTGCAAAAATATCCAGTTGAGACCCCAAATGGTGAGCTTACGATTTGCGCACTGCCTGGCGTATTTAGCCAGAACCGTTTAGATGTGGGTACGGCTACCTTATTGCCTTATTTATCACAAGTCACTTCGGGCAAAATTGCTGATTTTGGCTGTGGTGCGGGTGTCATCAGTGCTTATTTAGCCAAACTGAATCCTAAAAATCGTATCTTTGCCATGGATGTAGATGCCTTTGCACTAGCGTCTACACAAATGACATTTGAACAAAATTTGCTTGAACCTGAACAACTTGAGATTAAAGCGGTCACAGGAATCGAGGATGCTCCCTTATTTTTACATGCCATAGTCAGCAATCCACCCTTCCATCAAGGGATTCAAACCGACTACAATGCCAGTGAAAATCTATGCAAAACTTCGCGCAGACATTTGAAGTCTGGGGGTGAGCTTTGGATTGTTGCCAACCGATTCCTCAATTATCCGACTTTAATTGAGCAACATTATGGTCAATGTACAATCAAAGCCGACCAACAAGGGTTTAAAGTCTTGTTTGCGAGCACGCAAAAAAATCTTAAGGAACAATGATGAGCGAAATTCAAAAACCAGCTCAGCTTCAGCGTAAGTTGGGTGCTCGCCATCTCAACATGATTGCAATTGGTGGATCAATTGGTACAGGTTTATTCCTTGCCTCTGGTGCAACCATTGCCAATGCAGGCCCGGGTGGCGCCCTGCTCGCATACTGCTTAATTGGTATCATGATTTACTTCTTGATGACCAGTTTAGGTGAGCTTGCAACACATAACCCAACTTCGGGTGCATTCTTTACCTACGGCACAAAGTATGTCGAGGGTGGTTTCGGCTTCGCTTTGGGTTGGAACTATTGGTATAACTGGGCAATTACCGTTGCATTTGAATTGGTTGCAGTCCAATTCATTATGAAATTCTGGTTTCCAGATATTCCGGGCTTCTACTGGAGTGCGATTTTCCTCGCAATCGTCTTTGCCATTAATGCACTGACCGTAAAAGGCTTCGGTGAATCCGAATTCTTCTTCTCGCTTGTTAAAGTGCTCGCAATTGTTGCCTTTATCATTATCGGCCTGTTTATGATTGGCAAAATCATGCTGACACCGGGCGTAGAAACATTTGCCAATTGGACCAAGGGTGAAGCCCCATTTGTCGGCGGTTTATCTGCCTTGATTGGTGTGGCCATGATTGCCGGTTTCTCTTTCCAAGGGACTGAAATGGTTGGTGTGGCTGCAGGTGAATCGAAAGATCCTGAAAAGACCATTCCTATTGCCATCAAGCAAATTTTCTGGCGTATCTTGTTGTTTTATATCGTGTGTATTTTCATTATCGGCACTCTCATTGCCTATGATGACCCACGTTTATTACAAGCGGCATCTACTGAAAATATTGCACTATCACCATTTACCTTACTGTATGAAAAAGCAGGTTTTGCTTTTGCTGCATCGGTGATGAATGCAGTGATCTTGACTGCGATTTTATCAGCAGGTAACTCTGGTATGTACTCCTCTACTCGTATGCTCTTTGATATGGCACGTAAAGGCAGTGCGCCGAAAGTCTTTGGTCGCTTAGATGCACGTGGCGTACCGATGAATGCGCTTTATGCAACAACGGCGATTGCGGCACTGTGCTTCTTAACCACTTTTATCGGTGAACAAGCGGTCTTTAATTGGTTACTGAACATGTCAGGTATGTGTGGCTTTATTGTGTGGCTCGGTATTGCAGTTTCACATTATCGCTTCCGTAAAGGCTACTTGGCTCAAGGCAATAAATTGGAAGATCTTGCTTACCGTGCAAAATTCTTCCCATTTGCACCTTGGTTTGCCTTTATTTTGTGTGCCATCGTGGTCCTTGGTCAGAACTATCAAGCCGTTTTAGATGGTGAGTGGTTAGCCGTTGTTTCTACCTATATTGGTATTTTCTTATTCCTTGCCATTTGGTTCGGTTATAAGTGGAAACACAAAACTAAGTTGGTTTCATATCAAGAAATGGATGTAAAACCAATGAAAGTTGATCAAGAATAATGTGATCACTGAATAAAAATAAGCAGCCTAAGGGCTGCTTTTTTATGGCTAAGATTGTATCTCAATACATTCACGCTTTAACAAAATATTTCGTGAGTGATGTTGAGAAATGATGTCTGATCTATCATCAACAACTGATAGGCTGACGCAATCATGTTAAGCAGCAAAATAAAAACGCCCAATGCAATGCATCAGGCGTTTGTTCAAAAGTAACTATGTTTTCAGGTTAAATTTTTCAATACTTAAGAAGCATTTTGCTGTTGTACAAAGGAAATAAACTCCTCTTCACTCATCACAGGTACACCTAACTTTTCAGCCTTTTCTAATTTAGAACCTGCCTTTTCACCTGCAACTACACATTTGGTTTTACCCGAAACACTACCACTGACACGTGCGCCTAAGGCTTGAAGCATTTGCGTCGCTTCATCACGCCCCATGGTATTCAATGTCCCTGTAATCACCCAACTCTCGCCATTCAGCGGCTGACGACTTGGTGCAACGGGTGCATCCCAATGAATCCCAGCTGCCAACAAACGATCAACCACTTCGAGGTTATGCGGCGCTTGGAAAAAATCGACAATCCATTCAGCGGTAATATCACCAACGTCTGGCGTTTTTTTCAAGGATTCGAGATCTGCATGACGAATCGCATCAAAGGTTTGGAAGGTATTGGCGAGCATGCGTGCCGTGGTTTCACCCACGCCTCGAATGCCGAGTGCATAAATAAATGCACCTAGTGTCGTTTTCTTACTATTTTCAATAGAATCGATGAGGTTTTGAACCGACTTCTCGCCCATTTTTTCAATAGTCAGTAATTTTTCACGATGCGCATGCAAGCTATAAATATCAGCAACATCTTTGAGCAGATCCAAATGTAAAAGTGATTCCGCCCAACGGTCGCCTAAGCCCTCAATGTCCATAGCTTTACGCGATACAAAGTGACGAATCGCCTCAATACGCTGTGCAGCACAGTACAAACCACCTGAACAACGTGCCAAGGCTTCACCTTCGGGCATCACCACTGGAGATGAGCAGACTGGGCAATATGCAGGTAACTGAACTTCTACCGTATCTACAGGACGGAATTCAGGCCATACTTTTTCCACTTTTGGAATCACATCGCCACTACGGTAGACACTGACTGTATCACCCACACGGACATCTAAACGGTGAATTTCACCAATATTATGTAGAGTGACATTGGAAACCGTTACGCCACCGACTGCAACAGGATTTAAACGTGCGACTGGAGTTAAAGTCCCTGTACGCCCCACTTGCCAATCAATATTTTCAATCGTCGTCAGCGCTGCAACTGCAGGGAATTTATATGCCGTTGCCCAGCGCGGTTCACGGCTTAAAAAACCTAAAGTTTGCTGCTGTTTCAAACTATTCACTTTAATCACCATGCCATCAATTTCAACACTCAGGCTTGGTCGATCAATGATCATTTGCTCATATGCAGCTTGTACGTCCTGAATGCTGTCACATATAAAGTGACGTTCACCGACAGCAAAACCAAACTGTGTCAGCCACTCAAGACTTGCAGACATGGTGGTTTGCCCATGATGTGGTTCACACTGTGCAATGCCATAGGCATAAAAAGCCAAAGGACGCGAAGCCGCAATTGCAGGATCGAGTTGACGTAAGCTTCCTGCTGCTGCATTTCGTGGATTGGCAAAGGTTTTTTCACCTTTGGCTTCATTTTCAGCATTAAGCTTTTCAAAGCCTGACTTTGGCATCAGGACTTCACCACGGACTTCAAGCAGACTTGGAATTTCAGTCTGTGTAGAAGTCAGTACTTTAGGTAAATTACGAATGGTTTTTACATTTTGGGTAATGTCTTCCCCAGTTTCACCATCACCCCGTGTCACACCACGGACTAAAATGCCATTTTCATACCAGAGAGAAATCGCCAGTCCATCAAATTTTAATTCGACATCATATTCAATTTTTTGATTCGGTAAGCGCTCTTCTACGCGGCGGGCAAAGGCAAATAAATCTTCTGCATTAAACACATTACCTAATGACAACATAGGCACTGCATGGGTTACAGATTCAAACTTAGATAAGGCCTTTCCACCCACTTTTGTAGTTGGTGTATCAGGTTGTACTAAATCAGGGTATTGCTCTTCTAATGCTTTTAATTGGTGAAAAAGTTGATCATATTCACTGTCCTCAATTTCTGGCGTGTCCATGACATAGTAGGCATGGTTATGCTTCGCCAAGAGTTGAATCAGTTGTCGCATCTGTGCAACGACAGTGGATTGTTGTGTCATACATTCACCATAAAAAAGGGCGGTTCATACTCCGCCCTCAAATTTCATTATCTGTTGCTATTATAGAAACCCACTCGGTGAGTTTCAATCAAAGACGCTTAGACTTCGATAGCTTGACCTTGACGATAATCAATCGCTTGATGACGCCAATGTTCACGCATCTGCGGTGTAAATTCTTGGTTATTTTGATCATACACAGTACCGTCAATTTCACGGGCAATTAGACGTGAAATGCTATCCATGGTATCAAAGGCATTTTGTACATCGCTGTGTGGCAGCGCTAAGAAGAAAGCCAAACCTTTTACTTCTTCAGTCGATAAAGTTTCAAGATCAAAACCTTGCGCAGCGCCATCATTATTCATTTGCAATACAGAGAATAATAACTTTGTACCTTCTTCATCATAGCGATGGAAACAGGCCATTTCGCCAAAACGCAGGCCGTATTTGAGTAAAACTTTTAATGCTTTTTCCCCCGACAAGGCACGGCTATCCGGGAACACATTTAAGGCGATATAAGTTTCCGCAGTTGCTAAAGCACTTTCTTCATCAACAATTTTTTGTTCATGTAAATGAGCATCCAAAATACTGCTTTCTTCATCAAAATCGCTGATTTCAGCTTTTTCAATTGCGCTATTTACACTAAATTCTGGCGCTTTTTCCGCAGGAACAGCGTCAGCCTGAACGTGTGTCGCAGCAGTCGCTGCGTGATTGGCATCGGCGGCTACAGATGCAACAGTTGTAGATTCAGTTGCTTCTGTAGACAATGTACTGTCTTCTGTTGCAGTTTGAGCGTTTTCAACTGAAACAGGATCCGTCGTTGTCGTCTCAGTCTTTGCCGTAGCCTCAACGCTCTGCTCTGCTTGTTCCGTTGCCGTTGCTTCTGGCGTTACATTTGCTTGAACAGCTTCAGTCGTTTCAACCGCTGTGACTTTTTCCTCAGCCAAAGTCGGCTCTACACGTTGCGTGGTTTCAGGTGTATTTAACTGATTGCGTACATGGCGCGGAATAA
Organism: Acinetobacter sp. YH12138; assembly: GCF_015218525.1. Classification (NCBI taxonomy): domain Bacteria; kingdom Pseudomonadati; phylum Pseudomonadota; class Gammaproteobacteria; order Moraxellales; family Moraxellaceae; genus Acinetobacter; species Acinetobacter sp. YH12138. The sequence continues at coordinate 660,283 of NZ_CP048670.1, read as the reverse complement.
CAGGTTGCTGACTATCAGGATTAATATGTAATTCGGTGTCAAGTGATGGCGCTGCATCTGCAGGTTTACGAAACATCATTCGAATGCCCACAACCATGATAATTACAGCGATTACAATCCCAGCTATAGTGGTGATTTCCATGTTATGCCTCCGCAGCTAAACCGTATTCTTTGGCTTGCTCTATATTCACAGTCACTAATTTTGAAGTTCCTGGTTCTGGCATGGTCACACCAAGTAAGTCAGTTGCCATTGTCATAGCCAGTTTATTGTGTGTAATGTAGATAAATTGCACTTGTTCTGAAAGCTCTTTTACAAGATTACAAAATCTTCCTACATTTGCATCGTCTAAAGGTGCATCGACTTCGTCTAAAACGCAAAATGGTGCAGGATTTAGGCGGAAAATCGCAAAAACCAAAGCCAATGCGGTCAGTGCCTTTTCACCACCTGACAATAATGCCAAAGAGCTATTTCGTTTACCCGGTGGTCGTGCCATCAGTTTTACACCTGATTGCCAACCATCTTCAAGGCTTAAACTTGCTTCACCACCATTAAATACTTTCGGAAACAACGCTTGAAGTTCTGCATTGACCTTATCAAAAGTGGTCATAAACAGCTTTCGCGTTTCCTGATCAATGCTTTTCATCGCAGCTTGCAGTTGTTCAACGGTCTTTTGCAAGTCATCAATTTGGTGGCTTAAATCATCAAAGCGTTTAGAAACTTCAGTATATTCTTCTGCCGCAGCCAAGTTGACTGCACCCAATTTATCAAACTGCTGCTGTGCTTTTTCTAGTTTTTGCTGATGGGATACCACATCAATGCTTAAACCTGTCAGCATTTCGCTGTTCATTTCTTTCAGCTGTTCAGAATAATGCTGTAAATCAGACTGCGCGGATTGCCAAGCCAGACGCTTTTCTTCCAATTGCGTACGCAATTTTTCATCTTGCTGTTGATGTGAATGGCGTTGTTCCGTCAATGTCTGTTGTTTGCTCTGTACGTTATTCAGTTCAAGCTGCCAGTCATTCCAGGTTTTTTGTAAACGTTCAGTGACTTGGGCCTGTTCAGAATACTGTGACTCAAGCGCAGGCAATTCTAACTGTACTGGATCGACAAATTTCTTCGCCTGTTCCATCTGTCCAATAATTTGCTGAGTTTGCGCTTTTAAAAAGACCGTGTCTTTTTCTAATAATTCAATCTGTTGTTTCGTCTGTACAGACTGACGACGCACGATTTCCAATTCTTGCTGACTGTGTAATGCCACTTGCTGAGCACTTTCCAGCGCTAGACTCAATTCCTCAACTTGGAATTGCAAGGTCTTATAATTGGGCAAAGCTTGCTCAAGCTTCATCGTCAGCGCATGCAGATCTATTTCCAAATCGTCTTTTTGCATGGCATCTTCTTCAAGCTGTGCTTCAAGTTGCTGTAATTGATCTTCTAACTGCTGCTTTTGTAATGCAAAAGCCTGATTGGAACTTTGTACCTTCGCAATGGCAACATCAGCATTTTGAATGTCTTTTTGCCAATTTTTTAATTGGCTATGTTGCTGTTGCAGATTTTGCTGTAAAGCTTGTACGGCATTTTGCAACTCAGGCAATTGGCCTTCTAGTTGCGTTAGCTTTGGCTGCTGCTCTGCAAGTAATTCAGTCAATTCATCTAAGCGAATACGGTGACTCAATGCACCTTGCCCTGCTTGGCTGTCCTCATCATAATCTAGACCAATCACCCAATCTGCACCGACATGATAACCATCGAGCGTGAGTATCGACTGACCAGCAGCCAGTTTAGCCTGATGGCTCAATGCCATCGGCAATGTTTCGGCAATTGCGACCTGCTGCCAGATTGAAAGCTGTGGTGCTTCAATCCACGTCGCCAAAGCATCTAATCCAACGATTTGTGCTGCGGTGTGGTGACTGCCTTTGACCTGACGTGCAACACTGTCTTGAAAATTATCACTGTGTCCCAAGACTTGGGCACTCAGCCATTTAGACAAAAATTTCTCGACCAGTTGTGCATGCTGTTTACCTTGTGTGTTCAACTGCAACCGCTGCATTAAATGTTGACGCTGGCTTTGCTGCTTTGGACTAGCTTTAATCATTAATTGATTTAGGTTTTTCTGCTCTGACAACAGCACCTGTATTTCTGACTTTAGCTGCAACACCGTATTTTTGTGCTGTGCCTGCTGTTCTTGTGCAGCTGTAAGCTGTGCTTGAGTTTCGGCAATCACCTGCTCTTGTTGCGTAATTTGTTGTTCGAGCTGTTGCTTATCTTGCTGATACTGCTCCAACTCATCTTGCTGCGCCTGATGCTGAATTTGACCTCTTTGCTGTTGCAGGGTCTCACGTTGTTGCTCAATTCGACCAATATTTTTGGTCAATTGTTCACTCTGCGCCAACATCTGTAGCTTTTGCTGTTGCTGCTTTTCGACTTGCCCACGGCATTGTTCAAATTGTTGAACCGCTTGTTGATGCTGAGCTTTCAAATCAGCTAATTGTTGAGTCTGATCTTGACTACTGCTTTCTTGGCGCTGTAATTGCTCAACAAATCCATCTTGCTGTTCTTGCAGCGTTTCCAGTTGTAACTCTAATAGCTGTAAACGTTCTTTGGTTTGAGCTTTTTGCTTTTCAAGCTCCACCAAACTTGCCGAATTTTGTGCAAATAAACCCTGCTTTTGCTCCAGCGTCATTTTCAACTCAGACAGTTTCTTTTCCGCCTGTTGCCATTCACTTTGTAATGGCGTGGACTGCTGAATAAGCCGTTGAAATAAAGCATTAGTGGAAGATAAGTCATGCTCTAGAGTATTTAGCTCAGAACGCACCAGTTTGAAGGTTTCCCCGAGCTCATTCATCTGAAGCGTGTATTCTTGCTGTAAACGCGTACTTTGCTCACATTGGAAAGACAACACTTCGATCTTAAAAGTACGAATTTGGGTTTCTAATTCTTTGTATTGCACCGCCGTTTCAGACTGACGTTTTAAGGTTTTCAGCTGAGACTTCAGTTCTGATGCAATGTCTTCGAGACGTTCTAAATTTTGAGTGGTGTGTTCTAGATGCTGTAAAGTTTCACGACGACGAGCTTGATAGCGAGAAACCCCTGCGGCTTCTTCAATATACACACGCATTTCTTCAGGTTTGGCATCGACCAAACGGTTGATCATGCCCTGTTCAATAATCGCATACGAACGTGGACCTAAACCGGTGCCTAAGAAAATATCGGTAATATCACGACGGCGGCATTTAGTGCCATTGAGGAAATATTCGGATTTACCATCACGATTGACCTGACGACGAACTGCAAGCTCAGTATAGGCATTATAAGCGCCACCTAGCTTGCCATAGGTATTATCAAAACGCAGTTCAACACTCGCCATCCCGACTGGTTTACGCTTTGCCGTTCCGGTAAAAATAACATCTTGCATGGTGCCACCACGCAATTGACGGGCACTGGACTCCCCCATAACCCAGCGAATGGCATCAATCACATTGGATTTACCACAGCCGTTCGGTCCAACAACCGCACTACGGTTGCCTTCAAATTTTAGAGTTGTGCTATCGGCAAAAGATTTGAAGCCGGAAAGTTTTAAACTGCTTAAACGCATAATGTCCTGATCAGCGGCGTGAACGTCTCGCCCACGCTAATTCGATTTGTTTCATCCGTGTTAGTGATTCCAACACAAGGTTGCGTAAGTGTCGACAAAAATCTTCCATAAATAAAGTGGCTTGATGTGATTTTCTGATTAAAACTGCATCAGTCACCAATTTAAACAAATCAAAAGATTCTTGGAGTTCACGTCGTGAAATATTCAGTGTCAGAAAATAACTGCGTCTGAGTGATGGCAACAATTCTTGGTAATAACGCATCAGGTAGGTATTTCCCACCATTTCATGCTGACGAGCCATGCCCTGAAAAATCAGATCATAAAACTTTTCGGTATTGCCTTGGCGAGTTTCCACGTCTAATTGTTCAAGTAATAACTGAATACGCTCAGCTTCATGGCTGCGCCACGTTTCCGCCATACGATGCACAATTTGGCCCAACAATAATGCTGCAATATCAAATAATGAGCGCACTTGTAAAGCCGACATTTCAGAGACTAAGGCGCCACGTCGCGGGTAGATTTCAATGAGCTGGGTCCGTTCTAAAATCAATAAAGCTTCACGAACAGAGCCACGGCTCACATCCAATTCGGCCGCAATTCTAAGTTCCTGAATACGCTCGCCTTCGACCAACTCACCGCGAATGATTTGTTCACCGATGTGTTTGGCAATTTGTTCTGACAAACTGTCCGCTTCTTGTTGTTGCATACTGTTCCTATCTTTTTTTTATAAGATGCAATGTTCAGATTTACACTCAATCTATTTGCATTAGAAACGATAAGCAACCTAATTGAACATGACATTGTCTGACAATCTTGTGTCAATAAAGCCAATTTTGTCAGTCAAAACGGACAATCAAGCGCCAAAGGCTTGCACACCTTGGTAAATAAAATAGCAGCCGACTGTTGTTAATAAACATGCAAAACAACGCTTTAGCATAAATGGCGACAACATATGAGCCACTTTCGCACCCAATTTCGCAGTGATGAAGCTCATTACACTAATCCCGATAAATGCATAAATATGGATATAACCAATGGTATTGGGAACCTCGATATCGGCATGATGACCAAACCACATAAAGCCAAGGGCCCCTGCAATCGCAATCGGTAAACCACATGCAGCAGATGTCGCGACCGCTTTTTGCATAATGACGCCGTTTTTATTCAAATACGGGACGGTTAAGCTACCTCCACCAATACCGAAGATCGCAGAAGCAATCCCAATACCACCGCCTGCTGCCATTTGCATGGCTTGTGAGGGTAAATGTTTATTCGGATCGACTGGTGTCGCTGCACCGCGAAACATTTTAAAGGCCACCCAGACCGCAAAAAAGCCAATTAACAGTTGCAAACCCTGCCCTGATAAATAATCTGCAATGCCTGCACCGAGAAATGAACCAATCACCAAACCCGGTGCCAAATTCCGAAAGACATTCCACAGTACTGCACCTTTTTTATGATGAGCCGAAACCGAACTGAGTGAGGTCACAATAATCGTGGCCAAAGAGGTGCCCACCGCCATGTGCATAATCACACTGGGGTCATACTGAAGTTGGGTAAAGACGATGAATAAAATCGGCACAATAATCAGGCCACCGCCAACACCAAATAGCCCCGCAGCAAAACCAGCGATTGCACCAATCAGTAAATATATGATTAACTCCATCAATATTATTCCACAACTCTCAGATTCAAATGGATTTAGAGACTAGACACTTACAGCAATTGCTGAGCACAGTACCTCAACCGCCTGAAGTTTTATTACTGAAGCCCATTACTACATCGACCAATGACGATGTCCGTGAGATTGCCAAAAAAGGCATTCAACATGTTTTGGTATGCAGTGAAGAGCAAACTCAAGGCCGTGGGCAACGCGATCATCAATGGGTCTCACCCGTTGGTAATATCTATTTAAGCACATTGCTGAATTTACAGACAGCGATAGATGGACGGCTTGCACTTGAAATTGCCTTAAATATCTTGCAAATGCCTAGTTTGCAGAATCTCGCATTACAAGTGAAATGGCCCAACGACCTATATAGCCCACAAGGCAAATGGGGCGGGATTTTGATTGAACCAATTTCGTCACATCAAGCAATTGTCGGCGTTGGGATGAACTTATTTCCGATTCCATCCACAGGAATTGAGCAACGTGCAACGTCGTTATCTGAACTCGGACTTCCCTCGCCAAACCGTTTACAGTTAATCGCTGAACTCTATGCCGCGATTCAACTTGCAGGTGAATGGTTCAATCATAACTGCTACAACCTCGCTGCACGATTCAACCATTATGCTGCATTTATGCAACAGCCCGTTGAGCTTGAACACCTGCAAGGCAAAAGCCAAGGTCTCTTTCTCGGTATTGAAAATGATGGTTCGATCAACATCCAAACTTCGCAGCGCTTAGAAAATCATTTCCAAGGTCGCTTACGTTTAGCAGATCAATCATAAACAGGATTGCAAAGGCCTACTGATGAAAAAATTATGGCTCGATGTCGGTAATACTCGGCTGAAATACTGGATTACTGAAGACGATCAAATCATAGAACATGCTGCGGAACTGCATTTACAGTCGCCTGCCGAACTCCTACTTGGTTTAATCCAGCACTTTAAAAGTTTGGACTTAGATCAGGTCGGGATTTCCTCGGTACTCGACAAAAAAAATAATGATCGGATTCAAAAAATTCTTAAATTTTTAGCTGTTCCTGTCACCATTGCCAAAGTTCATGCCGAATATGCGGGCTTGCGCTGTGCTTACGAAGACACCACAAAGTTCGGGATCGACCGTTGGCTGCAAATGCTTGCTGTAGTTACAGACCCTAAACAAAAATACTGTGTGATTAGCTGTGGAACAGCACTCACCATTGACTTAACGGATGGATTACAACATTTAGGTGGCTATATTTTGCCAAATTTATATTTGCAACGTGATTCGCTCATCCAAAACACCAAAGGCATTAAAATTCCAGATGCCATCTTTGACGAGCTGTCTCCTGGTAAAAATACCATCGACGCTGTTCATCATGGCATATTGCTCAGTTTGGTCAGCACCATTGAAAAGGTGCTTGATAAATATCCCAGTCGCTTAATTTTAACTGGGGGCGATGCTGCGCTATTTGCCAAATACCTACAGCGCTTTACGCCTGAAGTCCATAATGATCTGCTTTTAAAAGGCCTGCAAAGCTATATTGGCCAACAACCGTAGATTAAGCGCGGATCAAATACGGCTCCACAGCATCCCAGACTTCGGGCAATTCGGTACAGCCTTCAGAGTCAATAAAATGCCCCTGATGACGCGCTTCAATCACCTGTGCATCTAGGCTTTTTGCCTGAGCCAAGCTGAATTCGGGTTGCACTCGCTCATCGCCTTTTGAATAGATCACTACCCGATGCTCAACCTGCTGTTTTAGCAAGTCAAAATCTATTTTAGCCGCATCAATAAAAGGATTCACCTGCTCTAGACGTCCCAAGCGGCCATTAAAACCGGCCGCAAGCACAAGAGCTTTTATGTTCTGATGCTGCAGTTTTTGCGACAGATAATGCAGTGCAGCGATACATCCCAAACTATGGGCAATTAATATAGAGTTTTCATTTAATGCGTCAATCTGCGCATCCATTTGCTTCATCCACACATTTAAGACGGGTGTTTCGGATGGATCAAGCCGAAGCACCTTGAGGCTGACGCCCGCTTTTTTTGCCTTTTGCGCGATCCACGGAAACCAATTCTCTTCAGGGCTCGCGGTATAGCCATGCACCACAATTACTTGCGCCATTTCATGCTCCATTCCTCTTTTTGAATTCAGTCTGAAATAAAAATTAGAGATTGAGGGTAAACAATTGTGAATTTTTGCAAAACTTGACTATTTGCTAGAACACTTTCATGAGCTGATTCAAAATATCCAGCAATTCTGGAAACATTATGAAGCCGTAAAAGTCCTGTATTTTCCCTTCAGTGTTCCACCCTTGGATCACAATTGATAACTTCAGCGTGAACGGTGGCGGAACAAAAGGATCATTGCTGGACAGCATGCGCACGGCCAACGGCAAATGCTGATGCAGCATATGACGGTTCAATTAGCATTTTAAAATAAAGCTGCCTAATTCAGAAAAAAATTAAAGGAATACACAAATCCAGAAATAAAAATGCCCGCTTAAATCTTGCCTTACCGCTGGCTGAAATGCGCTGTCAAACAATACAGCGCTGTCAGACAACCCAAACTGTGCGCAATAATAATTTTATTTTCATCAAGCTTAGGCATTTGCAGGGAAATAAACTTCTAACAATGGTCAAAATCTGGTTGTACTGCATTTGCCATATCAATGCGCCAAGAATAATGTCCTACCCCTTGCTGCTTTTGTCTCAATAAGGAAACTAATACTCATTAAGGGAAGCCTGATGAGCATGAATCAGATAGATGTTTTGGCTCTCTGGCGTATGAGGTGTATTCATTATTTGATGCTTATTTTGGGTAAAGCTTTCAATTTGCAGTTCGGCAAACTTTCACCTCTGTTTTAGACCTGTCATCTACACGGTCTCAATGTCAATTTGGCATGTTTTTATAATGATTTAGCTCAGTTCGGTATATATCGGCTGGTGTAACTGAACGTAATTTAGCTCGACAAGATACTCCCCCTCAAAATAAAAGGATCTAAATGTAAAATTTCTCTTAAGATTTAAGTAGGAGATTCTGCAAAATCAAACCATTGATCGGCGCTTAAATTAGTAATTTTGTATATATGTGAAATTTGAACTTCTAACAAGTAACAAGATATTAATGTCTTTAAGAAATAAATCTCCAATTCTAAAAATTGTTGTTCAGTTTGTTTTGGCTATATTTTTCATAGGTATGAACCTAAAAATTAAAGGAATTCTTATTCTATAGAACGTAAAAATGGCCGTTTTTTTATTTCTACTTTACATAATGTACAGTATCCTGTACATTTAAGTTGTACAAAATATTGTACAAAATCATGTTTTTTTTGCAGACATCACCCAAAACAGCCAATTTGAAATTTAAGTGTCCATATAAAGTATCTATAGCAAATCTATGAGCCAATGTGCCAACCAACTAATGCTAGATCAATGAAGTGACCATATATTGTTTAAGGCTAAATATTTAATTAGGAAATGCAAGACATGCAAGTATTTACATACACTGATGCACGCCAGAATTTAAAATCCGTTTTAGATACTGTAATTGAAGATGCAGATGTAGCTATTATTACTCGCAAAGAGGGTCAACATGCCGTTGTGATGGGTCAAGACTATTACAACAGTGTAATGGAGACATTGCACTTAATGTCTTCTCCAAAGAATGCAGCACACCTTGCAAACTCAATTGCAGAGTTCCGTGCATCTAAAGCAATCGAAAGAGAACTTTTAGATGAAAAGGAAGACTAGCTTTACCCCTTCAGCTTGGGATGATTATGTATATTGGCAAAGCCAAGATAAAAAGACTCTCAAGCGAATCAATAACCTTATAAAGGAATGTCAACGTACACCCTTTGAAGGTATTGGAAAACCCGAAGCTTTACTCGGTGATTTATCGGGATTCTGGAGCAGAAGGATAGATGAACAGCATAGGCTAGTTTATGCAGTAACAGACGCAGAGATAACGATAATTGCTTGTCGCTATCACTACGAATGAACCAAAGCCCCTACTTATATAGGGGATTTTTTATTTTATTTATAAAAAGTCTGATCAACAATGTAATAAAAATGAAGACACTAAAAACTATATATATGTTTCCAAAGAATAGATATGATCTAAAACCTTCATAAATAAATCTGGCCATTGGCTCTTGCTCTATATACCCAATATAAGCATAACTAAAAAAGTAACTTAGAATAAAAGAGTAAAGACCAGTAAAGGCAAAAAAAGCCAAAACTTTATTAATCTTATCCTTAATAAAAAAGATAGAATTCAAGCTTAAAGAAATTATTAAAATTGAATAAATACAAGAATATACTGTAATCCAGCAATCATAACTTTCCATCTAACTACCTAAGTGTTTTATATGTAGCCCTTTACTAAAATAGAGTAGGAGCTTTTTTTGTAGTGGTCAACAAATCCTTTATTTCATCACTTGCTATCAAATGCACTCAATCACTTTGCTTAAGCGCACAGTCTCGTCAAATTGCAGCCATAAAAAAAGGCGCTAAATGCGCCTTTTTTAAGTCCAAATTACTTCGGATCTTTACTGCCGAACAATGGACCCATGCCACCGCCGCCAAATTGTTTTTGCATATTGCCCAATGATTTCATCATTTTTGCCATACCCGTTGGGTTGGCAAATTTCTTCATCATTTTCGCCATTTGCGCATGTTGTTTGATGAGTTTGTTCACTTCCGCAACATCCATACCACAGCCTGCTGCAATACGTTTTTTACGGCTTGGATTCATCAAGTCTGGGTTACGACGTTCTTTAATGGTCATCGATTGAATAATCGCTTCCATTTTCTTCACTTGCTTTTCAGGATTTGCTTGTGCAATTGCATCTTGAATCCCTGAGTTGCTCATGCCTGGAAGTTTATCCAAGAAGCCCATCATGCCGCCCATTTTGTTCATTTGTTCAAACTGCATCAGCATATCTTCAAAGTTGAAGCTACCGCCTTTTTGCAATTTTTTCGCCATTTTTTCGGCTTTTTCTTTGTCGATTTTACGTTCAACTTCTTCGACCAAAGAAAGTACGTCACCCATACCCAAAATACGCTGTGCGATACGTTCAGGATGGAATGGCTCTAGGGCATCGAGTTTTTCACCCATACCCAAGAATTTAATTGGCTTGCCAGTAATAGCACGAACAGAAAGTGCCGCACCACCACGTGCATCGCCATCTGTTTTTGTCAGGATCACACCCGTCAAAGGCAAAGCATCGTTAAAGGCTTTTGCAGTATTCGCCGCATCCTGACCCGTCATGGCATCAACCACGAACAATGTTTCAGTTGGCTTAATTGCTGCATGTAGCTCTTTAATTTCATCCATCATTTCGTCGTCTACATGTAAACGACCTGCTGTATCGACAATCAAGACATCAGCAAATTGAATTTTTGCTTGCTCAATCGCACGATTTGCGATGGTAATCGGTTTTTCGTCTGCGCTTGATTCAAAGAAAATCGCGCCAACTTCACCTGCAACTGTTTGTAGCTGTTTAATCGCTGCTGGACGATAAACGTCGGCAGACACCATTGCTACTTTTTTCTTTTGACGTTCTTGTAAGAAACGTGCAAGTTTTGCCGCAGTAGTAGTTTTACCCGCACCTTGCAAACCTGCAAGAAGCACAACAACTGGTGGTTTTGCCGCTAGGTCTAGGCTTTCATTCGCCTCACCCATCATTTTGGTCAATTCGTCATGAACGATTTTGACGAAAGCCTGCCCCGGTGATAACTGAGTCATCACTTCTTGGCCCAATGCTTCTTCCTTAACTTTCGCGATGAATTCACGAGTTACAGGTAACGCAACATCGGCTTCAAGAAGTGCCATACGTACTTCGCGTAACGTATCTTTAATATTGTCTTCGGTTAGCTGCCCTGAGCCAGTAACATTTCTTAAACTCTGCGTGAGTCGTTCTGTTAAGGTATCAAACATTGCAAAATCCGCTTAAAATAGCCATGAGCAAAAAATTGTTTCTTAAAATAGAAAATTTATGCATAGAATGCTATAGGATACTTTAGTTCTTGCAGAATTTATATAAATGAATATTCAACATCCTGAAAAAGGTTTGACATGATCAGTCTCCCCTTGGTTTACACGATCCTAGCATTAATCGCTTATACCACGTCTTTTTGGTATTTATTCAGCCATTTAATGTCTAAACGTGCGCCGAACCATTGGTTTATTGGTGTTGTACTTGGTTTAGGCATGTTATTGCATGCAGGTGTTTTATATAACGATATGTTGACACCTATGGGTGTCAACTATGACGTGTTCAACCTGATGTCATTTACTTCAGGTCTCATGCTATTGCTCAGTGTGTTATTTAGTACCTATCGACCTGTGCTTGCGATGAATCTGCTGGGCATTCCTGTGGCAGCGACGGGGTTGATTTTGGGCTTTGCATTTAGTCGACAAAATCAATTTATAGAACAACATTCACTGGGTTTAGACATCCATATTATTTTGTCACTTTCCGCGTATGCAGTCCTGCTGATGGCAACTATTCAAGCGGTTATTTTGCGTTTACAAGACCGTGAACTGAAAAACAAACAGAAAAAACGTGTATGGGTGAGCCTACTTCCATCCTTCCAAGCCATGGAATCTTTACTATTTGATTTATTGATTGCTGGATTTGCACTACTAACCGTGGCGCTTGGGTTTGGTTTCTTCACCATCGATAACTTCTTTGCACAGCATTTGGCGCATAAAACTGCATTTAGTATCATTTCATGGTTCGTCTATGGTGCCTTGCTCATTGGGCATTATCGATTCGGCTGGCGTGGTCAAAAAGCCATTCGCTTTACCATTATTGGTTTCTGTCTATTGGCAGTTGGCTTTATTGGATCTAAGTTTATTTTAGAAATGGTTTTAGGCCGCTAAGTCGACGATGAAACGATTTTAAGTTTTATAAAGAAGTAAGTTTTATTACGAAGGGAGCTACGGCTCTCTTTTTTATAGCTTGATTATTCACACAGAAATAACAGGCATAAAAAAAGCGCTATACAGCGCTTTTTTTCATTACGTCTAAATTATAGAGCAACGATGTTTACAGCATTCGGGCCTTTTTGACCTTGAGCGATGCTGAAAGAAACCTTTTGGCCTTCTTGCAAAGTTTTGAAGCCAGAACCAGTGATTTCGCTGAAGTGAGCAAAAACGTCAGGACCGTTGTCTTGTGCAATAAAACCGAAACCTTTAGTTTCGTTGAACCATTTAACTGTACCAGTAACTGTATTAGACATAATAATACCTATTAATTTGTTGATTTAGCCATTGGATGATGACTGACTATAACTTGGAAAATAATAAAGAATTGAACTTCATTTCTGTAAAAAACGAAGGATTATGACTAACACTGCGATACTTAAAGAAAATTTACGAAACAATACTTTTTTTCTAGTTGCAGCCATCATACATGAAATCTTAAAAGATTCAAGCACAGTATATGTTGTTGATTCCATTAAAAAACAACAGTACAAGCCATCTTCTTATTATTACTATCCATATGTATTTACTCATTTTATTGTTAAAGTTTTATGTCAGTCAATACTTTAAGACTTTGGTCCTAATTTCACCAAATAGTTACATAAAATCTTGTCATTTCGTATTCCGCGTCACCTTAAGCACAAAACCTAGACATCCCTTTCAAAACCACGTATAACTCCGTTTTTCAATTTTTGGCTGTATGACCGTGAAACTTGTTCTTGCGCCGATGGAAGGCTTAACCGACCCAATTATGCGAGATGTGTTGACGCATGTGGGGAGTTTTGACTGGTGTGTAACCGAGTTTATCCGTGTCACGGACTCTGTCCTGCCCGATCATATTTATCATAGCTATTGTCCTGAACTAAACAATGAAGGCAAAACTGCAGCAGGAACACCGGTTCATGTGCAGTTCTTAGGTAACAATCCCACTATGCTCGCGGCAAATGCTGTACGCGCGGTAGAACTTGGTGCCCCTGCGATTGATATGAACTTTGGTTGCCCTGCAAAAACCGTCAACCGCCACCGTGGTGGTTCAGTTCTGCTAGATGAGCCTGAAGTGGTGTATGAGTTAGTCAAAGCTGTGCGTGATGCTGTTCCGAGTCATATTCCTGTATCAGCAAAAATGCGTTTGGGTTATATGGACCGTAACTTCACTATGGAAAATGCGCATGCCATCGAAGATGCCGGAGCTGCATGGGTTACAGTCCATGCGCGAACCAAAGCCGATGGTTATACCCCGCCTGCCTTTTGGGATCAGTTGCAACCCATTCGTGAAGCATTGAAAATCAATGTGATTGCCAACGGTGAAATTTGGAACAATGCCGATGCCAAACAGTGCCAACTCGAATCTGGTTGTGAAGACCTAATGATTGGTCGTGCTGCGGTGACCACTCCTGACATTACACAGTGTATCCGTCGTAATACCGATGAACCGCTGATTACATGGCATGAACTACTTGGATTACAAATTCGTTTCTTAAATGGCTCGTATAAAAAAGAAATGAATATGGTCGGTCGTTATAAACAATGGCTCGGTATGATGTCGAAACATTACCCAGAAGCCAAAGTCCTTTGGGATGAAGTAAAACGTGTCAAACCACTTGATGAAATCGTGGAAAAACTCAAAGCAGGTATGTAAGTTTTAAAACACATCGCCCAATGTTAAAACGAAAAAGTGTGAAAACACCTATCTAAGCGTAGCCGCAGAGCCTTTGATTATACCTACAGTGTTCAAAGGCTTTGTTGTTTGGCAAACTCTAAAATTGCGTCGATCTCATCTGCCAAGAACTCTTTAGGATGTTCCGAAGTCGGGTTCATCACCAAGCTTGCGCCTTTGGTAATCGCAAATAATTTTTCAGCACTGATCATGACAAACTCTGCATCTGCACCAACATCCTGTTGAAGCATCGCAAGACTCAGAAAAAATGGAATGGCTTGCTCGCCTTGCTCCGTTTCCATCAATTGAAAATGTAAATGCTGCTCTGTATCACGCTCACCCAAACAATATACTTGGCTGGCTAAAAGTTGCTGATAAAAGTCTTGGTATTGCTCAGGATGATCTAAAGTCGATTCATAAAGATGTTGAAGCGTGTCGTTCATTGTTATTGTCCGTCTATTTTTATCAGTCAGATACTGTTCACAATCCACAGCATACAGGAAGTTTATGAATTATGCCGTTGATTTAAATCTTCAACGTGCTGTCGATTTGTTTTCCACGATTTTTCTAAAATTTCTTTTTCTAAACGCAACTGTATTCGTTTAAGTTTCATTTCAGAGACCACGGGTTGCTGAAAGGTTTGAACATAGTCCACCCAAGCTGTACCCCGAAATACATTCGACGGCATCTCTGTTTTAAACACTGCTTCAGGCATAAAAACAATCACAGAATGCATATTGTCTTTATCCACAATATCGCTCAACACCTGTTCTAACACTTTCATATGTTTATAATTTTGGTGAATTGGATTTTGAAATTTAAAACTTTTTTTATAAATCTTTTGCGTCCATTGTTTTTGTCTCTCGCTCCCAAAAATCCAGCCCTTATAGTTTTTAGTTTCAATCACAAACACACCAAATGGGCTTAAAAGAAGATGATCAATCTGAGTCGTAGCTCCTTCGCCATCTGGTAAGGTCAAATCATTTAACAATATATAATGGTCTTTCAAATAAAGTTTGACATGAACGGCGACAGCAAACTCCCCCATTTTCCCCTTTAAATAAGGTTTAAATGCTTTGATTGCCCCCACAATCAGTAACAATGGAATTAGCCACCACAACGTCGAAATGAAGGGTGCAAAGATTTGAGAAATATTCATTAATTTGATTCATTATTTTAAATAAGTATATTTTCTATTTTATTGTAATTTCTCAATTTTTAACAATATTTCTTTATTTTCTAGACCACCCGCAAAACCCACTAATTTTCCATTTGCGCCCACGACACGATGACAAGGTGCAATAATTGAAATTGGATTTTTTCCGTTGGCTGCACCCACAGCACGTACGGCTTTGACATTGCCGATCTGCTCTGCAATTTGTTTATAGCTGCGAGTTTCTCCAAAAGGAATTGTCAGTAAAGCTTGCCAAACTTGTTGCTGAAATGCGGTGCCTTCAAAGTCTAGCGGCAAGTCAAATTGCTGTCTTTTACCTGCAAAATATTCATTTAATTGCTGTGCGGTTTTGAGCAAAATCGGGTGTTGCAGATCTTCAACCAAAGCCGCCAATCGCACACGATTAGGGTTTTCATTTTCCCAAAGAACAGCCACCAATGCGGTTTCATGTGCAACAAGTTTTAATTGTCCAACGGGTGAATCTAAAAACTGATAAGAAAGTTGCATGACATACTCCAAGCTCAAAATCGCAGCACTTCATTATTCAGGAGGACGATAATTTCATCAAGACTAGTCCTGAAATAATCAGGACCGCAGCTAGCATACGCATGGCATTGGCAGGCTCACCCAATACAACGATGCCGAGGATAAATGAACCCACTGCACCAATGCCTGTCCATACTGTATAGGCTGTACCCAGCGGTAAGGATTTCATTGCATAAGACAACAAAGCGAAACTTGCGATCATGAAAACAATGGTCAAAATACTTGGCGTCAGTTTGCTAAAGCCTTCAGAGACTTTCATACAATATGCCCAGACCACCTCAAGCAATCCCGCTACAATTAATAAAACCCAAGCCATATTTTTACCCATAAAAAAAGCACAAAAGGCTTTTACCTCTGTGCTTTAGAACATATTAACTTGAAGATAATTTCATCAAGATTAGACCCGAAATGATCAGTACTGCGGCTAACATCCGCATGGCAGTTGCAGGCTCACCGAGTATAAAAATACCCACGAGAAATGAACCAATCGCGCCGATTCCTGTCCAAATAGTATAAGCCGTTCCCAGAGGTAACGTTTTCATGGCATAGGCCAATAAACCAAAGCTCAGGATCATAAAAAATAAAGTGACTAGACTTGGGCCAAGTTTTGTAAAGCCTTCTGAGAGCTTCATCGAATAGGCCCAAACGATTTCAAAAATACCAGCGAATACCAGAACAACCCAGGCCATGATGCCTTCCTCCATATTAGTAGAGTCAGGTCGTCCTGACGATTTTTCTTACTGGCTTTGATCAAAGATGTAAGGGAGGTCGTTCCTCCGAATATGGTCTCAGTATAGCAAATATGCTGAATTTTAGTGCAGTCTTTACATTTTTTGACCAAATCTAGGGCGTTATTCAGTTAAGGAAAAAACTTGTGCCGATGAATTGCGCCAAAACATGGCATGTCTGTTCAAAGGATAGATTCAGACATAAAAAAAAGGCATCACAAAACCTGTTGATGATGCCCTCTTTATTTGGTCTATTCGCCGATTAGAACTTCAGACGAAGTCCTGCGCCATACCACCATTGCTTTTCACTTCCAGTTTCAGCTTGCCATGCCGAATGCTGATTTCCTTTTTCATAGCTGTAAGCAACATCGATAAAGGGCATTAACTTTTTATTGATTTCATAGCGTGTTTCTAGCCCTAGCCATACAGAACTGAGTCCTGTTTTTTGTGCATAGGCAGAGTCATCACTCAGCACTACATCTAGGTTTAGATACGGTTTTAAAATCAGTTTTTGCGTCAGCAGCAAATCACGTTCGGTTTCTAAAGAAAAACTGACCTGTTTATCTACACCAAAATATAGATAAGCATCGGTTTCAAAGAAATACGGTGCCAGACCATGCAGACCCACCGCAGCATCTAACTGTTCTTTGTCCGTCACTTGATGTTCATCGACACGATAACGTGCGCCAATTTGCGCATCCCAAAAGTCGGAGATCATACGGCTATACATCAATTGAGCCGCATAATCTGCATCTTGAGATTCTGCTTTATCCGCATGTAATTTGATGAAGAGCTTATTTTCATCGGTCCCGATTCGACTCTCAATTTCGGTCTTTAAACTTCCACGGCCATCGGCATTATTGAGCCATCGATTGTCTATCTTGGTCGCTTGATAAATCTGTCCACCATGTTCACGCTTATGATCAACAGGATGCTGCGCAGAAGCAGCACGTGACGCAATAGATGATGCATTTGCATGTTCTGCAGTATGCTCCATCTGGCTCGATTCAATCGCTGTTTTCATTTCTTGATGAGACGAATCATGTGAGGAATGCGATTCATGTTGAGCTGACATCGGCGTGCTGTGATGTGCATCTTGCGCCATGGTCATTTGAGTGACCGATGCCAAAGCTAAACTCAGTACCGTATACGTGCATGGTTTAATGATGCGCATGAGACAACTCCTTTTGCGGCACAGATGCCGTTTTAGTATTCTCCGCGACATTTGCGACCACGAGTTTATTCATCATTCCTGCAGACATGTGATACAGCAAGTGACAATGAATCGCCCATTCCCCTAATTCATTGGCCGTTAACAGAGCCGAGACTGTTTTCCCCGGCGGCACAATCACCGTATGTTTATTTGGCATTTCAGAAGACACTTGCCCATTTTCCAATTGCATGAACATGCCATGTAAATGCATCGGATGCGCCATCATGCTGTCATTGACAAATTTCAGTCGAATTCGCTCACCATATTTCACTTGTAGTGGTTCAGCTTCACTGAATTTTTTGCCATTCATGGTCCACATATAGCGTTCCATCGTTCCACCCAAATGAATGACCAAGTCTTGCGTCGCTTCACGTGTATCAGGCTGTGGCGTTAACGCTTTTAGATCACTATATTGCAGTGCCTTATCACCAACAGGTGTTGAAGCATTGGCCCAACCCATAACCGTTGCTGAATTTTCAACTGCCCGCATCTCCTCTTTAGACTGTGCATGCTCCATCGCTGTATGCATATCATGTTTCATAGATGAATCTATTGAGGAGTGGTTCATCGATGAATGATCCATCACGCTATGATCCATATTGGCATGCGCTGAATCAGACATGTTCTGTTTATGCATCTCTGGATGTTGCATAGTAGTATGTGCAGTCACTGGAGAATGGTCCATGTCATGTCCCATAGCTGCATGATCATGAACTTGTTTCGGCTGAATATTTGATGGATTGACAGTATGCGCGCTGTGCTCATGAGCATTCGCTTGTCGGCTTGCTGAAGTTTGGGTTGAACCTGTAGCAGTATGTCCCATGTTGCTATGGTCCATACCTGACATTGAACCATGACCCATATCTTCCATGGTCAGCAAAGCGCGTGGCCGTGCTTTTGGTATATGAATGCCTGAGTGCTGAGGCTGCGTTTCATCATGTAAAGTGCCAATCGCAAATCCAGTCCGATCAAGCGACTCAGCCTCTATCTGATAGTGCGCAGATTTAGGCTCTACGATCACATCGTAGGTTTCCGCAGCACCAATGCGAAATTCATCCACAGCGACCGGCTTGACCGCTTGACCGTCTGCACTGACCACCGTCATTTTGAGCTGAGGAATACGCACATCAAAAAACGACATAGCCGCAGCATTTACAAAACGAAGTCTGACTTTTTCATTGGGCTTAAACATCCCCGTCCAGTTCTGCTGTGGTGTTTTGCCATTCACTAAAAACGTATAACCCGTGACATCAGACAAATCCGTTTTCAGCATTCGCATCTGATTCCACATCGAACGATCTTTCCAAGTGTTTTTTAAACCTGTTCGTTGAATTTGCGCCCATACATCTGAAACTGTTTCACGCTGATTTTGATAGTATTCGGCAGACTTTTTCAGATTTGCCATAATCTCAGCGCTAGATGATTCATGAAAATCCGACAGCATGACCACATAATCACGTTGCGATTGTTCATGTGCGGCAAGTGCTTGTTTACCTTTCGGATAAATTACCAAAGCGCCATACAATCCGTCTTGTTCTTGACCTTTGGAATGCGCGTGATACCAATAGGTTCCGCTTTGACGGACTTTAAATTTGTAAGTAAAGCTACCGTCAGGCTGAATTTCATTGAAACCATTAAAGCCGGGTACACCATCCATTAAACCGGGCAGCAATAGACCATGCCAATGCACCGAGGTATTTTGTTTTTTGAGCTGATTATGCACATGGATGACCGCATCATCGCCTTCTTCAAACTCCAGTAAAGGTGCTGGAAACTGACCATTGACACTGATTTTTTTGACCGCTTTACCTGTCAAATTGATGGTCTTTTCATCAATATTCAGATGATATTCTTTAATGGCTGCAAACGCCCACGTTGGTGACAGCAGACACACCCCGAGCACGAGGCATGATTTAGATAAATTAGACATGACTTAACCTTTATAAAATAACGAAAAAACGTATTTAAAACTCAGGTTAAGCTTGCGGAGGTCTTAGAATTTCTTGCCAAAAGCCTTTTAAATGCTGTCCAGCAAAAATGAAACGAGGAGGTTCTGTATAGTGATGCACATGGACGGTCTGCAATGCGACTAAGGCGCTAT
Organism: Acinetobacter sp. YH12138; assembly: GCF_015218525.1. Taxonomy (NCBI): domain Bacteria; kingdom Pseudomonadati; phylum Pseudomonadota; class Gammaproteobacteria; order Moraxellales; family Moraxellaceae; genus Acinetobacter; species Acinetobacter sp. YH12138. The sequence continues at coordinate 640,632 of NZ_CP048670.1, read as the reverse complement.
CGACATAAGAAGTACTGATTTGGCAATGTGCGAGTGTACAGTCCTGACAGTCTGTACTTTGTGTCGTTGAATGATGCGCCTGACCATCTTGCAGTGCAGATGTCGCATCTGAAGATTGATGACAATCCATCGTTAAAATGACTTCAGGTGTTGCTTGCTTGCCATGATGTACTGCATGCTCAGGAGCAGCTTGCCGCTGATTTTGATGGCAATTTGTCATATTTAAATGCGAAGGATCAGCATGTGCTGCATGAACTGATGCCTGATGGGCATTTGCGTTCATCATTTGTTGATGTTGAAAATTTTGCTGTGCACTGACCACGCTGCTCCACCCCATGACAAACGCCATGAGCCAAGCAAAGCCAAGATGCTTACGCAAAAAATTGAACAATTTAGTATCCTAATTCAACCCAATGATGCACTGTGACAACATATCCCTATTAACACATCATATCCCTATTAACACATCTTTAGAAACATCACGCGATCAGCTCAGCCGAAATCCGCATGAAACACCATGATGATATTATTTACGATTCAAATGCAATCACATGACATTTGTATCAACATGACATGCAACTCGACCGATTTATCCATCATGAACGATACATTCAGAAATATCTAAAAGCACTATCTAGTGCGATCTATGATGTGTTTTGCCAGTCACAGCGTATCTCAATAGTTGCTAACAGCATAATTAATTGTGCAGTTATTCACAACAGTTTTAAATTTATTGCGCTGTCATAAAAAACAGTGCATATCGTCCAGTTAAAACATAAAAGTTATTTTTTAAACTGATTAATTATTTACCATAGATTAATAAACATACAGTATTTCAAACACTTTTCCCCATAAAAAAAGGACTCAATTGAGTCCTTTTTATACTTAATACGTCTAATTATTAAACCATTGATGCACAATCGTTTATAATTTATCCAAGTTATCCATATAGTTATCTACACAGATATCCATACGGTTATCCATATAGTTATCCACAATCAAGGAGTAACTTATACCCAAAGGCTTAAGCCTCTTGAGCATGCACTTTTGCCAACTCAGAACGCATGTCATCAATCACAGCTTTATAATCAGGCTTACCAAAAATCGCTGAACCTGCAACGAACATATCTGCACCAGCTTCAGCAATGTCACGGATATTGGCTGGAGTAACACCACCATCCACTTCTAAGCGAATATCACGGCCTGAAGCATCAATAATTTTTCGTGCTTGACGCAGCTTTTCCAAAGTCATTGGAATGAACTTTTGACCGCCAAAACCAGGGTTCACACTCATCAACAAGACTTGGTCAACTTTATCTAAAACATAGTCTAAATAATGCAAAGGTGTCGCAGGGTTAAACACCAAGCCCGCTTGCGCACCGCCAGATTTGATTAACTGTAAAGAGCGGTCAATGTGGTCAGTCGCTTCTGGGTGGAAAGTGATGATATCTGCGCCAGCTTCCAAGAAATCACCAATCATACGGTCTACCGGTGAAACCATTAGATGCACATCAATTGGCGCCTTAATGCCGTATTTTTTCAATGCCTTACAAACGCCCGCACCAAAAGTTAAGTTCGGCACATAATGATTATCCATGACATCAAAATGAACAACATCTGCACCTGCTTCTAGAACATTTTCAACTTCTTCACCTAAGCGCGCAAAGTCTGCTGACAAAATTGAAGGTGCGATTAAGAATGGCTTGGACATGAAAAACCTAGCTTTGAAAAGGGAGTGATTGACGCATTATAGCAAAATGTCCCCCTATTCGCTGCCCATACCCTTAGTCGTTTTTTCGATGCCAATGATTGAGATAGCCGGGATGGAGAAGTTTATGGATAAATATGGATAAAAATTTTAGTAATAGAAACACAGCGTTGCATTTTTAGACTTAACGGGCATCTATGTACTTTGCTAAGTTAAAGGACTGACAACTTAACAATAAAATTGCAACTATGAAAAGTTCAACACACATCACCACCGCTCAAGCAGCACGTGTTGCTAAGCGCTTAGTCAATCATTGGAAACATAAATTTGAAGTCAATGAACAGCTCATTGGAGAAAATACTGCATTCAAGATTCAACTACCGTCTGCAGAGGTTAGCCTTCTACCACAGGCTGCGTTTTTAGACGTGGTGATTTCAGCCCAAGATCCAAGCACAAATCTAGATCAATTGGAACATGTGGTATTAGATCATTTGATCCGCATGGGACAAGAAGAACTCAGTGCAACATGGCAACGTGAACCATAGTCTACGTCGCCATATTGTCAAAGCCTTTCACTCAATGCTGATGTGATTGGTAATTTCTGACTGCATCAATACGGGCTTTCGTCGCTGGATGTGACTCAAAGAAGTCTGTCCAAGATCTCTGATCTTTGGCAGTTTCATCCTTTGCACCTTTCTCTTTTGCTGTTTCACCATCAGCTTCATCTTCCATACGTTGTAAGAAGTTTGCAAAATGTGCCGTTGGAATTTGATGTTTTGAAAGTTGTTTTAAAGCATATAAATCGGCTTCAGATTCAAAGTCTCGTGAGTAACTTGCACCTACCGCAGCCACTGGCAAACTGGTAAGAATGTCAGAGCCATCTCCTGTAATCATCAACAAAATAATACTGATGCCTAAACCTGACAAACTTTGCTGCAAACTATGGCGTTGAACTAAATGCCCCTGCTCATGTGCAAGCACACCTATGAGCTCATAATCATTTTTCGCTAGTTTAACCAACTCATCTGTCACGATAATGGTGTTATTGGGTATCGCCAATGCATTTGCACCGATGCTACCACCACCACGGAATAACAACTTCGCAGGACGATTTTCAGCCACCAATTGTTGATATTCTTGTTTCAGTTTGTCTTGCCGTGCTTGTGGCAATTTTGTGGGTTCAGTCATATCGATAATATATTTTTCCGCCTGATCGCCCCAACTCGTTAAAGCGGTCTCAGGCAGTTGATTGGCCACCACATGTGACGCCGCAGGTATGCCCCATTTAATCAAGACAAAAGCAAAAGCCACCACAAAAATCACACTAAAAATGATTAGAGAAGGTGAACGCTCTAATTTCCAAATCGAATGCCAACGCGACTTCACATCGAGATTAAACCACTCCGGCAAGGGTTGATGAAACTCTAAACGAGCATCGTCCTTTAACTCGATCACTGGCTGAATATCACCTAACGCTCCAATCAGCGTCATATCTTGATAGGTGTAATGCTGCGTTTGTTCTAGGTCTTGACCATAACGCACAATCACGGCATGTTCCCCATCTGCGCTGATTTGAGCAACAAAGGGTTTTGACACTTTCCCATCATAATAGGTTGCATTCACTACTGATGTTTTCATGTAATTCACCTGTGTTATAAGGAAATATCTAGGTCAAAAATATCGGATAATTCTTCAGCAATTGCATTGTGATCTTGCTGCATTTGATTTTGTAATTGGTCTGGATCATCGACCAACATTAAATGCAAAGATTCCGTCTGATATTTATATAGTCGCACAACTGCCCATGGTGTCAGTAAACCGAGGCTAATCACTTTAGCCAACCAATTACTCAAGACAATCCATGCATAGCGCCATTGATTACAGTCCGTATGAAACTGACTGCGGCTCAACGTGGTGTTATTCCAAGTGGTAATAAAAATACGTGCAGCTGTGAGTGGCCAAATAAACATATAGCCAATCAAATACATACCAAAAATAATGAAGACATAAGATGCGTCATTTAAACCATCTGAACTACCAAACAGTATTGCAAAGATTACTGCCAGCAATGCACCAAAGCCCATAAACAGAAATAAAGGCACATACATGGCGCGCATATAATCGCCCCACGTATTATTCAGATTAAATTTCAACTGCCCCAGATACAAATGATTCAGACATTCACGTTTATATAGCCAGACCGCAACTGGTGTAAACAATCCAAGGGTAAAGACAACCACCGCAAGACATTTAACAAAGCACCAATATGCGCTTTTATTTGTCCCTGAAAAAAAGAATCGGCTATTACTAAACTTACTGTTGCGAGCACGGAAACGAATCGTAGATCGAATGAGCCAAGGAACCGCAAAGAAGATCAGGACAAAGCCCGCTAAGAAAGCTTCCCAAGAATACTTTATAGCAAAAGAGAAACCACCATAGACCACTAACGCAATGATTCGTCCAACTAAAATTTTTGTAGGCAAACCGGTAAAGTCAAAACGACGCTGAAATACCCAAGTATTACCGTAAAAATAACGTAAACGGCGGACCTTTGCCCAAGGCGCATAAAGTCCAAGCGTGACAATCGTCAGTAAGATATTCACAATCCAAATACCGAAATATTCAGACGCATTACCTTTAAACCTAAAATGATAATTTCGCCCCAAAACATCAGCCTGTTCTGTCTCACCAAATAGACTCGGTGGATTCATCACGGGCAGCTCTGGCGGAAGCGGCGTTTCCAATTGTGAATTTTGCATAAGTACCCTAAATTATTTTTTTTGGTATGTCGAATTTATTCATTTGCATGACAATGCTCATCACCATGCCTTATTTATACGTATATCAAAGCAAGCTGTGCCTCAATATTTTTTAAACACTGGCTTTAGAATTAATGAACCGCTGTTTGCAATTGGACAGCGTGAAATTGCAAATGATCATCCATAAAACTTTGAATAAAATAATAACCATGATCATAGCCTGCATGTTCACGCACTTCGAGTGGCTGCCCAACTTGCTCACACGCTTGCTTAAACAACATCGGATTTAACTGGCTATAAAATTGATCATCAATACCTTGGTCAATCAAAATGGCTTTAAACAAAGCCCCTTTAGATTTCACTAAAGCTGTAGCATCGTGCTGAAGCCACTGCTGTCGGTCTGAACCTAGATATTGATTAAAGGCTTTTTCGCCCCATGGACACTGACTTGGCGCACAAATCGGTGCAAAAGCAGAAACCGATTTAAACAGGTCAGGATGCTTCAACGCTAAAGTTAATGCCCCATGACCGCCCATACTATGTCCGAATATGCCAATCGCACCTTTTTGTACCGGAAATTCAGCCTGTACCAGCGAATACAATTCTTCAGTAAGAAAACGTTCCATTTGATAATGCTCGGCCCACGGTTGTTCCGTTGCATTAATATAAAAGCCTGCGCCTTGCCCAATATCCCAATGATCACCTTGTGCTACCTGTTCCCCACGTGGAGAAGTATCAGGGCTGATTAAAATCAGGCCAAGCTGCGCAGCTAAACGCTGAGCATGCGCTTTAATGGCAAAGGTTTCTTCAGTACAGGTTAATCCCGCCAAATAAAACAATGCAGGACACGCTTGGCCTTGTAAGGCTACTTCTGGCAGAAAAATACCAAACTTTGTCGCGGTCTTTAGACTTGAAGAATCCAATTGATAAATGCGCTGCTCACCAGCAAAACAAGTATTTCGTTGTACTAATTCCATGATCTTTATCCTAAACTTTTTTAATCTTTTAAGGCGTAACCGTCGTAGCCGGTGCAGTAGTTGTCGGCGGGAACAATCGTTGTTCTAATTGAGGCAACATTAATGCCATGTTTTTCCCCATCGACCACTGCGGTTCAGAAGGTTCGAAACCTTGCGCTGCTTCCCATTTCGCAACAGTCGCTTTGGTTTCATTAAATGCCGCTTGAATACTGGTCTGCTCACGCATCGCCTGATCAAAGAACGCTCGGCCAAAATAGGTGTATTCAGCTTCATTCGAACAGCCAAAAGACTGTCGATCAGCTGCCGATGCAGTAATGATTAAAGTATTATCATTTTGCAATGCTGGAATAAAACTGCCTGAATAACATGAAGAAATCACGATCACACGCCAACGAATTCCGGACGCATCCAAGGCTTCTTTTAACCATTTAGGATCGACTTGCGCCAAATCCAAAGGTGCATTTTCCATTTCAAAGACATTTGGTAAACCATGTGAGGTCATATATAAAAATAAGACATCACTTTCTCGGTTCATCTGCTGACCGATACGACGCAGCGCCAACTCCATACTGGTTTTAGATGCCAGCGGAATTTCAGTGCGTGTTGCAGGGTTATTGATAAGTTCAACCGAACGCCCATAGGTGCCAAAACGTGTATCAAACTGTTCTTTAATCCGTTCAATTTCCAGTTTAAAGACATCTTGATAACTCGCACCCGCCACCCCTAAGAAGTACCAATGGGATTGAGCAAATTCACCATATTCCACTGCGTCTAAAGATTTATTGAGCAAACGGCTTTGTGCATAGAAGGCATCTTCAGCAAAGCTTGGAGGAACTTCTTCAACTTTCCAAATCGGCTGATCTTTGACTGAGACTTGCCACACGACCAAAGTAAATAGCGTCGCACCCATAATCAGTGCACGCTCCCACCATGGCCATTTCAGCTCACGTGAAAACACCCAAACGACAGCCAGACTTTGCCAAACAAATAGAATAATGAATAACGTTGGAATGTAGTCATACAGAAAGTATGGAAGAAAATCGAGATCTCCCAAATATTGAATCAAACATTGAAACAACATGATGTGCGTATCAAGCACCAACCAAAGCAATGCAGGGACCAACATTAGCCGTGGATTATTTACACGTTGTGATAGGAAAATCCCCACAATTAAAGCAATAAATGGCCACAATGCATAACTTATAAGACCTTGAGCGTTAAATTCACCAATACGCCCCGTGCTCAGCCAACTAAATAAACTGTTAGCACAACCACCTAAAATCCCCCAAAACACCAATTGTAAAATCGATGGACGAACGATTTGTAAAGAACGACGAGACCCAAAAAATAACCACATCCCCGCAGTTTGGTTGCTTTTAAAATCATGCCAAAAATTGATGGAGGGTTTGAAATCAATCATAGAGTTCTAATGGTGGCCTTGGCTCGCTTAATTGCACAAATAATTTTATGCCTGATGTCGTTTTTAGCAATGCTATTTTTTAACTATATAACAAATCTTTGAACAATATTGAAGCAAATATCATTTTAAGTCACAAGATCATGTTGGAAATATGCATCAAAGCGACAAGCATCACCTTGCCACTGGTGTTGTGGCTCTTGATTCGCTAAAAAAACCGCCAATCGTGGACGTTTAACCACAACACGTTTAGCAATTTTTTGTGCTAAATCCAGTAAATTATCACCTAAATCCATTTCGCCATCTTCAGGTAACAGCAAATGCAACAATTGCATTTGTTTTTTGACCTGAGCTTGCTTTTTGACGGCTTGCTGGTTTTGGTCTCGCTGCGGAAACATCGGATCGAGATAAACCACATCAAAGATTTGATTGGTCGTCGATAAATTTTTCAAATAGTCTGCCGAATCTGAAAAGACCAATTCAATTCGAGCCACAACCGAACTTAAAAACGCATCTTGCTGCGCACGTTGATGTGAGTCTTCCAATAGGGTAAATAAAATTGGATGACGTTCCACAAGAGTCACATGCGCACCCAAATGGGCCATCAATAAACTATCATGCCCTAGCCCTGCGGTTGCATCTACAAGCTGTGGTTTTTCAGCCAAATTACACGCACGTGCAATCATCTCAGACTTTAAGGATGCTCGCTTTAAACGCCCCACTTCTGCTTTCCAATCGGGTTGCATCTTCATGCCATTGGCCGCTAACCACAAACCATCTGCGTCGACACACAAACTGAGTTCAGGGTTTAAACGTAAAAAACGCGCGTTTAATTTTTCAATCAATTCAATATTTACAGATACACCACGTGAAGAAAGCACAGCAGAATACTGCTGTGCTTTCTCATGAAATTCTTGTTCTGTGTATAAGCGGATTTCGCTTACCATAATTTCCAGCCTGTAAATGCGAACAATAAAATCAATAATCCCGAAACAATTCGATACCACGCAAAAATCATGAAATCACGTTTTGCCACGTAAGCGACAAGCGCACGAATCAAAAGTAATGCCGAGACAAACGAAATAATCAAACCGACTGCAATCACAGTCCAATCTTGAGTGCCTTGAAATACATCATAGCTTTGATATAAATCCAGTAAACCTGCACCGACAATAACAGGAATACCCAAAAAGAATGAAAACTCAGTGGCTGCTTTACGAGAAACCCCTAAGAACATGGCACCAATAATGGTTGCACCTGAACGTGAAGTCCCTGGAATTAAAGATAAAACTTGAATTAAACCAATCCAAATCGCATCTTTAATGGTTAAATCTTCTACTTCTTTGGCACGCACCTGCGGTGGATTTTTTTCGATCCAAATAATGATCAAACCACCGATAATCAACCCCATAGCAATCGCAATGTTATTGAACAGCAGCTCTTTCACCGTCTGACCAAACGTCAAACCAATCAACACGATTGGAATCGAAGCGAGAATTAAGCCAAAACCTAAACGGCGACCTTTTTCTTCACCCGTCACCATACCGGCTGCTGCGCCCCACAGGCGGCCCCAGTATTCATAAATCACCGCCGCAATCGCACCCATTTGAATTGCGATCACGAAAACATCACTTTTTTCTTTGGTCCAAAAGTTCATTAATTCTGAAGCCAGAATTAAATGCCCTGTACTTGAAATCGGTAAAAATTCGGTAATACCTTCAACAATACCCATGATTGCCGCTTTGAGCAGCAGTAGAAGATCCATATATAACCCTAATTATGGCTTGCCTTGTTCTGAAATTTTCTTCCAGGCGTTATCTCGTAAATATACGGGCAATGCAAGTTCAGCACTCACCCATGCTTTTCTTTGCGCCGCTTCGCGGGCAATAGTAGCAATATCTTGTGCTGTTGCACTTAAGTCTTTGTATTGTGTTTGTTCTGATTGAATGAGCTCACTACCAGAACCCACGACAGTAAATTTGATCTGTGGTGTGGCATCGGCGTAGGTTAATAATTGTTCTTCATCAACAGCCTGCATAATGCCATTGGCATCGAGTTGATAGCTGGCGATGTACACTTCTTGCATGCGTGCATCAAGGACTGCAGTTACTTCAGTCAAACCATGTACACGATGCGCCGCTTGAGCCAAAGCTTGCAAAGTCGATACTGGAACAACAGGTACGTCATTGGCCCATGCCAAGGCTTGTGTTACCGCTGCATTAATACGAACACCACTAAATGAGCCAGGCCCACGACTAAATGCAATCGCAGTTAAACCCGCTAACTCAATAGCAGTTTGATTAAGCCCTTGCTCAATCATTGGGAGAATGGTTTGTGTCTGCGCTTTTGCCCGTAAATCGAGTTGAAAATAAAGCTCTTGAGTTTCATCTACAATCGAGACGGAACACTGCTCATTGGCAGTTTCCAATGCCAGTAATTTCATGCGCAACCTTAATTAAATTTAATCTTAAAAAACGTTGAATATGATACTCCACTCCATCGCAGTTCGCGAGATTTTCCACCACAGACTCAGCGCTTTCTGTATTTAATCTATAAAAAAGCCTCGACAAACGTCGAGGCTTTTTTGCTTACCATGTATAGCGTTCTAAAGTTCAGCGACTTCGAGTTGAGTAAAATGTTTAAAATGAGCGGCATATTGCATGGCACTCATTTTTAGACGTGCTTCGGCTTGTTCATCTAAAGTCTTGACGACTTTACCCGGTGAACCCATCACAACAGAATTATCCGGAATCACCTTCCCTTCTGGAATTAAAGCATTCGCACCAATGATGCAATTTTTACCAATTACAGCATGATTTAGAACCACGGCATTGATTCCAATCAGACTATTATCTCCTACGGTACATCCATGTAGCATGGCTTGATGCCCAATCGTGACATAATCGCCAATGGTCATTTCAATGCCGGCATCGGTATGCAGCACCGCATTTTCTTGTACATTGGTAAAATCACCCAGTTTGATACGACTATTGTCACCTCGGATGACGGCTCCGAACCAGACACTCACTTCTCGGCCTAATTCAACTTGCCCAATGACCGTTGCATTTTCTGCAACCCAACCATCCCAAGGTTGATGCGTGGCTTTCGGACTATATCCTTGAAATTTGTACAACATGATCAAACATCCTATTTTGACTTTCTAAATAAAGGTTTATGGCTCACGGCCCAAATGAAATGAAGGAGAATTTAATAAAAAAGGCCATTCTTTTTGATAATTCAGACCATATTGAAATAAGGAAATCAGCATCCGTGCAGTCAACCCCCATACGATTTCGTTTTCGACTCTTAAACTGGGAAAATAAAGCGATTGCTGGGCAAAACGAACTTCATATGGCGTTGGCGGTGTTTCTAAAAGCTGTCTTAATGATGCAAAAAAAATACGGTCAATTTCAGTGGGTTGAGGTATCAAATTTACGTCAGGCGGGATCAATCCCACGATCGGTTTAACTAACATTCCATTCCGTGCTTTTTGCATTGGTAAATCACCCAAAAGTTGCACATCAAATGGATTTAGAGCGGTTTCTTCTTGAGCTTCTCTTAACGCCACCACGATATTACTGGTGTCTTGGGCATCACGTTTGCCACCGGGAAAGGACACCTCACCGGCATGATTATTCATATAGAGTGAGCGGCGGGTCAATAAAATGCGTGGATTATCTTCTTGGGTAATCGCAATCAATACAGCAGCATGCGCAGGTTGAATACGCTTAGAAAAACGTAAACTTTGCTGCAATCGCTGAGTCAATAAACCCTCATCCATCCACATTACATCCTTATAATTATCTTGTTGTCATCATAGCTGAATTTCGGCCAAGCTGGTTAGAAATGATGCCAAAGTTTTATTTTTAAGTTATTCTGACGGTTCACACAATCCATGACGATGAATATGAACTTTTGCTCAAACTGCGGACAAAAAACAAAAGAAGCGATCCCGCTTGGAGATCATCAGATACGCCGTATTTGTACCGCATGTGGGTTTATTCATTATGTGAATCCTAAAGTCATTTGTGGTGCTTTAGCCGTTTGGGACAATCAAGTTTTACTTTGCCGTCGTGCGATTGAGCCACGTTATGGGCTGTGGACACTACCCGCTGGCTATATGGAACTCTATGAGACGATGGAGCAAGGAGCAGCGCGTGAAACTCGCGAAGAAGCCGAAGCAGAAGTCAATATTGAGCAACTGTATTGCATGTATAACATTCCCCGTATTGGGCAAATTTATGCCTTGTTCAAATCTGAACTAATCAATGGAGAGTTTGGTGCGGGTGATGAAACCATTGAATCACGATTATTTAGTGAAGAAGATATTCCTTGGGATGATTTAGCCTTTCCTAGTGTGGAAAGAACGCTGCGGCATTATTTTGCTGACCGCAAAACAGGTCAGTTTGAAATGCATCTCGAAACCCTCGGTACGCGACTCGATCACACAGGTTAATTTGCTGGCCGCATGATTAAAAAAGCCCATCTTTGATGGGCTTTTTTATTTTTCTAAGATTTAACTACTATTTAGCCTTGATGGTGTAACAAGGGGCCAATTCTAAAGAAATATCACCACCGCTTAACTTTGCCGTTTGAGCAGCAGCAGTATCATTTGGATTTTTTAAGCTATAAATATAACTAAAGCTGGCCAAACTATTCCCCCACTTCACCACTTTATTATCCGAATCTGTCAAAGCAACGCCAGAAGGACGTGTGCCTGCATTGGCATTAATCATATTGTGTAACTGCACTAAAGCACCGCCTACAACCATTGATGTATCCGCTGAAGTTTTCACACTTGAGTTCATTCCAATCAGCGCGCCATCAAGCGTATGGAAATATGGGTCAGCTAAAATCATACGAATCGAAATGGTATTTGGATTGATATTTCCTTCAGGCGTAAAGGTACGGGTTGTCGTTCCGATACGATATTGCTGTACACCTTTGTCATCTTTCATTAACAGTGGGTCAAGCACATCTTTTCCGCTACAGCCTTCCGTCGCGTGTGTAGACAAGTCGACAATTTGGCTATCTTGACGAGTAAATACATCGTCTGGCACGCCAGATTTTATATTTGTGCGAATATCACCATTACGGTCAATCACCACACCCAATTTCACTGTTTTAATCGAAGTATCGGTAAATTTAAAGGTTAAATCTGCATACAACGGGAAGATATAATTTTGTCCAGCAGCAACATTTTCAACAGACTTAAAGACTTTTTTGTCTAAATACGACAGCGGATAAAGCTTGTATAAATCCATCGTGCCTTTAAATTGCACTTGGTTAATGTTTTGCTCCCAAAGACCTAATTTTTTCTTATCATCGGCCGTCAGAACATAATCATCTTTTTTAGCCATTAACGTTTTATATAAACTTCCACCTGTACCGACCACCATTTTGTCGGCAAGTAGCGTCCCTTGTTTAATAATCAAAGGGCCAGAGTTGGCTTCTTCTGCATCAAAACGGAAACCCAGAATGCCAGGTTTATCAATTTGCTTGGTAAGCGGATCGATCCAATTATCCTGTGGCGTTGCTGTTAAACGTGTTGGTCGAACCTGCGTCAAGAGCAAGACATTCACACCACCAATGGTACTCAACTGTTGATCAACTTTGCCCTTCCACTGTAAACCACTACCAAACGTCATACCTTGGCGGTCCGTCATTAACATGAAATGACCAAATAAATTGACTTTTGAACTATCGGTCGGCAAACATTCATTTTTGTCACAGCCGACCAGTCCATTTGAACCACTGGCATTGGTAATCACGCCATCAGTTGAAAACAACGCAAACTCTGGCTGGTAAACCGCAGCCGTTGAGATATTCATGAGTTTTGAAACTAAGGTAAATGCATTTTCATTGCTGACTTCGGACAGGTCTAGCCAAGGTGTAAACAGGTCATTAAATTCCGTATCTGAACTGATACTGAAATCTGCTGTCGCGACATTTCGAGTGATTTGATCAATCAATACTTTATCTGCATTGTTGATATAAACCGCTTGGATATCTGTAGCTGTAACTGCGCTGTTATTTTTCAAAGCCAAGGCTTGAATAATTTTAGCTAAACGCATGGCCACTTTAACCGTTGCGTCGGTATTTGAAATCGTTGCAGCAGGTTTACCCGAGATGCCAGCTGCCAAATCCAATAAGGTCAAGCGTGGAGGTGTCGTACCACTGGCTACATTGGAAATTTGCTTCAAATCTACTTTACCCAAATCAATTCGACGTGATTTTTCACCTTGGACAAAGAAAGTTACGGTATCGCCAATCTTACAAGCACCTGTCGAAACACCTTCTTTTAGATCAAATAAAGTAATGTAGGTATTTTTAACGTCGCTCGAACAATTAAAATTCAGACCTTCAATTGGATAATCTAAAACGAACTCAACACAGCCTTCGGTATTACTTTTACAAGTACCATTGGTCGTACTGGTATCATAAATTTCAGGATTCACATTTGCACTTTCACCGCCACAGCCACTGAGCGCTGCAACCAATGCCGTTAAAGCAAACGGTAATAAAATTTTATTTTTCATCCTAATTCTCTTTCTTATGTCCTTAACGGATTGCTGTTAATTTAAGTTGGCCTTGATTGGTTAATACGCGGCCATCGACGTCAATTGCTGTTGCTAAAGGCGTTAAGAATAAATACTGGCTACCTTTAGGCACTTGAATCACGCCTTCAATTTTTTCATGGTAAAGATGATCCGCTTCACCTTGGTTATTTTTGAATCCACCTGCGCCTTCCATGACACATCCATTTTTGTCTAAAAATACCGCAAATGGCCAATAAAATGTAGGATTTTGTACTTTGGATGCAAATGAATGTATACGAATATTTTGTAATGGTGATTTTAGTTTTACGACTTCATAGTCAAATTCGTCAGACAATGGTGCTCGAGGCCATAAGTTAATATCTTGAGCTAAGTCGAGCTCTTTGGCTTTCTTCATTTTTTTATTCGAAAAACATTGCTGACCTAAACCTTGAATGGTGTCAGCTTGTGACACCCGATAATATGATGTGGCTAAAGTGATTGGGCCTGTATCTTCGGGTTGATTACGTTTAAATAAATTATCAATGACGGAGCGACTGACACCTTTTTCACGTTCAATGGTTTGCATCCGCGTTTGCCCCATCTTGCTATCAATAACGCCTTCGGGCATGGTGTAAAAGCGCTTTTTGCCTTCTAAGTTAAACTCTTTATCTTCAAGATATTCATTATTAACATACTTTTCACCAGCCATGGTCGAAAAGCCTTGCTCTTGTTTTGCCTTAGCTGATTGTTTTGAAGGATTATTTTCTAAGTTTTCACCTGAAGTTTGTACGGATTGATCAGTGCTAACTACTTTCTCAGCAAGGAGCTTTTTGTCGACGATAGATTTATCTTTTTCAGCTAGAACTGTGGACTGATACGCTTCACGAGGTTGGGTTAGCTCTGATTGCTGTAACTTTTCTGTCCATGCGGTTGAAGGTACCACTTTTGCTGTCGTATCTGCCGCTTGTGCTGACTTTTCAGATTTGCGAACTTTATCCCCTGAGACGTCTTTAATCTTATCTACTGTGACAGCTTTAATTTCATCCCGTTTTTCCGGCTCGCGTATACTTAAATGTTGAGAATTCACCGGTCCAACAGCCTGTGCTGTTGGACTCGTTTGACGTGTCATCGGTGTCTTGGTTTGAGACGGGCTAATGCTTACAGATGGTTGAGTAATTTGTTGTACAGGTTGAGAGTCTATCGTTTTAGCAGTTGGACTTTCTTTAGGTTTCTTTGCTGGTTTTTCTTGCACTTGTACCACCATTGGGCGCCCATCTGGCCCAATAATGGTATGAAACGCCCCAGCGTTGGTATACGACACTTGCACCACAGACAGTGCAAGTAACGTTTTTATGAATAAAATCCTTTTCATTCTGTCTGCTTATCCTACCAACGAGTTCTGTAATTTAATCCTAGGATGGTGATTTTCGTATCGGTTTTTACATTCAGTCCAGCATATGGGTTTAAAAGTAAGTTATTCACACCGGTTAAGTTTGCAAGACTACTAGTATTCGCTGGAATGTTATCTTTACTGCGTAAAAAGCCGATTGATAAATCTAAATCCGTATCTGCATCAAAACGATATCCAATCCCCATACCAAAGAGCTGCGCACCATTAATCGGGACCATGGTATTTCGCTTACCATCAGGAATAGACGTACTCCTTGGTTCATAACCTGCACGTAATTTCAAACGATCTGTTGCAGAATATTCAATACCAATACCCCAGTTCCAAGGCGATGTAAATTTCAAAGGTAAGGCCAAAGAATTATCGGTCACATTTTCAGATAATAATTTTGCAATTTTCAGCGCTGAAATTTGACGGTCGAATTCAAAACGGAATTTGTCCCAAGCACGATAATCGGTCCAGCCCACATCAAAATTAATTTGTAAATCAGGCATAACCTTATATTTGATCCCGGCCTGTACGTGCTGTGGATATTCAAAATCCATCGAAACCAAACCCGACTCCGAGTTAGGCACGGCATTTGGGAAACCCAAAATTGCAGCTAAAATTTGACCTGTTGGTGATGACATTAATCCCTTAATCATCTCCTGAGGCGCTTTTGCATTATGAATGCGATAACGACCTTTCATGCGCATTTTCGCAGCGCTTTGGTACACCATACCAAAACTAAAATCTTCGCGTGGCTCCCACAAAACCCCTAAGTTATAACTTGGGCTCAGTGACTGCTCTAAAGCCAATTCCATCTGACCAAATTTGCCAAATGGATTCATTCCTTCTTCGGTATTACACATCCCCAATAGCAAGATGTCGGTAATAATGTCCGAATTTTCCTTGAATGGCGTACAGACGACTTCATCAATCATCCTTAACATGCCGATCAACTCATTAGGAAATCGTAAATCTGATTTCAATCCAATGGCTTGATAGGACATCCCTACACCACCACCAATCGATAACTCATCACTAACTTGATAACCTACAGTTGGCGATAGATAAGTAATACGCTCTAGAGCAACTTGTTGCCCCATAAAATTACCGGGGTTGCCATTTTCAGCACCAAAACCCGCAATCAAAGGCGCATAAACGGCTGATGCAAATGTTGCTTTAGAACCTGGTGGATTGTAGGCAATACCCATCGTTGGCGCGGCAATGGGTTGTCCAGCACCAAAATCCACCATCTTTTTTAAGACAGGTACATATAGGGATGCATATTCAACATCACCAGAAACCTTATCTTTAAAGTCCGTACATATATCTGCCGTTACTTCAGGCCCATCATTACAGACCATTGGGTCATCAGAATAACCAAAGACGTTATAACCCGCAGGGACGGTAAATTCACGTTGAATATCAAAGTTTGCAATAATCCCCTGCATATCGGTTTGCAAACCTTCAATTTTAGTTAATGCTGCAGGGTTAAAATGCACGGCACTAATCCCCGGAGGATCAGCAGTTACTGCATTCCCTAATGCAAGTGACCGTACATCAACTGAAAGATTGGTACCCAATTGTGCAAAAGCAGCACTAGAACAGCCCGTTAAAACGATCGCACTAACAAGTGGGCTGAGTCGAATTTTACGCATACGACAGCCCTCTTAACGAAGTTTTTTTCCAAAACCTAGAATATCTAACGGGAAAGAAAGTCCTAATGACACATCTGGTGCATCTTCAGTTAAACCTAGCCCCACCGTACCATTCACAATCGTATCTGGAGATACACGTACACCTAAAGAAATTGCTAGAGTTGAACTGGTTTGGTCTGCAGGTGAATAGGATTCGCCACTGCTATACGTAAATTCTGCGCCAGTGTTGAAACTTTGTTGATATGACATGGTGAGGGAAACATCGTAGTTAAACGAGTATGCAAAACCGAATGCAAAACCACCACTAATTCCCGGTTCAAACTCTTCAATGACACGTGTACCACGACGTTGGTTTAAACCCGTTTCTTTGAAACCATAGTTAGCTGAAACAGATGCAAACAACACAACAGGGTCAATATATTTACGCGTACTCGCACCGATACCTGCCGAATAGTAACCTTTACCTGTTGCTAGATCATTTACTGCATTGACTTCGTATGGACTATCACCTGTTTTCGTAGATAAATTACCAAATAAAATCAGTGGCAAACGACCTTGCTTCAATGGGAAGGGTTCCCAACGTGCGCCTAAAGAAATATCCCCTAAACCCGCGGTTGAAGTATCTTTTAATAAGTCAGTTTTCGCTACTAAAGGCACAGATGCAGAGAATGTCAAATTGTCCATTACACCGTATTGCACGGTAAATGTATTGGTCATTGAGTGTGTTGCATTCTCTTGTACACGGAGTTGATAAAGTTGGCCTTGTGCCATTTCCATATCAAGTTGAGTATCACGGTAATAGGTATAATCGATATCGTAAAAAGATGATATTTCACCTTTTTTAATCAATGAATACTGACGTTCATTCGAGCTAAATACTTCCTGTAAGTTAGCTTCTTGACTCGCATCACCCTCTTGCTGTTGAAGTGCTGTCGATGCCTTTTCAGTGGCAGTAGCACTTTCGACTTGTGGTGCCTCAGATTGTACTGGCTCTTCAACAGATTCATACTGTCCAATTTCAGGCTCGGCAGCAGCTTCTTGTGCATTATCAGCTTGGTTTACAGTAGCAGGAGATACAGACTCTTCTACGACTGTCTCTTGTTCAACTGGATCATATTCTCCAAGGCTTGGCTCTTCAGCTGCATAGGCAACCCCCATCACCACCTGAATACTCATGGCTAGTAGTGTTTTGTTCATCCATTTACGATTCATGTTCCTTCCCACCGTTGTTATTTTTTTAATCCTGACACTTTGTTATACGCTTTCATCTAACTATTTACTTTTGTAGTAAAGCCTTAGAAAGTTGTAATTCGATTTACCATAAGACTCCGACTCTTCATTCATGTTTTTATCAAGTCGTATCGTAGATGCCTTGTCTGCAATTTTTTCCATGTAAAACTGCGGATATTGAATATCAACCAATGCATAACGGTTCACGGTTGCATCTTCAACATGTCGCAAGTCTGAATCTTGCAAAGCTAATAAATTTTTACGCTGCTCAGGCGCAACGTTGATTAAGAATAATGTGTTGTTTTCCCATATTTCTTGGAATCTAACTTCATCGAAACTGATATTGCCCAGAGCTGGATCTGCAACATAAACACGCCCATCTTTATAGGCTTTAAAAACCACAAAATGTTTAAAACCAGCATATGAAATAGGAACAATCGCAGGCTGACCTTGCTTAACTAGATCTGAAAACTCACCTTTGTACCCCCCACTGTCTAGCCCGACAGCAGCGACAAAACGTTTCATGTCTAATAAGGAGAAACTTCGGCGTTCGATAATTTTTTCAGTTTCACCAAATTTCAGCAAACCATTCATGGTCTGTTGCTCAGTTAGCTGTGTCCCGACATAACCATTTAATAAAGTGGTTAAGGCCGCTGAACCACAACTGTAGTCGTATGCTTGCCGAACGATACCTCGAAATTGATCTTCTATGGCAGGTTTAATTTTTACAGATTCACGGTGCATCCGAGTAAAGGAATCATTTCGTGAATCCAATGTTTCGGTATAGTGAACTGTTCCGACTGGCTTTTCTTTTAAATCAAAGGACTCTTTGGCAAAGTAATACATCAATGCCGAGCCTACTGCTATCTCTAACATATCTTCTAACTTTTAGTTATCGGCAATGATGTGCCTTTTTTCATTATTTTTTAGAGCTATTGCTCTACATCCATGTATAATGCAAGATACCTTTTTTTTTATAAAAAAACAGCATTTTTTTATGCTTTATTGGGTCATTCCGCACTTTTTTGTAAAAAAAAGCGCGTGATCAACACGCGCCTTATTTTTATTCTAAATTACTTACTAGAAATTGTAATTACAGAACCTTGGTTATATACACCCATTGCTGGGCTGTAGAACGTTTGTAAGCCTTGAACTTCGATATCACCAATTGAACCAGCGTCTTTACTTCCTAAATGAATACCTTTCACATAGTTATCAATTGGACCAGAGTTGCTTACCATTTGAATATAACCATTGTTTGTGCCTTCTTTACCATAAACACGAACATCTTGGTTAATCGTTAAGTCGGTTTTATTAGCATCAGCAACTTTGATGCTTTCGATAAAGATTTCACCTGCTTCGCGTGTAGCCGTTTTAGTTGATGCATCTAGGATACCCAGATCTTTAATTTCTAAGCCACCAACCATTGTCGTACTCAGTTTAATCATTGCACCTTGTGGAGCAGCACCCAACTGAACATTTGCAGTCATTGGACCCGTTTTTAGAGAAAGGCCAGATAAAATTGCATTGTAGTTGTTATCGTCACCACCACGGCGAATGCCTGTAGTACCCGCTGTACCAGATGCTGTTACGCCAATTTCACCGATTTTGATATCTAAACCAGAAACATCAGCTGCGATGTTAATAAATGCACCATTTGCACCAGTACCAGCATCAGTATCAATACGTAAATCAGCTAAATTGCGAGAAGCGAGAAGATAAGCTCCACCGTTATCATAGTTTGCACCAATAACGATACCTTTATTTTCTAAAGGATCACCAGCTTTCTTGTTACCTTGAATAACGATCGCACCAGCAGTACTTGTACCGCCCTTAGCTGTATCCGTTAAACCGTCGTTATCATGAATGAAAAGTTTTTCAATTTCAATTTTAGAGATACCAATCCCGATGTTAATACCATCTTGACCAGTGGTTGAACTAAGTGCAGCATCGTCCATTGCTTGCATAGCCATAGCATTCGCACTAAATGCGATTGAAGAAACTAGAGCTAATTTAGTGAAATTTTTCATACGGTACTCTCCCAAGAGTATTTATTTTTTTTGATTTTCAACCACTCGATTTATTCAGCTGTAATATTATTTTGTGACAACTGCTAAATCTTTCCTTGAGTTGTTTGCTCGCTCGATTAAATTATATCCAAGCTGAAATTTGTTCAACTGTTGTTGGTCGCAATCTAATTCTTACCGATAAACGGTATTTGCAAACCAAATGAATTAGGAATGGTATAAAATCCATTTTAGTCTTTAAAGTTAATTTTTCTGTTGATGCAAAAACCAATTTCTTTTAAAAAATTTATTCTCAAACAAAATGTTAGTGCTCAAAATATTTTGCAAGCGCTTGTACCCTTGTCACATGTGATTTTTTTAGAAGATCAAAACCAACCTGTTATTTGCTTTTTGGCAAATCAATATCAACAATTGAAGAATGATGAACTTAAAGCTTATGTCCGTACCAATTTAGATCAATATGAGGAATCTGATACTCAGCCCTTGCAAAATATTGCCTTCCAAGATTTATATTCAAACTTAGGCAGCGGGTTTTCTGGGGGCTGGGCTGGTTTTATTAGCTATGATTATGCAGCGCAGCAACAGATTTCCTTGCACGCCAAAGCGCAACCTCGCTTGTTTTTAGGACAATTTTCCAGTTTTTTAAAATTAGAGAATGATGGTTGGTATTTTTATAGTTCAGATCATTCTGCAGCTAAGATTTACGACTACATTGATCAGTTCATTCAAACAGAGATCACTCAGAATCAATTTAAATTAAGACAAAAATGTACTGCAAGATGGTCTAAGTCAGACTACACGAAAGCCTTTGATCAAGTGCAGGAATATATTAAAGCGGGTGATTGCTATCAAATTAATTTAACACAAGAATTCACAGCTCAAGCAAACGGTTCACTCTTAGATACCGCTCAAGAATTTTGGTCACTGACTGATGCACCATATTCAGGCTACTTACGTATTAATGATTTTGAAATTTTAAGTTGTTCGCCTGAACTTTTTATAGATTTTAAGCCTAAACGCAAGATTATTACTAAACCAATCAAAGGCACGATGCCTCGCTATGAAGATCCAGTTTTAGATGCGCACTCAAAACAACGATTAAAATCATCTGAAAAAGATATGGCCGAGAATGTCATGATTGTCGATTTACTGCGTAATGATTTGAGTGTTTATGCTGAAACAGGCTCTGTAAAAACACCAAAACTTTTTGATATTGAAAGCTTTAATCAGGTGCATCACATGGTCAGTGAAGTAGAGGCCGTGCTGAAAACCGATGTAAACCCTTTTGAGGTTCTGATGTCAGCACTGCCGGGCGGTTCGATTACCGGCGCGCCTAAAATCCGTGCGATGCAAATTATTAATGAACTTGAAGGTGCTCCACGCGGTGCCTATTGCGGCTCAATGGGTTATTTTAATCACGACGGCATGGGTTCTTGGAATATTTTGATTCGCTCTATTCAAAAATACCAAGATCAGGTTTCGCTGTGGGCAGGCGGCGGAATCACCATCGCATCTGATTGCGATGCTGAATATCAAGAATGCTTTGATAAAGTCGAAGCGATGCTGGATTTGTTAAATACGTGGTATACGCCAGATTAAACAAAAAAGCGATTCAATTGAATCGCTTTTTTATAACCCTCTCCTTGCGAAGCAGTGCTTCTCACCTTTTCGAAAGGAAGATTAGGGTAGATTTAAATTTTATAGTAGCTTGCAGCAATCAAGCCAAAATATCGTTTTTAAGCGTATCCATAAGGCGCTGATTTTGTTCATCTGTACCAATAGTGATACGTAGGAATTGATTAATCCGCGGCTTATTGAAGTAACGCACAATAATCCCGCGTTCGCGTAATTCAGCAGCCAACTCACCTGCATCTTTATTTGGCAATGATGCAAAAATAAAGTTTGCCGCAGACGGTAATACTTTAAAGCCTAGCTCAGACAGCTGCTCTACAAGTTTTTCACGGCTCGCAATCACCTTGGCATTTTGCGCTTCAAAATAGGCTTGATCCTCAAATGATGCCACTGCTGCTGCAATCGCAAAACGGTCCATCGGATAAGAGTTAAAGCTGTTTTTGACCGCCTCAAGCGCTGCGATTAAATGCGGCTGCGCAATCGCGAAACCGACACGCAAACCGGCCAATGAACGCGACTTAGACGTGGTTTGACAGACCACAAGGTTTTCATATTTGGCAACCAAAGCTACAGCAGATTCCGCACCGAAATCGACATACGCCTCATCAATCACAACCACTGAATTCGGGTTAGCTTGCAGCACTTCCTCAATTGCAGACAAACCTAAAGCAATGCTGGTTGGTGCATTCGGATTGGTAATGATGATGCCGCCATTCGGCTGTTTATAGTCATCCACCACAATTTCAAAGGCATCATTGAGCGGTATAATTTTAGTATTGGCCGCAATGCCAAAAAATTGGCTATAAACCGGATAAAAACTGTAGGTAATATCTGGATACAAAACCGGCAGCTCTTGCACAAAAAAGGCTTTAAAAATGTGCGCCAGCACTTCGTCCGAGCCATTGCCGACAAAGACCTGCTCAACAGGTACATGCTGCTGTTTTGCAATCGCTTGCTTTAACTCAGACGCATCTGGATCTGGATATAAACGTAAAACATCAGCAGAATTTGCCAATACTTTTTGTACTGCATCCACCACTTTTGGCGATGGCGGATATGGGTTTTCATTGGTATTGAGTTTTAAAATATTTTGGATTTTAGGCTGTTCACCCGGTGTGTACGGTTCTAATTCACGTACATCAGGGCTCCAAAAACGCATTTGTTCAGAGGTAATATTTGGCATTTTATTTTGCTCTTTTTCACCCTCTCCTAACCTCTCTTGCACTTCGCTTTAAAGGAATACTTAAAGCTCGTTCAGGGAGAGGAATATTCATTTTATGAGATTTCCCCTCTCCTTTCAGGAGAGGGTTAGGGAGAGGTTTATAGTTTTGGAAAACTAAGTTTTTCACCTAGTCTATATTTTATTACTGATAACGATAGCGTGCTGATCGCGCATGCGCATCTAAGTTTTCCTGCTGCGCTAATGTATCAGCCGTTTTCGCTAAAGTTTTCACGCCAGCTTCAGAACACATGATTAAACTTGAGCGCTTTTGGAAATCATATACACCAAGCGGTGATGAGAAACGCGCTGTGCCAGAAGTAGGCAACACGTGGTTTGGACCTGCACAGTAATCACCAATCGCTTCTGGTGTATATCGACCCATGAAAATCGCGCCGGCATGGCGGATATCTTCAGCCATTTCCTGCGCTTCGTCTAAACACAGCATCAAATGTTCAGGTGCAACTTGGTTAATCAGTTCAGCACCTTCAGCACGGTCTTCGACTAAAACTAATGCGCCGCGATTTTCAATTGAAGTGCGCGCGATATCTGCTTTAGGCAAAGCTTCTAAATGCTTTTCAATCCATTGTTCTACTTGATTTAAAAGATCCGCATCTGGCGTAATGAACACCGCTTGAGCCACTGTGTCATGTTCCGCCTGCGACAATAAATCCATCGCCAGCCATTCAGCGTTGTTTTGACCTTCTGCATAGACCAAAATTTCGGATGGCCCTGCAATCATATCAATACCGACTTGACCAAATACTGCACGTTTTGCTGCAGCAACAAAACGGTTGCCCGGGCCAGTAATTTTGTCCACAGATGGAATAGTTTCTGTACCATAAGCCAATGCTGCAACCGCTTGCGCGCCGCCAATGGTAAATACACGGTGTACGCCGGCTAAGTAAGCTGCTGCCAAAACCAATGGATTCAAATCACCATTCGGCGCAGGCACCACCATAATAATTTCAGGCACGCCAGCAACATGCGCAGGTACAGCATTCATCAATACAGAAGACGGATAAGAAGCTAAACCGCCTGGTACATAGATACCTACACGGTCCAGCGGTGTGACCTTTTGACCAAGGGTATTTCCTAAAGCATCAACATAGGTCCAGCCGTCTTGCTTTTGTGCTTGGTGAAATTCACGAACACGGTTCGCAGCAAGTTCTAAGGCTTCACGCACTTCTGAACTTAAACCATCAAATGCTGCTTTCAGCTGTTCTTGTGTCAGCTCTAATTCTGAGAATTGATGCGCTGGATGTCGATCGAACTGCTGTGTCAATTTAAGAACATGAGCATCACCATGCTGACGAACATCAGCAATGATTTGGTCAACGGTTTTTAAAAGTTCTGGATCATTCACAGTTTCAAAAGCCAACAAGTCAGCAAAAGCTTGCTTGAAGTTTTGATCTTGAGTCGATAAACGTCGCATCAATTTACCCACAAGGTAATCTATTGGAAAAGATTAGTTTACCTGTTTTACAGCAGCTTGTGGACATCTATCGCATGTGTTCATGTGGAGTTTTATTGAAAATAACTTTCGTTAAAATTGATGAAAATACAGTTTTATCATTATTTTTCAGTTTTCATAAAAAAACCGCCCAAATTTGAGCGGTTTGATCAGCATAGCTAGAAACTTAACAACTTATGCTTTTTTTGCTTGCTCGCGTTCTTCCACGGCTTTTTCTAGCTGTGCAAGAATTGGATTCAACAAAATTTGTTTACGTTTAAAGCTTGCTTTGTTCACGATTAAACGTGAAGACACTTTACAGATTTCTTCCAAAGGCTCTAAACCATTGGCACGTAAAGTGTTCCCTGTATCCACAACATCGACGATGTAATCACCTAAACCAACCAAAGGTGCAAGTTCCATAGAACCATACAGTTTGATCACATCAACTTGCTCGCCTAAGCTTGCATAATATTGACGGGTTAAATTGACGTACTTAGTTGCAATCTTTAAACGACCTTTCGGACGAACCATGCCGACTTTACCAGCCGTCATTAACTTACAGTTGGCAATTTTTAAGTCCAATGGTTCATACACATTTTGTGCACCATGTTCCATCAGCACATCTTTACCTGCCACCCCAATATCTGCAGCACCATTTTCAACATAAGTTGGTACATCAGAAGCACGTAAAATTAAAATACGTACGTGCTTATGGGTCGTTGGAAAAATTAACTTACGAGATTTATCCGGATCTTCCAATAAGTTAATGCCAGCTGTCTCCAACAATGGCAAAGTTTCTTTTAAGATACGTCCCTTACTTAATGCTAAAGTTAAACCATGATCAAAATTGCCCATTACGTCAAAATTGGGATCATCGTTTCTCATATCGCTCATTAACTTACTCGCTTAATTTGGGCACCTAAACCTTGTAACTTCGCTTCAACATCTTCATAACCACGGTCAATATGATAGATACGGTCAATCAACGTTTCCCCATCAGCGGCAAGTGCTGCTAAAACCAATGAGAAAGAAGCTCGTAAATCAGTTGCCATCACCGGTGCAGCAGATAATTTCTCTACACCTGTAACAACAGCATCATTACCTTCAACCTGAATATTGGCACCCATACGTGCTAATTCAGGTACATGCATGAAACGGTTTTCAAAAATCGTTTCTGAAATTGTGGCAAAACCACGACCAATTGCATTCACCGCCATCAGCTGTGCTTGCATATCGGTAGGAAATTCTGGATGTGGTAAAGTCTGGAAACTTACTGCTTTCGGGCGCTTACCCATCATATCCAGTTCAATCCAATCTTCGCCGCGCGTAACTTCCGCGCCCATTTCTTCAAATTTATCCAGTACAGACTCCAACAAGTTTGGATCTGTATGCGTGGTTTTGATTTTACCGCCAGTTATTGCCGCAGCAGCAAGATAAGAACCTGTCTCGATACGATCTGCAACAACGGCATATTCACAGCCATGTAAGCTTTCAACACCTGTAACAACCAAAGTATCTGTGTCTAAACCTTCGATTTTTGCACCCATCTTAATCAACATATTAGCAAGATCGGTAATTTCAGGTTCACGAGCCGCGTTACGAATCGTGGTGACACCGTCTGCAAGAACCGCAGCAGTTAGAATATTTTCAGTACCACCAACTGTGACCATATCAAAGACAACTTCGCCACCTTTTAGACGACCATCCACTTTGGCATGCACATAACCTGCTTCAACTTCGATCTCAGCACCAAGTGCTTCTAAAGCTTTTAAATGTTGATCTACAGGGCGTGAACCAATTGCACATCCACCCGGCAAAGACACTTTTGCACTACCATAGCGCGCCAATAACGGCCCAAGCACCAAAATAGATGCACGCATGGTTTTCACGAGTTCATATGGTGCAAATTGGTTATCTAAGCTAGAAGTATCTGCCTTAACCGTATCACCTTCATAACTGATTTGAACACCTAAACCTGCGATCAATTTCACTAAGGTGTTCACATCTTTTAGATTTGGAACATTGGTTAATGTAATAGGTGTATCCGCAAGGATAGTTGCAGCGAGTAATGGCAATGCAGCATTTTTCGCACCAGAAATACGAACTTCACCTTCGAGCTTAGTACCGCCCTGAATCAGAAATTTATCCATTAATTATTAAGCTCCGAATAAGCTTGCTTTGCGCCATTCTTCTTTGGTCATTGCACGAATTGTTACTGCATGTACTTCACCGCTGGCAATGTAGGAGTTCAAAGGTGCATAAACAGATTGTTGACGAGCAACAGGACGTTTGCCTTCAAATTGATCATCGACGATGCGTAGATCATATTTGCCGCCTTGCCCACTAACTGCAACCTCAGCTTCTGGAAAAGCAGCTTTTAAAATTTCAGTGAGCTGTTCACTATTCATCACAAGACCCCATATAGGACTAACGGTGTAAAACCCGTCATTTTACTATAAATCTAAAAAATAATTCATTAGTCACATACATTATATATATAAAAAAAGAGGTTATAAAAAACCTCTTTTTGTACAATGTACAATCTAAACCGTTAAAGGCATATAAATGAGCTGCATTTTTCGATGTTTATGCAATTGTTTTTTTAATTTTTCAGACAATTTTTTGATCGAGGTATACATATCATCAGCGCAAGCTTGCGCAAAAAGTTCGGTCCCGGGTAATCGTATAATCGCTTCTGCAATATGATTATCACTGCCTTTTTTTGAACGTTTATCAACTTGATGATCTTTAGTCAACTTAACTTGCATACTATTGACCTGATCTAAATGTTTGGTCATTTCCGCAAATTTAAGACGAATATTTTCTTCTATTGCTGGCGTAATTGTTAAATGGTGGCCACGAATTGTAATCTGCATAATTCTATCCCTCACCTTCTTTCAGGACCTGAAAAGTTCAAGCCGAATTATCCAACTCAATATGCGAAGCATACATTTACACGATCAGATCATTTCGGCTATTCCTTATAAAAAAAAGAGATTCATTATTTCGTCATAATGAACCTCTAGAATAGTCAGATTTTCAAATTTAGATCAACACTTTTCGCTCTGAAGATGATGGAATATGTAACGATTCACGATACTTCGCAACCGTACGACGAGCAACATCAATACCTTCTGCATTAAGCAACACTGCAATTGCATTATCAGACAAAGGTTTACGTGTATTTTCTTCTGCAATCAACTTTTTAATTTTTGCACGGATTGCAGTCGAAGACGCTTCCCCACCCGATGACGTTCCAACATGACTTGAGAAGAAGTATTTCAACTCAAATAATCCACGTGGTGTGAGCATATATTTATTTGTAGTTACACGGGAAACTGTGGATTCATGGAGTTCAACTTCTTCCGCAATATCACGCAGTACCAAAGGCTTCATTGCCTCAGGCCCTTGTTCAAAGAATGCTCGTTGATGCTCAACAATACAAGTTGCCACTTTTAATAAAGTTTTATGTCGTTCATCAATGCTTTTAATGAAATTCTTAGCTTCAAGCATTTGATTACGTAAATATTGATTGTCATCGCTTTGATCAGCACGCTTGATCATATTGGCATAAAAAGAATTTACCCGTAGTTTTGGCATTACATCAGGATTTAATTGAACCAACCAATGTTCATTCTTTTTTAAGACCACAACATCTGGAATTTGATAGTCTGAATCTTTATCTTCAAATTCTTGCCCTGGATGTGCCTTTAATGTTTTTAACAAAGAAATGGCTAGTTTAAGCTGTTCCGTATTTAAACCGGTTTGCTTAATCAACTTGGGTAATTCATTACTAATCAGCAATTCATAATTTTTCAATAATAAAATAGCTTCATATCGATATTCGATATGCTCAGGAAGATTTTCAACTTGTACCATTAGACATTCAGCAAGATTGCGTGAGCCTACCCCCACAGGATCTAGACGCTGAATATGCTTTAAAACCACCAAAACTTCGTCATCTTCGACTTCTTCTTCATAATCCATAGAGTCTAAAAGATGCTGAACCGATTGGGTAATTTCATTTAATTCACAATCTAAAAAACCTTTGTTATCTAATGCATCGATAATACAGTGTGCAATTAATTTATCGATCATAGAAAAGTGTAAAAGATTAACTTGCTCAAGCATATGCGCTTGTAAACTTTGATGACCCTGACGATTATCTTCGCGCTCTTCAAACTCAGCGGCACCTAAACTTGTGGGTTGATGGGTATAAACATCATCCCACTCCGTATCTACCGGTAACTCATCAGGTAAATGATCGGCATTTAATTCATTGGTTAAGTCTTTATTGTCCCTTTCTTGCTCTTGTAAGCTATTCAAACTTTCAACGGTATTTTGTTCTTCTACTTTCTCTAATAGAGGATTACTGTCAAGTTGGATTTGAATTTCTTGTTCCAACTCCAAACTTGAAAGCTGTAATAAACGAATGGCTTGTTGTAATTGAGGTGTTAATGATAAGGAATTGGCAACCTTTAACCCCATCGCTAATTTCATTAATAACTCCCCCTATAATTAACCGCACTTTATAAGCAATTTTTATGCCGTTTTATTTTTTATAGCATAATTTTGAACAGAACGCCCGATTTTTTGTCTTTTTTAGACTCATTATTCAGCTAATTTATTCTTTTATTAGGAACAATTCACCTTAGAAATGAATTATTTAATTAGATATATTATTAATTTCATTCTATTTCCCTCTCCATTTTCTTTCCCTTTTTCTTCACGCATAAAAAAACACCCCCTTCGCTTTGAAGGGGGTGTTTAGAATAATGAGCTGGCGATGACTTACTCTCACATGGGTAACCCCACACTACCATCAGCGCTAAGAGGTTTCACTTCTGAGTTCGGGAAGGGATCAGGTGGTTCACTCTTGCTATTGTCGCCAGCACAACTGTTATGGATACTTGCTTAGTCTAATCTCAGAGCAGTGCTCTTCGTGCTAAGTTTTCTACCAAATGAGTTATTAACAGAAGTACTTGAGTTAATTTAAGGTGTTCATTTTATCTAGCTTTTCAACTAAATCAAGTTTGATTGATTATATGTGAATCAATTGATGCTATTTATACAACTGTTTGGGTGTTGTATAGTCAAGCCTCACGAGCAATTAGTATTGGTCAGCTTCATGCGTCACCGCACTTCCACATCCAACCTATCAACGTCGTAGTCTTCAACGGCTCTTTAGTGGACATAAAGTCCAAGGGAAATCTTATCTTGAGGTAGGCTTCCCGCTTAGATGCTTTCAGCGGTTATCCCTTCCGAACATAGCTACCCGGCGATGCGACTGGCGTCACAACCGGTACACCAGAGGTTCGTCCACTCTGGTCCTCTCGTACTAGGAGCAGATCCTCTCAAATTTCCAGCGCCCACGGTAGATAGGGACCGAACTGTCTCACGACGTTCTAAACCCAGCTCGCGTACCTCTTTAAATGGCGAACAGCCATACCCTTGGGACCTGCTTCAGCCCCAGGATGAGATGAGCCGACATCGAGGTGCCAAACACCGCCGTCGATATGAACTCTTGGGCGGTATCAGCCTGTTATCCCCAGAGTACCTTTTATCCGTTGAGCGATGGCCCTTCCATACAGAACCACCGGATCACTAAGACCTACTTTCGTACCTGCTCGACTTGTGGGTCTCGCAGTTAAGCGCGCTTTTGCCTTTATACTCTACGCGTGATTTCCGACCACGCTGAGCGCACCTTCGTACTCCTCCGTTACTCTTTAGGAGGAGACCGCCCCAGTCAAACTACCCACCAGACATGGTCCTCGTCCCGGATAACGGGACAGAGTTAGAACCTCAATATTACCAGGGTGGTATTTCAAGATTGGCTCCACCGAAACTAGCGTCTCGGTTTCAAAGCCTCCCACCTATCCTACACAAGTAAGATCAAAGTTCAATGTCAAGCTGCAGTAAAGGTTCACGGGGTCTTTCCGTCTAGCCGCGGGTACACCGCATCTTCACGGCGATTTCGATTTCACTGAGCCTCTGCTGGAGACAGCGCCCCCATCATTATGCCATTCGTGCAGGTCGGAACTTACCCGACAAGGAATTTCGCTACCTTAGGACCGTTATAGTTACGGCCGCCGTTTACTGGGGCTTCGATCAAGAGCTTCGCTTACGCTAACCCCATCAATTAACCTTCCAGCACCGGGCAGGCATCACACCCTATACGTCCACTTTCGTGTTTGCAGAGTGCTATGTTTTTAATAAACAGTTGCAGGGGCCTGGTTTCTGTGGCTGCTCTCAGCTCAGGAAGCAAGTTCCATCACCAAAAGCAGCGTACCTTCTCCCGAAGTTACGGTACCATTTTGCCTAGTTCCTTCAGCAGAGTTCTCTCAAGCGCTTTGGTCTACTCGACCTGACCACCTGTGTCGGTTTCGGGTACGATTCCAGTGTAACTGAAGCTTAGAGACTTTTCCTGGAAGTATGGTATCAGCCACTTCACTGTACAAGTACAGCTTGCTGTCAGATCTCAGCATAGAGTACCCCGGATTTGCCTAAGATACATGCCTACTTCCTTTCACCTGGACAACCAACGCCAGGCTGACTTAACCTTCTCCGTCCTCTCATCGCATTACACTGAAGTATTGGAATATTAACCAATTTCCCATCGACTACGCCTCTCGGCCTCGCCTTAGGGGTCGACTCACCCAGCCCCGATTAACGTTGGACTGGAACCCTTGGTCTTTCAGCGAACGGGTTTTTCACCCGTTTTGTCGTTACTCACGTCAGCATTCGCACTTCTGATACCTCCAGCAGACTTCTCAATCCACCTTCATCGGCTTACAGAACGCTCCCCTACCACTTACACTAATGTGTAAATCCGCAGCTTCGGCATATAGTTTTAGCCCCGTTACATCTTCCGCGCAGGCCGACTCGACTAGTGAGCTATTACGCTTTCTTTAAAGGGTGGCTGCTTCTAAGCCAACCTCCTAGCTGTCTATGCCTTCCCACATCGTTTCCCACTTAACTATAATTTTGGGGCCTTAGCTGGCGGTCTGGATTGTTTTCCTCTTGACTACGGACGTTAGCACCCGCAGTCTGTCTCCCGGATAGTACTCATTGGTATTCGGAGTTTGCATCGGTTTGGTAAGTCGGGATGACCCCCTAGCCGAAACAGTGCTCTACCCCCAATGGTATTCGTCCGAGGCGCTACCTAAATAGCTTTCGGGGAGAACCAGCTATCACCGAGTTTGATTAGCCTTTCACCCCTATCCACAAGTCATCCCCTGGCTTTTCAACGACAGTGGGTTCGGTCCTCCAGTTAGTGTTACCCAACCTTCAACCTGCTCATGGATAGATCACCCGGTTTCG
Organism: Acinetobacter sp. YH12138; assembly: GCF_015218525.1. Classification (NCBI taxonomy): domain Bacteria; kingdom Pseudomonadati; phylum Pseudomonadota; class Gammaproteobacteria; order Moraxellales; family Moraxellaceae; genus Acinetobacter; species Acinetobacter sp. YH12138. The sequence goes on along the minus strand of NZ_CP048670.1, from coordinate 609,297 downwards.
GGTCTACACCCAGCAACTAAACGCCCTATTAAGACTCGATTTCTCTACGGCTCCCCTAATCGGTTAACCTTGCTACTGAATGTAAGTCGCTGACCCATTATACAAAAGGTACGCAGTCACCAAACAAGTTGGCTCCCACTGCTTGTATGCATGCGGTTTCAGGATCTATTTCACTCCCCTCACAGGGGTTCTTTTCGCCTTTCCCTCACGGTACTGGTTCACTATCGGTCAGTCAGGAGTATTTAGCCTTGGAGGATGGTCCCCCCATATTCAGACAAGGTTTCACGTGCCTCGCCCTACTCGACATCATTATCTAAGCCCTTTCGTGTACAGGACTATCACCTACTATGGTCGCACTTCCCAGAGCGTTCCACTAAAGCTTAGATAACTTAATGGGCTTTTCCCCGTTCGCTCGCCGCTACTGAGGGAATCTCAATTGATTTCTTTTCCTAAGGGTACTGAGATGTTTCACTTCCCCTCGTTCGCCTCATAAACCTATGTATTCAGTTTATGATACCCGCCTTATAGCGGGTGGGTTTCCCCATTCAGAAATCTCCGGATCACAGGATATTTGCCGCCTCCCCGGAGCTTATCGCAGGCTATTACGTCTTTCATCGCCTCTGACTGCCAAGGCATCCACCACATGCACTTAATTACTTGACTATACAACCCCAAACAGTCGTTACACCTACAAGTCAGTGTAGCAACAAGATCCACCAGTAAACTGGCTTCTCTCACAGTTCGTTGTTCCGTGCACTTAAGCACTGTACAGCTTCAATTAGATTCATATACCAAAACGCTTGATTCAGTTAATTTCGCTAGTAACTCATTTCATTCAACTTTCACAATTGCTTGTTAGGTTAAATCAAACGAGTATGAACAAATTATTTCAACTCAAATATATTCTGTTAATGATTTTTTCCAGCCTTCGTCAGGTCAGGAAACTGTGATAAATCACAGAGCTTAATAACAATGGAGCGAATCATACGCCACTTTGTTGCTAAGCTCTATAACCTAAACACTTGATCGCTTAAGGACTAAGCTAACAATCGTTTGATTGTTTATTTTAGCTTCGTTCTTTATACATTCCGAAGGAATGTATGGTGGAGACTAGGAGAGTCGAACTCCTGACCTCCTGCGTGCAAAGCAGGCGCTCTACCAACTAAGCTAAGTCCCCAGCTTATCAATAAGTCAATGTTCTGATTTTCCGTACTTTGTCAGTAGTGGTGGGTCTGACAAGACTTGAACTTGTGACCCCACGCTTATCAAGCGTGTGCTCTAACCAACTGAGCTACAGACCCTCAGATACATCGTCATGAAGAACAACTTGTTGTGGATTCTTACCAATCGTCAATCTTTCGTTAAGGAGGTGATCCAGCCGCAGGTTCCCCTACGGCTACCTTGTTACGACTTCACCCCAGTCATCGGCCACACCGTGGTAAGCGTCCTCCTTACGGTTAGACTACCTACTTCTGGTGCAACAAACTCCCATGGTGTGACGGGCGGTGTGTACAAGGCCCGGGAACGTATTCACCGCGGCATTCTGATCCGCGATTACTAGCGATTCCGACTTCATGGAGTCGAGTTGCAGACTCCAATCCGGACTACGATCGGCTTTTTGAGATTAGCATCTCCTCGCGGAGTAGCAACCCTTTGTACCGACCATTGTAGCACGTGTGTAGCCCTGGTCGTAAGGGCCATGATGACTTGACGTCGTCCCCGCCTTCCTCCAGTTTGTCACTGGCAGTATCCTTAAAGTTCCCGGCTTAACCCGATGGCAAATAAGGAAAAGGGTTGCGCTCGTTGCGGGACTTAACCCAACATCTCACGACACGAGCTGACGACAGCCATGCAGCACCTGTATGTAAGTTCCCGAAGGCACCAATCCATCTCTGGAAAGTTCTTACTATGTCAAGACCAGGTAAGGTTCTTCGCGTTGCATCGAATTAAACCACATGCTCCACCGCTTGTGCGGGCCCCCGTCAATTCATTTGAGTTTTAGTCTTGCGACCGTACTCCCCAGGCGGTCTACTTATCGCGTTAGCTGCGCCACTAAAGCCTCAAAGGCCCCAACGGCTAGTAGACATCGTTTACGGCATGGACTACCAGGGTATCTAATCCTGTTTGCTCCCCATGCTTTCGTGCCTCAGCGTCAGTATTAGGCCAGATGGCTGCCTTCGCCATCGGTATTCCTCCAGATCTCTACGCATTTCACCGCTACACCTGGAATTCTACCATCCTCTCCCATACTCTAGCTTCCCAGTATCGAATGCAATTCCCAAGTTAAGCTCGGGGATTTCACATCCGACTTAAAAAGCCGCCTACGCACGCTTTACGCCCAGTAAATCCGATTAACGCTCGCACCCTCTGTATTACCGCGGCTGCTGGCACAGAGTTAGCCGGTGCTTATTCTGCGAGTAACGTCCACTATCTCTAGGTATTAACCAAAGTAGCCTCCTCCTCGCTTAAAGTGCTTTACAACCAAAAGGCCTTCTTCACACACGCGGCATGGCTGGATCAGGGTTCCCCCCATTGTCCAATATTCCCCACTGCTGCCTCCCGTAGGAGTCTGGGCCGTGTCTCAGTCCCAGTGTGGCGGATCATCCTCTCAGACCCGCTACAGATCGTCGCCTTGGTAGGCCTTTACCCCACCAACTAGCTAATCCGACTTAGGCTCATCTATTAGCGCAAGGTCCGAAGATCCCCTGCTTTCTCCCGTAGGACGTATGCGGTATTAGCATCCCTTTCGAAATGTTGTCCCCCACTAATAGGCAGATTCCTAAGCATTACTCACCCGTCCGCCGCTAGAAATCGGTAGCAAGCTACCTATTCCCGCTCGACTTGCATGTGTTAAGCCTGCCGCCAGCGTTCAATCTGAGCCATGATCAAACTCTTCAGTTTAAAATCAATAGTACATATAGTGTACCAATCTTGGCTCATCAATTACTGACAAAAATTTGCTCAAATAAACTTCGAGTAATTTCTACCATTAATCAATGAAAATAATTTCGATCAATCAATCAGTAAAAATCCACACAAGTTGTTCTTCATAATCTCTTAATGATCTTCTTGTTGGTTCGTCACCATCAAGCTAGGTCGGCTATATTACTCTTTATTTCTAAAGAGTCAACTAGTAATTCAAATTATTTTTAAACTTAAAAAACAAAACCCAACTTAATCAATTCAACCAAGTCATTGTTTTATCAGAAGTTTTAATCTTCATCACCGCCGATGGATGTGCATTCTACAGCATTTCTGATCCAACGCAACACCTTTTTTTAAATAATTATTTTGAGCGCACATTTTTCACTCAAATTACATTTTTTCATTCATATTTTGATCAAATTTGGTTTAATAGTAATAAATCAGGATTATTTGAACGTTTTTACTTATTATACGGCAAACATTTTGCCGCGCTAAAAGCGTCAGGACTATATATGCGCCAAACTTCTTTTTTATATGCAGGATTATTGTCACTTGTCGTAACAACACCTGTATTTGCAAATGACGAGGCTTCAGCACCTGTTGCTCAAGACTCAGAAGCTGCCAATAAATCAAAAACGCAACAACTTGCGCATGCTGCGATGGTCAAGTCATCTGAAGTTGCAAAAAAATTATCTGTAAATGCAAATGCAGCACAATCAGAAGAAGATAAAGACCCTTTCCAACCGATCAACCGGAAAGTTTACGCATTTAATGATTATTTAGATGTCCATATTGCCCGCCCTGCTGCTGTGCAATATGTAGCAAAAACTCCTAAGGATATTCGTGAATCTTATCGTTTATTCCGTAAAAATTTGGGCGAACCTTGGAATGCATTTAACCAACTCATTCAAGGACGACCGACACGTGCCGCAAAAAGTCTGGGGCGTTTTACTGTTAATACACTGACAACTTTAGGCTTTGCTGACCCTGCAAGCCGTCTAGGTCTAGAAACAGAAGATGAAAACTTTGGCGCGACTTTAGGTTATTACGGTATTCCTTCTGGTCCTTATATTGTTCTACCAGTGCTTGGTCCAAGCACATTGCGCCAAACGGTGGGGCTTGCTGTAGATAGTCAAGGACGTCCACAGAAATATATGCTTGATGGTCATGATATGGCGTATTGGTCTGAGCAAACTTTACGTGGAATCGATACTCGCGCTCAATTACTGGATATTGAAGGTGTATTACAAGGCGATAAATATGCTCAAATTCGCGACATCTATTTACAACGCCTGAATTATTCAATTTCTGAGAAAAAAGGTATCGCTGAAGAAAACCTATTTATTGATGAAGAAGATGACGATATTGATGAATCTGAAGATAATTCAGTAGACGTTTCATCTGATGATTCTACCGATTTCATTGATGATAGCATTTCAGATGATACCGACACGGTAACAACTGAATAAATAAAATTTTTCAATTGGCTGGTGTGGTTTTTCCCTCCAGCCATCATTAGCTTGCTATAGTACACTTATTGTCTATCGAAGGATTCATCTAATTCTTTATGTATTTCATTCAACCTACTCGTGATATTCCATATTTAGATCAGGTACTTGATGCGCTTCCTAGCGTACAAATGATTAACATTGAAGATCTAGACTTGTATGATCCAACGATCATTGCAATTGCTGATGTTGCCGACTTTTTAAATCACCAATGGACACTTCCTACCATTGTGCTCGCTTTTGAGCATGAGGGCGCTGCATTGGCTCAAGCGTGGCAACAAGGTGCTTTAGCAGGATGGGTGTGGGACCATATTCCAACCAACCTTCAGGTGGCACTCACTAAAATTGATGCGCAATACAAACGCAATCAAGACAGCCGTGATCTCCCTTCTGCTGCAGATTTGCAAAAACGTTTACTGCCCAACCCGATTGAACTCCACAACTATAAAATTGAAACATTCTTCCAGCCTTCAGCCTATTTATCCGGTGATTGGTACGATTACTGGAAAATCAGCGATAAAGAAATCATGTTTTATCTTGCAGATGTATCTGGTCATGGGGTGACGAGTAGTTTACTGACCTCTTGGATGGCTGCTTTCCACGGTCGTTCAAAAACCCCGAGAGAACTCATCAAAAAGCTCAATGGCATGTTGGTTCAAGAAAATATTGAAAAGCACATTACCATGATTGCGGGAATACTTAATCTCGATACGCATGTCTTGAAATGGTCTAGTGCAGGCCATTATCCGCCGGCCATTTTATTTGAACCCGGTCTTCCCGCACGAATTTTAAATACCAGTAGCTTTCCACTTGGCTTAACTGAAGACCTAGAAGTTGAAGAGTTTGAATTTACCTTAAATCGTTATTCACGCTTTGTAATTTGCTCGGATGGCGCACTTGAACCTTTTGACGGTGGATTGAATGAACAGCTAGGTCAATTGGTCTATCACTTGCAAAATCAATCATTTCAAGCACCAGACCATGTTGCTGATGATATTGCCATCCTAAGTTTACGTCGAATCAATTAATCACGAAATCAACTACTTAAACCGAATAAGACTTTCTGATCATACTCGGCTACTTGAGTAAGCTGTGCCCCTATGGGATAATTTACTATCCTTCTCTGCAAATGGCATTTATATGTCAACAGGTCATGTTGAATATGCAAGCTTGAACGGAACGCATATTTTTAAGCTTATTGGCGAAGTGCGTGCCCAATCTTGTATTAGTCTAGACAAGTTATTAAACAAAATTGAACAGCAACAAAATGTCGTCGGTGCAATCGTTGATTTAACCCAAACGACATTTATCGATAGTACTGTTCTTGGCATTTTGGCGAAACTGGGTTTGAAGCTCAAACAAGTTCACCATATCCAAGCGGTAATGTTGTCTACAAACTCTGATATCACAACGCTTGCCAATAGCATGGGTTTAGGTCAAGTGTTTGTTATTTTGAATTATTGTGGTGATCCAAGTGTATGCACTCGCGCACTTATGGAAGAACACATTACCCATAGCAATATGCTGAATACGGTTTTAGATGCACACAAAACGCTGATGAAACTAAATGATAGCAACCAAAATATGTTTGAGCCTTTGGTCAAACAACTGCAAAAAGAGCAGGACAATCTAGAGCAACCCAAGCAGCAAAATGTCTAATTTAGGTTAATCACAGCAGAGACACTCTTCGCATGACTTTACTTTCCGTTGCACAAATGAATTCTCAAAATGACATTGAAGATAACTTCAAAGTGATCGAGTCATTGATGCAACAAAGTCAGGCTCAAGGTGCGAGTCTCATTGTATTTCCTGAAAATTTTGTCTGCTTTGCCGCTGGTAAACAACGCGAAACCGCGGCGCAATTTGAAAGTATTCAGCAGCGACTAGAACAACTCGCACATCGTTATCAACTTTGGATTGTTGCGGGCACACTCCCATGCCCTTATCGTCCAGATGGTTCAATCATTCAAGATGGCCGTGTCCGTACTGTCAGCCTGTGTATCAGCCCTGAACGTACCGAAGCACGTTATGACAAAATTCATTTATTTGATGTGCAAGTTGGTGACGCTGTCGGTGGCTATCAAGAATCAAAATTTTTTGAACCTGGTACTGAAACCGTAGTTGCAACAACACCTTTTGGCAATATTGGCCTGATGGTGTGCTACGACTTGCGCTTTCCTGAACTGGCTTTGAAACTTCGTAGCCAAGGTGCAAACATTTTAACGGCGCCTGCAGCTTTTACTTATACCACGGGTGAAATGCACTGGCAGTTGTTACTGCAAGCTCGTGCCATGGATAGTCAATGTGCTGTACTGGGTGCAGCACAACAAGGCTGGCATGGTGAAAAGCGTCAAACTTGGGGTCATGCTGGAGCAAGCAACAGCCGTGGTCAAATTTTAGCAATCACCGCGGAAGAAGGCGCTCAACTACTCACAGTTCCTTTTGACTTAGACGAGCAGCAACAGATTCGCGCATCAATGCCACTGATGCAGCACCGTGTTTTGGTTCAATATTGATTTTCACTCTGTATAAAATTACAAAAAAACTGAATATTATTTAAACAAAATCCCCCACGATATGATTTTGAACCATCATCTGAGGGATTAGAAAAATGACTTTAGAAAAAGCAGTTTATACAGCCCATGCAAAAGCCACTGGTGGTCGTGATGGTCGTGCAACGACATCCGATGGTCATTTAGATGTTCAATTGGCTGTGCCTAAAATTATGGGGGGTACAGGTAATGGTACGAATCCTGAACAACTCTTCGCCGCTGGTTATTCAGCCTGTTTTTTAGGTGCAATGAAATTTGTGTCTAACCGAGATAAAATTTCGATTACCCCTACTGCCTACGTCGAGGGTGATGTTGGTATCGGCCCTATTCCAACAGGATTTGGTATCGAAGTGACACTTAATATTCATCTTGAAGGTATGGATGCAAGCGAGGCGCAGAAATTGGTCGATGCCGCGCACATTGTGTGCCCCTATTCAAATGCGACCCGAAACAATATTAATGTTACTTTAAATGTTTTGACTTAAATCCATTTGTACCTATCTATACAAAGCACTGTTTTAATTCCTTATAAAATAGTGCTTTGAGTTTTTTGACCTCTACACATCTACAGCTGAGCTCAAAATAAAATCTTATCCATTTCCAATACATTTAAATATTCATATTCAGCTACCAAAACCTTGCTAAAATATATAACGATTCTTATTTACATTATTTGTTGATCTATGATGCTTAAACCTCTCCTTATCAGTACATTGCTAATCAGCGCATCCACACTGAGTTTTGCCGAATTAACCCTGTCTGAAAAAGTCCGTCCTCAGATTAAATCCTTGGTCAATCCAGATATTCAACGTCTTGCGCTACCACCAACACCAAACAACATGTCTTTACCTGCCTATGGTCAAAGCATCATTGGTTGGGGTACAGGCCCAGAAGGTGCTGCAGCACGCTTAGCCAATATCAACAAAGCCGACGTTGAAAAGCTTAAAACTCAAGATGTCACTTTAGAGATGGTTCAAACTTGGCAAAAGTTTTATGAAAATGAAACGCAGCGCAATGCAGGTAACCCAACCGCGCCTATTCGTGCTGAATTGATGAAGAAAATTGTCAGTTTGTGGTAAGTGAAAGACTGTACAGCCCATATTTTTGGGCTGTTTTTAGTTCAAATTAGAAATAAAAAATCATGAGACATTCGATAGAAAGATTAATGAATAAAATTAAAAAATTGTTTAATATTCAAACTATAATTAACTATACATCCATAAAAAAATTAAAATCATTTTCAGGACTTTACAATGAAAACATACTCTTCGATGCTTTTTCTAAGCTTGGCCTTAGCCGCATGTAGCCAAACACCTGCGCCTGATTTTTCAGGGGAATGGAAACAAACACCTGACACGGAGAGCCTACGCAAACTTTCCATTAGCAAACAAGGCGATGACTATCAAATTAAAGACGAATTTTGGCTCGATAAAAATAATACTGAGCGCACTTCTAGTGCTTCATCCGGTATGGCCGAAGTGAATAATGATGTTTTGAAATATAAAGAGAGCAATAGCATTGAAATGAAACTCAGTGATGCAACTCACCTCACTCTGACAGATAAAGCATACGATGCTGTTATTCATTTTGAAAAGATTAACTAAAGCAAAGCCTCGAGTCCTTGCACAGGCTTCGGGGCTTTTTTTATAATTCACACCGACTATTCAGCCGCTTCATTCGTCACTCTGAGCACTTCTTCAATGGTGGTTTTACCTGCCAAAACTTTACGCAATCCATCATCACGAATTGAACCCGCATTTGCACGTACATGATTTTCTAACTCAAACTCAGCAGCATTACCATGGATGAGGCGACGTGTTTGCTCATCAATCGGGACGATTTCATAAATTGCGGTACGCCCTGTAAATCCAGTATGCGAGCATTGTTCGCAGCCTTTAGGTTGTGGCAATTTTAATTCGGCCGATGCATCGAGATGCTTAAATAAGTCTTTTTCAAAATCATCTGCATCATGCCAAGTCGCACAGTGACGGCACAAGGTTCGAACCAAACGCTGCGCCACCACACCGATCAATGAGCTTGACAGTAGAAAGGGTTCAATCCCCATGTCTTTAAGACGGGTCACTGCACCGATTGCTGTATTGGTATGCAGCGTTGAAAGTACCAAATGGCCTGTTAATGACGCTTGTACTGCAATTTCAGCAGTTTCTAAATCACGAATCTCCCCGACCATCACCACATCTGGGTCTTGTCGAAGCATGGCTTTTAATGCACGAGCAAAGGTCATATCCACTTTGGTATTGACCTGCGTCTGCCCGATCCCTTCAAGTTGATACTCAATTGGATCTTCCGCAGTCAATATATTTTTTGAACCATCATTTAGATCAGACAATGCCGCATATAAGGTTGTGGTTTTACCCGAACCCGTTGGTCCCGTAACCAAAATAATACCATGCGGACGATGTACCAGTTGTTTCAATCGATCATAGTCATGCTGCATCAAGCCCAAATGGGTCATGTTTAAACGCCCAGCTTGTTTATCGAGTAAACGCATCACTACACGCTCACCATACGAAGAAGGTAAGGTTGATACACGAACATCGACTTCACGGCCCGCCAAACGCAGTGAAATACGACCATCTTGTGGAATTCGCTTTTCTGCAATATCGAGTTTGGCCATGACTTTGATCCGTGACACCAACAATGGCGCAAGTTCTCGACGTGGCTGTACAATTTCCCGTAACTGACCATCGACACGTAAGCGGACAGACAGCTTTTTTTCAAAAGATTCGATATGAATATCTGAAGCACCGACACGGATCGCTTCCGACAATAAGGCATTGATTAAGCGTACAATCGGCGCATCATCCTCCTGATCCATCAAATCTTCAGCTTCTGGTACAGAGTCCGCAAGGCTAAGTAAATCAGGATGATCTTCCAGACCCGCTGCCACTTGTTGAGACTCACCGGTGTCTCCGGCAAAGCTTGCACTGAGTAATTGATTAAACTCTTGCTCACTACATAATTGATATTGTGCAGGATGCCCTAAAAAGCGACGTGCTTCTTGTAAAGCCAACAGTGGCGTGCTTTCACGACGCACAATAAAAGCTTGATCACCCTCATATCGAAGCAATACGCCATGACGTTTGGCAAAACTATATGGTATTTGTAATTGTTTAAGTACTTGCATCACGCATTATAATGATGAAAAAAGTTGTTTTGAGTGTACTCTAAGCATCTGACAGCGTGAAGTCTGTTTTTAGGATTTATCAGGACAAGGGATATACGCATTGCCATTAGAAAATGATTTGACTGAAAAGGAATCCCCAAAACGTAAATGGTGGGGGGAATATCAATTTGAACTGAATCACCCGCGCAGTTGGCAGTTTGGGTCTTTATTGTTTCGTGTGACGCGCGGTATGCAAGAGTGGCGTATGGAATATCATCGCCCGACCTTTCAGTTTGACTATGAGCAGCAATGGCATCCGATACAAGACCCCGAATTTGGTTTTCCACAACCCATTAAAATGGAACGTTATATGTTCCGCCAGACGCATGACAAAATTCAAATCATGCCACGTTTGGCAGATCGGTCTGTGGTGATTAAACCGGTCGATCCGATTTATATTCCAGCCGGACAGCGCGGAACGCTATATATCAGCACACCGCTTTGGATTGCTGGTTTTGTCGAAGGTCTTAGAGAACCTTTGTTTGATATACCTGTGATTCTACCAAAAGATACCTGGTTTGGTCCGAACCATCGAATGGGTGAAATTTGCTATGCCACAGCAGTTGATGGTCGTACAGAACTCAAACAACTCAAACCTCGCGCTTTTCGTGCAGTAACCCCTATTGAGTTTCATAACGTGAGTAATCAACAGATTCGCTTTGACCGTATGAATGTCCCTGTACCGGCTTTGCCATTATTTTATAGTGAAAGTACAGGACGTTTATGGACTTCACAAATTCGAGTCGTGCATGAGGGTCATGACAAACCGCCGCGGGTTAAAATTGAAAACCGTACACCGCCACAAGCAGGTGACGTGATTTATCTGCATCCGCCACGCGAGTCAGCCAATGTGCTGTTCAATATGTTTGATTCATTTTTCTAAGGGCAAGCCATGGCAGATTTAAATATTTCGACAGAAATCACCAGCAGCCTAAAAGGAATGGTCGCCAATCTCAATACCGATCGGCTGACAGAATTATTGGTGGCTGTTTTACTGGCAGTCATCGGCTTTCTGATTGCACGTTTTATCTCAAACGCCTTTATCCGCACTGTAGGTATGCGTTTCAATGCCCATCAGCAGTTGGTTTGGCGTCGCGGGATTTTCTATTTCATCTTTTTAATCTTTGTGATGGCCAGTTTAAAAGAAGCCGGCTTTAAACTCAGCGTGTTCTTGGGTGCAGCGGGTATTTTAACGGTCGCACTGGGTTTTGCATCGCAAACGTCCGCATCCAACCTGATCAGCGGGATGTTCTTGATCGGTGAAGGTTCTTTTGAAGTTGGTGATACCATTCAATTGACACTGATTCGTGGGCATACTATTGAAGGTGAAGTGATCTCGATTGATTTACTGTCGGTCAAATTACTTACGCAGGACAATGTCTATGTCCGTTTGCCGAATGAACAACTGATTCGGGCACCTGTACATAACTTGTCTAAGTTTCCAATACGGCGCATTCCAATTACTCTTGCGATTAACTTTCATGAAGACATCATCAAAGTTCGCGAAGTTCTATTAGATGCCGTCAGTAAATATCCACTGGTCTTGGCCGACCCTAAACCTGCCGTGACCGTCACTGCCTTTCGTGAATCTTCCATTGAGCTGCTTTTTGCTATTTGGTGTCAAAGAGAGAATTTCCTGAAAGTCCGTGATGAAATGCAGGAACGAATTCGAAATGCTTTTGTCGAAAATAAAATTGAAATTCCTGTACCGAAAATGGGTTTTGTTGACCACCCGCTTTCTACGCAAGCAAGCGATGCCGACGTCGATCAATATGCCAATGCACAAGAGATTCAACGAGAGCCTCAACTCAAATAATAGTTTATAGACTTGATATGAAAAGCCCTGCATATCTTCAAATGTGCAGGGCTTTTTTATCATCCACTTTTTATAGCCGTCGAATCGACCTATGCGGGTTCGTGATCTCGTACCTTTAAGAACTTCATCATGGTTCAATCTTGTCATTCGGCATGGGCGCAATATAAGCAATTAAAAGCATGGCAAAACCTGCGGCCATAAAGGAAATCACTCGCATGAGAGTGCCGACATGAGATAAATCCAGCAAGACCAATTTCAAAGTGACCAAGACCAAAATACTGCCACCGAGTAGCCAAACTGAACGTAATTGGCGCTGAGTAGCAAAGCGCATACTCACCAAAGCCAATAACACCCACAGCACGGTAAAACTTAGTTGAACGGTCGCATCGCTCCAAATGTCTAAACTGTTATAAGGTGTATCCAGATACATATGTAAGGCACGAAGCACAACATAACTACTTAACCAAAGTAGCCCTAGAACACTCAACACGGCAGCCAAGCTACGATCTAAACCGGCTTTTAACTGTTGATTCAACATCCATAAAAAAGCCGCTAACAACAGCAAACTCACAGCATCAAAAGGATTCAGTATCGGCAAGATATATCCCACAAAGGCCTGCTGACTATATAATTGCGAACTAATGATCCAACTTAGAGCCAAAAACAAGCTGCTACGTGCTTGCCAAAACATTTTCCAGGCCGGTTGCTGCGCTTGCCAATAACACCATGCACAAAATATCAGCGGCAAAATTACCACACTGATATACGGCATACTGGGTATCAGCGTCAGACTGGTCCACGCCAAGCTACTCAAAATTCCGAGACTGACCCATTCTTTTTCTTCACGCACACCGAGTAATGGTCGTAGCCAAAGCAGCGTCAAGCTCAGCCCAGCGAATGCAAAATAAATCTGCTCCATCGTTGAATGCCAAATTAACTGACCGTTCTCACTCACTGAAATGACTTGGTACAGCCCCATCACATAAACAGGCACTAGACCCGTCCACTTAATGATGGACCAACTCCACGAAGCTTTTCGCTTTAACAAGCCTTCATTTACCAACAGATAGGCCACACTGACGATCAATAGACTCAAGGCCAATTGATAGCTAGTCTGCAACCAATCTAAGAGCAACATGATGAACATGGTGGTTGCTGAGAGCATTTGCACACATTGAAAGGCAATACTCGAACTTGAAAGCTGTTTATGAAATGCAGGAACAGCATGCGTCATAATAATGGCTGCCAAATAGCTTAAACACACGCCCCAATACATCTGTGCAGGGAAATGTGGCAGTTGAACCAAATAGTACAGACTTGAACACCCCGCCATCACCAAGAGCGCCATGCCTAAATAACGGCTGATATTGGACTGCTTGTATAAGGCATATATAAATATCAACGCACCTTCAACTGCCCAACCGACCACACTCCACTGCTCTTTCAATACTATCGGTGGAATCAATGCCAAGAATATTAAGGTCAAACTCAAATAACTTTGTGCAATCAGTGGGATCACAGCACTACGTTTACTGATGCTATACAGTGCGGCAAAAAGCGCTGCGAATAACAGGCTATACCCCGCCTGCCATACCATTTCCTCAAAATACATCAAATACAATGCCAGATAAGCAAGCACTGGTGCAGCAAATATCAGTGCAATATCCAAGGCAGGTTTGAGTTGAAAATGCGCAAGATCCTGTTTCGCCAATAACTGGCTAAAACGAAAACCGAGCCAGATAAAAATCGCAGCGTGGGCTAAAACCAGCACGCTCATCATCTGACGTTCGGTGGTGTATCCGTGGTAAAAAGCATATCCACCCCCCATAATCACCGTCATCAAAAATGCGATTTGATTCAGATATTTCCACGGTCTTAAAGTACTCATGACTGCAACAGCAATATTAATCACAAGATAATAGGCAATAAATTCCGTTGCAGTTGCATCACGAACAGGCAAGGTAAATGGAGCAAGATAGGCGATCAGCATTGCCATAATTGCCAGTTCTACCGACTGTTGTTTCAGACTGAGCCAAATCGTCAATGCCATAAGTGCAGCATATAATAGACAAGCTATGCCAAAGCCCGGAATGACGGCATTATAATAGGCAAAAAATAAAGTCAACAACAGCGCTGCAAGACCTAGACCTTCTAGAGCCAAGGCAAAACTGCGATTTTTGGTTTGCAGCCAAAAACCCAGTCCGACAACACATGCACTGCTCAAACTCACGATCAGCAGTTTCATGACCAAGCTTAGTTGCCAATGCTCTGTGGCAAATCTAAGTAAAAGCACCACGCCAATCACCAAGACCAGTACCGCCACTTTTAACACGGGATTGCCTTGGAAAAGCCATTGCTGAATTTGACTAGATAGATTTGGCGCAGACTTGGATGGTTTATCAGTAGACGATGAATTGACTAATGCCTGATGTATAACTGTACCAATTGCTGTCGCGGGATGTACAGATGGTGTATTGTCAGAATCAAAATTTTCAGGACGGTCTATTGTCGACGCTGACATTGAAGTAGCCACATGACCCGATTGCGACTGAAGCGCACGTCCTTGCAATAGATGCAGCTGACGTTCTAATCGTTTCAGCCAACGCAGAAAAAAATAGACCCACAGGCTAATCCCGATCGCAACCAAATAACCCAATTCTGTTAACAGTCCAACGACCGTTAATAACGATGCAATATATAACGGAACCTTTGATGCCACTTGAAATGATTGTTTTGATGAGCTCAGTGCATCAGCGCCGTGCTGTAAATCATCGACATAATTCATCACACTGAGCATAAAACCAATGCCGGTGATATAACTCAGGATACGGAGGTCTAAGTACCATGCCCCGATCCCAACCATAATCAGCGTCATCAACCAAATCATCTTGATTTCATTATTCTGTTTCAGCATACCTGCTTCGTTATTTTCTTGAATGTTTTGATGATACATGAGCCTGACGGATGGATTAAAACTATTCATCAGTGATTCGGTAAGTTACATATACAATCTAGACTCTGCGTGCGGGCAAAAAATCACGTACAATAAAACCGTTTTTAGGATTAGGAAATTATCAATGCCACCATTTGTCTTGGTCGATGGCTCATACTTTTTATTTCGTGCCTACCATGCACTGCCACCATTAACCACTTCAACCGGTTTGCATACCAATGCAATCCGAGGTGCCATTTCTGCCATCCAAAAATTAATGCGTCGTATCCAACCGACGCATATGGCTGTTATTTTCGATACACCTGAACCAACCTTCCGTCATGAATTGTCCCCGATTTATAAAGGTGACCGTCCAAGCATGCCTGAAGAATTATCACAACAAATTCCATATCTTCATGCATTAATTCGTGCTCTAGGGATTCCGCTGCATATGTTGCCGGGTGCTGAAGCCGATGACATTATCGGAACTTTAGCCAAACGCGCTGAAGCAGCCGGTCATCAAGTTTTAATCTCCACCGGTGACAAGGACATGGCACAGCTCGTTACTGAGCGTGTCACTTTAGAAGACAGCTTCAAAGACAAACCTATGGACGTTCAAGGTGTTTTTGAAAAATTTGGGGTGTGGCCGAATCAAATCATTGACTACCTCACGCTGATGGGCGATGCCTCTGATGGTATCCGTGGTGTACCCGGTGTTGGCGCAAAAACGGCAGCGAAACTTTTAACCGAGTACGGCTCGATTGGCGGCATTTTAGAAAATGTCGACAGTATTAAAGGTAAAGTCGGTCAAAACATTAAAGACAATGTCGAAGGGATTGCTCTTGATCACCAACTGGCGAGTATTGTTTGTGACCTCGACATGGGCCTTAAATACGAAGATCTGAAACTTGCCGATCCAAATATTCCAGCACTGCGTGATTTATATACTGAACTAGAATTCCGCAACCAACTGCAGTCATTAGATCATCCGAACAACCCAAATGGTGCAACTTACAAACAAGCAGCCAAAGCCATCAACACCACGGCGACTGTTGCCAATGCACCTGAAGTTGAAGATCAAGCGGACAAAACCAGTGTTGATGATTTACTCGGTGAAGCTCGTTATCACACGGTATTGACTCAAGAAGATTGGGATGTGTTATTTAAACGTCTAAGTACTGAAAAGCGTTTTGCCTTTGATACTGAAACCACTAGCCTCGATTACCGCGTGGCACAGATTGTGGGTTTCTCAGTAGCTTTAGATGCACAGGATGCCTATTACGTGCCGCTTGCGCATGATTATGAAGGTGCGCCGCAACAACTTGATCGCGACACGATCCTGAATCAACTCAAACCTTTACTTGAAAATAATGACGTACAAAAAATTGGTCATCATCTCAAATATGATGCACATGTCTTAGAAAATCATGGCATTCATTTGGCAGGTTGGTATTTCGATACCATGTTGGCCTCTTATGTCCTTAACTCTGTGGCTACACGTCATGGGATGGATGACGTCGCACGTTTGTATTTAAGTCATCTCACAACGACGTTCGAACAAGTGGCGGGCAAAGGTGCAAAACAAAAAACCTTTAACCAAATTGAGCTTGAAACGGCAGCCCATTATGCCGCAGAAGATGCCCATGTGACCTATCGTCTATATGAAGTACTCGATAAGAAGTTACAAGCTCACCCGGAGCTGATCAATATTTTGCACAATATTGAAATGCCTGTTGCTCGTGTTCTAACCTCTATGGAAGAAAACGGCATTGAATTGGATATGAACTTCCTCGACCAACTCGGTGTGGAATTTGCCAATACCATTCAAAATTTAGAAACAGAAATTACCGATCTTGCGGGTCAAAGCTTCAATGTCAGCTCACCAAAACAAGTTGGTGAGATTCTGTTTGATAAATTAGGTTTAAAAGGCGGTAAGAAAACTTCTACAGGTCAGTACAGTACCAGTGAAAGTGTGTTAGAAAAAATCGACCATCCGATTACTGATTTAATTTTGGAATATCGTGGTCTCTCTAAACTGAAAAGCACCTATACCGACGGTTTGTTAAAGCAAGTGAATAATGACACACATCGTGTGCATACCAGTTACCACCAAGCGTTAACGGCTACAGGTCGTTTGTCATCCACAGATCCAAACTTGCAAAACATTCCTGTCCGTGAAGATATTGGACGTCAAATCCGTAAAGCCTTTATTGCACCTGAAGGTCGCATTTTATTGGCAGCCGATTATTCGCAAATCGAATTACGTTTAATGGCGCATTTCTCGCAAGATCATGCATTGGTCGATGCCTTCAATCATGGGCAAGATGTACATAAACGTACTGCGGCAGAAGTTTTGGGTATTCCACTCGACGAAGTGACCAGCAACCAACGTCGTCAAGCAAAAGCGGTGAACTTCGGTCTGCTCTATGGCATGTCTGAATTTGGTTTGACTCGTCAGCTGGGTTTCACTCGTGAAGAGTCGCGTAACTATATTGGTAAATACTTCCAACGCTACCCTGGTGTTTTGGAATATATGGAACGTACTCGCCAAGTCGCACGTGAACAAGGTTTTGTGGAAACCATTTTAGGTCGTCGTCTGTATACACCGGACATTATGGCGAGCAACAAAATGGTGAAACAAGGCGCTGAACGTGCAGCGATTAATGCGCCGCTACAAGGTTCTGCGGCAGATATTATTAAATTGGCTATGATTGCAGTCGATAAAATCTTACCGAAAGATCAAGCCAAAATGTTACTGCAAGTACACGATGAATTAGTGTTTGAAGTCGATGCTGCAATTGCCGATGAACTCTCTGCCCAACTGACTGAAGTGATGCAATCTGTGTTGAAAATTTCCGTTCCACTGATTGTGGAAGTGGGTCAAGGCAATAACTGGGACGAAGCACACTAATTCATTCACGTTCATTCACGCCTTTCTCCTTCTAGGAGGAAAGTTGGGATGGAGGTGAGATGTTTCTAATTAGTAAAAATATCTTGTTTTACACCTCATTTTAAAGCCACAAAAAAGGACGCCTCGGCGTCCTTTTTAATTTAACTCGTCTTAGCTCAGATTAAAGACCAGTCAATAATGCAATTGCGACTTGCTTCATAATGGTTTCCGCAACCAACAATGCCAAAATCGCAAAAATTGGTGACAAGTCAATCATCCCCATATTTGGAAGAATACGGCGGAATGGCGCAAGTAGCGGTTCTGCCAATTCTTGAACCACTTCAATATAAGGCGAACGTGACTGACTAAACATCACGACCCAACTCAAAATAATCGATGCAAAAATTAAGTAACGACAGAAACGGATTAAATCCTGAATCATGGTCACAAAGGTCATAATGATCAAATGGAATGGACTATTCACCGCCACGCCAGACAAATACATCAAACCAAACATTTTTAACAAATACAGAATCACCACCAACACCAATGCTGCAGTATTCACTCGACCTTTGGCCAAAGTTGGGAAAATTCGGCTAAAGATATCGACAATTTTTGTTGCTTTTGCTGTTGCCAAAACCACAGGGTTATATGGACTCACGGCAGCAAGCTGCATTAAAAAACGGAAAAATACGAGCAAAATTGCAACGTTAATAATGATTCCAAAAATTTGAGCAGAGCCCATACTTGAACTTTCCTAAATCAAATCGAATTATTTGGTGCTTTCGCTTAACTCTTGTGCCAACTCTTGGCTACGCTTTTGCGCTGCGGCTAAAGCAGCCTGAATATTTTGTGAAATTTGAGCACGATCAAATACTTCAATCGCGGCTTGTGTTGTACCGTTTGGAGAAGTTACATTTTTACGTAACTCCGCAGGACTGTTGGCACTGGTAATCGCCATTTGTGCAGCACCTAATGCAGTTTGCAAGGTTAGTGCTGTAGCCACTTTTTCATCCAAGCCCATGTTTTTACCTGCACGAATCATACTTTCCATCATATAGAAAAAGTATGCAGGACCTGAGCCAGAAACAGCTGTTACCGCATCAATTTGCGCTTCCGAGTTTACCCAAAGTGTTAAACCAGTTGAAGCCAAAACTTGACTTGCAAGATCACGATCTTCAGCTGAAACCGCTTCACCTGCATATAAACCATGCGCACCGGTTTGAACTAAAGCCGGCGTATTTGGCATGACACGAACAATGCGCTCTGTGCCTAATAATTTTGAAATCGTTGCAATTTCTGCACCTGCAACAATTGAAATCACCAACTTCCCTTCTAGCAGCCCTTGTAATGGTGCCAAAACTTTTGCCAACACCTGAGGTTTAACTGCAAAAAGAACAATGTCAGCATCTCGAATTGCCGCAACATTATCATCGGTCACATGCAAATCTTTTTCAGCCAAAAGCTCACGTACTTTTTCTACGGGATCTGAAACTGTAATACGTGTAGTCGGGACACCACGTGCAATTAGGCCACCAATTAAAGCCTGTGCCATGTTGCCGCCACCAATGAAACTGATATTACAATTTAGAATTGCGCTCATGATTGAAGATCCGATATTGCAGATTTAGCGTTAAGAGATAATGTTGGTTGCCAGCCAGCTTGAGTACAAAATTCAGACTGCGCCAACCAAAAGCCCTGAGGCGTAAAGACGCCTAGCATAACATTATCTCGGCTTAATATTTGAATAGTATGACGCTGCCATGGAAAAATTTGCGCCTGCTGAATAGCTTTTTTCAACGGCCAACTTCCGACACGACCATACAAATGAATTTTTTCGCCGCCAAGACGTGGGCGAATCTGCAGTTGCTGCCCCAATAAATCAGGTGATAAGCCAACCTCTGAGGGTTGAATCACAAAATGGCCGGCAGGCAACTTGAGGCACTGACCTACAACACAAGTTACAACCTCAACCTCTTGAATGGGTTCAGTTTGAAGATAATCCGCTTTGGCAATCCGATGAAGTTGCTGTTGAAAGCGCAGATAATAAAATCCATTCCAGTGTAGTGCCGCTTGCGAGTCTTCGCGTGAGTTAATCACTTCTGAAACTAAACGCTGTACCATTTCAAAGCTTGGACGATATTGCCCCTCACCTTTCATCCAGTGCGATAACAACTGACGCTGACGTGCCAGACTGAGCTGTTGTAAAGCCTCCAAAGATAACACTTGCGATGAACCACAGGCCGCTAAATCTTGTTGTAATACCTCGTTTAAAATTTCATCGGCATCTTGCATCAAGTAACTGGTTCGACTCAGAGCTTGCTGCATTTTAGGAAATCGCTCACTGAGTAGCGGCCACAAAATTTCACGACTCCACGCACGGTCATAGTCGGTATCAAAATTGGTGAGGTCTTGAATATTTTGCACATGCAGCTGTGCTGCCCATTGGCAAATTTGCTCACGTGAAAGATCTAATAGCGGACGCCATAAAGTAAAATCTTCACGTACATCGAATTTTTTCATCGCAGCAAGGCCATGGACACCAGCACCTGAAAGTAGCCGCAACATCAATGTCTCGGCTTGATCTTGCTGATGATGCGCAAGTAGCAATATTTCATCTGCTTGTAAATGTTGGGCAAAGGCTTGATAGCGGGCTGAGCGGGCTTGGTTTTCAAGGTTACCTTGCGCAACCTGAACTTTTTGTATGATGAATGGCAAATTCAGCGCTTTACATTGAGCACGTACAAATTCGCCCCAAGCGTGACTACACGCTTGTAGTTGGTGATCAATATAAATCACCCGTATTTTTTCAGGGCACAAAAACGACATAAGATGCAGCAGCAACATGGAATCCATGCCACCACTACATCCTATTAAAAATCGGCTTTGTTCAGGCAGCGCCTGAATTTGACTTAAGCAGTCAGCCCTAAATTGTCGCTGCCAAACTTCATTAAACGCTGATAACGCGCTTCGCATCGTTCGTTTGCATCCATTGGTTGCAGTTCTTCTAGAGCTTGCTTCAAGACCACTTTCAAATCCTGCATGACTTTTTCAGGGTTTAAATGTGCGCCTTCCGATTCGTCCACCACGTATTCTACAATGCCCATCTTCTGCAATTTATCTGCCGTCAATGCTAATGCTTCACTTGCTTGTTCTGCTTTTTCTGCAGTTTTCCACAAAATAGATGCACAACCTTCAGGTGAAATCACTGAATAAATACTGTGAGATAGCATAATCACACGGTCAGCTACGCCGATACCGAGCGCACCACCCGAACCACCTTCACCCAATACCGTTGCCACTACAGGCACTTTAAGTGAAGACAGCTGAGCCAAACTAGTTGCAATCGCTTCGGCCTGACCACGCTCTTCTGCACCCACACCTGGGTACGCACCCATGGTATCAATAAAGGTAAAGACTGGCAGATTAAAACGCTCGGCCATATCCAATAAACGCTGTGCTTTACGGTAACCTTCGGGGTTACTCATACCAAAATTATGTTGTAATTTTTCACGTGTACTACGACCACGGTGCTGACCCACAATCATCACAGGCTGACCATCTAAACGAGCCAAACCACCAATCATCGCGCCGTCATCACCAAATAGGCGGTCACCATGCAAAGCATCGAACTCTGTAAAAATTTCGCCAACATAATCCAAAAACTGCGGACGTTCAGGATGACGTGCGATCTGAACCGTAGTCCAGGCTTTAGATTGAGCTGCTTTATTTTTCATAGGTCGATCATTATCCCTAACTTAACTGGTCTGTTAATTGATAAATTGTTCCGACTGGATATTCAGTTCAATATCCCAATGCTTAAATTGCACTTGCTCATCATGCAAGTCTGCAACCAACAAAGGCCACTGTTTGGCATCACCAGAAACACTAAGTTGCCATTGTTGCGCATTGTCCACGCTTAATTCAATGGCAGGAAGCATCTCATCGCTGCGACTATGATTTAATAAAACTGCTAAACGAAGCAATAGACATAAGTAAACAAGTTTGTTACCACCGACTTTCATCACATCAATGCGCGCATCACTGCGTAACTTACGACGATGATGCGCCACTAAATGCGACAAATGGTTTTGATCAATTTGTGAGAAACCCGGAATATCCGAATGTTGCAGTAAATAGGCACCATGACGATGGTAACCACTATGACTGATCGCTAAGCCAATTTCATGCAAATACGCTGCACGACGCAGTAAATCACTGTCATCACTGGTCAAATTCAGTGCGGTCGCCACACCATTAAACAGCTGTTGCGCAGTATTTACCACACGCTCAGCTTGTTTCATATCTGCGTTGTAGCGCCCCATCAACGCATGTACAGAACGGTCACGAACATCTTCATGTTGGAAACGTCCCAATAGGTCGTACATCACGCCTTCACGTAACGCGCCATCAGAATAAACCAATTTATCGATATTCAGCACATCAAAGACGGCATACAAAATGGCAATGCCGGCTGGCAAAACTGCTCGACGGTCTTCTTTTAGACCATCAAATTCCATTTCATAGACATGCTTATATTTAAGCAATTTATCTTTGAGTTTAAATAAACCGTCACGTGTCAGTTCTTCCTGATCGTTGCTCCAGCCCATATTGACACAAATCTGACGACATGCTTTGATCGTGCCACTTGAACCGACAACAGTATCCCAGCCCGCAGCTTTATAAGTGTTGGCAATGCCTGCGATTTCCTTGCGAGCAGCATTTACCGCTTTATCAAAACTTTTCAGGTTAATTTCACCATCAGCAAAAAACGCTTTGGTAAAAGCGACACAGCCCATTTGCACAGATTCTGTATGAATCGGTTCAAACTCTTCACCAATAATCAACTCTGTTGACCCCCCACCGATATCAATCACAAGGCGGCGACCACTATTTGCCATAGTATGTGAAACCCCTAAATAAATGAGACGGGCTTCTTCACGACCAGCAATGATTTCAATTGGTTTTGGTAAAATTTCAGCGGCTTTTTGGATAAATTCATGACCATTTTTTGCTTGACGCAAGGCATTAGTTGCCACAATACGTAAACGGTTAGCTTGTACAGGATTTAAACGCCCCACAAAACGTGCTAGGCAGGCTAATCCTCGTTGCTGTGCGGCTTCAGTCAAATTTTTATTTTCGTCTAGACCTGCGGCAAGCTGTACTTTTTCTGACATTGATGCAACTTTTTTCACTTCACCATGGTCTACGCGTGCGATAGCCAAGTGGAAGCTGTTCGATCCCATATCGATAGCAGCAAGTAATTCTTCATCAATCAAAAAATCAGACATTATTCAAAAAAACCTGTTCAGAATTGTGCTTAGATTAATTCACATACATGTAATTTAAAAGCCATTTATGAGTAGTTCGGGCGGAACTTATCGATTTTTTATCTGAAGCAATGATAGTCATACACGATCATCGGCATCGTGATCATCCATTAGACAAACTCGCCATTCAGGTCGAAAATTTACATAACCCCCTACATTGTTATAGTTGGCTATGTAATACTTATAAACATAGAGTCAACTTAAAAATTAATTCCGGAGCAAAATCCATGTCTGGCAATATCGTAAATACAACTGATGAAAACTTCCAAGCCGATGTACTAGAGTCTGATACTCCTGTACTTGTAGATTTCTGGGCAGGTTGGTGTGCTCCTTGTAAAGCCATTGCACCTGTACTTGAAGTACTTTCAACTGAGTTTGAAGGCAAAGTTAAAATCGTTAAAGTAGACGTAACTTCTTGCGAACAAACAGCTGTAAACTACAACATCCGTAACATTCCTGCATTATTAATGTTTAAAAACGGCGAAGTTGTAGCAACCCAAGTCGGTGCAGCACCAAAATCTAAATTGACAGCTTTCATCGAAGAAAACATCTAATATTTTTTCGATAAAAACACTCGAAAATACGCTGTTTTACACAGCGTATTTTTTTGGTTGATAAATTGACAAATGCTGTGTTCTCTCTTATATTGTTTACTCAAGAAATTAAGGATCTCAAATCCTGTCATTTTCTTACAACACAACACATAAAATGCCGCTCGGCAACAGAATTGTTTTTCACATCTCTCTTCATATAACGAATCAGATCTCTGAATTGTTTTGTGCAAACCAATTGCTATCGTTTCTTGCATGATCGCGGCACATTTGTTGCTCCCTTTTCCAACCTGTACCTCAGAATTTTAGATTCTATCTGACCACCTATGAACTTAACCGAACTCAAGAAAAAACCGATTGGCGAACTCATCAAGATTGCCGAGTTTATGGGCCTCGAAGGAATGGCTCGTAACCGTAAGCAAGATATTATTTTTGCCATCTTAAAGCGCCACGCAATGAACGGCGAAGAGATTTTTGGTGATGGCGTTCTAGAAATTCTGTCGGACGGCTTTGGTTTCTTACGCTCTGCAGCGGGTTCTTACCTAGCCGGCCCTGACGATATCTATGTGAGCCCATCACAAATCCGTCGCTTCAACCTTCGTACTGGTGACACTATTACAGGTACGATTCGTCCACCTAAAGAAGGCGAACGTTACTTTGCATTATTAAAAGTTAATCAAATTAACTACGACACACCAGAAAACTCACGTAATAAGATTCTTTTCGAAAACTTAACACCTTTATTTCCAACCGAACAATTGGTAATGGAATTAGGTAATGGTACAACAGAAGACTTAACTGCGCGTGTGGTTGACTTGGTTGCTCCGATTGGTAAAGGTCAACGTTCAATTATCGTTGCACCACCAAAAGCGGGTAAAACCATGTTGTTACAAAACATCGCACAGTCGATTGTTCGTAACAATCCTGAATGTTTCTTGATTGTCCTTCTGATTGACGAACGTCCTGAAGAAGTAACAGAAATGGAACGTACTGTTCGTGGTGAAGTAGTTGCTTCAACATTCGATGAATCACCAGCTCGTCACGTACAAGTTGCAGAGATGGTGATCGAAAAAGCGAAACGTCTTGTAGAACACAAAAAAGACGTGGTGATTTTGCTAGACTCAATTACTCGTTTAGCACGTGCTTACAACACCGTAATCCCTTCATCTGGTAAAGTTCTTACTGGTGGTGTGGATGCCCATGCTTTAGAACGTCCAAAACGTTTCTTCGGTGCAGCACGTAATATCGAAGAAGGTGGTTCACTGACAATTATCTCAACTGCCTTGATTGAAACTGGCAGTAAGATGGATGAAGTGATCTACGAAGAATTCAAAGGTACAGGTAACCAAGAAATTACCCTAGACCGTCGTATTGCTGAAAAACGCGTGTTCCCTGCGATGAACATCAAAAAATCAGGTACACGTCGTGAAGAGCGTTTGATGTCTGAAGATAACCTACGTAAAGTTTGGATTTTACGTAAATTGCTTCATACACAAGACGAACTTGCAGCGATGGAATTCTTGCTTGATCGCATGAAAGAAACCAAAACCAATGATGATTTCTTCGATCAAATGAAACGTAAAGCATCCAACTAAGTTGAATGTTTGACTGAAAAGGCCATCTGTAACGATGGCCTTTTTATTTGGTTGACTTTAGTTACACAAAGAAACATTTGATAGATCTCCATGTAAACTTATTTTCAAGTTTATGATTATAAAAAATATATTTTAAAAAACCCTATTCTTTTTAGTAGTTTATTTGCTATTTAGCCAATATAAAACTTTCTCTTAATTGTTATTTTCTGTTAAAAAATGGCCGTTTTTCACCTATTTTTAACGGTTTTTTCAAAGTCACTAGTAGCATTTCAAAATACTCAGTGATAGCATACACGCAGACCAGTTAGACTGCTCTATGCATTTTTAATACCTATTCAAATTAGGCATAATAAAAGCACACAACAGACTAACGCAGGTTATTTTTTAATCTCATATTTTAGAGAGTGATGCCATGTTATTCAAAAAAATCGCTATTGCTGCTGCAGTTGCTACTACTTTAGCTTTCGTTGGTTGTGCTAAAAAAACTGAAGAAGCTGCTCCTGCTGCTGCATCTGAAGCTGCTGCTTCTGAAGTAGTTGCTGCGTCTGACGCTGCTGCTGTTGAAGCTTCTGCTGCTGCATCTGAAGCTACTGCTGCTGCTTCTGAAGCTACTGCTGCTGCTTCTGAAGCTACTACTGCTGCTTCTGAAGCTGCTGCTCAATAATCTAACCGATTATTCAGCACAAAAAGAGAGCCCTTTGGTTCTCTTTTTTATTGCCTCAAACTTTAAACCTTTGTTAATAAAAATAGCTAAAATTCAAAATACTAAACCCATGCTTATTGAAAAATAAAAACTGAAGATTTAGCTCAAAGAAAGCCACAATCAATCTTTACGACAACTCAACTCAACTCAACTCAACTCAACTCAACTCAAGTATATCGTCTCACTTTAAAACGAATATTCTTCAACATGACTTGTGTGATAGATGATTAAAACTGGACCTCCTAAATCAAAGGAAAAAAAAAGCAGATCAATTGATCTGCTCATTTCCAACACGTTGACGGAATTTTTGTCCCGCACGGAAGGTCACTACACGACGGGCAGAAATCGGAATTTCTTCACCCGTTTTCGGGTTACGGCCTGGGCGTTGACGTTTATCACGCAACTCGAAGTTACCGAAACCTGAGAGTTTAACTTGTTCCCCAGAGATTAGCGCTTGGCTAATCTCATCGAAGAATAACTCGACCATTTGTTTTGCTTCACGACGGTTTAAACTCGTGAGCTCACTTAAATGATCAGCCATTTCTGCTTTTGTTAATGCTGTCATGAAGCCCTCAATGTCGCCTGGTAAGTGTTTTCCAACACCTGAAGTATGTTATCCATACCGGTTTTGATTTCAGCATCTTCTAATGTACGTGTTGGATGTTGCCATTGAATTGCAAACGCCAATGAGCGCTTGCCTTCTTCGACACCTTGACCAGTGTACACATCGAATAACCAAACTGCGTCTAAAAGCTCACCGCCGGTTTTTTCGATAAGTTGCTGAATTTCACTAACATTAATCTTATCACTAATTAAAAGCGCAATATCACGTCGAACCGACGGAAAACGTGATAATTCTGTAAAATTAGATACATAAGTTTGCAAAACAGCCGATTGATCTAATTCAGCAACCCAAGTAGTCGCCAAATCCAACTCATCTTCTAAAGATGGGTGTAAACGACCAAAGTAACCAATTGATTGACCATTGACTAAGATTTCAGCAGATTGACCCGGATGTAACCACGTACGCTCTGAACGTACATATTCAACATTTAAACGTGCAGAATTTAAAATCTCCTCTACATCGCCTTTAAAGTCAAAGAAATCCATAGGCTGTGCTTTACCATGCCAAGATTCAGTCGTACGTGAACCTGTTGCAACTAGTGCAAAGGTTGGGATCTGTTTAAGATCATGAATGCTGTTCGCACCTTGATAATCAAAACGTAGACCAAGCTCATAGAAACGAACACGATTTTGCTGACGGTTCACGTTGTATTGCACACATGGGATCAAACTTGATAATAAGGTTGAACGCATCACTGCAAGGTCGCTAGAAATCGGGTTTGCAAGCGCTAGTGGTTGAACCTGTGGATTCAATTGTTTCTCTAGTTTCGCATCTGCAAAGCTAAAGCTAATTGCTTCTTGATAACCCAAAGCCACTGCAGTTTGACGTAACTGAACCAGTTCAAATTGGTCTTGGTATTTCGCCAGTTTGACATCAATCACCGGCAAGCTAATTTGAATATTGTCGTAACCGTGAATACGTGCCACTTCTTCGATGAGGTCTTGATAAATCGCCATGTCAAAACGGTGTGATGGCGGTACAACTGTCCACTCACCTTCTGCTTTCACAGTGACATTGCAACCCAAACGTGTTAAAGCATCGGTAATAAATGCAGATTCAACTTTATAACCGAGGAGTTGATCGACTTGCGCTTGGTTCAGTTCAATGGCTTCACGTTTTGGTAATAATTCAACTTTTTCAGCAACAGTAATTGGACCAAACTCACCACCAGCTAAATCAGCGATAAGCTGAGAAGCACGGTGCATTGCCGTCATCGGCAATTCAAAGTCTACACCGCGTTCATAACGCTGAGATGCATCAGTATGCAAACCAAAACTACGTGCACGACCTGCGATATAGAGTTGATCAAAGAACGCCGACTCAAGGAAAATTTCAGTGGTATCATCAGAAACCGCTGAACTTAGGCCACCCATGATTCCTGCAATCGCCAAAGCTTTTTGATCATCCGCAATCACCATCACGTTTTCAGATAATTCAACTTCTTGTTCATTCAATAACGTTAATTTTTCTGCTGCTGTTGCTTGGCGTACACGAACAGAACCTTCAACTTTACCGCCATCGAATGCATGTAAAGGTTGACCCAATTCCATTAAAACGTAGTTGGTAATATCGACCAAAATACTGTGCTGACGAATGCCTGCACGAGCTAATGCACGCTCCATCCACTCAGGAGTTGGTGCTTTGGTATTAACGTTTTTGATCACTCGACCTAAATAGCGTGGGCAACCATCAGTTTCAACAACAACTTTCTTCTCATCAGTAATTGTTGCAGCAACTTCTGTAATCAATGGTGCAGTCACAGGGAGTTGGTTAATCACACCAATTTCACGTGCAATACCACGAATACTGAAGCAGTCACCACGGTTTGGCGTGATGCTGATATCAATCACATTGTCATCAAGATCTAAGTATTCACGAATATTTGTGCCTACAGGAGCATCTGCAGGAAGCTCCAATAGACCGTCGATTTTGTCTTCAAGATCAATTTCAGACGCACCGCACAGCATGCCTTGTGATTCAACACCACGAAGCTTGCCTTTTTTAATTTTGAAATCGCCCGGAAGTACTGCACCAATGGTTGCTACAGGAGCTTTCATGCCTACACGTACGTTTGGAGCACCACAAACGATTTGTAACGGCTCGCCTGAACCGATGTTTACAGTAGTGACACGTAAACGGTCAGCATCGGGATGTTGAACCACTGTTAAAACTTCACCGACTACTACACCAGTAAATGGTTTTGCAGCAGGAGATAAATCATCAACTTCTAAACCTAACATGGTCAGTTGGTCAGAAAGTGTATCGCTATCAATGGCTGGGTTAACCCATGTACGCAACCAATTTTCGCTAATTTTCATTGTATAAAAACCTATTAATTCTAAATTTCTAATCCCCTCTAGCGCCCCTTTAAAGAAAAAGGACGAACCCTAAGTCATGATGGACAACCCCTCTCCTTTTAGGAGAGGTTAGGGAGAGGTATAAAACTGTTTAAGCAAATTGGCGTAAGAAACGCACATCATTTTGGTAGAACATACGCAGGTCATTAATGCCATAACGCAACATTGCAAAACGTTCTACACCTAAACCGAAAGCAAAGCCTTTGTATTTTTCTGGGTCAATGCCAGCGGCTTGTAAAACGTTTGGATGCACCATACCGCAGCCCAAAACTTCCAACCATTTACCACGTTCATCCATGATATCCACTTCCGCACTTGGCTCTGTGAATGGGAAATAAGATGGACGGAAACGTACTTTCAAATCTTTTTCAAAAAATTCATTTAGCAAGTTCACTAACAAACCTTTAAGTTCTGCAAAGCTGGTATTTTCAGCCACATACAAACCTTCGATTTGATGGAACATTGGAGAATGCGTTTGATCTGAGTCACAGCGGTAAACACGACCAGGGCACACAATACGGATTGGAGGCTGCTGAGTTTCCATCGTACGAATTTGCACGCCTGAGGTATGCGTACGAAGTAAATGATTCGCATCAAAATAGAAAGTGTCGTGCATCGCACGTGCAGGGTGATGACCCGGAATGTTCAATGCTTCAAAGTTGTGATAATCATCTTCAACTTCTGGACCAGTCGCAACAGTAAAGCCAGCTTTGGTAAAGAATTGGCAAATACGTTCTTGAACTTGAGTCACAGGGTGAATACTACCCACCGTTTGACCACGGCCGGGTAAAGTAATATCAATCGTTTCGCTAGCAAGCTTTTGTTCTAATGCAGCTTTTTGTAATTCAGCTTGACGAGCAGTCAGTGCGCCAGTAATCGATTCACGAACGGCATGAATTTGAGCACCAAAAACTTTACGTTCTTCTGGGTCCATTTTACCGAGCGACTTCGATTGTTCCGCGAGCTGGCTTTTCTTCCCTGTAAATTGCACTCGCACTTGGTCGAGTGTAGCAAGGTCCTCTGCTGCTGCAATCGCAGCGAGCGCTTCAGTGGTCAGGGCTTCCAGTGACATAGTAACTCTCAAAGCAACAATTTAAAAAAAATAATATAAACCCCTTATTCTAACAGTTTTTAGCCGTTATGATGAAGCGCATTCACAAGTTAAAATTGCATTAGTATCAAGTTTTAAAAAAAGTATAAGATAAACACAATATCAATGGGATCCAATCTTTATGGCACTCGATCCAATCTGGAAACAGCAGCTCACACTCGTCACTTATGGCAATGAATTTCTCAACCAAGGTTTGAGTTTTCAACGTTGGTTGAATCACCACATTTTTGATCAGCACAGTTTCCATTTTCGTGATTTGCTATCACAGCATTTATTGGCTCAACATTTCCAAATTTGGCTAGAAGGCTTAAAAAAACAAGGGGTACAACGCTTAAGTTTACATAGCTCCAGCTTGCTGAATGATGAACAAAATCCGAATGCTAACGTTGAACTTCTTCCCTTTGCCCATTTTATTGTAAGCCACGAAAAAAATAAAAAGCAGGCATGGATTTTTGGTAAAGAACTTGCCGAGTGGTATAACGCAGAAAATGACTATGAAGCACCGGCATCCCAACAACCGCAAATTCGTCGAGAAACCTTTTGGCGCTATGAGCTGAACCATAAACTCATTAAACGCATCGAAGCAGATATGCAGTTACCAAAATGGGATGATATTCATAACTTCACTGAAGCAGAATTATTTTTACAAAAACCTGCGGAAGGTTTTATTGAGCCGGAGGTGTTAGGCACACCTTATTATGGTACGCAGCCTGATCCGAGCAGCGAATCGAATGAATCTACAAAACTTGCACTCTTGCCAACGGATGCACAAGCGGATTTTGCACATGATAGCTTACATCGCTTAGATGCATTAAACCGCCATATTCAGTCTAAAATTCAGCATCCCTATCATGCAGATGGCAGCATCTATACACCTGAAGAGCAGTTAAATTTGCGCCATTTTGCTCAAAAAACTGAAGATTTAACGGCTAAATTTATTGTAAAAGTCGCCAATCACTATAAAACTGCACGTTTAACTCCTGTGGTTGAAAGCTCTCCTCTGGATGGATTTAAAACGGAGCAAAGAAAATCATATCCTCAACATGCACACACGCCAAATCCAACCAATAAACCCGGTGCAGGTGGAGTGATTACTTTAATTATTATTACGGTAGTGATTTGCTTATTGGCTTATTACTTCGGACTTTAACTGTATAAATATGATCAACACTAAAAAGCCCTTCTCATAGAAGGGCTTTTTTATAAACATACTTCTGTATGAAAGATTTCAAAATTATGAGGTCGTTAAATAATTAAACGGACGAATTTCTAATCGAACGCGATGCTGATCGGCATGTTGATTAATATAATGACTGACAGAGACTACTTCCCCCTCAAGCTCTGCGTCTGCACCATACATGATTTTGACTGCCTCACCTTTGCGGGGAAGCATTTCGAGCTCTACAGTAATGCTACCTTGACCCATACCAACTATTTCAGCCAACATTTTATTTTCCTTTTGTTCTTTTCTATCCATACATTAGGCATGTCGCAAAGCGCGGTATAAAGATTATTTCTGTAACTTAACTGCACTTTTTATTGATAAAACATCAAAACTTAAACATCAAAAACATAAGAGTCCAATTGTTCTAAAAATGCATCAACTGCATTTGCAGACTTTAAACGAATCCATTGAATATGTTGATATTCAGGTGCATTCATCATCTGTAGATATTTTTCACGATTCTTTTTATGGGTCTTAATCATCGACCAGACAATGGAATCTCGACCAAACATCCGCCACAAACTTTCCTGATTATTTGAATCTGGCCAAAGATCTTGTTTGGACTTAGCCCGAGAAATTGCGCGCTTTACAGAGCGGTATAAATTGACTGGAAACGGAAGGTCTAACCATATCACCGTATCTATTTCAGACCATTTAACAGGAATCGCCCGAGTATAATTGCCATCAATAACATAACCATTTTTCGCTTTAGCAGTTTCAGCTTCAATACGTGCAAAAAAGATCTCATCAGGACATTCTTGCCAATCATCTAGCCAAAACAAGTTATCTAATTCAATGTAATGCAAACCAAGCTTTGTTGCCAATGCCCTAGAAAATGTTGATTTTCCTGTAGCAGATGTACCGACTACGTTTATTTTTTTCATTGTCATGATGATCTACTTGAGTCAAGTGAACCTACTTCAAGATAACAGTATTAGATAAGATAGGTTAACTTTTATTCTTCACGATAATTTAAAAGATCTGCATCGATATTGATAAAGTCAGGCTTTGGGATTTGTTCAAATTGAACGGCTAATATATGCGACTGACTGGTTATGCATGCTTTTGCGACTCGATGCATACCATCCATCACTCGACCACTAGCACATAAAATAATGGGATAACTTAAGTCCGCAGCATTTACCAATTCCAGATGTTCAATAATTTGCTGTGTGGTCGGAGCAGATTTTGGAAACCAATAAGCTTCGTTCAACTCTTGAATGTCACTTACAGGAATTTGCTGAACCTTGAAATTTTGACTGAGTTTTACTAAGTGATGTACATCCCAAATATACGTATCGTCGCCTACTTGGCGGAAGTGATACTGTTTGCGCATCAAGCAGTTACCTTTTAAGTCAAATTAAAGCTAAGATAGCTTACAATTGAAAAATAAAAAAATGCTTCATTATGATAAATCATTACGAGCAATTTATTCTTGGTTTGCAATATAACGCTCAACGCTTTTTTAACCAGAAAATTTACTATGACAAGATTTTGCACCCATGGTGCGGCCAAGCTTGCGACATTTTCTTGATTCGCGATTTTAAAACCAATGCATTACTACATGACTCAGTTGATCATTTGATTATGTATATGGCTGAAAAGCGGATTAGAACATGCTCACTTTATCCATTTGATCTTCTTTTTGAGCATGCAAAACTTAATCAACATCCTCATTTTGACTTTGTAAAAACCAACTACCCTCTTGCTGTTTTCCACAACAATTTAAATCAAGCCTTTGCACTGGTTCAAATCCAATCTGAAACGAAAATTTTAGATATCAGCCCTATTGGTGATCCTCGGGAGTTTTGGGGTGCAAGTTCCACACAATTTCATGACGCATTCGGACTGTTTACATTAATTGAGCTCAATCAACAACAGCGGAACGAATGCTTTTACTTTGATAAAAAATCGAGTTGGAGCAGTTTAGTAAATAGCATTCAACTGGATTTATTTGAACATCCGTTTTCTACCCATATTCAGCCTCAATTTAAACTAATCCATAATTTGTATTATTATGGCCTTCTGGATGACTCACTCCCTCTTTTGGAGAATCCTCAAGCTTCACCTCAAGTTGGATTAAGTCTGCTTGAAATGCTCAATTCAATCGAAGCTGCTATCCAAAATTTAAAACATGTAAAAAACGAAAGCTCACCGATCCATTTATTTACAACCGAAGAATATGCACAACTATTGGATTATGAGTACAAACTGTCAGAACACCATGTAGATGTCACGTGCTATACAGCCAATCATTTCAACCGCGAAAATTTAGTCAATGATGAAGAGAAAGCTTTACTCAAACAACTACAGAAAAAATACCCCAAAGTTAATTATTTCAAGTCGACATCTGATCAAGCTCTTTCCGCCACCAACACTTCAACAGATAAAGAGCCTGAAAAACCATGGGTTGTATTTTTTTCTTTAGTTTTAATTTTTGCCATGCTATTCGCTTTACTTTATGGCATTTATTTACTTTTTAAACAATTTGAGTTTATAAAATTTGCCGCAATCACAATTGGCATCATTGTGTTTTTAGCCATATGGTCGAAAAAATAAGATGTCTAATCAAATTCGTCCATAAAAAAAGACCGCTAAAAGCGGTCTTTTTTTAAGTCATAAAGACTTATGCAGCTAATGCATCTTTAGCTTTAGAAGCTAAAGCAGCAAACGCAACTGCGTCATGCATAGCGATGTCAGCAAGTACGCGACGGTCGATAATCACTTGAGCTTTTTTCAAGCCAGCGATCATACGGCTGTACGACAAACCATTTTGACGAGCACCAGCATTGATACGCGCAATCCATAGAGCACGGAATTGACGTTTCTTTTGACGACGGTCACGGTAAGCATATTGACCTGCTTTGATTACTGCTTGGAACGCTACGCGATATACGCGTGAACGAGCGCCGTAGTAACCTTTAGCACGAGCAAGAATTTTTTTATGACGGCGATGAGCCTGTACACCACGTTTAACACGAGCCATTTATAATCTCCTTAGATGTATGGGCACATACGGCGAACTGAAGCAACGTCACTTACGTGAACCATTACACAGCCGCGTAATTGACGGATACGCTTAGCAGATTTTTTGGTCAAAATGTGTCGTTTGAACGCTTGGTGACGTTTAAAACCGTTTGCAGTTGGCTTGAAGCGTTTAGCTGCACCACGGCGAGTTTTCATCTTAGGCATAAGAACCTCTTTTGAACACCTGTTCGGCACGTCTGCACCATTGCAAAGACGCCCTGCAGGTAAGGGAGCGAGTATTCTAAAGCATCTTTGCTCAAAACAAAAGCGAATCTTTCTACCGAATATCGAACTTAATTAATTTTCTGATATAGATTTTCCGATGATTTTATAAGCGATGCCCAATAAGGCTTATATAATGTCAGCACGCCAACTATTACTGTCCATTATGAAACCTGCACAGGATGCTTTTGCAGCCCTACGTTATCGGGATTTCTCGATTGTTACGCTCAATCAATTTTGCCTGACCTTAGCCATTTTGATTCAAGAAATTATCGTTGCTTATTCACTGTATCAAATCACCAAAGACCCGCTAACACTAGGCTTAATTGGTTTAGCCGAAGCAATTCCATTTATTGCTCTCTCTTTGTGGGGAGGATATTTTGCAGATCGTTTCAATAAACAGACCATTATGAAAATTTGTCTGTTTTTTTCTGTACCGATGCCACTGATTCTCTGGGGGCTATTTCACCAATATGGTCTCGGGCAAATTGATGTCACCCAACTGTCTTGGGGGATTTATGCAGTCATTTTTGGGCTTGGAACGATCCGAGGTTTCTATAATCCGTCTGCAACGTCGCTTAAACCTTTTTTAATCCCGCGCGAGCTCTATGCCAATGGTGCAACATGGACAACGATTGGTTGGCAAAGTGGGGTGATTATTGGGCCAATGCTCGGCGGTTTCATGTTGGCATTTTTGGGCCGTGAAACCAGTTTACTCAGTGTTGCGGCACTACTGACGGTCTGCTTCATCCTCATTAATCTGCTCAGTAAACGCAGTTTCCCTAAAATTGAATCTGACAATTTAAAAGATAGTTTAAGTGAAGGTTTTCGTTTTATCTGGAAAACCAAAATTGTCCTTTGGGCGATTTCACTCGATTTGGTTTCTGTGCTTTTTGGTGGGGTGATTGCCCTCTTACCGATTTTTGCCGAAGATATTTTAAAAGTGGGGCCTGAAGGTTTAGGCTACTTACGCGCAGCTCCGTCTATTGGCGCACTCATCACCATGATTGCACTAACCAAATTCCCTCCAACCCATCATGCATGGCGTAATATGTTATTGGCTGTAGCCGGTTTTGGTGTATTTACCATTTTATTCGCATTTTCAAGCAATCTTTGGTTATCACTCATTGCACTGGCAATGACTGGCGCATGTGACAGCATCTCTGTGGTGGTTCGCCAAACCATTTTACAGCTCTACCCGCCGGAAAATATGCGTGGGCGTGTTGCCGCGGTCAATGGCATGTTTGTCTCCAGTAGTAATGAACTCGGTGCATTTGAATCTGGATTGGCTGCAAAATATATGGGCACGATCATGGCGACACTGTTTGGTGGCTGTATGACCATGGCTGTAGTTGCGATCAGTTGGGCAAAAACCCGTGACTTGTTTGGGATCGACATTACCCATCAGTCAAAAAAATAATGGCATATTTTCCATTTAAACCTTGCCAGTATTTCCAATACAGGAAATACTGCGCAGCAATATCGACGCATTCATCACTCACTTTGTGATCTTAGAATAGACTTATGAAACAATATCTGTGCTTAACCCTTTTGGCCTGCGCTCCATTTTCTACAGCGTTTAGTGCTTCAACCAAAACCCATCAACTTCCGGCACAGAATATTGAAGTTGCTCCTGCGCATTTAACCACGCGTTTAAATTGGTCGGTTTTTCCAAAACCAGTATATGCCAATGAAGACCTCAAGCAACGTGACCGTGCAGCCATTATTCGTGTCACAGCGAATGCAAAAGGTACAATTACCGATGCAAGTGTTGAAGAAAGTACAGGTGTCGATCAACTCGACCGAATCTTAATTTCTGCTGTCAAAAAAGCTAAAGTCAAACCACATTTAGAAAATGGTGAAGCCAAAGCCATTATTGGCTATCAAGCGTTTAATTTGAGAGTTAAAGGCAATACGCCTGAATGTGATTTTAACTTTGATTCAAAAGTTTGGAATGCACAAAGTGCAGATAAGAAAACGCCATTCCAATATGTATCTCAACCAAAATTAGATCTCACTAGTCATGAATTGAAACAGCACGATCGTAAAGTCAAATTTAACTTTAAAGTGGATAAACACGGACAAGTAAAAAAGGTGAAGATCAAGCAAGGCTCTGGCATTTATGCACTCGATCAAAAAGTCGTAGAAGCACTAAGAAATAGTCAGATCTCGGTTAAACGTACTGCGAGCACCCTTTGGATCTACAAAAAGTCGAACTTTAAAGATGAAATTCAATTTAAAGTGAATGGCTGTAAATAAGTAATAGATTCAACATTTCAAACAGGGATTGAATGTTTCAATGCCCTGTTTTTATCTCAGAAGAAACCTAAAAATATAAGATAAATACAGAGATAACGCCCGGTTTTCGCTACGGTCACCATGAACACAAAGCGCCAGAAGTTTTCTTTCATTAAACCCGCAATTAAAGTAATAGGGTCTCCAATCATCGGCAGCCAACTCAGTAGCAAAGACCAATAACCATATTTGTGATAAATACCCTGTGCCTGCTGCATTTTCAGCTCTGACACGGGAAACCATGTTTTATTTTTATAATGTTCTACTTTTAAACCAAGCCACCAATTCACACAAGAACCGAGAATATTCCCGATACTGGCCACCACAATCAGCAGCCATGGATTGTGTTGACCATAAGTCAGCAAGCCGAGCAATACGGCCTCGGACTGTAAAGGAAGTAAGGTCGCAGCCCCAAATGCCGCGAAGAATAAAACTAAAAATGACCACATCGAAACGAATGCTTAAAAACCTAATTTTTTCTTCGACTTCAAATATTCAAAATTTGACCAAAGCATTGCTGCAACAATTACAACGATTCTCGACCATTTATATTGTGAAGAAATCGGTTCAATCGCAGCTCGCATCAAGTTTTGATCTTTGGTATGTAAATCTGCAAGAATATTTTGAACATGCACAATTTCAGCGACAAATAGCACTAAGCAGCCTGCAATACCAAAAATAATACTCCAATAGATTCTTGGGTTATTTTCAACAATACGGGTAAAATTTAAGAAAAAGTCTTTCATCGCAAAATCGTCCAACTAAGCCGTCAACAACGCGTTCTTTTCGGCAGCGCCGCATTCTAACACAGCGTTAGAATTTTCTTCCGCCCTATCTAAAATCTTAAGGTGAGTCTTTCCGCACTTTACTTTTATACATGAGACTTCTAATCTGCCACGCAAATATTGAATAATTTTAACTCACTTTATGAAAAAAATTCTTTGCTTAAGTTTTATTGTGTTATTACAAATTTTGACCACTTTATATGCACAAAGTCCTTCTGAAGTTGCCAAACAACACGTGATTACACAAGATCAAATGATTTGGCAAAAGCGACCTATCTTTAACTTCAACAATGACGATCTGGGCAATCAAAATCGTGACCTTAGTTTTAAATTGTATGTTTTAGCCACCGGCGAAGTTCAAAAAGCTGAATTAATCAAAAGCTCTGGACTTACACACATTGATAAGCGGGTTGAGCAGTCACTTTTACGTGCCAAGTTCAAACCTTATATCGAAAATGGTGTAGCCTCCCCCTTTGTTGCCTTACAGCCCTTCTCACTCAAGCCCCTGAAAGAAAACCAAAGACCTTGGTGGAAAAAGCTTCTATTTATTTCGTAAAAAAAGAGCATGTTTCCATGCTCTTTTTTTAAACGTGTATTGCTAAGGCTTTTTGTACCGCTGGACGGGCCGTCAGTCGATCGATATAGTCTTTCACGTATGGATAATCTTCCAACTGAATTTGCTGCCATTCATGAAGCAGTGCCCAAGGCAGAATAGCCATATCTGCAATCGAATACTCTCCAGCCACAAATTTTTGACCAATCAACTGATGGTTCAAAACTTTATATAAGCGTTTAGACTCATTTACATAACGTTCAGTTGCATACGGAATACGTTCAGGTGCAAAACGACTAAAATGATGATTTTGTCCTAACATGGGCCCAAAACCACCCATTTGCCACATCAACCATTGTTCAACTTCAACGCGCTCAAACTCATCTTCTGGATAAAACAAACCTGTTTTACGTCCAAGATATTGCAGAATCGCACCAGACTCAAAAACTGAAATTGACTCTCCTCGTGGGCCATTCTGATCCACGATTGCAGGGATTTTATTGTTCGGAGAAATTCTCAAAAAGTCTGGCTGAAATTGATCATTTTCCAAGATATTAATCGGAAAAATTTGGTATTCCAAACCCATTTCTTCTAAAGCGATGGTAATTTTATGTCCATTGGGTGTACCCCAATAGTAGAGATCAATCATCTATATTCCTTTTTAATTTTCAGTAAGGCAATCTCATTTTGCTTTATGTATAACATGTTTAATCCAGTGAAAGCTTGTCAGTTTTTCTGCAAAGTAACGTTAAAATGTGAATTATCACTTTGCTTTTAAAATCACTTAAGGTACAAAAATTCAAAAAATATAATTTTTTTTATAAAAATCCCTTGAAAAAAATCAGCACAGACCGATATTGATACATGTACAAGGATCAAACGATCTTGTTAGTGAACAGTGGATGCCAAGCATCACTGAACATTTCTTATTGTTACAACTTTGCTTATTAAAGAGAGTTCTAATTATGAGTAGTTTAAATCTTAACCCACTTTTCCGTCGTAGCATTGGTTTTGATCGTTTCAACGATTTATTTGATTATGCCATGCAAAGCGACACACCAAATTACCCGCCATACAATATTGAAAAAACGGCTGAAAATAGCTATCGCATTGTGGTGGCAACCGCAGGTTTTACAGAAGATGAACTTTCGCTAAACTTAGAAAATCAAGTGCTAAGCATTTCAGGTAAACCAACTGAAGCGCAAGATACAACTGTGGAATTCCTGCATAAAGGCATTGCTCGTCGTACATTTAAACTGTCTTTACGCTTAGATGAACATATAGAAGTGCAACAAGCCCTATATGAAAATGGTTTATTGACAGTGGACTTACAGCGTATTATTCCTGAAGAAAAACTACCACGCCAAATTCCAATTGGCAAAAAGGCATTGATAGAAAGTCCTGTCCAAGAAAATATCGCTGAGTAAACTCTCATAAAAAAAAAGACCCTTCGGGGTCTTTTTTATATTAAGAAAATTAGTTAGATTCAAAACATGACAAACAAGAATAAAAAATCATGCCATCTCAAGAATATAGTGTCTCGATTGCAAATTTTATGTTCTGATTTTTTATTCCAAACTAAATACTCCCTATAGGTGTTTTAATGAATCTTTGGTGGGTCTGGCTTACAAGCTGTTCATCCACTCTTTTTCAATTTTGGCGTATCTTGCAAAAAATAATCCTACTTTGTATTACTATCTATTTCTATGAAATGTACTTTGTTCTGATTGCTTTTATGACATGGAATATACGACCTAATATTACCAAGATGAAAATCTATTGGAGGGTACTGAAAATCCCCATCTCACGGCCGGTGTTATGTAAATAGATCTCACATAGTTAGCTCAATAAAAAGCTTTGCTCACTTTATACCTACATTAAAACTAAATTAAAGCATTTCAAAACGTCTGAATCGAAACAACGATTGAATATCAATTAAAATATAATCAAATTTGTCTTTCTTAAAGAAACTTACTTAATACCCTCAGACATAAGTTCGCATTCATGAATTTTGCTCTATTTTCCAATCAATACGCAGCAAAAATTATTGGTGCCCTTGAACATCATTGAGATTAAAAAACCAAAATATAGGCAAAAAAAAAGCACTGCAAATGCAGTGCTTTTTTAATGGATACTTACTTTTTCTTTTTAGGACCAAGCAGCATACCCATTTGACGGCCTTCCATTTTTGGTGTTTGTTCAACAACACCATAGTCAACCACGTCAGCTTCAATTTTTTGCAATTGAGCCAAACCTAACTGTTGGTGTGCCATTTCACGACCACGGAAACGAAGCGTGATTTTTACCTTATTGCCTTCTTCAAGGAACTTGATAATGGCACGTAGTTTAACGTTGTAGTCACCAACATCAGTACCAGGGCGTAGCTTGATTTCTTTCACCTGTACTTGATGTTGTTTTTTCTTCGCTTCTTTTTGCTTTTGTTTTAGATCAAACAAATGCTTGTTAAAATCCATGATTTTGCAGACTGGTGGCTCAGCATTAGCAACAATCTCAACAAGGTCAAGATCTACTGCTTCTGCAGCACGCAAAGCGTCAGCAAGAGATACAATCCCTTTTTGCTCGCCATTTTCGTCTACTAGACGGACTTCTTTTGCACGAATTTCATCATTCAAGGCAGGACGGTTTGATTTTCCGCCCTGTTGATTACGGTCAGGCTGTTTAATCGCTTTTACTCCACAATGTACCGGCCGCGTTCGGCTACGGCTGCTTTTACTAGGTCAACGAATGCATCAATTGACATAGTACCCAAATTTTTTCCAGAGCGAGTACGGACGTTTACAGTACCTTCCTCAACTTCACGGTCCCCAAGAACCAATAAGTAAGGAATACGCTCTAAAGTACGTTCACGAATCTTAAAGCCGATTTTCTCATTTCTCAAGTCTGAAATCGCGCGGATACCGCTTTCTTTAAGTTTAGCGACGACTGACTCACATGCTTCAGCTTGTGAATCAGTAATGTTCATCACACATGCTTGAATTGGAGACAACCAAGGTGGCATGAAACCAGCATAGTGTTCAATAAGTATACCAATAAAACGCTCGAAACTGCCAAGAATTGCACGGTGCAACATTACAGGCTGATCACGGTCGTTATCTTCAGTCACATAAGACGCATCTAAACGTTCTGGTAAGTTAAAGTCACATTGAATTGTACCGCACTGCCATACACGACCTAAGCAGTCTTTCAATGAGAATTCAATTTTCGGACCGTAGAATGCACCTTCACCCGGTTGAAGTTCCCACTCTAGGCCTGCAGCATCTAAAGCATCTGCTAAAGATTTTTCTGCCATGTCCCAAAGTTTGTCATCACCCACACGTTTTTCTGGACGTGTCGACAACTTCATTTGTACTTCTTCAAAGCCGAAGTCTTTATAAACATCTAATGTCAGTTTAATAAAGTCTGCAACTTCAGTACCGATTTGTTCTTTGGTACAGAAGATATGCGCATCATCTTGTGTAAAGCCACGTACACGCATAATGCCGTGTAATGAACCCGATGGTTCGTTACGGTGACATGAACCAAACTCAGCCAAACGAATTGGAAGATCACGGTAAGATTTCAAACCTTGGTTGAAGACTTGCACGTGACATGGGCAGTTCATTGGTTTTACAGCATAGTTACGGTTCTCTGAGTGAGTCGTAAACATGTTTTCAGCATAGTTTGCTGCGTGACCTGATTTTTCCCAAAGTGTGAAATCAACCACTTGCGGTGTACGGATTTCTTGGTAACCGTTGGCTTGTTGAACTTTACGCATGTATTGTTCAAGCACTTGGTAAATCGTCCAGCCGTTTGGATGCCAGAACACCATACCCGGCGCTTCTTCTTGCATATGGAACAAGTCTAACGCTTTACCAATTTTACGGTGATCGCGTTTTTCAGCTTCTTCAATACGTTTGATGTAGGCAGCTAGCTGCTTTTTGTCCGCCCAAGCTGTACCGTAAATACGTTGTAGCTGTTCGTTTTTCGCATCACCGCGCCAGTAAGCACCAGAGATTTTAGTCAACTTGAACGATTTTAAGAATTTAGTATTTGGAACGTGCGGACCACGGCACATATCCAAGTAGTCTTGATGGTAGTACAAGCCCATTTCAGTTTCTTCAGGCATGTCTTCGATCAGACGCAGTTTGTATTCTTCGCCGCGTGCAGTGAACTCTTTGATCACTTCATCACGTGGAGTCATTTTTTTGATGACATCATAGTCTTGGTCGATGAGCTTTTTCATGCGCTCTTCGATTGC
The DNA here is from genome assembly GCF_015218525.1 of Acinetobacter sp. YH12138. Classification (NCBI taxonomy): domain Bacteria; kingdom Pseudomonadati; phylum Pseudomonadota; class Gammaproteobacteria; order Moraxellales; family Moraxellaceae; genus Acinetobacter; species Acinetobacter sp. YH12138. Next base: position 566,850 of record NZ_CP048670.1, on the reverse strand, counting down.
TGCCATGTCATCTAAAGTAAACGGACGTGGCATCCAGATGTCATAGTAGAAACCTTCTTCAATGACAGGACCAATGACCATCTTTGCTTCTGGGAACAATTGCTTAACTGCATGACCCACCAAGTGCGCACAAGAGTGACGAATAATGTGAATACCATCTTCATCTTTAGGCGTGATAATTTGTAGGCTAGCATCTTCTGTAATTAAATCAGACGCATCAACTAAACGATCGTTTACACGACCCGCAACTGTATTTTTTGCTAGACCAGGACCGATGCTTTGAGCAACTTCCATCACAGATACGGCATGATCAAATTCTTTTTGATCGCCATTTGGCAAAGTGATAATTGGCATATAAAAATCCTTAAGGAGTGATGCCCCGTACAATGGAGCATGTCACCGCGAGATTATGATCGAGGGAGACCCTCAAAAGATAAAAACGGTGGATAAATAAAATTCGACCTAAATTTTACACGCCCTGCCAACTTTAATAAACCTCTAATCCCATGGAAGTTGATTTTTCTACCGCCTTTTACAAGACTCCTGATAATTCAAGCAGATTTCAGCCGAAATGCGCTTTATGCTGTCAACATAATAATCACGTTCTAATTCATAGAATTATTCCGAATTTCGAACACCTATACCCACTGAACTCTCTATGTAGGCAGGTATCATGCAAGCACATTCACTTATATCTTGGTCTAGTTTAAAACCGCTCCAACCCGCTTATGCCCTTGCAGCCAATGTCGATCTTGTGGTCTTACGGCTCGAAGATGATGATGTAGAAAAAGTCGTGGTCATGTATGGTCGCTGTCAGCATCGCGGCGCACTCATGGCCGATGCCCATATTCAAGGAGATAAAATCGTCTGTGGGCTGCATGGCTCTCACTATATTTATAAAACTGGCATCAACCCACGTTATCTGAATAAAAATCTGCAAAAGTTTAAAGCGTGGGTGGAAGGCGATCAGGTGTATGTCGATCTTGAAGAAATACAAGCGTGGGAGAAAAGAAATCCTCAACAATATAAGCGTGATCAATACCAAGGCCTATATGCTGATTCCGCGCCCGCGCCAGAAGAACCACATAATAAATTGATCTTAGAACTCGCACGAAATGGCTTAAGTAAATTTGGACATCATGGTCCGACAGCGGCGATGGGCGTGCCTTTTAATCAACTCCCGAAATGGGAGGACATTCAACTGATCACCGCACAACTGTGGAAAATTCCATTGTTAGATGATGCACCCATAGCAACCGAAGTGGTAATTGGCCCAAATGCTAAAAAACCATTAAAACTCAAAATCCCCCTGTTTGTGTCAGATATGAGTTTTGGTGCGTTATCTCAAGAAGCCAAAGTTGCCCTTGCAACAGGTGCTGAACTTGCAGGTACAGGCATTTGTTCAGGTGAAGGTGGAATGCTTGCTGAGGAACAAGCGGCCAATTCACGTTATTTTTATGAACTTGCATCGGGTCGTTTTGGCTATGACATCGAAAAAGTTAAAAAGTGTCAGGCCTTTCATTTTAAAGGCGGTCAAGCTGCAAAAACAGGTACGGGAGGACATCTGCCAGGCCATAAAGTGGTTGGCAAGATTGCAGAAGTGCGCAAATTACCAGAAGGCACCGCAGCCATTTCTCCTGCAACTTTCCCCGACTGGACTCATCTTTCACAATATCGTGAATTTGCAGAATATGTCCGAGCAGAAACCGGCGGCATCCCGATCGGCTATAAACTCTCCGCACAGCATATTGAACGTGATATTGACGCAGCACTCAGCATCGGTGTGGACTATATTATTTTAGATGGTCGTGGCGGTGGAACAGGTGCAGCCCCAACCTTATTCCGTGACAATATCTCTGTACCGACCATTCCTGCACTTGCACGAGCACGTCGTCATTTAGACCGTTTAGGACGGTCAGATATTAGTTTAGTGATCACAGGTGGACTTCGTGTACCCGCTGACTTTATTAAGGCACTAGCTTTAGGTGCAGATGCCATCGCGATTTCAAACTCTGCCATGCAAGCCATTGGCTGTTTAGCTATGCGTGCCTGTCAGACCAATGATTGTTCTGTCGGCATTGCCACACAACAAGATCATTTACGTCGTCGTTTAGAAATAGACAAATCGGCACAACAACTGGCGAATTTTCTAAATGCATCTGTTGAACTGATGCAAGTCATGGCTCGTGCCTGCGGACATCATCATCTGAATCAATTCTGCAAAGATGACCTGACCACATGGAAAAAAGAAATGTCGAACCTCACGGGTATTCACTACAGTGGATTTGAGTAAGCTTCAAATCATGAGCTTTTTTCAAAACAATTGAACCTAAAAAGAGTCCAAACGGGCTCTTTTTTATTCTTTGAAGGTCTCAAAGGCCATGAATTGATCGGCTTGGTACAACCAAAGCTGCGCAAATTGAGGGATGATCATTTCACTTTGTGCAGGACGTAAAAAAATATAATCATCTACGTCTATGCTGCTTGTCTGTGGAATTTGCACAAGTTCCTGATTACTACTACGACCATATAATGCATGGGGCTGACTGCCTTGAGGATAAACATAGTCCCCTCGCCAATAGCCTCCATAAATAAATACAGCCTGATATTTTGCCCAACGACTGAGCCATTCTAACTGTGGTAATTCAGTCCGCGGCAACACTTTTAACACAGGCGTGGCGATCCACAAGGCACTTTGGAAAGCTTGTAAATTTTTCAGTTCAAAATCTGCAGGTTTTAATAACATTGAGCCAAACGAGACTTCGTTACAGACACTCTGCTGACAATGAAAACTAAAACTAGGACTACCACCACCATTCCAACAGGTGTGTTCATCACATAAGGTTGGGTAGCGCTGTTGTACATAAGCTTTGAATTGTTGATAACTTTGCTGGGACTGTTGATAAGTCTGTTCAGCAGATTGGATCAGCCGTGGAATCTTCGCCACATGTGCGTCATAGCCCATTAATCCTGAAAATTTTAAATGTTGGGGATGTTGAACGATTAGATCCAAAACAGCCTTTAGCTCATGGATCGTTTTCAGGCCACCACGATGTAGCCCCACATCGATTTCGATATTGATGCGTAGACACAGTTGATGCTGCTCAGCAAATTTGAGGTATTGGGCTAAACGCTGTTCACTATCAATCAACCATTGCACTTGCGATTGCGTTGCCTGCAAAAACGCCTTGTCTGCATGGTTCAAAGCCTGAATCGGCATCGGTTTTCCAAACAACACATCGGCTTGGGGTATCGATTCGAAAAGTGTTTTTAGATGTGCAAAATGAAATAGCATGAAACGCTGTGTCTTGAGCTGTGTAGCACAGTGTTGAAGCAGAGCCATGCACGCCAAGGATTTCACCACCAAGCGCGGATGCAGACGCTCTGGCATTTGCTGCTGAGTGATCACCAAGTTGTGATTTAATGCATCAACATCCACAATTAACTGGGGCATCCCCGTACCATTTTGTTTTAACAGCGAATTCAACTTTTGAAAATATGCATCCATGCCATCCCCTTTTTCATATCGTTCAATTGGTCTTCAACGTTTAACGTTCCACGATGCTTATTCAATCAGTATTTGCTGTAGCTCTGGACTGAGCCACTTTTGCTTCGGATCTAATTCTTGTCGAATATTTAAAAAATCCTGCCACTTGGGGTACACATTTTGAAGCTGCCGCGCATTTAGGCTATGCAATTTCCCCCAATGTGGTCGCCCGCCATATTTAAAAAAAATCGGCTCCACCAGCTTAAAGATGACTTGATAATCTTGCTTATAGAACTGATGCACCGAAATTGAGGCCGAATCTTGCTGATAAAACGGACTGAGCCAAATATCATCCCCACGTACAAGTCGATACTCTAGCGGAAAAAACATCGGCACCTTATGACGTCGAAGGGTATGCAAAATTTCTTCTAAACAATTCATCCCGTGTTGCAGGGGAATCTGGTATTCCATCTCATTAAATTTTGTATTTCGAGCAGAAGGAAATATTCGACTTGACCAATCTACGCTCATCGAAGGTTTGACAAAAACACCCAATAATTTTTGTAGCCATGGATTCAGTGGTGGAAAGAATCGCGTCAATTCTGCACAAAATTTGAGTAATACGTCGTCATCTAAGCACTGTTCTTTCCGCGGTTGAAGGTCATCTTCCGTCTCATCTAAGGTTTTTAAAATAACCTGATCGGCATGACTAAATGCCCAGAACTCAATATGTCGATGTGCATATTGCCATTGCTGCATATTCTGCATGACATCTTTCAGCGGACATAATCGCGTCTGTTCTTTGAGTTTATACATCGGTCGGTTTTGCAGCTGTACATGCGTCAGCACGCCTAAACTCCCGAGTGAAACACGCCCTGCTTGGAAAATTTCGTTGTTCTGTTCAGCACTGCATTGTATTAATTCACCCTGCGCGGTTAATAATTCAAACCTCGTAACCAGCGCCGATAAACACGGTAATTCGAGTCCGGTACCATGTGTTCCTGTTGAAATAGCTCCAGCCAAACTTTGACGATCAATATCACCTTGATTAATCAGTGCCTGATCAAAAGCCGCGAGCTTCTCCCCCAAATCAAATAATCGTGTACCAGCTTGGACGGTACTTTGGCAGCGTTCTACATCGATATCTAGAATGCCTTTGAAATGATCTAAACTTACTAAGGTATCTGTGGTTTTTACCAAAGGGCTAAATGAGTGCCCTGCACCGACCATACGAATCTTAGGATGGGATTGCACCACATCCATTAATTGCTCAAGATTTTGCGGTTGTATAAATGACTTCGGGATCGACTTCTGAGCACCTGACCAATTTTCCCATGCAATGTCGTGTTGAATTGTCATATTCATCCTTGTCGCCATACTTTTTATTGTATTTAGCCGTATTGTTTTATTTTTGATTCCGCTTTTGCAATGTTAATGCGCAAGCCATCTTGATTTTTTACTTAGATTATACGAAGTTCTGTATCTTCTCAAATTTAAGTTTATTGTTATAAAACAGCAAATAAGAAACGATCAATTAAAAAAATATCATTCGTTTATACCCCCACACAGACTATTCAATGCGCTCCACATTATTCGTTAAGCATCATTCAAACCGAATCAATAAAAAAGATCACACACGGAAATATCTACCAAATCAGTATAAAAACCAACAACAACTATATATTTTTCAACTAAATTATTTATGCTAAAAAATCAATTTTGAGAACCACAGGGTTCATTTTCGTCACTTTACTGTTTTTATTTTATTCAATTTCAATAACTTAAAAATTTAGTATAAATACTCGACTAAAGCATAAATGCAGAGAAGCTACGGACTGAATTATTGTTAAGTCAGATTTAAAACAAATAGACATGGACTTGGAGTACCACGATGGTTAGCGCATACGATGAATTGCCACGGACCCCGGCAAATTTTGTGGCACTTTCGCCTCTACGTTATTTAGAGCGTGCAGCTTATATTTATCCTGATCAGGATGCCATTATCCATGGCAATCGTCATATTTCATGGCGCCAAACGTATAACCGCTGTCGTCAATTTGCACATCAGTTGCAACAATTAGGCATTGGCAAAAATGACACCGTGTCTGTGTTATTACCGAACATTCCGGCTATGGTTGAAGCACACTTTGCCGTACCGATGGCCGGTGCGGTACTAAATACACTAAATACACGCCTTGATGCGAAAACCATTGCCTTCATGCTGGAACATGCAGAAACCAAAGTCCTGTTGGTTGACCCTGAATTTGCTCAAGTTGCCACCGAAGCTTTGGCTTTGATCGATCAAGACATTTATGTCATTGATGTTGCAGATGCTGAATTTGAAGGCACAGCACAACCGATTGGACAAATTGAATTTGAAGACTGGTTGGCGCAAGGCGATGCCAACTTTGAGTGGCACTTACCTCAAGATGAATGGGATGCGATTAGCTTAAGCTATACCTCAGGCACCACAGGGAATCCAAAAGGCGTGGTGTATCATCACCGCGGCGCATATATCAATGCAGCGAGTAACATCATTGCTTGCGGCATGACGCCACGTGCAACGTATCTGTGGACGCTTCCTCTATTCCACTGTAATGGCTGGTGCTTTGCTTGGACAATGGCAGCCAATGGCGGAACCAATATTTGTCTACGTAAAATTGACCCTGAACTGATTTTCAAATTGATTGCAGAACACAAAGTAGATTATTTCTGCGGTGCGCCAATCGTACTTTCAATGATGATCAATACGCCTGAAGAGAAAAAAGCACAATTTGACCATCGCGTTGAAGTGATGGTTGCTGGTGCAGCGCCACCTGCAGCGATTATTGAAGGGATGCGTAATATTGGTATCAATGTCACACATGTTTACGGTTTGACTGAAACCTATGGTCCATCAGCACTTTGCGCATCGCAAGCTGGTTGGTCCGATCTTTCCATTCAAGAACAAGCACAGTTGCATTCTCGCCAAGGTGTGCCGTACCCGCTTCAAGATGGCATGAAAGTCATTGATCCTGAAACCATGTTACCTGTTCCGCATGATGGCCAGACCATGGGTGAAATCATGTTCCGTGGCAACATCGTAATGAAAGGCTATTTGAAAAACCCAGAAGCAACGGCTGAAGCCTTTGCCGGTGGCTGGTTCCATACCGGCGACTTAGCAGTCTGCCAACCTGACGGTTATGCCAAAATTACTGACCGCTCTAAAGATGTGATCATTTCAGGGGGTGAAAACATTTCATCGCTCGAAGTAGAAGAAATTCTATATCAGCACCCTGCTGTACTGACCGCTGCAGTGGTTGCAAAACCTGACCCTCGTTGGCAAGAAGTGCCTTGTGCCTTTATTGAATTAAAAGCAGGTAAAGAAGCAACACCTGAAGAACTGATCGAATTCTGTAAGCAGCACCTTGCACGTTTCAAAGTACCTAAAGATGTAGTGATTACCGAAATTCCAAAAACCTCGACAGGTAAACTTCAGAAGTTCGTTCTCCGTGAATGGGCTAAAGAGCGCGCTGTTGGTGAATTTGGTTAATGTTAAAACTCAAAAGCCAAGCATGATTTTTTCAATCATTTAAGCAACAAAAAGCGACCTAATCAGGTCGCTTTTTTGATGTGAAGTCTATAACTTCACGTTTTGCTTCAATGATCAGATCATATTGAATTCTCTGATCATTGAGCTATCTAAGCACTTGGCTATCTAATCATGCATTAGTTATCAGATAATAAAGCTACTTGTTGAATGTAGTTAAACAATTTCAACTTTGACGCAGTCAGTTCTTCTTCGCTTACATTTTTGGATATATCACGTTGAATACGCAAAATATGCTGACGAATGGGATGATGTTCAGCAGCATTATGTGCTTTCATGAACTCTTTAATGACTGGATCACCTTGGGCAATCATACGTTCAGTCCAGCGTTGAAGCTGCGCTGTTTTTTTCGCACCTTGCTGCGGGGTTAAGTAAGATAAAATCATGGTTTCATCTTCATTACGCAGTAATTTACCTACACGTTGAAACTGACGGCGTCGCGCTTCATGTGAAGTAATTGTTTGTGCATCTAGTAGTGCTTCGATCAGACGCTCTTCAACAGGAAGATTTTTAATCTGTTTAGGATTCAGTTTTGCAAGTTCCTCGCCCAAAGCAGCCATACGTTGTACAGCTTTCTTTTGCTCAGTTTTACTTGCACGTCCTTCTAAGGATTCAAAGTCTTCTTCGGTATAGCGGTTCGGTCGACGTGCCACGTTTAATCTGCCTCGTAAAATTTTGCCGCAAACAGTGCTTGAATTTCAGATAAAGCTTTTTCTTCATCTGCACCTTCAATCACTAAGCGTAAAGTTGTGCCCTTGCCTGCGCCAAGCATCAGCAAAGACATAATATTTTTGGCATCTACTAATTTTCCACCCTTACCAATTTGAATCGACGAGCGAAATTTGGTCGTGACTTCGATTAGCTTGCCAGATGCACGCGCATGTAAACCCAGTTTATTAATTACGTCAACAGTTGTGTCGATCATGACCAGTGCTTCATTTCTCTATGTAGAACCTGAATAGACCATTTTGCCTCAAGTGCTTTTTTTAGTCTATCTACGATATATACCGAACGGTGTTGCCCACCTGTACAACCGATCGACACTGTCATGTAATGACGATGCCCTTCGGCAAATGCCGGCAGCCATTTATCCAAGAAATGATAAATATCTTGGAACATTTCATTGGTTTGTTCACTTTGCTGTAAAAATTGACGAACTGGCTCATCTAATCCTGAATACTTACGTAATTCCATATCCCAGTGCGGATTAGGCAAATGACGGACGTCAAAAACATAATCTGCATCGAGTGGAATACCATGCTTATAGCCAAAAGACTGTAAGATCAAAATTAAATTATCTGCCTGTCCAAGTTTAGACAGCAAGGTATGTTTTAAATCATGTACGCTCTTGTCTGTAGTATCAATATGTACTGTCGAGCGTAATTGAATCGGCAACAGTAAAGATTTTTCTTCCTGTATGCACTCATTTAAACTTTTGAAACGACTTGCCAACGGATGGGGACGTCGAGATGAACTGAATCGCGCAATCAATTCCTGATCACGCGTGGTCAAATAAATAATATCGACTGAGCCATGGCGTTGTAGCTGTTGAAAAACCAAATCGAACTCTTGTAAATCTGCACGTGTACTGCGGACATCCACACCCAGTGCCAATTGTTCAAGATTATTTTCTGAATCGAGTTTTTCAACAATTTCGGGGAGTAAGGCCAATGGCAAATTATCGATACAGTAATAGCCTAAATCCTCAAGTATCTGTAATGCAGATGACTTTCCAGATCCAGATTGTCCTGTAACAATTAAAATGCGCTTCATCGCTTGCTACCCCATAGCCGTTTTAAACTGCAGTATATTTAACCTGCATATTATCAATAAGACGTGTTGCGCCTAATTTAGCCGCAATAAACAACACCACGTCTTGATCAAATTCTTCAATTTTCTGTAATTCAGGTGTACGTGCTTCAACATAGTCCACAACAAAACCCGCTGCTGTCAATGTTGCTTTAATATTCGCTAACACATCTGCAAGTTGAGTTCCAGCATGTAATTCTGCCTCAGCCGTTTTCAAGCTTTGGTAAATCGTTGGTGCAATCGCACGATTTTCCGCACTTAAATAACCATTACGTGAGCTCAATGCCAAACCATCTTCAGCACGCGTAATCGGCACACCAATCACTTCTAGTGGAATATTTAAGTCACGTACAAACTGACGAATCACTGCAAGTTGCTGGTAATCTTTTTGCCCAAAGAATGCAAAATTCGGTTGAACAATATTAAAGAGTTTTGTCACAACAACAGCAACACCGTCAAAATGACCCGGACGCTGTTCGCCACACAAATCATTGGTAATGCCGCCCACGCTAATATTGGTTAAGCGCGGTTTGTTGCCATACATTTGTTCAACAGTCGGTGCAAACACAATGTCACAACCCACTTCAGCCAATAAGTGCTGATCTTGTTCCAAAGTACGTGGATAGTTGTCAAAGTCTTCATTTGGACCAAACTGAATTGGGTTAACGAAAATACTTACCACCACGACATCACACAGTTTACGTGCTTCACGAACTAAATTAAGGTGACCTTCATGCAAGTTCCCCATCGTTGGTACAAAACCAATGATTTTACGCGCAGCACGTGCTGGATTTAGCGATGCACTTAAACCTTGAATCGTTGTTTCAGTTTTCATGTCTTACAGCTCAATTTGGAATGTATGTTCTTTGGCAGGGAAACTACCATCAAGTACGGCAGCATGATACGCCTTAAACGCATCCACAATTGCTGTTTCCCCTGCTTGCTCTTTCATAAAATTGCGAACAAATTTCGCCACGTGACTAAACGTCAGTCCCAACATATCTTGTTGAACCAAGACTTGAGCATCCGTTTCTGCACCGGCACCGATCCCAATCACAGGTGTATTTGGGAATAATTCACTAATTTCTTTACCCACTTGGGCAGGAACACATTCCAAAAGTAAAATTGCTGCACCTGCATCAACCACAGCTTTACAATCTGCAATGAGTTGATCCGCGGTTTCGCGTGTACGTGCTTGCACTTTATAACCGCCAAACACATGAACCGATTGCGGAGTTAACCCTAAATGCACACACACTGGAATACCATTACGGGTCAATACTTCAACTGTTTCTGACAACCATGCACCACCTTCCAATTTGACCATCTGTGCGCCTGCTTGCATCACGGTCTTTGAATTCACCAAAGCGTCATTCAAAGTGGCATAGGTCATAAATGGCAAATCAGTCAAAATAAACGCATGTTTATTGCCACGACGCACTGCAGCAGTGTGATATACCATATCTTCAACAGTGACAGGCAAAGTTGAGTCATTCCCTTGAATGGTCATCCCCAATGAATCACCAATCAGAATACTATCGACTTCAGCAACTTCCATTGCTTTTGCCATGCTCGCATCATAGCAAGTCAGGCAGGAGAATTTGCGGCCTTCCGCTTTAAATTTTTTCAAGTCACTTAGACTAATCATTTCAATATTCCTCAGATGACGGCTTTCTCAAGTGGTCATACAAAAATTAAAGATGGGCCCAGTTTCCTGCATCCAATACAGTTAAATTTGGATTATTCAAAATAGGTAAATCTTTTAATGGTTGTCCTTTAATCTGTAGATTCTCATCTAAATCCAACAAAGGTTTCAACACAAAATCACGTTCTAAAACACCAACATGAGGCACCGTCAAACGTTCATTTTGAATGTGCTGTTCACCATAAATCAGTAAATCTAAATCCAGTGTACGCTCCCCCCAATGACGTAGGCGTACACGCCCCGACTCTTGTTCAAAGCGTTGCAATTCATCCAACAAGGCCAAAGGTGCTAGATCCGTTTCTAATGCAACCGCTGCATTTAAATAATTCGGCTGATCTTGTGGACCCATTGGCGGACTTTGGTACAGTTGTGAGACTTTCACTGTACCGAGTGTCGCAAGTTTATGCACCGCTTCACTGAGGATCTGTAGAGAATCACCTAAATTACTGCCTAAACCAATATATGTCAGCGTCATTGTGTTGGCCCAAAAATAACCTGAGTCAAATCTCGTTTCACACGTTTACGTTTTAAAATTGGATGATCTGCACCAATTTCACCACTGGCTGACGCTGCCACGATTGACACTGTCGCTGGACTATTGGCATGTGATTTAGGCTTACGTTGACGGCGACTTCTGCTTTCTGGTTCATTCACCAGCGGTTCAATTTCAACTTTCTGATGAGTAGAAGTTTTGGCTTCCACATCTTCATGCGCCGCTTTACGACGACTCTTGGCACGTTGACGATTGTATTGGCTAATTGCTCGTTCTTTTTCGTCAGTGCTCATCTGCTGATAAGCATCCCACCACTGCCCCATGCCTTGCGTGGTTGTATCGCCCGATTTTTCACGCAACAGCAGAAAGTCAAAGCCTGCACGGAAACGTGCATGACCTGAAAGTGCTTCAATTTGCTGTGGTTTTGGATTTAGTAAACGGGTTTGCATTTCCCAAACTTCACGAATAAATGTTTCGGCAAAGCGTGGAATAATGGTTCGTGTAGCCTGACGTTTCAATACATCCAAGCCTGCTTGAGCACGTGCTTCAGCAGGAACAACACCTTTATTTAGATAGAACGTACAACGCTCTTGGAACGGAATCCACAATAACACGGCATAGAAAAATGCAGGGTTAATGGTTTTCCCAATCGAAATACGTTGATCGGTATTTTTTGCAGCCAACTCAATAAATGGGGTTACGACCGGTTTGATATCTGCAAATAACTGATACCAAATACCAAAATCGATCAGCATCGGTAAGACGCGATTGAGATGCCCCATAGTAAAGAGTTTTTGTGACTCGTCGTATAAACGATGTGGAGACACATCACGCAGCAATTGAGTAAGTTCTGGAGTAAAGACATCCAGAATTTTTTGATCAATATTAAAGTTTAATTTGGCTGCAAAACGTAAAGTCCGAAGCATCCGCACAGGATCTTCTTCAAAACGTAGTTGTGGATCACCCAATAAACGCAACATTTTATGTTTTATGTCATCTACTGCATGACAAAAATCTAGCACTTCGCCTTTGCGTGGTTGGTAATACATTGCATTGATCGAGAAGTCACGACGTGCAAAGTCTTGCTCAATCGTACCCCAATTATTATCACGTAAAATCATGCCCGCAGCAGAAGTCACGGCTTTTTTAGGCGGCGCACGGAAGGTCGCAACTTCGATCAGTTCACGTCCTGAGTAGACATGCGCCAGCTCAAAACGACGACCAATAATTCGGCAACGTCGCCCGAAGACTTCTTTCACCTGAGCTGGTGTCGCATTAGTTACGGCATCAAAATCTTTAGGTGCATGACCCAACATTAGGTCGCGGACGCTGCCACCCACGATATAAGCTTCATAGCCTGCCTTAGTTAAGGCATCAATCACATCTAAAATGGAAGAAGGTAATTGTGCGGTTGATAAACCACATTTGGACGCGCGCAAAGTTTGCAAAAGACGCTGTCTCCTACGTCTGAACGTAAAATTCTTAAGATGTCGCTAATGATATCTCTAACACAATCAAAGGGCAATTTGATTATCTCGATGCTCAAGCTGAGCTTAACCTAATTCTTTTTTTTACACTTCACTTAAAGTGCCAATTTTGCTTTATTTTTAGCAAACAGCGCAGGACCGATTCCCTTAACCTGTTGAATATCATCAATGCTTTTAAATAAGCCATTACTTTTGCGATATTGCACAATTGCTTCTGCTTTTTTCTGACCAATTCCATGTAAAGTTTGCAGTTCATCGACTGAGGCTGTATTTAAGCGCACTTGATCTGTTCGACTATTTTGTTGGGTGCTGGGTCGTGACAAATAATAGTTAGCATTGCTCGGTGCAGTTGCCGATTTGGACTTCGAGGCCTCAGATTGCTTTTTTAATTGCTGATCTTGAGCTTGCTGCATGGCTTTCCATTCCGCGTAACCCGAAGGGCTTTGCGCAAAAGTTAAATCTGCCATTAAACTCAAAACCAAGACAAGTAGTTGTGTAGAGTATTTATTCTTTAGGATGTGGTACATATTCAGCCTGTTGTTTTAATTGTTGTTTTGCCTGTTCCCATAACTGATCCATCTCAGTTAAGGACAAGTCTTCTACATGTTTTTGTTGTAATGTGGCCTGTGCTTCAATATAAGCAAAACGGCTTCTAAACTTATGAATGGTACTTAACAGTGCCATCTCACTTGAGATGCCAATCTTACGTCCAACATTCACCAGAGAAAATAAGCAATCACCAAATTCATCAAATATTTCGTCGGATTTTTTGCCTGCTAAGGCCTCTTTTAACTCCCCTAGCTCTTCCTCAAGCTTGCCATAAGCCCCTTCAATATCTGGAAAATCAAAGCCAATTTTCGCCACATTTTTTTGGATTTCATCTGCTTGGCTTAATGCAGGAGCATGTTTAACCTCATCTAATCTAGATACTGATTTCCCTACTTTTTCTTGTTGTTTAATCTGTTTCCATAGTGTTGCCACATCATCCGCATTGAGTGCTGAGAATTGCTCTGCCTGAAACACATGGGGATGACGGCGAATTAATTTATCTGTAATGGCTTGCACCACATCTTGAAAATCAAATGCGCCTTGTTCGCTATACATCTGCGACTGAAAAACCACTTGCAGCAACAAATCCCCCAGTTCATCTCGTACATCATCACTCTGACCTGAACGAACTGCCGCTTCAACTTCATAGGCTTCTTCGATGGCATAACGAGTCAAACTTTCTGGGGTTTGCTTTTGATCCCATGGACATTTTTCACGTAATTCTTTCATCACTGCTAATAATTGTTCCATGTGAACTCCAGCTATTTACTCATCAGTACATTGTTTCGATTACAGAATTTGATATGCTCAAAATTTACTCAGGGAATGAGCAACTCAATTTAAGGAAGCATAACATGCAAAGTATTTTTATTAGCGGTGCAGGACAAGGGATTGGCGCAGCAATTGCACGACTATTCATACAACAAGGCTATAAAGTTGGGCTTTACGACATTAACCAATCTCAAGTCACCTCCTTAGCTGCTGAACTCGGTAGCCATGCCAAAGCTGGACATTTAGATGTAACACAACCAGAGCAATGGGAAAGCGCTTTAGCTGAATTTGTTGCTTGGGCAGGTCAGCTGAATATCTTAGTCAATAATGCCGGAATTCTGTATTCAGGCAGCTTTGAACATACGGAACTGTCTGCACACCACCGAACAATTGATATCAATGTCAAAGGGGTGATAAACGGTTGCTATGCGGCATTCCCCTATTTACAACAAAGCAACTTTGCTCGTGTGATTAACCTCTCTTCGGCTTCAGCAATTTATGGACAAGCGGATTTAGCCAGTTATGCCACATCTAAATTTGCTGTACGTGGGCTCACTGAAAGCTTAGATATTGAATGGCAAAAATACAATATTCGCGTTTTAGATGTAATGCCTTTATTTGTTCAAACCGCGATGGTGCAAGACATGGATGCCCAAAGTATTAAGAAAATGGGCGTCAATCTTCAACCGAGCGATGTCGCTCAGCAAATTTATGCCTTGGTACAAAAACGGGATTCGGTCTTAATGGCCACACATACACCTGTGGGGATGAAAGCTAAATTTTTATTTAATTTATCGAAGTTTAGCCCGCAATTTGTCAACCGCTTAAGTAATATTTGGATTGCACAAAAACCCAAATAGCAACGTGTTACTAATCATTTAATTTTGCAATCATTTTTGTACGCAAATTACACAAAGTTACACAATTGTCACATTTTAACAGGACAAAATTCCTTTTTTTGAATAATATTCACCCGCCCATTACTTTCGGGCGTTTATTTTCTAACAATAAAGTGAATTATTTCATGAAAAAATTACTTGTTCTTGCAACTGTTACTTCTATTTCAATTTCTGCTTTTGCTACAACTCAATTCGCATCTTCAGAATTAAAAGCGATGGATTGTGCAACTCTTGCTGTTGAAAAAGCGAATGCTAAGCGCTCTTTAGAAGCTGCTGACAAAAACATTGCAAACATCCAAGCATCTGCTCAAGCACCAGGTAAATCATTGAGCAAATTTGCTGGTTTAGCGGGTGGCGCTCTTGCTGCTTTCGGTGGTAACTCTGAAAAAGCTGCTCGTGCAGGCAACATTGCAAACAGCTTGGCTGGTGAGCAAGATACTTCTGATGCAAGCAACCTTGAACTTCAACAAGCGAACAAATCTGCTGCTCAAGCAAACATCGACAACATTGGTATCTACCAAGGTTCTAAAAAATGCAAAATCTAATCTAATGCCAGTTTAGATTGATTTTCAAAAAAAGCCCTGTTCAGCCAGAACAGGGCTTTTTTTATAGTTATTTTATTTCATACCGATTTATAAGACATTCAACTCAATTTTCGGCAAATGAAAGCCTCGGCAAGATTGTTCACTTTGCCATGCCACCGTCAACATGACATGCGGCAGTTGAATATTCTGATAAGCAAAAGTGCCAATGGTGGGATGGCTACACATCCCACCATTCTGCTCAGGATGACACTGCGTATTCAGTTCATTCAGGTTCACTCGAATCCCTAAACCTGACGCTTTAAGTACCGCCTCTTTGGTGGTCCAAACTTTAAACCAAAAATCAGGATCATGCTCACAGCTCTCCCAATGAAGCAATTCTTCGGGATGAAAACTGTGTTGAACCATCGCATCAAAACGAACTTTTCGATTTAAATCCTCAATATCAACACCAATATTGGCGATTTTTTCACTGCTGGCCAAAACATAATGCTGCTGGCTATGACTATGATTAAAATGCAAGTGTGGAAAATCAGGAAGAAAAGGCTTACCAAATGCAGACTTTGAAAAATCTGAATTTTCAACTGACCTATTTAGCCGCTGCCCGAGTAATTGATTGCGATATTGGTAAATGGCTTGTTTACGCACGGCAATTACCTCTTGACGACTCAAGCCATGCGGCTCCACAAAGAAGTCAGTAATTGCACTATATTCAAGCTGAATTTTCGCCATAAGTTATTGATCCAATATCTTTTACACTACGTCCATGACGCTATATTTTATGCGACTCTCCGACACAAAATACACCACAATACAGATGAGCGCATCGGTCCTTTGACTTATCGAGATTTTAAAACTCAGTTTAAAAATATTTCAGACCACTTAAGAAATACTTAATATTATAAATATATTCAAATACTTAAGTATAATAAATATTTCAAATACATCTTTAATTAGATAAAATACTCTAGATTATTATAACTTTAATTTAAAACTCGGGGTAAACCACATGCTAAGAAAAATCACCTTAATCAGTTCACTTTGCGTCCTACCATGTTTCGCTCAAGCAGGATTATTGGATGCAGCCGTTGCAGTAATGGGTGCCCAAAATGGCGCGATTATGGACCAAGCTGAAGCGCGTATGAATCAAAGCCGTCAAGAAGCTGCCAATGCTGTAGCTCAAGCAGACCGTGGCTATGCCTCAAATTTCAATCAAGCTAACCAAACCAACAATAGTGTTTATAGCACCAGTTATTTAAAAACCTTAGATTGCACTGATCTGAGCGTTGAACGTAAAACTTTCGAACGTACATTGGAAGCATCGCAACTGGCATTAAGCCAAGCGTCTGCACAGCAAAATAATCAAGTTTCAAAATGGGCTGGTCTTGCTGGCAACGCGCTATCCGCATTTTCAGGTCAATCTGAAACAGCGGCACGTATGGGACAATTTGCGACAGCTTTTTCGGGCAATAAAAATACACAACAGGATAGCAGCAGCGCACAGCAAGCCATGGAAATTGCTCAAGCTAATCTAGATAATATTGATATTTACCGCCAAGCTAAAAAGTGTAAAAACTAATTTCTACATCTTTTTAGATAAATAAAGTGAAATAAAAAAGCCTGCATATCTGCAGGCTTTTTTTGTTCATCTAAACTTAGCGTTTGAATTTCTTTTCCGCTTTTTTGAACTTCTGAACATAACGACGTTTACGTGCCGCCGTACGCTCATCGATTTGCGACTTACGACCTTCAAATGGGTTATCAGAGGTTTTAAATTCAATTTTGACTGGCGTACCTTCAAGTTTATAAACTTTACGGAACACGTTTTCTAGGTAACGACGATAGTCATTTGGCGTTTTATCGACCTTGTTACCATGAATCACAATCGTCGGTGGATTTTGTCCGCCAATATGCGCATAACGCATTTTGATACGACGACCTTGAACCATTGGTGGTTGGTGCGCATCAGTTGCATCATTCAAGATCTGAGTGATTTTCGCAGGTGATACTTTCAAATGCGAAGAATCATAAGCACGGTGGATCGATGGATAAAGATCACCAACACCTGTACCGTGAAGTGCAGAAATTAAGTGAATTTTTGCCCATGGAATAAAGTCAAAACGACGTTCAACATCTAATTTACACTGTTTACGGTCATAGTCAGACATGTTGTCCCATTTGTTGATGGCAATCACCATCGCACGGCCTGCTTCAAGCGCATAACCAATCAAATGCAAGTCTTGCTCAACGATCCCTTCACGTGCATCGACAACAATAACCACAACATGCGCATCTTTCATCGCTTGTAAAGTTTTCACAATCGAGAATTTCTCGATCATTTCGTCCACTTTACCTTTACGACGTACACCCGCAGTATCGATTAACGTATATTTACGGCCATCACGTTCAAATGGAATATAAATCGAGTCACGTGTTGTACCCGGTTGGTCAAATGCAACCACACGGTCTTCACCCAACAAACGATTCACTAAAGTCGATTTACCCACGTTTGGACGACCAATAATCGCTAAACGTAAGCCTGTGTCTTTATCGTGTTGTTCTTCACTTTCATCTTCAGGCACTTCAGCTAACACTTCTTCAAGCATTTGCTGAACACCACGACCATGGCTGGCAGCCACTTGAAGTGGTTCACCCATACCCAATTTGAAGAATTCAACTAAAGCTGCTTCGGCATGTACACCATCGACTTTGTTAGCAACAAGATAAACTTTTTTACCTAGCGTACGTAGGTCACGAGCAATTTGCTCATCAGATGCTAATAAGCCTGCGCGAGCGTCAACAACGAACACAATAATATCTGCTTCATTGATGGCAGTTTTTGACTGTTCTGCCATGTACGAATCGATACCACCTTCAGTTTCGCCAATACCCCCAGTATCAACGACAATGAAAGATTTATTTTGATAAGTCGCGTCACCATATTTACGGTCACGAGTCAGACCGGCAAAGTCAGCAACGAGAGCATCACGGCTCTTGGTTATCTGGTTAAACAACGTTGATTTTCCGACGTTCGGACGACCAATGAGCGCAATTACGGGTTTCATAGATTAACCTTTATTCCAGATCAGCCAGTTTGGTCTGGTCTGAACATCAGAAAGCTTAGGAAGAATGGAAATAGGATAAATGCCTAAAATAAATAAAAACACGGGGCATTGATGATTCAATCCCCCGCGTTAAAAATACGGTTTGGCTTATTTTAACATAAGCCGCAGAAAAATTAACGGTTCTGCCAAATGCTTAATGCACCCTTACGTGTCGACACATATAATTGGTTGTCAATTACACGTAGTGAACGCACTTCACCACTGGTTTTAGAACGACCAACCAACTCACCTGTCGCTGGGTTGATTAAGTGAAGTACACCATCCAGATCACCAACCACAAGGTCTTGACCTAACATCACTGGGTTACTCAAATTACGATTAAGCAATTGGTCATTTTCCCACAATGTTTGACCAGTGGTAATTTCATAAGCCACAATTTTACCATCAGTTTGTGTCACAAAGACACCATTGCCCGCAACTTCAGGACGCTGAATGCTGCTCGCATCATTGCTCCAGATCACTTGTTGTGAGGCAAGATCAAGCGCTGTCACTTGGCCTTGGTAACTGGTGGTAATTAAAAATTGACCTGCTACAGTCGGTTCACCGTCAATATCAATGAGACGTTGTACATCTGAACGACCGTCTGACACTGCAACACGACGCTGCATTTTCGGAATACCGCTCAATGCATCAATCACATAGATATAGGCATTTGAAGAAGCGATGAGAACATGACGCGCATCGAGTGATACCGGTGCTGCCATACCACGTAAACTAAACTGCACATTTGGCAAGTTATAGGTCCAAGTTTGTTGACCCGTTGCCACATCGTTTGCGTATACCGTACCATCATTGGTAACTGAAATAACGCGACCTGCTTGAATCAACGACGGTGAAAGTAACGCGCCGGTTAATTGCGCAGTCCACTTTTGTTCACCTGTTGCCTGATCTAATGCAAATAATTGACCTTTTGCATTACCAACAACCACAATTCCGTCAGCTGCTTCTACACCTGCAGTCAAACCTTGTTTAGAGATTTTCTTCTGCCATAAACGCTCTTTGCCTTTGTAGGCTTGAACTTCACCATTAGGATTTACGCTAAAAACAACGCCATTATCTGCATCCATACGTAAACGCAGTGGATCTGCTTCTTCAGTTGAAGCCACACTGTTTGAAAATACAGGTGCTAAAGTTTTTGCCTGTTCCAATTTTGGTAAAGGATTTGGTTTTACTTTTTCTACTTTTCCTTTATTTGCACAACCAGCCAAAGCAAGTGTTAAAACTGTCAGCGCACAGGTAATTTTGTATTTTCTATTCATTCAGTTGCTTCCACTTGTGTATCTATAATCGGACGTTCAATTTCAGGATCATCAACTAAAACGCCTACACTTTCGAGTTTAATTTGTAAAATTTGACGTTCTTCTTGTCGCTCAACCAAAGCATCCCATGCACTTTGATAAACTTTCTTTGCATTTTCGATATCATTTTTTGCAACATAGACATCGCCACGGGCTTCATCTGCAGTCGCTTGAAAAGCAGGTTCTTTAACCGCTTCTAAAGTTTTTAATGCTTCATCAAATTTCTTTTGTGCCAATTGTGCATACGCTAAACGTAATTTCACCAATTGAACTAAGCCCGCATCGTCAACTTTTGAATTTTCAACTTTTTTCAAAGCTTTTTCAGCGTTGGCATAATCCGCTTTATCATACGCCAATTTTGCCATAAGCAACTGAGTTTGGATGGCTTGTGGCGAATCTGGCGCTTCTTTTACAATTTTATCTGCAGTCGCAGAAAGTTGTGTAAAAGCGTCACCCGTCGCCGACTGAGCATCATCCATTAACTGCTGGACTTTGGCTGTTTGCATTTGCGATTCAGCCAAAGTTTTCTTCTGCCAGTATTCCCATCCGAAAAAGGCAATCAACGCAATTAAAATGCCGCCAACAATGGCAGAGCCATATTTTTTAGCAAACGATTTTAAATTATCAAGTTGTTCTTCTTCACTCAATGCGCTCATGAAATTACCTTTTTCCTTATGTTATAGGGATTATTTTGAAGAAATTTTTTCGATAATGAAGGCAACAAAGTCTGCCACATTCACTTCGTGTTGTTCTGCAATCGCTAGCTCTTTTACCAGCACTTGCCCAGCTGCTTGCTCACGTTCACCGTAAATCACAGCAAATAAAGCACCCGATTGGTCTGCTTTTTTCATTTGCGATTTCATTGAACCTTGTGAACCAACTTTTAAGCGAATGTTGCTACCCGCTGCTTCAAGTTGATCACGAATTTGTTCAGCAAGCACCAATGCCTTACCTTGAGTTGCAGGATCTGAAACCAAGAATAGCTCACAGTCACGCACTGGGGTATTGTCTTCCACTTGTTCAAGTAGAAGAAGCAAACGCTCCATACCCATTGCAAAACCAACAGCAGGCACAGACTGGTCTGCTTTACCTTTAAGCTGACCGACTAAACCGTCATAACGACCACCAGCACATACCGTTCCTTGAGAACCTAAGTGTGTAGTTGTCCATTCAAAGACCGTTTTGTTGTAATAGTCGAGACCACGAACCAATTTTTGATTGATCACAAAACCAACACCAGCATCAGTCAAATACTGCTGCAATTGAGCAAAGTGAGCCAACGTTTCTTCACCCATAAAGTCGTGAAGTTTTGGCGCATTTTCCAAAATGCTTTGTGTTTTTGCATCTTTAGAATCCAAAATACGCAGTGGATTCGTAGTTAGACGACGCTGTGAATCTTCATCTAAGTCATTTTTATGTGACTCTAAAAATTCAACCAATGCTGCACGATAAGCTGCACGTTCATCAGACTCACCTAAAGTATTGAGTTCTAATTGAACTTTATCTGCAACGCCCATGCGTTTCCACAAACGTGCAGTCATTAAAATCAATTCTGCATCTTGATCTGGTGTTGCAACACCAAAAGTTTCTACGCCAAATTGATGGAACTGACGGTAGCGACCTTTTTGTGGTTTTTCATAGCGGAACATTGGGCCAACATACCATACACGCGGTGTAGCACCACGAAGTAAGTTATGTTCAAGCATTGCACGCACACACCCTGCTGTTCCTTCTGGACGCAAAGTCAAAGACTCAGGCGGATTACCTTTGTCTAAGAATGTGTACATTTCTTTTTCAACGATATCCGTTGCATCACCAATAGAACGTTTGAACAGATGAGTCTGCTCCACAATCGGCAAGCGAATTTGCTGATAACCATAAGCATCCATCAGGCTAGATAGATGCTGTTCTAGACGTCTCCATGCAGGACTTTGCGTAGGGAGAATGTCATTAAAACCTTTGATTGCGACGATTGAACTCATGATCT
Organism: Acinetobacter sp. YH12138; assembly: GCF_015218525.1. NCBI lineage: Bacteria > Pseudomonadati > Pseudomonadota > Gammaproteobacteria > Moraxellales > Moraxellaceae > Acinetobacter > Acinetobacter sp. YH12138. The sequence goes on along the minus strand of NZ_CP048670.1, from coordinate 545,109 downwards.
ACTCAGAAAAACTTGTGCGAATAATCTCTTTAGCTTTAGCGTCTTCAAGATCGCTAACACGTTGACGAACCATCGCTTCGATTTCGTCAACCAACTGATTTGTGTCAATTAAATGGCTCTTTTCGCCATTACGATACACCAGTGAACGCGGACTTGCACCTACTACACCAATATCGGCTTCTTTGGCTTCACCCGGACCATTTACTTTACAACCAATCACCGATACATCCATTGGAGTACGAATATCTTCTAAACGCTCTTCCAATGTTTGCATGACTTTGATGACATTAAATTCTTGGCGTGAACAACTTGGGCATGCAATAAAGTTAATGCCGTTTGAACGTAAGCCCAATGATTTTAAAATATCAAAGCCAATTTTGATTTCTTCTTCAGGCTCTGCTGCCAATGAAATACGCATGGTGTCACCAATACCTTCCATCAACAAACCACCTAAAGCGATAGCAGATTTGACTGAACCCGTACGGTATACACCAGCTTCAGTCACACCCAAGTGTAATGGGTTATCAATTTGTTTAGATAACAAACGGTAAGCATCCATCGTCAGAAAGACATTGGATGCTTTGACTGACACTTTAAATTCATGGAAATTTAAACGGTCTAAAATATCAATATGGCGCATTGCAGATTCAAGCAAAGCCTGACCTGTAGGCTCACCATATTTCTTTTGAATATCTTTTTCCAGTGAACCGGCATTGACACCAATACGCATAGAGATGTCATTATGTTGTGCAGCAGCTACCACTTCACGAATTTTAGCTTCTGAGCCAATATTACCTGGGTTAATACGCAAACAATCTGCACCAAGGTCTGCAACACGTAAAGCAATTTTATAATCAAAGTGAATATCGGCAACCAATGGCACTTGCACACGTTTACGAATTTCACCAAAAGCTTCAGCAGCTTCCATACTCGGTACAGAAACACGCATGATGTCCGCACCGACGTCTACACAGCGCTGAATCTGTGCCACGGTCGCTTCGACATCACAGGTTTCAGTATTGGTCATACTTTGGATGCTGATCGGCGCATCACCACCGACATACACCGAACCTACTTTAATTTTACGCGTTGGACGACGCTTAATTGGATTTTCAATCATTGTTCAGTCTGCTCTGTTGTCCCTTAACGTGATAAACGGAAATCTGCTTTGCCGTTTACGGTATATGGTGACAATGAAATATTTTCATTATTTAAGCTTAATGACACTGCTGTTGCATCATCCAAACGAATTTGGAATGGTGTTTCACCGTTTAAGTTGAGCGTCGATGCTTGTCGACCTGTCGCCAACACCTTACCCGTCGAATCCACAATATGTACTGAAGTTGGGCTACTGAAGGTCAATGTCAATTGATCACCGCTGACTGTTGCATTCCCACCATTCATGTCGAGGACTTGAACTTCTGAAGCGACATCATTGGTCACAGCGTCTTCATTATCGCTGCCCGAGGTCATGCCCTGAATCGCTGCCACGATCGCACCAATGACCACCAACACCGCCAATGCAATCAGACCACGTTTGATCCATTTACGATTACGGTCACGGTTAGAACCGGGTAATTTACCCATAATTTTAATCGGTGAATTGTTTAACGCGTGATTTGGCAACAATCCCGTATCGTTGGCATAAATATCATCAAAACGTTGAATGATATTGGTTGCATCAACTTTTAAATATTTGGCATAAGTGCGGTAGTAACCTTTAATAAAGGTCGCTTCAGGCAATGACTTATAATCATCTTGCTCAAGTGCAGTCAGTGTTTTTAATGGAATATTGAGTTCTGATGCGACAGCTTCAAGTTCCAGTTTTTGCGTAATACGTACTTGACGTAAATACTCACCTGGGCGTTGTACATTTCCTAATGCATTTGGAGCTACGCTCGAACCATTCGATTGCGGTGAATTAGGATTTACTTCCATACGGCCTCAGTACTGTACTGTAATTGCAAATAGCGTTGGTATTCAGGACTTTCTGGGAACAAAGCACGTAACTGGTTGACCAGTACTTGCATACCCAAATTGTCGCCATTGGCACGCGCTGTTCGAATGCCAATCCAGAGTGCACGCGCACCCTGATTTTTTTGTCCTACTGCACGTACAAATTGTTCATACATTTGTGTAGCAGCAGGGAACTGCTGATTCAAATAAAAGATTTCAGACAACTCTAACATTGAAACATAAGAATCACGATTAGCCTGCAAAGCTTGTTTGAATGATTTTTCAGCATTCGCCACATCACCCACTTTCAGGTAAATTCGACCTAAATTTTCCAATGCTTTGAAACGTTGATCATAACCTAAAGTTGAACCTGCGATGCTGAACTGTTCAATCGCATCATTATAGCGCTCAACTTGGTATAAATACGTACCGTAGTTGTTACGTGCTTGAGAATTTTTTGAGTCTGCTGAAATTGCACGCTTAAAATAACTATCTGCTTTTTCTAAGTTGGCTGGACTGCCTTCTCGTTGCAGTAAGACACCCATCATCATATTGGCCTGAGAATCGCGAGAATCCACCTCTAAAGCCTGATCTAATGCGCGTTTAGCAGAGTCCAAATCCCCTGCTTTCAGGTGTTCAACAGCCAATTGCGTTCTGATTTTTACGGCTTTCTCTGGGTCTTTTTTCCCAATCTCAGGCGTTTGACATGCTGTTAATGCCAAAACCGATGCACATAAAGCTGAAACGAAAGTGAACTTATACGTTAACTTTTTCAATTGGCTGCCTCTTTATTATCCTTGTGAGCGCAGTATCTCATTTTGCTGCGCAACTTTCTTTTTCCATTGCTCCGCACGACGAGTACGGTCAGCAACTTGCCCCACGAGTTGTCCACACGCAGCATCGATATCATCACCACGTGTCTGACGAATCGTACACACAAAACCGGCATCAGACAAAGTTTTTTGGAAAGAAATAATACGGTTACGGCTTGAACGACCGTATGGCGCATGCGGGAACGGGTTAAAAGGAATTAAATTAATTTTGCTTGGTAGGTTTTTCAACAGCTTTAACATTTGCTGTGCATGTTCAGGATGGTCATTTACACCATCTAACATCACGTATTCGATGGTCACGTGTTTACGCGAACTTTCATTACCATCTTTGGCGATATAACGCTGACACGCTGCAATCAACTGTTCCAACGGATATTTTTTATTGATCGGAACAAGTTCGTTACGTAGTTCATCATTTGGCGCATGGAGTGAAATTGCCAAGGCTACATCAATGTCTTGTGCCAATTGGTCAATTTTAGGCACTACACCTGAGGTTGATAAAGTCACACGACGCTTCGACATACCATACGCAAAGTCATCCAACATGATACGCATTGAATTCAATACAGCATCATAGTTCAACAGTGGCTCACCCATGCCCATCATCACCACATTGGTCACTGAACGCTCACGATCAGCAACTGGCACATCTTCCATATAAGAGAAGTTTGCCATCCAAAGCTGTCCAATAATTTCAGCTTGGCTCAAGTCACGTTGGAAACCTTGTTTACCAGTTGAACAAAATGAACAGTCCAGTGCACAGCCTACTTGTGACGAAATACACAAGGTCTTACGTGCGCCGGTTTTATCTTCTGCAGGAATGAGCACGGTTTCAACCAATGAACCTGCACCATCACCTACACGGAACACCCATTTACGAGTACCGTCTTTTGAATAATTTTTATGCACCACTTCAGGCGCTTTAATTTCACAAATCTTTTCTAGTTTTTCACGCAATTTACCAGAAATATTGGTCATTTCAGCAAAATCAGTCACGAAGAACTGATGAATCCATTTCATCACCTGCCCAGCACGAAATTTCTTCTCCCCCATATCTTCGAAGAATTTTTCCATTTGTGGACGTGACATGCCCAGTAAATTCACTTTCTCCACAGTGTTTTGCTGCGTCGGAGCGGATGGAGATTGTTGCTGTGCATCAGAAACAGCTGATGTAGCGACTACTTCAGTACTCATGTGTAATTACCTAAACCATGTCTAAAGATCAAAGGAGATGCTCAGTATTTGAGCGAAGAATTATTCAGAGAATAAAAAAACCAGACAAGCAGTATACCACTTATCTGGTTTGAATACTTCGAATTAACGAGTACGTGGAGCGATCTCAGTTTGAGCGAAGAAGTAGTTAACTTCACGATCAGCAGATGCTACAGAGTCAGAACCGTGAGCAGCGTTTTCGTCGATGCTTACAGCGAAGTCTGCACGGATAGTACCAGGAGCAGCTTCTTTAGGGTTAGTTGCGCCAAGGATTTCACGGTGAGCAAGAACTGCGTTTTCGCCTTCAAGAACTGAAACTACAACTGGACCAGAAGTCATGAATGCAACTAGGTCACCAAAGAAACCACGTTCTTTGTGCTCAGCGTAGAAGCCTTCAGCTTCAGCTTGAGTCAAGTGTTTCATTTTAGTTGCAACGATTTGAAGACCAGCTTTTTCGAAACGAGCAAAGATGTCGCCGATGTGGTTTTTAGCAACTGCGTCTGGTTTAACGATAGATAAAGTACGTTCAATAGCCATGAGAGGCTCCTTAAGTCAATTTGACGTGAAAAATTTGCCGCATTATACCGAATAATGCGCTATTTTCTGCTTTTGCTATACAAAAAAATTGCTTTTTTCGATGTAGGGATTAACTTGCCTCATCAATCCAGGCCATCTGAATTCCCTCAAGCAGACCTTCAGTCGACTTTTCAGGGTCATCAGTGAAATTTGGCAATGCACATACCCATGCATGTAGGTCAGTAAAGCGAATCCATTGCGGATCAACATCAGGGTGAGCTTCATACAGCTCAATTGCGATATCAATGGTATCTGTCCAGCGTAAACCCATGGGTCTTCCTAACATCGTCTATAGAATGATGGCTTACTTTAACAAATTTCAGCAATTGGACGTGATAAACCCTTTTAATTTTTTTATTACCAGATTTTGCAATTGTGATGTCCACATCAAACTATAAAACCAAACCCAAAAGAGGTGCACAGAGAATAATCGCCGCACCCACTGCAGCACCTATAGCAGCACCGACAGCAACATCACTCGGGTAATGCAAACCTAAGATCATGCGAGATAATGCCACCAATAAGCTAAAAGGCAACATTAAGACCAACAGCATGGGTTGAATATAGCCCAGCACTGTTGTTGCCATGACCGCATGTAGAGTATGCCCTGATGGAAAGCTAAAATGATCTAGAGGGCGTTCACCTAAGCGAATCACTTGATGCACTTGGTACGGTCTTGGGCGCACAGTTTTCTTTTTGAGGAGTTTATAGATCGTGGTGCCGACGGAACCACCCAGTAATACATAGACGATTTGTACACTGTAAGACATGCCCTGCACGATCCAGACCGTCGCCAACATGACATACCAAAACACACCATCACCAAGTCGACTCACCATTTTAAATATGTCAGCGACAACTTGTTGATGTGAAAAATGATTGAGATAAATACAGCCTTTTAAATCGAGATGCAACATTCTTGTTTTTGCATTTTTAAAATTCATCGCTAATCTCCTATCTACAGTCAAAACCTGACTGTGTTGGGGTTGAGCTAGATTTATGTTGTTATTTTTACAAGTTGAGATCTGTATTTGACTCAGCTTAAGTTATCTTTTTGACAGTGCAATGATGCTTTGATGACAGTTCGATGAATATTAATTTTTGAAGATGCTCAACCAGTATATAACCAATAGCGCTAGCTCCATTGGCTCATCATGGCTTGATCCACCACGCGATATAGCGCGTGCTCAAATTGCTGTACAGGATATTGCCAACCAATTTTAGCTGCGTCTTTTGCCGCTTCGATGCCCATCGTTTTTAATTTGGCGCGTTGCGGCAATTGTTGCATAAGACGAATAAATTCATCGGTTCGAGATAAATGACATAACCATCCCGTTTGCTGATTTCTCACGTGCAATTGGGCACATGCGGCATTATATGCAATCACCGGCAATCCACTGGCCATTGCCTCCAAAACCACATTACCAAAGGTCTCAATCTGACTTGCGAAAACAAAAACATCCGCACTGGCATAGGCTTCCGATAAAGCCTGACCACTTAAACTTCCCATAAAAATAACATCTAGGGATTTTGCCAGTTGCATTAATCGTTCAAGATCTGGCCCATCCCCCACAATGACCAATTTCGTTCGTGCATCCATGGCCAACATCGAACGATAGGCTGAAATTAAAACATCCACCTCTTTTTCAGGAGATAGCCGACCGACATAGAGCATCACGCGGGTATGTTCATCTGCTTGCCACTGTTGTCTCAGTTCTGCTCGATAATGTGAGGGAGAAAATCGACTATGGTCCACACCTCGCCCCACCACCACCAATGGACAACTAAAACCTAATCGATGCAAGGCATCCGCAGTATCTTGGCTCGGGACACAGGTGAGTTGAGTATTGTTATGAAACCATCGTAAATAATGTTGTACAGGCTTCATTAAAAACGCTAAATCAAAGAAACGACTAAAATCATGAAAGGCCGAATGAAAACCACTGGACACAGGAATCTGTAAAGAACGCGCCAGTTGAAGCATAGCAAATCCCAAAGGTCCTTCAGTGACTATATGCACAATGTCGACTTGGGCTTTTTTTAAAGCTTTACTGAGTTTGATCAATTGCGGCCAGCCAAATTGTAAACCTGAATATTTAGGAATCGACTGCGCTCGAACCAAACACTCTTGATCAGGTCTGAAATCATGACAACTTTCGGACTGTTCAGGACGTATTAAAAAAATTGAGTTGCCTTGTTGCTGCAAGCCTTTACACAACTGCAATAAAGAATGTGCAACACCATTAATTTCTGGCGCCCACGTATCTGTAACAATGGCGATTTTTAGACCTGGACGGATTAAAGTTGAGACCGTTTGCACATCCATTCGTGATTGCATATGCTTAAATTGGAATTGAAAGCGTGCAGGCTCATCCTGCATACATCCCAAATCGTTAGCAGACTCTGTCATGATCTTACACGCTTCTTATAAATGTTTATCCACAGTTTAAGCAGCAGTTTTTTGCATTTTGATGATTATTTGATGACAGTTTATTGAAAAAAATTGACTAATTTCTTCTACAAAATCATGATTTATCCGTAATTTTTAATCACTTTTAAAATCGTCTGACCCGCACGAGAAGTGATTTGCATATCTGCGTTCATCCTTTCTAAACACCCACTCATACTACGAAGCCCCACAACCAGATCCACATCCCCCCCACGCCATTGTCCTCAACTTCCATTATCAACGCCGAGTTTTCATAATAAATTCGGATCTGCACCACGGTCGCATGACTATGCTTCACAATATTGGTTAATGCTTCTTCAGCTACACGCTGTAAGCTTAGACATTCCAATGGGGTAACATCCCCTTCCCATTTTGCAGGAACTGACCATTTAGCGTGTATATCGAGCTCATCAAATAACTGATTAAAACGGTGTCTAAAGTTGTTATCGGGGAAGCATATGCTGAAATCAAATTTCCTTCATTTCTGACTTTATACGCATAGCAGAAAATTAAGCTACTTAGATTAAAGCCCAAGATTCACCTAAATATCTATCCTCAAGCTTCAATCTAGCGGTATGAACGAAATCAGCACTCCGCATATAGCTACCTTGGGCTTGAAATAAATTTTGTCGCTAAGCAACTCAAAACACCATATTTACAAAGACTGTATCGCGGTAGATTCCTGCAGGTGTCGTTGCATTCACTCGCTCCACCAAACGCACAGCAATCACATAGTTATTTTTGCCAGCGCCTTGCTCTGTAGAAACATTCCACAGATTTTCCATCGCACCTGAAACAGTCATCCGTGTTTTGAGCTTAATCGGGCCATTCGTCACAAAACTACTGCCCGAAGTATCCTGCAAATTACGGCTATTAAAGCGTATGCGGTATTTACCGGAACAATCGACACTAAATGAACTTGCCGCTTGACTATTATAGTAATTCGCCAAGCGCATATTGGTTTCACTGATTCGTCCCATTTCACAACGACTCGGCGCTGCAAATGTCATTGAACTAAATAACGCTGCTGAGATGAGTAAAATACTTTTCATTGGAAATACTCCTTTATTTACACTGCAATGTAATTAATTCAGGAGTTTGGTTTTCTACCTTTTTCGGCACTGTTAACGCTGTTTGGCAAGATCGACCACCACTGGTCCTCACCGTCAACTTGTAGTAGCCTTCAACCAAACCATATAACATTACCGTGCCATCTGAACCCACTGGATAAACATCAGCTTCTGGGGTATCAATTGCAACTTCACTTCCTGCCACAAATTGATGACCTTGTTCATCCAATATTTTGACCAATATTTGTTGTGTATCAAATACTGAAAAATTAATGTTATAACCACGCTGTCTTAACGCAACTAAACGATGTGCAGCATTCGGAACTTTGCTTTCGATCGGCAATTGGTTTTCATCGAATGAAATATCGTAATTAATATAAGGAACGATATCGTGTACAAAGGCATAGCCTTTTTTATTGGTTTTCGCGACTGGAGACATTGATCGCATGACATCAATATCTTCACGACCACCAACATTCACTAAAGCAAAAGCATTATCGACAAAACTGGTCAATGCGTATTGACCACCCAACCACACCATAGCGCCACGGTAGCCAACCTGGGTTGTTGAATCATTTTCACTATAGAGATGACTTAAGGTTAAATCACCAACATCAGTGGACAAACCGCCATAGGCATTTAATACTGTTTCATCATTACGATAATCCACACCTAGCGCATAATTTGCACCATATTCACCGAATGCATTTTGAATGAAACGTACACCGCCGGATTTATTGGTACCTGCATCAGCCTGAATACGTTTACCACCACCAAAATTATAAGAAAATGTAATAAAGGCACCTGAGTCATCGCTATCACCAAATTCTTGGAAGTAGTTGGCGGTATACATTAAATTCGGTGTAATTTCGCGGCTCACACCTACAGTGAGCATTTTGCGATCCTCTAACTCAAATAAAGGATCATTAGATTCATACTGGGTTTGTTCGATATAGTTCAGATTTAAATTTTGAAAGAATGGAAAATTAGCAAAACTTAAATACGCCATATTTTCAAATTTTGGAAAAATATGATTATCTTCATAACCCAACGCCCGATAATCATTTGTAGCGTAACGTGAGCTCACACCAAAATTGAGTTTCCCGAAATTACGACTGATAGCCAAACCTGCAGAATAGCCATCGTCGTCATCGGTTTTACTGCCTAAAAAAATACTGTCTAAAACAAACCATCGATTGACCGCTTGCGTCCATAGCAGTCCTGCATTTTTTACTTTGTCACTATAGGTAGCACTTGCACCTAAAGTGGTACGACTGGTAACACCTCTACGCCAATAGGCTGAACTGAAAAAATCGCGATAATCGCTATTTTCTTCGTCATAACTGAAGCGTAGTTTCCCTAATGATATGTTGTAATCATTTAAATCTTCTTTAAGCAATTTACTACTAATTAATACCGGGAAGCTTCGAACAGTGGTATTCCCCAATACATCTTGTACAACCATTTGCGCTGTACCCGCACTTTCAATATTGGCACCTGTTTGTAAGTTATAATCTCCAGGTGAAATCTTTTTCTGATAAATATTTACGCCATCAATATATAAATCAACAGTCGAAGGTAAAACCGCACTACCTTTTAGACTTGGAATATTCCAATACACGAAATCTGGGCGTGACGTATAGTCTGTACCAAAACTCAAACCACCAAATCGCACACCATGAATTAATGCACTATATGCAGAGGTCGTATCACCAATAATCAGTTTGGTCGCACTTTTAGAAAAATCAAACTCAAGACTACTATTTAACCTGACGAATTTTTCTTCACGATAATCATCCCCTTTATTATTTCGATAAAAGGCATTATTTCTTAAAATCCAATTGTCTTTAAACACGCCCAGTTCAGGTAGCACACCAAAATTATTATGTTGAGTATTATTTTCAAAATGCATTTCATAATTAAGAAATGCACCAAAATTTGCAGGCATCGGCTGGCTGATTAAGGTATCAGTTTCTAGCCCAAAGAAATATTTTGATGGAAGATTAATTTTGACGGCTTGCAATTGAGGATCAAATCCAGACTGAATATCTTGATCCGTTACCAAACAAAATGAATTTTTAGTTGCATGTCGTTTCAGAATTTCTACTTTAATTTGCAGCTTATCAAGATCTGCGCACTCTATATAAAACTTGTTATTTTCAGTCAGTAATAATACTTCGCTCTTGCGGTCTACTTCGTTTACCCAAATACTGGTTGGAAATAAATCATCAGGCATATCAACGGCTTCTGCATGAGCAGAATTAGCACATAAAATACAATATAGAAGCAATGTAATTCTGTTCATAGCCACTACTCAACTAAATTAAACTCCAAAGGAGTGTCACCTTTATCTGTTTCCACAACGACTTTATAATTACTAGCGCCTTTTAAAGAAACATTCCCGATGTCGTATTGGTTTTTACCTAATGCCAATAAATATTTCATATCGGAAGATTCAGCGACTGTTTTCTTGCTTTTATCGATGACATAAAGTTTTTGGATTTGAATGTGTGATTTTGCTAAATTTTCAACCTGAATAATGGTGCGACCATTCATTTTTTTGGCAATAAATTTTAAATAAGCGGGTTCTTGTTTGCCGACAAAAAATGGCACATTAATACTTAATAACAGTGCAATTTTCGATTCAGAGTTCGTCACTTGAGGTAGCTCAGTATAAATAATACGCCATGCTTCTTCTTGTTGTAGATTCATACTCTCTACAGATTGAGTAAAACCCACACGAACCATTTGTTTTGAGTTTGGTTTTAGAATGAAATTTTTCGGATTGATAATAATATTGGATTCAGGTGAAAGAATATCTTCACCTGCAGCATTTTGAGTCCATTTAAATGCTTTAGCTTCAAAAATACGTGGTGTCTCATCATCCCCTTTCGATTCCAAAGTAAATGTCGCACTGCGTTGTTTAAATTTATCGGTTAAATATAATTGCACAGGGCTAATTGAAATACCTGCAAATATTTGAGCACTCAATAAGCAAGTCATTAAACTTAATGAAACGACTTTGAATAAACTTTTCATATACTCACCCCAGTACATTTAAATATTATTATCAATTCAAAATAAAAAGAAGTTGACCCTAACTGTGTAGAATCAACTCCCTAAATTTGGATTAGTAAGCTACTTTGATATATAAAGTATCTTTGTATGTACCAGCACGTTGAGTCGCTGAAATTGCAGTTTTTGGAGCAACAGATACTGTGAAGTTATCAACACTCATACCAGCTACAGGTGTAGAGCCGATTGGATAATTCACACCACCTTTTGTAGTCGTGATTTTTGTAGCTACTTTATCAGTAGTCGTTTCATGTTTTACAAAAGTATCTGCACTTGTGCCTGCATTCATTGTAGATAAATTCAGTGTATATGGAGTGTTTGTTGTAACTTGAAAGCTACTAGCACCTGTATAACTGTCTTCAACGAGTTTGATGTCTTTACCTACCAAAAGCTCACATGCTTTCAGAATCTGTAACTCGATGTCGATTTCGCCTTCACACGGCGCACCGCCACATTGTTTAGATTCTTTTTTACCACCAGCGATTGCAGATGTTGCTGGAAGTGCTACGAACAATGTTGCAGATAGTATTGCGGTTAAAATTTTAGATGTAGTCATTTCACTTCTCCATTCTCATATGAGATTTATTAGTATGTGCATCAAAGGATATTTATTAAGAAAAACTAATTAATCTTACTTTCCCTAGGTGCTGATTCATTCTTAATCATATTGAGAAAAAAAGAACCTAATATAGAAATTTCACACGAATAATCATGTAATATTATTTTTTACAAATATTTAAATTATGTGTTTGTAATATATTAAATATTTTTAATTTTTATATTTTTATTTAATTTTTCTCTTTATCCCAAATTTTGGGGATTTTTTTCATATCCCTATTTTTTGGTATATTATATCTAATTGTTTTTATTAAATTTAGTAACATTAAAAATAATATAGGCTGTTACATATTTCACCAAATATTTGTGAAATAGTTCAAAATAATTTTCTAACAAAACAATATTACGTGAATATTCAACTATATTAATAGTAAAGACCGATTAAATTTAAATTTTAAATAGAATCTTAAATATATAATCACTACTTTCAGGTATGTCTTTTGAAACGCAATACAAGAATTACGTCACCAAATACTGAGCCTTTGTATTAAATTACAGGTTTTGAAACACGTCTTAGTTTCCAATGTTAAGCTTTTGTAAATCATATTTTCTTTCTTGAAATTTCAGTTTTTGTTTTTCAAATTTTTAGAATCTCATTTATTACGTGAATTATCACATATATAGAAATTCCCCCCCTCTCTTTCAACACTCATTTTACTTTGCTTTTTTATTCAAAATACGGAATACCTCTTTTAAAACTGCCTGAATTCTTCTTTAGAAAATTCTATAAATAAAAAAAGCCCCAAGTTATGGGGCTTTTTAAAAATTTAACTTACTCACTGACTGGATAAAGCAATCCTTGATCGACTCGAAAGATTTGACCTGATCCAAAGTCGATCTGCTGCAGCTCTCCTTTTAATTTTGGGAAGCCAGCAATTTTCTCCAATTGCGGTGAGCGTTGAAAATTCTTCGTTTTAGGATTGTACATCCAATAAATAAATCGCTTATCTTCTATTTTTCGACCATCAGAAGTGTCTGAAAGTACAACATCATAGTATCCATCAAAGTTTACATCTAAGAATCCCATACTATTCCCAAAGGCATTAAAGCCTTGTAATGACTGTAGCACCTCGCCATTTGACTTATTAATTACATCTACGCGCTTTAGAGACTTGCCATAGGGCTGATCTGCGGATTGCACTCCATAAAACTTAAACAGCAGGATAGGTTTATCTACTGCTTTAAATGCAGGTTCAAACTGTAGATAACTTGTAGATGGTGATGCCGTTTTTTCCATCAGTTCAGCTTTAAACGAGCCTGTATTTGCATTCAAGGTTCCGGCCAATCGATAAGCAGTTGCCGCACTTTGTTCAGTCCCAACATTGACTGAATTCAGATCTATAAAATCAGCTTTTTGAGTCCCTTTAAAGTTAATTTGTTTGGGCTCTTGCAGATCAGTCAAAGTCCCGTGCGGATTCCATATACCAGCATACAAATCTAAGAAATAGCGTCCTTCAGTCGAGCGAAGCATCCGCTGCATGGATATCCGAACATCAGGTAAAGGCTTTAACTCAGGCAGTGTTATATCTTCCTCTTGTGCAAAACTCACCACTGGTAGACAAAGAGCGAGTAAAAGAGAGATTTTTGATATTTTCATTGAAATTACACACTCCATACAGCATGAATAATGCCTACTCTATCACAACCTAAATTCAACACAGATGACACAAATATAGGAGTTTTGAAACCACCTACAACTCAAATCATCAGATTAAATTGGAGTCGCTTTTAAAGCCTATATTTCCAATCTTTGACACCCCATTAAAAACATCTTTTTTCATTTAGAAATAAAATTTTGTTCTTTTATTGATCTACGACCTTTTTACTTGAATCCAAGGTTGAACAAATACAAGAAAAAAAGTACTGCTCTGGATGAAGCCCAAAAAGCAAATCACGGTTGTGGACGCAAAGAGGCCACGTACTGCCTTTTATCCTTTCTAGGTACTTAGCAAATTTACATACCACTCAAATGAGTGAGCTTTCACATTCAAACCAATTGATTCGAGAAATTAGTTTTTCTGTTTATCAACGATTTTGCTTGCCTATATGCTGTTTTCAGTAAGGCATAAAAAAGCCCCTGTTAAATTCTGGGGCTTTTTGACTTAGATATCAGAACTTAGTTCTTTTCTTTGTCTACGATTTTGTTCACTTGGATCCAAGGTACGCAAAAATAGAAAAGTATGCTTTTCTATTTTTAAGGCACGTAACTTTAGATATTAAAAAACCCACTCAAAATGAGTGGGTCTTCGTATTCAAATCAATTGATTCAAGAAATTAGTTTTTCTCTTTATCAACGATTTTGTTCGCTTGGATCCAAGGCATCATCGCACGTAACTTGTTACCAGTTACTTCGATACCATGCGCCGCGTTTTGACGACGACGAGCAGTCATAGAAGGATAGTTCAACGCACCTTCTTGGATGAACATCTTCGCGTATTCGCCAGATTGAATACGTTTAAGTGCATTACGCATTGCTTCACGAGACTGTTCGTTGATTACTTCAACACCAGTTACGTATTCGCCATATTCAGCATTGTTTGATACCGAGTAGTTCATGTCCGCGATACCGCCTTCGAACATTAAGTCAACGATCAATTTAAGTTCGTGTAGACATTCGAAGTAAGCCATTTCTGGTGCATAACCAGCTTCAACAAGAGTTTCGAAGCCCATTTTAACCAATTCAACAGCACCACCACAAAGAACTGCTTGCTCACCGAAAAGGTCCGTTTCAGTTTCTTCACGGAATGAAGTTTCGATGATACCAGTACGGCCACCACCAACACCTGAAGCGTAAGAAAGCGCAACGTTACGTGCATTACCAGAAGCATCTTGGTGAACAGCGATAAGATCAGGTACACCTGAACCACGTTGGAATTCTGAACGTACAGTATGACCAGGCGCTTTTGGAGCAACCATGATTACGTCAAGGTCAGCACGTGGAACAACTTGGTTATAAAGAACAGAGAAACCATGAGCAAATGCTAGCGTTGCACCTTGCTTGATGTTTGGCTCAATTACGTCACGGTATAGTTGTGATTGGAACTCATCTGGAGTCAAAATCATAACTAAGTCAGCTTGAGCTACAGCAGCAGGAACTTCTGAAACTTTAAGACCAGCATTTTCAGCTTTTTTCCAAGAAGTAGAACCAGCACGTAGACCTACAGTTACATCAACGCCTGAATCTTTAAGGTTAAGCGCATGAGCATGGCCTTGTGAACCATAACCAATGATTGCTACTTTTTTGCCTTGGATGATAGATAAGTCTGTGTCTTTATCGTAAAAAATTTGCATTGCTGTCTCCGCTAAAATGCTTTTGTTTCCTTTAACTTGATAACGTGATTCTGTTTGATTATTCACGTTTCAAGTACCTCACCCATAGGAGTGAGGTGAAAATATAAAATTAGATAGTTAAAACTTTTTCGCCACGTGCGATACCTGAAACACCTGAACGTACAACTTCTAGAATTGTATTTTCAGCTAAGGCATCAATAAAACCATCTATCTTTTCAGTTGTACCTGCGATTTGAATGGTATATGTCGTTGGTGTTACGTCTACGATTTGTCCACGGAAAATATCCGCAGTACGTTTAATTTCTGCGCGCGCTGAACCAAGTGCTTTGACTTTAATTAACATCAATTCACGTTCAATATGAGCACCTTCAGACAAATCAACAACTTTAACAACTTCGACAAGCTTGTTGAGTTGTTTGGTGATTTGTTCAATTTTATGCTCATCGCCATACGTGGTTAAAGTCAAACGCGAAAGTGTCGGATCTTCTGTTGGCGCTACGTTTAATGTCTCAATGTTATAACCACGCTGAGAGAATAAACCTACCAAACGTGAAAGCGCACCTGCTTCGTTTTCTACAAGTACAGAGATAATATGTCTCATTGTGTGCGCTCTCCTTTGCCTAACCACATGTCTTTCATTGACTGGCCAGCAACCAACATTGGATATACATGCTCTGAACGGTCAACCATCACGTTAATAAACACGCACTTGTCATTGATCGCCATCGCTTCAGCAAGCTTCGACTCGAGTTCATCTGCATGGTCAATTTGAATACCTACATGACCATACGCCTCCATTAATTTAGGGAAGTCTGGAAGTGACTCAACATACGAGCTTGAGTGACGACCTTCGTAGTTCATGTCTTGCCATTGCTTAACCATACCTAATGCACGGTTATTCAAGCATAGAATTTTTACATTCAAGCCATATTGCTTACATGTAGATAGTTCTTGGATACACATCTGAATCGATGCTTCGCCAGTAATACACACTACTTGTTGATCTGGGAAGGCAAGTTTAGCTGCCATAGCATATGGCAAACCTACACCCATGGTTCCTAGACCACCTGAGTTGATCCATTGACGTGGACGTGTGTATTTGTAGTAAAGCGCACCAAACATTTGGTGTTGACCAACGTCTGAAGTAATGATGGCTTGACTATTGGTAATTTTATCCAACGCTTCAACAACTTGCTGTGGCTTCATCGAACCATCAGTTGGTTTGTCATAGTTCAAACCATGAACTTGGCGCCATTCATTGATTTGTTTCCACCAAGCCCCGATATCTTCAGGATTTGGTTTAGACACATTCAATTGTTTTAATTGCGCCAACATTTCAGTCAATACAGGCTCTACTGCACCCACAATTGGGATGTGCGCCATAATTGTTTTTGAAATCGTTGCTGGGTCAATATCAATATGAATGACTTTCGCATTTGGACAGAATTTCGCTGGGTTATTGGTTACACGGTCATCGAAGCGCGCACCTACACACAAAATCACATCTGCATTGTGCATCGTCATATTGGCTTCATAAGTACCATGCATACCCAACATACCGATGAACTGTTCATCATTGCCTGGATACGCACCAAGACCCATTAAGGTACTAGTTACTGGATAACCCAATAAATGTGCAAGTTCTGTCAACTGTGCAGAAGCGTTGCCTTGAACCACACCACCGCCTGAATAAATAATTGGGCGTTTAGCATGAATCAATTCATCAATTGCTTTACGAATTTGACCAGAGTGACCACGATGCGGCGGTTGATACGAACGCATTTTCACTTTTTCAGGATATTCGTAAGCAAATTTCTCTGCAGGATTCGTCGCATCCTTTGGAATATCAACAACAACAGGACCGGGACGGCCACTTGAAGCGATATAAAATGCCTTCTTAATAATCGAAGGGATTTCGCTTGCATGACGTACTTGGAAGCTGTGTTTTACGATTGGGCGCGAAATACCGACCATATCCGTTTCTTGGAACGCATCCTCACCGATCAGATGGCTTGCAACCTGACCTGACAAAATCACCATTGGGATTGAGTCCATATAGGCAGTTGCAATTGGAGTTACGGTATTTGTTGCACCAGGACCAGATGTCACCAATACGACACCTGTTTTACCTGTGACACGTGAGTAAGCATCAGCCATATGACCAGCAGCTTGCTCGTGGCGCACTAGGTAATGATTGATTTTTTCTTGTTGAAATAGCGCATCATAAATATGCAGTACTGCGCCGCCTGGGTATCCAAAAACATGTTCAACGCCTTCGTCCGCTAAAGCGCGAACAAGCATTTCACCACCAGATAAAAGTTCCAACGTGATTCACCCTAATCTTTTTTCACGCACAAATGGAGGGCATTTGTCGTGGTTAATTCATTAACTGTGTGCTCTGTTATAGCACACAAATTTCATAGTTTTCATAGCAATAAGAAAAAAATCTGACCTGCTTGCTGTTTGAGCAATATGGGGTCTAAAACATGTTGGGATAAACATATTTTGTTGGCTTTGTTCAACCTCTCGGCTAGAGAAGAAGTCCATTGCTAAAATGCACTCATTCGAAGGGTGATCGATCTAAGGCATATAAAACTAAAGACAGCATTTTTGTAGTTTCAACCATTAAAGTCAAGTTTAAAAATGGGCTTTTTTCTGATTACTTACAGACCGTTTGTTTTTTAAGCACACTCCCGTTCTTTGCATTCTTTGTAGTTTGTTTATTTATAACCAGTTAGCATGTATTTAATAAAATACTTTTATAAATCTAATAAATAAATTAAATGAATTGCTGTGGGTTTTTAATTCAATTGCCTCACTTTCAACTTAAGGCATGGATTAAATGATAAAAACACAATATTTTGATTGCTTATTAATTCCATAATTCATCATTCACAAAGTTATTCATCCCACACGATGCCCCTTTTATCCTTTGTGCTAAAAAATGCATAGATTCTGCTGTCAAAAAAGCGCAAAATTTTCAGCATAATTTTGCATGATCACTCTAACTTTGGGACTGAATTTATGATGAAGACGACGATTGCTCGCACTGCCTGTATTTTATCTACCATGGCATTTTGCCTAACCAGTTTGGACCTTTCAGCGAAAGAATATTACAAGTGGGTGGACGCTAAAGGTTCAACGCATTACACCACCACGCCACCGCCAAAAAATGCGCAGCGTAAAGGTAAAGTGAATACCTATGGTGCAACAACAACTACGCAATCTGTTCTAGCCAAAAATCAACAAGAGGTTTCACGTGAAGCCGAACAGTCGAATGAACAAAATGAGCAACTGGCGGAACAACAACGCGAAGCCAATGCAGCGCTCCGCCAAGGTCAAGCCGTAGCCTCCGCACCACAATAATTTACGCCAAAGCCTTCAATTTTGACTTAAATTATTTACATCTACACAGCATCGCAAAATTCACTCTAGGCGTATTTTGCGCTATGCTGTAGCACAAACTTTTTAACCGTTATTTCTATTTACGTTTATGACTACTCACATTGACCCTGAATATCAAGCCAGTGCGATTGAACCTACAGTCCAACAAGACTGGGAAAATCGCAAAGCCTTTAAAGTTGCCGACCAAGTAGAAGGACCACGTCGTTATATCCTCTCTATGTTCCCTTATCCAAGTGGCAAACTGCATATGGGTCATGTGCGTAACTATACGATTGGTGACGTGATCAGCCGTTTCCACCGCTTACAAGGTGAAACTGTGCTACAACCCATGGGTTGGGATGCTTTCGGTTTGCCTGCTGAAAACGCGGCAATTGCACATCAAGTCGCTCCTGCAAAATGGACTTTTGAAAATATTGATTACATGCGTAATCAGCTTAAAAAGTTAGGTCTTTCTGTAGATTGGGATCGTGAATTTGCAACTTGCACACCTGAATACTACCGCTGGGAACAATGGTTATTCGTACAGCTTTATAAAAAAGGCTTAATTTACCGTAAGCTTTCTACAGTGAATTGGGATCCAGTCGACCAAACTGTTTTAGCAAACGAACAAGTTGAAAATGGTCGTGGCTGGCGTTCTGGTGCATTGGTTGAGAAACGTGATATTCCAATGTACTACTTCCGCATCACTGACTATGCGCAAGAATTACTTGACGATTTAGAAACATTAAAAGACGGCTGGCCACAGCAAGTTTTAACCATGCAACGTAACTGGATTGGTCGCTCACAGGGTATGGAAATCACCTTCCCTTCAGCGAATCCAGACGTTTATGCAGATGGCTTAACTGTATTTACCACTCGTGCTGACACACTCATGGGTGTGACTTATGTTGCGGTTGCAGCAGAACATCCGATGGCACTTAAAGCTGCGGAAAGCAATCCTGAGCTTGCTGCATTTATTGAAGAATGCCGTATGGGTTCTGTTGCAGAAGCTGATCTTGCGACTGCTGAAAAGAAAGGCATGGCAACTGGTCTTTCTGTGAAGCACCCTGTTACTGGCGAACAAATTCCTGTTTGGATCGCAAACTACGTCTTGATGTCTTACGGTTCAGGTGCGGTGATGGCAGTGCCTTCACACGATGAACGTGACTTCGAATTTGCCAACAAATATGGCTTAACCATCAAGCAAGTGATTGATGCCAAAGGTGCAGACGATGCAGACTTTGACGCAACCACTTGGCAAGAATGGTACGGTTCTAAAGAAGGCAAACTGGTGAATTCAGGCGAATTTGACGGTTTAGATTTCCAAGGCGCATTCGATGCATTCCTTGCAAAACTTGAGCCTCAAAAGCTTGCAAATGTAAAAGTTCAATTCCGTTTACGTGACTGGGGTGTTTCTCGTCAGCGTTATTGGGGTTGTCCAATTCCTATGATCAACTGTGAAAAATGTGGTCAGGTTCCAGTACCTGAAGAACAGCTTCCAGTTGTATTGCCAACGGATGTGGTGCCGGATGGTTCAGGCAACCCACTAAACAAAATGCCTGAATTCTACGAAACAACTTGTCCATGCTGTGGTGGCGACGCTCGTCGTGAAACAGATACGCTAGATACCTTTGTAGAATCGTCTTGGTACTATGCGCGTTACGCATCTCCAGACTTTACGGATGGCATGGTGAAACCTGAAGCGGGTCAAACTTGGCTTCCTGTAAACCAATACATCGGTGGTGTTGAACATGCGATTCTGCATTTACTCTATGCACGCTTCTTCCACAAATTGATGCGTGATGAAGGTGTGGTACAAGGCAACGAACCATTCACTAACTTGCTTACTCAAGGTATGGTGCTTGCGGATACTTACTACCGTGAATCTGAGTCAGGTAAGAAAACCTGGTTTAACCCTGCTGACATCGATTTAGAACGTGATGAAAAAGGTCGTATCATTTCTGCGAAATATCAAGGTGATGGTCAAGATGTCGTGGTGGGTGGTCAAGAAAAAATGTCGAAATCGAAAAATAACGGTATAGACCCGCAAGCGATTATTGACCAATACGGTGCAGATACTGCACGTGTATTCATGATGTTCGCAGCTCCACCAGATCAATCACTTGAATGGTCTGACGCAGGTGTTGAAGGTGCAAACCGTTTCTTAAAACGTGTATGGCGCCTAGCATCTGGTTTCCTTGAACAAGGTAACTCTGCTGCAAACATCGACAAAGCGACACTTTCTACCGCTGCACAAGACTTACGTCGTAAAACACACGAAACCATTCAAAAAGTGGGTGATGACATTGCACGTCGTCACGCCTTCAACACCGCGATTGCTGCGATGATGGAACTTTTGAATGCAAACAATAAGTTTGAAGCCAAAGATGACAATGACGTTGCCGTTGCACGTGAATCAATCATTACCCTTCTAACTTTACTTGCTCCTTTTGCACCACATTTAAGCCAAACCTTATTGGCTGAGTTTGGTATCGAATTAACATCAGCACGCTTCCCTGCGGTAGATGAATCTGCGCTGACTCGCAATACACAAACGATTGTAGTGCAAGTGAACGGTAAACTTCGTGGCAAATTAGAAGTGTCTGTCGATGCCTCTAAAGATGACATTTTGGCACAAGCAAAAGCATTACCTGAAGTTCAACAATTCTTGACTGGTCCAACCAAGAAAGAAATTGTGGTGCCGAATAAATTAGTGAATTTGGTGGTTTAAATTCCTTATATTTCCTTCTCCCTTTGGGAGAAGGTTGGGATGAGGGTAATTAACCTCTCCCTAACCCTCTCCTATGAGGAGAGGGAACAAAAGGATTTCACAATTCCCAAACAAAGCCCGTTGCGAGTCAACGGGCTTTGACTTTACAATCCACACAGGATTTCAACATTATCCCTTCGGGAAACAGAGGACACTTTATGCACTTGGTTCAACGTGTTGCTGCAATTGTATTAACTATGGGCCTGAGCGCAGGCATGGTCGGTTGTGGTTTTCATTTAAAAGGCACCAACCCTGCTGCTGTACCTGTAGCCTATTCCAATATGCGATTGGCACTTCCTGAAGATACGGATGATTTACATGAAAAGTTAGCGATTTATTTAGGTTCTGCAGGCGTGCAATTGAGCAATAATCAAAATGCCTATGTCTTACATGTGTTGGATTACACTCCACGACGTTTAGAACTCAATGGTAAATTGGTTGAAACTTTACTGCGCTTGAATGTGACATTCCAAATTGAAGATGCTCAAGGTAACCCTGTGACAGAACCACGTACATTGATGGCAACACGTAGCTACCAATACGACGTAGCAACCGTGAACACTGATGACCAAGAAGAAAAATATTTAAAACAAGTGATTATTGATGACATTGCACAACAGATCGTGCGCCAAATTTCATCAAACCGCTTACCAAAAGCGAATCCACTAACTGCACCGACCAAAGCTGAGTAAGAACCATCCATGAAACTTGACTATCTTCAGGCATTAAAACGTGTAGACGAAGCGCAAGGTGCCTGGGTGCTACATGGTCAAGAGCCATTACTTGAACAAAATCTCCTCGATGCATTTCGTAAGAGTTGGAACGCTAGAGAAATCGAGCGTCAACGGTATGACATTAGCTCTGCTGCTGATTGGAAAAATGTCTTTAATGCTTTAAATAGCTTGTCATTATTTTCCAGTCAACTGGCAATTGAGGCACATGGCAGCATTAAACCCGATGCCAATGGACTAAAACTGTTAAAAAGCTATTTGCAGCAAAATGAAAGTAACTTGCTGCTCGTGGTCATGCCGAAGCAAGACAGTGCGAGTTTAAAGACCAGTTTTTTCCAAACCATTGATGCCAATGGAGTCAATGTTGCACTGACTGCAAACTACCCTAAAGATCGTCAGCAAATTTTGGCCGTTGAAGCACAAAAGCTCGGCATTAAACTCGCCAATGATGCTTGGCAATGGCTAGAACAGCATCATGAGCACAACTTACTGGCTGCAAAAAATAGTTTAATGCGTGTTGCAGATACTTTTCCTGAAGCAGAGATGATCCAAATAGATCATCTGTACTCTTGCTTACAAGATCAGTCACGCTACACCACCTATGATTTAAATGATGCCATGCTGCAAGGCAATTTGGCGCAATCAATTAAAATTTTTCAATACTTAATCGCTTCAGGCGAGCCGATGTCGCTGATTTTATGGAGTATCAGTAAGGAAATGCGTTTGCTGATGCAACTGTTTGAGCAGCCACAAAATGCCTTGCAAATTGGTATTTGGAAAACCAAAGTCGGGCTGTATCAACAAGCGTTACGCCGTTTAAATGCGAACGATTTTTTGACTTGGCCTGCCCTATTACTTCGTTTAGACGCGTCAATAAAAGGTTTAGGTCATGAAAATCCTGAGCACTTGGTACAACAAGCTATTGCCAGCTTGTGTGGGCGCAGACTCTTCTAGTCTAATAAAAGGCTGTAATAACTTGCATTGCAGTATAAAAGAATAATTATCATTACTATTTGTTCAAAAAGTTCACAATTTATCCGTATTTAAATCTTATAATTCAATCATCTTTATAAACTTTTAACTGCCAATCATGACAAAAATAAAACCAGCAAAATTGATCGTAGCCATCATCGTTGCTTTGGCAATCGCTGTCACTGCATGGCATTTCCTAAAACCTAAAGAAACTCAGCCGCAATATATTACTGCTGAAGTGAGTCGTGGTGACATTGAAAACTCTGTGCTTGCAACAGGTGTACTTGAAGCAACCAAAATGGTGAGTGTTGGTGCACAGGTTTCTGGTCAGGTGAAAAAGATGTATGTGCAGCTCGGCGATGAAGTTAAACAAGGTCAGCTGATTGCCCGTATTGACTCGGTACGTCAGGAAAATGATTTAAAAACTGCAGAAGCTAGCATCAAAAACCAACAAGCGCAATTGGCAGTTAAACAAGCAAATCTTGCAAAAGTCCAAGCTGAATATAACCGTCAACAAGCAATGTACGCTCAAGACGCGACTAGTCGTGCAGAACTTGAATCTGCGCTAGCAAGTTATAAAACTGCGCAAGCTGATATTGCAGCCATTAATGCACAAATCGAACAATCACGTTTAACTTTAGCGACTGCAAAAGAAGACTTAGGTTATACGCAAATTGTTGCACCTATGGATGGAACCATCGTGGCGATTGTGACTGAAGAAGGTCAAACCGTAAATGCCAACCAAAGTGCGCCAACCATTGTGAAATTGGCAAAACTCGACACCATGACCATTAAAGCTGAAATTTCTGAAGCCGATGTGATGAAAGTCCAAGAAGGTCAAAACGTTTATTTTACAACCTTGGGCGACAGTGAAACAAAACACTATGCTACCCTGCGCCAAGTTGAACCTGCGCCAAACTCAATTAACACCGAAAGTAACAACAACACCTCTTCGTCTTCAAGTACTGCGGTTTACTACAATGCGTTATTTGATGTCCCAAATGAAGACGGTAAATTGCGTATCGATATGACTGCTCAGGTGTATATCATTTTAGATGAAGCCAAGAATGTCTTGACTGTACCTGCCGCAGCCGTTCAAACCTCGAACCGTCCACAACGTAGCCGTAATAATGCATCTGCAAATGGTGAATCTGCTGATAAAAAAGCCAGCGCAGAAGCTAGATCGAACAAAGACAATCCAAACCGTCCTAAACGTTTAGAACTAACCGAAGCTGAAAAAACATTGGTCAAACAAGGTAAAGCGAGCGTTGCTATGGTACGTGTATTGCAAGCGGATGGTTCAGCTCAACCACAACAGGTATTACTCGGTTTAAATAACCGTGTGACCGCACAAGTGATCCGTGGCTTAAAACAAGGTGACAAAGTCGTGATTGCCGACGGTTCTGATACTTCAAATGATTCAGCGAAACGCAGCAACCGCGGTGGTGCTGGCGGCCCAATGAGAATGTAATCATGAGTCAACATCAAACACCTCTACTCGAGGTCAATAATCTGACGCGTGAATTCCCTGCCGGTGAAAGCACAGTCCAAATTCTAAAAGGGGTTAATCTTGAGATTTACCCAGGTGAGCTGGTGGCGATTGTAGGTCAGTCCGGTTCTGGTAAATCTACCCTCATGAACATTTTAGGTTGCCTAGATAAACCCACAAATGGCAGTTACAAAGTCAAGGGGCGTGAAACTCGTGAACTTGAACCAGATGAACTGGCACAGTTACGCCGTGAATATTTTGGCTTTATTTTCCAGCGTTATCACTTACTCGGTGATTTGAATGCTGCTGGTAACGTCGAAGTTCCTGCAATCTATGCCGGTGCAGATGCAACCGAACGCAATGCACGTGCCAAGCAACTACTAACCGATCTTGGACTGGGTGAAAAAACCCAAAACCGTCCGAGCCAACTCTCGGGTGGTCAGCAACAACGTGTATCGATTGCGCGTGCCCTCATGAATGGTGGCGATGTTATTCTTGCCGATGAACCCACCGGTGCACTAGATAAGAATAGTGGTATTGAAGTGATGCGGATTTTGCGCGAACTCAATGCCAAAGGTCATACCATTATTTTGGTCACGCACGACCATAATGTTGCAAAAAATGCGACTAGAATTATTGAAATTTCAGATGGTAACATCATTTCAGATCAGCCCAATGTACCTGAAACAGATGATGAACCTTTAGAAAAACAACAACTCGTTCCAAACACACAGAAAAAAACCTCAAGCTGGCGCTCTGCCGTTGACCGTTTAGGTGAAGCCTTCCGTATGGCGATTTTAGCCATGAATGCTCACCGTATGCGAACATTTTTAACCATGCTCGGGATCATTATTGGTATCGCTTCTGTGGTTTCTGTTGTGGCTCTTGGGAATGGTTCGCAAAAGCAGATTTTAGAAAATATCAGTAGTTTAGGTACCAATACCATCACGGTGTATCAAGGTCGTGGATTTGGTGATAACTCAAGATCATCGCAAGTAAAAACATTGGTTCCAGCCGATGCGACGGCCCTTGCGGAACAACCTTATGTTGACGGTGTCAGTCCATCAGTCAACTCATCTGTCACAGCACGTTTTAAAGACACAGAAGCGTCAACCACAGTAAATGGCGTGAGTGAAGATTTCTTCTATGTCAAAGGAATGAACTTCGCTTCGGGTCAGCCTTTTGATAAAGAAAGCGTGACTGAGCAAGCGCAAGATGTGGTGATTGATAGTAATACTAAAAATACCTTCTTTGCAGATGGCACCAACCCTGTGGGTCAAGTGATTTTATTAGGCAGTGTGCCGAGCCGTATCATTGGCGTGATCGAAGAACAAAAAAGCATGATGGGCAACTCAGATAGCCTGAATGTGTATTTGCCGTATTCAACGGTTATGAGTCGTATGCTGGGGCAGTCGAACGTACGTAGCATCATTGTCCGCGTAAAAGATGAATACCCAAGTGCTGCGGCTGAGAACGCCATATTGAACTTATTGGTGCAACGTCATGGCGCGCAAGATGTCTTTACACAAAACTCCGATAGTATCCGTGAAACCATTCAACAAACCACTGCAACAATGACCTTATTGGTGTCTGCGATTGCGGTGATTTCATTGATCGTCGGTGGTATTGGGGTCATGAACATTATGTTGGTTTCTGTGACTGAGCGTACTCAAGAAATTGGTGTACGTATGGCCGTGGGTGCCCGTCAAAGTGATATTTTACAGCAGTTCCTGATTGAGGCGGTGTTGGTGTGTATCTTAGGCGGTGTGCTTGGGGTTTTATTATCTTTAGGTATTGGACAATTGATTAGTCATTTTGCCGGTGGAACATTCCAAATGGCCTATTCAACGACGTCTATCGTTGCTGCTTTTGTCTGCTCTAGTATGATTGGTATTGTGTTTGGCTTTATTCCTGCACGTAATGCCGCACAGCTGAACCCTGTCGATGCGCTTTCTCGCGAATAAGGAAATAATGATGCAAATGACCTTAACTAAACTTGCAAGTGCCTTCATTCTCGGAAGTAGCTTAGTCGGCTGTGCCGCTGTGGTTAAGACGCCGTATGAAGCCCCTGCAACACAAATCCCGACGCAATTTCAAAATGCGAAAGCCATGAGTCAGCAAGTTCATGCAGATACTTATGCTGACCAATGGTGGACATTGTTTAATGATGCTGAATTGAACCAGTTGGTGAATCAAGTTTTAGCTGCGAATACAGACCTTGCTGTAGCAGGTATTAATTTACAGCAAGCTCGACTACAAGCAGGTTTAGCTGTAAATAAACAAGGGCCACGCGTGAGTTCAAGTGTTTCAACTGGACATAACTTTGACCTTAACTCAGGTGATGACTCATCAAAAGGTGTATCACTCAGTGGTGGCGTTAGTTATGAAGTAGATTTATTTGGTCGTTTGGCTAGCCAGACTGAGGCCGCAAAATGGGAAGCTTTAGCGACTGAACAGGACCTACAAGCCACTGCCCAAAGCTTGATTGCAACAACAGCAAACCTATATTGGCAACTTGGCTATTTAAATGAGCGCTACAGTATTGCGCAGCAAAACTTAGCCAGTACGCAAAAAACCTATGACTTGGTCAAGGTGCAATATAAAGCCGGCGCTGTGTCAGGTTTAGATCTAACGCAAGCGGAACAGTCGGTCCAAAGTCAAAAAGCAACCTTAAGCCAAATTGCCCAACAAAAAGTGGAAACACGTACTGCATTAGCTGTGTTATTGCATCAACCTGTGCAACAACTGAATATTTCAGAGCCGCAGCGCCTACCTCGAATTGCATTACCGACGATTGCAGCGGGTTTACCAGCCGAGTTGTTGTCTCGCCGTCCAGATTTACAAGCGAGCGAATTAAGATTACGTAAAGCTTTGGCAAATAAAGATGCAACGAAAGCCAGTTACTACCCTTCGATCAGTTTGACTGGCAGTTTAGGCTCGAGCAGTACGTCTTTGAGTAACTTATTGCAAAACCCCGCTTTGGCTTTGGGTGCGAGTTTGAGTTTACCTTTCTTACAATATAACGATATGAAGAAAGACCTTGCGATTAGTGATTTGGATTATGAAAAATCTATTATTCAATATCGTCAGACCTTGTATCAGGCTTTTGCCGATGTGGAAAATGCGCTATCCAACCGCACTGAGTTAAGTCAACAAGTTGCTTTGCAAGAGCGTAATGTACAGCTTGCAGAAAAGACTGAGCGTTTGACTGAAGTACGTTATCGAAATGGTGCAATTGCGTTGAAAAACTTACTCGATGCACAAGAAACCACACGTAATGCCCGACTGTCTTTGGTTCAGACGAAGCAAAGTCAATACAATGCTTATGTGACTTTGATGCAGGCGTTGGGTGGCAGTCCGATTAAGCAATTGCCTTAAGTCCTATATGTAAAAAAGCCCGGGTGGGCTTTTTTTTACATCTAGCCATTTTCATTAAAAGTATAGTTTAGACCACTAAAAAAATAAATTCTTTTTAATGTATATTCCCAAACTAGTAAAATCAATAAAATAACTGCATAAACATATAGATTCGACTTAATACCACTCATCATCTCACCAGCATAAAACTCATAGTATGGATTAATAATTATAAAATAAGGGCCTATAATAAACAAAAAAGACATAAAAATAATTTTATAAAACCCACCATCCCCCCAAACTTTCCCATTCTCTATTTCAAAATCATAGGAATACCGATCCAAATTACCATCCATAACAATATTGTCTTTATATTTCTCTTGCATTCTATTTATTTTGCCAATTGAGAAATACAAATCAACAATCATAAACATAAAAATCAATATAAAAATAGTTCCCCAACCATTTTTTACCGTTAAGTAAATTGCCCCAAAAGAATAAATTAAAATTATTGAAAAAATCAAAAAAACAAACTTAAAATAATACTTACTATAAGTAATACGTCCTAAAAACCAAAAAATACAACCCAACAAAATACTTATACATAAATAAACAAAATAACCATAATGTAAATATGACCAAAAAACTAAAAGTGCAAACAAGCAAATTATAAATATAGACTTATCAATTAATTCAAATTTTTTCATAATTCACTCAGTTTATCAACCAGTTTGGAATAGTATAATTAACCCCTACAAGTTTACTTATACTTTCAATTAACCTTTTAATACTTGGAGTAACACTATCCTGCACCCTATTTAAAAGATATTTTATTCCTCCACTAAAATTTAAATAATAACTATCTAAAGAGTCTAAAAGAAACCCTATTGCAAAACCAACGAGAAGACCTACAGTTAATACTGCAATAAAAGGAGCTGCAGCACCAAAAAAAGGGGCTAATATAAATGCGGTAACTAAAGTAGTCAATATTGTACCAATAATCGCTTTCACTCCTACACCAATTAATGTACCTATTAAATTTGTCCAATCCTTATTCGCTTTATCTGAAGTTAAGTGTTCTATCACCTCAGATGTAGCTACTATAAAAAAACCTATTACAGCACCTGTTTTAATAGATTTCCAAGTAATAGGCTCCTTAACTGGTATATTATTCATAAACATAGTCTTTTTTAAGTGACGAATTGCATTCATATTCATTTTAAAACGCAAATGTGAAAGCCCTAAAAACAATATCATTAATGTTTTATTTTGCATTTTTGTTGCTATTAAAATATCTTTAGCAGCAACACCTATATTTTTAAAGAAAGGAATTAAATACTTATTAATATAATCATCTCTAAATGCATTCTTTGCAGCGTCTCGTGCTCCAGTAGTTGCTGCTGAAAATACTGGAACAATTCCATTATCCCATACAAAATTCGTAAAAATTGCATTTACAATAATTGCAAACTCTTTATCACTACAGGTTTTTAAATCTTCCAATGCATACTTTTCTCTAAATCTTTGATCATTACAATTTGTAGAAATAGTATATGTTAGAAATTCTGCCTTCTGTTGTGGTGCATCTGTTATACCTTTTTGTGCATCTTCCATCAACTTCTTTGCCCCGCTAGAAGGTGGTTTAGGTAATTCAAATTTACTCTGTCCAAATGATATTGTGTCATTTTCATTTGGAAACTTTGCTACATTAATTATTGCTATTGTCTTTTTAGATTTAAAGTTTTTTATAATTAAGACACCCTTAAATTTCTTTGGTATACGAATTGTTATTTCTTTACCATCTTGCCATGTTATTGCATTTTGAGGATTTAAACTCGGAGCAATCAGCTCTCCTAAATCTTTGCGTTCAATTTGATATGTTGTTCCCGCAGATCTACTGATGCTAACAATTACTTTCCTATATTCAGTCAATCTTTGTGCTATTGTTTTACTTTCTTTAACTGCTACTTCTGACTTATCTTCCCAAAATACCTTTTCTAATGATATTTCCCTATAATGGAATTTAGAACCAATAGGAATAACTCTAGGTGCAAAAGTAGTAGAAATCTCATTTGACTCTTTACTATCTTTTTTGACAACTTTCAGATGAACTCTCGCTAATGGACTAACATCAGTAAATAGCTTTGTAAATTTTGCTTTAACTTGCTTAGGATAGCCACCATCTAATAAATCAGACGGTTCTGTAGTATAAGTGTTAGTCAAACCACTTTTTAACCGATTTGAAAGAGTTACTATCCCTTTTTCACCCGTAGGCTTAAATTCAAAATGATATTTAAGATTCTTATCTAAGTTAATAGCTTTTGGTGCTGTAAACTTGACTTGGATATATCCTTTCTCAACATTTACGAATTTTGTACTCGTTTTTTCACGTGTATTCTCAGTACAATTTTTAACCGCAAAGGTCGGAATATCATACGTATTAGTTTTTAGATTAAATAACTCCACACGCACATCTTCTGATTTTTCAGTTGAAATTACAATTGTTTCACCAGCACTTGAAGTTATTAGGTTTTCCTTAAGTACTTTACCACTTGCTGCAACTATTCTATATTTTGCTCCATCAAAATTTGCCCAATGACCTGCTTGATGTCGATATCTAATTATAAATTTTGCTGTAAATGACATATTTTTACTCTTCATTAAATTTTATGTTTGAATCAAACTTAGTATCGAAATGTATAAATATTTTTTGTTGTGTATCTGTCTGGAACAACTTAGTTTCACCTTTGCTATTTGTTTTACCAGTTTCAATATCACCATTTTCAAAAAATGCCATATACTTAATATTTGCTATAGGTTTACCCATTTCATTTTTCGCAATGAATTTTTTGGTGAAACCCTTTGTCACTACTTCAGGAAAACTAGGTACATCAACTGCAATGTTTTCTCCACCCTTAAATAAATGCTGCCCCGCTTTTGCCTCAAATTTTCCACCAGTAGTTGGAAATACACCTGAACCATTTATTTTAATCTGCGAACCACCCGCAGTTAAATTAATCTCTTTAGGACTGGTAATATAAACCGTATCTTCAGTAGAAATAATTTGAATG
This sequence comes from Acinetobacter sp. YH12138, assembly GCF_015218525.1. Taxonomy (NCBI): domain Bacteria; kingdom Pseudomonadati; phylum Pseudomonadota; class Gammaproteobacteria; order Moraxellales; family Moraxellaceae; genus Acinetobacter; species Acinetobacter sp. YH12138. The sequence continues at coordinate 514,255 of NZ_CP048670.1, read as the reverse complement.
CCTTTACGTGCAATGAGGTCTGCACCATCACCTTGCGCCTGAATCTCAACCTTCCCCTTACCTGCAAATGCTCTCAATCCTTCTTGTGCTGCAAATAAACTGATTTTTTTTCCTGCATGGCCAATTAAGGATTTTTGCGTGGAAATATTCATACTATCGCCTGCAGTTTGGCTGATTTGACCATTTGCAGATACATGCATATCTTCATTACTGCTTAAAGCAATCGAATTGGGTGAGGCCAAGACCATAATGGCCGATTTAAACTCGGCAGCTTTTTGTTGATCATCCTGACTTAATATCTCAATAAAGGCTTGAAGACTCTCCAATACTTCAAGAGGGTCGGTCTGTTGGTTTTTCGCTACATCACTCAGCCCTTTAGCATTATTCAATGCGCTTTCGATTTGAGTATGAGCTTCATTGGCATTCAAATGCACCCCACATGCTTGATTCTGCTTATGGGTCGAAAGTAATAAACCTTGTCCAGCTCGTACTGCCCCCCATTGATCGGTCCGCAGCTCAAAACCTTCACCCCGACTTTCACTCTCAGCCTTTTCTTTAGGATGGCTTAAATGCCCCAAATTCAGTTGTGTTGTCCCGTGGCTGTTTTGCAGTTGGGTCGAGATCTGTCCTGTAGTGTCATCAAAGCGTAATTGACCAAAACCCTCTCCCGCCACTTCTTTGGAGCGAATTCCCGCAAGTTTTTTGGTATCTGGTAATTGTCCTTTATTGTCAAATTTAGTGGGACTACGCTGCGCTTCATGAATACGACCCACGACAAAAGGTCGGTCAATGTTACCATCAAAGAAATCAACGACGACTATTTCACCCACTCGAGGTAAGAAGCGTGCACCATAACCTTCGCCGGCCCAAGGGGTCAACACATCAACCCAAGCCGAGTCTGTGTCATTATTGTTCGCACCTGCACCACCATCATGACCATGATCATCGGAACGGGTAAATAGGAAACGGACTTTTATCCTTCCCCATTCATCAACATGGATTTCTTCACCAGCAGGACCCACAACTTTAGCACGCTGTGGATGTGTTACTGGTCGATGTGTGAGCGGATTAAATTCAGGGACGGTCGTTATATTTCGACGTTGCAAAGCCAAGGTATTGGCTTGGCGTTCATCCGCCTCGCTTTGTTTGACTTGCCACTGACTTTGATGGATCAGTTGTGTAACTTGATCGGTTAAGTCTTTGGGTAAATTATTTTGGTTATAAAAAGACTTGGATAAAATCAAAAATTCTTGATCGGCACCACGATGCTGGTCAATCTCTGGATGCTCATCCAATTTGAACCAGTAACCAACTTGTGTATCACGCACGGTACTTTTAGCAATAAATTGTTTGGCTTGAGCCGCATAATAATCACTAAAATTTTGATTGAGACGTTCAACTTGAGCACTATTAGAAGCTGTTGCAGCATCTTCACCATTCAGATCTTGTATCCAGGCAGGGCTCACATGCCATGCCTGCTCTAAACTTAAGCTCGCATTATCTTGATTTTGACTATGTAGATGCTTGCTTTGTACTGCACCACCACCCTCGTCCTGTTCAAGCACATCCGCTTGCCATCGTTGTACATGTACCGACGTTGGTTGCAGACTGCGCTGACCGATAAAACTGGTCATACTGTCATTTTTTTCAGTCGCACTACTGCGATGAAAACGGATATTACGTCGCTCCAAAGCTTGATATTGACTATTATTATCAATCAAACGTAGCTTTTGAGCTGCTATGGGTGTCACAGACGATGTTACAAAAGATTGAGCTTCATCAACCAACCAATGAATGCCTTCACTGCGTAGTAAGCGAGTAATAAAATCATAGTCGGTTTCATTACTTTGCATCATGAATGGTCGAACGTCATACTCTTTTTTTAAGCCACTTAAGTCCAAACTTAAGCTCGCTGCAAAAAGTGGGCTCTTTTTTTGCCATTCCTTAAAAATAATCTCGACCACATCTTTGACCGATTTATTCATAAACACACGGCTATTACGACGCTTATGCCATAATGCTGTTGCATCTTCTAAGGTCAACTTATATAGCGTTAATGCACCATCACTTTGGCCTTGAAATGCTTCTGTAATGATCCCGGTAATACGGAAAAGTTGTCCAGCATCGGTCACCTGATCGATTGCGACTTGCGTGCCAATAAATTGTTTCAGTTCGAGCGTGGCAGAAGTTGAGAGACAGATGAGCTGAACATTCAAACCTTCACTTAAGGCATGTTCCCCATCAATACGTTGCAAGAATACTTGTTCATTCAGCGTGGTATTGGAAAATTGAATATGCAAGGCACGTTTTTGTGGACTAATGCCCAATTTCTCAAGTGCAGAATAAATATTGTTCAGCATCGTTATTATCTAAAATCAGATTTTTATAAAATATGCGGGGTATTTAATCAAAAAAACTCATATTTTTCTAGGCATAAACTGCCTGCTTTGTTGGGTTTTATGTAAGTAAAAATTCAAATTTTCACATCAACTCTTTATGTTATTTTTACTCTATTTATTTCTGCATTAAAAAAATATAGAGACCATCAAACTAAACTTCAGGTCTCTTCATACCACCTTACTGCCTTGCATCACGATTAATTGGCATTTAAAAATGCGTGAATATTCTCCAATTGTTCTTGTGCTTCGACATAGCCTTGCAAGGCCGCTTTTTCCAAATATTGCTGTGCAATTTTAAGATCACGCTCTACGCCCATGCCATGAATATATAAATAGCCCAATCGCGTTAACGCCGCAGCATTCATCCCCTGAGCCGCTTGTGCATAATAGCTATGTGCTTGGGTTAAATCTTGCTGTACACCTAAACCATGTTCTGACATTTCACCAAGCTGGTACAAGGCAGTCACATTTCCTAATCCCGCCGCTTGCGACAAATACTGCAACGCTTGTTGGAAATCTTGTGTTCCCCATTGTCCTTTTAAATTAACTAGACCTAGTTGCGTAAGTGCATCAGGATGGCCTAATTTCGCCGCCTTCAACAATGCTCGCTGGGTTTGAGCTTCATCAAACTGTAGATCAGGCAAGATATTGTCCACGGCTAAACGGTAGAGATACCAAGCAGCATCCTGCGAACCTTGTTCTGCGGCTTTTTCCAGATAACTCAGACACTGATCACGATGTGGTAAAGGATATTCTGGCAATGCATAAAAACGTCCAATCACATAATTCTGATCGGCGACACAAGTAATGGACATATCATTTAAGTGTCTTGCCGCTTCAACTAAAAGTTGCTGCGCTTGCTTGATATTTCGCTCAACACCGACCCCATGTAGATAGCATAGGGCCAAACCAACTTGGTTAATGAATAATGGTTTGAATTGATACGCTGTTTGATATAACTCAAATGCTTTTTGCGGATCATCACGAACCAAATACTTTTCAAAATACAGTGCGGCAATAAGACTAATCGCTTCAGCATCTTTAAGTTGAGCAGCTTCGGTCAGAAAGCGAAAACCTAAAGTTTCCTGCTTCTCCAAGTACCAACCATGAAAATGTGCAATACCTAATAATCGGCTGGCTGCAGCAACTTTGTGCTCTTTGGCCTGCTGCAAAAGATCATGATAAACCCGCTGACGCTGATCGACATCGATTCTACCCATCAATACTGCTTGATAATATTCATACAACTGCTGCTGGTGCCCGAGTAGCAATCCTCGCTTTAAATATTGCAATGACTTTTTATCATTTTGCGCAAGATACTTTCCTTGAGCATAGAACTGCTGCAATTGCTGAATAGCCGCCATATGATCTTGTTGGGCAGCTTTCAGTAAATATTCCAATCCCAGAGCAATATTTGGCGTGGCTTGTTTTAAATAGAACTGTGCCAATTGATACTGTGAATTGGCATGTCCATTGTCCGCATTTTTTTGCAACAAATCTAAATGTTGCTGCTCGGCATGTGTCTGATCTTCTGGATTTAATTCGGCGAGTCGATATTGCGCATCCAAATGACCGCGTGAAATCGCATGTCGATACCAATATTGCGCTTTTTCAATATTGGGCACACCGCCATAGATACCTTCTTCAACTTGCCCCAACACATATGCAGCATCATCACTACCTAAACTATTGGCTTTTTCCAATAAAGCCAGCGCATTTTCCACACTGACTTCTCGGCCTAAGCCTTGTAAATGCATCTGCCCCATAGCGACATAGGCCTGCGGAATTTCATGCTGTTTGGCCAAATTTTGATACAACTCATAGGCACGCGCATAGTCGGTTGGTGCATCAAGCATTAAACGTTCTGCAAATTTCAGCTGTGCATCTAATTGGTCTATCCACAAGTCATGCCCAACCGCTTTAGCCTGATCGCGTTTCACTGGATCGGGTCTTTTCCACATCCAAAACGCAAGTGCTCCCATCCCCAAAATTAGTATCAGTAAAAACCACATACTCGCCCCAAAAAAATCAATATTTTAATTATTCCAACATTGTGTCTGATTTTAATTCTATATACAAAAAAAGCACCGAATTCGGTGCTTTATTTTTTTCAAAATGAGATAGCTGTCATGCTTTTGCTCGTTTTGCATCAAGTTTTTTGAGCACCTCTGACACAGCCACCATCGCAAAGCTGGACGTCACGACTACTGCTGAACCATATCCACCACAACGTAAGCCCGCACTTGGACAAACATCAGCACTGGAAAATGGATTATCAATCGAATAAACACAGGTAATCCCAAACTTTTCTTTCGGCTTTTTACAAATTCCTTTGCCGCGTAATTGTGTCCGCAATTTGGCCAACATCGGGTCTTGCTCTGTTCTTGATAAATCTGCGACTCGGATTTTCAGCGGATCAAGTTTACCGCCTGCACCACCCGAGACAATCAAAGGAATTTTATTAAAACGACAATGTAACATGAGGGCGAATTTCGCTTTCACGTCATCAATACAATCTAAAATTAAATCGGGATTGCCGGCTAATATTTCTTTCACATTTTCAGGTGTTAAGTAATCATCAATTAAATTTATTTTGATTCGGGGATTAATCCCACGGCAGCGCTCTGCCATCACTTCAATTTTTTCATGTCCCAATGTCGTGCTCATGGCAGGCAATTGTCGATTAATATTCGATGCAGCAACCACATCCATATCGACCAAGGTCAGCTCACCAATACCAGTACGCGCTAAAGCTTCGACCGCCCATGAGCCTACACCACCAATCCCAATCACCATGACATGACTTTTTTCATAATGATGAAAACCTTCATCACTATATATTTTGGCTACGCCAGCAAAACGGCGGTCATATTCATCATCTTGGAGCAGTTCAGTCATAGGTTTGGAGGCAGTGTTAAATCAGCCGCCATTTTAGCAAATTCACTGCTTTTTTTCTTTGATAAAACGCAATTCAGCAGTCAGCGCAACAGAGCGGCATTCGCATCAGGTCTAAATCCATCAAAATAAACATTTACAGCGAACGGAGATCTGCTTTAAAAAGTATAACCATAAATCTAAAACTCAAGTGTGTATTGCCATGGACATCCATCCTCTGCCAAATAATTTAAAAATTACCGATGACAAAAATGAAATGGATTTAGACACCGTGCATCGTTTTTTAAGCCATACCTATTGGTCAAAAGATATTCCAAAACATGTGGTGAAAAAAGCGATTGAAAACTCTTTGGCCGTGGCCTTACTTCTCGATGATGAAATCATCGGTTTTGGTCGTGCCATTACGGATTATGCAACTTTTGCTTATTTAGCCGATATTTATGTCGCCGATGAGCATCGAGGCAAAGGCTATTCAAAATTAATTGTGAGTACTTTATTTGAAAAATGTGGCTCCTCAGATCTAAGACGCATGTTGCTTGCGACGGCGGATGCACATGGTTTATATCGTCAATTTGGCTTTACCGATTTGGTTCAACCTGCAAGTTTTCTCGAGATTCATCAAGCCAACATCTATCAACGATAGAGAAAATATCTCGGATAAAAAAAAGAGGCTTTCGCCTCTTTTCGATCTTACAACCTTAGTCTTTATTCATAATAAAGAAATATTCACGGTAGTATTTAAGCTCTGCAATGGAGTCACGGATATCATCCATCGCTAAATGTGAGGCATTCTTTTTCAATCCACCCATAATTTCCGGACGCCAGCGCTTCGCCAATTCTTTAACTGATGATACATCGAGATTACGGTAGTGGAAGTATTGTTCCATTTCAGGCATTAAACGATGCAAGAAACGACGATCTTGGCAAATTGAGTTACCACACATTGGTGATGATTTTGGATTCACCCATTTTTTCAAAAATTCTAAAGTTTGCTGTTCAGCATCTTGTGCTGTCAATTTACTACGACGTACACGTTCGATCAGACCCGATTGACCATGTTGGCGAGTATTCCATTCATCCATTGCATTGAGCACACGGTCAGACTGATGTACCGCAAGCACAGGCCCTTCCGCCAGAATATTTAAATTATCATCCGTCACAATTGTTGCAACTTCAATAATCTGGTCGTTATCTGTATCTAGACCTGTCATTTCAAGGTCAATCCAAATCAGGCGTGTATCAGGTGTGCTGCTCATAAATGTGCAATCTTATTAGGCTGTAAAAATGAACATAGTAGCAAATTTATTGGGCTTGCGCTGTAAATAGACCCTGCTTTCATGCTATTTTTGCCATCTAGTTTTCACGGTTTTTTAGGATATGAATGGCTTTAATTCGTAAGCGCCGACTGACTGAACAGCAGCAACGTCGCATTCAGAAGCAACATAAATCTCGTCAGGAAGAAATCGATACTTCTGCAGATTTGGAAGGCTTGGTCGTCCAACATTATGGTCGTCAACTTGAAGTTCAAGCGCTGTCTACACCCGACCAACATCCTGAAAAACCTATTGTGCAAGCTGGTGAACCTGAACCCCATTGGAAACCCATCGAATTAGGCAGTGTTTGGCGCTGCCATACCCGTACCAATCTCGAATTATTGGTGACGGGTGACCGTGTCAAATGGCAAGCTGACCCGATCACAGGTTTAGGGATTATTACCGCGATTCATCCACGCCAATCTTTACTGACACGCCCTGACCGTTATCACAAAGTGAAACCTGTCGCAGCCAATGTCAGCCTGATTGTGATTGTATTTGCACCACTTCCTGAGCCAGCACCAGGCCTGATTGACCGCTATTTGGTGGCCTGTGCAGATGCCGATATTCCAGCATTATTGGTCTTAAATAAATCCGACTTGCTTAAAGACAACGATCCGATCTTAACGCTATTACAAGAATATCGTGACTTGGGCTATGAGGTCATGCAAACTCAATCTGATGGTGACTTAAGCACACTTTCTGCTCGACTTTCTGGTGAAACTGTCGCATTTGTAGGTCAGTCTGGGGTTGGTAAGAGCACTTTAATTAATGCTATTGTTCCGGATGCTGCGCAAAAAACCAATATTATTTCGGAAAACTCCGCGCTCGGTCAGCACACCACCACCTCTACGCGCTTAATTGCGTTTGGTGAAGGTTCTGCATTGATTGATTCACCAGGAATCCGTGAATTTGGTTTATGGCACCTAGAATTGGAAAAAGTTCAGCAAGGTTTCCCTGAGATCGAGTCACATTTGGGCTATTGCCAGTTCCGTAACTGTACGCATAAACATGAAAAGCAATGTGCGCTTAGAATGGCGGCTCAAAATGGCGAAATTTTACCGCGCCGATTAGACAGTTATTTACGTCTGATCGACGAAATCACGGAAGCGCAGCAAAAAAATTAATTTTTATTCTGTTCATGCCCTTGAAGGGGTGATTTTGATCACCATATTTATGGGCTATACTCTTGGCAATTTAAAATTGTAGTTAGGTGAATTGTGGAACGTTGGTTCGAATTTATGGGGAATCACCCCTTCTTATTTGGAACGCTGGCTGTATTGGTCGTGCTGTTCTTTATTCTTGAAGGCCAGCGTAATGGTCGCAAAATTTCACCTCAATCTTTAGGGATTTTAGTTAAAGCTAAAAATGCTCAATTGATTGACTTACGTGATGCGAAAGACTTCCGCGAAGGTCATATTAGCGGTAGCCGTAATATTCCATATAGCCAAATTACAAAACACATTGAAGAGTTAAAAACTTCTGATCGCCCGTTGGTTTTTGTATGTAACCTTGGTCAAGTGGCAGGTTCTGCATTGCAACAAGTCGGTCATGCAGATGCATACCGTTTAGACGGCGGCATTAGCAACTGGAAAGCTCAAGGCTTACCTCTAGTTAAAAGCAAATAAGCGCTTCTTAGGAGATTAACATGGCTGAAGTTACGATTTATTCAACAACTGTATGTCCTTACTGCATTCGTGCAAAACAGCTCCTAGAGCGTAAAGGCGTGGCTTATAAAGAAATTAATTTATCAAATGAAGCGCCTGAAGTACGTGTTGAATTGATGCAACGCACCAACCACCGTACCGTTCCTCAAATTTTTATTAATGATCAGTTTATTGGCGGTTTTGACCAACTTTATGCTTTAGAGCGTGAAGGCAAACTCGACGGCATGCTATCTTAATTTTAAACATAAATCGTCACCTCATATTAAGGAATAAACAATGAGTGAAGAACAACAAGCTCAACCACAATTGGCATTAGAGCGTATTTATACTAAAGATATTTCTTTCGAAGTACCTGGGGCTCAAGTATTTACTAAAGAATGGCAGCCTGAACTAAATATCAACCTTTCTTCTTCTGCAGAAAAAGTTGATCCAACACACTTCGAAGTTTCACTGAAAGTTGTCGTTCAAGCGAACAATGCGGGTGACACTGCATTTATCGTTGACGTTACTCAAGCAGGTATCTTCCTGATCGATAGCGTTGAAGAAGAACGTCTTCCTTACATTCTTGGTGCTTACTGCCCAAATATCTTGTTCCCATTCCTACGTGAAGCTGTGAACGATATGGTTACTAAAGGCAGCTTCCCACAATTATTGCTTACACCAATTAACTTCGATGCTGAATTCGAAGCGAATTTGCAACGTGCACAAACTGCTGCTGAAGGCCAAGCTTAATCGCTTATCTTCAAATCTAAAAAAGACCGCTTTTGCGGTCTTTTTTATTGCTTTTTAGCTTCCCCCCCTTTACTAAAAGGGGATATGAGGGGGATTTACTTCTACTTAACAAAATCCCTCCCACCCTCCCTTTTAAAAAGGGAGGAGCAAATTACTCAGCATCCATCATTAAGTCAGCGCTCATACCTACAGTATTAAAGCCTGCATCAACATACAGAATTTCACCTGTAATACCATTTGCCCAAGGTGAGCAAAGGAACAATGCTGCATTACCGACATCTTCAATAGTTACATTGCGTTTAAGTGGTGCGACTTTTTCATTTAGATCTAACATTTTACGGAAAGATTTAATCCCTGAAGCCGCTAAGGTACGAATCGGACCTGCTGAAATCGCATTTACACGAATACCTTCAGTGCCAAGACTTGTTGCCAAATAACGTACGCCTGCTTCTAGTGACGCTTTTGCCATACCCATAACGTTATAGTTTGGCATTACGCGTTCAGAACCTTGGTAAGTCAGCGTCAATAAGCAACCTTGACGTGCAGCCAATAAAGGTTTTGCCGCACGAGCCATCGCAATAAAACTATATGCGCTGATGTCGTGAGCAATTTTAAAACCTTCACGGTCGGTAATATCAGTGAAATCGCCATCTAAAGTATGTGCCGGTGCAAAACCAATTGAATGCACAACACCATCTAGACCATCCCAATGTTTAGCAAGTTCAGCAAAAGCGGTATCAATTTCAGCGTCCACTGCTACATCACATGGGAAAACTAAAGTTGAACCAAATTGTTCAGCAAAATCATCTACACGTTTTTTTAATTTTTCGTTTGGATAAGTAAAAGCCAGTTCTGCACCTTCGCGATGTAAAGCTTGCGCAATACCAAATGCGATTGATAACTTACTTGCAATACCCGCGATTAAAAAGCGTTTGCCAGCCAATAGTCCTTGTGCCATGTGAAACTCACTCAAAATAATTTAACAGCATAATGCCAAGTCTAAAGCATTTTAGAAATTGCATAATGCGCCTTTTTTTAGAAAACCATCATTGCATGCACGATGCGAATAAAATCAGATTCAATCAAGCGGCGTCAATATTTGTTGCCGCTTAAGCGTCCAGATGCAATGCTTGTAATGAATTAGTCCATAATATATCTGCAATCTCAGATTCGGTACGATTTAAACTCTGAGCTAACCCCTGCAAGACATAGGGCAAATTGACCGGCGTATTACGGGTACGCCCTTCCGTCGAATGCTGACAACATAAGGGTGTCATATCGGGACAGTCGGTTTCTAAGACCAAATGTGCCGCCCCTAAAGTCTGAACCACTTGATGTAATTTTTTTGCATTGGGATTGGTGATTTGCCCCGTTACACCAATTTTAAAACCTAGCTTGGTAAATGCCTTCGCTTCTTCAACACCACCACTAAATGCATGTGCAATACCACCGAGCTTAAATTGATGCTTTTTCAACATCGAAAGCACCTCCGCATGGGATTTACGAATATGCAGCAATATTGGTTTATCAAACTGCTGTGCTAACTCAAGTTGTGCGGAAAAATACTGCTGCTGCTTTTGAAAAAGTTCAGGCTGCTTATGCTGTTTCAAAAAGGTATCTAAACCTATTTCACCCACAGCAACACAATCATGCTGCTTTAGCATCTGTTCCACATCGAACAAATGTTCTGTACGGTGTTGCTCAATATAAAACGGATGTAAGCCGGGAGCTAAATAGCTTGTTGGAACATTGGATAAACAAGCTAAAAACTCTTGGGTATGCAGCAAATCTTGAAAACGTGACTGTACAAAACCAATCAATACTAACGCATCGACACCCGCCTGTTTGGCAGCATACGCCAACTGTTCCCGATCAGCGTCAAAATCGGGAACATCAAAATGCGTATGCGTATCAAACAATGAGTAAGTCATTGAACTAATTAATTTGCTTTTGCGGCTGAGGCTTCAGCAGCTTCAACTGGAGGTAGATATTGCTTTTTCAATACACTTTGCAATTGATCATAAGGAATGGTCAAACGTGGTAAACCCACCACATACGGCCCAATTTCATATTCGGCATATTGCAAAATTAAACCTTGCTGACTCAGATAAAAATTATCAGACAGTTTAAATTTCCAAATCTGTTCGTATTCTTGAATATTGTCTGCCAACTTGGCATCTTTCACCCAAGTTTTAAATACTTCATAGCCCCGCTTTTCAAGCTCAGCACGTTGATTAGGCAATAATATGTCGTTGAGCTGCACCAATTTTTGAGTGCTTAAATCAAAGTTGTAATATTGCTGTGCAGAAGAACCATGCGCTCCACCTAAATATGAACTGGTATTTAAAACCACTGTTGCCAAGGGTTTTTCAGCATTTAATATTTTAGGTTTAATCATCAAACTGATTTGCTGATTGGCACTTAAAGATTTCAACTCTTTATCTAACTTTAAGAACGCTTGCATGTAAGGCTGCGTGGCTTTTTCCAATTTTAATTTGGGCGTTTCAACCTTTGCCAAAGCAGATTTTGCTTCAGACGCTGCAGGAACTTCACTTGCAGCGGGAGCATCAGTACTCAGCGTTTTATCTTCTAAAGGCGATACAGATAGAATTTCACCTAACTGTTTTAGAATTTCCGCATCAATAAATTCATCAATAAAGGCTTGATTACTGTTTAAACGTTCAACTGAAATTTCAGGACAGACCCCGCCATCACATTCAGGTAAATTCAGTTGTAATTTTTCCGCATCACCAATCAGTTTTGCACTCAAATCTTGCTGTTCAGTTTTGGCTTGATCTGGCTTTTTTTCAGGTTCAGCTTGTTGTGGCTGACACGCCGTGAATGCAACAGAAACTGCCAATATTGAGCTTGCCCAAATTTTATTTTTTTGCACCATTGCTTCAACCTTTCATTTTGAATAATTGATATTTATTTTGGTAAATATTTCATCAAATTAAATACTTTCGTTGATTAGAACATATGCTGATAAACGTCAGCTTTCAATATTTGTTGTGTTTGTGCTTTGCTGAGATAAATATCCAGTTGTTTACCATCTTTGACAATTTCATCTGTACGGTAATGCAAACCGACACCTTCTTGATCAAAGAACCAATCTGCTTGGCCCCAATAGAGTTTTTTCGGTGCCGATTTTTTGACATCCACCTCTTGTTCATCTAACCATTTGCTATAGGCTTGTTGCACAATAGCATCCATATTTTGCTGTTGCTTTGCTTCAATAACATCTAAAGGTTTAAGATTCTTTTTCGCACGGCGGTCTGCCACAAAAAAATAATACCGCTCTTTGACTGTGATATTTTCCTGTTTGGTATCAACACCGATTTGCAGCAACACATACTGATTTCTTTGATATGGAACTCGTGTGTACATGGCCAATTCGTAGGCTTTATTGGTTTTAAACTCTGCCTGCCAAGCATCTGATTTTTTCACATACGCATCGACGGCTTGTTGGAGATTCATATTTTGCTTTAATGCAATCTGATCTTGTACGACGCTGGTTTGATTTTTTTCAATCCAACCATTCAACCACGTATCTACGGTCTGAATGGTTTGTATCTCTAAATCAATACAACTTTTATTTTCACAAAACGGTTTGGCAATTTTTGCGGCTTGCTCTCGAATATTTAAATAGGGCAAAACATCTGGATTGATCACGACCGCTTCAGAAGCGCCATCATCGGCCGGCTTTGTCGCTTTGTTTTCTTTTCCTGAATCACATGCACTGAGCAGCAAAACACTCCCCAAAAGTGCAAAAACTGTAGCATCCTTGAATTTTTTCATGATGTCCTAAACGACCAAATGATTGCGTAATGTATGGATTTAAAAACTCTACCACAAAATAAAACAGCTTCACGAAGAAGCTGTTTTATTTCTGTAAAAGAACAACTTAGTGTTCACGTGTATTGCTGAACACGATATCCGGATAACGTTCTTGCATTAACTGTAAATTCACACGACTTGGTGCAAGATAAGTTAAATGACCACCGCCATCGACAGACAATTGGTCGTGTGCTTTTTTCTTAAATTCGTTGAATTTTTTCTCGTCATCACACGATACCCAACGTACGGTATTGATACTTACAGGCTCGTAAATACAATCCACTTTGTATTCTTCTTTCAGGCGATAAGCCACCACTTCAAACTGAAGCACACCCACAGCACCCACAATTAAGTCGTTACTGTTTTGCGGCATAAAGACCTGAGTCGCACCTTCTTCTGAAAGTTCTTTTAAGCCTTTTTGTAGCTGTTTTGACTTCAAAGGATCTTTTAAACGCACGCGACGGAACATTTCAGGGGCGAAGTGAGGAATACCGGTAAAGTGTAAATCTTCACCCGAAGTGAAGGTATCACCAATTTGAATCGTACCATGGTTATGCAAACCGATAATGTCACCCGGCCATGCTTCTTCAAGGTGCTGACGGTCACCAGCAAGGAACGTTAAAGCATCACTAATACGTACATCTTTACCTAGACGTACATGTTTCATTTTTAAGCCTTTTTCATACTTACCTGAACAGATACGCATGAATGCAATACGGTCACGGTGTTTTGGGTCCATATTGGCTTGAATTTTAAAGACGAACCCTGTGAAGCCCTCTTCAGTCGCTTCAACTTTACGGTCTTGAGTCGGATGTGCTTTAGGTTCAGGTGCATATTGACTAAATGCATCCAACACATGGTCTACACCAAAGTTACCGAGTGCCGTACCAAACAAGACTGGCGTTTGACGACCTGCCAAAAATTCATCACGGTCTAAAGGCTCATTGGCCATTTGAACCAACTCCAATGATTCTTCAAATGCGGCCCAAGCTAGATCACCTACTTTTTCACGCAAATCTGCATAGTCATAGCCATCACGAACTTCAATATCCGTAATGGTTGAACCGAAACCCGCCTTATAAACGTAGAATTTTTCTTCGAGTAGGTTAAATACACCCGCAAAGTCACGACCTGTGCCCAGTGGCCAAGTAATCGGAACACATTTAATTTTTAAAACGTTTTCGATTTCATCTAGCAGTTCTAATGGCTCACGAATTTCACGGTCCATTTTGTTGACGAATGAAATAATCGGCGTGTCGCGCATACGACACACTTCCATCAATTTGATCGTACGATCTTCGACACCTTTTGCACCATCAATCACCATAAGCGCAGAGTCAACAGCGGTTAATGTACGGTAAGTATCTTCAGAAAAGTCTTCATGCCCTGGGGTGTCGAGCAAGTTAATCATCTTGTCTTTAAACGGGAACTGCATAACAGAGGTGGTGATCGAAATCCCACGTTCTTTTTCCATTTCCATCCAGTCAGACGTTGCCGCACGATCAGATTTACGGCTTTTTACCATACCTGCAACCTGAATCGCCTGCCCCCATAACAACAGTTTTTCTGTCATTGTGGTTTTACCGGCATCGGGGTGGGAAATAATAGCGAAAGTACGTCGCTGAGCGACCTGTGTCGCTAATTCTTCTTTAAAACTCATGAAAGACACCTACTGCAAAACTCGCAGTGCAAAAGATCAGATCTGATCAATATGGAAAATTGGCGATATTGTATCAGATTGACCATTAAAAATAATCAACCACATCGGGTTGAGTCAAAATCTTAGCGTGGCGTGTCTTGATGTTTTACATTGGATGACGACCTGTTTTTATCGACGATATAACGTATTCCACTGTCTTTTCTTCTATACTCATTGGCAATACGATAAGACCACAAATGACCTTATTCAACTTTCGCTTTCATGCTTTCTTCAAGCTGTACCACTGGCATCGGCATTCCTAACAAATATCCTTGTAACTGTTGGCAACCTAAACGTTTTAAAATTTCTGCTTGTTGTTCTGTCTCTACACCTTCTGCAGTGACTGCTAGCCCCAGTCGAATTGCCAAGTGAATAATACTTTCTAAAATAATTTCTTCTTTAGAGCCAACGCTCAAATTGCGGATAAATTCACGGTCAATTTTCAGCTCATCTACAGGTAGTTCTTTTAAATACAAGAAACTTGAATGTCCTGTTCCAAAGTCATCAATCGCAACTTTAATCCCCATCTGTCTCAAATGTTCAAAAGTCACGATACTGGCATCGATATGATGCATCGCTGTTGACTCGGTAATTTCAATAATTAAATTTGACGGGTTAATTTCATAACGTGCAAAAAGCGACTCTAAAGTACTAAATAAATGTTTATGCTCAAACTGGATGGCCGATAAATTGACCGCAATCGGATACAGCGGCATATTCAGCTTTTCCCAGTGCTGAATTTGCTTACAGGCTTCTTCAAGCGCCCAATAGCCCATGGCAATAATCAGTCCAGTTTTTTCCGCACCATTGATAAACTTATTTGGCGTCAGCATACCTAAGGTTGGATGATTCCAACGAATTAAGGCCTCAACCCCACAAATTTCACGATCAGTGGCATTGAATTTTGGCTGATAAAATAAGATAAATTGTTGTTCTTCTACCGCTTTATATAAATCATTGATCAGTTTCGTCTGACTTTTTTCTTCAAATTGGTCAGCGGTATAATTAAAAAATGAATAGGTATTACGCCCCTGATACTTCGAACTCAGCATTGCGGTGTCTGCATTGATCAGTAGGTCTTGTAAGTTCGCACCATGTTCAGGGTACATCGCAATACCAATACTGCCTGAAATGTTAATTTCCTTACCTGCAATCAAAAAGCTTTCTTGCATCAATTCCAATATTTTTTCAGACATTGCTGTGGCAGAGTCATTGCTTGCCGACTCAAGCACAATCAGAAACTCGTCCCCACCGATTCGTAGCAATTTGGCTTTATCATTAATTAAACGGTGAATACGCGTAGCAATTTGAATCAGTAGTTGATCACCCACATGGTGTCCAAACACATCATTGACCGCTTTAAAACGGTCGATATCAATATAAATAAAAGCAATTTTATCTTGTCTTAAGCGATGCTCTGTAAATAGAAAATGTGCATATTCAGCCAAAAATAGTCGATTAGGTAAACGGGTCAAATTGTCCTGTACCGCTTGATTAGCCAGTTCTCGATTTGCGCGCATCAATTGCAAACTGCGATGTTCTAAACGTTGCTCAAGTACTGCAACGCTAAAGGCCGCCATCAACAATAAACTGGTGACAAATAAGACAATAAATAGCAATAAATTATGGTTAATTTGAGCCGCAACCAATACATCCATCGAGTTTAGCGGTACAAAATCAACAGCTGCCATACCAATATAATGCATAGCAACAATGCTAAAAGTCAGCATGACCGCAACAAAGGCATTCATGATGTTACGTTTAGACGAATACTTATTTTTAAATGTCAGCCAAAATGCCAAACACGAGCCACAGATCGCAACTAAAATTGAACAGATAACAATTAAAGGTTCGTATCGTTGCTCATAACCCTGAACGTCTAAACTCAGCATCCCCGTGTAATGCATTCCGGAAATGCCTAGCCCCATTAAAACTGAGCCTAAAATTAAACGAGGAAATGGTAGCGTCAGTCGTGTGGTTAACCACACGGCAAAAGTGGACGCGACAAAGGCAATAAAATAGGATGTCAGAGTAAGACTAGTATCAAAACTATGATTTGAAGGCAAATGGCTGGCCATCATACCTACAAAATGCATGCACCAAATCGCAGCACCTAAAATTGCACCGCTGAATAATAAAATGACATTTTCATATCTTGGTCGTGTTCCACGGAACAACATTTGTTCGAGTGAAACCGCTAAGTAACAACTTAATAATGCAACTACGATTGAACCAACGACCAGATTGTAATCATAATGAATATGGGTCATATCAAGCGTTCCGCTTAGGTTATCGTGGCACTTTCTTTAACCGAATTACCCAATCTATCTCTTCCCTTTAACTTGTTACATTTTCAATTACTTACTTATTTTCTCTTAGAATCTATTAGTCTACGGTAATGGTCAAGTCTTTCTTTCAAGATTTTAAACAACTGATTAATTTAAAAAAATAAAGCTTGATGAAGTTCACTAAAACTTAAACTTTTGATAAAAATTGCATCAGGTGTTTATTATTTTAGAACAGTTTCTAATCATAATAAAATGAATAAGTTAGAATCATTTATAGATTGCTTTCTAGATTTAAATCGAACATCGCCCTACTCACAAAAAAATAGCGAGCCGTAGCTCGCTATTTTTCAATGGGTAAATTCATCTTTTCTGTCAAAACTCAAGCAATCATCTCAATGTTATTTATGGATGAATTACTTACTTTTTGGCTGTTGTTGTATGCGTTTTGCCTTGTAATTTTGCATAGTCCATCAGAACGTTTGCTGCTTCCGTCACAAAGACTTCTTCTTCAGGCAGTGCTGGACGTTGGTTTGCCTTCATTTTTGCACGTGCCTCCACCAATGCATCCATAGACGCTTGGTAGCTTTCCCAGTTGGCATAAGGTTTTTGACCCACCACTTTACGACGCTGATTTTCAG
Source organism: Acinetobacter sp. YH12138 (assembly GCF_015218525.1). Taxonomy (NCBI): domain Bacteria; kingdom Pseudomonadati; phylum Pseudomonadota; class Gammaproteobacteria; order Moraxellales; family Moraxellaceae; genus Acinetobacter; species Acinetobacter sp. YH12138. Next base: position 496,787 of record NZ_CP048670.1, on the reverse strand, counting down.
CATCCAAAGACTTTTGCTCTAGTGCCAACAGCTCGGCTTTACGCTTCGCTAAGTCAAGCACCACACGCTTTTGCTCTTCTGTCTTTTTCGCAATCGCAGTACGTTGCTCTAAATATTTAAATTGCGGATCAATGCTGACACGTTGCTGAGATGACTTAATCAAATCGGGAACATAGGCTTGGATCGAGCCTTCACGTTTAAACGGTGCTGTAGGAATGGTATCCCACTGTAAAGCATTTTTCGCTTTACGTTCACCAAATTCTTCATTGTAAATATCAACCAACTTAATATCAGGCACGACTCCTTTATTCTGGGTACTGCCGCCAGTCACGCGGTAAAATTTACGTTGCGTTAAGGTTGCTTGACCATAGGCTAAAGAGTCAAGTTGTACCTGCGCTGTTCCTTTACCCGTTGTGGTGCTACCAATCACCACACCACGTTCATAGTCTTGAATCGCAGCAGAATAAATTTCACTCGCAGACGCCGAAGCCAAGTTAATCAATACTGCCAATGGACCTGCATAAGTTTGCGCGCCCCCATCATCATCTTCAAACACGCTGACATTGCCATTGCCATCACGGATTTGCACCACTGGACCTGATTTAATCACTTGACCAAGCATACGTGCCACTTCTTCAAGTGAGCCACCAGGGTTGTTACGCAAGTCAATGATGATACCTTCAACATTTTGAGCATCTAAAGTTTTTAAGGCTTTATTGGTATCTTCTGACACAGAACGGTAGTCTGTACCTGCACGACGTGCACGATAGTTCAAGTAAAACGATGGAATTTCAATTACACCGAACTTATGCTTTTTGCCATCACGCTCAATTTCAACGGTACGTGAACGCACGCCTGCATCTTCTTCTTGAATCACATCACGTACAATTGTGACATTTCGCGCTTGATTCATGGACGCACCAGCACCCAATAAACGTAGAGTCACTTTGGTGCCACGTTTACCACGAATCAGTCCGACAATTTCATTGCTCGGCCAACCGATCACATCCACCATTTTGTCGCCATCTTGGGCAACACCAACAATGCGATCACCTGACTTGACTTGTCCTGATTTGCTGGCTGGACCACCTTCTACAATCGTTTCAATTTTAGTGTAGTCTTCGTTGCCACGTTCAGGACGAATCGACACCCCAATCCCTTCCAATTGCAGCGTGGTTTGACGGTTCAATTCCATCGCATCTACAGGTGGGAAATAGTTACTGTGCGGATCATACGTCAGCATCATGGCATTCAGAGTTTTATCAAGCACATCATCGCTTTTTAAACGACTAATCCGCTCTAACTGACGCGTATAACGCTTGGTTAAAGTCTGTACAGGTGTTAAGTCTTCAGGACCTGTTAAGTCTTGACCATTTGCCAGTGTTGGGTCATCTTTCAACGCTTTTTGTTTGGCTTTCTCTTCTTCTTTGCTGATGGTTAAGTTGATCAGCTGAGAGACCAACATTTTATTCCAATGCGCACGCTGTTCTTCTGTCGATTTAAAGAATGGCGCTTTTTCACGATCGGTTTCGATGTAGTTATTCGGTTGATTTAAATTCTGTGGCTTTTTCAGCTCTTCCAACATATAGGTGTAGAACTGTTTTAAGCGCTCACGATATTGCGCATGAATCGCATACGGCCCTGTTAAATTGCCCGCTTTGAGATTTGCACCAAAAGTTGAGCCATAACGTTTTTTATAATTTTCAATATCTGATGCCAAGAACAACGTATGTTCAGCATCTAAACTATCAATATAAAAATCTAAAATACGATTAGAGGTATTGGCATCTAAACGCTGATTTAAATAGTGTTGACGGTCTACCAATGTTGCAAGCTGACGTGAGACCAAGGCTTGTTCTTGAGTGGGTTGAATAGTACCCGCGCTCACTGCTTCTGTATTATTGGCAGCAATTGCGTCATTCACCACATGAGTGAAAAAGAATCCACCTGTCGCAATCGCAACGGCACAAGCTAATGTTTGAAGTTTCATAAATAATTTGTACTTCCTTGGTATTAAGACCAATATTACCGTGTTGGTTTTCGACCTGAATTGAATAGATTCAAAATCTTAAACAACTTAATATGTTTATGTCGTGTAGTTTTATCATATTCTCTGCTGACAAAGTGTAGCAAATCATTGCAGAATTCAGGTATTGTTTTTCCTTAAAAATTCCAACACGGACACCGAATATGATTGGCGCATTAATGCTCGACATTGCTGGCACAGAACTTACCCAAGAAGATATTGAACTATTACAGGCACCACAAGTTGGCGGCATGATTTTATTTGGTCGCAACATTGAATCTCCTGAACAAGTTCGTGCCCTGACCGACCATATGCGTCAAATCCGTCCTGATATTTTAATTGCCGTCGATCAGGAAGGTGGTCGTGTACAACGCTTAAAGCAAGGCTTCACACTCCTACCAGCTATGGGTAAGTTTGGAGAAATTTACTTAACTGAACCTGAAAAAGCTGTTGAACTGGCTGAACAATGTGGCTGGTTGATGGCAGCCGAAGTCCTTGCGGTCGGCATCGATTTCAGTTTTGCACCGGTGCTGGATTTAAATGATGTCAGTGATGTGATTGGTGACCGTGGTTTTGCCAAAAATATGCAAGACATTATTCCATTGGCAAGTGCTTTCTTAAAAGGTATGAAACGTGCGGGGATGGCATCTACAGGTAAGCATTTCCCAGGCCATGGATCGGTGAAAGCAGACTCACATGTTGCTGCTGCCATTGACCATCGTAGTTATGAAGAAATCTATCAAAAAGACATGCAAAGCTTTATTCAACTGCAACCACAGCTTGATGCCTTAATGCCTGCGCATGTGATTTATGAAAATATTGATCCTAATCCTGCTGGATTTTCACCGTATTGGATACAGAAAGTCTTACGTCAAGAGCTCCAATTTGATGGCGTTTTATTCTCCGATGATTTAAGCATGCAAGCCGCTTGTGTCGCTGGCGGCGCAGATGCTCGTATCCAAGCAGCATTAAATGCAGGTTGTGATATGGGCCTTGTATGTAATAACCGTGAATCTGCATGCATTGCGCTGGATGGCATTCAAAACTTGGCTCTCCCAAATCAAGAACGCCTAGAACGTATGCGCGGTAAAATCCCACAAATTGAGATTGGACAAAGCATTGAACTCGGGGCGGACTGGCAAAACGTGCGTAACCGTATTGTGGATTTTAAAAATCAATATTGCTAATCCAAGACTTTCAAAATTCTAGAAAATGGAGCACGACAAGGTGCTCCTTTTTGATTTATGATGAAGACAAGATAAGTGCTTCGGCGCTATACAAAAATTGCCAATAAAAACAACATTAGGTCAGGACGACATGACACAAAGTTTATCGGAACATCGACACATTTCCTTTACTGCACATTACACCGGCTATATTTGGTACAGCATGGGGATTTCGCATCCCGTTTTTGCCACACGTAAAGGCAAATTTTTAGCACGTTTAGTCCATCCTTTAGAAAGCTGGGCAGAAAAGAATGTGGGCGGTAGCATGCGTTCGACGCTTAAACAGCGCCATGCCATGATCGATCAATATTTAGATCAACTCATTGCCCAACACCCTCAGCTACAAGTCCTTGAAATTGCCTGTGGCCTCTCCCCGCGCGGTTGGAATTTTCGCACCAAGCATCCTGAAATTGACTATCGTGAACTCGACTTGCCGGATATGGCAAAAATCAAAACACAAGCACTCAAACAAATTGACCCGCATGCCCCTGAGGTCTTAACTGGTGACATTTTCACTCAAGATTTTGAACGTATTTTTCAGAGTTTTGACCCTGAACGTCCTTTGGTGGTGATTAGCGAAGGTCTGATTAATTATTTTGATCAAACCCTACTGAATAAGTTATTGCAAGGGATCACCGAATATGGCGCCTCGTTTCAGGAATTACATTATCTGACCGACATCTATCCAGAACCCGTCAAGAACCGTTTAGCACGCTTTATTTGGGCCAGTAGTAAATTACTCAAAGTTATGTCACGCAGCGCTTTTACTTTTCATTTTCAATCCCCTGCTGAATTACAGCAGTTTTTCAGTCATACAGGATTTGAAGAAGTAAAAGTCGTTCAGCCGGCCTTATACTTTCCACAACAGCAGCAAGAACAAGTGATTCCTTTTCACGATGCAGAGCAGCACTGTGGAGATTTGGTTTGGATGGTCCATGCTAAAACAAAAAAACAGCGCTAAAGCGCTGTTTTTTTTATATGTTCATGTTTTAACTTACAGCTTCTAATATCAACACATCTTCTTTTTGGCGTTGTACAAAGCGCAATAAACGCTCCGCCAACTCAAAACTACCATGCTTAAACAAAGCACGAACCTGCGTATCTACAACGTCAAAGATGAGACATTCAATTTTAAACTCACCTTCTTCATCTTCTAGATGTAATGCCAAATCCCGAGGATATGCGTGCATGGAGTCCAACATTTCAGCCTGTACATTCAGCAACACGCCGAAATAATTTAAATCTATAATTTGAGTGTCAACCACGAGGTCTGAATAGCGATGAGATAAATGCGTGAATGGCTGTTGTACACTTACACGCGCTTCGCCACGGCGTTCAATATTTTGCATTTGCTCTCGGCTCATTGGAATGATCCCATCCAACTGCTGAATAGACTCACCGCGTAGATAAGTTGCAAACAAATTCATGGTTTCCTTACGGCGTTGCAACTGCGGTAAATGATCCGCATTGGCAATCATGGCAAATTGCATATTCGGACATTGCAAGGCAAAACCTGCATTTTCATGTGGCAAAGTAAAACTGTCGTACTGCCCGCATGACACCAATACATCACACTGTGGAATCGGCACGTCCTGCAAACGCAGCAAACGATTACAGTTAATGTCATAACGCTCTTGTTCAGTATTGGTGAATTCAGCCATTTGTCTAAAGAACAAACGCTTTGCTGTCGGTGACATCCGCGTCACATCCAGTTTGGCATGATTGACTAAATACAAAATCACCGCTTGACCAAATTCATCCATGCGTTGTTCTTTCATCAAATGCAAGGATTCTTCAAGCAACATGCGCCAACTCTTGCGCGTTTTTTGCATCACGCCCATTAAAATCATGCGATCAATCAATTCAGGACGTTGATCTGCCAGACCTGCTGCCACCACTGAACCTAGTGACATCCCCATCACGGATACTTTTTCTAGCCCAACGATATCCAACCAAACGCCCAACATCTGCGCCAGATCACCCAACTCTAAAGTCCCTGCTGACACCGCAGTATCGACATTGGTAATTTGCTGGTTTGAGCCCATGGATGGTAAATCAATTAAAATAATAGGGCCTGCCGCAAATAATTGTTCGACACAATATTTGTAGGAATTAAAGTTTTGAAATGCCCCACCAATAATAACAATCGGGGTGCGATGAATGGTTTCAGGTTGTGCAATGGCCATATATTCGACCTTCCAGCCATCAATCCATGTCGTTCTGGCAGGCTGTTTAAAGCTTTGCTTGTCATACAGATCGAAAAAACTGTAATGCGTACTTTCCTGTACGGTGGGATCCATTTGGATAATGGAATTCATATTCCTTTCCTCCATTCCTGCCTTATTTTTATTGTCAGGAATTCATTTAGAGACTCTGCTCGACTTAGCGTCCTGCTCTTTAATCGTTATTTGTACGACTTCAATGTCGCTATTGTTTCATTCTATACAGAGGTTCATTTTACAAGCAACTGATATCCCCGCCGCTTATCTACTTTTGCTCTAAAAACAATTTCAAAATGTTAATTCTGGTCAGCAAGTACAGTCGAATATGCACTTAAGTGCTTCATTGTTCAGTCACAGGCTGTTAATATCGAGTTGAAATTTCTAAGTGATCAAACCGCTATGCAAGAGTCTATTGAACAATACATGCAAACGGTAGGACAGCAAGCACGCACAGCATCACGTGTGCTCGCAGGGGCTTCTACCCAGACTAAAAATAATGCCTTATCAGCAATTTATACTGCTTTACAAAACAGTGAAACTGCAATTTTGGCAGCTAACCAAGTGGATATGACCAAAGCGCATAACAACAACTTGGATAGTGCTCTACTTGATCGCTTAGAACTTACCCCCACACGCTTTAAAGGCATGCTTCAAGGTCTAAAAGATGTAATCGCACTGACTGACCCGATTGGTGAAATCACCGATATGGCCTTTCGTCCGACAGGTATTCAGCTGGGCAAAATGCGCGTGCCGCTAGGTGTTGTCGGCATGATTTACGAATCTCGCCCAAATGTAACCCTTGAAGCCGCATCTTTAGCGCTTAAATCAGGTAACGCGATTATTTTACGTGGTGGTTCTGAAGCTTTGGAATCTAACCAAGCAATTGCGGCAGCGATTCAACATGGCTTAACTGCCGCAGGTGTACCTGAGCATGCCGTTCAAGTGATAAATACCCCAGACCGTGCTGCGGTTGGCCAATTAATTACTATGCCTGAATATGTCGATGTGATCGTACCTCGTGGTGGCAAAAGCTTAATTGAACGTATTACCAATGAAGCACGTGTGCCTGTTATCAAACATCTTGATGGTAACTGCCATGTTTTTGTGGAAGCTCAGGCTGATTTGCAAAAAGCATTACCTATTGCGCTTAATGCCAAAACACACCGTTATGGCGTATGTAATGCCATGGAAACCTTACTTGTCGATGAAAATGTCGCTGAAGAGTTTTTACCACGCATTGCTGAACTTTATGCTGAGAAAAAAGTTGAACTGCGTGGCTGTGCTGAAACGCAGCGCATTTTGGGTGAGTTGATTGTTCCTGCAACTGAGGAAGATTGGTACACCGAATATTTAGGCCCGATTTTGGCAGTGAAAGTTGTTACAGGCTTAGACGAAGCAATTGAGCACATCAACAAATATGGCTCTCACCATACAGACTCAATCATTACCGAAAACTTTAGTCTGGCTCGTCAGTTCTTAGCGCGTGTAGATTCGAGTTCAGTGATGATCAATGCCTCAACTCGTTTTGCGGATGGGTTTGAATATGGTCTTGGTGCTGAGATTGGTATTTCAACCGATAAAATCCATGCACGCGGACCAGTCGGTCTAGAAGGTCTGACTTCTCAAAAATGGATTGTATTTGGTGATGGTCAAATTCGCCAATAACACCCAATAAGACAATGAAAGCTGTGCTTTTCTGATTAAAGGCACAGCTTTTTTATGGCGATTTAAAAAACTAGACCCAGGGTTCACATATTGAAATATAAGCCTGCAAACACACAGGATATAGAATCGAAAACAGATTTTTTGACAATTAAATACTTAAGAAGAATGAGAAAAGTTAAATTTACCTGCTTTTTTGCAACAATTTGAGGATTACAGCGCAGCGAACGCATGTTATGTTCTATGTATATCCCTTAAATCGTATAAATTTTGAGGACTATTTTATTAATAAATGAAAACTATGAACTGATAAATTTTAATTATTATTGTGTTCAGGGTCGATAGTGCTTAAGTCTAATCTCCTAAAGTCTATCTAGGACGATAAAAAAACCCATGATAAAACATCATCACAGATCTAAATTGTATCAATCAATACAACTGCAATCAGATCAATATTATGGATAAGTATTTCAATTAGAATTCGGGTATTTAAACGTGTCTACATCAGTATTAGTAATTAACTGCGGATCTTCTTCTATCAAATATGCGTTAGTTTCTGAGCGCCGTGAAGATCGTATTTTTGGTCTAGCCGAGAACCTAGGTTCTGCTGATGCACGTATTAAAGGGGTCACTACAGGTGGTGATGCGCTTGAGCTGTCTATTCCACATGCTGACCATGAAAAAGCCCTTGAAACTATTTTAGAGCGTTTGGCTCACCATAATCCTCAAGCGATTGGTCACCGCGTTGTTCACGGCGGTACATTAACCAAAGCTGAGCTCTTAACACCAGAAATTATTGAACGTATTCGTGAAGCAACTCCACTTGCTCCATTGCATAACCCGGCTCACTTGGTGGGTATCGAAGCAACGATGCGTTTGTTCCCTGAACTTCCGCAAGTAGCCGTATTTGATACAGCATTCCACCAAACAATGCCGTCTCATGCATACCGTTATGCATTACCAAAATTCTTGTACACACAGCATAACGTGCGTCGTTATGGCTTCCATGGTACTAGCCATGCCTACGTATCTGAGCGTGGCTCAATGTTGGCAGGTAGCTTTAAACAAGGTGGCTGGTTAACTGCTCACTTGGGCAATGGTAGCTCGACTTGTGCGATTTGGAATGGTCAATCTGTAGATACGTCAATGGGACTAACACCTCTTGAAGGTGTGGTGATGGGCACACGTAGTGGTGATGTCGACCCAAGTATTCACAGCTTCCTTGCAAGCAACTTAGGTTGGGATATCTACAAAATCGACAAGATGCTGAACAGCCAATCAGGCCTACTCGGTTTGTCTGATCTTTCAAATGACATGCGTACGTTGATCGAAGCATCGGAACAAGGCAACGAAGATGCCGCACTTGCCATTGAAGTTTTCTGCTACCGTTTAGCTAAATCTTTAGCAGGTTTAAGCTGTGGTCTACCACGTATTGACGGTTTATTCTTTACCGGTGGTATTGGTGAAAACTCTGCCTACATTCGTGAAAAAACGGTTTCATACTTACCACACTTTGGTTTCAACCTGAGTAAAGAATTAAATGACAACTTAAAACGCGGTACTGAAGGTCGTATTGACCACGGTACTGGCCCACAAATTTGGGTTGTTCCAACCGATGAAGAAGGCCGTATTGCCAAAGAAACTGAGCATGTTGTAGACGAGGTGACAGCGTCTGCTACAAAAAAGTCTGATGCTGAAGCTGCGATTGCATAAGCAATCGCATCAGCCCCTTCGCCTTCAATATTAATTTTTAGCTTTAATTTAGACACCGTATGAAAACAATTTTACTCGTGCCAACTGGGGAAGGTGTAGGTTTAACATCTGCATGCTTAGGTTTAATTTATGCTTTGGAATGCCAAGGGGTCAAAGCAGGTTTTCTGAAACCATTTTCACAGGAAAATGTCGCAGATACTGTAGACCGTACAACGGCTCTTTATCGTCATTTATTTAATAATGAAACGGTAGAACCCATTCATCATGCCACCATCGTGAAACAACTGAGTCATGATGAAAGTGATGAATTGCTCGAAGAAGCAGTTCGTTTGCACCGTGAAATTGCAAAAAAGCATGATCTGATTATTGTTGAAGGCTTGGTTCCAAACAGCCGAGATAACTTTGCCTCAGAACTGAACGCGACATTAGCAAAAGCTCTTGATGCTAAAGTAATTATTGTCAGCACAGCAGATATTCAAAATGCCACGAAAACTGCTGAGAAAATTGACAGTTCTCTACGCCATTTCGGTGGTGCAGCATCTGAACGTACTGCGGGCCTGTTGTTTATGCGCACACGTGGTTTGCCAGAAGAATCTGCGCAAATTCCTGTCACGCTTGATCCAAATCTGCGTTTAATCAGTGATACCAATAAATTTGTACTCGAATTACAACAAAGTAATCCGCAAATTGGTTCTACACAGCTACCTGTCATTGGCCTCGTTCCATTTAGTAATACGCTCAGCGTACCGCGCATGTCTGACTTGGCGACGCATATTCAATCAGAATGGATCAACCAAGGCGATGCTGCTCATCGCCGCGTACTGCATAGCAGCTTAGTTGCCTCTAATATTGAACATGAACTTCACAAATTTGTGGCAGGCGAACTGATTATCAGCGCCTCTGACCGTATTGATGTGTTGTTGGCTTCTAGCCTTGCAAGTAGCAATGGTATTCCACTTGCCGGTTTGGTTTTGACTGAACACCATCAACCGAACCCACAAGTTTTGGATTTCTGCCAAACTGCGATTAAGCAAGGCTTACCGATTTTACATACGCCTTTAAGCACTTTTGAAACGGCACAACAACTTTCAAATTTAGGCAATGAAATTCCTGTCGATGACGTCGAACGTGCAGAGCAAGTGACTCGCTTTGTTTCAAGCCACATCAATGCTGAGTGGATTACTGAAGTATTAAATGGTTCATATCAACCACGCTTGTCCCCTTCTGCATTCCGTCATGAATTGGTACAAAAATCGATTGCTGCGAAAAAACGAATTGTTCTACCTGAAGGCGATGAACCACGCACCATTCAGGCGGCTGTCATTTGTCAATCACGTGGCATTGCACACTGTATTTTATTGGCAAAACCTGAAGCCGTGATTGAAGTTGCAAAAGCACGTAATATCGAACTTCCACATGATTTGGAAATTATTGATCCAGATCTGATTCGTGAAAACTATGTGCCTAAAATGGTTGAGCTGCGTAAAGGTAAACTCAATGATCTACAAGCACGTGAACAGCTACAAGACACTGTGGTTTTAGGTACCATGATGCTTGCACTCGATCAGGTGGATGGCTTAGTCTCAGGCGCAGTACATACTACGGCGAATACCGTACGTCCTGCATTCCAATTGATTAAGACTGCACCTGATTATTCACTGGTTTCTTCTGTGTTCTTTATGCTGTTACCAGATGAAGTCTATGTATATGGTGATTGTGCAATTAATCCAGATCCAAATGCAGAACAGCTTGCAGAGATTGCGATTCAATCTGCAGATTCAGCGAAAGCTTTTGGTATTGACCCACGTATCGCAATGATTTCGTATTCAACAGGTACTTCTGGTACAGGTGCAGATGTCGAAAAAGTGGCTGAAGCAACACGTATTGCCAAAGAACGCCGCCCAGACTTACTTATTGATGGCCCGCTTCAATACGATGCTGCATCGGTGGAAAGTGTGGGACGCTCTAAAGCACCTGACTCGAAAGTGGCTGGTCGTGCCAATGTATTTATTTTCCCAGACTTAAATACAGGTAATACAACCTATAAAGCAGTTCAACGTTCTGCAAATGTAGTCAGTGTTGGCCCAATGCTGCAAGGTTTAAACAAGCCTGTAAATGACTTGTCTCGTGGCGCATTGGTCGATGACATCGTGTTTACCATTGCATTAACGGCAATTCAATCTGAACAGCAAAAAGCTTAATTTTAGTTTCGAGTTCTAAACCACCCTTTCGAAAGATTGGGTGGTTTTTTATTCATTCCGATTTTCCCGCATTTCAATCTTATTTATATTGCGATAATTTTCATCTTATTAATTCTTGTCATCTTAGAGTCAATATTATTGCTTATGGTATGAGCGCTTTTTTAATTATTCAAAACTTAGCTATATCATGACAAACTTAAAATTTTATACTCCATGTGCCATCTCTACATTAATATGGGTTTGCTTAAGCGCACACTCCATGGCCGCAGATTCATATCTAACACCTGACTCAGCTCCAAATAGTCTTGAAATATTATCTACTCCTCCACAAGCCTATAGTGGAGATTTTATTCGTGATCAAAGTATTTTTAAACAATCTCAATATTTGAAAAATACGGCTCGCTGGCAGCAAGCACAAATTGATGCTGATGTTTCAAATGCACACTTAGGGCGACCTTTTTCATCTGCATTTGGCGTAGAAATTAATGAGAAAAATACACCTACTTTATTTGAAATTTTAAGAAAGATTAAACTTGATAGTAGATACTCTACTCAAACTGCAAAAAAGAAATATAGCCGTGAACGTCCATATGGCTATTTTAATGTCAGCACTTGTACCCCTGAAGAAGAAAATGAAAAAAATCAATATGTTTCCTATCCTTCTGGACATACAACTATCGGTTGGACATATGCATTAGTCTTAGCAGAGTTACGTCCTGAGCGTCAAAGTCAAATTCTTAAACGTGGTATTGAATTTGGTCAAAGCCGAGTCGTGTGCAATATGCATTGGCAAAGTGATGTCGATGCTGGCCGTATTATGGGTGCAGCACAATTTTCACGCTTGCAGGCAGATCCACAGTTCCAAGCCGATATGATTAAAGCCAAAACTGAAATTAACCACCTTATCTCTGCCACACATACAAAATCTGATTAAAAAAATCAGCATCTTGTCTCATTGCATAGATAGTAGATCACATGCATGGGCAGTGGTTTTTAATAGATGTGCATATCCAATATAAAAATAAAGCGCTTAGAACCATCTAAGCGCTTTATTTAATTTAGCAGAAGTATTTTGATACCGTTTTATTAAGATTCAATCTGCTTCAGTTCTGGCTTGCCGTAAGCCACTTCAAAACTTGCTACGGTCGTCATTTTTCCACCTGGTTTTTCAACAAAGTCTAGAACCTTTAAGTCTGTACGCATATAGTCTTTAAAAAAGTCTAAAGTCTGATAACCGCGTTGATCATTGATAAATTTGATGTGTGGATTTAACTTCAGCACATCTTCCTGCCCTGGACGAATTGGTTGACCATTGCCGGTAGAGGTTATTGATGTAGTTAAAAATTCAGTTGCAATCGATGGGCTCTTAAAATCATTCAAATCACTTGGAATATTCGCTGCAAAATATTGATGCAAATCTCCTGATAAAATTACTGTATTACCATGAGGTGCATTTTTTTTGATAGATTCAATCAAGCGCTCGCGTGCGTATGGATAGCCATTCCACGTATCTTTCCCAAAATAAGCTTTGCCTGATTTGTTATAACGTACCCAAGGCATAACCTGAATTTGCTGTGCCAAGACATTCCAACGCTTATCATGGCGCATTTGCTTCGCCAACCATTGCTCTTGTGCTTTACCAAGAACCTGCTCATTTCGGCTATTTTCCGTACGGCAGTAATCTACTTTATCAAACCCATCTTCTAACTGAGCTTTGGTGCATAAAATTGGAGAACGGTATTGGCGTGTATCTAAAATATTCATCCGTAGCATTTTGCCATAATCTAAAGTACGGTAAGCAAGGATATCTGGACCATTCGGCTTCTGTTTTAAGCGTACAGGCATATATTCGTACCACGCTTGAAACGCTGCTGCGCGGCGCAGTAAAAATATGTCTTTCTTCTCGCCTTTTTCTTCAATATTTGCAGCCCAGTTGTTATCCACTTCATGATCATCAAAGGTCATTGCAAAAGGTGCAGAGGCATGTGCAGCTTGTAAATCAGGATCCGCACGGTACTGCGCATAACGAATACGATATTGCAGTAAAGTTTGAATTTCAGGACCAATATGTTGACGTGCAGGAATTGAAACTCTTAGATCTCCAATTGCACGTCCCCCGCCTTTACCCTCTGGTCCTTCATAAATATAGTCACCATAGTGGAAAACTAAATCTATCTCTTTCTCTTTGCTCAAGTAATCATAAGCCGTGTAATAGCCTGTTTCATAATGCTGACAACCTACTACAGCAACACGAACTCGTTCTGGCATTTGATGTGCTGCTGGCGCCGATTTTGCTGTACCTACAGAACTTTCATAACCAGCCAATCTAAATCGATAATAATAGCGTGTCATCGGTGCTAAACCACTTATCTCTACATGTACTGTGTGATGTAAGTCAGGATGTGCCTGCGCCTTCCCAGTTTGCACAATTTTCTTAAATTCAATATCTGTAGCAATGTCCCAATCCACTTCAACAGCTTCCTTCGGCATCCCACCATCTACAGAAAGTGGATATGGTGCAACACGCGTCCAAATCACAAAGCCATCTGGCCAAGGTTCACCTGAGGCAACACCTAATTGAAATGGGCTAATCGGAAATTTGGCATTTGCCCACGTGCTTACTGGACTCAGTCCAGAAAATAACGCTAAAGACCCGAATCCCATCAAACCCTTTAAGAATTGACGACGATTCGAATTAATATGATTCATTTTTATTTCTCTATAAACTTATTAATAAATTAATCTGATCAGTTTTGGATTAGAAAATTGGCATGGTATAGGTCAAGTAGATACGGCTTTGTTCCTGCTTTGTTCCTGTACTTTTTTTGAATTTTCCGTATTGAGCGGTAAAACCTAAATTTTTGAATTTGCCTTCCGGCACTTTATAACGCAAGGTATAGTCAATTTCGGACTCAGTTGCACAACCACATTTACCAAAGTCACGTCCTTGTACTTTCAGGAACGATACATTTAAGCCTTTTAAGTATTGATTATTGAAGTCATATCGATAGCCATACCATGTGGACTTTTCGCCTGCATTAGTAAAGTTCTGCAACAGACGATTTGTTGGCAAATAAATGAACGTACCATCCGCACCATTATCTAAACTGCCCTGATTCATATGCAGAAAATCGCCATCATCACCAATTTTTTGCGCGCCAAATTGCAGCTGATGATTTTTAAATTTGTATTTGAAGTCTACACTGGCTGTCTGATTATCTACTTTGGCACCATAGCCTTTTTCACCACGCTCATTAGCTCCAGTCGCTTGAGTATCAAATAAACGTAAGTCCGTATTAAAACTCTGGTTTTCACTGAATGGAAATTTGTGTTTCACGCCGATAAATTGCTGTACATAAAAATCATCTAGCTCACCTGCATAGTACTGTAGCGTTAAATTTTTATTGGGCTTCCAGTCCGCACCGCCAAACATAAACCCATCACTGGTTTCAGTCGCGCCTTTAATAGAAAGCTTTGACGCATCTCGTGATGCACGTGGAATTGCTTTAGTGACGTAACCACCCGTTAAAGTCAATCCCTTTACATCTTTAGAAGTGACTTGACCACCTAAATAGGCAGATTCGAGCAAGCGAGCAAAGCTTCGACTTAAAATGGGCAAATTAGGGCGTAACTCTCCGACTTTTACATCAGTTTTCTGATAGCGCGCTTTTAAAGTGGGATATGCACGTGTCCAATAATTTGTTGGACTACCATCACCCTCTAAAGGAAACATCAACGAATTTTTGGCTTTATCTTTACTGCCGTCTAAACGTATACCTGCTGCCGCAGTAGCATCTAAACCAAAACCGACTTGACCTTCGGTAAAGCCAGATTGATAACTCAATTCAATACCTTGTCCCCAAACTGTCGAATCTTTATCGTTAGGCTCTTGATCTTGATCAAAATAATAATTTTTAAAATCTATTTCTGCTTTACTATCTTCAATAAATTCTGCTTGTGCTGCCTGCATTGTCAGCATGGGGGTGAAAACCATACAGCAGATGAGTGCTTTGTAATTCAACGTCTAACCTCTTTGGTCCTTGAGAAATACTGCAATAACCTAAAGACTCTGTATGACAATACACTTGCAATCCCATGACAATTACATGAAAAATAAAACAAAAGTTAAATATAAATATTTGATAATATAAAAATTAGAGTTATTTTTTTTAAGCACTTATATACGAAAAAAAGTTGACCATAAAAAGGACTACAAGCACTCCATTTTTTGACTGCTTAGCTCTAAGCCTGATTTTAAAGAAGATTGCTCAAGAACTTTTATAAAACCTTATTTAGAATAAAATTGAGTAGCTCGTAAATTAGTTAATTCAACACGAAGTACAATTTTTGTATAACCTTGGTTTGCTGCATATTTTGTAGACTAGATATTAAAAGATCAGCAACACTGTTTCCCCGATAATTCTCATACAACCACATTGCAACTACAGTAAATTCATGCTGTTTATCAATAGTACCTCCAACCATGCCTACAGCTCTCATTCCGTCAAATGCCAATAGAAACTGGCATGGTCTTTTTTGCGCAGTTTTATCACGCCATTCAGAGTCACTATGAGTTTTAGTTTTCTCATATGTTGCTATAAATACATCAGGACTGTCATGTAATGCCTTGAGCTGTAAATTTTTCAGTATATCCCAATCTGATTCAACAGTTTAACGTACAGTAACAGAGCTCATTTTTATTTTATTTCTCAATTAATTACTTCAAAACTTAGTGTTTATAATTAAAGTTTTGTAAAAAATTTGAAAGCAACAAAGATCATCGATGATTATCACACACACTGACGCAAAGACTAAAAATTAGCTATTACTCATGATTAGATTTGAAGATTTGAAGATTTGAAGATTTGAAGATTTGAAGATTTGAAGATTTGAAGATTTGAAGATTTGAAGAAGAATATTATTTTTATAAAATTTTAAGCAAAAAAAAGAAGATAAAGCTTTAGGCTTGATCTTCTTGTTGACCATAGAACCAAGTTGCTGCGATAAACAGAGAAAAACCAATAACTGACAACACTGGAGTAACCATATATTTCACACTCTAACTTTGATGACGTCATTATGTAAAAGTTTTATGACAGTTATATGACAAATATGAAATATTAAAAAATAATAAATATTATTTATTTTCAGTAATTTAACAATCAATATAAATTTTAAGCTCTAGTTTTGTGACAAATATTTCATGAAATATGACAGTTAAAACGTCATTTTCAGCCCATTTATGACAGCGAAACATGGTGCTGTTTAAGCCTATTAAACTTTCGGCCAAAGATTAAGCGAAATACCCACACAACTGTGTTTTTGTCTTATAATTTAGCCCGCTAGCTATCAGCCCGCTCAAGAGATATTTGTATGACAACTATTATCAAGCAAGATGACTTGATCACATCGGTAAAAGATGCGCTTCAGTTCATTTCTTACTATCACCCACAGGACTTCATCCAAGCGATGAGCCGTGCGTATGACCGTGAAGAAAACAAAGCCGCAAAAGACGCGATTGCACAAATTTTAATTAACTCTCGTATGTGTGCAGAAGGCCATCGTCCTATCTGTCAAGATACGGGTATTGTAAACGTATTTCTTGAAGTGGGCTTAGACGTTAAATTTGATTTAACCATGAGCCTAGACGATGCAATCAACGAAGGTGTACGTCAAGGTTATCTTGAAAACTCAAACATTCTTCGTGCATCAGTATTAGCTGATCCTGCTTTTGGTCGTAAAAATACCAAAGACAACACCCCTGCTGTAATTCACTACAAACTCGTTCCGGGTAATAAAGTTGATATTACTGTTGCTGCTAAAGGTGGTGGTTCAGAAAATAAATCTAAGCTTGCAATGCTTAACCCTTCTGACTCTATCGTGGATTGGGTACTTAAAACTGTTCCAACAATGGGTGCAGGTTGGTGTCCTCCTGGTATGCTCGGTATCGGTATTGGTGGTACTGCTGAAAAAGCCATGATGCTTGCAAAAGAAGCATTGATGGAAGAAATCAACATGGACGAACTCCTTCGTCGTGGCCCACAAAACCAAATCGAAGAACTTCGTATCGAAATCTTCGAAAAAGTAAATGCTTTAGGTATTGGTGCTCAAGGTCTTGGCGGTTTAACCACTGTTCTTGATATCAAAATCAAAGACTACCCATGTCACGCTGCGGGTAAACCAGTAGGTATGATTCCAAACTGTGCTGCAACTCGTCATGCGCATTTCCAATTAGACGGTTCTGGTGTAGCGCATATTCAAGCGCCTAGCCTTGAAGACTACCCTGCAGTGACTTGGGATTCATCAACGTCTAAACGTGTTGACTTAGACAACATTACTCAAGAAGAAATGAACTCTTGGCAACCAGGTGACACACTGCTTCTTAACGGTACAATCTATACAGGTCGTGACGCTGCGCACAAACGTATGGTTGACATGTTAAACAAAGGTGAAGAACTTCCAGTTGACCTAAAAGGTAAATTTATTTACTACGTTGGCCCTGTTGATCCAGTCGGTGACGAAGTCGTTGGTCCTGCTGGCCCAACAACTGCAACACGTATGGATAAGTTCACACGTCAAGTGCTTGAAGCAACTGGTATGTTCGGTATGATTGGTAAAGCGGATCGTGGTCCTGCTGCTGTTGAAGCAATCAAAGACAACAAAGCAACTTACCTCATGGCTGTCGGTGGTGCTGCTTACTTAGTATCGAAAGCGATTCGTGAAGCTGAAGTGGTTGCTTTCGCTGACTTAGGTATGGAAGCGATCTACAAATTTGTTGTAAAAGACATGCCAGTATCTGTAGCTGTTGACGTAAATGGTACTTCTGTACACGCGACTGCACCAAAAATCTGGCAAGCAAAAATTGGTAAAATCCCAGTAGTTGATGCTGCTGCGAACTAATTTCGCCACATTCAAGATCTAAAAAAAGCACCCTATCGGGTGCTTTTTTTAATGTCAATATTTAGGCTGTTTGCCGAATGACATTCTCTATTTAATATTTTCCTACACTAAAAAACACGAGCTAATTACATTACCAAGTTAATGGATTCCACAGTTTAAAAGGCTTGGTCAACTGCACATCTTCCGCAGGATCATAATGAGGTGCCTTCAACTTCTGAGCACTTTTCCGTACTTTTCCAGAGTTTTGATCTTCTGCCACAAAGTTAAAACTGTTGGATTTCAACTCTGTAAATGCGATTTCATTTCGACCAATTTTTTCAGGCATGAGCAGCAATGGCCCTGAAACCGTTCTTTTACTGGATAAATTCTCTTCATCATATTTAATGAAGTAAGTTTGACCTGCTTCAACATCAAAGTCTAAATATTTAGGTTTTTGAAAATGATTCACCCCCAAAGGGCGACTCGATGATAAGCGGTAATTCCCCGCCGGTAACTCCACCCAGTAATAATGATTATTCAATAAACTTGGAATACGCTCACTGTTCAGAAATAAGCTGCTGGCCACAATTTCTTGACGGTTCCATTTACTGTCTGGACGATATAAATACACAATCGCTGCTTGATCATGCTGAGCTTTCACTTCTTGAAAATGTCGGCCTTGTTTCTGATTGACCCAACCACCAATGGTAAACATACCCAATCGATATTGTTCAATATGGCCCGGTGTACTTTCAGGATCCACAGGCTTTAATGTCGAAGCCAATGACGTTTGCTCAATGGCTGATTTTCCATGACAACCCAGCAGCGCTACACTGCTTAAAAGTAGAATTGCAACTCCACGCATGATTATCCCTCACTGCGTCTTTTTTTATTTTTACACTTTTGTTTTCAGTTTTTTACATTCAGGCATCCACGCCATCCTGCTGAGATTAACATTCTGCTTTTATTTTTGGAAATAAAAAACGTGTGCAAATCTTGGATTTACACACGTTTCAGACGAATAGCGCTTAAGCAGATTTAGAGTTCACAACTTTTAAATCTGACTTCGGCGCAGCTTCTTCAGTTTTCTTTGGTTGACGTTCTGATTTAAATTCAGGTTCCGCTTCCCCATTAATCACCGCTTCATTGACGACAACCGTACCCACATCTGAACGACTTGGTAGATCATACATCGTTTCAAGCAATGAATTTTCTAAAATCGAACGTAGACCACGCGCACCCGTATTACGGTCAAGGGCTTTTTTAGCCACGGCACGTAATGCTGAGTCTTCAAATACAAGGTCAACATTTTCCATTTCAAATAAATATTGGTATTGACGTGTCAATGCATTTTTTGGTTCAGTCAGAATCTGCATCAATGCTTCTTCGTCGAGTTCTTCCAAGGTTGCAATGACTGGCAAACGACCAATAAATTCAGGAATCAGACCGAATTTAACCAAATCTGTCGCTTCAACTTGACGGAATAAGTCAGATAATTTTTTAGTTTCATCTTTCTTACGCACTTCAGCTGTAAAGCCAATACCTCCTTTTTCCTGACGCTGCTGTACGATTTTCTCCAAGCCAGAGAATGCGCCACCACAGATAAACAGGATGTTTGAAGTATCAATTTGAATAAATTCTTGCTGCGGATGCTTACGACCACCTTGAGGCGGAATTGACGCAACCGTACCTTCGATCATTTTCAATAACGCTTGCTGAACACCCTCACCCGATACATCACGAGTAATCGATGGGTTTTCAGACTTGCGGGTAATTTTGTCGATTTCATCGATATAGATAATGCCTTTTTGTGCTTTTTCTACATCGTAATCGGCTTTTTGAAGGAGTTTTTGAACAATGTTCTCAACGTCTTCACCCACATAACCGGCTTCAGTTAAAGTCGTTGCATCTGCCATCGCAAATGGCACATCTAAAAGACGCGCAAGTGTCTGAGCAAGCAGTGTTTTACCTGAACCTGTTGGTCCAACCAACATGATGTTACTTTTCGAAATCTCTACACCGTCTTCTGGTTTTTTACCACTGGTGCCAACTTTTAGGCGTTTATAATGGTTGTATACCGCAACAGAGAGGGTCTTTTTCGCAACATCTTGACCAATCACATATTGGTCAAGCGCAGCACGGATTTCATGCGGTTTTGGTAAAGGACGAGTTGCCCAGTCATTTGATTCAACTTGCTGACTGGTCTGAACTAGGTCAAGACATACGTCCACACACTCATTACAGATGTACGCGTCCTCACCTGCAATCAGTTTCCCGACTTCAGACTGCGTTTTACCGCAAAATGAACAATGCTTTTGTCCTTGAGGATGTTCGGACATATTCACTCCAATAATTAATTCTTTAAAACTTATGGGCGTTTAGATAAAACTTCGTCCACAAGACCGTATTCTTTCGCAGCTTGCGCTGTCATAAAGTTGTCACGGTCAGTATCTCGAGCAACAGTTTCGTAATCTTGACCACTATGCTCTGCCATTAAACGATTTAAACGTTCTTTGATGAATAGAATTTCACGTGCATGAATTTCAATGTCAGATGCCTGACCACGGAAACCACCGAGTGGTTGGTGAATCATGACACGGGCATTTTCAAGACAGTAACGTTTGCCTTTAGCACCGGCATTAAGCAGGAATGCACCCATCGATGCTGCTTGCCCCATGCAGTAAGTCACAACATCAGGTTTAATAAATTGCATGGTATCGTAAATCGCCATACCTGCAGTAACCGAACCGCCTGGTGAGTTGATATATAAATGAATATCTTTATCTGGGTTTTCTGCTTCTAAGAACAACATTTGGGCAACAATCAAATTTGCCATGTTGTCTTCAACTTCACCGGTTAAAAAAATCACACGTTCACGCAAAAGGCGTGAATAAATATCAAAAGAACGCTCGCCACGAGATGACTGTTCTACCACCATTGGCACTAGTGCGTTTTCAATTGTTGGAACATACATACGTTATTTATTCCTAAATTTTTCTGACTCAACCCATAATTCACAATATGAGGGATATTTGTCGAAATTGCAAAAGATTCCCAATTAAATAACAGATATTTTTTTCATAAGCATTGTGAAATCAGGACAACTTATTTGGGGGCAAATTTCGATAAAAAAAGGCGCTTAATGCGCCTTTTTTTGAAAGCTAGAAATTAGCCTTGTTGACGAGCTTGTTGCTCTTTCAATAAGTCTTCATAGCTCACAGTTGTATCAGTTACTTTAGCAGAAGCTAAGATGTGATCGACAACTTGGTCTTCTAGAATAACAGCTTCGATTTGAGCACGTTGCTGTTTATCGTTGTTGAAGTATTCAATTACTTCTTTAGGATCTTCGTAAGAAGAAGCCATGTCTTCGATGTAAGCATCAACACGTGCAGCATCAACTTCAATTTTAGCATCAGCTAATACTTTGCTGACCAATACGCCAAGTTTAACTGATTTTTCAGCTTGCTCTTTGAATAGGTCATCTGGAAGCATGCTTGAATCAAACGCTTTAGCGCCTTGAGCACCAAACTGTTGAGTGAATTGTTGGATCATTTGTTGACGTTGACGGTCAATTTCTTGAGCAACCATTGCTTCTGGAAGTTCTACTTCGTTTGCAGCTACAAGCGCATCAAAAGTTGCACCTTTCACTTGGTTACGAAGACCGTTTTTCACTTCACGTTCCATGTTTTTACGCACGTCAGCTTTCAGCTTTTCAACGCCTTCTTCTTCAGTTAGACCGAAGATTTTTAAGAATTCAGCATCAACTTCTGGAAGTTTTTGTTTTTCAACAAGCTTAACAGTGATTTTGAATTGAGCAGCTTTACCAGCAAGGTTTTCAGCTTGGTAGTCTTCAGGGAAAGTTACATCGATAACTTTCTCTTCGCCTTTCTTCATACCAACGATGCCGTCTTCGAAGCCAGGGATCATACGACCAGAACCAAGAACGAGTTTAAAGTCTTCAGCAGCGCCGCCTTCAAACTTCTCGCCATCAACAGTACCTTCAAAGTCGAACGTTACTTGCATGTCTTTTTTAGCCATGCCTTTAGTTTCAACCCATGAAGCGCGTTGTTTTTGAAGATTTTCAATCATCTTCTCAACGTCTTTGTCGTCAACTGAAGTTGTTTTACGTTCAACTTCTAGACCTTCGAACTTAACTTCAACTTCTGGATAAACTTCTACAGTTGCTTCATAAACTAAAGCATCATCTTTCATTTCAGTTTTTTCAATGTTTGGCATACCAACAGCATTGATTTTTTCTTGTTGGATCGCTTCGAATACTGTGTCACGAATGATGTCGTTTACAACTTCTTGATAGATACCAGCACCGTATTCACGACGAACAACGTTTACAGGTACTTTACCTGGACGGAAGCCGTTGATCTTCACAGTTTTGGCAGTGCGTTTCAAGCGAGCTTCAAACTGCTCGTTAATACGGCTCGTCGGTACAGATACATTTAAACGACGGGCAACGCCCGAAACCGCTTCAGAAGTTACTTGCATGGCTTCCTCGATAATTTGTTAGTTAAAACAGTTTTAAAAAAAAGTGCCACATTATATGACAACAATTAAAGATATACAAAAATGGATTATAACACTATAAATTCAGGCATGGATGCCCTTCTTATTTTTAGAATTTTTCAGCTTTTTTAGAAGAAATATTGATTATTTTTTAATTCACTATTGAAAATGAGAAACTTTCTCACTATTATTCTTAATGATATTTTTTTTAATTTATTTTCATATATTTATCTCATCCATATTTGGAATTCTTTTATGAGTAAATTTAATCTCAACCCTCTTTCCGCTGCTTTATTTGGGGCAATTGTAACCACTGCGAGTTTCACACATGCTGAAACGGCTGAATCTCAAGCTCAACAGATGGAGACCATTGTTGTTTCTGCAGCTGGTTATGAACAAAAGATCAAGAATGCTCCTGCTTCAATCAGTGTTGTTACAAAAGCAGACATAGAAAAGAAAAATGCTTCTACTATTGCAGATTTACTAGCTGACATTCCGGGCATTGATATTCGTGACGGTATTGGTAAAACATCCGGCTTAAACGTTAAAATGCGTGGTCTAGGTAATGACTATAGTTTGGTTTTAATTGATGGACGTCGCCAAACAACATCTTCTGACGTAACTCCAAATGGTTTCGGTGAATCATCAAATGGTTACTTACCACCCCTTGCTGCAATTGAGCGTATTGAGGTCATTCGTGGTCCTATGGCTACTCGCTATGGCTCAGAGGCAATGGGTGGTGTAATCAACATTATTACTAAAAAAGTGTCTGATACATGGACTGGTAATGTTACTGTGAGTGGTAACCTCATGGAACATAATGGGGAAGCCGACTCAGCAAAAACCAGTTTTGTTTTAAATGGCCCTCTTATAAGCGAACGCTTAGGGATGCAGCTACGTGGTTCTTATTTAGACCGTCAAAAATCTGAACGTATTCCAGGTACATCTGGCCGTGACCCACGCCCAAGTGAAGCAGATAATTTTGATTTTGGTGGTAAATTATCCTTTAACTTAGATGATAAAAATAGTTTCTGGTTAGATGGCTTCCATTCAAGTCAAAACTATAAAAATGATGATAATCGACTGGGCACTCAAGACACACCGAGCCGTGCTAATGGTTATAAAGACGAACTAGAATTTAACCGTGATCAAATTTCTGCTGGACATGAGGGTAACTATGATTTTGGTAAATGGTCATCTTACGTAAGCCATACAACTACTGAAACCGTAGGCCGTACTATTCCACGAAACACATTCCCATTAAATGCATTTGCAGGTACAGATCGTACATTAGAAAACACTGACTTTGTTGCTGATACACATATCGTCATGCCTATTGCAGATCATAAAATCACAGTAGGTGCCGAATATAAAGAAGCAGAAATTGCTGACGATATTGCAGGCGTGGGTTCAAAATTCAAAAAAGACTCATTATCTTTCTACGCTGAAGATGAATGGCGCCTTTTAGATTCAGTTGCTTTAACTTTAGGTGGGCGTTATGAAGATCATTCAGGTTTTGGTGGTCACTTCAGCCCACGAGCATATTTAGTTTGGAATACTAATGAAAATCTAACACTGAAAGGTGGTGTAAGTACGGGTTACAAAGCACCTTCTGCAAAAGCATTACACAATGGCGTGATTAGTGTTAGTGGTCAAGGTGCAACTTTTGGTGTCGGCTCTCCTAATCTTAAACCTGAAGAATCCACCAACTATGAATTAGGCTTTAATTATAACAAAGGTAGCTTTGACTTAACCACAACGGCATTCTTTAATAAAATTGAAGATCTGATAACTGATGGAGCTGACCTTTGGAACTGTTACTCTGAAACAAATCCAAACCAAGCAGGTTGTGTGAGCTATGGTTCCCATATTACTCAAGATAGTTTTTCACAAAGTATTAATGCCAATGAAGCAGAAACTAAGGGCGTTGAAGTTAGCTTGAAATACAGCATTATCCCTGAATGGGATATTAAAGCTGCATATACCTATATGGAAAGTGAGATCACAAAAGGTGAAAATAAAGGCTCGTACCTAAATAACGTACCCAAAAATGCTTTTAATATGACATCTACTTGGCATATTAATCCTTCACTCGATGTTTGGTTACAGCATGAGTATAAATCTGATCGTAAACGTTATAGTACAGTCCAAACTGCTGGTGATGCTGGCATCATTTATGCTGCAACTGGCAATAAGTTGAAGGGGTATAATTTATTTAACCTCGGTACAAGTTATAGCCTTAACGACAATATTCGTATTAATGGTTCTATAAATAACTTATTAGATAAAGACTTCACAAGCAATGGAACTTATATCAATAGCCAAGGTGTAGAGACATCTTACTATGACTACATGACTATAGGTTCTTCAATGGCTGGAACTTACTTAGCTGGTCGTAACTACTGGTTATCCATTTCTTATGATTTCTAACTTTTAGTACTTATAAAAGACAAAACTAAAAAACCTGTTTCGGCAGGTTTTTTTTTGCATTAACAATTACGATTTATGCTTATTTAATTCACAATCATGTCTATATTTATAATCTCAATTAAACATAAAAAAACAATATATTTTATCAATATTTAAATAAAACATAGTCTTAATTAATACTTGTTATATCATTACATTAAATACTACTATCACAATATGATTATTTATCGTGATTTACAATTACACAAAGATGTAAGAACAAATAAGAATCATTATTATTCGCATACAAATTCACTATTCCAAATCGGGTTCGAAATGGCCTTCATTAAAACACGTAAGAAAATTGTTTCTTCAGCAATTGCTTCTTCTCTTTCTGTTATTGCCGTTAATGCAGTCGCGCAAGAGCAAGTTACTCAACTTCCAACGATTAACCAAGAAGTTGTTGCTGAAAAGGCACCAAGCTTAAAAGTTGATAAATCTGCGAATGCTAAATTTGTTGCTCCCCTTCTTGATACACCAAAATCTGTATCAGTGATTTCTAAGCAACTGATTGAAGACACGCAAGTCACAACTTTAAGTGATGCTTTACGTACAGTACCTGGTATTACCCTCGGTGCTGGTGAAGGCGGCAACCCAAATGGCGACCGTCCATTTATCCGTGGCTACAGCTCTGAAAGCTCAATGTATTTAGATGGTATTCGTAATTCAACCTCACAAAACCGTGAAATGTTTGCCATAGAACAAGTTGAAGTCACCAAAGGTTCTGCTTCTGCTATGGGTGGTGCAGGTACTGTTGGCGGTAGCATCAACATGATTTCTAAAGTGGCTAAAAAAGGTGACTTTTTAGAAGGTACTGTTGCTGGCGGTACAGATGCTTACGCACGTGTGACGCTTGATGGCAACAAAGATTTTGGTAATGGGATTGCTGCACGTGTTGCCGTTATGGGACACATGAATGAGAAAGCAGGTCAAGCTGACGGTGCTGAATACAAACGTGCAGGTATTGCCCCTAGTATTACTTTTGGCTTAGACACCCCTACTCGTGCAACTTTAAGTTATTACTATTTAAAATCGGATGACACTCCAGATTCAGGTGTTCCATATTGGGATGCTGGTTTAAGTAAACCACAGGGTAAACCTGCGGAAGTAAAACAAGGCGTTTATTATGGTTGGAAAGATCGTGACTTCCAAAAACAAGAAAACCAAGCAGGAACAATCAAGTTAGAACATGATTTAACTGACAACTTAACCCTCACAAACACTGCAATGTACAGCAAATCTAAAAATGATTATGTTTGGACAAACCCTGATGACTCTAAAGGCAATGTAGCCAATGGCAAAGTATGGCATCGTCAAAACTCTGCCATCACAGATAGCGATACCTTTACAAATCAATTAGCATTGACAGGTAAATTCGCTACAGATGCCATTAATCACAGTTTTAATGTCGGTGCTGAATATAGCAAGCAAGAAACTGACAAAGGTGGTTATAACATCATTAACAGTAAAGATGGCAAAGTTTCCTCAACGGGGTTTTACAGCGACTGTAAAGACCTTTCAAGCAATTGGTGTACTTCTCTAAACAATCCAACTCAAAAACCATTTTTAGACCGTTTAGAAGCCCGCCAAGACTTTGATGCCACGGTTGAAAGCACTTCTGTATATTTATTAGACAGCATTGAAATCACACCACAATGGTTACTTGATCTTGGTGTGCGTTGGGACAAGTTTGAAGCTGAACAAAACTTTCGTGCTACATCTTCAGCTGCTGCATATACAGCTAACAATGATTCAGACTTCTTTACATATCAATCAGGTATAACCTTTAAACCTGTTGAAAATGGTTCAATTTATGCAAGTTATGCTACCTCTGCCAGTCCTGTTGGCTTAAATGCTGGTTGGGGAGATAACAGCGAAACCATAAATGCTAATAACCAAATGATCGATCCTGAAGAAGCGCAAACTTACGAGTTGGGTACTAAGTGGGACTTGTTAAATGATCGTTTGAATTTAACAGCAGCGATTTTCCGTACTGAAAAACAAAATACTCGTGTACAACTTGACCCAACAACTTATGCGAATGTAGGTGAAAGTAAAGTTGATGGTGTTGAATTAGGATTAAATGGTCAAATTACCGATAAATGGGATATTTCGGCAGGTTATACTTATCTTAATAGTGAATTAACAAAAAATGGTAAATCATGCCGTGGTTCAGGTTCAACAGCAACTTGTACAGATAATGCCATTTATAATGGCAACCAAATGCCTAATGTACCTAAACAAGCAGCAACATTATGGACTACCTATAAGATATTGCCGCAATTAACTTTGGGTGGTGGTGCAGTATATTCAGACAAAGTTTATGGTGATGTTGCAAACATCAAATGGGCTCCATCTTATGTACGCTACGATGCTATGGCGCGTTATACCGTTAACAAAAATGTGGATTTACAGTTGAATGTAAATAACCTTTCTGACAAACGTTATTTCACTAAAGCCTACGCATCTCACTATGCCACTGAAGCAGAAGGTCGCAGCGCAGTTCTATCTGTTAACTTCAAATACTAAGAAAAAATAAATACCATAAGTAATTTATGGTATTGACTCAAATAGCCTCGCTTCGAGGCTATTTTTGTATATGATCGAAACACAAACATTACATTTCAAAAGGTCAGACCGTGATTCACCATATTCCAAATGTATTGAGTAAAGAACAGGTCAACTACTTCCGCACAGAAATGCAAAAAGTAGAATGGACTAATGGTCAAAAAACTACGGGCTCACTGTCTAAAAATGTAAAAAATAATCAGCAACTCGATGTTGAACATCCGCTCACCCAGCATTTGGGCGATATCATTTTGCATGAATTGGCACAACACGCGCTTTTTACATCAGCGGCTCTCCCCCTCAATATTTTGCCGCCCTATTTTAACCGCTATGAAAATGGTGAAACGTTTGGTTTCCATGTCGACAATGCCATTCGTTGGATGCCCGACAGCAATCAAAAAATTCGTACCGATTTGTCCTGCACGATTTTTCTAAGTGAACCCGAAGAATATGAAGGCGGTGAACTTGTGGTAGAAGACACCTATGGCTACCACGAAGTGAAATTGCCTGCCGGAGATTTGATTTTGTATCCATCTACCAGTGTGCATGAAGTTACTCCTGTGACTGCAGGCTGTCGTATTGCATCATTTTTTTGGTTGCAAAGTATGATCCGTGAAGATGCTGAGCGTCACATGTTATTTAATCTCGATCAAAGCATTCAAAATTTGCGTATGCAATTGGGTGACGCACATAGTGAAGTCGTCAAGTTGACTAGTCTGTATCACAACCTTATCCGCAAATGGGCCGAAATTTAAAGCTCAAGGTCAATAGACATGGACAAACTGACAATGACTGATCACAACATTTTAGCGCCACTCACTCAGATTCCAGCTCATTTGCAAACCATTGCAGATTATGAAGTCGAGGCTGAAAAACACCTTTCCAACATGGTGTGGCAGTACTTGCAAGGCGGCTCGATGGATGAACACAGTGTCCGTGGCAATTTGTCTCAGTTTGAACAGATACAACTGCTACCACGTATGCTGAAAGATCTAACCCAAGGTCATACCCAAATCGAAATCTTAGGGCAACGTTTCCCGCATCCTATTTTTGTAGCCCCGATAGGTCATCAACAACAATTTCATCCTGATGCTGAAGCTGCAACAGCCCTCGCTGCCGAAGTCCTTGGCAGCAATATGATCCTCAGTACGTTTACCAATACAGATATGCGTGAGTTAAAGCAGGACAATCCGTACAAATGGTTCCAATTGTATTGGCAAGGTGAGCGCGAAAAGTCATTATCACTGGTCAAGATGGCAGAAGAACATGCTTACACAGCGATTGTAGTAACCATTGATTCCCCGCATACAGGGATTCGTGACCGTGAACGTCGAGTGTTTTTCCATTTGCCTGAAGGCATGCAACATCCGCATACCCCTGCACATATCCCATTGCCTGAGCTCAATGATGGCGACCATCCCGTATTTAACGGTCTGATGAAAATCGCACCAACATGGGCGGATATCCTTTGGCTCAGTCAAAACACCTCATTACCGATTATTTTAAAAGGCATTGTCAATCCACATGATGCTGAACTTGCCCTGCAACACGGTGTGCAAGGCATTATTGTGTCGAATCATGGAGGGCGCGTATTGGATAGTTGCATTTCCCCTCTCACCGCTTTAGAACTGATTAAAAAAGTTGTGCCTACGGATTTTCCAGTTTTATATGATGGTGGTATTCGTCGAGGTTCAGATGTGTTTAAAGCGATAGCCTTGGGTGCATCTGCCGTATTAGTTGGACGTCCTTGCATTTATGGTTTAGCGACTGCGGGGGCTTTAGGCGTTGCCCATGTACTCAAAATACTGAAAGAAGAATTTGAGATTACGATGGCATTGATGGGAACAGCCACCGTCGATGAGATCAATAAAGATTATATTTTTCAAAAAAGCTAATTTTATAGAAAAATATTTTCCAGTAATGGCATCTTGACGCAAAAAAAGGAAATTATTTCCGGAATATATGGACTAATATCTAGTTATACATTTACGAGCTTACGGTAAAGCTAAGTCATGTGAATCTTTACAGATTTATTTCGACTTTCGACTAAAGACTCCGATATTAAACTTGTAAATTGCTAGAATAGACACAATCTATATAAGTAGTACCTTGCCGTTTATCCACGACATTTATCCACGGTGCTATAAGGAGTTTTCACATGATGTTGGCAGATCCAAGCAAAAAATACCGTCGCATGTACCAACGTGTAGACTTACCAGACCGTCAATGGCCAAATAACGAAATCAATAAAGCGCCGATCTGGATGAGTACCGACCTTCGTGACGGTAACCAAGCGATCTTCGAGCCAATGAACATTGAACAAAAGTTCAAAATGTTCCAAATGCTTGTGAAAATTGGTTTCAAACACATTGAAATCGGCTTCCCTTCTGCATCACAAATCGACTTTGATTTCACGCGTTTGTTGATCGAAGGCGGCCATATTCCTGATGATGTGTACATCGAAGTTTTGGTTCAAGCACGTGATCATTTGATTCAACGTACATTTGAATCATTACAAGGTGCGAAACGTGCCATCGTGCATATCTACAACTCAAACTCTCCAACTTTCCGCAATAAAGTGTTGAATGTTGATGTTGCTGGTGCAAAACAATTAGCAATTAACGCCGCAATGAAAGTCAAAGAATACGCTGCAAAACAACCTGAAACTGAATTTGTATTCCAATACAGTCCAGAGTGTTTTACTGCAACAGAATTAGAAGTTGCTAAAGATGTTTGTGATGCGGTCACTGAAATTTGGGAAGCATCTCCAGAGAACAAAGTGATTTTAAACTTGCCTGCAACGGTTGAAGTTTCAGGTCCGAACGTCTATGCCGACCAAGTGGAATGGATGCACCGTAATATTCAACGCCGTGACGGTGTGATTATTTCTGTACACTGTCATAACGACCGTGGCTGTGGTATCGCCGCTTCTGAGTTGGCGATTATGGCTGGTGCTGACCGTGTCGAAGGTTGTGTGTTTGGTAACGGTGAACGTACAGGTAACGTGGACGTTGCAGCGATTGCATTGAACATGTATACCCAAGGTGTTGCGCCAAACTTAGATTTCTCAAACATTAACGAAATCATTTCAATCATTGAAGAATGCACAGGCTTACCGGTACACCCTCGTCATCCGTATGCTGGTGATTTGGTCTTCACCGCGTTCTCTGGTTCACACCAAGATGCCATTAAAAAAGGTTTCGAGTTCCAAAAGAACGAAGAAATGTGGGATATGCCTTATTTGCCAATCGACCCGAAAGATTTGGGCCGCGACTATGATGCCGTGATTCGTGTCAACTCACAGTCTGGTAAAGGCGGTATTGCGTACTTGTTAGAATCAAATTACAACGTGGTTTTGCCTCGCCGTATTCAAATTGAATTCTCACAAATCGTACAGCAAAAAACAGATGAAGACGGTACCGAAATTTCTGCGCAAGCAATCTGGTCTTTATTTAAGGACACTTATGTAGCGGCCAAAGACACGCATTATGCGGCGAAAAACTACCGCTTACATGATGAAAATGGCAAACAAGTCATTGAGCTTGATGTCGAAGTGAACGGTGAGATCCAGCAATTGCGCGGTGAAGGCAACGGCCCAATCTCTGCTATCTTAAATGCCTTGCAGTTGCCGATTGATGTTTTAAACTATGAAGAACGCAGCATCAGTTCAGGCGCGCATGCCAAAGCCTTGGCGTTGATTGAGCTTCAAGTGAAAGGCACAGGCAAGTCTGCATTCGGCGCAGGTGTACATGACAACATCGTGACTGCATCCATCGAAGCGATTATTGCCAGCACTAACCGTTTAATTGAACAAGGTGTTTTAAGTACTGAACAAGTGATTGCTGCTGCAGTCTAATTCAATGCTTTAAATATCAAATAGCAATAAAATGACTTTAGAAGGATACCCTCAAGTGGTATCCTTTTATTATTCATACTAAAGATTTAAGGCGAATTATTCCTGTGTCTTTTCCAGCTGACTCAGTGGGCTTAGTTACCCCACAAAAGTTTATTTTTGAAGAGCCGTTAGAGCTCGAATGCGATCGCATACTCCCACGTTTTGAGCTCATGGTTGAAACTTATGGCGAACTGAATGCGGACAAATCCAATGCCATTTTGATTTGTCATGCTCTGTCAGGCCATCACCATGCAGCAGGTTATCATCATGAAGATGACCGTAAGCCGGGTTGGTGGGACGCATGTATTGGACCAGGCAAAGCCATTGATACGTCAAAATTCTTTGTCGTAGCACTAAATAATATTGGCGGCTGTAGCGGTTCTACTGGACCGACCTCTCCAAATCCTGAAAATGACAATCGTCCTTATGGTCCTGATTTCCCATTAGTGACTGTCCGTGACTGGGTCAAAACCCAAGCCATGTTGTCTGATCGTTTAGAAATTCAGCAGTGGTATGCGGTGATTGGCGGCTCTTTAGGGGGCATGCAAGCTCTACAATGGTCTGTGGACTATCCAGATCGTTTACAAAAGTGCGTGATTATTGCGAGTACACCAAAACTGTCTGCGCAAAACATTGCCTTTAACGAAGTGGCGCGTCAGTCGATTTTGTCTGACCCTGATTTCCATGATGGTCGCTATTTAGAAAATGATAGTTATCCTAAGCGAGGTTTGATCTTGGCCCGTATGGTCGGTCATATCACTTACCTCTCTGAAGAAGCCATGAAACAAAAATTTGGCCGTGACTTAAAGTCAGGTAAATTTATGTATGGCTTTGACGTCGAATTCCAAGTCGAAAGTTATTTGCGTTATCAAGGTGAGCAATTTAGCCGTAACTTTGATGCCAATACCTATTTGATCATGACCAAGGCTTTAGATTATTTCGATCCATCACGTGAATATGAGCAATCATTAAAAACCGCGATGTCTAAAACCAAGTGTCAATTTTTAGTTGTTTCGTTTACAACGGACTGGCGTTTTGCCCCTGCTCGTTCGCAAGAAATTGTAGATGCATTAATTAGCAATCATAAGCCTGTGAGCTATGTGGATATTGATGCTGAACAAGGCCATGACTCTTTCTTGTTCCCGATTCCGTTATATGTGAAAAGCTTACGTGCATTCCTAGGCGGTGTAAAACACCTGCAAGAAACACCGAAGGAGACCAACTAATGCGTATTGATCATCAACTGGCTGAACGTTGGATTAAACCAGATTCAAGCGTACTCGATTTAGGGTGTGGTGACGGTGAACTGCTTGCACATATGAGCAAAAAGCACAATATTCGTGCATATGGCTTAGAAATTGATCAAGAAAAGATTGCAATTGCAGTCAGTCGCGGGTTAAATATCATCCAACAGGACTTGAACTTAGGTTTAAGTCGCTTTGCCGACCAGTCTTTTGACTATGTGGTTATGGCACAAGCCTTGCAAGCTGTAGATGCACCAGACGTTCTCTTAAGAGACATGGTGCGTGTGGGGAAACAGGCTATTATTACCTTTCCAAACTTTGCACATTGGAAGACTCGTTCTTTCCTTGCATTAAAAGGAATGATGCCCGTTTCAGACGCGTTACCCTATATGTGGTATAACACGCCCAATATTCATTTATGTACTTTCCGTGATTTTGAAGCGCTGTGTGCTGAAAATAACATCCGGATTATTAACCGACTTGCCGTGAATGGGGATCAACAAGACAGTTTACTCAGTAAACGTCTTCCAAATCTATTTGGTGAAGTCGCAATTTATCGAGTGAGCGCTCTATGAAAAAATTATTATTAAGCACGACGCTACTGATTGGACTTTTTAGCATACAAGCCCATGCGGATTATGTTGCTCCATCATCTTCAGTTTCTAGCCAAGCTGCTCAATATTCAATTATGGATATTCACAGCTTAAGTAAAGCTGCTAAAGCAGGTCAGCCCGGTGCTCAGTTTTACTTAGGCACTAAATATCAACAAGGTAAAGACGTTGCCAAAGATGAACGTCAAGCTTTTGCATGGTATAAGGCTGCTGCTGATCAAGGTTTATCTGCAGCACAGCTTAATGTAGGTCGTATGCTTGCAGATGGCATTGGGACTAAAAAAGATGAAGCGCTTGCTCGTCAATATTTCGAAAAAGCAGCCAGCCGTGGTGATAACCGCGCAAGCTTTAACTTAGCCATGATGGAAGAGCAAAAGAAAAACTACATGGGTGCATACCAATGGTATGAGCTTTCTACCCGTGATGGCATGCTCGACAACAAAGTGATTAGCTTGTCTGAAGGTAAGAAAACGGCATTGGCAGCCAACTTAAGCCAAGACCAAATTCGTCAAGCACGTGACCGTGCAGACAAATGGATTCAAGCACAATAAGTTTTTGAATCTTAAAAAGCACCTTCGGGTGCTTTTTTATTGCCTGTCAACCACAGCATCTTGTTAAAATAGCCTCAAATCTTGTTTTATGGTGAATATTCACATGGCTTCAACTGATTGGTTATCTCAAGGCACTTTGGTGCTTGCAAGTAATAACAAAGGCAAAATTGCAGAATTTGAAAAAATGTTTGCGGAACTGAATTTGCCTGTTGAAGTGATTCCACAAGGTCAGTTGAACATTGAAGATGCCATCGAAGACGGTCTAAGCTTTGTTGAAAATGCCATTATCAAAGCGCGTCATGCGTCGAAAATTTCAGGCAAGCCAGCCATTGCAGATGATTCTGGCATTTGCGTACCTGTGCTTGGTGGCGCACCGGGGATTTACTCTGCGCGCTATGCAGGTGAACATGGCAATGATGCCGCTAACAATGCCAAGTTGCTTGCTGACCTCAAACCACTCCGTAAAGAGGGTGAAGCCATCGAAGGGATGTTTGTATGTGTCTTGGCTTTGGTCCAACATGCAGAAGACCCACTCCCACAAATTTTCCAAGGGATTTGGCGCGGTGAAGTGATGGAAGCAGCACGCGGTGAAAATGGCTTTGGCTATGACCCACTGTTTTGGCTGCCTGAACTAAACGTTTCTAGTGCTGAATTATCAAAAGAAGAAAAAAATAAAATCAGCCATCGTGGTCAAGCGATGAAATTATTTAAAGCAAGTTTGAAATAATTTGAATTGGAGTTAATCTTAATGCCAAAGATTAACTCCAATTCCTGAATAAAAATAGAATAATTATGGCACTTCAACCGATACAGATCATATGCAACGCTTGCCATCACACTTCAACTGAAATCCCAACACGCTCATTTCTTGGTTTTCAAAAAATAAGCTGCCCTCATTGCCATGCGCAACTGACCTACCCGCTCACCTCGGGCTTTCGTACCACTTACGCTATTTTTGCAGTGTTGATCATACTGTCGATCATGCTTAATCTGTCGCAAGGTCAGGTTGGATTTCCAGGCCTGATAGGTATCGCAATGATATACGCCCTCGTGCGTGATTGGCAGATTCGCAAACAGCTCAAGTAGTCACCCTTTGTGGGCATCTATAATTCACTTTCATTTTAAAGCGAAAAAAGATGCAAAATTAACCCATAAAAACTGACGACGATACAGCTCATAATCGTGCCTGAAGCAATATAACGTGCCGAAGTGCCTGTTCCTTGATAATGCGTTTCTAAAGCCACAATATTGGCTGCAGGGGGTAAGCAGAACAGCATGAACATCACCCCAATATATTTCTCGATCTGAGGAATCGGAAGAAAGGCATAACTCAAACTACAGATCACCGCGCCAACGGTGAGTTTCATCGCATAAATACGACTACTGTTCATCAGATCACGCCACTGCACCTTGGTTTGACGCAGCCACATGCCTAAGACACACATCCCCGTGAAACTCATTCCAATTTTTGCAGCCTGATACAGCCAATCTAAGATCTGATGTTCTTCTAAATGTTGTAATCCAACTATTCGACAGACACCTGCAATCATCAAGGCAAATACAGGCGGTGACATCGCCACTTTTTGAATCACGCTCGACCATGGGAGTTGGGCTGAACTGACGGCTGTAACGGCCCACATATTGCCAAAGATAGAACCACCGACATACAAAGCCACCATCGCTGTACTAATTTCAGGGCCGAACAATGCTAATGCAAAAGGAAAACCCAGCCAAGCCAAGTTCAAATAACTGACACACAAGGCACGTAAACTATCTTTTAACAGCCAGCGAAATAAATAAAACATCAGCACGGCAACACTAAAGCTAAAGAGCATGAGCGCTAAACTGCCTGCTTGATAGAACACCATGTTGTAGATGATTACGGCTGGAATAAAACAGCGTGCAAGTAAGCTAGAGAAAATCGATTTGAGCGATGATGTTCCTGATAATGATGCCAATCCGAGACCACTTAAAAAACCCAATATCGGAAGAAGAAACGCCACTACACCACCCTCACTGCTCAATCCATGCATAGTAACACTGAAGATAAGCTTCGCGGCTGTCTTTAAACTGCAACATCTTGGTCACTTCACTGTCATCTACAACTGCTGAAATGTTGTGCAGACCAACAAGAGGATAACAAGATGGCTGGACTATCGATTTGGCATGTACTGATTTTTGCAATTGTGGTGATTTTACTCTTTGGTACATCAAAACTAAAAAACTTGGGCAAAGATGTCGGCGGCGCGGTCAAAGATTTCAAAAAATCGATGCGTGATGAAGACGCAGCAAATACACAGCTTAATGAGCCTCGCACGCTAGAGCATGAAGCTCAAAATAAAACCAATTCCTCAGTTCAAAGCTAAGGAGTTGTCATAATGCTTAATATTGGTATTAGCGAATTACTGGTGTTCAGCATTATTGCGCTGATCGTACTCGGCCCGGAAAAACTGCCTGAAGGTATCCGCTTTGCAGGTAAATGGTACGGGAAAGTTAAACGACTGATCAGTAACGTGCAAACAGACATTGATCGTGAACTTCGCATGTCCGAACTTCGTGAAGAAATGCAAAAAGAAATGCAACGTATTCAACAGCTCGAAGCGCGTATGCAGGCTCAGATGAATGAATTGCAACAAACGCAACACCCCATAGAACAGACTGCGCAAAAACAACAAGAAGCAGTCCTACCTGACAATAAAAATTTATCCCCACGTTATCAGTACATCGAACGTGGTCAGAGCACGATATTTGCCGTGGTTACACCCCAAATGAAAATAAAGCACGAAATTAAAACAGATCAATCTGCTGCATTAAGTTCGACCGATGCATTAGCAGAATATCAGGTGGCCGTATGACAGATCTTTCACTAAATAATTCACAGAACACTGTGCCTGATTTGGAAGAAATGCCGATCACCAAACATTTGGTGATTTTGCGTCGGCATTTGATCAAAATTACAGGACTTATTTTGATTCTGTTCTTTTGTTTACTACCCTTTGCCAATCAAAGCTATCAATTGATGTCAGAGCCTCTGCGTGCGCAGTTGCCGATGAACTCATCCATGATCGCAACGGATGTGACCGCCACCTTTATGGCGCCGTTTAAGCTAAATTTCTTTGTCGCGCTTATGCTCGCGATGCCCTTCGTGATTTATCAACTTTGGGCCTTCATCAAACCTGCACTGTATGAAAAAGAGCGGCATTTGGCGATGCCCTTATTATTCGGCAGTATCGTCCTCTTCTATGCCGGTATTGCCTTTGCCTATTGGGTTGCCCTGCCGTCCATCCTACATTTTTTTATGAGTGTTTCCCCTGAAACAGTCGCCCCTATGACTGACATCAATAGTTATTTAAGTTTCTGCTTAAAGCTATTTTTGGTGTTTGGACTGACCTTTGAAATTCCTATCATCACGTTAATTTTGATTTTGATCGGGGTGGTGTCTACTCAAACCTTGGTGGAGAAGCGTCGTTTTATTATCGTCGGCTGTTTTTTTGTCGCCATGTTTGCCACGCCACCCGATGCGCTTTCGATGATCATGCTGGCCATTCCCATGTGGATGCTGTTTGAGCTGGGTTTGTTCTTTGGCAAGCTGATTGAAAAACGACGTGCAACTACAACTTAAATAGACTGATGTTTAGACAATTTTGGTGAGTTTTACACCTAAGAGGCTGAGATAGCCTCTTTTTTTATGCGCCCATTTAATGTTTTGCAATTTACATGCAGCGAAATCTAAACGCCTATTTCATCAGTTTGCAACATTAGCTTCAAAGCATTGTCATATTTTATCGATAGCTTTATGTGATCAACTTTTACCCAGCACACCTTTGCCAGGATTTAAATTCATGACAAACATGCCATATAACGAAGATCAAGAACTTGATAACAACACTTCGGATAACCTTCATTTTCGTGACATTTTAGAACAACGCATCAGCCGTCGTAGCTTGATTACCAAGACTGCGAGTGGTGCAGTCGCACTTGCATTGGCATCTTCATTAACGGGGTGTAATGATGACAATGACTCAGATTCAAATAGTAATACTAAACCACCTGTCACTGATCCTAATCAAAAACCGACCAAGTTCAATTTCACACCGGTGAAAAAAAATTTAGACGATATCGTGACTGTTCCTGAAGGCTATCAAGCGCATGTGCTATATGCGATGGGTGACTCGATTAACCCTGCATATCCAGCGTGGGATGATAACAATGTTCCTTCTGGCCCAAGCTTCCAATTCCGCTCTGGTGACTGCCATGACGGTATGAGCTTCTTTGGTTTAAATACCACCTCTGGACGTTATGATGCCAAGCAGTCTGACCAAGGTTTGTTGGTAATGAATCATGAATACATCAACCCGACCTTCTTACACCCACAAGGCCCAACCAAAGTGGAAGGTCGTCGCCCTGAAGATGAAGTCATCCGTGAAGTCAATGCACACGGTGTTTCTGTGATTCAAATTGAGAAAGACAGCAAGACTCAAGCCGTTAAACTGGTACAAAACTCTCCATTTAACCGTCGTATTACCGCATCGACCGTAATGGACTTTAAAGGCCCAGTTGCAGGCTCAAGCTTAGTTTGCACGAAATTTTCAACCAATGGCCAGCAAACCCGTGGTACACACAACAACTGCGGTAATGGCTATACCCCGTGGGGAACTTACCTGACGACAGAAGAAAACTTCATTGGTTACTTCGCTCGTGCGAAAGCAGATGATGCCAAACGTAGTCCGGCTGAAATTGTGGCACTCAACCGTTATGGCCTAAAAGCGGGTGCAAACTCACGCTATGGTTGGGAAACGGCGATTGGAAGTAATGAGTCACAAGATTTATATGACCGTTGGTCAGCGAATGTTACCGGTACTCAGGCAGCGGAAGATTATCGTAATGGTCCAAACACCTTTGGTTGGATTGTCGAAATCGATCCATTTGACCGCCGTGAAAACCCAGTAAAACGTACTGCACTGGGTCGCTTTGCACATGAAGACTGTCGTGCAAGTCGCTTACGTGAAGATGACAACCTCGCGTTTTACATGGGCGATGATTCACGCGGTGAATACATCTATAAATTTGTATCCGACCAAAAATGGAATAAAAAAGATGTCAACGGTGGCTATGCCGCGGGCGACAAATACATGAACAACGGTAAGTTATACGTTGCCAAATTTAACAATGATGGCAAAGGTCAATGGATTGAATTGAGCTATAACGTCAATGGTTTAAACCAAAGCAACAGCGTGTATCCGTTTAGCTCACAAGCAGATGTTCTGACCTTCGCACGTCTTGCCGCAGATGCTGTCGGTGCTACCAAAATGGACCGTCCTGAATGGGTCGCTGTACATCCAGACAATGGTGAAGTCTATGTGACCCTCACCAATAACTCGAACCGTGGTACGACGCATGCACTAGATGCTGCCAACCCACGTAACTACATCGACCCTGAAGGTGGTAAAGGCAACGTCAACGGTCATATTATCCGTTTCCGTGAAGATGGTGATACAACCACAGCTCTCAGCTTTACTTGGGATATTTACCTGTTTGGTGCTGAAGCAAAAATGGCGAGCAACATTAACTTATCTGGTCTAAATGATAACAATGACTTGTCATCACCTGATGGGATGTGGTTCGACCCACGTGGTGTGTTATGGATTCAAACCGATGACGGTGCTTATACTGATACCACCAACTGTATGATGCTTGCTGCGCTTCCGGGTCAAGTCGGTGATGGTACAAAAGCCACGACATCATCGGGTCAAGAAACCATTGTGGGTGCAAAACTGAATGATGAAAACTTACGTCGCTTCCTGACTGGACCTAAAGAATGTGAAATCACAGGTGTGACGATGACACCTGACTACAAAGCGATTTTTATCAATGTGCAACATCCCGGTGAAGATTCAGCATCCTATTCTGAACCGACCAGCCACTGGCCTGCATCACAAACCAATGCAGCAGCGACTTCACGTCCTCGCTCAGCGACCGTAGTCATCACCCGTAAAGATGGTGGTGTGATTGCTGGCGAAGCGGTAGAACAAGCTCAGCCAACGCAAAAAACCGCATAAGACACCTCTAAAAAATAAGCCGACGAATCGTCGGCTTTTTTTTTATGGCTTTAAATGCACTTCTATCTGGGTGATCTGTCCTTGTTGCTCACCCTGCTGCTGTTTTTCCTGCCAATGCCACTGTGAATCCCGCATACACAATAAATTTGAACAGCGGGTGCCATACACCGGACTTTGAATAAAGGTTGAAGACAGCAAATGTTCCATTTCCGCCTGAATCCCAGTATTGGGTAACAATGCTGGAATGATTTTACGTTCATCTTCCAAAATATCCCACGCAGCAGCGTCTATATCCGCCTGTGGTTGCTGGCTTTGTAGCATCGGCAAAAATTCTTGCGTGAAACGTTTGCGTAAATGTCGGGTCTTTTCCCAATGTTCAGTCATTAAACCATTGGATGTGACATACACCCCTTTGGCTAAGACTTGTGGCGCTTCACCGCGATTACTCATATAAACGGCTTGAGTGGCATCGCCAACGAATAAATTAAAGCCGGCATAATTACATTGGATTTGTTCCAGTGCTTGCGCAAACCGAATGGGCGTTTGCTCAGATTCTAAAAATTGCTGAATCAAAGCGCCACGTGAAGTGGGATATGCAGTCTGATCACGACCATCACGAAAATTGGTCACAATCGCCCAACGCCCTTGAGCGGTTATCCCCATCCATGTTCCACCAGACTGTAAGTCCTGCCCTGCAATAATCGGACTATCTACCCATTGCTTTAGGCCTGCCGTCGGTCGATGATAAAACTCATCACGATTCGAAATCAGGCAGAGTGGCATGTCATCCAAGACCTGCCAAGCAAAAGCCACAATGCACATATTCAACTCTCAATATCTTTACACATTGAATGTACAACATTTTTCAGCACATTCAGCTAAAATCTGTGCAAAACATAATGACAAGGAACAGCAATGCTGACATATCCAAATATCGACCCTGTGGCGATATCACTGGGGCCACTACAAGTTCACTGGTATGGTCTGATGTATTTATTGGCCTTTTTATTTGCATGGGGCTTGGCAACCTACCGTGCAAAACAACGTGACGGCTGGAACGCAGAAATGGTCTCAGACCTGATTTTCTACGGTGCATTGGGTGTCGTGATTGGTGGACGCTTTGGCTATGTCTTCTTTTATGGTTTCGATCAGTTCCTTGCCAACCCATTGTGGCTATTCCAAGTTTGGACAGGCGGCATGAGCTTCCATGGCGGTTTCCTTGGGGTCATGATTGCCATGTTACTGTGGTGCAAGAAATATAAAATGACTTGGTTCCAGACCCTCGACTTTATTGCACCCTGCGTTCCAACAGGCTTAATGTTTGGTCGTATTGGGAACTTTATTGGTGGCGAGCTATATGGTCGTGCAGTGACTGACCCAAATTTTGCTTTCGGCATGATCTTCCCGACCGATCCACTCCAGTTGGTGCGCCATCCGTCGCAGCTTTATCAAGCCCTCTGTGAAGGTTTAATTCTGTTTATCGTGCTGTGGTGGTTTAGTTCAAAACCTCGTCCACGTTATGCCGTTTCAGCCTTGTTCCTTATCGGATATGGTATCGCACGCTTCACCGTTGAATTCTTCCGTGAGCCGGACAATGGTCAACTGTTCATTGGATGGATGAGTAAAGGTCAGTTCCTGACGGTTCCGATGATTCTGATTGGCCTATGGATGATGTGGTATGCCTACCAGAAAAAAATCTATGACTGGGGTCCACAAAAGAATCACTAATATTTTCTAAATGTCTTTAAGCAAGCGAGGTTTAAGCCTCGCTTTTTTATGCGCTGAAATTTACTCCTTCATACGCATTTACTGGACATGAAGTGACTGAATTAGACAACTGATCTGTGCTAAAGTTTATTCAGCTTATTTTTAAACTATCGATCCATGCTTGAATTTTGGTTTAACCCCAGCGTTTCTGTACTTAAAAAAATCTTGTTTTTTATTGCGATGGTCGTACTAACCGGTGTTCTGTATTGGATGGAACCCCTAACACTTCAAGCCATTCTAATGTTCATGGGTACAGGCGTCATTTTCCTGATTTGTCGTTATTGCAAGATTCATTTTGCAGCAAAAAACCCAACTGGTTTACTCTATCGTTTATTGACGTGGATTCCGATTGCACTGCTGTTAGCATTGGTTTTTATCAACATAAATAAGGGTGAAATTTTGATTCCGGGTGCTCAAGGCATTGGCTTTATGGCTTTGGCGATCTGCCTACTCTCCCCGATTTCTCTACTGAATAAAAACGAGAAAACTTCACCCCAAGGTAAAATTTAAATGCTGACGTTTTGGTACTCTGAGCGCTGTAACCGACAAATCAAGCTCATCATTTGTATTAGTACCTGCGTGCTTATTTTTCTATGCGCTGAACAAAAACAACTAGATCCCCGCTTTGCGGGCATAAGTTTAGCCATTGGTTTGATGATTGATCTGCTTTATAAGCTCAGACAAGACAAACTAAAAACACTGTCTCAGTCATTAAAATGCGGTTTGGCTGGTTTGCCAATTTTATGTTTAGTGTGCTTAATTTATTTTCTACCCAATGAGCAACGCTGGATTTTAGCGCTGCAATGTGTGGGCTTTGCTGCAATTGGATTATTTATCGTCTCGATCTACAGTCAGCGTGCAAAA
Source organism: Acinetobacter sp. YH12138 (assembly GCF_015218525.1). NCBI lineage: Bacteria > Pseudomonadati > Pseudomonadota > Gammaproteobacteria > Moraxellales > Moraxellaceae > Acinetobacter > Acinetobacter sp. YH12138. Next base: position 454,312 of record NZ_CP048670.1, on the reverse strand, counting down.
AGGTTTGAAGACTAACCTTTTATTCAGCCACGGGCTGTTAATCCGCTAAGCGATAATAGCTATATTTCACATTTGGAGTTCGATAGACCGCATAACCCGCTTGACGATAATCAGACACCCAATCCTTACCTGAATATGCTGCGATATGACCATAACGGCTACTTTGATTGCGGTCGATAATATAGATATCGCCTTTCTTAGGTCGATCAAACGCTAAATTAATTTTTTGATAACCAATTTTTTGTAATGTGCTGCCCCAATCTGCTGCGGCAACGGGGTGACCGTTAAAACGTGCCCCTGCGGACTCAAGTGCTAAACGAACACTGCGGGCACATTTCTGAGTACTGCTTTTGCGGGTAATGCCTTGTAAAAATCCAGTCAAACGATCGATATCGATACGCTGACCATTTCGGGATACCACATTTTTAGTCGCTGCTTTTTGAGTGGTATTGGACTTGCCCGTATTTTTACTCGCCTGAGAACGAATTATGATATTTGCCTGAACTGGAGCATGCACTTCACTCAAGTTTACATTGTGATCATAAGCCATTCTTTAACCCACACTCCCGCCTATATTTAGGCATACAAAAATTTTAACGAGGGTGATAGTACCGCGTAAATCATGTTTTTTCATGTAAAAAATGTAAGATTTCTTAAACAAATCTTCACATTTAAATACGACCGTCTATTTTTAATTCAAATATATTTATTTTTGATATCAAACTCTTATTCAGAAATAATAGCCTAAAATCACCTCTTCATAATGAGAAAAATCACGTGTATTTTTTAATCAAACTTATCTGTATTTTTTTCAACGCTGCGAATGTAACATCGCTTAATATGTAAACAATAGAGCTTAAGTCTTCTAAGCTCATGCTTGATTTAACAGACATATTGTCTCGTTAACACTTGATGTAATTGTTATTAATAGACGTCTTCAGCTCAGGCAACTCAGCTCTTGTTGCCTGCAAAATTTGGTCATCACCCAATAAACACCGTATGTTTTGGATTTTTTAAACCTGACTATATTCAAGCGCCCATCACAGTTCCTTCCACACGCAAAACAAGCTAATATGTGCCACAAGAAATTTAGCAAATTATGAGAGAGACATGCGCCAGTATTTAGACCTTTTACAACACATTCTCGACAACGGCGGCGACAAGGGCGACCGTACGGGTACGGGAACACGTTCTGTATTTGGTCATCAAATGCGCTTCGATCTTTCTCAAGGTTTCCCTTTACTCACCACCAAGAAAGTTCATTTCCGCTCTATCGTGATTGAACTGTTGTGGTTCCTTAAAGGCGATACCAATGTTCAATATTTGCAAGACAATAAAGTCTCGATTTGGGATGAATGGTCTACCGCAGAACAAACTGCACGCTTTGGTCGTCCTGCCGGCGAATTAGGTCCTGTTTACGGTCATCAATGGCGTAATTTCGGTGCAACCAAAAAAGCCGATGGCCTATATGAACAAGATGGTTTCGACCAAATCAAATGGTTGGTCAATGAAATCAAAACCAATCCTAACTCTCGTCGTCTAATCGTGTCTGGTTGGAACCCAAATGAGGCAGGTAATGTTGCATTGCCACCATGCCATACCTTGTTTCAATTTTTTGTTCAAAACGGAAAATTATCTTGCCAATTATATCAACGTAGTGCTGACGTTTTCCTAGGTGTGCCGTTTAACATTGCCAGCTATGCCCTGTTAACACACATGATTGCACAAGTTTGTGGTCTTGGTGTGGGCGACTTCGTTTGGACCGGTGGGGATACACATTTGTATGCCAACCATTTCGAACAAGCGCAGTTGCAACTGACACGTGAACCAATGGGTCTGTGCCAATTAAAACTCAATCCTGAAATTACCGATCTTTTCGATTTTAAATTTGAAGATATTGAAATCGTAGGTTATGAATCACATCCTGCAATTAAAGCCCCTGTTGCGGTTTAATTTTTAGAAATCCCAACTGAAAAGCAAAATCCCGCTTTACCTCAAGCGGGATTTTGCATTCTAATAGACGGCAAATAATTCGGCTATTTGAGTTCAAACTATGGCATTTCAAAATTTAGAAATTGTGCATGTTGTCGCTATGGATCAGCAGCGCTGCATTGGTAAAGGGAATGATTTGCCGTGGCATATTTCTGCAGATTTACAACACTTTAAAGCCATCACCCAAGGCGGTGTGGTGGTCATGGGACGCAAAACCCTAGAGTCTATGGGACGTACCCTACCGAAGCGTGTCAATTGGGTGATTACACGAGATAGCAATTGGTCATTTGAAGGTACCAAAGTCGCATATAGTATCGATGAGGCGTTAACGCAAGCTGTTGCTGATGTCGCGAGTTCAGAAAAAACAACAAGTTTGTTTATTATTGGTGGTGGTGAAATTTTTAAGCAAACCATCGGCATCGCAGACCGTTTAGAACTCACGCATGTTGAACTCGATGTTCAAGGTGATGCGCATTATCCTGAAATTCCTGCGGACTTTCAAAAAGTGGCGTCAGAACAACATATCGACGACAAAACTGGGATTGCTTTTGAGTTCGCAACTTACCGAAAATAAAGAAAAATCTTAAGCTAAAAGAAAAATATGCAACAGAGTGACCAACAAGTAATGTTCAAAAAAATAGGGCGAAGTATTCTTCATGCTCTATTTAGTGTGTTTGTCCTCTGTTCTTCGATTTGGCTCTGTGCCGCCCTGTGGATACAGCAACCGGCAGGCTGGTTAAGCAGCCGCATTATCATTGGGATCTGGATCGCTTTTGCTCTTAGCATTTTAGGCATCTATATTACCCAACACTTTTTTAGCCGTCGTAAAGATGTCTTGATTTATATTGTGGGCTTTATCTGTGGTCTATTTTGGTATTTTGGCATGGAAGCACGCCAAGATCGTGAATGGAATCCTGAAGTGGCAGAAATTCTAGATTATGAAAAGCAAGGCAATCTGGTCACCTTGCACAATGTGCGTAATTTCGACTGGCATGCCGATGGCAGCTATACCCCGCACTGGGAAACCCGCCAATATGACCTGAGTCAAATCAATGGCGTCAACATCATTACCTCGTATTGGATGGGGCCGCAAATCGCCCATACCTTGGTCAGTTTTGATTTTGCTGACCGACCACCGCTGACGTTTTCGATTGAAATTCGCAAAGAAAAAAATGAAGAATTCTCTGCAATTGGTGGTTTTTTCCGTAAATATGAACTGAGCCTCATTGCATCAGATGAAAAAGATATCATCTATACTCGTAGCAATACACGTGGTGAACAGGTCTATTTCTTCCCCGTAAACATGCCAAAATCTGAAATGCAGGCGCTGTTTGTAGAATATCTCCATAAAGCCGATGAACTGCGGACTCAACCTAAATGGTACAACACGCTCACCAGTAATTGTACAACACTGGTATTTGACATGATTCAAGCCGTTTCCAAACATCAACTTCCAACCGATTACCGCTTATTTGCATCGGGTTATTTGCCGAATTATTTGTATGACCTCCATGCCATAGACCAAAATTGGGATATGAAAACATGGTATCAAAAAGCCCATGTTAACCCTCGTGTCTCTCAAATCAAGCAACTGAGCAGTGAACAATATTCCAAATTAATTCGACAAGGTTTGCCGTATTCACATTCAAATCCAAGCGCCAATCAATTGTAATTCTTAAATAATGATACAAATATGGCTAGCTTATCTGTGCGATATTTGCTTAGATAGTTGAAATGCTTCCACGGGGAAATTCCGATGCTAAAACAAATATTTGTTGCTGCAACTTTGGTTTCAACTTTAGTGGTGACAGGCTGTGAAAGCATGCCTGCACAAGACAACACCATAACTGAAAATTTAAACCTATTACAGAATCGTACTTGGATTGCCACTCAGATTGGCAACACTCCAATCAAAACAGCACCCAATGCGCAGAATATTCCAAGTATTCAATTCGATGCGGCTTCAAAACGTGTCTCAGGTGCAGACGGCTGTAATCGTATAATGGGTGGCTATAATGCTGGCAAAGACACCATAACGTTTGGCCCGATTGCTGCAACACAAATGGCTTGTCTCAATAACAATGGGCTAGAGCGACAGTACCATGCAGCACTCGAAAAGGTAACGCATTATCAAGTTTTTGGAAAGACCTTGAAATTGCTAGACCGTCACGGCAATTTATTAATTCAATATGAAAGCGCTGTTCAACCGCGTTAAATCGTTAAAAACGTCTGCTTCGGCAGACTTTTTTATTCACTGTTCAGTCATGCCAGAGACATTTAATGCACATAAACTAGTGATTAGTATACAGACGTACATTGCAGTTTTTAGCTATAACCCCATATTAAACATCAGGGAACAAAATAGGATTTCACTATGCAACAAGCGGTATTTGGTGGTGGGTGCTTTTGGTGTGTAGAAGCAGTTTTTCTACAACTAAAGGGCGTGCAAACAGTCGTCAGTGGTTATGCAGGGGGAGTTACTCAGCATCCGAGCTATGAGCAAATTTGTGAGGGGAATACCCAACATGCAGAAGTCATTCAGATCAATTTTGATGACAGCCAAATCAGTTTTAGCCAATTGCTGGATGTATTTTTCGCAACTCACGATCCCACTACGCTGAACCGTCAAGGCAATGATGTCGGTACACAGTATCGCTCAGTGATTTTCTATCAAGACGAATCACAAAAGCAAATCGCTGAACAACGCATTGACGAGTTAAAAGCTGAAGGCATCAATATCGTGACTGAACTGAGTCCAATGCCGACCTTCTACCCTGCCGAAGAATATCATCAGAACTTCTTTGCACGTAACCCAAACCAAGGCTATTGTAATTTCTCAATACCACCTAAACTTATGAAATTACGTAGCAAATTTCAAGACCTACTCAAATCTGAGTGATCTAATTAAACAGCGTCTATTTTCAAAATAGAGACATAAAAAAAAAGCGACATTTCTGTCGCTTTTTTCTATCTTAGCTCAGTGCTTAGTTATCACTGGCAAAGGCGATATCGCTGAGTCCGGCTCCACTCGCACGCGACATCACTTGTGCAACTGTGTCATAACGTGATTCTTTATCGGCTTTTAATACCAATGCAGGCTTACGTTCTTGCTGACCAGCTGTATTTAGACGACTTTCTAAATCTTCAAGCGTCACAATATCACCATTCCAAGCGATATCACCCGCTGAGTTAATGCTGATGGTTACGCTTTCAGTTGGCAGATCAATCACTTCTGCAGTCGTTTGTGGCAAGGTTAATGGAATTGATGGGTTGGCAACAGTCGCAGTCACCAAGAAGATGATCATCAATACCAACATAATATCGATGAGCGGAATGAGGTTCATCTCATTCATGCCAGCATCGTTGTCTTCACCCAATTGAAAAGCCATTAAGCTTGACCTCCAGCTAAACTTTGCTGTGCAGTTTTCACGTCTTCTTTCTTCGCTGCAGATTCTTGTTGCAACATAGTATCAATCAATAAACCATGCGCTTGATCTTGCAATTCATTCGACAGTGTACGGTTAAAACGAACACAGATGTTATAAGCCAAAACCGCAGGAATCGCCACAGCCAAACCAAGACCCGTCATGATCAAGGCTTCACCGACTGGTGTTGCTACTTGTGCAAGACCCGCTTGACCGCTTTTACCCACTGCTACAAGGGCATGGAAAATACCCCATACTGTACCGAACAAACCTACGAACGGTGCAATTGAAGCAATCGTACCCAATACAGATACGCCTTTTTCAGCATTAGCTTTTTCTACCGAAATTTGACGTAGTAATGCTTGTTCAGCCACAGCCTTACGTTGTTCAAAAGCCAAAGGAGCAAATTTCGCTTTCAGTTTGCTTAGTGCATCTGCAAGGTGGTTATACGCCACTTGTTTGAGCTGACGTGTGCCCATAATACGAAGAACGAAGATCGTCCAAGTCGCAATCGACATTGCAAGTAACACGAAATACAGTGTTTTGCTGACTGCATCTGCATGTTGCCAATAAACTGAAAAGTTCATATTCGAACTCCTAATGGGTTAGCCGGAATCTTAATTAAGTTTAAAGTTGAATGGTTGATCAACTCGCGTCGGAGTTGCCACACCATTATCAATATATTTGGATAAACGTGCACGCTTCACTGCAGCAGTCACTTTACGGTTTACAGCAGCGCCACAAGTCGAGTTTTTAATCGTTGCTGATTCGACTTTACCTTCAGCACTTGCTGCAATCGCAACTTCAACTGTACACGACGCTTTTAATTCACCATCTTCAAATTGAACATTAGGTTTCTTAATCCAACTGACACCATTACCAATGCTCACAGTTTTAGGTGTCGGTGGCGCAGGTGGTGGTGCAACAGGTGCCGGAGGTGTTGGTTCAACACGAACGACTTTCGTTTCAGAAACCACAGTTGAAACAACAGGTGTTGGTGGTACGTTTTTGACCGCTTCAACAGTTGGTTTCGGCGCATCTTTCTTTTTCACCTGTTCCACTTTTTCCACTTTCTTCGGTGGAGGTGGTAAAGGCTTATCTACAATTTTAACTTCTTTTGGCTTTGGTGGCTCTTTCTTCGGTTCTGGTTTTGGCTTCGGAGGTTCTGGTTTTTTCTCTTCAACAATCTTCACAAAGCGAACTTTAATCGGATCTTTTTCGATCGGTTTAAGTTCTGGTGCTTTCATATTGCTGACCGCCCACAATACCCCCATATGCCCTACCACAACAGCGAGAAGCGCAGTAATGATTTTCTTTTTCATCAGGTTAGGTGATTGCATTATTGGAGCGGGAGATTGACTCATTAAACTCAGTTACCTTGAAGAAGCGATTGCATTTATTTTGTCAAAAATACAATCATGCTCATCGGTTAGCACAATTAAAGTACGGCAATAATAAATGAGAAGTGTTTTCATTTGCAACTATTAATTCGTCAGTTTTAATGACTTTTTTTAATCATAATATAAAAAAGGCATACCTAAAGTATGCCCTTTTATTCAAAAATTCATCTCGTTTTATTGAAATACAACAGTTTTATTACCATCGACAATAATACGATCTTCAAGATGCCATTTGACTGCACGTGCGAGCACATTACGTTCTACGTCCTGACCTAACTCACGCAATTGTTCAACAGTAAAGTCGTGGCTTACACGCTCTACGTCTTGCTCAATAATCGGCCCTTGGTCAAGATCAGCAGTCACATAGTGCGCTGTCGCACCAATCAACTTCACACCTTTTTCATGCGCTTGTTTATATGGGTTCGCACCAACAAAGGCTGGGAGGAATGAATGGTGAATGTTGATCACTTTCATTTCCCATTTTTGAACAAATTCTTCGTCTAAAATTTGCATATAACGAGCAAGAACCAATAAATCATTGCCTTGCATCAACTGATCAATTTGCTCATAAGCTTCACGTTTGTTTTCTTTATTCACAGGAACAACTTCAAACGGAATACCGAAATTTTCTACAGATTCACGTAAAGCATCGTGGTTAGACACGACTTTGGTGATTTCACATGGCAAACCACCACGTGCATGACGCCACAACAGCTCAAGCAAAGCATGGTCAACTTTTGACACCAAGATACCGACTTTCTTCACATCACTGACTAAAGCTAAACGCCAGTGCATGTTGTAACGCTCAGCAACATTGCTCGCAAATGTTTGAGTTAGACTTTCTTTACGGCTTTGTAAATTGTCCAATTCAAACTCAACACGCATGAAGTATCGCCCCCCTTGAGCTTCAGTCGCGTATTGATCAAGTGCGGTAATATTTGCTCCCTGATGATACAAAAAGCTCGATACAGCTTGCACAATCCCTGGTTTATCTTCACAGGTAATGAGTAAGCGTGCTGTGTTAGCGGTCGACATATTCATGTTGGTTTATATCACTAATCAGTTAAATTGAAAAAAGAGCCGAGTATTCTAACGCTTTTTAAAGCCAGACTAAATAGTCTTATTCAGTAACCTGATGCTTTACGTTTGAAAGACTTGCAAATAAGTCCGACGGCCCTAAAGTTTCGAGCAGTCGCTCATAGGTTTCACGGCTTTCACCACGTAGATATGCGCCTTCTAAGAACACCATTTGTCGCAGTGCTTGCCACACCCACTTTTCTTCCAAAGTGTTGGAGTCAGTAATATGGCCCGACATATAAAGGAAGTTGGTCCAGTTGGTCAGCACGATCCACAAGTTAATGGTTAAGGCCTCAATTTCAGAATCGGTCATCTGCATTAAGCCTGCGTCAACAAAGGCACGATAAATTTTCTGCCCTTGTTGCATAACTTGACCGGCAAAACGCGGATACATTTTGCGGAAATCTTCATTATTTTCGACCAAGTGATAAACATCACGATGTAAAAAGCGATAAGCCCATAATTGGCTACTTAACACTTGGAAATAGCGAATTTTATCATTGGCATCAAGCTGACGATCATCAGGAAGCGCTAACATTTCTAGCGTTTCATGCTGATATTGCTCCATTAATTCCTTAATAATTTCACTTTTATTTCGGAAATGGTAATACAAGTTACCTGGGCTCATTCCCAGTTCAGCAGCAATATGATTGGTTGTCACTGAACGCTCGCCACGCTCATTAAACAACTGCAAACTCAGCTGCAAAATACGTTCTTTCGTTTTTAAGGTTTTGGTGTGAGACATCCTAAAACAACCATTTATTTCAAAGCATTAGAACACTAACACATAAAGTAACTTGACTATTTAGAGTATTTGCTCTAAAAATTAATTAATCGCTAATTTGGATATGGTCGTGCGACATGAATAGTCAAACAAAAACAACTTCAATGACACCACATTCTTTTGATCACCAGCATCTCAACAATATGTTGGAACAGCAGAAACAAGCGTATTTACGTTACCCATTGCCTACAGCGAAGGAACGTATAGACCGTTTGGCTCGGCTTAAGCGTATCTTAGTTAAGTATCAAGATCAATTTGCTGATGCAATTAATCAAGACTATGGTAACCGTTCTATTGGTGAAACCAAGATTGGTGAGTTACTTACCTGTCTTGAGCACATCAAATATTATAGCAAGCATTTGACAGACTGGATGAAACCATCCAAACGCCATGTCGGAATTATTCACCAACCTGCCAAAGCATGGGTGCAATATCAACCACTTGGTGTCGTCGGCATTATTACGCCATGGAACTACCCACTGCTTCTTTCTATAGGCCCACTGATTTGTGCTTTGGCTGCGGGCAACCATGCCATGATCAAAATTTCGAGTGCCTCTGCGGCATTCGGTGATGTATTAGAAAAAGCCCTCGCAGAAGCATTTCCTCAAGAATTGGTCGCAGTCGTCAACGGTGGTGGCCCAATTTCAGATGCGTTTAGTCACCTTGCCTTCGATAAAATGATTTTTACTGGCTCGACCAATGTCGGTAAAACTGTCATGGCTGCTGCGTCTGAAAACTTAGTTCCGGTGATTTTAGAATTAGGCGGAAAGTCACCTGTATTGGTTCATCCGTCTATTGACCTTGCAGATGTCGCACAGCGTCTTGCGGTTGGTAAACTTTGGAATGCAGGTCAAACTTGTGTTGCACCTGACTATGTGTTCTTGCCTCGTGGTAAAACGGCTGAATTTTTAGATCACTATAAAGTGTGCGTTGAAGCCATGTACCCAAGTATTGCTCATAATCAGGACTACACCTCGATTATTAATGACAAGCAGTACAAGCGCCTACAAGGTTATTTAGAAGATGCACGTGATCAAGGCGCACAAATCATCAGTTTTAACCCACAAAATGAAGATGTGGACGCTGTACGTAAAATTGCACCGACTGTGTTAACAGGTGTCACTCCAGACATGCAAATTATGCAGCATGAAATATTCGGTCCGATCCTTCCGATCATGGAATATGATCAAATTGACGAGGTTATTGCTTTTATTAATAGCCGTCCTCGTCCACTTGCTTTATACTATTTCGACTTTGATCAGGCACGTGCCGACTATGTCGCAACACGTACCCATTCAGGACATTTCGGACAAAACACGGTATTAACCCATGTTGCTCAAGATGACCTGCCGTTTGGCGGTGTGGGGGCTTCGGGTATGGGTAAATATCATGGTCCAGAAGGTTTCTTCAGTTTGTCGCATGAACGCTCGGTGATGTCGAATCCAAAACTCTATAGTTTGAAATTCATTCTTCCACCGTTCAATAAGCCGATCCACAAACTGATTTCGAAGACACTTCTTCGATAAACGATCAAGGCATGAACGATCACACTAGGTGATCGTTCGTTTTATGCAAAATCGCTTGTCTTTTAAGCGCATTTTTGATATAAAACGCCCCTTGAATGAATTCAATGTTTTTTTTGACTGGCCATACAGATTTGCTGTTGGCTAAATCAATGGAGTTACACCATGTCTAAGGTTTGCCAAGTTACCGGCAAGCGTCCAGTCGTTGGTAACAACGTCTCACACGCCAACAACAAAACTAAACGCCGGTTCGAGCCGAACCTGCATCACCACCGTTTTTGGTTAGAAAGCGAAAAACGTTTCGTACGTCTTCGTCTAACTACTAAAGGTATGCGTATTATCGACAAATTGGGCATCGAAAAGGTTGTTGCTGACCTACGTGCTCAAGGTCAAAAGATCTAAGGAGCTACGAACATGCGTGATAAAATTCGCCTAGTTTCTTCTGCTGGTACAGGTTATTTCTACACTACCACTAAGAACAAACGTACTATGCCGGAAAAAATGGAAATCAAAAAATTTGATCCAAAAATCCGTCAACACGTAATTTTCAAAGAAGCTAAAATCAAATAATTTTAGTTTTTTGAAAAAAACGACCTGCTTAGGTCGTTTTTTTTTGCATTTTTTTTATTCGAATTGCTAAACTTTCAAAATGCTTTTGGCACTTTTTGTGCTTGTCTTTTTTACCCTTAACTTAGGCTTAAGGAGTTTTTAGTGCCTCATGATGTAGAACTCATAATATTACTTGCTGTTGGCTTTGGTTTTGCCTTAATTTTTGGCTATATAGCTGCGCGCCTGCGACTCCCTCCCCTCATCGGCTATCTGATTGCCGGTATTATTATTAGCCCAAATACGCCTGGAGTAGTTGGCGATATCCATCTCGCTAACCAATTAGCCGAACTCGGTGTCATGTTCCTGATGTTTGGCGTGGGTATGCACTTTTCACTCAATGATTTGATGCAAGTCCGTCGTATTGCCCTCCCGGGTGCCATTTTACAAATTGCAGTGGCGACCTTACTCGGTATGGGAATTTCCATGCTTTGGGGCTGGAGCATGGGCTCAGCCTTAGTGTTTGGCTTAAGTTTGTCGTGTGCAAGTACGGTGGTTCTCCTCAAGGCTCTCGGTGACCGAGGCTTACTTAACTCCGTGAATGGTAAAATTGCTGTAGGCTGGCTCTTAGTTGAAGATCTGGTCATGGTCTTGGTTCTGGTCTTACTCCCTGCCACAGCAGTATTGCTTGGTGGACAGCCACTCACAGAAAGTAGTGCAGATGAAAATATCTGGCTCACCCTTGGTATTACCTTACTCAAAGTGGCAGGTTTTATTGCCTTTATGCTAATCATTGGTAAACGCTTAGTGCCAATGATTATGCAAGTGGTTGCACGCTTAGGCTCACGTGAATTATTCACGCTTACCGTGGTTGCAGCAGCTGTGTCTATTGCTTTTGGTGCCTACAAGGTATTTGGTGTATCCATGGCACTGGGCGCATTTTTTGCCGGTATGGTGGTCAAAGAGTCTGACTTTAGTCACCGTGCAGAAGAAGAAACCCTTCCGCTTCGTGAAATTTTTTCGATTTTGTTTTTCGTCTCCGTCGGCATGCTGTTTGATCCACGGATCTTGATTGAACAACCGCTTCACGTCTTAGCTGTGGTCGGCATTATCATGATTGGTAAGACCATCGCTGCAATGGCGTTGGTGTTGTTCTTCCGTTACCCCATCAATACCGCATTAACCGTTGGGGCGAGTTTGGCGCAGATTGGTGAGTTCTCATTTATTTTGGCGACCTTAGGTGTATCTCTAAATCTCCTTTCAATGGAAGGTCAAAATCTGATACTGGCAGGCGCTTTAATCTCGATTACGCTAAATTCATTTATATTTTCTGCAATCGAGCCTATGCAGCGACTCATCCGTGAGCGCTCGAATTTGGCCCGTTTACTGGAACGTAGTAGTGACCCATTGGCCATGTTGCCGGATGAGGTCTCACAGGATTATCTGCGTGATCAGGTGGTGCTGATTGGTCATGGTGAAGTCGGTCGTCGTATTACCCGCGAATTAATGAATGAAAACATTAAAGTGGTTATTGCTGAAGAAAACCGTGAAATCGTGGAAAACTTGCGGGAAAAAGGCATCGCTGCGGTATCCGGTGTAGCAACAGAACCTGGGGTTTTAATTCAAGCCCATATTCAACACGCACGCCTTTTGGTCATTTCACCTATGGATATTTTAGATATTCATAAAATTGTCGATATTGCCAAAATGCTGAATCCGTCTATCCAAGTATTGGTTTGTGCGGAAAGTAAAGAAGAAGCTGAAGTCATTCGTCGTGACAATATCGGTGAGGTTTATTATGCCAAAGAGGAAATGGCGAAAAATATGAGCAATCATATTTTAAATCAAATCCAAATTGCCCATCACCAAACTCCGACACACTAAACTAAGTTCCTAATTAAGTTCTTATGGGCAATACCCAAAAGGCGATGCATTAAAGCATCGCCTTTTTTTAAACTGATATAATTCAGTAATATTAAAATCACAAATAATTGAATTTAAAAAACATATTGATAAAATAAGCATCAAACGAAGCATCATTTTTAAAAACTTCAAACAAGAAACGAGAAAAACATGTACATCCTCTATTTAGGCCTTGCCATTATTTTGATTGGCGGTCTGGGCTTTCTCATCGCTGCATTTAAAACCAGTATTTTATGGGGACTGGGCTGTCTATTGTTTTATCCCATTTCCATCGTCTTTCTGATTCTGTATTGGCAAGATGCCAAAAATCCTTTTTTCTTACAGCTCATCGGGGTCTTTATTGTATTTTTAGGTTCGATACTGATCTCACCTACTGAACTGGGCACAGTCTAAGTGCCATTTTGGGTATAAAAAACGCACCGAAAGGTGCGTTTTCATCATGATCTAAAAATCAGTGCCTATATGATTAGCTCATATATTTAGGCTTTTCATCGACCACTTCGGCATGCCATTCATCCACTTGTTTTTCTAACAAACCAAACAATGCAGCCTGAATCATTTGCTGAGCGATCACACTCATTTGATCGCCCAAAATATTGCGTAATTCTTCATTGAATTGGATAGTCACCAAAGGCTCTTTTTCTGAGCCTGCATTACGCAATGCCAACTCACCACCTTCCAATTGAACCAGCTCTAAAATTGCTTCCTGGTTCCCAAAGAGTTCTTTCAACTGTTCTATAGACATATATCCCTCCATGCGCAACATGGTGATAAAGGCATCTGCACTTTGTATTACTTAGATAATCTTATATCGGGTTAAATAAATTTATTTCAAGTAGCAATAGTCCAATTAGAACTCCACCATCTCGTTACGAAATCCATCAATTAATTGAGTTAGATCACGATGCCATTCACGCAAAATAGCGGTATCTGGCAACCATGCTTGCGGTGTTTGGGTAACTTTAATAATTAAATTTGAAGACGTTTCATCTTCTGGCTCTGGTGCAGACGGTTCAGGTGCATATTGACACATACGATGTGCGCGTTTCAGCTCTGCAATAAAGCCCTGCTTTGCCAATTGCTGCATAACAGTCACTTCAGGTGATACCTGACCTTTTTCAGCCATCAGCGTTTCAATCGACTTTAACGTGGGCGCAGGATCATTTAAACGATAGTAACGCACCAACTCTTGTAAAAACGCAAGTACTGCACCATGCAAATGAAAAACCGCTGCTTCGCGATAAGCCTGAGCTTGTTGAACATGATCGGTCTGCTCAGCTTGCTGACATGCAAGACGGGTAAAATATAACTTTTGATTGGTACGATCAGCATGAAAGCGAGCAACACGAGACATGAACAATTCCCTAAATTTTGGCGTTTTTCTACATGAATAAGCTTAAACGGATTTTTAGGAAATTCACAATAAATATTATGGATGATCGATTTCAATTAAATAAATGTCATGCTTGGCAGGAACAGGCATATCCCAATCAATCATCCTGATATTTTCCAGACGCCAAGCCCAGTACCCTGCTGCCCAATATGTCGCCTGCGCTTGCTCTACCTCTGTTTCAGTCCATGCATGAACGTCATATACATCGACCATCGCCACTGCACGTGCAATATCTTCATCTCCGCTTTCATGTAAGTAGCGTTGATTTTCCACGATCACTAAATCTTTTAAAGGCAAATGTTCGGGCTGCCATGAGCGGACTTCAAGCGTTTTAAGCCCACACGCAATGTTCGAACCAGATGGCGCAACAATCGACAAGGCCGAGTAGCATTTTTTCATAGATCACCGATAAAAAAAGGAGCGTAACGCTCCTTTTTAAATTTATGCTTTAGGCTTATCTTCAGCCGCTTTTACGCGAATACCCGCACCTTTGACTTTCAAAGTATTCAGGCCTTTAATCGCTTTTACAGCTTCACGACCATTTGGCATTTCGACAAAACCAAACCCTTTCGATTTACCTGTGCTTGCATCCATAACAACAACAGCAGACTCTACTGCGCCAAATGGTTTAAACAGTTCAACCAATTCTGCTTCAGTAACTGAACGCTCTAAGTTACGTACTAAAATTTTCATTCAATCTTCCAAATAGACAGCATCATCAAAAAGCATTTGTCTATTTTGCTTTTTAACTTGCGTGTAAATCACGTCAAAAATCTATTTTAATCGAGATCGATACCAAAATCTAAATTAATCGATTTTCTTTCGATTAACGCACTTTTTACGGTTTGCTGACGGGTTTTATAGTGTGTTTCCAAACTACATAAATTTCGAGTTAAATCATTCATAAAATAACTTTCTACTTTACGCCCTTGCTCATCCACAGTTTCACGTGCCCAGTGGTTCAAGTTTTGCTTAGTCAAAATCAATTCATTTTGCGCACGTGTCAGCGCCACATATAACACGCGACGCTCTTCTTCCACCTCATCGAAATTACCCTGAGCACGTGCATGCGGGTATTGCCCTGGTGTCACATTCGCCACATAACAGACTTTTTGCTCCGTTCCTTTTGCCGAATGAATGGTAATTAACGTCACGACATCACTGTCAGATTGGCGTTCAATTTCAGAAATGGAAACTGGATCAAGGACATATTCTTCTAAGAATTCACTCAACTGCGTATGTTTGGATGCCAGTTGTTTCACCAAATCAAAATCACCCTGACGGCGGTTCCAATCTTTTTTATAGTTTTCTTCTAGCTGCTCAGAAATCGCTTGAACAGCCAAGCTTACGCATTCTTTGACCTGATCTTTCAACACCGACATTTGCTTCATCATCAGAATCGCTTGGTTAGGTACTTTGCCAAACTTTTCCAACTTGGTTGCAATGGCTTGCATTTCTGGCTCAAGTAAAATCTGCTGCGATAACTTACTCGCACCGACATCACCCACACCATTCCACAAGGTTAAAAAGCGCATCCACGCGATATCATCTAAGGGATTAGCCACTACACGCAGCACACTGAGCAAGTCTTTTACATGGGCTGTTTCAAGTAATTTCATTCCGCCGATAAAGCGATACGGCACGTTTGCGGCAATACAGGCTGCTTCAATATGACGAGCAGCAAAGCTTGAACGCACAAGCACCATATGATCCGACCATTTGCTGCCTTCGAGGTAATGACGCTCTTTGATGTCGATGGCAATCCATTTGGCTTCATCAAACTCATTCGGGAAAATATGCATTTTCGGCTTAATCCCTTCACCACGATAGGCATCTAAGCGTTTGTCATATTTAATTTCGCTTTCATCCAACAACCAATTCGACAGGTCTAAAATTTCTTGGGTTGAACGATAATTTTTTTCAAGTTTAAAAATCTGTGCGTCGGGTACCCGCTCTTTGAAATGATGAATATTTTCAAAGTCTGCACCTCGGAAGCCATAGATTGACTGTGCATCATCGCCGACACAGAACAAACTGACACGTTCCTTTAGTGGCTCAAGTAACGCCCATTGCAGCGGATTGGTATCCTGCATTTCATCAACCAACATGTGGCGACAAATCGAAGCGACATAATCGACCAGTCCATCTGATTCCGCCAAGGCTTTCGCCACAATCGCCAAGATATCGTCATAATCTAAAAAACTACGCGCACGTTTACGAGCTTCGTATTCTTTCATGATATCCGCGATTTGATCTTTCAACGCAAAGTACTCAGGCATTTGCTTTTCCATGGCAATGCTAAGTTTTTGACGCGTATTCCGCGCAAAGGAATACAGATCACAGAGTTCTTTCGGCTTGGGCAAGTGGTTCGGGTTTTTCTTATCATCACGACCACGAATCAGGCGGAACATCATGAGTTGATCATCACGATCAATAATCGAAAACTGTTCTAGACCAAAGGCTTTTGGAATACGGCGCAAGAGGTACATACAAAAGGTATGAAAGGTTGATGCACGTAACCCTTTGGCTTGCTCCCCCAGAGCCAGCTCCACACGAGCGACAATTTCACTCGCTGCACGGCGAGTAAAAGTCAAAATTTGAATTTGATTGGCAGGCACGCCTTGATCAATTAAATAAGCTGCACGCGCCACGATGGTTTTGGTTTTACCACAACCTGCTCCTGCCAAAACCAAGCTATGCTGTGCTTCTGTTGTTGCGGCTTGTTTTTGTTGAGGATTTAATTCATCAATCAGGTTGGCTAAACTCATGTGTACTCATCATTTTATGGATAGGTATAGTTTAGCAGATTGAAAAAAAATACATGTTAATGTAGGATCAAAATTACAACTAGAAAAAGATAAGTTTATGAAAAATTTTAAGCTAATTAGCCATTTCCTTCAGCCAGTTTTATTACTTTTAATATTTACAAATCATCCATCTTACGCAAAAAAATTGACTCAAACTGAATTTGATCACTTGATAAGTAAAAATAATCAGAAAGGAATTCAACTCCATGATGATCTAGCTGTAGCTCTAATTTCTGGCAATCATAAGCTTATATCCGATAATTTATGTGCAACTTATAAAATGAGTAAAGCACAATATGAAATTGCTTCAGAGAATTCTGAATTATTAAAAGCGAAACGGGCAAAAGAAAATGCAATAGAAAATATAAAAAACATTGAAAATATAATTCCAAAAAATCAAAAACCAATGGAAAAATATTGCAAAGATTTTCAACAAAATTAATCATATTTTCTAACTATGATTATCTTAAAACTCACTAGATGCATGTATAAATTTTACCTTGATTTTTATTTCAAACATCTCATCACATTTCTACAGCAATGTTCCAAATTTAGTTCCGCATTTTTTAATGCATCTTCCAACTTACAATCTGGTGGATTAATCCCAACAATCTGTGTGAAACCTAAATCATAGAGTTCTGCTATCCCCTCACCCACTAGACCAGTAAAGGCGATCACAGGTTTATTAAACTTTTTTGCAACTTGCGCCACACCAAATGGCGTTTTACCGAACTTAGTTTGATGATCAATTTTCCCTTCACCTGTCAGCACATAATCTGCCTGTGCTATTTTTTCATTCAACTGACATTGTTCAATGACCAATTCCACACCTGATTGCATCGATGCACCCGCAAAAGCCATCAACCCAAAACCTAACCCACCTGCAGCACCTGCACCTGCGACATCACGTAAAGTACAACCCAGTGTCGCTTCAACGACATTGGCATAATGACTGAGGTTCTGATCTAACTGACGCACCATCTCCTGCGTTGCGCCTTTTTGCGGGCCAAAAATATGGGATGCGCCATTTTCACCACATAATGGATTCATGATGTCGCTAGCAATGATGATCTCTGTGTGTGTTAAACGTGAGTCGAGCTGCGTCAAATCAAGACTGTTAATTTGATCCAGACAACCACCACAAACTGCTATTTCCAAGCCATTTTCATCTAAAAATTGTGCCCCCAAGGCCTGCGCCATACCTGCACCGCCATCATTGGTCACACTCCCGCCCAAGCCAATAATAATTTTACTTACTCCGAAGTCTAGAGCAGCCTGGATCATTTCGCCCGTACCATAAGTTGACGTCAGTAAAGGATTTCGCTGAGCAATATCGACAAGATGAATACCATTGGCTTTTGCCATTTCAATCACCGCAGTTTTTCCACCGTCGATCAAACCGAAATATGTCGTCACACCTTGATTGGGCAAAGGACCTGTAAGCGCTATCGCCACTTTTTGACCGTCGCAAGCACTGAGTAACGCATCTACAGTTCCCTCACCGCCATCTGCCATTGGCACAGCGATGACATTTGCGTCAGGTATGAGCTTTAAAATTGCACGCTGCATCGCGTCACAGGCTTGTTGAGCACTCATACTTTCTTTAAATGAATCGGGCGCAAGAACAAAAGTGGTCATCTAAATGCTCAAAATAAAACTTGTCCTCAACCATAACGGTTTTAAAATAGCAGGTATATCTAAAAACATCAGAAAGGTTCGAAATGTCACGAATCAACCTAGGTCAGTCTGCACCTGAGCTATATAAAAAAGTCGCAGAACTTGATGCACTGGCAATGCAAAAAATAAATGAGGCTGGTCTTAATGAAGGTTTAGCCCATTTACTCAAACTACGTGCATCCCAAATCAACGAATGTGCGTTCTGTATTCGCATGCATGCACAAGATGCACTTAAAACTGGTGAAAGCATTGAACGTATTAGCCTACTCAATGCATGGCGTGAAACTGCGTACTATGATGAAAAAGAACGTGCAGCTTTGAGCTTGATCGAAGCGATCACGTTAATTGCTGAAGGCCAAGTTCCCGATGCAGTTTATGAAGATGCTTTGCCCTTTTTAACAGATGAGCAAATCAGTGCCGTGGAATGGCTGGCTATTGTGATCAACACATGGAACCGAATTGCCATTAGTAGCCGCTATAGCGTGAAACCTTAACGGGTTGTACACATTAAAAGTGAATAAAAAAAAGAGTGCCTCAGCACTCTTTTTTTATTTATCAGATCCGCAAGCAGCTTACTGCTCTGCCGAGCTTTTCGGCACTTCACGTCGAATATAAGAAGCCAAAGTAAGGTAGTTGACCCCTTGGAATAAAATATCAACCGCCAAGAATAATCCTAATACCCAAAATGGTGCATCAGGTGACATCAAAATGATCACACCCGTAATCAAGGTCAATAGACCTGAAAATAGTGTCCATCCCCAACCTTGAAATGCTCGAAATAGCACAGCATTAAAGATACGAATGACCCCTGCAATGATCAAAATAATCGCCAATAAATTGGTTAGGACAATGGCCGTTTTGACAGGCGTTGTAAATGCATAATAGCCTGCGACCATATACAACACACCAAATAGTGCCCAGAACCAGCGGTAGCCGCCTTCAAAAATTTTAAATGCCGCGATGAAATGGATTACACCACCTAACATCATCAGCACACCAAAAATATAAATGACAGTGATTGTCGCGAATGGCAAAGCTGCCAAAAGGACCAATCCGAAGACCACCAATAAAGCACCTAAACCGAGATACCACTTACGGTTTTCATGGAGCTGACTGCGAATTAAATCGTTGCCTACTGTTCTCATGTTTTTTCTCAAGTTATTCGTTATTTAATGGATTATGCAACTTCATGATGAAGAAAAATGAAAGAAAAGTCCAAATCTTATCCACACTGCTGACTTAGACTGTGGATAAGATAGGTTTTATCCACATTATTTTTTCCATCCCACTTCAATTGCTGTGACGTCACTCACCACAGTATCAGCTAAATCTTCAGGCATTTTACTTTGCGTCTGTGAAGTTGGAATGTGCCCAGCCATTAGTTCAGCTTTACTTTGTGGAAACAAAGGCTGCCGCTCAGGTTCTGCATAGCCGACAGGGAAGATAGGCTGACCTGTGGCCAAATCATACTTATCCGTTGCACCAAAAGCGTGTAATAACTCATGGGCTAAAACGATTTTATTCTGCGCTGTCTGTTTATTCGATGCAAATAATTTCACCGATCCAATTCGACCATTTTCCAAAGCTGTGGAATGTTTAAGTTCTTTGGTTTGGGTCGGATCGTAATAATTTAAAAATAGCGTGACACTCGAAACACCATCTACATTTTCATGCTGCTGCCAAGCATAGTAGCGGAATTTCAAACTCCATAAGATAATGTCCAACATGCCAGCATCATTGGGTACTTTGGGAGGTAAAACTTTCAGCTCGCGACCTAACTTAAAATACACATAAGTCGGTTGTCCTCGGTATTTCTGTGCCGTCATTTGTAAATATTGTTGAACATCGTTTAAATCATTGACAGAGAGCTGCTGTATATACGCTTGTGTGCTCTCTCGACCATCTGCATTAATTGGATGTAACAATACAAAGATCGGTTTACTCCAGTCTTGGTTTTTGTCTTTATAGGCATTGACTGCGACAACCAATAAAATCAGCAATAAACACAGTACCCGAATTTTTTTCCACATTCCCCAAGATCTCAATTAATTTTTAGCGTTTATTTTCAGAATTAAAACAGAACATCCTTAGAATGTCTTGCTCAATTTAAAAGCTCAATCGATTACTTACTTTAAAAAATCCTTGATCAAAAGACATAAAAAATGCCGACCGAAGTCAGCATTTTATTGATTTTAAAGCTTAAGCCTCAACCCACTTACCATCTTGGTACACCAAAGACCATTTGGTTTGCTTGCCTTCAGCATTTTCAGAACCAATATATTGCGCTTGGTTTTTACGGCTGAATTTCACCAATGTTGGGTTTCCTTCAGGATCGACATCCGGTGCTTGTAAGATGAACTGATATTTTGCATCCAACTGATCTGCGACAGAACGTAGTTCAGCCACTTTCGGTGCACGAGTTTCACGTACTTTCGGGAACTTACTTGCAGCTAAGAATAAACCTGCTGCGCCATCACGAAGAACAAAGAAGTCATCATGTTTGGTTGAACGTAAGTGCTCCATTTTAATCGGATCTACACGTGGAGGTGCAGGCTGACCGCTCTTCAACACTTTACGTGTATTGTCACAGCTATTACATGCAAAGTAAGGACCGAAACGGCCTGTCTTCAATTGCATTTCGCCATCACATTTGTCGCACGGAATGGTTGGACCATCATAACCTTTGATTTTGAACTCACCTTCTTCAAGCTCAAAACCAGCACAGTCTGGGTTATTACCACAGATATGTAACTTACGACCGCCATCAATCACATAGCTGTCCATGGCTGTTTCACAGATTGGACAACGTTTTTTCGACATTAAATCTGCTGTTTCTGCCGAGTCATCGTCAGACAATGCAGCCAATGATTCTACAGGTGTCAGGTTTAAAGTTCCCTTACAACGCTCTTTTGGCGGTAAGTTATAACCTGAACAACCCAAGAACACGCCGGTAGTCCCTGTACGAATTTGCATCGGACGGTCACATTCTTTACAGTGCACAGCATCCACTTCTACAGGTAAATTACGGCGCATGCCATTTTCACCCTGAGCTGTGGTTAAGCGTGTTTTAAAATCACCGTAGAAGCTATTGAGTAACTCTTTCCAGTTACGATCACCATCAGCGACTTTATCCAGCTGACCTTCAAGATCTGCCGTGAATGCATAGTTCATCAAGTTATTAAAGTTTTCATCGAGACGGTCTGTCACGATTTCACCCATTTTCTCGGCGAACAAACGACGGTTATCAAGCTTCACATAACCACGGTCTTGAATGGTTGAGATAATCGCAGCATACGTCGATGGACGACCAATCCCTTTTTTCTCAAGCTCTTTGACCAATGATGCTTCAGTGAAGCGCGCAGGTGGTTTAGTAAAGTGCTGCGATGGATCTAATTTTTCAAGTTTCAGTACTTCACCGACTTTTACAGCAGGTAACAGTACATCATCATCCGATTTGTTTTGGCCACGCACTTTAGTGAAACCATCAAAGACCAATGTACGGCCTTTGGCTTTGAGTTCGACGCCATTGGCATTAACTAAAATCGTTGATGATAAATATTCTGCAGGGGTCATTTGACATGCAACGAACTGACGCCAGATCAGGTCATAAAGACGCTGTGCATCACGCTCTACACCCACCAAACTATCGCCTTTTAGCGCGACATTTGATGGACGAATCGCTTCATGGGCTTCTTGCGCACCAGCTTTATTGCCGTAGCGATTTGGTTTAGCCGGTAAATATTTTTGACCAAACTCAGTTTCAATATGACCACGAACCATATTTACAGCGTCATCACTCAAGAATGTTGAGTCTGTACGCATATAAGTAATAAAGCCGGCTTCATATAAGCGCTGTGCCAACATCATGGTTTTCTTCACAGAAAAACCTAAACGTGTACTTGCTGCTTGTTGCAGTGTAGACGTGATGTATGGCGCACTTGGATTGACCTTGGTTGGTTTGTCTTCACGTGCTGAAACTGTGTAATCTGCATCTTTAATCAGGTTCAGTAAAGCATCCGTTTCAGCTTTGTTGTGCAGTTTTAAAGTCTTGCCATTTTGCTTCACCGCTTCTAAACGGATATCGTCTTTCTTCGACTTGGTATCTGCAAAAACTTGCCAAAATTCTTCTGGAACGAAGGCACGAATTTCACGTTCACGCTCAACCACAAGTTTAACAGCCACAGATTGTACACGACCTGCCGATAAACCACGGGCGATTTTTTCCCATAAGAGTGGCGAGATCATAAAGCCCACAATACGGTCGAGGAAACGACGGGCTTGTTGAGCATTGACTTTATCTGTATCGAGGCGAGAAGGATGTTTAAACGCTTCTTGAATAGCATTTTTGGTAATTTCGTTGAACACCACACGTTGATAACGTGAGTCGTCACCGCCAATGACTTCTTTTAAATGCCAAGCAATTGCTTCTCCTTCCCTATCCATATCCGTTGCGAGATAGACCTCGTCAACTTGCGATGCAAGCTTTTTCAGTTCCGCAACAACATGTTCTTTACCCGGTAGGACTTCGTACTGTGCCTTCCAGTCATTTTCAGGGTCTACACCCATACGATTAACCAAAGCTTTTTGTGCTTTTTTGGCTTTTTCAGCTTCAGTTAATTTTGCACGAGTTACTGGCTTTTTCTCTGCTGTTTTACTCGAGCCGCCTGTAGGTAAATCACGGACATGACCCACCGATGATTTCACGATGTAATCAGAGCCCAAATATTTATTGATTGTTTTCGCTTTTGCAGGCGATTCCACAATCACTAACGCACGCTTTTTCCCAGCATCGGCAGATTTTGCTGTGGTACTTTTAGATGTGGACCGAGGAGCGTTCGCCATAGTTAACCATCATTCCTGTTTAATAGGTTTTTTAAAATTTAAAGTTCAGCCAATGAATGTAAAAATGCTTTCATATCATCAAGCTGTGTGGCTCTTAAGTCAGATTCTTCGTTCCAATAGAGTCCTACACAGTTTGCCTGCATATCAATAGCATAAATGCCCTTTAATGTAATGGCTAAATCCTTGAACTTGTCATCACCATGTACCAGTTCAAGTTTGTCATCGACCACTAAAGCACGCATTAAAGGCAAACGCGCATCTGGAATCAGCACACTGTAATACGCCACCATACTGGCACGCTTTTCAGATGCCATTGGAATCTTGGTCCAAGCAGGTGCAGCCACTAAACGTGGGTGCAGCCCCATCTTACGCGCCTTCTCGCGCATAATGCCCAAGGCTTTTTCTCTAGGATTTACTCGAAGTCCAAAAATCGACCCAAGTACAAAGACCACAATAAAAACGGTAACCCAGATTCCAGTATTTTCCATAGCACAACCTTTATATTCCTTTATTAGAGTTGCATAAGCGCAATATAAAACGCAAGTTCACTCGATAAAATTAATTCAGGAACATCTCGTGGCTATATAGCACTTCGTGACCATTCCAATAGATATATCCTTTTTCGATCAACTCTTTAAGTAGTAATCGAACGTCAGATTGTGGGAACATTTGCTCCAATAAATCACGTAAGGCGTAGATATCTTTTGGTTTATCTGACTTTAATTCATGCAATTTTCGGATCACTTCCATTTGCACAGGATCAATCTTATTGAAATTTTTAAATAAGCCTTGCTGTGCAGCCTGAATCATCGACGCCGTATCATCAGTATTTGAGGTTTGTTCTTCGAGTGAAGCAGTAAATGCATTCAGGTCTGTTTTTATCGGCAATGCTGTTTCAGCAGTCGTATTTAAATCTAGCTGCACCCATTGTTTGAGTACTTTTTTTCGAATCGAAATCTGCTCATCAAAGCGTTTGACGATTTTTAGATTGATCAACATACCGACCAAATGCTGAGCTTTTTCGCTAGAGACTTGCAAAATATTCATCAATGAGTTTTTCAGTTTATCCAAACTGTTGGGTTTGCCACTGAGTTTTTCCAGACCATCACAATAGTGTTTAATCAGTAATAAATCAGGTTTATTCCGAATGGTTTCCAGGTCAGGAATTTTATATTTCACTTTATGTGAAACTTCTTGTTCTGACTGAATTTGGATAAGATGTGCGCTGAGTCCAGAGCCATCCAATTGTTCCATCAGTAATTCAATATCAGGCATTGCTGAAATCACTTCAATATGCGCATCTGGATCCATCAAGGCCATCAGTTGCCCCACAATCACCGCATATTCAAATTCTTTTTGCGGCGTTTCTGGAATATCCAAAACCACCAATTGACCACTCGCAATCCACCCTGCAATTTCAGTCAAATCTTCAAGTGCATATTCAAATTTTCCGCTGCAGCTAAACACATACAAAGTACTGTAATGTTCAATGATATTGCGCAATAGATTTGCTGTGGGCGGGTTATTTTCCAAATCTAGCAGGACAACTTTTTGACTCATGAGATGAAATAATGGGTTTCGATCAGCAGATGCGGTGCATTAGACCTGTCACGCTGCAAAAGGTCAAATAAATTTACACCAATCCACAGCTTTGGCGCTGATTCGTCATCTGCCTGTCATTCAATAGTGACATTAATAATGCGGTGGGCGGTTAGTCATTGGGTCAAATGCCGCAATACCTTCAGATAAATCTGCCGATTCAATACGACGATACAAAATCTGCATTTGTTTCTTTAAATCAGCAATTTCGGCGTTTTGACGCGCAACTTGATCATTCAGTTGGTCAACTAAATCATCTAAAAATGCAATTCGGACTTGCAAATCTTCAATGGGTGCGGAAAATGACGCCTGTTCATCAAGATTTTGTTGTGTAGTCAATTTACACTCCTCATATAAGATTTCAGGAAACATTATGGCCTATATTACTTTAAGGGACGTCCAGCTTGCATTTGGCGGACCTTCCCTACTCGACGGCGCGAACTTCAGTTTAGAACGTGGCGAGCGAGTGTGTCTAATCGGTCGTAATGGTGAAGGTAAGTCTACTTTACTTAAACTGATTGAGGGAACTTTATTGCCAGATGGCGGTGAAGTTTCATTGCAAAATGGCATTACGATTTCAATGCTTGCTCAAGATGTACCCATGGATTCGGGCAAAGTCGCTGATATTGTAGCCGATGGTGCAGGTGAAGCTGCTACTGTACTGCGTGCTTATCATGAAGCCAGCGAAGCCTGCGTACTCGGTGATATGGACGCCTGTGAGCGCATGGGTAACCTACAACATCAGATGGATCAAATGGATGGCTGGTCACTTGAAACTAAAGTGAATGCCATCCTCAGTAAAATGGGCCTAGACCCAGAAGCTGACCTTGCAGATTTGTCTGGTGGTCGTAAGCGTCGTGTTCTATTGGCACGTGCTCTCTTAACGCAGCCCGATGTATTGCTACTCGACGAACCAACTAACCATTTGGACGTTGAAAGTATTGAATGGCTCGAAAAATTCCTGCTTGATCAAAACAACTTAACCCTGTTGTTTATTTCGCATGACCGTTCATTTGTCGATAGTATCGCAACCCGTATTGTGGAACTTGACCGCGGCATTTTGCGTAGCTATGAAGGCAACTATTCACGTTACCTCGAACTCAAAGCTCAGCAAATGGAAGCGGAAGAAAAGCAAAATGCGCTATTCGATAAAAAACTCGCTGAAGAAGAAGTGTGGATTCGTCAGGGCATTAAAGCGCGTCGTACCCGTAACGAAGGTCGTGTTCGTGCCTTAAAAGCGTTGCGTGAAGAGTCTAAAGCACGTCGTTCACAACAAGGCAAAGTGAGCATGGCAACGCAAGATGCGCAGCGCTCAGGTAAAGTGGTCTTTGAAATTGAAAACTTAGCTGTGCAATTTGGCAACAGCGCGCCAATCATCAAAGATTTCTCGGCACTGGTATTACGTGGTGACCGTATCGGCTTAGTCGGTGACAACGGTGTGGGTAAAACCACTCTTATCAAAGCTATTTTGGGTGAGCAAGAACATACTGGTACAGTAAAAACAGGTACACAGCTTGAAGTTGCTTACTTTGATCAGCTTCGAAATGCACTTGATCTTGAAAAATCAGTGAAAGATAACGTCTCTGAAGGCTCAGACCATGTCGATGTCAATGGTAGCCGTCGTCACATCTACAGTTATTTACAAGACTTCTTATTCTCTCCAGAACGCGCACGTACACCAGTCAAAGCACTTTCTGGGGGTGAGCGTAACCGTATTCTGTTGGCTAAACTGCTACTGAAACCATCGAACCTTATCGTGATGGACGAACCGACCAACGACTTGGATATGGTAACTCTTGAACTGTTGGAAGAAATGCTCAGCGCTTACAAAGGCACACTGTTACTGATTTCGCATGACCGTGCCTTTATGGACAACGTGGTGACATCAACTTGGGTCTTTGATGGTAAAGGTCAAATCGATGAATACATCGGAGGTTACCAAGACTATTTGGAACAGCGTCCTGACCAAACTGTCGTGGATCAAAAAAGCGATGTGAAAAAAGCCATGGCTAAAGCCGAAGCCGCGGCTGCCGCTGCCGTGCCTAAAAAAGTCAAGCTCAGCTATAAAGACCAACGTGCCCTAGAACAACTGCCGACTGAAATTGAAGCATTGGAACAAGAGCAAGCTGAATTGTCTGAAAAATTAGCTGACGGTTCTTGGTTTATGACTGACGCCGATGCTGCGACCAAAGCATCACAGCGTCTAGCTGAAATTGATGACGAAATGCTGGAAAAAATGGAACGTCTAGATGAGCTAGAAACACTTGCTAAAGGCTAAGTCCACAAAGATTCCATACAGAAAAAGCCGTATTTCGATACGGCTTTTTTTATGTCATATGACTCGACTGGATGGCTAACCTAAATGACGCTGTTTTAAATTGGAGCATACAGCGTTTGTAAAGACGATTCCGCTAATGTGAAAAGCTTGCTATGGTGACGTTCAACATAAGATTGAGTCACGAGCATGCAAATTTCAGATCAAATTGTCTTGGTTACAGGGGGCGCACGTGGCCTCGGTTTGGCAATTAGCCAAACGTTAATTGCTGAAGGCGCACGCGTGGTCGTGAACTATCTATCCAGTCAAACTGCAGCAGAACAGTTGGCGACCGCATTTCCTCAGCAAGTGTTTGCCTATCAAGCAGATGTCACCGATAAAGCTCAAGTAGAACAGCTTTTTGCGGCGGCGGAAGTACATTTTGGTACCGCGATCACCTCTGTCGTAAATAATGCCCTCATCCATTTTCAATTTAATGGCGATGCCCGTCCTAAAATTGAAGAACTGACTGCACAGCACTTACAGCAACAGTTTGATGGAGCAGTCGTCGCTGCACTCAACACCACTCAAGCGGCGCTTCCCAAGATGAAAGCACAGGGTTTTGGTCGCATTGTGAATATTGGTACCAACCTAGTACAAAACCCTGTCGTGCCTTACCACGACTACACTGCAGCAAAAGCGGCACTTTTGGCCTTCACTCGCACAGCGGCGCATGAGCTGGGTGAGTTTGGCATTAATGTGAATATGCTTTCAGGTGGCTTATTACAAAGCACCGATGCCAGTAAAGCGACACCCGATGCCGTGTTTGATTTAATCGCGGCATCGACACCTTTACGCACAGTGACCACGCCTGAAGAATTTGCTGCGGCCATCATGATGTTCTTGTCCCCTTACTCACGTGCGGTCACAGGGCAGAATTTGATTGTCGATGGCGGTTTAGTCAAGGGTTAAGTCTGATGCTGCATGAGGTTGAACTTTCTCTTTCAATTCAGCTTCATGCTAAACTGAACCCTATTTTTTAATCTTTGATTTAGCCCTATGAGTCAAAAGCCAACATATCAACCCGGAAAATTCCAATGGTCTTTCTTACTTCCTCAGTATTGGGGAATATGGATAGGGATTGTATTTCTTATGATTTTGGCG
Source organism: Acinetobacter sp. YH12138 (assembly GCF_015218525.1). Taxonomy (NCBI): domain Bacteria; kingdom Pseudomonadati; phylum Pseudomonadota; class Gammaproteobacteria; order Moraxellales; family Moraxellaceae; genus Acinetobacter; species Acinetobacter sp. YH12138. The sequence continues at coordinate 425,906 of NZ_CP048670.1, read as the reverse complement.
ATTCTTCCATGGGCAATTCAGTATCGCCTTGGGCAATTCCTCGGTTCTGTCGCATTTAACAATCTCAAATCACGTCGTAAAACCACGATTCGCAACTTGGAAGTTTGCTTTCCTGAATGGACGGCAGAACAGATTGAAGCTAATGCAAGACAGGTTTTTATCGACCAAATGATTGGTATTTTTGAAACCTTAAATGCATGGTACAGCCCGCAGTGGTTCAAAAATCGGGTGCAAATTGAAGGCTTAGAACATATTCAAAATGCACAAGCTGAAGGCAAAGGTATTTTACTCCTCGGCACACATTCTACCCTGCTCGATGCAGGTGGCTATTTATGCGCACAGTTCTTTGAGCCGGATGTGGTTTATCGTCCGCAAAATAATCCGCTGTTGGATATGTTGATTGTGCGTTGCCGTGCCACCATCTATGCCAACCAAATCGACCATGACGATATGCGTGGCTTGATTCGCAATCTGAAAAATGGCCATGCCATTTGGTACAGTCCTGATCAGGACTTTGGTTTAAAACAAGGGGTCATGGCACCGTTTTTTGGTACTCCCGCAGCCACTGTTACTGCACATCGTCGCTTATTAAAAATTGCTAAAGCCGTGGCGATCCCGTTGTATTTTTATCGCGATGGCGACATCAGCAACCCTCAATATCATGTGCTGATTGAACCTGCTTTGGATAATTTTCCGAGTGAAGATGAAGTTTCGGATGCTATTCGAACCAATAAAATTATTGAAAATCAGCTACGAATCGCACCGACACAATACATGTGGTTCCATCGCCGCTTTAAAACCCGCCCACAAGGCTATGACAAAATCTATTGAGTTCAACTCAGCACATAAAAAAGAGAAATGCTATGAAAGTAATGCAGCTTTTACCTGAATTGAACAGTGGTGGTGTCGAGCGAGGAACCTTAGAAATAGCTCGTGCTTTAGTGACCGCCGGTCATGAGTCCTTAGTGGTTTCAAATGGTGGTCGCATGGTAACTCAATTGGAAGCTGAAGGTTCAACTCACCTCACGCTCGCAATCCATAAAAAAGCCTTATCAAGCTTATGGCAAATTCGTCCTCTACGTAAACTGATTGAGCAACATCAACCAGACATCGTGCATGTGCGCTCACGTGTCCCTGCGTGGCTCACGCATTTTGCCCTCAAAGGGATTCCTGCAAACAAGCGACCTCACCTGATTTCAACTGTACATGGTTTTTATTCGATTAATCGCTATAGTCAAATCATGACGCAGGCTGAAAAAGTTATTGCGGTCTCGGATAGTGTTGTCAAATACATCACGGACAACTACAAAAACTGTCCTACTAAGGACATTGTGCGTATTTATCGTGGCATTGACCCTGCGGCTTTTCCACATGGCTATCAACCCTCAGCACAGTGGCTCAATCAAACCCTAAAAGATTTCCCTGAACTAGAAAATAAGCGTCTGATTTGCTTACCAGGCCGTATCACCCGTTTGAAAGGTCATGAAACCCTGATCCATTTAATGGAACAGCTACAAACACAGTATCCCGACGTACATGCGGTAGTGGTCGGTGGTGCAGATCCGAAAAAAGCGGCTTATTTACAAGAAATGCAAGACAGTATTGCGGCTAAAGGGCTGAGTGATCGGATTACTTTTGTCGGTCATCGTTCAGATATCCGTGAATGGTTAGCTTTTAGCGATTTGGTTTTATCTTTGTCGAGCCAAGCGGAAACCTTTGGACGGACTGTACTCGAAGCACTGTCTGTAGGTACACCTGTGATCGGTTGGAACCGTGGTGGCGTAGCTGAAATTTTATCGAATGTCTATCCGCAAGGTTTAGTCACTGTCGATGATGAAACCCAATTACTCGAAACCTTAAAGTTGCATTTAGACCAACCACAACACGTGCAGCCTATCAGCATGTTTAGTTTAAAAGAGATGTGTGACCAGACTTTGGAGTTGTATACGCAAGTAGCCTCTCAGCATTCAGCTTAATTGACTACACACCATAGATATTTGCTGTGCAGGATAGCGCTCGGAAAATTTTTTTAATTAAGCACCTAGATCAGCATCTAGAAAGGATATTGTGAATTTCACAATATCTTTTTTTCTATTAGGATTTTTTAACTGGCGATTTAATCCTTCCATACACGGTATCGGGCCATCAACCAAAGGATCATTGGAAGTAACAAGACATTCAAAATATGTTGCAAACTTTGCCCTATACGCCAATAGCCTCTATCTAAAATATCATGCCGTGCATTAAACAATTCCAACCCCACTGCAACGACCACAACCGTCCAAATCGCATAATGTGATTTCAATTGGCGGTGATGGCAAAAGGCCACAAAAAAGAACAGGATTAAGCCAAGGTAAATGGAAAGTGCATCGGTGGATAAGTGTGTAATCTGCAATATTTTTTGGTGCCATTCGGACAGCATAGAACGTCTCATACCTATATTTTTATTAGAAATTCATCGTTTTTTTTCTTGGCACACTGTATAAAGAAATTGATCAAAAGAAAAGCAAAAAATTCTATATCACAAAAGCAAAACCCGAGTTCTGCATCCTGCAAAACTCGGGTCTATGAGGTTGTGCTTTCACAAGTATTCTTTTTATTTTTTATTGGCTTTCCTTTCCTGCATCCGTTCCGTGATGCTTCCATCGGCTTCGTCTTCCTTAGTGGGATGTTCCGTTCCCAGTTCCATGTGCCGATGAACAAAGAATAAGTCAATACACTTGACCTGACCATTCGTCAGAAGCCGAAAGCTGTGTAAGCTATTTCTTACACTTTTCTCTTAAATCAAACAAAATCAAGGTGCCTTCGTACCATCCTTATAATCATGGGCGATTTCATCGGTCACAATCTTCTCCTCTTTCTCAGCTTTTTCTATACCCTCCTGAATTGCCTCTTGCGCTTCTTGTTCATCTTCATCTGTTTGCTCTAATTCTTCTTGGATTTGCTCAAATACCCTGCCTGTTTGCAGCACCACATAGACTGGAAAATGGTCTGAACCGATATTGGGCAAGCGTTCCATGTGTACCAATGCAAAATCTGTACTATGAAAAATATGGTCGAGCGACCAACGCAGCAGTGGATAATTGGCATGAAAGGTATTTACGAAATGCCGTCCAACACGTGGGTCTAAAAGCCCACTGATTCGTTGAAAGAGTCGTGTAGTACGTGACCATGCCACATCATTCAGGTCCCCCATAACGATGCAACTTTCATCTAAATCTTTAATCTGATCGCCCACAATCAGCAATTCTGCATCGCGTAAAGTTGAATCTTTGGCTTCTGTTGGACTTGGCGGTTTGGGATGTAAACAATACAGTTGAACCTGATTTCCTGATGCTAAGGTGACTCGGGTATGGATCGAAGGAATTTCATCACTGAGAATAAATTTGACTTCAGTTTCACTAAGTTCTAACTTGCTATACAAATGCATCCCATACAAATTATCCAAAGGTACGGGTACGCGATAAGGATAATCAGCTTCAATCACTGCCAATTCATTTTGCCAAGTTTGATCTGTTTCTAGCGTGAGTACTAAGTCAGGTTGATGCTTTTGTATTTGTGCCAATAATAAGTGATATTGAGTATTCGGCGTAAGTACATTTGAGACAATGATTGAAATTTGTTTCTGTTTATCTAACTGGTCTGAACGAACTTTTTTGACTTGTTTTTTCCAAATAAAGGTATAAGGCAAAACCATTTTTAATTGATATGCCAAGGCAGCAATCAACCCAATTAAAATGATTTCACGCGCCAAGTCCCATTCAGCATTCCATAAAATTAAGCCTATGAAGGCAAATATGCCCAAAGCCAAGATTTGCAGACGCGGAAAATCTGCACCACGAAACCACCATTCATCTCGTGGTATGAGTGACCAAAATGTCAACCAAATGACGAAGCCTGCCAGTATTTCAATCCAAATCATTACGCCTCCCTTATATTCTTTATTTTTTATTGATTCATAAATTTATATCAGTTTTGCATGTAACATAAACAAGATATATTGCACAATATTATTGGTGTTTTCATTATGTAGCGCTTGCAGTTATGCGCCCTTTTGGTACACTCGAACCCCCTTTTTATTTTTTTAACGCACCGAGGCAAAGTGACATGAAAGTAGGTCTGGTCGGTTGGCGCGGGATGGTTGGTTCCGTCCTTATGCAACGTATGGTTGAAGAAAACGATTTCGCTCATTTCGAACCGTTTTACTTTTCTACCAGTAATGCAGGTGGTGAAGCCCCTGCGTTTGGTGGTAAGACTGCCCCAGCACTTATGGATGCAACGGACATTGATAGTCTGAAGCAAATGGATGTCATTATCACCTGCCAAGGTGGCGATTATACGACTGAAGTTTTCCCTAAGCTTAAAGCTGAAAACTGGAATGGTTACTGGATCGATGCTGCATCGACTTTACGTATGGATGATGAAGCGATCATCGTACTTGACCCAGTAAACATGAACGTAATCAAAGACGGCTTAGTGAAAGGTACAAAAACCTTCGTGGGCGGTAACTGTACGGTTTCATTAATGTTAATGGGTTTAGGCGGTCTATTCCAAAATAATTTAGTGGAATGGGCAACCTCAATGACATATCAAGCGGCTTCTGGTGCAGGCGCGCAAAACATGCGTGAACTGATTTCAGGTATGGGCTACTTGTACAACAATACCAAAGATTTGCTAGATGACCCACGTTCACCAATTTTAGATATCGATTCTAAAATTGCACAGTTACAACGTGGCGAAGGTTTCCCATCTGCAAACTTCGGTGTGCCTTTAGCAGGTTCGCTCATTCCTTATATCGACAAACAACTTGAAAGCGGTCAGTCGAAAGAAGAATGGAAAGGTCAAGTTGAAACCAACAAGATCTTAGGCAACCAGCAAATCGTTCCAATCGATGGACACTGTGTACGTATTGGTGCAATGCGTTGTCACTCTCAAGCATTGACTTTAAAACTTCGTAAAGATGTTCCATTGGATGAAATCGAAGATATCATCGCAAGTGCCAACGATTGGTCTAAAGTGGTTCCAAATACGCGTGAAGCTTCAATGACTGATCTGACTCCTGTTGCTGTAACTGGCACCTTGTCTGTTCCAGTTGGTCGTCTCCGTAAGCTCAACATGGGTAAAGAATACCTAGGCGCATTCACTGTGGGTGACCAATTGCTTTGGGGTGCTGCTGAACCTTTACGCCGTATGCTAAGAATTCTCATTGATTATAAAACTGCTTAAGCATTTTTAAGTCTATGAACAGGAAGCCGATCACAATTGATCGGCTTTTTTATGTAACTGTCGTGTAAATATTTTACAATTCTTTGACAACTCGCTAATCTATAATTTTCGCCATGCGACATATATTCGAGCTAAAGATTAAGATGACCGTATATAACAAATTAAAGATCGCCATTTTAGCCGTTATTGCATCTCAAAACATTCAAGCGATCAGCATTGATCCTGTACAAGTCCAGTCAGCACCCGGGGAATTGCTGTACGCTGAGATTCATTTTCGCCACTCAAATACATCTGTGCCGCTCAGTGCAAGTTTAGCCACGGCAGAAGATTTGTTGAGTATGGGTACAGGGCATCAACCACCGGGGCATTTAAACTTCTTTACGCGTCGTGATGGTGCGGGCAATGGGGTAATTACCATTACCTCTTCGCGTCCAGTGACCGATGCTGAGCTTAATTTTATTGTTAATATTAAAGAAGGTAATGCTTCACGCCTGCAACAAATTCGCACACCATTAAAACGCAATCCAGCGCCGTCGAATGCGAATCAAACACGTGCCAATGAGCGTGCTTTAGCACCTGTCGTTATTGTAAATGAAAAAGATATTGCCTTAAATTTACCTGTTAGCACACTGTATACCGCAAAAGCACCCGTAGCTGCAGAACAACCCTTATTACTCAGTACCAAAGCACCTCCACAGTTAGCACAATTAGCAACGTCAATGCCTGTTGCGATTGAATCTGTCACGCATGCACAAAATTATAGTGTTACGCCTGCGGAGCAACATAGCGGAAGTACTTCATCAGGTGCTGAAACATCAATTTCGCAAGTTACAAAAACCAATTCGACCGGCTCTGTCAGTTCAGAAATGCAAGCCACACAAACTGCAACAGCATCAACTGCAAGATCTAAAGACCCATTGGCACAAAAATTTGCTGCGGAGCAGGCAGCACAAAAACGTGAAAATCCAACAACGACAGCTCCAACAGCATCTACACCAAAACCAACAAGTACTGCAGCTGCATCAACAGCAACACCTGCGGCAAAATATGTGGTTCGCTCAAATGAAAGCCTTTGGGGGATTGCCTCACGTATTGCGACAGAACAAAACCGCCCTGTCTCTGAAGTCATGCAACAGATTAAAAACAGCAACGAACATGCATTCATTCAGGGCGATGTAAACCGTCTGCGCCGTGGTGCGGCCTTAAATCTGCATGGTATGCAGCAAGCAAAACAGCCTGTAAAAGTCTCTGCTGCAGAACTTGCCAAAGTGCCTTCGAAGCAGTCAGGCAAAACCAAATACCGCCTGAATCAAGCTGAAATGAGTCTGGTGGCAGAGAAAGCGCACGATTCGACACAATCTTCTGCCAACAGTGCAGCAGAAAAGAATAAAACTTCGAAAGAGTTGTCATTAAAAGTTATGACATCTCGTGAAAAAACCGTTAAATTACAGAGAAACGTAACTCAATTAGAATTGGCGCTAAATCAAAAGGATCACAGAATTCAATTATTAAATGCTCGTCTTGCTCAACTGCAACAACAGTTGAAAGCTCAACAAGCAGATAAAAGAAGCCAATAAACTAAAACGTTACCAATCAAGATTTTATAGAGATGAGTGCAACTTTATATCGCTCTATCTCCAAGGGGTTAAAACATGCTGATTTATGTGATTCCATTAGTGATCTTAGTGATCGTATTGGTTTTTTTAAACAAACGCCAAAAAGATCAAGAATCAGATAAAGCCAAACCAACATCCACTAAAACCAAGAAAACGGGTGTTTCAGCTAAAGCGACTCCGAAGAAAACTCAAGTGGTTGAAAACAGTGTCATTGAAAAAAAATCAATGACACCATTAACGACAGAAGCTCGTGGCAAAATTGAAAAATTAATTGCAGAACGTAATTTCTTTTCTGCTGAAGCGCAAATCAATCAATCGTTAAAACGTGACAACTCACAACATGAGTTATACCTATATCTATTAGATATTCACATTTTACAAAAAGACGAATTTGCCATCAGCCAATTGCTGAGCCATATTCGTTCACTTGAACTCGATGAAATTTTAGAACAAGCTGAAGCAAAAAAAGTAGAGTTTGACAATTCACATGTTGATGAAGATATTGCGATTCATCATTCTTCTACATCATCAACTCCTAAAATTACAAACAATACCTCAGATTTTGATGCGCTCATGAATTCAGCGCCAACTAAACCAATCTCTGAAGAACAAAAGCCTCTAGAGTTTAATTTCACCACTGAAACGCCTGCAAAAGCAGACATTTCTACCCCAGTTGAAAGTGCTCCTGCTGAAAAAATACAGCCGCTTGAATTTGACACGCTTTCAATTTCACCAGAACCCGCACTTGAAGCAACACCGAAAACCGAAGAGATTGCTCAGCCATCTCCTGCCGTTGAAGAAATCAAACCGATTGATTTTGTAATGGACTTTGCCCCAAGCACTGAAGCTGCGGCTGAAACCAAAACAGAAACTGTAGAAGAAAAAATCGAGCCTTTAGATTTTTCATTTACAACAGAAAAACCAGCTGTAGAAGAAAACAAAGTTGAAGCTCCAACCTTAAACTTTGACTTAGGTGCTTTTGAAACAGCAAAAACAGAAGAAGCGGTTGTTGCTCCTGCAACAGAGTTTAACTTAGAGTCTACACCTGAAGAAAAACCTCCCGCACTTGCTTCAAGTGGTGTGAGTTTTGACATTAGCGGTTTAGGCACACCGTCAACCCCATCTGCTACAGACCAAAACGATCCATTGGTTAAATCTTTCCCTGAACTGGTTGAAGTCAATGAAATTGAATTGAATCTTGAATTGGCAGCGCAATACATCAAACTAGGTGCTTATGACGCTGCACGTGAAATTTTAACTGAAAAAGAGGCTGAGTTTTCTTCAGCTCAGCGTCAACAAGTAGATCAGTTACTGAATCAAATCGCATCTTAAGCAAAAGCGATTTAAACTAAAGCAGTCTTTCAAGGCTGCTTTTTTTATGATGAAAAAAATTGCTCTTATTTATATGGGTGGTACCTTCGGTTGTATCGGTGAACCTTTAAGCCCCATGCCAGCGAATGCGTTTTTACCTAAATTACAGCATGTGCTGCCACTACACCTAAACATTGAATGTTTTGTTGCACCTGTCATTCGTGACAGTAGTGCTTGTACTGCACCCGACTGGCTGGCACTGATCCAACAAATTCAAAGTTTACAATTACAACAATTTCAGCATTTCGTAATTATTCATGGCACAGACACGCTTAGCTATGCCGGCGCAGTACTTGCACACTTTATGGCACAGTCTGCTCATATCGTGCTAACAGGCAGCCAATATCCGCTGTTTAATGTGGCTGGTGACAACACCCGTGAATTTACCGATGCCATCTACAATTTAAATTTTGCATTGGAATCGGTACACCAATCGAGTGTTGGGGTTTATTTGGCCTTTCATCATCAATTAATGCATGCTCAATCCGCACTAAAAGTACATACAACCGATCTGAAAGCCTTTGATGGGCTGCCAGCCACACAGCCACTTTCAATGCTGACATCGCCGTATATTGTTCAAGCCAATGATTTAGACAAAGCAGCTCATTTCAATTGCCTGAATTGGATGTGGCAACCGATAGCAACTGATCTACACAGTCAAAATTTAGCCATCCTGCTTACACACACGCCAGATGTTTTAATTTTGCAAGGTTTTGGTACAGGCAACATTGCCGTTGATGCTGAATTACTCAATGTATTGAAGGCTATACAACAAAAAAATTGCAAAATTATTTTAAGTACACAGGTTGTTCATGGCGGTATAGATCAACGCTATGCTGTGAGTGACTGGGTCAAAGACAGTGGAATATTACTAAGCTATTGTTTGGGTCATGCAGATCTTTATGCCAAATGTTTGAAAATGTATTTACAATACGGCAGTGCCGCAGACTGGACTGCGCATTGGAACGATTAAGTCATTTGAGGTAACTATGCAACGTTTTGCGATTGGGATTGAGTTTTGTGGCATGCAATACAAGGGCTGGCAAACTCAGCAACCGGGCGTACCAAGCGTGCAAGAAACCATTGAAACCGTCCTCAGTAAAGTGGCCAATGAGCCAATCATGTTGCACGGCGCTGGCAGAACAGATGCGGGCGTCCATGCAACCAATATGGTGGCACATTTCGATACTCAGGCGATTCGTCCCATTCGTGGATGGTTAATGGGCAGTAATAGCCAATTACCCCGTGATATTTCCATCCAATGGATTAAGGAAATGGATCAGGACTTCCATGCCCGCTTTAAGGCGCAAGCGCGCCGTTATCGCTATGTGGTCTATAACAATCCACAACGTCCAGCTTTACTGCACAAGCAAGTGACTCATGTTTATGCCAAGCTAGATGTGCTAAAAATGCAACGTGCCGCGGCCAAATTTGAAGGCACTCATAATTTCGAAAGCTTCCGTGCCGCAGCCTGTCAGTCCAATCAGCCTGTTCGTCATGTCAGCCATTGCCGTCTGATCCAACACGGATGCTACTTGGTCCTAGATATTCAGGCCGATGGTTTTTTACATCATATGGTGCGTAACATCATGGGCTGTTTGTTGGAAATTGGGCAAGGTATGTATGACGTTGACCATATTGACGATATTTTTGCTGCTGAAGATCGTAAAGCAGCAGGTGTCACCGCACCACCCGATGGACTATATTTTATCCATGCAGACTATCCAGCTCAGTTTGAACTTCCTCAAGTTCCGTTAGGACCACATTGGCTAAATATGCCTGAATAAACAATCCCTCCCAACCTCACTTTCACAGTGGGAGGAGTGTCATTTTCTCCATTATTGCTAAGCTTTAAAATGAAAGTCCCCCTTTGAAAAAGGGGGGATTCTGTTTAGGGAATACTTTTAAATGTTCAACGTTAACGCTGCTTTCGTTTACGATATTCCACAGGCGTTTCATTGGTCCAGCGTTTAAATGCACGATAGAACGTACTTGGTTCAGAAAAACCCGTTAAGTACACAATGCGCTCCACACTTTCATTGGTATTGGCCAATAATTTTTTAGCCAAACGACAGCGATAGTCTGACAAAATTTGCTGAAAACTGGTATTGGCTTCTGACAACTGAGTCCGTAAACGACGCGGGGTAATGTTGAGCTGCGCAGCGACCGTTTCAAGCGTGGTTTCACCACTTTCTAGCGTTGAACCAATAGCACGGCGAACTTCACCGACCAAATCATAACGCGCCAACTCCTGAAGTTTTTCAATCGCCAACTGCTCATGCAATTGTAATAACTCAGGTTCTGCCTGCCACAATTGATACTCTAAAATAGCCGGATCAAAATACAATCGGGTTTCTTTCTGCCCTAAGCTCACAGGGCATTCATAAACACGGAAATACTCATCATCTGGCGCGCCCTGACTAAAGTTAAAGTCGATATAAATCGGCTGAAAACGCCCTTCAGTAATAAACTTAAAGAAACGCAAAACACCGGACATCGCGCATTCAGAAAAATGACGATTCACGATATTTTCTGCCCAAGGCTGATGACCATTGGTCAAATAGCAGCGGTCATCTTCAATCACCAATTGCGCATGAAAGGCATCGCTAATTAGGCGTTGATACGCCAAAGCCCGCTTTAAACCTTCACCAAAATTCTCAGATGAAATAAATAAGTGTTCAATCACCTGCCCTCGATATAAAGGCAAATGCTCTCCCAGATGCAAACCAATATCAGGATCCTTACTGACTTCTTCTGCAGCCACCCAGAACGCAAATTGCGCATTCAATGGGGTACGGTCATTGGTTTCAACCTGATTTAATGCCACACCCGCTTTTGTTAAAATTTCTTCTGTTGGCAATCCGGCACGACGAATCGCTTGATACCCTAAACGCAACACAACAGATGCATCAGTTAGCTGACCCACTCCAGAACCTTCCTTGTATGTACTTCATTTATACCTAAAAAGATTGATTTTAGATTAACTGCGATTGACCAAACTGACAACTGTTACTGCACATTTTTTGTTGAAAATATTTAACTGAATTGTTCGCTTATTTTACTGACAGTCGATCAGTTCAAAGCCTTTTACGGCTTGTATTCTGAAAAAAAATTGACTATAATTTGCGCCTTGCTAATTTATTCATTCAGGTAGGCTATGGCCAATAAAGAGGAACTCATCGAGTTCGAAGGCGTTGTCACCGAGACGCTTCCTAATACTATGTTCCGTGTACGTTTAGAAAACGGTCATGAAGTGATTGCTCACATCTCTGGCAAAATGCGTAAACACTATATCCGTATTTTGACTGGCGACAGTGTTAAAGTAGAAATGACACCTTATGATTTGACTAAGGGTCGTATCACTTACCGTGCGCGCTAAGTTTTAGCGAAGCGAAAAAGCCACTTTATCAGTGGCTTTTTTTGTATTTATTTCAATACAATGATAAAAATTGACTGCAAATTTGCTTTACAGTCTAAAAACATAAAAATTCGATTATAAAATTCAAAATATAAGGACATAAAATCATATGAAACATCTAGGATTAGTCGGTGCTATCTTTTGTGTGGCTTGCGCCACGACAGGCCAAAAGCAACTCAATCAATCCCTACAACACTATATTGGACAGCCAGCTGATCAAGTTCGTAAAGAGCTCAACTTGAGTCAATTGGGCTATAAAGTGATGGGAGCACCCGTACAAAGCAACGAAAAACTTAGCTATACCATTTTACGCTCGATGCCAATCCCGATTGGTACACCAAATATCGGCACCAGTATAGCCATGGGCGCCCCTATCCCAACGCCGTCTAAAGGTGGTGTCACTGTCGATATGGAATGTAAAATCGAGTTCAAATTACGCAATCAAATAGTTGAATCCATTGACTATGTTGGCAGAGCTTGTTGATCCTGCATGAGAATACTAGAGGCTAATCTTGCTCGGATGACCGTGTATCAAATGACTACAGTGTTATACAGACCGATCTGACTAAACTGAATTTATTTCGTGAGGAACTGACCCATGAAATTTATTTTAGAACATCAGGTTTACAAAGATCAGCGTTTTATTCGCCCAATATTGAGCATGGGATGCGTTCTAAGCATTGTATGCTTGGCTGGCTGTAGCACGACATCAACGATATCCTCCGTTGAACGTGAACGCTATTTAGCCTCATTTATTGGTCAATCGAGCCAAACGATTCAAGCAGAACTTAATCTCAGCAAACTCGGCTATCAAAGAACCTCTCCCGTAGAGGTCAGTTCTGACTACCTCCGTTATCGTGTCGCACGCCCGATCAGTATTCCTTTACCGATGGCTGAAAATCCCGCAATGGGCATGGGCAGCGGCGCTGCTGTGCCGATTCCCAGTGGAAATACACGCTATGAGGTTGAGTTAAACTGCCTTATTCAATTTCGCTTAAAGCATAATATTGCAACTGATGTCCGATTAACTGGTCGCACCTGTTAGCGCATCAATTCTAAGATTGATAATTTCTAGGCACAAAAAAACGCAGCATAAACGCTGCGTTTTTTGATTCGCCATTAGTTCAATGCAGAAACTACAGCTTGACCCATTTCAACAGTACCGACTTGAGTACTGCCTTCTGACATGATGTCACCTGTACGTAAGCCTTGATCTAAGACATTACCTACAGCATCTTCAATTGCTTTTGCCGCCGCTTCTTCACGGAAGGTATAACGTAGCATCATAGCAACAGACAGAATTGTTGCTAATGGGTTCGCAATGTTTTGACCTGCGATGTCTGGTGCTGAACCGTGGCAAGGTTCATACATACCTTTACCATTTTCATCTAAAGAAGCCGATGGCAGCATGCCGATAGAACCGGTTAACATCGCCGCTTCATCAGACAAGATATCGCCGAACAAGTTACCAGTCACGATCACATCAAACTGTTTTGGCGCACGGACCAATTGCATGGCAGCATTGTCAACATACATATGAGACAAGTTAATTTCAGGATACTGCTCTTCTTTTAACGCAGTTACGGTTTGTTTCCAAAGCTCAGTCACTTCTAGCACGTTGGCTTTATCCACTGAACACACTTTACCACCACGTAAGTTCGCCATTTCAAAAGCAACTTTGGCAATACGCTTGATTTCAGATTCTGCATATACGTCAGTATTGAAACCTTGTTTTTCACCGTTTTCGAGTTCACGAATACCACGTGGTTGGCCGAAATAGATACCGCCAGTTAACTCACGTACGATCAAGATATCCAAACCTGCTACGATTTCAGGTTTTAAGCTCGACGCATCTGCAAGCTGCGGATAAAGAATTGCTGGACGTAAATTGGCAAATAAATTTAATTCTGAACGAATTTTTAATAGGCCACGTTCTGGACGAATTGAACGCTCAATGGTATCCCACTTAGGACCACCCACTGCACCCAATAAAATCGCATCAGCAGTCTTCGCTTGTGCTGCTGTTACATCTGGATAAGGTGACCCGTGCGCATCGATCGCTGCACCACCTAAAAGACCTTGTTCCCAAGTCAAACCTAAGTTGAATTTCTCGTTTACACGTGTCAGCACTTGTTCAGCCGCTTTCACGATTTCAGGACCAATACCATCACCTGGTAAAATCAAAATATGTTTTGACATGAGTCTTTCCATTTATACGCTGGCTTGATTACCAGTCAGATTTAAAGTTTCTTTTCTACAAACTCACCAAGTCCTGTGAGGACATTGTAGGGTCGGCAGAAACGTCGAATTGTTTTTGCACCTTGCTTTAAGTCTACACAGAGCGGATCAGGCGCAGATTTATCCAGTAAACTGCCTCTGTTTTTTGAACGCTCACGGTACATTTTAAAGGTGTACTCGTGTTTGGACCTAAAGTTGTGAATGACATGCAAGCGCTCTGCTTTTTCCTGAGAAATTGGATAATAGCGAATCACGACTTCATGCTGACCTGAAGGTACAGACAAATACAAAGGATTAGGCTCAGACAATGAACGACCATTCAACCGTACAATGCCTGCTTTAATCGCAGCACGTTGTACATGTTGATTATTTGGATCAACCACCTGTATTTGATCAAAACGCTCAAATTCACAATGCGCTGTACCTGCACAGTAAATCAGAGCATTATTTTTTGTACTTTCAGTTTCTTTCACATTTTTAATGCGTGCCGTGTCAAAGCTTTGACAGGCAGAGAGCGTTGCGAACAGCGCTCCCGTTACAACCAGCTGACCGAAGAACTTTTTCATTTTTCGAACCCAACCTGATAAATTCTGGCTAACGTATAAATTTTGTTTCGCCTGATATTAGCAAGACTTAAGCCGACTGACTACTAAGAAGTTCTACAGTGACACTGACTTAAGCTTTAATTTCTGCAAATACCCAAGGGCGAGATGCTTTGGTTTTTTCTTCATAAGCGCGAATATCATCGGCAGCTTGTAAGGTTAAACCGATATCATCCAAGCCATTCAATAAGCAGTGTTTACGGAATGGATCAACTTCAAATGTAAATGCTTCACCACTCGGTGTACGTACTTCTTGCGCAGCCAAATCAATGGTTAATTGATAGCCTTCAGATGCAGCACATTCTTTAAATAACTGATCGACGATCTCTTCAGACAAGATCACTGGCAACATGCCATTTTTGAAACTGTTATTAAAGAAAATGTCCGCATAGCTTGGTGCAATGACGGTACGGAAACCATATTCTTCTAATGCCCAAGGCGCATGCTCACGGCTCGAACCACAACCAAAGTTTGCACGAGAGATCAAAATCGACGCACCTTGATAACGCGGTTTATTCAATTCGAAATCTGGGTTAATTGGACGTTTTGAAATGTCTTGACCTAAATAGCCTTCATCCAAATAGCGCAACTCATCAAATAAGTTGGCACCAAAGCCTGTACGCTTAATAGATTTCAAAAACTGTTTTGGAATAATTAAATCTGTATCAACATTGGCACGGTCTAATGGTGCAACGATACCTTGTTCAACGGTATATTTTTTCATGCGATTTGCTCCTATTAGCCCTGATTAGAAGGTACGAACGTCAACGAAGTGACCAGCGATTGCCGCAGCTGCTGCCATTGCTGGACTCACCAAATGCGTACGACCACCATTACCTTGACGACCTTCGAAGTTACGGTTTGACGTCGATGCACAGTGCTCACCCGGTTGCAACTTGTCAGCATTCATTGCCAAACACATTGAGCAACCCGGCTCACGCCATTCAAAGCCCGCTTCGATTAAGATTTTATCTAAGCCTTCTGCTTCTGCTTGTGCTTTGACTAAACCTGAACCCGGTACCACCATGGCTTGCTTAATCGATGCCGCCACTTTTTTACCTTTGGCCACTTCAGCCGCTGCACGAATATCTTCGATGCGTGAGTTGGTACATGAACCAATAAATACACGGTCTAATTGAATATCAGCCAATGCCTGACCCGCTTCTAAGCCCATGTAGTTGTATGCACGTGTCCAGTCATTACGCTGTACGTCATCTTTGGCTTGTTCTAAAGTTGGCACTGCTTGAGATACAGGAATCACCATTTCAGGAGAAGTCCCCCAAGACACTTGTGGCTCAATCTCTTCACCTTGCAACACCACAACAGTATCAAAATGCGCGCCTTCATCAGACACTAAAGTCTTCCAATATTCTACTGCAGCATCCCACTGTTCGCCCTTCGGTGCATATGGACGGTCTTTTACATAGGCAATGGTTTTGTCATCAACAGCCACCATACCCACGCGCGCGCCACCTTCGATCGCCATGTTACACACCGTCATACGACCTTCGATCGACATATCACGGAACACTTGACCACCAAACTCAATTGCGTGACCTGTACCACCTGCCGTACCGATTTTACCGATAATTGCTAAAACCACGTCTTTAGGAGTTACGCCTTGACCCAAGTGACCGTCAACACGCACCAACATGTTCTTCATTTTCTTTTGAACTAAGCATTGAGTCGCCAACACGTGTTCAACTTCAGATGTGCCGATACCATGAGCCAAGCAACCAAAAGCACCATGCGTTGCAGTATGTGAGTCACCACACACCACGGTCATACCTGGCAAGGTTAAACCTTGTTCTGGCCCAACCACATGCGCAATACCTTGACGCACATCATTGATGTCAAACTGGGCAACATTAAAAGTTTTACAGTTGTCATCTAAAGTTTGCACTTGGATACGTGAGGTATCATCTTCAATACCCGCAATACCTTCAGCACGCTCCTTAGTAGAAGTAGGTACGTTATGGTCTGGCGTTGCAACGTTAGCGCTTAAACGCCATGGTTTACGACCTGCAAGTTGTAGACCTTCAAAAGCTTGTGGAGAAGTCACTTCATGCAATAAATGACGGTCGATATACAATAATGAAGAGCCATCATCTCGTTGTTTTACTAGATGGTCATCCCACAATTTGTCATACAAGGTTTTTTTTGTTTGGGTTTCCGTTTTTTGGGTTTCGCCTGCCATGTCGATTTGCTCCACTGGACTGGGTAAATTCTTTCGTTAAATCGATTATAACCACGTATTCACATAAATCTAATTTATCATTTTTATTAGTTTAAAAACTTATAGGAATGATATTTAACTGCTGATTTCCGCTGCATTTTAAAGACCATTAATGCGTTTAAAACACGCTCACTTCAATACTTTCAGTAGATGAAACTTTAGAGTTTTCTCCGACTTTTTGTTCACTTTCTGCCATTTTTAAACAGTAATTTAAAAATTCAATGATCATAAATTGAATTTTCTCTTTTACATTGCAAATAAGAATCATTATTATTAACTCATTGCCAAGATTTATCAATTTAACAAGGAGCATTTTCATGGCACACATTAACAAGTTCGTCGAAAATAATCAGCGCATGTTCAAAAAAACCTTGAGCTATTACATCATGCATATCACGGTTGCGATGTTGGTTGGTTATTACGTGACAGGCAGTATTGCAATGGCTATTACATTAAGTTTACTTGAACCAACTGTTCAAGCGGTTGCCTTTTTCTTCCACGAAAAAGTCTGGGAAAAGAAAGATAAAGCTGTAGAGGAAAATATCCCCGCTTAATCGAACCCTGCTCCTTGTAAAAAAACCACCATCACGGTGGTTTTTTTAATGACCTTAAAACGTTCTTATATTCCATTCACTTTAACTTTCTATTCTTTTCATCCTATAGATTCAATTGTAGACAGCTCATCAAAGCTTGGTTTTTTGCTGTAAAGCCAGTTGATCATGCGCCTCAACCAATTGTTCTATCGCAAGAATCAGTTTGTTTTTTGCCGCATTACACTCCGCTGCTGCACGGTTTTCGTCGTCTTCGTCATCTGCGATTTCATATATTGCACAGCGCTTTTCGACTGTCCCTTCAAAGATATCCAATAAATTTTTAATGTGTTTAATATCCATCGCCTTCTCCCTGTGAGGTACAACATCGCTAATCGATGCAGCCCTGACTGTACCTGTTGCTATAATTATTCACTGAAAAGTATGTTCCCCAAGCCATCAAAACTTGAGTTCATTTTTTTTTAGTTCAATACTGAATTAAAAAGAAACGTCATCGCTCCTCTTTAATTCCAACGGTTAAAAATACTTTTCAGCCCTATATTTTTTATATTATGCATAACTGTGGTTTCGGTTTAAAAAACAACTTTGTAACAGCGCATTTGAGCTGAAAACGTCACAGCTCAATCTCGAATCATGCAACAATCAAGCACTCGAATAACGCTATAGAACTCGAAAAATCCCCTCAGATTTAACGCGTAGTATGGCTTGAACGCCTAGTTTTAAATCAAAAGATACAACTTTCCCTTTGATTTATTCTTAAAATATTATAACAATGAGACTAAGCATAAAAATTCTTTATAGGAATGAAGATGAATCTCGCAGCCTTTGAAGCCTTTGTAAAAGTTATGGAAACTGGTTCGATCTCTTTGGCAGCAGATCAGCTCTTCATCACGCAACCTGCTGTAACCAAGCGTATTCACAGTTTAGAAGAATACTTCGGTGTCAAACTTTTTGAATCCGCGGGTCGTGGTGTTCAAGCGACGCATGCAGCAAACTCTCTCTTGCCAAAAGTAAAAAGCTGGCTGAATGAGTTGGGCGATATTCACCATACGCTCAGCCATGAGCAAGGTCAGGTTCAAGGTAAACTGAAAATTGGTACCAGTCATCATATCGGCTTACACCATTTACCAGCGCATTTGCGTCAATATGTACAACAGTTTCCGGAAGTAACCTTAGATGTACACTTTGTTGATTCTGAACAGGCCCATGAGCAAGTTTTGGCTGGCGACTTAGAATTGGCATTTTTAACCTTACCGCCACAAGGTGACAGCCGTTTAAAATACATTACGACATGGAATGATCCACTGGTATTCGTGGTTGCACCTTTCCATCCTTTGGCGCAAGTTGAACATTTAACCTTAGAAGATTTGATCCAATACCCAAGTCTTTTGCCTGCGGCGCAAACCTATACCAGTCAAATTACCTTGGCTGAGTTTGAAAAGTATGGCCTGAAACCAAAAGTCACCATGAGCAATAATTCACTCGAGTCGATTCGTATGTTGGTTTCCATTGGTCTCGGTTGGTCAGTCCTTCCTAAAACCTTATTGAACCAAGATTTAAAACAACTGAATTTACCTTCAAACATGAATCGTCAATTGGGCATGGTATGGCACCCAGGCCGTACTCAGTCACTTGCTGCACAAAAGCTGGTTGAATTGATGAAACACATCTAATTCATTTTTTTGCCTACAAAATTCAATTATTAATCAAGCCACCGCTATGGTGGCTTTTTATATTCATCTGTTTAAGCATTTAGAAAAAGCGAATAATTTTCTATATGTTGAAGGGTCGCTTAAATTTCTTTTGCATCAAAAATGGGATCACCTATTTCAGCCGATCCCATTAAAAAAACCAAGGAAGACCTGTCGGTTTTATTTCGTCAATGAATCTTCATGTAATGATTCATTCAATTGATCGACAATAATCGCCCACTCACCATCTGACTTAATTTTTTCGGCCAAGAACTGGCGCTGAGCATCTGTCCAATAATCTGCTTCGGTAATTTTAGTTTGGGCACTGAGTTGATGCGTCACGATAAATAAAGCAATCGCGTCTTCACTCGAATCTAAACCCAGTTGTTCAAATAGATGAGTCATGCGTGGACGTACACTCATTGTCATTCTCCGTGTTAAAACTTATTGTTTATGGATACAAAATTATTCTGTTTTAAGGATATAACACGGAACGGACACGCACTCAATTACAGAATTCTACAGCGGTGAAAATTGAATAAAAGGCAAACTGAGCATAATCATCACGACCGATTGAATAAATACCAACAACAAAGGCAGCCCCCAGTTCACTCCGCCTTCTTCAGCAAACACCTGCTCACTATATTTCGGCTGCTGCATATAGGCTTTGGTCTTTTGCACCGCAAAATCGCTATAAAGCCGCTTTCCGATGCCAGCGAGTATGAGGTTAGGAATCAATGCTAGCCCCATCAAGACTTGATCAGGCACTCCGATGATGAGTGCCAACATACTAATCAAAAAACCAACCGCAAAGAATAAGAAGAAATAGCGATACATCTTCCGATAGAGTAACCAATAGGGCCCAAAAATTAACCCCGCCCAACTCAGGCCACTGTTCTGCCCACCTTGTTGTTCTATGAACTTTAAATAAGATTGAGCACGTGGCCCAATAAAGATTTGAATTAAATGTTTAAAAGAAGCTTCTGTCTGCATACGGAGCGATAGTTCAAATAAGTGAGTCGAGGGTTAATCAAAAGAACATCAAATAAAAAAGCATCTCAAGATGCTTTTTTTCCTGTTCATCTTTAGGCTTGAATTGACCAGTCTTGAATGTCCCAACCTTGTTCTTTTGCTAGGACCTCTAAACGATCATCTGGATTGACTGCAATTGCATGATCCGCATATTCCAATAAGAATCGATCATTGATTGAATCTGAATAGGCCCAGGACTCTGTCACATCACGACCTTCTAACCATTGATTCAAACGGACTAATTTGCCCTTTTGATAGCACGGAGTATTAATTACTTTACCTGTATATTTACCATTCACAACTTCGGCATTGGTCGCAATGATTTCAGTAATGCCGAATTCACGAAAAATCGGTGCGGTAATAAAATCAGACGTTGCGGTGATCCCGACCAATTGATGCCCTGCATCTTGATGGCGCTGAATGGCAGCAAAGCCCTCTGGACGCATTTGCGCACGAATAACTTTTTTCATAAACAACTGATGTAACTCAGTTAAGTAGGCATTGTCATGTTGGGTTAAAAACTCAAATACAAATTCGTTATAGGCAATCGGGTCAAGCTGGCCTTTTTTATAATCATCATAAAATTTGTCATTCATGGCACGATGACGAATTGGATCAACCAAGCCTTCATTGACCAAAAACTCCCCCCAAGAATGGTCTGAGTCGGTATTTAATAAGGTGTGATCAAGGTCAAACAGTGCCAATTTCATGAAAATACTCGTAAAAGCTGAAATTTAAGAAAAAAATTGTAAATCTATCTCCGCTAGTCGATAGAAATTCGTTAAGATCATAACAATTTTAACATTTTTACACTTTGCTTTTTCGAGATGGACACAGAAATAAACGTCCCCGTGAGCAAAGTCATAAATTACACAATATTTAGGTAGCCAAATGATCGATTCAGAAGGTTTCCGACCCAACGTCGGGATCATTTTGGCAAACGACATTGGACAAGTTTTATGGGCAAAGCGCATTGGTCACAATGCCTGGCAATTTCCACAAGGAGGTATCCAACATGGAGAAACCCCCGAACAGGCACTTTACCGTGAGCTGAGAGAAGAAGTTGGCTTACTGCCCGAACACGTCCAGGTGATAGCACAAACCCAAGGGTGGTTGCGCTATCGTTTGCCACATCGGTATATACGTACCGATTCAGCCCCCGTTTGTATTGGTCAAAAGCAAAAGTGGTTTTTATTGAAACTGACAGCTTCAGCACAGCATATTCAGCTTGATTTGTCAGATCCACCTGAGTTTGATCAATGGCAATGGGTCAGCTATTGGTACCCACTAGGACAAGTGGTCAATTTTAAACGCGATGTATATCGTAAAGCCATGGTGGAACTGTGCAGTCAGCTTCCACAAAAGCCGTAAAAATTTGCAGAATGGATGCAGATTTTTAGGATGAGTGTTGTTATAAATAAAGCAGAATAAATTTTGGAGCAGACACGATGTCGAACATGCAGCTGGATACATTAAGACGCATAGTCCAAGAGATTAATGCGTCAGCCAGTTTGCATGAATCTTTAGACATAATGGTCAATCAAGTGGCAGAAGCCATGCATGTGGATGTCTGCTCAATCTACTTGCTTGATGAACGAAACCATCGTTATTTACTGATGGCTTCTAAGGGTTTAAACCCTGAAGCCGTTGGGCATGTCTCTTTGCATACCAGTGAAGGTTTGGTCGGCTTAGTTGGACAACGTGAAGAAATCGTCAACTTAGACAATGCTCCCAAACACGAACGCTTTATGTATCTGCCAGAAACCGGGGAAGAAATTTACAATTCCTTCCTCGGTGTTCCGGTAATGTATCGCCGTAAAGTTATGGGTGTCTTGGTGGTTCAAAACAAAGAACCTCAAGACTTTAGCGAAGCTGCCGAATCCTTCCTCGTGACCCTATGCGCTCAGCTTTCAGGGGTGATTGCCCATGCACATGCCGTCGGGAATATCGAAGTCTTTCGTAAACCGAACAACCTCCCAGCCTATAAAACCTTCCAAGGCATTTCAGGTTCAGGCGGCATTGCTCTAGGTCGTGCAGTCATCTTATATCCACCTGCTGACTTGGCTTCAGTGCCTGATCGTGAAGCTGATGACATTAGTGAGGAGCTCGAATTACTCGACAATGCCATAGACGCAGTTCGCCAAGAAATTCAGTCGCTTGATGAAAAAATGCAAGATGCCCTCATGGCTGAAGAACGGGCATTATTTAGCGTGTTCTTACGGATGCTCGATGCCAATGCCCTCCCCGCGGAAATCAAAAGTGAAATCCGCGACGGTAACTGGGCACAAGGTGCTGTTCGCATTGTCATTGATAAACACATTGCGCTCTTTGCACAGATGGAGGATGACTATCTCCGTGAGCGTGTTTCAGACTTAAAAGATCTAGGGCGTCGTATCTTGGCCTTTTTGCAAGAAGCAGATGCTAGTCACCGTGAAATCACCGATGAAAGTATTTTAATTGGTGAAGAAATTTCTACAGCTGCTTTGGTTGAACTCCCAGTCGATAAAATCGCAGCGATTGTGACCACTGAAGGTGCCATGAACTCACACATGGTGATTGTGGCGCGTGCTCTCGGCATTCCAACTGTGGTTGGTGTGACTGAACTTCCGATTAACACCCTTGATGATGTCGAAATGATTGTCGATGCACATCAAGGTCGTGTATTCATCAATCCACCTCGTCGTTTACGCACACGTTATAAAGAGATTCAAAAAGAAGAAGAGCAAATTGCTAAAGATCTGAAGCAATACGAAACCAAAGATGCCATCACCCCTGATGGCGTCGCAGTTCGATTGTTTGTAAATACCGGCTTGATGATCGATGTAGTTCGCGGTGTACAACGTGGCGCCAAAGGTGTCGGTCTATACCGTTCTGAAATCCCATTTATGCTGCGTGATCGCTTCCCAGGTGAAGAAGAACAGCGCGCGATTTATCGTCAACAGCTCAGTCATTTTGCCAATAAACCCGTAGTGATGCGTACCCTCGATATTGGTGCAGATAAAGACCTGCCTTATTTCTCGATTGAAGAAGAAAACTCAGCTCTGGGTTGGCGTGGGATTCGCTTTACCCTCGATCATCCTGAGATTTTTTCAGCCCAAATTCGCGCCATGCTCAAAGCCAGTATTGGCCTCAACAACTTGCATATTTTGCTGCCGATGGTGACCAGTGTCAGCGAAGTCGAAGAAGCGTTGTATTTGCTCGATCGTGACTGGCAAGCGGTGCAAGAAGAAGAACAGGTGAAAATTACCAAACCCAAAATCGGCATCATGGTCGAAGTACCGAGTGTGCTGTTACAGATCGATGAATTTGCTGAATTGGTTGACTTCTTCTCAGTGGGATCAAACGATTTAACACAATACTTACTCGCAGTGGATCGTAATAACCCACGTGTTGCCAATGTCTATTCACACTCACACCCAGCCGTACTTCGTGCGCTGACTCGTTTGGTGCAAGAATGTCATAAATACGACAAGCCGATTAGTATTTGCGGGGAAATGGCTGGTGATCCACTCACCGCTATTTTATTGATGGCAATGGGCTTTAATACCCTATCGATGAGTTCGAGTAATATCCTGAAAGTTCGTAAAGCCATCTGCCATGTGCCGATGCCAGATGCAAAAGAGCTCTTAGATCGTGCCTTAAGCATGAATAATCCACTGATGGTGAAAAGCTTAATGGAGTATTACTTTAAGACTCATGGTCTAGGTGATATGGTGAAATCAGCGACACGAATAGTCAGTTAAATTATAAAAATACAGACCAATAAAAAGGGAGATAGTCATTTGAGTATCTCCCTTTTTTGTGCTTGTCATAGCCACGTTTCGCATTTTTCTTTCGATCTACAAAAGTTTGGCTTTTGTTAAAATCATTCATGTGTTTTGCCACGAAGTTGCGAACTTCAACTTCAGGCAGGACTTTTTTCTTTGCCATTTGCATTCACCTTTTGCCTATACAGCACCTTCGTGCTGTAGTGCATATATTGGTCTATTTTTAGATTTTTTCAAGCACTTTCCTATGGCTTTTTGATACAGCGTAGTTAGTCCCATGTCCATAAAAAATTGTTTTCCCACATTATTCCCATCTCCAAAACCCTCTCCCATTAAGAGAGGGAAATACATTGTATTTAACTTGCGAAAGCCCGTTCCAACAAACGCTCTACATCGACCATTTTGGCATCCAACATCCCCACCACTTGCCCGTGTTTAGCGCTATAACGGCTTTGAATAAAACCATTTGCTACATAATCAGGCGCATAGCGTTTCAATAACACCGCTTGTGCAAGTACCGTTAAACGACTGACCAAACTGCGCCCCATAAATTGTAAATCTTCAGGCGATTGATGGAACAACCTGAACAAGTCCTGCAATTCTGTTTGCAAGCTTTCATCTGTACTTGCTGTACTGGCCAAATCTTTAAACAGCACCTCAATAGATTCAGGATCACGCCCAATCGCGCGCAGCACATCTAGGCACATGACATTGCCTGAACCTTCCCAAATGGTATTCACAGGTGCTTCTTTAAAGATGCGCGCCATGATGCCGTTATCGACATAGCCATTACCACCAAAGACTTCCATCATCTCACCTGTCAGTTCCACCGCACGCTTACAAATCCAAAACTTGGCTGCTGGGGTCATGATGCGTTTCCATGCCACAGACAAAGTATCATCCGATTCATAGCACTGCGCCAAATGGAAACTGAGCTGCGTCGCTGCTTCACTCTCTAAAGCCAAATCTGCCAAAACTGCACGCATTAAGGGTTGTTCAATCAAATGTTTACCAAAAGCCTGACGCTGACGGGTATAAGCAATGCATTGCACCAAAGCTTGACGCAGCATGGCGCTCGAACCGACCGAACAGGTCAGACGAGTATAGTTCGCCATTTCAATAATGGTTGGAATGCCACGCCCTGCCTCACCAATCATAATGCCCCACGCATTTTTGAATTCGACTTCCGAGCTTGAATTACTGCGGTTACCGACTTTTTCTTTTAGGCGTTGCACCTGAATATTATTCTTCGTGCCATCTTCCAGCCAACGCGGCACAAAGAAACAAGCCAAGCCATCTTGTTCGGTTTTTGCCACCACCAAATGCGCATCACACATTGGTGCAGAGAAAAACCATTTATGCCCTGTCAGCAAATAAGCTTTGCCTCGTCCTGTTTCTGCCATAGGCACAGCTATAGTTTCATTAGCACGTACATCTGAACCGCCCTGCTTTTCAGTCATGCCCATACCGAGCCAAATCGACTTTTTCTGCGCAATCGGTACATCGCGTTCATCATATTCAGTCGATAGTAGTTTCTCTCCAATTTTGGCCCACAGTTCAGGTTCACGCTGAATGAGTGGAATACTGCCGAGTGTCATTGAATTTGGACATAAATTGCCGCACTCGACCTGACCTGCTAAATAAAAACGTGCTGCCCATTCCACCCATTTTGCCTTGGAATTTGGCTGATTAAATGGATGTGCATGGGTATCAAACTGGCGGTTGAGTCCCATCCATTTATGCCATGAAGGATGAAACTCGATAAAGTCAGTACGGCGGCCTCGCGCATCGAAGGCATGTAAAATTGGGGTATGTTTGTTGGCTAAAGCCCCATGCTGAAAGTATTCACTCGAACCTGCCACTTTGCCCATTTCGCATAAAGTCGGCTGATCATGGCTGCTGCAGCGTTTTAAGATTTCATGTAAAACCGTATCGCTTGAAAATAGATTGTAGTTTTCTAGTTCATCAAATTGGTTGCTGATTTGATGCGTCATCCATGGCTGTTCTAATGTATTCATCGTCTATATTTTCCACTTGTTCTTGTTTGCTTTTCATTTCAGTATAGAGAAAATTTAAAGCATAGACGTTCGGTTTTCAGCGCTTAACAATATGAAGAATTCAGCCATTCAGATACGGCGTAAGCCTCGTCAATCACGTGCAAAGCTCACCCAAGAAGCCTTACAGGAAAGTTTTGTTCGGCTTTTGCATGAGCGCCCTGCCGACAAAATTACCATTCGTGAAATTACCGACCTTGCAGGCGTTGGCTTAGGGACATTTTATGAATATTTTTCCAAGAAGGAAGATTTGATTGCGCTAACCATTCATTTGCATGTGAAACACAATGCCGAACAGATGAAAACTTATGCACAATCGCTGATGAAGTTATCCACAGATTTGGATTTTCAAGAGTATTTACAGCAAATCATCCACTTTCAAATTGAGCAAATTCAAGCGCAGCAGTTTTTATGGTCACAGGTGTTTTTATTGGAACGGCGGATTTCAGATATTGAAAGTTACCGTAAAAGTTATGTCATGATGGTGCAAATGTGGCAACACATGCTTAAGCCTTTTATAAATAACGAGGAAAAGCTCAAGCCAATGGCTTTAAATATACAAAGAGTGTGTTATGGCTTTGTGTCGCAAAGCTTGTTGATCGTACCCAACTTTACTGAATGGGATGAATTAAAGCGAGATATAATTCATATGTTGCGCGATTAGACTTCGAGGACAAGTCTAATGACGTTTCAAATGCATCGGTGAATAAAATAAAGTCATGTTATTTACAAAAAAACCGGCTCTTAAACCAGTTATTTTAGATATTTAGGAAATTCATTTTTACGGTAGAAGAAAATCATTCATCACTTGGTTCATCCTTCAATAAAAGTGCTTTAGAAGTTAAGCTTTTATTGCCAGCTTACTTATCTCATTTATACACCTTTGCAATGCTGGCCAGTTGTAAGCTCTTTAAAAATTCAGCCGTATATTTTGGACTATGGCCTAATGCACCCCGATGATAGCCATTTGGGATCGCCTGATAGACTACTGGCAATTTTTATTTGCACAATTTCTGGTAATAACTTTGAGTACCAAGGTGATCGAGTAAATGGTCTGCGGCGCCTTAAACAAACATCAGTGTTACGGTTAGGGTCTTATATTCAATCGACTGCCGTTTTAAATAGCTTAAGGATGGCCTTAAGTCTGAATTTTTTAAAAGATTGGCTGAGGTGCTTGTTTTAACTCAGTTTGTAGTTCTGACAAACAGCGTTTACGGGCCTGATTTAATAAAGACCGCATATCTGGACTAACCAGTTGATTTACATTGATCGATGGATCTGCTGCGGCTGCTCCCAACAACACGATTGGGAAAAATGCCGCTACATTGGTATCTGGATTTGGATTGGTTTCTACGTATTCAGCAATACATTCATATTGATAACCACCCGGTGCCAAGGGTATTGCAGCTTTAAGATTCAATTCAAGCGCATCTTTTTGTCCCTGAGCTGCAACCGCAATCACAGCTGCACCACCTTGACTATGCCCCATCACCATCCAGTCTTTACTAAATTGCCTCGGCTTCCAAGAATGCAATGCACGCACAGAATGCACCAAATTATAAACTTAACTGACTACATTCATATGAGGGTGCAGTTTTGGCTTACCCAGTCCTTATAATCTGTTGCAACCACTACATAGCCATGCCTCAAACAACTGTCGATTGCATCATCTATGACTAGTTGCAAACTATATACAGGCCCATTGTATAATCACTTGAAGGAGCACTTGTATCAGCCACACAGTCGTGCCATGTGCTCATGCCAATACGGTCCAGTCTTGTTTAAGTGCTTATCCTTTTGGGCGTAAAATATATCCCGAGGTCAAAATGGGTTCGTCATTAACCCCCTCAACTACGATATGCGATCACGTAAGGTTGCCTAGTATGTTGATATGATGTAGGAATCTATTCAAGCTGGAGTGACAACACCTGACCTGACAACAATAAAGATAGGTGTGCCAACCATCACCCCATAAAGAATTTATTTACAATTTTCTAAAACAACTTAGACCACTTGCCAATATTTCTTCAGCTGTATTTTTAGCTTATTTTAAGTATTAAATAATGTCTTTAATGTTGAAAATCTCTGCAATATTAATAGCTCAAAATGTCTTTCATTAACTAGAATCAGCTAAAAAAACCTATATTAAGGCCAAAATCCATAATAAAAATATGGAATTAATTAGTTCGTCCTGTTCTACCTATCATAGCGATATATTTGAGTTTAATTCATGGATAAAATATTAAAACAAAATATATAAATAAATAATATAAATTCAATAACTTGATTCATCGAATTAACCATTTATTCAAAACTATTTTTCCATTTGTCAAAAGCCACAGAAAGCTTTAGAGTCAATAAGTATATAAAGATTTTTAAGCTTTTAACGGCTACAGTTTTATGACTTCTCTTCGATTGATTGCTGCTTGAAAAATTTTAGAATGAGAGAAAAACTGTTGTCACATTGTCACTTTAAAATGAATTAACAAAACGGTTAATGTCATGTGCTGTTGAGCGTGTTATCAATTGATAAGGTTATAACTCCCAACTTTAATACATGATTATAATAATGGAGATACTCAATGAGCGACGACGTTAAAAAATGTCCTGTCACCCACCTAACAACTGATGCTGGTGCTCCTGTTGTAGACAACCAGAACAGTATGACGGCAGGTGCACGTGGTCCTTTGCTTGCCCAAGACCTGTGGCTTAATGAAAAACTCGGTAATTTCGTTCGTGAAGTAATTCCAGAGCGTCGTATGCATGCCAAAGGTTCTGGTGCTTTCGGTACGTTTACCGTGACTAACGATATTACCCAATATACCCGCGCTAAAATTTTCTCAGAAGTTGGTAAAAAAACTGAACTTTTTGCTCGTTTCTCTACCGTAGCGGGTGAGCGTGGTGCTGCAGATGCAGAACGCGATATTCGTGGTTTTGCCCTTAAATTCTATACTGAAGAAGGTAATTGGGATTTAGTTGGTAATAACACACCTGTCTTCTTCCTACGTGATGCACGTAAATTCCCTGACTTAAACAAAGCAGTAAAACGCGATCCTAAAACCAATAAGCGTAGTGCAACTAATAACTGGGATTTTTGGACTTTACTACCTGAAGCTCTACACCAAGTTACGATTGTGATGTCTGACCGCGGTATTCCAGATGGTTACCGTCATATGCATGGTTTTGGCAGTCATACTTTCAGTTTTATTAATGCCAATAATGAACGCTTCTGGGTTAAATTCCACATGCGCACTCAACAAGGCATTAAAAACTTAACCGATGCTGAAGCTGAAGCGATTATTGCCAAAGACCGTGAAAGCTCACAAACCGATCTGTTCAATGCAATTGAACGCGGCGATTTTCCAAAATGGAAAATGTACGTTCAAATCATGCCTGAACTTGATGCAGAAAAAGTACCTTATCACCCATTTGATTTAACCAAAGTATGGCCTAAAGGCGACTATCCGTTGATTGAAGTGGGTGAATTCGAACTCAACCGTAACCCTGAAAACTATTTCCAAGATGTTGAACAAGCCGCTTTTGCACCAAGTAACT
Source organism: Acinetobacter sp. YH12138 (assembly GCF_015218525.1). Lineage (NCBI taxonomy): Bacteria > Pseudomonadati > Pseudomonadota > Gammaproteobacteria > Moraxellales > Moraxellaceae > Acinetobacter > Acinetobacter sp. YH12138. The sequence continues at coordinate 396,549 of NZ_CP048670.1, read as the reverse complement.
TGGTGCCGGGCATTAGCTTCTCACCTGACCGTATGCTGCAAGCGCGTTTATTCAACTATGCTGATGCTGCACGTTATCGCGTGGGTGTAAACCATTACCAAATTCCTGTAAATGCACCACGTTGCCCTGTTCATTCCAACCGTCGTGATGGTCAAGGCCGTATGGATGGTAACTATGGTGCAACACCGCATTATGAACCAAACAGCTTCAGCCAATGGCAAGAGCAACCACAATACAAAGAACCACCATTGAAAATTACTGGTGATGCTGACTTGTGGGATTATCGTGAAGATGACAGCGACTATTTCAGTCAACCACGTGCATTATTCAACTTAATGAATGATGAACAAAAACAAGCATTGTTTAATAACACTGCTGGCGCAATGGGCGATGCACTCGACTTCATCAAATACCGTCATATCCGTAACTGTTACGCATGTGATCCAGCTTATGGTGAAGGTGTTGCAAAAGCATTAGGCTTAACTGTAGCGGATGCGCAAGCTGCTCGTGCAACTGATCCAGCTCAAGGTAATCCTGGCTTGCTTTAAGTTTTATCTTTGAATAAAAAAACCACCTTTTAAGGTGGTTTTTTCTTGGCATTAAATATTCCAATTAACTTCTAATTAATCCTTAAACAATCAATTTTTTGCCTTCATGCATGGTTAAAAATGGATTCATTAACTTTGATGTTTTTCGCATTGCATGATGTAAGTCATGTTCAGGTTGGTCTCTAGCTTCATCAGTCAACTGAAAAGTCCGATAATGCATTGCCAATGAACATTTTGACTGTAAATCTTTATGCGCCTGAAAAGCTTCTTCGGGATTCATGTGCAAATATTTCATTAAACGACGTGGCTCATAAGCTCCAATCGGTAATAACGCTACTCGGGGTGCACCTAAGCGTGTATGGATTTGTTTGAAATGTGCAGCATAGCCCGTATCTCCAGCAAAGAAGAAATGTCCTGTACTATGCACGATGGAAAAACCTCCCCATAAGGCATGATTTTGATCTCGCCAACCACGACCTGAACCATGCTGTGCAGGCGTATAAACGATACGCAAATCTTCAAACATTTCCGATTGCCACCAATCAAGTTCAATGACATTGAAATGTGTGGGTAAATAATAAGCATTGCCTAAACCAGTATAAATCGGCATAGCAAATTGTTCATGTAACCAATTCAAGGTTGCTAAATCCATATGATCATAATGATTATGGCTTAGTAAAACCCCATGAATTGTAGGTAATTCTTCTAAGGCAATTCCTGCAGGACAAGCACGTCGTGGTCCAGTCCCTTGACGTGGGCCAGCATACTCCGCCCATACAGGATCGGTCAAAAAATTATATGGCCCAATTTGAATCAAAACCGTCGCATGTCCGACAAACCAAACCAACCAATCATCCATTTTAGCCAATGGCCGATTGTGCGGAATGCTACGCGAAGAAGCAAAAAACTGTTGGTATTCTTGCTCACGATCTACTTTCCATGTATCGCTTTTACGCGTCATGATCCATTTCAGCATATCTTTACGCGTAAACGCATCTGGATTTCGAAGGGTATTAAAGAATTTTTCCCCATTAAAATGGTCAGTTGCCAGATAATCAAATACAGGCTTCGTCCACGTATGTTTCATACAGCTTTTAGTACTGATTTGAAACTGTGCTGATTGAGTTTTTTGATTCATGTGTATTTAAAATTCATTCACTATGCTGACAAACCTTGCAAAGTATTTAACCTCGCAGACCTATTGATCAAGACGACCTTTCATGCGCTCAAGCCAAACCTTCCGAGATTGAGGCTTGACAAAGAGTGCCACAATTTCAGGATGAAGCTGTTTAATTTGTGCTTCAATTCTGTTGACACAAGCTTCTATATCATCTGACGTTAAATTATCTTTAAATTCAAGACTCAAAGATGCCAAAACTTGATGTGCACCCATCTGCTCTGTTAACACCCCATTGGCAGAATGCACTGCTGGATCTTGCTCTGCAACCATCAAGACATTATGCCTCAATTGTGGGTCAGCAGTTTCTCCCATGAGCAATCCTTTAGTCTCACGTGCAAGTAAAATTGCTGAAATAGCGAGTACAACCCCAATTAGAATTGATGCCAGACCATCAAGCATTGGCATATTCAGCGCGTGTGATAAATAGATACCGATCAGGGCAATAAACAGACCAATCAGCGCTGCTGAATCTTCAAATAACACGGTAAATGTCGTCGGATCTTTACTGCGTCGAAATGCTTCAAAATAGCCCTGTTTCCCTTTGATTTTACGAAATGCTTTCAATGCCACAAACCAAGAGGTCCCTTCACACAAAATCGCAATACCTAATACGATATAGTTAATCATCGGATTTTGCATTTCTTCGGGGTGATAAATATGACTAATCCCTTGATAAATCGACACGATCGCACCCAAAGCAAAGACCATCAACGCCACAATAAAAGCCCAAAAATACAGCTCTCTCCCATAGCCAAACGGATGGCGTGCATTTGCCGGCTGCTGCGATTTTTTCATACCGTAGAGCAGTAAGATTTCATTTAAAGTATCAACCACAGAGTGAATAGCTTCACTCAACATGGCCGAACTATTCGTGATATAGGCAGCGACAAACTTCACCAGTGCAATCGCTAAATTGCCGAAGAGCGCTGCATATACCACGATTTTGTTAGATTCAGACATTTAAAATTGTCCTAAATTTATTTTTATCAAACAGATCTATTTGATTTTATAGCTCATTCCATAGTACTCAAACTGACTGTAGCTGTTGTTTGTTATTTTGTTGTTTTTACACCAACTGTCGATTGTTTCGACAATGCCATCATGTTCCATGTGAAACACGCTCTTTAGCGCAAAGGTATAGAAAAAAAAAGGAAGCCGCAGCTTCCTTATAATTCTGTAGATGTACACGGTTCAACGTACTTTATTAAAATATTGCTCGCGCCACTCTTTCCAAAAGTACATCACAATACCAAACATCACGACCACGATTCCAACAAAGGCATTGGAGCTAATATGTTCACTGTTCAACGTAGCTCCCAAAACCAATGCTATGACAGGTGTCATCACATTACTGAGTGACACCGTTGATGCGGCCAAACGTCTTATCAGCCAGAAGTAACACAGCATTGCCACAATGGATGACATGATCATGGTAAAGACAAATCCAATCATTGCACGGCCGCTTGGCAATTCGGTTGGAAAATGCTGCCAAATAAATGGAATAATGAGCATCGATCCTAAAGCAGAAACAATCAGGGAACCGGTTGCCTGTGACATCGGCTTTAACGGTGCGTTAATCTGTTTCACCCAAAAAATCGAACTGATATATGACACCATACTGATTAGCATCAGTACAACGCCAATTGGATTGACTTTGCTATCAGCAGAATCTGCAAAGACAAAAGTTAGACCACCCACTGCAACCGCCATACCCAACCACTGCAAAGCGACCAATTTATGTGTTTTTAAAATCACATGGCCAATCAAGCCAGCAATCAGCGGTGAAAAACCAAAAATCAGTGCCATTAAACCAGAGGTGAGATAATTGGCTGCCAGATAAATAAACAACTGTGCGCCAATCAAATTCAAACTCCCTGCCACATAACTTTTTAATGAGGTTTCATCAAACGGCAAAGGATCACGCATCAATTTCAACAGAAACAGCGCAATAATAGATGCGCCGAAGTAACGGATAATCAACACCCACATCGGATGTATTTCCTGCACACTCCACACAATCGCGAGCGGCGTCGTCGCCCAAATCAGTACCAAAAGAGCATATATACTTGCCGTCAGCGGCAGTGAAGATTTCATTTCATTCTCAAATTTGATTGTTCTAACGACTTAACCTGAAACCCACTATTCAGATCTGGAACTACTCGTAAGACCATTAACTAAAAAGTTTAAGACCAATTATTGTTCTCCCCTTTATCAACTAAATTGGAGGCGGTATGAATGCCACCCGATCGTTTGGGGTATAAGGACTTCTCTTCAAACGATCAATAATCTCCCCTAACCCCTCTTTAAAAAAAGTGGGGGAATCATCCAAACGAAATCCATTCTTCACAAAGACTACTCCCTCCTTTGAAAAAGGAGGGCTGGGGAGGATTAAAACCGTTGAATAGATCTACATAAGCTAAAACTATATACATGGACTACAAAATAGCTTTATAAGTGCGACGCTAAAACTAAAGACATAAAAAAACAGACCTACGTTACCGCAAGTCTGCTCCTCTTAGACATTCAGCTTACTTTACAAGTTTACGTAAATCTTGGCTTAAATCTAAATATTTATCCGCTTCAAACGCCGCATTCTTGCTAATCAATTTTTTCAAATGACGCATCTCTTTCGCAGCATTCACAGTGATACCACCCACGATTACACCGTCAGTAACACCAAACAAAACAAATGATGATTCTGCAGCTAATTCAGGATTTACTTCGCCACGTGCAATCCATTCGCTTGCAGCCATATCACCCACAAATTGATAGTTGATATTCAATTGATCTGTCCAGAACCACGCTGGATTTGGGGTTGGATGTTCAACACCCATTACATGACGAGCAAAGATACCTGCTTGCAAGTTCGCATTTTCCCAAGTTTCGACACGACGGTGGTTACCACAGTCACGAAGCTGAGTCGCAACGTCACCCGCTGCATAAATATCTGGATGCGAAGTTTGGCAGTTATCATTCACTTTAATGGCAAAATCAACGTCTAAACCTGCATCAACCGCAAGTTGAGCATTTGGCACAATGCCAATACCATAGATCACTGCATCTGCACGAAGTTCTTCACCGCCTTCAAGCGTGATCACCACTTCTTCGCCATCCAGCTTACAGTCAGCAATAGAAGTCGAAAGACGAACATCTACACCTGCAAGACGTTGCTGTGCCAATAAGAATTCGCTCAATACGCGTGGAGATGAACGCCCCATCACCATTGGACCCATTTCAATCACGGTCACGATACAGTCTTTAGAACGTGCTGAAGATGCAAGTTCTAAACCAATTACACCACCGCCGATCAAAACAATACGGCGACCCGCTTGTAATACAGGCACCAATGCTTGTGAATCTTCAAGGTTACGTAAGGTATAAACGTGTTTACCCAAAGCATCGAAATTCGGTAAACGGCGTGCTGCACCACCAGTTGCTATAAGCAACTTGTCAAATGCTACAATTTCACCATTTTTCAGTTCAACTGTTTTCGCATCGCTATGGATTTTCACCACTCCATTGCCACGAATATGTTCAACACCGAGTTCTGCCAATTTTTCTTCTGACAGAATTTCGATTTTGGTCTCTTCAGGTTTTAGAATTACGTCTTTAGACAAAGGCGGACGTTCATAAGGAAGATGTGTTTCATCACCCACCAAAATGATTTTGCCTTCATACTTGTTCGCACGGAGTTCTAAAATGGCGCTAGCACCAGCTTGACCAGCTCCAACAATAACGATGGTTTCGATACCATTTTGGCTCATGGGTTTGTTCCTTATTTCAATTCTGCAGATACGATGCCGAAGCCCGCAATCCACTCACTAATGTCTTCGTAGCAATGTGTTGTCATGTCGTATTCGCCCACTTCATGTAGTGCAGCAAAAGCAGCCATCCAAGAACGAACTTCTTGACCACCACGACCGCCTTCAACACGAATTTCAGCTTCAGTCATCGCTTCAATGGCAGCAAAGTCAGCTTTGGCGAAAGTATCAAGCAATGCACGATCCCATTCTGGGTTTAAAGGCACTGCGACAGAAGTATCACCCGCTGCGAGTTTTTGACCGACAGCAATGATTTTGCCTTGACGTGTATTACGTGCCTCTTCAGTTGGGTTACGACCTGCAATCAGAAACTCTTCCACTTCTGGTGGAACTGAACCCATTTGCGGCGTTGGTGGATCATGAGACAAACCACCTGTACCCAAAACAAGTACACGTTCATTTTCTAAGTTCAATGATTTAATGAACTTACCGACTGCACGACCCAAAGCGACTGTACGCTTGGTTGTTGGCATCGGTGCAGCTGCACCATTGATAAAAATTGGAATCGTTGGATAACGATCAAGCTTGCCACCACAAAGGAAATGTAATGGTTGAGTCACACCGTGGTCTGCCTGCATACGATAAGAGTATGCAACATCGACACCTTCATCCAATACGCGACGAACCAGACTGATTGCTGTTTCTTCAGGCACATTGATATGGTCATTGTCTTTACCATAATCCCAATCACCTGCTGCTTTGGCACGAATACCGACGCAGAAAGATGGCATGAGGTCATAGAAGAAACCATTGAAATGGTCTGGACCAAAAGTAATGATCAATGTTGGATTATAGTCTTCAACTTCTTTCGCAAGTTTGGCAAAAGTTTCGCGAACTTTTTCCTCTTTGTATTTCTCTTGCGGAGAAGCGAATTCCATTAGGGGACTGTGCGATGCACAAATAAGTTTAACGGCCATGGGTGACTCCTAAACGGAAGGCAGCCAAGACGGCTGCCGAGTAAGTCCTTTACGTATTTGGCGAATTAAATCTCGTCAAAGAAGCCAGCACGTGGTTGACGTAAACCACGGATACCCAGACCACATTCAGCATTAATTAAAACACCAGTTAATGGGCGGTTGTTTTGACGAGAAGCCAATAACACGTATGAACCAGTCATATCTTCAGGTTCGGGTAAGAAATTGAGCGGCATGCCGCGTGCAATCTTCTCAGGATCGCGTGCATCGAGTAGACCGAGGTTTTCTTGGCCTAAAGAAGCAGCGCCTTTGATGTTGACATTCATACCCGACGGAGCAACAGCGTTCACTCGTACTTTAGGCGCAAGCTCGTAGGCTAATTCTTTCATGATCCCAACGCCAGCATGCTTAGACGCTGTGTATACAGGGCCTCCGCCTGCCGAATACAGTGCTGAGTTAGACAAAGTAAATATGATAGAACCTTCCGAAGCTATCAATGCATCAAGTGCAGCTTTGGCACCTAAGATGAGAGATTTGGTGTTAATACCCATAATCTCATCAAAAGCTTTTTCCAGCTGTTCACCCGATGTATTGACGATATCTGCGTAATGATCCCAGATACCTGCGTTTCCGACGAAACAGTCAAGTTTGCCATAATGTTCTACAGTTGCTTGAACTGCACGAACATTATCCTCATAGCTGGCTACATCTCCTGCGATCGCAAGCACGCGGTCACCAAAATGTTCTTTCAATGCATCAACTTTCGATTGAGAACGTTGAAGAACAGCAACTTGTGCACCTTCTTCTAAGAAACGTTCAACCAATGCCCAGCCTAAGCCTGAACCACCACCGGTAATAAGTGCAACTTCGCCTTGTAGCCAACCCATGATTACTCTCCTGCCATCTCTACGTATAAAGCACCATCTTCAACAATCACAGGGAATGTCTTGATAGGATCTGTTGCTGGTAAGCATAATGCTTGACCAGTTTTCAAACAGAATCGAGCCGAATGAAGTGGACATTCAACAGTGCCATCATCTTCAAGGTAACCTTCAGACATTGAAGCATTACCATGTGAACAACGGTCGTTCATCGCGAAAAATTCGCCATTGTTGTTGAATACTGCAAGCGCATCGATACCGTTAACGCCGCAATCTACTTTCAATGCTTCGCCTTCGTCTAATTCGTCAACTTGGCAAACAAAAATCTTATTCATTAGAAGAACACGCTCAGGTTATGTGAGTTGTAAGTCACCTGATCAAGGGTAATCTTACGGTTGAAGATTTCGAAACCTTGCTCAGTGTCGACTTTGCGGATCTTGTCGTGACGCTTACCACAGTAGATTGTTACATCTTTCTCTTTCTGGGTACGGTACAACAAGTACGTTACGTAAACGTCGTATTCGCCTTCAACTTCAGTCGCTTCAACAATCACATTTGAAACCATGTGTGTTGTACGTGAAGGAGGTTCTTCAGCCCAAGCCATACCTGTCTCTAAACGAGCTACACGGCGTTCCAACAAATCTTTAGTATCGTTAAATACCCAAGTTGTTGGCGGCTCAATCGAACGACGACGGTCACGTGTTTGCGCGTTTGGTGTTGTACGTAACGTATAAGAAATATCTTCCGCTAATACAGCTAACCAATCGCGGAACTTCCAATCGTCAAGCAATTTTGCTTCACGATAAAGAAACTGACTAATTTGGTGATGGAGTTCTAAACTAATTTGACTCATTTCATAAGCTCCTTCTCATATTCGTCAGCCGCAGCTTCAACGTCTTCCCATTTTTCATGAATCAATAAATCTGCCCAACGGCGGTACATACCACGTGCTGCAGTCTCAGAGAAAATATAGTTAGTGATACCCGGGATACCATCTTCACGTACTTTCTCGTTGCCTTTACCCATTTCCATAATGAGTTTGTTTTGACGGGCTTTATAACCACGTAATACTTTTTGGATTTCGATCCAGTTTTCAGAGTCATCTTGCTCTAGGAAACCAGCAGGACCGAAGGCACGTGTTGCAGAACGTTCAAATGCTGCTTGTACATCTTCTGGCGCGTCCGCATCACAGATACAGAATGCCCATACTTCAGTCTTGTTTGGACCACGTGGGTGCCATACACGAAGCGTTGCAGTACCGTTCAACCAAGATAGTGTTGGGAACATGGTGTTGTGACCAGCAAGACGCAGTGCACGAGTTTCACCTAGGCGTTCTTTCACTTCTTCATACGTTTCACGGAAGTAGTTTGCTACTTCACCATCCACCCATACGTTTGCGTCTGGTTTCTCAGTGAAGAAGAAGCCTGAACCGTGACCACGTGAACCGTATTGGATCGCGTCTTTGGCAGTTTCCCAAACTGGACGGGCAGTTTGTGCAGCACCTAATTTCTTAGAAGATTCATCATCTGGTTTAGCACCAAGCACCTGAATCGCAGATGCATGAGAGAACAACGCGTGGTATTGGTCAGAAGCGAACTGTTCAGCTGCAAATTTCCAGTTACAGTCGATTTCCCATTTGTGTACACCACCAACGATCACAGTACCACCTTCACGACGGTCTACAACGCCGTCCAGGTACCAAGCGATATCGCCCATGTATTCTTCTAGATCTGGAGTTGTTTCATCCCAGCAGCCGAATACTAAGCCTTTGTATGATTTAACGCGGTTAACTTCTACCAGACCCCATTGCTCTTTACATGCACCATGTGGGTAAGCACGATCTTCAAGCGGGATATCTTTTAGAGAACCGTCAATACCGTATGACCAGCCGTGGTATGGGCAAGTGAACGCACGTGTATTACCACAGTCCGCGAAGCTCACACGCATAGAGCGGTGACGACATTGGTTTAAGAATGCTTTGATTGAGCCATCTTTTTGACGTGCCACGATGATTGGATCTTCACCCATATAGGTATTGAAGAAATCGCCGGCTTTAGGAATTTGGCTCTCATGGCATAGGAATAACCATGTACGACCGAACACACGTTCTAATTCAAGTTCGTAAATGTCTGGATCGGTATAGATAGATGGCGTGATACGTCCATTTTGTGCATCGACTAAAGCATCGATTTCGCGCACATCAATTTTTCCACTCATGAAAAGCTCTCCTGTGACCATAAGGCACAAAGTAATAGACTCAACTTTTCAACGATGATGGATTTTAGAGCGATATTCGGGAAATATTTATTTTGTTTTAATTAAGAGATTTTATGGATTATTACGGTAGATTTTTTTTATAGTATTTTTTTTAAATTACCGAGAACACCATTTATTTCGTGAATGGCAAAATAATCCTCACGCAATAGTTGTTTATAGATTATACTGAACGAACTTCTAAGTAAGACATTTTTTGGATTACTCCACGGGTTGATTATATGGAATTACGACACTTACGCTACTTCATTACTGTTGCTGAAGAACTCAATTTCAGTAAAGCTGCGTTAAAACTTTATACTGCTCAACCTTCTTTAAGCCAACAAATTAAAGATCTTGAAGAAGATGTCGGCGTAAAATTGTTGCACCGGACTAAACGCAAAGTTGAGCTCACAGAAGAAGGTGCCGTATTTCTAGAACAAGCACGTTTGACACTAGCTCAAGCAGACAAGGCCGTAGCGATGGCACGTCAGGTTTCACAAGCCAAACAACAGATGCTACGGATTGGTTTTGTGCCTGTCGCAGAGATGAAAATCTTCCCATACGTCTTGCCAAATCTGCGTGTTCAAAACCCAGAACTCAAAATTGAATTACTTAGTTTAAATAATCGCGATCAGATGAAATTGCTGCAAAAAGGTGAACTAGATATCACTTTTACTCGCAATAACTTTCATAGCGACGAAATTGAAAGTCAGTTTGTACTACGTGAACCATTGATCTTTATTTTACCCAAAGATCACCCTTTAGCGAAGTACGAACGTATTCCAGTTAAGGCATTGAATGGTATTGATTTTATCATTCCTGCACGCGAACAATCAGGCACATTGCATGAAGCCATTTTAGACTTTGCTTCTAACCATGGCGTTCAATTTAATATCGTGCAAAAAGCCGACAATATCCTGTTTAACATTAACTCCATCGGCATGGGTTTAGGCTGCACGATCCTACCGGGATACATCGCGCCATTGACCATGAACAATACTGTCATTCGTCCTTTAGATGTCGAATTACCGTATCTAGACCTGTACGTAAGTTACCGAAAAACGGCGAGTTCTGTGGCTGTAGATAAATTCCTTGAACTGCTAACCAAAGTTTTTTATCTCGATATCAATCGCGAACAGCGTTAATTTTCGCCAAGTCATAATTTATAGATATAGCACCATTATTTTTGAAATAAATAATGGTGCTTTTTTTATGGCTAAAAAGTCGCTTTTTTAATCGTTTAAATGTTTTAATCGACGCATTTTATCTATCATGCATATCGACTTGATGGAAAATAACTTATAAATTTTAGTTTAGATATTGATAAAAATTGCTAAGAATAGCCGATTTACAACTTAAGTCTAATAAATAATTCCCCTTCCCCAACCATTTAGATGAGCTTATTTTATGCCTTTTTACTGATTTAGACCGTACACTGTCGACCTGTTAATGAGAATAATACTCATTAAAGTATTTCTGTCAAAAGATTTATATAAAAAAAAGGATGGCAAAACCATCCTTTTTTTTGAATTTCATGTCAGTGACAAGAAATTACACACCACGCGCTTTTAAATAATCTTTAATCACGGTGTTGAATTCTTCTGCTTTTTCAACTTGAGACCAGTGGCCACATTGGCTGAAAATATGCGCATCAGCATGAGGAACGGTATTCAAAATATCCCACGTACGAGATACTGGAATCACCACGTCTTGTACACCGTGAATCAACAATACTGGCACAGTAATGTCTTTCATTTTTTCAAAGTCGAGTGGGAATTCGAAACGGTCACGGTCGCGTGCGCCAACAACATCCATCAAACGATTTGATGCATAGTCATTTGCAGCAGAAGCGAAACGTACTTTTACTAATTCATCAGTAATCAAGTCTTTGTTTACAACAAACATAGACAAGGTTTTCTTGATGCCTTCTTCGGTTAATACAGGGTTTGCATGTGCTTTAAGTGCTGCAGTTTGTTTAGCACCGCCTGTACCCATAGAAACGATACCCAATACACGTTCTGGATAGTCCAAAGCCATTTGGAATGCTAACCAGCCACCGAGTGAGTTACCCACTAACCAAGTTTTTTCAATACCTAGGGCATCTAACGTACGTACAGCGTGATCAACCCAAGCACGGATACCATAAGCAGTATTCGGTGCAACAACAGTTTGACCATAACCAATCGTATCGATAGCGATACAACGTGCTTGTTCACCAATTTGTGGAAGGTTTAACCACCAGTTTGCAGCAGCAGATACACCTGTACCTGAACCGTGTAAAAATAGAATTGGTGTACCTTCACCCACTTCGTGGTAATGCGTTAATTCGCCTTCAGCAGTTTCAATCCATTTATCTTCTAAACCAAAGAATGAATCAGTTGTATAGTCAGGAATCTGAACAGTGCTCATACATGCTCCTCGTATTGCGTAGAGCTTATGTTTCAATCCATAGCGGATTTAAACACAAGGGGGACTCTTTTGGATTTTATGGTTTTTACAGTCTCATATTACCTGTTCAGCCACTGCTAACTGATACATATTTACGATCATAAACAATAAATAGACTATAATTTAAGTTATTGTTTTTAAATACATAACTCAAAAAATATATCCATAAAATCTTTGAGGTATTTCTTTTTTGAATAACCCAGCGAATAAAAAGGGAAGCGATGAATCGACTTCCCTCTTTTTTATCCTGAGAAATTAGAACTTATAGGTATAAGTTGTCGCGACACGGTACTCTTGCAAGTCAGATTTGTAATCGAAATCGGCATCGATATACATTGCCTGGAAGCCTAAGCCCTTCAACTTACCTTCAGGCACGGTGTAGTTCACAATTAAGTTCAATTCATCTGACTTCTGATCTTTAAGACCAGCAATTTCTGCATCGGAACCTGTGAAATACACAGCAGTTGTATTTAAGCCTTTCACACCCATTTCTGAGAAATCATAGCCATAAGTAAAGCCCCATGATTTTTCATTTTTTGCAGTAAATGTTGCTATACCCCAGTTGACTAAGTACGGCTGCGGCACCCATCCACCCAGTGTTGGGAATGCATTATCACCAAACATTTGTTGATAACCCAAACCAAAGGTATGCGAACCGTAATTCACTTTCGCACCAACCGATAACGCTTGGTTATCAATTTCGCCATACAGTTTGTCACCCGAATCCGAGTTATCGAAGTAACGGATATGGCTATCCAGTTTGGCTTTGTCACCTAACTTAGTTTTATAGTTCGCGCCGACATATTGCTGTGTGTAAATGTCTTGAACATCGGCATACCAATAGCTACCACCAATTTCAGGTGTAAATTGATGGTCAATACCCGCAATATACATACCATCAGAAGTTGGCCCAAGATCATAATGACCTATGGTGCCATCTGGTAATCTTTTACCTGGAGCGAACATTGATAAATCACGGAATTGGTTGTCATAACGGTTATTGATCCCGTCAATGTATGCCAAAGTTAACTTAGTATCTTTAATCTCTTTCGATTCTAACCATGCACCGCTATAAGTCGTCATTAACTGACGTGATGGATCGAAAACCAACACTGGAGACACTGGTAATAACTCACCCACTTTCAACTCAGTTTCAGATACTTTGGCTTTAAGGGTCACGCCCACTTTACCAAAGTTATCTTTTGATTCTTTACCATCGTGCGGTAAGATCCAGTCTGGGTTTTTATCGCGAGCATTGAGTTTAAATGCGTGTTGAACCAAAAGGTCAGCACCCACTTGAATACCTGCACCAATATCTTGATACCCTGACTTGGCATCCAAAGTCACACCCTGTGACCATGAACCCCAATTACCCGCCGGATTTTCTTTAATTTGACGGTCTAAGTAGAAGTTTTTAAATTTCAATTGTACTTGGCTGTCGTCAACAAAGTCCGCATAAGTTGCAGATGTTCCTAATGTTGCTGTCGCAGCAAGAATTGCTATCCATAAATTTTGACGACGCATGGCTTATTCCCAGTGATCAAATTAAGCTATGACATCATCATGCTCAACAATACCTTGGAAAAAAATCCGACTACAGTATTAAGGTTTATCAGGCTTTTGTACGACTTGAACTTTGGAAGTTATTTCTGGTTATTTTCCTTAGAGATTAAAACAATAACTCTTTTTTATCATTTAGAACAACTGATTAAATTAACCCCATGTTTTATTAACATAAAATTTAAAGTTTTTTATTTTTCGCAATTACATGCGCTGTATTAATTGCTTTTAAGTTTAAACAAAGTTTTTTACTGAGATTTATCCTTATTTGAGTTATAAAATTTAGCTATGACATGATATTTAATTTATATAATCATCAACAACTTAAAGTTAAATTTTACTACTATGGCTGCTCGAAATCAGCCATTGGTTCGTAAGACATTTCTTATTTCAATCCACTTTTCATGCCTCAAATCAATCTCAACGTAATCTCAAGCCCATCTCAAACCAACACAGCCACTTCAGACATAAAAAAAGCGCCCATTTCGGGCGCTTTTTGATTTAAAGCAAATTAAGCATTGGCTTCTTTTGCTTTAGACATGGTCAATGCCAAATCTTCGATCATATCTTCTTGACCACCAACAGTACCACGACGACCAAGCTCAAGAAGAATTTCACGCGCAGAAACGCCATATTTCGCTTCAGCACGTTTCGCGAATAACAAGAATGATGAGTAAACACCGGCATAACCTAAAGTTGCTGCATCACGGTCAGCACGGATCTGATGTGTCATCATTGGAATGATTAAATCTTCCGCAACATCTTGAACTTTAAACAAGTCCACACCTGTCTCCATTTGCATACGGTTGGCAACCGCAACAAACAATTCAAGTGGAGTATTACCTGCACCTGCACCTAAACCTGCAGAAGCTAAATCGACACGCGTTGCACCAGCTTGAACCGCTGAAACAGAGTTCGCAACACCCATACCTAAGTTATGGTGACCGTGGAAACCGATTTCGATCTCTGAAGCCAGGTTGGCACGTAAAATACCCACGCGGTCAGTCACATCTTGAGGCAACATATAACCAGCAGAGTCAGTCACATAAATACAGTTTGCACCGTATGACACCATTTTGCTGGCTTCTTCCAAAAGTTTTTCAGGAGTTGCCATGTGCGCCATCATCAAGAAGCCCACAGTGTCCATGCCAAGTTTACGTGCAGCAGTAATGTGCTGTTCAGAAACGTCAGCTTCAGTTGAGTGCGTTGCAACACGAATGGTTGCTACACCAACATCATGTGCCATTTTCAAATGGTCAACCGTACCAATACCAGGAAGTAAAAGTGCAGATACTTTCGCCTGTTTCAGGTTTGGAATCACCGCTTTTAGGTATTCTTCATCGGTTGCTGCTGCAAAACCATAGTTCACAGAGTTACCGCCTAAGCCGTCACCATGCGTAACTTCGATTAAAGGTACACCTGCATCATCCAAAGCAGTTGCAATGGCAACCATTTGTTCAGGTGTAGTTTGATGGCGCATAGGATGCATACCATCACGTAAAGTCATATCATTAATAATAATCTTAGACATTTTGGTATTCCTTAAGCTTCAGCAGTGTTTAATACGCGTTCTGCAAACATTTCTGCAGTACGTGCAGCTGCCGCAGTCATAATGTCGAGGTTACCTGCATATTTAGGAAGATAATCACCTAAACCTTCAACTTCTAAGAAGATTGAAACACGGTTACCGTCAAATACAGGACCATTTACAAGTTTGTAACCTGGTACATATTTTTGAACTTCAAGAATCATCGCATGTACAGATTCAGTGATTGCTGCTTGATCTGGTTCACCTTCAACAAGACAGTGAACAGTATCACGCATCATCAGTGGCGGCTCAGCAGGGTTAATGATGATGATCGCTTTACCTTGTTTCGCACCGCCCACTTTTTCAATAGCGCCAGCAGTCGTACGAGTAAATTCATCAATGTTTTTACGTGTACCTGGACCCACAGATTTTGTTGAAACTGTTGCAATGATTTCGCCGTATTCAACAGGCTGAACTCGTGAAATCGCAGCAACCATAGGAATCGTTGCCTGACCACCACATGTCACCATATTGACGTTCGGAACTTCACCGGCATCCAATAACGCTTCTAAGTTTACTGGTGGTACGCAGAATGGACCGATTGCAGCAGGTGTTAAGTCAATCATTAACACGCCAAGTTCATTCAATTTACGGCTGTTTTCAGCATGAACATAGGCAGAAGTTGCATCAAATGCGATTTTAATGTCGTCTTCAATTACGTGTGCAAGTAAACCATCTACGCCTTCAGCAGTGGTTTTTAAACCCATTTTAGCAGCGCGAGCCAAACCTTCAGACGTCGGGTCAATACCAACCATCCATACTGGTTCTAAAAATTCGCTGCGTTGAAGTTTGTAAAGCAAGTCAGTACCAATGTTCCCTGGACCGATCAATGCACATTTAATCTTTTTCATGAATGTGTACTCTTAAAAATTCCGTAAAACCCAAGCTTATTTCGCTGCAAATGCTGCAGTCACAGAACCAAAGCCTTCAATTTCAACTTTGAATTCATCACCAGGATTTGCCACAACCATTGGGCCTAAGGCACCGGTCAATACGATGTCACCTGCAAGCAATGGACGACCACGACGAACCATTTCGTCAGCCAACCACACTGCTGCATTTAATGGGTTAGAAAGACACGCTTTACCCACACCTTGTGAAACCACTTCTTCACCACGCGTCATGACCATTTTGCAATTTACAAGGTCAAGATCTGCAAGTTTTACAGGCTTAGAACCCAGTACAAAACCTGCTGAAGATGCGTTATCTGCCACAGTATCAATCAACGAGATTTTCCAGTTTTCGATACGACTATCGACCACTTCAATGGCAGGCAGTGCATATTCTGTTGCACTAATAATGTCTGCATAGGTGTGTTTTTCTTTGGTCAAATCTTGGTTAATCACCAAAGCAATTTCTGCTTCAACTTTTGGCTGAATCAATAAACCAGCAGGGATTTCTTCACCATCGCCATACGCCATGTCAGCAAACAACATACCGAAGTCAGGTTGATCAACGCCTAACTGCGCTTGTACAACTTTTGAAGTTAAGCCAATTTTACGACCTACAAGGCGACGACCTTCTGCCACCGCACGTTTGGTATTCACTTCTTGAACGGCATAAGCAATATCTACATCAGCACTTTCACCACCAAGTTGTGGACGGATCGGTGCAATCGCAGCCTGATTTACTTCCGCATCGCGTAATGCTTGCGCAACTGATTCAACAACAGCAGAATTCGACATCAATGTTTCCTTAAACTGCAAAAATTGGATGCACAACGTGTTTCATCCCGATCACCATCAAAATCAAAGTGATGAAAGTCATGTCAGGATTCGCTTAAAGCATTTCACTTGACATACTACACGTTATGTTTAGATGCATTTAGCATCGAGATTTTAGAAAGTGAATACCAATACTTATTTTATTTATGACTATAGCTATTAGCTATAAATTAATCATTATTTATTATTAATATTCAAAAACTTAAGTCAAAATAATTAAATAAAATTCACTATTTTTTTCGCCCTTAAATCTGAATCTCTACTAAAAAACTTGGCTTATACGACTAAAAGATAAGATTAAAAGATTATTTTAGCGTCAGGCCAACTTTTACGCATAGGTGTTCAATTTCATCTGATTTAGTTTAATAAATTGAAAATTTAAAAATAAATCAATAAACAACAATAAGATAAAACCAAAAATTCAAACAAAAAATCTATTCCAGCTTGTGGTAAAAGGCCAAATAGTTGCGCTCAACTTTTTAAGGTAAATTTGCTAGAAGACTGCTTGTTATTGTAGAAAAATCTAGTGTTATTACTTTTTTAAATAATTAAATTTACTCATTTCAACAAGTAGAGCTTGCATTACTATTCATTTGGTAACAAAAAAGGTGAAAACAAATTTCACCATTTTTACTCGTTTGTATCTAAAACTATACAGCTAGACGTAATTTCACGTGTTCTAGTAGAAATTCAGTCAAATCACCTACGCTATGTGCAATATGTAAGGGTTGAAAATACTGGAGTGTTTCTACAGTATGCACTCCATAGCTCACGCCTACACGTGGCATCTGAATATTGAGGGCCATTTCTAAATCATAAGATGTGTCACCGACCATAATGGCTTGATCAGGACGCAGCCCTGTTTCCGCCAAAATTTCTGCCAACATCAACGGATCTGGCTTAGATTTGGTTTCACTGGCTGCACGTGTCGCACGAAACAACTCATGACTTTGCGTTTGAGCCAAGACACGGTCTAGACCTTTACGACTTTTTCCTGTTGCAACAGCCAATTGTAGACCGGCATCGCGTAATTCCTGCAACATATCCGCGACACCATCAAACCACATATCCCCTTTGGAATGGGCCACATAGTGATCGGCATAACTTTGCAAAATGTCGCTGTGCAATTCAGGAACCGTCGGAAATAACCGCTGTGCGACTTCCGGCAGACCTAAACCAATAATACTTTTCGCATCAGCATCGGTCAGCGGCTGTGAATATTGATCTGCTGCAAATTTTAAACTCGCTACAATTTGACCCACAGAATCAAATAAAGTGCCATCCCAATCGAAAATGACTAGTTTTACAGCTGAGTTCATACGTTTTCCTAGATTTGATTCAGTGTTTGGTAATTCAGATTCTGGAGTGCATCAATTTATTTACCTCACCCCGGCCCTCCCCTTAAAGGAGAGGGAGAAAGAAAACTTGCGAAGCAGTCCTGCTCAGGGGGAAAAGTCTAATATTTAAAACTTACTCGTCATCTTCCGAAGACTTCACCACTTTGTCAGCTTTTTGCGCGCGTAGCTGCGCCACAAGGCTTTGCATATCTTCTGGCAATGGCGCTTCAATGGTTTGGTAACCCGGAATTTCTAAACGCATAGCATGCAGACATAAACGACGTGGCTTTGGACCACGGTATTCAGTTTCATGACCGTATTTTTCATCGCCCACCAATGGATGACCAATACTTAAACCATGTACACGGATCTGATGGGTACGGCCCGAAAGTGGAGACGCATACACCAATGTGGCATGCATAAAACGCTCTTTCACGTTCCACAGCGTCTTCGACTCTTTACCTTCTTTAGGTGATACACGAACACGACGCTCGCCATTTGCCAGTTCGTAACGATGCAAAGGCTGATCAATGAGCTGCTTATCCAAACTCACCACGCCTTTCACCACAGCAGCATAAGTTTTTTGGATTTTGTGTTCGCGCAGCATGTCTTGCAAGGTTTTCAGCACACTACGTTTCTTGGAAATCATCACCAAGCCCGAGGTATCACGGTCAATGCGGTGAATCAGCTCAAGGTATTTCTTCCCTGTTGCGGCACGTAAGCCTTCGATCAAGCCATACGCCACACCACTACCGCCGTGAACAGCAATACCAGAAGGTTTGTTTACCACCATTAAGCCTTCATCTTCGTACACCACACGGCTCAGTAAACTTTGTGCCACTTTGTCCGATACGGGAACCGCAGACTCATCTTTTTGCTCATAACGAATTGGAGCAACTCGAACTTGGTCACCAATATTGAGTTTGGTTTCCGCTTTGACGCGTTTTTTATTGACGCGGACTTGGCTTTCACGAATCAGACGATAAATGCGACTTTTAGGCACACCTTTCAGACGACTAAACAGGAAATTATCAATACGTTGACCCGCCTGATGCTCGTCCACTTCAAACCAGGTGACGCTTTGCCATTCTTGCGTAGAATTCATACAGTTACTGTGACCTAAAAAAATACTAAAATTGATTAAAAACTGATCATTTAAGCTATACTTTTCGCAAGAAACATAAGCTTAGCCCATAGGCAGATGATGCAAGGTTTGATATAGTCAGCGCACGGAAACCACCGTAACTGAGTAAAAGTTGATTCATTTCAGTATTTACTGTCATTGAACTTTCAAGCAATTACTCATTTAGCTCGGAAAGGTCCCAAAAGAATTATGCCAACGCCGAAGGCTTATTATATCGGCAAAACTGCAAACTGTTGCGTTTAATTGTGCCGTAGGTACATAAAACAGTTTGCCCCAAAAAAATATGTGCCAACCAAGGTTGGTTTTTAAACGTAAACTGATACACATCAGACCAGTCGCTCCCTGGAAATCGTGTTCAGGCCACAACGTTTGATGCATTGGATCTGCACAGTTTGTAAAGGTACGATGATAATTCCGTATCAAGACGCTCTATCAGATATGAATGGATGCTCTTCGAGCAATGTGACAGTGAAAGTTACTCACATCCAATGCACCGTTTGTCCGCCAGTGAAACGCGTTCAGGTGACTTTAATCGTTTAAAAGATTGAAGCCGTATTGCCATCATCAATACGTGAATCAAAAACCGTTGCCCGCCCAAAGAAGGTCGGTACACATGCACAGATGATGTTTTTCGATCTGTGCAACTTGATCCATGCTATCTGATGCTCGCTACGAGTCAGGCGATGTTCTTCTGTGTATCACTATTAGGTGTTACACCCATGAAACGTATGTTGATTAATGCAACACATGCCGAAGAAATTCGCGTTGCACTTGTCACTGGTCAGCGTCTT
Organism: Acinetobacter sp. YH12138; assembly: GCF_015218525.1. Classification (NCBI taxonomy): domain Bacteria; kingdom Pseudomonadati; phylum Pseudomonadota; class Gammaproteobacteria; order Moraxellales; family Moraxellaceae; genus Acinetobacter; species Acinetobacter sp. YH12138. Next base: position 376,357 of record NZ_CP048670.1, on the reverse strand, counting down.
TACGATTTTGACTTAGAGAATCGTACCCGTGAACAAAAAAAATCGAATATCTATAAAGGTCATGTGACTCGCGTAGAGCCGTCTTTAGAAGCTGTATTTGTTGAATACGGTGCAGGTCGTCAAGGTTTCTTGTCGATGCGCGAAATTGCTAATTCTTATTACAAAGCAGATCCTCGCCAAACTTCAAACATCCGCGAATTGATCACTGAAGGCACTGAGCTTTTAGTTCAAGTGGAAAAAGAAGAACGTGGTAATAAAGGTGCTGCCCTTTCTACATTTATCTCACTTGCTGGTCGTTATTTGGTCTTGATGCCAAACAACCCGAAAGGTGGCGGTATTAGCCGTCAAATTTCAGGTTCAGTTCGTGAAGAATTGAAAGAAATGTTGGCGTCTTTAAATGTCCCTCGTGGCATGAGCGTGATTGTACGTACAGCTGGTATTGGTCGTTCTCAAGAAGAACTGCAACTTGACCTTCAACACTTGCTTGACCTTTGGGCACAAATCCAAAGCACATCAAGTTCAGGTCCATCACCAATGTTGGTTCACCAAGAAGCCGGTGTGGTTACACGTGCGATTCGTGACTATTTACGTGATGATGTTGCTGAAATTCTGATTGACTCTGAGCAAGCGTATAACGAAGCGTATAACTTTGTTAAAGCGGTGATGCCACGTCAAATCGACAAGTTAAAAACCTATACGTTAAATGAACCGTTATTTGCTCATTTTGGTATCGAAAGTCAAATCCAAACGGCCTATGAACGTGAAGTAAAACTTCCTTCTGGCGGTTCAATTGTGATTGACCAAACTGAAGCATTGGTTTCAATTGATATTAACTCTGCAAAATCAACACGTGGTAGCGATGTAGAAGATACAGCGCTCAATACCAACCTTGAAGCTGCTGAAGAAATCGCTCGCCAATTACGTTTACGTGATATCGGTGGTTTGGTTGTGATCGACTTCATCGACATGACCAAAGACCGTAACCAACGTATGGTTGAAGCTAAACTTCGTGAAGCAACACAAAGTGACCGTGCGCGTATCCAATTCGGTCAATTGTCACGCTTTGGTTTGATGGAAATGAGCCGTCAACGCTTACGTCCATCGCTTGAAGAAGCCACTGGTTATGTGTGCCCACGCTGTCATGGCACAGGTATGGTACGTGACCTACGTTCTTTATCACTTTCAATTATGCGTAAAGTGGAAGAAATTGCGCTACGCGAACGTCATGGTGAAGTTCAAGTTGAAGTGCCTGTTGAAATTGCTGCATTCTTATTGAATGAAAAGCGTCACAGCCTTGTATATCTTGAACAAACTTCAAATGTTCGTGTGACTGTACTTCCACACCCTCACCTAGAAACACCACATTACGAAATTTCGTATAACCCTGAAGGTTTTGCACCTACAAGCTATGAACGCACTGAAGCGACACGTTCTAGCGAAAAAGAATTGGGGTACGAAGCATCTGAATGGCATTTAGGTGAAGAACAGGCCGCTGCTGCTCAGCAACAAGCACCTGTACAACAACAAGAAAAAGGCCACAAAAAGAATAAGCAACAACCCGTTGCTGCTCAACAAGCACCTGCACAAGTTGCCGCTCCTGCAGCATCATCTAGTCCATGTGCATGGTTAGAAAACTTATTTGTTCAAAAACAAGCTGCAACCGTTGACCAGTCGCGTACTGCAAACAATGCCGCTGCTGCAATTGAACAAATGGTAAATAGCGGTGCTGCAAGCCGTGGCCAGTTTGGTCAAATTACCCCTGCATCGGCAGCGCCTGTTGTTGTCGTAGACAATAATGCTTACCTTGCGCCTTCTTCTGTTGTGCACAAACAAGAACGTGACAGCCATTCAGAAAAAGCTGACCGTGAAGAAAAACGTCACAACAAAAAGCGTACTAAGCATAAAGAACCACGTGAACAAGAAGCTCAACCGCATCAAGTTCATGAAGAAGTGTTACAACCTTCACGTCAAGATCGTCAAGAGCAGCGCAATAACGAAGCACGTCAAAACGAACGCCAAGAGCAACGTTCTGAACGTCTAGAACCGCGCCAAGACAACCGTCAAGACCAACGTGAAAACCGTCGTAACTCACGCCGTCAACATAACAATGAACAAGTACAGCACGATGTTCAAAACAATGAACAACCGCAGTCTGTTCCACGTCGTGACCGCAACAACCAACAACGTCCAAATCGCCCAAATCGCCACCGCGATCAAAGCGTATTGAACGAGCAAGCGATTGCTCAGGAAGTTGCAACTGAGCAACAACCTGAAAACCGCAATCAACGTCAACCTAAAGTTGAAGTTGTTAATGCACCACGTCAAGACGTGATGCCAACAGCACTTGTAGTAAATGTTGATCAAGCTCAAAGCGAAATCGTAGCGCTAAATACTGCCCCAGCAGTTGAAAAACCTGTAGAAACCCCAGTAGTCCAAAAAGCCGCTGTCGTTGAAGCAGAAAAAGTGGAAAAACCTGCGACTGAAACAAAAGAAGCAGCGCATAAACCACAGCATGCGCAGCAAAAACCGTCTCGTGCAAGCAATGACCCTCGTCAGCGCCGCCGCGAACAGCGTGAAGCTCGTGCTCAACAAGCACAGGCTCCGAAAATTTCGCCATCTCAAGTGCCGACACTAGGTCAATACACTATAAGCAGCTTGATTAAGCATGTATACGGCGAAGACTGCTCAGTACTGATTGAGCAATTTGGCTTAATTCCAACATTCAACCGTGCATTGCAAAAATTCACGGAAGAATATGCCGCAACTTTGACTGCACCTGCAGCTGAAACAGCTGTAGAGAAAAAGCCTGTCACTCGTGATGTTCAAGTTGCAAAAGCTGCACCTGAAGCTGAACCAGCGCCAATGTTGGATTTGACACCACCAAAGCCTGTGTCAGATAAACGTGTTGCTAATGACCCACGTGAGCGTCGTCGCCTTGCTAAACTTGCCGCTGAACAAGCGAAACAAGACCAAGCAAAAGCACATGCTGAGGTGGAAGCTACGCCTGTCGCAGACACTACTATTGAGGCGCCTGTAGTTGCAGAAGCTAAAGCTGCTACAGTTGAAGTCAATGTATCCGACGTTGCAGGTCAAACTGAAGCACCTGAACCCGTTCAAGCTGAAGTACTGACACTCGTTCAAGCTGAACTGGATGTGAGTGCGCAGCCTGAAAAGAAGGAAGAAGTGTCTGAAGCTCCTACTAAACCAGTAGAAGAAAAAGCTCAAGCCGTTGAAGCGGAAAAGAAAGTTGAGGTTCCTGTAGACGAAAACTCGGCCGCTGAAGGTGAAAAACCTGCACGCCCTCGTCGTCCTCGCGGTCGTCCACCGAAAAAAGCAAACACCGCAACTGAGCAGTAATTTGCTATTTTGCAGGTGAATAAAAAAATCCAGTCATTTCGGTGACTGGTTTTTTTTTGATACTTTTGTCAAATTAGGTTGATTGCACTAGATCGAAACGATTAAAAGACAATTGTAGAATTTGCTGCAAATTTCATTGCAAAGAAATAGACCGTATCGGATTACGAAAAATAAATAGGATTCACATGAGCCAAACTACACAACACGACCTTATTGGGATTGCTGATGTTGCAGCAAAAATTCCCGCGTTCATTAGCAAAGTACCCAACCTGTTGAGTGGTCTAAAGCAAGCCTATTTACGTACCCCAAATACTTCCGCAGGCTTGGGAATTGCATTTGAAAAAGCCGTAAAGCGTAATCCCAAGGGTTATGCACTTTATTTTGAAGAGCAAAAATATACCTATAACGAATTAAATGAATGGGCCAATCAAATTGGTCACTATTACCTTGCACTCGGTGCAAAAAAAGGTGATGTGATTGCAGTGATGATCGAAAACCGATCTGAACTCGTGGCAACCATCGTGGCTTTAGCCAAAATTGGCGTCACCAGTGCTTTGGTCAACACATCACAAGTCGGCAAAGTCCTGACACACAGCATCAACTTAGTGAACCCAATTGCGGTAATTGTGGGCGAAGAATGCCGCCAAGCCGTAGAAGAGATTCGTGGTGATCTCAGTGTAGCTGCAGATCGTTTACATTGGTTCGCAGATCAAGCCACTCGTGTAGATGCCGGTCAAGCACCGAAAGGCTTCTTAAACCTTGCAGAAGCGATTGATGAATTTCCAAAATTCAACACACCCACCACTGCAAGTGTAAAAGGCAAAGACGGCCTATTTTATATCTACACCTCTGGGACAACAGGCTTACCTAAAGCGGTGATTTTCACCAACAGCCGTTGGACTTTGGCTTATGGAACATATGGTCACGTCCTTAATCTGAATAAAGATGATGTGATGTACGTAACTTTGCCGCTCTATCACGCTACAGGCACTGTAGTTTGTTGGTGTGGGGTGATTGCTGGTAGCGCCACCCTTGCCCTGCGTCGCAAGTTCTCGACCTCTTCATTTTGGAAAGATGTACAAAAATTTGATGCATCAGCCATTGGCTATGTGGGTGAACTTTGCCGTTATTTGATGGATGCCCCACATTCAGACCTTGAAAAAGGCCATCGTGTGAAAAAAATGATTGGTAACGGCATGCGACCAAACATTTGGGATAAGTTTAAAGAACGCTTTGGGGTCGAAGAAGTCCTTGAACTCTATGCGTCAAGTGAAGGCAACGTCGGCTTTAGTAATGTGTTTAACTTTGACAACACTGTTGGTTTTTCACCAACGCCTTATGCGATTATTCAGTTTGATAAAGAAAAAAATGAAGCTGTACATGATGCTAAAGGTCGCTGTATTAAAGTTAAAAAAGGCGAAGTTGGCTTACTCATCGGTAAAATTACCCGTCGCTCACCTTTTGATGGCTATACCGACACGGAAAAAAACAAATCCGTCATTATGAAAGATGTATTCAAGCATGGTGATTCATACTTCAACACTGGTGACTTGGTTCGAGACATTGGCTTCCGACATGCACAATTTGTCGACCGTCTAGGCGATACTTTCCGCTGGAAAGGTGAAAACGTCTCAACCACTGAAGTTGAAAACATGGTGAGTGAGTACGATAAAATTGCTGAAGCTGTGGTTTATGGCGTAGAAATTCCAGATACAAATGGCCGTACAGGTATGGCTGCCATCACGCTCACCGACGGTGCCGAACTCAACGAACAAGATTGTAGTGAAATGGTTCTACAATTTAAAAAATGCTTACCAGCTTATGCCGTGCCAGTATTTTTACGTGTACAGAAAAAAGTCGAAACCACAGGCACATTTAAATACCAAAAAAACAAGCTGAAAGAACAAGCTTTTGATCCTAAGCAAACTGATGAACGTTTATTGGTATTGCTGCCAAATGCAACTGCTTACTGTGATTTAACTCCTGAAATTTATGCCAATATTCAGGCATATAAATACCGTTTTTAAGCAAATAGCGCTCATTTTAGCGACAGATATCCGCTAAAATGAGCTACTTTGTTGTATTTATAATCAAACACAAGCAAGTTTATGAATTTTTACTTGCGCTTGAAGCAGATCTTGCTACAATACGCACCATCAAGCGAAATGGGTCGTTAGCTCAGTTGGTAGAGCAGTAGACTTTTAATCTATTGGTCCCGCGTTCGAGTCGCGGACGACCCACCATTTCCTTCGATACCACAAGATGGGTCGTTAGCTCAGTTGGTAGAGCAGTAGACTTTTAATCTATTGGTCCCGCGTTCGAGTCGCGGACGACCCACCATCTTTCTAAAATGCCAGTTTTAGATTACAATCTTGTGCATACCCCCTAAGGGTCGTTAGCTCAGTTGGTAGAGCAGTAGACTTTTAATCTATTGGTCCCGCGTTCGAGTCGCGGACGACCCACCATTCTTTCTTAGGGCTTCTTTCTTCCGGCAGTTGAAGAAAAAGAAACCTGCAGGTTCCGACCAAGACAAACCATCACCATTATTGGTTTTGATTCGCCATTCTCGAAATTTTGCTATAGCGATGTTGCGAAGTATCATTCTTGTCTTGCTAGATGAAGTATTTGACCTGAAAAATTTTAGATAACAAATATTCCCTAGTATTCAAAACTACGCGCTTCGTTTATCTTGCAAAAATTTTAAAATGCTCTTTTAAAATTTTCTCAGGGTTGTTAGCTCAGTTGGTAGAGCAGTAGACTCTTAATCTATTGGTCGTGGGTTCGAACCCCACACAACCCACCAATTCTATATCGTATTAATAATTCAATTTTTTTTAGCTAATTCCATTCGATTAGCCAAGAACTACGAATTTCACGCCGACACTCAAACGCAATTTATAATTTTATTTACTTCATTCGCAGTATTTAATTTGGGTCTTTCACCAAGGTATAGGCATGTTGCGGCTGAGGATAGCCTTTAGAAAATAATTCCTGATTTCGGTCGACTTCACCTTGACGAATTTTGTCTAAATCCATGGTGATTTTATTTTCATTAATCACGTGATAATAAAAATTCACGCCTTCTTTTCGATGAACCACCAGCTCGGTATGTGCTTCATTGACACTCCACGTATCCTTTCGGTATTTCACATTAATGCCTGGCGTATTGGTTTTTTCAGCAAACACTTTACCAATTTGAATAATACTGCGGTGTACCGTGCCATCTGGCAATAAGTTAAGAATGAACTCCGCATCGCCTTCTGGGCATGGAATAAAACTGTCATCGCATTTTACTTTGGCATGAAAACGTCCAATAAAAATTTTGGCATGCTCAGGAACAGGAGCTGACTTTATGTCATCGTCATTCGGCAATGTCGCCTGCCCTGCCACTTGGGTTAATTTTTTTCCATGATCTTGCTTCGCTTGAACTTCCGATGCGACAGTTGATGCTGAACTTTCACCCTTTTCCGCTGCGGGTTGAGGCGTTGGACTACAACCAATAAAAGAGAGGCTGAACACTCCTGCAAACACTGAAAGATATGCAAATTTCATCAAAAAAGGTGAAGCCGATGTTTTCATATAATGTGCCAAGACCAATCATTCATTGGTTTTTTCAGTTCTTGCTGACTTAATATTGTAATCAAAAAATCAACGCTGTATACATATATTTGCGATATATGTTAATCATATCTCATTGTTATCGTTGATATTTAATTAATAATCAAGCTATTTTAAAGGCAAACTAATCAAACCAATTCTTCAAATTACATAACTTTACTTAATTTTTTTTCTGCACCCTTTAAATCGCAAAGCTTGTCACCATTTCTATAATATGAATTTGGAAATATTCAAATTTATTCTTTTTTGAAGGAGACCTGAATGGCCAATGTTGGTTTATATCGCTCAAACCGCTCTAACATGATTGCTGGTGTGATGGGGGGTATTGCTGAACGTTTTGGTTGGAATGCAAATTTACTGCGTATTATTTTTATCTTTGTATCATGCTTAAGCGCAGCCTTTCCCGGTATTTTGGTGTACTTGGTTTTATGGTTAGTCATGCCTAAAGCACAAGATAACTTTTTCCGTACCAATGGCTATTCAGACCCTATTCGTACTGTGAATGATGACAGACGTTAAAATCCTTTGACCCAGTTTGGTCGCTACGGTTTCTCCCCCAAGATTCCGTAGCTTTTTTTTGCCTATATATTGGCAAAGCCATATTTAAGTCTGATGAATTTAAATCAAAGTTTAAGGCTTAAGATTTTGTTTGCTGATTTAGCTGTTGATATAAGGCGGCAATCATATCGGCACGGCTAATCATTCCCACCAACCGTTTTTGCTCAACGACTGGAATATAATTAAAAGATCTTTCCACAAAATAGGGCACTAAATCTTGAATGGGTTGATCCGGCTGCACGGTCACCACTTTGGGATTCATAATTTGATAAACGTGATTTTCCCAACTGGCTTTGGGGTCTGCGGCACGTTTAAACCATTCCACTACATCATATAAAGCCAAATTTCCCACCAAGCGATCCAAATCACTCACCACAGGCAAACTCATCAAATTGACTTGTTTAAACTTTTCCAATGCTGACTGAATATCATCTTCTGCACGCAGGGTAATCACTTGCTGACTCATGATGTCACGACAATGAAACTGGCTTAGGCCACGACGACTGGCTAATTGCTGTGCTTCTAAAATAATTTTTTGTAAGTCATATTCACTAATATCAAGCAACTGACTTTGCTGTTCTAAGACTTGCTGAATATCCGCTGGCTGAATCGACACTTTTTGTGTCGGTGTTGGATCTGTCGTCTGAGTATTGACTTGTGCTTTTTGTGGATACTGCTTGCCTAGTAATCGGTTATAAATGATAGCAACCACCATCAAGAGGACCGAATTTAAAAGGACTGGATAAAAAAGAAAGGCATAGCCTAAATCATGGACTGCCTCTCCGCCCAATACCGCTGTAATCGCCACGGCTCCACTTGGTGGATGCAATGAGTCTGTGGTCATCATTAAGATAATCGCTAATGCAACCGCGATACTAAATGCTTCGGTTAAATTAGGAATAAACATCGCACACGTCACGCCAATCAAGGCCGCAAGACTATTACCGACTACCATATTCCACGGCTGTGCCAATGGGCTGGCAGGTACAGCAAAGAGCAGTACGGACGATGCGCCCATCGGGGCGATATACCACGCATTTAAGTCACCTAGCGCCAGCCAACTGATCAGCGAAGAAATACTCAGGCCCAGAAAAGCACCTACCCCACACAGGATGCGGTCTTTTAAAGGCAGAACTTTAAAGTTGGGTTTAAGCGTATTGAGCCAAGCTGATTTTGCGTGAAACACGAGATGCCTTGTTTGTTGTTTTGCGAGATGTGGCAATTATAAAGCCATGCAAGCAATAAGATGTATTCAACTTACATCTTTATCTTATAAATTTTACTTTTGATTCTTTTGAATAATGTATACGCCGCTTACTTGCGTAGTTTTATCCCAAGAAATGAGCCTAAAATTCTCATTATATATTACTAATAATTAAAATAAAAAATCTATCAGCGCTCACATCTGTACTCACTAAAACAAAGGAACATTTAGGCGGTCAGCTTATTCATCTTGATCAATTAAATCTTCACTGCCATAAATAATTTTCTGAGCTGTTTCATCATACACAATAGGAAACCATTCATAATAAGCCGAAGGGATTCGTTCAACTCGAATACGTCCAATCACATAATTATGCCCACCCAATAAATCAACAGTGAATCGAGCTGGACGAGCGATAACTAGCTGTGAATTATGATCAATGACGAGCTCAGTTTTTCCCTGTTCTACAGCGGTGGTAAACCGTCCGTGAATAGGTGAGTCAAAAGCCATTCCTCGTGTGACTTTTCGCGTCCCCTGCTGACCATTGACCTCAAGCAAAAGACCTTCGCTCATTTGATACTTTGAGCTGACCACTAACTGCTGTTTAATCAAATTCTTACATTCCGCGTTGCAAGAATTTGTAATAGTCGCAATTTTTGAAGCGTGAAGTGATGAATCTGAATACAAAGCTACAGGCGTCGTACTACAGGCAGATAGCACCATACTTATCACAATAAAAGACTTCTTAAACATTGTTATCGCTCATCATTCAATTTATTCATCCACTTTATGCCACAAGTAACTTCGTTTTTATTCTGTACAATAGGAAAATATAAAATTCTGCGCATCATTAAAACATCAAAGCTTGATTCAAGAATGATTAACCCTTTGCCACACACCCCCAAAATCCTTATAATTGAGCACAATTTTTATCTAATTTTAAGTGGATGACCATGAGTCGCGCCATATCGCATATTGATACCTTCCAAGGCTTAATTCTTGCCTTACAAAACTACTGGGCTGAACAAGGTTGTGTAGTGTTACAACCTTACGATATGGAAATGGGTGCAGGTACTTTCCACACTGCAACTTTCCTACGTGCTTTAGGCCCTGAAACTTGGAACGCGGCTTATGTTCAGCCTTCTCGTCGTCCTAAAGATGGCCGTTATGGTGAGAACCCGAATCGTCTACAACACTACTACCAGTTCCAAGTCGTGTTGAAGCCAAACCCAGACAACATCCAACAGTTGTACTTAGATTCATTAAAAGCCATTGGTATTGATACCCTTGTTCACGACATTCGTTTCGTGGAAGACAACTGGGAATCTCCAACACTGGGTGCTTGGGGCTTAGGTTGGGAAGTTTGGTTAAACGGTATGGAAGTGACTCAGTTCACTTACTTCCAACAAGTCGGCGGTGTTGAGTGCTACCCTGTGACAGGTGAAATCACTTACGGTCTAGAACGTCTAGCAATGTACCTCCAAGGTGTAGACTCTGTTTACGATTTGGTTTGGACGAAAGGTCAGTTTGGTACAGTGACTTATGGCGACGTGTTCCACCAAAACGAAGTTGAACAATCAACCTATAACTTTGAATATGCCAACGTTGAAAAAATGTTTGAATTATTCGACTTCTATGAAGCTGAAGCGACTCGTTTAATGGAAGCTGAACTTCCACTGCCTGCCTATGAACAAGTAATTAAAGCATCGCATAGCTTTAACTTACTTGATGCACGTGGCGCAATTTCAGTAACTGAACGTCAACGTTATATTTTACGTGTACGTACATTGGCTCGTGCGATTGCCCAAAGTTATGTCGCTGCGCGTGCGAAGCTGGGCTTCCCGATGGCAGAACCTGCTTTACGTGATGAAGTATTAGCTCAGTTAAAAGCACAAGTTGAAGCGGAAGCAAAAGTAGAATCTAAGGAGAGCAAATAATGTCTAAACATACAGTATTGTTCGAATTAGGCTGCGAAGAACTTCCACCAAAAAGTTTAAAAAAATTACGTGATGCGCTACATGCAGAAACGTTAAAAGGCTTAAAAGACGCAGGTCTAGCATTCGATTCAATCGAAGCATATGCAGCACCACGTCGCCTTGCATTGAAAATTGTCAATGTAGACGGTGCACAAGCCGACACTCAAAAACGTTTCGACGGCCCTGCAAAACAAGCAGCATTTGATGCCGAAGGCAAACCAACTAAAGCACTTGAAGGCTTTATGCGTGGTCAAGGCATTACGGTTGATCAAGTTTCAACTTTCCAAGCAGGTAAAGTTGAAAAAGTGTGCTACTTAAAAGATGTGAAAGGTCAAAGCCTTGATGTTTTACTTCCTCAAATTTTACAACACGCTTTAGATAACCTCCCTATCGCAAAACGCATGCGTTCTGCGGCAAGCCGTACTGAGTTTGTACGTCCTGTAAAATGGGTTGTGTTGTTGAAAGACAGTGATGTAATTGATGCAACCATTCAAGATCACCAAGCAGGCAACGTGACTTATGGTCACCGTTTCCATGCTCCTGAAGCAATTACACTTGCAAATGCCGATGCTTATCTTGATGTCCTTCGTACTGCAAAAGTGATTGCAAACTTTGAAGAGCGCCAAGCCATCATCGACCAACAAGTCAAAGCTTTGGCGGATGAAGTGAATGCCATTGCGATTGTCCCTGCGGACTTACGTGACGAAGTAACAGCATTGGTTGAATGGCCAGTTGCGCTTCGTGCAAGCTTTGAAGAACGCTTCCTTGCTGTTCCTCAAGAAGCACTCATCACCACGATGCAGGACAACCAAAAGTACTTCTGCTTAGTAAATGCCGACAATAAACTTCAACCTTACTTCATTACCGTGTCAAACATTGAGTCGAAAGACCCGACACAAATTATTGAAGGTAACGAAAAAGTTGTGCGTCCACGTTTGTCGGATGCTGAATTCTTCTTCTTACAAGACCAAAAACAACCGCTTGCTTCTCGTAAAGAGAAACTTGCGAACATGGTCTTCCAAGCAGAACTTGGCACACTATGGAACAAGTCTGAACGTATCGCGACTTTGGCTGTTGCACTTTCTGCAATCACTGGGGCAAACCCAGCAGATGCTGAAAAAGCTGCACTCCTTGCAAAATGCGACTTAACCTCTGAACTTGTGGGTGAATTCCCAGAGCTTCAAGGTATTGCGGGTACTTACTACGCACGTATTGAAGGAGAAAATGATGAAGTGGCACAAGCTTTAGGTGAACAATACTTACCTAAATTTGCAGGTGACGTTTTACCAAAAACCAAGACAGGTACAACGCTTGCCCTTGCTGACCGTCTAGATACATTGACAGGTATTTTTGGTATTGGTCAGGCGCCAACAGGTTCTAAAGACCCATTTGCACTACGTCGTTCTGCCATTGGTATTTTGCGTCTTGTGACTGAAAATGATTTAGATGTTTCGATTGAAGATCTAATCAAACTTGCACTTGCTGCTTATGGCGATGTATTGAAAGACCACGATAAAACTTTAGCGGATGCTGTTGCATTCCTTGAAGGTCGATACCGTGCGAAATACGAAGACCAAGGCGTGGCTGTAGATGTGATTCAAGCTGTTCAAGCTCTTTCTCCAAAATCGCCACTTGATTTTGATAAACGTGTAAATGCGGTAAATCATTTCCGTGACTTACCTGAAGCTGCTGCACTTGCCGCTGCAAACAAACGTGTTGCAAACATTCTTGCAAAAGAAGCTGCACCTGAAGGCGCTGTGGTTGAAGCGAACTTGGTTGAAGATGCTGAAAAAGCATTGTTCGCTGAACTTGCGAAAATCACACCTGTAGTTGAGCCGTTATTTGCTGCTAAAGACTACACTGCTGCATTGTCTGCACTTGCTGCACTTCGTGCGCCAGTGGATGCGTTCTTTGACGGTGTAATGGTGATGGCGGATGATGCTGACCTGAAAGCAAACCGTTTACGTATGCTTGCACAGCTTCGTGACTTGTTCACGAAAGTGGCTGATATTTCGGTGTTACAACACTAAGTTTAAGTATTCATTAAAAACCCGCTTTAGAGCGGGTTTTTTTATGCCATTTGAAATCTAGGTAGAATCCTGTTAGAAATAGCGGGATTTTTTAATAAGAAGAATATATGAAAAGTATTACAGTCAATCATCCTTACCGCCCAGATCTCTATCTTTTTATTTTACATGCAGTACTGATGGCATGCAGCTTTTACCTTTGGAAGGTTTATCCATACATTCCAACCAAGCCAGATATGGGGGCTTTATTCTTTTTGATTATTTCTGTTTTGGGTGGATTTATTGGAATCGTCATCGTTACGGTCAGTTTGCCAAGATTAGACCGCACTGTGCGTTACTTAACGCTTTCAAAATTTGTTTTAAGTTTGGTGTATTGGTTGTCGAGCACAACCATTTTCGTTTTATTTGGCAGTACTAAATTTATATTCAATAATCCCCTCGTGCTATTTGTCTTTGTTTTTCTATTTTTTAGCAGTCTGTATTTTTCAATAATTCGTGTTGCTGATATGCGTAAGAAAGATTGGCTCATTATCGGTGGAGTATTGGGTGGCCTTTTGTTGTTGTTCTTTTTGCCGAAGATTTGATGGAAATATTGAGTGGTTCAAGGACATGTGTTTTTATGATAGCCGCTGAAATTTAGGTGATATAACGCCAAAGCCTCAACTGATTGAAATTTAACCAAAAACACGCTATTTTAATAGCGGGTTTTCTTATTTTAACCCTATAAAAAATTTTTAAATTTCGGGGGGAAATAACATGAGTGTAATCATCAAAGAGTTAGAAATAAAAAATTTTAGATCATGTAAAGAGACAAATATTTTTCTAAAAAATTTTACAGCATTGATTGGTTATAATAACGCAGGAAAATCCAATATAATTCTTGGCATAAAATTTTTACTAGAAGGTCTTAGCGCTAAAACATTTAATTATTATATTAATGCAAATAATCAGAATGAACCAATTATAGTAATAGCAACTTTGGCAAATATTGAAGATGATTTATTAATACTATTAGATGATGATCATGCTACGAAGCTTAGACCTTTTATAATAAATAAAGAGTTAAGAATTCAACGAAAAACATTTATAGAAAATGGTAGGCAAAAAATAGTAGTTACACTGTTTGATGGTAATACATGGAAATCTATCCAATCAGGTATAGAACAATCAATTATAAAAATCTTTCCTAAGTTCATACACGTTGAAGCGATGAGTGATGCACAGGAAGATTCAACAAAAAATAAAAGTGGAACTGCCATATCGAAGCTTCTCGATCTCATATCCCTAGAAATTCAAGAACATTATCAAGAACAATTCACATCAAGTTTAGCGCAAGTTTCTAATTTACTATCACATGATGGGGCAGAGCGTATCGGAGCACTCTCAAATGTAGATCAAGGTATAAATAGTATTTTGAACAATTTTTTTCCTGATATTTCAATCAAATTGCATTTTCCAACCCCAACTATTGAAGATATTTTCAAAAGTGGGACTATTAAAATTTTTGAAGATAAAACAACCGAAAGAGATTTTGCAAACTTTGGACATGGAACTCAGCGTTCAATACAAATGGCATTGATTCGATATTTGGCCGACATTCAACAAAACAACCCAAATTTAAGAAGATCAAACACAATTATCTGTATTGATGAACCCGAACTTTATTTACACCCTACAACGATTGAATTAGTCCGGGATGCCCTAATTACTTTAAGTGAAGCCGGTTACCAAATAGTTTTTTCAACCCACTCGGCAAGTTTACTTTGTGCAAATTATGCTATCAACGCAATTCAAATATACAAAAATACGGAATTAGGTACAAAGGCTAGACAACCTATTTCAAACATTATTGAAAAGATATATCAAGATCGATTTGCGCAACTTAATGATGCTTTTAAATTAAATAATGCTTCGCAAATTTTCTTTAGTGACGAGGTTCTATTGGTAGAAGGAAAAACCGAATTGCGCGTTTTACCAAATATTTATTCAAAACTTAAGAATAGACCATTCCATTTAAGAAAAATTGCCTTAATTGCAGTAGAAGGTAAAGGAAGCCTAATTCCTATGCAAAAAGTTATTGAAGCTTTAGGCATACCTGTACGTATTATTGCTGATTTAGATTTTATTGGTAATTGTGCTTTCTGGGACTTAATTGATGATAGTAATAGTGAATTTTTTGAAAATTTTAGAAAACTTACTGAAAAAAATAAAGATCATTGTGATTTAAATATTGATATACAGCACACAATAACCTGTTCTTCTCTACAACAAATAAAAGCTAAAAAATTTAATATATTAGCTACTATGCCTGAGGCTAATACAATTATCAAAAGCATCCATGATTCTTTAAAAGAAAAAAACATCTATATTTGGAAAAGTGGGGATATTGAATCAGTTTATGGATTTAATTCAAAAAGTGAAACCGAATGGAGACAGTTCAACTCTGCTTTGTTAAGTGATACGAGTTCGATTGAAAACCTAGTACACGATTTCGACCACCTCCAAGATGTTATTGAATGGATAAATTAACCTTTTAAGGAATAGCCAATACTTCACCAATTCCCTATACTCAATCCAACAACACTCAACAAGAAAGAAACTTATGAAATTGAAAGCATTCATTTTGACTGGTCTTGCGGGTATCGCACTTTCTGCATGTACATCTGCACCAACGATTCCACAACTTGAAACTGGTGTATTACAAGAAGTTCAAAACATTGATGTCTACCCAGATACTACGGATAACAAGGCAAAACTGACTAAATTTGTAGATAAATGCGTGATTGAATTTACAGGCAATTTAGAAGAAGCAAAATCGGTTGAACAATGGTCATTTAAAGGCTTAACCCTCATTTCAGGTGGTACAGCAACCTTTGCCAAAGATGGTACAAGTTCAGCACACAATTTTGATTTAAATGCAGCGGATGTACAAAAGAACTTCCTTGCATTACGTGGTCATTTTGCAAAAGATGCACTTACACAATGTGAATAAATAATAAAAACCATATCTCCAAAATGGAGGTATGGTTTCATTTTTCCTTGAATCTTGAACAATAATTCGTTCAAACCCATAATTTTTAATCACGAAAATCGTAACTAGCACCACACCACAGCAACGCGCAAAACACATATAAGCCACTGTATTTTCATAAAATTACAATAATGCATTAACTTAACCAAGTTTCCACATTTCAAACTTCCGCGTATCTGAGCTGTTATCGCATTGTGTGACTTATCGCACAAAACCACTTTTTGCTTTTTTTTACTCTTAAGATGTCCTCTGCTCCAAAAGCGCAAATGCTGAGTGCAACAGCAGCGTTCAATAAAAGAGGACAATTGCAAAGATGAAACCTTTATTTAAAACAACACTGATCACCGCAGCATTATTCGCAACCACTCCACTATTTGCGAACACCGCAGTAGAAGCCAATGCGAAAGTTGAAACACAGCAACCGTCTGTACTGCAAAATCTAAAACAAGACATTAATCAGGCTGCGCATACAGCGGGTGACAAAATTGAGAAAGGCGTCGATAAGACCAAAACATTCACCCAAGAAAAATGGCAAGACACCAAAGAATTCAGTACCGACAAAAAGCAAGATGCAAAAAATAAATGGGCTGAGCTAAAACAGTCTAAAGATGGAAAGTCGGATGCAGCGAAAGCCAAGATCGATGCCAAAGCTGAGCAAAACAAAGCCAAGCTTGATGATCGTAAAGCACAGCTCGATGAAAAAGCTGCAAAAGACAAAGCAAAACTCGATGAACGTAAAAGCAATGTCGACAATAAAGTTGATCAAACCAAGAGCTATTTAGGTGAAAAAGCTCAGGAAGGTCGCCAATTTGCCAGTGAAAAATGGCAACAAACCAAAGCGAATTTCCAAAAAGGTCAAGAAGCCAATGTGAGTGGCAGTAGCAATGTACAGTTGCAAACGCCTGTCGCACAAGCTGAAGTCCATAGCTCACATGAAGCCAGCTTAGGTGCTCACAAATAAGTAAACTGGCTTTCATACCCTCTCCTCCAGAGAGTAGGCTCACCCTTCGGTGGGCCTTTTTTACCTTATGCAAAATACAAACGTGTACAAAGCTGTCATTTGCTGTATTGATTTTGCTACGGCAAGTTTTTTTCGCTGCAATTTTTCCTATAATGCGTTAAAACCATTCATCAGATAGAAAATCTATAAAATTCAGAGGTGAAGCTGTGAAGATTTCATTAAAAGCAACGTTATGCCTAAGCTTAATATTCACGACACCCATGCTTTGGGCACAAGATAACACAGCAGCGCAAAGTACTGAGCAACAAGCGAAAAAGCCTGTGAGCCCTTATGGTGATAATCCAAATTTATTGCATGTGTGGGCCTATAAAGCCCAAGAAGGCGTGGTCGGTGCTGCTAAAAATATTGGCGAAATGACTGAACGTGGAATTTCTAAAATTAAGCCTTCGGTTGACCAAGCTTGGGACAATACGAAAACTGCTACACAAAATACAGTACAACAGGTTGATCAGGGCGCACAGCAAGCCACTCAAAACGTGAATGAAAAATTGAAGCAAACCCGTGAAAATATCACAGGCAAAACCAGCCAACCTGCGCCCATTAGCCAACAGTCATTGAGTGAACCGTCTTCAGGCAATACGATCAATACGACTCCAAGCAACAATGCGGGGCAAAATAACAATCAATATCCTCAAAGTAGCTATCCTTCGAGTTCGACGTCTACAACCTATCCTGTGACTGATTTATAATTTAACAGTACATTTAAAAGCTCAACTTTGGTTGGGCTTTTTTAAAACCAAAATTGAATGCTTTTGGTCTTTGGCCTATGCCTATAAAAACAATGAATTAATGAGAAAAAATGCGAATTTTATTTGGTATCTTGCTTGGCATTCTGCTCTGCGTTGGCTCTGTGATTGGCTTACAACGTTTTCCACAATTGTTGAAAAGTTATCCACAGTTGCAGACTATTTTTCCCCAATTGTACGATTCATACCAATATAACCATGATGCCGAAGGTAAATTATTACAAACCTTAGAGATGCTAGATGACGAAGAATACAAATCGACTGAAGGCAATGAAGCGACGTTGTATCAACTTGACGGTCAATGCAAAATTAATCTTTATCTTTTTGGAGAATCTAATCAATCCCTAACAAGTTATTATTTTCACAATGATCAGATTTTACGTGCCTATGAGACAAATTTGATCTACCCAAATGGTGGCTTTAATCCTGTACCCAATACCAAAGAGCCTTTTAAACTTGAAAAAAGTTATTTACGAATCATGATGCCAAACAGTATCAAGACTGAACTTGAATTTGAGCGGATCAAAAATCATTTCAATGCTAAATTTTTGAAAAAATGCTAGAAGCTTCCTTTATATATTCTCTAAGATCTACCTAGCGAATAGGTGAATTTCATCAACTCAAATTTAGCTATTAAATTAAGCATTAAGAAGCAGGTTTGAGATATCGCCTACGTACAAACAATGCTGTACAGATTTGAATAAGCATCAACAGGCAAAATGGATAGTCAACCCAGACTGATAAACGATCAATATGCGCAACCTCTCCAAAGACGGAAAAATAGACCTGTACCACAATAATAGGCGCCACAACAAGCCATAGCCCCCAGTACCAATAGCGATTTAAAAAATCAATAAGTGCTAAGACGAAATGCGCAATAAAAAATACCGAAACCAGCACAACTTGTAAGGTCGGCATAAATTTATGAACTTCAAAATCGGGGTTCTGGAATAAATAATTTTCACTGATATTTAGTACATAACTGTACCATGCCCAAGTAATGCATGTGGTAAAGAGAATCAGCATGCAAAATAATCTTAAACTTTTTTTATTGGCAAGATCGACCTGCATAGACATCCCTATTTATATAGAGCTTTGTTCAAAAATAAGGTTCCTTAAACTCGTTTTAATTCACCTGCCGAATGACCATCCCCGCTTTAAAGGCCTCTACATTTTCAACCATTTGCTGCACGATACGTTGTCTTGCATCGACGCTGCCCCATGCACTATGTGGAGTAATAATTAAATTTGGAATACTTGGGTCAAGCAACACATTACCCTGCTTAGGTGGCTCAACCGTCAAGACATCGGTTGCCGCACCTGCAATCTTTCCTGATTTCAATGCCTCGGCTAATGCAGTTTCATTGACAACACCACCTCGTGCGCAATTGATCACAAAGGCCGATGCTTTCATTTGAGCCAAGCTTTCATGATTGAGTAAATCACGAGTTTCATCAGTTAAAGGACAATGCAAACTCAGAAAATCGACCTGCGCTAACATCTCAGAAAAGGCCACTCGCTCAGCCACCATAGGTCGATTCGGTAGCGCGCCAATCATAATTTTCATGCCAAACGCTTTAGCCAAATGTGCCACGGCTTGACCCAATTCGCCATAGCCGACAATCCCCAAAGTCTTACCAGCCAACTCAATAATTGGAAAATCTAGTAAGCAGAACTGATCTGCTTTTTGCCAATCTCCCTGTTGGACCGCCCGATCATACTGTCGAAATGATGTCGCCAAGTTCAACATTAACATCAAGGTATGCTGTGCGACCGCAGCGGTGCCATAAGCTTGGCAATTACACACCACGATGCCTTGTTGCTGTGCGTGTACAAGGTCAACGTTATTGGTGCCAGTGGCAGAAATTAAGATCAGTTTTAATTGCGGATTGAGCTGCATGTGCTCAGCATTGATGTGTACTTTATTGCTGATAATCACATCAGCCTCTTGTATGCGCTGAGCAACCTCTGCAGCCGTTGTTACGGGATAGAGCGTCAAGTCATCAAACTGTGCTTCTAGTCCGCTAAAATCTAAGTCCTGTTTATCTAGAGACTGATAATCTAGAAATACCGCTTTCATGGCTGCTTCCCTTCTGGCCGATTATAAAAATTCGATTGTGGATGATTAAAACCTGTGATGCACCAAAGTACAATCGAACAGCATATAAAAAACCCGCTATTTCGCGGGTTTATCGAGATGATGTTGCAGTGAATTTCGAATTTTGAGTATGACATAAATGGTCAGTATCGTAAGCAACAACATACTGCTGCTAAAAATCAGTATGCTTGAACTAACCCCCTGTGCATAGGCTGAACCCATGGTCAGCACTAAGATGAATAATACAGCAAGCATCTGTGTTGAATGCATACTGATACCCCTCATATTCCTTATGATGTTTTGGGCAGTATGATTGTTTTTTATACTGCCTTTCTCTCATCATAATCTCTTCCTACAAATTAGCAAGCTTTGGATTTTCAACCCAATGTCGAGCTTAAATTTGTTCGGGTTGCACCACGAACTGACAAGATGCATCGGCATTTTCCACAAAGAAGACTTGACCAAATTCATCACTACTCAAACGCAGTTCCTTATAGTTCAGCGTGTAATAGCCCACATATTTCTGCATTAAAATCGGATGCATACCAGTCGCAAGCTCATCTTGAGCTAAGACCAATTTCATTACCTGACGGTCATTCATCACCACCATGTAACGCTCATCTTGGACTTGTACGTATACCAGGCCTGTGCCCTTCGGCTGCAAAGGAATCAAAAACTTGTGATTCAGCGCAATTACACCAGCTGCATAGCTTTCAATTTTTTGGCTAATCACATTAAACACTAAACCATGTTCAAACTGGTCGAGTAACAGGTTACGATTATCCTGTGGCACAAAAGTTGTGATCCCCAACTTTTGCAGATCTTGCTCACTGACTTGTTTGTTATTAAACAATACTCGCAATAAGGTCTGCTTTTGTTTGGCATCAAAAAATTGAGGGTCAAGCTGAAACGAATTGCTTTTTAAAATTTCACCCAAAGCATCACGATGGCGTGTCAGTAAATTTTCGATGACTTTTCGATAATAAAATTTGCTGTTTTTCTTAACCCGACGCATTTTTTGATAAAAATACGGCGCATCAAAAGGATGTCTCAAGAAATCATTTAACAGTTCAGAACTCGCCAATACCGCAATGGCATCATGCCCTGTAAACGGCAGATGCAACACATGCACATGCGGAATTAAAGCCTGTAATTTTTCAAAGTGCGCGCGATCTTCTGGACAATAAGGATCATACACCACGATATATTCACGTGTAGTCGATACGTCTTCAGCAAGTACTCGCATATTGGCATGCAGATTAGGTTGAAAGAACATGCCATAGCGTGTATCGACAATATCTTCTGGGTCTATGGAGTACTGCGGCACCATACTGACCACACGCTGGAATCCAAATAAATTGGCATACTTAATGGCCGCATAGCCGCCCATGGAACCACCATAGGCAATTCGCAGCTCAAATTGTTCGAGGATCGGCTTGATGGCTTGATACATCGGTTGCATTGACGATGCTGGAAACCACGATTTTTGTTTCGGCATCATACCGATCACATTAAAATCATATTTTTGCAAAGACTTCTCGGCATTGATGTTCAAACCCTTGGCACGGGTAATCAAATCACCGAAGGAGAAAATAAGCTCACGAGAATTGCCAGGCTGAAAAATGACACGAATTTGATCATCTTCAAAAATGATGTGCTTTTCCATTGTGCTTTGCTCCAGTCCTTGTTGCGTCACGCTTTTCCTTCCTTGTTGCATTCAAAGTTTATCTTGTTCCGAATATGCTATTTTATAGAGGCCATACAGATTAAAAAGTGCAGAATATGACACATTCAATACATCCTGCCGCACAACAAGGCTTTAGCTCTGCAGCTGAACTCTATCAACAAGCCCGCCCTGACTACCCGATTGAAATCAGTGCGTGGCTACAACAACATTTAGCTTTAGCCCCTCAAGCCCATCTGGTGGACTTAGGCTCAGGTACAGGCAAATTTCTCGAGTATATTCGCCCACTCAGTGAAAATATCACCGCGATCGAACCTGTGCATGAAATGCTGCAACAATTGCAGAAAAAACATCCGCATATTACAACTTTAGCCGCCCAAAGTGATCAGATTCCATTGCATGATCATTCTGTGGCAGCGGTATTTTGTGCTCAATCTTTTCATTGGTTTGCCACCCCTGAAACCCTCAATGAAATCAGTCGTATCTTAGTTCCCAATGGGGATCTTGTTTTGATTTGGAACCAGCGTGATATCCAAGTCAATTGGGTCAAACAACTCGCTGATGTCTTGAGTGAACTCGAAGGTGACACACCACGTTATCATAGTGGGCAATGGCAAAAAGTGTTTGAGCAGCAGCAAACATTTAAATTAATTGCCGAAACCACCTTTCAACAATTGCATCATGGTACAGTGGAACACGTGGTTTCCAAACGATTATTGTCCACCAGTTTTATTGCAGCGTTAAGCACGGATGAACAACAAAAACTGAAACAACAATTTGAAAATATCGTGGCTGAATCAACCCAAAAGACTGCACAGGATTTCATTGATTTTCCGTATATCACGCATGTCTATATCTTTAGAAAAACACATTAGGACACGATTATGCTCATGCCAATCTCTTTTAAAAAATTCAGTGTCGTCTTCTTCATGGGTACGGTGCTAGGACTCACTGCATGTGAAAAATCATCTAAAACGGTGGAACAAAATAGTGAAATCAGTTCCGACGATCAAATCATGAAAGAGCTAAATAGTGATCCTATTAAAAACTTTGCCAAGACCCCAGATGATCTACACGACTTAACGCTACTGACGCAATATGACGAGAGCTTTAGTCAAATTAGCGATGAGATGGAAGATGAGCTGATGAAACTGCGTGAGGAAGGCAAACTCACTGATGAATTTGCTACACAGCGTAAGCGTGACAACATCCAGTCAGCACTGAATATGCTCAAAGAACTCGAAATGAAAACTGAACAAGGCCGTTACATTCAAGGCTTGATGTACCAGTACTGGGACAATCAATCACAAATTTATCGTGAGAAAAATCAAACAGCCGATGGTGAATTGAAAAATCCTGGTGATAGTGTCAAAGGTCTCGGTCAGTTTATTCATGCTCAAGAACAATTGGGACATTGGCAAGAACAATATCCTGAACTACAAAAAACTCGACAACCCTAATCATCCACCCTGTTGCAATCTATGCACCCAAATTCAACATGGATGAATGAGAAGGTAACACGAGCTAAAAGACACAACATAAACTCAACTTCAAGGGCACATCCATGCCCTTGAAGTGATTGCTCAATCTTGATTTAAGCTATGGTCGTTCAGCATATTGTGGTAAATCACCTGCAATATCATCCCATTCTGCTTTGGATGCGACAAAGATATGACAGGTCGGTTTCTGCGTCAGAGGCGTGTCTAAAGTGCCTATTCGTAGACGGTAATAATCCGGCGTTTCAGCCTTTATACTGATGATCGGCGAACCACACTCACTACAAAAACAACGCTGTGTGGTTGGTGAAGATTAAAACTTTTTCAATACCTGTTTACCCGACACAATTTTGAAATCTGCTTTAGCAATCGGGGCATTGGTCGCAAATGCCGTGCCATTAGCTTTTCTGCACCGAGAACAATGACATTGCACGATCTCACCGATCGGACCATTGATCTCATAACAAACCGCTCCACACAAGCAGCTTCCGGTATATTGTTTTTGTACGCGCATAGTGGTCTTTCTTAGAAGAATTTCATCTCAAAATATCACAACTCCTCAGCAAGATTGTGACAATTTGAAGCGCTTAGCTCTGCAAAGAAACCAGATAGTTTTGAACCCCTTCACCCGCTGCTCGACCGGTTGCAAGGCATGCTGTTAGCAAATAGCCTCCTGTAGGCGCATCCCAATCCAACATTTCTCCGCAGACAAATACAAAAGGATTGCTCTTCAATTGTAAGCCATCATTTAGGACTGAACGCTTCACACCGCCCGCGCAGCTAATCGCCTCATCTATCGGGCGAAATCCATCAAGTTGAATATCTAAGTGTTTAATTTTCGCAGCAAGTAAGGCAGGTTCATGCCACAAAGATTTATCCACCAGTTCACGGACCAGTGCAGCTTTCGCCACATCTAAACCGGCTTTACGCCAAACATTGGTTAAAGATTGCTTTTTCGAAGGCTGTAATTTCTTAGCCAATTGCTCAACACTTTGATCTGGCAATAAGTCCAAAGTCAGCTGCATGGGCTGAGCAGAGTTCACCTGTTGACGCAGTGCTCGACCTTGTTTGTAGATCAATCCACTTTCCAGTCCATAGTGTGAAATGATGATATCACCTTGGGTCGGCTCGGCTTGCTCGACCCATGCATTGACCCGCTTTAAAGGCTGTCCAAACACGGGCTGCATGAACTTCGACCAAACGCGTTCCACACCGGCATTACTGGCCTGAAAAGCTTCAATACTCTCAGGCTGCAGCCATTTTTGCCATGCGCCATCACTGCCTAAACGTGACCAAGACACAGCCCCACATGCCATAATAATCGCATCAAAGCCAAGCGCTTGATTTGATCCATCAACAAGGTTTTGAATCGTCAGCTGATTGGACTGTAAGTCCAAAACTTGATGTCGATAATGAAACTGCACCCCGTCGAGACTGAGACGTTTTAACCATGAACGCAGCAAAGGCGCAGCTTTCATTTCAATAGGAAATACCCGACCCGATGAACCAATATAGGTTTCAATACCCAGTCCCATCATCCATTGTTGAATCCATGCTGCATCCCACTGCTTAACCCATGGACTCAGCCATTCCACTTGATCATAGCGCTGCACAAATTGTTCAATGGGTTCTGCATGCGAAATATTCAGCCCCGTCTTGCCAGCCATTAAAAATTTACGGGCTGCCGATGGTTTTTGCTCATAAACATGAATGTCATAGTCAAATTGGCTAAGCACTTCCGCCGCCATCAATCCCGCAGGACCTGCCCCAATGATTGCAATACGCTGAGTCATGCCCAATTATTCCGCAGATGCTTCGGTGGGTTGCTTGCCTTGTAGTGGCTGAAAATCATCAAAACGTGTGGTGTAATCTACAGGCTTGGTAATGATTAGCTGCTGACAGAGTTCACCACGTTCTAGATATTTAATCTCAAAGTGTGTACGTGCTGAAGTCTCTGCAATGTGTTCTTTGACAAAAGGTAGCTTCCAAACATCGATTAACTGCTGCTGCGCTTCCTCAATATATTCAGGAATATTACTCGCCAAGGTAATCTGACCACCCGGCTGCAAACGCGACAATAGAAATTCAAAAAACGGCATATTTAACCAACGCTGTGCAGGATTATGCGGTTCAGGGTTTGGATACAAAATAAAGAATTGCTGTACTTGCGCAGGATGTAAGGCATGTACTACCCAAGGAATCGCATCTGCATGAACAGGGCTAAGATTTTGCTGCCCTTCAATTTTATGCTGTTTTTGCATCGCAACAAATTTTTCACGTGTACGCTCAACAGCAATCAATTGAAATTCAGGGTGATTGGCTGAAAATAATAATGCGTGTTTACCTTTACCAGCCCCAATTTCCACACAAATCGGTGTGGAATCAATCGGCTGAAAATCACGGGGAGCTCGCATACGCTGCGCTTGAAATTGACGAATAGGCATAAACAGATCAAACTAAACAGAACGGCATAAGTCTAACAACTGCGACTGTATTTGCCTAATTGAATCATCCGTTTTTGCTGGAGTTAAGCATGCCCACCACCATGAATTGTCCACGCTGCGGCGCATTGACGACTTGGGAAAATAATGAATATCGCCCGTTTTGCTCAGATCGTTGTAAATTGATTGATCTCGGTGCATGGGCCAATGATGAATATCGTCTGCCGACACAAGATGCACCTCAGGCTGATGGTGGCCGTGAAGAAGATCAGTTCTAAATACGTTTAGCTCAGATTTAAATATAAAAAAAGGTCTAACTTAGTAGACCTTTTTTTATTTTAACGAATCCAGTTAAAGCATATTGCTTAACCGGCTTTACCCGCAACAAAAGGATTGTGCTGCTTTTCATAACCAATGGTACTCATTGGCCCATGCCCAGAAATAAACTGAGTATCGTCAGGTAAACTAAAGCATTCGCGTTGAATCGAGTCTAATAGCTGCTGATGATTGCCACGCGGAAAGTCAGTACGGCCGATAGAACCTTTAAATAAAACATCACCCGTCCATAACACACCATATTTAGCGTTATAGAACATAACGTGGCCTGGTGTATGCCCCGGTGCAAAACGTACTTCAAACTCTTCTTCACCCAGTCGCAGTGTTTCGCCACCTTCTAACCACTGAGTCACATTGACATTTTCAGGAATCGGAAAGCCATATTTGGCTGATACGTCTTGAATCATGTCGAGCCAAAATGCATCTTCTTTATGCGGGCCAATCACCGGAACATTCCATGCTTGGGTTAATGCCCCAACCGCACCCGCATGGTCTAAATGGCCATGCGTTAACCACAAGGCTTTGACCGTTAAACCGAGCGCTTCAACTTCGGCTTTTAATTTTTCCGGCTCTCCCCCTGCATCAATCAAGACCGCTTCTTTCGACTCAGAGTCCCAAACAATGGAACAGTTTTGTTGAAATGCCGTGACGGGTACGATTTTAACTTGCAACATAGGGTGAAAACCTCAAGGCGATGAATGGGCTAATGTTTGCTTTAAGGCATCAAGATTAGCTTGAAGTAATAAATTGAGCAATGCGACATGATCATCCCGCGCGTTTAAAGCGGGAATATAGCCATATTCACCACCGCCTGCAGCTTGGAAAGTTTCAGCATTTTGCAGCGCCAACTCTTCTAGCGTTTCCAAACAATCCGCTGAAAATGCTGGGCTCATCACTTGAACCGATTGGACACCTTGTTGCCCCCATGCTTCTAAGGTGGCATCGGTATAAGGCTTCACCCACTCTTGCTTACCAAAACGCGATTGGAAACTGATTTCATATTGATCTTCATTTAAACCCAAGGCTTTTGCAACCAAATGCCCAGTCACACGGCAACGATCTGCATAGGGATCACCTTTATCGGCATAAGGCTGTGGAATACCGTGGAATGACATCAATAATTTATCTGGTACACCATGTTTAGCTTGATAATCACGCACACTTTGCGCCAAGGCCTGTATAAACACAGGATGCTGGTAATAGTCACGAATAATGCTCAGACCCGGTAAATTACGTTGCTGCGGAATCCATTGTGCGATCGCATCATATAGCGGTGCAGTCGATGTTGCTGAATATTGTGGGAATAGTGGAAACAGGACGATGTGGTCTTGTGGCTGCTGTGCCAATTGATCTAAAGCTGCTTGAATGCCTGGATTGCCATAGGTCATGGCAGGAACCACCTTCAGTTCAAATTCTGGATACGCTTGAGTTAAATGTGCTTTTACAGCGTCAACTTGCGCCAACAATATTTCACGCATAGGCGAATCATTGCCCCAAACCATTTCATAGGCATGCGCCACACGCTTTGGTCGAAATGGCAAAATGAACAAACGCAAAATCAATTGCCAAATCGGTTTTGGAATTTCAATGACACGCTGATCCGACAAAAACTGTTGCAGAAAACGACGCACTGCGGGCACAGTTGGCGCATCAGGCGTACCTAGATTCGCCAGAATAATGGTGACTTTAGCTTTCTCGACAGGCAACATTACGCTTTTTCCATCAATTTGAATGACGCTAATGTAGCAGCTTTTTATCCATTTAATAAAATAGATTAATATGCAGATTTAAATTGAAAAACTCGATCATTATCAAGCAAATTACTTTCTAGTAATTTTTGACCTTTACTGGTCACTTGCCACAACATCCGCTGACGGTCATCTCGGCCATTGGGCACAATCCAGTCATTCTGCCGCATCTGGCTTTTAATACTGTGTAAAGCACGAATATTCACTTGTGCCCGCGCAACCGCATGTGCACGTGGCATCTCAATACGTGCATCATCCAAACCTGTTTCATTCAAAAACTCATTCATTCGTTTAGAGAAGAATTCTTCAGGGGTTGGATTAACAAAGGTTGCGCCTAAAATCGACAAGAGCTGCGCCCACGTCATTTTCTTCTGTACTTTTAATTCTTTGAAATTACCATCTTGATAAGCGTGCATGCGGTATTCAAATGAAAATAGTTCATGCATCGACACTTTTGGTAAAGATAAGAACGGATCAACTTCGCGTTTTCCAGACTCTGTTTCGAGTTGAACTAACTGGGCTTTTAAACGATCAATTTCATCATGTAAAGCTTGAGTATTCTGTGGTCGCACCCAACCTGTAACAGGATAGCGTTCTAGCATTTGTGGCATGTTCAATCGAACTGCCATTTCTAAATCACGCAAACTACGATAGGTAAAAACTTGATCAACTTCATTTTGTAATAGTTTTCTAAATTCTTTAAATTTTTCACGGAGTTCAGGTTTAGCATCATGTAAGGCATCATCACGTGAATCTGGATCATCATGCATAAACACAATGACAGGTTTTTGCTTGGTCACCGCATAGATGTATTCAAGGTGCATATAGCCCACACCAGACACAGACTGCTCACCGTATTGACTGCCCAATAAAATCATCACATAGTCACAATCGTCAATTTGACGACGTGCAAAAGCAGTGCTCAATGGTGTGCGTTGTTCTAGCCCCCATGAGAAAAACCCCATTCCTACAAGCGTCTGAGCCAAAATGATCCGTTCTGGCTGCATTTCGCTACCAGATGTGGAAATGAATACTTGATAACGCTTATCGAGCATTAGTGATCCTCTCCCGCTGCATAACGCACTCAGCATCGAATTGATCTTAGCTGGAAAATGCGACATGACTACCCCAATAAAAAACTAATTTTTTCATTTAACGTTGTCCAAAATGACTGATTTAGTCTTCTGAACTTATAAGTCCGATGTTGGCAATGTTCCAAGAAATATCATCTTGAATCAGGCGCGCCACAACCGGTTTTAAATTTTCCGCATTATTGCCACTGACATAGCATTCTATACGTAAACAATTTTCTCTTTTCTGATCAAATAATAACTCATTTTTAATCAAAATTCGGGCTGTTTGTCGTGCAACTGCAAAACCTGAGTCAATTAATGTCAGCTTCTGACCAAAAATATACTGAATTGCCGATTTTAGGAAGGGGTAATGCGTACATCCAAGCACTAAATAATCTGCACCGGCATCTACAACTGGCTGTAATATCTCGGTTAATGTCTGCAGGCAAGGCTCAGTCATTTGTGCACCTGCTTCAACAAAGGGCACCAATTCCAGACTGGTCACTGACAAAACTTGCACCCCTGCAGGTTCAGCAAAACGATGCATCACATCTTTAATCAACTTTCCACGAAAAGTCGCAGGCGTTGCAAGAACAGCCACTGTTTTACTTTTGGTCTGTAATACAGCAGGTTTTAAGGCAGGAACTAATCCAATAATCGGAAAGTTCTCACCGTAGTGTTCACGCAAATAATCCAAACTAAATGCCGATGCCGTGTTACATGCCACTACCGCGACTTTACAGCCTTGGCGGTATAACCACTCTATGGCATGTGCAGTCAACTCACGTATATTTTGATCATCACGTGGCCCATAGGGTACATGTGCAGTATCGGCATAATACACAATGCGTTCATTTGGCAAGTAGCGCGCAATTTCTAAAGCCACAGATAAGCCACCAATCCCCGAATCAAATAAACCGATCGGTGCATCTGCGCCAGCTTTCGGCATGGGTACATCCAGTGGGTAAATGGGGTGAATGGCGGTCATAGGGTCACTTATATATTGTTCAGAATGACAAGGTGGAAAGCTTAAACCTCAGGTGCCTAATTGCAAGCGCAAATCACCACTTTGTAACACTAAAATGGATTCACCTTTTTCATTTTCAAGCAGTTCACCCATCTCAACCAAATGAAAGAATGCGGCACGCTGGATCAGTGCATTAATTCCAAAACGCACATGTACATAGGGGCGCAATTCACCTTGATATTCACGCATAAAAATAGGATGTTCATCATCCACAACAATCACGTCTTGTGTTGTGGTCGTAAACTGGATATAGCGCTTGTTTTCTAGCTCAAGCGTATCGACTTGATTAACAAATAAAGGCTCATCTTCCACCTGTATTTCAATTTGTTCCACAGGGGTTTTTAAATAGAATTTCCCATCTTCTTTCCAAAGCACGGTTGAGAACAGATCAATGAGTGCTTGCCGCTTGATCAATTGACCATCGTGCCACCATTCTCCATTGGCTAAAACCTTCAAATCCATTGCACCACAATGCTTTGGATGCCATTGATCTAATGGAGGGATTGACCTTTTGTGACCGGACTGTCCATCTTTTAAGTATTGTGCAATGTTCATTAAATTTCTATCATCCCTATTAATAAATTTTTTCGTCGGGTTTTCGTTCAATTGCTGCTTCATCCGCCTAATAAATACCTTAGTGACGGAAAAATAATATGATTCAGCCAATTGGCTAGAACTCGGTTTAAAACTATACTAGCCCACAATATCAAAGACACGATAGAAAAATTGTGTCTGGGCATTAAGAACACTCATGGCAGCACCATTTAAATGAATTGAATGGATGCCACCTTCCGAAATATGAGGAGTCCTACATGGAACACATCGAACGTGAATCGATGGAGTTTGACGTAGTTATCGTCGGTGCAGGTCCTGCCGGCCTATCTGCTGCGATTAAAATTCGTCAACTTGCAATTGAAAATAACCTAAACGATCTGTCCGTTTGTGTCGTGGAAAAGGGCTCCGAAGTGGGTGCGCATATTCTATCCGGTGCTGTGCTTGAACCTCGCGCAATGAATGAATTGTTCCCAGACTGGAAAGAACAAGGTGCGCCTTTAAATGTGCCTGTCACTGAAGACAAAACCTATTTCTTATTGTCTGATGAAAAATCACAAGAAGCACCGCATTGGATGGTGCCTAAAACCATGCATAACGATGGCAACTATGTTATTTCGTTAGGTAACGTTGTTCGTTGGTTGGGTGCTAAAGCTGAAGAATTAGAAGTGTCTATTTTCCCAGGCTTTGCAGCATCTGAAATCCTTTACCATGAAGATGGTACTGTGAAAGGTATTCAGACTGGTGACATGGGCATTGGTAAAGATGGCGAACCAACGCATAACTTTACTCCTGGCTATGAACTTCATGCCAAATACACATTATTTGCTGAAGGCTGTCGTGGTCACTTAGGTAAACGTCTGATTGCTCAGTTCAACTTAGATAAAGATGCTGATCCGCAACATTACGGTATTGGTATTAAAGAACTTTGGGAAATCGATCCTGCTAAGCACAAACCAGGTTTGGTGATGCACGGTGCAGGTTGGCCTTTAAGTGAAACAGGTTCTTCAGGCGGTTGGTGGTTATACCACGCTGAAAACAACCAAGTGACATTAGGTATGATCGTTGACTTGTCATACACCAATCCACACATGTATCCATTTATGGAAATGCAGCGCTGGAAAACACATCCACTGATCAAGCAATATCTTGAGGGTGGTAAACGTATTTCTTATGGCGCACGTGCAGTTGTAAAAGGTGGCTTCAACTCACTACCTAAATTCACTTTCCCAGGTGGTAGCTTAATTGGTGATGACGCAGGTTTCCTAAACTTTGCAAAAATCAAAGGCTCTCATACAGCAATGAAATCAGGCATGCTGTGCGGTGAAGCTGTATTTGAAGCGATTGCTGCGGGTGTGGAAAAAGGTGGTGACCTTGCCATTGCACGTGTGACTGAAGGTGAAGACTTCTTCACTAAAGAGTTAACTGCGTATACTGACAAGTTTAACAACAGTTGGTTGAAAGAAGAGTTATATAACTCTCGTAACTTCGGCCCTGCTATGCATAAGTTTGGTCAATGGATGGGTGGTGCGTTCAACTTTGTTGATCAAAACATCTTTAAAGTGCCGTTCACGCTGCATGACTTACAGCCCGACTTCAGCGCTTTAAAAACTGTCGATGCTGCGAACTTCAAACCGAATTATCCAAAACCAGATGGTAAAATTACATTTGACCGTTTGTCTTCAGTATTCGTATCAAATACGGTACATGAAGAGAACCAACCTGCTCACTTGAAATTGACAGATGCTTCTATTCCTGTAAATGTGAACTTACCAAAATGGGATGAGCCTGCTCAGCGCTACTGCCCTGCCGGTGTTTATGAAATTATGGAAGAGAATGACGGTTCTAAGCGTTTCCAAATTAACGCGGCAAACTGTGTGCACTGTAAGACGTGTGACATCAAAGATCCTTCTCAAAACATTACTTGGGTAACACCTGAGGGTGGGGGTGGTCCTAATTACCCTAACATGTAATTAGTACCCGAACTTGTAATCTCTTTTGAGATAAAAATAAACCCGCTTAGTGCGGGTTTATTTTTATCGTATTAAAAACTATTTAGAGTTAATCACTAAATCATACTTTTTATTAAAATCAGTCACACCATCCATAACTCCTCCTCTAAACTCACCTTTAATTTCAATTTGATAATTACCTTCAACCTTTGGGGTTCCTTGTATCTTTATTACATTTCTATCAAATGGAGGCTCTCCCTCTATCGTGATAACAAGACCAGAATTACTTGGAAGGTTTATAAAAAAATCTATATCTAAAATATTAATATCTTCAATTTTAATTGAATCTACATAGTATTTATTTAAAAAAGCGGGTTTCAAATAATCAGGATTTATTTTTATCTTCGACATACAGCCAAAAAGATTAAGAAAAACAAAAATTAAAAGATAATTTTTCATAATTAAAAAATAAGTTTAAATGTTAAAAAAATCAAATTCTAATTACATTCAAGAAAAAATATCTGATTTTTTATAACACAAACAAGCCAAACAAAATTCTATTTATATAGATTGGCTTTGTTACGAAAAAAAATCTCTCCCTTCGCATAAAAAATATATTAAAAAACTAATTAATATATTTTTTTTATTATTTTATTTAAATCTTTAGACTGACTAAACAAATAGCATTGGTAAAATAAATCATTACCTTTTTTGGGAGAAACATCATTTTTCACAAAAATTTCATTTTTATGATAATTCTTTACACGCTCATAAACATAATTATCTATTAGATGAATTTCCTCAAATTCCAATCTTTCATTTTTCACAAACTCAAAACTATAATAAGAAAAATCTTTACCTGAAACTAAATCAGATTGATTATATTGCAAACATTTCATCAAAGTATAAGCTTTTAATGATTCAATATCAGATAAGGTTTTAGCCTGAACCTCAATTACATTAAAAATCAAAAAAAATAAAATAATATATCTCATTTTAATTCCCAAAAATCCACTTTTTGTGTTATGCCATTATTAACTTCAGTTGCAACCATCCAAAAATAATATACAGCTGATTCTGGATTATTTTGATCAATTGATGAGTAGAGCAATCCCCTACCATCTTCTCCTCCCTCCCATAACGTAAAATGACCAGTTGCATCACGCCATCCAGTTACTTCAAAAACAATAATTCCATTCTTATTTTTAATTTTTTCGATTATATTATTTCTTACAAAATCTAAACGGTGATCTAACTCTTCTGGCACATATGGGTTAATAGATGAAAGCTTTGGTAAAACTACTGATAGATCTGGATTTTTAAAAAGTGTATATAAATAAGCTTTTAAATCTCTGACACGTATCCAATAATTCTTTCCATCGTCACCAATAATTGTACCTCCTTTAGATGGTGCTCTCGGTAGTTGTACTCCTGATCGTATTAAGCCAGCACTCATTCTTAATGCACAAGTATTTGCATAGGCATCATTATTTATTTCTCTACCCAAAGCTTTCGAGATTTGCGGATACAAGGTTTCTTTCTGAATAGTATTGTTTGGATAGTTGACAGACATATCTGACCATCTTGGTCTATTAACTTTTAAGGGTTCTGATATAACACCGTCTACTTCTGCTTCGATAGCCATTTAAAGTAACTCTTCATTCAAAATTAATGATTTTTCATTTTTTAAAATATTTTTAATTTTTGCTGTACCATTTTTGATAGTTGCTTGAAATTCTAAAAATTCATTTTGATTACTAATTTTTTCATACACTGGATTTTTAACTTTTACAGTAATAGTTTCACCATCTGCATAATTTTCAGTTTCTATATGTAAATTGACATCAGTATAAAATCTTGAAGATTCTCCAATACGGTTTTCGTTTTCACCATAACTCCAATAAATTTTTTTAACTTTTTTCTTTAAAGTAAAATTTGTTAAATTTGGCAAAGTGAATAAATTATTGTGTGAACTTTGCCCAGCTAAAAATTGATGCTGCCCCGCCTTCACCTCAAACTTCCCTGCAGTTGTTGGAAATACACCGGCACTACTAATCTCAATCTGGCTACCACCAGCTGTCAGCACGATTTTTTTGCTCGCTTTGATTTCAACTTTATCTTCCGTGGAAATAATTTGAATACCTTTTCGTGCAATCAGATCTATCCCATCTCCTTGAGCTTGGATTTCAACTTTGCCTTTGCCCGCATACGCACGTAATCCTTCTTGTGCTGCAAATAGACTGATCTTGCTTTGTGCATGGGCAATTACGGATTTTTGACTGCTGATATTGATGCTCTCGCCCGCACTTTGGCTGATCTGCCCATCTGCTGAAAGATGAATATCTTCCTGACTACTTACAGCAATTGAGTTTGGTGCAGATAAAATCATTAAGGCTTGTTTAAAGGCATCCGCCTTTTCTTTACTGCCTTTTTCAATTTGTCCAAGAAAGTTTTTTAAATTATCTAAGACTTCAAGTGGGTCAGTTTGTTGATTTTTCGCCACTTCACTTAAAGCTTTACTGCTGTTTAAGTTGGCTTCGATTTGTTCTTTCGCCGCTTGTGCGTCGAGGTGCATTGCCGCTGCTTGTTGTTGTGGGTGTGTGCTGACAAGTAGCCCCTGTCCTGCACGTACTGCGCCCCATTGGTCTGTTCTCAGTTCAAAGCCTTCACCTCGCCCTGCACTTTCTGCGGTTTCTTTGGGATGACTAAGGTTACCGAGGTTGAGCTGAGTGGCACCATGGGTACTTTGTAATTGTGTTGAGATTTGTCCTGTGGTGTCATCAAAGCGCAGTTGTCCAAAGCCTTCCCCTAGTACTTCCTTACTTTTTATTCCAGCCAGTTTTTTGGTGTCTGGCAGTTTGCCGTTACTATCAAATTGGGTTGGACTGCGCTGTGCTTCATGTATACGCCCCACCACAAATGGTCGGTCGATATTGCCGTCAAAGAAATCGATCACCACGATTTCATTAATGCGCGGTAAGAATCGTGCGCCATAGCCTTCACCTGCCCATGGAGTCAGTACATCTACCCATGCAGAGTCCGTGTCATTGTCATTGCTGCCTGCACCGCCATCATGGCTGTGGTCATCTCCACGGGTAAATAAGAAGCGGACTTTGATTCGTCCCCATTCATCGACATGTATTTCTTCACCGCTTGGTCCAACGACTTTAGCACGTTGCGGATGGGTGCTTGGACGGTGTTCGAGTGGGTTATATTCAGGAACAGTCGAAATATTGCGGCGTTGCAATGTGAGCTGATTGGCCTGACGCTCTGCCTGTTCATGGATCGGTTTAATGTTCCACTGACTTTGTTCAATCAGTTGATTGACTTGTTCGGTGAGGTCTTTGGGTAAGTTATTTTGGTTATAGAATTTCTTTTCTGTGATTAAAAATTGTTTGTCTGCACCGCTGTGTTGATCTATTTCTGGATGTTCATTCAGTTCAAACCAATAACCCACTTGGGTATCACGCACGGTCGATTGTGCATTGAATTTTTTAGATTGCAGCTCGTGGTAGCGCGTTAGGTTTTGATTCAGTTTTTCAATTTGGCTGTTGGATGAAGCAGTGGCTTGATCTTCACCTTTTAAATCTTGCATCCATGCAGGGCTGATATGCCATGCTTGTTCCAAACTTAAGCTGGCATTGTCTTGGCTTTGGCTATGCTGATGTTTACTTTGAACTGAACCTGCGCCTTCTTCTTGGCTGAGTCCATCGGCTTGCCAGCGCTGTACATGGACCGCAGTCGGCTGAATGCTACGCTCACCGATCAAGCTGGTGATGCTGTCTTGTTTTTCTGTGGCACTAGAACGATGAAAGCGGATACTACAACGGCTGAGTGCTTGATATTGGCTATTGTCATCAATTAGGCGGAGTTTTTGTTTTTCAATTTGGGCTGAGGAATGCGGCACTTTCAACTGTGCTTCATCGATGAGCCAGTTGATACCCTCACTGCGCCAAAGTCGCGTTAAAAAGTCATAATCGCTTTCATTCGACTGCATGATGAAAGGTCGTACATCATAGTTTTGGCTTAAACCGCTTAGATCTAGCGTTAGACTGGCAGCAAAGAGCGGACTTTTGCTTTGCCATTCTTTAAAGAGAGTTTCACTGACATCGCGCACCGATTTGTTCATAAACACACGACTGTTGCGGCGCTTATGCCACAGCGATGTTGCATCTTCTAAAGTGAGTTTATACAGCGTGAGTGAACCGTCACTCTGGCCTTGGGTGGCTTCTGTAATAATACCCGTGGTACGGAAGAGTTCGCCCTGATCAGTCACTTGATCAACCGCGACCTGTGAGCCAATAAATTGTTTTAATGGAATAAGTGCATTAGTAGATAGGCAAATCAAAGTCGCTTGCAGGCCTTGGTTTAAGACATGCTCCCCATCAATACGTTGAATAAAAAGCTCATCATTCAACGCAGGGTTGGAAAATTGCACATGAATGGCACGTTTTTGGGCGGATAAGCCTAATTTTTCAAGTATAAGAGCAATCGAATTTAACATTTTAAAAGTCTGTTTTTTAACTTTGTATAATTATGCTGCGAATGATATAGGCTAGCCATCAGACTTGACCAGCCTATTTTATTAATAAAAATGTAACATCTTAATAATTATTATTTTTTACAATTTCTTAAATTAACCTTTCTTAACCAAATAATGGAATTCTTTATTTCCATTTTCATCCAGACGTTCTTCTTGAAGCAAAAGCTCATGACCTAAATGCATACAAAATTTCGGAATATCCCAAGAGGTCGAATTATCTGTTGCAAAAACCTCAACAATATCGCCCGATTTTGATTTACGAATGGCTTGATGCAACATCATCACAGGCTCAGGGCAACGTAAGCCACGGGTGTTTAGTTGAATTGATGGGGGCACAGAAGGCTCAGACATTAGAAAACTCAGTATTAAAATCTAAGGCTATTTTAGCATAATCCTGACGACCGAATGTTAGCTTGAAAAATGCAAACGATAGCGTCTTAAAATGACTTGATCGCTCATCATCTAGATCAACATTAACAATAGACAACTGTATTTTCTAGGGTATGATAAAATCATCATTTATTAGATATTAAGAGTCTTTAGGAAAGATCATGCAAGAGGAATCCGGCCCGTCGTGGGGCATGCGCGGCTTACGTAAATGGCTGGGCACTGCACCAGAAACCCGTGACGAACTGTTGAAATTGGTACAAGATTCACGTCGCTTCTTAGAACCCGATACAGTTGCCATGCTCGAAGGGGTACTCGACTTACCTGCAACTAAAATCCGCGAGGTCATGACCCCCCGTACTGCGATGATCAGCTTGCAAGAAGATGATGAGCTATTAGATATTTTGCATGTACTTGTTGAATCTGCACACTCACGTTTCCCAGTCTTTTCCTCAGACCAGCCAGACAATGTTGTCGGTATTTTGTTGGCCAAAGATTTGTTGCCATTTTTGACAGAACCGACCACCAAAGTCGATATTCGTGCATTAATGCGTCAACCCTTATTTGTACCCGAGAGCGCGCGTTCTGACCAAGTTTTACGTATGTTGAAAAATACCCAAACCCATATCGCTGTAGTGATTGATGAATATGGCACAACTTCAGGCTTAGTCACTTTAGAGGACATTCTTGAAGAAATTGTGGGTGAAATCGAAGATGAACACGACAAAGTTGATGAAGAAGCTCAATTTATCATTCCAGATGAAGACCCACTAAGTGCAAATACATGGTTGGTTCAAGCACTTACACCAATTGAACACTTTAACAATCTTTTAGATGCTGATTTTTCAGATGATGAAGTAGAAACTGTGGGCGGCTTACTGCTACAAGAAATGGGCTTGGTCAGTGATTTACAAGGTCAAGTGATTGAACTTGAAAACTGGGAATTTACCATTTTGGAGGCAGATGCACGTACCATTCATCTGATCCGAGCTGTCCGTAAATGAGAACCTACTTTGATAAGCTGCTAAACCACTCACAACAAAAAAAACAGCTACCTTTCATCTATCCTTTGCTGATTGCATTATTTTCAGGTGCCATATTCAGCTTGTCGCTGGCACCTTATCATTATTGGTGGTTGGCGATTTTATCTCCTGCCCTGCTATATGCCTGCTTAAGTCAACGTACCCCTAAACAATCGTTTTTCATTGGTCTAGCTTATGGCTTTGGCTTATGGTTTGTCGGGGCTTTTTGGCTGTATACCTCGATCCATGTCTATGGTGATACCAATTCAGCACTGAGTGTTTTGATGATTGCCATTATGGCGATTGTGATGGGGCTGTTTACCGCAGTTCAGAGTTGGCTCTACCGCCGCTTCTTTCCAGAAACCCCACTGACCTTTGCGCCACTGTGGGTGTTTTTCGAGTGGAGTAAAACTTGGGTCTTTACCGGTTTTCCATGGCTGTTTGCAGGTTATGCATTTACTGAACGATTCCTCGATGGCTATGCGCCATTATTCGGGATCTTTGGAGTATCTTTTGCGGTCATTGTATTGGCCTGCGCCTTGGTTGAAATCCTGCGTAAACGCATCTTTTGGATTGTTCCCTCTGCCCTTGTTTTGCTCGGTGCATGGGGTGCAGCGCAACTGCAATTTGTTCAGCCTAAAAATGAAAAACCGCTGAGTGTTTCCTTAATTCAAGGCAATATTCCACAAGATTTAAAATGGTTAACAGAATACCAAGCTCAAACCTTAATGAAATATGCGTCATTAAGTCGGACCGAATGGGGGCGTGATGTCATTGTTTGGCCAGAATCCTCCATTCCAATGTTCCAAACCGATATTGAGCCGTTTCTGGATGCGATGAAAGTCCAAGCCAATAAAACAGGGACGGCTTGGGTGACAGGTATTCCCTATTGGGATTTGGCAGAATCACAGCAAAACCAACACCCTATGTATTACAACACCATCATGGCAACTGGTGATGAATCTTCTGGTCTATACAAGAAGCAACGTCTAGTCCCCTTTGGTGAATACATTCCGCTTTCAGGGATGTTAAGTTGGGTACTGCCTGCCCTACAAAATGACCCGTCGATGAGTGGCTTTTCACGTGGTGAAAATAACCAAAAGCCTTTGAATGTTAAAGGTCATGATTTAGGTGCTGCGATTTGCTATGAAGTGGCTTATCCCAACTTAACTCGCCGTAATGCCAGTCAAAGTGACTACCTAGTGACCATTTCCAATGACGCATGGTTTACTGGAACAGCGAGCCCGCATCAGCACCTACAAATGGTTCAAATGCGTGCCAAAGAAAATGGCCGTTGGTTTATCCGTGCAACCAATACCGGCATTACCGCCTTTATTGATCATAATGGTCACATTGTGAAGCAGGCACCGATGGATAACGATGCGGTACTGCGTGGTGATTTACCTGCCATGCAAGGCGAAACGCTTTACACTCGCTTAAGTGATTGGCCTGTGTTGATTTTTTCATTCTTGTTATTGGTTCTCGGTTGGATCTATCGCCCGCGTAAAGTTGATATTTCTTTTAAATCACGCCGTTGATTCCGCTACAAAAGATCAAAAAAACCGAGCTTTGGCTCGGTTTTTTTATTGATAAACTTTCAGGGTGCCAGTTCACCCTGCTTTTTTAAAGTAACTTGGTGCCGAGGGGAATCTCTGCATCAGGCACACAAAGAGCAACATGCCCCTCTGCATTATGAAAGCCTGTGACTAGGCATTCTGACTGGATCGGACCAATTTATTTTTTTGGAAAATTCACGACGGCAACGACCAATTTTCCCAATAGATTTTCCGGCTGATATAGCTGTGTAATTTGCGCACTGGATTTTTTAATGCCCAGTTCCTCTCCAAAATCCACATGGAGAATGTACGCGGGTTTACGTGCTTGCTCAAAGACTTCAGCCTGCACAATTTTCCCCACACGTAATTCAACTTTCAAAAAATCTTGCAAATCAATCTGTTGCATTTTTCCCTCTTTCTATTCTTTGTTGTACTTCATCTGACTATTTATGCATTATAAAAATTTCATTCAGGCTGACGATATGTGAAGCAGACATTCGATGCGCCAAAACGGACAAAGCAAGGTCATATTAGAACACGTATCACATTAATGTACGCTTCGATGTAGGCTAACTGTTCATTAGCATGAGACATAAAAAACTGGAGCAAGCTCCAGTTTGGAAAGTTTAATTTTGAGGTTATAACTGCGTAACTAAATAGGAAAGCATGGCAGCTAAAGATACCATTGGAATATATCGATAAAGACGAACAACCATTTGTTCGATGGCAGATGCATGTTCTTGTTTTAAATTTGCCACAGTCGCTTTTAATGCAGAGCAAAAACTTAAAGCTAGTAATGAACTCATTAAGCTCATGGCAAAGAAGCCCACCATAATTTGGCTACTGCCCTCAGTACTTTGCCATAAATACACAATGCCTTGACTGATCGGCAGAATACTTAAAATCAAAAGAACAGATTTCAGCATAGACCAATGAAATTGGTTAATTTCATCCGTTAATAATAATGCTTTCATACTATCCTCCATGGCTAAAAAAGTACCATAAAAGATATTATGCTCGGTTTTATTTAAATGAAAAGCCTATATTTATTCATATTTTGCGATTATTGTAATCAATAAAATTGGGAATAATTCTTATTATAAATATCACATATTTTATATTATTAAATTTAAATTAAATTCAATAAGTTAATATTAATTTTATAGTTAAGATTTATTATCACTTCACTCAATATTGAAACATCCTATTAAGTGAAGTGATTAATTCCATTAAAACTGAATTTATAATTATTCTCAGTTAGTGTTTATAGTAAATATCGGCATCATTTTCTTCACCGCCAGACTGACCATCCGCACCAAATGAATAAAGATCATAAGGACGGCCTTCAGAACCGGGAATCACATATTGAATATCATTGTCCCAACTGTCTTTTGGATATTGCCCATTTAAGTATCCATCTGGTAACCAATTTTTTGCAGATTCTGGCTTAGTGATTAAGGCATTTAAACCACCATCTTGCATCGATGGATATTTACCATTATCAATTTTGTATTGCTTTAGTGCACCTGCCACAGTTTTTAAGGTAATCGCCGTAGTATCGACTTTGGCTTTTTCACCACGGCCCATCACGTTCGGTACAATCAGCGCTGCCAAAACACCTAAAATGACAATGACCACCATCACTTCAATTAAAGTAAAACCTTGTTGCTTCATATTTTTTGTCTTCACTTTCATGTTACAAATCTCTGTTCACATCATTGTTCGAATGTTTTAAATCATATTATTCATATTCACGATTGGCAGCATCACAGCAATCACAATCACCAGTACAATACTCGCCATAAATACCAACATCAGCGGTTCAAGCAACGCCAATAAAGTTGAAATTAAGGTCGTCACTTCTCGGTCTTGCATCGTCGACGCACGTTCGAGCATCCGATCTAATTCGCCTGAACTTTCACCACTTTTGATCATTTGTACCATCATCGGTGGGAAATAACCACTTCGCTCAAGCTGTGTTGCTAAATTACCACCTTCTGTTACTTTCTCTGCCGCAAGGTTGACCGAATCTCGAATCACCCAATTATTACTGACCGCTGCGCCAATTTTTAAAGCATCGACCAAAGGCACGCCAGACTTGGTTAAAATCGACAAGGTACTGGCAAAACGAGCGGCATTAATGCCTTTAGACAGTTTGGAAAATAACGGTAATTTCAAGGTCAATCGGTCAAAGGCATAATGTCCCGCCGCTGTTCTGAGGAATCGAACCAAGAGAAAAATCGAAACTACGCTACCGACCAATAAAAATGGCCAGGCCATTCGAATAAAATCACTGGCTTTCATTAAAGCGACCGTTATCCACGGCAAGGCATCTTTGCTTTGGTCAAAGGTTTTGACAATATCTGGGACCACATAGGTCATGAGTCCCATCACAATACCGAAAGACATTAACATCAGGATGATGGGATAAATCATCGCACCCTGCACTTTTTTTTGCATGGCGAAGCGGTTTTCGGTGTAATCAGCAAGTTGGTCGAGAATGAGATCGAGATGACCTGAACGCTCACCTGCTGCAATCGTGGCAATATACAGTTCAGGAAAGCGTCCCGCTTGTTGTAGTGCGTTGGCTAAAGAATGCCCTTCCAAAACTTTAGAACGCACCGACATCAACAGGTTTTGCACATGGGCTTTTTCGTTTTGTTTTCCCACAGCACGAATCGCTTCTTCTAATGGAATTGCAGCGGCAACCAAAACTGAAAGTTGGCGAGTTAATAAAGCCAAGTCATAGGCATTCAGCCCTTTTTGAAACCAGCGCTGCTGCGCGTGTTTGTCTTTTTGCTCAATCGGATCGACAGCAACTGGAATGAGTGACTGATCTCTGAGCTGTTGACGAATTTGACGCGCAGAATCACCCTCAAGTACACCCTTCTGCTGCTTCCCTGAAGCGTCTATGGCAGTAAACTGATATGCAGGCATTGTAATGCTCTAATTTTCCAAAATTTCTATCAGCGCAGTTGCGTCTGACCATCAAAATCATTCATATTCTTAGATATAAAATATGAGCTCACTCTAACACAACTCCTTTACGATCACGACGAAATTTAATCAGGAACTTATCCACGTTTTATGGCAAATTCAGCGAGCATTGCAACACCTATTTACCGCGTTCGAGTCGCCGTTCCGGTATATTTATACGACTGCTTCGATTACAGCTTAAGCCAAGAGCAATACCAACAAGCTGAAGTAGGTGCACGCGTTGCTGTATCTTTTGGTCGGCAAAATTTGACCGGCATCATCGTGGAAAAAATTGCACCCG
Organism: Acinetobacter sp. YH12138; assembly: GCF_015218525.1. Taxonomy (NCBI): domain Bacteria; kingdom Pseudomonadati; phylum Pseudomonadota; class Gammaproteobacteria; order Moraxellales; family Moraxellaceae; genus Acinetobacter; species Acinetobacter sp. YH12138. Next base: position 333,627 of record NZ_CP048670.1, on the reverse strand, counting down.
ATGCACCACTCGATTCAAGCTTTAAACTCAAGGCCATTACTGAACTACTTGATGATCGCGCCATTTTAGATGAGAAAGTTTTAAATTTATTGACATGGTCTGCACAGTATTACCAATTTCCGATTGGTGAAGTCATGCAAAGTGCCCTTCCGACGCTGTTACGCCAAGGAAAGCCCTATAATTTATTGGCACGGACATGGAATCTGATTGACCATAATGCTGAAGCCAAAATTAAACGTTCAGAGCGTCAACAAGAAGCGTATAAAATACTAAAATTACATCCTACAGGCACAGGTGAAAATCTTTTAAATTTGTCAGGTGTGGAAACAGCAACACTCAAAGCCTTAGAGAAAAAAGGCATCTGCGAATGTGTGTTAGCAGAACAAGACTTTAGCCCGATGCCGATGAGCATGGCGCAAATGCCTCTTACGGCAAACCCTGACCAAAAAAAAGCGATCGATACCGTATTAAAAGCACGTAAAAAATATCAGGCCTTCCTGCTCGATGGCTTAACTGGCAGTGGTAAAACTGAAGTCTATTTACAGATCATGCAAGAGGTTCTCAAGCAAGGCAAACAGGTCTTGGTTTTAGTTCCTGAGATTGGACTCACCCCACAGACCATTAGCCGCTTCCAATCACGTTTTCATTGCAATATTGCCCTATTACATTCGGGGTTAAACGATTCAAAACGTATGCAAGCTTGGCAAGCTGCGCAAACAGGTAAGGCGTCAATTATTTTAGGCACACGTTCTGCGATTTATACGCCACTGCCTAATCTAGGTTTAATTGTGATTGATGAAGAGCATGATCTGTCCTTTAAACAACAAGAAGGCTTTCGCTATCACGCTCGGGATGTCGCACTTTATCGTGGGCATCTGGAAGAATGCCCCGTAATTTTAGGTTCTGCCACGCCTAGCATTGAATGCTATGCCCTTGCCAAACAAGGCAAGATGACAATTTTGGAACTAAACCAACGCGCAGGCACCGCGGTCATGCCGAAAATGCACATCCTTGATCTGAAAGTGGCACAGAAACAGCATGGAATTAGCCAATTATTAATTGGTGAAATCCGTAAGCGCCTTGAAAAAAAAGAGCAAGTATTGGTGTTTTTAAACCGCCGCGGTTATGCACCTGTACTGATTTGTGAAAGTTGTGCATGGCAGGCCAAATGTCCACACTGTGATGCCAATTTCACGGTTCATCGTACACCTTATCAACATTTACATTGTCATCACTGCGGCACCATTCACCGTATGCCAGATCACTGTCCACAGTGTAATCATCAGGAGCTCAAATCTATTGGGATGGGCACAGCCAAAGTTGAAGAAAGTTTAAATGAGTTGTTTCCTGAACATGACATCATTCGAGTGGATCGTGACTCAACCAGCCGCGTTGGTAGTTGGCAAAAGATTTATGACAAAATTCAAAAAAGTGAGCCTGCTATTTTGCTTGGTACGCAAATGCTGGCCAAAGGTCATCATTTTCCTTACGTCACCTTGGTGGCGATTTTAGATATCGATTCAGGTCTGCTGAGTGTGGACTTCCGTGCCATCGAACGTACCGCTCAACTCATTGTGCAAGTCACAGGGCGTGCCGGCCGTGGCGAACGTAAAGGCGATGTATTCCTACAAACATTAAGACCCGACCATCCGCTTTTGAATATTTTGGTCAATGAGAACTACCGAAAATTTGCCAAAGAAACCATGAAAGAACGGGAAATGGCACAAATGCCACCGTTTCGCTATGCCGCATTGGTACGCTGTGAGTCAAAAAACCAAGAACTCAATACTGAATTTTTACAGCAACATGCCCAATTGCTGCGTCAGGACTCTGCTGGAATTATTGACATTTGGGGGCCGATTCCTGCCCCGATGGAGCGCAAAGCCGGACGTTATCAATCCCACATGGTTTTACTGTCTACAGATCGTGCGCGCTTACATTATTATCTGCGTTATTGGTGGCAAAACATCTTGCATAACAAGCCATCAAATATGAAATTGAGCCTCGATATAGACCCACAGGAACTCAGTTAAACGCGTACAATTCAGTCTGAAAATATCAGTCATACTGAATTGCAACTTTCGACCAAAAACACAACTCTAGGACGAGTAAATGTCACTACTGTTACAGATCACAATTTTCCTTGGCGCATCCTTATTGCTTGTCCCTTTGCTCAAGCGCTTTGGTATTGCAACGGTATTGGGATATCTGTTCACTGGTATTTTGCTCGGCCCCGATGTCTTTAACATTGCCAGTGATCCCCAAGCGATCCAAGATCTCGCTGAGTTTGGCGTGATCTTACTGATGTTCCTGATCGGCCTCGAACTCCGTCCACAGCGTCTATGGAGTATGCGTAGTTCTATTTTCGGCATGGGGAGTTTACAAGTCGGTCTGACCGGTCTTGTTTTAGCGCTAGGCAGTTTTTTTGCCTTACAACAAGGCATTGCAGCCAGTATCGTTATCGGTTTCGCTCTCGCTCTTTCTTCTACTGCCTTTGTCTTGCAGATGCTGAGTGAGAAGCAGCAATTGAACACCACCTATGGGCAGCAATCCTTTTCGATTTTGCTGTTTCAAGATATGGCCGCAATTCCCCTGATTGCAGTCATTCCCCTGCTCGCAGGGACAGAATCATCACATCACGGAATCGCCTATTTCGCTGCCATCATTGCGACTTTTTCAGGCTTATTTTTATTTAGTCGATACTTAATGCGGCCTTTTTTCCGCTTCGTCGCGAAAAGTGGTGCGCATGAACTGATCACCGCTGTCGGTTTATTTATAGTGCTGGGTGTCGTGGTGTTGATGGATGTACTTGGCATCAGTACCACACTCGGAGCATTTTTGACTGGCGTGCTATTGGCAGACTCGGAATTCCGCCATGAACTCGAAGCGAGTATTGCTCCGTTTAAAGGGCTTTTACTTGGTCTGTTCTTTATGACCGTGGGCATGACCACGGAACTGTCTTTGTTTGTTGAAATGCCATGGTTCATTATCGGTGGTGCGTTGGCACTGATGCTCATCAAAATGGCGTCAGTTACCGCAATTGCACGTTATCTCAAAAATTCATGGCGCAACAGTATTTTACTGGCGACCTGTTTGGCTCAAGGCGGTGAATTTGCCTTTGTGGTCTTTAGTGTGGCGAAAAGTGAAAATGTCGTACAACAAGCCATTTTGGAGCCATTAACCCTCATCGTCACCTTGTCGATGGTGTTGACCCCTATGTTGTATTGGTTAATACAATCACAAATTTTGCCACGTTTTAATCCAAAAACCATCCCAGAGTATGACGACATTCCGGATGAACATAATCCTGTGATTATTGCGGGCTTTGGACGTTTTGGACAAATCATTGCTCGTGTGGCGCATTTACAGCATTTGTCTTTTACCGCCATTGATAGCAACTTAGACAAAGTCGATTTCGTACGTAATTATGGTGGTCATCTGTATTATGGCGATGCCACACAACCAGATATTTTACGCGCTGCGGGCATTGAACATGCCAAAGTGTTTGTCCTTGCCATAGATGATATTGAAGACTCGATGAACGTGGCGCGTCATATTCGTCTGAATTACCCTCAGTTAAAATTATTGGTCCGCGCGCGTCACCGTCATCAGGTGCATTTGCTGCGTGATTTGGGGATTGAGCATATTTGGCGTGAAACCTATTTATCCTCTTTAGGGATGGCCTATCACATGCTGTGCGACTTAGGTATCAGCGATGAAGATGCCTATAAAAGTATCGAATTGTTCCGTGATTATGATGAAAAACTGCTGACTCAACAGCAGCAAATCTATACCGATGAACAAAAGATTTATGAAACGCATCGTAACGCTTTAGCTGAACTGGAACATTTGTTTGAAAGCGATGCGCAAGCCCGTGAAAAACCTACAGGTGTTGATTTACAACGCAGCTTACAGCGTCATCGTATTGATGTCACAAGAGATGATAATGAATGACTTGTGTTTTACAATATCGTCACCATTAAAGCAGGGTTATGGAGAATTTTATGTCAGATTTACGCCAACGCTTTTTTATTGAAGATAGCCCTGTTCGTGGAGAAGTGGTTCATCTTGAAGAAGCCCTACAAACGATTCTTGCACAGCGTGACTATGCACCTGCTGTACAAATTCTCTTGGGTGAAATGCTCAGCGCGACTGCCTTGTTGGCCAGTACCTTAAAAATTAAAGGTCGTATTAGCTTACAAATTCAGGCAGCAGGCACATTTAAATGGGCAATGGCGGAATGTAATCATCTCGGTGAAGTTCGCGCACTTGCCGATTATGAAGAAGACCCGCACTTTCAAGCTGCTGAAGACAGCAGCACAGTACTGAAAGCCTTGGTAAACCCAGTACTTTTCATTAATATCGAGCCTGAATTTGGTGAGCGTTATCAAGGGATTGTACCTTTAGACAAACCGACATTAGCGGGTTGCTTGATGCAATATTATGATCTATCTGCACAGATCCCAACACGTATCGTCTTAGCAAGCAGCAACAGCCGTTCAGGTGGTTTACTGATTCAATTATTACCACGTAACAACGAAGAAGAACAACGCCGTGTCGATGAAGACCTATGGCCACGTTTAACCATGCTGACTGAGACATTAAAAGCAGAAGAGTTAACGTCTTTATCCGCAAATGAAATCTTATATCGTTTATATAACGAAGAAGAAGTTCGTCTTCCTGAAACTGAAGCCTTAAAATTTGGCTGCACGTGTTCAAAAGAACGCTGTGCAACAGCACTTGAACAAATTGGTGTTGCTGCAGTTCGTGAAACCTTAGAGTTTCAAAACCCAATTGAAATGGACTGCCAATTCTGTAATACAAAATATACCTTTACTGCAGAAGAAGCTTTATCCCTTTTTGGTCAACACCTTAGCTAAATCATTGCATGATTAAAAGCCTAAATCTAAGCATCCTTCGGGGTGCTTTTTTATTATTCCCATTAAATTTAGAACAGTTACTTTCTTGCGCTTAGTCGAATGGTTGCGAACTTTATAACCTCAAGATGATCAGCTGTATTTGCGATCAATTTTTTTTCGAGTAGAATCGCGCCAGAAATAAAGTCAAAAAAATCAACAGAGCTTTATTTTGAATAGAAAAATAATGTAAAAAAAACTGGATAAAATATGAAACTCAAAATACTCGCTATTCTTTTAGCCATGTTCTGCTTTGGCCCAATAACAGCACATGCAGCAGACCTCGTCGGGACATGGAAAACCATAGATGACAAAACAGGCTATGCCCGTGCAGAAGTCCAAATCACCAAATTAAAAGACGGTAGCTATAGCGGTAAAATCACCAAAGTACATGCCATCCCCAACCGCCCTGTCACCACCATTTGTGAAAAATGCGAAGGTAAACTCAAAAATGCACCTTTAATTGGTTTACCGATCTTCTCTGGCTTTAAACATAATGCAAAAGAGAATGCCTATACCGATGGCAAGGTGATCGACCCACTTTCAGGCAATACCTATCAAGGTAAAGGCCAATTGAATGCGCGCGGCAATGTGCTGACACTTCGAGGTTATGTTGGAACCACGCTCCTCGGCCGGACGGTATCTTGGATCCGTGTCAACTAAAGCAGCATTTCGGCTTTCATTAGCATGATGAACTCAACTCCAAACGAGTTCATCATGCCGATAACAATCTACTTTGAGATGAATTCCGACTATTTTACTTGTGCGTAGACGTTCAGCATAAACCTCATTTAGCGCAAACACGTTCATGTTTTTGCTCAAAATATAAATACCAATTCTTAAAAAATCACTAGAATATTCATATTATTTCAGGCTACATTAAACCCATAATATTTTTATGCCTTTAAGTTTTAGGCATCCGCTTTTTGTGTAATGTGGGTAATTATATGGCTCTTAAATTCCTCCCTTCTATCCTGTTCAGCATGTTCTCCATCTGCAGTTTATCCTCTGCTTTTGCAGCGATTGACCCCTTAGTGGGGACATGGAAAACCATTGATGATCGAACAGGTTATTCCCTTGCCGATGTGGTGATTCGTAAAGATAAGCATGACCTGTATTCGGCCACTATTATCCAAAGCCGAAGCGTACCGGGAACGGCAAATGTTTCGACATGCACGCAATGCACAGGTGCTCAGAAAAATAAACCCATGGTCGGGTTAACCACTTTAAGCGGCCTAAGCGCTGATCCAGAAAAGCCCAATGAATTTGTGGGTGGAGTGATGCTCGATCCCAAATCAGGCAAGCACTACAATGCACGCGCTCGTTTAATGAATAATGGCAAGCATTTGATCATCAATGGTCGTACTGAAGGCTCTGCAATTGGACGCAATGTCACTTGGGTCAAAAACTAAGCACGAGGCCTTTAAATCATTAAAGGCCTTTTTTAACTTAAAAATTAGAGTAAAAACTCCATATTAAAGCAGCGTTTTAAAAAAATATGCCAAATACATCACAAACTATCACATTGATTTTGTAGGACTTTATATATAAATTAGGCAACTTACTCTAAAAACACAATTCTGAATTTTCAGGGGATGAAATGAAAAAAATATATCAACAATTATTTGCCGGAATACTACTTAGCACTTTGTCAGGATTGTCAATCGCTGCGGAAACCGATCCGCTAGTGGGGAAGTGGAAAACCGTCGATGACCGTACAGGATATTCGCGTGCAGACGTTGAAATTCGCAAAAAAGCCGATGGAAGCTATGAAGGCATCATTGTCACCACTCGTAATGTCCCAGGTACTGAAAAAATGGGCGTCTGCTCGAATTGCCCAGGTGAATTGAAAAATAAACCTTTTATCGGCTTGCCATTTATTTGGGACTTTAAACAAGATCCAAAAAATCCACGTGAATTCCAAAACGGTAAAGTTCTGGACCCGATTGGTGGAAAAATCTATAAAGGCAAAGCAAGACTTAGTGCTTCAGGAAAACATTTAACTATACGTGGGTATGTTGGTGTATCTGTGATTGGTCGTAGTGTCACTTGGATAAAATATTAATTTTAAATGTGTTTTTAAAAGCCTCCTCGTGAGGCTTTTTTATTGTCATGTTTTGAAACAATAAGCTGCAGTTTGCCCCTATGACAGTTTGATGAACCCTTCTATATTGATTTAAACATGATCAATATTTATACAGAGAGTATGCCAGACAATCACTATCAAACTTTAGGGATCTCCCGAGATGCTTCGGCAGATCAAATTAAAAAAGCCTATCGAAAATTGGCGCGTAAATATCACCCTGACGTCAGTAAAGAGGCTGATGCTGAAGCGCGTATGCAAGCAATTAATGTTGCATACGACACTTTAAGTGATGCCGAAAAGAAAAAACAATACGATTTTGAACTCGATCATCCTCAAGGATTTGCTGGGTTTAATGCTGGTAACCAAGGTGGTTTTGACCAATCTCAGTTTTATCGCCAATCGACGACTGATGGTCAGCATGCGGACTTTAGTGGATTTGAAGACTTGTTTGGTCGTTTTGGGCAAGGCTTTGGTGGCGGTGACTATCAGTATCAACGTGCAAACCGCCAAACCAAGAGCTTCCGTGGTGAAGACCAACACGCCAGTTTAGAAGTGGATTTAGATATTGCCTTTCATGGTGCAACGCAGAATATCACCTTACAGATTCCAAGCCTCAACGCCCATGGTGAGCCTGAAGTCCAACGTAAAACCCTGCAAGTCAAAATTCCTGCAGGGATTAAATCAGGTCAACAAATTCGACTCTCCGGCCAAGGGCAATCCGGTTATAACGGTGGGGCCGCCGGCGATTTATACATTGAAATTTTGTATAAACAAACTGAGCAAACCCGCGTAGAAGGCGTTGATATTTTCCAACAACTGAATATCAGTCCATGGGAAGCCGCATTGGGTCAAAAAATTGCATTTACCAGTCCTGATGGCAAAACATTAGAACTACAAATTCCTAAAAATGCACGTACTGGTCAGCAGCTACGATTAAAGGACAAAGGGATACCAAATAAAACACCCGGACACCTTTACCTGATTTTAAATATACAGATACCAGCTGCACAAACCGAACAAGAGCAACAAGCATATGCGGCTTTTGCTCAAGCTTTTCCGTCATTTAATCCACGACAGTCTTAAGGAGAGCACCATGACAACAATTCATTATCGTGAAATTGTCTGTGACGGATGTAAACAGACTGAAATCGTAGACGAAAAAAGTAGTTTTGATCTACAACACTTTGCCTCTGCCTGTGGGCAAAGTCCAGAATGGGTTCTGCAACTACTCGAATACGATATTCTGCCTAGCCGTTCAGAAGACAGGATTCATCAATTTTTTGGCGATGATATATCTCGCGCACGGCGTGCGTATCGGCTTCAACGAGATTTCGATGCCAGTTTTACTGCGGTCGCTATGATGCTTGATTTAATTGACGAAGTTCAACAACTACGTCGCCAAGTCAAACACCAACAGTTTCATTCACATTAAATGTAATCATGAACGCTCTGCCTCGCAGGGCGTTTTTCTTTTCTTGTAGAGTTTGTCTTGTAGAGGAAGTGATCGACAACCATGAAAACACGAGATTGCAATAAAAAAGTCAAAAACATGTTTCCTGAGTACCGTGATTTGGTCTCTCAGTTACGTGATGAAAATCCATATTTTGCACGGATCTTTGAAGAACATGATGAGTTAGATCGTGAAATTATTCAATTGGAATTAAATCCTGTCAATCACCATAACACGGATATTGAGACCATTAAGCGTAAGAAATTAAAGCTAAAAGATGAAATTTATCGCTTGCTGAAAAGTAACGAAAATGATGATATCTCTTGAGATATCGATTCATGTATAGGGGATTTTTCATGATGCATGTCGTTCGCAGTACAACCCACGAGGCTACGCAATTGAATTACTAAGACCATAAGGATCGGTCAAATCGCGTTGTACTGCAGATTTAAAAAAAAATTTAAAAACAATAAAATCATGACAAAGGATTCATCATGCAAATACATCATGTGCTATTTGGAGCATTACTCAGTTTCAGCGGTCTGTTGCATGCCAGTGATATGACCGGTGTTTGGAAAACAATTGATGACCAAACAGGATATTCACGCGGCGATGTCACCGTCGTTAAAAATGCCGACGGGACGTATAGTGGAACACTCACTGCAATATGCCCATTGCCGTACAAACCCTTGGTTGAAGTATGCTTAAAATGCAAAGGCAAACTCGAAAATGCTCCCTTGGTGGGCCTCGAAATTATCCAAGGATTTAAATCAGACCCACAACGTCCAAATGAATATAGCAATGGAACCGTACTGGATCCCCTCTCGGGCAATGTCTATAAAGGCAAAGGCAAGCTGAGTACAAATGGCAAACGTTTAACCATGCGCGGCTATATTGGCGTGTCCGCACTCGGACGTAGCACCACATGAATTCGTAATGATTAGCAACTAAACCCACCCATCAGAGAAACTGACGCGAACTATTTGAGTTTCGTCAGCTTCTCAATTTCTTTCATGGTTTTAACCGTACCTTTGACTGTGCCCTTCACCGTCTGTTTGATTGGTTCATAATCCATAAACCAAAACAGATTCATGTGTTGATCGCCGTGCTGCTGTGCCAACATATCAATCACGCTTTTTTCACCGCGCCCGACCAAATGCCGTCGATAAAAATAATACAGTAGTAAAATCGTGGTCATCAGCATGATGCCGAGCATGATCCAAAAACCGGTTGGCGATTTGAGTCCCGGAATAAACTCAAAGTTCATACCGTATATACCGGTTAATAAGGTTAATGGTGCGAAAATTGCCGTAATAATCGCTAAAATACGCATATTTTCATTGGTTTGGTTAGCAACGGCTGAAAAATGCAGATCAATGGCGGCCTGCACGGCACTGCGTAATCGTGTAGTGTGTTTTTGAATGCGTTCGATATGACTGCTTAAATCATCTACGCGAACCAGCATGATATCCTGCTTTTCACTGCGCTTTTTACCTTTCAAATGCGGGTAATTATCTACAACTTCATCACGCAGTTCTTGCAAAGCTTCAATTTGCTCTTCACACAAGTTTTCCACTTGCTGAAAGGCCATATTTTCCTGCAGCAGCTGATGCCACTTGGTAAAACGCCGATGGCCTTGCAGCAATTCTCGCTGCCAAAACTCGACACGGCGGGTCAAAGGAACACGTAAATCCAAGTAACCATCTACCATATTATTCAGTAAGCGCAATGCCAAATCTAAGGGTGTAATGGCTAATTTTCGTGGTTTATTTTGTTCATCAATCGGACGAGAAATTAAAGTTTCAATCCGTTGGATATAACTTTCAATGGCTTTGTTGCCCTTTTCGCGCACCGTGATCAGCACTTGGGGCGTGATCAAAAAACTGATCGGGGTGGTCGCCAAACCAAAGACCCGCTCATGCTTTTCAAGAGCTTCTGCACCTGCAACAATTTGGTCATCGGGTGTGACCATTTTTCTAAAAATTAATAAATCATAATCATCGAGTGTGTCAAAGGCACACGGATGCTCTAAATTTAAAATATCCCGCAGATGGTATTCATTGACCCGTAGATCTGATGCCTGAAAAATATCACTCTGCCACTGCTCTGGGCGGTTGACGACATCTTCACGGGTACAATCAATCCAAATAAACTCAGGTTCAAGTTCAGGATGATGCTCACATTGCACTTGGTCTTGCACATAGATATGCGCGGCTGTTGGATGCTGAAAAAAATAATAGGTTTGCATATCTCATTTATTATTGTGTTTACTTTTTGCATGATGCCATAAAAAAAGCCTTGAGCAAGTCAAAGTTCATACTCTGACTACACTCAAGGCTTTTGTGAATCCATTCACAGAGCCGAAACTCTGTGAATCAGCAAACTATTAAGCTTGTTCGATGTCTTTCATAGTTAATTTGATACGACCACGGTTGTCGACATCAGCAACTTGTACTTTGATCTCTTGACCTTCAGACAATACGTCTGAAACGTTCGCAATGCGTTCGTTTGAAATTTGAGAGATGTGAAGTAAGCCATCAGTACCTGGAAGGATGTTTACAAACGCACCAAATTCAACGATACGGATTACTTTACCAGTGTAGATTGTACCTGGTTCGATTTCAGCAGTAAGCGCTTGGATTTTCGCAACAGCAGCAGAAGCAGCCGCTTTGGTTTCACCAAATACGCGAACTGTACCGTTGTCTTCGATATCAATTGCCGCTTTGGTTTCTTCAGTGATTTGACGGATTGTTGCACCGCCTTTACCAATCACGTCACGGATCTTATCAGGGTTGATGTTGATCACTTGGAATGTAGGTGCATGCATTGAAATTTCAGGACGAGCACGTGAAATCACTTGGTTCATTGCATTTAAGATGTGCATACGACCTGCATACGCTTGGTTTAATGCAACTTCCATGATTTCTTCAGTGATACCTTCGATTTTGATATCCATTTGAAGTGCAGTAATACCGTTTGCAGAACCGGCTACTTTAAAGTCCATATCACCAAGGTGGTCTTCATCACCCAAGATGTCAGAAAGCACTGCGAAACGTTCGCCTTCTTTCACAAGACCCATCGCAATACCAGCAACTGGCGCTTTAATTGGCACACCAGCATCCATAAGTGATAAAGAAGCACCACATACAGACGCCATTGAAGATGAACCGTTTGATTCAGTAATATCAGATACGATACGAATCACGTACGGGAAGCGGTCAGCTGCAGGAAGAACAGCTTGTACACCACGACGCGCTAGACGACCATGACCGATTTCACGACGTTTAGGACCAGATTCACGACCAGTTTCACCTACAGAGTATGCAGGGAAGTTGTAGTGCAACATGAAGTTGTCAGTTTTCGTACCTGCTAATGTATCCACCATTAACGCATCACGTGTATTACCCAAAGTTGTTGTTACCAACGCCTGAGTTTCACCACGTGTAAATAATGCAGAACCGTGAGCACGGTCTAATACACCAACTTGTACGTCAAGCGCACGAACTGTTTTGGTATCACGGCCATCAATACGTGGCTTACCTGACAAAATATTGTCACGTACTGTACGGTATTTAAGGTCTTCGAATAATTCAGCTAAGTCGTCAGCGATACCATCAACGTCTTCTTCTGGAACGAATTGAGCAACAGCTTCAGCTTGAAGCGCATCAAGTGCTGCATAACGATCGTGTTTAACAGCGATTGTGTATGCTTCAGAGATTTTCGCTTCAAACGCTTCTTTTAATTTCGCACGAAGCTCTTCGTTTTTCGCAGGTGCAGTCCAAGTAGACTCTGTTGCACCAGCAGCTGCAGCAAATTCTTTAATCGCTTGGATCGCGATTTGCATTTCGTCATGACCGAACAATACAGCGCCAAGCATTTGGTCTTCAGAAAGCTCTTTCGCTTCTGATTCAACCATCAATACCGCAGATTCTGTACCTGCAACCACAAGGTCAAGGTCAGATTCTTTTAGCTGTTCGTGGTTCGGGTTTAGGATGTATTCACCGTTGATTAAACCAACGCGAGCACCACCGATTGGACCACGGAAAGGTGTACCCGCAATTGCAAGTGCAGCTGAAGTACCTAACATTGCAGCAATGTCAGCTTCCATTGTCTTATCAGAAGAAATAACAGTCGCAGTCACTTGGATTTCGTTGTAGTAACCTTCTGGGAACAATGGACGAATTGGACGGTCAATTAAGCGTGAAATAAGCGTTTCAGCTTCAGATGCACGGCCTTCACGTTTACCATAACCACCCGGAATACGACCTGCAGCATATTGTTTTTCTTGGTAGTTAACAGTCAATGGGAAGAAGTCTTGACCTGCTTTCGCTGTTGGCTGAGCAACAACAGCAACAAGAACTTGTACACCACCCATAGTGATGATCACAGTATTCGCTTGACGCGCAATACGACCTGTTTCTAGGACAACTTGATGCTGACCATATTGGAATTCTTTACGAATAATATTAAACATCGACATGTTTTATTTTTTCCTGATTTTATTCTAGTGGAGACCCCTAAGGTTTGGCATTCATTCAACGCCCCAAACGCTGTAACATAAATGACAAAGCTTAGAAGCCGACCTCACTAGAGATTAAAAACATTAATTTAAAATACTAATTTAAGACACAAAGAAGGAGCGAATCATCGCCCCTTCCCCATTATCCAACCAAGGTTGGATAGACTTTAGTTTTCAGTAATACGGCACTTAGCATGCAATAGTCCGAAAATAAAAGTTTAAATCGAATTAACGACGTAAGCCTAAAGCAGCAATCAATGCGCTGTAACGAGTAGCGTCTTTACCTTTAAGGTAGTCAAGAAGCTTACGACGTTGGTTAACCATACGAATAAGACCGCGACGGCTATGGTGGTCGTGTTTGTGCTCTTTGAAGTGACCTTGTAAATCATTGATTTGAGCAGTTAAAAGAGCTACTTGAACTTCTGGTGAACCAGTGTCGTTTTCAGCGCGAGCGAATTTTGCAATGATCTCTGCGCGATCTGCGTTTGTTAAAGCCATTCGATTTCTCCGAGATGCTTATAAAGTTAACTTTTGATACGAATCAACCAATAAATCAGCTGACTGCCGTGCATCACTACAGCAAGTGCATTATATTAAGGGAAAATCGTCTTAATTGCAAAAAGAGATAGCCGACTTCGTCAGGTTATGTTAATGACAATAACGCCTTATTTTTCCTCTCGATTCCATTATAAATTTTTTATATGCTTCGACACTCTATACGACACAAAACTGCATATTTTCAACACATTGAATTCCATATTATTGAATGAATTTTAAACTGATTTTTTGATACATTTTGCCACTCGATGTTTAGAATACAAAACTCAAACTGGAATGATTAAAAAAAAGCCCGAGCTGGGCTCGGGCTTTTTTGCGCTGTAGTTTCTTCTTTTTTAGTTATTGTTTTATTATTTATTGTTTTATGTGGCGCTTTTCCGCGTCCTTATGTTAAACATTCCATGTTTTAACTTGCACTTCCTTATGTGGTAGATTTTGCCACAACGGCTGTTAGATAAAAGTCGTATTTTTCGTATCTATATGTAAGCTTTTTCGTACATCGGTTAAGCTCTATTTCTTTTCTGTTACAGCATATAGGCATTTCTTATTTTCTATACATAAAAAAGCCTTGTAGTCTCTCCCAAAACTACAAGGCTTAGCGGCTGTAAGTTTCCTATTTCCTTACTTCACTGTAAGTTCGCTGTCTTTTGACGTTATTCTTATACTTTTGCGATTTTACTCAACCATCCGTGTTGAGTTCTTTTTCTGTGAAGTCATCTTCTCAAAAAGCTCTAAGAAGCTCTATGCGCAAATCTCCTTAATCAATGTAAGCTATTTCTTACAAAATACGGCACATTTAGCTCAGGCTTTACAAAGATAGGTGATTGTTAATTTTTTCTAACAAACCACTAACTCGTGCTGTTCTTTTTATAAGCACTTTTGCCAATGCATCTTTTGCAACAAGTAAACTCACCACTTTTTTCGCACGAGTGATGGCGGTATAAATCAGCTCTTTACTCATCATTTCGGTTGCATGATTTTCCAAAACTACCGCCGTATGGGTAAATTCAGAACCTTGAGACTTATGTATGGTCAATGCGTAGGCAGTTTCTATACTTTTAGGTAACCGTGTTGCCACAACCCATTTATCCAAACTTGGAAAATAAACCTCAAACTGCGACTTTTCCGTCATCGGTCGTTTTAAGCAAATCCCAATATCACCATTTGATAGTCCAAGTTGATAATCGTTATAGGTCATCATGACTGGACGACCGACATACCAATCCCCTTGTTTCAACACACCCAAGGCATTTAAGACCCGTAGTTCAATCTGCTGATTGAGTTCGTGTAAGCCTAATTTTCCATGTCGAATGGCCGATAGAATCCGATAATCATCAAAATAGCGAATCAATTGGGCTAACCAATCTGTATATTCAGCGGGTTGCTCTGGCCATTGTTTTAACCATGCCACATAGGGCTGAAAACCATACATCAGTTGATCATAATATTTTGCCCAATGTGCCGCACTGTTCGTGGCTTCGGGGAGATATTGCAACTGAATCACATCGCTCATATTCGGTGTCAGTTGAATCGGCTGAAGTTCGGATGCAGATACCACCTGATGTTCGAATTTCACCAGAACTTCTGTGGTTGTTTGCTGTTGTTCTTGTTGTTGAATAAAACGAGCAAACTCACCAATGGCTGCACCCTGTACAAAACGGCGGCTGGTCTGTAAATGGGTACGGTTGGCTTGTAAGGCATCCACATCCTGAAGATTAGCCAAAACAGCGCCAACATCGACCGAAGCCAACTGTTCTGCATCCCCCAATAGAATCAGCTTACTGTTCTGAGGGATTGCCGCGAATAGCATCTGCGCCAAACTTAAGTCCAACATAGAGGCTTCATCGACCACAATGACGTCATAGGGTAAGCGTTGACGTTCATTAAACCGCGGGATAGCGCGCGTCCCTAATCCCAATAGACGATGCAAAGTTATAGGTTTCAGTTGTTTATGAATAATCGAATAATGCTGCAATGCAGGATCTTTAAACGCTGCTTGTAAGGCTTCTTCCATTCGCTGCGCCGCTTTTCCTGTCGGCGCTGCCATGGCAATTCTTAAATTTGGATTTTGCTCATTCAACACCGCAATAATCCGAGCCAAGGTATAGGTTTTACCTGTCCCAGGCCCACCGGTAATGATATTAAAATTGTGCTGACACACCATGTGCAGTGCTTGAATCTGATGAGGATCGGTCAGTAAATCCTTTTCAATATTAAGCATCTGCGTTTGATTGAGATTTTGCTCTGTTTGCTGTTTTAAACGTGCAACTTGCTTGGCTAAAGCATTTTCTAGTGCCCAATAGCGATAAAGATAAAGTCGCTGTGAATCAAAAATAAAAGGCGCAACAGGTGTTTTTTCAGCTTGCTCGTGCTGAACCATCTGAGCCAAACATTGAATCTGCGCATCTTCGGCCAAAATACAACTATCGCCTTTTTCCACGGCTTGCATCAATTGTTGAATTAACTGATTTGCAGCAGGATGACTGGCCTGATTGGGTAAATAATGTTGGATTAAATAGTCAATCCAATCCGGCAAAACCGCATCTAAATCAGCTTTTTCTTGGGTATTTTGGGGAACTAAAACCTGCGTTTCTACAGTATTTTCTTGTCCCGCGTGCAAAGGCTGTGCTGACAAGGCTTTTTGATCATTTTCCACACAGTTATCCTCAAACTTATCCACAATGCAACTTATTGTTTCAGCGTGAATATTTTTATCTTTTTCGTGCTTATTCACGTTTTAGCCACAACCTTTTCGCTCAATATTGCATCGAGGTTTTGAATGAATGTATCCGCCGGCTTCCAGTGATATACCCCTCGATCGGACTGTCCATCCATACCGCGAAGATACAAATAACTCGCCCCACCCAAATGCTGCTTCATGTCATAGTCTTTCATCACGGCTTTCAAATAACGATGTAGGGCCACCAAATATAAAGCCGCCTGCAACCAGTAACTAGAATGACTCATACTTTCTCGAATATAGGCATGATTATAATGTGCGGTCTGATCACCTAAGAAATTACTTTTATAATCGGCAATGTGATAACGCTGACCATCAAAATATACCAAGTCAATCGACCCCGTCAGATAGCGTGCCGTAAACACATCATTCAAATCTTGTATCTGTAAATCTGGCTCATTTAGGCTTTCAAATAGCATGCGTATTTTATGTATTGCCAATGCACGATCCGCCATACTTAAATGAAAGTCCATTTCTGAACGGTATTCACCATCGTTTAACTGATGCAGGCTAAAACCATCATGCAACGGTGTATGAATGATTTGACTGTACCATTCCTGCATTTCTTCAATCAGTTCAGCTTCATCTTGTTCAGGGTTCGCCGTTTGCCCAAACTGTTTAATCAAATTTTGCAATATTTGCGGCGAATCAAACTCAACATCACTATGAAAGCGCGATGCGATGGCTTTGGCCAACTTATCTTCTGGGGTGCTAAATCGAACTTTTTCCATCAACTTGTGCAAGAAACTTCCGGGCTTGGTTCCCTTTGGAAAATGCCGTTTAATCCAGCTAATTTTCTCTGCAGTTTCTGCTTCAATAATTTCAAGCTGTTCCACTTCATCGGCAGCACTGGCTTCTGGCTCGGTCATGACCGCTGCCAGTTGGTCACGTTGTATATGTGCCTTATGTGTCGTGCGCGTGAGCGCGGTAAAGCTGGTGGTTTCCCGTGGATAAAAATGGCTGTTGGGAATTTCTTCCGCGTCTAATACAACAGCTTCAACCTGAGTCTGAGTCAAAATCGGTGGTGCTGCACGCAAAACATCAGCATCCACACTTTCTGCATGTTGGAACAGATCAGGTTCGCTTCCACGCCAAAAAGTCAGTCCTGAACGCGCTTCTGCCACTTGTTTCTTTTCTACTTCATGATGACGCAGCACGGCATAGACACGATAACTGGCACGGGTCAACGCCACGTACCACAAACGATGGTGCTCTGCTTCATTACGTGCTTCATTTTGTTGAATATCATCTTCGGGTAAGTCCGAAGACTTCACAGCAATCACACGTTCTAACCCAAGGCTTTTTTGCTTATTGTCTTTAAGGGAAAAATTCAAATTGCCTTTTTCACTTAAGCCTGCATTTGCTCCCAATAAAAATACACAACCAAACTCTAAGCCTTTGGATGCATGGATCGTCATCAATTGCACCCCCAATTGCCCAGTCAATTTTCGCTCTTGGGTGCTTTCATTATTGATGCCTAAATTGATTTGGCGAATAAACCATTGATAAAGCTTATGTGCACCTGTGTAATGTTCACTTTGCTGACTTAATAATTCTGCGATATGGCGTAAATTCACCACTGTGCGTTCATTATCTCGACTTTGCCCAGCCACCAAACGCGTCCACACCTGAAAGACCGTCATGCAGCTATTCCACGCGCTGCGGAATCCTTGCTCATTCCAAATTTGTCGGATCTGTTCGAGTTTTTCGATAATTTCGCTCAGTCCATCTGCCTGCTGTTCGAGTGCGACCAGTTGTTTCAGATCAAAACCCAATAAACGGCTCAGCAGCGCACGTTTCACCTTGGCTTCTTGATAAGGATTTAAAATCGCCGTCAGCAAAGCGGCAACATCTTGTGCGACGGAACTTTTATAGACACTGTCCCGAGAGGCTTTATAACAAGGAACGCCCAGCTGCAATAAACATTGTTGCACTTGCTCTAAGTCGAAATGGTTTTGCCCCAAGACCGCAATATCGTTTGCTGTCAGTGCTCGCTGGGTATTGTTGTCTTGAAAATATAAATGTCCTTGCTGAGCTTGGTTGAGCAAGGACTGAATCTGCCAAGCCACTTGCTCTGCTTCATTCAGCGTTTCATCCAAAGCCAACCAACGCAGCGGTTGTGGATTGACTTGATCATGATCAATCAACGGAGGATGCTCGCGCTCCCCTGCTTGAATTGGGGTGTATTCAACATGCTCACCAAAGTCCATTTGCCGATGAAACAAGGCATCCACCACTTCAACCAAATTTTTGACTGAACGATGGTTTTTGTTCAAGGTATAACAACGTCCACCCTTAATTTGAATATCATGACGCGCTTTACGATAGGTCAGCATGTCACCGCCACGGAACCCATAAATCGCCTGTTTCGGGTCGCCGACCATAATCATACAACCCTGATGTAAGCGCTCCTTGACCCGCCAAATACTGGACAGCATGTCATCTTGATCTTGGTTGGTGTCTTGAAATTCATCGACTAAAATCAGCGGATAACGCGCCAAAACATGGGCAGCAAAACTGTCTTTCCCCGATGCTGAACTTTGCTGTAAAGCTTCCGACAAGGTCCGAATTTGTTGTGAAAAGGTGGTTTCCCCAGCGTGGGACAACACTTGAGGCAAACGCTTTTTAACTTCCTGCGCCAAATAAAAATTTAGATATTGTTCTGCTTGATTGATATGTTCATAAGCGCTGAGCACCGTTCGGAGTTGTTGAACAAAAGCATGTTGATAAAATTCTTTTGAGACATCTGGCTGCTCTTCAACGATTTTGTCTTTAAAGACACGTGGCTTAAATTCAGTTTTATTCGGATCATAAAACAATGAACGAATGGCTTTCATTGTCGGTTGTAAAACGTCGGACTGAGTCAAAACCCCTTGGCTACCCGCAGCTTCAAAGTGCTGTAAAAACTCGGGAATGCGTGTGTTAAAGGTGACAAAGAATGCCCCTTTATTAAAACGTCGAGCGTCGACAAGGTTCTTATAATGACTTGCGGCATCAAAACACGCTGCAAGTTCTACACGAGCAGCAGGCAGCATTTGTGCAAGCTGATGACACATCGCCTCAAAATGTGCCAAAGCATTTTCGGGTAATTCAGGGACACGTAAATCCACCGATGGGAAGTTTAGACTTTCCTTTACCACGCCCAGATAGTATTCAGGGCCTTTCAACTGATGATTCAACAGCAAATATTCAATCAAATGCGCAGGCTGCTGCTGAATCCAATCTCTTAATAAATCATGAATAATACGTTCAATATGTAGATCTTCATCTTCACTGATTTGCACCTGTTCGATACGACCACTTTCAAAGGCAAATTCACGTAATAACTTTTGACTAAAGCTGTCTAAAGTTCCGACAAAGAGTTCTTCATATTGTTGTAAGACCACGTTCAGCCGATTGTAGGCATAATCTAAATGATGCCCATGATCTTTCAACACCTGCTGATACAAAGGGTCACTCAAACTCTGCTGAAGTTCGGCCAACTCATCTTGAGGTGCCGCGAGCAGGCCATAAATAAAGTCACGGGTTTCTTCAATCCGCAGTCGTACCCGCGCTTTGAGTTCCGCTGTGGCTTTACGGGTGAAAGTGGTGGCAATGACCTGATTCGGCATATAGCGATCGAGAAAAATCCGCACCATTAGACTGGAAAGCGTATAGGTTTTACCTGTACCCGCAGAAGCCTCTATCCAATGCAGTCCCGTAAAGCTCATGTCTGCAATCGGGTTGGTGGACATATTCATCGTTTGCTGTGGCATATTCATTTTTTGACCTCAGGCTTGATGACATTAAGTTTTTTTAGGCCGTCATATGCCTCGGTATCCATCACATGATATAAACGTTCTGCATAATAACGACAGGACAATGCCAGAAGTTCATCTGCCGCTTGTTGCTGTAAAATAAAGCTCCAATCACGATGGTGGCTATTGGCTTCATTCGACTCCAACTCCACACCACCAAAACTATGATTTTTCAACCATTCCTCTTGAAGTTTTGCAAAATTATCTGGCATGAGTTGGCCTGTTTCATTTTTCACCCAAGTGCATTTTTCTTGGCGAATTAAAGCAGCAGGCAGCACCACAGGACGTTTTTGTGCATGTTTCCACATCGCCAGCCATTCACTGAGCTGCAGCTTGGCTTGTGCAGAGCTTAAACCACAACAAACTATACTTTTATCATTACAAATCACTTCACGACGATATGCAGCCCCCTCATCACCTAAGTCTAAATAGCTCAACCACAGTAGATATTCGAGCCAAGTTTGTGTCTGACGTTTAGGCTTTGCCCCAGATGCCATACAGCTTAACCAATGCATACTCTGACGGTCTTCAGGCACGGTGATGCTCAGTATCAAATGCGGTTCAAGCTGTAAGTTTTGTAAAGTGGTCACAGTTACACAACGTCCATCTAAACGTGCTAACAATTGTGCCTGCTCTTGCAAACTAAGCTTCCAAGTCGCTATTTGGCTATGTCCCACAGGCAGTACATCTTGGAACAAGGCCATGTCCGGTTCAGATGGAGTCGTGGAGTTCTGATCCTCAGCTTGATTGACACGAGATGCAGGCTGCACATAATGCTTTTGCAATAATTCACGGACATGGTATTGCTGTAAACGGTCAAGTAATAAAGGCTCTTTCTGTGGTAACTGATCACCGGTATACACACTGGCCACACCAAGCGTTTTCAAATATGCCCGAGCTGGGAATACCACATCTTTAATCCATTCCTGACCATCTAATACCCTTACTTCTTGTGCATCATGCACTGGATAATCAAGGTTAATCCAGGGTTGGCGTTGTCCAGACTGATTTAAAATATGTTCCGCCACAGCAAACCATTGATCTTTATATCGTACGTTTTTCGATTGCTGAAATCCTGTCGGGTCAAATGGCTGCAAAGGATAAATATGATAGAGCGGTTCGAGTTGCTCTGGAATTCGTAACCCATCCAAATCCAACATGGCATCATGTGGCTGATCTAACTGCTGGGGTTGAATCATTCGAGCGAGGAATTGGCTAAACTCATAAATGACAGATGATGGTTCACGACTTTCACCTCCATTGACATCAAAGCCATTATAGAAAATCCATAAGGACTTTCGGGCAAATAACAAGGCATCTAAAAATGCACCTTTATCATCTTCCAAACGTGAGCGATCACCCAATACTGGCTTAAACACATCCATTAAATCAAAAGGTACTTTCTGATCACGACGTGGGAATTTTCCACTATCCATGTTCAACAACACCACCAGTGAAAATGGGACTTGACGGATTTTACCCATGTCTGCAAAGGTCACTGAACCAGTTGGTTCGATCTGGTCGACAGAACCATCGATGCCTTGTTGTATCTCCTTGAGCAATAAAGATAGCGGTAAATTAAAGCTATTTGGTAGCGACTCAACTTTTTCACTTTGGGCATTTTTCAGTCGTTGTGTCATTGCACGCATCACACCGCGTATGGTTTCAAATGCTCGACCACTGGCTTCAACAAAAGGTTTTAAATCTGCATCTAGCTGTTGCAACCACGCTTTGACCGTCTGTGCACTGAGGTTAGGATTAAGCCAATCTCGACGCGCACTGATATCTTGATAGATCTGAATTAAGGTTTGCACCAACTCAAAATCACTACTCTGCACCCCTGCGAAACTTAAAGTATTCTCAAATACGGCATGCTGTGGAATCGCAATCCCTAACGCCAAACGGTCTAAAGCAAATTTAAAGGTATAACGATAATCTCGGTCTTGCTCAGACAAATAAGCCAACATGTGCTGTTCATCTAAACCACGACGGAAACCGGCTTGAATTAGCAGCTCCATCATACGTTCCATTTGCACATGGTCGAGCTGATACAGTTCTTGCACCGCATTCAAATTCAACCAATCGTGAAAATCTTCTGCGGTAAAACGACCTTGGCTAATTTCAATGCGTCCAACAAAGGCTTTCCATGCATTTTGAATATCTTGACTAACCACTCCTGCAATTTTTACTGGGATATAAGGTAAATCCACAGCACTGCAACCCATGCCTCGAGTCGTCGAAAAGACCGTCCGAATATGCGGTTCCAGTTCTTTTAAATTTGGCACCAATACCAAGATATCACTCGGATGGCGTGGCTCTTGTTCCGAGCCTTCGGCCAACCAATGTACCAACTGCTCACGTAAAACCTCTAACTGACGCAGGCTAGAATGACAGACATGAAATTGAATCGATTCATCTGAACCCGCGAGTGCATATTGATGCTGTTCGGGCTCTTCTAGAGTCATGATGTCATATTGAATTTGAGCGAGCAGCGTTGTCGGCTCAGTATCTGGAAAAATATCTTCCCAGCCTTCGCCACCAGACATATTCACCAATAATGCAAAGTTATCCCGCGCACGTTTGCCTAAACGAGTCAATAATGAATGCTGTGATTCACGAAATTCCGCATTGGTCATACTCAGATAGGCCTGAATTTGCGCTGTGCTGACATTAGGATTTCGTTCAATATAACGCTGTTGCAATTTTAGGTTATAACGATCTTTCCAAACAGGATCGACCATGTCTGCCCAATACTCACGCGATGGGTTGAAATACAACAAATGTACTTCGGTATACGCCGCCAAACGATATAAAAATTTGAGTTGTGCAGGTGGTAGTTCTAAGGTAGTAAAGACGAAAATCTGTTCAGGTAAACCGTTATAGGTTTGATGACGCTCATCATCATCGCGTTCATCATCCTCAGCATTCAAATCAAACTGCTGCTGCCGATTTTGCTCAGCATGCGCCAAGGCAAACCAAAATTTATTGTCTATTTCCTGACGGTCATTAAAATCTTTTTTGAATACTTGATGCCACAACCAACGCTGCCACTGCTCTAGTTGTCGAGCCTGCGTCGGTAAATATTCATCAGCTTGTTCAGGTTTCAGACCTGTGAGTTGCATAATATTTAATGGCTGGTTATGACTCCACGCTTTTAGCCAGTCGGTATCGCAATGTGGACAAATCCATTGCTCAACACCTTCATCCGGGGTATGAATACAACTGCCACGAAAGGCCATGTAGTTGGTAAAAAGCCGGGTGACTTGAGCAGCGACCCAGTACAACATTTCTTGGCGCTTTTGCTCACGTTTTTTTCGATCTGAGAGTTGTGCTGTGCTGTCAAAAATACGCTGAACTAAGGGCTGTACGTCTGTCGGAATCTGAGCAGCATCAAACTTGTCTGCCGCAATAAAACCGGCTAGAGCATTATAAATACGCCACTGCATAATCAATGGCGGCATGTTGATACCTTTAATTCGCTCACGGTCTTGTTTGTTCGGCAAGGCCCAATCGTAGGCTTTCCACTGCAACCCTAAAATTTTACGATGATGCTTAATATTGGCACTAAT
This sequence comes from Acinetobacter sp. YH12138, assembly GCF_015218525.1. Classification (NCBI taxonomy): domain Bacteria; kingdom Pseudomonadati; phylum Pseudomonadota; class Gammaproteobacteria; order Moraxellales; family Moraxellaceae; genus Acinetobacter; species Acinetobacter sp. YH12138. Next base: position 309,992 of record NZ_CP048670.1, on the reverse strand, counting down.
ACTGATTTTTTCAGCAACTTGTTTTTCTAACCATGCTGCAATGGCTTGATCGGGTACCACGATATGCCGTTCTTGCAAGACAGATAATGCATTAGTCGACTGATTTGATTTCAATTTTTTGATTAGACAATCCACCAAAACTTCGATTCTTTGACTCTGAATTACATGTATTGCCATGGATTACCTTTACAGCCTGAGTGACCAACTACTACAAAACAACAATGATTATTTACTATACATCTTGGGCTGTCTATGCGACTTTGACAAGAGAATAGATTGCAAAAAATGCTTTTAAACAAGTATCTTAATGATACTTTATGAGAAAAAAACCAATCCAGTATCAAGGGTATTTGCTTATGAAAATTGATAACATTCCTGATTCCATCGACCCTAACTTAAATCTGGACATTATTCGCGCTGAATGCTTAGAGCTCGTTAAAAAACGTGCTTATTTTTCAGCAGGTGCAGCCATTATTCCTGTGCCATTTTTGGATGTGGTGATTGATGTCGGAATTTTGTCACAGCTCATTCCAGAAATTAATGCGCGTTTTGGTTTAGCGCCAGATCAAATTAGTGTGTTTGATCCAAAAACCAAACAAATTCATTGGACTGAACTGCGTAAACGTGGTGTCGAATTTTCTGGTTTAGTGGTTGCACGAACCGCGATGAAAAAATCGCTAAATAACATTGCAGCAAAATATATTACCAAACAAGTCACTAAATTTATTCCATTAGGTGGACAATTGGTGGCAGCCAGTTTGGGTTATATTGTGATGAAAAAAGTCGCTGAAACCCATGTAGAAGAAAGCTACCAATTGGCGAAGCGTATTCAACAGAAATTTCCGAACCAACCTGTCCCAACACCAAACAATGCTTAATGCAGCGACGTTTAGTTTATGAACAGGTTTAAAACATTAAAGCGCTCTAAATCATAGGCCTGAAGATCCAGTAAATTTGAAAATGAGCGAGTTTTGAAAATGAAGAAAAAAGCCACGAATTGCGTGGCTTTTTTCATAAAGTCAATCTGCTTTCAACTGCGCTAAAATCGTTTTTAGCACTTGTAAACGAGCACTATGCTTATCATTGGTCGCAATCACATGCCACGGCGCATATTCTGTATTCGTGCGTTGCAACATATCTGCAGCAGCTTTGAGATAGTCATCCCAACGGTCACGATTCCGCCAGTCATCTGGAGTAATTTTAAAACGCTTATGCGCGGTTTCTTCTCGAGCTTTAAACCTTGCAGCTTGCTCATCCTTATCTATGGCTAACCAGAACTTGATGACAACCGTTTGACTGTCATATAGGTCCTTTTCAAAGCGATTAATTTCATCGTATGCCCTCTGCCATTCAACGGTGTTAGCAAATCCTTCAATCCGCTCAACCAAAACACGACCATACCAACTGCGATCAAAAATCGTGATTTTCTCTTCAGGGACAATTTTATTCCAAAAGCGCCATAAGTAAGGACGGCGTAGTTCATATTTTTCAGGTGCTGCTATGGTATGAATTTCATATTCGCGTGGGTCTAACTTTTTAACAATACGTTTAATTGCTCCGCCTTTCCCTGCGGCATCCATCCCTTCAAACACGATCACCACGTTGCGTGAATCAAAACGTAAAGCTTCAGCCACCTTACGGCTTAATTTTTTTAATTCTTTTTTATAATCGGCTTCATCAGCGATGACTGTACTTGGCTCCAATAAAGCCTGTGGTGTTTTGGCCTGTTTCCAACGCCCTACCGCTTTAGTTTCATGTGTTGGACAATGTTTTAAAGTGCGTAAAATATACTGTGCAAATTGTTGATCACGGACTTGCTCATCTTCACAGTCGATAATGATCCAGTCATGACTAAAACGCTGACGTAAACGTTGCAAGTTGTCATATTGTTTTTTATTGCGCCAATCTAAACCATGCAATTTATGCCAACGCGCTTCACTCGGGTCCATTTCATCCAAACGTTTTTGTAAAGATTTCCAAGATAAATCGAACCAGACCTTAATCACATCGACATGATTATTTTTTAGGTCTCGTTCATAAGCCCGCATGTTCTCGACATATTCATCAAATAAGGTTTCATCCAAAGGCTTTGACACATGCATGGCGGTACTCAGTAAGTCACTGTACCAGTTTCCAAACATCACCATGATTTGCCCTTCGGCAGGAATAAACCGTGCATAAGACTGCCAAAAGGTTTGTTTTGGATTAAATATGATCGGGGCATCCGCTTTCACCCTTAAGTAACGTGGATCAACCCATTCACGGAGCTGTTTGACGGCCTCCCCCTTACCCGCAAGCTCTATTCCGCTGACTAAAATCAACACGCTTTTGGCATTGGGCTGACGGCTGGTATTTTTCAGTTGATATTGCGCTTCAATTAGCTCAACCGAGAGTTGTTCTTCATCCATCAATTGAAATTCTGTTTCTTTTAAGCTCATGGCGGACCCTTGGTTTTATTCTGTTTTGAGTATAACCATGCCGTTCATCACACAACAATGCTTTCATGTACATGCTGAAATGCAAAATATGACCATTTCTGCAACAAACTGACTCAGATTAACCTGTAATTTCGTCACTTTGTCATAGCCCTAAGCTACAACACCCACTAAGATTCAAACATCTAAAAAATAATTGAGACACTCAATGTCCAAACTTGCAGTATTAGATGATTTACTTGAACTGTATTACCAGTTGAACTACCACAAAAAGCCAGAAATTTTACAGCGTTTACAAGATGTCCAGCAGTGGCAAAAACAGCGTATGCAACGCACACATGCCATACAATTTGCTGAAAAACACAATGTGCTGATGTCTGAATATTTTATTAATCGTTTATATGGCGGTCCTGATTTTGATGCATTAGCAGCACAAATTGCTCGTCTCACGCGCTATGCACACAAAGCTGAAAAATTGATTCCAGACAATGCTATAAAGACTGGTACTTCGGGCGTACAACTTGCCATTTTAGCCGTACAGCTTGATGAACAAGTGGCCATGCAATTATTAGAAGATTATCCATCCAATCTGACCCTAACCGATGAAATGATGCGCCAGACTTATCTTAAGCTTGATCAGGGCAAGGACCGTATGTTACAGCTGCAACTATTGGACGATTTAGGTCGTAATTTAGATAAATATATGCGCTCATTTATGGTCTATACCGCCTTTAAGATGTGCAAAGGTGCAGCAATAAAATATAACTTCGAAGTGATGTATGACTTTATGCAAGATGGCTTTCTCGCAATGAAACCACTTAAGTCAGCAGAAAAATTTGTGCGTGAATTTACCACTGTAGAACGTCAAATCATTGACCGTGTACATGCTGGAGACCCGAACCCGTTTCAGCCTGCGGCCTAACAAAATTATCATCCCCATTCAGCCCACATTTGATATAAAACAAACAGGGCGTTCAAGGCTGAATTCAGATTTTTTATAGGGGTTTTGCAAAGCAATTACAGCAGCCCCTTATTTTTTCTGTATATTATTCACAACAAATGCAAATGACTGCTGTATAACAACAGAGAATCTGTCATCATGCTTGCAAAGCAACATTAACCCTATTTATAAGTTAGGAGTGACTCTAATGTCTAACGAGAATCAAACGCCTGTCCCTACACCTGAGTCGGCACAAAATACAGACAAAGCGAGTCCATTCTTAACTGAACCTTTACCACAAGGGACAGCGCAAGGTCAGCAACACTCTTTAGAACAACGTCTGACCGACACACCTGTGACAGGTTCAGTACCCAAATATAATCTGCCACGTGGCGCGAACACAGGTAATGTTGGGCCAACCACACACTTTGGTTATCAGACCGTGAGCAGCGAAGACAAAGCGCAAAAAGTCGCGGAAGTTTTCCACTCAGTGGCTGCGAAATACGACATCATGAATGATTTAATGTCATTTGGTATTCACCGTCTATGGAAACGTTTTGCCATTAACATGTCAGGTGTTCGTCGCGGTCAGCACGTACTGGATATTGCAGGCGGTACAGGTGACCTTGCTAAAGTGTTCAGTCGTGAAGTTGGTCCGACAGGTCATGTGGTGCTTTCAGACATTAACGAATCGATGCTCAATGTCGGTCGTGACCGCCTCATTGATGCTGGTTGTACCAATGTCGATTTCGTTTTGGCCAATGCTGAAACTTTAGAACCTTTTGCAGACAACAGTTTTGACCTATTAACCATTTCATTTGGTCTACGTAACGTGACTGACAAAGATGCTGCTCTTGCTGCAATGTACCGCGTTCTTAAGCCAGGTGGTCGTTTACTGATTTTAGAATTCTCTAAACCGGTATTTGAACCATTCTCAAAACTGTATGACTTGTACTCATTCACTGCATTACCGATCATGGGTAAAATCGTAGCGAATGACTCTGAAAGTTATAAATACCTTGCAGAATCGATTCGTATGCACCCAGACCAACGTACTCTTAAAGGTATGATGGAAAATGCGGGCTTCCAAAACTGTGATTACCACAACTTAACGGGTGGTATCGTGGCTGTACACCGTGGTTTCAAACTTTAATACTGCAGGCTGAACTATGTGGTCGATTCTCGCACTTGGTGCAGTTGAACGCTTAATTCATCATGTCATTGATTTGGATGCTATTACTCGCATCCAACTGAATGAATTGCAAGGCAAAATGCTTCGTGTGGTGATCGACTCACCACAGTTGTCGGTGGATGTGTTTTTTGACGATCAGAAAGTTCGCTTAGAACCGACGCCAACAGGACATACTGAAACTGCATCCATCTTTGAGCAACGCCCTTTCGATCAACAGTCAAACATAACTGAAGCAACCGCGACGTTGCATGTCAAAACAGTCGTCGAGCTCCTCAAACTACTGTTGGCTGAAGATGTTGGCAATATCCCATTGCAAGGTGATTATCACTTATTGCAGGATATCCAGCGCATTATGCAGCAAGCTGAGCCAGATTTAGCTTCGCATCTAAGCCCTTGGATAGGTCCAAGCCTTGCGCATGAAATTGGTAAGTTGCAACTTGCCCCCAAATATCTCAAACGTACTTTACAAAGCCATTTGTTCTTTGCTGAAGACGCGTTAAAAGAAGATTCTGGCTTGTTTGCCCCACGTTGGCAAATGGATGACCTGAATCAAGACACCCGAATTTTGAATCAAAATCTGGACCGTGCAGAAGCAAAAATTCAGCAGCTGCATAGCCAAATTGACTCATTACAAGACAACACTTAAGACTAGGTAATTGCACATATGATTCCGCACGTTTCACGTTTACTCGACCTTTGGCGCATCGCTGCGCACTATAGACTCGACACGTTGTTTCCTGCGGAAGAATTACCGGAAAAAGCCCGTCATATTCTTTCTCTCATTCGCATGCACCCTGCGGCATGGTCAAGCCGCGAGCGTAAAAATCCGCTCAAGCTCAAAGAAGCCATGGAAGAGATGGGCCCGCTGGCCATTAAAATGGGGCAATTACTGTCTACCCGTCGTGACTTGATTCCACCTGAAGTTTTACAGCAATTGGTACTACTACAAGACCGTGTAAAACCTTTTTCGAATGACGTTGCCAAAATGCGCATTCAGGAATCACTCAAAGCGGATGTGAATACATTATTTGCACGCTTTGACGAGCAACCATTAGCCGCAGCATCTATTGCACAAGTGCATACTGCTGCCCTGCATGATGGTCGCGAAGTCGTGGTAAAAGTGACTCGCCCAAATATTCGCAATCAAATTCTGGAAGATTTTGAAATATTAGAGTGGCTTGGTCAGTTCCTTGAAAAACGTCTAGAAGCCGCTCGTGCCCTGCATTTATCTGAAATTATTCAGGACTACCGTCAAATTATTCTCAATGAGTTGGATTTGACTTTAGAAGCGGATAACACCCGTCGTATGCGTCATTACTTCACCGGTTCAAGCATGATGTACGTGCCTGAAGTCTACATGGACAGCCGTGATGTCATGGTCGAAGAACGTATTACCGGTGTGCCTATTTCAGATATTGCGACCTTTGATCGCTTGGGTATGGATCGTAAAGATTTAGCCGAAAAAGGGCTCACCATTTTCTTTACCCAAGTGTTCCGCGATAACTTCTTCCATGCAGACATGCATCCGGGGAATGTCTTCGTCGAAACCATCAATCCTAACAATCCACGCTTTATTGCCTTGGACTGCGCGATTATGGGTGAGCTTTCAAAGCACGACCAAATGACCGTAGCACGCATGCTACTTGCGGTTATGAACAGCGACTTTATGCAGCTGATTCAAATCGTGCATCAAGCGGGTTGGATTCCACCGGGTACAGATCAAGATGCCTTAGCACGTGAAATGCGTCGCACTGTTGGCCCAATGGTCTCTAAACCAATGCATGAATTGGACTTCGCCGGCATTCTGATTCAAGTGATGGATATTGCGCGTCGTTTCCATTTAGAGATTCCGCCACAACTGATGTTGCTGCTCAAAACCTTGGTCCATGTCGAAGGCTTAGGAACGGATCTCTATCCTGAATTGGATATTTGGAGTTTAGCAAAACCAATCCTCACCGATTGGATTAAAGCGCAAATGAATCCGCAGAAAAACTTAAAAGAACTCGGACAAAAAATTCCAGACTTACTTTTAGGTGCGCAAGATTTACCAACGCTGATGATCGACAGTCTGAATGGTTTAAAAAATCAGTCGGCTTGGCATGCTAAACAACTCAATGAACTGCAAAGCATGCGCTTGCAAATGGAACATCAGCAAAAGCGTAGTTGGGTCTTTGGCAGTGTTATGGCCATCTTCCTCTCCATTGCGATAATTGCGCCATGGTACGTTTCCATCGTATTAATTGCACTTTCAAGCTTACTTGCCATTTGGCGTGTGTTTAAATAATCTGTATTTAAATGATCTTGATGTATCCATAAATCCTTTAAGCCTTTTGGCAATAAAGGGCTTAAAGCTATAAAAACAAAAAATTCAAAAAATAAAATAAGGCTGAACGCCATGTCATACAGTTATTTAGGGGTACTGTATGGTCGAAATCCACTCCGAGCTTGTGCAACGGCCTTGCTATATAGTTTTTCGACCCTACTCGATGTGTTGGTTCAATTGAATTTGCACTTATCTTTTCTGAACTGGCAACCGACAGCCAACACCACAATGTATCGGATGCAGCATAGCGCTGCATTTTGGTGGATCATTCTCTTTAATGCACTTCCCTGTTTATTCCTACTTTGTTTGCCACAGCAAAAACTGATGGCCGGGTTAAATTATTGGTTATTAGCTGGGGCCGTGGTTTTTATCATTAATCTATTTGCTTGGGCGGTCTTTCCAATGGCGACATGGGCAATCGTCTGCCTCAGTTTGTTTCAATTGCATCGGCATAATGAACAATTATTACAGCATTCGTGAGCGGTGCCCTGATATGACTGAGAAGTCATTTGTCGTAAGTTTCAGCCATTGGGTCTGTGCAAAAACGCACTAGAATAATTCTACGACTGTACTTTAAGCGACTGCCATGACTCAAATTTTGCAAAAAAAACCGCCTGCGCTCAATATCCGTGCTGGCCATTTAGCACGCCAACTGATTGAACAAGAAGGTTTAAACGCTGCTCAAGTGGATATCCTGCCCGGTGCTGCTGGTGGCCCGAAAGGCATTGGTATTCAAGGTTTAGATCAGGCGATTTTTGCTGACTTTTTGCCACGTGCGCAACAAAAGCGTACTTTAATTGGTTCATCGATTGGCAGTTGGCGCTTTGCCAGTATTGCTGCTTGGGGAGCTATCGAAGGCACGAAACGCCTCTCTGAGCTGTATACCAATCTGAGCTTTCATAAAAAGATGAGCCGTCAAGAAGTCAGCGATGTGTGTCGTGGCATGCTGATCGATTTGATTCAAGGTCAAGAAGCGGCACTAGTTAATCACCCGGATTATCACCTCACTGTGCTTTCAGTCAAAGCTCAGCATATTTTCCAAAGTGATAAAGCCCTGCCGCTGTTAGCTTCTGTCGCAGGGATCGTGGGAACGACAGCGCTTGCACGTAAACACAGTCGTTATTTCATGCAGCGTGTGATTAGTCAGCCTGTGTCAGGTCATCAATTTACTGTGGCAGATGATGGCTTTACCACGCATTATCATGCATTGACTCAAAATAGTGTTATGCCGTGGCTTATGGCATCTGCATCTATTCCTGGTGTTATGGCCGCGATCCGTGATATCCCTGATGCACCACAAGGCAGTTACCGCGATGGCGGCCTAATCGACTATCACATTGACCTGCCCTTCCGAAGTCAAGGCATCGTACTGTATCCACATTTCACAGATAGCATCACCCCCGGTTGGTTTGATAAATTATTTAAACGTCAGGCTAATCCAGACAATCAAGCGCGCACCCTGTTACTATCACCTTCACAAGAATACCTTGCAAGCTTGCCGCTTGGCCGACTGCCTGACCGTAAAGACTTTACCCTCAAAGGCTTAGACAATCAACAACGCATTAAAATGTGGAACCAATGTGTGGCTGAAAGTCAGCGTATGGGCGATGAGTTTTTGGAAATGGTTGAGAAGCAACACTTCCCAGCAGTCATGCAAGCACTCTAAGCGTTACAGTAATCTCTTGCGAGGGACGCTATAATCCTGTTTCAGAATTTTGAGCTTATTTAGTATAGATTTATGCGGATATTTTTAACTGTTTTGCAGTATGCCTGCATCGCTTTTGCACTTTTCCTTGTTTATCAAGTGTCAACTGCCTTGATCAGCGGCCAATACGATTTAATGGAAGTGGTAGCAGATGTCGGTACCATTTTAATTTGTATCGATTTGGCGGTGTTTTTATTTACCAGTAATGCAAAACAAGGCATTAGCATCGAAGACTATGCGAAACAATTGGAAGAAAAGCCGTCAAAATTGGTATATGTCACCCGTAAATTGGGACATTTCGGTATTTTGCTGATCATTACCAGTTGGATTGTACCGATGATTCGCTAATGTATTTTAGTTCAATAAAAAGGATCATCATGTGTTCATGATGATCCTTTTTTTATGTCATCCGATTTTATTTATCCGAAGAAATTAACCCGTCCAGTTTTTACATCATACACCGCACCAACGATCGCCACTTTGCCTTCTTGCACTAACTGCCGTAGCACTTTACTATTTTGCAAAATATAGCGGATGTTGTAATGCACATTCATTTGCGTCACTTGCTCTAAAAATGCCGGACTCAGCGTTTGTGGTTGCATCAATTCGGCAACACGCGATACAGACTCATTGAGTGGCCCCAGCACATATTGAATATGTGGCATACTCGTCAGGCTCTGAATCGATTGACCAGCTAAATGCAACTGACAAGCACTGCTAACCGCACCACAGTCCGTATGACCAAGCACTACGATCACTTTGGCGCCTTTGGCTTCGCAGGCAAATTCTAAAGAACCCAATACTTTTTGCCCTGCGACATTCCCCGCTATGCGTAAACTAAATAAATCGCCAATTCCAACATCAAAGATCATTTCAGTCGGCGCACGAGAATCCATACAACCTAACACTGCCGCAATCGGATGCTGTCCTTCTTCTGCGGTCACCCGCAGTTGACGATAGATATCTCGTTGCAAACGCTCATTTTGTACAAACCGCTCATTGCCGGCTTTAAGCAAAGCGAGCACGGCCTCCGGAGTCAAACGTTGCTGTAAAGCTGCAGTACTAATATCTATATCTAATGCCGCCTCCTGCGCATCGGCATAGTGTGCCTTGAAACCAATCAACTGCACTTGCACTTTACGCTGCACAGCCTTTTCCTGTTGGTACTCTTGAATAAGCTGGAAAATATCAGCATCCATATCACTCACATGTGTGGCATCAATCACCACTTGTTCGCCACGATGGATATGTTCCAATGCAGATATTAATGCCGAACGGTTGAGAAAACTGACTTGTGAAGGCAATTCAATCCGTGTAATCACCCCATGTAAATGATGCTCTTTATACACCTTCAGTCCCCTATTAAAATTGGCATATAAAATAAAGGCCGCACTACTGGCTAAACCAATCAAGATTCCGAGCAATAAGTCTGTGAATAAAATCGCCAGTAAGGTAATGATAAAAGGAATAAATTGTTTCCAACCTTTTAAATACAACTGTTTAAACAATTTGGGATGTGTCAGTTTAAACCCAGTGAGGATTAAAATTGCGGCTAATGCTGAAAGCGGAATCATGTTCATCAAAGGCACTAAACACAGCACGGCAAACAAGAGTAATACGCCATGAAAGATCGCAGAACATTTACTTTTAGCTCCAGCACTGGCATTGACCGAACTACGAACAATTACTGAAGTTAGCGGCATCCCGCCTATAGCACCCGAAACGACATTGCCGATGCCTTGCGCCCATAACTCTCGGTTGGGGGGTGAAGAGCGCTTATGCGGATCCAATTTATCTGCTGCTTCTAAATTCAATAGAGTTTCTAATGACGCCACAACCGCCAAAGTGATAGCGCCCGTATAAATCAGAGGATTATTTAAAGCGGTCCAATCCGGAAAGATCATCACATTTTGTGGCTGATCCCAAAGGTTAGGAAGTTGGATGAGATTTGATGGATGAACTGCAAAAGACGAGCCACTAAGCACCAACACGGCATTACATAGTGCAGCGAGGACTACAGCAACCAAGGCTGAAGGCAGAACCCACTTTTTGCATGGGCTCTGCTCCCAAAGCAACATCAGCACAAGGCTACCGATCCCGATCACAACAGCACCGATATCCCATTGCAAATCGAGCGGCTGTGCCTGCCACAGCACTGACCATGAAAATTGGTTCAAGCCAAACAAATAAGGTATTTGACTCCCAATTAAAATCAGCCCGATAGCTGCCAACAAACCCAATATGACATTGTTCGGAATAAAGTTGGCAAAGAAACCGAGCCGAAATATGCCAAATCCAATCTGTAAAATACCGGCAAAAACAATACACAATAAAAAGGCGGCATAGTTGCCGCCGAGTAGTTCAAGCTGTACCAAAATGACTGCTGTTAAACCTGCTGCTGGCCCTGCAACACTGATATGTGAGCCACTCAATGCTCCGACTAAAATACCACCGACAATGCCGGCAATAATGCCAGAGAGAATCGGTGCGCCAGAAGCCAATGCAATGCCTAGACATAGCGGTAAAGCCACGAGAAATACCACAGTTCCAGATAAAAAGTCGTGAATATGAAATCGATGTCGTTCAATTTTAGATGTCATCATTTTACCGTTTATAATAAATATCAAATAATTAGATGTAAGTATGTAAAGCCTAAAGTTTGTGACCACTTTATGGCGTGACTTATATTGTCTGGCAATCGAACGATTCTATAGTGTGTTTTAATACGTGATTTGTGTGATTTTTACACTTTATTGCGAAGTTTAAGATTCAGCTCATTTATCTTTGATAGGCCGTAAAAGAAAATAAAAAAAACCTCCCAAATGGGAGGTTTTTTTAACAGTTCAAGATTACTTCGAACCTTTAATCCCTGCTTGTAATAACAACGCACCTAAACCACCAATTTTATTTTCTTGTGGTTTCGCTGCTTGAGGTTTTTTATGACCTTGTGGGCGGTCGCCTTGCGGACGAGCATGCTGTGGTCGTTTCGCATGTGGCTTACGCTCACCACGTTGTTCTTGCTGGGCATTGTCACGACGTGGTTGACGTTGTGGTTTCGCTGCAGCAGCACCTTCTGCACGCATAGACAAGTTGACACGGTTACGTTCAACATCGACATTTAGTACACGAACTTGAACAATTTGACCTGGTTTTACGACTTTGTGCGGATCTGCAACAAATTCATTTGCAAGTTCAGAAATATGCACTAAACCGTCTTGGTGTACACCCACATCCACGAATGCGCCGAAGTTCGTCACATTCGTAACCACACCTTCAAGCTGTAAACCTTCAGTCAACTGCGCCACTTCAGTGATGTCTTCACGGAATTTTGCGGTACGGAACTCTGGACGTGGATCACGACCTGGTTTTTCAAGTTCAGATAAAACGTCTTGAATTGTCGGTAGACCAAATTGGTCATTCACAAATTCTTCGGCGTTTACTTGGCGAATAATTTCAGTATTACCAATAATATCTTTGACTGTGGTTGCTTTCGCTGCCACAATTTTTTCTACTAAACCATAAGATTCAGGGTGAACAGCAGAAGCATCAAGTGGCTCAGAACCATCTTGAATACGTAAGAAACCTGCTGCTTGTTCAAAGGTACGTTCGCCTAAACGAGGTACTTTCTTCAAACTTTGACGGTTATCAAAACGACCATTTTCTTTACGGAAATCCACAATTTGCTGTGCAATCGCTTTGTTTAGACCCGCGATATAACCCAAGATTGCAGATGATGCTGTGTTCACATCTACACCAACTGAGTTCACGCAGTCTTCAACTACTGCTTCTAGTGTTTTTGCCAAACCGGTTTGGTTCACGTCATGTTGGTATTGACCCACACCAATCGATTTCGGATCAATTTTCACAAGCTCCGCCAATGGATCTTGTAAACGACGAGCAATCGACACTGCACCGCGAATAGATACATCTAGCTCTGGCAATTCTTGAGATGCCAATTCAGATGCTGAATAAACAGATGCACCCGCTTCAGAGACAGACACACGAATCAAATTCAAATCCGTATTCGCAGCCATCATTTCAGCCACAACCGCTTCAGTTTCACGGCTTGCAGTACCATTACCAATCGCAATTAATTCAACATTGAATTCGCGGCAAAGGCGCGCAAGTTCAGCAACTGAACCTGCTTTATCTTCTTTCGGGGCAAACGGGTAAATAGTGCTATGTGCAAGAACATCACCTGATGCATTGACAACAGCCAATTTCACACCCGTACGGATGCCTGGGTCTACACCCAAGGTGCAGCGTGCGCCTGCAGGAGCAGAAAGTAATAAATGACGTAGGTTTTCAGCAAATACATCCATCGCTTCAGCTTCGGCAGCCAAACGTTTTTCAGTCAATAATGAATGCTCAATAGCAGGACGTACTTTGCCCAACCAGAACAGTTTTGCTGTTTGTTTTAAGAAATCTGCGCGTGCTTGAGGCTGTGCAGTTTCAACATTATATTCAGTTTCAATACGTGCCAATGGTGCTTCATCTTCACCATCGACTTTTAAGCCTAAGACATTTTCTTGACGGCCACGTAGCATCGCCAATAAACGATGTGACGGCACTTTATTTAAGCTTTCAGAGAAATCAAAGTAATCACGGAATTTTTTACCAACTTCTTTTTTCTCATCACTTGCCACTAAACTTTTTAACATTGCTGTTTGTGCAAATGTTGCTTTGAGTTCAGTAGTCAATGGAATATTTTGCGCCCATTCATCAATTAAAATGTGTTGAATCGCATCAAGTTGACTTTCAACATCTGCATAATCTTCATGGCTAAAGCCTTCCAAAGCTTCCGTAGGATCGATCTCTTCATTAAAGATTTTTTCAGCGATTGGGCCTAAACCTGCTTCTTTTGCTTTAAATGATTTACTGGTACGTTTTGGACGATACGGCGCGTAAATCTCTTCTAAAGCATTTTTAGTTTCTGCTGCATTCACGCGAGCAAGTAAGTCATCAGATAACTTGTTTTGTTCTTTTAGAGATTCGATTACCTTTTCACGGCGCTCAAATAAATCACGCAGGTAAGTCAGACGTGTATCGAGCTGACGTAATTGAGTATCGTCCAGACCTTGCGTCACTTCTTTACGGTAACGTGCGATAAATGGAACACTGGCACCTTCATCAATGAGCTTGATGGCAGCTTCAATTTGATTTGGACGTACGGCAATTTCTTTTGCCAACTGCTGAACTAAGTCAGTCATCGTATTAGATCCCTGCAAGGATAAGTTCTAAAAGCCATGATTATAAAGACCAAGACCATAAAATCCACAATTGTTTTTATAAATTTATTCGTGGTTTTTAATGCCAATTCATCTCAAATACACATTTTTTTACGAAACTGACTATGAAACAGCAAATTAGCGAGACTTAGACAAGCAAACTGATTCGAACAACATGTATACATTTGGTATCTATGTCTTGATTTTAACTGCAATATTTGTTGCTTTAGAGCATAGTAAATTTATATAAATGAATCGTATACTCAAGTGAAATCGACTTTTTGTTTACGATGACAATAAAGAATAAGGAGCACGTCATGAGTTTAGTTGTACCTGCTGAAAAAACAGATGCCGTACAAGCCGAAACCGACCGAGTCGAACGCATTCTGGTTGTCGATGATGATGTGCGTCTACGCACCCTCTTACAACGCTTCCTAGAAGATAAAGGTTTTGTGGTCAAAACCGCACATGATGCGACTCAGATGGATCGTCTGTTGCAGCGGGAACTCTTTTCCCTGATTGTGCTCGACTTTATGTTGCCTGTTGAAGATGGCTTGAGTATTTGCCGCCGTCTGCGCCAATCTAGCATCGATACCCCGATCATTATGCTGACCGCTCGTGGTAGCGATTCAGACCGTATTGCAGGACTTGAAGCCGGTGCAGATGACTACTTACCAAAACCATTTAACCCGAATGAGCTATTAGCTCGTATTCGTGCGGTCCTACGTCGCCAAGTGCGTGAAGTTCCGGGCGCACCAAGCCAACAAATGGAAGTGGTGTCTTTTGGTCCGTGGTCACTCGACCTGTCTACTCGTACATTAACCCGTGAAGGTCAAGTCGTCACATTAACCACGGGTGAATTTGCCGTACTCAAAGCATTAGTTCAACACCCTCGTGAACCACTGACACGCGACAAGTTAATGAATCTTGCTCGTGGTCGTGAATGGGGTGCTATGGAGCGTTCAATTGACGTTCAAGTTTCTCGCCTGCGTCGTTTGGTTGAAGAAAACCCGGCACGTGCGCGCTATATTCAAACCGTTTGGGGCGTAGGTTATGTCTTTGTTCCAGATGGTGCTGAATAAGCCATAAAATAAGACCTGAGAATCGAGTCACCGTACCTCTTGTCCGGAAATGCCATTCGCTGCTGTCCGAGCCACTTGAAATTGAATGAATAAAAGTAATGTGCGCGAGTTCAGCGAATGGCAAAAATTTTGGTTACTTTTTTAAAAAGTAACATAACGAACTCCCCCCGAAGAACGTTCCAGCAGTAAGATTCCATCGCAAAGAATAAAAACTGCCTTTCAAAAAATTTGCTTAAAGGATTCTGCGTGAAACTCGAACCCATCGACCCACAGGAATTTACCGACTACGTTACCTACTCCGAAAAAAAACGGACACCTTGGGAACGCTTTCTCGATAAAATCAAACCCCGCTCTGCAGCCATGCGGACCACCGTATTGGTCTTATTTGTGGTGTTTTTTAGCCTGTTTATGTCCTTATGGTTCTTTTGGCGGACACTCTATTTACCCGAAATTCAACAACATGCTCGTTACCTCGCGGTCGAACTTGAAATCATTAACAATCCTGATTTACGGATTTTTCATAACAATGCCGAAGTGGATGTCGACGACTGGATGCGCAACCGTGTCGGGATCGAATATGTGACCGATCCGAAAGAATTCCCCAACGTCAAAGACAAAGTCATTGCAGAGTTCTTTACCAATCAAATTGAAAAGAAACTGGCCAAAGAAATGCGCATTGATAATGCGACCGTGTATTTCCAATTTAAACCTGACCCACGCATCTGGATTCAAACTCCAGAAATGAATGGCAACTGGGTTCGCGAGCCTTTAAAAACCTATGCCAACTATAGCGCAGAGCTGATTTTAGGCTGGTTATTGGGTATTCCGCTGATTGCTGGCATCATTATCTTAACCTTGGTTCGTCAGCTCAACCGTCCACTAAAACGTTTACAAGATGCGGCAAACAACTATAGTAAACAAGGCACTGCTCCTTATTTAGAAACCAACCATGGGCCACAAGAAATCCGTGAAGTAAACCAAGCCTTTAACCACATGGTCTACACGCTGGAACAAACTGAACGTGATCGTCGCATCATGTTGGCCGGTATTTCCCACGATTTGCGTACTCCGCTGACCCGTATTCGACTCAGCGCAGAAATGATGCCTGATGATGACTTCCTAAAAGAAGGTCTGATTTACGATGTTGAAGATATGGATGCAATTCTGAATCAGTTCATTTCGTATATGCGAGATGGCTCTGATGAGGTTCCGCAAGATACTGATTTAAATGCGCTATTGCAGGAATTAGTGATTCAATTTAAACCTTTAGATATTCGCTTTGAACCTCAAGACTTACCGATTATTCAAGCACGTAGCCTGTCGTTAAAACGACTAATAGGCAACTTAATCAATAACTCAAAACGCTATGGTGCCGAGCCGATTGAACTGTCTACCGAATATGAAGGTGACCATATTCAAATTCGCGTTGCCGATAATGGCGAAGGGATTCCTGAAGACCAAATTGAAGACCTGATGCAACCTTTTGTACGTGGTAATGATGCACGTACCATCCAAGGCAGTGGACTCGGTTTAGCCATTGTAAAACGTATTGTGGATATTCACGAAGGTCAACTTTCAATTCACAATCGAGCAGAAGGTGGACTCGAAGCGATCATTTCTTTACCACTGCAAAAACTCGAAAATGATGAAATATTAAACAACAGCCCATTGGAAAAAATTAAGCAAAGTTTAACTGAACGCTTTTAACAAGCGTTCAAAAAAGCAACGAACAGTTTTGTTTAATCCTTAACCATTGTTATTTTTAACTTTATTATTCAGTAGCTTAAAAATCATAATAAAATCTTATACCCACATTTTTTCAAAAAATTAGACCTTAGCCTAACAGGGATGCAAAATGGCTTTTTTGATCGGTACAATCCGTATCAGTTTTGAGAATTTCACGAGAGTATATGATGTCTTTAGATCGCATCCGTTTAGCTGCCCTTCACGACAAAGTTATCAGCGCAGAAAAAGCTGCTGAATTCATTCAGGATGGTATGACGGTAGGTATGAGTGGTTTCACACGCGCAGGTGAAGCGAAAGCTGTACCTTTAGCGTTGGTTCAACAGGCTCATGCTAATCCTCTTAAAATCACCCTAATTACTGGCGCGAGCTTGGGTAACGATTTGGACAAAAAATTGACTGAAGCAGGTGTTCTTGCTCGTCGTTTACCGTTCCAAGTAGACAATACATTACGTAAAGCGATCAACAAAGGCGAAGTAATGTTCATCGATCAGCATTTGTCTGAAACAGTTGAACAAATGCGTAACCTTCAGCTTAAAAAGCCTGATGTAGCAATTATTGAAGCTGTTGCGATCACTGAAGATGGTGGCATCATCCCTACAACTTCTGTAGGTAACTCTGCAAGCTTCGCAATTTTTGCTGAAAAAGTAATTGTTGAAATCAACACCAACTTAAGCCCAGCATTTGAAGGCTTACACGATATTTATATCCCAACATATCGTCCAACACGTCAAGCTATTCCATTGACTCATGTTGATGAACGTATTGGTACACATGCAATCAACATCGATCCTTCAAAAATCGTAGGTATCGTATTTAACAACGAATTGCATGACTCTCCATCTACAGTTACTGCCCCTGATGATGAAACTCAAGGTATTGCAAACCACCTTATCGCTTTCTTTGAAAAAGAAGTCGCTGAAGGTCGTTTACCGAAAAACCTAGGTCCATTACAAGCAGGTATTGGTTCAATTGCAAACGCAGTATTGACTGGTCTTAAAGATTCAAACTTTGAAGACTTGATCATGTACTCTGAAGTACTTCAAGACTGTACATTTGAATTGATCGACGCAGGCAAAATGAAATTTGCTTCAGGTTCTTCTATTACGCTTTCTGCGAAATATGGCGAAAAAGTATTTAATAACCTTGAACAATACAAAGACAAACTTGTATTACGTCCACAAGAAATTTCTAACCATCCAGAACTTGTACGTCGTTTAGGTATTATCGGTATCAACACTGCACTTGAGTTTGACATTTACGGTAATGTGAACTCAACTCACGTTTGCGGTACAAAAATGATGAACGGTATTGGTGGTTCAGGTGACTTCGCACGTAATGCGCACTTAGCAATCTTCGTGACTAAATCGATTGCAAAAGGCGGCGACATTTCTTCTGTTGTTCCATTTGCTTCTCACGTTGACCATGCAGAACACGACGTTGACATCTTGGTTACTGAACAAGGTCTTGCTGACTTACGTGGTCTTGCTCCACGTGAACGTGCTCGTGCGGTAATCGACAACTGTGCACACCCAAGCTACCGTGCAGCATTAAACGATTACTTCGACCGTGCATGTGCAAAAGGTGGTCAAACACCTCACCTTCTACGTGAAGCATTGTCTTGGCACATCAACTTCGAAGAGAACGGCCACATGTTAGCTGCTCAACCAGAAGTGAAAACTGCTTAATTGACAGTGAAATAAAAAAACGCTCTTCGGAGCGTTTTTTTATGGCTTTTATTTTTCAATATGACTTATCAAGTCTGCAAAACTCGACTAATCTAAATTGGTCAAATTATATGCTAAAACAAAAATTATGTTTATTATCCGCCCCTATCTCGAAACTGATTTAGACGATGTGATTGCACTTTGGGAACTGTGTGATCTGACCCGTCCATGGAATAATCCTGAAATTGATATATTTCGAAAATTGGCTCAACGTGATCAATTATTCTTGTTGGCGGTCAAAGATGATCAACTGATTGCAACTGTGATGGGTGGCTATGATGGACACCGAGGCTGGGTCAATTATCTTGCCGTACATCCACATTTTCAGCGTAATGGCGTCGCTACTGCCCTCATTCAGCAATTAGAAAAACGCTTAATTGCTCTAGGCTGTCCAAAACTTCAATTACTGATTCGCCAAGACAACATTGATGTACAAAATTTTTATGAACAATTGGGCTATGAAGAGGTTGAAGTAATATGTTTGGGTAAACGTTTAATCAAGGATTAGTGGCCAGACAAATCTTCATTCAATCCTTGTAACAAAATCAAAAAAAAACCGACATTGCGCCATCGAGACAAAAATGGATTGCATTGCTTGGCTTTAAATTTTAGGATTTGCCCCCATCATTTTCCCAGAACATAGAAAAGAGATTTCCCATGCGTGTAGATATCTGGTCAGACGTGGTTTGCCCATTTTGTTATATTGCGAAAAAACGCCTTGAAGCTGCTGCCGAAGAATCGGGTGTAGAGCTTGAAGTGTTTTGGCATAGCTATCAACTTGACGCAGATGCGCCCGCTCGCCTAGAAATTTCTAATACTGAACGTCTAGCTCAAAAATATGGCCGCAGTATTGAAGAAGTTGAAGAAATGCAGCGCAATATCGCCGAAATGGCAAAAGCTGAAGGTATTGAATTTAACTGGCAAAAAGCCAATTCAGGCAATACTTTCAACGCGCACCGCTTGATTCATCTTGCACAAAGCAAAGGTCTCGGCAGTGAAGCCAAAGAAGCGTTCTTCTATAGCTATATGACGCAAGGCTTGGCCATTGGTGAACGTGAAACCTTAGAAGACGTTGCATCTCGTATTGGTCTAAACCCTGTTGAAGTCGATGACTTATTAGACTCAGATGAATTTGCTGATTTCGTCAAATACGATGAAGAAGTAGCACGCGATCAACTTAAAGTTACGGGTGTACCGTTCTTTGTATTTGAGCAACGCATTGCTTTAGCAGGCGCTCAACCGAAAGATGTATTTAAAAAAGTGATGGACAAAGCTGCGGAACTTCCTGAGCTTGCTCCTACACCTGTGTGTAATGATGAAAGCTGTGAAACGCCTGAAAAATAATTCAGCGTGTTCAAACAAAAATCCCCGAACTTCGGGGATTTTTTTTTGATCAGTTTTTAACTTCAATAAAACTAAACTTATTCAACCAAGAAGCTGATTTTTAAGTTCACTCGATATTCCGCAATTTTATTGTCTTTCACCACAACTTTTTGTTCATTAATCCATGCACCCTGAACGTTCTTTACGGTTTCAGTGACTTTATTAATTCCCGTTTGGATCGCATCTTCAAAACTTTTTGTGCTACTTGCATTTACTTCAACGACTTTAGCAACAGACATTGTATTTATCCTCATTGTTATGATTTTGAATCTTCATCATATGATTAAGTCACTTATTTTGGTTATTTTTTAAACATCAAAACAGCAAAATATTACATGTCTTACACAGGAGTGAATTCCACTTCGGTGGATTACAAACTGACCATCATTTATTACATGCTTTCTGTTTAAGCCAAGGCCACTACCGATTAGGCTAAAAGCTTCATTCTTCAAACGATCATGCTCGGGAGTAATGTCATGACTATTGAACCTCAAGCAACTTCTGCTGAAACCGAACTATCTACCAATACACCCCCTCAAACAACCACCAACGAGTCCCAAACAGGGAAGAATAGCTTTCTCTCACGTTTTTCTCCGACCGTCAAAGGTGCTGCGATCGGAGCTGTTGCAGGCAGTATATTACCTGTTTTTGGTACGATTAGTGGTGCCATTATTGGTGGTATCGCAGGCAAAGTCTATGAAAAGAAATGTGCCAAACATTCATAGATTTTTCATCTATATCTGAGTGATACGCCGCTGTCACTCAGCCACTAAAAACTCTAGAGCAATAACTCTAATAGACTGTTTTATATAAATATTAAATCCTACCATTTATCTTGTGTTGCCGAATCGATCATTTTTAATTGATTATTTTTTGATATTATTTTCACATAAATTCAAGTGATTAATTTTCTCCCTGACTCAATTTTTGAGTTACTAATGATTGATAGGAATACACAAATGAACGCAATCAAATATGCTATGGCTGTTGCTGTGATGGCGCTTTCTGCAACTGTTTCTGCACAAATCGTTTACGTACCAGATTTTCCAGTAAAAAAAGCTGTAACTGCTGAAACTGCCAATGCAGAGAGCCAAGCTCCAGCTGCTGATACAACTGAAGTTATAACAAACACAGAAAAAAAAGCTTAATTTTTAGCTGATTTTTCCATAAAAAAACCGATGGCTCCCACCATCGGTTTTTTATTTTATGTGCCTTTACTTTGGGCTTTATTCTTTACTTAACATTAAAAATGAACATCTAAAAGCGCTCGATCGCTGATGATGACTTCAAAAAATTGATCAAACCATACCGCTATATCTTTTGCAAAACCTATCTTTAAGCTAATGATTTGGTATTATTTTTAAACAAAATGCGCATTAATTGTCATATTTAACGCTTAATTTGTAGAAGCTGACATTTATTTCCATGTTTTTTTTAATGAAATCTCTATAATCAAATGAACTAATCGACTTCTTTATTTTTAAATTTACATTGTCCTATGCAAGAACTTCAGGCACTGATACAAGGAAAAATTTCACCGCAGGTTATCGATATTGAACGCCTGATTGAATTGGCCAATACATATCGAAACCCGAATTCGGCTGAATATAAATTAGTAGAACTTGCAACCAATATTGTATTGGCTAAATATTTAGAAAAAGCACAAAAAGTCCTTTAGGAAGTGGACAAATGAATTTACAAGACAAAGTACAATTAATAAAAGAAATCCATGTACTGACCCATCAACTTGAACATCGTGCTTTGAGTTTTTATGAAACTGCGCTTTCTAAACGTCGGATTCATGAAATTTTTGCCTTATGCGATGAACCAATTTTTCAAAAGCAAATATTAAGTTATCGTGCATTAACTAAGCCACAAATGGCTGCCACTGAATTTTCCAAACAAACGCCATATTCATTGTTATTTCGAGGCTATTTTAACCATGACGCTGCACTCGAAAGTGCTTTATATCAATATCCAGAGATGGGTTGGGCCTTGCTGCATGACCATGAGTTAGGTTGGCAAGTTTGGATGATTCCAGCCAAACAGCGCACGGCGTTACTCAGTGAATGGGGCAATTTCAGTGAATGCTATGATTGGTTAATTGAGCAACAACAGCTATATAAATGTTTAATCAGTGATATCGATCTACGTCTACATGCCGTACGCCTAAAGGACGAAGTCAGCACAGCACCAAGCTGTGTTGCAGCAAGTGTGGATATCCTACTGCCAATTGAAGCGATAAATAAAGACGGATCTGTCGATCTAGATCATCGCGATAAGCAAATCAATGAAGTGGATCTGTTGCTTGATAACTCAAATACGGATAAGCCGGAGCCTTCTTCACCTGATACCGCTCCTCTTGTTCTAATTGAGCAGCCAACACATGCGCCATCAGAGGAACATCTCAACTCGACAATGGCAAGCGTTGAACTTCCTGAACAGGTTCAAATCGCTCAATACACTGCTCGCATTCAAAAGCTGCAAAACATCGATGCACAATTGGCCTTGTATGAATTGCAGTTTATAGATCAGCCTGAACTCACAACACAACTTGATGTTCTATTGCATACGACAGATGGTACAGATTGGAAAAACCAGCCGCTGTATTTAGCAGAGCAAATCAATACCGAGGGCCGCTTCATCAAATATCTCTTGTTGTTTGGTGCGCAAACGCAGATGGAAGCCATTCGACTCTCTCAACTGTTTTGCCAACAACATCAACATGAACTTGCCGCAATTAAAGTCATGACATGGGACAATCTAGAGCAACTTTGTACTGCACCTGATCAGCTCTATCAACAGTCTCAGCAGGCTGAAATGATTTGGTCACAAACCGACTATTATCCATTTATCCCGGCACAATTAATTCATACGCAAAAATTCATTCATTTTGATGAACCTGAACCGACGCTACATACCCCGTTGTTATTATTACAAGAACGTCAAAAAATACGGTTAATCCACGGTCAAAAACGCATGGCACTCTTGCGTACCGAACAAGCCCTTCCCTATTTGATCCTTCATCGACAGCAAGGTTTAAATTGGCAAAGCATCCAAAATGTGATCCAACAATTGCCTCAACCCATTGATGTGATTTCGCTTTATCAAGCACTTAAGCAAATGACCGAAGAATAATTGCATTTATTTTGTAGTTTGGCTTGCATTTATCCGACAAAAATAACAAAACTACAGATGCAGGATACTCAGATGATAATTAAATAGAGCCAAAACATATGCATAAAAAACAACAGTACTTTATTCGGACTTTGCTTTTTTCCGCATCAATGAGCTTGATGTATCAAGTTGCTTGGGCCAATGAAACTGATGCTGTCGTCAATGAAACTGAGGGTGAACATTCGCAGGATGTGCCTGTAACTGACCAAAATTCACCGTATATCACGCCAAAGACCTATGATTTTTTAGATCAAATTCCACGTTGGATTGATGCAACACCGACCTTCTTACCTGAACAATCAGATCACCCCATTGTTCCGACAACAGAACAAACGGAAAATAATAGCTGGACCGATCGACAACAGAAGAAAGTCCGAAATTGGGCAGATCGAACGGCCGTTCGCATGGATAACTGGTTTGGGAAAAGTGAGCCAGAAAAGCCTGCCAATGCAACCCTACGGGTCATTTTAGATAACAGTTGGGATAAGCATGACGGTTACGAAATTAAGCCACGTATACGAGGAAAAATTAAACTCCCGACCTTGGAGAAAAAGTTAAGCGTCGTGTTTGGTGATGACTCTTTAGATAATGAGCTTGAAAATAATGCCGCGATTACCAATGAAAATCCTGCGGGGCGTAGTGATAAAAATTATGACAATAAGCAAACCCGTGAAGATAACAGTTCGCTCGCGTTACGTTGGTCAGAAATTTCAGATCGACTGCCTTTCGAAACTGACGTTGATCTAGGTTTACGTTCTGGTGATGACCTATATGTCCGCTTAAAAGCAGCTAAAAAATGGCAACTCGACAATGATTACAGTTTTTTAGCCGAACAAATTTATCGTTATGGTATCGATAGTGAAAATTATCTGAGAACCAATTTAGAATTAACCCATGCCCGACCAGGCCAACCCTTTATCTCAAACCAATTCAACCTGACCTATGCAGATGCACAGGATGATGATCTGAAATGGGATAACTTCAGTTACCGCCAACACCAATTTTTTAAAGGTAACCGATTCAACTACGGCCTATATACAGGTGGTTTTTACAATAACGATCAACTGCGTTTAAACAGTTGGGGACCCTATGTATCATGGCGACAGCCCTTTCTGCGCGAATGGTTTTATATCCAAGGTGATCTCAACTACCTCAACAACCATCGTGACGATAAAAGCCACTTTGTGGGCGCTTTAGTGCGCCTTGAAGCCTTGTTCTAGAACCCGCTATTTCACAGCGAATAAAAAGCCCATCTCAACAGGATGGGCTTTTTTTAAATAACTCAGCTTCAATTTTTCTTAATCACACGTACACGATCATTACGTACAATACTCGGCTGTTTTTCAGCGACTTTTTTCACTTTAGGAAAACTATACTGAACACGATCATTTCGCATCACACGGCGACTATCAACAAAAGGGTTGATATCGTATTGTGCGATCTGCTTTGAAACCTGCACACGGTCATTACGCACCATTTTTTGCTTAGCGCTGTCTGCCTGAGCAGATTGCATGAGGCCCATAGAGAGCAGCGAGCCCATTACAGCGATCACTAAAATTTTCATCTTAAGATTCCCAATACTTAACGATCGCTATTATAGATTAATTATTTATTTTTAATTTATTTTAAAGATTAAAACATGGACGTTTTTATTCATGTGCTCTATCGAAAAACCAAATAAAAAAACCTCCCGAAGGAGGTTCATTTCATATCTACCGTTACTTCAGCAATAAGCTGTTAATCCGTTTGATGTATTGGGCAGGATCTTCGGGTAAACCGCCTTCAGCAATCAACGCTTGATCGAAGATCACATTCGCCAAATCATCAAATTGCGCTGAACCTTCTAATTTTTGTACCAACGGATGGGATGGATTGATTTCCAAGACTGGTTTTGACTCGGGAACCGCTTGTCCTGCTTGTTTTAGCATACGGACCAGTTGCGGTGATAACTCACCCTCAGCCACCACCAAACACGCAGGAGAGTCCACTAAACGTGTTGTTACACGCACTTCAGAGGTCTTATCTTTTAACGCATCCGACAGTTTTTCAACAACAGGTTTAAACTGCTCAGCAGCTTCCTCAAGTGCTTTCTTCTCTTCAGCATCTTGTAGATCACCCAAATCAACTGCACCTTTTGATACATTCTGTAATGGTGTTCCATCAAACTCAAAAACAAATTCCATCGCCCACTCATCCACTCGTTCAGTCATGAGCAGCACTTCGATACCTTTTTTCTTGAACAATTCAAGTTGTGGTGAGTTTTTCGCAGCATTTAAACTATCAGCAGTCACATAGTAAATTGCCTTTTGGCCTTCTTTCATATTGGCTTTATAGTCTGCAAATGATGTTTTCACTTCATCATTATTTGACGAAGCAAAGCGTAATAATTTTAGAATACGCTCACGATTCGCCATGTCTTCGCCTAAGCCTTCTTTTAAGACTGAACCAAACTCAGCGTAGAATTTTGCAAACTTCTCTTGATCAGCAACATCTTCAGATTTCGCCAAACCATCTAGCACCGTTAAAATACGGCGGGCGTTACCTTCACGAATCGTTTTAACGTCGCGACTTTCTTGTAATAATTCACGGCTTACATTAAGTGGTAAGTCTGCGCTATCAACCACACCTTGAACAAAACGTAAATAATTTGGAATCAAATTATCCGCATCATCCATGATAAATACACGTTTCACATACAGCTTAATTCCTGCTTTAGCTTCACGTGTGAAAATATTGCTTGGTGCGCGAGATGGAATATAAAGTAACTGTGTATATTCCGTACTTCCCTCTACACGGTTGTGTGTCCACGCAAGCGGGGCTTCAAAATCATGGCTCAGATTTTTATAAAACTCAGTATATTGTTCTTCACTGATCTCATTTTTATTACGCGTCCATAATGCACTTGCTGAGTTAATCGCTTCCCATTCATCCGTCAGTACATATTGACCAGGTTTTGCTTCTTCGCCTTCTGCAGCTTCCTCTTGTTGCCAAACTTCTTTCTGCATCTCAATTGGCAAACTAATATGATCAGAGTATTTATTAATAATCTGCTTAACTTTGTAACGATCTAAATAATCTAAAGCATCCTCGCGTAAATGCAAAATGATGTCGGTTCCACGTGAAGCCTTATCAATTGGCTCTACATCAAACTCACCTGTACCATTACTAACCCAACGTACCCCTTCAGCGGCATTTACCCCAGCACGACGTGATTCCACTGTAATTTTTTCAGCAACAATAAAACCTGAATAGAAGCCCACACCAAATTGACCAATCAATTGTGCATCTGACTTTTGATCACCCGTAAGCTTCGACATAAAATCTTTAGTGCCAGACTTAGCAATCGTACCCAAATGATCAATCGCTTCTTGTTGTGTCATACCAATACCATTATCCGAAATGGTAATTGTCTTCTGCTCTTTATTTAAATGAATACGCACATGTAAATCTGGATCATTTTCATAATATTCAGGATGGTTAATCCCTTCAAAACGTAATTTATCACAGGCATCAGATGCGTTTGATACTAACTCACGAAGGAAAATTTCAGGATTTGAATATAAAGAATGTGTTACTAAATGCAGTAACTGAGCCACTTCCGCTTGGAAGCTGTGTTTTTGAGATTGTTGTTCGCTCATCAGTCTCTCCGTTCATACTGAGTAAAATTATCAATTGCCTATATGAATGGAGGGACTTCACTATTTTTCAATAGTGTGAATGGAAAATTTTTATTCTATCGCACTAAATTTTAAGGTTTAAAAAGGTCCTTGTTTATAAACGCGGTCCATGTAGAGATCCAGTTTTTGCTGCCGCATTTTATATACATCACTTAAACAACTGACATTGTCACGGCACTGATCGCGTAGTTGTAGCCATTTTATTTGTTGATCTTGAATTGCGCCACGTGTCCCCATGGGAACCAAATGACGAATAATCGTATAGGTTGTTGCCATTTTGACATCGGCATCATTAATACTACGGTTATCACAAACCGCATGTTCGGTAATGGTTTTCGCCTTTTTACAATCAAAACTTGCGGCATAACTTGTCGAAATAAAATAAGCACTGCCCAAGACCAGCATACCCTGAATAATTTTTTTCATCGTCTTTTCTCTTCATACAACTTGCTGATTTATCTCGACTCTAACAGTTCTACCTAAATTTTCTATTGCCTATTTGTTCAATTCGATCAACTGATGAATGGAATATGCTGCATAAAAAAACCCTGCCATTCGACAGGGTTTTAAAATTAGCTACAGCTTAGAATTTGTAGCTATAACCAATTGTATACACCATTGGATCGATATCTAAATCAAAAGTTGTAACATCTTTAATTTCAACTTCTGGGCTGATCTGTGCATAACGCGCATCAAAGAAAACACCCCAATTTTTAGCATCAGCTGGCTGGTAGTTAAAGCCGATTTGACCAGCAAAACCAAAATCTTCTTTTACTTTAACCTTACCTAGATCTGATTCTTCATCCCAAGCAACAAAGGCTGTACCACCCACACCGATATATGGTGTAAAGCGTGTTGAATTTTTAAAATTATATTTCGCAGTAATCGTTGGCGGTAAGTGTTTAAGCTTAACAGCCTTATCACCGTTTAACAGCACATCATGATTGATTGGAGTTGCCAAAAGCAATTCTGCTGAAATGTTGTCGTTAAAGAAATATTCCACCGATGGTGTAAATGCATATTCATTGTCTGCTTTTACAGTCGCAGCACCGTCTAGGATATCAGTATCTGCTGTTGGCGCGATTACAGACCCACCAACTTTTACCTGCCATTGACCAGCCATCGCTGAAGCAGACATACCCAATAATGCAATAAGAGCAGCTTGTTTTAACATTTTAAAGCAACCTTCTAGAATGAATAATTAATATTAAACATTAGTATTAAAATTATGCAATAACATTATTTAATAATTTATTACACTATTATATAAGTTATTATTAATTAACTATATTTATTTTAATCATAGTTCAAAGGTTGGTTTTATTTATCAACCATTATAATTAACTTATTATTTAAAATATACCAACCATTTTAATCAGAATTAATCAAATTAATGATTTTAAACCAACTAAATTCATCAGGTTTAAATAATAAAAAAGGCGATTATATAATCGCCTTTTTATTTATCTTTGAAAATTTTTTAGAGTACCATTGCGGCAATCCAACCAAAGATCATTAATGGAATATTGTAGTGAATGAAGGTCGGGACCACACTGTCTTTCATGTGGTCATGCTGACCATCCATATTAAGGCCTGATGTTGGGCCTAAAGTTGAGTCTGATGCCGGAGAACCTGCATCTCCTAAAGCTGCTGCTGTACCAATAATGGCAATCGTTGCCGCTGGGCTAAAACCAAATTGAATACAAAGTGGTACATAAATAATGGCCAAAATTGGGATTGTTGAGAATGAAGAACCAATACCTAAGGTAATTAATAGCCCTATCAATAGCATCCAAAATGCAGCTAAACCTTGGCTGTTTCCAATCCATTCAACCGAAGCTTGTACCAGTACTGGTACTTGATTCGTAGCCTCAATCACAGATGCAAAACCCTGCGCAGAAATCATAATGAAACCCACCAGTGCCATCATGCGCATACCACTGATAATGACATCATCGGCTTCTTTCCACTTAAAAATACCTGCACAGCTTAAGATCGCAACACCAACGAGACCCGCCAAAATCATCGACTCAGATATGACTTGAACAGAAAGCGTAGCAACTACTGCTACCGCAGCCATGATCAAAGTAAATTTAGCGACTTGTGGTTTACCATTTTCATCTGCTTTTACATCAGATGAGATGGTGTGCTGTGATTCCTTAATCTGAACGTCAGCATACTCTCGTGGTTTACGGTAGCTATAAAAAACAGCAATTAATAAGCCAACAAACATCCCAAATACTGGAATTGCCATAGCAGTTGGAATTTGATCATAGCTGATGTTGAAACCGTATGGCTTACCAAAGGTATTGATGTTTTGACCTAAAATATCATTAAGGAAAATAGCACCAAAACCAAAAGGTACCAGCATATAAGTCGCCACAAGACCAAAAGTCAGAACACAAGCAATCAAACGACGGTCAAGTTTTAAATGATTAAATACACTGAGTAATGGTGGAATTAATACTGGAATAAACGCAATGTGCACTGGAATCACGTTTTGTGAACATACGGCGGCTAAAGCGATAGTAGCGAAAATTACGTATTTCACGCAATTCTGGGCTTTCACATTACTGTTACCTTTGAGTTTAGTAATGAGTTGATAAGCCAGTAAATCTGGCAGACCTGAACGCGCAAGTGCCAAAGCAAATGCCCCCAACACGCCATAAGCAAGTGCGATTTGAGCACCGTTGCCTAAGCCACTATTAAACGCTTCGATGGTGCCATGAATACCAAGACCAGCTAACAAGCCACCTGTTACTGCACCAATGATCAGCGCAAATACAACAGGCACGCGTGCCAGCGACAGTCCAAACATGACTGTAATTGCGGCAAGAATAGCAAACATAAGAAAAAAGGGAGTCTGACAAAAAACCGTATTTTATCAGAATTTGCTCGCTATTTAGCCCCCTATCGATGAAACTGTCACTGTTGAACGATTTACTTAAAGCTGCTGTGATTGCGCAAATTGAGCGATGTAACTTGCAATTTTTTCGGGTTGGCTCAGCACGGCCCAATGATTGGCATTGACTTCAACTACAGATAAATCTTCAACCCAATTAGGTAATTCTTTAATGTAATCTGGACTGACAAAATTATCATGTTTCAACACAATCGCTTGTACAGGACAGACGGCATGACGTTGTCTAGGCTGAGTTAAGCGGGGAATAAAATTAGCACGGTAAAGCGCAATACCCTGTTTACCATCATGCTGAATATTATGATTCAAAGGCAATTCTTGAGTACGTTCTAAATCATTCACAATTTTTCCCCAACGTTCAGCATTCAAAAAATGCCACGCCGTCGGTGCCAAAAATGGTAATTGGAATACCCCGATGTACCATGACTTACTTAATAATTCGAGTAATTTTTTCTGCTGATGCTTAAAGCTATTTCTGAGCAAAAATGCCGCATGATCCAAACATGGCCCAGAAATAGTTGAATAAGACAAAATACGTGAGCGAAATTTTGGCTCAGTCACCGATTCCCAAGATTGGATAGAGCCCCAATCATGCGCGGCCAAATGAAAACTACGCTCGCCTAATACCGCTTGCGTCACACTATCTAAATCAAGTGAAAGTTGTTCTAAACGGTAATCTCGTACTTTACGGGGCACAGATGACTGCCCTGCACCTCGCACGTCATAGCTCACAATATAAAATTCAGAACCAAGATGTTCAATAACCGGTTCCCATACTTCCTGATTATCAGGATAACCATGAACCAAAACCAAAGCGGGCTTGGTTTCATCACCCCATGTCTTTACATAGAGCCGTTGTTGATCTGTGGTATTCACCCATTGCGTATTTAGTGGTTGCATTCTTCTAGTCCTTTTATCGATTCCATCGAATTGACGTTTTATTTGTGAACATGGGCAATGTGATCAATGCCACAGTTTTGAAACTCATTTAGTATGCAAAGTTCAGCATAAAAAAAAATTGACCCAGTATGAGCATAATCCAGAAAATAATGACAATGCCTATTGTCTCTAAATTCTTACTCAATCATTATGCCCCTTATAAAGGTGCTGGCATTTCGATTGATAAAATTGATCTCGCCAATTATCACATTCGCGTCAAAATGCCATTAACTCGAAAAAATCAAAATATTGTCGGTGTACATTTTGGCGGTAGTCTATATTCAATGGTTGACCCATTTTATATGTTGATTTTGATGCATCACCTTGGCTCACGTTATATCGTGTGGGACAAAGCGGCAAATATCCAATTTTTATCTCCCGGGCGTGGAACGGTATACGCCGACATCCAGCTCGACCCAAATGAAATCAATCATATTAAAAACTTAGCAGATAACCACGCACCTGTTTTACGGAACTATAGCTTAAATATTTTTGATGAAGCAGGCTTACGTATCGCTGAAATTCAAAAAACGCTATACATTCGTCGCAAGCAACCCCGTCCACGCAAATAAAAAAGGCGCTTATCTTTAAGCGCCTTTTCATTCAATTTTATCGGATTGGATTAGCGATTTTGCTCAATTGCAGCACCTGCACCACCACCGATTGCACCACCAATCGCAGCACCAGTGTTACCACCAAAGATACTTTTACCGACTGCAGAACCAATCGCACCACCTACACCACTATATGTGGCATTTCGGTTTGAACCGTTTTGAGTTTTACTACCGACAGCTGCACCAGCACCACCACCAACGGCTGCACCTACACCACCACCGACATTATTACCCACACCACCACCTATAGCACCACCTAAAGCTGCAGCACCAATACGTTGTTCATTTGGCGACATGCTTTCACAACCAGCAAGCATTAGGGTCGACATCATCGCGACTGCGCATACGCTCATTACTTTTTTCATTGTGATGTTCCTTGTCTTCTTCAATACCTATGATTCTAAAACCATTGTATGAAACAATTAAACATAGCTTGTTACGGCTTGGAGCATAAATGCTGCATTTTGTAAAAACCATGCCTAATCGCTCACGAATCACTCAGGGTTTTCATCCAAAATCATCAAATCTTTTGTTGTTTCACCATTTTCAGTCAGCACAGCATGAGAGAGTTTGGCTTTGCTTTCTGGATCTGTTGCCTGATCTAGTTTTAGCGTGCGTTTAATCGGGTCTTGCCCTTTCTTAAACTCTACACCTTCTGCATCAATATTGGTGTTTTGACGAATAATCTGACCGTCCTGCTTCACCGTAGTCTTGGTTTCAATTTTAGAAGTCGGGACGATGACACCACCACGTTGTAGTACTGGAATCGATAATTTCTTTTCAGAAAAATCACTTTGATGGTCTGAAAGTTCAATTTCACGTGCCACGACATCCTGACCTTTATTGGTCATTTCTAACACTGTTGCAGTCACTTGGCGTACAGGTTCTTGACCTGCAACACGGCGAATCACTTCTGTTTTTAGTACTGGAACTACAGCTTTATCTTCCACCACAATCGAATTGGGCATAGGTGCAGCAATCGCTGTCAATGAGCTGAATAATGCAGAAACTGCGAATAATTGCTGTGCGAATTTCATCAAAAGACCCCGTTATGTTTAAGTTTAAAAATCAAGAGATTTGTTATGTTCTATTTTTACTATAGGAAATAAATCAACATTAGGAAAGCTTTAATTTTCAATTCATCCGCATAAAAAAAGCCACCCAAAGGTGGCTTTTTTGAATGATTTAAGGGCTAATTAAAGACCGTTAAATTCATCGCTAAATGCTTGGCTTAATGCTTGATCAACATCAGAGAAGTCATTGTGAAGCTCAAGCTCTGCAGCTTCAGACTCTTGACGACGACGTTCTAAGTGGTATGCCAAACCTGTACCCGCTGGGATCAGACGACCTACAACTACGTTTTCTTTCAGACCACGTAATTCATCTTCTTTACCTGTTACAGCAGCTTCAGTTAACACACGAGTTGTTTCCTGGAACGATGCAGCAGAAATGAACGAGTCAGTAGAAAGCGACGCTTTGGTAATACCCATCAATTGACGTTCAAACTTCGCTGGGAACTTGTTCTGAGCTGCCACAGCTTGGTTTTCTTGAACAACGCGGATGTATTCCACTTGCTCGCCTTTGATGAAGCTTGTATCACCACCGTCAGTGATTTCAACTTTACGAAGCATTTGACGTACGATCACTTCAATGTGCTTGTCGTTGATTTTTACACCTTGCAGACGGTATACGTCCTGAACTTCGTTCACGATGTAGTTTGTCAGTGCAACTTCGCCTTTCAAACGTAAGATGTCGTGTGGGTTTTGCGGACCATCAGAAATGGTTTCACCACGGTTCACATGCTCGCCTTCGAACACGTTAATCGTACGCCATTTCGGAATTAGCTCTTCGTAAATCTCAGAGCCATCATCCGGAGTAATCACAAGACGGTTCTTACCTTTGGTCTCTTTACCGAAGCTTACGATACCTGAAATTTCAGCAAGGATCGCATGTTCTTTCGGTTTACGTGCTTCGAACAAGTCAGCTACACGCGGTAGACCACCGGTAATATCACGTGTACGTGAAGATTCTTGTGGTACACGACCAATAACGTCACCGACACCAATTGTTTCGCCGTCGCGCACAGTCAGAATCGTGTTTTGTGGTAGGAAGTAGAACTGTTCGCCGCCATCTGTTGTATCCAATACAACAGCTGGACGCATATCTTTACCAGATGCTGGACGTGAAGTTACTGGAAGTACCTCAATAGTCGTCATACCTGTTGCATCATCAGTTTTCGATGTCACAGTTACGCCATCAGCGATTTGGCTGAAACGCACTTTACCTGCAACTTCGGTAACCAATGGATGTGTATGCGGATCCCAAATCGCTACGATACCGCCAGCTTCCACAGCTTCGCCATCTTTAATGATGATTGAAGCACCGTATGGAATTTTGTAACGTTCGCGTTCACGACCGATGTCATCCGCGATACCGATTTCACCTGAACGTGAAGTTGATACCAAGTGACCTTTAGCGTGTTGTACTGTTTTCACATTGTGGAAACGTACTGTACCTTTGTTACGAACTTGTACGCTGTTAGCAGCAGAAGTTCGGCTCGCAGCACCACCTACGTGGAACGTACGCATTGTTAACTGTGTACCTGGCTCACCAATTGATTGAGCAGCCATTACACCCACAGATTCACCTGGATTCACCAAGTGACCGCGAGCAAGGTCACGACCGTAACATTTCGCACATACACCGAAAGTAGATTCACAGTTTACAACTGAACGTACTTTCACTTCATCGACACCTTGCTCTTCTAAGTAGTTTGCAAGTTTTTCGTCGATTAATGTATTACGTGGAAGAATCACATCATCCGAACCTGGTTTCTTCGCATCTTCAGCAAGTACACGACCCAATACTCGAGTACCTAAGTTCTCGATGACATCGCCACCTTGAATGAACGGAGTCATTACAAGACCGTCGAAAGTACCACAATCTGGCTCAGTAATTACCAAGTCTTGTGCAACGTCAACCAAACGACGAGTCAAGTAACCTGAGTTCGCAGTTTTCAATGCAGTATCGGCCAAACCTTTACGTGCACCGTGTGTTGAAATGAAGTACTGAAGTACGGTCAAACCTTCACGGAAGTTCGCTTTAATTGGTGTTTCAATGATCGAACCATCTGGTTTCGCCATCAAACCACGCATACCCGCTAACTGACGAATCTGAGCTGCCGAACCACGGGCACCTGAGTCAGACATCATGTAAATCGAGTTGAATGATTTTTGTTTCTCGTCTTCACCCTGTTTGTTTTTAACAGTTGTGAAAGACAAGTTGTCCATCATCGCTTTCGCTACTTGGTCGTTTGTACGCGCCCAAATATCGACAACTTTGTTATAACGTTCGCCGGCAGTTACGAAACCTTGCTCGAATTGTTGTTCAATTTCACGAACTTCAACTTCAGCTTTTTCGATAATTGCTTGTTTTTGTGGCGGAATTAACATGTCTTCCATACCAACAGACACACCTGAGTGAGTCGCTTGACGGAAGCCCAAATACATCAATTGGTCAGCGAAGATAACAGTATCTTTAAGACCTAATTTACGGTAGCAAGAGTTGATCAATTTAGAGATGTTCTTTTTAGTCATCTCAACGTTGATTTGTTGGAAATCCATACCTTCAGGTACAACTTCCCAAAGTAAACAACGACCTGGAGTTGTGTCTACAACAATGGTTTGTTGTTCACGGTTACCATTTTCGTCAATGACAGTTTGGTGTACACGTGCTTTTACGCGAGCGTGTAAATCAACTTGACCTGTTGCAAGTGCACGGTTTACTTCGTCAGTATCCGCAAACACCATGCCTTCACCTTTGGCATTGATCGCATCACGAGTGATGTAGTACAAGCCTAAGACAACGTCCTGAGAAGGTACGATGATTGGCTCACCGTTCGCAGGAGAAAGAATGTTGTTTGTTGACATCATTAACGCACGAGCTTCTAACTGAGCTTCAAGTGTTAATGGTACGTGTACCGCCATTTGGTCACCGTCGAAGTCGGCGTTAAATGCCGCACAAACTAACGGGTGAAGACGGATCGCTTTACCTTCAATCAGGGTTGGTTCAAATGCTTGAAGACCCAAACGGTGAAGTGTAGGCGCACGGTTCAACATCACTGGATGTTGACGAATTACGTGAGCAAGTACGTCCCAAACTTCTGGAGTTTCACGCTCAACCATTTTCTTCGCAGCTTTAATGGTTGTCGCTTGGCCAGATGCTTGTAGTTTCGCAAAAATGAATGGTTTGAATAATTCAAGCGCCATTTTTTTCGGAAGACCACATTGGTGAAGACGTAAAGTCGGACCTACGGTAATTACCGAACGACCAGAGTAATCGACACGTTTACCCAATAAGTTTTGACGGAAACGACCTTGTTTACCTTTGATCATGTCTGCCAAAGATTTAAGAGGACGTTTATTCGAACCAGTAATTGCACGACCACGACGACCGTTATCAAGCAATGCATCAACAGACTCTTGTAACATACGTTTTTCGTTACGTACGATAATGTCTGGTGCTGCAAGGTCTAGTAGACGTTTTAAACGGTTGTTACGGTTAATTACACGACGGTAAAGATCGTTTAAGTCAGAAGTCGCAAAACGACCACCTTCTAGAGGAACCAACGGACGAAGATCAGGTGGAAGTACTGGAAGTACATTCATCACCATCCATTCTGGTTTGTTGTTCGACTCTTTGAACGCTTCCATCAATTTCAGACGTTTAGAAGCTTTTTTAAGCTTCGTTTCTGAAGTTGTATTTGGAATTTCTTCACGAAGACGTGAAATTTCAGCTTCAAGATCGATGTCTTTCAACAAATCTTGAACTGCTTCTGCACCCATTTTCGCAGTGAATTCATCACCGTGTTCTTCTAAAGCAGTGAAGTATTCTTCATCGTTTAGAAGTTGGTATTTCTCAAGTGGAGTCATACCTGGGTCAGTTACAACGTATGATTCGAAATACAATACACGTTCGATATCACGTAAAGTCATGTCTAAAAGCAGACCGATACGGCTAGGAAGTGATTTTAAGAACCAAATATGTGCAACTGGAGAAGCAAGGTCAATATGACCCATACGCTCACGACGTACTTTTGCAGTTGTTACTTCAACGCCACATTTTTCACAAATGACGCCTTTGTATTTCATACGCTTGTATTTACCACACAAGCATTCGTAATCTTTTACTGGACCAAAGATTTTGGCACAGAATAAACCATCACGTTCAGGTTTGAACGTACGGTAGTTAATGGTTTCAGGCTTTTTAACTTCACCATGAGACCACGACTTAATCATTTCTGGTGACGCAAGACCAATACGGATGCGATCAAACTCTACAGGAGCATGACCGTCTGAATCCGTCTTTTTGCGCATGATATCGAGCAAGTCTTTCAATTTTTTTCTCCGTGTGTTGTGGAGATTTTCACTTCACAACTGGGTCACAAATATTGTTTTTTAACTGAGTAATCCCCCTCAATCCCGCCTGATTTAAGCGGGAAACTCCCCTTAAAATAAGAGGAGTAAATCCCCCCCTTATAAAGGGGGTTGGGGGGATTGAATGGTTACTTAGTCACCATTTTTCAGTTCAATGTTGATACCTAAAGAACGGATCTCTTTGGTCAATACGTTGAACGATTCAGGCATACCTGGGTCCATGTAATGGTTACCATCTACAATGTTCTTATAGATACGGGTACGACCTTCAACGTCATCCGACTTCACAGTAAGCATTTCTTGAAGTGTGTATGCTGCACCGTAAGCTTCGAGTGCCCATACTTCCATCTCACCGAAACGCTGACCACCGAATTGTGCTTTACCACCAAGCGGCTGTTGAGTTACTAGAGAGTAAGAACCAGTAGAACGCGCATGCATCTTGTCGTCAACCAAGTGGTTCAATTTCAACATGTACATGTAACCTACAGTTACTGGACGGTCAAAACGCTCACCTGTACGACCATCATACAATACTGTTTGACCAGTACGTGAAATGCCACCAAGCTCTAACAATTCTTTGATTTGTGATTCTTCAGCACCATCAAATACTGGTGTTGCTAAAGGAACACCTTTACGCAAGTTACCTGAAAGCACCAAGATTTCTTCATCAGTTAAGCTATCAAGATCTTCTTGTTCGCCACCAACTTTGTTGTAAATCTTGTCTAAGAATTCACGAAGCTCAAGTACAGTACGTTGCTCTTTCATCATCTTGTCGATTTGATCGCCAAGACCTTTAGCCGCCATACCTAAGTGAGTTTCAAGAATCTGACCCACGTTCATACGTGATGGTACACCCAGTGGGTTAAGTACAACATCAACTGGAACACCGTTTGCATCGTGTGGCATGTCTTCTACAGGTAAGATGTTTGATACAACACCTTTGTTACCGTGACGACCCGCCATTTTATCACCCGGTTGGATGCGACGTTTTACAGCTAGGTAAACTTTAACAACTTTTAGTACACCAGTTGTCAGCTCATCACCTGTAGACAATTTGCGTTTTTTTTCTGCAAATTTCTCATCAATTTCAAGGCTCTTCTCTTTCAAGAACACTTGAATTTGAGTTAAACGTTCAGCAATCGCTTCGTCAACTGGTTGGATTTCAATAAGATCAACCAACTCAAGACCAGACAATAAATCTTCAGTTAATTTGTCACCGCGTTTAGTTGTACCGCCACCATTCGATTCTTGACCTTTCAACAAACGAACAATACGTTCACGAGCTGCTTCTTCAAAGATTTTGAATTCTTCTTTCAGATCTTTACGGTAAGCATCAAGTTGTGCTTTCTCAATTGCTTGAGCACGTTCGTCTTTTTCAAGACCATCACGTGTAAACACTTGAACGTCAATAACAGTACCTTTAACACCAGAAGATACACGTAAAGATGAATCTTTAACGTCAGCCGCTTTTTCGCCGAAGATTGCACGAAGAAGTTTTTCTTCCGGAGTAAGTTGGGTTTCACCCTTAGGTGTTACTTTACCTACAAGGATATCGCCCGCTGTTACTTCTGCACCGATGTAAACAATACCTGACTCATCAAGTTTAGAAAGTGCTGCTTCACCCACGTTCGGGATATCGGCAGTAATTTCTTCCGCACCCAATTTAGTATCACGTGCTACACATGACAATTCTTGAATGTGGATTGATGTTAAACGATCTTCTTGAAGCACACGCTCAGATAATAAGATCGAGTCTTCATAGTTGTAACCGTTCCAAGTCATGAATGCTACGCGCATGTTTTGACCCAATGCCAATTCACCGCCATCTGTAGATGGACCATCAGCTAATACGTCACCACGACCCACTTGATCACCAAGGCTTACAAGCACTTTTTGGTTAATACAAGTGTTTTGGTTAGAACGTGTATATTTGATCAGGTTGTAGATATCTACACCTGCTTCACCCGCGATCATTTCGTCTTCGTTTACACGAATAACAACACGAGACGCGTCGACAAATTCAATACGGCCACCACGTTTCGCAAGAACACATACACCTGAGTCGTGCGCTACGTTTGCTTCCATACCTGTACCAACAAGCGGCTTGTCAGCGATCAACGTAGGTACTGCCTGACGTTGCATGTTTGAACCCATCAATGCACGGTTGGCATCATCGTGTTCAAGGAATGGAATAAGTGATGCCGCTACAGATACAACCTGCTGTGCAGATACGTCCATATGCGTCACTTTTTCAGGAGGCATACGTACGAAATCACCTTGGTGACGTACAGAAACAAATTCTTCTGTTAAATTACCGTCTTTATCTACACCAGAATCGGCCTGTGCAATCACAGTACCTACTTCTTCAATCGCAGAAAGGTATTCAACGTCATCCGTTACACGACCATCAACAACTTTACGGTAAGGCGTTTCTAAGAAACCAAAATCATTCGCTTTCGCATAAACAGAAAGTGAGTTGATCAAACCAATGTTTGGACCCTCAGGAGTCTCAATTGGACATACACGACCATAATGAGTTTGATGTACGTCACGTACTTCGAAGCCCGCACGCTCACGAGTCAAACCACCTGGGCCCAATGCTGATACACGACGTTTGTGTGTAATTTCAGACAACGGGTTGTTTTGGTCCATGAACTGAGACAACTGGCTTGAACCAAAGAATTCTTTGATTGCAGCAGCAACTGGTTTCGCATTGATTAAATCTTGCGGAGACAAGTTATCAGTTTCAGCTTGAGATAAACGTTCTTTAACAGCACGTTCAACACGAACTAGACCAACACGGAATTGGTTTTCTGTCATTTCACCAACAGAACGAACACGACGGTTACCCAAGTGATCGATATCATCGACTTCACCTTTACCGTTACGGATTTCAACTAATGTTTTCAATACATCAGTGATGTCTTCGTTCGAAAGAATACCTTCAACTTCACGAGACTTCTGATCCGTACCCACTTCGTAAGGACGACCCAAACGACGGTTGAACTTCATACGACCTACTGGTGATAAGTCATAACGTTCAGAAGAGAAGAACAAATTGTTGAATAAGTTTTCAGCAGCTTCTTTTGTTGGTGGCTCACCCGGACGCATCACTTTGTAGATTTCTACAAGTGCTTCTTCACGACCAGTTGTAGTATCTGCACGTAAAGAGTCCGCAATGAATGGACCACGGTCGATGTCATTGGTATAAAGTACGTTGAATTGTTTAACGCCGCCTTCAGCCAATTTCACCATAATTTCATGGCTTAGTACTGTATTTGCAGCAATTACTTCGCCATCACGTAAGGTTACATCTTCAGCAACAATACGTTCATATAGGTATTCATCAGGAACAGAAAGTTTTTCAAGACCTGCTGCTTCCATTTGACGAACATGGCGCGCGTTAATACGTTTACCTTGTTCAACAATTGTTTTACCGTCTGTACCCACGATATCAAACTGTGCCATTTCGCCACGTAGACGTTCTGGAACCAAGTCAATTTGATAGCTACCCATATCAAGATATACAGGTACTTTTTCGTAGAACATGTCTAGGATTTGTTCGTTGTTATAACCCAAGGCACGAAGCACAACAGTCGCAAGTAATTTACGACGACGGTCAATACGAACATATACAAGATCTTTTGCATCGAATTCAAAGTCTAACCATGAACCACGGTAAGGAATGATACGAGCAGAGTAAAGAACTTTACCGCTAGAGTGAGTTTTGCCTTTATCGTGGTCAAAGAATACACCTGGTGAACGGTGTAATTGAGATACGATTACACGCTCAGTACCATTGATCACAAAGGTACCGTTGTCTGTCATAAGTGGCATTTCACCCATGTAGACTTCTTGCTCACGCACATCTTTGATTGTTTTAGTTTCGCGATCTTTAATGATCAGACGAATTTTTACACGCATTGGCGCCGCATAAGTTGAGCCACGAAGAATACATTCGCGCACATCAAATTCAGGCTTACCAAGACTATACTCAACAAATTCTAAAGCAGCATTGCCAGAATAACTTTCAATAGGAAAAACTGAACGAAATGCGGCTTGGAGACCGATATCTTCGCGGTTTTTTGGAGTTTTGCCGTCTTGAAGGAAAGTTCGGTACGAGTCGACTTGAATCGCGAGCAAGTACGGAACATCCATTACCTTGGGCAATTTACCAAAATTCTTACGGATCCGTTTCTTTTCGGTATATGAGTATGCCATCTGGAGTCCTCGGAAAGTAAACTAAGTCCGCCTGCAGAACGAACTTAGAAGGAATTACGCAGGCCGATATGGCCACCACTTTCACAAATGCTGCAATTTTTAGTGGTATTAAAACGCTTAACAATATTTTTTTACTGAAAAATATTGGTAAGCGTTTGGTTTTATAAATTATTTTTAATTTGTATGATTTTTATATCATGCAAACAAAAATCGAGCCGATTATTGTAACGCAAAAAGGCTGATGACCCAAGGGCCACCAGCCATTTTTTGGAGCCGATTATAAAAAAATCGACTCCCCTTAAGATTACTTAAGTGTAACTGTAGCACCAGCTTCTTCAAGTTTTTTCTTAAGTTCTTCGCCTTCTTCTTTAGAAACGCCTTCTTTAAGAACTGAAGGAG
Organism: Acinetobacter sp. YH12138; assembly: GCF_015218525.1. NCBI lineage: Bacteria > Pseudomonadati > Pseudomonadota > Gammaproteobacteria > Moraxellales > Moraxellaceae > Acinetobacter > Acinetobacter sp. YH12138. Next base: position 268,852 of record NZ_CP048670.1, on the reverse strand, counting down.
CGCTTTCAACAAGATCTTTAGCTTCTTTAAGACCAAGGCCAGTAGCTTCACGAACTGCTTTAATTACAGCAACTTTGTTAGCACCGAAAGAAGTCAACTCAACGTTGAATTCTGATTGTTCTTCAGCAGCAGCACCAGCAGCGCCAGGAGCAGCAGCAACTGCTACAGCAGCAGCAGATACGTTGAATTTTTCTTCGAAAGCAGAAATAAGTTCAACAAGTTCAAGAACAGTTTTTTCAGCAACTGCGTTTAAGATTTCTTCGTTTGTTAAAGCCATGAGAGTAACTCCAAATGGGTATTGAATGGTGTGTAAATTGATTTAAGCTTAAGCAGCTTCTGACTCGTTTTTCTCTTTGAGCGCAGTAATAAGGCGACCCAATTTCGAAATAGGAGCTTGAAGAACGTTTGCAAGCATAGTAAGCGCTTTCTCTTGGTTTGGAAGGTTTGCGATAACGCTAACTTCAGCACCTTGATAAACTTTACCGTCAAATGCAGCAGCTTTAAGTTCAAATGCTTTATTAGTTTTAGCAAATTCTTCGAACAAACGAGCAGCTGCGCCCATGTCGTCTTCAGAAGTTGAGAAAGCTAAGATTGTTGGGCCAACAAGGTTGTCGCTCAAGATATTGAATTGAGTATCTTGAAGAGCACGTTTAGCCAAAGTGTTACGAACTACACGAGTAGCAACACCTAGTTTACGAGCTTCAACACGTAGAGCAGTTAATTGCTCAACAGTTAAACCTTGATAGTCAGCAACAACAGCAGCATACGCAGTAGAAGCAACCTCAGTTACTTCAGCTACGATCTGTTTTTTGCCTTCGATAAGAAGAGCCATTGTAAAACCTCCTAACGGTGATTTATGCACCTATACAGATGCACTCCCAATTCGTTAGCTCATCACTGAACCAACACGCGGAGGAGGAACAAATCACACCACCGCGTCTACTCAGGCTGGGCTATTAAGAAGAAAGCATAAAACTCCCCTCGCCTGAGGTCTTTGACGCTGATAAATCTAAATTTATCAATTCAAAGTTTGCCTGAATCACGCAATATACGACGAAGCGTTTCTTGCGTAATATTTAAAGCAGTGCTTCAAATATTACTCAGGGCTTTAAAATTCTGTAATAAGTCGAAACTTATTTAGAAACGTTTGCTACATCAACAACAAGACCAGGACCCATAGTAGAGCTTAGAGTGATCTTTTGGATGTAAACACCTTTAGAAGTAGCAGGTTTTGCTTTCTTAAGGTCAGCTACAAGAGCTTCAACGTTTGAACGAACAGCTTCAGCAGTGAAACCTACTTGACCGATCGCAGCGTGGATAATACCCGCTTTGTCTACACGGTAACGTGCTTGACCAGCTTTCGCGTTTTTAACAGCAGAAGCTACGTCAGGAGTTACAGTACCCACTTTAGGGTTTGGCATTAAGCCACGTGGACCAAGAATCGTACCTAACTTACCAACAACGCGCATTGCATCCGGAGCTGCAATTACTACGTCAAAGTCAAGGTTACCCGCTTGGATGCTTTCAGCAAGATCATCAAAACCAACAACGTCCGCGCCTTCAGCTTTAGCAGCTTCAGCAGCAGCGCCTTGAGCAAACACAGCTACACGTACAGTTTTACCAGTACCTGCAGGAAGTGTAGTCGCGCCACGAACAACTTGGTCAGATTTACGAGGATCAACACCTAGGTTTACAGCAACATCCAAAGATTCTTTGAATTTTACTGCTGGAAGGCCGTTAAGAACTGCAACTGCTTCTTCCAAAGTGTAAACTTTGTTAGCTTCAACAGCAGCAACAATGGCTTTTTGACGTTTAGTTAATTTAGCCATGTCTTATAGCTCCACTTCCAAGCCCATAGAACGCGCAGAACCAGCAATGGTACGTACACGTGCGTCTAAATCAGCACCAGTAAGATCTGGTTCTTTAGTAGTCGCAATTTCTTCTAATTGAGCGCGAGTCAACTTACCAACTTTAGTTTTGTTAGGTACAGCTGAACCCTTTTGGATACCCGCAGCTTTCTTAAGAAGAATCGCAGCAGGAGGAGTTTTCATGATGAATGTGAACGACTTGTCGTTGTACACAGTGATCACTACTGGAATTGGAAGACCAGCTTCAACTTTTTGTGTCGCAGCATTGAATTCTTTACAGAATGCCATGATGTTAACACCACGTTGACCTAGTGCAGGACCAATCGGTGGAGATGGATTTGCTTTACCAGCTGGAACTTGCAGCTTGATATAGCCGTCAATCTTCTTAGCCATTTCAATTACCTCTGGGTACTAACGCCGCTAGGCTCCCCATACATATAAGTAACGATACCGTTACAACAACAATGCCCGACTCATAACAAATCGGGCGTTTATCAACCAAGTTAAATTAAACCGATTTTTCGACTTGGCGAAATTCCAGCTCAACCTGAGTTGGTCGATTAAATACATTAATCGTCAACGTTAAACGTGACTTATCGTATAGAACTTCTTCCACCACGCCTTTAAAATCGGTGAATGGACCGTCAATTACGAGTAATTCTTCACCTGGTTCAAACATCGTCTTAGGACGAGGTGCTTCGCCAGTATTGCGTACACGTGCAAGAATCGCATCAGCTTCTTTTTGCGTAATTGGTGCAGGCTTTTCTGCAGTACCACCGATGAAACCTAATACTTTTGGACATTCTTTAACAATGTGCCAAGTTTCATCATTCATTTCCATCTCGACTAACACATAGCCGGGAAAGAATTTACGCTCAGATTTACGTTTCTTACCATCCTTCATTTCCACTACTTCTTCAGTAGGGACAAGGACTTCACCAAAGCTATCGGCTACAGCGCTACGCTGGATTCGATCATTAAGTGAGCGTAACACTTGTTTTTCATAACCAGAATAGGCATGAATAATGTACCAACGTTTCATAGCTCTCTTACCCGATAATAAACTTCATTAACCAGCTCAAAGCATAGTCAAAGCACCATAATAAAATAGATGCCACTAAGACTACCGCAAGTACCTGCCAAGATGTGGTCATGGTCTCTTGCTTGGTTGGCCAAGTCACTCGACGTAACTCAATTCGAGCATCTTTCAACAATCGAACAAAGCCTTTGCCTTGATGGGTGGCGTATAATAAACCTAAAGCCACGATGATACAAGCCAAAATTACCCCAACACGGACCCAAACATCATTCGCTGGTGCCCAGTATGCTGGCAAATGTTGATTCACCATCATAGAACTACCGAGTAAAATCAACGCGATAACCCACAGAACATAGTCTAAAGGGGAACCAGAATTAACAACTTCAGCAGGATTATTTCTTTGAGGAATTGGCGCGTCGCTTAATGCGTCACGCGATTTATCATTCGACATTTTTGTACTCGTCGTAGGATTCGCGACTTATTATATGACCAGTTGAGCCAGCATCAAGCTTCTTTTTAAAAAAATTTGGCAGGCCAGGAGGGACTCGAACCCCCAACATTCGGTTTTGGAGACCGACGCTCTACCAATTGAACTACTGACCTGCAGAGCAAATCGAGAGTCGAAACTCTCGATCTGTACAAAGATAACTGTATTATATTATGCAGTTACTTTAGAAACAACACCCGCACCAACTGTACGGCCACCTTCACGGATCGCAAAGCGTAAGCCAGCGTCCATTGCGATTGGGTGGATTAATTCTACTGACATTTCTACGTTGTCACCAGGCATAACCATTTCAACGCCTTCTTTAAGCGCGATCGCACCAGTTACGTCAGTTGTACGGAAGTAGAACTGTGGACGGTAACCGTTAAGGAATGGAGTATGACGACCACCTTCGTCTTTAGAAAGTACGTATACTTCTGCGTCGAATTTAGTATGCGGTTTGATTGTACCTGGTTTAGCAAGTACTTGACCACGTTGAACGTCTTCACGTTTAGTACCACGTAGAAGAACACCACAGTTCTCGCCCGCACGACCTTCGTCAAGAAGTTTACGGAACATTTCTACGCCAGTTACAGTTGTTTTAACTGTATCTTTAATACCAACGATTTCAACTTCTTCGCCTACTTTCACGATACCAGTTTCAACACGGCCAGTTACTACTGTACCACGACCTGAAATTGAGAATACGTCTTCGATTGGCATAAGGAATGCTTGGTCGATAGCACGTTCTGGTTCTGGGATGTAAGAGTCAAGAGCTTCAACAAGAGCAACCACAGCATCTTCGCCGTATTGACCAGCTTCACCATTAAGCGCTGCAAGAGCAGAACCACGGATTACTGGAGTGTCGTCGCCTGGGAAGTCATAAGTAGAAAGAAGTTCACGAACTTCCATTTCTACTAATTCAATTAATTCTTCGTCATCTACGATATCGCATTTGTTTAGGAATACAACGATATAAGGTACACCTACCTGACGAGAAAGGAGGATGTGTTCACGAGTTTGTGGCATTGGACCATCAGTCGCCGAACAAACAAGGATCGCACCATCCATTTGCGCAGCACCAGTAATCATGTTTTTAACATAATCGGCGTGACCTGGGCAGTCTACATGAGCGTAGTGACGGATTGGAGAATCGTATTCTACGTGTGAAGTATTAATTGTAATACCACGTGCTTTTTCTTCTGGTGCAGAGTCGATTGCAGCGTAATCTTTCGCTTCACCACCGAATTTTTTTGCACACACAGTTGCAATCGCAGCTGTTAAAGTCGTTTTACCATGGTCAACGTGACCGATTGTGCCCACGTTAACGTGCGGCTTATTACGTTCAAACTTAGCCTTAGCCATGCTTTTCTTCCTCGTTTACGTCGAACACAATTCTGAGTAAAACCCAGCTCCGACATATCGCCTAAAAAAAATAAACACCCAATACTTGAAAAGCAGACTAAAAAGCCTGCTTCTGGAATCTTGCGTAACATTTAAAGTTGCTAAACTGTAAAATCTGGAGCTCTTATCGAGATTTGAACTCGAGACCTCTCCCTTACCAAGGGAGTGCTCTACCACTGAGCTATAAGAGCAAATATAAGCACTTCAATAGATATGGAGCGGGAGACGAGGGTCGAACTCGCGACATGTAGCTTGGAAGGCTACCGCTCTACCAACTGAGCTACTCCCGCACGATGTTGGTACAAACCACTTATTGAAGTCTTAAAATTGGTGGTGAGGGAAGGATTCGAACCTTCGAAACTTTCGTAGCGGAGTTACAGTCCGCCCCCTTTGACCGCTCGGGAACCTCACCATTTTACACTTACTTCAGTGTTGTTCTCTCTACTCACTCTCAAACTTTCTAAGATGGTGCCGGCACACGGATTCGAACTGTGGACCTACTGATTACAAGTCAGTTGCTCTACCAACTGAGCTATGCCGGCGTTTCCTAGTGTTTCGTACGTTTCGTATCGGAACGGTGTGCAGTTTAGCAAATCTTGAAATCCTTGCAAGTGTTTTTTCTAAAAAAAACGTGAAAAACTCATAAAATCAATCCATTTGATGATAATTCAACCGCTTTGATCACTGCGCGAGCTTTTATTTGGGTTTCATTCCACTCTGATTCAGGATTTGAGTCGTACACCACCCCTGCTCCAGCTTGAACATAGACCTTATTTTCACGAATTACACAGGTACGAATCGCAATCGACATGTCCATTTCGCCATGCCAGCCTAAATAACCAACAGCACCACCAAAAATTCCACGTTTTACTGGTTCAACTTCGTCAATAATTTCCATAGCACGGATTTTTGGTGCGCCTGAAAGCGTACCCGCAGGGAATGTTGCCTTAAAAACATCCAAAGCATCGACATCATCACGTACTTCACCTTGCACATTTGACACAATATGCATGACATGCGAATAACGTTCGATCACCATTTGATCAGTCACGTGAACTTTACCGATTTTTGATACACGACCAACATCATTTCGCCCCAAATCGATCAACATCAAATGTTCTGCAATTTCTTTTTCATCAGATAGCAAATCTTTTTCTAGCGCTAAATCTTCTTCTTTTGTTTTACCTCGTGGTCGCGTTCCCGCCAAAGGACGAACTGTTGCCACACCATTTTCTAAACGGGACAAAATTTCAGGTGATGAACCGACGATATGAAAAGGAATGTCATTTTCTAGTGTCTGCCCTTGCACCAAGAACAAATATGGCGATGGATTGAGGTGACGTAGTGCACGATAGACCTGTAAAGGCTCACCATCAAAATCGGATACCATACGATGACCTGGCACAACCTGCATCACATCACCTGCTTTAATGTACTCTTTTACTTTTGCAATAGAGTCAATAAAGTTATCGTGTCCGGTGATGGATTCAAACTGTGGTGCAGTATGCTTATTTGCTTTGAGTGCAATTGGGGTTGCCAAAAGTTCTTCTAGCTCATCCAATCGTTGCTGCGCCTTGGTATAGGCCTCAGCATCATTTACATCGGCATGCACAATTAAGAATAAGGTATCCTTAAGGTTATCAAAGACGATGACGGTTTTTGATAGCATCATCCAAATATCCGGAATCCCGACCGGGTCAGCTTCTGGAACGTTATTGAGCTTTGGTTCGATATAACGTACAGCATCATAACCAAAGTATCCAACCAATCCACCGGTAAAGCTCGGCAACGCTGGCAAATCTTGCTGTGTAGGCACTTTATATTGTGCTTGGAAGTCACGAATGTATTGAAATGGGTCAGCACATTGTTGTTTTTCAACCGAGCCATCAGCATGTTGAACGGTCAACTGCCCTTCATTACACGAAAATACGGTGGACTCGCCCAAGCCAATAATGGAGTAACGCGCCCAGTTTTCGCCACCCTCTACAGATTCAAATAAATAGGCTTGTTTATGTTGTTTTAATCGCGCAAAGACAGACAGCGGAGTTTCTGTATCTGCCAAGCGCTGACGATATACCGGAATCAAGTTATATCCAGCAGATTTCAGTTGTTCAAATTGAGTTTGTGTAGTCATCTCGGTTTCTCTATTTTTCGCGTGGTCAATTTCAGTTAATTTCTTCTCATGCTGATTGAGTGACGCCATCGAAAACCTACACAGTTGCTCATTTTCACTTCCTTAACCCTACTTATTTCAACCCAATAATTCTTTTAAGTTATCAACCACGTGCTGCGGCTGACAATCTCGAATATTTTCACCATGATTATAGCCATAGCTGACCACAATACAATCAATACCCGCACGACGTGCTGCCTCTACATCATTGACAGAGTCACCTACCATCAAAATTTGCTGTTTTGGCAAGGCATAATGTTCCGCACAATACTCTAACTGCTTGGGATGTGGTTTACGCTCTTCAAAACGATCTCCACCTATCACATCATCAAAGTAGTCATGCATGCCCAGTGCCTGCACAATACTGCGTGCCGGTTGCTCTGGCTTATTGGTCACACAAATCAGAATTTTCTGCTCTGCTTTTGCCCAATCCAAGAACGCTAGAATGCCGTCAAAGGGCTGCGTCAAGACACAAGGATCGGCATTGTAAATCTTTAGAAAAGTTTCCAGTAAAAGATGGTGCTGTGCGGCATCCACCTTCCCGGTCAAGTATTCAAGTACGCTATGACAAAACAATGAAGTTCCTTTCCCAATCCAGTTTCGCACCTGCGCTTCTGTGACCAACGGTAATTGCAACGCATTTAGACTCATATTCATCGCACGATGTAAGTCAGATGCTGAATCGACTAGCGTTCCATCCAGATCAAATAAAATCATTTGGCGTTCTGCTAAACGAACTTCAAACATAATGTCCCTCTATTTTTTTGTAAATTTTCCCCATAAAAAAGGCATGCCCATGCATGCCTTTTGAGGAATGTCTCGGTTTATTTAAACAAGACCCATGCAATAATTGCAAGAATGATTAAAACAATGACTGAGATTAAGCCCACAGAGGCATTTTTTTGCGCTTCACGCTCTTGCTCTACACATGTCGCTGGAATTTGTACATCACATGCTTCATTTTTCGGAACAGCAGTTACGTCAATTCCCTCAGGAATTGGTGCAGGTTTAGGCACACCTACATTGGTCGGCATACCATCACGAGTCAATTGAACCGAGCCATCTCGCTCTTTCAACTCTGGCATACCTTGATCATTCATTTGTTGTGCTGCGGTTTTAACAACAGGCTCTTGTGCCTTAGTCTCAGACGTGTTTGCTACAGACTCTTGTGCCACAGTTTCAGAAACTGCAACAGCTTCAGACGGCTGCTGAACAGGTGTAATTTCTTCTGTTTGCAACGCTTCAACGCTTTGTTCAATATCCGCTGGGATCTGAACAGCTTTAGCTGGAGCCAATAAACTAAACTTCACACTGGCAAACTGTACAATATCACCTTCTTTTAAAAGCGATTCACCAGTCAAACGGACATCATTAATAAACGTCCCATTGGATGAATTAAGATCTTGCAACCAGAGTGCCTGATCTTTCAGTACAAAGGCAGCATGTTTACGCGATACATCAGATTCTTGCAAAACAATATCTGCTTGTTGATGACGACCCACCAACATATCACGCTCAATACTAATTTCTTGTCCTGTTAAATCACCAGAAATTGCTTGAATTTTCCAAGTCATGAAGTTAATTCTCTATTGCTCGTTTTTTTCATCATAGCATGCTGTGGTTTCAAAGCTAAACCACTCTGCTGTCTAACCTAAGGCATGCCCGCCACTTTGCCATTCGGTACGGTAATGGTTTCGCGCTTCACCGCAGGCTCAATGGCTACTGGCGTGGAGACCACTGCCGCTGGCTGTGTCGTTTGCGGTGCTGTAGGTACCGTCTTATACACAGGGGCTGGTGCTGTACCCTTTGAAACAGGTATGCGCTGCTGATACACATCATCAACATTTTCAGGCAATTTCGCAAAATTACCATCATTATCCAGTGCCAGTTGCAGACTATAGAGCTGACTGTAACGCTGCTGAGACATTTTCTTCACATCAGCAGAATTTCCAACAATGGTCGGATGAATAAAGATCAGCAAATTGCGTTTACTATTGGATTTTCCTTCAGAGCTAAAGAGTTTGCCTAGCACAGGAATAGCCCCTAGCCCTGGAACAGATTGACGCCCATGCAATGTATTGTCAGAGATCAACCCCCCCAACACAATTGTTTGACCATGCTCTGCCAAGATCGAGGTTTTGATCGCGCGTTTAGTCGTAACCAAATCCGACGCTTGGCCTTTATTGTCTTTTACATCAGAAACTTCTTGCTCTACCTCTAAACGCACAGAGCCGCCGTCGCCAATATGCGGTACAACTTTTAAGGTAACACCGACATCTTTACGCTCAATCGATGTATATGGGTTAGCTGTGCCACCATTGGTGGTGACCGAACCTGTCACAAATGGAACGTTTTCACCCACCACAATATAGGCTTCTTCGTTGTCCATTGTCACAATCGACGGTGTAGATAATAAATTGGATTTGGTTTTTTCTTTTAGGGCCTGAATCATCGCACCATAGAGTTTGCGTGAACCATCACTGCCTTCACGATAATCACCAAGGACCAAAGAAGTACCCGCACTCACCGCGCTACCTGCACCCGCAGCACCGCCAGTTAAATAACCTGCGGCAATATTTTTTAAACTCGAACCAAAGTTATCAAAGTTAATTAAGCCGATACCACTACTGATATCACCCAACGCCCATTGCACACCGAGCTGATCGGTATCCGTGCCTTCGACTTCAATAATCGCTGCTTCAATCAGCACTTGCTGACGACGAATATCAAGCTGTTGAATCGCAGACTCGATTTCACGCATGAGCTGCGGATCTGCTTTTACAATCAGTGCATTTTGTGTTGCATCAGCAATAATACTCACGCCATTGGCGTTAAAACTTGAGATACCGTTTTGCGTATTATTGGAAGAGTTATTGCTGTTAAGGTTAATGCCAGAACTGGTGTTGTTTTGTGAACTGAATGACTGTGAATTTGAACTGTTACTATCATTCATTAAACTGTTCATCGTGCTGCTATTTGAGCTATTCGATGAATTCGTACTCGAAACAGCCTGCCCAGTGACCAAACCTTGCAAGATTTCCGACAAATTTTTTGCACTTGCATACTTCAAACGGAAGACTTTCAACCCACCCAATCGATCTGCCGCAGGCACATCTAAGGTCTCAATAATCTTACGAATACGCTTACGTGTCGCTGTATCACCTTTAATGATAATACGATTGGTTCGATTGTCTGCGATGATACGAATTCGTGACCCTTTCGGGTCTTTTGATGCGCCGGTCGAACTCATCGACTCTAACAGTCCAATCATTTCTTCGGCCTGACTCGATTGCAGCGTCACGGCTTCGATATCATTTTGACCCGTTCCATCTAAATTACGAATAATCGTTTCGAGCTGGTAAATATTACTTGCACGGTCTGAGACGATCAGCGCATTGGTCCCCGCCACTGCTGACAAATGTGCAAATTGCGGCATCAATGGGCGCAACGCTGGAATTAAGTCATTGGCATTAGTGTTATCAAGCCAAATTACTCGGGTGACAATTTGGTCTCCAGACGCACGGTGGCGCGCATCATAAGGAATGCCCGAGCTTTTTACATTACTGTCTGGAACCAGTTTAATGGTGTTGCCCGATGGAATCGCCACTACACCATTCACATTCAACACACCGAGAAACAGGTCATAGACTTCATTTTTATTTAAAGGCTTATTGGAAATAACCGTTACATTTCCTCGTACCCGTGGATCAACTGCAAAATTTTTCCCCGTGATATCTGCGACTTCATTAATGAATGCCGTAAGATCTGCATCACGTAAATTGATTTTCCAAGTTTGTGCATAACTTGCTGTGCTGACCATAGCAACCAAGGGCACCATGGCATAGGCAGCTAAAGTTGAACGGTTATTATTAAATAAAGCCATATACGCCTGTGTTTCCTAACCCTATAAAGTGATGAAACATCACTAAAAATCCTGTTGTATGGTCATCACTTGATCACCACGTTTGACTTCAAGTTTCACCTGCCCTTCACGGCGGGCTTGTTCTAATAATTGCGCCTCAGATTGTCCTGCACCGACCGCCTGCCCATTTAAAGACATGATGCGGTCACCCGGCTGCAAACCCAATTTATTTCTTAAGGCAGCAGGTGTTCGGTTTGAAACCTCAAATCCACCATTACCTGATGGATTTACCCCCATTTCCTGCATATATTGTTCACGATTTTCAGTCATGCGTTGTACGGCCTGACCAATCGCGGACTGCGTTGTGCTTTGCCCTAAATTTGCAGGATCAGTTGTATTTTGCATGCTGTTATTCTGCAAAGATCCGCCTGATGTTGCATTGGCTGTAGGGACAATCGGTTGATCTAATCCGTTTTCAATACCTTGGAACGCCAATTCACGCCGTGCACCATTACCCTGCGTTAAAATCACCTTATCCCAGTACACTTCAGCCAATTGGTAGGATGAACCTTGAATGGTTTCTCCAACCAAGTAGCGATCTGAACTCTCATTGACCTTAATCACTGCCGACGAGTAGCGACTTGGCTGTCCAACCACCACACCTTGTAACACCATATTTAACTGCGCGTCAGCTGCTGAACTGCGATTTTCCTGAAACAAGGCAAAAGAACTAATATTAGGAACTTGCGTTTGCTGTGAACCCAATTCAACTCGGTCTAACTGCATAGCTTGTGGCGGTGCAATCAATAACCAAAATAAAGCGGCTAACTTCCAGCACAGGTACAAAATTATTAAAGCCAAGACCACAGGTGCAAGTCGATCTGTTTGCTTCCAATTGATCTCGCGGATTTTTTCGAAATAGTCAGCCATCAGTTCACCCCACTCAATAGGGGTTTACGCGAACTAATCACATACGTATCTAATCCTGCCTTACCTTCATAGGAAGCAACATTCATCAAAAAGCGCTGGGTTAATTGCACATCCAACATGAGGTCTGGCTCAAGTGACAAATTCATCATTTTTTGTTCACGTTGATCTCGAACATCAATCGATAATTTGCCATTATCATCTTTTAATTGGGCCAACATGGCAGGCACATTCATTGACTCTTGACGCTGTGCAAAGCTAAATGATAAATCCCCACCTGCCCACTGTATCTCGCCTGATGAACGACTAAATCCCTGTTGTGGCTTATATTTAAACTGCACATCTTTTAATTGAATGGCATTCATTGGCCATTGCCAATCGGCAAAACTTTTTAAAGTTTCAGGGGCAATTTGACCCTCTAAGTTTTTGATACTGATACTTTTGCCAAAACCATACCCCATCACACCTTGCAGTTTGGTATTACCACTATGAATTTCAACATTTGCACCCAAGCGCAATAAAATCAAATCCCACGGGCGCGTGTTCCAGTTTAACGAGCCTTTCAAGTTTCCTCGTGTCCAATCTGCTTGCCCGTGCCAAATATTGCCACTGACGTTATGTAGCATTTGGTTATTTTTATAAAACTTTGTAATGAGCCACGCTGCTGGTACTTGCAGCATAACGAAAATTAAAAAACTGATCGCAGCAAAAATGAGCCACCGAATATTATTAGTTTTATTGATCATCCCACCACAACCGATCCATCAATTTTTTTCCATCATTTAAACATTTTTCTTTATAGACACATTATGCATACTTTTTCTGCATAGCCAATTCAAAGAGATAAAAAAACCAGGCATTTGCCTGGTTTAATTATCCTGAACTCAGGATATGACGATTTCATGAATTATTCTTAAATTAAGAAGTCTTCTAGTTTCGCGCCTTTTTCTAGCTCAGCCACTAACCAACGCGGTTGTTTACCACGACCAGTCCAAGTGTCATCTGCATTGGTTTTGCTACGGTAACGTGGTTCAACCGCTTTACGAGTTGATTTTTTACGTTTGCTTGAACCAAATTCAAGGATTTGTTCAACGCTTAAATCTAAATTTTCTGCAATTTCAACAATACGGTTGTACGCATCTTCAATCGCTTGATCTTTTTTAGATGCAATCAGCGCTTCAGCTTCTACTTGAAGCTTCTTTAACTCTTCAACTGATAAATTACTAATATCAGGCATAATCTTTCACTCCGAAATTTCATTTTAATAATGCTTATGAAAACTCGCTCATAATATTATAATAAAATTTTTATTCAATAAATAACTTTCATTTTACTACAATATTTTAACACGACTCCTTAAAATATATAAAGTTAAATTGTATTTAAATATTATTTCCCACTGAAATCTCCAAAGCTTTTATTTTAGTTTTTATACTTTCTGGAATTGAAGTTTTTTGTAGGGTAGTTTTATCCACGCATACAATAACTGCATCGCCTGTTGCAACGATTTTTTGTTGCTGTTCACTCCATAATATATAACTCATACGAAATGCACTATTCCTTAACTCTTCAACGCGCGTTGCCACTTTTAAAATATCAGGATAAACCACGGGGCTTAAATATTTACATTGGCTTGAAGCCACAACCGTAACCACAGACTGATTAAATATATCCAACTGATCTAAATAACCAATCCGCGCACTTTCCATATAACGATAATAATGCACGTTATTTACATGACCAAAAGCATCCATATCCCCCCAAGCGACGTGTTGAGTATGAACCAATGAATATTGAGCTAAATCTTCTTGCATATAATGTCCTTATATTCGAATTTCCATAAAATTGGCATTATTTTCAAATATTAAATTTAATTGTTTGATCAAGTCATCCTGCTGATTTAAGGCTGACTTGATGCGTAAATAACTCATTAATACATCATTTGGATATAATTCTAACAATGCATCTGCTTCAGCTTGACGTGCTGTCGCTTGGTAAATATTCCATTTTGCAAAACTAAAAACAGGCAGCGCAGGATACTTTTCTTCCCAACGTTGAATCTGCTGTTCTACAGCCACATAGTCAGGGTTTTGCTTCAGCATTTTTTGCTGGAACCACAAAAAGAACACTTCTTTGTTAAATTGCTGTTCCAGCAAATGAATGGCCAATTGCTCATGCTCCTGACTCATCTCTGGCATACGAGACAAGACTTTTAACCAAAGCACTTTGACCGCATATTTACGCTCTGTGATTTGATCTTGTAAATCCAAATAACGCTGCTTTAAATACTGTAAGTCATCGACATCAGCTTGATCAAACGCTGATAATAATTGCTCCAACCAAGCTTGTTTTGTCAGCTCATCTAAATGTCCATAACGTGTCGAACGCAAATACAACCAAGGAAACTGCAACGCAAACATGCCCCATAGCGTGGTTAGGCGCTGCTCATAGGCACTACTGACTTTTTGCAACCATGGCGATAGTTCATGTTGATTTAAAAATTCAAGATGCGTTAAAGCCTTTTCACCCTCTTGTTGAGATAAATAAATTTCAATCCGTTGCAATTCTGCAAGCTCAAAAGCCATTGGATTAGTCTGAGTTAATGCATTTAATGCTGTTTCATATTGTTGCTGAATCCAATATAAACGCGCATCGATCACCCCTTTTAATAATCCAGACTCAGTAAAAGCTTGCTGAATAAAGTTTTTTTGATCTTGCGCAGCATTTAAAAGCCAAATGACAGCCAATTGCTCATAGGGATGTAGTTTATTAAAACTAAAGACTGTTTCAGATTTACGCTGTTCTCGACTTAAATAGCGTTTAACCGCATACCAAAGCATTTGCACGAACAAACTCAGTAGTGCCAGCAATAATGCTAAAAACCAAATATTGGATTGAACTTGCCATTCACGCCAGTATAAATAGACATAGCCTGCACCATGTCCAAAACTCAGCAAACTAATAATGGCAACAACCAATAAGCTAATAAATAAATAGGCAAATAAAATATGTTTCATAGTCGATTATCCTATGAGTGCCCGAGTATTTAATAGCGGTACAGAAATAACCGGAATGTCCTTTAATTGTTCTAAACGTTGGCGTATCGGTTTTAATGAAGCATCTGGCAATTGCTGCATAATTTGCATAATTTCAGTGATTTCTTGTTGAAATTGAGGATATTGTCCTTGATTTAAAACTTGCTGAGCCAAAATTAAACGTAACTGCATTTCTTTTAATACCAAGCTACGCTGCATTAATACGGGACTTGGTTGTTCGACTGATTCGACTTGAATCCATTTTTGCCAAAAAGAAAGACCTTTTTGCTGCTCTTTAGAACTATAGGGCTTTAATATTTCTTTTTCTAACAATTGATCGATCGATTGCAGGGTGTTTTTCACTTTATCAGACTGCAACTGACGCTCTGTCACATATTGCTTTAAGGTCTCACGGTCTTTTTGAATCACCTGATGCAAACTCATGCGCAGTGCAGGTGCCAAGCTCAACTGATCTAATTGTTGGTCTAATTGGTTTAATTTTTCCAAGGCGACAGCAAATTGTTGTTGCTGCATGGCAAATTCAACCAAATCAAGTTGCTGGCCCACAACCAACATCGGCTCAATACTATGGTTCGCCTCAGCAGCAATCGAAGCATTCGATGTCGTTGCAGCCGACATCTCGGTCGTTGTGCCGCTCAACTGACGTTTCAAAGCCACGACCTGATCATTCAAACCTGCATTGCGCTGTTGCAATAAAGTTTGCTGTTGCATCAGTTCGGTTTGTTGAGCATTGACTTGAAATAGGTCAAAACTGAGTTTAGCCAACCAAAGTACGGCGACAATAACCACAACGACAAACAACTTCTTCATGTATTTCCCTGCACGACTTGCACATGCTGCAATATGTGTGTCGCGTTTAAATCTTCGAGTTGAATAATTTTAAAATCTTTGTTCAGTGTTATACGACTTTGCTCAAGTAGCTCGAACAACCTTACACCTAAAACTAAAAAATGTGCATGACTCAGCACTGATAAATGCGAATGAATCAGGTCAAGCCAATTGAGCCAACTGGCCTCACTGGTGATCAACATACAATATGGAGATGACAACTGATGTTCAGAAATGAGTGTTTTTACTTTTTGAGTGGTCTCTTCCGGTAGATGCCGTTCGTATAGCACAAAATTGAGAACCTGAATGCCACGTGCTAGCAACTGCTGC
Organism: Acinetobacter sp. YH12138; assembly: GCF_015218525.1. NCBI lineage: Bacteria > Pseudomonadati > Pseudomonadota > Gammaproteobacteria > Moraxellales > Moraxellaceae > Acinetobacter > Acinetobacter sp. YH12138. Next base: position 252,881 of record NZ_CP048670.1, on the reverse strand, counting down.
ATCATAAATTGACGACCGCCTTCACCGCGCCAAAATGCAACGCAAGCCCCAGTCTCCAATTGTTCTAAATGGCTTAAGGTGAGCATTCCCTCCGAGGTTTCCACCTGCGGTACGACACTGTGAATGCCATAATCAGCTAGCTTTGCTGCGGTTGCATCACCGACTGCAACCCATTGAATATGTTCAAGCTGATCAAGTAAAATGCCTGCCTTACGCAAACCTTGCATTCCAAAGGTAACCGCAGAGGGGCTCACCACAACCAATACATCCGCAGCACTCAACTGGGCGTAGCACGCTGCCAATGCTTCTGACCATGCCCGTGGCTTGAGCTCAAGTAATGGAAGCTCAGCCACAGCAACACCCGCAGAGCGCAGCGTCAAGCTAAGCTGCGTTGCACGATCTGCTGGACGTGTATTGATAAAAAGCATGTATTAATACAGTGCCTTTAAAATTTCACCTGCACCTTGGGCTAACAAGTCTTGTGCCAATTTGACACCGAGCTGTTCAGCTTGTTCAGGAAGACCTACTTGCTGTGCTTTCAACAAGGTTTGACCGTCAACACTACCGACACGACCTTCCAAATGAATCTGACCATTTTCTAAGGTTGCATAACCTGCAATCGGTACTTGGCAGCCACCTTCTAGATATGCATTAAATGCACGTTCTGCGCGTACACAGGCATTGGTCTCTGTATGCATTAAGGGCAAAATTAAATCCAATACAGTTTGATCTTGGCTACGACATTCTAGGCCCAATGCACCTTGTCCAACTGCAGGTAAACTCACAACAGGCTCAAGAGTATGACGAATACGCTCTGCTAAACCCAAACGCTTTAGCCCTGCACTGGCCAAAATAATCGCATCATAGTTACCCGCATCGAGTTTAGATAAACGCGTACCCACATTGCCACGCAGATCAATAATCTCAAGGTCTGGACGTTGTTTTAAAATTTGGCATTTGCGGCGCAAGCTCGATGTCCCCACCTTCGCACCCTGTGGCAACTCATCAAAACTGTTATAGGTATTTGAAACGAAAGCATCTAATGGGTCTTCACGCTCACAAATCACGGCCAAGCTTAAACCTTCAGGCAAGGCCATTGGCACATCTTTCATCGAATGAACTGCTAAGTCTGCACGACCATCCAACAACGCCGCTTCTAATTCTTTTACAAATAATCCTTTTCCCCCAATTTTGGCTAAAGGGGTATCTAGAATCTTGTCACCTTGAGTCACAAAGGTCACCAACTCAACTTTCAAATTTGCATGAAGTGCTTCTAAGCGTGCACGAATATGTTCCGCCTGCCAAAGTGCAAGCGGGCTTTGTCGAGTTGCGATCTTAAGGATATTCATAAATTTTAAAATACAGTCTATAGGGCTATTATTCTAAACTTAACTTGCTCAGTTGAAAATGCAAGCTTAATTCGCAATGTACTTTGACCCTTGCCCTATAATTTTTGTATTCGCTCACGCAAATTCGGTAAATGTCGACGGCTGACCGCCAAGCGCTCGTCTAAATCTCGACAACGCACCTGATATTGCCCCGAGCTTACGACTTCCAAACCATCTAAAAAGCTCACAGACACCAAGGCATTGCGATGAATGCGTATAAAACGATCACCAAATTCATGCTCTAAATCTTTCAGCGTTTCATCAATGAGTACGCTGCCATTTTTGTGCCGAACAGTGACATATTTCTGATCTGCAAGAAAATAGTAAATATTTTCCACAGGTACCAACTCTACACCACGATAGGTCTTTGCCGCGATTTGATGGCGGCTGATTTTAATTTCGTCCATATTTTCTTTTTGTTTTATCGTGCTCAATTGAGCTTGGGTTAATTTAGTTAAATGATCTAAAACCTGCTGCAATTCCTGTTGCATAACTGGTTTTAGTAAATATCCCTCTGCATTCGATTTAAATGCATCAAGTGCATGATGATCATATGCAGTGCAAAAAATAATAGCGGGCATGGGGTCTAATTCACGCAACAATTTCGCGCAAGTCAACCCATCCATTTCAGGCATTTGTATATCTAGTAAGATGACATCAGGCTCGAGGCTTTGAGCCAAGTCAATCGCTTGTTGACCATGTGAAGCTTTCGCAACCACTTGATGTCCAAGTTGAGTGACTAAACGTGACAATCGCTCTACTGCTAGAGGCTCATCATCACAGATTAGGATGTCCATTTCTCCTCCTTATCTCGTTAACGTCATTTATTTTTATTGGTCAACTGAGATTTCTATTTATATTGATATTGCACCACAGTCGTATACATTCCCTCGCCTGCGTAGGTTTGAAAAGTGACATGCTGACCATAATATGCCTCAAGTCGCTGTTTCACGTTTTCGATGGCAATACCATTCCCCTGACGTAATTTAATTGTATCCTGTGTATAGGGATTTGTAATAACGATATTAATTTGATTTTGTAATATTTCAATCAATATATTTATCGTACTCTTTGTCAAAATCTTTTCAACTCCATGAAAAATACTATTTTCTAATAAAGGTTGTAAAGTTAATAGTGGAATTTGTACTTGAGCGTATTGTTCAATACCTTCTAGTTTCCACTCCACCTTAAGCCGATCACCTAAACGCATTTGTTCAATGGCCAAATAACGCTGACACAGATCGATCTCATCTTTGAGACTTACCAACTTCAATTCTTGAAAACTTGCACGGAACAATCGAGATAAATTCAGTAGCATTTGCTCCGCTTTATCTGGGTCAATCGCAATCAAGCTAATCACATTGTTTAAGCTATTAAATAAAAAATGTGGATGAATCCGAGCTTGCATAGCCTGAATGCGTGAGTTTAATTCACTATGATGTTGTCGACCCCACTGTTCTCTTAAATATAAATATCGAAAACAAAATGCCCCAAGCAACACCCCATAGCTCAGATTTAAAACCACACCAGCAGTTAAAACATCTGCACTCAAACCAGCTAAACTGAAATTTTCACCAAAATAGATCAAAACATTTAAAATTAAGGTGGTGAATAACACCAAAGCTTGCAATAAAACAAACCCGCTAAACATGAGCATTTTCATGCTTAAACCACGCGTCTTGCTCTGCAAAAGCTCTGAAAATGCTGCAAATGCCAATAATATCCAGTTAATAAACAACACATGCTGCATGACACTGGAAACACTTAAGGCTTGCCACGATTGAGCTTGTGCCAAGACCAAAACCAAAGCCAAGATATTGCCCGCAAGAAACAGCTCCCACAGATAGTGCCAACGGCCCATTTTTCCTGAAAATACAGAAATTGTCATAGACCTAAACCCTGTCTAAAAGTTTGATCAACTTGCCCTTCGGCAACTGGGTTCGAATTTGCTATACTCTTGCTCAGTTCTATGCTTTTTATCTTATTGAGCCGACATGACCACATCTTCTAATTCCTCAAATCCGTCACAAGCCCAAACTTCAGGCATGTGGGGCGGTCGTTTTTCCGAAGCTACTGACGCTTTTGTTGCTGAATTTACAGCATCTGTACAGTTTGACCAACGCTTTTATAAACAAGATATTGCAGGTTCAATTGCACATGCAACCATGCTTGCAAAAGTTGGCGTTCTAACTGAACAAGAGCGTGACGATATTATTAATGGCTTAAACACCATTAAAGCAGAAATTGAAGTGGGTAACTTCGAATGGCGCATTGACCTAGAAGATGTGCACATGAATATTGAGTCACGCTTGACTCAACGTATCGGTATTACAGGTAAAAAACTACACACCGGTCGTAGTCGTAATGACCAAGTTGCAACCGATATCCGTCTGTATGTTCGCGACGAAATCGATGCGATTTTAGAATTATTGCAAAAATTACAAAAAGGTATTTTGGGCTTAGCGGCGAAAAATACCAATACCATCATGCCGGGCTTCACGCATTTACAAACTGCACAGCCAGTGACTTTTGGTCACCATTTAATGGCATGGTTTGAAATGCTGGTACGTGACTCAGAACGTTTAATTGACTGCCGTAAACGTGTAAATCGCCTACCTTTAGGCTCTGCTGCACTTGCAGGAACAACTTACCCGATCGACCGCGCATTCACTGCAGAATTACTAGGTTTTGAAGCTGTCGCTGAAAACTCTTTAGACGCCGTATCTGACCGTGATTTTGGTATTGAATTCAATGCGGCAGCATCACTCATCATGATGCATTTATCACGCATGTCAGAAGAAATGATTCTTTGGACATCGGCTCAGTTCAAATTTGTGAACATTCCTGACCGTTTCTGCACTGGCTCTTCAATCATGCCGCAAAAGAAAAACCCAGACGTTCCTGAGTTGATCCGTGGTAAAACTGGCCGTGTATATGGTGACTTGATGAGCCTATTGACCCTGATGAAAGGTCAACCATTGGCATACAACAAAGACAACCAAGAAGATAAAGAACCACTATTCGATGCAATCGATACTGTTCGTGGCTCACTCATGGCATTTGCCGACATGATCCCTGCACTAGTGCCAAACATTGACATCATGCGTGAAGCAGCGCTGCGTGGCTTCTCAACTGCAACTGACCTTGCCGACTACCTCGTTAAAAATGGCGTGGCATTCCGTGATGCACATGAGATTGTGGGTAAAGCAGTTGCTCTCGGTGTTCAAGAAGGCAAAGATCTTTCAGAATTAACCCTTGAGCAACTTCAACAGTTCTCTGACTTGATTCAGGCCGATGTCTTCGAAAAAGCATTAACACTTGAAGCATCTGTCAATGCACGTAACCACATTGGTGGTACTGCACCTGCTCAAGTTGAAGCAGCAATTGAACGCGCACACGCACGTTTAGAAAAACTTTACGCATAACTTTTTCAAGTTAAATGGAGTATTGATATGTCTCGACAAGTTTTTTGCCGTAAATATCAGGCTGAAATGGAAGGTTTAGACTTTGCACCATTCCCGGGTGCGAAGGGACAAGAATTGTTTGATACGGTATCTAAACAAGCTTGGCAAGAATGGCTAAAACACCAAACAACATTAATCAACGAAAAGCGTTTGAATGTGTTTGAACCAGATGCAAAAAAGTTTCTTGAAGAACAGCGTGAAAAATTCTTCAGCAATGATGAATCTTTAGAAAAAGCCGAAGGCCTAAAGCCTGAGGCGTGATAAAGCGGAGCACTGCTCCGCCACGCCGCAAGACAAGCAGCTATGCTGTGCGTAGGCTTTAATTGAAAAGAATCTCCAATCTTGGGGATTCTTTTTTATTGCTCTAAAAATTACGCAAGACAAGCGAAGTGCGTAATTTCAAAATAAAGTCTGAAAAGGACTCTTTTTTTGCTTCGGAGCACTGCTATTTTCGCAAAACAAAGATGACGTCTGTGTAAGCTTTTCATTGGGAAATGATCTTCATCATTGCTGAAATATCTTTTATCCATTGATCAATTTTATTTAAACTTAAATAGATGAATCTATTATTTAAATAATGTTAAATGTATTTTTATCATCACATATATCGATTTTCATTGTTTAAATCCAAACAAAACCTACCAAAGTTATCGGCCAATTTGTATCAAAAATTCTTAATGTAAATTTGTGATACATTTCTCAATAAAACACAACATTACACTACAATAAACTCCATGTATTTCTAAATCTGCTTTCCTATAATAGCAATCAAGAAGATGGAAACATCTTCCATAATAGCGATAAGTAACCCCGATTTTCCTTCCCAGATTTCCCCCAAAATCTGGGAATTTTTTTATCCAAAATTTGCGCTAACATCTCACATTTAACTTCAAGCTCTAATCAAATGAAGCGCTGTTCAAACTAGACAAACCCTCAATTTTTTCTAAAAGCTCGGCAATAAAAAAGCCCCGATCACGGAGCTTTTAGTAACTTACTTTTAAATCAAGGTTGTTTTAAATACGGCCATGCAGCTTTCAAATAAATAAACATCGACCATAACGTTAAAACCACGGCTGTATAGAGCAACCCATACGCCAACATTTCTAGGGGCTGCCAATTCAGCAAAAATACTGAAATCGCAATCATCTGAAATGCTGTTTTATATTTACCAACGGTTGAAACCGCAACACTGGTACGCGCGCCTAATTCAGCCATCCACTCACGTAGGGCAGACACCGTGATTTCACGTGAAATAATTACAATCGCTGCAAAGGCCATCGAAATGGTCGGTTGCCATTGCACCAAGACGATCAACGCAGTTGCGACCATCAGTTTATCTGCAACAGGATCGAGAAAACGTCCAAATGCTGAAGTCTGATTTAAACTTCTTGCAAGGTAGCCATCAAACCAGTCAGTGACAGCTGCGATCACAAAAATAGCAGTCAGCAATATATGACGTGACATGCTTGCAGCATGCTCACCCACGCCCATTGCAGGTGGCCAGTACGCCACCAACAAAAACACAGGAATTAAAGCAATTCGTGCCAATGTTAAAATATTAGGAATATTCAGGATTCGACCTGTTGTCATAGACACCCCAGTTTTCCCCTCATGCACGATGAAAATGCAAAATAATTTGAGGATTTATCCATCGTTAGTTGCACTCACTTTATACGAAATGCCCCGCAGTGTCACTAGGCAAACACCGTAACAGTCTGTCGCGCAATCGCTATCAACTGGTTATTTTCATCCCATAAATGAGCATATTCTGTAGCGTATCCATCCGCTGCATAATCGGTAAATACTTTATATTTAAACCAATTATGTAAGTTTGATTGCAAGGGATGTACATAGGTCAATGTCCACGTTAAAGAACTCGCAGGTGCCATGGTTTTGTACATAGGCAGTACACCGGGCGGCCACATATCCATCGAGACCATTAGGTCAGCAACAGTCATCTTACGGTTATCATGACGTTCTGGGTTAAAACGCATCCAACCACTAAAGTCAGGCTTTTTGCTTGCAGTACACGGATACTGCCCATCTACCCAGGCCAAATCCATTTGCTGAAAGCACTGGGGTGCAAGTGGATGATGTCCGGCAATCTTTAAGCTGCTCACTTCAGGAAAATCGGGTGCTTGACGCTCCTGATTGACGGCAATGCTTGATTCACGTGGAACACCAAAGCTCGCCAATAAAATGCTTTGTACGGCATCATCTTGCCAAAGTCGAACTTCGATAGTGGTGACGGATTTGCCCTGTCTTAAAATTTCAGCACTTAAACGCACGGGCGCCAATTGTACTGGCCCAACAAAGGTCACATTACAACTGAGTAAACGTCGCTGCGGATCGGCAATGGTGACAACGGCTTTGTGCATCATCATGCCAGCCACTAAGCCGCCATAGATCGTACGTCCTTGCAACCATCCTTCTGGAATCTCAACCCATTCATTGTGTTCAATATGTTGATACAACTGTGCGAGTGACATCATCATCCCTGATCATATTTTTGATTTTTATATCATTGTATAAAAATTAAATGATGTGAATGATCAGTGACTCATGCGTCAATGAGCATTTTGGCAAATTCAGAATTGACCCCGTCATCGATTGGGGCTAGTTCGCTCTATTCATGCAGAATTTTATAAATGGTGCGCGCCATCACATCGCCTAACCCCGGCACTAGTTTTAAATCATTTTCAGAAGCCTTCAACACCCCTTGAATGCCACCAAAATGAGTCAAAAGATCCCGACGACGTTTTGGCCCTAAGCCCGGAATCACCTCAAGTACCGATGAGCCGCGCTTTTTATCTCTTTTCGCTCGGTGTTTAGTTATGGCAAATCGGTGGGCTTCATCACGAACCTGTTGAATCAAATGCAGGGCTTTATGGTCTTCGGGCAATTGGATTTTTTCACCATCGGTAAAGTGCAAGGTTTCCAGACCTGGTTTACGCCCCTCACCTTTGGACACCCCGACCATAAAGGCATCGAGCTCGAGTTCTTGCATGACTTCCATCGCCATGTGTAATTGACCTTTACCCCCGTCAATTAATAGCAAATCGGGCAACATATGCTTTTTATAGCGGCGGGTCAGTGCTTGACGCATAGCAGCATAATCATCGCCTTCAGTAATATCATTGATTGAAAATTGTCGATAGTCACGCTTTCTTGCGCCGCCCGCATCAAAGACCACACAAGACGCGATAGTTGCCTCACCCATAGTGTGAGAAATATCAAAACACTCAATACTGTCAATCGGCCGCCCAACGACTTGCTCTAACTGATGAAAGCGCTCATTCAATTCAAAATGATCGGCCAATTTACCTTTAATGGCGTGCTGCACATTCATCTGTGCCAATTCTTGCCACTCTGCACGGGTTTCACGCACTTTATGTTTGATTTGAATCCGCTTTTCAAAGTGCTGGTACAACGCATCTTCCATGTCTTTGCGATCTGGAATATCGACATTGATGATAAGTTCTGCAGGGATTTCATCTGCCACTTGAAAGTAAAAATTGGCAATAAAATCTGAGAGCATTTGACCTAGATCATCACCCTGCATATCAGGGAAATAACTCTTTCCGCCGAGCATTTTGCCATTGCGCACATGCATGATTTGCACACAGGTCACACCGGCTTGATAAGCAATGGCAATAATATCTGCCTCGCCTTTGACTTTATAAATCGCTTGCTGAGTTTGTACATCACGTAGCAGTGCCATACGATCACGATAAAACACCGCCTTTTCAAACTCCAAAGCTTCTGCCGCAGCTTCCATTTTCCCAATCAGCTCTTGATTAAGCTCTTTAGTGTCGCCTTGTAAAAACCGAATCGAGTTATTGACATCTTCTTTGTAATCTTCGGGTGAGATCAAACCCACACAAGGCGCGGAACAGCGTTTAATTTGGTATTGCAAGCATGGTCGTTTGCGCTGCGAAAAATAGCTATTTTCACACTGACGCACATTAAACAGTTTTTGCAGCACCACCAAAGTATCACGCGCGTTATAAGCACTCGGATAAGGCCCAAAAAACTTACCAGCTTGATGCTTACCTTTCCCACGTCCTGCGGCAATTCGTGGATAGGGTTTATCGGCAGAGATAAAAATATAAACATAAGACTTATCATCACGCAGCATGATGTTATACGGCGGACGATGCAACTTAATCAGGTTTTGTTCGAGCAATAGGGCTTCCGTTTCAGAACGCACCACCAAACTTTCAATATCATAAATACGGGCAACCAAAGCCTGCGTCTTGGGATGCTCAATAGTTTTGACAAAATAACTCGACACACGATTTTTTAAATTCTTTGCTTTACCCACGTACAGCAACTCACCATCTTTACCCAGCATGCGGTAAACACCGGGTAGAGTCGTCATATTGGCAAGAATTTTTTCAATATGTTCGCGTGCGTTTTCGTTCACTTTTGCCTTGTTCCGTCTTCGATATTGCTCTTTGACATGATGTGATGCTTTTACCTACATTTTCAAGCAATCCCGCAAATTTATTGTTGCTCATAGCAATGATCTGATTGCTAAAAGCTATTAATGCAAAATTCTAAATTTGCTATGCTCAAAACATCCCGCTTTAGGAACATGATGCATGACGAACGCCAATCCCGCCATCCATGTCGCACACCCGACAACTTCGACGCATAGCACTGCTGAAAAAAACCGTTTGATGGGTAAGCCGCGTTTTCATTTTGAACCGCATGACGTTATGCAACGCCTAAAGCAACGGATCATTGGACAAGAAGCAGCATTAGACGAAATTGAAAAAATGCTGCATGTGGTCAAGGCTGATTTTTCCAGTCCAGAACGACCGCTCTCCGTAACCTTAATGCTTGGACCGACAGGTGTTGGTAAAACCGAAACTGTGCGTTTAATCAGTGAAGTGATTTATGGCAGGTCTGATGCCTTTTGCCGTATTGATATGAACACGCTCGCACAGGAACATTATGCGGCTGCCATTACTGGTGCTCCTCCGGGCTATGTCGGCTCGAAAGAAGGCCATAGTTTATTTGATGAAGTTGCCATTGCAGGTAGTCATACCCGACCGGGAATCGTGCTTTTTGATGAACTGGAAAAAGCGTCAACCGAAGTTCTTCGCGGCTTAATGAATGTGCTGGATAGCGGAAAATTAACCCTAACCTCAGGTACAAAAACCATCGACTTTCGTAATTGTATGATCTTTATGACCAGCAATGTCGGTGCACAAGCGGCACAGCAATATCTAGATAAGTTAAATTTTTTACCCGAAAAAATACAGAAGGTTTGTCTCAAACGCGTGCCGGTCAGCAGCATTATTGAAAAAGTAATGCAACGTAAATTCGACCCTGAATTTATTAACCGTATTGACCGTGTACTGCAATATCAACCCGTTCAAGATGATGCTTTACCTCGTTTGGTGGAGATTGAACTGGAAAAACTTAATCAACGCCTACAACATCAAAAACGCAGTATCAAACTCACAGATGCAGCCAAAGCACATTTTTATAAGAACCATGATATTCGTTATGGCGCACGACATTTAGCACGAAAAATACGGGTTGAACTTGAACCTATTTTGGCGGTGTATTTTTTGAATCATCCCGAACAAACTAAAATACACCTAGATGCACAACTTGGACAATTGGTTATTATTAAATAATTTACTGGTCTTTAAAAGGCATGCTCACATACCTTTATTCAGCATTCTTATATTTATTGGATTGGAACACCAATCGCTTTAGCAAAAGCTTGCGGATCTTTCGGTGAAACCATGACAAATTTGGTTTTGCCATCTCGAAGATATTCAATTTTTAAACGTTTAATGGAAAGCGCAGGTGCCGCAGACAAATCCTGACTTGCACTGATGCGTTGGATATCCTGCAAAGGAATCTGCCAATGTAGAAACATGCTACGGATGTTTAATTCTGTAGCGGAAATTTGATAACGTGTATTGAATATTGGCCACCACAGCAATAACACCGTTAAAATATACACCGCGGTATGAAGAGGATATTGCTGCATCGTGCCTTTGGCTTGCATGGTGAGTAATAATTGAATGAGTAAACCGCTCATACAAACAATAAACGCCACCACCCACCAATCTTTTTTTGAACGAAAAACTTGCATCTTATCCCCCATCAACTGCTTTTATTCTATACAAGATTTTGCAGGATGCATCTGCTATTTCAGCTTTATTTTTGCAGGAAATAAGCATACTTATCACATTATTTTCAAGAATATGGAGATCCATTTAGCTCAAGTTTCGCTAGTCATCTATTGTTATTTTTGGCGTTATTTACGCTCGGATCACGCTTCTTTCGACATAGGTTGTTCCTGCAAACGTTTATAATTCTTTTTCTCTTGATACATTTTAGCATCGGCTTGTTGTACCAAGCTCATGGCATCTACATAGCCTTGCTGATGGTCTGTTTGGCACAGCCCAATACTTAAACTTAAGCCTGCTTCCATTTCAGCCACCGCTTCTAATAAACGCGGGATAAAACTCGCTTCCACATGCTTTTCACTACATCCCGGCAAGACCAAACAAAATTCGTCTCCGCCATAACGGAAGCAATGATCATCTAAACGTGCAACCGACTTTATGGCCGCAGCAACCGTTTGTAGTACCTGATCTCCACGTGGATGACCTTGTTCATCATTGATCTTTTTAAAATCATTGATATCAATAAACACTACTGTTACGGGTTCATGATTACGCTGTGCGGTATATAAAATACTGGTCAATAAGGTCGATAAATGCCGGACATTTAAGAGTCCAGTTAATGGATCGCGCTGTGAAAGTTCTTCCATTTCTTGTGCACGAAACTCTAGCGCATGCGCATACTGTTCCATTTTTTCACGGGAGATCTTCACCTCATTAATCAAACTCCATACATAGGTTTCCACCACCAATGTAGTGTCGAACATAAAGAGCTTTTCCAAGGTGTTAATAATCCGCTGATATTGTTCCGTATCATTAAAGGTACGCTGAATTAAGCGAAACAACATGGTCTTTAGGGTATGCACCGCAGAGAGATACAACTTCGGCTCTACACCTATGCGCTTATGAACCAAACCAATCCGTAAACGGTTATTCACATACGCGCTGTCATAGCGCCCGGAAAATAAATCCAATAAATATTGATGCTGCGCGCGTTGCAAACGCTTCAAGGTATCAAGATCACCAATCAAAGTGGCAATTTCTGGAATTGAGGTCTGATTTTCATAAAATTCATCGACCATACTGTCGAGTATTGGCGCCACAATTCCACCAATCGAAGCCAGTTCCGCCAGCTCTAAATCAGTCAAGCCAAGCAACTGTTTACGTCGTTCTATATCTTGCATCGAAATATGCATTTGATGCATCAATGTTTGGTTGGTTGCTTTCATGAATCGGATACCCTTCCCGCCAAATCAATCCCTTCAGGCGTTTACTCAGGGTTTCTATGCAGTAGGTCTTCATGCCTGCATGCAAAGCTTCCACCGTTTTCACCCTTGGGTTTTGGCTATCATTGATGATGACACTTTTCTTTCAGCTCAACGGTTTTGCATGGGCTTAAGTTTGGACGTCAACATCATTTTCCTCGTCTATTGGCTCACTTTTTCTGGCTTATTCTGGTTCTGGCTTATTTTGGCTAACACTATTTCTGCTTTTGGCTGATTTGCTCTGCATAATTATTTTTATTCTGCTTCCACGATAACTGATATTTCACTGACTGTCAGCATAAAAAAACGCCCCTAAGGGCGCATTTTTTCAATATTTATTCTACTTTTAAAATAAATATGGGCGTACAAAAATCAGGAAGAACAGCCCCAACATTAGGAACCACTTTAAAAAGTAATACAGTGAGCGATTGGTTTTTTTCAAGGCTTTGGCTTTTATACGAATTTGATAGACATAGCCAAATACTTTATTTAAACCACCCGTTTTATCACCGCTTTCATTCGGTGAACTCGCAGCAGTCATGACATTTTTACCAAACCAATGGTTAAAAGCTTCCATCCACTTTGACTTTAATGGCCGTTCAACGTCTGCAAAGAAAATAATCCGGTTCTGATCCGTTTTATTTTCAGCATAGTGAATATAAGTTTCATCAAACACCACACTCTCGCCGTCACGCCATGAGTACCGCTGACCATCGACATCAATAAAACAACGGTCATCATTGGGCGTCAGTAAGCCCAAGTGATAACGCAATGAACCGGCATAGGGATCACGATGACGGACTAAACGACTGTCAGGCGCCAACTCAGTAAACATCGCGGCTTTAATCGTGGGTAGATTTTTTAACAAGGCCGTAGTTTTTGGGCAAAGTTCAGCAGCCGAAGGATGGGCTGAGTCATACCATTTTAAATAAAAGCGTTTCCAACCTGTTTTAAAGAACGAGTTAAATCCAAGGTCATCATAAGTACTCGATGCTTTGATGCCCCCTTTTTCATATAAGGCCTTGGCTTCATCACGAATCATTTCCCAGTTTTCATCTAAGACTTTTAAATCTTTAAAATGCTGCGTGTCGATATAGGGTTGGCTCGGCACTTTTGAAAACATGTACATGAGAAAATTGATCGGTGCGAGCAATGTCGAATGATCAAAAAACTGACGATAAAATGAATGACGGACTTTACCGCGTTGCTGGATATAAAACGCAGAAATGACAAAGACCGCCAGGATAATCCACTTAATCATATGAGGACCTGGTGCTAATAAGCATTGTGCTTAATAAAAAATTAACTTTTGAGAACGCGGCGAGTATAGCATAGTGCTCAGTGACGCTTCAATAAGCAGCATAGAACACTGTGTCTCAGCAAAGATGGATGACAATAGTAAAAGTGAATTGACCATTCTGCCGAAAAATACACTTGCTTTTTTCTTGATTTTTTCTTTCGCATCTCAATCTATAGCTTACATTTATAAAAAAATGTGAACTGAAACATAAGCTTCAACATATTTAATCAGAGCGATAGCGTTTAAAGGCAGATCCGAAGGCTATTTCCAAAAGAAATTTTGATGACCCTAGCGTCACGGCTTGATACAACTTGTTATGTTCTTTTTAGATATAGTTATCGTAAGATTAGCGAGGCATAAAGTGTACGCAGGAACCGCGTACTCGCTTCACAACATCAACTTAGAAGTCCTCCAAAATAAAGGAGATCAGGCATGATCCACGCTGGCAATGCCATTACCGTCCAAATGCTTTCGGACGGAATTGCAGAATTCCGCTTTGACTTACAAGGTGAGTCGGTCAACAAATTTAACCGCGCAACAATTGAAGATTTTAAAGCTGCAATTGACGCTGTTAAAGCAAACGGTGACATCAAAGGTTTAATCGTTACTTCAGGTAAATCTACATTTATCGTGGGTGCAGATATCACTGAATTCGGTGACAACTTCGCTCAAGGCGAACAAGCGATTGTGGATTGGGCATTGCCTGTTCACGACATCTTCAATGCGTTTGAAGATCTAAACGTTCCTAAAGTTGCTGCAATCAATGGTATGGCATTGGGCGGCGGTTTTGAAATGTGCTTAGTGTGTGACTATCGTGTGATGTCAGATGCTGCACAAGTTGGCCTTCCAGAAATCAAACTGGGTATCTACCCTGGTTTTGGTGGTACGGTTCGTTTAAGCCGCGTGATTGGTATCGACAATGCGGTTGAATGGATGGCAATGGCTGCACCGAAAAAGCCAGCTGCTGCGCTCAAAGACGGTGCTGTTGATGCAGTTGTTGCTGCAGACAAACTACAAGACGCTGCAATTGACCTTGTAAAACAAGCGATTGCTGGCCGTGTAGACTGGAAAGCAAAACGTCAAGAAAAATTAGATCCTGTTAAATTGAACATGCTTGAACAAATGATGGCATTCAATACAGCGAAAGGTGCAGTTCTTGCAAAAGCAAATCCTGCTCAATACCCAGCGCCAAAACTTCTTTTAGACTCATTACAAGCAGGTGCAAGCCTTCCACGTGATGAAGCATTGAAAATCGAAGCGCAAGGTTTTGCTAAAGCGGCTGTAACTCCACAAGCAGGTGCGTTAATTGGTTTATTCCTTAACGACCAAATTGTGAAGAAAACTTCGAAGAAATATGAAAAAGGTGCGCACCCTGTCAACCAAGCCGCTGTATTAGGCGCGGGTATCATGGGTGGTGGTATTGCTTACCAAGCGGCAAGCAAAGGCACACCGATCATCATGAAAGACATTGGTAACCCACAATTGGCGTTAGGTATGTCTGAAGCGAACAAATTGTTGACTAAACAAGTTGATCGCAAAAAAATGACTGCGGCGAAAATGGGTGAAACTCTTGCGCGCATCCGTCCGACTTTAAGCTATGACGAGTTTAAAGAAGTGGACATCGTGATTGAGGCAGTAACAGAGAACCCGAAAGTAAAAGGTATCGTACTGGCTGAAACTGAGAAAAATGTTCGTGAAAACACGATCATTGCGTCTAACACATCAACCATTTCAATCACACGTTTGGCTGAAAACCTACAACGTCCTGAAAACTTTGTTGGTATGCACTTCTTTAACCCAGTTCACATGATGCCATTGGTTGAAGTGATCCGTGGTGAGAAAACATCTGCTGAGGCAATCGCAACGACTGTGGTTCTTGCTCAGAAAATGGGTAAAACACCAATCGTGGTTAACGACTGCCCAGGCTTCTTGGTGAACCGCGTATTGTTCCCTTACTTTGGTGCATTTGACCTTCTATTGAAAGACGGTGCTGATTTCCAACAAGTCGACAAAGTCATGGAAAAATTCGGCTGGCCAATGGGTCCTGCTTACCTCATCGACGTTGTGGGTATCGACACAGGCGTACACGGTGCGGAAGTAATGGCAGAAGGTTTCCCTGACCGCATGAAGCCTGACTTCAAAGGTTCAATTCAAACAATGTACGAAGCAAAACGTTTGGGTCAAAAGAACGACGTTGGTTTCTACAAATACGAACTTGACCGTAAAGGTAAGAAAGCCAAAGTGGTTGATCCAGTGGCTTACGAACTTGTGGCTTCTGTTGCAACTGCGGAAAAACGTGAATTTGATGCTCAAGAAATCATTGACCGTATGATGCTGACGTTCTGTAACGAAACTGTTCGTTGCCTAGAAGACAACATCGTAGCGACTGCTGCTGAAGCAGATATGGCGATGATCATGGGTGTAGGTTTCCCTCCATTCCGTGGTGGTCCATGCCGTTACATCGACCAAACAGGTGTCGCTGAATACGTAGCGCTTTGCGACAAATATGCGTATTTAGGTAAGGCTTATGAAGCGCCACAAATGTTGCGTGACATGGCTGCTAACAACAAAAAATTCTACGGTTAAGGAGCAACGTGAATGGCTACTTTAAATCCACGTGACGTTGTCATCGTTGATGGCGTACGTTCAGCAATGGGTAAAACCAAAAATGGTATGTTCCGTAACGTACGTGCTGACAGCTTATCTGCTGAATTAGTACGCGCGCTTGTTGCTCGTAACCAGTTTGATACCAATGAAGTTGAAGACGTAATCTGGGGCTGTGTAAACCAAACCCTAGAGCAAGGTATGAACATTGGTCGTAACATTGCATTGTTAGCAGACCTACCACGTACTGTTGCAGGTCAAACAGTGAACCGTCTTTGTGGTTCTTCTATGCAAGCAATCCACACGGCGGCTGCGCAAATTGCAACCAACCAAGGTGATATCTTCATCATTGGTGGTGTAGAGCACATGGGTCACGTTGGCATGATGCACGGCATCGACATCAACCCAGAAGCGTCTAAGCACTATGCAAAAGCGTCTAACATGATGGGCTTAACTGCTGAAATGTTAGGTCGTATGAACGGTATTTCGCGTGAAGAACAAGATGCGTTTGGTGTTGAATCACACCGCCGTGCTTGGACTGCAACACAAGAAGGTCGTTTCAAAAATGAAATCGTGGGCGTTGAAGGGCACGATGCGAATGGCTTCAAAATTCTGTGCGATATCGATGAAGTGATTCGTCCTGATGCAAACCTTGAAGCATTCCAAGCTTTACGTCCAGTATTCGATCCGAAAGGCGGTACAGTAACTGCTGCGACTTCATCAGCATTGTCTGATGGTGCGTCTGCAATGTTATTGATGTCTGCTGAACGTGCTCAAGCTTTAGGTCTTAAGCCACGTGCTGTGATTCGTTCTATGGCGGTTGCAGGCTGTGATGCTGCGATCATGGGTTATGGTCCTGTACCAGCAACTCAAAAAGCGCTTAAACGTGCTGGCTTGTCAATTGCTGATATTCAAACGTTTGAGTTGAACGAAGCATTCGCAGCACAAGGTTTGTCTGTTCTTAAAGGCTTAGGCATTTATGATCAACAAGACCGTGTGAACTTGAACGGTGGTGCGATTGCATTGGGTCACCCATTGGGTTGTTCTGGTGCGCGTATCACAACAACATTGTTGAACGTAATGGAACAGCAAGATACACAAATCGGTCTTGCGACGATGTGTATCGGCCTTGGTCAAGGTATCGCGACTATTATCGAACGTGTTTAATATTTAATTAAATACTGAGATAAAAAGAACCCCGCTTATTGCGGGGTTTCTTTATCAATTTGCTTTTAATTCAAGTTTAATATCTGCACTATGTGTTTCTTTTTCTACTTTAGGTCTTTTTGATAAATCATATGAAATGAGGCCAGATACAACGCAACAAACGATTAAAAAGCAAAATAAAATCACCTTAGTCCAAAGATAACTATTTTCAGATTTTTCTTTATTAAGAGATGTAATCCACGTTGTTAATAGAACTATTAACCCTGAAAAACTCAACATTAAAACCGAAACCACAAATACAAATAGAGGCAAACTTCCTTCACTCGTAAGCAATTCCACTGCTGCTTTAACTAAGCTCATTCCACCAAATAAGGCCACGATGATTGATGCAAATATACCTAAAATAGTGACAAACTGAGTTGTAGAGTTTTCAGTATTCTTTAAAGATTGAATAGCCGCCTCAGTTGCCTGCTTTGCGGTTTTTTCTGCTTCTTTAGCAATTCTATCAGCTCGCCCAGCAGCTTCTAAAATAAATTCTTTTTGTATTGCAGCTAAGCCAATATGACCAACAAGTTTTCTATAACAAGCTACGATATGTTTATTACAACTATCCTCGATAGACTCGCCTTCGGCGCGAGGAACATTTTCTAGCTTATGCTTCAAATCCTCAGGAATACCCTTTTCAGATAGAAACTTTATAATTCTTTCAGAAATAGCTCCTTTTAAGTCATCAAGCTCGCTTTTCTCAATTTCACAATCTTGATTGAATACTATCTCAGTTACCCTATCATAAGGGATATCATAAAATGTTTCTCCTGATTCAGTAACAATATATGCTGGAACTTCTCTAATAAAAAAAGCAGCGCTATAAGTAATAAACCGCCTGTTACTTAAAGTATCAGACGGCTTAAGATGGTAATCAATTAACTTATCAAGGCTCATATTATATTAGTAGCTTCACGTAACTCATTAGAAGTATATGTAAGCCCTCTTTCCCCATTCTTAATTTTAGGCTCTGCATCAATCCATGCTTTTTCTTGATGTGTCATATCCACCAAAGTAAAAGCATCTTTGATAATTAGTTTTTCAATTACTCTTTTAGCTACAGCAACTAAAGATTCATTCTGTGTTTCAAAAGAAGCAACATCAAAATCTTTAATTTCAAAATCTAAATCATCCTCAGAAAAAATAATTTCACTTGTAGGACTAGTAATTGGTTTACCACCATAAGTCTTAAATTCATTGTAAACAACAGAAACAACAGGACCAAATTGCCACTTTTCGACTTTCTCTGGATACAAAGTTTCTATTTCAAGATTTTGCTTCAAAAACTCAGTAGTTACATAATATAAAATTTTTTGTAATTTCAAATGCGTTAAAGGCTGTTCACTATGATTTTCAGCAGCATAACAAACAATATAGTTTGCAATATCTAAAGCTTTCATTTGTACACCTCCGCCTTGTTAACCCAAATTTTTTGCAAAAGCATAAAAATCAGTTGGCGTATTATCTCTAATTATTTCTTTTAATAAAGTAAAAAGTATCTTATTTACACTTATTTCTAACACAATGCGTCCCAACTTGTCACGCTAGTTTACTTAAAAGAAATACACCCACTAGAGAACAAGTAAAAATTAAACCCTCTGCGCCAACAAGGTCGCAAAATGCTGTTTAATCCGCTTCCCTTCCGCATCCACCCGATGCAGCTCTCCGATATTTTCATTGTATTTCACAACTTTCCAGCCCTCATACAAAGCACTTAACTCCCCGGCTTTAAAGCTAAATGGAAAGTCAGGCTGCACGGGCAAATCAGACGTATCCATCGCACAGACAATCAAATTATAGCCATTGATATTTGTGGCTTGCTGCATCTGCTGAATCAGTGGCTTCACTGTCTTGGCCTCTAAAAACATCATCACCACGGTACAGCAAATAAAGTCGTATGTACCTGCAATGCTTGGGTCAGCGTTTAGATCACGCTGCTGTACATGAATATTTTCCATGCCTTCCGCAGTGATCACCTCTTGCAGCTTATGCAAACTGTGTGGATTGACATCCCATGCATCCACCTCAAAATGCTGCTCAGACAACTGACTTAAGTACAGCGAATTACGCCCCTGACCACAGCCGACATCCAAAGCTCGACCACCTTGCAAATATGGTGTTGCTGCCAAAAGTTCTGAATGTGTTGGGCTGAGTTGATACTTCTTATAAAAATAGTCCTGTGCTAAACAATAAAAACTCAACTGACATTGCACATCATCACTCGCAGAGACAATCTTGTGCCACGCCTGCGGTTCTATAAACGGTGGTGGCTGGTCTGGACTAAATACATGCGTGGAAAGGATATTTCCAGACGCATCTAACATGGCAAAATTTACTTCACCTTGCAGCACGGTGAGTTTTGCCCAAGTGCCTGCTTTGGTATTGTGCTGTTGTTTAAAACCTTGCGGAATCGACTGCTGCGTCCACACAGGGAGCTGTTTATAACAAATAAGCTGCTGCATCTGTAGTTATCCCTCATGCGACGTTATTTTTATGCCATACCAATAGCGGAAATGTATATTCACCATAACGGCTTTAACAGTGATTTTAAATCAGCTTTGAATTGAAAATTTCGAATACTGTGCAATGTACGCTGTTTTTGTTTGTTTTTCTGCGTAACACCATGTTATCCGTTTGTAACATTGGTGGAATATTCACACAATCGAATCCCTCACTCTGTGCCGTGTAACCTAAGCGCTGTTGATAAGGCATAAAATTTACAATGCCTTATTTTAACTAAGTTTTATAGAGTGATGACTATGAACGCGATCAAAACTACTTTAGCTGTTGCTTTAGTTGCTGCTACAACTTCTGCTATGGCAACTACTGCTGTAGAACAAAAACCTGCGACTGCTGTTGAAGCTGTAAAAGCTCAAGCTGCACAAGCGAAAACTGCAACTGTAGCTGCTGCTCAAGCAACTAAAGATGCTGCTAAAACTCAAGTGGCTATTGCAGAAAAAGCGACTCAAACTAAAACTTTAACAGTGAAAGAAACTACTAAAGCAAAAACTGCTGACATGAAAAAAGCAGTTGTAGAAAAAGCAGCAGCAACTAAAGAAACTGCAGTTGCAGCAAAAGATGCAACTGTAGCAAAAACTGTAGCGGCTAAAGACGCTGTTGTTGCGAACACTGTTGCAGCAAAAGACGCGACTGTAGCAAAAACTGTTGAAGCAAAAGATGCAGCTGTAGAAAAAGCAACTGATGCAAAAGAAGCTGTTGAAACTAAAACTGAAGAAGTAAAAGCTGAAGCGAAAAAAGACTGCGCTAAAAAATGTGCAGAGAAAAAAGCTGAAGCAGCAAAAGCTGAGAAAAAAGGTTTCTTTTCTTGGTTCAAAAAAGCAGCTTAATCGTTGATTAAATGCTAAAAAAAGATGCCTTCACGGCATCTTTTTTTATGCCGATTTAGACTGCAATATTGCTTTCTGCTAACGGAATAATCTTTTGATAAACAAACTGATTTTTCCCCTGTGATTTCGCCTGATATAGGCAGGCATCGACATGCTGTAAAGTCGTGGAGTAATTGGGCAAACTCAACTGTTGAAACTCGGCCAAGCCCATACTAAAGCTGACATCTAGCCTTAATTGATCTTTTCGAAACGGCACATGTTCGCAGCGTTCCAAAATTGTTTCACACAACATTTTACCCTGCTCCAAATCGGCACCTTCGAGCAAAATTAAAAATTCTTCACCGCCCCAGCGACTGATAAAACTAGCGCGTGGACTACAATTTTTTAAGATTTTTGCCAAATGCACCAAAACACTGTCCCCTATTTGGTGCCCATATTGGTCATTAATTTTTTTAAAATTATCGACATCGAGCAAAATGATACAGCCTTTATCAACCGCACCCTCTATAAATATTTGTTCTTTAAAGGCATGGCGATTTTTCAGCCCCGTCAACTCATCGCAAAAACTCACACGTTGCAAAGCCAAATACAGGCGTTTATTTCGTGCATACAGCTCACAAATAAACAGAAAAATGATCAGATAAATACCCAATGCCAAACGATAAGAACTGATCCGCGAGAGCATATGTATTTGTGCATCTGACCAATATTCCCCAGCCAATGGCATGGCACCATACCAGCCACAGATCAGCGTCATTAAACCAATCAGCCAGCAAAAAGTTTTGAGGTCGTATTTGATCGCGTAATAACACATCAATAAAGGCAAGACCATGCAGGCATAGAAGATCTGATCATTTGAGATCACATATTGCACGGCCAATGCCACGATCAGATAGCCATAATCCATCCACGGTACATTCATCCAGCGCTGAACACCAAATAATAAACACACCACAGCCAAACTTGTTGCAAATTGCTCTAGAAAATAATCAACAAAGGCAAAGTATTGGTTGTCCATCTGAAAGCATGCCACGAACAACAGACTGCCTGCAAAAGCACCCACGATACTCGGAACAGTTAGCATCAAGGTTCGTTTAAAGCGGCGCTTTTTTAAATGGCTCAGTGCCAAATAGGCTTTAATAAATACCCAAATTTGAAATGCCGAAATCGCACACAGGAGAAATTTATCTTCTAAAGTTTTGGCGGGATCGACCATCAGCGAGGCCACAAAGATCGCACTAAAAGCATAGAGCACGATCAGTAAGTCGTGGCTTAAATGCTTCCGTATTAAAATCATGCCATAGGCCGCGAATACATTTACCACCCAAACAGGGCTAATGAATAATTCATAGGTATAGCCTATCGACACCAATGAAACCGCACATATGGCAAGCCATAGCAGTATTAATTTTTTCATACGCTAAAAAAAATCATCTCTAAAGATGGCGATAAACCTTTCATTCAAAGCCAATCGGTCTAAGGTTAGAATGTTTGCAAGTTCAATACAGCTCAGCTTCTTATGCGTTATGGGCTGCTGGCTAAAAATTTATGTTTAAATTTTCGGCGTATTTTAAGTGATTTAAGTCACACTATTGATTAATAGTTGTATAAAATTTGCAAATCCAATGCCTCAGGACAATTTTAGGGCTCACGTTTTCTGCGCCATTCATACTAGCTCAGACCACGCTCCCCCCAATTAAGTTCGCTAGCAACAAAAAAAGCCATCCGCTAAAGGATGGCTTTGAATTGCATAACATATCTCGAAGCTGTGCTGAATAATTTGAATGAAAAGGACTTATTTTAATATTTGTAATTGTTCCATCAACCAAGCCATGTATTTGTCTTGATCCATAAAGTCAGGCGCCGTCCCTGTATCCAAACTATAAAATTGTTGATTAAATTCAATCACAATCTGTTCAGTCAGATGCCAATCTTCAATCATGCGAAAATACTGACTGAAGAAAAAACGGTTCTTGCCCCAATTGTTTAAACTTTCCAAACGTGGATATTGGCGGTTCGCGATAAAGTCGATATAGACCTGCTGAATATCATCAAAAATCTGAATAGCTCGCATGAGCATGGACCTCTATATGATGTAAAACCCTGCTATAAGCCACTTTATCGCGCAAATTTGAAAGAGTGATGACAGTCAGTTAAAGCTTTTGTTTCAACTCTGAACGGTTCTTTTGGCGAATCTCATCCATTTGCGCATTGAGCGCTAACATCTCTGTATAAAGCTGATTAAACTGCTTTAAAGGCGCATCTTCATAGAACATAAATAATTTATTTTTCTTTTCCCATTTATTGGCTTTCAGCACAGCAAAGAGCTCATCAGCCTTCGCCAAGCTTTGCTTTTCTAACTCAAATAAAGCATGCGACTCATCACTATCACGACTGTCTCTTAAACTCTGGGCAATTTGCTGACGAAACACCTGTTTGACCGCCAACTGTTTGGCCTGAGCTAAACCATTTTCCTCTTGCTGAGTGGTTTTTTGCTCATAAGCAGCGACCACAGCATGCACCTGTTGCAGCATTTGCTCAGTCTCTTGATATTGGTTTTTTTTATCTTGCAACAAGCGATCGATGTCGAGAAATTTATCCCAATTCAGTGCTTTAAGATCACGAATATATTGATTTCGCGCTTCTGCACGCTGCAGCATTTGGCTCAAAATAAAATCCGACATGATTTTATAATCACCCGTTAGCCGTGCATCTGTCACATTGAGTTGTATCGGCTCTTCCCAGTGCTGAGCTTGCTGAAAAATTTGCTCGGTCTTTTCACGCAAAACCGTTTCATAGGTCGAGAGTTGCACAGCTTCTTTTTGCTGTACTGAATATTGATAAAACATCCATCCAAAGACCAATACCGTAGCACTGGCCAAGACAACAAAGATACGCGGCATAATGAGCTCCGAATGCCCTTTTATTCAGTTTAACCAAAAGTTTGAAGGTTGACGATAAAATAGCCATGCTTTTTAAGAAGGCTATTTGAAAACATCAATGTCAATACACTTAAATTGCGCACGTCATCAAAACGAAAATTCATGGATAAAACATGAATTTTCGCCTTCAATTTGCTATAGAGATGTATTCGATTATGGGGTCTTGATCGGATTGGTATTTAACTGACGGTCAATATTGCCAAGATTGATTTGATCACGACTGATTTGCACATTGGTCGCATTTCGGTCTATCCCAAAGGGTTGCAACATAATATATAAACCATTGCGTGGGTCAGAAGACTGTAAACCTGCGGCAATATCTAAAACATGCTGCTGCATCAAAGGCGATAAATTCGACATATCAGGCACTGCTGTCGCAGGCAAGACATCTACATTTGATACAATTGTTGCATCGACACCTTTGTTTTGCGTATCGCGCTCAAGTTGCATCACCCGTTGCTGTAAAGCTTTACGGCGATCCACCTGCTCTTGATACTCAACAATGCCCGTCTCTGCACGCATTTCACGCTCTGCCATAATGGTTAAAGCAGGCATCTGAATAGCTTGTTGTTCGGTATCCTCAGCTTTTGTAGTGGCTTTTTCCGCAGCCAAAGTACTCATAGCCGTCATTGCTGCGCTAACAAAAACCAAAACGGAAACAGATTTAGGGAGATTCATCATGTTCATTCCGAGAGATTTAAAAATAGAAAATTGAAAAAATTTACACTGCCATTATTGTACAACAATTAATCAATTTACTAGATTTAAGCCCGACAAACGGCAGGAGAGTACGACCTATTTAAACCTCACGTTGCTCATTCTAGACTTAAGATATCATCCTTTATCTATCTATATTGCGGCTGCTTTTTCTTTTTTATACTGCTCCAATTCTTAACAGCACAGGAAATGACAAAGCAAACTCTTGCTGCGGATGACGGCTAAAGAAGTCATGCAAAGCTGCACACGGTTGATGTGTTGGATATTGTTTTTGGTAGTGTTTTAACCCAGACCACGTTTGCAAATAGTCCAAAATTTGCTGTGCACTCCACCTATAATTTAAAAACAGCTGAGGTGTCGCTAACTCCTGAAATGGAAACGGAATACTGCGATATTCTTCGTCGATGTAACGACGTTCAACATCCCAATAGCCTTTTAAGGTGACAAAATACAGATCCTGTAAAAGCTGGTTCAATTCCGCATGTTCAAATTGAATCAGACCATAGCCCACAATGGCGATGTGACCTTGGGGTTTCAAAACGCGTCGTACTTCTGCATAAAAGGCAGCAAAATCGAACCAATGAATCGCTTGCGCAACTGTGATTAAATCCGCTGAATGGTCAGCAAGCGGACAATGTTCTGCGCTAGCTTGCTCATAACGTACATTGTCTAAATTGGGTGCTTGTGCCAATTGTTCGGCACTCAGATCTGTCGCTAAAACCTGTTGAAAATAGGACGCCAAACCTTTGGTAAATTGACCTGAACCTGCACCACAGTCCCATGCCAGTTCACGCACGGCAACATGCTGCAAGATGCTATCGACGACTTCAGCAGAATAACTTGGACGTGATTGTTGATACAGCGCACTCCCTGTAGAGAAAAGGTCTTTCATTGTAAAAATTCATTATTTATTTTTTTATCAGTTTAATCGAATTTTTAGGGTCGGAAACTAGCACTTAAGTCCTAGCTTCAGCGATAAAATTTGAGCTTCAAATATTTACTCAATCACGTGCTGTATATAAAAACTGGTCTGTGCAATCGGGCTTAATTGATCATTCATTTGATAATATTTCACATCATAGTGCCCTGGCTTCCAGCCAGCGACAGGACTAAAACTGACCCAATTCTGTTCACGCTGAGCACTAATCCGTTGAGGCATAAAAAACAGCACTTCTCCAGTAGATTGATCGCTCCAACGTACAAAAACCTGCTCACTATTCGGAGTTTTTCCTAAAGTATCAAAGTGAGCAAACAACTGCTGTTCTGCATAAATGTCACGCGGCAGTACATTTTCAACCCCGTATTCTTGTTGTGCCATAACCGTGGCTCGTCCACTCATAGGCTCATGAGGATTATTTTTTGCATCAACAAATTCGCGTACAAGATGCTTTGCAAATTCGCGTTTGTTTTTTATTGCCGATAAATCATAGCTAGGAAAGGCTTGTTTTAAATATTGGTCCAACTGTTGTGGTGTCGCCTGATCAATGACGGCATTCACCTGAGTCATTTGATTTTTGAGTTGCTGTTGTAATTCGATATTATTTTCAGACTGCTCAGGTATATTCTGCTGAAAATTTTGAATAAACCTAGTCCCTGTCTGATCTCTATTACTTTCTATAACTGTAGGATCATCAGATACAGTATTAGACGGGGCTATTAAATAGCCCAATCCCAAACAGACGAGGCCAATCAACATTGGCACAATGAATTTCATCAGCATTAATTACAGGTAATCGTTTCAGTCACGTTATTCGCCAGCGTGATTTTCAGACTTCCATTTGTAAATAATGCCCCCTGATTCACTTCTTCTTTAGTTCGATTACTGCCTGACAATAATCTTAATCCTTCTGATGTACAGATTCCTGTCTGGATATCATTTGTTAGCTTTAATACACAGCCTGCTGTTGTCACTTTATGGGTTTTTGCTACAGGTTGAGTACATATTGCCGTGATCACATTGGTAGACGGTGTTTTAAGATCACACGCTGAACAATCTCGACTTGCACTACCGCATGCATTTGCTGCTTTTTCACTGTGGCAAATATAGGTTTGAGTACCAAAAGTAAATTCTTTTTCATATGATGAATTAAAACTCCCACTGCTTCCACCGCCACATGCTGTTAATACAGCGCTTGTAATTATGGTTAAAGCCATTAACATTTTTTTCATATGCATTGTCATACCTTTTATTTTTAAAAATTTTTTTTAACTATCAGTCAAATTATATTCGGTAGATTGTAGCAGTTAAATTGTGTAAATGATAAACAACCGAAAAAACAACAGGCAAAAAAAAACCTCAAACAATGGTTTGAGGTTTTTTCGAATATGGTGGCGAGACCCAGGATCGAACTGGGGACACACGGATTTTCAATCCGTTGCTCTACCTACTGAGCTATCACGCCGATGCGGTGTATTAAGCCGTATCTTAGTTAATTAGTCAATCATATTTATAAAAATATTTTTTGTATGCATATTTTTTAGGCAAAAAAAATCCCTGATGGGATCAGGGATTGATAAACTGAAAAATCAGTTTTGAATATGGTGGCGAGACCCAGGATCGAACTGGGGACACACGGATTTTCAATCCGTTGCTCTACCTACTGAGCTATCACGCCGATGGGGCGTATTAAACAATTTAAGCTGTATGCCGTCAAGCATAAGCATGGGCTTTTTTCTCAAATGTTTATTTTTAAATCAACATTTCACACTAATCGCTTACTTTTTGTCTTATTTACATTTAAGTCTGAGTCAATTTAATTATTCAGACGAAAAAAAGACAGCACGGAGACTGTCTTTTAAAAATTGAACTTTACTCAACTACGTCAATTTTACCAATGTGTGCTAAACAACGATGAATCGCGCCACAACCTGGCTCGAAAGTTTTCACCCCTTTTTCTTCCTCCATACGTGTCGCTTCACTCACTAGACGTTCTGCAACACCACGCCCACGATTTGCTGGGTGTACCACAATATATTCAAGGGTTTTGCTTTCACCTTGGCCTGTACACCAAATCGCGCCAATCAATTTTGTATTAAATTCTGCAGTATAAACTAAGGTATACTGAGCTAAGTTCTGCTCAAGTTGTTCAATCGCATCGGAACCGTCGCTAAACTCAGGGCTGGTGTCATACAGTCGCTCAAGCTGGCTGCGCACTTCATCATTTTCCAAAGAAGTATAGGCATGTACGGTAATAGGCATTGATAAACCCTCCTGAGCAATCTAATATGCGGTGACTTTTCGTCACAGCGAAAATATTTTTACATCAATCATTTTGACGTATTTGAGGAACGTGTCTATGACAGATCGTATCAGTGAAGTGGTAAGAAACACCAACGAAACCAAAATTCGAGTTCGTGTGAATCTTGATGGTACTGGTCAAGGCACTTTAAACACTGGTGTTCCATTTTTAGATCATATGATTGATCAAATCAAGCGACATGGTCTGTTTGATATTGATATTCATTGTGATGGCGATCTTGAAATTGACGATCATCATACCGTAGAAGACTGTGGGATTACACTTGGCCAAGCCTTTGCTCAAGCATTAGGCAATAAAAAAGGTTTACGTCGCTACGGTCACTTCTATGCGCCGCTGGATGAATCACTGAGTCGTGTTGTGGTTGATTTATCTGGCCGTCCGGGTCTTTGGATGGATATTCCATTCACTCGCGCACGCATCGGGACTTTTGATGTGGATCTTTTCTCTGAATTTTTCCAAGGTTTTGTGAACCATGCGTTAATGACGCTGCACATCGACAACCTAAAAGGCAAAAACAGCCACCACCAAATTGAAAGCGTATTTAAAGCCTTTGCCCGTGCATTACGTATGGCGTGTGAAGTTGACCCGCGTGCCGAAAATACTGTTGCGTCTACCAAAGGAACATTGTAATGACCCGTATTGCCCTTCTTGACTATGGCATGGGAAATCTTCACTCAGCAGCAAAAGCCCTCGAACACGTGGGTGCAACTGTTGATGTCACCAATGATCCTAAGTTGATTGCACAAGCAGATAAAATTGTGTTCCCCGGTGTGGGAGCAATGCGTGACTGTATGCAAGGCATGCATGATGCAGGCATTGATGAAGTGGTCCGTAAAGCGGCATTTAATAAACCTGTGCTTGCGATCTGTGTCGGTATGCAAGCCCTAATGCAGCATTCCGAAGAAAATGGCGGTGCAGATGCATTGGGTATTTTTGAAGGTTCGGTTAAACGCTTCCCTGATGTAGAGGGATTAAAAGTACCGCACATGGGCTGGAACCAAGTGCATCAGGCAGACCCTAGCCATCCGATGTGGAAAAACATTGAGCAAGATGCACGTTTCTATTTCGTACATAGCTTCTATGTAGAGCCGCAAGACTCAAGCATTGTCGCTGCTACCTGTGACTATGGTTTGGAATTTTGTACCGCAATTTACAAGGAAAACTTGTTTGCGACACAATTTCACCCAGAAAAAAGTCATACAGCCGGCCTGCAATTGCTGAAAAACTTTGTGGAATGGGATATTTAAAATTCCTTCACCGCAAAAAAGCCCGCTCCTTGCGGGCTTTTTTGTACTGTTTATTTTTCATCCTTTTATTTTCTACATATTCATTTTAGAATTTGCCTACTTATAAAAATACCAAAGCCTAGGAATAATAATGAATACATTCACATCTGACTCACCGACCCAAGCCAGTGGCCGCTTTAGCCGGCGCGCATATCTTGCATGGAATCTACTTCTCGGCATTATTTTTACACTAATTGCTGTTGTGGTCGGCCTGCTCATACCCGGTGCGCAAAATGCGTTGACTGAGGGTGCAATGTCGACGCCACTCATGATTATTTTCTTTATCATGTATGCCATCGTCATTTATTACAGCGTCATTTTCTTAATCCGTCGTTTACATGACCGAGACCATTCTGGATGGCTTGCACTGCTGATCTTAGTTCCTGTAGTGAATATATTATTTGCGCTCTATGTGTTATTTGCACCGGGTAATAGCGGTAGTAATAGCTTTGGACAACCACGCCCGACCAAAGGTTGGGAAACAGTGCTGGCTGTTTTGTATATCGTGGTGTTTATAGTCGGGATACTTGCTGCGATCATGATTCCGTCTTACCAAAACTATGTGATCCGCTCTCAGCAAACCACGATTCAACAACAATAATGATAAATCATTAAATGCCGCCTAGATCGCTCTAAACAGCAATACATCTACTCAAACAAGCTCACACATGTGGGCTTTTTTTGTACTTTACCTTTATAATCAACGCGCTTTTTATGTTCAGGATCAAATCCTGTACTTTTTCACATTTTTATGTCGTTTTTAGCTCAATTTTTGCGGTTAAAAATGAATGATAACTATACTTTTTACGATAATTTAAGATCATTTAATATGAATAATTCACCCAATATAAACTCTGGTTGGAACCGTGACGGTCGTTTTAATCGCATGTCTTTTATCGGTTGGAATGTCTTCTATGGCCTCATGCTGAGCATATTGATGCTACTGATCGTCAGCATGATGCCCAATACCCTCAATGCCCTAATAGCTCATGCTGAAAATCCAATGACGCAAGTGATTGGATTGATCCTAAATATTTTAATGCTGATCCCTTTGATGATTTTTTCAGTGCGTCGTTTGCATGACTTTAATCTCTCAGGCTGGTTTGCACTCTTAGAGCTGATTCCGTTGCTCAATATCGTCATGTGCATTGCGCTGATGCTCATCCCAGGGTCTGCAAATGCCAATCAATATGGCGAGCCACGTGCATCCAAAACATGGGAGGTGGTTCTCGCCTTTCTCTTTATCGGTTTATTCTTACTGATCTTGGTAAATGTATTATTTACTGCGCGTTTTCTGTTTTAAGTTACTGTCTTTAAACCTCTTGGTCACTGTGTTTAAGTGCCCTCGTCACTGTCATAGCAACGCGCTATGACAGGCAGGTGAGTCAATGGCTCATGCTCAACGCCACATCTCGGTATTTGCATTTCCCTACTAAACGCTCTAGGCTGCAACAACAAGCCTTTGAATTGAATCACAATGACTGATGCTCTACTGACACCTATTTTGCCAACAAAAGAACAGATTAAAGATTTTCCATTGTTCCAAAATTTAGTGCCAGAGCAGATCCATGTCATTCACAATGCCGAACAATGCCAACACTGGTCCGATGAATTACAGACAACTGCCTTATTCGGTTTCGACTCTGAATCTAAGCCGACTTTTCGTAAAGGTGAGGTCTCTACCGGCCCACATTTAATCCAACTCGCGACGGCGCAACAGGCATGGTTGTTTCAAATGAACGAATGCACTTGGGATTTTTTAAGACCAATCTTGAGTAATCGTGATCAAATTAAAGTGGGTTTTGGCTTAAAAAATGATGCGCATTTATTTCGTAAAAAAGGCATCCAACTGAATAGTGTCTTGGAACTCTCCAAGTGCTTTGCTTCTTTTGGCTTAACCCAACCCGTCGGTTTAAAAAATGCCATGGCACTGCTTTTTCGTGTGAATTTTCCAAAATCTAAATCGGTCAGCACCTCGAATTGGGCCAAAAAGCGCTTAAATCCAGAACAAATTCGTTATGCCGCTGCCGATGCCTATGCCCCTGTTTTGGTCTTTGAAGAATTATTACAACGTGGCTTATTACCTAAAACCATTCCCAATACGTCTCTCAAACTAAGAATTCGTCCGCACATGAAATTTTAAATCCTTAATTATTTTAATGATTTAATTTATATTCAGCGATGTAACCGCTCTGTAACTGGATATTGCCCCAATCTATGGCATGACCAAGTGCAAAGATCGGCTGAAGAGTGCCAATGAATTTGCAGTTTATTTGCACTAGAGATTTAAACAGTACCTTATTGCCTTAAAAATAGTCACAACACAGTCTAAAAACAATAAAATCGCACCTTTTAAGTACATTTATATCTTTGATTTAACTCATTTTAATTACATTAATATACATTTATATTTTTATTCAGCTAAGGTTTTGATCTCTCTGGGGTTTTCTAGCAGAATTACATGATTTATCTCATTCTTTCTATACTTTCATAATTTGTTTTCATCAATCTCCTTTTGCTAAAACAAGTCTGCCAAATACATAACACATCATAATTTAAAAGCTTGGAGAACCTGACATGTTGAACTTATTTACAGGAAAAATCAGCGGTGTACTCAGCCTGACTTTACAAGGGATCAGTAAAGCGGTTGGACTGGTTTTAAATACTGTTTTGGATACAGTAGACAGCGTATTAGAGACCGTAAGTAGCTTAACAGCGCCCTTAACGGATGCACTGACTGAGCTTCCGCTCATTGGTGGGACCATCGAAAAAGTACTCGCGGTTGAAAATCAGTTGGTCGGCACCTTAGGTGATGGCTTACATGCGGTAGCCGATCAACTAGCGACAGGTGATCTTCTCGGCGGTGTACAAACCGCTCTCAATGGCGTAACTGGTGTGGTCGGCCAAACCGTGACGGAAGTTGCAGGTTTGGTTGATCATCTCAGTGGCGTGGCTGCACCAATCACAGATGTACTTTCTGACCTGCCATTGCTGGGCGGTCTATTGGATGCAGTAGGCGAAAGTACGGGGAATTTAACAGGCTTGTTGGCTGAAACGGGCGACTATGTAGCCAGTATTGATCCTAGCGAATTATTAACATCCGTCCTGAATGATCCTTTAGCAAGTATGGGTAGTGTCGTGCAAGATGTTTCAGGCACTTTAGATGCCTTACTGGATGACATTGTACCGATTACATCGATTGCCACTGAACTCCCTGTGGTCGGTGATCTCGTTCAGGTGGTCGGTGAAAGTACCACAGCCCTCAATCAAGGCTTATACGATGTCGGTAGCTTACTTCAATCCGTAAACATCGATTTATTACAAACAACCGCTTATGTTTAATGACTAAAAACACTAATACACAGCGCATTTTTATAGACCAAGAATAAAATCCAATCCTCTATTTGCAATAGCCTGACACATGTCAGGCTTTTTTAATTCATCAATTCTGATATTAGCATTTAGTGAATAGCCGTTTATTTGATAAGATTAGGTACAAATTCATTCTTAATTTGATTGAGCAAGGAGCGAAAGCATGCTGATCATCCCTGCAATTGACCTGAAAGATGGCAAATGTGTCCGTTTAAAACAAGGTCGTATGGAAGACGATACCGTATTTTCTGACGATCCAGTGGCAACTGCACAGCATTGGGTAAATGAAGGCGCGCGTCGCTTACATTTGGTAGATTTAAACGGTGCTTTCGCTGGTACACCGATTCATAAGCCTGTGGTTGAAGCGATTGCTAAAGCACAGCCTGAATTACCAATTCAAATTGGTGGTGGTATCCGCTCTCTTGAAACCATTGAACACTACCTTGATGCAGGCGTATCGTTTGTCATCATTGGTACAAAAGCGGTAAAAGAGCCTGAATTTGTTGAAGAAGCGTGCAAAAAATTTGCAGGCCATATCATTGTCGGTATCGATGCCATGAACGGCATGGTAGCAACGGATGGTTGGGCAAATGTCACTGATGTGAAAGCTACTGATTTGGCAAAACGCTTTGCAGATGCCGGCGTATCGAGCATCGTCTACACCGACATCGCACGTGATGGCATGATGCAAGGTGTGAACGTTGAACAAACCGTAAACCTTGCAACATATTCAGGCTTACCTGTTATTGCATCGGGTGGCGTGACTAACCTTGACGACGTACGTAACTTAAAAGGCCAACCGGGCATTTTAGGTGCGATTACTGGTCGTGCAATTTATGAAGGGACATTGAACCTTCGTGAAGCTCAATTACTGCTTGATCAACAAAGCTTATAATTTGCCCGAGCAGAAAAGAGGTCTTCGGGCCTCTTTTTTATTTCTCCTCTTTGAACATTCAAATACACATGCCAACCGTACAATCTGCTTGGAAAGCCAAGTTTCCGCAGCTCGCACTCATCCTGATTACCATGATTTGGGGCGCCAGTTTTATCACCGTGCAATACGGTTTAAATTTTAGCAGTCCCGTTCTGTTTGTCGGTCTACGTTTTGCCGCAGCAACACTGGCTGTGAGTCTGTTATCGCTCAAATATCTTAGACATTTTTCTCAATATGATGTCATTGCGGGCGCAAGTATTGGCGCGGTGATTGCGATCGGCTATGCGACGCAAACGGTCGGCTTGCAAAGTATCAGCAGCAGCGAATCGGCCTTTTTAACTGCGCTGTATGTGCCGCTGGTTCCGATTTTTATGTGGCTGTGTTTTCGGCATAAACCACATCTGATGACATGGCTAGGTGTAAGTTTGGCTTTTGTCGGTTTGGTCTTTTTAACTGGTAATGGTTTTGGGGCTATTCAGCTCAATTTTGGACAAATCATTACGTTGCTCGGGTCAATTACCATTGCCTTTGAAATTATCTTGATCAGTTATTTTGCACCCCGCGTCAATCTACGCAGAGTGACGGTTCTACAATTGGCATTTGCTTCACTGTTCTGTTTTTGCTTTGCTCCACTGGTAGGTGAAACCACATTGCCCAAATTTGAATGGCCATTAATCGCTGTACTGTGCGGATTGGGGCTGGCCAGCGCCGTGATTCAACTGGTGATGAACTGGGCGCAGCGTATGGTTGATCCTGCACAGGCGGCAATCATCTATGCAGGTGAACCGGTTTGGGCCGCAATCATTGGGCGGCTTGCGGGTGAACGCTTAACACCGCTCGCTCTCATTGGTGGACTGTGTGTAGTGCTTGGTGTGATTGTGAGTGAATGGCGGCCGAAATGGTTAAAGAAACGCTAATTTCTGCATCCTCTATTAGATCAAAAAAGCGACTCATACGGTCGCTTTTTTGATGCTAAGATTTTTATTCCAAAAAGTTCTGAACTCGCATTACTCATACATCGGTCGGTTGTCATTGACACGAATTAAACCTTTAATCGCGCGGTACACAATCCATAACCAAGACAGTCCGATTACCGTGACGCAGAAGGTACTCGCTCCCAGTGCTACACCTGCAAAAGCATTGGCATTATTGCCGGTAAAGAACAGAAAAATAAAAGGCACGAAAGCAATGATGTTCCAAATGAGATACCACCAAAACGTACGGATCTGCCAAGTGAAATGGCTTTCAAAAATCGTACCGCGGACGTCACTGCGTTTGACGTAATTGATAATCAGCGCGAGGACCGCAAGCAAGCCGGCAGAAAAAATCGCCACAATATAAAGAATATACAAAATAATCGTGAGCAGGCGGTTTGGATCTTTATCAATAGAATAATTCATTTCGCTCTCCGTCATGATGATTTTGCGGATCATTCCACCCTAAATATGCAGGATATTAAATGGTGAAATCAGCCATAAAATCAGTAATATGTTAAAAGCTATGGTACAGAAATATATTTTTCGAAATGGTTGTTTTTGTGTTTTATGCCGCAAACGTTGCTGAGCCAGCCATGCCGCCGGCCACCCACCTAAAAAAGACAAAAGATGCAGTGTATTTTCTGGCACACGTCGGTTCCCCATTTGCGCAGCTTCTTTATCTTGAGCATAGAACCAATAGGTCAGGACATTAATAATACTCACAAAAAGCAGCACCATGCCACTGAGTAAACCCGCCACAGATAAGCCCGCCAAGGCTAGGATATACACAATGCACAAGATTTGCATCGGCTGTGCCTGACGCGGCATCTGCACCACATTTTTTTTATTGGGGCGTTGTGTAGCTTTGGTTTGTGAGGCTTTTAAATAATGCACTTGCTGCGCACGAAAGCGTCCGCGTTCGTCTAAGATCACAGCATAATCCAACGCGCAGCCCACGATTGGTCGTGGGCCGGGACGGGAAAAGTCTTTGATGTGCAAAAATACGCGATCTTTGGTGCTATCGTTCGGTTGAATGAAGCCGTAGCCTTTGTCATCAAACCATTCTACTAAGCGTCCTTGATCACGCATGCTTTTCCCTCTCGTTGTTTTTAAAATTTATGCTGTGACGAATTTTAATCGTTCAATCAGCATATTACGCATTTCAGCAGGGTTTTTCTGCAAAATATCATCCCCTGTACGGCCTTCTGCCGCATTTTTCTGTGCCACCTGTAAACGCATCATCCAGAAGCGACCCGCCGCCATCGCCAAATATAACTCTAGGCATGATTTTTCATCTGCGGTTAATGGACGCACGCTTTCATAGGCATTTAAAAAGGCAATGGCTTTGTCTTCATTCAAATGTACATCCGGATATTCAGTACAAAAGTCATTTAAAGTAATAGCAATATCAAACAAGAGTTCGTCTTTATTTAACTCATAAAAGTCTAAAATGCCGTTGAGTTGATCGCCTTCAAATAGAGTATTGTCACGGAACAGATCAGAATGAATAAAACCGGTAGGACGGTCTGGATACATCGCCGTTAAGATGTCATATAAGCCCAACAGATTGTTAAGTAACGTGGTATCAGCTTCATTTAATGTTGGACGTATATTACGTGAAACTTGTAACCAATAAGCATGATCACGATATTCTGCACGTTCCAAAGGGAAATCTTGTAAAGCCACATGCATTTTCGCTTGGGCTACAGCAATCGCTTCTGCTTGCGCTAAGCTCGCAGGCATGGGATGTTGACCTTGCATGCGTGGCGCAATCTGTGCAGGTTTATCCTTTAAGCTATGAATCGCTTTACCCGAATGATTCAGTGGTACAGGCACAGCTAGACCAGCCTGCCCCAAGTGTTCGAGTACAGGCACCAATTCCCCTGCACCTTGCTCGTCCATCTCTTCAAAAACGGTTAATACATACTGCGTGCCATTTTCGCAAACAATAAAATAGTTGGTATTTTGAATACCGCCTTGAATCGGAATCAGGTCAATCACCTCCAGTCCATAAGGTGCTGCAAAATCCTGAACTTCCTTTAAAGTCAAAGTGGTATAAACCGACATAGAAAACCTGCGAAAAAACTTACATATTTTTGATAGAATAACCGCTCCGACTACTAAGGTGTAGCATCTAAGTCGCGAAGTTTCATAATCGGCTGTTATTTTTGGAAAAAATTATGCTTGCTAAACGTATTATTCCTTGCCTCGACGTGGACAACGGTCGTGTAGTGAAAGGTGTTCAATTTCTTGATATTCGTGATGCAGGCGATCCAGTTGAAGTTGCACGCCGTTATAACGAACAAGGTGCGGACGAAATTACCTTCTTAGACATTACCGCAACCTCAAATGGTCGTGATACTACTTACCGTACAGTAGAGCGTATGGCTGAGTCTGTATTTGTGCCATTAACAGTCGGTGGTGGCGTGCGTAAAGTAGAAGATATCCGCCTGTTATTAAATGCTGGTGCGGACAAAGTTTCGATTAACTCTGCGGCTATTTATAATCCTGAATTTGTACAAGAAGCCTCTCAGCGTTTTGGCGCACAGTGTATTGTGGTTGCTATTGATGCGAAAAAAACCGGCGATAATAAATGGGAAATTTTCACCCACGGTGGTCGTAAAGAAACCGGTATCGATGCCATCGAATGGGCAGTAAAAATGGCGGACTTCGGTGCAGGTGAATTACTCATCACATCGATGGATGCTGATGGAACCAAAGCTGGTTATGACATTGAACTGATGCGTAATATTAATGACCGTGTGACCATTCCAACCATTGCTTCTGGTGGTGTCGGTAATCTACAACATTTGGCCGATGGTATTTTAAAAGGCGGTGCAGATGCGGTGCTTGCAGCCTCTATTTTCCACTTTGGTCAACACACCATTCCTGAAGCGAAAAAATATCTAGCAGAACAAGGCATTGAAATGCGCCTTTAATTGATTCATTTTCAATGAAGATTGAAGAAGAGCGATGATTCGCTCTTTTTTTGCCTTGTTGCTTTGATGCCACGTCATTGACGTTGTAGCAGAGCATCGTCCATAAAATTCATTTACTATAGACATAAAAAAAGGAGCCTTGTCGGCTCCTATAAACCAAGAAAAACTACAGCACTTGGTCTGATACTTAAAACAAATGAAAAAATATACATAGCAACTTCATCAATCAACTCGTCGTGTACAAGCCTTTTGATGATTTAAATATAGGGCATTTGCACTGCATTTGATTGACAGTAGATTCATAATTTATTGACAAATTGCGACAATTCAATTGAATGGCAACGCTTGTTGTCAAAACGCACAGTGCATTCATATTAGACCGTTTCAAGAAGTGCAGCTGGCTTTTCACGCTCAGCGACCCACTTTGCAGGAAATACCCGATTCACCCAGTGTGACATTGGCTTGGCAATCGCTGTCGGTAGTAGCACACCCAGTGGATTCTGTTCCTGTAATTTCGCCGAGGAGATCACCCGAGTCCCTAAAATATAATCAAACCACGGCTTAGTCACACACCAATTGGCATCCTGATTTGAATTCATATGGTGGTCATAGTGCCATGGAATCTTTTTCATCGCCCACTCTGGCTCAAGATGTGCGCGACGATGGATATAATAATAATTCCCTGCACAATACAGTACCGACAAACTCATTCCTTTGGAAATAGGATAAAACAGCGGGACAAATACGGCTGAAACTGCCACCAGTGACAATATTTCATTTTTCGTGCGCCAGTTCTGTACACCTTCAACATAGCCATGATCATGAAAATCTGTTTTTCGAACTTCACGATGATGTTCCCAATGTGATTTCATGCTTTTCGGTACTGGACTAAAACGTGGCTTGCCTGACCGATGTGTCCCATGCAAAACATATTTATGTGCGAACCATTCAAAGGCATTGGCGACGACCAACCCTGCAATAAAACCTTTTAACATGACCAATATCTCCTTTTCTTAGCTCCACTATAGGTAATGAAAAGGGCTAGATATTGACCGTTTTTTTTAATATTATTGACAAAACACGACAAAATTTAGAATTAAAAAAATATGCAACAACTCAAGGACTATACAGGATCGGTCTATGGAGGACTCGGCCATTTGCTCTATGCTTATCACCAAGCTCAAGGCATTGCTATTCCTGAAAAATTGAATAAAGTTCAAAACTTAGAGCGTTTTGATTATGCCGTTTGGCGTGATTTATTGATGGATTTAGATCAAAAGATCCAAAAGCCGGCGCTGGGTTTAGAAATTGCAGAACATGTGCAACCCAAACATATTGGCATTATTGCGTATATTGCTCTGTCCTGTGAAAACTTGGGCGAAGCACTGCTCCGCTACCATGATTTTCATCGCTTAATCTTCGATGGCAGTCCATTGCTGATTGATATTCAAAATGATTTTTTCTCTATCGGTTGGAATGATTTACCCATGAATATGGCCAATCAATTGACCGATGAAATTGCGATTGCGTTAATGCTGCAGTTTCTAAAATTATTCATGCGTTTTGAAGATATCAATTTACACGAAGTACATTTTCATAATCCTGCACCAAAAAATGTCGCTCAATATGAACAATATTTTCGCTGCAAAGTTCGTTTTTCCCAAGAAAAGTCGAAGGTTATTGTTCCCATTCAAGAACTGTCTCGTCCCTTTTCCCAAGGCGATCAGACCTTACAAAAACTGTTGATGCAACAGGCACAGTCTTTATTGGAAAAGCTGCCGAATACCACGCAAATCGACCAACGCTTACAGCAAGCCATCTTAATGGGTTTGCAAAAAAATCAGTTCCAAATTGAACATGTCGCTACGCAACTGAATCTGTCCGTCCGACAATTACAACGCCATTTACAACAACAAGGCAGCACCTATCAGCAACGTATGCAGGAAGTCCGCTGCATGATGGCAGAAGAATTTTTAAGAGACCCGCATTTAAGTTTGCAAGAAATTGCGTTACTGCTGGGTTATTCAGAACAGAGTGCGTTTCAACGTGCGTTTAAACAATGGCGAAACTTAACCCCACAGCAATGGCGCTTATCGCAAATTGAAGCAGCAAGTTAAAAATGTGACACAGTTATCATTTTAAATGTTGTGATTTTCCGCAAAATCCATTAAATCTATGCATATTCAATAAATGAATAAAACAACACTTCACAACTAGATTGCACTCATGCTGAGTGAAAGATTGAAAATCTATTCCAAATGACAAAAACAAATGGAGTTTTAAATGAATAAATATTTAGCAGAACTGATTGGTACGTTTTGGCTGGTCTTTGGTGGTTGTGGTAGTGCGGTCTTGGCTGCGGCCTTTCCTGAACTTGGCATTGGCTTCGCTGGCGTAGCACTGGCCTTCGGTTTAACGGTATTAACGGCTGCTTATGCGCTGGGTCATATCTCAGGGGGACATTTTAACCCTGCCGTGAGTATCGGATTGTGGGCTGGCGGTCGTTTTGAAGCGAAAGAACTGGCTCCATATATTATTTCTCAATTGCTGGGTGCAACCCTCGCCGCATTTATTCTATTCATCATTGTGCAAGGTCAGGCCGGATTTACCGGCGTCGGCGGTTTTGCCACCAATGGCTATGATGAATTATCTCCGGGCAAATACTCTATGCTCTCAGCCTTAATCATTGAAATTGTGCTGACGGCTGGCTTTCTGATTGTGATCATGGGAGCAACGGATAAACGTGCCCCTGCTGG
Organism: Acinetobacter sp. YH12138; assembly: GCF_015218525.1. Classification (NCBI taxonomy): domain Bacteria; kingdom Pseudomonadati; phylum Pseudomonadota; class Gammaproteobacteria; order Moraxellales; family Moraxellaceae; genus Acinetobacter; species Acinetobacter sp. YH12138. The sequence continues at coordinate 212,966 of NZ_CP048670.1, read as the reverse complement.
ATTTGCCCCAATTGCGATCGGTCTTGCGCTTACATTGATCCATCTCATAAGCATTCCCGTCACCAATACTTCAGTCAACCCAGCGCGTAGTATGGGTGTCGCATTCTTTGCTGAAACTGCTGCGCTGTCACAAGTTTGGCTGTTTTGGGTAGCCCCAATCATTGGCGCAGTGATTGGTGCGGTCATCTATAAACTGATGGCAAAAGACGCATAAATAGAAAAATACGCCACAAAAAAAGCTCACAACCTGTGAGCTTTTTTTCATTCATCCCGAATTGAGCATTGCGTCCTTCGACAGCCGATGACACAGCATTAAAGAAATGGATTTTCCACTTCGTTGTCTTCACCGCCCTGCGCTATTTTTTCAGCTAAGTTAGTTTCTGCCTCAAGCGTGGTCACCACATCATTGAAAAATGCCTGTAAAGCTTTCGCTGCAGCTAAACCAGCTTGGTCTTTCGTCACCTGTAAGTTGCCATAAATATTAATTCGATCTTGGCCATTTTCTAGTGTTAAGTCATGAATTGCATGCGACGCTGTATCATTTTCAAATGCTTTAAACATGTTGGATATCCTTCTTTTTTGTTGTAGTGATGCAGCAATAGAAATACGTGAAAAAGATTTCAACTGCAAGCAATGATCCTCTTCATCGCTCGCAGTTCAACGCTATTATCTGCTTGATTATTTCAAAATTTGTAGCAGATATTGCAAAATTTCTTCAATCAATTGTTTGACCAAGGCATCTTGATTGTTGTCATTTTCACTGCTTGCCATGGATGTCTCTCCCACAGAACCACCACTCGATTTAAACTCTTTTTGCAAACTTAAAATCTTGTCTTCTGCGACATCTGCAGCACACTGGCTTTCAGCATCCCAATGCAAATAAGCGATGTCTTGATTTGCTTTGACTTGGGTGGCTTTGAGTGGCAAACGGTAGGTATTACGCTTTTGGTCTTCGGTTAATTCTGGAAAGAAATTAATTCCAGTCAGTTCTTCTAGCGCACAAATACTCATGACTTTGACTGTCGGTGCCGTATCACGCAAGGTATTGTCTGCATAGTACACGCCTGCAACACCTTTTTTCGGCAAATAGATCGCCTTATAAGTAGCGGTCGGCACGATGACCCCTTGTCCGATGGTTTTTAATTTTTTCGCACTATATACCGGCCCCGTTACCACATAGACATCTTGCTTTTGTTTGGTCACTATCGCCCGTGTGGCTTCTTCTAACTCACGCCACACTTGCTGATTATTTTTGGGAGCTTGCGGCACCATATTGGCCAAAGAAAAACTGTCTAACTGCGCAGCTTTATTGGGCATATCGGCATTTGGCGCCATGTGTCCACGGTCATAGCCTGAAGATTTATAGTCTGAAAGCAAAGCCCGATATTCAGACGGCACGCGAGTCTCTTCATGAAAGTTATCTTCACGCGGAATTTTTTGACTCAGGCGTGCGGGGGTTAATGCTTCTGCAACCCAAAGCGGTGTCTTGGATATCCCTGAATACATGACATTAAAGCCATTAAAACACAGTGGAAAACTGTTTTTATGTAGGCTTTCACGGACCAAATAAGGTGGCACTTCACGATAAAATTGGTCCAAACAGGCGCTATTTGAAGTGCTGCTCATAGAAACAAGTTGTTGAATTTTTTCTTGCCCGAAAGCAATAGCAAAGCTTCCTGTTGCCACCAGACCCAACAGCACTTTTATGCCATTTTGCCCAAATAACTGTGAAAACGGATTTGCTGAATTGCGTTTCTTTTTGACCATGACTTACAACAATGACTTCTAAAAGGACTATTTTTCCGCAGCTTAGCAAGGGTGCAAATTTTAGTACACTTTTCTTTTTTAATTTGCTTAACAATCACACAAATATTGTTTAACAAAGCAGCAGTTGATGTAACTTTATGTCGCAGTTGTGCAGTTCTTTATAGGAGGTCATGAAGCAGTTGCGTATGTTTCATTGAATTCGCCTCAAGAATTATGACAAGGTAAAAATACGAAAAATTGCGATAAAAATATACGGAGTGATTATGCATTCTAAAATTTTAGGTTTAGGTTTAATTTCAGGTTTAATGAGCGCAGCAGCATTTGCAGAACCGCCGATTCAACCCGGTGATACATTAGAAAGCTTATCTAGAGTCAAAATTGTGACCACCGTGAATGGTCAACCTGGTTCCATTCAGGACTTAGTTTCAAGTGGCCAAGTTCAATTGGTTGAAGCTCCTGCCGGACAAGTCAATGCCGCTGCAACAGAACAGCCATTAAACCCTGAACAGGCTCAGGCAAACCAAATCGATCCGAATGCCCCTGCAGTCCCTGCAAATGCTGAACAAGCCGTGACTGAAGCGGAAAATGCACTCGCAAATGAACAACAAAGTGTAGCTGCTGCACCTACAGAGCAGTCCGTTCCAACTGAACAAACGGCAGTGGCCAATACACCTGAAGCCGTGATAACTGAAGCACCTGTGGAAACAGCACAGCAAGCACCTGAAGCCGTAGCAACGGATGCCAATGCTGCACCCGTCATTGCCTCTTCTGCAGAAGCGCCAGTGAATGCCGATAGCGCATCGGCTGCATTGCCTGAAGCTCCTCAAGCACAACAAGATGCTTTTATGGCAGCACCTGAAACTCAAAGTGCAAATCCTGCAGATGCATCAATTCAAGCCAACCCAGAAGCACCTGTTGCTGACGAAGCCATCCAAGCTGCGCCTGAAGCCTCTGCAGATGTAGACGCGACAATCAACTAATCAGCGTATTTTCAAGGATGAAATAACGCAACATCTTCATTCTGTTGTTTTGCTCGCATACTCCTCCCAGGAAAAAGCAACAGAATGATCTCTATGTCTTTGGACTAAAAAAGTTTAATTATTACAGATAAAAAAAAGCCAGAATTGATCTGGCTTTTTCGTGTCTAACTTTTAAATCTATGCCTAAAAGTTCAATCTAAGTCTTAAATTTCAATCTGACTGCCCAACTCAACCACACGGTTGGTTGGAATTTGATAAAAATCGCTGACTGGACTGGTATTTCGCTGCATAGAGATAAACAGCTTTTCTCGCCAAGGTGCCATGCCTTCACCCAAGGTATGAATAATACGGTCTCTGGAAATAAAGAAACTGATTTGCATAAGATCAAATTCAAAGCCCAATTCACGATACGCATGCTCCAAAGCGGCAGGAATATTCGGCTGATCTTTAAACCCATAAAACATCGTGATTCGATAGAATCGATCATCTAGTTTTTCCGTGATCACCCGCTCATTTTCGGGTACAAATGGCACATCTCGGGTGTTGACCGTAACCATAATATTGCGTTCATGCAGGACTTTATTGTGCTTGATATTATGCAACATGGCATGAGGCACGATCTCAGGCGTTCCAGTTAAGAATACCGCATCACCTGGAACAAACTTGGTTTCACTGCCCATGCTGACACTGCGAATAAACAGGTCAATAGGCAAGGCATCTTTACCGAGTCGATTGAGCACCAATGCCCGACCATCTTTCCACGTCATTAAAATCGTAAACAATACCGCACCAATCAGGATTGGAACCCAACCGCCCGCTGCAATTTTTAATGATGTCGATGCAACAAAAATCAAATCAATCAATAAAAATGGAACTGCAAAAATCGCCACTTTCCAAACCGGCCAACGCCATAAACCATAAGCTAAAACTGAGATCAAAATCGTACCGCAGAGCATGGTCATGGTCACAGCTACGCCGTACGCACTGGCCAAATTCGCACTGTTTTCAAACAGCAAGATCAAGATCAGCACCGAGATAAACAATGCCCAGTTAATAAATGGCAAATAAATCTGACCACGTTCAACTTCAGAGGTATGTTTCACTGTCAAACGCGGCAAATAACGCAATTGAATCGCCTGATTGACCATAGAGAATACCCCTGTGATCACCGCTTGAGAGGCAATCACCGCGGCCGCTGTTGCCAAAGCAATCATTGGATACAATGCCCATTCAGGAATCAGCATATAGAATGGATTGGCTAAAGCTTCAGGATTACGCAGTAGCAAAGCACCTTGACCCGCATAGTTCAACAGCAAGCACGGCATCACCACAATAAACCATGCCAAGCGGATTGGGAGTCGGCCAAAATGCCCCATATCGGCATAGATTGCCTCACCACCTGTCATCGTCAAGATGACCGCACCCATGGTCAAGAATGCAACATAGGGCTGCTGTACCACAAAATTGAAAGCCCAATGCGGACTGATCATGGTCAACACAAATGGCGTTTGCGAAATACTCCATAGTCCAAAACCACCAATGGATAAAAACCACATAAGCGTCAAGGGACCAAAGAATTTACCCATCGTGCCTGTGCCATGGCGTTGCACTAAAAATAGCCCCGCCAAAATACCGATCGATAAGGGTTGCAGCCATTGGTTAAACATCGGCGTCGCAATACTTAAGCCTTCAATCGCAGATAACACAGAGATTGCGGGGGTAATGATCCCATCACCAAAGAACAAAGATGCCCCAATAAAGCCAAGGGCAATCAGGTAAATTTTTTTGTTTTCGGCAATTCGTGTGGTTCGTAGATTCAAGGCCAACAGCGACATAATGCCGCCCTCGCCATTGTTATCTGCGCGCATGATGATGCTGACGTATTTAAAACTAATCGTCAGCATGATGCACCAGAAAATCAGGGACAGAATACCCAGCACAGACGCTTCGCTAATCGCCAAGTGTGCTGTGAGGAAACATTGGCGCAGCGCATATAACGGGCTCGTCCCAATGTCTCCGAATACTACGCCCAAAGCTGCCAAGGTGATGGCAGGCAATGCGGCTTTTTGTGCAGTACTTTGCATATAATTGTCTTCAATTTAGACAGGATTTTTGCGAATCATAGCACCGCTCAAGATGTTTTTGTCTAATTCAATTGTTTCTCTTGGCAGAATATATTTTTTTCGCTATTATCCACCGCGCAAAAGGTGAAGTGTCCGAGTGGCTGAAGGAGCACGCCTGGAAAGTGTGTAAACGTTTATAGCGTTTCGAGGGTTCGAATCCCTCTTTCACCGCCAAATCGAAAAGAACTGCAATCCAAAGCAGTAGCAAAAGGCTTGAATCAACAAGGATTTAAGCCTTTTTTACGCCTGTACATTACAGCACAGTCCAGTAGTATCCCGACATATTTGTCGGTACTTTTGACGGTATCTGCTCGCAGATGACTATAATAGGGAGTGAGTCAGGTTTTTCCTGAAATTTATACCGTCAAATGAGCGAAGTCCTACAGATTCTAACAATTGCGGTATGGAGAGCATTCATAAAAATTGCAAGTCAACAAAAGTTCTTATAGTTTATTTTTGACCACAACTTATCTAAAACTTAACACAAAATGGTGGGCACAAGTACCACCATTTTATCAACTATTCTTGATTATATAAATTGATTAAGTGCTTTATCGATTGACCTAGGGCATATCCCAGCAACGGCGGAACAGCATTCCCAACTTGCGTGTATTGAGGCACTTCAAACTTACGCATTTGCCCCCCAGTTGTTACTTTGGATAGAAACTTAAAGTTATCCGGGAAAGATTGTATACGAGCCATTTCACGTACTGTAAGCGTTCTCAAATCACTATAATGACAAGCATCATCCGGAATAGACAAAGCTGCTGGAGCTGGTTGATTAGGAAGTAAAGCTTTTTGTGTTTGCTTTTTAGTTTGATGATCTTTTAAATAATTTAATAATGTACTTCGATCCTCAAATCTAATGAGCTTACTTTCTTCATTTAAAAATTCTAGCGGTAAAATTTCATTAACGGCCTTTTCTGATAAAGAGTCACTATTACCCTTTAAGACTTGTTGAACTTCCTTTTTCACGTCTTTTGAAACTAAGTTCAAGTTTTGGTAAAGCTTGAAACGTTTTTGTACATGGATTCCATTTGCTCGTAATTCGTAATTACTTAATGCTTCAGGTAATCCCAATAACGGATTAAAAAGCTTGTCCAATTCATGAACATATTTAGATTGATTTAATTTAGCCGTTACAGATAAATCCTGAATGGCATCTTGGACTGAAAATTCTCTCCCTTTGAATCTAACTAAAGGCTTTAGAAATGAAGCTTCAAAAAATGCGGTATCATTATCTACATCATAATAGTTTAAATGGCCATACTCTAATTCAGGATTAGCTTTTACTTTTTCAAAAAAATTGAAGCTTCTCAAAAATGCTTCTTTTTCAACACTACTTAAGCGATTTTCAATTTTCTTATAAACATCTTCACGTACACCTAACAAGATAAATCTTGGGCGATTTTGAGCAACACCAGCGTATTTAGCATTCACATGCAGGCAAAGCGGTACATAGTTAATTCCAGCAAAGGCTTTAGCAACTTCATACCAAGCATAAAACTGCCCTTTTTCAGTATTAAAGGCTCTTAAAATCCCTGTTACGTTTTCTAAAAGCACGAATTTAGGTTTTGTATGATCAACAAATTTAGCAAACTCCCAAGGCAATGTATTCCTTTCATTACCTAATTGGCGTAAACCTGCCATGCTGAAACTTTGACATGGAGGACCGCCAGACACTAGATCCAATCCATTAGGCAGACCATTGTCTTGAATTTGCTGAAGTAATTGCGGGCTTTGTTCTAAAAGATTATTTAAATCAACAATACTACCTACTAACAGTTTCTTATTTAGATTTGAACTTTCATCAATATCACTAAAACCCCCTTCTGCTATCGTTGGGTATGTTTTAGGATTCTCACGTAATCGTTTGTTTATTTCTTCTTTGGAAAAGTTAGAATTTATCCATAACGTATGCTGCGGATAACCTTTACCATCTAAATTCTCATTAAAAAAATTATATGCGAATGTTTCTGAAGCCATTGGAGACAATTCATTTGCCATAACCAAATTATAGCCTGAAGCTTCAAGACCTAAAGATAAACCACCACAACCGGCAAATAGCTCGATATAGTTCAAAATATACTCATATAATTTTTTAAAACCCATTTATTCTAAAGTAGACTAAAACAAAAGTCCAGGCCTTATCATTTTTATAATATGAATCAAATAGCTCCAGTAACACTAACAAGCCAACAGAATGAACTTTCATTAAAAAATAGAAAATATCTTGCTCAGAAAGGCATTGATTTCGGTTTATTATCTATCACCCAAACTGGCTTAGATAAATCCATCATGGATGCAGTAGGTTCACTACGTGCTTATTTTAAAGACCGTCAATATCATAATTATGATGAACAACTTCAAGGTACAAGCTTTAAAGTTTTAAATCCTTGTGTCTTAGTTATCGCAAACAACGATGCTCAAAGTCAGAAAGTCAGTCTATACCGCCCAGAGACTAAAAAGGGCGATCCTAGGATCTGGATTTACGGCTTAAAGAATAGTGCTCAAGCTGGTGATGAAATTGCTCTAATTTTAGAAAAAGGTGAACTTTACGTATTCAATATTTCAAAATTAGACTTAACTCAAAATCTAATACTTAATCAGATCATCAATGACTACGAAGCCATAGCACAAGAACTATTAGAAAAGCTTCAGATATTAAGTAAACAGGGTGCATTAAAGGCTATCAAATCAGGAGATACGGCGATTGGAATGACCATTGAGCAAGCGTTGGGAATTCCTGCTAATTCATCACCTTACCCAGATTACAAAGGAATCGAATTAAAATCCGCAAGACTTAATAAGACATCTAATCGTAGTACTTTGTTTGCCCAAGTGCCGGATTGGTCAATCAGCATACTAAAGAGCAGTAAGGAAATCGTAGATAAATATGGCTACCAACGAGACAATGATCTAAAGCTATACTGCACCTTGTCAGCAAATAAATATAATTCCCAAGGCTTAGGTTTTGATATCGATTTTAATAACGATATGTTGCATGAAGTTCATGAAAAAGATGGAAATATTGTAAGCTGGTTAGGTCAGACTCTCAGAAATAAACTACTCGAAAAGCATAGAGAAACCTTCTGGATTAAGGCCGATACCCGATCAACGAGTGGAGATGAATATTTCTCACTTAAATCAGTTACGCATACTAAAAACCCTTTAGCTAGCCAGTTCTTACTTTTAATGGAGCAACAGATCATCACTATGGATCATTTAATTAAACGTAAAGACATGACAGGGAAGACGACAGAAAAAGGACCTCTTTTTAAAATTAAACCCCAACACCTTGAGCTATTGTTCCCTGAGCCTAAGGATTATTATCTATGATAAAAAATATACCTTCACCTGAAGATTTTTTAGAGATAAGTGCCGACTTATATTTTGAGGCACTGTTAATATTGGTAAAATTATGCCCTGATGATACAAACTTTGAATCTTTCTTCTCGCCCGAATGTGGATTCGATGATGAAGAGTTTTGTGAAGCTGAACCTATTAAAGTAGGTAATGTTGCCCTATTAATTTTCTCTTCTATTGAAAACTATTTGAAATATAAAATTGCTCAGCATTCTCCACTTTTATTGATAGCAGATTTAGCTGATATAAAATGGAAAGCCATGGATTTTGACGAATTTTATATGCATGGTTTTACAGACCTTCTCAAACTTTATGCTGTCATTTACGAGTCTACCGAAGATATCTCTTTGAAAGACTCTTTTGAACATCTTCGGATTATGAGGAATAAATTCGTTCATAGCGGTCGATCTACAGAGATCAGCCTTGAAAAGCTTTTCAAAGTCGGAGCTTTCTTTATAGATAAGATTTGGAACAAAAATATTAGTGATCATGGAACGATCTTTAAATTTTTTTCATCAAAAATTGGAGCTTTAGATAGCTACCATGATTTAACTAATTTTGTTGCAGAAGGTGAAGAAGAGAATGACCAACATAAAACACTATTAGAAATGTATCAATTAAACTCTTTCTTCCTAACCACCAATGAAACTCTTAGTTTTATCGGACTTAATAAAAGTGAAGATAAAGAAGAATGTCCTGTCTGCTCAATATATGATTGGCAATTAAATCTGAAAAATTATAGATTCGCAAAGTTCAAGTATGATTACACTGACAAATATATAATCTGTAATCTATGCCAAAGTGAAATTTTGATAGCAGCTCACTAAATGTAAAAGAATCAAAGTCTCGATCAGTACATGGTAAATTACCCTTGGCGGTATAAGTGTCGGTACATTTACAGATCTGATTTTTTATGTTTAACTATTTCATATATTTAGATATTAAACCTGACGGACTCTTTCACCGCCAGAATAAACTGCAATGCCAAGCAGAATTAAGGTCTAAATTGATAAAGTTTAGGCCTTTTTTAATTTTATTGTCCTCAATATTAAATATTTCTACCTAATTGATCTTTAAACTTTTTGGCTCAATGACATCACAATATTTGAGTCCTGATTGATGGATTTAATTCACACGTTTTTTTCCTAATGCACGACTTATGGATTTTTTATTGGCAGCAAGAAAGACACGTTTATTTACAAATACAAATTTTATATTCTAAAGACAATTACTTAAGCCTATGCTAAAAATTAATCATCCTCTCAATATAGGTACTATTCAAAAAATTATTCATTAATTTAAACATCATAGAACTGAAACGCGATTGCGGTACTTTTAACTTGATCAACGAAAAACTTAAAAAACACCTTTCATATATCACTGCTATTCGGGAGAGAACATGAATAACAGCCAGAATTATGTTAAGCAGATCAAGAACGCCAAACGTGGTGGCTATACCCCAACCCTTGCCAAAGACATCAATAAACATAAAATTCAAAAAGCACAGCGTCTGATTGACGAATGGCGAAAGCTCGCCAATGAACTCCGCCCCCAAATGCAACTGGAGATGGCATATACACTTGAAGAATGCGCACAGGATCTAGACCAAATTTTAAGAATGAAATAGCACCCAACGTTCATCTATCCTACTTTTTCGCCCACATCTTGTGGGCGAAACATTGCCTAATTTTATTTCTCTGGTTTTTAGAGCCAAACATCGGTCGAATGCTGAATAAATCAAACGTATAAATTACATTCGATTTGCTGTTTTTTTAACTTGCACCACTTCAAAAAATCTGTAGAATGCATTCCACAACGCCGGCATAGCTCAGTTGGTAGAGCAACTGACTTGTAATCAGTAGGTCCACAGTTCGAATCCGTGTGCCGGCACCATTTCTTAGCCTCGCTTTTTAGTGAGGCTTTGATGTTTTTAGAGCCGCTCTTTTATGGCTTCCTCGCGCTAATCTGCACATAACGAATCAGCCCGTCTCGATACAACTTTTCGCACAATTTTGCCGTCATCTTGATTTTGAATTGATCCACATGACTCAGGCTCATCTGACTTTTTTGTTCTTGAATATAATCGGCAAAACCCTGAAATACGAATTCGCTGATATCTTCAATCTGGATATTTTCGAAACCTGCCTGTTGCACTTGGTGTTGTAAATTTTGCTTTGAATTTAAATTTTTCAAATTCACATCTGCTGCTTTCAACAGACTTTGATATTTCAGTCGCTGTAATGAATTTAAATTCAAAAACGTATCGGACAACATTAAATAGTGAAAAGCAAAGCGCCCTTTTGAATTCAAAACATGAAATATCGATAAAAGCAATAAATTCAAATCACTATGATACGCAGCATCAATACACAGTACGGCATCCATACAGTTTTGTGGATAAATATTTTTTAAATTCAAAAATGAATCTTGTTGTATTTTGATTTTTGAATTTAAATTTTTTTGGATTTTTTCCACACATTCGGTTTGCAATTCGACTGCGGATAAGTTTTGAATTTGAAAATGTTCCATCCAAAAAACCAAGCTCGCGCCCTGCCCACAACCAAGGTCTAAAACACGATCTGTAGATTTTAATTGAATGGATTCGGCAAGATATAAAGCGAGTTTTTGACAGGCTGCAGGATAGGATGATTTTGCATCATCCCAATAGCCCAAATTGCTCCAAGCAAGCTCCGCATCATCTCCGAGTAATCGACTGTTAATCGCATATTTATGGCTAGGGACGTACTGACGAATTGCTTGAAGCCATTTCATGTTAGTAACCGAGTTGAGGGGCAACCTCCACTTTAGGTTTTAAACCCACAAACGGCAATGGCGCACCAAAAATTTCTGCAATATGCATAGCAGATGTTACCGCGGACTCTAAAATCGGCAGACCATCGCAAGACCATGAGCCACAAAAGAAGACTTTACGCTCAGGGGATAAATGTCGTTGCTGTAACTCTTTATTCAGCGCCACGGTATGTGAATCCACCACTGCGCGTGTCAAACTGACCGAAGAGATCACTTTTTTAGGATCAATCGGTGTCACTGGCTGCCAAGTTTGGAACACTGGAGTTTTACCTACCAAGCTCGGCTCGATTGAGTTAAGCCACACGGTAAATTGCTGACGGGTAAATTTACGGTCCATCATATAACTCAGTACAGACCAATCTTTACGCTTCGGCGGCATCACGGTTTGATCGGTGTGAATCACCAACTGACCTTGCTCAAATTTAAATTTCTTTAAGAGCTCCATATCGTCAGCAAACTGGGTTGAATCTAAAAATTCTTCCGTTTTGGTGGTTGGTGTCGCAACAACTACACGATCGAATAGATGATGTGCTCCCGCCTCAGTTTCCACCAAGACTTTATCGTCTTGCTCGTGCACTTTGGTAATTGCCGTACCACTTTGAATATTTAAACCTTCAATCAGTTTATCAACCAACGCAGGTGTACCACCTTGGATACGCAGCAAGGCATCACCATTGGTCAATTGACGCAAGAAAATCAATAGCGGTTTTGCAGGCCATTCGCCAATCGTTTTCGGGTTACAGGTGCAAATGGTATACAACACAGGCATGACCGCACCATGCCAAAATACTTCTTCAATTTCATTTTTATTAATGAACTCGGCAAGCGTGATGTCCTGATTTTTTGATTTAAAAAATCGAGTGATCGCGGCTTTGAGTTGCAACATTCCTTTGACTAAACGCCAGCCATATTGTTGTAAGCCTTTACGGTTATTAATAATTGGGAAATTACCAATACGGCTACGACTGGTGGTCAACCACGTTTCTGTACGATCTTCAAATAGCCAACTGCATGCCATATAGGTACGGACAGGGAAAGTTTTAATCCCTAAATGGGTCGCCAAACTTAAAGTATTTTTCCAGAGGTGTGGATTCATCACACGCAAAGGGGCATCGATCAAGCCGCCTTCAAACTCAGTGCTGTGGCTATCCATACCACGACCAGGCAGAGCTTCGAAAATTGTAATGTTATGCCCTGCGTCTTTAAGAATTCTTGCGGTAGCCAGCCCAGCCATGCCACTACCGATGACTGCAATTTCCAATTTTCTTTTCCATCTATAAAACACAGTTTAAAAGTATGACTGATCAGAACTTAAAAATAGCTATTAAAAAATACCAGATTCGCATTTTTTGTATGGATTTCAGTACAGCGGTTTTTAAGTTAAATTTACAAATATTTACATTCAAAAAACACACAATTTAAGCTTTGTTTTTTAACCACATTTTTCTTTAAAATTTTAATTACCCTATAAAACCAAACAATTAAATTAACCATTTTTATAACTTTTGGTTTACTTTAAAGCCAAGTGTCGCTAAGATGCGCCACATAAGAAAGTGATAAATTCATCACAATTTATAAAAAGTAAAATGATATTTAAATCATGACAACTATAAATACTACAGCGCTCAATAAAAAAGCCTCTGACTATTCAGAGGCTTTTTTTTCGGCTATTTCAACGACATGATTTTCGCTTAAGCTTCATGCGCCAGTGCAATTTCACCAAATTTTCCGTTATTGAAATCATCAAAGGCTTGAATGATTTCAGCTTTGCTATTCATCACAAATGGGCCATAACCTTGAATCGGCTCATTTAGTGGCTCACCGCTAAGCAACAAAAATTGTGTGTCCTGCAACGCTTGTAGCTGAATGGCGATATCGTCTTTGGCAAACATGACCATCGAACTGTCTTGCACTTTATGGCTTTCATTCACCACAACCTCACCCTTCAAGACCACCAAAATGGTGTTATGCCCTTCAGGTACATGTAAGGTGGTTTCATATTGAGCTTTCAACTCACCATCCCAGACATTCACTGGACTAAAGGTCTGTGCTGGCCCAAGGTGACCACCCATTTCACCGGCAATCACCCGAATATGGCCTGCACCTTCATCCATGTCTATGCGTGGAATATCTTGGCGCGTGATCGCTTGATAACGAGGCTGAGTCATTTTGTCTTTTGCCGGTAAATTCACCCACAATTGAACCATCTCAAAAAGACCACCTGCTTGAGCAAATTCAGGCGAATGAAATTCTTCATGTACCAAACCCGAACCTGCGGTCATCCATTGCACATCGCCCGTTTGAATTGTGCCGCCACCACCACTTGAGTCTTTATGAGTCACTTCACCGCTGTAGGCGATAGTCACGGTTTCAAAACCACGATGTGGATGTGAACCCACGCCATGCTGTGCAGTGGTGGGATCGAACTGATAAGGTGCCGCATAATCCAAAAGCAAAAATGGGCTAATGGCCTGACCTAGACGATCATAGGAGAATAAGCTTTTGACTGGAAAACCATCACCCACCCAATGCATTTGCTGATTACGATAAACACCAATTACTTTTTTCATTTCTTAGCTCCTATATTCATACGATAGGATGAACATAGCGCTTATTTTAAGCTTTGAAATACTTGCTGACCATCATCCAAATAGCATTATATATCTCAAATATAGAACAATAATCAGTAATACAATCTAAAATTTACTCAAAAACAAGCATTGATTTGGAAAATATAGGGGTTTAAGTCATATTCAGCAATGAATTATCCCAATTTTATGATTGTTTTTCTCATTTAAACCCATTCCATTATCCCATTTTTATAGCTATGCTAAATCGAGTTAACACGCAGACTTCATCTGATCCTGCGTACTTGCAAACAGGAAAGAGGACAATAAAATGGGCAAACCTTACGTTCGTTTAGATAAAGACAATGCCGCGGTACTTTTAGTTGACCATCAAACAGGTCTACTTTCATTGGTTCGCGATATTGATCCAGATAAATTTAAAAATAATGTGCTTGCACTGGCTGCAGCCGCGAAATATTTTAATCTTCCAACAATTCTCACCACCAGTTTTGAACAAGGTCCAAACGGGCCATTGGTTCCAGAACTCAAAGAAATGTTCCCTGACGCACCTTATATTGCACGACCAGGTCAAATTAATGCTTGGGATAATGAAGATTTTGTGAAAGCAGTCAAAGCAACCGGCAAAAAACAATTGATTATTGCCGGTGTAGTGACTGAGGTGTGTGTGGCATTCCCAACCTTGTCTGCTTTAGAAGAAGACTTTGACGTCTTTGTGGTGACCGATGCTTCAGGTACTTTCAACCATTTAACCCGCGACTCAGCGTGGGAACGTATGACGCAAGCGGGTGCACAGCTCATGACGTGGTTTGGTACCGCGTGTGAATTACACCGTGACTGGCGTAATGATATTGAAGGTTTAGGTGCGCTTTTCGGCAACCATATTCCAGACTACCGTAACCTCATCAACAGCTATACGCAAAATACTGAAAAGAAATAATCCTCCAGTAGTAAAAAGCGGCTTCGAGCCGCTTTTTTTATACCTGATGTATAAATTGACGTATGATAATTGGAATTGAAATAATTTTTCACTGCATAAGGTGATCCATGCATTCATTTGATGACTATTACTACTTTTACTTGGTGGTGAAACATGGCGGTTTTAGCGCTGCAAGTGAAGCATCGAATATTACAAAATCAAAATTAAGCCGACGCATTTTAGATCTTGAAGCCAAATATAATGTCACCCTTATTCAGCGTTCTACCCGACACTTTAAGGTCACGACATTAGGCCAAGAATTGTATGAAGAATGCATAAAAGTGATAGAACAAGTCGAATGTGCGCATCAGGTACTCCTGAAGCAAAAAAGTGAACTTGAAGGCTTGGTTAAAATTAGTTGTCCACCAGTCATGATGGAACATCAAATTCGCCCCTTGTTAAATCAATTTTTAAAAGATCATCCCAAAGTTCAGGTCGAACTCGAGCTGTCTAGCCGCCGTGTGGATGTCTTACATGACGACATTGATTTGGCGATTCGCACCAATTTTAGTAAGAATGAAGACTCGAGCATTATTGTACGTGACGTGATTAAAACCGTGCATTGCTTAGTGATTAGTCCTGAACTTTTACAAGGACGCGAGTTAAAGCATATTACCGAATTGACAGAATTTCCGAGTATCGTTTTGGGCACACAGAAAAACCGCTATCAATGGCATTTGCATCATACGGGACAGCAAGAACAGATTGAAATTGCCTTACAGCCTCGGATTAAAAGCAATGACTTAGCCGGTGCTTATTATGCAGCACTCGATGGTTTAGGCATTGCAGACTTACCCTATTTAACCGTGCAAGCAGATATTGAGGCAGGTCGTTTAATTCACCTCTTCCCCGAATGGTGCTCAAATGTCGGTACGGTGCAATTGGTATATGCTTCGCGCAAAGGTCAACGCCTAGTCATGGAAAGATTAATTGACTATTTAGTCGATGGAGTTCGTGGCTATGCTCCAGAACATGATGGCTATTTAGTCTAATGATCTAAACCACAAAAAAGCCAGAACTGAGTTCTGGCTTTTTTAAATCTACGGTTGGATCACCAAATTAGATTTTACCCACTAGGTCGATCGATGGTGCAAGCGTCGCTTCACCTTCTTTCCATTTTGCAGGACATACTTCACCTGGGTGTGCATGTACATATTGAGCAGCTTTTACTTTACGCATCAATTCAGAAGCATCACGACCAATACCACCTGCATTGATTTCAACGATTTGGATTTTACCTTCAGGGTCAATTACGAAAGTACCACGGTCAGCAAGACCATCCGCTTCAATTAAAACATCAAAGTTTTTCGCAAGTGTCCAAGTTGGATCGCCAACCATTGGGTATTCGATTTTCTTAATTTCTTCAGAAGAATCGTGCCAAGCTTTATGCGTGAAGTGTGTATCAGTAGATACTGAATAAATTTCTACGCCCATTTTTTTGAATTCAGCATAGTGATCAGCAAGATCGCCTAATTCTGTTGGACATACAAAAGTAAAGTCAGCAGGATAGAAAAACACCACAGACCATTTACCGTAGAAGTCTTTTTCTGAAACTTCAATAAATTGACCGTCTTGGTAAGCGGTAGCGTTAAATGGTTTTACTTCAGTATTAATTAAACTCATTTGATATTCCTCTAACTCATTTCAGGGATTGCTTATCTGTTGAAGCTAGAATACGACTTATCAAATCATAGGTAAAACCGAACTTTTTTATAAAAACTATCGGATTTTTAGATTTATTATTTATATTAATATTAGATTTTAATCGACGCTACCAATCAATAATCTATTCGCTCAATGCTGAACACAGTACTGGCAAACATTTAGATACACATAAAAAAACCCTCAAGATTGAGGGCTTTTTTTGATGATGATCTACCGTTTTAAACGCTGTGTTTAAGGTTCATTAAAACGGTAAGTCGTCATCTAAATCTGCTGCTGCAGGAGCCGGTGTCGGTGCAGGCTGTTGTTTTGGCGCAAAACCACCTGGGTTGTTATTGCCATAGCTATTGCCTTGAGCCGGTTGGTTATTGCCATAACCGCCTTGGTTTGAGCTATTACCGTAGCCACCTTGGTTTTGGTTATTGTTATAACCACCTTGTTGATTATTAAAACGAGGCTGACCAAAATCACCGCCTTGACCTTGTTCGCCTTGTTGGCGATTATTGTCAAGCATTTGCATTTGTTCACCACGAATTTCAGTCGTGTAACGCTCTTGACCGCCTTGATCTGTCCACTGACGAGTACGTAATGAACCTTCAATATACACTTTAGAACCTTTGCGCAAATATTGCTGTGCAATTTCACCTAAGCGGTTATGTAACACAATACGGTGCCATTCTGTTTGCTCTTTACGTTCACCTGTATTTTTATCTGTCCATGAATCACTCGTTGCAATTGAAAACTGAGTGAGAGAACCACCATTTGGGAAAGTTTTTGTTTCAGGGTCACGACCCAAAGTACCAACTAAAATGACCTTATTTACACCACGCATCAGACGTATTCTTCCTATTTGTTTCTATTATTTACTTTATAAGAGTTATGCTTAAATGGCTACCTCTTTCCCTAACAAGTGCGTTAAATGTTGTCGCGCAGATTCATCCATCTGCTGCTTATCCACTTTTACATAAGCCACTTGCTGGTCAGACATCACCACAACTTCTTCAATACCACGAATTGCTAAAAGCTGAGAAGTCCATTCATCCGTTTCTTTATCTTCAGGCAAACTGAAAACCATAGACGATAAATAACGCGGTTGAGCCAACCCAAAACTAATGATCAACCATAAAATGGCTAGCCCTGTCAGGATGCCCCATCCCATTGCCGTATCATTTAGCAACAGAAGTTGCCCACCAATCATACCACCAAAAAATGCCCCCAGAAACTGACTGCTGGCGTTCACCCCCATGGCAGTCGCTTTGGATTGAATTGGAGCTGCTTTCGATAACCATGACGGTAATAATGCCTCCATCACATTAAATGCGATAAAGAATAAACCTAAGCCTGTCAGCAAAATATATTTTGATTCGAAACCAAAAATTAAGATGCCCAATCCTAAAATAATGCCACCAATGGCGGTCAAGAAAATGCCGCGCATTTTGCGATATTTTTCCGCCAAAATAATACTTGGAAAGGCAAAAAACAGGCTCACGACCAAAAGCGGCAAATACACCAGACCATGCGAATGCAAGGGAATATTGGCAAAGTCAATCAACTGAGACGGCACATAGATAAACATCGCTGTGAGCAGTAAATGCAATGAAAAGACTGAAACATGTAAACGATTTAGATCAGGCATTTTCAGTACTTGCTTTAACTGCGTCAGATAACCTTGTTGAAAATTTTTATGATGACGCGTTACTTTCGGTACCAATAGCAACATCGCAATCGCGGCAAGTCCCATGATGGTGGTCACCCAAAATAAACCCGAGATGCCGACTAAACCTGTGAGCCAAGGTCCAAGGCTGAACGCGACCACAAAGGACAAACCGATACTCATCCCCATCATGGCCATGGCTTTAGTACGCTGTTCTTCACGTGTGACATCGGCTAACAAAGCCATCACTACGGCAGATACAGCACCACCACCGGCAATCGCACGCCCGATAATCACGCCATAGATGCTATCGGACATTGCAGCAATTGCACCACCTAAAGCAAACAACAGCAGCCCGATCACCACCAACGGTTTACGGCTATAACGGTCTGCAATCAAACTAAACGGAATCTGTAAAATCGCTTGGGTCAACCCATAGACACCCACCGCTAAACCAATGAGTGCCGGTGTTGCCCCTGCATATTGCTGACCTGCCACAGAGAAAACAGGAATAATCATGAACAGCCCCAGCATACGTAAGGCGAAAATACTACTCAAAGCAAAAGTTGAGCGTCGTTCAAGAGCATTCATCATAGCTGGTTAAAAATTCATTAATCTTGGAATGGGATTATAGGACATTCAGCTTAAAGCGAAGCAGGATTTTTATTGATTTTAAATATCCTGATGATTGGACAAATAAAAAGCGCAGCTGACGCTGCGCTTTTTGGGAGATTTTAGGCAAATTTAAATTAGCCTAGATTTTCTTGACGCTTTTTATATTGAATTGAGGCAATCACAGCCCAAACAATAAATGCCACACCAATTAGACCCGTTACCACTTCAGGGACATGAAGACCTGTGCCACTCGCCAACATAATGAAGGCCAAAGCACCAATCGCATAATGCGCACCATGTTCAAGGAAGATATAAGCATCTAAGGTGCCTTTATCCACTAAGTAAATGGTCATTGAACGCACGAACATAGCACCAATAGCAAGACCGAGCATAATGATTACGACATCAGAGGTAATCGCAAATGCACCAATCACACCATCAAAACTGAATGAGGCATCGAGTACTTCAAGGTAAAGGAAACCACCAAAACCTGCTTTGATCACGCCCGTCGGTACGCCATTTGCGTCATGTCCAACCGCATTACCGTTTTCATCAACTTCAGGTTCACCACCCAATAAATGACTCAGTACTTGGACACCGATATACACCACGATCCCCCAGATACCCGCCATGACTACCGCTAGACGAGAGGCTTCGGCCACGTTTGCTGCCATTACCAATAACGCAATTAGGGCAATAAACACGGACATCGCAGGAACGTTCGCAAGATTGGCCAAACGGCGCTCTAACCAACGGAACCAATGGGTATCTTTCCCTTCATCTAAGAAGAAGTTCAGGAACACCAACAATAAGAAAGCACCACCAAAGGCCGCAATTTCTGCATGATGGGCCATCAATTTTGCAGAGTATTCAATTGGATTATTCAATGCCAATTGCACCACTTCCATAGCGCCCATGTCAGCCGTTACAGCAACAATGACGATTGGGAAAATCAAACGCATACCGAATACAGCAATCACGATCCCGACGGTTAAGAAAATCATTTTCCAGAAATGATCCCAACCACGGAGTACCGATGCATTCACTACAGCGTTATCAAATGACAATGATACTTCCATCACTGCCAAAATTGCAGTAATGGTCAGTGCTGTCAGCATGGCTTGCACACCTGCATTTGGGCCATGATTCAGACCCCAATATGCAGAAATGGCAAGACACACGATCGTAAAGACGATTGAGAAACCAAAATGTTTCATCATGATAGATCGACCTATTCATTCAATAAGATTTCAAAATGAGGGAATACCCAGTTTGAAGCTAAGTTTATGGCGCAATTATGCAGCTTTTCAGGATTGAAACCAAAAATTATTCGTTACATTTTGAATAAACACTCTAAGATGGAGGCTCTCAATTACATCGCATCATGGTGTAGACCCGTCTTTCATTTTTAACGACAGGAATGTTCAATGCGTTTTTCTGAAGAAGTTTGGCAACGTAATACCGCGTTATATCAGCAGATTCTCCATCTACCGTTTAATCAGGAATTGGCTCAGGGTAGCTTAAGCCGCGATGCCTTTTGCCACTATGTCATTCAGGATGCCCATTATTTATTGGCCTATGGTCGTGCGCTTGCAGTGTGTGCAGCCAAGGCATTTGATGCCGACGATGTGATTCAGTTTTCTGAAGCGGCAAAAATTGCCATCGTGGTGGAACGCAGTCTGCACAATGACTTTATGCAAGGTTTCAACATTAGCAAAGAACAGTTTGAAAATACTCCACTGACCCTTGCCTGCCATCATTACACTTCATTTCTAACAGCGACAGCATGGTCAGAAAGTTACCCTGTGGTCCTTGCCTCACTCCTGCCTTGCTTTTGGATCTATGCTGAAGTCGGCAAAGCCATTGTCAGCCAATCTGTGCCTAATAACCCTTACCAAGCATGGATCGACACCTACTCAGGTGAAGACTTCCATACTGCTGTGCAAAACGTGATTCAAACTATTGATCGAGTGGCGGCTCGCTGCGATGCAGATACACGTGAAAAAATGCATGCGGCTTATACGAACGGCGCAAAATTAGAATGGATGTTCTGGGACAGCGCGTATCAACAGCGCACATGGCCTGTAGAATAAACCTTTGATTTAAACTGTATAAAAAATTAAGGATCTAAAATTGCTTTTAGATCCTTTTTTATACGGTTGGATTCGGTTCAAATGACCTTGCACGATCATTTCAGGCATTAGCGTTTAAAACGATACCATCCGAGGAAAATCCCCATCGCGATAATCACCAAAAAAATCGCCAAACGTGCTTCACGCAATTCACTGCGAGCTGCTTTGCGTTCCTGTATTTCTTCTGAATGAAATTGTGATTTGATCATCGGATCTAGTTGAGCAATGGCCAATAGATCCTTAGGTTTCTCGCCTTTACCTAAAATCAAATACAGCCCTTTCACCTGCATTTCATTCAGTTTACCCAGTTCAATATTCAGTTGGGTGGCTTGTGCATTATAGTCAGGCACCCAATCTTCGACGCGGGCATATACATGGGCACGACTGGTATCAAAGAGCGATGCATCCTGCACTTTCTTGCCCGTTTGATCTTCCAGTTGTTCACTCAAATCGGAAAATTGGGACAGAACATAGTCTTTTTTCTGTGCCAACTGTACGCCGTCAAAAGCATACTCTTGTATTTTTTGTGCAGGATTATTTTTCGATAATAAACCTTGGGAAACGACTTTAAAGTCTAATACGGTGTTGTCAGGGACTTGGTTGGTTTGTAGCACCATATATACCACAGACCATAGCTGTTCATTTTGCCCGACCGCAGGCACGCTCACGCTATAACGCTGCTCGGCTGCAGGGTCAATAAACTGTTCAAACGCGAGGATTTGACTGTCTTCAGCCCACAGGATTTGGCTTGAAAACATGAGGCAGATGATCACCCAAAATTGTTTTAACATTATTTGCTCTTATCATGATTATTTGCTGTTCTGTCAGAATTATAATTAATTATTCAAATACTTACATTTAAAATCACACATTTAACGATTGGAAATTCATCATAATTTTAGCCAAATCTATAGTTTTATAAATGATCTAGAACCCATAAAAAATTGATCTAAATCAGCATCGATATAGGCTTTTGATGCTTACTGAAAACTCTGCCATGCATAAATCAAAACAGCCGCAGCAAGTACCCAACTCAACGTTGCTACACTCAAACATGCCGTTAAGTTCATACGTGTTGCGAGCAGGTACACCATCAATATATAAATGAAATAGGGGATGAGAGACCAGAGTCCAAACAGCGCTGTTTTTTGTAATGCGGCTGCACCCTGATCATTTGCCACGATCACATGGGCAATCAACGCAAAAGTCGGAAACAATGGAACCAAACCTGCAATATAAAACGCCTTACTTTTAGACAGCAAAGCAATTAATACCACAACAAAGGCACCCATTAAGCTTTTGAAAAATAAGGACAACATGGCATTCAATAGTTTAGAGAAAACTGCATTTTACGCCTTTTCTGCGATAGTCCTGAGATTTTCCAATGAATTGTTATGCGCATAGCACAGGAGATTTAAACGATGAACTCAAAACAGTCACAGCGCTTTTATATTTATGCACCTTTACACCACAGGCTAGATGTAAAGCGCGCTTTTTGTTGCTCAGCCATGTGCTTAAACTGCGCTTGAACTTTTAAATCTTCAGCACTCATCAAATGTTGATTGTTTTCAACAATTGCCAAAACCAAATCAAACTGTTGAGGAATTTTTTCGCAAGCCAGATGCTTTTTTTCAGCTTCTGTTTTGGCTTGACCTAATTTCGCAATATACAGATCAATTTTTTCACTTTCGGTATTCAGCGCCAAAGTTGCTTGTTCTAAGCTGTCATATTTTTGCGCTTTCGGTGTGTGGTTCGGGGTACATGCACTCAAAAACACACTACACATCAATAAACCCATCACACCTAATGTTGGATTGAGATGAAGTTGCCATTTCATGTTAAAAGTCCTAGATTGCTGATTTGCGGATGTTTTAGGGCATCGGCACAGACAGCTATATTTTGATTCGGCCATTTTTCTCACAAAGTCACGCATAAATCTAGGTTTAAATTACACTTGAACATTTTTCATGCGCTATCATATATAGGTTTTTCGATGAATATTTTAGGACCCCTTGCATGAGCCAAAGCCATATCCGTATTCGAGGCGCACGTACCCATAACTTAAAAAATGTGTCACTCGATATTCCACGCGACAAGTTTGTGGTCATTACGGGTCTTTCTGGTTCAGGGAAGTCCTCTTTGGCTTTTGATACCTTATATGCTGAAGGTCAACGTCGCTATGTTGAGTCCTTATCTGCCTATGCACGCCAATTCCTTTCGCAAATGGAAAAGCCAGAAGTCGACTCGATTGAAGGCTTGAGTCCTGCGATTGCCATCGAACAAAAATCAACGAGCCACAACCCACGCTCAACAGTGGGAACAATCACCGAAATTTACGACTATTTACGTCTACTCTATGCCCGTGTCGGCACGCCGTATTGTCCTGAACATGACCTCCCGATGGTAGCTCAGACTGTGTCTGAAATGGTCGATACCGTCAAAGGTCTAGAAGAAGGCACGGCGCTTATGTTGCTTGCCCCTGTGGTCCGTGACCGTAAGGGTGAATACACCAACTTATTTGAACAATTACAAGGTCAGGGTTTTGTCCGTGCCCGTGTCGATGGTGAAGTTATTGATATCGACACACCACCCGAATTAGACAAAAAGAAAAAGCACACCATTGAAGTGGTGGTCGACCGTTTTAAAGTACGTGATGATCTTGGCAACCGGATTGCAGAAAGTTTTGAAACGGCTTTACGCATGGGCGGTGATATTGCCATTTTGTCATGGATGAAAGGCGAACAAGAAGACCGCGTATTTTCAGCCAAACACTCCTGCCCTGAATGTGAACGTGCCGTAGGTGAACTGGAACCGCGTCTATTTTCCTTCAATAATCCATTCGGTGCCTGTCCTGTTTGTGATGGTTTAGGCACACGCAGCCATTTTAGTGCTGAAAAACTCATTCCAAGTCCAGATGTATCAATTAGCCAAGGGGCAATCCGTGGTTGGGACCGTCAACGTCCGTATTACTACAGCATGATCCAAAAAGTTGCCGATCATTTTGGTTATTCTTTAGATACACCGTGGAATGAACTCGATGCCGAGACCAAAAAGAAATTCCTTTATGGTACAGGCAAGGAAAAAGTTGACCTCAGCTATATTGATGAGCGTGGTCGTTCGCACAAACGTGTGCAAGCCTTTGAAGGGATTTTGCCGCACCTAGAACGTCGCTACCGTGAAACGGAATCTAACTATGTACGTGAAGATTTAGCACAGTATTTGTCAAATGCCGCATGTGATGCTTGCGGTGGCTCACGTCTCAATGAAATTTCACGCCATGTCCGAGTTAAAGATAAAACCATCGCGCAAATCACCAAGATGTCGATCGGCGATGCTGAAAGCTATTATCAAGACCTCAACTTAAGCGGTGCCAAAGGTGAAATTGCTGACAAGATTTTCAAAGAAATTCGTGAACGTTTGCACTTCCTAGTCTCTGTCGGTTTGAACTATTTAAGTTTATCGCGCTCGGCAGAAACACTGTCGGGTGGTGAAGCACAGCGTATCCGTCTGGCTTCACAAATTGGCGCGGGCCTTATGGGCGTGATGTATGTCCTTGATGAACCCTCAATTGGTCTACATCAGCGTGATAATGACCGCTTGCTTGAAACCTTAGTTCGCCTACGTGACCTTGGTAATACCGTATTAGTTGTAGAACATGATGAAGATGCGATCCGTGCTGCGGATCATATTATTGATATTGGGCCGGGTGCCGGTGTGCACGGTGGTCATGTGATTGCCGAAGGGACGTATGACGAAATTTTGGCAAATCCAGATTCATTAACTGGTCAATATCTATCAGGAAAGCTCAGTATTGATGTGCCGAAAACACGCACACAACCGCCAAAACCTGAAGAGCAAATTAAGTTAATGGGCGCTGCGGGTCATAACCTGAAAAATGTCGATTTGACTATTCCTTTAGGGGTAATGACCTGTGTAACGGGTGTGTCGGGTTCAGGTAAATCGACCCTGATTAACCGGACATTATTGCCGCTTGCAGCAACTCAATTGAACGGGGCAACCACACTGACTGCGGAAAAATTTGACTCGATTGATGGCTTACAGTTCCTCGATAAAGTCGTTGATATTGACCAAAGCCCAATCGGTCGTACACCACGTTCAAACCCTGCAACTTACACCGGTTTGTTTACCCCAATTCGTGAACTTTTTGCGCAAACCCCTGAAGCCAAAGCACGTGGTTATGCTGCAGGTCGTTTCTCGTTTAACGTGAAAGGCGGTCGCTGTGAAGCCTGCGAAGGCGACGGCATGATTAAGGTCGCAATGCACTTCTTACCTGATATGTATGTGCCTTGCGATGCCTGCCATGGCAAGCGCTATAACCGTGAAACGCTGGAAGTTGGCTATAAAGGTCGTAACATTTCAGATGTCTTAGAAATGACGGTTGAAGATGCGATGCATTTCTTTGATGCTATTCCTGTGATTCACCGTCGTTTGGAAACCTTGAACCAAGTTGGCTTGGGTTATATCCGTTTAGGTCAATCTGCAACCACGCTTTCGGGTGGTGAAGCGCAGCGTGTCAAATTGGCTCGTGAGTTGGCGAAGCGCGATACAGGCAAAACCTTGTATGTGCTTGATGAACCAACAACTGGTCTACACTTCCATGATATTGCCAAGTTGCTCGACATCCTGCATGAGCTGCGTAATAAGGGCAATACCATTGTAGTGATTGAGCATAACTTGGATGTGATTAAAACTGCCGATTGGATTGTGGACTTAGGCCCTGAAGGTGGTGCGGGTGGCGGTATGATTATTGCCGAAGGTACACCTGAGCAGGTGGCTAAGAATAAAGTATCGCATACAGCTAAGTTCTTGAAGCCGATGTTGAAGTAATTCAATCCTCCCCAACCCTCCTTTAATAAAGGAGGGAGTATTCCATTATTAATTCAGTGGAGTTCCCCCCTCTTTTTCCTTGCGCCATATATGGCTCAGGGTTAGGGGGAGATTTAGTTCTCTAGTCGAGTTATCAGATAATCCATATAATTTTTATAAAATTCAGATTCTTTTCCTTTTTCTTCATAGATTTCAGTGATCATTGTTCTAAAAGAAGCTTTAAAATTTGAGGCAGTAGGCCTTTCGAGTATTTTTTTTACTATATAGCTACTATTAATATCATTAAATCTTTCATCTTGGAGGATTTGAATAAATAACAGTTCTTTCCATTGTTGTTTATTCGCTTTTTCTACGGATAACTCATCCTCACTACTTCCAGCGCCATTAACAAATATTTTAAAAACAGCATCAACTAGAATTGGTAAATGTTCAGAACTCAACTCAAATTTTTCAATATAATCTTCAAAAACGGGTCTAATTTCACCTAATTGATTTATACCTATAAATGATCTTCTATTTCTAATCATTTGTTCATGTATCCACTCACATGCAATACATTCTAATTCGATCGCTTGATCGGAATGCCCAAATAGCTCTAGAAGTTTAATTGCAAAACTTATATTTCCTAAATTTTCTAAGCCTATTACTTTTTTTGTTATTTCAAATAAATCTTTAGGAAAATTTTCATCTGCTTGCAACTTCCAAAATTTCTTAGTTATTGCATGAAAACTTTTTGTATAGTCATTATTTTTTTCGGATATCAATTCAGAACTAGCTAACTCTTTTAATAAACCGAAATCCAGTTCATCTACTTGATCAAACCATTTTTTGAACTCACTAAGCCATACATCAGAATGTATAAAATTGTACGAAATATTCTGTAATGCTTTATATGTTTTAACTTTCCTCTCAGACCAATCTTTTTGATTATCTTCGAGAACCAATTGGATATCTTCCCATTGAAAATCATATTTAACACCAAAATCAGAAATGAAATAACCTTGTAGAATTCTAGTTAGAATAATTAGTTTAGTGGAATCGGCCACCACTTTAGGTAGTTGATCTAGAAACTGGCTATACAATTTTATGACTTTTTGAAAAAATCTAAAATTATGAATCTCTAACTCTTCAGCAAATTTAATCATCAAATTAACTAAATCATCATCTATATCTTTTGTATTTGCACGAATCAAAGGTTCAACAGATGTAATTTTTATGGTTTCATCAATCAACTTTTCTTTATATTCAGCATATTTTTTCTTATTCTCTCCTTCAGCTTTATCTTCATCTAAAATCAAAACGACCTGACAATTTCTTTCTAGTTTAAGCTGATTTGCCAAGCCCATGACATCTTTTATATCAAGCTTGTTTGACATACGTTCAAAATCATCAAAGCAGATAATCGCATCTTTAACTTGAGCATATAACACGGATTCAAAAATTCGTGCAGAAGAACTAATTCCATATTCGCTGCTCGTTAGCTTAACCTCTCTTAAAGCTGTAAGTCCCTTTTTGATGAATGTAGGTATTTCAAAGTTCTTTGTGGACTCTTGATTAAAGTAATTACTACTCATATTTGTGGATATAGCAGCTTTAAGATCAGATAAATTTTCTATACCAAACAAAGAAACATAAGCATATTTTTTATCAAAAAAATTCTTATGCATAAGCCTTACGGACAGTGGTAAATACTTCCTTTCCTGTTCTTTGATTGATTGAACTTTTAAAAAGCTATTCCAGAAGAAAGTTTTCCCAACTCCCCAAGACCCAGTAATCGCAATTGCGATCCCATTATTATCATTTGTTCTAAAAATATCTTCTAAACGTTGTTCTTGAGACTGGTTCATTGTCTTGAAATATTAATAACTTGTATCCTTTATATCTGCAAAAAACAATAAATTCAATCACATGACGGCGACATGGATGTCGCCTGTTTGACTGGGGCAGCACGGATGTGCCCTCAGTCAAACAAAAGCATTTTGCTTACTTTTGTGCTTTCAAAAGTAAGATAAATCCTACGCAATGGAAGCTAAAACCTAATGCAAAGCGAGGACGTGCCAATTCAAAATTCAAAATTCAAAATTCAAAATTCAAAATTCAAAAAATTAACGTAAATAATGAAACACACCCAACTTATCCAACACATCCAACGTCAACTGCTTACGCTCCGCCACATCATCCCCTGCAGCCATCTGCAAATTCAAACTAAACGCCGTGATCTTGCCATGACCATCATCTACCCAACCGGTATACCACCCAACTTGCGGCTCTACATCCATACCCCAACCACTCTTGGCATATAACTTCGCATCCCCACGGCTTTCAATATAAAGCATATCTTTGACTTGCTTTTGTACCGCGACATCAAACGGTAATTTCTCTGTCGCAAGCTGATACGCAAATTTGACTTCTTGTTCAGGCGTAATCTTTAACGGCTCAACCAACCAAAAATTATCCACCTGTTTGCCAATATTGGCATTGCCAAAACCGACCCGTTTGACTTCTTGTTGCATTAACGCCAAACCTATTCGCCTTGCCAGTTCCTGATATACAGGAACTGCAGATGCTTGCATCGCTTCACCCAAAGTCAGGTCTTTTTCCCATGACGGGAAAGCACGTTTTTCACCTTTCCATTTAAAAACTTCAGTGGCTGTCGCTTTCTGATGCTGCAAACCAATTAATGCATTTAACATTTTAAAAGTAGATGCGGGAATGTATTCGGTGTGGGCGCGCTGTAAGTCATTGCCATAATGGCTCAAACGCTGACCATCAAATGTGACAAATACCGCCTGTGTCTGTGCTTGATTAAATAAAGACGGAATCTCTCTCACCCGTGAATTTACTAAATTGGCTTGAGCCGTTTGTTTTAAGTGTTGAGATGAATCCAACATGCCTTCATTTGTTGTACATGCTGACAAACTCAGGACAGTCATCAACGATAGATATATTTTTTTCATTGCACTATTTTTATGGCGTTTAAAGTCCACAGTATAAGATGAAGTTCAAACCTGAATTGTGTACTTTTCAACAGTCTTGTATCTGTTGCAAACTTAGCATAACGACTATTTATTTTTAAACAAAACATCCTTATGATGACGCCTATCGTGAACTCAACAACGAATAATTTTTAACTTTTTAAAATATAAAAGCATACTAACAATGAATAAATTTATCTTAAGTTTCAGTCTCTTATTATGTCCAATATATAGCTTTGCCGATGGCTATCTAAACGAATACATGGTGCTGTTTGTCTCACAAGAAGACCCTGATCTTAGCCCATGGAAAGATAAGCCGCAGTGTAAAGCCCTCAGTACCCCGACTTCACACAAAGGGATCTATGAAAATCAATATGTCTATGCCAATGGCAATGCCCTAACCACCATCTTTCTGAGCAACAGCAAAATTAAAAATGGTGAATGTGAACATCTAATTCACTTTCCAGATGGTATTCAAGGCTCAGGCGTATTTGAAAGTTTCTTCCCCAACGGCAAATCCCGTAGCCGCATTGCCTATAAAAATGGGGAGTACGAGGGCAAACTTGAGTTTTGGTTTGCCAATGGGATAAAAGAGCAAGAAAGTAGCATCATCAATGGTGAATCTCAGGGGGATTACAAAATTTGGCATCCAAATGGGCAACTGGCTTTTTCTCAAAATTATAAAAATGGTATCGAGCATGGCCTGCGCCAACGCTGGTACAGTAATGGTAAACCGTGGACCTATGCCAATTTTCAAAACAATAAACTGATTGGCGAGCTGAAAATGTGGTTTGAAAACGGCAAACTAGAACGCCAAGGTTATTATCGTAATGGCGTTCGTCATAACAGTTATAAAATTTGGTATGACGATGGGCAACCTGAAGCGGTGCTTCAGTACGATTTAGGCAAAATTACCCAAGCCCAGTGTTGGAATGAAGATGGTAGTCAAATGAACCAACAAGCCTGCAATAAATTATATAAAGATGAAGATTAATTCATTTGTCTAGCTAACTTTATGAATCTGCCAAGCTGCATTTAGACTGAAACACGATCACGCCCCGCAGCTTTGGCTTTAAACAATGCTTGGTCTGCTCGCTCTAATAAATCGATCCAGCTTTTGGCCCCCACTGCCACTCCAATACTCACCGTCACGATGAGATCGGTTTCGTCTTCTACCAAATTGAAATTCACATGCTGAATATCATGCCGTATGGTTTCGGCAATGTGCTGAGCTTTGAGCATATCAATCCCCTCGATCAGGACTAAAAACTCATCTCCTCCATATCGCACCACCAAGTCGGATGAACGAATATGTTTTCGTAATTGATTGGCAACATGTTGAATCACCAAATCGCCGACAATATGCCCATAGCGATCATTCACCTGTTTAAAGTGATCAATATCAATCACGATCAGTGCTGTATGTAAAAAGCCTGAATTTTGGCTGTCGCGAAATTTAATATATTCATCTAAGGCAAAACGATTGGCGACATTGGTGAGTGAGTCAGTATTGGCAATATGTTTAAGCTGAAATTCAAAGGCATCACGCTGTTCCAGCATGTTTTCAATATGCTGAATGGCGTCAAATAAACTGAGATAACCTACTTTGGCAGGTTCAATCACGCCTTGATCCATTTGTCGGTGCCGAGCCAGTTTAAATAACTGATTACGAGCACGAATTAAAGGTTCAAACACCCATTTCTTGGCATAGAACATCGTTAATAATGCAGTCAGTAATGACACGAGTGAGACAAAAAGCGTAAAGATCAATTTATTTCGCGCTTCACGTTGTTCATCCGCAGCTACTTTGAGACTGTAATCTAAAATATAACTTTGCAATTCCACCACTGTGACAAATTTGTTGACCATTGCATCAGTGAGCTGGGTGCCATCCATGTGATAACGCTGATGTTGAAGACTTTTTTGAGTCAAACCATCAATAATTGGCAAACCTTTATCTAAAAATTCCGTCCTTACCGCATGATGTAACTGTTTAAACTCGGGAGTTTTGTCATGTTCAGACTGCACGACATTGATCAATTCCCATAGATAGCGTGTTTGACGCTGGGTTTGTAAACTCCGCGCTAAATTTTGCTCTGGAATTTCCTGTTGAAATGATACCGCAGCCATAATATTTGATGCGACTCTTCCCGCCTGATCACGTAATTCTGCCAGTAATAAAATCAGCGTGTAATAATTCGATACACGGGTATCTTTACCATGTGAATGATTGACCAATTTCTGCATGGCAATATAGCTTTGATCCCAAGCTTGGAACATCGCCAAAATGGCATGATCCAATTTTTTAGCTTCACGCTGTTGTGTCGGCAGCGCAATATATTGATCGACCGTTTTGCGACCCTGCAACAAATATGGATATAAATTGGACTCTAACTGCTGGGCGATCGGTGCAAAGCCCGTTTCTTTTAAAACTTTCAGTGTATCTTGATATTGCCGATCAACGCCTTGACGATATTCAGCCAACTCAATAATTTTTTGCTCGCGCTGTTCACCTTGACTCGACATTGCACTGTTAGCTGGCGCACGTTCACGGGAAATTTGGTTGGTTAAATCTGCCACCATTTTCAGCATCTGAATTTCTTTCAGCGCTTCGGCACTTTTGAGGTAATGTTGATTGCTGCTCACAATCAATGGAACACTGATAAATACGATAGACAAGACGATTACTAGCATCGCAAGTTGCAAGCGCTTACTAATATGCTCTGTTCGTAATGTTTCCATCTATTTTATGCCCCACACTTGTTGCATACCCCAACCCACTTCTCAACTAAACGCGGGAATATTTAAATTAATGACCAATAATTTATTAATTTGTAAAGTGAACATTTATAGCTCTAAATTCTATATAAATGTGCTTAATCTGTCACATTTTTATCACTTTAGAACGAGATAATTTGCTAAAAAACAGCAGCATATATCAAAGCGAAATATTTTTTATTAACTTGTTTAAATAAATATTTACAATTGCAATAAATTGGTGCAGAATGCACCGTATTAGGGCACACTAGATTTCTTCCTCAGCAGAATATTTTAGTTTCCCGAAAATTTTGGCTAAAAAATCCTGATTTTCCTTGAAAATCAGGATTTTTTTTGTCTATATCGCTTTAATTGAAAGATAAATAGAATTATTAACGCACCATAAAAGTGCATTTATTTCTACGAGATATTTGCTCTATATTTTATCTTTAATATAAAGTTGCATTTTTAAATAAAAAAAAGCCCAACCTTGGGGAAAGCTGGGCGAATAAAAAACAATAATGGAGAATCAGGGTCAAAGTCACACTTTTAAACCGTGTGACGACTCGATTGGCAAATTATGAATCAAATAAAACCTGATGTAAAGCCAAGTATTTCACTAGGATATTAAAAATATCACAAAGACACATATTTAAGTGACATATCCCTCAAACTTAAAACAAAAATGTCTATTTAATATACAAATAAGTGGTTTTAGCCCAACAATTCAACAGTCAAAGTCCCGATTTATTACCTCAAATGCGTGAAAAGCGTTAGAATTTACCCACTACAATAAATGTTATTTTGAATTAAAATAACAATAATAAATGTTATTTTAGATTGAAAAGTTGTGTATTTTTTCAAGTGTATTTTTTTAATTAAGAATTTAATCAAACTTACTTAATTGTTCTCAATGATTTTTTTTCAGTGACTTATTAGTTAGAGTAAAAACTGAATTTCTTATTATGAAATAAAGATCTGAGTCAGAGACTGAATAATAACCTTTAGGATCATTGACTTAATATATTGTTACAATACAATGCTCAATGTTTAATCCATTTGTAACAACTGGTAGAAAATCATGAAAAAACTCGGTTTAGCCACTGCTTTATTATTAGCCATGACCGGTGCTCAAGCTTACCAATTTGAAGTTCAAGGCCAAGCAGAATACATCGACACAACTGCAAATGACAAAGATTTCATTGGTGGTGTTCAAGGTACTTACTACTTCAAAAATGTTGACTCTACAAAAGGTCCTTTAGCAGAAGCTGCATTCTTAAACCAAGCTTCTAACGTATCTGTTGCTTACAACTACGGTGAAGTTGGTTCACAAGGTACTGACGTAATTGCTCATAACTTCGGTGCTAAAGCTGAAGCTTATGTTCCAACTAAAGTTGTTCCTGTATATGCAAGCGCGTCTTACAGCCACACTATTCTTGACAGCAAAAACCAAAAATTCGCTGACAACAATGGCGACCGTTATGCATTAGAAGTTGGTGCGCTTCCAACTCAAAACTTCTTAGTTGCTGTTGGTTACACTAGCGTTGCTGACCAAGCTGCTGTTGACGCGTTCAACGTTATGGGTAACGGTGTTGCTAAAGCTGTTGCTGAAGCTACAACTATTGGCCAAGACCAAGACGCAATCACTGCACGTGCTAAATATGTTGGCGCAATCGACGACACTAACATGGCAATTGGTTTCGAATCAGGCATCATCTACGGTGATGACACTGCTTACCAATTCAAAACTGATCTTTTCGTAACTCCTAAATTAAGCGTTGGTGCTTCTTACGCTGAATCTAGCTTTGCTGGTACTCCAGACTCAGCTTGGGGCGCGAACGTAAACTACTTCATCACTCCTGCTGTTGCAGTTGGTGCTAGCTATGTAAATGCTAATGCTGAAGAAGTTGCGCTTGACACTCAAACTGTTGGCGTAAACGCTAAATTCCGTTTCTAATTCATATTAGATACTGAATACCAAAAAGGACGCATTTGCGTCCTTTTTTTATTCTGCCATTATTTGTCTTTGGGTTCATGGCGTTCCGGTAAATGGGCAATATATTGCAAAGCAATTAAGCGTGAAACGATGAGAGCCAAATACATCACTCCACAAAACATTTGAAGCATAGCCAACACCCGTGCAGGCGCGCTCACTGGCATGAGATCTGACAAACCCGTGGCAGACTGCAAACTAAAACTTAAAAATAATAAATCTAACCACGACTGCATACCCGGCTCTGCAGGATTTACAAAACTATCCGGATAAATCAGCTGACAAATACTATAGAGAAAAGCAAAACCCCATGCGATGAGGGTAAATACTGCCCCTGCTGCAAAAAGTTCATCTTTGGTTAAATAACGATCGGCAAACATATAGCGTAATAAGCCATAGGCTGCACTAAAATATGCGCATGCTTCAAAACCATGCGCAATAATTTGAATATTGGGATGATTTACACCGAGCATAATCAAAGTAGAAAACAATACGGCGCAGCCAACAAAACTCAGTCCTAGAATCGTAAACATTGGAGTTTGGCGAATCACTTTGGCAATGATCAATAGTACCGACACCCCAAGTACCCAAATTAGCGCACGAAAAGACAGACTTTCTCGGGTAATCGCGGTTAAAACCAAGATCAGAAACTGCACCAGTAACAGCCATGCTGAGGGTAAAAGTCTAAAGCTTTTCCAAAAATCTACAAAACCTTGCATTATTTTCAATCTCTATATTTTTATCATGCGCTGAAATGATCGATCTGAAGCATCATCAACTGATTGATTTTAAATTAGCACGAAGTGAGTTTTTTTTATTGCAAAAATTTGTTGATCTTAATCTGAAAAAGCATCCATATGAGCACTGTTCTAGCTGGGTTTCTTATTACCAAAGAGGTTCAAAAAAACTACTGTAAGTTTCAGTTTTCAGGCACATATTCAAAGAAATCTCCTGCGTGGTAGATTTCATTATGAAAAAACATCTCGTATTTGCACCCCTCTATCTGCTCATGCTCTCTGCCTGTACACAAAACAGTCCGCTCCTCAAAGGCCATGAAAATTATGTGGGGACTTGGCAAAACAACCACAGTGAAATAGTGATCAAATCGTCGGGCGAAGTGACGTATTACCATCAAGAACATACTGAAAAAAGTATTGCCAACCAAACCTTCAGTGGTGCTGAACAGTCGCGAATAAAAGCCCATTTGAGCAGTTTTGGTGATCAGAGCTTTAGCATCGGTCAGGATAATTTCTCTCAACAATTCACCATTCAGCGCTCGCCTTATCAAGATGATCAAGGCCATTGGAAGATGTCGATCAATGGAGAAAATTATACACGCAAATAGGACAGAGATTTGTCCACAAACCACTGTTTCATATCATTCACTCAAATATAAAAAAAGCCCCTTATTAGGGGCTTTTTAGGCGATTCAGATTAGTGATCTGAAGCACCAGAGATACCAATACCAGTTTGTGAACGTACATACTGTGCATCGAATGCTTTACGCTCAGCTTGTGCTTGTGCTGAATTATCAGTCACAGAGAACAACCAGCAGCAGATGAATGCCAATGGCATTGCAAAGATAGCAGGGCCATTGAATGGGTTAATTGGTGTTTCAGAGATTGCGAATGTATCTACCCAAACTGCTTTAGACAATACAATTAGAATCACGGCAGTTGCTAGACCAACCACACCACCAATCACTGCACCACGCGTCGTTAAACCTTTCCAGAACATCGACAATACAAGCACTGGGAAGTTTGCACATGCAGCTACAGAGAATGCAAGACCGACCATGAATGCAACGTTTTGTTTCTCGAACAAGATACCTAAAATCATTGCGAAGATCGCAAGACCTAAAGTCGCAATTTTAGACATACGAAGTTCAGATTCAGGTGTAGTTTGACCTTTCTTGAATACGTTTGCATACAAGTCATGTGAAATTGCTGAAGCACCAGACAACGTTAGACCTGCAACTACTGCAAGAATTGTTGCGAATGCTACCGCTGAAATGAAGCCCATGAACAAGTCACCGCCCAATGCATCAGACAAGTGAACCGCTGCCATGTTGTTACCACCAACAAGTTCTAACTTGCCAGTTACCGCCATTTTCGCTACATCAAGAAATTGTGGGTTGTTCGATACATAAAGGATCGCACCAAAACCGATGATGAAAGTTAATAGGTAGAAGTAACCAATGAAACCTGTTGCTACAACTACTGATTTACGTGCTTCTTTGGCATCTTTTACTGTGAAGAAACGCATTAAGATGTGTGGAAGACCTGCTGTACCGAACATCAATGCAAGACCTAGAGAGATCGCATCAATTGGGTTGGCTGCAAGTTTACCTGGACCCATAATGTTTGCAGCTTCAGCTAAAGATACGTCATGTACTTTAGAGAAAACTTGGATCGATTGAGTGAACATTTCAGAGAAGCTGAAGCCCACGCCTTTCATGACCATGAATGCCATGAAGCTTGCGCCAGAAAGTAGCATCACTGCTTTAATGATCTGTACCCAAGTTGTTGCCAACATACCACCGAAGATTACATAAGCCATCATCAGTAGACCAACGATCACAACCGCAATGTTGTAGTTCAAACCGAATAGCAGTTTAATCAACTGACCTGCACCCACCATCTGTGCAATCAGGTAGAACGCTACAACCACAAGTGAGCTTACTGCTGCAAGGGTACGGACAGGTTTCTCAGCTAGACGGAATGACACCACGTCAGATAAGTTAAACTTACCTAAGTTACGCAGACGCTCAGCCACCAAGAACAATACGATGGGCCAACCCACCATAAAGCCCAATGAATACAGCAAGCCGTCAAAGCCTGAACTGAATACCATTGCGGAAATACCGAGAAACGATGCTGCTGACATGTAGTCACCGGCAATCGCTAAACCATTTTGGAAACCCGAAATACCACCACCGGCAGTATAGAAGTCTGCAGTGTTGGTGGTTTGCTTCGCTGCCCATTTGGTAATAAACAAAGTCAAGCCAACAAAAATTGCGAACATGATAATCGCATGCCAGTTGGTTGCTTGTTGCTGTGCTTCACCTAAATCTGGTCCAGCCATTGCCATGCTTGACATGAGCAGAGCAGGAGCCGCTAATACTATTGCTTTCAATGAATTCCATTTCATCTTAGTGCGGTCCTTTTTCTTGAGTAATTGCTTCTACTTCACGCATTGCTTCTGCGTTTAATGCATCCAACTTGTTGTTTGCAATATACGAATAAACACCACACAGTAAGAATGACAATACGATAATGCTTAGACCTAATGGCATACCAATCGTGGTCACACCACCACTCACGGATTGCATCAAGAACTCTTTGTTATAGCCCACAAGGAGCATAAAGCCGACATAGACCACCAACATGATGATCGTCAAAGTCCAGCTCAACTTACTTTTACGGCTGACCATTTCCTTAAATTTTGGATTCTGTAGAATTTGTTCTACCTGTCTCTCATCCATAATATTCTCCTTACGCCGAACCTTGGCGCGCAATTTTCTAATTCGAATTATTTCGAAGCTAAACTTACCAATGTTCCTTATCTCTTGTAATTTAGACTTTGGTCGTTAAATTTTGAGCAATAACCTTCCTAAGCCTATGGATGCGTTATCATTAAGCGAGAATTAATATGCTGCAGGCTCTATGAATAGTTGGCTTATCGTCGGGGTATTGGCCCTTTACATCGCATTACTCTTTGTATGTGCATTCTTTGGTGAAAAGCATGCCAGCAGGCTCAGTACTCGCGGCAGAATGCTTCTCTTTAGTCTAACTTTAGGGGTGTATTGTTCATCTTGGACATTTTATGGCGCAACGGGTGCCGCCGTTCGTGAGGGCATTATTTTCCTACCAATATATCTGGGACCGCTGCTATTTGTTGCGCTCGGCTATGATATTTGGCGACGTTTAGGGCGTGTCCGTCAGCATCATGCCATTTCATCGATTGCCGACTTTGTAGCAGCACGATATGGTAAAAGTGGCCCCTTAGCTTCACTGGTCACGATCCTTGCCGTGATTGCCATTATTCCCTATTTAGCCTTGCAGCTACGTGCGATTGCCCTAAGTGCAACGGTCATTTTAGAACCGACCGCTGGTCTGACAGGTACCACCAATAGTGTGCTGTTTTTGACCGGTGTATTGGCGATTTTGGCGATGATGTTTGGGACACGACAGATTGCCAATACTGAACAGCACGGCGGCTTAATGTTGGCTGTGGCATTTGAGTCTTTCGTCAAGCTGTTTGCACTACTTGCAGTCGCATTTTTCTTTGTTTTTGAATCACCTGAAAACATGGCGCAAATCAGCCATGACATTAACAGTACATTTAAAGATGTCCAGCTCAAAGGTGTGCCAGAAAGCTTTTGGATTCAAACATTATTGGCTGCTTTAGCGATTATTTGTCTACCACGTCAGTTCCATGTCGCAGTGGTTGAACTGCGAGATGAAAAGCATATTCGTGGTGCTCGTCGTTGGTTTGCCATTTATCTGATTTTAACCATTATCGCGATCATCCCGATTGCCAGTTGGGCGCTGCATGCAGCACCTGCCTACTTGGCAATCCCCGATGTTGCTGTGCTCTCACTGCCTTTAAGTTATAACCAAGACTGGTTGACTTTACTTGCCTTTCTCGGTGGTTTTTCTGCTTCGACAGGCATGCTGTTGGTATCGTCAGTGGCCTTATCCATCATGCTCAGTAATGACTTGATCATGCCTGCACTATGGCGTACACGTTTATTATCACGCCACGATAAGCGCCTACCACTCGTACTGAAATTTACACGTCGTGTGTGTATTTTAGCGGTCATGTTATTGGGTTTCTTGTTCTTTCATTTCTTCAATGACATTGACCAATTATCGGTATTTGGCCTATTGGCCTTCAGTGCTGTGGCACAGTTTGCACCGGCACTAATTGGTGGTTTGTATTGGCGTGGCGGAAGTAAGCAAGGTGTATATGCGGGTCTGTTGGTCGGTTTTGGCATGTGGGCTTATACCCTGTTATTACCAACCGTATTGCGTAGCTTACCTGAACAATTTAAAACATTTACCGAAAATCTTTTAAGTCAGGGTCCGCTAGGCTTGAGTTGGTTACGTCCTGAAGCACTGTTAGGGTTTGAATCTTTCGATCCACTTACCCATGGCGTAGTTTGGGCGCTCGGTTTAAATATCACCCTCTATATTTGGATTTCCCGCGTCTTCCGTCCAAGTGTTGCCGAGCAAATTCAGGCCGAAAGTTTCTTTTATTATGAAACCAAGCCCCTTCCTGCTCAAAGTACATCGAATGACATCAGTTATATTCACCATGATGTGGCGCGCTTAAAAGTAGGTGATCTGATTACTTTGGCAAAACGCATTACCGGTGAAGGTCCAACCATGCGTGCCTTCAACCAGTTCTGCGCACAAAACAATGTCGTTTTAAATGAAAATAGCAGCGCCAACGGCATGTGGTGGCGTTTTACCGAACAGTATCTTGCCGGCACCATCGGTGCGGCATCTGCCCGTACCTTACTCACCACAGCCATGGTCAATAATGGTTTAGCACTCGGTCAGGTCGCCAATATTCTTGACCAAGCCTCACAGTGGCAGCGCTTTAACCAAAACCTGATCATGACCATGATCGACCATATGACTCAAGGTGTGTCCGTGGTTGATGAAAATATGTGTTTGGTGGCATGGAACAATCAATACCTCAAACTGTTTGATTATCCAAAAGACATTGTCTACGTCGGTTGCCCAATTTCAGACTTGATTCGTTATAACGCTGAACGCGGCGAATGTGGTCCCGGTTCAGTCGAAGAACATGTGCGTAAACGCATGCATTGGATGCAAGTCGGCAGCGCACACGAATTTGAACGGATTCGTAAAGATGGTCGTGTAATTCAGATGCGTGGTAATCCGATCGAAGGCGGCGGTTTCGTGACGACCTTTGCCGATATTACCGCATTCCGTGAAAATGAAGCCTTGCTTGAAGGCCGTGTGCAAGATCGTACCCAACAGTTGGCAGACGCCCTGTCTGAACAACAATTGGCACG
Organism: Acinetobacter sp. YH12138; assembly: GCF_015218525.1. NCBI lineage: Bacteria > Pseudomonadati > Pseudomonadota > Gammaproteobacteria > Moraxellales > Moraxellaceae > Acinetobacter > Acinetobacter sp. YH12138. The sequence continues at coordinate 173,670 of NZ_CP048670.1, read as the reverse complement.
TGAGCAAGCCGATAAAGCCAATATGTCGAAAAGCCGCTTTATTGCTGCTGCAAGCCATGACTTATTGCAACCGATGCATGCTGCGCGTCTGTTTAGTACCGCCCTCGAGCAAAGCGTACAAAATGATGATGATCGTAAAACGCTTCAGCAACTTGATCGTGCGCTGCATGGTGCGGAAAGTATGCTCTCTGCCCTCTTGGACATTGCTCGACTCGAAGGCGGAACGATCCAACCGAAACGTCAGCCTTATCCACTACATGACTTACTCAGCGATCTTGAACTGCAATTTAAATCGATTGCAGCACAGCGTAATATCAAACTGACCGTACATGATGCTCAGTTCTGGATTGACACCGACCCACAGTGGATTCGTCGTATTATTCAAAACTTCGTCAGCAATGCCTTACGCTATACAGCGCGTGGTCGTGTTGTGGTGGGTGTGCTACGTTCAGCACGTCCGGGGCATATTCGTATTGGCGTTTGGGATACAGGTCCTGGGATCGCGGAAGAACAGCGCATTAAGTTGTTCCAAGAGTTCGAACGCTGTGGACACACCTCTCCATGGGGTGAACAGGGTCTGGGCTTAGGTTTAGCCATCGTGCAACGGATGACCAGCCTACTCGACTATCCTGTGCATGTGTTCTCAGAACTTGGTCATGGTTCGTGCTTTATGATTGAAGTGCCGGTGGTCGCTGCGCCAAAAGTGGTCGCTGCACCGACCCAAGCGGTTCCGCTGAAAACCAAAGCCTATAAAATTCTGTGCTTAGACAATGATGAAACGATTTTAGAAGGTATGTCGACCTTACTGACCAAATGGGGCTATCAAGTCTTTAAGGCCACTGAACCTGAACAGGCCATGGTGTTGATTCAACAAGAAAATATTCAAGTTTGGTTGGTTGACCAACACTTAAATAACAACAAGATCGGTCTCGACTTTATTTTAGATAACCGTCAGGAAAATGTCCCTGTGGCGCTGATTACCGCAGATTCTGATCCTGAATTACCGCAACGTCTAAAAGAGTTAAACATCGTCTTACTGAAAAAACCATTGAAACCAGCTTCACTGCGTTCATGGTTATCTGGTTTGAAGATTTCAAATCAGTAGCGCTGTTACAGGACATCGCTCTGTGAAAAGTAGCCCATTTCATTCACATGAAATGGGCTTTTGTTTACCTTACTTTTACTTAAACTTACCTAACTGGCAAAAAAATTTGTCTCAGCGGCAAGATCATTCAAAATAGCCCCGATATTTCGTCTATTTATTAGCCATAAATATCAAATTTTGATTGCCTATGGCAAAAGATATCGAATGCATGAGTGAACACTTGTACACTTAGTTACAATTAAAAATATATTTGATTTAAATCAGATTTTTACAAGCAAAAATAAAAACTAAAACTTTAGTCTTATATTTAGCTGCCGCCGTTCGTTTTAAAAATATTCATAAGAAGTTGATCAGTTTCAAGCCAATTCAAGAAGCGTCATAACTCAACACTTGAGAAGCTGATCTCCCCCGCATATTAGGAGTGATCTTGTGAATATTTCAGAAACAATGCCGCATGGTTTTGATCAAAATCTACAGTTTCATCGTCAGTATGGTGCCAATGCCATTTTGCCAGAGATCGATTGGCGTCAGCTATTTAAGTTCAGCAAATTAAGTGATGTGCATGTCGAAGCGCTAGAAACGCTCTATCGCAGTGCCGTTCCTCTTGCGTTACAGGTATTTGACGAACTGAATTTTGATGTCTTTGCACCAAATGCCTACAAACCCCAAGGTCTTGGCTTATTCGATCGACTGGCAGAACAAGAAGATCTACTGCTGCAAAATTTAGAAGCAGAATCCAATAGCTTAGGTTTGGACACCCGTCATCAGATTTGGAGCATGCTACTGCGTGGTGGTGCGGTCTTAGTATTTAAAGCTTGGCTCGGTAAAGTCAAAACCGACAAAAACCAGCTGGATAAAACACAGTTTGATGAATTATCTGATTTACTGTTTATTAAAACAGCGCCATTTGAATTGGCACAACGTTTAAATGTCGATGCCAACTCCAAGCAAGACCATATCTTCCTGATGTACGACAATGATGTCTATCTGGACCGTTTTAACAGCTTAGAAACTGCAGCCCTATTTGTGGATTTGGGTGTTTATGATGCTGCTTTTCTAAGTTTACGTGATGACCGTGTCGCGGATTATCTCAAAGCGCGCGGCTATGTGTCCGATGAACAAATTGATGAACTGCAATGTGCGCTCAATCCTTTGTATTGTACCGATCTGACGCCTAAGCAAGACTATATTGCTTAAGTTGAAGTGGTCTGTTTAAGTCATTGTTAAGTTGCATTGCTCTATTGCATTTAAACCGCATGTAAAGACCAAACGGCATTTAAAATGCGAAATGATCTAGCGCCAGCCTTAGTGCTTAAACAGCAAAAAAAAGACCTCCACGATGGAGGTCTTTTTTTTTGAAAAAATCCTTAGATTTTCTTTTCTTCAATATTCAGTGCATTAATTGCCAATACAGCTTGGGTTCGGTTTTGTACGCCCAACTTACGGAAAATTGCCGTTACATGCGCTTTAATAGTTGCTTCAGACACATCCAACTCATAGGCAATTTGCTTATTCAACAAACCTTCTGCCACCATCATTAACACACGGAATTGTTGCGGTGTTAAAGACTGAATACGTTCTGCCAATGCTGTTTCATCTGCAGCACGTGGGTCAAAGTTCATGTTGGCAGGTAAATTTGGTGGTAACCAAATCTCGCCTTCTAAGACTTGACGAATCGCTTCACCAATGTGGCTTGGATGTGCAGATTTTGGAATATAACCCATCGCACCATGTGCAATCGCACGTTGGATAATCGACGCTTCTTCATGCGCAGAGACCACAATGATTGGAATCGATGGATATTGTGCGCGAATATGCACCAAGGCAGAAAAGCCTGAAGCACCCGGCAAGTTTAAATCCAATAACACAAGATCAGGCTCAGGGCCATTTTCAAGACGTTCATAGCATTCATTGACTGCTGCAGTCTCATGAATTTGCGCCTGAGGCAAACTATAACGAACCGCCTGAATTAAAGCATGACGAAACAGCGGGTGATCATCAACGATTAAAATATTCATAAGCAACGTGAGAGATCTTGTGCACAATGACCCTATTCTAACCACACATGCTATGTGAAGGATATGCAAGAACTTATTTTTTTGCATTTAAAATGTAGATTTTCACCTAAAATGCGTCTTTTTTTCGCATTTTCTATAAATCTTTAAATCTAATCATATTTTCATATAAATTTTATCAACACAGTAAAAATGCTTATATCTAAGCATTATATGTTGAAATATCAACAGTTTAAAATTTGAAATTTCACGAATCTTGTGGTTTTTCCAACATATCTAAAAATCAGATAACTTTTCTGATTTTCGTTATTTTACAGTGATCCACCCATCGGGATTAATAAAAGGCATTCCGAGAAACCACACTTTTAGGTTTAAAAAATGTCTCAAGTTAATCTACAAAAACCCCTGAATATTGTTGCTGTATCAGGTGGCCTAAACAATCCATCTAAAACCGAAGCTTTGGTACAAGCTATTGTTGATGAGCTCGGTGATGCGACTCCAATCAATGTGCATTTTATTAAGTTTAGCGAAATTGGCAATTTATTAGGTGGTGCGATTTACCGTAACCAATTGCCACAACGTGTACAAGATGACCTTGCTGCCGTTGAAGCTGCTGATGCACTGATTGTTGGAACGCCAGTTTACCGTGCTTCATTTACAGGTCTGTTTAAACACTTCTTTGACTTTGTCGAACAAACTGCATTGGTCGATGTTCCTGTCTTGCTTGCAGCTTCGGGTGGTTCTGAACGCCATGCCTTAGTGCTTGAACATCAACTGCGTCCATTGTTCAGTTTCTTTCAAGCGCAAACATTACCGATTGGGGTCTATGCAACAGATCGTGATTTCACCCCTGAATACACCATTCATAGTGAATTACTCCGTGACCGCATTACTTTAGCTGTAGCACGTGCGCTGCCGATTTTGGAATGGGCTCCAGCCAAAGGTCAGCGTGCTGAAGTGGTGAAAGCCAAGTCTCAACAAGCCAACCAAAACTTGGGCATTAATAAGCAAATCGAGCAAGAAGAAGTCCTTCCTTCTGCAGCCGTTCCAAGTTTGGATGCTGCTGAAGCTCGACTGCATAGTAAAAAGCCAAAAACGCAAGTGGCCTAAACACCACAGCATAACAATTCGATCCCGAGGGTTTGCAAAATGTCAGTACAAGAAAAAAACATTACATTTGCGTATTGGGTACCAAACGTCAGTGGTGGTTTGGTGGTCAGTAATATTGAACAGCGTACCGATTGGAGCTATGACTATAACGTGCGTTTGGCACAAGCTGCAGAAAAAAGTGGCTTTGATTATGCGCTGACTCAAATTCGTTTTACCGCAGGCTATAACGCGGAAAATCAACACGAATCAGTTAGCTTCAGTCATGGTATTTTGGCCAAAACTGAAAAGCTCAAAGTCATTGCAGCGATTTTACCCGGCCCTTGGAAACCGGCTCTGGCTGCGAAACAATTGTCGACCATCGATCATCTTACCAATGGCCGTATTGCGATTAATGTCGTGAGTGGCTGGTTCCGTGGTGAGTTTGATGCGATTGGTGAAGAATGGCCCGAGCATGATCAACGCTATGCGCGCTCTGAAGAGTTCATTCGTAGCCTAAAAGGTGTTTGGACGCAGGATAACTTTAGTTTTGATGGTAAATACTATCAATTTAAAGACTACACTCTATCTCCGAAACCGGTGCAAAAACCGCATATTGAAATCTTCCAAGGTGGCAGTTCACGTGCAGCACGTGACATGGCATCACGTGTTTCCGATTGGTACTTCACCAACGGCAATACCCCTGCTGAGTTGAAAAAGCAGATCGATGATATTCGTGAAAAAGCCAAGGCCAATAACCATCAGGTCAAAATCGGGGTGAATGCCTTCATCATTGCCCGAGATACTGAGGAAGAAGCCCAAGCGGTGCTTCAAGCTATTATCGACAATGCCAATACTGAAGCGGTCAATGCCTTTGGCGATGCAACTCGTGAAGCAGGTGCATCCACAAAAGAAGGCGAAGGTAACTGGGCAAAATCTACTTTTGAAGATTTGGTTCAATATAACGACGGCTTTAAAACCAATCTGATTGGCACGCCACAACAAATTGCCGAACGCATTGTGGAACTCAAAAGTGTAGGTGTCGATTTGGTTCTCTCAGGTTTTCTCCACTTCATTGAAGAAGTGGAATACTTTGGCGAAAAAGTGTTGCCACTGGTTCGTGAACTGGAAGCTCAACAGCAGCAAGTTGTGCAGGCTAAATCAGCATAATTGTTGATGGAGTCACAGCTCATGTAATCAGCATAATAATCACAATCGGCTCACTTCACTTTCCTCCCCTAAGGCTCGGCTTAGGGGATTTTTTATCTCGAGTACCATTTAAAGACATGCTCTGATTCTAGAAAATGAGCTGACCTGTAGACAAAGAAAAAGCCCGACATCCTGTCGGGCTTTTTCTATATGGATACTTAAGCATGACTCCTGTCTTGCTTCACAGTCCTGATGGTGAACACTTTTTTATTGTTTTATGTTCCGGAACATCCTGTTCCTGTATGAGTTCATCTTAGGTAAAATTTAAAAGTGCGCCTAGCGTCAAAAACTTCGTTGCTTGTACGCTTAAGCTGACAGCATTGTGCGCAATCGGTTAAGTTAAACCATAGATATTATATGGTTTTTTTATAGAAATCGATTTTTTAGATAATTTCATTACCAATAGATACCCCCGTAATTCTGGTGATATTTCCAACAAAACGAGGCAATAAACATGCAACTGGTTTGGTTTCGACAAGATTTAAGACGACATGACCATAGCGCACTGTGGCAGGCGACACAGTCTGGTCCAACGATTGCCTTTATTGCGCTTTCTCCTGAACAATGGACAAGGCATGACGATGCCCCCATTAAAATCCATCGCTATCTTGCCCAACTGGAACTTTTGCGACAGCAATTGGCTGAACTAAATATTCCACTGATTATTCAGCATATTCCCCATTGGTCAGACATCGCCAATGAGCTATTAACCCTATGCACTCAGCTCAATATACACACTGTTCATGCACATATTGAACATGGTGTGAATGAGCTTAAACGAGATCGCGAAGTACAACAGTTATTAGAACAGCAGCACATCTCTGTTGAGCTGTACCATGACCGCACCCTGTTTCCTGTTGGCAGTATTCGCAATCAATCTGGACATCCTTATCAAGTTTTCGGTGCATTTAAGAAAAATTGCTACGAAAAATTAAGCATCAGTCTGCCTACTTGTTATCCCGCTATTGAAGCCCAAGCGGCTCTCGAACCGCATCCGCTGTGGCAAAATCAATTTGATTTACGTCCTTTTTATCCCACATCGCTGTTAGCTGCTCAAATCGAGCTTTGGCCGATTGGAGAAGATCACGCAATACAGTGCTTAGATGAATTTATTGAACAACATCTGCATCGTTATGCTGATGATCGGGACTTTCCTGCGCTCAATGGAACCAGTCGAATTGGCATGTATTTAAACTTGGGCATCTTGTCTATTCGCCAATGTCTGCAAGCCCTGTTTCGTGAACAAGGCGGCTATTTCCAGATCGACCACAGAGGACAACAAACTTGGCTCGATGAGCTGCTTTGGCGTGAATTTTACCAGCACATTTTATTTGACTACCCGCAAGTTTCTCAGCACCAGCCGTTTCAAACCAAAACCTTAAAAATAAAATGGCGCCATGCACCACAAGACTTTGCTGCGTGGCAATACGGCCAGACGGGCATTCCGATCGTCGATGCAGGGATGCGTCAACTACTGGCTACGGGTTGGATGCATAATCGGGTGCGGATGATTTGTGCCATGTTCCTTAGTAAGAACCTACTGATCGATTGGCGGTTGGGGGAGCAATGGTTTATGCAGCACCTTGTCGATGGCGACTTAGCGGCCAATAATGGCGGTTGGCAATGGTGCGCCTCGACGGGTACAGATGCTGTACCTTATTTTCGGATTTTTAACCCGATCAGCCAATCTCAGAAATTTGATCCGAACGGAGATTATCTACGTCAATGGCTACCTGAGCTGGCAGATTTGGATGCAAAGCAAATTCACCAACCCTTTGCCAAAAATCCTCAATTGGAATTGAACTACCCTCAGCCGATCGTTGACTTAAAACAGTCTCGCCTAGCGGCAATTGAAACATTCCGAGCATTGTAGGCCATTGCCAAAATCGAACTGCGACAGATCAAAATGCTGTACTGAAATGGTCACTGTAAAGCATAGCCGAGCGTTCGTTTTGTCCCTACAATACAGAAAACGCAAATCATTTTAGAGACGCTCCCATGTATACAGGCATCGTGCAAGGTTTAGAAAAAGTCTTAGAGATTCGTCAAGGTAATGGCTTCACAACCTTGGTGATTTCAAATCATCAGAATTTTTTTCATGATGTCTTTATCGGGGCAAGTGTGGCGATTAATGGCGTGTGTTTAACGGCTACACATATTGATTTGGCAGCCAACCAAGTGCATTTTGATGTCTCTGATTTGACCAATCAACTCACCACATTAAAAGCACTCAAGGCCGGTGATGAGGTCAATGTCGAACGCTCAGCCAAAGTTGGGGCAGAAAATGGTGGTCATAATCTGTATGGTCATATCGAAGGCACAGCCACGATCAAAAACTTAGAGCATCGCGGGGAAACCTTTCATCTCGATATTCACATTCCGGCAGGCAATATTAAATATTTCTTTCTCAAAGGTTTTATTGGGCTCAATGGTTGTAGTTTGACTGTGAACCGTGTTGATCGTGCCAGCAGTGAAATTTCAATCGATCTTATTCCTGAAACACTGCGCCTCACTACATGGAAAGATGTCCAAGTCGGTGATGCCGTGAATTATGAGATTGATCAAACAACGCGAACCTTAGTTGATACCTTAGAAAATATTCATCAGCGTTAAATCGACTGACAGCACATTGCAAAAAAGCCTCCAAAACGGAGGCTTTTTATTGGCTCATGTGCAATATACGTTTAAGAATAAAAACTTGGATCTGGCACTTTCGCTGTGAGCACCCATTCACCGACCTCCTGATATTTATAATCAATCGGATCGTGTAAGGTTTGGGTACGTACATTGCGCCAGAAGCGATCTAAATTTAGTTTGGCAGTTGTGGCACGTGCGCCCATCACTTGGAAAATATTTTGCGTAATGTATAGCGAGCTATTGGTGGCTGCGATTTTGGCTGTTGCAATCGCAATAGAAACTTCTCCACGTTGTTCCGCCGTTAAAGCTTCACCAATCTCCCAAGCCCATTGCAAACGCTGAACCGCTTTATCTGCCAATAAACGTACACTTTCTAATTGCACATAAAACTCAGCAAAATGCTTTTGAATAAATGGGTCATTCACTGCATTTTCAACCAATGATTTTGACCATGCTTTTTGGTTTTGAACCGTCTGTTTTGCTGTTTCAAAAGCCCCTTCGGCTACCCCCAAGAACATATGTACAAAGATCAACTGTGCAATCAAAGGGCGTAAACTCGAATAAGGTGTACTTAATGGGCCTGGGTTCAGTAGTAATTCATCTTTGGAAATTTTTACCTGTTCAAAATGGCTACTTCCACTGTCGGTTTGACGTTGTCCCATATTGTCCCAATCGCCGAGAAAACTGACGCCTTCACGTGCTGTAGGAATCACCCCGATCAATAATTTTCCATCTTCATTGAAGCCAGAACACAGCAAAATGTCTGAATCCATGGAACCCGAACAAAAACTTTTATCGCCATGAAACACATATTCATGTTCAGACAGTTGCGTCGCTGTAGTACGGCGGTCTAAAGGGTTTAGGGTGTTGCCCCAAAATAAATGCTCACGTGCAGTCTGTTCAAACCACGGGCCATATTGCTCGGGCTGCGCGAACAACTGCACGGTTGCAATCAATAAATGATGAAAACCATAAACATGCGCCAATGAGCTATCCACTTGAGCAATGGTTTGAATGGTTTTAAAAATCGTCTGCCAATCTGCACCCTGTCCACCGTATTGTTTTCCAATGGACAATGCAAGTAAACCACTTTGACGAATCAAATCACGTTCAGCTTTGGGATTTCCCCCCTGCTTATCACGCTGAGCAGCCGTCGTGGCAAATTCTGCCGCCAGTTTTTGGGCAATATCGATCGGATCTTGAGTCAATGGAGTTGAAGCATTCATATGTCTGTCTGATTATTCTGTTACAGTTTTAGCTTAACAAAGTAGAGGCATTCAGCTTATCTCAATGCCTGCAGTCTATATCTGTAAAATCTATATCTCATGAAATCTAAGTCACCAAGATTCAGGCGACTTATAATTTGATCATTTTATACGTCGTATTTAGGATGGATAAAATGCATCATGAACGTCCCTTCATCCTAATCAACTTTATATAGGAGAAAGGACGTTCATTATTGCTTTAATAATCCTTCATATAAGCCATAGTGAACTTTCATCAGAACGTGATCACTGACGCTCAAATTGTTCTTATGACTTCGGATAAACCGTAGCAATCAAATGTTCAACCACTTGAGGTTCTGCCAAGGTCGAAGTATCACCTAAAGAGTCCAATTCATTGGCCGCAATTTTTCTTAAAATACGGCGCATGATTTTACCAGAACGGGTTTTCGGTAAGGCCGGCGCCCAATGTAATGCATCTGGCGTTGCCACTGGTCCAAGGACTTTGCGTACCCAAGCCACCAGTTCCTGACGTAACTCATCCGACTCAGCTGTCCCTGCTTGTAAGGTCACAAAGGCGCAAATCCCTTGCCCTTTAATATCATGTGGCATACCCACCACTGCAGACTCTGCCACAGCATCATGTGCAACCAATGCACTTTCAATTTCAGCCGTTCCCAATCGATGCCCTGAAACGTTCAAGACGTCATCCACACGACCCGTAATCCAATAATAGCCAGACTCGTCACGACGTGCGCCATCACCTGTAAAATATGTGCCCGGATAAGTGGAGAAATAGGCTTCAATAAAGCGCTCAGGATCACCCCAAATGGTTCGCATTTGTCCCGGCCAAGAATCCTTAATCACCAAGTTACCTTCTACGGCGCCTTCAAGCTCATTGCCTTCAGCATCGACAATCGCAGGTTGTACACCAAAGAATGGACGCGTCGCTGAACCCGGTTTTAAATCGGTTGCTCCCGGCAATGGCGTAATCATGAAACCACCCGTCTCTGTTTGCCACCATGTATCCACCACTGGGCAGCGGCTTTCACCTACCACGGTGTAGTACCAATTCCATGCCTCTGGGTTAATCGGTTCACCCACCGAACCTAGTAAACGCAGACTACTGCGGTCACTTTCTCGGACAAAGGCATCCCCTTCTCGCATCATGGCGCGAATTGCAGTCGGTGCCGTATATAAAATAGTGACATTGTGCTTATCGACAATATGTCCGGTCCGAGCCCAACTTGGATATTGCGGCACCCCTTCAAACATCACGGTCGTGGTGCCATTCGACAATGGCCCATACAACACATAAGAGTGTCCCGTAATCCAACCAACATCGGCAGTACACCAAAACACATCATCTTGTTTTAAGTCAAAAACTTCACGGAAAGTACAATTCACATAGGTTAAATAGCCTCCCGTGGTATGCAATACACCTTTCGGTTTTCCAGTTGAACCTGATGTATATAAAATAAACAGCGGGTCTTCGGCATTCATGGGTTCAGGTGGACAAATATCATTAACCGACATGATTTCCATGTGATACCACAAATCACGATCCGCTTTCATTTCGATCGGGTTACCTGTACGGTGTACCACAATGACATTTTGAACCGAAGATGTCCCTTCGATGTCGAGTGCAAGATCGACATTTTCTTTGAGTGGAATCGGCTTACCACCACGCATCCCACAATCCGCAGTAATCACGACTTTCGCCTGACTGTCATCGATACGACTTGCCAATGAGTCTGGTGAGAACCCGCCAAAAACCACGCAGTGTACTGCTCCAATTCGGGTACAGGCCAACATCGCAATTGCCGCTTCGGGCACCATTGGCATATACAGCACCACACGGTCGCCTTTGCCCACGCCATGTTTTTTCAGCACATTGGCAAAACGGCAAGTTTCATCATGCAGTTCTTCAAAAGAAATGATTTTATGCCTTGAAGGATGATCACCTTCCCAAATAATGGCCGGTTTATGTGGATGTTCTTTTAAATGTCGATCGAGACAGTTGGCACTGACATTCAGTTCACCATCAGCAAACCACTCGATCTTAAAATCATCTTGCTTAAAATTTGTATTTTTAACTTGGGTAAACGGTTTGATCCAATCGATCTTTTGCGCTTGCTCCGCCCAAAACTCATCTGGTTGTTCAATCGATTTTTGATAACGCTCAAAGTACTCCGACTCATTGATGCGCGCGGTTTTTTTGAAACTTTCAGGTACTGGATAGATCTCTTTCATATTGTATTTTCCTTGATCTGATTCATCTCATCACGAGATGCCATGCCACATTTCTACTTTTATAATTCCTGCATCACAGCAGTATGACGATTAATTTTTAATCGCAGCAATCATGCTTTGGTCGTATTATTCTTTCCCATTTAAAGCACATCTATAAGCAAAATTTCAACAAAAACATGTTTCAATTCAGTATCTGATCAGTTCATTTGAACCTATAATGCAAAGGTAATTTTACTCAGCATTCCGCTTTTTTATTCTTCCATACACGTTGAGTTGACCCAAGCATGAATACCAATGACTCTTCTTTCTTTTTCCGTCAGACGACCACTACATCGGATAATCCCTTGAAACCTGATGGACGTTTTGGTCGACTGAGCATGATTGGTTGGTATGGCTTTCTCAATATCATCAGCTTTTTTGCCTTGATCGTTTTAAGCCTTGCCGTGGGTATTTTCAACATCAATACCATGGCGTTAAATGAGCAATTTGTTGGCATATTCACCGGGGTATCTGGCCTCGCCTATTTGGCAATTATGATTCTCTACATTTATTTTTATTGTGTCTTTGTCGTGCGTCGGCTGCATGACCTCAATAAAGCCGGTTGGTTGCTACTGCTTTTATTTATCCCCGTGATCAATCTATTTTTTATCCTATATTTATTATTGGCCTCAGGCACACCGACCGTAAATCAATACGGCGCGCCACGCCCTGCTGCGGTTTGGGAAAAAATTCTGGCATGGTTGATGATTTTAATCAGTGTCTTGTCGCTCTTGGCTACAGGTAGCATCACCTCGTATATGATGGGTAGCGGAGAAATTGAATCGCCTACAGAAATCATTCAACAAGGTACTGAATACTTCTAAGCCACTGACCGAATTTGAGCCTGTCTGAATTTTGATACATCTGTTCGCAAGCCTGTAAATGAGGGTTATTTTCGCCACTAATTTCAGGCAAAATAGCGAAAAATCTGAACATTTGGAAAACTCGTGGCTGATAAAGAAAATGCCTTGAGTGATGTCACTCAAGGCACGACTCAACTTTTGCAAGAGGCAACTGAAAAAACCGCACAAACCGTGCTGGAACATACCTCTAAATATAATGACGCATACTCAACGATCGATAAATTTGTCGATGGATTTTGGGAACGCCTGCCTTATATTTGTATCGCATTAATTGTTTTTACGATCTTCTATCTACTGTCAAAACTCTTTAGATTCTTTGTTCGTAAAGCGCTCACTGACCGTTCTTATTCAAAACAAAATCTAGTTTTGGTCCTGAACCGTGTCGGTAGCTCAGCCATTATGTTCTTCGGTTTCCTGATTGCAATGGTCATTGCGATCCCTGGTTTCACACCGGGTCAGCTCATGAGTGCCTTGGGGATTGGTTCGGTTGCAATCGGTTTCGCGTTTAAAGATATTTTCCAGAACTTACTGTCGGGTATTTTGATTCTCCTCGGTGAACCGTTCAAAATCGGTGACGACATTATTGTGTCAGGAATGGAAGGTACAGTTGAAGATATTCAAATTCGTGCAACCTTCCTACGCTCTCCCGATGGTCGTCGTATCGTGATTCCAAACGCGACGGTTTACACCAGTGCGGTAACGGTGAATACCGCTTATCAACGTCGTCGTTGTGAATTTGTGGTGGGTATTGGTTATGAAGATGACATTCAAAAAGCTAAAAACATTGTTTTGGCCATTTTAGACAAAGACCCGACCATTTTGAGCCAACCTGCGTTTACCGTAAACGTGAATGCTTTGGCTGATTTCTCAGTCAACCTCAATGTCCGTTGGTGGGTAGATACCACAGAAACCACCACTGCGAACTCGATCAGTGAAGTGCAAGAACACGTTATCCAAGCATTCAATCAAAATGGTATTTCAATTCCGTACCCTGTACAGGAAGTAAAAGTTTACCGTGGTGATCAAGCTGAGGCAGAAGCTTCAACAGCTAAATAATCGCCCTAAAACGTACGGAATCACAGTTTCTGTACGGATAATTCGGTTGCCTAAGCTGACTGCTTGGCAGCCGTTTTTTATGAGTAAATCTACCTCATAAGGAATAAATCCACCTTCAGGTCCAATGATGATCGTACATCCATGTTGAATCCCTGTAGGCATCACATCTTCGACATAAGGATGCGCCACATAAGCGGGATAGTCCGAGGAGATCATGCTCGGTAGAACATCCTCCACAAAGGGCTTAAAGCGTTTATACAGTTCAATTTTGGGCGCAATGGTGTCACCTGCCTGCTCCAAACCCAACGTCACATAGTGATCGAGCTGCTGTAAAAATGGCGTCTGCCAATAGCTTTTATCCACGCGATAACTGTGCAGCAAAATGATTTTTTCTACGCCTAAGGTGACGGCATCCATAATCAGACGGCGCAACACTTTCGGACGAGGCATTGCCACAATTAAAGTCACCGGATGCTTTGCAGGTACTTCTTCTTCTTGTAAGGATTTAAGTTGAATGCGCTCATCACTGATACTGACGATTTGGGTTAAATAGCGTTTTCCTTCCCGAATACCGACTTTGAGTGTATCGCCCACCTGTATATTCACATGGTTTTTTAAATGCTCAATTTGACGTTTGGCGCTAATACTCCAAAGTTCAGATTCAGTTTGACGAGGATCAAGCAAGACGATGTTCATAAATAACCATATCAATTCACGCAAAGCATATGTCATTGAGGACAGGCGACATGGATGTCGCCTGTGCGCTGAGGTACAGGAAGTACCTTCAGCGTACAGAGGATTTTTGCTACTTTTAATCCTTTAAAAGTAGATTATGCCTACGAATAGGATGTTCAACGATCACCATAAAATAAGGCCGTGATAAAACTTGCCTAATAAAAATTAATGTATCGCAAAATTAAAACTTAAAGGTACTGATCAATCACCTGAATATGCTTTTGCAGCGACCCGGTATTCTTTTGCATAATCAGCTGAGCTGCATCATTTAAAGCCTGCGCTTTCGCAGTATTTTGAATGATCTCAACCAATGCACTAGCCGCCTGCTCAAAATCCTGCACAACCACAACCGCATGGGCCGCTACAAATTCATCCACAATGGTTTGAAAATTAAAATAATGCTGACCTAATACTGTCGGGACATGCAGCGCGATAGGTTCCAAAATATTATGTCCACCGCCCGGTACATTTAAAGACCCGCCAACAAAACAAGCCTGACTCAGTGCCAGCCAAAGCCATAATTCACCCATACTATCCGCCAAATACACTTGCGTTTCAGGCTGAATCGTTTGCTTTAAACTGCGGCGCTGTGTGCGTAAATTCAGTTTCTGCGCTTCTACAAAAACCTCATCAAAGCGTTCGGGATGCCGTGGTACAACTATACATAACAGCTCAGGCTGTTGTTGCAAAATCGGCTGCAGTGCCGCGAGCAGTTTTTGTTCTTCGGGTGCATGCGTACTGGCAATGGTGATGATTTTACGGCCTTGCAAATCCCAATCTTGACGCAACTGCGCTGCTTGTTGCACAAAGCTATCAGGCGCATGAATATCAAATTTGATACTTCCCACGACCTGACTGGTATGCGGGTTTGCACCCAACTCAATAAATCGTGCTAAAGTTGCCTGATCTTGCGCCAATAATTGTTTCAAACTCTTTAGCATCGGCTGCGTCAAACTCGGGACTTTGCCATAACCCTTCGCCGATTTTTCAGATAATCTGGCATTAATTAATAAACTCGGAACGTTAGCCTGATCGGCTTCAATCATCAAATTTGGCCAGAGTTCAGTTTCGACTAGAGCCAACATTTTCGGTTGATATTTTTCGATAAAACGACGGACTAATTTTTTTTGATCTGCCGGCAAATACACGGCCTGAAACAGCGATTCATACGGTGCTTTTAAAAATAATTGTTTCGCACGCGCTTGTCCGGTTTTGGTGGTATTGGTGACTAAGACCGGATGACCTGCTTTGAGATAATGTTCAATCAGCGGCTGTGCAGCGTTGGTTTCTCCGACGGAAACCACATGAAACCAAATTGCATTGCGGTTTTTAACCGGCTGAAATGGCCCAAAGCGCTCAAGACACTCTTGCTGATATAGTTGGAGATCTTCAGCACGTTTTTTGATGCGCCATTGATATAGCGGCTTAATCAGCGCCAAAGCTGCGTTATACCAAAAAGGAGTAGTCAAATTATTACGCTCAAAAACGGTTTGAATCGGCAGAATATATCAGAGCATTATCCACATGTTAATGGATAATGCGTATTCAAGTGTCGATTAATAGGTTGAACGACCTGAACCAAATTTATTTTTCATGCTTGGATAATCAATATAGCCTTCGGCTACATCAGTTCCAATCATATTTTCCAACTGCAATTCATTCAGTGCAGCATTCGCCAGCAAACGTTCAAACAAATCTGGATTGGCAATATAGGCTTTACCAAAAGACACCGCATCGGCTTTACCTGAGGCCAATAAATCAACGGCATCTTCACGGCTTAAACGCATATTGGCAATGTACGGCACACCATTTGAGCGCTGTTTCAGATAGTCACTAATACTGTCATCCGCCAGATATTCACGGGTAAAGAAGAATGCAATCTTCCGTTGCCCCAACTGCTCTAAGGCATAGCCAAAGGTTTCACGTGGATCATGATCGCCCATGTCGTGTTCATCACCACGCGGCGCAAGATGCACACCTACACGACCTGCTCCCCACACTTCGATCAGCGCATCCACCACTTCGAGCAATAAACGTGCGCGGTTTTCGACAGAACCACCATACTCATCTTCACGTAAATTGGTTTTGCTTTGTAGGAATTGATCGATCAAATAACCATTGGCCGCATGCAATTCCACACCATCAAAACCGGCTTCTTTGGCTTTGATTGCAGACTGTTTGTATTGCTCAACAATGCTTTTGATTTCTGCAATCTCTAATGGACGTGGCACGACATATTCGCGTTTTGGGCGAAGCAGACTGACATAACCTGCCTGTTGTACCGCACTGGCAGACACTGGTGTATCACCATCCAAAAGGTCGGGATGTGAGACACGTCCGACATGCCACAATTGCGCCACAATTAAACCTTGCTGTTCATGTACGGCTTGGGTCACCAGTTTCCAGCCTTGAACTTGAGCATCGGTAAATAAACCCGGCGTCTGCAAATAGCCATTAGCGGCTTCTGAAATGACTGTTGCTTCTGAAATGATTAATCCTGCACTTGCACGCTGTGCATAATATTCAGCCATCATCGGCGTTGGAACACGGTCAATGGTTGCACGACTACGGGTTAGTGGCGCCATTACAACGCGATTTTTGAGGTGTAAATCACCCAAAATGAGAGGAGTATTAAGTTCAGCCATATATGTCTCGCCTGACACTTCAAATGCGAAAAATGATTTAAAGTGAGTTCTGCAGATAATCAATATATTGCTGAATGAGTTCTTCATTGCGTGAAAAATACGACCATTGACCATATTTCTCGGCTTGAATTAAGCCCGCCTGTTGTAACACAGACAAATGATTAGACATCGTAGACTGCGAAACATTACCGAGTTTTTCGATATTGCCAGCGCATACACCACGATTAAAGCCGCCACATTGTTCTTCTGACAAAAACTGTTCTGGTGTTTTCAACCATTCCAAGATTTGACGTCGAGTCGGATTGGCAAGTGCTTTAAAAATTAAATCAATATCCATAATTTAAACGGGTTTAATTAAATAAAAATTTGGACAACAAAGTTCTATTCAGCATCTTGAATACACTATATCGTATTTTTTCGATTTTTATATCGATTTTTTTAGATATGATGATCAAAAACAGATAGAACTTTGTTTTCTATATAAATTTAAATTACAAACCTTGTTTGAGGCTGGCTTCAATAAACTTATCTAAATCACCATCAAGTACCGCGCCGGTGTTTGAACTTTCCACACTGGTACGTAAGTCTTTAATACGCGAGTCATCTAAAACGTATGAACGAATTTGGCTGCCCCAACCGATATCGGACTTGGTGTCTTCCAACGCTTGTGCCGCATCATTACGTTTTTGCATCTCAAGTTCGTACAATTTTGCACGTAACTGTTTCCAAGCATGGTCACGGTTGGCGTGCTGTGAACGTTGGTTCTGACATGCCACCACAATCCCTGTTGGAGCGTGAGTTAAACGTACTGCAGAGTCTGTTTTGTTAATGTGCTGACCACCCGCACCAGATGCACGATAGGTATCAGTACGAACATCAGCAGGATTGATTTCAATTTCAATATTGTCATCAATTTCAGGCGATACAAAAACCGCTGAGAATGAAGTATGGCGACGGTTACCCGAGTCAAAAGGTGACTTACGGACTAAACGGTGTACGCCAGATTCTGTACGTAACCAACCATATGCATACTCACCTTCTACACGGATCGTTGCAGACTTGATCCCTGCCACATCACCATCAGACTCTTCCATCACTTCTGCTTTAAAACCATGACGTTCAATCCAACGTAGATACATACGTAGTAACATCGATGCCCAGTCCTGTGCTTCAGTACCACCTGAACCTGCTTGAATTTCGACATAGCATGGGTTCGGGTCCATCGGATTACTGAACATACGACGGAATTCTAATTTCGCAAGTTCTGCTTCCGCTGAAGTTAACTCTGCTTGCACATCTGCAAGTAAGCTTTCTTCTTCTGCTTCAACCGCAAGATCCAGCATCGCTTGGGCATCTTCTAGTTGAGTTGAAAGCCCTTCGAGCACGTTAATGACGTTTTCGAGTTCACCTTTTTCTTTTGCCATTGCTTGCGCACGGCTTTGATCATTCCAAATTGCTGGGTCTTCCAGCTCACGTAGAACCTCTTCTAAACGCTCTTTTTTCAGATCGTAGTCAAAGATACCCCCGTAATGTTTGACCACGGTCGTTTAAGTCTTTTAGCTGTAATAGATACGGATTAATTTCCACGTGAATTACTCTCAATCAAAAAATTTGGCTTAAATAGCCGCCTATTATATCACAGAGCATTTGCACAGTTTCAGCCAGATTGATCATCCAAATCATTGACTTCAATGCACATAATATGAACAATACGCTCGCATTACTATTTATTACATTTTTTTTACAACAATAATGTTTCGAGGGTTTTATGAACAAGACATTACTTGCACTAGGGTTAGCTGTTATCACTTCATCAACTTTTGCTTATGATGGTCAAGTTGATGGCGGTTTTACTTATACAGATTGGGACAATGACATCGTAGATTCAAACGGATTGTTCAACTTACAAGGCACGTTATATTTAGACTCAGTAAACCCTAAAAATGGCCCATTAAACGAAGCTGCATTTTTAGGTCATAACAGCAATATTTATGCTAAATATAGCTATCAATATTTAGATACAAAAACAGTTGATGTATCAGATTATTTTCCTGTTTCAGGTCCGCTTGCAGGCAAAGCAGAATATGACAGCCACCATATTTCATTAGGTGCTGAATACTTCTTTGAACAATTCTACTTTAATGGTGAATTAGGCTACAAAGAAGAAAAAGCTGAAGTAAAAGTTGCTGGTATTTCAGCAAGCGAGGACTATGATTCAACAACATACCGCGCATTAGTAGGTTATTTACCTGTCTCTAACCTTTTACTTGCTGTTGGTATTGATGGCTATCAAGGTGACAATGATGAAGACGAAGACAACCGTTTTGCTGTCAAAGCAAAATATGTTGCGCCTTTGAACAATGGTCAATACATCAACCTGGAAGCAGATGGTGCTTTTGGTGATTTAGACTCTGTTACGATTGGCGCAGACTACTACTTCGATCAAGCATTTAGCGTAGGTGCATCTTACAACATCAAAGATGATGGTGATGAAGACACGGATTACTTCGCTATCCGTTCAAAATACTTCCTTAACCCGAACCTAGCAATCGGTGGTCAAGTTGGTTTTGGTGATGACGTTCAAGCGTTCAACATCAATGCAACTTTACGTTTCTAATTTCGTTTGAATTAGAAATTTGCATTAAAAAGCACCTCAAAATTGAGGTGCTTTTTTCTTTTGGATGTAATATTTACTTTAAAAAAAGTCGACTTATTGACCAAATAATCTACAAATTCATAATATCTACACAGTTTTAATAAAACAAAACATTAATAATAATTATATATTTTTCAACATCTTAAGTAATTAAAATTACATAAAATTACCGAATACACAGTTCTGCAACTTTGCAGCGATTGACCATCTTTAAAAATTCTCTAGACTAAAACTTGTAACAAAAAATGTATTAAATTTAGCCAAACAATTTAGAGGGGTAGTTTCCATGAAAAAACTCGCAATTGCTTCAGCACTTCTTTCTGCACTTGCTATTACAGGTACAGCTCATGCTTATCAAGCAGAAGTAGGCGCTTCAGCTGGTTACATCGACCCAGATAATGGAAGCTCTGGCAGTGAATTTGGTGTAAACGGTACTTATTACTTCAACCCTGTTCAAACTCGTAACGCTCCTCTTGCAGAAGCTGCATTCTTAAACCGTGCAAGTAATGTAAATGCACATGCAACTTTCGCTGACCGTGGCGATGTTGACGACAATACTTATGGCGTTGGTATCGAATACTTTGTACCAAACTCAGATTTCTATGTATCTGGTGATGTAAGCCGTAATAATGTCGAAGTTGACACTCCATTCGGCACAGTAGACAACGATACAACTTACTACGGCGCTGAAGTCGGTTATCTTCCTGCACCAGGCTTCTTAGTTGCAGCTGGTGTGAAAGGTTGGGATAACGATGATGATGATGGTGTAGATCCAACTTTACGTGCTAAATACGTAACAACTTTAAGCAATGGTAAAGACATTAACCTTGAAGCGGGTGCAGCATTCGGTGATCTAGATGAATTCAATCTAGCAGCGGATTACTTCATCGACAAAACATTCAGTGTTGGTGCTGACTACTACAACAACGATGTCACTGATCGTAACGAAGTAGGGATCAATGCACGTAAATTCTTCAACCAACAAGTGAGCCTTGAAGGTCGTGTTGGTTTCGGTGAAGTTGGCAACAATGACTACAATTCATTTGGTGTAGCAGCGAAATACCGCTTCTAATCCATTGAAGTCAAAATCATAAAAAAACCGCTCTTCTGAGCGGTTTTTTTATTTGCCTGTAAAAATAGAATTTATTGAGCCAAGTGTAGAACTCTCAATTGAACACTGACATTTCCTCTAAATTCATTTTTATCGAGTTCGTAGACCAAACGGATTTGATCTTGCATAGGATTAAATTCATACTTTTCTGCCGCATTAAATGCAATTGCGTCCACCATTAAGCCATTATCTAAAGCAAGTTTTAACTTCAGATGCAGGTCTTTCAACCAACGATAATCTAAAACTTTAAATAGGCCTTCATAGACCGGTGCAGGAAATTTTTGTCCCCATGGACTTAAATTTTGCAGAAGATCGACGGTTTCGACATTAATGGCCGAATCAGGCAATTCGCCATCTGTCCAAATAGTGGCCTGAAATAAACTTTCGTCTTGCGCTGCGATCAGTGCCTCAAAGGCAGTTTTAAATTCAGAAAAATGCTGCTTTTGAATGGTTAGTCCTGCCGCGGCAGCATGCCCGCCAAAATGACTCACCAAATGCGGATGTAATTCAGCAATACGCTCAATACTGTCTCGAATATGAATACCTTCGATCGAACGCGCAGAACCCTTTATATGCACACCATCTTCATCTGCAGCAAAGACGATTGCAGGTCTATGGAATTGTTCTTTTAAACGCCCTGCAACAATCCCAATCACCCCTTGATGCCAATGCTGTTCAAACATAATCAAGGCTGCAGGTAGATTATCCTGATCAAGCTGAATATGTTCTAACTCAGCCAGAGCTTCCTGTTTAATCTGCCCTTCGACTTGGCGTCTTTCAATATTGAGTTGATTCAACTGCTGCGCAATCGGATAAGCCGTACTTAAATCTGCCGCAATCAGACACTCAATCCCAATATCCATAGTCTCCATACGCCCAGCTGCATTGAGTCGTGGGCCGACCACAAAGCCCAAGTCCTGTGCTTTTAACTGTGCAGGATCACGACCGGCAATATCCAATAATGCACTGATCCCTGGACGACATAGTCCTTGCTGAATCCGCTTCAAACCAGCATCGATCAAGATCCGATTATTCAGATCTAGACTTGCAACATCGGCATAAGTGCCTAAAGCCACCAAGTCCAAATATTGGCTGAGGTTGGCTGTGGATTTAGCATTTTTTTTACGCATACTGGCCAAATTGGCCAACACATAAAATGCAACACCTACGCCAGCCAAGGCTTTACTTGGAAATTCACATCCCAACTGATTCGGATTCACCACCGCTTCTGCTTGTGGTGTTTCCTTCGTAGTCAGGTGATGGTCTGTAATGATCACCTGCATACCATGCGCCTGTGCCTGTGCTACACCAGCATGGCTCGAAATACCATTATCGACTGTAATCAGCACATCTGGGGTAAAACTCACGAAGGCTAAATCAGCAATGGCGGGTGTCAGGCCATAACCATACTTAAAACGGTCTGGAACCAGATATTCAACATCCGCGCCCATATCACGCAGTGCCAAGACCATCAATGCAGTACTGGTTGCACCATCGGCATCATAGTCGCCTACAATGACAATTTTTTTATGTGCATCAATGGCTTGGTCGATCAACTCTATAGCTTGCTGCATGCCTTTTAAGGTCGGGGCATGTAAATGCTTGAGCTTCAATTCCAGTTCTTGTGCGGAAGAAACCCCGCGACGTGCCAATAAGTCCGCAATAAACGGCGCAACGCCCTGAATATCTTCAGGGCGCGTCAAATAGGGTCTTTGTTGAATTAAAAGTTTAGACATTTATGGCATCAGTCGCTGTAGAACCCATTGACCATCCTGTTGTTCATAACTCAAGCGGTCATGTAAACGATTCGGACGGCCTTGCCAAAATTCATAATAATCCGGAACTAAACGATAGCCACCCCAAAACTCAGGTTTCGCCAATACGTCTTTGCTTTCCACTTGATCATGCAAATTTTGGAATCGCTGTTGTAATTCTTCACGACTGGCGATAACACCACTTTGTGGGGTGCTAATGTGCGCTGCAATTTGGCTATCACGCGGTCGCTTATGGTAATAATCCGTAGATTCTTCTAGAGATATCTTTTCCACACGACCACTGACCCGAATTTGACGTTCCTGCTCTTGCCAATAAAACAATAATTCTGCATAAGGATTATCAAGCAGATCATTGCCTTTTTGACTGTCATAGTTGGTGTAGAAGTCATAACCTGCATGGGTCGCACCGCGCAACAAGACCGTCCGCACGTGCGGACGACCTTGGGCATTTGCCGTAGCCAAAGACATAGCATAGGGTTCATGCAGTTGTGCTGCTAAGGCATGGTTAAACCATAATAAAAACTGCTCATGTGGATCACGGTTCACCTGATCTTCATGCAACTCACCTTTTTGATAAGTTAAACGCAGTTCACTTAAGTCCTTAATCACATCATTCATGCAATTTCCCCTCTTGATTTAAGCTGCATTGGCACGAACAGCATCAGCCAAATGATTTGCCAAAGCGGTGACTTCTTCAAGGTCATTACCTTCAACCATGACACGAATGACCGGTTCTGTGCCTGATTTACGAATCAAGATGCGACCACGCCCTTTAAGTTGAGCTTCAGCTTTTTCAAACTCGCTCACCAGTGCAGGTACAGCGTAGGGATCAAACATCGCAGCCAAGCGAACATTTACCAGAACGTTAGGTAATAACTCAAAACCTTCCACCAATTCATGTAAGGCTTTACCTTGCTCAACCATTACCGTTAACACCTGAAGTGAAGCAATGATCGCATCACCTGTGGTGCTCTTGTCCAAAGTCAAGATATGACCTGATGGCTCACCGCCCGTTACCCAGCCCTTTTCTTCTAGGCCTTGTAGAACATAGCGGTCACCAACTTTGGCACGAAGCAACGGCACTTTGGCTTGATCTAAAGCAATTTCAAGCGCCATATTGCTCATTACGGTACCCACGATACCCGCAGGTGTTTGACTCGCTTGAGTGGCTAAAATATAGAGAATATGGTCACCAGTAATTTGCTGACCGTTTTTATCGACCATAATCACGCGGTCAGCATCACCGTCAAAGGCAATCCCTAAATCCGCCTGATGTTCAACAACTGCTTTTTGTAAAAACTCAGGATGCGTCGAACCACAGTCTTTATTGATGTTTAAACCATCCGGTTCGTTAAACAGCGCAATTACTTTTGCACCCAGTTCACGATATACCGAAGGACCGACGCTATAGGCTGCACCATTGGCACAGTCCACCACAATTTTTAAGCCTGTCAGGTCAAAATGGTACGGGAAGGTTGATTTACAAAATTCGATATAACGACCATTGGCATCTTTTACACGCACACTTTTACCTAAGTTTGCAGGGTCTTCGATCACCAAGTCATTTTCAAGTTCTTTGTTTATGGCTTCTTGAATTTCATCCGGCAATTTTTTACCTTCGCTCGAGAAGAACTTAATGCCATTATCAAAATAAGGGTTATGCGACGCCGAGATCACGATGCCTAAGCTAGCATGTAATGCACGAGTTAAATGGGCAATTGCAGGTGTAGGTAATGGACCCAACAAATGAACATAAACACCTGCTGCGTTTAAACCAGCTTGTAACGCTGACTCTAAAATATAGCCCGATAATCGGGTATCTTTACCTAGTACAACGATGGGCTTTGCTTTTTTACTGTATTGTTTTAATACTTTACCTGCGGCAAATCCTAGTTTTAATGCAAATTCAGGGGTAATAGGCAATTCACCGAATTTGCCACGAATGCCATCTGTACCAAAATAACTCATGTTGTACTCACTTCTTAATGGTGATCTTAATCATCACTTTTTACTGCAAATACTTTACACCAAAAACAAAAAGGCCGTCATATTAATGACGGCCTTTTCGGCTAAAAGCTACTAAATATCAACCAACACGGTAGTTTGGTGCTTCTTTAGTAATAGTCACGTCATGTACGTGAGATTCAGACATACCTGCCGCAGTAATTTTGACAAACTGTGCATTTTTACGTAAGTCATCGATCACCGCAGAACCGGTATAACCCATAGATGAACGTAAACCACCCATCATTTGATGAACGATGTTACCCATTGGGCCTTTGTACGGTACGCGACCTTCAATACCTTCTGGTACAAGTTTTTCAGCACCGGCTTTTGAGTCTTGGAAATAACGGTCAGCAGAACCTGTTGCACCTGCCATCGCACCCAATGAACCCATACCACGATAAGCTTTGTAGTAACGACCTTGGAAGAATTCAACTTCGCCTGGTGCTTCTTCAGTACCCGCCATCAATGAACCTACCATGATGGTACTCGCACCGGCACCAATCGCTTTTGCCATATCACCAGAGAAACGGATACCACCGTCTGCGATCAATGGAATTTGATCTTTTAGTGCATTGGCAACGCTGTCAATCGCAGAGATTTGCGGCATACCAATACCAGCAACAATACGTGTAGTACAGATTGAACCCGGGCCAATACCCACTTTCACTGCATCTGCGCCAGCATCTAATAATGCAAGAGCTGCATCACCAGTCGCGATGTTACCGCCAATCACTTGAACTTGTGGATAGTTGGCTTTAACCCAACGTACACGTTCAATTACACCTGCAGAGTGACCATGTGCTGTATCAACAACAATCGCATCAACACCCGCTTCTACCAATGCTTCTACACGACTTGGTGTTTCTGCACCTGTACCAACTGCAGCACCAACGCGTAAACGACCTAAGTCATCTTTGCAGCTGTTTGGATAGTTTTCAGCTTTACGGAAATCAGTAACCGTGATTAAACCTTTCAGTTCGTTGTTGTCATTTACAACAAGGACTTTTTCAATACGGTGTTTTTGAAGTAATGCTTGGATGTTTTCTTTTGATTCGTTTTCACGAACAGTCACCAAACGATCATGGCCTGTCATGATGTTACTAACAGGTTGCTCAAGATTGGTTTCAAAACGAGTGTCACGACCAGTAACAATACCCACCACTTGACCGTCTTTCACCACTGGTACACCGCTGATGTTATTTGCTTGAGTTAAAGCAATCAGCTCACGTACAGTCGTTTCTGGTGTAACGGTAATTGGGTCTTTCACCATACCTGCTTCAAATTTTTTCACGCGGCGAACTTCTGCAGCTTGTGCAGCAATATCCATGTTTTTATGCAGGATACCGATACCACCGTTTTGCGCCATTGCAATTGCCATACGTGATTCAGTCACAGTATCCATCGCAGCAGAAACAAGTGGAATATTCAAATTGATGCCACGTGTGAAACGTGTCTTAAGAGAGACATCTTTTGGGAGAACAGTAGAATAGGCAGGGAGTAATAAGACATCATCAAAGGTTAGGGCTTCTTGAACGATGGTCAACATAACAGTCTCGCTGGTAATTTCCGTGAGCCATTATATACAAATTTCCGTTCAATTTTCATTTTAATTGCGGCAATTCTTTACAGAGTTTTCAATATTAACCATCGAATATGCTGTTTTCAGCAAGAATACACTGAGGGTTAGTCAGCAACTTGTTCAATACAGGCAGAATCCGAAGACTCTACCGCTTAATTTCAATAAATTTATTCTGGAACTAAAGCCTTAACTGACTTGATCGAAATCTTCATCATTTTCAGCGTCATGCAGTGGAATACTGATCAATGGAATCATTTGATGCGCGATGCGTGCTTTATTACATTGCTCATCAGCTATCTGCACACTTTTACATGTGGAACTCCGAGCCTCGTACACCCTACACCTCACTGCTTGCCCAATTTTCCCACCCAAAGCGATACAACGAGACTGTGTTTGATTGGTGCCCGCCATACATGAATACACGGCATTAACCGGCTCAGTATAATGTTCGGGCATATTCAGCCCTTCTGCCCAATAAAAAGAAACGCGATAGTGGGCACAACATGCTCCACAGGTTAAACATGCATCCTGAGTCGGTATTTGAGACAACATTTTTATCTATTCTCGTCATCTAAAAGCTTATTTTATGGACGAAAAATACTAAAAAATGTTATCTGCAAACTCAATTATTTTTTGAAATTTTCAAGTCATTATACTGGGCAAGTAAAAACTGTCTCATCCATTAAATCGACACCACATTGTAAGGTTTCGATCCAATCTAAGAATTGATTGATCTGTTCTTTACCAATAAATGGCGTGCCGTGCTGCGGTACGATCATTTCCACATCCATCGTGCGTACCATGTTGACCCACAGACGGATCACTTTGTTTGAACACATATAGCGCTGATGGAAGCCTTTCATTTTAGGGATATGAGCGGCAAAATTTTCTAAAGGTTTAGAGGCGTCGTCCACCATAGATGCGCCCATATCCCCTGAGAATAAAATTTTGGCAATCGGGTCATAAAATTGGAAGTTACCAACCGAATGTAGGAAGTGTGCAGGAACAGCCACCAAATGGCTGTTGCCTAATGGAATCACCTCACCATGATCTGGCAGTTCGATCAAACGATCCAACCAATTGCCTTTCATGCGGTCACTCATAAATGCAGAGTTTAAATGCGGTAAGAAACGCGCCCACAGCTTAGATGCCACCACTTTGGCGTCGGTATAAACCAACCAACGCGGCATCGAGGTAATAATGTCAGGGTCCTGATGCGAGGCCATCACATAGTCAAGATTGGTCAAACGGGTATATTTATTCAGTTCCATAGTCAGTGGGACATAGGTCAAGTCACCACCCGGATCGAGCACTGCTGCGCGCTCATTATCCAAAATCAGGAACTGGTTCGCCTGTACGCCCTCGCCTTTTACCAAGCTGGTAAAGCTAATACATTTATGCTTTCCATCATCATAAAGTACCTGTGATGTTGTGCGTTCGAAAGCCATTCCCATTCCCCAAATTTTTTATCAAAAAATATATATTCTATAGGTGAATAACATATATTTATTTAGGGAAACTTACAATAAATATTCAGTCAATATTATCTGAAATATCAGTGAATTGGGTCTCATTTATTGGCAAATAATCCTGAGTTTTTAACTCAGGATTTCATGTATTTTTAATATGGTGAGATCATTATTTAAAATAAATAGTGTTGTGCCAACGCAGCCAAACCAATCACCAAGAATACCAAGGCGCCAATTTTATGAATCAGTGAAATCGGTAGTTTTTCTGCTAGTTTGTTGCCAATAAATACCGCAGGCGCATTAACCAACATGATGCCTAATGTCGTCCCCAAAGTCACCCAGCCAATACTGTCAAAGCGTGCAGCCAGTGCAACAGTGGCAATTTGGGTTTTATCTCCAATTTCAGCCAAGAAGAACAAAACGAAAGTGGCGCCGAAAACCCCATATTTTTGCCACTTATTGATACTTTCAGATTCATCATCCAATTGATCGGGGATCAACATCCACACCGCCATGGCAATAAAGCCCAGAGAAACGATCCACAATAAAACGATTGGGCTTAAAACGGTGGTAATCCATTGACCCAGCACAGCAGAAACCCCGTGGTTCACCACAGTCGCGAGGAAAATTGCAATTAAGATCGGAACGGGTTTACGAAAACGTGCAGCAAGCAGTAAGGCAAGTAGTTGTGTTTTATCGCCCATTTCTGACAGGGCAACAACAGCAAGGGAAATGAAGAAAGCGGTTAACATGGTGCATTTCTCTGGCTAGCAATAACATATACCGATGACTTATCCCTCCTGCTAGCCAATGTGCAGAGTGATAAATCAAAGGTCTTGCCAACAAAAGAAAGCTATGAAGAGCTCATTTGGTTCTTTGCTATGATGACCATGCTCGTTTTAGAGCAAATATGTTGACCATCACCTTTTTACTTTGCGTAAAAAGCGGCTACTCCCCAATGAAGTAATGCTATTCTAGCGAGGAATGCATGTTTTCGCAATTTTAATTTTCGATGACTCAATTTGATATGCAAAACAATAATCAAAAATTTCAAGAATTTATTCAACACTATATGCATGTGCAGGATGTATTAATCATTGCAGGCGGCCCGTCTCAGCTCAGTTTTGACTTAACCACCATTCAGCCCTCAAAAAAGCTGCTAATCATTTGCTGTAATCAAAGTTTTCTTCAACTTCCTCAGGCTCAAATTGCCCATCATTCAGATTATGCGTGGTGGTTACACTATCAACCCATGCTCAAAGCCTGCTTTCAAGGTGACATCATTAGCGGATGTGGTTTAGGTCACAACCGCCCATATCCTGAACATGAAGTGATTAACTTCAAAACCGTGCGCATCGATACGCAAGCGGATTTATTTCATTCACCGTACTTTGTGTATGGTAATAATTGCGGCCTTCAAGCCTATTCACTCGCACATCTCTTTCAACCGCAGCGTATTTGGCTGATGGGCTATGACTTCCAGCACCAACAGGGCCAAACACATGCGTATCAACATCAACATGTGCAAGAACTGGGGCATTATGAAAAGTTTTGGGGTTTATTTTTAAAAGACTTCCAACGCTTTGAACATTTACGACATAAGCTTTGGTCGACGGCGCAGCCACATCGTACGCTTCCACTCACCTATAACCTCAACGCAAACTCGGCATTAAAGCTCTACCCTTCACCCATTGAACTTCCTGATTGGCTTTGTCAGTCCACCACCACCACGCCATAAAAAAACCCTGCCAAAGCAGGGTTCATTTTGAAACTTAAACAGGTCAGATTAGATCAATAAAGTTCGGATATCTTTGAGCAGCTTCGTCAGTTTATTGGCAAAACGTGCAGCATCCGCTCCATTAATCACACGGTGATCGTATGACAATGACAGCGGCAGCATCAAACGTGGATCAAAGCTTTCACCATTCCATACTGGCTGCATGGTTGCAGGTGAAATACCCAAAATCGCCACCTGTGGCCAGTTGACCAACGGTGTAAATGCCGTGCCACCAATTGAACCCAGACTGGTAATGGTAAAGTTCGCACCTTGTAAATCTTTCGGCGACAATTTTTTGTCACGTGCTTTTTGACTCAGCTCACCCAACTCAATTGCAATCTGCTTAATGGATTTTTGATCTGGATTACGCAGTACAGGCACGGTCAAACCATCAGGCGTGGCAACGGCAATCCCCATATGGATTTCATTACGTAACAATACTGACTTGCCATCATCAGACAAATGACCTGCAAATTCACGCTCTTCTTTCAACAAATAAGCCACTGCTTTGATGATGAAAGCCATAATGGTTAAGCCAATACCTTCTTTCTTAAAGTTAGCTTTTAAATCATTACGCCAAGCTTCAAGATCAGTAATATCCGCTGCATCGAACTGCGTCACTTGCGGGATAAAGTTGTTTAAAGACAATTGCGGAATCGACACTTGTTGTAAACGTGTCAAAACTTTCTCTTCGACACCACCAAAAGCATCAAAACTTGGCAACTTCGGCAAACCTGAAACCTGTGCCACAGCTTGCGCTGCTGGTGCAGCTTGCGGAGTGGTCAAACGGGTTTTCACATAAGCGAATAAATCTTCTTTCATTAAACGCTCATGCGGACCAGATGCTTTGACTTCTGCTAAAACCACACCCAATTCACGTGCAAGCTTACGAACGGCCGGACCTGCATACACTTTGGCATTGGCAGCATTTTGCTCTTTGGTGAGCTTATCTGCGCCTTGTGGTTGCGGTGCTGCTGCTTCAACTTTGCTTTCCGCTTTAGGTGCAACTGTCGCAGGCTGTGCTACAGCTGGAGCAGGTTTCGCTGCTGGTGCTGCAATAGCTTGACCTTCGGCTTCAATCGTCACTAAAGCGACGCCTTCAGAGACACTTTGCCCTAACTGGACATGAATCGCGGTGATTTTACCAGCTGTAGAGCTTGGCACTTCTACCGTTGCTTTGTCTGATTCCACCACGATGATGCTTTGGTCTTTTTCAACCACATCACCCACAGCGACTAAAATTTCAGCCACTGCTGCTTTATCAACACCTAAATCAGGCACTGCAATTTCAACAGGTCCAGACGCTGTAGCCGTAGACGGCGCTGGTGTTGCTTCTGCAACAACAGGTGCAGCAACAGGCTGTGCAGTTTCTTGCACAGCAGCCGATTCAACCGCAGCAGATGAAGTCGCCGTTTTCACCGTTAAAATCACTACACCTTCTTTCACTACATCGCCAGCACTGATCGTGATCGATTCGACACGGCCTGATACAGTACTTGGGACTTCGACTGTCGCTTTGTCTGATTCCACCACGATAATACTTTGATCAACATCAATTTCATCACCAACAGAGACCAAAATCTCACTTACCGTAGCTTTCTCTACGCCAATATCAGGGACTTGCACATCGATGCTTTGCGACTGAGTAGCATTGGCTGCAACAGATGCTGCTGAAGTTTGTTCTGCTTCCACAACCGGAGTTGGTTCTGCTGCTTCGTCTTCAGTTACATTTTGTACTGGCTCAACGGTAGCAGCGCTTTGACCTTCTGCTTCCAACTCGATCAGCACAGCACCTTCAGCAACACTGTCACCCAGATTAACTGCAATGCTTTTCACCACGCCTGCCGAAGTGCTTGGCACTTCAACAGAGGCTTTGTCAGACTCTAACAACACAATGCTGTCATCAACGCTAATGGTGTCGCCGACTTTCACTAAAATCTCAGCGACCGTTGCTTTATCTACACCAATATCAGGAGTCGTAATTTGCATGATTAGTTCTCCTCTTTGTAGTCAGCCACAGCATGCAGTTCCGGCGTTTCCTGCGGAGCCCATGCCGCTGGACGGTCAGTATCTAGTTCAAAGCTTGAGATGGCATCTTTAACCAAACGTGCATCAACTTCGCCTTCATCCGCGAGTTTTTTCAATGTTGCTACCACAATATGTGCGGCATCGACACCAAAGTAGCTACGTAAGTTGCCACGTGTATCTGAACGACCATAACCATCTGTGCCTAATGCAACAAACGGACGATTGTCTGGAAGATAGGCACGGATTTGTTCGCTATATGCACGCATGTGGTCAGTTGCCGATACCACAATACCGTCTTTTTCACGAAGTAATTGAGAGACCCAAGCTTCTTTCGTATCTTCAGCCAACGGATGTAGGCGGTTGTATTCTTCACACGCCATACCATCACGAGCTAATTCGTTAAAGCTAGTGACGCTCCACACATTTGAATGAATTTGATATTCATCACGAAGGATTTTCGCTGCTTTAATCACTTCACGCAGAATCACACCTGAACCCATCAACTGAACCGTTGCTTTCTCATCTTCTTCGAAGAGATACATACCACGTTTAATGCCTTCTTCAGCACCTTCAGGAATAGCTGGATGTTCGTAGTTTTCATTCATTACTGTTAAGTAGTAGAACACACGCTCTTGGTTCACGTACATGCGTTTTAAACCGTCATGTACGATTACTGCCAACTCATAACCAAAACATGGGTCATAAGAGATACAGTTTGGAATCGTATTTGCCAAGATATGTGAATGACCATCTTGGTGCTGTAAACCTTCACCATTCAGTGTTGTACGACCCGCAGTTGCACCGAGCAAGAAACCTTGCGCCTGCGCATCACCTGCCGCCCATGCAATATCTCCAATACGCTGGAAACCGAACATCGAGTAGTACATATACATCGGAATCATTGGCAAGTTATTGGTTGAATAACTGGTTCCTAACGCAGCCCAAGCACTCATCGCACCCGCTTCGTTAATCCCTTCTTGTAACATGTGACCATCTTTAGCTTCACGGTAATGCATCAACTGTTCTTGGTCTTCAGGGGTATATTTTTGACCATGCGCAGCATAGATCCCCAACTGACGGAACATACCTTCCAAACCGAAAGTACGCGCTTCATCTGGCACAATTGGTACGACACGATCTTTAATGGCTTTTTCTTTCAATAATGATGAAATCAAACGTACCATCAACATGGTCGTCGATTGCTCTTTACCGCCACTGCCTTTGAGTACCGCATCAAACACAGACAATTCAGGAATCGCCAGCTGCTCGCTTTCTTTACGACGTGCAGGTAAATAACCACCCAATGCCTCACGACGTGCTTTCATGTATTTAATTTCAGGTGAATTTTCACTTGGACGGTAGAATGGCACTTCTTCAAGCTGTTCATCGGTAAATGGCAAGTTGAAACGGTTACGCACGTATTTCAACGACTCAAGCTGCATTTTCTTGATTTGATGCGTCTTATTGACTGCTTCAATCTCTTCCGACAAACCATAACCTTTGACTGTTTTTGCCAAGATAACTGTTGGCTGACCCGTTTCCTTCATCGCTTCGGCATAAGCCGCATACACTTTGAATGGGTCATGACCACCACGGTTCAGGTTATCAATATCTTCATCGCTTAAGTTGCGCACCAACTCTTCAGCTTCAGGATATTTACCAAAGAAATGCGCACGCGTATACGCACCACCTTTCACTTGATAGCGTTGGAAGTCACCATCGACCGCTTCTTCCATCACCGCTTTTAAGGCACCTGAATCATCTTTTGCTAGTAGCGGATCCCAATGACGACCCCATACCACCTTAATCACGCGCCAGCCTGCACCACGGAACAATGATTCAAGTTCTTGAATAATTTTACCATTACCACGAACTGGGCCATCTAGACGCTGTAAGTTACAGTTCACGACCCAAATCAGATTGTCGAGCTTTTCACGACCTGCAAGTGAAATGGCACCTGTACTTTCAGGTTCATCCATTTCACCATCACCGAGGTAAGCCCAAACTTTACGGTTTTCTTCTTTGATCAGGCCACGATTCATCAAGTACTTTTGGATGTGTGCTTGATAGATCGACATGATTGGACCTAGACCCATCGATACGGTTGGGAATTGCCAATAATCTGGCATCAAGTACGGATGTGGGTATGAAGGCAAACCTTTACCGCCGACTTCACGACGGAAATTATTTAAGTGTTCTTCAGTCAAACGACCTTCTAAGAACGAACGTGCATAGATACCCGGTGCACAGTGACCTTGATAATAGATCATGTCACCGCCAAAGCTTTCGCTATTGGCACGGAAGAAGTGGTTAAAGCCCACGTCATATAAAGTTGCAGATGATGCAAAACTTGCCAAATGACCACCTAAGTCATCACCTGTTTTATTGGCACGCAGTACCATCGCTAAGGCATTCCAGCGGATCAACGCACGAATACGGCGCTCCATATCCGAATCACCTGGCATAGGTGGCTGTTCTTCAACTGAAATGGTATTTAAGTAAGGAGTATTTAGTCGCTGAATGGGAACGTGCTTAGCAATCGCTTGTTGATAGAGTTTTTCAAGCAAAAATGCAGCGCGGTCAGTTCCCATGTGCTGTAAAACTGAATCAAATGCGTCCTGCCATTCTTGGGTTTCTTGCGCATCTGTATCGCCATAAAACGCCATACTTCACCTATCCTATGTGCTAAATATATGGCTCTATTAGTACCATATTTTGGCTAGGCTCAGTTATCGCCACAAATGAATACGAAATAGCTCTGTTATTTATTTACTAAATACTCATTGATTAACAATTACACAAATTTACATTTTTGGGTCAATTTTCGCCATTTTTCATACAGACAATATTTTTTAAAATGATAATTTTATAGTTATTAGCGATAAATAAAAAAGCCATTGTCTGTAGAGGTTCAGACAATGGCTTCGTATACCGATGTTGTATGTGCTTATGGCAACATCGCTAAATACGTTGATGGATTTTTACGTTGACCATCTTTCACTACTTCGTAATGTAAATGTGGGCCAGTACAACGACCAGTACAACCAACGTTAGCAATATGCTCACCCGCAGCAACACGGTCGCCTACACGTGCAATTAAGCGTGATGCATGTGCATAACGTGTCAGGTAACCATTACCATGGTTAATTTCAACATATTGACCATAACCTGTGCCCCAACCTGATTTTGTTACAATGCCTGGACCCGTTGCATAAATAGGTGTGCCACTAGCCGCAGAAAGATCTAAACCTGAATGATTTTCTGCACGGCCACCCATGGTACGACCACCATAGTTTGAACTTACACGCTTCATGTCTGGAAGTGGGTGGGCAATTAACCATGAATATGGATTATTTGAACTTGCTGAATAGTTTTTAGAGGAATTGCTTGAACCGTATTTTTTTGCGATTGTCGCATTGTTGAGTTCAATTGATTTTTCACGAATTTTAACATTCAACTTTGTTTCTGCTGGAATATCAATATCATTGCTTTCAGAGTAAGCACCTTGAGACAAAGTGCGAGTTAATTGTTCAATACGATCTGATGATGAATCTGCTTGATTTAATTCAACTAAATCTGCAAAAGCGACTGAAGCGGCCGAAGCAGCCAATGAAAACGCCAATAAAATACGTCGTAAATGCATAAAAAACCTCTATAAACTGTTCTCTTTTGTTCCTTGTGTGATTTCGTCCTTGATATCAGCCAAAAGGAGCGCATAAGATTAAGACATAAACATGTAGGAAATATGTATGTCAGAACCTGTCAACGTCTTTCAACCAACAAGAAAACACATAAAAACAGGAAACTTTTCGTTTCTCTCAACGCAAGTTGCTGCATGGCAGAAGCTTACGAAAATTGTCCAACCGCTATTGCCCCAACCGGATCAATGGCAAGTCGTTTGTTATATAAATGGTGTACTTATATTAACTGGTGAAAATCAGGCACTGATAAGTCAGTTGGCCTATTTACAAAAGCAATATATTGCACAGTTATCACAAATATACGAATTCAAGGATTTACACAAGATTCAAGTTCGTCTGAGAACTCCGTCTCCAACGCCCCATTCCCCTGAAAAAATTTCAAGAACCCTCAGTACAGAAACTCAGGATTTACTCCGTAATGCTGCTGACTTTGTGAGCGACCCTAAGCTTAGCCAAGCAATGCTGCGTTTGGCAAGCAATAAAAAGTAACCACCGAGTTGTAACAGATAAATTTGAATATTCAGAATGTGACAGACTTAACACTTACAAATGATACAATATAACATCACTATTATAAGACAATGACTTATGTCACATTCACATAACTAATTGGGCAATCTTTAATGTCATCAAATGTTACAATTTCATAGCTGTCTGGATCACTTTTGACATTGCGTAATAACTGATTATTTAATGCATGACCTGACTTATAGGCATCATATTTCGCAATAATTTGATGACCGAGCAAATATAAATCACCCACGGCATCTAATATTTTGTGACGAACAAACTCATCTGAGAAGCGTAAACCTTCTTCATTGACCACACCATTATCATCTACGCCAATGGCATTTTCGAGACTTGCCCCTAAAGCCAAATTATTGGCTTTGAGGTAATCCAAATCTTTCATAAAGCCAAAAGTCCGCGCTTCACTGACTTCATAAACAAAAGTTTCGGTTGAAAAGTCGATAGTTGCCGACTGAAATTCTTTCTTAAATGCAGGATGGTCAAAATCAATCGTAAAATTTAATTGGAAACCATCATGCGGTTGGAAGGCAGCACGTTTATCATCGATCAGTGCTTCGACAGGTTTGCGTATTTTTATGAATTTTTTAGGTGCATTTTGTTCTTGTAGTTCACCTTGCATAAGCAAATAAATGAACGGGCCGGCACTCCCATCCATAATGGGCACTTCAGACGCCGACACTTCCACGATCAGGTTATCAATCCCTAAACCAGCAATCGCACTCATAATGTGCTCAATTGTGCCCACCTTGGCATTTTTTTGCACCAAGTTAGAACACATGAATGCTTCTTGAATCAGCATAGCATCGGCTGGAATATCAATCGGTGGATTTAAGTCGATACGACGAAACACAATCCCCCCATCGGCATGATGTGGTACAAAGTTTATCATCACTTTTTGCCCACTATGCAGTCCGATGCCACTCGCTTTCACGATGCGTTTCAGGGTACGTTGTTTCAACATGTGTCTTCTATCATCTGTTCACAAAACCGCTATACGTTAGCATATTTAGCCATTGATAAAAAACAAAAAGGTAGCTGATCAGCTACCTTTTGTAATCAACAGACATTTAAGTCATTGAATTTATGTTATTTACGTTGCTGATTTTTCAAATAGTCTTGAATACTCATTGGCGTAGGGCGTGAATTGGATGCTGACGCCGCTGCTGCAGCTGGAGCTGATACTTCATTGTGCTGACGTTGAATCGCTGGCACATCATCTTCATCTACAGGTACTTGTGCAGAAGCGACTGTACGCGTTGCTTGTGAGACAGGGCGTTTCACCGGCTCAGCAGAATCGGCAGAATTACGAGTTAAACCCGTTGCGATCACCGTTACACTAATTTCATCACGTGCATCTGGATCAAATACCGTACCGTAGAACACTTGACCTTCATCAAGATCCACAATTTGGTTCACCACATCAGTGATTTCTTCAATTTCACCGAAGGTTACGTCATCGCCACCTGTAACGTTAATCAAAATGCCTTTTGCATTCATGATGGTCACGTTATCTAACAATGGGCTACGGATCGCTTGTTCAGCAGCTTGACGCGCACGGTTTTCACCACGACCAGAACCTGCACCCATCATTGCATAACCACGTGTACTCATGGCAGTTTTCAAATCGGCGAAGTCAAGGTTGATATGACCTGGACGTACCACCAAATCAAAGATACTACGCACCGCATTTAACAATACATCGTCTGCCTTTTTATAGGCATCTTTCATTGAAATATCGCGGAATACTTTAAGTAGACGTTGGTTCGGAATAATAATCAGAGAATCAACATGTTGCTCAAGTGCTTCAATACCTTTCTCAGCAGATTGCTGACGACGTTTACCTTCAAAGTTAAACGGAGTCGTCACCACACCTACAGTTAAGATACCCATTTCTTTGGCAATTTCAGCAACAACTGGCGCAGCACCGGTACCTGTACCACCACCCATACCTGCAGTCACGAACACCATGTCCGTACCTTCAAGGTGTTGGCGAATCAACTCACGGCTTTCTTCAGCAGCAGTTTGACCCACTTGTGGATTTGCACCTGCACCCAAACCACGCGTACTTTGCTCGCCGAGTTGGATTTTAAATTGTGCATTCATGCGGTCGAGTGCTTGTTTGTCTGTATTGGCACAAACAAATTTTACACCCTCGATATCTGATTCCAACATGTGTTGCACAGCGTTACCGCCAGCACCACCTACACCGAATACTGTGAAACGGGCTTGACCGTTGCTGTCGCTTTGATCATCTTCTAAAAATTCAAATGAGGCCATGCCTAAAAAATTCCTAATCCATAATTGGCAGACACTTCAGCCCGTATACTGCCTTGATCTTAATAAAAATTGTTTTTTAGAATGCTGTCCAAGTTCCAGCTTGTCAAGTACAAGCAATAATCCGTACAACTTCCCAACAATATTCCCAAATATTTCAACTTAAAAGATCGACTTCAAGGTGTCATTGAAGCCCGACCATGCACGTTTTACCCGATTCAATACTGAAAGTTTTTCCGTATCTTCTGGCTCAACGATCGTATCTTGTGTTTCACTTTGACTGAAAATTAACAGACCTGCGGCAGTCGCGTATTGTGAACGACGTAAAGCGGCTTGCTGTTGATCATCAGCATACACTTGCATAGGTGGATTACCTAAATGTGCAGAAACACCTAACATCCGACGCGCAAATGTCACCATCCCTTCAATTTGGCAGGCATCACCTGTGAGTACAACACCATGGTATAACCCATGAATCGCACCATGATCGACCAACTCATTACGCACTTGATTAAGAATTTCTTCATAGCGCGCAATAATGATTTCGGTCAGTTCAATACGGCTAATGGTTTGTGGACCATCAATACCTTGGAACTGAATCATACTTTCAGGTTTAACCACTTTCAGATCAACACAACCATATAACAGCTTAATACGTTCAGCTTCTTCTGTTGTGGTTTGCAATACAGCAGCAATATCACGCGTTACATGCTCACCGCCACGTTGCAAAGTGTGTGTCATCGCCAAGCGACCATCTAAATACACCGCAATGTTGGTCGTACCAGCACCAATATCAACCAAGCACACACCATATTCTTTTTCATCTTTAAGCAAACTGGCTTCAGCTGTTGCTAATGATGAAATGACCATGCGTTCAACACCAATATTGGCACCTTTTAATGCGCGATCCAAATTCTGCATGGTGCTGATGGGCAACATCATCAAATGATAATGTCCTGTCATACTCCGTGCTGACATGCGAATCGGGTTTAACACCCATTCAGGTTCATCATCTAGTTCAAAACCTAAAGGTACAGCACTCACCAAATAATGGTCAGACGTTAAATGACTGGCTTTGGCCAGTTCTAAAGCACGCACCACTTCATTGGTGGTAATCGCATGGTCATTATTTTCAATTGGAGTACGACCAGAGGCATAAAAACTTTTTAGTTCAGCACTTGGAATGGAAATCCACGCAGAATGTACACGACATTCCGCCATATCTTCCGCTTCCTGCACTGCATTTTTAATTGCGGTAACAACTTTATCGAGACTGACAATTTTCCCTTTATTCATGCCGCGGTTACGAGCGGTCGCCATCCCTACCACTTGGATATTGTCTGGCGCGTGTACCTTACCAATCAAAACTGAAACTTTGTGTGTCCCAATGTCAATCGCAACAACCGAGGGAACAGCTTCATTCATTATTTACTACTACCATTCACATGTTTGTTTAATTTATGGCTTAAAGCCTCTACTTATAAAGCCGATCATTATGGCTTTACAGGCGCTGCATTCGCAATGCCTATGTCATCACTGGTTACAACAAACTGACCATTTACCGACTTTGCTGGCACAGAGTTTTTCCATTGAATCGCTAAACCATTTCGGTAGCGCAAATCGATGGCAGAAATTCGTGGCCAAACAGGTTTTAAGTCACTGTGTGCGAGATAACTTAAACGCTGCAACTTACTCATGGTCTGATCCTGATCGACAATCACGCGTAAGCCTGAATCAAACTGCATAAACCAAGTCATTCGTTCGGTTAAATATAATTCTTTTAAACGAATACCAACAGGTATAAACAATTGATTAATTTCATTATAGCGACGCATCATCATTTTGGACTGACTCGTCGGCCCATGCAATAACGGCAAATTCTGATGATTGGTCGGGGTTAATTCGGCAAATACATCACCACTATCGCTTAACAGTCGCCCAGTTCCCCAACGTGCAATCGCTTGACGCGGCATCACCCGTACACGAATTGCATTTGGCCAAGCACGCGATACCACCACGCGATCGACCCAAGAGATTTCTAAAGTACGGTCACGAATGACACGTAAATCAGAGGTAAAATAGTTTTCAGTCATCATCGGTGAAACGTATGATATGACTTGTTGTTTTTCTTGGGCGCTCCGCACACCCACCACATCAAGTTCAGCCACACGTGCATCCGTCATGACTTTATATAGCCCCCAAATTCCGGCAATCAAGACC
Organism: Acinetobacter sp. YH12138; assembly: GCF_015218525.1. Lineage (NCBI taxonomy): Bacteria > Pseudomonadati > Pseudomonadota > Gammaproteobacteria > Moraxellales > Moraxellaceae > Acinetobacter > Acinetobacter sp. YH12138. The sequence continues at coordinate 133,679 of NZ_CP048670.1, read as the reverse complement.
ACACATGCAATAAACAACAACAACCATCCACCCAGATTGGTAAGCTTTTCCTTACGTGTCGGTGGTTTGTCATGTATCGATGTCGTTGCTGCACGTTTACGGCGCATAGACGCAGGAAGTTGAGCCATAATTTAGTGTGCCGCACCTGTCAGGGTTTGTTCCAAAATTGCGACACAAAGATCATCAAAACTATAACCTACGGCATTGGCTGCTTTTGGTACTAGAGAATGACTGGTCATACCCGGAACGGTATTTACCTCAAGTAACCAGAAGTTTCCGTCTGCATCTTGCATCGCGTCAATACGGCCCCAACCACTCGCACCTACCGCTTGGAAAGCACGTAAAGATAAAGCTTGTAGACGCTTTTCTTCATCTTCAGTCAATCCACATGGAATACCATATTGCACGTCGTTACGGTTATATTTCGCCTCGTAATCATAAAAAGCCACATCTGCAGGCGGTTCTAAACGAATCACCGGTAATGCCTGACCATTTAAAATCACAATGGTAAATTCACGTCCGGTAATCCATTTTTCAGCCATCACGACTGCATCATGCTGGGTCGCTTTTGCAATTGCAGTTGCAAAGTCTTCAATTTTTTCAACTTTGCTCATACCAATGCTTGAGCCTTCATGCACCGGCTTGATAATAAATGGCAAACCAATTGAATCTACAATTTCTTGTAAATCTGAGTCTTTGCTGACAATACGATAAGGTGCTGTCGGTAGTTCTGAACCTTGCCAAACTTGTTTAGTTTTGACTTTATCCATACCAATCGCCGAGCCTTGAACGCCCGTTCCAGTGTACGGAATGTTTAACCATTCCAAAGTACCCTGAATTTGACCATCTTCACCACCACGGCCATGAAGTACGATAAATGCACGGTCATAAGCCACCAACTCAGTCACACTGCGTTGCTGCGGATCGAATGCTTCGGCATTTACACCCGAACGCACCAATGCTTCAAGTACAGCTTTACCACTATCGAGAGAAACCTCACGTTCGGCAGATTTCCCACCTAATAACACGGCAACTTTGCCGAATTTTGAAGCATTTGACACGTTTATATCCTTAAACTTTTATCTACGGTCTAAACAAACTTTGGATCACCAAGCGGTAATCATTTTACATAGAGATTGTTTTGAGCAAGTTCGATTGAGATTGCTCCAACATTACCTGCGCCCTGTGTTAATAACAAGTCATTTGCTTGTAACACTTTTTTCATTACTGCTTGTAAGTTGCCTTCTACTGGATCGATAAGAATCGGCTCAACTTCACCACGTAGACGAATGCTTCGAGCCAATGCACGACTATCCGCACCCACAATTGGTTTTTCACCCGCAGGATAAACTTCCAATAACAAGAGTTGATCAACTTGTGACAATACATCGACGAAGTCATCAAAACAGTCACGCGTACGGCTAAAACGGTGCGGTTGGAACATCATCACTAAACGACGATCTGGATGACTTGCACGTGCCGCTTTAATGGTCGCTTCGACTTCTTTTGGATGGTGACCATAGTCATCGACCAATTTCACCAAGCCATCTTCAACTTCAAATTCGCCTTGTACTTGGAAACGACGACCTACACCACTGAAGCTTTCTAAGGCACGCGCAATCGCAGCATCAGAAACGCCTTCATCCGTTGCAATACCAATCGCTGCCAAGGCATTTAAGATATTATGAAGACCCGGCAAGTTAATGGTTAAACGTAACGGCTCACGGTCTTTACGCAAAACTGTAAAGTGTGATTGCATGCCTTCTTGAGCCACATCAACGGCACGAATGTCATTGTCTTCATTGAAACCATAAGTCACGACAGGACGACCAATACGCGGCATAATTTCACGGATGTTGGCATCATCACCACACATCACAGCTAAACCGTAAAATGGAAGGCGCTGTAAGAATTGTACGAAGGTATCTTTCAATACATCGAAACTACCGCCATAGGTATCCATATGGTCAGCATCGATATTGGTGACAATCGTTGCCATCGGCTGTAAATGCAGGAATGACGCATCTGATTCGTCTGCTTCAGCCACGATATAACGGCTTGCACCCAATGCAGCATTCACACCAGTACGATTTAATAAACCACCAATGACATAAGTTGGGTCCAGATTTTCTTCTGCCAACATGCAGGTCACCAGACTGGTTGTCGTGGTTTTACCATGCGTCCCCGCAACGGCAATACCATGACGGTAACGCATTAATTCACCCAACATTTCTGCACGACGCACGACAGGTGTACGGGTTTCAATCGCCGCTTTCACTTCTGGGTTTTCAGAATCAATAGCTGTTGATACCACGATTACATTGGCGCCTTGAATATTTTCAGCAGCATGACCGATGAAAACTTGAATGCCGTTTTCTTCAAGCTGAGCCGTGGTTTTCGACGCTTTAATATCTGAACCTGAAACTTTATAGCCTTGGTTTTTCAATACTTCGGCAATACCGCACATGCCCGCACCACCAATCCCAATAAAATGGATGTGTTTAATACGGCGCATTTCTGGCACTTTAATGAGCTTTTTCGCTTGATCGGCAGGCGTTGATGGAGACATAGATTACTCGAATTTTACAAATCTTGAATTAAACCAACCACGTGCTGTGTCGCATCGGGTTGTGCCTGTTGTCGAGCCTTAACCGCCATTTCCATAAGTCGTTGGCGATTCATCAGCGGCTTCAACAACGCTGTTAAACTTTCTGCGGTCATGTCCGCTTGTGGGCAAATTTTTGCAGCATTGATATTGGCCAAGAACCCTGCATTTGCAGTTTGATGGTCATCCACTGCACTTGGCAGAGGAACAAACACGGCTGCCACACCCGCTGTCGCAATTTCAGTGACGGTTAGCGCACCAGCACGGCAGATAATCAAATCCGCTGCAGAATAGGCTGCTGCCATATCTTCAATAAACGGCTGAACTTCAACTTGTATATGTTCAGGTGCGCTTGCATAACGAGCCAATGTGCTTTCAGCATTATTTTGACCACACTGATGATATACACTGAGGGGCTGTTCTAATTGCTGCAAAGCAGCCGGCACACATTCATTTAAGGCACGTGCGCCCAGTGAGCCACCTACAATTAATACCCGTAATGGCAACCCAGCTTTTTCACGCTCTTGGTAACGCCATGACGGATTTAAAATTTCTGTAATTTCCTTACGTACAGGATTACCTGTGGTTACGATTTTATCTTGCGCAGGAAAGGTATTTGGAAATGCCTGACAGACAATTTTAGCCACACGTGACAACTGCGTATTGGTAAAACCTGCTACAGCATTTTGTTCATGGATAATGACTGGTATGCCCAATGCACGAGCTGCCAAGCCACCTGGCCCAGCCACGTAACCCCCAAAGCCTGCAACAGCATCGACTTTGAGTTGTTTCATATAACGCATGGCACTCAAAGTAGCTTTGAGAATTTTAAACGGTGCCATCAGCTTACGCACGACTCCATTGCCGCGTACGCCTTGGATATCAATTTGATAAATTGGAATATTATGATTTTTAAGCAGGCGATTTTCCATGCCTGTTGGCGTTGCGAGCCAAGAAACTTCACAGCCTTGTTGTTGCAACTCTTTGGCAACAGCGAGCGCTGGAAAGACGTGACCACCGGTTCCGGCAGCCATCATCATGACATGTTTCGGCTTTACTTGCGTTACTTCGGTCACTGTCTAATTCTTCAATTCTAAAAAGAGGCTAATGATATTCGATTTTAAGCAAACAATTGTAATCACAAACGCATGACCGTGAAAGGTAATTTACTTTTTTTCAACAGGCGTATGATTGTTTTTTTCTACTATTTTAAAAGTTTAAACTAGTTTTATTATTAATCTATGAGAATTGAAAAAAAATCAGACAATTTTTCACTTTAATTGCATTCACTTACAGTTTTTTGCTTTTTAAGCTCCCCTCCCCTTAGCGCAGGACAAAAAAAGAGCCCGTGGAGGACTCTTTTAAATCTAGTGCAAAATTAAGCTTTTAAACCTGCCTCAAGGACATCGAATAAATCATCGGCAATCGAGGTGCCAAATTGCGCATCAATTTCACGTACGCAGGTTGGACTGGTGACATTAATTTCAGTCACGTAATTACCAATCACATCCAGACCAACAAAGACTAAACCTTTTTCACGAAGGAATGGCCCCACTTTGGCTGCAATGGCTTTATCATTTTCAGTCAATGGACGCGCCTCGCCCAAACCACCTGCCGCCAAGTTGCCACGCACTTCACCATTTTGCGGAATACGCGCCAAACAATACGGTACGGGTTCGCCATTGATCATCAAGATGCGCTTGTCGCCATCCACAATTTCTGGGATGTAACGCTGCGCCATAATCGGCTGTGTGCCGTTATTGGTCAGGATTTCAATGGTTGAACCAATATTAACGCCATCTTGGTATAAACGGAAAATGCCCATACCACCCATGCCGTCTAATGGCTTCACAATCACATCGCCGTGTTCGTGCAAAAATTCACGAATCAGGCTTTGCTGCGAGGTCACCAAGGTCGGTACTTGAAGTTCAGGGAATTGCGTCGCAAACAATTTTTCATTGCAGTCACGTAGGCTTTGTGGCTTGTTAATAATCCATGCGCCTTCGCGTTCAGCCTGTTCCAAAATATAGGTGGTGTAGACAAAGTTCATGTCAAACGGAGGATCTTTACGCATCAAAACTACGTCATAAGCAGCAATTGATTCTTTTTGTTTTTCGCCGAGTTCAAAATAGTGATTGTAGTCTTCAAAAACTTTTAGCGGTGAAATCAAACCAAAGGCTTTGCCGTGATCGATATATAAATCTTGCTGTAATGCATAGCCTAGCTCATGTCCACGACGTGCTGCTGCCCATAGCATCGCCATTGAGGTATCTTTTTTTAGGTTTACATTTTCGATGGGATCCATCACAACAAGTACACGCATTATTCAGTGCTCTGTTCATTATCAATTTATGAACGAGTATAGCCGAGATTTTTCTTTTGTTTATTCAGATTTTGCATGCGTATGTATGGATTCGTGTGATGCATGCAATATTTAAAAACATTTCTATCATCCACCTTATCTCAATAATGGAAATAAGCTTTAATAATATCATTTGATAGGTTTGCATAAATAAATACAAAAGCATTGCTACCTGTTTAATTACTTCCAAATATACTTAGCCCTATTTTTGGTTAAAAAATACGTGATTTTTTATTTTTTTTAGCTATTGTGTTAATTATTGTAAATAAAAAATAGAATTCATTGATGATCAACATTGAGCAGATGGCTATCATTCTTGATGCTTTACCAGACCCTGCATTTGTCATATCACGTAGTGGAAAATACGTTGCAGTTTTTGGCGGGCGCGATATTCGTTATTACCACGATGGTTCCGGTCTTGTTGGTACCTATATTTCAGATGTGATCAAGCCAGATAAAGCCAACTTTTTTATGCAATTGATCGACCAAGCTCTAGCGTCAGGAAATCTACTCATCGAAGAGTACAAATTGAGCAATAGGGATGTAAAAGGTCTGCCCGATTATGGTCCTGAAGAGTCCATTTGGTTTGAGGTGCGCATCCAATCCCTCAGTTTTTCGGTAGATGAAGAAGACGTTGTACTTTGGGTCGCAAGTAATATTTCAGCGCGTCACAACTTGGAAATCAAGCTGAAGGAACTCAGCCATACAGATCAGTTAACCGGTCTTTTCAACCGAAGAAAATTAGAGCATGACTTAGCATTACATTATGAGTCATACCTACGGCATTCCATACAGACCTCGATCTTGATGTTTGATCTTGATAACCTCAAAAAGATCAACGACAGCAAAGGCCATCATGTTGGTGATGAGGCAATCCGAGCAGTCGCAGATATTCTTCGTTTAACGCTGCGCAAGACCGATTGCGCCTGCCGCTTAGGTGGAGATGAGTTTGTGGTCGCCTTGCCCAACACGGGCTGCGAGCAGGCCATCCAGTTTGCCAAACGGATTCATGAACATTCCAGAAAAGAATTAAGTCGGTTTTCAATAGATAACGCGCATGTCACCGTGAGCATAGGAGTGACAACCATCATGCCTGAAGATTGCACCTACGAAGATACAATTCAACGTGCTGATCTAGCGCTGTATAAAGCTAAACATGGCGGGAAAAATAGAATTGTCGCGGCCTAAGTGTGCGCCAGAAATAAACCAAATTTCACAGTCTATTTTGCAATTCGATATTCAAGCCGTTGTGATTGCTCAACATGAACTCTTTTCCCTTTTCAGCATCATTTTAATTTAGATAGGTGTTTAATATGCAGCAAGCCATTGTTGATTTTGCCTTGGATGATGAAAATCATTGGTATGCCATTTTAGCTTGTGGTCATACACAGCATGTCCGCCATGATCCTCCATGGCAAAACCGTCCTTGGGTTATCACTGAGCAAGGACGGAATGAAAAGTTAGGAGTGATGTTGGAATGTAAGAAGTGTGATGAAGAGAGTTTCGTATAAGAGATTTTATGTTAAATATAGTCTCAGGCTAATAATTTAAGCTATCTTAGTAAGTTCAAAAAATTATCAAAACTATCACATACTTCTATCAATTCTAATTTAGGCTGTCCATGTTGATCCTTGATATATTGATCATGGTACATAAGAACTACTTTCGGATTATTAACGTCAGATCTGTAGTCAAATCCGATATAGTCACCACAACCATTTAGTCCAAAGACGACTATCTTATCATGGCCATATATATCCTGATCTTGACAGTTTTCAATATGATCACCTCCTACCCCTTGTCCAAAACAACAAAAGGCTATGCTAGATTCTCCAACTTCATTGTTAGAATCAGAATATTCAAAGCTATTCTCAATAAATTGCACCCCATTGTGGGAAGCAATCAGCTTTTTATAACTTAAAGGAAAATTAATTTTATTATCTTGCTCAAAAATTTCTATGACCTTTACGTCGATTGGTCCGAAGTCATACATAATATTTAAGTTCTGATAAGGCATATGATTGTTTTACCTGCTAGGAATAACGAAATTTCGTATAATCGCCATTATGTTAAATAAGAAAATTAGTAATTTATTTCTTATATTATTTATAGGCAGTATTATTAACCCACAATCCTAGCTTCGTAATAAAGCAAGTATAATCATCCTCAACGTCAAAGCTGTAAGTTTTTAATCGGAATGCCTCTGAGAGAACGTGAACACTTTCACCATTAACACATATTGGACTAGGTACATTATCATCACCTATACATTCGATAGGTCCTTCTAAGCCATATTTGATAAAAGTAAAATATTCAACATTTTCAATATCAAAACCTTTTTTATCCGCATTAAATATATTGCTAGGATGGTAACTTCCAGCCACATTTTCCATACTTGTTTTTCGTAATGGATTCACCATAAAAACAAGACCAATGATTTCTTGATCAGATGTTTCTATAGCTTGACCGTTCTTCAACTCATCCAAGCGCGTCCATCCAATATTCTTAACCCAGAATGTCTGATTAGACCTCAGCATATTACTGACCATTTTTCCTTTGCGAGAAAGTTGCAATAATTTGCTTTTATTTAATTTTGATAAATCTGTATTTGCTTTAATTTGGAAATAGGTTAGCTCCCAAATCTCACTATTCTCACAAGTAGATATTCTTATAACAGGTTTATAGCATAACTCTCCGTCACCATTTTTTGGCTTTGACAGTACTAAATCTCCGACTTTAATGTTCTGAATGGCGATTAAACCTTTGTCTGTATTTATACGTGTTCCAGCAGGAAAACCAGCCCCTGAATTAAGATATGAGTCCATAAGTCTCTCTTATATTTTTAATTTGATGATTAGTGAGCTTTCCTAAAATTAACATAATACACGTTATACGAAATTCTTTAAATTTTCTATAAGCATCAATACTTTAACTAAAGCCGTTTCAGTAAATAGCGCACTGAGACGGCTTTTTATTGATTCTTCACGTTTAACGCCTACTTTTTAAGCAATATTTCACGTTTTTTATTATTTAGATGCAACAATCATCATTTAAAGACGTAAAAAAGGCAGCTTCAGCTGCCTTTTGAAATCCCGAAAAATTAGATGCCGTATTTAACACGGTACGCTTCCATTTTCGCCAAGGCTTCAGTTTCGCCTTTTGCATCTAAGAAAGTCATTAAATCTTTCATAGTGATTAAAGCATGTACAGGAATTTCTAACTCTTTTTGTACTTCTTGAATCGCAGACAAATCGCCCTGACCTTTTTCTTGACGGTCTAGCGCCACCAATACGCCCGCAATTTGTGCACCGGCATTTTTCAGAATAGTCACTACTTCACGAATCGCTGTACCCGCAGTGATCACATCATCAATAATCCAGACTTTTTTACCTTCAACAGACGCACCAACCAATACACCGCCTTCGCCATGGTCTTTCGCTTCTTTACGGTTAAAGCCCCAAGGTACGCTCACACCATGGTTCTGTGACAGTGCGACAGCCGTTGCTGCTACAAATGGAATACCTTTATAAGCTGGGCCAAAGACCACTTCCACATTATCGCATTGTGTTAATTTAGCTGCATAGCCAGAAGCCAATAATGATAAGGCTTCGCCATCGTTTAGTAGACCTGCATTAAAAAAATAAGGACTCACACGACCCGATTTTAAAGTAAACTCACCAAATTTAAGCACACCACGTGATAATGCCAGTTCGATAAAAGCTTGTGGATTAAATGCCGCTTGCGCTGTCATGAGGTGCTCCATTTTTTTAAGTTTGAGGTTAAACCTGAGCATGATACCAAAGAGTAGCTATCCAAGTGATCAAAAAATTTTACGTGTCGTTTCAATTAATGTGAATGGCCTGCGTTCCGCTGAAAAAAAAGGTATTTTTGACTGGATGGCAACTTCAGATGCCGATGTCATCTGCATGCAAGAAAGCCGCATTACCCATGAACAATGGACCGATAAATTTAAACCCGAAGGTTGGTTTACACACCTTTTCCCTGCAGAACGCCCAGGCTATGCCGGTACTGCGATTTATAGCCGCCTACCTTTTGTTTCAGTGACAGATGGTTTAGGTTTTGAATTGGCAGACACTCAAGGCCGCTTTATTTCTGCTGAGTTCGATTTAGGACTTGGACAAACTGCACATATTTGCTCGCTCTACCTGCCTTCTGGTTCATCGGGTGAAGAAGCTCAGGCGCGCAAAGACCTATTTTTAGGCGAATATCAACAAATTTTGAAGCAATGGCGTGCTGAAAATAAGTCAGTGATTGTTTGCGGTGACTACAACATCGTGCATAAACGTATTGATATTAAAAATTGGTCTGGGAACCAAAAGGCTTCAGGCTGCTTACCACATGAACGTGCATGGCTCGATCATATTTATGATGAGCTTGGCTATGTCGACACCTTCCGTGAGGTACGTAAAGAAGCCGAGCTTTACTCTTGGTGGTCTAACCGAGGACAAGCGCGTGCCAAAAATGTGGGTTGGCGTATCGACTACCATGCATGTTCACCAGACTGGAAAGAACGTACAGTCAATGCTTGGATATTTAAAGATGAATGGTTTAGCGACCACGCCCCTGTCATTATTGATTATAAAATTTAAGCTTCCAACAATTAATTGAGTGAACGATTGTTTACTCAATTAGAGCTTATTTCTCACATTACATGACGAATTTGTGGATTTATCTCATAACTTGAACATAGCATTATGGTCGCACGGCAAAGGGACATGTCAGGATGACATAAAAGGATTGGACGCCGAAGGAAGTATAAAAACAAACTAAATGATTTAGCTTGTTTTCAAGGATGTGACAATGGACGTTGGATTGAGACCCGCATGATCAGGATGATTAAATGCGGGTTTTCTCTTATCTAGTCCCCACATCTATAGACTCAAACATCCCCCAAATAAAACAGCTAAAAATTCGATCTGCACAGCATTTTCTTATTCTCGCTTTCTTTCTACTTTTGACTGTGCAACCTTAAGCTGAATTTTCTTGTTATTGCATCGCTTTCTTTTCTGAGCATCGTTTTGTTCTGTAGGCTATTCTAAAAGACCAAAATGTCGTTTTGATGACAATACCCAATATTTATTACATGCGACTTTTACAGCAAAACATTTATTTCTCAATCCACATCCAGATCGAGCTTTGAGCATTGATGAATTAGCCTGTAGGATAATGCTGAATTGTATTTTTATCTTATTGTTTGAATAATTGAGGACACCTGTTCATGCTTAAAATTTATGGCATCAAAAACTGTAATACCATGAAAAAAGCTTTCGACTTGCTCAACGAATTAGGCCTAAGCTACGAATTTCATGACTATAAAAAACAAGCGATTGATGCTAAAACCGTAAAAAAATGGCTCGATGCCAAAGGCGCTGATGTGATTCTCAACAAAAAAGGCACCACATGGAAAAAACTCAGTGAAGAAGAGCAACAGACAGCCTTAGCCAGTGAAGAAAATTTGATTCAGTGTTTAACAGCGCATAGCAGCATGATTAAACGTCCTGTACTCGATACAGGTAGCGATTTATTGGTTGGCTTTGATGAAAGCGCTTACCGTGCATTGAAATAAATTTTTTTATCACACTCATGCACGGCTCTAGTTCAATTGTGGCTGAAAATAGGCTATAAAAAAGCCTGACATTGTCAGGCTTTTTTTTGTTTGAATCATGTCAAATTAGTTGGCACGAATCCATGTTTGATTACGACCTAAAGCAGCAACGCCAATAAAGCCGCGAAGCTCTAGTTTTTTGCCACCATCAGCCAATTGACCTTTTAACTTGTAAGTTTTACCTGATTGAGGATCCAAAATTGAACCGTCTTCATAGCTTGTACCACCTACATTTTTAAGACCTGTCACAATACGTAAGCCTTTTAATGATTTGTTGTGATATGGGCCTTCACATTTTTTACAAGCGTTTTCTTCACCTGGTGTCAAAACTGACTGAATGCTCGCAGAAAGCGTACCATTTTTTTGCTCAGTGAATTTTACAATCGCTTTTGGCTGCTTGGTTTTATCATCAATGGTTTTCCAAGTTGTACCATTTAGCGGATCTGCAGCATTTGCAAATGCGGCTAAACTCATCAATCCTAATGCTAGTGCAATTTTTTTCATTTTTGTTTATTTCCCTGGTCTGATATAGACGACATTAGTATCCAAAAGTCACAACAATTTATCAATTTTTGTATGTGACCGTTTAGTGTAACCTTGTAATTTGTGTTGGTAAATATGCTCACACGATTCCAAAAATAGAAAAAGATGGAAAGACAATGAAGATATCGCCACTGACGAAACAACTGATTACAGAAAGCATTTTAAAAACCACAATTCGTGGGCCGAGCCAATTCAATTTACCGCCCAATACTTTAAGGTTTGCTTTGGAACAAATGTGTCGTGCATTTCCCCAAAACCCCGATGTACAAATTCGTCCTATTCGCTTAGCCAGCTTAAAAGCCGAAGAAATCAAACCTCAACAGGCATCGACCCAACTCATTTTTCATATTCATGGGGGCGCATTTTTCTTGGGTTCGATGAACACGCATCGGGCGTTTCTGACTCAAGTTGCGGCACGCACGCAAATGCAAGTGTTACATTTGGATTATCCTTTATCCCCTGAAGCACAGTTCCCTGAAGCACTCGATGCCCTTTTTGATGTGTATGCGGTGTTATTAGATCAAGGGGTTCAAGCCAAAGACATTATTTTGTCAGGCGACTCTTGTGGTGCAAACTTGGCGCTTGCCTTAGCCCTTAAAATTCAACAGGACCAACTTCCACAAGTCAGTGGTTTGGTGTTAATGTCACCGTTTTTAGACTTGACGCTGAGTAGTGAATCCCTACGCTATAACCGTAAGCATGATGCGCTGTTAAGCATAGAAGCCCTCGAAACAGGCATTGATTATTATGTACCCCGCTCGGTCGATCGAGCTGATCCATTGGTCTCGCCTTTTTTTGCAGAGCTCAAAGGACTACCTCCGATTCATATTCAAGTGGGTTCTAAAGAAATTTTATTGGATGATGCGCAGCGTTTTAAAGTCAAAGCAGAAGAAGCCGGCCTAGATGTCGAATTCAAGTTATACACCGGCATGTGGCATAACTTCCAAATGTTTAGCCCATGGTTTGAAGAAGGACAGCGTGCGCTGAGTGATTTAGCCGATTTTGCACACCGACTGGATCAGGATTAATCGCTGAAAAATAATCCCTGAAATGCATCAAAGTCACCATAAAAAAAGGTCAGCAGATGCTGACCTAAGAGGGAAATGTCAATCTGTTAAATGGCTTGAATTTGAGCCTGAGCTGTCGCCATTGCCTGTGCTTTCATATCTGGTCCCATATTGACACCTTCGGCACGAATCACATCAATATCGCTGACACCTGTGAAATTAAACACGGCTTTTAATAAACCTTCTTGATAATCTACAGGGCTGTTATCGCCATACACACCGCCACGACTGCTGGCAATATAGACTTTTTTGTCACCTGCCAAACCCACTGGACCTTGTTCTGTATATTTAAAGGTACGACCTGCAACACTGATACGGTCAATCCATGCTTTCAAAGTTGATGGCAAACCGAAGTTATACATAGCAGCACCAACCACAACCACATCGGCATCTAAATACTGTTGTAACAACTGCTCGCCTAAAGCCGATTGTTCTGCATTTTGACCCATCAAAATTTCACTGCTGAGATGTGGAATCTGCTGTACTGCTAAATCGAGATATTGAACCTGTGCCGCATCACCATGTTTTTGCTGTAGCTGTTGTACAATTTCAGCGCTGAGTTGACGTGAAACTGAAGCGTCGCCCATGATGCTTGAATCAATATGCAAAATTTTCATGACTAAAACCTAAAGCTGTTGTTATTAACTTGAGCCTAGTGTAATCACTTTTCATAAATAGAATAATCCCGATCCTTATGACACTATGTTTTATTTTTAGAACAATCTTTTTGAACTCGCAAAAAATTTAAAATTACTGAGCGGTTCTTGACCGTTATCAAGTGTAAATTTTCATGCTAATGTAAGCCTATAAAATGATATCTATATAAACTTTAAGAAAAAAAACTGATAACTCGAACAGGGCAATGACACAGGATGACGGTGAAATCAAGCATACGTGACATGATCCTCCGCAATAGAATCGCCCAGTATTTACTGGAAGATGAAGTGGTCATGAATTGGAGTATCCTGAAAAAGTGTATGCTCATGCTGATGCTTGGCTCAGCCATTCATCTGCTTTGGATCATTTGGAAATTATATATTTCACTCACGCCAGAACTTTGGCAGTGGGTTAACCTTGAACTCATCCACTCTCAATTGTGGACCAACATCGTCTTTTTTTGCTTAATGGTGCTATTGATTTGGCCTTGTTATGCTGGAAAAGACAACCCAAAAATTCAGCGTGTTTTACCTTATCTTTCGGTCGGCTTATTCGTCATTTCTTTATGTCGTGATGGTTATTTAATTGGTGTCATGAGCCCAGCCACCATGATCTCCTATGTGAGCCTGGTGACCGTTGGATTAGTGCTATTTACACGAAAAATCGTCTATAGCATGCTGATTCCAGCCACGATTTTTTTATCTATTTGCATGTATTTAAGTATTCGCGGCATTATTCCCTATGCCCCGATTTTTCAACCTCATGCCTATGGCTATCAAAATAGTTTTTGGCTCTTCTCAATGATCTTTTTCATTGTTCCTATTTTATTAACCTGTCTGGCTTTATTTGAAATCTTACTGAGCCAATGGCGTCACCGTGAGCATTTGATTCAAAAACTCAGTCAAGTCGACCCACTGACCAATTTATTTAATCGACGCAGTATCAATCAGTGTTTGGAACAGCTCGATAGTGCTAAAACAGATACATATGCACTGGTCTTGTTGGACTTAGACCATTTTAAACGCATCAATGATGAATACGGACACGATAAAGGCGATGAAACCTTGATTCTCGTCAGCCAAGTATTAAACCAACATTTACGCGGTAGTGATGTAGTTGGGCGTTTTGGCGGGGAAGAGTTTATTTTGGTGTTAAAAAATTCTAACTTAGAACAAGCGATTTTCATTGCAGAGCGCTGTCGAAAAGCCATTGAACAGCTTGAAATTTGGGGGCATGACGGTCAGTCAATTCATGTGACAGCTAGTTTTGGCATTGCAATTTCTACGCCTGAATTGGTACCGCAACAATTGCTGACCCATGCTGATCAGGCGCTATATGCAGCTAAAGCTGGTGGTCGTAACATGGTCATGGCCTACACCGAACAACAAAGCTTTAGCCATTTGGTTTAAAACTTTTATATAGCTCAGATGCGGCATTAAGCTTTTAACGTGGATACTGTTCCATACGGCGGACTGGCTGTTCCTGTTGAGCAGCCGTGATCCATGCCACCACAGAAGGATGCTGCAAAATCTTTTGCATATAACGCTGTGTGTTGTCACTCACAGGTAGCTGGAAGGTCTGTAAACGTGTCACTACGGGTGCAAAAAATGCATCGGCAATACTAAATTCACCGCATAGAAAGCCATCCACCGCAGGACGACTCGACCAAATCTGCTCGATTCGAGTCACTTCAGCACGCAATTCAGCATGTTCAGACCATAATCTCTGACCATGACGACCATAATCCACCTGCAGATTCATACTGCATAAGCTACGCAATTGCATAAAACTACTGTGCATTTCCGCGCAAATACTCCGTGCCCATGCACGTTGTGTAGCATCTTTTGGCCACAGTGGAAGCTCTTGAAACTGCTCTGCCAAATATTCACAAATCGCCAATGAGTCCCAAATCATCACACCGTCATGTTGTAGTAGGGGCACTTTGCCATTGGCATGTAGGGCTAACATTTGCTGCTTGAATGCTCCGCCATCTGCTTCTTCAGAAAAATGAATCAAGATCTCTTGAAAGGGTAAATTAAACGCGTGTAACACCAACCACGGTCGCATAGACCACGTCGAATAGTTTTTATTGGCAATATATAATTGCATCATTTTTATTCTCCACGCGATTTAAATTTTTCCAATTGCGCTAACAATTCTTTCTCGCTAAAAGCACCCGTCAAACGCAGTCCACGTATCTCTTGATGCGCTGTATCTAAAAATAAATAGGTCGGTGGCCCTAAAATATCCCATTGATTGAGCAGTACTTGATGGGTTGCATCATACTGACTCAAATCTAACTTAATTAAGTAATACGGTGCCAAAGCCTGTTGTACCTCAGCCGATTTTAAAACTTTATGTTCAATCGGCTGGCAGGCCACACACCAATCGGCATAGACATCAATAATCGCGGATTGACCTTGGGGAATTTCACTTAATAAACGTTGAAACTCTTCCGCTGTATGTGCCACATGCCAAGCACTTTGTTTTTGATTTTCTTCGACTAAAAAACGTTGGCTGTGTTGATATTGACTGTACACAATATAAGGTACAGCTGCACAGAACACCAAGATATACAACCATTTGAGCTGAGTACTGCGCCATAAAATGCGCCAAAGCACATAAGCGCTAAACACCAGCCCCAGAGCAAGGGATAACCACTGTAACCAAGCTTCACTGATCAATGGTCGAATAAAATACAAAGCTAATGCCAACATGATGAAAGCAAAGAGCACCTTGATTTGATTCATCCACAAACCCGCTTTAGGCAATACCCGTGAGCCAAGGACACTGGCCAACAATAGCGGGGTCCCCATGCCAAAGCCGAGGGTGAATAACAATAATGCACCTTGCCACTGACTTTGGGTTTGGGAAATGAATAATAATGCACCTGCCAACGGTGCTGTCATACAAGGACCGACTAGCAATGCTGAAATCATCCCCATGACTCCAGCGCCAACGAGACTACCGCCCTTTTGCATCGACTGCGCTTGGTCTAAGCGATTGACCCAACTGCGTGGCAATTTCAGTTCAAATAAACCAAATAAATTCAGGGCAAAAACTACAAAGAGCACGCTAAAGGCAATTAAAGTCGAGGGTTGTTGCAACCAACGCTGGAAATTCAAACCTGCAGACGATGCCACCAAGCCGAGAATGGCATACACCATCGCCATACTGGTGACAAAAGTCAGTGCAATCATCCATGCTTTTAAACCTCGGCTGTCGCGGACAATCAGTGAGGTTAAAATCGGCAGCATTGGCAATGAACATGGGGTAAAAGCCAGCAAAAAACCCAGTCCAAAAAACAGTAAAAGTCCATAAAATATAGAGCTTTGTGCTAATTTTTCAGACCACATTTGGTCACTTGCGGTATAGCGTTCAGAAGCCAATGCAGCATTCTCTGCCCGCTGCTGATCTAAACGATTCGCCATAGGCTGTTCGGCAGTATTTTCTGCTGCAAAGTCGAGTAAACGTTTGCTTGGAGTGGCTAGATTTTGCTGTGTGACTAAACCAGAAGCATCCGTTTTAAAGCTGATACTCTGTGGTGGATAACACACTCGATCCTTGGCACAGCCTTGCCAACTGACTTTATAGGTCTGCAGTTTTTGAGTCGGAATTTTAAAACTCAACTGTTGGTAATACACCTGCGTATGACCATAGTTATCGTCTTTTAAATCCTCAGCAGCAGGCAAATCCAAAGCTAAAACTTGATTGCCCTGCTTCACCTCTATTTTGTGCTGATACAGATAATAATGCGCTGGAATATTCCAACTCAGCTCCGCCTGATCTGCACGATCGGAGACGACCGAGAAAGGAAAAGCATCTTCAGCTGAAAGTAATGCATCCTGAGCAGAGACGCCCATACTGAACGACAGCACAGCCGCTGCCGCAACATAAGTCCATTGTTTCATTCAGCTGAATTCATCCTCAGTCTGTATTTATACGTTTTAAAATTTAGGGTTCTTTTAGAACAGGTAAGATACGCCTAAACCTGACTGATAATTTTTATGACCGCCCGTGAGTTCTAGACCGACGCTCGCATCCAACTGCATACGATCCGAAACGGCATACGTCAAACCTGATGCTAATGACACTTCCTGATCGGTACTCTCTGCTTTGCGATAAACCAGCTCAGAAAAACCTGATAAATTACCCGCAATGTGATATTCCATTCCCGGAATAGCACTCACAGCCCAATCACCATCTTGAACTTCATAACGCATGGTCATTGAAGTCCCAATTGTATCGCTATAATCATAAGCCACGGCTGAAGTCAGACTATAAATGTCATCTTCAGCACTAAAGCCTTGATTGCCTGTTGCAATAATGGCTTCTGCAAGAATGGCCATCGATAATTTCTCATCATTCAAATCAATGGCTTTTTTCAGGCCAATGCTGACATCACCCAAACCATCTTCTTCAACTGAGCGACCCGCAACTTTGGTTTTAGACCATGCAGGACCTTGCCAACCCAATTGCAATTCCAAATCTTTTGCCAAACCAGTACGGAATAACATGTCTGCATTTAAAGTGGTGTTTTTTACTTTTTCACCATTGTCATCACGACTTTCACTATAGCTCGCTGCCGGCAAACTTTGTTCCCACGCCAAACGACCTACAGGGGTAATGCCTGTGCCCATACCCGCGCCCGGACGGTCAAATGAAAAATTCGCCGCAAATGCAGACAGGCTCAAACCGGATAATGTTGCAATGCTTAAAACTTTAAATACAGTCATGTTTTTACTCACAATTATGCTAATTCTTTGCTCATTTTTGCGCCATGGCTACGCAAAAGCTCCAAGGTTTGTTTTTCTTCTTCCAATGCTTCCGACCAATTTACCGCGTCAAAATCACAGTCAAAAAATAATTCACTAATCGACGATAAAATGGTTAAACCATCGCTATCAATCATATTTGGATTCACTTTTTCATCCAATAAACGTTGTACCGCAGGGACACATGCTGCACTCGCGGCGTCCCATAATGGACCGTAAATTTCTTCAGCATCCCATAAATGCACATTGGCTTTGGCTTGAATCAGCGCTTCCAAGATTTGCATATGTACGTCTAAATGTTGTGCTTTCTGTTCTGCTGTTAAGGGTTGACCTGCTTCATACGCTTCGCAAACCATTTCCCACCATTTAAACAAACCATCAGACCATACAGAAACGGCTGGTCCTTTTTCAAAATCGATAAAATTAGGATTAAGACCATCTGCCAACAGGCGTTGCACCTGTGCAAGATCTTGTTCTTCTAACGCTTGCACAAAAAGCTGTTGTTGCGCTGTTAACATCGGGAAAGCTCACTTCAATTTATTTTGATCTATTATGCCGAATAAAGCTGCGTTTGTTTGAATTTCATGTAAAACAAAATACAAAACACACAAAAAAAGCCCCGCAGGGCTTTTTTAAATTTTGAGACTTATTCGTCGTCTACGCTGTCATCTGCTTCAGCAAAAGCAGGTTGTGTACTGCGTGGGTTCTCTTTCTTTTCGAACACATGTTCAAGACTACGTTTAAGTCGATCAATTGCACCGTGAATAGCTGTATCTACATTATGACCACGATGGTTGACCACGACAGGCTTCAAACCAGCAGGACGCGCTTCAATCATACATTTAATGTCGTCGCTACCACCCTTGTCCCCATTTTCATCACTTAAATGCACCGAAAAGTGAGTAATGCGTTCACTATGGCGCTGAAATTCTTCATTAAGTTCTGCACGAACGTATGTAATTAATCGATCACTATTAGGAATGTTTTTATCTGTACGGATTTCTATGTTCATAATATCATCCTCATATCTATCTGTAATATCTATAAATATTTGTGCAAAACTTATTATCTTGGCACGTTACATTTGCTGTAAATGTTACAGCAATGACCATCTTCAACTTTGTATGGAACGTCGTCCTCCACATTGAATGATGAACACTTTAGAGTCTGCAGATCCGTGTCCTTATACTTCGAATATCGGTCTTATATTGACATTTTGCAAGTGCTATTTTGATATTTTTTTAATATCCATACAAAAAGTAAGACTTTATTGTAGATTTGCATTGTTTTAATTGATTTGGGTCATATTTTTGTGCATTTCCTCGACGTCCACCTTCTATTTGCACAATTCCATTCAAACTCAAAATCTCACTTTTACCGTTATTGATCATTCACGGCATATTTCCCCTTCAAATTACAAAACAATTTGGCCGTTGAGTAAAATTTGGCTTTATTTTTGCTTAATAATCTGTATGCTTTCAGTGCTTCTCGGGGGGAGATATTTTTTAATGAAACTTACACAAATCGTTGCATCATGTGCATTAGCATCTGCTGCTGCTTTCACTCAAGCTTCACCTATCGTATGGCAAGATTTCAGCTTAACTGGCTTATATGGTGAAAATTATGTTGTGCCTTTTGATGGTGACAACAATGAACAAAAAACGATCACAGCTGAATATGCCGCTAAACTGAAATATTCAGATGTATTCTTCTTCGTTGACCAAGCTTGGGACAAAGATGATGAAGCATCGACTTACCTTGAGCTAGCACCGCGCCTTAGCTTAGGTGAAGTTTCTGGTAAAGACCTTTCTATGGGTCCGATCAAAGACGTTCTTATTGCAACGACTTGGGAACATAATGCCGGCTACGACAAAAATTCTGAGTTTAATAACTTCTTGTATGGTATTGGCTTTGCTTTAGACATTCCATATACACAGTATGCAAACATCAACTTCTATAAAGCCGATAACGATTCTAAATCAGCCGGTACTAAAGATGATTATCAAATGACAATCACTTATGCTGTGCCATTTAAAATCGGCTCTGAAGATTTTCTAGTAGATGCTTTCCTTGACTGGTCAACCGCTGAAAAAGGGGCGCAAGCTAGTGAATTAAACTGGACAAGCCAATATAAATGGAATATCGGTAAGCATATCTCTCCTAAGACTAAGCTCTACGTAGGTGTTGAACACTCGGTTTGGAACAACAAATATGGTCTGAAAGGTCAGGACCAAAACGATGTCAGCGCGTTGGTGAAATACCACTTCTAAGTTCAACTCAGAACGCGATGAAGAAAAAAGCAAGGTTCTTTACCTTGCTTTTTTTATGCCTAAGTTTTTAAATTGACTTTATTTTTATCAGAAATTTGCGCATGTCTTTTCTCATTCGACCTGCAATTCTACAAGACTTAGCTGCCATGCTCGCAATCTATAATCATGAAGTTCTCAACGGCTTTGCGACATGGAATGATCAAGCTTATACCCTTGACTCTTTTCAACAGAAATTGCTGGATTTGCAAAAGCAAAATTTTCCATTTGTGGTGATTGAAGATCAGGATCAACAGCAAATCGCCGGTTATGCTGACTATGGTTCTTTCCGTCATTTTGCTGGCTATCGACATACTGTTGAGCATTCTGTTTATATTGACCCAAACTATGCTCGACTGGGTCTTGGTCAGCAATTATTAGAGCACCTAATTCAGCATGCCAAAAGCCAAAATATACATGTGATGATTGCAGGCATTGATCACGGCAATAGCGCCTCGATTGCCCTGCACAAAAAATTAGGCTTTAAGCAAACAGGTTATATGCCTGAAGTGGGACAAAAATTTGGTGAATGGCGTGATCTGGTCCTGATGCAACTTCAGTTATAGCCCGTGTTGAGCTGTGTTTATGGTAATTTATCCAAACGAATACCATCTTGTATCACACTCAGCACCGATAAATTATGACGCACCGCATCACGATAAAGATCTTGTAACTGTAAAAAAAGCAGTTTTAATTCGGCCAATTTAAGCTCTTGCTCAGGTGCGGTTTCTGCAATCGTGACCAAATAACGTTTTTTGATTTCATCCACGCTTAACTGTTGTAATGCCTGATGGATTTCTGCAACGCGAACTACGGTATTGTAATGCACTGCAAGGCTCAGTCCCGGTCGTCGCTCTGACAATGGATGTTCTGCCTGAATGGCATAACTCAGTGCCGCAGCTGAATCCCTTTTCACGCTTAATAATGGATTCAACTCTTGCCATGCCTCCCCTAAAAATAAGGAATGTTGTACAAAGGGTGAATCCAAGACATCTTGAGGGGTTTCTGCTTCTAAAATCAGTGTTTCCAAATCATTCGGTGGGATCAAATATAATATCGCGTCCATATTCTTATCTTCTTGTTATGTCGTACATTTAGATTAATGTAATCCACACAAAAATAAAGCAGATATTTTGTATATTCGGCCGCATTTGATCGAATACTGATGGATGCCAAGTCGCCTTTTACTAAAGTTTCAGTACTGCGCTTAGCATCATTTAAGCACTAGATGCTGAAGCTTCAAATGACTCTGCTGAGAACAACTTAAGCGTATGGCTTAAACAAATTTTTTTTATGCCACTCGTTTTTTTGATTCAACTGCCATGACTAGCAACGATTTTTTGATCTTAGTAAATTGAATTAAAAGAGTAACGAGCTTGATTCATACAAGCCCGCCACACATCGTAGTCAACTAAATGTTAAATCGCCACCAGTTCCCGAATGCCTTTTTCAGGCATTTCACTACCGACACCTTGTGCAATCACTTGCCCCCGCGCCATCACGGTATATTCATCTGCCAGTTCTTCTGCAAAATCATAAAACTGTTCAACCAAGACAATCGCCATTTCTCCGCCATCGGCTAACTGACGAATCACACGACCAATATCTTTAATAATCGAGGGCTGAATGCCTTCGGTCGGCTCATCTAAAATCAATACCCGTGGTTCGGAAGCGAGCGCACGGGCAATCGCCAATTGTTGCTGCTGACCACCAGATAAATCTCCACCTCGACGATGTTTCATTTCATCCAATACGGGGAAAATTTCGTAGAGATGTTCTGGCACTTTTCGGGTCTTAGCGCCCTTAAATTTTGCCATCCCAATCAAAATATTTTCTTCAACGGTCAAGGTCGAGAAAATATCCCGTCCTTGCGGTACATAAGCCAAGCCTTCACGTACACGTTGCTCTGGACTCAGTTTAGAAATGTCTTTGCCATCCAGTAAGATCTGCCCTGACTTGATTGGTAAAATACCCATTAAACATTTTAAGAGGGTGGTTTTACCCACACCATTTCGCCCGAGCACCACCGAACATGCGCCCACAGGAGCGGCAAATGTCACATCTCTTAAAATATGACTGCCACCATAGAACTGATTGACGTCTTTGACTTCTAACATGGTCTGCTCCTTAACGTCCAAGATATTTTTCAATGACATCTTCATTGGCTTGGACTTCGGCCAATGTACCCTCGGCCAAAATCGCACCTTGCGCCAATACGGTGACTTTTTCACTGATGGTGTCAATAAAGCTCATGTCATGTTCAACCACAACAAGGGTATGGTTCTTTTTCAACTCTAAACACAGCTCTGCGGTACGCTCTGTTTCAGCATCGGTCATCCCTGCTACAGGTTCATCCAGCAGAATCAACTTTGGACGCTGCATCAGTAGCATGCCTATTTCTAACCACTGCTTTTGACCATGTGACAACAGCCCTGCCGGTTTATGGATCAATTCTTCTAAGCGGATTTGTGCTAAAGATTCGTCCAAGGCATTTTGCGCATCTGGATCAAGCTTGCTGAAAAAACTCTTTTTCACCCGTTTATCTTTCGGCGCTGCCAATAACAGGTTTTCCATCACGGTAAAATTTTCAAATACGGTTGGCTTTTGAAACTTACGACCGATCCCGGCTTCTGCAATTTGCTCTGTGCTCATTTTTGCCAAATCATAGGTTTGCCCAAAAAAAGCCGAACCTTCTGTTGGGCGAGTTTTCCCTGTAATCACATCCATCAGCGTGGTTTTTCCTGCACCATTGGGACCAATGATGCAGCGCAGCTCACCTTCTTTGATATATAACGACAAATCATTTAATGCACGGAAAGAATCAAACCAAACGCTGACTTTTTCCAAATACAGGGCAATCCCGTGACTGAAATCTGCACCCTGCTCCTTTGGTCGCCCATAGACTTCAGCAGCATGGCCACCATGCGGTTGAACCCATTGATCATTCATTCGCTGCGCTCCTTTTTAAACCGCTCTAATAGCCCAATCACACCTTTTGGCAGGAATATCGTTACCACAATAAACAGCGCACCTAAAATCAATAGCCATGCCTCTGGATAAGCCACCGTAAAATAGGTCTTCACCCCGTTGATTAAACCTGCACCCAAAATTGGGCCAATCAGCGTACCGCGCCCCCCTGCAGCCACCCACACCGCCATTTCAATCGAATTGACAGGGTTCATCTCACTCGGGTTAATAATGCCGACTTGAGGGACATACAGAGCACCTGCAATCCCTGCGATCACAGCGGACAAGACCCATGCAGAGAGCTTGTACCATAAGGTGCGATAACCTAAATATTGCAAACGGTTTTCACTGTCACGAATTGCACCAAGTACGCGACCATAGGGTTTATTCATCAGGTGACGTAAACCGACAAAACAGACCAGTAAAGTCAGTGCCGTGAGGAAACACAAGGTTGCACGCATTGGTGCAGAGGTAATATCTAGACCTAAGATGGTTTTAAAACCGGTAAAGCCGTTGTTACCGCCAAAGCCTGTTTCATTGCGGAAAAACAGTAGCGCCGCAGCAAAGGTCATGGCTTGGGTAATAATTGAAAAATACACGCCTTTAATTTTGGAGCGGAAGGCAAAGAAGCCAAAAATGAAGGCAATCAGTCCTGGGACTAAAACCACCAAAGCCAATGCCCACACGATATGTTCAGTACCCATCCAGTACCACGGTAGCTCGGTCCAACTCAAAAAGCGCATAAAATCGGGTAAGCCATCCCCTGCCGCTTCGCGCATGAGATACATACCGAAGGCATAGCCGCCCAAGGCAAAGTACAGACCATGCCCTAAGCTTAAAATGCCGGCATAGCCCCAAACCAAATCTAAGGCCAATGCCACCAAGGCGAGACACATAATCTTGCCAATGAGCGTGACCCAATACGCTGATAAATGCAGTGCTGAATCGGCTGGCAATACATGTAACCAAGGCAAAATCAGCAAAATGGCAAAGCACACGGCAATCGCCATACCGCTATAGGGTTTATCCGATAATAACGAAGTGATTTTCATGCGCTTACTCCACAAAACGGCCTTTGATGGCAAACAAACCTTGTGGACGTTTTTGAATAAACAAAATCACAAGAACCAGTAGAATAATTTTCGCTAAGACCGCACCCATGCCGATTTCCAGCACTGTGCCACTGACACCTAGACCTAAGGCCGCCAGTACTGCACCCCATACTTGACCAACACCGCCCACCACAACCACCAAAAACGCATCAATAATATAGTTTTGTCCTAAATCAGGACCGACATTGCCGACTTGTGCTAAGGCACAACCTGCCAGACCTGCAAGCCCTGAACCTAAACCAAAAGCCATCATGTCAATGCGGCTAGAACGGATACCCACGGCCTGTGCCATTTGACGGTTTTGCGTCACGGCACGAACAAATAAACCAAAGCGGGTTTTATTCAGCAAGTAAACCAGTAACAACAGTACCGCAACGGTAAAGCCAATAATGGCAATGCGGTTATAAGGCAGCATCAGACTCGGTGTCACAGCGATCCCTCCTGACAGCCATGAAATATTCGACACCTCAACGTTCTGCGCACCAAAAACCATGCGCACCAATTGCATCAAAATTAAGCTCACACCAAAGGTGGCTAATAGTGTTTCCAATTGACGGCCATACAAGGGACGAATAACAGTACGTTCAATCAACATGCCGATCAGAGCACTTACAATAAATGCGGCAGGAATCGCGGCAATGAGGCACCAATCGACATAGCTACTGAGATGACTCCTAAACAGGCTTTGCACCACATACGTGGTATAGGCCCCGATCATGATCAGTTCACCATGCGCCATATTAATCACGCCTAGCAGGCCATACGTAATGGCTAGTCCCAACGCTGCAAGCAGTAAAATACTGGCCGTGCTCAGTCCGGAAAAGACATGTCCAGTCCATTCACTGGCCTGAATACGGGTTTTAATATTGCTCTTGGCTTCTGTCAGTGCGGCTTTTAACTCGGGATGCAGATTGGCTTGTTGTAATTCCTGCTCCACCATTGCCAACACATCGGGACGGTTAGAATCTTGCAGCACTTTAGCCGCCTGTATTTTTTGTAATACATCGGGGTTTTGATAGTCTAAACGTGCTTTGAGCTGCGCTAAACGGGCTTTAACTTTGTTATTTTTTTCATTTAAATACAATTGATTAATATTTTTAACATCCAACTCAGCCAAGTTATTTTCTAAAATATCGATCGCATCTAAACGCTGGTTTAAATCATCCGATTGCAGCTTTTCTTTCGCTTGCGCAAAAGTTAAGGCTTTACGAAGGGTATTCACCAAGGTGACTTGAGATAAATCGGCAGGCCAATCCGTCACGGTTTGCAAATCTGGATAGCTCAATAATTTTTCGTCAGTTTCTAAAATATAGGTTTGACCGCTTTGACCACTATATAACTGGTCTTTTTCGACCAATGCGGCCAACTGATCTAAGGATTCAATATCGCCCGGCCATTGATTCAGTAAACTACGTCGCTCGGTAAAACTACCACGAACAAATTGCTGAATGGCGTCACCTTGCTGCACAGATTGCACCGTAGGTGCCACATCTGCTGCTGTTTCTGCATGCACGATTTGCAGACAGAATAATTGGCTCAGGAATAGAAACAGGATCGGGAAATTGCGTAATTTTTTCATCTTATAAGCATCCCTATTGAGTAATAGAACAAATCCCATCTAGGGATCACATCAAAACATGCCCACTACACAATGGCAGCAGGCATTTGGATTGAATTATTTAGGGATGTACGGGCTCCATGGCTCTGCAGCAATGGTTTTTGCCGTTTTGTGTACCACATCAAACTGACCATCGGCACGGATCTGACCAATCATGACTGGTTTATGCAAATGATGGTTCGACGCATCCATTTGCAAGGTATAGCCCGATGGCGCTTTAAATTCTTGGCCGGCCATAGCTTCACGCACTTTATCGACATCTGTGCTTCCTGCTTTTTCTACCGCTTGTTTCCACATATTGATGCCGACATAGGTAGCTTCCATCGGGTCATTGGTCACAAACTTGTCTGCATTTGGCAATTTGTATTCCACGGCATACTGCTTCATTTTATTGGTGAATTCAGTATTCATTGGATTTTTCACTGACATGAAGTAGTTCCACGATGCCAAGTGTCCGACCAGCGGCTTGGTGTCGATACCGCGTAATTCCTCTTCACCTACAGAGAACGCCATCACTGGAATGTCCGCAGCTTTGATGCCTTGGTTGCCCAATTCACGATAGAACGGCACATTTGAATCGCCGTTAATGGTCGAGATCACAGCAGTCTTTTTCCCTGCCGCAAACTTCTTCACATTGCCCACAATGGTTTGATAGTTGCTATGACCAAATGGCGTGTATTCTTCCATGATGTCTGCATCGGCAATGCCTTTTGACTTCAAGAATGCACGTAAGATTTTGTTGGTAGTGCGTGGGTAAACATAGTCTGTGCCCAACAGTACAAAGCGTTCTGCCTTACCACCCTCTTCACTCATCAGATATTCGACAGCAGGAATCGCTTGCTGATTCGGTGCTGCACCTGTGTAGAAAATATTTTTAGATTGTTCCTGACCTTCATACTGAACAGGGTAGAACAATAAGCCATTTAATTCTTCAACCACGGGTAAAACCGACTTACGAGATACCGACGTCCAGCAACCAAAAATCACGGCTACTTTGTCTTGGGTAATCAACTGACGGGTTTTTTCCGCAAATAATGGCCAGTCCGATGCCGGATCCACCACCACAGGTTCTAGTTTTTTGCCCAATACCCCGCCATTAGCATTAATTTCATTAATCGCCATCAAGGCCGTATCTTTCAGAGAAGTTTCTGAGATCGCCATCGTGCCTGACAGCGAATGTAAGATCCCGACTTTAATAGTATCGCCACTTGCTGCAGCGGCTTTTGGTTCAGATACAGCACTTTCTGTTTTTTCTTCTGCAGGTTTTGAACAGCCCGTTAAAGCAATCGCCCCAGTCATCGTTGCTGCTAAAATACTTTTAGCAAATACATTGCGTTGAAACATTATTCACACTCCCAACCTAAGCTTGTAAGTCACATTTTTAAAATGCATTTGTTGTCTTTCATCACAACAGAGCAATTCAATAACTGTGCCAAGCCTTATTTTTTATTTTGATTGAGTGCTTTTATTTATTTTTAAATATTATTTTTCATATAGTTACAATCATAAAATCTGCTTTTAATTTTTTATGGGTCGATTCAAATACCATAAAATCACCGCAAAGATGCATACAAACTTGTATCCAACATTTGACCTATAATTGAACAATTTTGCGACGTTTTTCAAAAAATACGGTGTATTAGCACACAAATCATGCAGCTTTTCCTAAATTTAAAGCAAAAAAAACCACTTGCGTGGTTTTTTTCTTATTGCAATTTTAAACCGCCAAATCTGCCAAATTACCCTTCTGTTCCAACCAATGCTTACGGTCTGAAGAGCGTTTTTTCGCCAATAATTTGTCGAGTAAACCTGAAGTAAACTGTACGTCATCCAAGTCCAGTTGCACTAAACGACGTGTATTGGGATCCATAGTCGTTTCACGCAGCTGACTCGCGTTCATCTCGCCCAATCCTTTAAATCGAGTGATTTGAGGATTTTTGGTTTTACATTTCTTTAAGATGCTTTCCAGTTCATCTTCATCCAAGGCATAGTGCACATCTTTATTGTCATCGATACGGAACAGCGGTGGCATCGCCACAAACAGATGTCCTTCCTCAACCAAAGTATGGAAATGTTTGACGAACAGTGCGCAAAGTAAAGTCGCAATGTGCAAACCATCCGAGTCGGCATCGGCCAAGATACAAATCTTGCCATAACGTAGTTCTGACAAATCATCACTGCCCGGATCTACACCAATCGCAATCGCAATATCATGTACTTCTTGCGATGCTAAGACTTCATCAGAAGACACTTCCCAAGTATTTAAAATCTTACCGCGGATCGGCATGATCGCTTGGAAGTTCTTATCACGTGCTTGCTTGGCAGAACCACCTGCAGAATCCCCTTCCACAATAAACAGTTCTGATTCTTCAAGGGTATGGCCCACACAGTCAGCCAGTTTACCCGGCAAAGCTGGGCCGGAAACGATCTTTTTACGTTCAACTTTTTTCGCAGCTTTTAAACGGCGACCGGCCTTGGCAATCACCATTTCTGCCAGTTGCATAGCAATATCGGAGTTTTGATTCAGCCATAATGCAAAAGCGTCTTTGGCAATATTTAACACCACACTAGAGGCTTCACGGCTTGAAAGTCGTTCTTTAGTTTGACCCGAAAATTGTGGCTCTTGGAATTTTAAAGACAGAATAAAGTTGACGCCATCCCACACATCTTCGGCAGACAGCTTCATATTCCGTGGTAATAAATTCCGTAATTCACAGAACTCACGAATCGCATCTGTCACACCCGAACGTAAACCGTTGACATGTGTACCGCCTTGCGCAGTTGGAATCAAATTGACATAACTTTCTTGAATCTGTTCGCCGCCTTCAACGTTCCAGCAAATGGCAAATTCAGCACTAGCACGTTCAGCTTCACCAGTCGCCACAAATGCAGGAACAGGAACGATGTCACGGTCTTGTAGCTCATCCATCAAATAGTCGACCAGACCATTTTCAAATTGCCATTCGATCTTTTCGTTGTTGATTTGATCGATATAAATAATCTGCAAGCCTGCCGCCAAAACAGCCTTGGCTTTTAAGTTGTGTTTTAAGGCTTTCAGCGCAAATTTAGGCGAATCAAAATATTTGGCTTCAGGCCAAAAATGCACGGTAGTACCCGTTGCACGTTTAGCGCATTTACCTTCCAACACCTCAAGCGGTGCCACAGGAACGCCATGTTCAAAGGCCATTTTATATAGATTGCCTTGACGCTGAACTTCCACTTCAACACGATCTGACAGTGCGTTCACCACCGAAATACCCACACCGTGTAAACCACCTGAAAATTGGTAGTTATCGGTACTGAACTTACCACCGGCATGTAATTTGGTCAGAATAATTTCAATCCCGCTTTGGCCATACTCAGGATGAATATCAACAGGCATACCGCGTCCATTGTCTTCTACCGACAAAGAACCATCTTTATAAACCGTCACAGTAATTTTGTTGGCATGACCTGCAAGCGCTTCATCGACGGAGTTATCTATCACTTCCTGTGCCAAATGGTTTGGTCGTGTAGTGTCTGTATACATCCCCGGACGACGACGTACCGGATCTAGGCCAGATAAAACTTCAAGTGATTGAGCCGTATATTGCGTCACGTTGCAAAATTCCCTGCTTTTTTGGTTAAAACATTTCTTCAAGCGCTACAGTATATGCTTTTTTATTAAAATGCATATCTCTTGCGATCAGCCGCCATTTTCTTAAACAATTTAAACGTCAAATGATGTCGTAACTGCCCATTTTTTGTATGTTAGATCTAGCTGGTCAGCATTTGTATTGGATCATTTTATTTAGGCATATTTTTGACAGCATCAGATAAAAACTGCAAGAGCATCGGTATTTTTTCTGCAAAATCATCCATGCCATGTGTTCCACCCACCTCAGTGATCAGCATAGCCGTGCCGGCTTGAACCGCACTATAGAAATCAGCAGCATCACGATAATCCAAGGTTTCATCACCTTGTTGGAGCAAGACCAACAGTTGATCTGCATTTTCAACCTTAGATACCGCCAAAGCCTGCATTTGATTGAGCTGTGCATCATCCAAGCACCACGTTTCAGTCACCTGATAGGGCAATGCCGTCTCGCCAAATAAGTCACGAAATAATTGCCATGGATAGACCGCAGGATTGATGAGCACTGCAGGAATGTGATGGCATGCCATCAACTGCGTCGCATAAAAGCCACCTAAGCTGCTGCCCACTAAAACCACATCATCTAGACCGTCAATCAGCTCTGACATCTGCTGCATCACCTGTAGCGGTGGCATATTCAAATCTGGCAAATGCACGTGCACACCATTTAAGTCTGCGCAATGGCGCCGCAGTATCTGTCCTTTCACTGAATTTGAGTTACTTTGAAAACCATGCAAATACACAATATTCATCATTTTGATTCCAAATTGATCTTTAAATTGCTTTAAAAGTGGCATATAAGTGCTAACTGCGTCACATTTTCTAAATTTGAATTTTTAGTAAAATTGTCAGACAAAAGGCATTCACCGACAGGTCTGTTATCGGTATTGTAAAAGCTGTTCGTGAGAATTTTATAAAATAAACAATGAAACTTCAGGCTATTCCAGTAATAAATACAATCGAGGGATAGCATTGAATGTAAGGATAGGAACATTATGCCTAGCTTAACACCATTGCATGAAACCTATTGTAAATGGGACCGCACGCCACCCAGTCAAGCAGATGTGCTGGAAGGTTTGGCACAACTCGTGACAATGCGTTTTAGTGATGTCGTGCATGACTTGATCAAAAACATTCAACGTGAAATTTTAATCAGTATTTTTGGAATGAGCGAACAAGGCTCGAAAGCCTTTCATAAGCAGCCGACCATTGCACGGATTTATGAATTTTCTTACAACACTTTTTTCAATTATGGCAATTATTTACTTGCACCAACGCTGCGTAGCATTATAGAAAAATTCCCACGCTTACACGACAAACTCCTCACCCCGTCTTTACATTTTTTAGTGGGCGCACTGAATGGGGTCTTAGGCGACTATTTACTGAAATATCACAACCCGATGGCCTTACCGATGGTGGTTTACGACCATTATGGTGCGGTACAAAAAGGCGAATTAAACGGTCGTATTACCCTGTTAATTCATGGGCTGTGCATGAATCATCTGTCATGGTCGACAGCCAAATATGGCGGCATTGGTGAAAAATTACTGTCACAACGTGACCACAACACCATGCTGTATTTAAATTACAACACGGGTCGTCGTATCTCGACCAATGGTCGCAGCCTTGCCAATACATTAGAAGATTTGGTCCGTCGCAACCCGGGTATTACCAGTATCGACTTAATTGGTCATAGTATGGGGGGCTTAGTGTCCCGTAGTGCCATTTTTTATGGCAAACAAAATATGTATCAATGGATTCATCAAGTCGAAAATCTAGTCTGCTTAGGCTCACCGCATCATGGTGCTGTGCTTGAACGTATCGGATTTCATCTGCAAGATCAATTGGGGCGTTTCCCCTTGGTCAAAATCGTAGGTCACGTGGTGAATATTCGCAGTAACGGCATTTTAGATTTGCGCTATGGCAGCGTGCGTGATGATGATTGGGAACATAATGATGTTCGTATTGGACTCATGGACGACAACCGTAAACCAGCCCCGATTCCATCGCATATCAATACATACCTCGTTGCAGGGACCATCGAATATGAACATCGTCGCAATAAAACGCGACATGTGATTGGAGATTACTTGGTCAGTGTGAAAAGTGCGTTAGGAGAACACCCAAACCCACGCTACCAATTAAAAGTACCTGACTCACATAAAGCAATATTTTATGGCCTGAACCATTTTGAAATTCAGCATCATCCGCAAGTGGCTGAGCAAATCGTGCATTGGTTCTATCCAAACAATGACGATAAAGCTTGTGATCATATCTATGAATTTATGATGGACTTGGAAAGTATGGAAGGCATTGCCCTGACCTAAGGTAAACTTCCCCCATTCAGACTCATAAAAAAAAAGCCCTCAGTTGAGGGCTTTTTTTGCATCATAGAATTAAAATTTATCACGTAAACGTGGGACTGGTTTGCTTGGGTATTTACGCAATAACTGCCAAAGACTGAGCAAGGTTAATACCGCAAAAAACACCAATGACCAAACCGGTAATGATTGTCCCAAGAAGGTCCAATCCACTTTGGCACATTCACCAGAGCCGGTCAGCACTTGCTCAAAGACCGATTTTAACGGCAGCGTTTCTACCCAATAATCCAGTCCTGGGCCACAGCTCGGCACTTTGTCTGGCGGTAAATTTTGCAGCCAAATATGACGCGCAGCCACCCCAGCAGACCAAAGAATTGATAGTGTCCCCAACAATGCGTAAATGCGTTTACCCCAATTCGATGCTGGATTGTGAATCAATGCAATCAATGAAATGATGCCGAGTCCAATCAAACCAATACGTTGGAATACGCATAACGGACAAGGTTCTAAGCCTTGTACATGTTCTAAAAACAGCGCAAAAGACATACCGATCACACTGGCTAAAAACAACAAACCACTCACGAAGCGGAAACTCCATTTCATGGTAAATCCTCTTAAATTTTTTATCTAAAGTTTTTCAAATATTCTTCAAAACTCAAGGTGCAGTCTTGCTCAAGTTGAGCCTGTTTTTCTAAAGACTGCTCAGCAGCTTGTGCAAAGTATGCTGCAGTTTCAGGGTTCAAGACATGCTGCTCATACACTTCAGCATGTTGTAAGGCCATAAAGCTACCAAAGCCCCAAGTTCCACCTTGTTCTAAAGTATCGCTAATCATACGTGCCGACAATGTTTCATCGACTTCATCGATGCGTGATTGCATCACAGCCATTGCCTGAGTGTAAATATCTGTATTGTAAGAATCATCCAGCAATTCAGCCAACGGTTGCATCGCTGCAACATGTGTACGACACCATGTTTCAATTGGAATTGCCTGACCTTGCTGTAAAATCACCGCATTTGGCGCACGACCACGGTTCACTACTTCCGCCTGATTTTTCTCAATTTCATTTTGTTCGGCATCTAACAACGCTGGACTGTCTTGCAATAAACAGTACAAAGCCACCACTTCGAGCAAGCCTGCCGTGTCTTCATTGATCCCAATCGGGCTATAAGGATTGACATCTACCGCGCGTAATTCAACATAACCTACGCCACGATTTTGCAGGGCTTCAGACGGTGTTTCACCATCCTGCGGCACTTGTTTCGGACGAACCAAACTGTAGTATTCATTTTCAATTTGCAACACATGGTCATTAATTTGAATCGGTTCACCCTGTTCATCATTTAAACCTAAATGACTAAATGCGGCATACGGGGTATGGACCGCTTTTTGCAAACCTTCCAAATATGCCTGAATGTCGTTGTAGTGAATCCCTAACTGTTTTTGTGCTGAATTTTGATAGCCAAAATTTCCCATACGCAGCGCCGTTGCATAGGGTAAAAATAGCGTGCCTTTTAAGAGCGGTAACAGCTGATGTTCACGTCCAGTCATAAAACATTTACACACCGACGGACTCGCCCCAACCAAAAACATCACCAATGGCGTTAAACGAATAAAATTACGGATCAGGCCGAAATAACGATGACTGCGATAATCCTGTAAGCTCAATGCCTTGAGGGCGTCGTCAGTTTCATGCTGTTGAAGTGCTTCAAAGAAATGATCTGGGAAGGATAAATTATAATGCACCCCTGAAATGGTCTGCATCCGGCGACCATAACGCACCCCTAAACCACGACGGTACAAGGTTTTAAAACGTCCTATATTCGAGCTGCCATATTGCGCTAAACGAATACTGTCTTCGTCTTTATCCAACATGCATGGCATCGACAACGGCCAAAGTTTTTCACCATGTTCTAAATGCGTATGCGCAACAGCATGAATATCTTGCAGATAGTTCAACGCCTCTGTAATAGTTTCTTTTGGTGGCGTGATAAATTCCATTAAAGCTTCAGAATAGTCTGTCGTAATATGCGGATGAGTCAAAGCCGCACCCAAAGCTTGGGGATGGTCGGCCTGAGACAAGAAACCGTTGCTTTGCATACGTAAGCTTTCACGCTCAATACCGCGCAACATTCCTTTAATCAGCGAAGAATCTACCCAAGTCGGTAAAATGTCTTGAGAGGTCGATTCGGGTTGACTCATTGCTATCTCGCTTAAATGGAAGAAACTACTAAAATAAAATCATCAGTTTATATCAGTATAACGCGATTTGAAGTGGGCATATGACGCACTGTATAGTTTTGAGACAAACCGTGATTTTATTTTGGCAATTTTTTATCACAAACTTACTCTATATGACATTTGAAATTTGTGATTTTATAAACAAATATATGCTAATAATGCTTAAAACTTATGAATTATCAAGATATTCTCGAATTTTGGTTTAACCCAGAAAATCAGCCTAATTGGTTCGCTAAAAGCAATAATTTTGATGTTTTAATCGAAAAAAAGTTTAAAGACATCCATCAAGCGGCCAGTCAAGCAGAACTGTGGCAATGGCGTACTACTGCCGAAGGTCGATTGGCTGAAATTATTGTTTTAGATCAATTTTCTAGAAATTTATTCCGTGACTCTGGCTTGGCTTTTGCCCAAGATGCACTGGCTTTGGCGCTTGCACAAGAAGCCATCGCGCAGGGTTTAGATCTACAATTAAGCCCTGAACAGCGCTCATTTTTATATATGCCCTTTATGCATAGCGAATCGACAAAAATCCATCAAAGCGCGTTAAAATTATTTGAGCAACTGGGCAATCCGATCAACTTAGAATTTGAAAAAAAGCATAAAGTGATTATCGATCGATTTGGACGTTACCCGCATCGCAATGCGGTATTGGACAGAACATCTACAGCAGAGGAATTGGAATTTTTAACCCAGCCCAATTCTAGCTTTTAATTGACGGCTTTTGGCCAGTATCTCCCCTTGCCATGAACCGACTAAACAGGAGTATGCGCATGAACAAACTCATTATCGCAGCAGCCATAACCGCAGCACTCGGTTTGACTGGCTGTGCCACAACCCCATCAAAACCTTTGACCTTTGAACAACTCGGTCAATATTCTGCGACACCATTAAATGCGCAAAGCTACCGGATTAGCTTTCAAGCTAGACCCAATATGAGCTATGGTACTGCCGAAGAAATTACCTTGGTTAAAGCCGCTCAAACCACCCTACACAATGGCTTTCAATATTTTAAAGTCATGGATGACCCGAGTAATCGGAGTCAAAAACCGCCGCGCCAAGCGGTGATTTACCCAGACCCAATGCCTTATCCATATGGCTATTACCGTCGCCATCCTGGTTTTTGGCCAGGCCCGTTTTATGACGTTCCACAGGTGGTCACACTCGATCCAACTCAAGTTTCCTACAGTATTACTTGCTATAAAGATCGTGCCAAAGCCCCTCAGGATGCCTTTGATGCTCGCTTGATTTTGCAATCACTCGGGGCTAAATATGGTTTAGACAGCCAAGGAAATCCTTTACCTATAGCCGCTGAGCCTACCACCAAATAAGTCAACCCATAGAGACCCGATCATTGATGAACCCAACTGAACAGCCTGCTGTTTCGCCCAATCTGCAACGCAGTAAACGCTTCGCCACCATTGCTTTGGTGGTGGCGGTGCTGGCGTGGATTGCATTGATGATCGCAGCTAAATTGCTGCCCGAATACGTCTGGCTCATTCATATTTTAATGCTTTCAGCAGAAGCTGGCGTGGTTGGTGGTTTGGCAGACTGGTATGCGATAACCGTTTTATTTCGCAATCCCTTTGGTCGGATTCCGATTCCTAAATTTTTACGTGACCACACAGAAATTATTCCTCGTAATAAAGCACGCATTGCCGAGTCAATGGGCCGCTTTGTTCAGGAGAATTTTCTTTCACCACAAGTGGTTGAAAAAAGCTTAGCGGAGACGGATCTCTCTCTTGCCGTCGGGAAATGGTTAGCCAATCCGCACAATAATGCTCAAGTGACCCAAGTCATTCAGCAAACGGTACCGAAAATTTTCGAATTTGTCGGTCAGGAACAAATTGGACGATTTATCCAAAATAACAGCGTGCAATGGGTACGCAATACGCAAGTCAACCATCTTGCCAGTGAAATGCTACGGGCAGTTTTAGAAAATGACTTCCATCAAGATGTGTTACAGCGCGGGCTCGATTTAGCCCATGATTGGGTCACACAGCATCCAGAACAAACCCGCGACCTTTCACGCCAGTTGTTTAAAGAACTTGGGGTATGGAAGTTAGCTAAAGGCGCCAGCTGGATCGGCATTGATGTACAACAACGCACCATTGATTCATTGGTGAGCCGTGTCGAATCTATGTTGGCCGATCCAGAACATCCTTGGCGTCGAAAAATTGAAGAAATGGCACAGCAACTCATGCATGAGTTGGCAGACAATCAAAGTGTAGCCAGCCAACGTTTGAATAGCACCAAGGACGCTTTATTAGACAGCCCACAAATGCTTAACTTTTTAAGCGGCGCTGTTGTGATTTTATGTGATGCGATTAAATCTGATCTACAAAAGCCGGACTCAGGTATTGCACAAAACCTACGCGTCGCCATTCAACAAGTGGGCGAAAATATTGTCTCTAACGTTGCTGTACGCCAATTGCTGAATGAAAAAATGAGTGATATTGCCATCAATCTCTCCGATCAATACAGCGAAAAAGTCATTCGGTTTATCAGTGAACGTATACATGAATGGGACTCACGTGAAATGATCGATAAGATCGAAAACGAAGTCGGTGGCGACTTGCATATGATTCGAGTCAATGGTGTCGTGGTCGGTGGTTTTATTGGCCTCGCACTGGGGATTATTCGTGCCTGTGTAGAATGGCTGCTTTAGCCGCCTGCAGCAGTCCTCCTCAAAGGAGATTGGCCGCAGGTTTGAGCTTTATGCGTAGAACCGTTAAACTTTGCCGATCCGAAAATTTAATAGAACAATAAAATCTATGCATTTACCTGCCATCTATACACTACCATTCATTCTAATCATCAGTAGCTTAAGCGCTTGCCAGACCATTTCCAAAACCAGTAGCACAGTCAGCGACAAAGTGATGGGCATGCTCGGTAAAGAAAAAGCCCCTGAAATCGATAAAAAAGGCACGGTCGATATCAGCAAAAGTACCCAACAACAGTTAGAAACTCTGCTGACCAATATGCCGAAAAATCAGTGGGTCTATATTGAAAATGATCAACAAGGCACATCTACCCTCAAAAATAAATCGGCAGACAATTTCACCTTGAGCCTCAAATTGAATTGCAAAATCAGCACTCAGCGCCCAACTTTCAGTATAAGCAACGCGGATGGCCAAGAGATCCTAAAAGCACATGATACAAATGTGGGGCAAATTCAAATTCTGCTCGACAATAAAAACTTTGGAAATCCGTTTGAGACAGCCCATCAGCAAAAGTTCCAAAGCTTTAAAACCGCTGTCGCTCAGGCCAAAGTCATTAAAGTATTTAATTCCTCAAAACTCTATACCTTCCAAAACAACAAAGCCGAATTACTCTCTAAAGCAGTAAGTTGTCGCGATAGCCTATAAATATTTAAAGCGAAATGCAGTAAGTCACCGTTTTACTCAACTGTGACTTACATGCAGGCTTATTTTGCAGGTGGCTGTGGCCCTGACATATCAACCAGCAGGCCTGTAAACTTTCGAACAAATGGCAATAAAATCAGTACAATGGGAAAAGCAATTGCCCAAGAAATCATCCAATTATGCAGCCATAGGGTAAGAAAACCCTCAAACCAACCTAAATTTCTGAGCATATTAATAAACGAAATAATGCCGCTCATGAGACAGGACAAAATAAATGGCACGATAATCAGCGCCCAGCGTGCAGCTAACTTCGGCACATTGCCAAAAATTTTAGGGGTGGGTTGTGACATGTCCATATACTCAAGCAGTGATCCTGAATCGCTAAACTACTTATATCGTTTTACTTCGATATAAGCAATGCTTCACTTTTATCGAATATTTTTTATTCGCAACAAATGGGTTCACCTAAAGAGTCTGAAATTTGCTATATTTACCGTTTTTCTGCGACATTTATTTTTCGACTGATTATGAATACGGCAATACAAGCAGCGCTCGATCATGCAGTGCAATCCCTTCAAGCTGAAGGTGTACTCCCAACTGACTGGAACAATACTAGCAATTTGACCCGAACCAAAGACCGAAGCCACGGTGACTTTGCGTCAAACATTGCCATGATTGCCTCTAAAGCTGCAGGTATGAAGCCGCGTGATTTAGCCGAAAAAATTCTGGCAAATCTTCCAGAAGTCGCAGATATCAGCAAAGCAGAAATTGCAGGTCCTGGCTTTATTAACTTCTTTTTAAATGCTGACCAACGATTTGCTGTCTTAGACCAAATTCAAGCTCAGAAAGATCAGTTCGGTCGTACACAGGCCAATGCTGAAAAACGTGTTCAAGTGGAATTCGTTTCAGCCAACCCAACGTCTAGCCTACACGTTGGTCATGGTCGTGGCGCAGCTTACGGTATGACCGTTGCCAATCTTCTTGAAGCAACAGGTGCTAAAGTTGACCGTGAATACTACGTCAACGATGCTGGCCGTCAAATGGATATCTTGGCGACATCGACTTACTTGCGTTATTTAGAATTGACCGGTCAACAACTGGTCTTCCCTAAAAATGCATATCAAGGCGACTACGTTAAAGAAATCGCTCAAAGCATTATCGACAAAGATGGCGATGCTTATGTACGCCCTGTTGTCGACATCTACAAAGATGTTCCAGAAGATGTGCAATATGCCGCTGAACTCGATAGCGAAGGCAATAAAGTCGTTGTTTCAGGTGATAAAGAAAAACACATTGATGGTTTGATTCATAATTCACAAAACCATTTGGCTGCGGGTTACCGTGTGTTCCATCAAGCTGCGCTGAAAGCCATTCTTGATGACATTAAAGATGACCTCGGTGAATTTGGCGTGACTTTCAATCAATGGTTCAGCGAAGCAACCTTGACTGAAAAAATTGATGAAGCATTACAAATGCTCGATCAACGTGGTTTCTTATACGAAAAAGATGGCAACATCTGGTTCAAATCAACTGAATTTGGTGATGAAAAAGACCGTGTTGTAAAACGTCGTAATGGTCAAACTACGTACTTCGCATCTGACATTGCTTATCACTTAAATAAACTACAACGCGGCTATACCGATATCGTGGATATCTGGGGTTCAGACCACCACGGTTATATCGCACGTGTGAAAGCAGCGATTGATGCGCTTGGCTATGATTCTAAAAAATTGACGGTGCTTTTGGTTCAATTTGTGAGCCTATGGCGTGGCGGCGAGATGGTTCAAATGTCATCTCGTTCAGGTCAATTCGTGACTTTACGCGACTTACGTAAAGAAGTAGGCAACGATGCTGCTCGTTTCTACTATGTCATGCGTAAATCAGAACAACACATTGACTTCGACTTAGACCTTGCTGTGTCTCAAAGCAAAGACAATGCGGTGTACTACATTCAATACGCACACGCACGTATCTGCCGTATGCTCGAAAAAGCCGCTGCGACAGACGTTCAATTCTCTGCTGAAGCTGCACGTCAATTTGCAGCTAAACTTGAGTTAGAAGCTGAAACTGAAGTTCTTGCTAAACTTGCGGCTTACCCTGAAATTGTGGTTCGTGCAGCAAACAGCTATGAACCACACCAAGTGGGTAACTACTTGAAAGAATTAGCGGCGTTGTTCCATGGTTGGTACAACGAAAATAAAGTCTTGGGTGATGATGCAGAACTGACTCAAGCACGCTTATTACTGTCTGTAAACGTACAGCAAGTTTTACGCAATGGTCTTGAATTATTGGGTGTGAGTGCGCCTGAATCAATGTAAGCCATTCTTAGTATACGTTAGAATCCGTCCATGTATGAACCATATACATTGACGCCTATACAGGCTCTTTATGAGCCTGTATTTTCATGGATATTCAGTCATCTTTTTATGAAAAATTGAAGATGTTGAAATTGTGAAAATTAAACATAAACAGCATGACAGTCATGTAATATATAATAATCAGAACTTGGTTTTGGGTCAGTTCCCACTAGGTTCGTAACAATTACAATTAAAGAGGTTTCCTCGTGTTTGGAAAAACGCAACGCGGTGTATCAGAGCGGCCAAATCAGCCTAAAAAACCATTGATTCCTGCATGGTTAGGTACACTTGTGATCATTTTAATCGTGTTGAGTTTCTTGGTGGCCTTGATGTTATGGAAACCATGGGAGCCGGTAAAACCGAAAGGTCAAATTACCTCTGAGCACTACCAAGAAGAAACCAATAAAGATTACCGTTTTTATGATCTGTTGCCTCAGCAACAAGTCACCCCGATTCCAGATCAAGCTGTGCCTGAAACAGATACCAAAGAAACCGTGGTGATCGTTGAAGCACCTGAAACGGCTACCACTGCACCGACTGAGCCGGGTATTGAAGCCACAGAAACAACACCTGCCCCTGCAAGCTATATTTTGCAAGTGCGTAGCTATGATGACCCTGACCAAGCCGATGCCCGTCGTGCGGAAATTATTTTAAATGGCTTATCTGCCGATGTGATCCAAAGTAATGAAAATGGCAAAGTTTGGTATCGCGTCGTGTCTGGCCCCTATGATTCACAAGAAGCTGCTGTGATTGCACAGCAAACTTTACGTCATAGCAGTATCGACTCGATTGTCGTAAAACGCTAAATTTTGCAATTAAAAAAAGCGCCTGATGGCGCTTTTTTTTATTCATTCCTTTAATAAAGGGAGGTTAGAAGGGATTCTTTTTTGAATACATCAGCTTAGCTCAAAAACCTCTCCCTAACCCTCTCCTAAAGGGACAGGGAATTCATTAAATGGTATGCCCTAAAGCTTCGCCCATCACCACAGTCGAGTTGGCTTTAAAGGTCGCATCCCATTGCATTTTGTTTTCTTCAAACAACACTACCGCTGTTGAACCTAAATAGAAACGGCCCAATTCTGCACCTTTTTCTAAGAATAAATCGTGTTGATTGAGTTCCAAACGCCCTGTCGGTTTAACTTTACCTGTAGCCACGGTTTCAATACCTGCCACGATCATTGCGCCCACTAATACAACCGCCATACGTCCGACTTCTGTATCAAATAAGCAGACCATACGTTCATTACGGGCAAATAAACCCGGAATATTTTCAGCAGTGGTCTGGTTTACTGAGAACAATTCACCCGGTACATACAGGGTTTCTGTCAATGTTCCTGCAAATGGCATATGTACACGGTGGTAGTCTTTTGGTGACAAATAAACCGTAGCAAACTGACCATTTTTAAACGGCTCTGCCAATTGTGGATCGGCAATCAGGTTTTCAACGGTGAACTTCTGCCCTTTGGCCTGAAATACGTCACCATTTTCAATTTTACCCAGTTGTGAAATCGCACCATCTGCGGGTGAAACAACACTGTTGGCATTTGCATCAACTACACGTACGCCTTCTTTTAAAGAACGAGTGAAAAATTCATTGAATGATTTAAATTTCAGGGCATTACTTTGCTCAGCAATCGACATGTCGATGCCATACTGTGCTTTAAATGCGGTAATCACAGCATTTTTCACCACAGGGTTTTCGCTTGCAGCCAATTTACCGACGATACGTGATAATTTGTGCTGTGGAACAACACGCTGAGCTTGAATAAAAATTTGTTTTTTTAACTGAGATGTAAGGCTCAAGACGGCAACTCTCCGGTGATCACAGGACTATCGAGTCGGTTGCCCCACTCGCTCCACGCACCATCGTAAGCTCGAATATTCCAACCGAGTAAACGTCCTAGTATATAAGCTAGGCCCGACCGATGATGGGACTGACAATATACCACCACAGGTTCGTTTAAATTGAATCCCAATTGTTCTAAGCGTTGTTGTGTGCGTTCTAAAGGATGCAATTTTAAATGATTTTCTCGGTTAAGGGCAGTACTCCATTCGAAATGTCGTGCACCTGGAATGTGACCGCCGCGTCGCGCTGCTAAACGTAGTCCTGTATATTCATCTTCGGTACGGCAGTCCCATACTTGGATCTGCTCCTGCTGCACACGAGCCAATAGCTCATCATAATCTGTTTGATACTGAGCACGCGCCTCTGCACTTACTTCAACCAATGGGCTTACGGGTTCAAATTTCTCAATTTCAGACGAGGTCGGTAAGCCTGCCCCAAGCCAAGCATGGATGCCACCATTGAGGAGACTGGTATTTTCAAAACCGAGGCAATGTAAGTTCCAAATCAGTCGACCAGCCCATGCCCCACCTTCATCGTCATAAACTACTACATGATGTTCTGGACTGATACTCAGATAGCTGATGAGCTGTTCTAAACCGGCTTGATCAGGTAAAAGCCCCATCGCTTGTTCTTCTTGGCGCACTAACAGTTTCGGCTGCACATGCAGTGCATGTGGAATATGCAATTGGTCATAAACCGAACGACGACTCAAATCGACGATCCGTAGTTTTTCATTACCAAGATGTGGAACCAATTCTTCCGCTTCAATCAGTAGACCAAAATTCAGTGTAGATGCTGTCATCGTTGTTCGTGTTGTATTTTGTGCGATTAAATTCGATCTTAGCATAAGTCATTTTCACTATTATTCTGAATTTTTGCATTCCTTTAGCAATATTTTAGATATAAAAAAGCCGAATCATTGATTCGGCTTTTTTATTTTTATCTAATGCTGTGTTTAAGCGCTAACTTCAGAGATGTCAAACACCTGACGTAGATACGCTAAGAAAGTATCATTATCCGTCATGGTTTTACCCGGACTATCTGAAATTTTTGCCACAGATTGACCATTACATTCAACCAGTTTCAGTACGATGTTCAGCGCAGTTTGCCCCATATCATTGGTCAAGTTGGTGCCAATACCAAAGCTAACTTGGAAACGGTCTTTGAAGTAATTATGCAAATCCCACGCTTTTTCGATATTTAGACCATCACTAAAGGTCAGCATTTTACTTTTGCTATCGACTTTAAGCTTTTTGTAATGTGCATAGGCTTTATCGCCCCATTCATACGGGTCGCCACTGTCATGACGTAAACCGTCGAATAGTTTGGCAAAGTACAAATCGAAGTCACGTAGGAACGCATCCATACCGACAACGTCCGTTAAGGCTATTCCTAAGTCACCGCGGTATTCCTGCACCCATGTTTCTAGCGCAGACTTCTGGAAGTTACGTAGACGAACATCAAGCGCTTGGAATGCTTGTAGGAACTCATGCGCCATCGTACCAATTGGAGTAATGTTCAAGTCTTTGGCAATCAGAACATTACTTGTACCGCGGAAAATATACGGTGAAGCCTGATTTAATTCTTCAATTACATGCTTTTGCCATGCATAACTATAACGACGACGCGTGCCAAAATCAGAGACCAAGAATGGTGGATCATTTGGATTTTGCCGTGCTTCATACTGCTTCAGCAAGGCAATCTTATGTTGTAAACGGCGCTCACCTTCGGCTAAAACTTCTGGTGTACGAATACGTTGGAAATATAATTCATTGACGATGGCTAAAACAAAGATTTCAAACATCATCGCTTGAACCATTGGGCCTTCTACCCAAATGTCGAGTCGACCTTCATCATCAATACCCGCTTTAATAAAACGGCGTTTAAGCTGAAATAATTCAAGATAATCAACAAAATCGCTTTTAATAAAACGTAAACTGCGTAAATACTGCAATTCATCTTCTTTAAACTTCAACTGACAAAGCATGTCGAGCTGCATGTTTAAATCATCCAAAATTTCAACCAGTGGGTAGGCTGTATCATCCAAGTTACGGCAGCGAAAGTGATACACACTGTGGGTTTGCGGAAATTTGTGTAACACCACCTGAAGCATGGTGAATTTATACAGATCTGTGTCTAATAAGGATTGGATGATTGGAGACATAAAGACTTTCAGTTTTTATCAACTCTTTGCATTAAAGCATACTTTATTGATAAAAAGCCGATTGATTTAGTGGAATAACTTATAAATCACCGCGATTCATCGACTTTTTTCAATTTTTTTGCTGAAGCTGAGCGCGATCAAGCTCATTATTTTTTGAGTAATTGTCGATATTTTTCTTCTTGACCAAATTCACGTGCAAACTGTTCTGCAGTCTTTTGCCCCGTTTTTTTGGCATTTGCATCGCAATCCACTTGGCGTAATTGCTTTGCAATCGCCCATTCTAATTTAAACATGGCACCCATCAATGCAGTGTTGCCTTTATTGTCACGTGCGCAGCGGTCTGCACCATGTTCCAACAAGCGAGTTACAATATTTTGATGACCATAATAGGTCGCCATCATCAGCGGTGTAAAACCCGAGGCATTGCGTACATCGACTGGAAAACCATGCTTGAGAAACTCATTAATCACTTCTTCATTGCCAGTTTTGGCTGCGGCAAAAAATATTGCAATCAATTCCTGTTGTGAGGTCATCTGATCGCTTGCAGACGCTTTAGCGGGGGAGATATCTTCCGCGATTGCCACGTTTGCGAATGCGGAACCAAACGCAAGAAGACTGGCTAAAGTCAAATGCTGCATAACTTTCATGATGAACTCCAACAGAAATCGAATGTAGAATTGAATTAGAAATAATTCATTTCATAAAAATGAATATTTAAGGAGTGCCTATGAAACTCCCCCTAGGGTGCAGGAAAGGTATGGAGCTTCATAGGACTTTTTTGAGGTAACGTTCTAGACCCTAGTTACCAATCCTTCAGACTGATCGAAATTAGTCTTTCAGTTGTGCTGCTTTAGCTTTTACTGTTGCAAGGTTGCCGTTTACTGCTTTAGTCATACGCATACCGTAGTCTGCATCTGCTTTGTAGAAGTAAGACAACATGATGTGTTTCGTTTCCGAATCTTTTACGTTGCCAAGGTCAGCAGCCAAGTTCATGAT
Source organism: Acinetobacter sp. YH12138 (assembly GCF_015218525.1). Classification (NCBI taxonomy): domain Bacteria; kingdom Pseudomonadati; phylum Pseudomonadota; class Gammaproteobacteria; order Moraxellales; family Moraxellaceae; genus Acinetobacter; species Acinetobacter sp. YH12138. The sequence goes on along the minus strand of NZ_CP048670.1, from coordinate 89,121 downwards.
TAAGTTTTCTTTCTCTTTCGCAGAGTATGAACGATAAAGCTCACCCGCCTGCTTGAAGTTTTGCTCTTTCACGCCTTTTTGCTGAACTGTGCCAGAAAGCGGTGTTTCAACCGCACGCGCTTTCGCAGTTGCTGGTTTTGGCTCAATACGGCTTGGCTCGTAGTTCACATTTGATGAAGTGCCGCCAACATTCATGTAACCATCTTGGTTGTTGTTGTTTACAGCAACTAATGGACGGTTGACTGGAATTTGTTGGTGGTTCGCACCTAAACGGTACATTTGTGTATCTGAGTAAGAAAAGATACGGCCTTGCAGCAGACGGTCTTCTGATGGCTCGATACCTGGGACTAAGTTACCTGGAGCCAATGCCACTTGTTCCGTTTCCTGGAAGAAGTTTTTCGGCATACGGTTCAGCGTTAACGTACCGACTTTAGTTTCTGGAACTAGGTTCGTCGGCCAGATTTTTGTTGGATCAAGCGGGTCAAAATCAAAGCTGTTTAAATCTTTAGGATCTAACACTTGGATATAAAGATCCCATTTCGGGAAGTTGCCCGCGTTGATGTTTTTGTAAAGATCGTTGGTTAAGTGGTTGAAGTCTTTACCTTGCAGCTCCATCGCTTCTTTAACGTTCAGGCCTTTCACGCCTTGTTTAGAGCGGAAGTTGAACTTCACGTATTTATATTCGCCTTTGTCGTTGTACATTTTGAATGCGTGTACACCGAAACCATCTTGCTCACGGTAGCTAGTTGGAACACCTTGGTTACCATACACATAAGTCAACATGTTAGTTGCCCATGGTTGGCTAGACAAGAAGTCAAATACGCGGTTCGCGTCTTGAACGTTGTCAATTGGGCTTGGCTTCATTGCGTGAATGAAGTCAGGGAATTTAATTGCATCACGAATGAAGAAGACTGGAGTTTGGTTACCCACTAAATCCCAGTTGCCTTCTTGCGTATAGAACTTGATCGCGAAACCGTGCGGGTCACGTAGAGTTTCTGGAGAACCTTTACCATGAATTACAGTCGAGAAACGTAAGAAAACTGGAGTCTTAGTACCTGCTTTGAACAATGAAGCAATGGTGAGATCAGATAAATCTTTAGTTGCAACGAATTCACCATAAGCACCTGTACCACGGGCATGTACCACACGCTCAGGAATACGCTCACGACCAAAACGTTGTAATTTTTGAACCAATTGTACGTCTTGAAGTAGAACTGAACCATTTGGACCCGCAGTAATCGAGTTTTGGTTATCGCCTACTGGTGCACCATTGTCTTTGGTTAATGGCGCTGCTTGAGTCGCCGCTGTTGCTGTTGCTAACATCGCAACCAATAAAGAACGCTTAAACATCGTCTTAATCTCTCTGTTAAATACCTTTCCTGCCCCGCAAAGATACTGACATTTAATAAATAGATAAAACAGATTATTTTCATAAATTCAATCGCATTATTAGATTTATAAAAAATATACATTTCATTTTCAAATGTTTGAGCCCAAAATTTTCTAAACATCGCTTCGAAAGAATGCTGTCTTTGCTACAATCCCTGCCCTATGTTCAATTTTCTACTCGGAAGAATTTATGCGGGCCTTGTTACAACGTGTTTTGGAAGCCAAAGTGGTGGTCGATGGTGAGATCACGGGTGAAATCAATCACGGTATTTTAGTGTTTTTAGGACTTGGTAAAGATGACGATTTAGAAAAGGGCAAAAAACTGATCGATAAGATCTTGAAATACCGTTTTTTTGATGATGAACAAGGCAAGATGGGCTGGAATGTCAGTCAAGCTGGCGGCAGTATCCTCTTGGTGTCTCAATTTACTCTGATGGCACAAACGCAAAAAGGCCTGCGCCCTGATTTTGGCCCTGCCATGCCGCCAAGCGATGCCAAAGCACTGTATGAACAGCTGGTCGATTACACCAAGCGCCAATATGACCATGTACAAACAGGTATCTTTGCTGCCGACATGAAAGTGCATTTGGTCAATGACGGTCCAGTGACCTTTAATTTAGAAGTTGAATAACCACTGAAGCATAAAAAAAGCCCTCAAAAGAGGGCTTTTTTTTTTAATCCTCCCACTAAAGGAGGAGAACAAGGCGTAAATCTTACTTACCTGTTTTTTCTTTAATAAACGCACGTGCGATTTTGATTTTTTCTTTAACCGGTTTTGGAAGTTTAGGTGGAATTAACTTCGCCACTTGGTTAAACCAAACCAGTAGACCAAAATCACCTTCCATTTTAATACTGCCATTTTGCATACCCGTCATGAATGCAGTTGGGTCACCTTTCATCAGAGTTTTTACGCCCTGTTCGCTGTCTGCAAATTGCAAAATAAAGTCGGCTTTTTCAGCATCGCCTGAAACAGTATCAATCTGTCCGTTATTTACAATAATTTGACGTGCAACACCTAAATCCGTGCCGATTTGAATGCGGAATTGACGTTCATGAACCAATTCAATGAATTTAGGGCTAGTACGTGCAAGCTGTTTCATACGAAGCGCTAAACCTGCCACGAGTAAATCAAGTGGATCCGTACTGACATCAACTAAAGGTAGTTTTACGACAGGAATTGATGATAGTTTCATGACTTAAAGCCTATTGTAATTGTTGGAAAATTGACTGGCTTCATCCTAACATAACTTGGCTTTTGAGAAGTAAGGCTTTGTATCTCAAATCGGACTAATGCGTTCATAAAAAAATGCGCCCCTAGGCGCATTTTTCATTGAAATTTTGTTCTGGCACTTATCGGCTCGAACATTGCTGTTCTTCATCATATACAGGCGTGTGCTCTATACATTGGCGCTTTGCCATCGCACGCTCTGCACGGCGGTCTTCACGTAACAATACTAAAGTGAATACCACCATTGCGGCCATTAATGCCGTTAAATAACTATAAGTCACTGATAATTCAAACATGGTTTGTGTGCCAAATCGAATCACTTCAATGAGTCCCCACACCAGCATCCCCGCCAGCATAAAACTTAACCAGCGACGATAAGGCGAGAAGAAAACAGCAATCACAGCCGCCGATACCAAGCTCAGGCCAACGATTGTTGCTAAATTCGCTGTTAACATAAAAACCTCCGTCATTTGACAGCTGACATCTCTTGTCTTACAGGATGCTGAGCCGTCTCACTACTGTATCTTCAGTAAATAGATTTGGTCGATCTCAATCTCTTGCAAGCATTATGCTGAGTTTTTTGCATAAAAAAAGTCTCGTTTTTTGTTAATGCGACACACCTTGTCGCAACATTATTTTGTCATTACATTTTTTCTTTTTAAAGAATTTCTGGAACAATGATGGCATCTCGTTTCGAGTGTCATTACAAAAAAAACAGCTGGTTTTAGGCTAAAAAAATTAATTTTTCGAATGCTGTTAATCGTTGTTTTTATCGACAATTTTCTTCTACCGTTCATCGGATGAGCTGAATTCTTGGCATAAAAAAACGCAGCCTTTTGGCTACGTTTTTGACTGTGCCTTAAATGGTTTTAAGCACGATTTAAATCTTTATCATGCACACCAAGCAGGTAAAGAACACCATCTAGACCCACGCTTGAAATGGCTTGATTGGCATTTTGACGCACTAAAGGTTTCGCACGGAAAGCAACGCCTAAGCCGGCTAAAGACAACATTGGCAAATCATTCGCACCATCACCGACTGCAATGGCTTGTTCTAATGAAATCCCCATTTCTTCAGCGATTTGTGTCAATAAGAAGGCTTTGCGAGCACCATCCACAATATGGCCTTTCACTTCACCTGTTACCGCGCCATCTTGGACGTCCAGTACATTGGCATGCACTTCATCGATACCCAGTTTTGCTTGTAAATATTCGGCAAAATACTGAAAACCACCTGACAAAATAGCTGTGCGATATCCCAGTGATTTCAGCGTTGAAATCAGACGTTCCGCACCTTCTGTAATGGTCAGACGTTCTGCAATTTTAGGCAATACCGAAGCATCCATACCTTTGAGCAGTGCCACACGTGCACGGAAACTTTGTTGGAAATCGAGTTCACCTTGCATAGCACGTTCAGTGATTTCAGCCACTTGAGCGCCGACACCCGCTTCAATCGCCAATTCGTCAATCACTTCTTGCTCAATCAGCGTCGAGTCCATATCAAAGCAGACCAAACGACGATTACGACGGTAAGCATTGTCCTCTTGAACGGCAACATCTACCCCAAGTTCGGTAGATAGACGTAAACATGCTGCACGCATTGCAGTAGCATCCAACATCTGGCCTTTTAAACCAAATTGAACGCAGGCACGGCGCGGACCTTCGCTTGATCCATCTAACTCTGGACGGCCAGATAAACGAGTCACAGTTTCAATATTGAAGCCTTGACTGGACACAATATTTGTAACTGCCTGTAAATGAGACGCCTGTAATTCTGGCGCAAGTGCCGTAACGATATAGCGTGTGCGGCCTCCCTCATTTACCCATTGTTGATATTCTGTTGTAGAGATTGGTTTAAAGCGCACAGTTAAGCCAATATCATGTGCTAAAATCAACATCTCCTTCATGGCTAATGCTGTCGCAGTCTGGTCTTCCGACGAAACAACAATACCTAAAGTCAGCTGATTGTGGATGACTGCTTGTCCGACATCTAAAATCTGTAAGGAATGTGCGGACAAAACCTGCATTAATCGTGTAAATTGATTAGGTTGGTCAGGTCCTAAAAGTGATATAAGAATGATTTCTCGCATGAATTGACTCGGGTCTGAGCTACAACTAATGTAAGAATCATAATCTAAATTGAATAGAATTGCCTTGGAAGTTTACGTTGAATGCGCCTAGACAAGGGCTATTTGCTAGCCTATTAGTAGTTTGTTTTGCTTTGCATACCTTTTTATTGGTATTGGCAACAACCCACCAACTGAACGAAAACCGTGCCAGTCAGGGACAACTGATGACCAGTCAATTGGTTACAGACAGCCTATCTGAGCTTGAGCCGGCCAATACCGTATCATTAGCCTTACTTGCTGACCGCTATGCAACCAACCCGAGCGTGGCTTCCATCCGCATTTTAAATGCCAATAATCAAGTTTTGGCCACAGGCGGTTTGACCAAAACCCGTGACGGTGAAATCTTTGTTCGTGATGCGTTGCAAAACGAAAAGAAAGTCGGAACAGTTGAAATCACTTTAATTAAACCAAGTATTGGTGAAATCTTACGTACGCAATGGGCCGCGATTCTATTTTCATTATTCTTACATGGCTTGTTATGGTTGGCGTATCGCGCTATTGCACGTCCAAGTCGTACTGAATATTTAGCGCGAATCAACAATGAATCACGTCTAAAACACGAAATTCAAACGCTAGCGCAGGCTTTAGAACAAGAAAAACATAATGCCGCTGTGGCGATTGCTCAAGCGCAGCAAAATGCGCAAGCCAAAGCAAAACAGCATAAAGACATGAAACCAGTGGTTCTCGACAGCAACAGCTTGGCATTAAATATCCAATTTTATGATCCGAAACAGCTGCTCGATAGCGTCAACAAAACCGTGTCTGTGCCGTATTTTAATCTCTGCCAAATTTTCTTGAATAAAACCACAGAACTCTGTGTTCAACATTATAAATTGAACAGTTCTGACATCAGTACGGTACATAAGTTTGATGAACATGGCGCAACCATCAGCATGACCGCTGACACTCCAGATGCGCTGCGTTGCCTCACCATGATCAGCTCAGTATTCCAATTGCTTTCAGATGTTTTATATAAACGCTACCGTGAAGAAAAACGTTTCGTTTTACAAACCCGTAGCGCGATTTCAAGCTCTGTCGAAGCCATGCAATTGTCTTCTGTGCAAGCGGCTGAACGTTTAGTCCAACAATTGGTTGCTAAAGAAAGTGCCATTCATGTGCCGACAACTTTGCTCAAAGAGATTTCAGATCATTTCCAATTGGTCAGTTTGCCAAATCCGACCAATGTGCTCACTCGTCATGCATTTATGCTCAATGGGATGGACAGTGATGCCGCTGAATTGGCTCAAAACTTCAGAACTGAAATTTTAAAATCCAAACAGTCAAAAGCCTCGTAAAGGTTTGAGCGAAATCAAAAATCCCGACTTAAGTCGGGATTTTTTGTCTTAAACAGTCGAAATTTTCTGTGCAATCAAATATTTTTGCGCGTTATGCGGTTCGGTACCTGCTTCAACCGCGACTTTCTCCCATTGCCCATTCGACTGCATTTCCCATGCATTTTGATTATCTTCCAAATAGTTAAGTAAACAATCTTTCATAATGCGTTTTTTCAAACGGCTTTCCAAAATGGGAAAACAGGTTTCGACCCGTGAAAATAAGTTACGTCCCATCCAATCAGCACTGGCACAGTACAATCGTTTTTCGCCTGCATGCTCAAAATAATACACTCGAGTATGCTCTAAGAAGCGTCCGACGATAGATCTCACATGAATATTCTCAGACATACCTTTGACCTGAGGAATCAAACAACAAATCGAACGGATAATTAAATCTACAGATACCCCTGCTTGCGATGCACGATACAAAGCAGCAATCAGTTGCGGTTCCGTGAGTGCATTAACCTTCACAATAATTCTTGCGTATTTTCCCGCTTGTGCGGCAACAATTTCCTGTTCAATCAGTTTCAGTAATTCTGTATGCAGAGTAAATGGTGCATGCAGTAAGGCTTTCAGCTTCGCCATCTTGCCCATACCGGTCAATTCCTGAAACATGCGATGCACATCTTCGCAAATATCGGGATGCGTCGTCATCAGGCCATAATCGGTATACATCCGCGCATTGCCTGCGTGGTAGTTACCTGTTCCCAAATGGGCGTAGCGTAACAGCTGATTATTTTCACGGCGCACAATCAAAATCATCTTGGCATGGGTTTTATAGCCCACAATGCCATACACCACGACAGCCCCAGCTTCTTGCAATATATTGGCCACGGTAATATTGGATTCTTCATCAAACCGCGCCCGAAGTTCGATGACGGCGGTTACTTCCTTGCCGTTGCGTGCTGCCTCCGCTAAAACTTGTACGATGTCCGAATCTGGCCCACTACGATAGAGCGTTTGCTTAATGGCTAATACCTGAGGGTCTTTTGCAGCTTCACGTAATAAGTTGATGACCGGTTGAAAGGAGTCAAACGGATGATGTAACAACACATCTTGTGTTTTTAATACATCAAAAATCGCGGTTTGTTTACGAAAAACTTTAGGAATAATCGGTGTATAGACCGGATATTTCAGTTCAGGTCGATTAAAAGTGGTACTGAGACGCGATAAATTGATCGGGCCGTCAATGCGATAGAGCTCCTGCTCACTCAAATCAAATTCATCTAACAAATAATCAATAATGCTTTGCGGACAATCATCTTCAATTTCTAAGCGAACTGCCCGACCAAAACGCCGTGAAGACAATTCATCTTTTAATGCCACCGCCAAGTCATCCACATCTTCAGCCAGAACTAAATCTGCATTGCGCGTCACTCGAAAAGCATAACAGCCCGTCGCTTTCATCCCCGGGAATAAATCATTAATGTGTTGCTGAATAATGGCGGTCAGGAAAATTTGTGTCTCTGCACTGCCTTCAACCTCGGCGGGCATTTTGATTAAACGCGGCAATGAGCGTGGCGCAGGCACAATTGCCATTTCAATGGCACGACCAAAGGCATCTTTGCCTTCTAGACTCACAATAAAGTTGAGGCTTTTATTGACCAAGCGTGGAAACGGATGCGATGGATCTAAGCTAATTGGTGTTAAGACTGGTTGAACTTCTTTACTAAAATAATGGCTAATCCACGCCCGATGTTTTTCTAAAATATCTTTAAATTGAATAAAGCGAATGCCTTCACTTTGTAATGCAGGCAATACAGCATGATTGAGGGTGTGGTATTGCTGTGCAACCGTGTCATGAATCACTTGGGAAAGTTCATCTAAGACCACTTCAGTCGGAATGGCATCTGGCGTCCGTGCAATCGCATTCAAATCTCGTTGTTTCATCAGCCCCGCAATGCGAATTTCAAAGAATTCATCTAAATTGCGTGAAAAAATGATGAGAAAATTCAAGCGTTCAAGTAACGGTAAACTTGAATCGAGTGCTTGAGCCAAGACCCGCCGATTAAAATCTAAAAGCGACAATTCACGATTATAATAGGTCTCTGATGAATGCTGAAAATGTTGCATACCCTCTCAATGCTGCTTGAAACAGTCTATATCTAAAGTGGTTGCCGGCATGTTAGGCATGCGGAGATGACACTTATGTTACAAATAGCATTAATCAATTAAAAAAGCATGCAATTCCCTAAAACACTGTTCATCAAATCGTAAAATTTATTTTCGACATAAAAAAAGAGGGAGATTACCCTCTTTTTTACTGAATTGTTTTTTATGCAGGCTTGTCTTGTTCCGATGCTTTGGGCTCACTCGTCCGTGCTGCCCAATAGGTTGCCAATGCAGGACCCGAGATATTGTGCCACAAACTAAAAATCGCACTCGGCACAGCGGTCAAAGGTGAAGCAGCAAAATGGGTCGCCGCCAATGCCACACCCAAACCTGAGTTTTGCATCCCGACTTCAATTGATACTGCTTTACAGTCTGCATAGGGCAATTTAAATATTCGGCTGGCCCAAAAACCCAATAGATAGCCCAAGCCATTATGTAAGGCAACTACCCCAAGAATCAGTAAACCTGATTGCAAAATCTGTGTTCGGCTACCCGCAATGATTGCCGCCACAATCGCCACAATTGCCACAACAGAAACCAATGGCATGACCTGTATATAGGCATCCACTCGGTGCTTAAATACAGTTCGAATCATTAACCCCACAATGATCGGAAATAAAACCACTTGTAAAATTGAAACCAACATCGATGCCGCATTAATTTCAATCCATTGGCTTGCCAGCAAATAGAAAATCGCAGGGGTTAAAACCGGTGCCAGTAATGTCGAAACAGAGGTACAGGCAACAGATAATGCGGTATTGCCTTTTGCCATATAGGTGATGACATTAGAGGCCGTTCCACCCGGACAGCAACCGACAAGAATGACCCCGATCGCGATCTCTGTCGGCAGTTGTAATAATTTACATAAGAAAAAAGCCAATCCCGGCATCACAATAAACTGTGCCAAAACCCCGATCATCACAGCTTTCGGACTTTGCAATACACTTTTAAAATCTTGCAGTGTCATGGTCATGCCCATACCCAACATAATGATGCCTAGCATCCATGGGATATATGCTTTTAACCAAACAAATACATCGGGAAAAAACATGGCGAGCGCTGCAAACAGCACCACCCAAATCGCAAATGTTTTCTGCACAAATTGAGTGAATTTTAAGAAAGCCGACATAGGCATCTTCCATTTAAAAACAGGGACAAAAAAAGGCACACCCTTGTGCCTTTTCTCAACTGAGCCCACTGGGTCATGCCAAAGATAATGCCTGTGCATGCTGCTGCACAATATCTTTCAGGTAAATACGCTTCACCCCATTCGCCAACATGTCTTGCCATGCATGCTGAAGCGAACCCTGTAAATCGATCCCTTTGGTCAAATCAGCAATCACAAAAGTTTCAAAACCAAGCTTACGTGCATCCATTGCCGTCCAAGCAACACAGAAATCCGTGGCAATGCCCACCACAAAGACTGTATCAATACCACGTTCGCGCAAATAGCCCGCCAAACCTGTTGAAGTTTTCTGATCTGCTTCCATAAAAGCAGAGTAGCTGTCGATATGCTGATGAAAACCTTTACGGATAATTAGCTGCGCCGTTGGTAAATTTAAATCAGGATGCAATTCGGCATCCTGTGTGCCTTGTACACAATGCGTCGGCCACAATACTTGCGTTCCATAATTCAGCTCTATGCTGTCATAAGGTGCATGCTCAGGATGATTTTCAGCAAAAGAAATATGGTCGGCTGGATGCCAATCTTGAGTCAGCACAATATTCGCAAAGTATTGTCCCAATTGATTAATCCCTGGAATAATTTGATCGGCATTGGCAACAGCCAACTGACCACCTGGGGTAAAACTATTTTGTACATCGACCACAATCAGCGCTGTATTTTTTTGCATATCTCTCCATCCGTTGTCATGCATTATCGGCGACTCTACTGATTCGCTCATATTTTAAAAGCCTTAGTATTCAGTCCTGTGCGTAAAAATAAAATGACTGTCCTTCCTGACAATACCGATACTTGGGCAAATGCTCAACCAAACGTTGTGCAAAGCGTGGGTAAATACGGGCTTTTCGCCGAGTCGAAGCATGAAAATAAAAATATCGCGGTTGATGTTGAAAGATATATTTTAATAAATGGCTGCGTGTCTGTTGCATGACCTCAAATGCATTAATATTTTCAGCAACATCTTCTAGGGTAGGTTCATCGGCAAAGGCTAACCACGCATTTTGTCTCGGATGTTGGCGATGTCTTTGAAATACAGGTTTGAGTTCCAAGATAAATTCGTGCTGATGTAGATACAAACTAAATTCACGTTGATCAACTTTAAAAATTGCGACCAGTTTTCTTGCTGACATAGCCCCTCTACGTTGATTTTTTGTTTTTTCTTTCTGCTGTATTTTTACATCAAATACTTTTATTTATATTGGTTTAGAGCATTAGTGCGACTTCTATTGTCGCCATAAAAAAAGCCCGCATGATGCGGGCTTTTTTTGATATGGCATGTTCCTTATGATGGAATACGACGTACCAATAACAACATAAATATTGCAGAGATTGCGATACATGGAATTGCCGCGGTAATCACCCCTGCCGCACCAAAACCTGCTGCCAATAACTGACCCGCAATTGCAGGGCCTAACATTGCACCGACACGACCAACGGCTGAAGCGACACCAACACCCGTACCACGTAACTGTGTTGGATACACGATACCACCGAAGGCATACAATACACCTTGGCAACCAATCACGAATGCACCGACTAAAGCTGACGCCATGTACATTTGAGTCAATGAACCTGCACCATTCAGCGCAAATAGACCTGCCAAAATACCGCCGTACATCAAAATGATCACATAAGCTTTCTTCCAACGGTCAGTCAACATACCTAAAATGATCGTACCAATGGTTGCACTCACCATGAAGTAGAACTGCGCAGTTGCACCATCTTTACGAGTGAAACCGAGTTCGGTGAACAACGACGGTAACCAGCTCAGCATGATGTACACCACCATCAAGGTGAAGAAGTAGCTCACCCAAATTGAGAAAGTACGTAAGCGGTTTTCTGTGTTAAAGAGGTTTTTGAAAGCACCTTGTTGCACTTCACCATTGGCAGTCGCTTGAACCGCTTGATCTTTGGCTTTCAAGAATTCACGCGATTCGGGCAGGAACCAAATCATCAATGGAATCACAACAATCGGTAATAAACCGCCTAAATAGAAAATATTTTTCCAGTTTGCACCGAAGTCCGTCATTGCAACTAATGACAAGATTGCCGCACCCACAGGCATACCACAGTACATCAAACCGACTGCACGACCACGATTTTGTGGCGTTACCGCTTCAGATGCCAAGGTAATTAAAATTGGCATTGCTGCACCTAAACCTGCACCTGCAAGAAAACGTACAGCGAGTAAGCTATGGAAGCTATTTACCCATACCGTACATAAGGTAAAGATGGCGAACATCCCCGTAGACCAAATTAATACTTTTTTACGGCCCATTCGGTCTGCAATCCGACCACCCAACAAAGCACCAGGTAATAATCCTAAAATACCGGCACTAAAAAACACCCCTAGCTGCGAGCTATCCAGCCCGAAATATTCACGAATCCCTGCTGCTGCAATACCTGCAGCCTGAATATCCAGACCTTCGATTACGGCAATAAGGAAGCAGATTGCTACCGTGACAATAGCATGCTTATTATCTGACTTTTCCATTGGAGAATCCTTGTTGTCATCAGCGTTCAAATTAAGTCGCATCATCGCTGAGCCTTATAAAGGATATAACTACCAATAAGTTGAAGCCTTTCGTCCAAAATTGGATTACGTGCATGGTGTAATAGTTTTTGTGCTTTAAGTCACAAAGTCGTAAAAACAATTAAAAATTTAAAATAAAAAAATATGAATCGTGCAATGAACAGTCAAATCAAGCGATCTTTTTAAACACTCATAAAAACATGTCTATTTCTATTAGATATAAAAAAGATTATTACCCAAGTTTTTAACAATCATTTGTAATAAAACCCGAGCGAATTGATATAGTTTTTAAATCTTTAGTCATTGTTATTTAATCTTAAATTCTGATTAAAAAGCACGAAATACACATAGATCAACCTTTTGCTGATGATTTAATCAATCCCATCAACCATGCCAACCCTCTCGATTGAATAACACATTTTCAAGATTCAGCCCTTGCTGAACAATTTTCAGCCTGCAAAAAAACCGCTATTTTACACTTGATTGTTTTAAGTTTGATTTGTATAAAGAATTTTATGGCTTTGACCAAAGCATATTGTTCTTATGCGTTTGATCAGTCATAATTTGCGTAAGCATTATTCAATTTGGGTATAGCCCAATGAACATGCTACAAATCAAAATTCGAAACCATCCAGAAATCAATATTTCATCTTGTCGGATGGACAAATAGGATAGCTTTTCAAAATGACTCAGCAAGCTCAGACCATTCAAGGTTCAATTGTCGCAATCGTCACCCCAATGTTTGAAGATGGCAGCGTAGATTGGAAGAGCCTCGAGAAGCTGGTTGAGTGGCATATAAAGCAAGGCACCAATAGTATTGTTGCTGTAGGGACTACAGGTGAAGCTTCTACCTTGAGCATGGCCGAACACACTCAGGTGATCAAAGAAATCATCCGTGTGGCGAACAAACGCATTCCAATTATTGCCGGCACAGGTGCAAACTCAACCCACGAAGCGATTGAACTCACCAAAGAAGCCAAAGAATTAGGTGCAGATGCAGCATTATTAGTTACACCATACTATAACAAACCTACCCAAGAAGGCCTGTATCAACACTACAAAGCGATTGCTGAAGCTGTTGATTTACCTCAAATTTTATACAATGTACCTGGCCGCACCGGTGTAGACATGCACAACGACACCGTGATCCGTCTTGCTGATATTCCACAAATCGTGGGCATTAAAGACGCCACTGGCGATGTTCCTCGTGGTCAAGAACTCATTGAAGGCCTTAAAGGCAAAGATATGGTGGTGTACTCAGGTGATGATGCAACGGCTTATCAGTTAATGGGTTTAGGTGCTAAAGGCAACATTTCGGTTACTGCGAACGTGGCGCCAAAAGAGATGAGCGAAGTGTGTGCAAGCGCTTTGGCGGGTGACGCAGTCCAAGCCGAGCAACAAAACAATACTGTTGCAAATTTACATCAAATTTTATTTTGCGAATCGAACCCAATTCCTGTGAAATGGGCACTTCATGAGATGAACCTGATTGAAACAGGCATTCGCTTACCATTAACACCCCTTGCAGAACAATATCGTACTCCGCTTCGTGAAGCACTCATCACTGCGGGCGTTATCAAATAAAGAAGAGCAAACATCATGCAATTACGTTTAGGACTTAGCCTGGCACTTTCAGTATTTACATTAGCCGGTTGTAGTTCACTTGCCTTTAATAATGGCACACTGGACTATAAACAAACCACAGATGTTGAACCGCTGAAATACCCTGAAGGGTCAATGGTTCGTCCTGCAACGCCTTTGTATCCTGCTCCATCAGTTGACCCGCTAGCAATTGAGCATGCACCAAAGCTTGAAAATAAGCGCGGCAATCGCTATGCCCTTCCGCGTCCAGCCGCGGAAAAAAATAATGTCGTTGCAGATTCCTCAACAGACAGTACAAATATTAGCCGCCCTCAACTATTGGTGGATGGAAATCAAAATCCACTGATCAAAGTTGAAGGAAATTCTGCTACAATTTGGCAATACACACTTGCTACCCTCAGCAGCCTTAACCATACCATTGTTGGTCAGAGCAAAAACCGTTACGAAGTAACCGTCAAGGTCGATCAGCAGACCTATGTCTTAAGACTTTCTTCTGTAGGTTCAAGCAATAACATCGCTGTGTTCAATGCCGATAACAGTTTTGCAGACAAAGAAAAAGCTGCAGATCTGTTAGCTCAGATTTACCAAAATTGGCCAGCCTAGTCGTACTAGGCATTTTTTCTCGAAAAAGGTTCCCTCATGTTAAAACAAACCTTGCTCTATACTGGTAAAGCGAAATCTGTTTATGAAACAGATAGTTCTGACCACCTCATCCTAGTTTTCCGTGACGATGCTTCTGCATTCAACGGTGAAAAAATTGAACAACTGGATCGCAAAGGTAAGGTGAACAACCGTTTTAACGCCTTTATCATGGAAAAATTGGCTGCGGCTGGTATCGAAACTCATTTCGAAAAACTTCTTTCTCCAACTGAAGTTTTAGTGAAAAAATTAACCATGGTTCCTGTAGAGTGCGTAATTCGTAACTATGCAGCAGGTTCACTTTGCCGTCGTTTAGGCGTTGAAGAAGGTAAAGAACTTACTCCGCCAACTTTCGAATTGTTCTTCAAAGACGATGCGTTAGGCGACCCAATGGTGAATGAATCACAAGCGATTGCATTAGGTTGGGCGACTGCAGAACAACTCGCTCAAATGAAAGAATTGACTTATAAAGTAAACGAAGTACTTAAAGGTCTATTCGATGCAGGCAACATGCTGCTTGTTGACTTTAAACTTGAATTTGGCGTGTTCCACGACCGTATCGTACTAGGTGACGAATTCTCTCCAGACGGCTGCCGTCTATGGGACAAAGACACTAAGAAAAAACTCGACAAAGACCGTTTCCGTCAAGGTTTAGGCGGTGTAGTTGAAGCTTATGAAGAAGTTGCTGCACGTTTAGGTATCGACCTTTCTGATATCTAAGTCGTTCATCGATTTAAAAAACCGAGCTCTTTAGCTCGGTTTTTTAATGAAATATTACTCGATTAATCCATGATCGAAAAAACAAATGTTAACCATAAAAAACCTCTGTTTCACATTTACCCACGTTCACACTAAGATAGCTACATACCAGGCAGCACCAGGATCTATAAGTTTCCAATGTGTATGCCGACCAGATTTTCCATCTACCCTCTAGGATGTATCTCCCCAAAGACATCCTATTTTTTCAGCCCAGCTCGCCTTGAGTTGGGCTTTTTTTTGCATGAAATAGACATAAAAAAGGGCGCCGAAGCGCCTTCCCATTATGATCATTCAAATTATTACTGCTGTTGTTGCATCCAACGTCGTTGCTGCAAACGCTCACCTTCGACTTCACGTTTATTGCGTGCAGACTCATACAGCTTAGTGCCTTTTAGTTCAGGCGGCATATAGTCCTGCATGACAAAATGTTCAGGATAATTATGTGGATATAAATAGTCCACGCCATAGCCTTGCTCTTTCATCAATTTGGTTGGCGCATTTCTCAAATGTAGTGGCACAGGTAAATTCGAGGTTTTTTCTGCCAAATCTAAGGCTTTGTTGATGGCCAAATAAGTACTATTACTTTTAGCACTGGTTGCCAAATATACCGCACATTGCCCCAAAATGATTCGACATTCAGGCATACCAATTGCCTGCACAGATCGGAAACATTCTCCAGCCAACAGTAAAGCATTTGGATTTGAGTTGCCAATATCTTCAGATGCCGCAATCAACATACGACGGGCAATAAAGACCGGATCTTCACCACCTTTGAGCATTCGAGCCATCCAATACAAAGCGGCATCTGGATCACTGCCTCGAATCGACTTAATAAAAGCCGAAACTAGATCATAATGCTGTTCGCCCGATTTGTCATAGCGTGCAATATTTTGCTGCGCAACTTTGACTACCACCGCATTGTTAATGATATTTTCTAAGTCTGGCTCAAACGTACTGGCGATTAAATCTAAAAGATTTAATGCTTTACGAGCATCACCTGCGGCAAATTGAAATAAAGCTTCATATTCTTCGATTTGAATATAACGCTCTTTTAAAAACGAATCTTGGTGAATGGCTTGATCCAATAAGCGCTGAATTGCGTCATTATCCAGAGCATTTAAGGTATACACCTGACAACGCGACAATAAGGCATTATTAACTTCAAATGAAGGGTTTTCTGTGGTTGCACCAATCAGGGTAATTTTGCCCTTTTCAACTGCATTCAGTAAGGCATCTTGTTGTGACTTATTAAAACGATGAATTTCATCAATAAACACCACAGGTGTCAATAAATCTCCACCATCGGCGATGATTTCACGTAACTCTTTCACCCCAGTATTGAGCGCAGATAAACTAATAAATGGTCGGTCAACAGCCTGCGCCAACAACAATGCAATCGTGGTTTTACCTACCCCCGGAGGTCCCCAAAAAATAATCGATGGCAAATGCCCTTGGTCAATCATCTGGCGTAACGGTGCATCTTCACCTAAAAGGTGATCTTGTCCAATAATTTGAGATAAATCATGAGGACGCATGCGTTCAGGAAGAGGAATTTGGCTGTCTGACATCTTATTATTTCGTTTCCGGCAATTGGGGACGTTTTTTCTATTCTAACACTGCCTTGGCAGAATCTTTGCTTTATTCGGTATTCAATTTATGAGGGTGGTTTAATGTCGTTATTTAAGTATCTTGCATGTAAAAAAGCTTAGGCGAATGTTAACTATAATGTAACAAGACATCCTAGCCCTTATTGATCAAATTAAAGTATCATCGGCAAGATATCCCATTTTAGACTTGCCTGACCCAATTGGACAGATTGTATGAAGCAATCAACAAAGCAAAAGCGAATCGTTCAAGTTCAACAAGGCATTGATCTACCTATAAATTTATTTCAAAAAATGCCCCAAGCCAAGAATATACAATTACAAGATAATCAATTCGCTGAATTACGAGAAAAACTGAATAGTCGTAATCAAATGTTAGATGCTAGTGTCGACTGTATAAAATTATTAAGTCTAGACGGTCATGTTCTGCATATGAACCGCGCGGGATGTTTAGCTCTGGGCGTACCTCTAACTGAAACTGAGTTTGGTATGTCTTGGCATAAATTACTGCCTGAAGAAGTCCGTGACGCGTGTTTGAATGCTTTTGCCGAAGCCAAAGAAGGTAAAATATCTCGCTTTGTCGGCATGAGCCAAGTAGCAGATGAACCCTTGGCTTATTGGGATAATATGCTCAGCCCAGTATTCAACGAATATGGCCAAGTCAAAGAAATCCTCTGTGTATCACGTGATATTACGATACAGCGACTTGCAGAAAATAAACTTCAACGCATCATTGAACGAGATGATTTAACAGGTTTATTAAACCGCCGTGCGTTTAGTCGAGTATTTAAAAGCCAATTAAAAGTGGCGCGAGAACATCAGCAACAACTGGGTTTGTTATTAATCGATCTAGATTATTTTAAGCATATTAACGACACCTTAGGTCATAGTGCAGGAGACCATTTACTGCATACCCTTGGGCAGCGTTTTCAGCAATGTTTTGATACAAATATTGTAGTTTCACGTTTAGGTGGCGATGAATTTGCCATTTCTATTCCAAATTTAAAATCGCAACAACAATTACAGAATTTTGCCAGCATCGCCTGTCAGCAAATGGACATGCCCATTTTCTATAATGGGCAAAGTATCAATATTGGTATGAGTATTGGCTGTGCGATCTACCCACGCGATGCACAAAATACCTCCAATTTACTTAAATGTGCTGATATTGCGCTAAATGATTTAAAAAGCAGTGGTCGTGGTGGTGTACGAATGTTCAACCATACTATGTTCAAAACCCTTGAAAATACTACTCGCCAATTAACGCTTGCACGCAGCTTGATTAAGTCCAATCAAATTATTCCGTTTTATCAACCCAAGGTTCGTCTTTCTGACAGTCAAGTTATCGGCTTTGAAGCCTTGTTACGTTGGTATGATAAAGACCAACAATTACAATTACCTTCTCAAATTTTTGCTGCATTTCAAGATTATGAATTGGCTTCACGCATTAGTGAAACAATGCAAATTAAAATCTTTCAAGATATTCAAAAATGGATTGAACTTGGACTGCAACCGCTACCGATTTCAATAAATGCTGCACCTGTCGAATTTTTACGTGATGACTATGCGGAAAAATTACTGAATCGCTTAAAGCAGTTTGGTATCTCACCAGACATTATTGAGGTCGAAATTACCGAGCAAAGCCTGTCAGAACGTGGCTCAAATTATGTGATTCGCGCTCTCCATTTATTAAAAGAGCATGGCATACACATTTCTCTAGATGATTTTGGTACAGGTCATTCATCATTAACACGTTTGAGTAATTACCCTGTCGACTGTATTAAGATAGACCGTAATTTTGTGGAACGCATGCATACCGACTGTTCAGCACTTGCCATTGTCAAAGCGATTACACAAATTGGTGCGAGTGTTTCCCTGAATATATTAGTCGAAGGTATAGAGAAACCGGAACAGGTCGATACCTTAAAAGAATGTAATTGTCATACTGGACAAGGTTTTTACTTTTATCGTCCGCTCAGTTATGACCATGCGATGGAACTTTTGAGTCACTAAAACTTGTGGAGCAAGACACGATGACACTGAAGTATTTAGTCAGTGCCTGTCTGGCAGGCCAACCCGTTCGTTATGATGCCAAATCGAATACACAACAAGCGATTTGCCAACTGATGCAGACTCACCAAGTCATTACGGCCTGCCCAGAAATGATGGGCGGCCTGAGCTGTCCACGTTTTCCTGCAGAAATTCAAAATGGTCAAGCCACTGATGTGCTCAATGGTACAGCTCAAGTTAAAGATGTTTTGGGGACAGACGTTAGTGCTGAATTTATTGCAGGTGCTCAACAAATGTTAGAATTGGCCCAATTACACAAAGTTGATGTTGTTGTCTTGAAAGATCGCAGCCCGTCTTGCGGCAGCCATTATATTTATGACGGCAGCTTTACCCGTACGAAAATTGAAGGCTATGGAGTAACCACAGCACTCCTCAAACAGCACGGTTTTCAGGTTCTGTCAGAACAAGACTTTCTGGCTATGATACAAGATCAACTCTAGATCCAAGATAGAGCGTATCTGTGTCCTTTAGCGTACCCAACGTACAATATAATCTTCAATATCATCAGGGTTGACGTCTTCTTCACTGATGCAACGCCCTGCGGCAGACTTTCGTGCCTTCAAAATACTGTCACGATTTCCCGTCACTAGATGATGCCAACGTGGTAAATCTTTACCTTCAGAAATTCTACGATAAGCACAGCTTGGTGGTAGCCAATGAAATTGGTGAATCTGATGTGGCGTCAGCTGTATACAGTCTGGAACATGTGATTGACGATTTGGATAATTGGAGCAAGATGCCTTTTCACAATCTAAAAGTTTGCATGCCACTTTGGTGTAGGCAACCTCATGAGTATCTTCATCTTCAAGCTTAATTAAACAGCAAAGCCCGCAACCATCACAGAGTGACTCCCACTCCAAATGGGTGAGTTCAGTCAAAGCATGCTTTTTCCAAAAATGTGGGCGTAGAGTATCGGTCATCTTCTCGCTCGCAACAAAGGTGGCAGGCATATTAACTGAACCTGCACATTAATTCTTTGTTTAAGTTACCGAATATTGAACATTAAATAAACAAAAGACTACATAGTAGGTTTTTTTAGCCTCTTATAATGGGCATACAGAATAAAAAATCACATGGAGATAAAACTATGTTCCGTTGGGCTATTATTTTCGCTGTAATTGCATTGATTGCGAGTCTGCTAGGTTTTGGTGGTGTGGCAGGCTTATCCAAAGACTTTGCTGTTATTCTTTTGGTTATTGCAGTTATCCTTGCAATTGTTGGTTTCCTCTCTCGAGGAAAAGTTTAGGCGACGGATTGTATGTCGTTTTAAACTACAAATTACCCCCCCTTAGACTCATGGATAAGAAACGTACGTTTTTATCATCTTGAGTGTCAATGAAAAAAATAAGAGCCTATGAGCTCTTATTTTTTTACATCCACGTAAACTTACTACGTTATATGGTTTTAGCTTTATGGTTTTAAATGACGTGGTCTAAAGCCTGTTGCAATTAAGGCGATACCATAAGCAGCAACACCAATCACACATAAGATGATCACTTCCGCGACACGCATCCACGCAGACACATCACCGTTGTACCATGTTAAGCCGTACCACAGTGCAGCAATCATCACAGCATTGGCAATCGCAAACTGAATCACCAATTTTTTCCAATGCGCCCCAAAACGGAAAATATTGCGCTTATGTAAATAGAAATACAGCATCCCTGCATTCACTAAAGCGGAACCCGATGATGCCAATGCCAAAGCCATATGCTCAGCATGCCAATCAATCAGTTTAAAGAATCCAATAAACACCACATTAAGAATGGCATTGGCTGCGACCGCCATTAAACCTACACGTACTGGAGTTTTGGTATCTTGCTGCGCATAAAACCCTGGTGCAAACACTTTAATGAGCATGAATGAAATCACACCGGCACTCATACATTGCAATGCCAATGCGGTCATCTGTGTATCTTCAAAGCTAAATTGACCACGTTCAAATAAGGCCTGAATAATAGGTGTAGAGAGCATGAAAAGCGCAATACTGGCAGGCACACCCACCAAGATAATGACCTTAGCTGCCCAATCAATCATACGGCGGAATTTGTCCTGATCTTGTTCAGCATGGCGTGCAGACAATGACGGTAAAATCACGGTACCAATAGCTACCCCAATCAAACCTAAAGGTAGCTCCGTCATACGTTCAGCACTATATAGCCATGATACTGAACCATCTTGCATAAAAGACGCCCAAATGGTGTTCAACAGTAGGTTGATCTGCGTCACTGAGACACCAAACAGTGCTGGCAGCATCAACTTCATGATCCGATCAACACCTTCGTGTTTGAAGTCTACTTTGGGTGGAATCAGTAATTTTTTACGCCACAGCTCTGGAATCTGAATCGCCAATTGCAAGAATCCTGCCGCGACAACAGACCAACCCAAAGCCATAATTGGCTCAGCCATATAAGGGGTTAACCACAGCGCACCGGCAATCATCGCGATATTGAGTAACACTGGAGCGAACGCAGGTGTACTGAATGAGCCATAACTATTCAAAATACTGCTGGCAAATGCCGTTAAAGACATAAACAGTAAGTAAGGAATCGTTAGGCGGAACATATCGGTAGCTAACGCAAACTTGTCTGCATCACCATGGAAACCCGGTGCATAGATATAAATAATGGCAGGTGCCGCAACCATCGCGATGAACGTCAAACTAGTCATCACCAGACCTAAACAGCCAAAAACACGGCTAATCAGAATCTGGACTTCGGCATGGGTTCGACTGGTTTTATATTCAGTCAATACAGGAATAAAGGCTTGTGAAAATGCCCCTTCTGCGAATAAGCGCCTAAAAAAGTTAGGAATACGAAAGGCAACCACGAAGGTATCGAAGTCTTTACCTGCACCAAATACATTTAACAGGACAATATCCCGTACCAGTCCCAATACACGGGACAACATAGTCATTGCACTGACAATGACTGTCGAACGCCAAAGCGCCATCGGTATTTCTCACTTTTGAAAGTGCGCCTATTGTAATGAAACTCGTCAAGGAATTTCATTGGTTTATTAAACGCAGTATGTATTGTTTATTTGTTTTTAAAATGATGCAGCTGTTGACGAAAAGTGTTCCACTCAAAAAATGGACCTGGATCAGTTTTACGTCCCGGTGCAATATCTGAATGCCCTGCAATATGTTGTTGAATTTTAGGATAAGCCTGTTGTAAACACGCCACGACCTCGGTCAGCACGGCATACTGTGCAGCTTCAAAAGGTAAATCATCACTTCCTTCGAGTTCGATGCCTATCGAATAATCATTGCATTCTTTTTGTGCTAAATAGGTTGAACGACCTGCATGCCAAGCCCGATCATTAAAATTCACAAATTGCAGTACTTCACCTGTACGCAAGATCAATAAATGTGTCGATACTTGCATCCCTTCAATAGTTTGAAAATAAGGATGTTTCGACCAATCCAACTGATTTTGGAAAAATTTTTCGATATAACCACCGCCGAACTGAGAAGGTGGCAAACTAATATTATGAATGACGACAAGCTGAATTTCGGTATCTTCAGGACGCTGGTTAAAATTCGGTGATGGAATTTGACGCGCACCTAGCAATTGCCCATCCTGCACCTGAAATGTTGTTGCTTGTGACATAAAAAAATCCTGTGTCTAAGCCGGCCTGCAATGCTGCAGATCAAAACGCCGAGCCCTACTTGAAAGGTTTAATGCTAAAACTTTCACATTGAAATCTCAATTCAAGTCTGTGAAAGGAGTTAAAAATCGCTCATTTTTCATGAACAATGCTAATATAGCGCGCACATTTTCTCGGGTTAAAAAGATACGGAATTTCTTATGAGCATATCGCAATCTTTGCTTGAACAATCTATCCAAATCAATATTCAACACGCACTACAAGAAGATATTGGCGAAGGCGATATCACTGCCCTTTTAACTCCAGAAGATGAACAAGCGACCGCAACAATTATTAGTCGTGAAGATATGGTGCTAGCAGGGCAACCGTGGGTCAATGCGCTCATTCAGGCTTATGATGCCGCTGTCCAAGTCACTTGGTTGAAACATGATGGTGACCGTGTTGCCGCAGGCGAAGCCTTTTTAAAATTAGCAGGTTCTGCACGTAGCCTATTAACCGTTGAACGCCCTGCACTGAATTTTGTGCAAACATTATCGGCTGTAGCCACTAAAACAGCTGAATATGTTCAACAATTGGAAGGTTTAAATACTCGCTTATTAGATACGCGTAAAACGCTGCCAGGCCTACGTATTGCACAAAAATATGCAGTTGCTGTCGGAGGTGGTCAAAACCATCGCTTAGGTTTATTCGATGCCTTTTTGATTAAAGAAAACCACATCATGGCTGCTGGAGGCATTAGCCAAGCTATTGCTAAAGCGCATACCATTGCTCCGGGTAAACCCGTTGAAGTGGAAGTAGAAACTTGGGATGAACTCAACCAAGCGTTGGAAGCAGGTGCGGATATTGTGATGTTGGATAACTTTAGTCAGCAACAAATGATTGATGCCGTCAAACATGTGAATGGTCGCTGCAAACTTGAAGCCTCAGGCAATATCACTATTGCAAATTTACGTGAAGTGGCAACGACAGGGGTCGATTATATTTCGATGGGTGTGCTTACCAAAGATGTCACAGCGATTGATTTATCGATGCGCTTTAATGCCTAAGCTCTAGGCTTACTCTAAACATAAATAAAGGGTGCTGTCGCACCCTTTTTTCTGCTTAACCTCTAGCATGACTTAATCATCATCTTGCTGTTGTTTTGCACCTCGTTGATCTTCATGTTCAGAGTCCTTTTCATGCTCCGCATCGTCTTCATGCTGCTCGCGCTCATCTTGATCATCGTCCTGATCTTTTGAGTTTTCACTTTGTTCAGATAAACGACCACCTTCACGCTCTTGACCCTGATTCCCCAAAAAATCACAACCACTGATCAAAAATACGCTGAATAAAGAAAAATACATCATCCAATTTTTCATTTTTAGTTCTTCAAAGCATTCTGATCCTATTAATTTGAGTCAAAGACACGCTACTGAATAGCCGATTCTTGTTGGATTTTCTATATTCAGCGCATAAAAAAACGCATCCGAAGATGCGCTCTTTATTCAGTTTAAACTGAATCAAACAACTTACCAGCCTAAAGCTTCTTGTTGTTTTTTGATCAATTCTTGAATGCCTTTTTCAGCCAATTCAAGCATTTCATTACACTGTGCACGCGTAAATGGTTTGTCTTCAGCTGTGCCTTGAAGTTCAATGAACTCACCTGCTTGTGTCATGACCACATTTAAGTCAGTTTGGCAGTTTGAATCTTCTTCATAGCAAAGATCAAGTAATGCTTCATCTTGATACATACCTACAGAAACAGCTGCAACTAAGCCTTTAAGCGGATCTTGTTTAATTTTTTTATTTTCAAGCAAGACATTCATCGCATCGACCAAAGCAACAGCTGCACCTGTGATTGATGCTGTGCGTGTACCGCCATCTGCTTGAATCACATCACAGTCGATGCTAATTGTATTTTCACCCAATTTTTTCAAATCAACCATGGCACGTAAGCTACGACCGATCAAACGTTGGATTTCTTGTGTACGACCACTTTGTTTACCACGTGCTGCTTCACGGTCACTACGGGTATGTGTAGAACGTGGAAGCATGCCGTATTCCGCAGTTACCCAGCCTTGACCTTTCCCTTTAAGGAAACGTGGCACTGAGTTGTCGACACTTGCAGTACAAAGAACTTTTGTATGACCAAATTCAACCAATACAGAACCTTCCGCATAACGTGTGTAGTTACGGGTAATTTTTACTTCACGTAATTGATCTAATGCTCGTTGGTCGATACGCATAATGAGTCCTTAATCTGACAAAATTGATTGCGGCACATTATAACAGAAGGTACAGCCAGATTCGGGACGCATTCGTGCGCATTTACAAAATCCATTCATCCAAGTTTTGATAGGCCCGTCGTACGTCATCAGGAAATTTGTTAGACTGAAGCCACGCAAAATTCAGGACGAATTGCATGTCGATACGGGAAGAACGTAAGCAACAAAGTCGTAAAGCCATCCTTGATGCAGCGCTTGCATTGAGTACTACGGGCCGTTCTTTCAGTAGCCTGAGCTTACGCGAAATTTCCCGTCATGTTGGCTTGGTCCCCGCTGCATTTTATCGTCATTTTCAGGACATGGACGAACTCGGTTTGGAACTGGTCGACCAAATGGCCCTGCACCTTCGCAATGTCCTCAATCAAATGAGTCAGCAATGCTTTCAAGCGCCAGATGCACGCACACGACAAAGTCTGGATTATTTATTTCATGCCGTTGAGCAATTTCCTGAGGCATGGATGTTTCTTATTGCTGAACGTTGGGGTGGTTCAGCAGCCTTAAGGCAAGCTATTACACGTGAGTTTAATTTTCTCAGTACCGATTTGGCCCATGCACTGGCTCAAGTTGAAGCGACTCAACATATTCAATCCGAACAAGACCTCAAAGTATTGGGACAAATTTTGTTTGAATTGGCCTTAAGTTGGGCAATGCAGTGGATTGACTTACATCGACATATTGACCTTCCACAACGTACTGATGCGCTACAACAATTTCGCCGCCAAGCTCAGACTCAAGTTCAGCTCTTATTTCGTGGCATCTTACATTGGGATCGATCTTTGGCTCAAATCGCTGATCCGCAAAATTTATCGACCTAAAACGCAAAATGTGCCGTCATAAAAAAGCCGCATCGAGTGCGGCTTTTTCAAAACATCTGTTATTTCGCTTTGCGTTCTTTATCAACAAGGAATTTCACGATTTCAACGGTACGTGCATCTTCACCTTGTACGATGTATTTACCATTGACGGTAATCGCAGGCACGCCGCTCAATTGATATTGAGCTGCTAAGCTTTTCGCTTGAGCAATTTTTGAAGACACAGCAAATGATTTAAATGTGCTGTTAAATTTCGCTTCAGGAACACCATAACGGGTGTAGAACTTCGCAAATGCGCCTTGTTCTAAGATATTTTTCTGACCCACATGAATGTCATGGAACAATTGTAAATGTGCTTTTTGACGAACACCCAATGCTTCCGATGCATAGTAAGCACGTGCGCCTTGTTCCCAAAGTGGGTTCATTGCTGCAGGTGTACGGACAAAACGTACATCTTTAGGCAATTGCTTTAACCACGTTTGCATATGCGGTTCTAATGTAAAACAATGTGGGCAGCCATACCAAAAGAACTCACGGACTTCGATTTTACCCGGACGTTCGACTTTAATCGGTTTTGGAATAACTGTGTAATCAGTCCCCGCGACAAATTGCGCTGCCATCGCACTGCCAGAAAAAGCCAAAATAGCTGTTGTAATCGTGCCTAAAAGGAATTTTTTCATTGAACTTATCGTCCTCAAAATCATTATGATTAGTTTATGGCAACACTATAAATCAAATCTGTCGATTTCGTTTTCATTCTGTGAACTTTTTTAAGGCTTTTATCGCTTTTTTTTCAGGACGCGCTACACTAACTCCCATAAACTTTTTTCTAAAATATAAAGACTTGATTGAGGTGCAACCGATGTCGCAATTGAATGTTGATCCACAAGAAATTGCCAAATTTGAAGCTTTCGCAGCCATATGGTGGGATCAGCATTCTGAGTTCCGCCCTTTGCACATGATTAATCCTCTGCGTTTGAACTGGATTGATGAGCATTCAAATGGTATCACTGGCAAGAAAGTATTAGATGTAGGCTGTGGCGGCGGTATTTTAGCTGAAAGCATGGCACGTCGTGGCGCGCAAGTATTGGGTATCGACATGGGCGAAGCGCCATTAAATGTTGCACGCCTACATGCCGAACAAGAAAATGTGCAAAATATTGAATATCGCCAAGTGCCTGTAGAGCAATTGGCAGAAGAACAAGCAGGTCAATATGACGTCGTTACCTGTATGGAAATGCTCGAACATGTACCTGATCCAGCATCAATTATTTTAGCGTGTCAAAAACTGGTAAAACCGGGTGGTCATGTATTCTTCTCGACCATTAACCGTAATCCTAAAGCGTATTTGTTTGCGATTATTGGAGCGGAATATGTTTTACGTATGTTGGCGAAAGGCACTCATGATTATTCGAAGTTTATTAAACCTTCAGAATTAGCTCATGATATTCGTCAAGCCGAGTTAAAACTCAAAGATATGACTGGTTTACATTATAACCCGATCACCAAACGCTATTGGCTCGCACCGAATGTGGATGTGAACTATATGGTTCATACGGTGAAAGAAGCCTAATGAAAGCTGTACTCTTTGATCTTGACGGTACACTGATTGATACCGCGGCTGATTTTATTCGTATTATTCAAGACATGTGCCGTGACAAAGGCATTGCGGTGGTCAGTGCAGAAGATATTCGTGTACAAGTATCTGAAGGCGCGCGTGCGATGGTCAAACTGGTCTATCCAGAGTTAGACGTTGAAGATCCTGTCTTTCTGGCACATCGTCAACGCTTTCTAGATCTGTATGGTGCTGATATTGCAGTTGATACCGATCTATTTGAAGGCATGTATCCACTACTCGCAGAGTTAGAACAACATCAAATTCCGTGGGGCATTGTCACCAATAAGCCGCGTTCACTCAGTGAAGCGTTGCTCAAAGCGTTGAATTTGAATGAGCGCTGCTCGGTATTGGTTTGCCCAGACGATGTCAGTAAAACCAAGCCAGACCCAGAGCCGATGTATTTAGCAGCCAAGCACATTCATCTAGATGCTCAAGACTGTATCTATGTCGGTGATCATCCACGTGATATCGATGCCGGTCGTAATGCGCAGATGTACACAATTCTTGCGGCTTATGGCTATTTACCTTTACAACACAAAGATGACTTAACAGCTTGGCATGCAGATTGTATAGTGAAGACTGTTGCTGAATTGCATGAAGTCATTCATGATTTGGTCATCAAACCGAAAACGCTAAACACAGCGACTTTATAACGATAGAACACAACACAATAAAACGAGGAGGTACGGATGAAATATTCAGAATATCAACCTCGCCCCGATCTGCTCAAAGATCGCATTATCCTGATTACAGGTGCGGGCGATGGTATTGGCCGTGCGGCTGCCCTCAGCTATGCCTTACATGGCGCAACCGTGGTTTTACATGGACGCACACTGAATAAACTAGAAGTGATTTACGATGAAATTGAAGGATTGGGTGCCCCCCAACCGGCGATTTTACCGCTACAACTGTCTAGTGCCTCTCCTCGTGATTATGAGCTGTTGGTCGATACCTTAGAAAAGCAATTTGGACGCCTTGACGGCATTTTGCATAATGCCGGGATTTTGGGTGAGCGGACTGAACTAGAACATTATCCTGTGGATGTATGGGATGATGTTATGGCGGTGAACCTTCGTGCGCCTTTTGTACTGACTCAAGAGCTAATGCCATTACTGCAAAAATCTGAGCATGCCTCAGTGGTCTTTGCCAGTTCAGGTGTGGGACGTGAAGCCCGTGAACGTTGGGGCGCGTACTCGGTCTCAAAAATTGCCATTGAAGCCGTGAGTACATTGTTCGCCAAAGAAAATGAGCATCCCAATATTCGTTTTAACTGCATTAATCCCGGTGCGACACGTACTGCCATGCGTGCAAAGGCGTATCCAGACGAAGATCCAAAAACTTTGCCTACGCCTGAAAGTATCATGCCTGCGTATTTATATTTGATGGGTGATGACAGCTTGCATTTAACCGGTGCCAGCATAGATGCTCAAGATGAATAAGCTGAAAGCCAATTTAAAAAGGAAGCTCGCGCTTCCTTTTTTTATGCCTTGAATCTTTACAACGCATCATTAACCGAATGATTTTGCAGTGCCCACGCGAAAGTCGACTTGAGTTTTTAGCAAATTTGCCGATACTTGGGGCATTCTTTAAAAACATTGGATTGATACATGTCTGACTTTAGCAATATTACAGTGACTCCAACTGAGGATGGCATGGTTAACCTACTGGTCGATGGTCAACCGATTTCAGCAAAATATGGCATAAAATTCGACCCGAGTATCGTGGACGATTTAAAGGGCTTAGATGTCGGTCAAAATGCAAAATTATTTGAACAATTTATTTTTTCGCATACTGACTTAAACTTTGAGCATGCCTATTTCTATGTCACTTGCATTCAAAAGCAAGAAGCAGGCTTTCAAGTGATCACTAACTTTGTTTATCGCATCATTGCGCAAGATCAAGCACCGTTTGAGCATGTGATTACCAAACAAGGTGCAGCAATGACACCTGAAGATATTAATGAATTTATTCAAGCTCATATTCAAAAATCATTAACGGATTATACCGACCTGAAATACGCATACTAATTACGTTCCAAGTGACACATTTAGAACTAAAAAGGGCCATTTGATGCCCTTTTTTTAAACTCTTAGATTAGCATTTGAAATTCAACAAGCTTTGATCAATAGACAGCTTCATTACCCAATTTGCCATTGATCGTATTTTTAAATTATTTTTATAATAATATTCGGTTTTTCAAATTAAATATAAAAGCATAGACTGCTTGCCATGACATAGACCGACGGCAAGGAGACCCAAATGGCTGATCAAACACGCAAAATTGAA
This sequence comes from Acinetobacter sp. YH12138, assembly GCF_015218525.1. NCBI lineage: Bacteria > Pseudomonadati > Pseudomonadota > Gammaproteobacteria > Moraxellales > Moraxellaceae > Acinetobacter > Acinetobacter sp. YH12138. Next base: position 59,950 of record NZ_CP048670.1, on the reverse strand, counting down.
ACCATTCGTTCAATTGAAAACTTACAACTGACTGAAAATTTGATCTCTGCAATGGACGATGCCGAGCAAGCTGAATCTGTGGCTCAAGCAATTTATTCACTCCAATGCCTAAACGAGCAGTGGTACTAAAACCCGAAGTTACTCAACATTTTCAGTCTTTCATCTCTCCCCCTCATTTGCCTGTCAAGACTTGATGGGCTTTTTTGATCATGCTTACAATAGACCTCAAATTTAATCAAAGCTGAATTGCAAGGATAAAAAGCGCGCATTATCGGACCATCTCTTCCAAGATGGAAAGATTGTTCTCAGCGCGAAATTTATCGCATAATATCCGCAATCTCTTCGTTTTATTTAAAGAAATATTCATCTTTCTTCACAGTTTCTCTGCATTTAATGCGTACAGTAGTGATATTGAAGATAAATTACTCATGAGGGTTGAACATGAAAAAGATTTTGCCAATTTTGGCTATTTCTTTCAGTGCTTTAATAGCAAGCAGCATCACGTCTGCAGCGCCTCACTTCAAGAACGATGAACGTGGCTTTGATGGCCCACGCGGCAATGCATATGGTCAAATGAAAGAAGATCGTGATTACCGTGGTTATCAGGACGATGACGATCTTGAAGATCGACGCCGTATGCGTGAACAACGTGGAGTCAAACGTTTGCAACAACATAAATGGCAAACGGGCTATGTGATGCCACAGCATTATCGTGGTAATGGTTATAAAGTCAATTATAAAGACCATAACTTACCTAAACCATCGCGTAATCAGCAATGGTATAAAATCAATAATGACTACATATTGGTCAACTCAGATAGTAACAGTATTCTGAAAATTTTAGGTATGTAAGCCGTTTTGAATTTAATTTCGCCATTTTTTTAAAGCCCAGATCAACTCTGGGCTTTTTTTATGAGGTTTTTTTAATGTTTAACCGCAAAAGCTGATGCTGCCTAGCGTTCAGATCATTTACACACCTTCAAATTTCCTCCATACATTTCACAATTCAACTATATTGCCCCCACGCTTTCTCTGAACTTTCTCGCTAATTTTGAATCATCGAAAAACAGATTAGAAATGTATAGAGGTGTCCCATGAACAAAATCGTATCGAGTTTAGTTCTTTCCGTATCGGCTTTGATGGCTACAACAGCAGCCATTGCTGCGCCAGACCATCGTCAAGATGACCGCCGTTACCATCCGTCATACCAACATCAAGACAACCGTTGGGACAAAGATCACCGTCCGAGCAATTGGAATAACAACAACCGTTATGACAATAATCGCTACGACCGTAATGACTTTCGTCGTGTAAATCCAAGCCGCGATTGGCGTGTTGGTCAAAGCTTTCCTCGTTATTTCGATTCAAGCCGCTACAAAGTGAGTGATCGTGAAGCGCGCCGTTTACCGAACACCGGTCGTTATCAACAATGGTACAAAATCAATGGTGACTACGTGCTAGTCAATGATCGTACCGATCGCATCATTCGCATTAAGAATGGCTAATCATTCGACGATCTCTTAAGTCCCTTTCCCAACACCTGAACACTGTTCAGGTGTTTTTTTATCAAATGGAGGGTAAAACTCTGTCCTTCAGGTCAGAGATATAAGCGACACGACATGAAGTGTCGTTTGATTTAACTAAGGACTATTTTCCTTGAGTTTTGATTGTTAATATAAGTACATGAAAACCCTTAAATTACGTATAAAAGACAAACATTGCAAGGTGTTAGACCAACTAGCATCAGAAGTGAACTTCGTCTGGAATTATGTCAATGATTTAGGGTTTAGGCATTTGAAGCGGAAAGGTGAATTTCTCTCTGCTTTTGATATGGCCAAATATACGAAAGGCACATCCAAAGAATGTAATTTACATAGTCAAACCATTCAGGCTGTAACTGAAGAATTAGTCACCCGAAGAAAGCAATTTAAAAAGGCAAAGCTGAAATGGCGTGTCAGCAATAAAAAATCAGCAAGGCGCTCTTTGGGATGGGTTCCCTTTAAAAAGGTGGCTATCAAATATGCCAATGGATATGTCCAGTATGGAAAACACCAATTTAAGCTTTGGGATAGCTACGGTTTAAGCAAATACACGTTAAAAACAGGTTCATTTGTAGAGGATAGCCGTGGGCGTTGGTATGTATGTCTTGTTGTTGAATCGCCTAAGCAAGATGAATCGACAGCAACCAAAGCGATTGGTATTGATCTAGGCTTAAAAGATATTGCCACCTGTTCTGATGGCACTGTAATTTCAAATCCAAAATTCTATCGAAAATATGAGCAGAAATTAGGTATTGCTCAGAGAGCCAGGAATAAGAAGCGTGTTCGTGCATTACACGCCAAGATTGCAAATAGCCGAAAAGATCATTTGCATAAAGCAAGCACCAAGCTTGTGAATGAAAATGCATTGATTATTGCAGGTGACTTGAGTGCTAAAAAATTAGTAAAAACCAAAATGGCAAAATCTGTTTTGGATACAGGATTTTCTGCACTAAAAACAATGCTCAAGTATAAATGCGAGAACGCAGGCGTATTGTTTGAAGAAGTCCAAGAAGCCTATACCACCCAAATCTGTTCGTGCTGCGGTGAGATCACCTCAAGTAGTCCAAAAGGTAAGACAGATCTTGGAATAAGAGAATGGGAGTGCATGAGCTGTGGTACAGCTCATGATCGAGATATAAACTCAGCTCTAAACATTCTTGCGCTTGGGCATAAGCGTCTAGCTGTAGGAATCACCCTCGTTTAAGGGGGTGAGGATGTCAAATTTGCTTTCCGCTGTCATATGTTTTTGTTTAGAATCATCCATACCAGAGCGAATAAACAGGCATAGGCATGCAAACGAATATCACTGAACCATCTTCCAGCACAACCTTACAGTATGTGCATTGGTTCCGTCATTCTGCACCCTATATTAATGCGCATCGCAACAAAACCTTTGTCATCATGTTTGATGGTGAAGCGCTGCAACATGAAAATTTTCAACATATTATTCACGATATTGCCTTATTACACTCGCTTGGTATTCGTCTAATTTTGGTGCATGGTGCCCGTCCGCAAATCAATCATAATTTACAAAGCAGCGGCATCCAGACACCATTTCATCATCATCGTCGCATCACCACTCGCGAATCTTTACCTGCTGTGATGAATGCTGTTGGCTCCATTCGTCTGCAAATTGAAGCCCTCCTATCTATGGGTTTAGCCAACTCACCGATGTACGGCGCGCGTATTGATGTGGTCTCAGGTAATTTAGTCACGGCAAAACCGTATGGCATTCGTGACGGTATCGATTTTCAACTGTCTGGTGAAGTTCGTTCCGTCGATATCGATGCAATTCAACGTCATTTAGAGAGCCAAAACATTGTGGTGCTTGGGCCGACAGGTTATTCCACTACAGGTGAAGTGTTTAATTTATTGGCTGAAGAAGTTGCGACCAAAACTGCGATCAGTTTAAAAGCGGATAAGTTAATTTTCTTGGGCAAACAACACGGTTTGCACAATGAACATGGGCAGCTACAACGCGAAATTACACCTCATCAACTTGATCAGCATATTTTGCAATATCAAGATTCTAATCCCGATATTGCCCTGCATTTAAGCGTTGCTAAAGATGCCTCGTTACAAGGCGTACACCGTGTTCATCTTATTTCATATGCCTATGATGGCGCATTGATCGAAGAACTGTTCACGCGTGACGGTTCTGGCACCATGATCACGGATGCGCATTATGAAGAAGTGCGTACTGCCGATATTCAAGATGTGGGTGGCTTAATCAATCTGTTACGCCCTCTCGAACAAGAAGGCATCTTGGTTTATCGCTCACGCGAACGTCTGGAAAATGAAATTGGACAATTTGCAGTGATTGAACGTGACGGTACGATTTTGGCTTGCGCTGCGTTATACCCGATTCCTGTCACAGGGAATGAAAAACGCTCTGCTGAAATCGCATGTGTGGCTGTGCATCCAGGTTATCGAAAATCGAATCGTGGCAGCCAAATTTTGCATTATTTAGAAGAAAAAGCGCGAGATTTAGGTATTGAACAATTGTTTATTTTGACCACACGGACAGCGCATTGGTTCCTTGAACAAGGTTTTGAACAAGTCAGTGTCGATGACTTACCGAATGCCCGTCAGGCCTTATATAACTACCAAAGAAACTCATTGGTTTGTAAAAAGTCACTTTAAAGTGGCTTTTTTTATGCGCTGAATAGCATTATTTTGCATAAGGTTATGCCGAATCCCTTGGCTACACCCTCAAATCACTTTGCAAGCCACAGAATAACCATATCTGCCATTTAAATAACCATAATAAATAAAATAATTTCAACAACTTAAAATAATACCTCTGCACATTATATGTTTTTCTAAAATCATAATTTCTCATAAGTTTTTCTGATTTTTATTTATCTTTTTTCCTGATTTTAAATTTAAGTTTTCTTATTTTTTTCGAAAAAGAAAACTCTTTAGCTTATGTGTTCATAAATCAACAGTTCTGCACATTTAGACCTTTATAGGAGCAACACATGCGTACTCACAAAGTAAAACTTTGGACAAAAACACTTGTACTGTCTACAGCGGTTGTGGGTGCCATGATGATGTCGAGCTGTGGCAAAAAAGAGGCTGATGAAAATGTCACCTTAAATATCGGCTTCCAAAAATATGGCTTATTGCCAATTTTAAAAGAACGCGGAACCTTAGAAACAGCCTTAAAAAGCCAAGGTGTAAATATCAAATGGGTGGAATTTCCTGCGGGTCCACAGCTGCTTGAAGGCCTCAATGTGGGCAGCGTGTCATTTGGTGAAGTCGGTGAAGCACCGCCTATCTTTGCTCAAGCCGCTCAAACTGATTTAGTTTACATTGCCAACCAACCTGCTGTTCCAAAAGCTGAAGCGTTAATTGTGCAAAAAGATTCGGCTATTCACAGTATTCAGGACTTAAAAGGTAAACGTGTGGCCTTAAACAAAGGCTCAAACGTGCATTACCTGTTGCTCAAGTTGTTGGAAGCCAATCAGCTTAAATTTAGCGACATCAATGTCGTGTATTTACCGCCTGCCGATGCACGAGCTGCCTTTGAAAAAGGTGCAGTCGATGCATGGGTAATTTGGGACCCGTTCCTTTCCGCCGCTGAGCATCAACTTAATGCTCGCACCATTGCCAATGGCGAAAACTTGGTGAAGAACTACCAGTTCTATTTGGCCGATCGCAAATTTGCTCAGGAAAATCCAAAAGTCCTGCAAGCTGTGGTGAATGAGTTGAATTTGACCACGCAATGGGTCTCTAAAAATCAAGATGAAGCGGCCAAATTACTCGAAGGCAAAACTGGCTTAGGTCTGGATGTGCTTAAAACATCAATTTCCCGCTTAGGCAATCAAGTGACGCCAATTACTGCACAAGTGGCGCAAGAGCAGCAGCAAGTCGCTGATGCGTTTTATAACGAAAAATTAATTCCAAATAAATTAAATATTGAGTCGGCCATTATCAAATAAGCCGACCACAGCATAAGGGCGATGCCATGCGTATTCTAAGAACATTTTCCATACTAACTTTAACCACTTTTGGCCTTGGACTCAGTGCCTGCCAAAAACAAGAAACAGCACAGCAGGATCGTGAAAAACCAGCTGAAACAGCCGTAAAAACCTTGGTTATCGGTTTCCAAAAATCAGCCTTAAATTTGCTGGTTGCCCGTGAACAAAAGCTCTTTGAACAACAATTTCCCGGCGCTCACATTGAATGGAAGGAATTCCCTGCTGGCCCACAAATGTTAGAAGCCCTTGCGGTCGGTGCGGTGGATTATGGCTATGTCGGCAACACCCCGCCTATTTTTGCCCAAGCTGCCAATAAAGACCTGAATTATATTGGCTATGAAGTGGTGCCTGAACAGTCGCTTGCTGTCGTGATTCCAGCGGATAGCTCAATCAAAACCATTCAAGAATTACGTGGCAAACGCGTTGCTGTACAAAAAGGCTCGAGTGCGCATGAGTTATTAGCCAAGACTTTAGAAAAAGCCGGTTTGACGTGGAGCGACATCCAACCAATTTGGATTCCACCAGCAGATGCACGAGCCGCATTTGATAAAAAATCAATTGATGCATGGGCCATTTGGGACCCGTTTTTATCTGCAGCGGAGTTGGATGCTCAAGCTAAAGTGCTGATTCAATCCGGTGATTTTCCAAAGACCTATTCATTTTATGTGGCAAATCCAAAAGTCGTTCAAGCACACCCTGATGCCCCAGCTAAATTTTTAAAGGCCCTAGACGCTTCCGATCAGTGGATTGTGAAGAACCAAAATGTGGCTTTAGATATTTATCAAAACAGCACAGGGCTGCAAAAGAATATTGCTGCACAAGCCTTTTCTCGCCGATCTAAACCATCTCCTGTGCGCTCGCTGACACCCGAGGTCATACAAGCACAGCAAAATATTGCGGACTTATTTAAACAAGTCCAACTGATTCCAAACAACATTCAAGTCCAAAAGCAAGTTTGGACACCTTCATCACATTGATACCCGAGCCATCAAAAATACAAGGAACTGAACATGAAAATTTTCTGGTTTATCCCTACCCACGGTGACAGTCGCTACTTAGGAACAAGTAAAGGTGCACGCCAAGTCGATCATGCCTACATGAAGCAAATTGCGGTAGCGGTGGATAATCTTGGCTATGAAGGCGTTCTGATTCCGACAGGTCGTTCATGTGAAGATCCATGGCTTACAGCTGCAAGCTTGATTGATGCCACCAAAAATTTAAAATTTCTAGTCGCTCTACGTCCGGGGGTGACAACGCCTGCACTGACTGCACGTATGGCTGCAACTTTTGACCGTTTATCTGGCGGTCGTATCTTACTCAACTTAGTCACAGGCGGTGATGAGCAAGAACTCAAGGGTGATGGTGTCTATGAAGATCATGCGACGCGTTACCAAACTGCCGCAGAATACACCACGATTTGGCGTGAAATTTTAACCCGTTCACATACTGGTGAAAGCTATACCTTCCATGGCGAACGCCTGAGTGTGGACGACGCAAAATTACTTTATCCACCGGTACAAAAACCGTATCCACCACTATGGTTTGGCGGTTCTTCAGAGGCAGCTGTTGAACTCGCGACAGATCAAGTTGACACCTATTTAACTTGGGGTGAGCCACCTGCTGCGGTAAAAGAAAAAATTGCAGTGGTGCGTGAAAAAGCCAAAGCCAAAGGACGTGAACTGAATTATGGCATTCGTTTACATGTCATTGTGCGCGAAACCAATGAAGAAGCATGGAAAGCAGCAGAAGAGCTGATCCAATATGTCGACGATGCCACCATTGCAGCCGCGCAAGCCAAGTTCAAAACCATGGACTCTGTTGGTCAACGCCGTATGGCTGAACTGCACAACGGCGACCGTAGTAAATTAGAAGTATCGCCAAACTTATGGGCGGGTGTTGGCCTGGTTCGTGGTGGTGCAGGTACGGCACTCGTTGGTGATCCTGAAACGGTAGCCGCACGTATCCAAGAATATGCTGATCTAGGAATTAGCACCTTTATTTTCTCTGGTTACCCACACCTTGAAGAGTCGATCCGTTTCGCAGAATTGGTGTTCCCACTACTACCATTGGAAACGCGTCAGAAATTGGTTCAACCTAACTTAACGGGCCCATTTGGTGAGATTGTCGCGAACAACTACACCCCAGATGAAAATAAAAAAGCTGAAAAGATTCAGGAGCCGGCCTAATGTCCAAAACTGTTTCTGTTGAAACCTTCAAAGCACCGAAGGTTTCACGTGGAACACAACTCGGGCAGCGTTTGCTGCCTTGGTTGTTTCCTATTGCATTAATTATTGTATGGCAAATTGCCTCTGTTACAGGGCTGTTAGAAAGTCGTATTTTGCCTGCGCCAAGTGAGGTGGTGGTGGCCTTTTGGAACTTACTGATCAGTGGTGAACTGTGGAAGCATGTTCAAATCAGTGCGGGTCGTGCTTTGGTTGGGCTTTTAGTCGGTGGTGGATTAGGTCTTTTTTTAGGGCTGCTGAATGGTTCATCCAAAACAGCATCGACGCTACTTGATACCACGCTGCAAATGATCCGTAACATTCCTGCTCTTGCCCTGATTCCCTTGGTGATTTTATGGTTTGGGATCGATGAATCGGCCAAGCTTTTTTTAGTTGCTATTGGCGTAATCTTTCCCATTTATATCAACACCTATCATGGTATTCGCTCTGTAGACCCTCAACTGATTGAAATGGGCAAAAGCTACGGTTTGAGTGGCTGGCAACTGTATAAAGAAATCATTCTACCGGGGGCGATGCCGTCTATTTTGGTTGGTCTGCGTTTTTCACTCGGTCTCGTTTGGGTTTTGTTGATTGTGGCAGAAACCATTTCTGCACAAGCCGGCATCGGTTATATGACCATGAACGCACGCGAGTTCCTGCAAACCGACATCGTCTTGGTCGGGATTTTATTGTATGCCCTACTCGGTAAATTAGCCGATGTACTGGCTGTTGCCTTAGAAAAATATTTACTCCGTTGGCACTCGGGTTACCAAAAATAAGGAGCATATGATGACCGATTTAAGCATAAGCCGTCATGCAGACGACTCAACCCAACCTCAGCGTTCTTCTGTCGAGGATATCAACCCCCATGCGGTGTTGGGCGCAGAGATCCTGATCGAACAACTACACAAATTTTATGGCGATGTTAAAGTCCTTGAAGACCTTGACCTGCATATTCAACCCGGTGAATTCTTGGCGATTGTCGGTCGTAGTGGCTGTGGTAAAAGTACCCTGCTTCGCCTCATCGCCGACTTAGAAAAACCGAGTTATGGCGAAATTAAATTTAAGTCTGCTCGTCATATTCGTGAAGGCATCACCAGTGATGATATTCGTGTGATGTTCCAAGACCCTCGCCTCCTGCCTTGGCGTAGCATTGAGAAAAATGTGCAACTCGGTTTAAGCAAAGACCAACATGCCAATGCCACAGCACTCCTCGAGAAAGTTGGTTTAAAAGACAAAGCGGGGCTTTGGCCAACACAGCTATCAGGGGGGCAACGTCAACGTACTGCACTGGCACGTGCTTTGTCACATAAACCACGCATTTTGCTGCTAGATGAACCACTGGGTGCGCTCGATGCCTTAACACGTTTAGATATGCAGAATTTGATTGAAAAACTCTGGACTGAACAAGGGTTTACCGCGATTTTGGTCACGCATGATGTAAGTGAAGCCGTGCAGTTGGCAGACCGTATAATCTTGCTCGATAAAGGCCATATTGCCAAAGAATTTAGTGTCGATTTGACCCGCCCACGAAAAAAAGGCATTGAATTTACTGAACTTGAACAACAAGTCTTACAAGCGGTCTTGGCCACTTAAGCTGTACTTGTGCAGGAAATCATCACTTAAACCGTGTGACTTCCTGTACTATTCAAGAACAATATCGCAACAAAACCATATTTAGCATTGAGGTAGATTTATCGCCTGTTGACAAATACATCACAAAAATTACGACAAATCATATAAATCCATGACTAAAAATAATGATTTATTTAAATTTCACCCTAAAATGATTATTTGAAATATTATGGCATTCGTCGTATTTATTTGACCGTTGAACAGAATAAACTGCCAAAATTCATAAAATTAAAAACGATGATTGTGCACAAATCTGTTGATTTGCCGTACAATTCAATATTCCCTTTTCATTTTCTTAAAAGAGCTAATGGAACAAAAAAAGAGTACCCAGAAACGCCACCAGTTGCTTAATGCAGCACTGGATGTCTTTTCCCTGTATGGCTTCAATGGCGCCAGCTTGGATGAGATCGCACAGATTGCAGAAATGCATAAATCGAATATTTTCTATTACTATGAAAATAAAGAAGCGCTTTATGTTGAAGTTCTGACAACGGTTCTACAAAAGTGGCTTGCTCCGCTACAAATGTTGGAAGCAGACCTTGAGCCTGAAGAAGCGATCACCAATTATCTATTGCAGAAAATTGAAGTATCTCGTACGCAACCGAAAGCCTCACGTTTGTTCGCACTTGAAGTCATTCAGGGCGCACCACACATTCTTGAAATTTTAAAAGGCCCACTAAAAAAATTAGTGAAACGCAAAGCCAAAGTCATTAGCAACTGGCAAGAGCAAGGTAAAATTTCAAAAGATATTGATCCAGAACTTTTAATTCTGAACATTTGGGCAATTACGCAAAACTATGCTGACTTTGCAACCCAAATGGAAATGGTCACTGGAAAAACCTTACGTAATCGCAGTATGCAACAACGGATTATTCAACATACCGTTCATATGATGCTTTACGGTGTAATTCCACGCCCAGAAAAGTAAATTGAATTGGGTCGAATTGGCATACGACCATAGCATTCTATGGTCGCCGACCGAAATTAGCTAAATGCCTTATTTTACTGTTTGATATAATTCCAATAATTTCTTTGCGCCGAATAATAAATTTTCTTCCCAATCCAGATGTGCTGTGTCATTCGCACCATCGGTAATATATTTTACCGATACAAAGCGAACACCCAGTTTTTTACATACTTTAGCGATTGCGTAGCCTTCCATATCGACAAGATTACACGGTACTTTCGGCAGCCCAGTTTCAAAGCTGTCGCCTGTACCACAAATTCCTTTAGGCAAATGACTAAACATGCTCTCTGGCTGAATTTCAGCAGGATGATCAGTATCCATCGGGGTCACACCCACATCAAAGCCCAAAGGCGATACATCCATATCCCGTTGTACAAATTGAGCCACTTCAACCAAAGCATGTGCATCAAAATGTGAACTTCCCGCTGTGCCCAAATTCAGTAAAGTACGACATCCGGTTTTTTGAATCACATCAAAGGCTTTAAATGCGGCATTGACTTTACCAATACCACTGTAATGCACTTCAATGCCTGCGGCTTCAAACAAGCCTTTAGATTCACTCGGCAGTGCCATAATTAAAGCGATTTGCTGACGCATAGCGGTCTCCTCAAATTGATGCCTTCATATAGCATACATTTGCACGTGCGCAGAAAAAATCATCTTCCAAAATCACATTGCTCAGAAAAATAAACTCCTCAAACAGATTCGACTGTTATCAAATTTGAAATTGCATCGGACGTTTGCCAATAAATGACGGTGCCAATTGTTGGTCATGACGTAAGGCATCTAAAATCTTCTCTAAGGCAATATGTGCCATATCCCCTCGTACACTATGCGAATGGGTCATTGGCATATGCTCGATCCCAGCTCTTCGCGCTGACAAAATTTTAATGTCTTGTTTATTCACGACCCAAATATAGGCATTCACAGCAGGCATCAATGCCTTAGACAACAATTTTGGAATCGGAAATTTATAACTAACACAGGTATAAACCCTTGACTCATACGGTCCCACAGGGCTAATCAGACTATTAAACACCATGCCCGATGGCTCTCCCCAATGGTATTCCACCAAGGTAATATTCGGCGCGATAAAACTGTCGCGGTGGACCTGTTCAGCACCATGCGGATTGGTCAGCCATGGCATCATGCCGACATCTGCATCATGGTCATGATAGTCAACGACTACTTTGCGCGGCCCGACATCTATGGTGGCATCCACGGCTTTTCCCGACTCTGAACGAAACCAGCCTTCATGGACAAATATGGTATGGGTTACATCCATTATATTCTGTGCAACAGCGCCCATCTCGCCATCATAACTGCCGACCATGTAATAGCTGACCCAGCCGGCTTGATCATAAAACGGTAATTTAAATATTTCCGGGCGTTCCTGTTTGGGCTTTTCACCGAGATAAATCCATACCACCCCATCTTGCTCACATACATCAAAACTACGCTGTTTAAAGGGATGCGGTTTTTCTGGAAAAAATTGTCCATTGACACTAGGAATATGCGCCACATGCCCATCGCCCTGATACGACCAACCATGATATGGACATGTCACGCAGCCATCGGTCATTTTACCCTTAGACAAAGGCACACCACGATGCACACATTGATCGAGCAATGCAGCGGCTGTTCCATCTTTTTGTCGGAACAGAACAAATTTTTTACCATACAGGGTGGCTGAAAAAGGTTGATCTTTTTTGAGTTCTTTAGAGGTACAAGCGACGTACCACTCTTCTAATAATCCTTTGGCATCATCCCAAAAACGGGTTTGATTACACATAATTCGATCCTTATTTTTATCTTTTTTGTTTTAATCCATATGCCTTGCTCTAGTTCCTACACTTCAAGCAAGTTTATATCTCGAAGCCAGTTGATCTCTCGAAAATACGCGCAAATTTTATACATGAATGTTTTGCTTGGATAGCAAAATAACGTAACTGCATCACACGCTTGCACAAGCTCTATATTTGTTTGCTGAAATCCGTCAAAGCCAACGCGCTATATTTTTCTTCAACGGATTTACATTCACCCGACATCAATTAAGATGCGCGCTGAGCATCACAATACGCTTTTAAACACGGAGAAAAAAATAAGCTGCCGCGATAAAACCCTTGTATGGTTTTCAGCATCACCAATAACCAAAGCGTACAGAGCAATACTGCAAAAAAAGTACCGAACTGTTGAATAGCGTGTAATTGCGTCTGTTCCGCCAAATTGATGACTGCTAAACTAAAAACGCCGAATGGAAACGTCATCGCCCACCACCCGAGATTAAAGGGTAAATCTCGTAAATGTTTTAGTGTGATGAGTATAGCGATTCCAAACCACCATACACCAAATCCGAGCAGAACAAGGGCTGCGAACACGCCGCCTTGAAGCAACACCTGTCCTAAATCTGCCAAGTCTACTGCTGTCAAAATACGTGGGGCTTGCTCGCCCAAAAGTAACAGCGCTAAAGCCCCTGTCCCAATCGGTCCTAAGGCCAACCAACTGCTGATCGCCATTTCCTTACTTGGCAATTGATGTAAAGCCAGACGCAGCAACAAGATGCTTAAGATGGCAAATGCAGGAAATACTGAGATCCCCCAAAGCAGATAACTCCCCAGCAAAATATGGACAGAATGGGCCTGTGCAGGTAAATGCGCCAACAATAAACCGCCTGAACTGGCAACCACCTCGCAAGCCACTATCGGCAATAACCATACTGCGGTCATGCCTTGCAGCGCATGTTGCTGACGACTAAACATCAGAAATGGAACACACCATGCAATCGCTATTGACATCAACACATCGACATACCATAAATATTCAGCCCATGTGATGATGCTCATGCCCAAAAACTCTGTGTATAGCGTGGTGCCAAATTTCAATGCGCCATTGATCAGGGTTGCCAGTGCCATGGGGATCGCCCCAAGAAATAAACTCATCACTGGATGCTGGAAAATCTGCTTGTGGGTACAATATCCATCGGCTGAGATACATCCCACTAAACAATATGAACAACACGATGCTGATCTGCCACAGCGCTGCTCCGAAGGACCACATCCACTGCGGCGCCACCGCTATAGATGGTAAAATGAGGGCCACCACACCTGTGCCCATCACCACCGTAAACCAGTTTGGGGTGAAATGACGAATCAAGTCTTGTTTATGCTGGAGTTGATAAAATGGCATTTTCATCGCATGATGCTCATCAAAATGGAATGTCTATAGTTTAAGCACACCATTAAATAAGAAAAATTTATTAATATTTATTTTTATAATTTATTTTACTGATAATAAATTCATCTCTGCATAAAAAAACTTGAGTAAAAACACAACAACAAGACGAACGCAGAAGATTATGGCAATATATAGCCCTCAAACATTTTCAACAATTGATTCGCCCATGAAGCTGCTCCGTCTGAATGCTTTAGCGCCCCACTTAGAACTCCCCAAAACTGCCGTGACCATTGGCAATTTTGATGGCGTACATTTGGGTCATCAAGCGATGGTCAGCCAGCTCAAAGACATAGCACAGCAACAAAACTTAAAAACAGCTGTGATGATTTTTGAGCCACAACCGCTTGAATTCTTTAAAGCTTATGATGCACCGCCTCGAATCAGTTCACTACGTGAAAAAGTCGAATATTTAACTGGACTGGGCGTCGACTATATTGTGGTGGCGAAATTTGACAATGCCTTTCGTAATCTCAGCGCCGAAGAATTTGCCGATATTTTAAAAAATAAACTCAATACACAAAGTTTAGTTTTGGGCGAAGATCATCACTTTGGCAAAAACCGCCAAGGCAATAGCGAATTTTTACGCCAATACGGCTTCCAAGTCACAGCCCTGCAAAATGTCGAAGTTGATGGCGAACGTGTCAGTTCGACACTGGTTCGTCAGACATTACAAGCAGGCGACCTTGCCCATGCCGCAAAACTTTTAGGTCGTCCTTATAGCATCACCGGTCGTGTGCAGTATGGCGATCAAATCGGTCGCACCATTAATTTTCCTACCATTAATGTGCGTTTAAACCGTCATAAACCTTGTTTAAATGGCATTTATGCAGTCGATGTCATTTGTGAAACCGAATCTTTAACAGATAAAGTAAAAAACGAAAATGCTGACAAATTAGGGGTTGCAGGTTATGCACCCTCTGCCCTGTTTGGTGCAGGGCATGTTGGTACGCGTCCCGCAATTAAACAGGAACATCCTGAATGGCGATTAGAAGTACATTTTCCTGATGTTTCTGCTAATCTGTATGGCCTGTTAATGCGGGTGACGTTCTTGAACTTTTTACATGGCGAAAAGGACTACCCTTCGCTTGAAGCACTGAAAGCCGGAATTGATGACGACGTCGAAAAGCTCCTTGAGTTTCGAGGTCAGCACCCTCATTTCCCCTTTTAAACCCCGATTATTTATTGTAAAACGCGTCAGTCAACGGGCTGATAAATTTGGAAGACAACTTGCATGAGCGATAAGCAAACTCCTGAAAATGCAGTGGATTATAAAGCCACGCTAAACCTCCCAGGTACTGAATTTGCGATGAAAGCAAATCTCGCAGTACGTGAAGCGAAATGGTTAGAAGAGTGGTATGCCGACAACATTTATCAGCAGATTCGTGCATCGCGTATTGGCAAGAAAAAATATGTGCTTCATGACGGCCCTCCATACGCAAATGGCCAAATTCACTTAGGCCATGCGGTGAATAAAGTCCTCAAAGACATCATCATCAAAAGCCGTGTAATGGACGGTTTTGACGCACCGTATGTACCAGGTTGGGACTGTCACGGTCTTCCAATCGAACTGAAAGTTGAAGAAAAAGTCGGTAAAGTCGGCGTAAAAGTAGATGCCTCAACTTTCCGTAAAGCCTGCCGTGAATATGCTTACACCCAAGTCGAATTACAGAAAAAAGACTTCGTGCGTATGGGCGTATTTGGTGATTGGGACAATCCTTACCTCACCATGAACTTCAAACAAGAAGCCGACATCGTTCGTTCGCTCGGTGAAATTGCCAAAGCAGGCCATATTGAGCCGGGTCTTAAACCAGTCAACTGGTGTTTAGACTGTGGTTCTGCCTTAGCTGAAGCTGAAGTGGAATACGAAGACAAAAAATCAGATGCGATTGACGTGGGTTTTAGCGTTGTTGATTTAGCTGATTTATCTGCACGCCTAGGTGTTACAGTTAGCGATTCTACAGATATCGTAATCTGGACAACCACGCCTTGGACTATGCCTGCCAACCAAGCGGTTGCTCTACATGCTGAGCTTGAATACCAATTGGTGAAAGCAACTGGCGAAGACAAAGCAGCGCAAAACTTCATCCTTGCAAAATCATTAGTTGAATCTGCAACTCAGCGTTATGGTTTTAACGCAGTAGAAGTGATTGCTGAGTTTGTAGGTGCAAAACTTGAAAATCTAGTACTACAACATCCGTTAATTGCTGAACGCCAAGTGCCAGTGATTTTGGGTGAGCATGTCACAGACGGCAGTGGTACAGGTGCTGTGCATACCGCGCCAGGCCATGGTGTGGACGACTATAAAGTTGGCTTACAGTACAACCTGAAAGTCGACAATCCAGTTGGCGGCAACGGTGTATATTTACCGACTGCGCCAATTTTTGCAGGCGAACACATCTACAAAGCCAATCCAAAAATCATTGCTGCTTTAACCGAAGCAGGCAAACTTTGGGCACATGTGGTGATCAAACATAGCTATCCACATTGCTGGCGCCATAAAACACCGATTATCTTCCGTGCAACACCGCAATGGTTCATCAGCATGGATGCAAAAGGTTTACGCCAAGGTGCATTGAACGCGATTGAAAATGACATCAGCTTCGTACCGGATTGGGGTAAAAACCGTATCCAATCGATGATTGAAGGTCGTCCAGATTGGTGTATCTCACGTCAACGTACATGGGGCGTGCCAATTCCATTCTTCGTGCATAAAGATACCAACGAACTTCACCCGCGTACCCCTGAGCTAATCGAAGAAGTCGCGAAGCTGATTGAACAAGAAGGTATTGACGGTTGGTATAACCGTGATGCGTCTGAGTTTATCGGTGCAGATGCAGAGCAGTACAATGCAGTTCGTGACACTCTAGACGTTTGGTTTGACTCTGGAACAACACACTTTGCAGTACTTCGTGAACGTGAAGAATTGCAAGACCCTGCTGACTTGTACCTTGAAGGTTCTGACCAACATCGTGGCTGGTTCCAATCTTCATTGTTAACATCTATGGCGATTAATAACCGCGCACCTTACAAAGGCTTATTGACTCACGGCTTCGTTGTGGATGAAAAAGGCCGCAAAATGTCGAAGTCGATCGGTAACGTGATCACTCCGCAAGACATCATTAAAGACATGGGTGCAGATGGCCTACGTTTCTGGATTGCGTCTGCAGACTACCGTTATGAAATGACTGCAGGTAAAGAAATCTTCAGCCGTGCATCAGATGGTTACCGCCGTATCCGTAATACGTTGCGTTTCTTGTTGGCTAACTTGAATGGCTTCAAACCATCGACTGATGCTTTGCCTGTCGATCAATTGATCGCACTGGATCAATACATCTTGCAACGTGCTGCGGAAGTACAAAAAACTATTCAACAAGCTTATGAAGATATGAACTTCCATATCGTGACTAGCGCATTGACCAACTTCTGTATTAATGACTTGGGTGGTTTCTATCTCGACATCATCAAAGACCGTCAGTACACCACCAAAGCAGACTCAGCAGCGCGTCATTCTGCACAAACGGCGTTGTATCACTTGGTTCAAGCCTTTGTCCGTTGGATGTCTCCTATCTTGAGCTTTACCGCACAAGAAGCTTGGCCGTTGATTCCAGAGCAATCTGAGAAATATGTATTTACTGCGGAGTGGTATGACATTCCTGTAGCCTCTACAGCGAATCTGGTGACTGAAGCTGAATGGCAAACCTTGATCACCGTCAAATCTGCAGTAAACAAGTTTATTGAAGCTGCACGTACTGCAAAAACTGTGGGTTCAAACTTGTCTGCCAAAGTTGAACTTTGGGCCAATGCTGAACTGAAAGCTGTTTTAGACAAATTCGGTGAAGAACTGCGTTTTGTCCTCATCACCTCTCAAGTGATTGTTAATGAATTTGACGCAGCACAAGGCGAAGCCTCTGACCTTGACGGTTTAAATGTCAAAGTCTCTGCTGCTGATGGTGAAAAATGTGCACGCTGCTGGCATGTACTGCCAGATGTGAATACACATCACGAACATCCAGGTCTTTGTTCTCGTTGTATTATTAACCTCCCTACAGGTCAAGGCGAAGAGAGAAAATATGCCTAATCCACAAGAAAAAAAGGGCTTCTTTCAATTCTACCCACACAATTTAGTGTGGGTGGGCTTATCCATTGTTGCCATTATTTTGGATCAATGGACCAAATGGATTGCAAGTACACATCTGAACTACGCAGATCCTGTACCTGTCATGCCCTTTTTAAATTGGACATTACTACATAACTATGGCGCTGCCTTTAGTTTCTTGTCCGATGCCGGTGGATGGCAACGTTATTTCTTTACTTCACTCGCAGGACTTGTGTCTGTCATTTTTGTATTTTGGCTCATGCGTATGCCAAAAAACGTGAAAGTCCTTCCAATTGCCATTGCCCTGATTTTAGGCGGCGCAATCGGCAACTTAATTGACCGCGTATCTTTAGGTTATGTGGTGGATTTCATTCACGTGTATTACAACAACAGCCACTTTCCTGCATTTAATATTGCAGACAGTGCCATTACATTAGGCACGATTCTGCTTCTTATCGATACGTTTTTCTTAGAAAAACACCGAATTCAACGTGCGGAAGCGCAAAATGACTGATTTTATCAATCCTAACGAGGAAACTCGTATTGAAGAAGGTTCTAAAGTAGACCTTCACTTTTCTGTTGCTATTGAAAATGGCGTAGAAATTGACAATACCCGTAGCCGTGCTGAACCTGTCAGCCTTGTCATGGGTGATGGCAGCTTATTACCGGGTTTTGAGAAAGCTTTATTCGGTTTACGTGCAGGTGACCGCCGTACTGTGAGCCTTCCTCCTGAAGATGCTTTTGGTCCATGGAACCCGGAAAACGTACAAAAATTTGATACTGTCAAATTTGAGCAACGTCCTGTTGAAGGCCATATGATTGAGTTTGAAGATAAAGCCAAACAAAGTCTGTATGGGGTGATCAAAACTGTAGGTGAAGACATTACCGAAGTGGATTTCAACCACCCTCTAGCCGGTAAAAATATCACCTTTGAAGTTGAAATTTTCAAAGTGACCCCTGCCGGTCAACAAGGCGTGAAACTGATCTAAGTTTCAGCAAATGAAAGCTCCTTCGGGAGCTTTTTTTTATCACTATTTTTATAACTATCAATCGACTCGATACATTTTCTGTATATGCAACGGACCGAATTCATATTAATTTAATGCAAGACTTTAAAACAAGACGGGAAATACCATGAAACTTCATATTATTGTCGGCAGTGTCCGCGAAGGCCGCACGGCAATTAAGATTGCCAACTGGCTACTTTCAGAAATCGAAAGCTATGACTACAGTACCGTAGAAACTGAAATTGTCGATTTAAAAGAATGGGATCTGCCTATTTTTGCAGGCGCACATCCACCATTAACCGGGATTTATGACCAACCCAAACAACAAGCATGGGCAGTTGACATCCTCACCCCCTTAAAAGAGGGTGATTCCTACAGCTAGACGCTTATGCCCAAGCGCAAGAATGTTTAGAGCTGAGTTTATATCTCGATCATGAGCTGTACCATAGCTCATGCACTCCCATTCTCTTATTCCAAGATCTGTCTTACCTTTTGGACTACTTGAGGTGATCTCACCGCAGCACGAACAGATTTGGGTGGTATAGGCTTCTTGGACTTCTTCAAACAATACGCCTGCGTTCTCGCATTTATACTTGAGCATTGTTTTTAGTGCAGAAAATCCTGTATCCAAAACAGATTTTGCCATTTTGGTTTTTTACTAATTTTTTAGCACTCAAGTCACCTACAATAATCAATGCATTTTCATTCACAAGCTTGGTGCTTGCTTTATGCAAATGATCTTTTCGACTATTTGCAATCTTGGCGTGTAATGCACGAACACGCTTCTTATTCCTGGCTCTCTGAGCAATACCTAATTTCTGCTCATATTTTCGATAGAATTTTGGATTTGAAATTACTGTGCCATCAGAACAGGTGGCAATATCTTTTAAGCCTAGATCAATACCAATCGCTTTGGTTGCTGTCGATTTATCTTGCTTAGGCGATTCAACAACAAGACATACATACCAACGCCCACGGCTATCCTCTACAAATGAACCTGTTTTTAACGTGTATTTGCTTAAACCGTAGCTATCCCAAAGCTTAAATTGGTGTTTTCCATACTGGACATATCCATTGGCATATTTGATAGCCACCTTTTTAAAGGGAACCCATCCCAAAGAGCGCCTTGCTGATTTTTTATTGCTGACACGCCATTTCAGCTTTGCCTTTTTAAATTGCTTTCTTCGGGTGACTACTTCTTCAGTTACAGCCTGAATGGTTTGACTATGTAAATTACATTCTTTGGATGTGCCTTTCGTATATTTGGCAATATCAAAAGCAGAGAGAAATTCACCTTTCCGCTTCAAATGCCTAAACCCTAAATCATTGACATAATTCCAGACGAAGTTCACTTCTGATGCTAGTTGGTCTAACACCTTGCAATGTTTGTCTTTTATACGTAATTTAAGGGTTTTCATGTACTTATATTAACAATCAAAACTCAAGGAAAATAGTCCTTAGTTAAATCAAACGACACTTCATGTCGTGTCGCTTATATCTCTGACCTGAAGGACAGAGTTTTACGCTCCATTTGATAAAATCGCGCAAGGCGACGCATTTATTTTCATTAGCCCTGAATACAACCACGGCTATAGCCCTGCGCTCAAAAATGCGTTGGATTACCTCGGTAAAGAATGGGGCGGAAAACCTGCGGCATACGTTAGCTATGGTGGCACCAATGGTTCACGTTCAATTGATCAAATTCGCCAAGTGGCAACTCAATTGGGCTTAATTGACAGTAATGCTGTAGTTGAAATTCGTGACATTTTCACGCGTAATCAAACAGATAAATTCGAACCGAATGAATTTGACAACAAAGCGGTTAAAGGGATTTTCAAAAAATTACTGCAATATGTGAGTGCTTAATTATTGCCGTTCGCGTGATAAATGCCGCCTTTTGTAGGTTCAGGCTTACATTATTTTCGGCAGATGGCAGCTATACGCCATGCATCATCCACGATAAAGTTAAAACATACAGAGACAGGACGTCACTGAACATAAAACAACAATGATAAGACTAAGCAGGAAGCTTACGGTAGGACAGGAGTTATACCGCTAGAATGAATCTGAAAAAGCCTCGACAGGATGTCGGGGCTTTTTTCATTTCAAATGCTGCACAAGTGTAGCTCTAACATGAGCCATAACCAAACTCAGGGCCATGGCTCAATGGATCTCATCCAATCGGATGCGATTACTTTTTAGAACTTTCCACAATTAAGCGGGTCACCAAATACAAACGCGGCACGATAGAATCTGTCAAAATATATTCAGCTTTATCTGAATGTAATCCATCGCCAGACATACCGATTCCTTCAATGATCGCGGCTTTTGAACTAACCCCAGCAAAAGCGGCATCGGTACCACCACCCCAAGCGGTCGTTTCAACTTTCATCGGCAGCTTTAATTCATTTGTATAAATCTGCTGCGCTGTCGCGGCTAATTTTTTGGCTTGTGGACTGGCTTCTAAAGGTGGACGACGGACTTCAAATTTAACCTCGACCTGACTTTCCGCCAATTTTTTGGTTTTGACTTTTTGCTTCAAGGTTTTTTCCAACTCGGCAAAATCTTGGGGTTTTAAGGAACGAGCATCTGCCTGCGCTGTCGCATGGTCAGGAATCACATTTCGGGTTTTTCCAGCCGTCGCAACAGTCCAATTCAGCTTTAAACCCGTTTTCGGATTGGATAGATTTTCCAATTGTTGAATCTGAAAAGCCAGTTCTGTCAAGGCATTGACCCCTGCTTCAGGTTTTACCCCCGCATGCGAACCCCGCCCTTTAATATCTAAATAAGCCGCACCAATCCCACTGGTGGCTAACATCAAACTTCCCTCTAAACCACCGGTTTCAAAGGAGAGGACAACATCCTGATTTTGAGCGGTATCCATAATCAATTGGCGCGAGCCGGGTGAACTGATTTCTTCATCTGAATTAATTAACACTGTAATGGTGCCGTAATCTTGGTACTTCAGCTGTTTCAGCATATCCAAGACATGAATCACTGCAGCAACACCTTGCTTGTCATCCAAAATACCCAAGCCATAGGCTTTATTACCGTCTATACGAAACGGTTGACCTTGTAATTGGCCCTTTTGATATACCGTGTCATTATGTGCCAACAACATAATGTTCGTTTTACCTTTGCCTTTTAGTATCGCTTTTACAATCGGCCCTGTCTGATCTGGCGCACCATCGAGTTTCATGATGTCTTTGGGCTGAATCACGTTCACCTCAGCCCCTGTGGCTTTTAATTGCTCTGCGACCACCTTGGCAATTTGATTCAAACCCTCAATATCTTTACTTCCAGATTCAATATTGACCAAGGTTTTCAAGGTTTCTAAATAACTTTGCTTTTGACTTTCCGCAATTTTCTTAATCTCTTGTGGAGATGCTGCCCAACTTGCTGAAGCACTAAGCGCAATGGCGCAGCCTAACGCGAGCTGAAGTTTTGATGTCGTCCTTTGTTGTGTAAGTGTTCTTAGCATCGATCCTATTCCCTGTATATTTTTCATTATGAATTTTTAATGTCTGATAAATTAGTTCACCATTCAACCAATTAATCGCAAAAATATGTAACACCACAGGCGAAGTGTTTGGTCACATCAAAACCAGCGTCCTGCTGTTTTAAAATGGGTTTAGATCGATTTGGATAATAGTTCTATCGGTCGAGAGCCTAGATGCTATGCAAGACGGATAGAATGATAATTTAGGTGTTGTACGTTTTGGCTTACATTAGATGCGGATAATAGACACTATTCACGTTATTGGATTACTTTTATATTAAGGTCATACAGCGACAGGATGTCACTGAACATAAAACAACAATGATAAGACAATGAGCAGGAAGCTTAACGGTACGACAGGAGTTATACCGCTAGAATGAATCCGAAAAAGCCCCGACAGGATGTCGGGGCTTTTTTCGTTTAGGCGATGTGAAAGCAACATTCCATGTATTTGCACAGACTAAACATCGACCTGAAAACCTAAATCGACATCACAAGCGGCTTGACCACCTCGTATCCCCCAATTTTCTAGAGGGCTTTCACGTAAGGTAATGATGATATGGTCGGCCGGAATGCCAAATTCCACCAAATTTTGCACCAGCATTTGATATAACTTACGCTTGGTTGCCACGGTTCGTCCCGCAAAACAATCGATGGTGATATGTGTAAAGCGCTCAGGCTGCGTCAAATGATCAAGCACCTGAAACCGATGTAGCGCATGCACTTGCAAACGTATATTGCGGTCATATCGAGGCAGTTGAAAACTCTGTTGTAAGGCGTCAAAGACAGCATTTATCAACTGTTGTTCTTGTTCTATGCTGTATTGCATCCGTATATCGATTTGTGTTGCAGGCATGCGCGAAACTCATTGTTGTTATTTAGATCACTACACTAGCAGGATCTAGCCACGTTCTGCTGTAGGCATTTACCTACAGCGCTTGCAGTATTTACGCCTATGGCCTCAACAGCAACGCGCCTATAGTAAGAACATACAGAGACAGGATGTCTTGCAATAAAAATAAATAATGCACATGCAGCAGGAACGCTGATCGGTATGACAGGAGTCATATCTTTAGAATGAATCTAAAAAGCCCTCGATAGGATGTCGAGGGCTTTTTTCATGTCGTCATTCATTCAGAGATCGCACTCTATTCGTCGAAAAATCGCAATTTATCAACAATACTTACATCGCAACAGTAAAACTGTACTTATAATCGGCAGAGAATTTAGACAGAATAACGGCTGCGAGTTCAGCAGCTCGAACTGTCAGCGCTTAGGGATTAGGCGACAACAATAAAAATTGAATTAAAAAATTAGAGAATGACCTATGCAATTGCAACAGCAACAACTGAATAGTTTTACCCGCATTTTTCATGCCGCTCCAGAACACAATAGCCCACAAGATCTTGCACAATATATTGGCGCGCATCGACAAGAGCTTTTACAACAAATCCATGAAAATGGCATCTTGCTATTTCGTGGTTTTAACATCGAGCAACCCGAACAATTTAACCAACTGATTGAACAATATTTTCAGTTTACTCCATGGAATGCTTTTAACCCCAATATGCCCAGCTGGGTTGCATCTTGGATGCGAAAATACAGCGAGAACTTGCTCGGTGCTGGCGACTACCGTCGTTATATAGACCGCAACACAGTGCAATTGGGTCCAGTCGAAAACTCGGTACAAGGCCCGCATGTTGAAGGCGGAGTACGCTCAGAACGCTCGCGTTATATCGCCTTATTTTGTCAGGAACCTTCGACGTATTTGGCAGAAACAGGATTTAATAACTTAGAGCAGATTTGGGAGAGTTTTCCGAAACATCTACAGGAAAAATATCTTGGTGCATGGAACCATTTTTCTTATGTCTCGGCGCGCGAGGTGGGGCTATTTGACCGATTATTGCTGAAAAAGAGCCCGTTTAGTCTAGAGATTCGACAAGATAAAAAAGCCAAACTGACCTTGCAGCGTTCGCCACTGGTGATTCATCACCCCGATACGAAAAAGCATGTGATTCAGCCGTGGGCTTTTGCTAATAATACCAATCCATTTGCCCATCAGGCGGCCAAAAATTGCTTTGAAAATCGCGGGGAGATTGAAATCGATTCGACAGCGGACGGCATGCAACTGACTTGGGAAATTTACACGCCAGAAGGTCAACAAATTGAATGGAGCGATGCCGAAAAGCAGCAATTTTTTGATGCGATGTATAAAGATGCCCTGCTTTTGCAGTGGCATAAAGGTGATGTTGCGATCGTCGATAATATTAAAATTGCGCATTGGCGAATGAATGGAGAACAAGGAAATCGTAAATTAATTCAAATTCAAGCCAATGCATTTAATGCCGATGAGCACTATGCGGCTTAGCTGACGGATTTAAAATTCGTGCAGGCCTGTATGTGAGAAGCCCCGTAGGGGCTTTTTTTTTATTTTTTGAATTTTTTGTTTATTTTTTAGCCGCTATTTTGGCTCAATTTTGAATAACCATGCTTTTTCACCGTCCTCAATCCCCCAAATGGCGCCGTCTTTGGCCTCTATCAAGCCACGGATACGCTGCGGCATGTTGATGCGCTGGATTTCTGCTGCCGGCTGATGCGCTGTGTCCACAATCACGATTGCTTGAGACGACAAACCGCCAATCAGCGCTTTATTTTTCCACAAAGGGAACTTTTGCCCTTGGTAAAACATCAGGCTCGACGGTGAAATCACCGGTGTCCAGCTGATGGCAGGCGCTTCAAATTCAGGCCGTGTATGATGATCAGGAATCGGCTGATCATCATAATGATCACCATTCGACACATGTGGATAGCCATAGTTTTTCGCACGCTGCACAAGATTTAACTCATCACCGCCTTTCGGGCCCATTTCGGCCACCCAAAGTTGCTGTTTTGCATCAAAAGCCATGCCTAAAGGGTTACGGTGCCCGAAGCTCCAGACTTGCTTTGCAACCTCACCTTGGGTCTGAAATGGATTATCTGCAGCAGGTGTTCCATCACTATTTAAGCGCAGCACTTTACCCAAATTTGACTGTAGATCTTGTGCAGGATCAAACTTCTGACGTTCGCCCGAACTCACCCATAATTTTCCATCTGCGCCAAACTGCATTCGGTGTGAATAATGGCCTTGACCTTCTACTTTTGGAATTTGCCTCCAAATGATTTTTCGCTGTTTTAAACTTGGCGCAGCTTCATTGAGGTTTAATGTGGCTTTTTCGATGACAGCGCCATAACCGCCCTGTCCGGCTTCTGCATAGCTCAGATATATCTGATGATTATTTTCAAACTGCGGATCGAGTGCAATATCACCTAAGCCGCCTTGTCCGCCATAGGCAACTTTGGGAAGGTTTTTCACCTGTATTTTCTGCTGGTTTTGCGGATTAAAGATAATTAGCTGACCTTTTCTTTCAGTCAGCAATAAACGGCCGTCTGTAAGTGGCTGGATGGCCCAAGGCTCATTGAATTGAGCGATTTTTTGTATTTTAAAGCCCTGTTCTTGCTGGACTTGTGCAGAATTTTGAGTTTGGCTTGGTGTTTGATCTTGTGCTGTAGTTGTGGTGTTTTCCGCATGGCATGCGGCTGTCATCAGGATGCCAACGATGAGGCTAGGCGTTCGAAAATATTGTAAGCATTGTTTCATTTACTGTTCCCTTCCCTTTTATAATCATTTGATTCTAATCAATTAATCAGATGATTTTTCTTTGGAAAGGTAACAGAATAATTTTGTACGTTTTGGCTTACATGACATGCAGAAAATTGCGGCTTTCCAAGTTTATGAAACAGGCCTAATCTACAGTTATCAGGAGACAGGAAGTTTCCGAAACATAAAACAATAACAATAAGTTTCTACATCAGGACGTGAGATATGACAAGGAGTTGTATCTAGAACACGAAATACGAAGAAAACCCCGACAGGATGTCGGGGTTTTCTTTTTCTAGCTGATTTTTAAAAGTTCGCTCTAATCTAGAACTTTCGCATAACATCTCTGTCAAAACTTCTTACAGTTTCCTGCGAAATTATTACATACCCAAATCCGTCAGCTTGTTAGCGTGGTAGACAATCCTCATTGCAAGGAGTCAATCATGACTTTAAAAGCTTTAGTGATAACTTCAAATGTCGGTGTTGAACATGACGAGCTGATCCAACCATTAAATTATTTAAATGAAAAGGGAATTGAAGCCATTCATGCCGCTATTAAACATGCGGTTGTCCAAACAGTAAAAGCCGACAAAAAGGTCGAAGCTGAAGTTCAACCCAATGCCCAATTGAGCAACGTAAATGCTGAAGACTATGATGTGTTAGTAATTCCAGGCGGAACTGTCAATGCAGATCATCTACGGATCGATGAAGATGCACTGCGACTTATTCAAAACTTTGCTGACCATCAAAAACCTATTGCTGCAATTTGTCATGGTCCTTGGGCGCTCATTAATGCTGAACGAATTCGTGATAAAACTCTGACGTCTTATAAAAGTATTCGTTTGGATTTGGAAAATGCGGGTGCACATTGGGTCGATGAGCAGGTGCACCGCTGTAATACGGGTGGTTGGGTGCTCATTACTTCTCGTTGTCCAGATGACTTGCCTGCGTTTAATCAAGCGATTCAGCAGGAGCTTGAGCAACAGCAACAGCAACAGCAACAGCAACAATAATACTAAAATGAAAATACCCGCATATTGCATGCGGGTATTTTATAATGTTGATTCATAAAATATTATGGCTTACAAATTTTTTAAGTAAGCTACCACATCATCATTGCCTGCCATTTCTGCAAGCTCTAATGCTGTGTATTGGGTCTTATGCTGTACATTTGCACCATTAGCTACCAAAAGCTTCACCACGTCTAAATAGCCGTTTTCTGCGGCTGCATGCAGTGCGCTATAGCCTTCTTCATCGGCAGTGTTTACGTCTGTGCCATTCGCTAAAGATTTTTCGACTTCTGCGAGTTCACCTAAAGATGCCCAGTACACCAGTTCAGGCAGATGCAGTTCTGCATCATCTTCAGGGATTGGCGAGATAGAATTAAATTGCATGATCATAATACCTATTTGTAATTTCTATAAATATCGCTTGTCAATTAATGACCATGGCAGAATTGGTCATATAAATCAGTTTATTTAACGAATTTTATCAAATCTATTTAAAGCGTAATTCACAGTTTCCTTTGAATTTAATAAATATTTTCCATTTTTATCGCGTTCAATACGAATGGATAATTTAGCCGCTTGTGTAATAGTTCCAGATTCCAGTAATCGACTGATATCACTATTTGGAAGAATAATATAATTATTTAACCCGAATCCCGCTTAAGCCAATGATTCCATAATTTGAATTGTTGGTTTATTTTGATGATTAAGTTGATATGCACATAACGATGCGTAAATCCCACTCAGAAATCCATGAATACTACGAGCTTTACTCGTCACTAAATTGTATTGTCCTTTCAATAAGCTGAATAACGTTTCTATCTTATTTCGTTGTCTTAAGTGATATTCATCTGATGCAGATAGTTGGATGGATTGCATGTTTTTTCGATGGTAAGTAATCAAATCAATACCTTGATCTTTTAACCTGCTTTTTAGTTCCTGGCTGATATAACCACGATCTCCATATAGCTTTGCTTCTAAGCCGTCAGCCAATTGCTCAACCATTTTTATGTCAGCTATATGCCCATTTGATAAAGCAGAACAAGCGATTTCACCAAATGGGTTCATCGCAATATGTAGCTTACAGCCATAAAACCAGCCCATTGAGCTTTTACCACGAGATGCTATTTGAGCTAATGATTTATGGCGTTGAATACGTTGATTTTTACAGACTGGCAAAGTCGTTGAATCAATCCACAAATATTGGGTATTTTGACCTTTCATCAGAGCCACATGTAAAGCATGTATTGCTAATTGGTGCATATTGATCAGATGAATCATCCGTTGGTAACATGGTAAGCTTTTAAACAAATGTCTTTTATCTTCTTTTAACCATGTGAAAAAGGCTTTGAAATTGCTGAAATAAGAACATTTATACCAAATGGCAATAAAGCAGATTTCTGAGATCGTCAGATGAGCACGTCTGATTCTTAAAGAATGGTTATTTTGTTTGAGAAAGTTCCAATAAGTTGCTTCAAATTTAAGAAAGAAATCATCAATTACGCAGAATAATTCGGTACTATTGAACATTAGGACTAGAGTTGTGAGTTTTGTGTGGTAACTCAACTGATGGCTCTAGTCTTCTTATTTTCAAGTTTATTTCTTATCCGCGATTCGGGTTATTTACATAAGATGGACCATTACATGATCGTAATACAAAAATATAGAAAGTAGATGATGCATCCTTTGAATCATAAGATCTCTGATTTATCGTGAATCTATACTGATTATTTGATTCAGATATATTGGCTGTTTTAACCTGTATATGAAAGTATTTATTATCTTTTGCTGCGACAAGATCAATACCATCATCAACAGCCATATATGATGTATTAAATCCAAAAAATAATAATTCAGCCATCACTGCAAATTCACCAGCCTTGCCCGTATACAGTGCATTAACTGTAGGTGGCGGTGGAACAATATCAGGTACAACTTTTTTGATTTTTAATCTGTAAATTCCCCGTCTTGGAGCACCTTTAGAATTTTTTGGTTTTGTGAACTCTGATTTTGTTTTATATTTGTCAATATCCTTTGAAAGTATCGAAGAGATTTTCTTAGATAAAACATCTAGATGCTGCTGAGTATGAGGATATTTCGCTACGATTGCTTCTGCTATTTGATCAACATGCATTTCTTTTCGCGATTCCTTCATTACTTCTTTAATTTGCTCAATAAACTCCATCTCTCCCCCCATAAAATAGTCATAGTTAAGTTTTTATATCTTTTTTAAAAACTTATAAATATAGAATATTAGAAAATATAAAATAATTATTTTATTAGCATTTTAAATAACCCAAAAAAAGCCCCCTTTCGGAGGCTTTTCTTTTTAAAGAATCACAACTTAAGCTTTGGCTGTAGATGCCTCTTTAACATCAATTTTATCACTGTCATTTTCATGCATGATCAATGCAACCGCGATCGCAGTAATCAGTACAGGTAAACCTACTGCCATAAAGTTGAAATGCGCAGGTAAGTTCATACCGAGCAAACCACCAATCAGAATCGGCCCTACAATCGCGCCCATACGACCGATCGCAGAAGACCAACCAATACCTGTCGAACGTACAGCAAGTGGGTAATACTGCGCTACATAGCTGTAAAGCAGCATTTGCGAACCAATAGACGCAGCACCTGCCAAGAACACCAAGATGTATAGTAAGAACTGATTCGATTGGAAGCCCATCAAGCTCATCACAATCGCGCCCATCATACCCAAAACCATCAACACAGGTTTTAAGTGGAAACGGTCAGCCAAAATACCACCGCCAACAATACCCACAACTGCGCCCACGTTCATGACCATCATGAACATTAAGCTGTTATCCATAGAATAACCGGCTGCCATCATCAGTTTTGGTAACCAGCTGCTTAGCGCATACATGGTCAATAGGCACGTAAAGAACGCCACCCAAAACAGCAATGTATTTACGGCACGACCACGGCGGAACAAACTCACCACGTTAGCAGCTTCAGGCACGCTTTCCTGCGGTAAAGTGAACACTGTATTTTCGGTTACTTTCACTTCAGGCGCTAAGCGCTTCACGATACTGCGAGCTTTTTCCTGTTTGTTTTCTTTCACCATAAATGCCAAAGATTCAGGTAAGAATTTCCAAATCACTGGTAAAAGGAAAAGTGGAATACCTGCAATAAAGAACATGATTTGCCAACCAAAGTCAGGGGTGAACCATGAACCTAAAAGTGCCGCCATCACACCACCGACTGCATAACCACTAAACATCGTCGTTACTAGTGTGCTACGCATCTTCTGCGGCGCGTATTCCGACGTTAAAGCCACAAGGTTAGGCATTACACCGCCAATCCCTAAACCAGCCAAGAAACGCAAAATACCAAATTCTGTTGGATTCGACGCAAAACCACCAGCAAAGGTCAAACCACTAAATAAAACGATACAGATCATGATGACTTTTTTACGGCCAATCTTATCTGCTAAAGAACCAAAGAACATGGCACCAAACATCATGCCTGCGAGCGCAGTACTGGCAAGCATCCCCGCTTGCATTGCACTTAAGCCCCAGTCTTGCATCAATAATGGTAAAACCACGCCATTAATCGCTAAATCGTAGCCATCAAATAAAATAATCAATAAGCACCAAGCCACTACATTGAAGTGGAACGGGGTAAATTTAGCCTTATCGACTACAGAATTTATGTCTATTTTTTCCGTTGTCATCGTTCTCATCTCCCATGAGTACTTGTCCATAACATTCATTGAATTTTTAAGTAAAATTCAACAGCCACGGAATATACGGAACAGTGTTTTCTAGGGATATTAGACGTATGTTTAATAAATCTAGTCTCTTATAAGTACATGTTAATTGTGTTATTTTTCATGCTTTAGTTTAATTATTAAACATTATCAATATATGATTATTTAACTTCTTTTTTTAAATAATAATGTCCTTGTTTTTAGGTCTAATTCTTCTATTCTTTCATTCAACTTCAGAACGACACACCATCATTTATTTCTATCTTTAGTTTAGAAAAATTTTAAATGTCTAAAAAACAAACGAAAATATATCTTTAGAAAAGTTCGTTTGAACACTCTAGATTGTTTTAAATACCTTGATAGCGCTGAGATTAAGCAATCACCAGCTTACAGCGAAATCCACGAGACGCATAATATGACTGTGCGCCATTATGGTAGCTAAATACATGATCATAACGTCGGTCACAAAACAGTGCCCCACCCTTTTGCCGAATATCTGCTGGCGTCACGATCCAGCTCGAAGTATTTAAATCGAAATGAAAAACTTGCTGTATCGCTCGGTAGTCCTCTTCTGTAAGCAGCTGAGCACCGATGTCTCGAACCATGTCTATTACGTTATTTTTGGGAGGATGATCCTTCCGATTCTCCAAGGCATCACGGTCATAACATAAGCGTCGTCTAGGCTTTGGCGACTCTAAACTGCAATCATAAAATATCAGGTCATGAGATTGCCGATTCAGCCTCACAATATCTGGCTCACCCCCTGTTTTTTCCATTTCGATTACAGTTTTTAGTTTTGAGGGCTGTGCAATCAATTGTTTTTTAACATCATCCCAAAGCAATTCTGGATGACGCTGCATATTTGCCTCAAAGCGTTGCTGCAATATCTCTAAAATAGAGACTTTATTGAGATCTTGGAGCATTTGCACATCCTATTGTTTTTATACATTGGAGACTGAACTTCACTATAAAGAATATAGACTCACCTTGATGTAAATTTTTAGCGCTGTTTAGCCGTATTATTTTTAAATATCTATCATTTCCCAGTTTGTCTTTCTGCTTTTCTTATTATTTTTTTCTTCCCTTTTCATCACGCATAAAAAAACACCCCCTGACTAGTGCAGGGGGTGTTTCGAATAATGAGCTGGCGATGACTTACTCTCACATGGGTAACCCCACACTACCATCAGCGCTAAGAGGTTTCACTTCTGAGTTCGGGAAGGGATCAGGTGGTTCACTCTTGCTATTGTCGCCAGCACAACTGTTATGGATACTTGCTTAGTCTAATCTCAGAGCAGTGCTCTTCGTGCTAAGTTTTCTACCAAATGAGTTATTAACAGAAGTACTTGAGTTAATTTAAGGTGTTCATTTTATCTAGCTTTTCAACTAAATCAAGTTTGATTGATTATATGTGAATCAATTGATGCTATTTATACAACTGTTTGGGTGTTGTATAGTCAAGCCTCACGAGCAATTAGTATTGGTCAGCTTCATGCGTCACCGCACTTCCACATCCAACCTATCAACGTCGTAGTCTTCAACGGCTCTTTAGTGGACATAAAGTCCAAGGGAAATCTTATCTTGAGGTAGGCTTCCCGCTTAGATGCTTTCAGCGGTTATCCCTTCCGAACATAGCTACCCGGCGATGCGACTGGCGTCACAACCGGTACACCAGAGGTTCGTCCACTCTGGTCCTCTCGTACTAGGAGCAGATCCTCTCAAATTTCCAGCGCCCACGGTAGATAGGGACCGAACTGTCTCACGACGTTCTAAACCCAGCTCGCGTACCTCTTTAAATGGCGAACAGCCATACCCTTGGGACCTGCTTCAGCCCCAGGATGAGATGAGCCGACATCGAGGTGCCAAACACCGCCGTCGATATGAACTCTTGGGCGGTATCAGCCTGTTATCCCCAGAGTACCTTTTATCCGTTGAGCGATGGCCCTTCCATACAGAACCACCGGATCACTAAGACCTACTTTCGTACCTGCTCGACTTGTGGGTCTCGCAGTTAAGCGCGCTTTTGCCTTTATACTCTACGCGTGATTTCCGACCACGCTGAGCGCACCTTCGTACTCCTCCGTTACTCTTTAGGAGGAGACCGCCCCAGTCAAACTACCCACCAGACATGGTCCTCGTCCCGGATAACGGGACAGAGTTAGAACCTCAATATTACCAGGGTGGTATTTCAAGATTGGCTCCACCGAAACTAGCGTCTCGGTTTCAAAGCCTCCCACCTATCCTACACAAGTAAGATCAAAGTTCAATGTCAAGCTGCAGTAAAGGTTCACGGGGTCTTTCCGTCTAGCCGCGGGTACACCGCATCTTCACGGCGATTTCGATTTCACTGAGCCTCTGCTGGAGACAGCGCCCCCATCATTATGCCATTCGTGCAGGTCGGAACTTACCCGACAAGGAATTTCGCTACCTTAGGACCGTTATAGTTACGGCCGCCGTTTACTGGGGCTTCGATCAAGAGCTTCGCTTACGCTAACCCCATCAATTAACCTTCCAGCACCGGGCAGGCATCACACCCTATACGTCCACTTTCGTGTTTGCAGAGTGCTATGTTTTTAATAAACAGTTGCAGGGGCCTGGTTTCTGTGGCTGCTCTCAGCTCAGGAAGCAAGTTCCATCACCAAAAGCAGCGTACCTTCTCCCGAAGTTACGGTACCATTTTGCCTAGTTCCTTCAGCAGAGTTCTCTCAAGCGCTTTGGTCTACTCGACCTGACCACCTGTGTCGGTTTCGGGTACGATTCCAGTGTAACTGAAGCTTAGAGACTTTTCCTGGAAGTATGGTATCAGCCACTTCACTGTACAAGTACAGCTTGCTGTCAGATCTCAGCATAGAGTACCCCGGATTTGCCTAAGATACATGCCTACTTCCTTTCACCTGGACAACCAACGCCAGGCTGACTTAACCTTCTCCGTCCTCTCATCGCATTACACTGAAGTATTGGAATATTAACCAATTTCCCATCGACTACGCCTCTCGGCCTCGCCTTAGGGGTCGACTCACCCAGCCCCGATTAACGTTGGACTGGAACCCTTGGTCTTTCAGCGAACGGGTTTTTCACCCGTTTTGTCGTTACTCACGTCAGCATTCGCACTTCTGATACCTCCAGCAGACTTCTCAATCCACCTTCATCGGCTTACAGAACGCTCCCCTACCACTTACACTAATGTGTAAATCCGCAGCTTCGGCATATAGTTTTAGCCCCGTTACATCTTCCGCGCAGGCCGACTCGACTAGTGAGCTATTACGCTTTCTTTAAAGGGTGGCTGCTTCTAAGCCAACCTCCTAGCTGTCTATGCCTTCCCACATCGTTTCCCACTTAACTATAATTTTGGGGCCTTAGCTGGCGGTCTGGATTGTTTTCCTCTTGACTACGGACGTTAGCACCCGCAGTCTGTCTCCCGGATAGTACTCATTGGTATTCGGAGTTTGCATCGGTTTGGTAAGTCGGGATGACCCCCTAGCCGAAACAGTGCTCTACCCCCAATGGTATTCGTCCGAGGCGCTACCTAAATAGCTTTCGGGGAGAACCAGCTATCAC
The DNA here is from genome assembly GCF_015218525.1 of Acinetobacter sp. YH12138. NCBI lineage: Bacteria > Pseudomonadati > Pseudomonadota > Gammaproteobacteria > Moraxellales > Moraxellaceae > Acinetobacter > Acinetobacter sp. YH12138. The sequence goes on along the minus strand of NZ_CP048670.1, from coordinate 25,834 downwards.
CGAGTTTGATTAGCCTTTCACCCCTATCCACAAGTCATCCCCTGGCTTTTCAACGACAGTGGGTTCGGTCCTCCAGTTAGTGTTACCCAACCTTCAACCTGCTCATGGATAGATCACCCGGTTTCGGGTCTACACCCAGCAACTAAACGCCCTATTAAGACTCGATTTCTCTACGGCTCCCCTAATCGGTTAACCTTGCTACTGAATGTAAGTCGCTGACCCATTATACAAAAGGTACGCAGTCACCAAACAAGTTGGCTCCCACTGCTTGTATGCATGCGGTTTCAGGATCTATTTCACTCCCCTCACAGGGGTTCTTTTCGCCTTTCCCTCACGGTACTGGTTCACTATCGGTCAGTCAGGAGTATTTAGCCTTGGAGGATGGTCCCCCCATATTCAGACAAGGTTTCACGTGCCTCGCCCTACTCGACATCATTATCTAAGCCCTTTCGTGTACAGGACTATCACCTACTATGGTCGCACTTCCCAGAGCGTTCCACTAAAGCTTAGATAACTTAATGGGCTTTTCCCCGTTCGCTCGCCGCTACTGAGGGAATCTCAATTGATTTCTTTTCCTAAGGGTACTGAGATGTTTCACTTCCCCTCGTTCGCCTCATAAACCTATGTATTCAGTTTATGATACCCGCCTTATAGCGGGTGGGTTTCCCCATTCAGAAATCTCCGGATCACAGGATATTTGCCGCCTCCCCGGAGCTTATCGCAGGCTATTACGTCTTTCATCGCCTCTGACTGCCAAGGCATCCACCACATGCACTTAATTACTTGACTATACAACCCCAAACAGTCGTTTGATCCTACAAGTAGATCAACCAACATTACAGTTTAGAGCTTCGTGAATTTAATCACTGTACAGCTTCAATTAGATTCATATACCAAAACGCTTGATTCAGTTAATTTCGCTAGTAACTCATTTCATTTAAATTTCACAATTGCTTGTTAGGTTAAATCAAACGAGTATGAACAAATTATTTCAACTCAAATATATTCTGTTAATGATTTTTCCAGCCTTCGTCAGGTCAGGAAACTGTGATAAATCACAGAGATTATCAAGTCCGCGTATCATAACGCTTGTACTTGTTAATCTCTAGGATCTAAACACTTATCTGGGTGTTTAACACTCAGCTCAAGCTTCGTTTGATTAAAGCCTGCGCGAAGCGTAGCTTCTTGCTTAAATTTCAAGGAAAAACGTTGTTTTTCTTATCTTGAAATTTGGTGGAGACTAGGAGAGTCGAACTCCTGACCTCCTGCGTGCAAAGCAGGCGCTCTACCAACTAAGCTAAGTCCCCAGCTTATCAATAAGTCAATGTTTCTGTTTTTCTGTTTGCTTCCGTATTTTATTCAAATACTTCGTTAGTCAGAATGGTGGGTCTGACAAGACTTGAACTTGTGACCCCACGCTTATCAAGCGTGTGCTCTAACCAACTGAGCTACAGACCCTCAGATACATCGTCATGAAGAACAACTTGTTGTGGATTCTTACCAATCGTCAATCTTTCGTTAAGGAGGTGATCCAGCCGCAGGTTCCCCTACGGCTACCTTGTTACGACTTCACCCCAGTCATCGGCCACACCGTGGTAAGCGTCCTCCTTACGGTTAGACTACCTACTTCTGGTGCAACAAACTCCCATGGTGTGACGGGCGGTGTGTACAAGGCCCGGGAACGTATTCACCGCGGCATTCTGATCCGCGATTACTAGCGATTCCGACTTCATGGAGTCGAGTTGCAGACTCCAATCCGGACTACGATCGGCTTTTTGAGATTAGCATCTCCTCGCGGAGTAGCAACCCTTTGTACCGACCATTGTAGCACGTGTGTAGCCCTGGTCGTAAGGGCCATGATGACTTGACGTCGTCCCCGCCTTCCTCCAGTTTGTCACTGGCAGTATCCTTAAAGTTCCCGGCTTAACCCGATGGCAAATAAGGAAAAGGGTTGCGCTCGTTGCGGGACTTAACCCAACATCTCACGACACGAGCTGACGACAGCCATGCAGCACCTGTATGTAAGTTCCCGAAGGCACCAATCCATCTCTGGAAAGTTCTTACTATGTCAAGACCAGGTAAGGTTCTTCGCGTTGCATCGAATTAAACCACATGCTCCACCGCTTGTGCGGGCCCCCGTCAATTCATTTGAGTTTTAGTCTTGCGACCGTACTCCCCAGGCGGTCTACTTATCGCGTTAGCTGCGCCACTAAAGCCTCAAAGGCCCCAACGGCTAGTAGACATCGTTTACGGCATGGACTACCAGGGTATCTAATCCTGTTTGCTCCCCATGCTTTCGTGCCTCAGCGTCAGTATTAGGCCAGATGGCTGCCTTCGCCATCGGTATTCCTCCAGATCTCTACGCATTTCACCGCTACACCTGGAATTCTACCATCCTCTCCCATACTCTAGCTTCCCAGTATCGAATGCAATTCCCAAGTTAAGCTCGGGGATTTCACATCCGACTTAAAAAGCCGCCTACGCACGCTTTACGCCCAGTAAATCCGATTAACGCTCGCACCCTCTGTATTACCGCGGCTGCTGGCACAGAGTTAGCCGGTGCTTATTCTGCGAGTAACGTCCACTATCTCTAGGTATTAACCAAAGTAGCCTCCTCCTCGCTTAAAGTGCTTTACAACCAAAAGGCCTTCTTCACACACGCGGCATGGCTGGATCAGGGTTCCCCCCATTGTCCAATATTCCCCACTGCTGCCTCCCGTAGGAGTCTGGGCCGTGTCTCAGTCCCAGTGTGGCGGATCATCCTCTCAGACCCGCTACAGATCGTCGCCTTGGTAGGCCTTTACCCCACCAACTAGCTAATCCGACTTAGGCTCATCTATTAGCGCAAGGTCCGAAGATCCCCTGCTTTCTCCCGTAGGACGTATGCGGTATTAGCATCCCTTTCGAAATGTTGTCCCCCACTAATAGGCAGATTCCTAAGCATTACTCACCCGTCCGCCGCTAGAAATCGGTAGCAAGCTACCTATTCCCGCTCGACTTGCATGTGTTAAGCCTGCCGCCAGCGTTCAATCTGAGCCATGATCAAACTCTTCAGTTTAAAATCAATAGTACATATAGTGTACCAATCTTGGCTCATCAATTACTGACAAAAATTTGCTCAAATAAACTTCGAGTAATTTCTACCATCAATCAATGAAAATAATTTCGATCAATCAATCAGTAAAAATCCACACAAGTTGTTCTTCATAATCTCTTAATGATCTTCCTAACATCTCGTCAATGCTAGAAGCTAGACTTCGATAAACTTAACAACTCAACGCTTCGCGTTTCGTTCGTTTCCGTCTATCTCGTCGGTATGGTGCTCATTATAGGGCAATTTCTTACACGTGCAAGTGCTTTTCACTCACAAAGAACACGAGTGTTTTATTTTTATGCACCATTATGGTTCAAAAAACACACTTTATTCACATAAATACATGATATTTATTACAAATATCATGTAAAATATTTTTCCTATTTTGTGTGCTTAGTTTTTTACAGGTGCTGCTTTAATCACCACACTCTGTATAACCACTGGGTTTACAGGGACATTCTGGTGCATTCCATAGTTCGCAGTTGGAACTTTTACGATTTTATCGACGATATCCATACCTTTAGTGACCTTACCAAAAACAGCATATCCCGCATTCATTGCACTTTTATTGAGAAAGTCATTGTCTGCAACATTAATAAAGAACTGACTACTTGCTGAATCAGGATGATTCATCCGTGCCATTGCCAATGTGCCGCGTTTATTGCTCAAGCCATTACTTGATTCATTCTTAATAGCCGCTTTTGTTGGCTTCTCCTGCATTTTGACATCCATACCCCCACCCTGAACCATAAATCCAGGAATCACACGATGAAAGATCGTGCCGTTATAAAATTTTTCTTTTGCATAGCTTTCAAAGTTTTTAGCTGAGATAGGTGCCTTGTCATTGAATAGCTCAATTTCAATATTACCTTGAGAGGTTTTCATTTCGACAATAGTATTGGCAGCAAAACTGCTTAAGCTCACACAGCCAAGTGCTGCGGTAAATAAAATCTGTTTTAACATTTGCTAACTCTTCTGGTTGATCTCGTACTTGTTATTGACTGTATATTAGTCTTTGATGATTAAAAAGTAATTATTCTGCCATTATTAAAACGAGAACAATGATGACGCAAATAATACCGTCGGACACTCCATTGACACATTTACCGCCTTGGCAACTGCGTGGCGATGCTTTTATTTTGAATTATTGGATCTCTCCGAGTTTTATCCAACAAGCGCAGATGTTCCGTTTAGCGACATCGCCTTTAGGTCGTGTGGTTCAGGTGTTATTGGTCCGATACCATGATTCGCCTGTGGGTCCTTATGACGAATTGCTGATTTTAGATCACCCTTTATGGAGTAAGAAAAGGTTAAGTTCGATTCCTACGATTTATGTTTCGACAGATATCTCTGTCATTCATGGTCAAAAACTCTGGGGTATTCCTAAAGAGTTGGCAAAGTTTGAATGGCAACAACATGACAATGAAGTGGTCTGTACTATAGAAGTTGAACAACACAAAATGCAGATCCGTTTAAAAAAATCACGTTCACAGCGTTCTTTCTATATTAATAGTCATCATATCCCAGCAGCGATGTTGCAAATCAGACAAGCGTGGGAAGGTAAGAGCTATCAATTTTCACCGAAGTTTCGTGGACGGCTCTCTAAACTGAAACAGGTAGAATGGCACAACACGCAGAAGATTTTTCCTAATTTTGCCGAAGCACGATTATTGCAAAGCTTTTATGTCCCCGAATTTAGCCTCGTATTTCCTGCTGCAAAAATCCAAGATAAATAACTCAATAAATAAAAACCCAGTGTTTCACGTGAAACACTGGGTTTACTTTATATAAAGGAATGATTAGCTACGTTTATCCCAAAATTTACGGAACTTCGTACTGATCTCGATCACGTATTTTTTAGCTCGGTGCGAAACCGGGGTTAAATTGATAAAACCATGGGTTTGATCGGTATATTCTTGATAAAACACTTTTACCCCTTGCTGACGGAGTTTATGCGAATAAATTTCACCTTCGTCATGTAAAACGTCATGCCCTGCCGTCACGATATACGCAGGTGCGATACCTGCCAATTTTCCATAGGTCGGTGAAATTAATGGATCATCCAAGGCCACAGCATGTTGTTCTGCATATAAAGCCGTTACGACATCAATATCTTTTTCAGTCAGAACTAGACCATCTTTATACGCATAGAAAGATGGGTGGCGACTCTTGAAATCCACTACTGGGTAAATTAATAGCTGAGCTTGCGGGGCAAAAACTTTCTGAGCACTGCGCTGCGCAACTGCGGTAGCAATATTGCCGCCTGCACTATCCCCTGCCACCGCAATTCGATTTTTTAGAATTTTAAACTGACGACTATTTTGATAAGTCCAAGCCAAGGCATCTTCACAACTTTGCATTAATTGAGCTGGGCTGGCCTCTGGCGTGAGTGGATAATCAATACTTAAAACTTGTGCTTTGGCATGCACGGCCAATAAACGACAAACTTCATCATGCGTGTCTAGACCACCCACCACAAAACCACCACCGTGATAGAACACGATCATCGGTAATTTTTTATTTGGAGCAGGATGATAATGACGCGCAAACAGCGTAGCACTTTGTAAAGGTAGACGTATATCTTGCACTTGTTTCACAAAGGTCGGCTTGGTCTTGATCGACTCCATCTGTAAATCAAATAATTTACGAGACTTCACATAGTCTTCAGTCACAAAGCCTGACTTACCTTGCTTGAGTTGAGCCGCCATCATGCATTTCACCAGCGGATCTAATTCTGGAAAAATAAACGGATAATCGAGACGTTTTGCGAGGCTTTCTTTGGCAAAGTTAGGAAGACGATCAAGTAACCGAGCAGCCGTACCTTGGCCTTTATCTTTCATATTTTTAAGTGATTCATTCAATGCAAACATGCTCTATCCTTCGAATTATGCTCTTCATACTTTCTACATGATCTAGGTCAAATGTGACCATATTCACATATAAGTCTCAACATCAACATACATAGTACAGACCTAGTTAAGCTAATCTTCTTTTATAGAGTTGTCATTGACAATTTACCCAAGTTTTATGGGTTGATTATGCTAACCCATTCTCGATAAAGGATACTCACCATGGCTAAAAAGATCATCCTTCTGTCTTTTGCGACTGCTTTTTTGGCTGTAGGCTGCGTAGCATTCCCTGAAGATGGTTACTACGATGGACGTTATGATCAACGTTATGACCGCCGTTATGATAATAATGATCGACGCTATGACAATCGTTATGATCGCCGTTACGACAGTCGTTATGAACAAGACCGTCGTACATGGGAACGTCAGCAACAACAACGTAATCGTTTAGAGCTTGAACGTAGAAAGCAGCAACTTGACCAGCGTAACTGGGAACAGAATCGTAAAAATCAACAAGAGTGGGATCGTCGTAAAAACGAACTCGAACGTCAACGTCTAGAACAACAGCGTAAAAACTCTGAAGCGGAACGTCGTAAACGTGCTGAACAAGATCGTCAAAAAGTCAGCAAAGAGCGTCAGCGTTTAGAAGAACAGCGCCGTAAAGCCAGCCAAGATCGTAGAAAACAAACTGAGCAAGAGCGCAAAAAAAATATTCAAGATTTAAGAAAGGCATCAGATCAACAACGTAAAGCGGCTGAAGAACGTCGTCGCGCATGGGAAAATCGCCGTTAATTGATGTTTTTTGCAGATCGGTTAGAAGTAAAAAGCTCATCTACATGATGGGCTTTTTTTTCGCTCACTAAAAATAGAAAAGGTAAAAAAAGCAATAGAAAAGAAAATAGACAGAAGAGGCATCCTATCTTCTGTCTATTCTTGACTGCCTGTTGTTACAGGTCAGAGAGCATTAAACAATCTTATTGCTGAACTGTAGGTTGTGGTGCAGGCGCAGATTGAACTTCAGCACCTTGAGCTGATGGATCTGCTTGAACCACAGCACCTGATTGTTCTGTCGTAACAGATGCTTCAGTTGCAGACGTTACTTGTGCGGTTTCTGGAGATTCTACAGTATCTTGAGACGTACAACCTACCGCAGCTAAACCAAAACCTAAAACTGCGACAGCGAATAAACCAATTTTTTTCATCTTCATTATTTCCTTCATTGAATCATTAAAAGCAAAGCTCAACTTTGCCCGAGTCATAATGGAAAATAATTCTGTGAAGTTCCCACCTTCTGAGTTGTACTTTTTACGAGGCACGGTACAGCTTATGAAACGTTTTATTAATTAGGCAGTTTTCTTTCATTTTGAGGCTTTACATCATTTATTTAACTCAAGTGCTTTGTTTTTTATTAATAAAATAAATATAAATGGTTTTAAATAAAGCGTGATCAGAGCTTTTGAATACAATAAATTCCAACAAAACTTGCAACTCAGTTACTTAAGTGGCTGTTTTTATAAATTTCATGCAAAAAAAAGCCTGCTTATGAGAGAAGCAGGCCATGAAAAACACATTCGAAATAAATTCGGAAACTACAGCGATAGAATCTGAAACAAAGAATACTGTGCTGATCATTTTTTGTGAAATATTTAATAAAACTGATACTAAGAGTTTTTATGTATAAATATTAACCACTATTTTTGAGGCAAAAAAAATGCTGATTCTTGGGAAATCAGCATGGAAAAGTGTTTCTAAAATCTAGAGGTAGTCACCATATCCCTCTCTCCAGTGGATATGGTCACTTCCGATAGATAAATTATTCAAATTTTCAGGCACAAAGAGAAACCGTTAAAATTTATGATGAAAATCTACAAATCCGATCAAAATATGATTATACATTCAAATCAATAATTTATATTTTCATAGAATTTAATTTTGCAGTCGATATTTTGCTGAAAAACCATTTATTTGAATAAAAAACTGCATTTAATCGCTGACTTCGCTTGAATTTTTATCCCCTGCCCCGATTTCTTTTATTAATCATGAATTCAAAACGCATGGCAGTTACGCATCGATGTCGTTTGAACGCACAGCTATAAGGACTGAACATGTTTAAGAACCCATTTAAACGGAGTAAATCAATGGCGACTGAGCAAAACCAAGACGCTCAAGATCTTCAACAAGAGCAAGCAGAACAGCAAACTCAAGCTGAAAACGAGCAAGCTGAAGTTTCAGTTGAAGATTTACAAGCACAAATCACCAATTTAGAAGAAAGCTTAAAACTTGAAAAAGCACGTACTGCAAATGCCGTATATGAAGCGCAAAAAAGTGTAGAACGCATTCAACGCGAATCTGAAAAGCATAAAGACACTGTGCTGGAAAAATTTGCAAAACAATTGCTTGAGTCAGTTGATAACCTTGAACGCGCGATTGCTGCGGCAGGTGATGAAAAATCAGGTTTATCTGAAGGTGTAGAACTTACACTGAAATCATTGCTCAGCACTTTAGAAAAATTTGGTGTGGTTGCTGTGGATACTGCAAATGGTTTCAATGCAGATCTTCACCAAGCTGTGGGCATCGATCCAAATGCCAAATCGAATGAAATCGGAACAGTATTGCAAAAAGGCTATAGTTTAAACGGTCGCCTATTACGCCCTGCTATGGTTATGGTTGGTGCATAAAGACAAATTTTCTGAGACGAATTAAAAATTTTAACCAATATTACTTGAAAATTTTTGATTGGCTCTCATATCGGATAACAAGTAAATCCCTTTTTATTTCCCTTTGAGAAAGGGAAGAGTTTGGGAATAAAAGAATTTTAGAGGAAACATCCAAATGGCGAAAATCATTGGTATTGACTTAGGTACTACAAACTCTTGCGTAGCAGTACTTGAAGGCGACAAAGTAAAAGTAATCGACAACGCTGAAGGCGCTCGTACAACTCCATCTATTATTGCGTATAAAGATGGCGAGATCCTTGTCGGTCAATCTGCTAAACGTCAAGCAGTGACTAACCCTAAAAACACATTATTTGCAATCAAACGTTTGATCGGTCGTAAGTACCAAGACCAAGCTGTGCAAAAAGATATCGGCCTTGTACCTTACAAAATCATCAAAGCTGACAATGGCGATGCTTGGGTTGACGTAAACGACAAGAAACTTGCACCACAACAAATCTCTGCTGAAATCTTGAAAAAGATGAAAAAAACAGCTGAAGACTACCTTGGTGAAACAGTAACTGAAGCGGTAATTACTGTTCCTGCGTACTTTAACGATGCTCAACGTCAAGCAACGAAAGATGCAGGTAAAATTGCTGGTTTAGATGTTAAACGTATCATCAACGAACCAACGGCTGCTGCACTTGCGTTCGGTATGGACAAAAAAGAAGGCGACCGTAAAGTTGCGGTTTACGACTTAGGTGGTGGTACTTTCGACGTATCAATCATTGAAATCGCTGATCTTGATGGCGACCAACAAATCGAAGTATTGTCTACAAACGGTGATACATTCCTTGGTGGTGAAGACTTCGATAATGCATTAATTGAATACTTGGTTGAAGAGTTCAAGAAAGAACAAAGCGTAAACTTGAAACAAGATCCTCTTGCACTTCAACGTTTAAAAGAAGCTGCTGAAAAAGCAAAAATCGAGCTTTCTTCTTCGAATGCAACAGAAATCAACCTTCCATACATCACAGCAGATGCGACTGGTCCTAAACACTTAGTGATCAACGTGACTCGCTCTAAACTTGAAGGTTTAGTTGCTGAATTGGTTGCTCGTACAATTGAACCATGTAAGATTGCACTTAAAGATGCAGGTCTTTCAACCTCTGACATCTCTGACGTAATCTTGGTGGGTGGTCAGTCTCGTATGCCACTTGTACAACAAAAAGTACAAGAGTTCTTCGGCCGTGAGCCACGTAAAGACGTGAACCCAGATGAAGCTGTAGCGATGGGTGCTGCGATTCAAGGTGCAGTACTTTCAGGTGATAAAACTGACGTACTTCTTCTTGACGTAACTCCGCTTACACTTGGTATTGAAACAATGGGTGGCGTGTTAACAGCGATCATTGAGAAAAACACGACGATTCCTGCGAAGAAATCTCAAGTGTTCTCAACTGCTGCAGACAACCAACCAGCTGTAGACATTTCAGTTTACCAAGGTGAACGTAAAATGGCTCAACAAAACAAATTGTTGGGTAACTTCCAATTGGGCGATATTCCACCTGCTCCACGTGGTGTACCACAAATTGAAGTATCATTTGACATCAACGCTGATGGTATCTTGAAAGTATCTGCAAAAGATAAGAGCACAGGTAAAGAGCAATCAATTCAAATTAAAGCTAACTCTGGTTTGAGCGATGCTGAAATTGAAGCGATGATCAAAGATGCTGAAGCGAATGCTGAAGAAGATCGTAAATTTGAAGAATTAGCGAAAGCACGTAACGAAGCTGATGCACTTGTTTCTTCTGCTCAAAAAGCAGTAAAAGATCTTGGCGAACAGGTAACTGCTGATGAGAAATCTGCAATCGATGCTGCTGTAGCTGAGCTCGAAGCAGCAACTAAAGAAAACGATGTAGATGCAATCAAAGCGAAAACTGAAGCACTTCAAAACATCATTATGCCGATCACTCAACGTGCTTATGAAGCTGCACAAGGTCAAGGCGGTGCTGAAGGTTTTGATCCTAACGCTTTCCAAGGCGCTGAAGGTCAAGCTCAAAAAGCAGATGACGGCGTTGTAGATGCTGAGTTCACTGAAGTGAAAGATGACAAAAAATAATTTGTCGCTTTAACTGAGTCTTTCAAAGCTCAAAAAGACCGCGCGAAAGCGCGGTTTTTTTTGTGGATGATTTTATCTGCATCAGGCAATATTCAAATAACACGCAAACGTTCAAACAGCCACATTCTTCTCGACTCACTATCAATCTAAACTTAGATTTGCATAGCGCTAAATTTCAGTTAAATTAATGCAAAATAATCAAGTTTTGCGACGCTATGCGTTTGATTTTAATTATTGTTGTCATCGTTTTGAGTACTTGGTGGATCTATCAAACCAAGCAGCATCCTCAACTGAAATTTAATTCAATTTCAGATCGACTTTTACACCCTCTCGATACCCGACTGCGTTATCGGGTTGCTGATGTCGATCCGCGTTTTGGATTAAGCCAGCAACAAGTCATTCAACTTAGCCAAGAAGCCGCAGAGATATGGCATAAAGGGACACTCAAACCGTTATTTATCTATGACCCAGATGCACAACTGGCGATCCATCTAATTTATGATGACCGCCAAGAACAATACAATGCCTATAAGCAAGTCCAAAAGACCTTAGCCGCAGATAAAGCCCGTAATGATTTATATGCCGAGAACTTAGCAAATTCGAGAAAAGGTCTGGAGATGAATGAGCAACAGCTCCGATCAAAACAAGCCATGATCCGTGCTGAAATAGTACAACTGTCGCAAGAACGTATGGGTTGGAGCCGAATCGAGCATGCGCAAGGCCCCAATATGCAACGCGTTGAAAGAGAACTTGAGCAAGTTAAAGCACAAGCGATGCAATTAGACCAAGAAATAGATCGATTTAATCAGCAAAATGATCAATTTAACCAACAAGTCTTAAGCTATAACCAGCAAATCGATCAATATAATGCAGGCGTGATACAAGCCAGTCAGCGCTTTCCTGCACGAGAGTTTCATAAAGGTGTCTTTATGGGCGATCAGATTCAGATTTATCAATTTGATGCCGAAGATGATTTACGCCTTACCCTTGCCCACGAACTCGGACATGCTCTCGGCTTATCTCACCATAATGACCCTGCTGCATTAATGTACCCAATCTTAGGCGCGCAACAATTAGAAAACTTTAAACTGATGCCAGCAGACCAAGGCTTACTATATTATCGTTAGAACACCCTAAGCAAAAAAAACCATACAATCTATAAGGATATTATAGGATTCACCAACAATAATTAGCATTTCATGTTATTGTTGATTTGCAATAATTCCCTTATATCAATGACATCTTACGTGGAGAGCAATGTGAGTTACTACCATATCTTAATTGAAGTGAATGACCACATCAGCACGATTGAACAAACCCGTGATATTGAGATTTTTGATATTACAGACATTCAACCTTATCTCCATGCGGTACTTTTACCCTTTTTTAATGAGCAATTAATTGAGCTCGAAGACGAAAATCTTGAGTTTAAAGATGTCTTGCATTTACAGGTCAAACAAACCCTATTGCCGATCCGTGACCTCATCGAAGAAGAACAACGCCTGCTTCCGAGTGATACCGATGTCACCATTACGGCATATGAAATTTTTAATAATTATCAATTGACTCAAGACGTGACTACCGTAATTTTAGATCTATTAGAAGCACTAAAATTTGAAGCCTAATATCGATTTTAAACATTAAAAAAGCCCTCTAAATGAGGGCTTTTTTATGGCTCAATTCATCATCACGATTAGATCGAGAATGAAGATCCACATCCACACGTGGTTGTCGCATTCGGGTTTTGAACCACAAATCGAGAACCTTCAAGACCTTCAATATAGTCGACTGTTGAACCAACTAAATATTGATAGCTCAGTGAATCAACCAACATCTTCACATCACCATTGATAAATTCAGCATCATCTTCGTTTTGGCTTTCAGCAAAATTAAATCCATATGAGAAACCTGAACAACCACCACCAGTCACATATACACGTAACATAAGGTCTTGATTACCTTCACTCTCACGCAATTGGCGTACTTTATTGGCAGCATTGTCAGTCAGCACAAGTGCTTGAGCATTCATGATGGATTCCTCTGAGTCATTGGGGTGTCTTTAAAAAGAAAAGACCATATTTCAAGTATAACATACTCAATATATGGTCAGTCTTCACAGTTTAAAGTTAAATCAGAGTATTTTTCTCAAGATTCATTTAAAACTTATTTATAGTTTTCTTCCTGTAATGCGCATTCGAAGTTTTTAGGGTCTTGTTTACAGCGGAATTGCCATAATAGTTTCATCATTCGCTTGTCGTAGATACCACGTTTAGTCAAATCGATACGCGCTTCACGCATCATTTTTTGATAACCAGCTTTGTCTGCTGTTGGAACATCCATCCAATATTTGGCTGGAATTTCTGACTTCATTTTGCCTAATATCGTGAATGCACGAGGTAATTGTGTTTTGACCCAATCACGTGATTTTTGTCCATACCCCGCTGGGAATTTATCTGGGCGAATAATGATATTTCCCGTCACTTGTAAAATTGGATAATTGACGATTGCGCCTTTGCTGCCTAAACCTTTATGTAATTCTAATGGTTTGAACACCGCAGCAGGTGCCCCAATTATATCTACCTGACCATTGTTAAATTTGGCGCCAAAATTGGTTACATCGGCACTGACTGCTTGAGCTCCGACCTGCTGCACCATAATTTTCTGTGCTTCATCGTAGTCAAGCACCGCAATTTTTTTACCTGCTGCTTTAGCGACAGTATTAATACTTCGGTCATTCACTAACAGATAGGCATCACCAACAGGTATCACACCTGCCACTTCATATTTACTATTGACCATGCTCTTAGCAAATGTTGGACTTGCAAGGCCTTGCATAACTTTTACGGCCAATTTCAAATCTGGAATCGCACCAATGGCATCTAAAGAACCGGTAAAATTATTAAATTGACGACCACGCATACCAGTAACACTAATCCCATCACATTTACCGGCTTTAAAATCTTCTGCAATCACCGCTTCATTTTGACCGACGCGGAGCTCAATGTCTGCGCCCCAGTTTTTTGCCGCCAATTGGTAATCTCTCATCAGGGTAAAAACATCACCATTTTTACCCACCAAATCAAATACACACACCACTTGCTTTGCTTGAGCTACGCCATTCACCACCATTAACGCAGCAGCAATACTCAATGCCTTTGTCCATTGTTTCATACTGACTTTCCTTGTTTTTTACTGTTTTTGTTTTAACCATTTTTTGATTTTTGGGTCATGCGGAGTATGATTAAATATACTCACAGCCCTCGATTTCAATTTAGATTACCTGAATATTTTGCTGACTCAATGGCGAAAATGACCTGTGCATTTGCGAAAAAAAGCCCGGATAAATCCAGGCTTTTTTCTTTAAATATCAGTTTATTCGCCGCTAAGTGAACATTCAAAATTGGCTTTATCGACAGAACAACGTGCCTTTTTCAATACTGACATCATGCCCGCATCATAAATGCCACGTTTCGTCATATCCATACGACCTTCACGCAATAATTTTTGATATTTGGTTTTATCTTCTGCACTTAAGTTAAGTTTATATTTCGCAGGAATACCCGCCTCTAAACGGTTAATCATCGCAATACTCTTCGGTAAATGTTTCACAAACCAATCACGAGATTTTTGACCAAAGCCTGCTGGGAACTGATCAGGACGAATAATAAAGTCCGCGGTCACTTGTAAAACTGGGAAGTTAAACATCGCACCATTGGTACCTAAACCCTTATAAATCTCTAATGGTTTGTAGGCATACGCAGGCGCACCCACCATATCGACCTGACCATTATTAAACTTCGCCACAAAGTTAGATACATCTGAAACCACAGCTTGAGCGCCGACACGTTGCACCATGATTTTTTGTGCTTCGTCATAGCCTAATACTGCAAACTTTTTACCTGCTGCTTTTTCAATTGAGTCAATTTTTTTGTCTTTGACAAAGATGAATGCTGAACCCAGTGGAGCAATACCCGCCACTTCGTATTTCTTACCACCTAGGTTGCTGACCATTTTTGCAGCATTACGTTGGTCTAATGCAAAGGTAATCGCACGTTGCGCAATTGCATTGCTCGGTGCGCCACCAAGCGCATCAATCGAACCTGCAAATTTATTGTATTGACGAGCACGCATTGCCGTCATAAATACGCCATCACATTTACCCGCTTTAAAATCATTGTCGGCTACTGCTTCATCTTGACGCGGAATTAAGTTAATTTCAGCACCCCAGCCTTTTGCTGCAAGCGCCCATTCCTGAGCCATTTGGTATGACTCACCTGACTTACCCAGTAAGTCAAATACACAGATATCTACTTTTGCTGCCTGAGCTGAACCAGCAAAGCCAATTGCAGCAAATGTAGCCAATGATAGGAGCGTTTTTTTCATTCTATTTTCCTTTCAAATCTTTTTATGGTTCAGAGGTGTCCTTACACAACGCCGATATTAAGCAAGTTAATTTAAAAAAAATAGAGCATTTACTCCATTTATTTATGTCATTTTGGCACATTCTGTTTTTTTGTGATTAATATCACTTTTTTATTTAAGGCAAAATTATAAATATAATCATCATGTTGTATGCAAAAAAGGCTTTTTGCATTTACAGCCTTTTTATGAAACTTTACAAAGAAATACAGAAAAAAGCTTATTCACCCGCCACTGAACACTCAAAATTGGTTCGCTCAATCGTACAACGTGCTTTTTTCAGTACCGTCATCATGGTGGAGTCGTAGATTCCTTGTTTGGTTAAATCCATCCGTCCTTCACGCAAAATTTTCTGATATTTCAACTGATCATCTTTGCTGAGATTCATCTTATATTTGGCAGGAATTTCAGCTTCCATGCGTTTTACCATGGCAAAACTTTTCGGTAATTGTTTAACGAACCATTGCCGAGAGGGTTCAGCAAAACCATCTGGGAATTTATTGTTACGAATAATCAGGTCTGCCGTGACATTCACCACAGGAAAATTAACCATCGCCCCAGTAGTGCCTAAGCCTTTTGAAATTTCGAGTGGCTTAAAGGCATAAGCCGGCGCAGCCACAATTTCAACTTCGGCCTGATTAAATTTGCGAATAAAATTGGAAATTTCCGACATGACTGGCACAGCGCCGACACGGTCGACCATCTCTTTTTGCGCATAGTCATAATGCAAAATGGCAAATTTTTTACCTTCAGCTTTTTCTAAATTATTGATATTGCGATCACGGACAAAAATATAGGCTGAACCAATTTGCCCAATCCCTGCCACTTCATAACTATCTTTACCTGAATTGGTAATCAGTCGCTTACTGTTCCGCTTATCTAAGACATAGGTAATGGCTTTTTGTGCGATGGTATTGTTCGGTACACCGCCAATGGCATCAATCGAACCAGCAAATTTGTTATACGCACGTGCCCGCATCGAGGTCATATAAAATGCGTCACATTTCCCTTCTTTAAAATCTTTATCGACTTTGGATTCATCTTGATATGAAATCAGTTGAACTTGTGCTCCCCATGCCTTACTGGCTAGAGACCACTCTTCCATTAGCTTATAAGATTCCCCTGCTTTTCCAAGTAAATCGAACACACAGACCTTCTGATTGGCATAGCTTTGTGCAGACATCACACCTGAAAGAAGCGATAAAATTAAAATCCCTTTTCTCATTTCTTATATTCCCAATATGTTTTATTAATCCATTTAAAACAACAACTTGAAATATTTTTTTAATACTAAAGCCCATTCAATATACCTAAATACGTGGAATCTGTCACATTTTTTCAGATGGTTGCGATGCTTTGTTTTTTCTTTTGCAAAGCCATCCATTAGAATAGCCTCACATTCTTCTTGTTTAGTTAGTTCCATGATTCAGTTAGACCAACTTTCCATTCGTCGCGGTGGGCGTGTTTTATTTCAAAAAGCATCTATGCAATTGCATCCAGGCTGGAAAATCGGCTTAACCGGTGTAAATGGTGCAGGTAAATCGACTCTTTTTTCTGCACTTTTAGGTGGAATGGAATCTGATGGTGGTTCATTAACTCGTCCTGCGGTATGGACCGTCGCGCATATGGCGCAAGAAATCAAAGCGCTCGATATGAAAGCGATTGATTTCGTTCTTTCAGGCGATGAAGAATATTGGGATATACAACATAAACTTGAACATCCAGAACAATTAGACAATGAAGCGCTGGCACACTTATATGGCCGATTTGATGAAATCCATGGCTATACAGCTCCATCAAAAGCCTCACAACTGATGGCCGGCCTGGGTTTCTTTGAACATCAGTCCCAGCTCAATGTTTCAAGCTTTTCAGGTGGTTGGCGTATGCGTTTAAACCTTGCGCGTACCCTGATGAGCCGTTCTGACCTATTATTACTCGATGAGCCAACCAACCACTTAGACTTAGATGCGATTTTGTGGTTAGAAGATTGGTTAAAAGCTTACGAAGGCACACTGATCTTGATTTCACATGACCGTGATTTCTTAGATGCGGTGACTGATCATATTTTACACATCGAAAATCAAGAGCTGACGCTTTACACCGGTAACTATTCAACCTTTGAACGCACCCGTTCTGAGCGCTTGGCACAACAACAACAAGCCTATGAAAAACAACTCGAAACTCGTGCGCATCTCCAAAAATTTATTGACCGTTTTAAAGCTAAAGCCACTAAAGCTAAGCAGGCTCAAAGTCGTATTAAACAATTAGAACGCATGCAGGAACTTTCTGCCGCGCATGTCGATACGCCATTTACCTTTAGTTTCCGTGAGCCAACCAAAATGAGCTCACCACTGTTACAAATGGAACATGTCGACATTGGCTATGGTGACAAACTGATTGCCACCAATGTGAATTTACAGATTACCCCAAACAGTCGTATTGGTTTACTGGGAATGAATGGTGCTGGTAAATCAACCTTAATTAAATCCTTGGTTGGTGATCTTCCCTTATTACAAGGGACACGCAAAGCCTCGGAACTGTTGAATATTGGCTATTTTGCACAGCATCAAATGGATGCTCTAGATGGCAATGCCAGCCCAATGTTGCAATTATCTCGAATCGCTGACAAAAAAATCAGTGAAGCGGCATTACGTTCATTCTTAGGTAGCTTTGGTTTTAGTGGCGAACGCATGGATACGCCAAGTGAAGGATTTTCAGGCGGTGAACGAGCACGATTGGCTTTGGCTTTGATTGTTTGGCAGCGCCCCAATGTTTTAATTCTAGATGAACCGACCAACCATTTAGACCTTGATATGCGTCATGCGCTAACTATGGCATTACAAGACTTTGAAGGCGCTGTGGTTTTGGTTTCGCATGAACGTCAATTGATTGCCAGTGTTTGTGACGAATTATTATTGGTACATCATGGGAAATGTCGCGAATTTGATGGTGACCTCGTGGCTTATGCCGATTGGCTGCGTCAAGCACGGATCGACATGATGAAAAATAGTCAACAAGCCCCGACTCCCATCAAATCTCAAGTTGAAACTAAACCGACGATTTCCAAAGTCGATAAAGAAGCGCAACGTAAAGAAGCTGCACGTCAGCGTGAATTGACCCGCCCGATTCGTAAAAACATTGAAAAAAATGAAGCGCAAATCAGCAAAATTCAGCCACGCTTAAACGAAATCGAGGAATTATTAGCAGACAGTGCTTTATATGAAGCCAGTCGTAAAGATGACTTACTCAAACTGATGAATGAGCAAACAGAATTAAAAGCCAAACTTGAATCTGTCGAAGAGCAAATGCTTGAATTAATGATGGAATTAGAAGAAATGGAAAGTAGTTTTGAGGCTTAATTTAAAAAGCAAAACCCTAGATTTGCATTATTAAGAAAACCTAACTTAAGCTCAAAAAATCAATCGCCGTGAAATTTAAATGTTCCACGGCGATTTTTTATTTATACTTCACAATAATAATCACACTATAAATCTAAAAAATATTTAAAAAATCGAATGTTCATATCCAACTGGTTATTGCATCGTTAAGGCATTTCTATTCGGAAAGAATCTAAAAATTCAGCGATAGCTTTTACCCTAACTTTGTAAATGAATTCAAAAAATATACTTCACATCAAACTCATTGCCATAGTTATCCATAAAAGCCATTTTTAAATTCAAATCTTGGTTTTAAATTCATTTTTATTTTTTAAATTCAAAATATCGAACCACCTTTTTTGTGGATAAATATTTTTAAATGATATTATCCACAATTATAAATGACTTTGATGTTGAACACTATTAAATGTGAAAATTCACAAAACTTACCCACATTTATAAGATGGATGCATTTTATCTCCACTGACTACATCAATTTAAACTTTTTATTGTTTAAGATAAGGCAGAAGGATGGACTTTTTTTGCCTTTAAAAAACGTAATTCTTGTATTTTCCAGGTCTGATCAAAATGCCAGATTTCCTGTATTTGCTGCTGTGTTTCGGCTAAACCAATTAAAATTTTGCACTCAGTTTGGTCACGATTAAACTCATATTCTTCAAATTCTACGTCTGGTTTTTGTGGTTTCCAAACCCCATTCTTCACTGCATGTGCAATACGTTCATAGCGGACATAATTACTTTCGACACGCCCGTCTTGCTCATAAACCACCTTAAAGTGCTCATCTTCGTATTTGGCAAGAACGGTATAATTTCCGGTAAAAAATGCATTTACCCAAATGTCACGAATGTGTTCAAGTTGATTGTCCATCATATATAGACCTCTTATTTTTAGCTGCTAAGTTCAAATAGATTTGAGCTTAGCATCAGAATAAGTCAATTTTATAAAACACAAATTGGCGATTTAATATTCGATTTTATTTAAGATAACACAAAAAAAAGCACTCCGAAGAGTGCTTTTTTGAATGATTCTGTAATCAGAATTTAGGCATCAATATCCGCATTTAACGCATTTTCTTCAATGAAAGCACGACGTGGTTCCACATCATCACCCATCAAGCAAGAGAACATACGATCAGCTTCAATCGCGTCCTGTACCGTTACTTGCAGCATGTTACGGTTCTCAGGATCCATCGTGGTTTCCCAAAGCTGCTCAGCATTCATCTCACCCAAACCTTTATAGCGCTGAATCATCATGCCACGGCGTGAGTCTTGTAAGATGTTTTGCCAAACCTGATGGAAGCTGCTCACTGGAATTTTGCGCTCGCCTTTTTGTAGGTAAGCACCTTCTTCCAATAAGGTGAACCAACTCTTCGAATTTTTGAGTAAACGCGCATATTCACCTGAACCTAATAGACCTGAATCTAACAAGTATTGGTGTGGTAAGTTATGAACATAGATGGTAATACGCGGGAAATAGGTCGCTGACTTATTGCCTTCGGTATCCTCATTCTCAAACGTTTCTAAACTTAATTCAGGACGTAAGCTAGGCTGAGTTTTCTCAATATTGGCACGTAGCTGCTCACCCCAAGTCTGTACATAGTCTTGGTTACTTGCTTGATCTAACTTAAAGCCGTCCACTGCCAATAAACCATCCAACACACTTGCAGGATAACGTACAGTCAGACGATGCAAGCTCTTTTGAGAGGTTTGATAATCCGCAATCACACCCGCTAAAGCCTCACCACGAATGGCTGGCGCTTCTGCACTGATGTGTAATTCAAGCTCATCAATTGCATTTGAAATCAGGTAAGTCTCAAGTGCATCATTATCTTTGATGTACTGTTCTTGCTTGCCTTTTTTCAGCTTATACAACGGTGGCTGTGCAATATAAATATATCCACGTTCCACAAGTTCTGGCATTTGACGGAAGAAGAAAGTCAACAGTAGCGTACGAATGTGCGAACCATCGACATCGGCATCGGTCATGATGATGATTTTGTGATAACGCAGTTTGTCTGGGTTATATTCCTCACGGCCAATACCACAGCCTAAAGCGGTAATCAATGTTCCCACTTCTTGTGAAGAAATCATCTTGTCAAAACGTGCACGTTCCACGTTGAGGATTTTACCTTTCAGCGGCAAAATCGCTTGCATCTTACGGTTACGGCCCTGTTTTGCAGAACCGCCCGCAGAGTCACCTTCGACTAAGTAAAGTTCAGACAATGCAGGATCTTTTTCCTGACAATCGGCCAATTTACCTGGCAGGCCTGCAATATCAAGCGCACTCTTACGACGAGTCATTTCACGTGCTTTACGCGCTGCATCACGCGCACGTGCTGCATCAATAATTTTGCCTGCAATCGATTTAGCAGCTTGTGGATTCTCTAAAAGATATTCAGAGAACGATTTATTCATGGCTTGTTCAACCGCAGTTTTCACTTCGCTCGACACCAATTTTTCTTTGGTTTGCGAAGAGAATTTTGGATCAGGCACTTTCACCGAAACAATTGCAGTTAAGCCTTCACGCGCATCATCACCAGAAACCGCCACTTTCTCTTTTTTGAGTAAGTTTTCGCTTTCCATGTAGCTGTTTAAGCCACGGGTTAATGCAGCACGGAAACCCGCTAAATGCGTACCGCCATCTTTTTGTGGAATGTTATTGGTAAAGCAACGAACATTTTCCTGATAAGAATCGTTCCACTGCAATGCAACTTCTACACCAATGCCATTATCGGCTTGAGTAGTGAAGTGGAAGATATCATTCAGATGGGTTTTGCCTTGGTTAATATATTTTACAAACTCAGACAAACCACCTTCATAGTCATAAACGTGTTCTAAATTGATACGTTCGTCACGTAGTACAATTCGCACACCTGCATTCAGGAAAGATAATTCACGTAAACGACGCGCCAAAATATCGACATTAAAAATCGTTTGACTGAAGGTTTCAGAACTTGGCCAAAAACGGACTGTTGTACCTGAAGTTTCAGTCACACCAGTTTCACGTAATTTATAGACAGGATCGCCATGGCGATATTCCTGCTCATAGCTCTTACCCGCACGACGAATATTTAATAGGAGCTTTTCTGATAAAGCGTTTACAACTGAAACGCCAACACCGTGAAGACCACCTGAAACCTTATAACTGTTATCGTCAAATTTACCGCCCGCATGCAGAATCGTTAAAATCACTTCTGCTGCAGAAACACCTTCTTCTGGGTGAATGTCGGTAGGAATACCACGGCCGTTATCCGATACGCTTACAGATTCATCTTCATGGATGGTGACTTGAATTTCGTCACAATGACCTGCCAACGCTTCATCAATTGAGTTATCGACAACTTCAAACACCATGTGGTGTAGGCCAGTACCATCGTCAGTATCACCAATATACATGCCCGGACGCTTACGTACAGCGTCTAGACCACGTAATACTTTGATGCTAGAGGAATCATAAGCTTTTTCTATGGTTTGTTCTGTTTGAGAAGCAGCTTGATCTTCTGAACTCATGGTTTCTCCCTAGTGAAAAATAGGTCTATCCAAAGGTGGTATTTCATTGCACAACAGCCTGCACCGTACCATTTTCAACTTTGAATAATTGATAAGAAATAGATAAATCATGTAAGTGTTTTTGCACTGAATCATGGTCTAAAGTGGTAATAAAAACTTGACTACCAAGATGGCTTAAACGCTCAATTAAACGCTGTTGTGCGGTTAAATCTAATTCTGCTGTCAGATCATCTAATAATACCACAGTTTCCTTATTACAAGCATGTAGCATTGCAATCTGTGACAGTTTTAACGCCATGATCAATAACTTTTTTTGCCCACGAGAGAGCACAACATCTGCATCACCCATAGCAGTTTTTAACCTTAAATCTGCACGGTGCGGACCATACTCAGTAAAGCCACGCTCGCAGTCTTTAAAATGCTGATTGGTCAGATCATTCAGCAGTCCTGTTTCAGCATGAAAGCCTGCACTATATTCCAATGTCACTGTTAAATCAGGCAATAATGCTTCAAGATCTTGTTGAAAATATCGAGTCCACTGTTCCACCACATTGCTGCGTAGACTATGTAATATCTCACCATAGTCACTGAGCATTTTGTTCCACGGTTCTAAGTCAGACAGACTCAAATGACGTCGTGATTTCAGCAAACTATTCCGCTGTTTTAATGCCCGTGCATAATATTGCCATGCATGGTAAAACTCCGGTTCCACGTGGAACATCAACCAATCTAAAAGTTGACGTCGTGGCTTCGCACCATGATCAATAATATCGGTACTTTGTGGATCGATGAGTTGTAGCGGTAAAATCTTAGCCAACTGCCCTTGTGTCCCCACTAGGTCGCCATTGACTTTAATCACTTGCTCGCCCGACTGCATTTTTTGCATACCAATGCGGTCTGTTGCAGACTGCGCAAAGACGACAGCGTCAGGGCTATTATTTTGAATATAGTTTTTCGGAATATGGGTTCGAAAAGAACGTCCAGTTGCCAGCAAATGTACTGCTTCTAATACAGAAGTTTTACCTGAACCATTTTGCCCATAAAAGACATTAAACGGCTGCAACCCAGAGAGTGCAACCGTCTTTAAATTTCGAACACGTTCTACATGTAAACGCGTGATATGCATAATAATTGAGACGTCAGTCCGAATTAAACACGCATTGGCATCACAACATAGGTTTGATCTTGTTGCTGTGGATCTTGTACCAATACAGACTGGTTGGCTTCTGTCATGGTCATTGCAACATCATCACCATCCAATACATTCAGAACTTCCAATAAGTACTGTGCATTGAATGACATTTCCATCGGTGCATCAGCATATTGAATCGCGAGATCTTCGATAGCTTCATCCTGCTCAGGGTTATTGGCACGAAGTTGTAAAGTGTCCGCATCAAACTTCAAGAATACGCCGCGCAATTTTTCATTACTTAAAATCGCCACACGTTGTAGTGATTGTTTAAATACATCATGTGCAATGCGCACATTTTTATCACCACCACGTGGAATCACACGGCGGTAGTCAGGGAATTTACCATCGATCAATTTTGTGGTGAAACGTACGGTAATATCACCCTGCTCTTTATCACGGCTGGCAATGGTAATCGTTACATTTAATAATTCACGACCAATCAACAACGATAATTGCTCGTCTTCAACACTCAATAGACGCTGCAATTCACCTACAGCTTTACGTGGAACAATCGCTTGCATTGCTTGTGTCGCATTCGAGCTTGCCGCTGTTTCACACATCGCCAAACGGTGACCATCGGTCGTTACTGCACGCAATTGATTTTCATCAATTTCAAGCAAAGTACCTGTCAAATAGAAACGCACATCTTGAACCGCCATGGCAAAAGATGTTTTCTCAAATAAACGCTTTAACTCACGCTGAGTCACACCGACTTGAGTGCCTTGAGTATTTTCAGTGGTTAATAATGGATAGTCTTCTGCAGGCAAAGTACCCAATACAAAACGACTGTTTCCAGATTTTAAAATACAACGTTGATCTTCAGTAATTTGCAAATCAATCAATGCCGCTGACGGTAATGATTTACAGATATCCATCAATTTACGTGCAGGAACAGTCGTCACACCTGCTTGTAAACATGCACCTTCAGTAAGTGATGTGCTTGCAACCAGTTCCACTTCAAGATCCGACCCCGTAATGGTCAAAGCTTGCTCTGTTACCTGTACTTTTACATTGGATAAAATATTTAAGGTATGGCGACGTTCAACCGCTCCTACGACATGTGATAGAACATTCAGTAAGCTTTCTTTCGCGATTTTTAAACGCACGATACATTCCTCTAAAAACTGAAGACAGACAAAATAAATTAATTTTTTAGCAGTGTACTATGCGGCAGAATATACCGCATTGCAAGAACAGAATTTGAACGAAAAGACTTAACTTTGCAGCAGACGTTGCAAGTTTTTATAGTCCTCATTGAAGATTGGATCTTCTTCACGCAGGCTTTGTACTTTTTCACAGGCATGCATCACAGTACTGTGGTCACGATTACCAAAAGCCATACCAATTTCAGGAAAACTATCCCCTGTCAGCTCACGTGCTAGCCCCATAGCCAACTGACGTGGACGTGCATAAATGCGTGTACGTTTTGGACCAATCAATTCTTTCAGTGGAATACGGAAATATTCACTCACCACACGCTGAATATTTTCCGTGCTGATGGTGCGCGCACGAATTGCCAACACATCTTTTAACGATTCACGCACCACATCTAGATCGATTGGGGTGCCTTTAAAACGAGAAATGGCTACGACTTTATTCAGCGCACCTTCTAGTTCACGGACATTGGCAACCACTTGTTGAGCAATAAACAACGCACAATTCCGTGGAAGTTCCACCCCATTGCTTTCCGCTTTTTTCAGTAAAATTTCAATACGGGTTTCAATATCAGGCGGTTCAACACCCACCGATAAGCCCCACGAAAAACGTGAAACCAAACGTGGATCAAGTTCAGTCAGTTCTTTTGGATAACGATCTGAGGTTAAAATGATTTGCTTAGATTCATCTAATAACGCGTTGAAGGTATAGAAAAACTCAACCAAGCTGGCCTCTTTACCCGCCAACAAATGAATATCATCCACCAATAACAAATCTAACGAACGACAGTTTTTCTTAAATTCTTCGACCTTACCTTGCTGTAACGAGCTCACAAAGTCTTGTACAAAACTTTCAGCCGTCATGTACATCACACGTGCATTCGGCTTCGCTTGCAATAATGCATTACCTACGGCTTGCATTAAATGGGTTTTACCTAAACCAGTCGGTCCATATAAAAATAACGGGTTATGTTGCGAAGCACCGGGCTGCGTCAAGACTTTACGACAGGTTTCTGCCGCCATCTGATTGGAACGACCTTCAACAAACAAGGAAAAGGTAAATAATGGGTTAAGCTGACGCTTACGGTTATTTTTTGAAGACGTCTCTTCTTTTTCTTTTTTAGGACGTGTTGGTGCCGACACTTGTGGCGTTGACTCTAATGCTGCGGTGGTTGTTGCAGGTTGCTCAGCTGCAGATAAAATTGCACCAGGCCGTGAATCGACCAAAATCTCGACTTTACGTACCCGACCTTCAGACAACTGTTCCGCTAAAATTGAAATCAGTTCTAAATGGTGCTCTTGAATATAGCGTGTCCAATACGGATTCGGTGCATAGAGTTTTAGACTATCACCTGCATCTTCTGCCACCAGTGGGCGTATCCACATTGTATAGACATTTCCTGAAAGCTCTTGTCGCAAGCGAGTTAAGCAGTCTGTCCAAAGCAT